>OZ244947.1:0-1565000 GCA_965222395.1 Rhodospirillales bacterium
CGACGGCGCGCTATTACACACCTTCGGGACGATCGATTCAGGCGAAGGGCGTCGACCCCGATATCGTGGTAAATCCGGCGCGGTTGGAAGAGATCGCCTCAAACGGACGGCAGCGGACCGAAGCCGATCTACGCGGAGCCCTGGATACCGATGGGAACGGTACGCCGACCCCTGACGCAGAGGCCGATGCTGCGGACGGCGAAACTGAAACGCCGCAGGATTATCAGTTAACCCGTGCACTTGATTTGATCCGAGGGATTTCCATCATGTCGCCTCGTACGGCGGTTCAATGATTGTTGCGGATAGCGGAAAGTGAATAGCGGTTCAACGGCTCGCGCCCAAGGCGCGGGCCGTTGCCGCGTTTGGAGATTAGCGTGAAGTTTCCAAAACTGTTCGGCAAGAAAGACGATGACGACGAGTTCGACGAGGACTTCGATCCCGATGATTTTGAGGTCGAGGACCTCGACGATCACATCGACGCGGATGGGAGTCCCGACGTCGATGATGATGTTCCTGCCGACGAGGACGACGATGAGGTCAGGGCGAGCGCTGATTCCTCCGCGGATGATGATCATGATCCACTAGATGTCGACGAACTCATGGTCGGGGGAGATCCCGATGATGATGATCCGTTCGACGACATGGATGATGACGATTTTGATGACGACTTCGATGACGATGAAGACGATGACGAAGGCGGTGGCCGTGCCATGGTTTTCGTCGCCATCGGCGGCGCGGTTCTTCTGCTGAGCGTCCTTGGGGGGGCCGGGTGGTGGTTCTTTGCCGGCGATGACGTTGCCGCCGTCGAGCCAGCGCCGATTGTCGAAAATGATCCGGGCCGGGTACAAATGGCAATGCCGTCGTTGCCGGGCAGTTTGAATTCTGGCGGGGGTGCCGAGGGGGCTGGGCTCAATGCAGCTGCTAGCGCAACCAGCGAAAGCTCACCGGACGCCGCTGTCGAGGCATCGCCAGCCGGCGCAGCGCCCGGTCAAACAGTTGCCGACGCGCCAACGGAACAGATGGTCGCGCCGGTCGACCCGACGGCATCTGCGGGAGGGCAGAGTTTAAACTCTCTCAACTCTCTGAATTCTCTGAATGCCGTAAACGCCAACGAAGGGGGCGGTCTCGTGATGGCCGCTGTGAGCCCTGGTGCCTTGGCGCAGATTCCCGATTTGCCGACGGCGGCGGATCAAAGCCAAGCATTGTCGCGGGCGCCGATCAGCGGTTTGCTGGACGAAGTCGACGGCATCGGCGACGTTCCCACTGTTGGATCCAATGGAAGCACGCCTTGGCAAGCATATGCACGTCCGGCCGACCCGAGTGTGACGCAGCCCCGTGTTGCACTCTTGTTCGAGGGATTGGGGTTAAGCCGAAGCGCGTCGTTGGGCGTTATTAACAAGCTGCCGCCCGAGATCAGCCTCGCACTCAGCCCTTATGGGCGCGATTTGGACGATTGGGTATTTCGTTCTCGGCTTGCCGGGCACGAGGTGTTCATGTCGTTGCCCATGGAAAGCGAGGATTTTCCTCTCGAGGATGCCGGGCCGCTGGCGTTGGATACCCGCGTTCAAGTCGCCGAGAACCAGCGTCGTCTGGATACGGTGATGGCGAGCGCCAGTGGGTATGTCGGCATGGTCACAATGATGGGCTCACGTTTCATGAAAGCGGAAGGTCAACTCCGCCGCATCATGACGAATTTTCGCGACCGCGGCGTGATGTTCGTAACCGGCGGCGCGCGGACACGCAATGATGCGACCATCGTCGCCGAAGAGCTTGGCTTGGTCCGGGCCGTCAGCGAGTTCTACATAGACGAGACGCCGCGCATTCAACAGATACGAACTTCGCTCGACCGATTGGAGAGCATTGCGCGGGACAATGGCGTCGCCTTGGGGATGGCAAGGCCGTACCCGGTCACACTGAAGAGTGTCCTGGATTGGATCGCGACGTTGCCCGAGAAAGGCATCGCGTTGGTGCCCGTGTCGTCGATCGCAACGGTTCCTGCCGGATAGCGGAAAACTATTATGAAGTTTGTCGAGCCGCCGGACGGCTATCGCCCCTGTGTCGGTGCATTGGTTTTCAATCCGGCGGGCGACGTCTGGGTCGGTCATCGCGCCGGATTGGAGCGCGGGGACCCCTATGGCTGGCAGTGTCCGCAAGGTGGATTGGATAGGGGAGAAGCTCCGGAATCCGGCGCGCGTCGAGAACTCCGTGAAGAAACGGGGATGGTTTCGATTGAACTTTTAGGGTGCACGGAGACTTGGCTTGTTTACGACTTTCCACCCGGGGTGCAGGGGAAGAAATTCAAAAAATTCCGGGGCCAGGCACAATTGTGGTTCGCGTTCGATTTCATTGGTGGCGATTCTGAAGTCAGATTGGATACAGACGGAAAGCCCGAATTCAGCGATTGGAAATGGACAGCGTTAGCACACCTTCCCGAGTTGATTGTTCCCTTTAAACGCCCGGTCTACGAAGCTATGGTGTCGGCGTTTCGACCCATTGCCGCACGGCGGGGGCGGCAGGGAGAGTAATTCCATGATCATGTATTTGCAGCTGATCGGCGGGTTCGTCGTGTTGTTGGTGGCGGCCGAAGCGATGGTGCGTGGCGCAGTCATCTTGGCTGAAAAATTGGGAATCTCTCCGATGGTCATCGGCATGACTGTTGTCGCTTTCGGAACCTCGGCGCCGGAATTGGTGGTCAGCTTGAACGCGGCTCTGGCTGGGTCGCCGGGGCTTGCGGTCGGAAACATCGTCGGATCCAACATTGCCAATGTATGGCTGATATTAGGGGCCGCCTGCGTGGTGATGCCGATCCTTGCGAAGCCAGATGCGTTGAAGCGTGACGTCATCCTGTTGTTTGGCGGATCGATTCTATTTACCGTTTTCGTTTTGCAAGGCACGCTCGGCTTGGTCGCCGGTATCGTGCTGCTGGTCGTTTTCTTGGGCTTCATCGTTGCATCTTATATGCGCGATAAGTCAGACCCCGAAGTCGCAAGAGAAAAATTAGAAGAGCTGGAAGACCTGGAAAAAGGTATCCCCAAGAGCACACCGATTGCCATCTTGGCGACTGTGGTCGGTATCGTCGGGTTGGCATGGGGGGCTGATTTGCTCGTCGACGGTGGCTCGGCGATTGCCCGGTCCTTCGGTGTTTCCGAAGAGGTCATCGGCTTGACGTTGTTCGCTTTCGGAACCTCATTGCCGGAACTTGCGGCTTCGGTCGTGGCCGCCTACCGCGGCCATCCGGACGTGGCCATCGGCAATGTCGTCGGGTCGAACGTTTTCAATATGATGCTGGTAGGCGGCGCGGTGGCCGTGGCTGTCGGACTGCCGGTTCCGGATCAGGTGATTCGCTTCGATGTGTGGATTATGTTGGTGTCGACGTTGATGCTTTTGCCGGTGTTGATGGGCAAGATAAAGTTGAACCGGATGTGCGCCGGTATCTTCCTTGTGCTGTATTTCGCTTATATCGGGGCGCAAGCGTACGGCGTTGACAAACTCCTCGACGCGATTTGAGGTCCGTTCTTGAAGAATGTCATCGTAACAGGCGGCGCGAAACGGATCGGCAAAGCCATTGCCGAGACGCTGACCGCGCAGGGCTGGCGTGTCGCGGTGCATTATCGAGACTCGCGCGATGCTGCTGCGGCCGTGGCCGCCGGGATCGCTCATGGCGCGATCACGGTGCAGGCGGATCTGACGGACGAAGCGCAAGTTCGCGCCATGTTTGCGGCGGCGTCCGATCAAATGGGCGGCGTCAGTGCGGTGATCAATAATGCCTCGGTGTTTAAGGTCGATGATCCGATGACCGAGGATCCCACCCTTTGGAATGAGCACATGGCAGCACATGTGCGTGCGCCGTTCGTCCTAACCCAGTGTCTCGCCCGGGATTTGCCGGCGGACGTGTCCGGGGCTGTGGTGAACATTATCGATCAGCGGGTCGTCAATCCGACCAAGCATCTTATCAGTTATTCGCTCAGCAAGATGGGACTTTGGGATCAAACGCAAGTGCTTGCGCGGGCCCTGGCGCCTCGTGTCCGTGTCAATGCGGTTGGGCCCGGGCCAATTCTGCCGGGACCGCGTCAAAGCCAAGCGGACTTCGATGCCCAGGTGGCGCAGACGCCGTTGGGCCATGCCGCGGCGCCAGATGAGATTGCCGCTGCGGTGTCGTATCTGCTCGACGCGCGGTCGGTTACCGGGCAGCTTATCAATGTTGATTCCGGCCAGCATATGAATTGGGCATTCGAGACGCCCGAGACCGAACCGCGCGAGTAAAGCGGCAAATATAGGGGATTGCGATGACAATCGATGCACGTGAAGTACTGGAGCCGGTCAAGATCGCCGATGCGCGCCAGCGCATACGGCATGTGTTCGTACGGGACCTCATCGTCGACGCCTTAATCGGTATCCACGATCATGAGCGTGAAACGCCACAGCGCGTCCGGGTTAACCTCGATCTGGCGGTCCGTGAAGGCGATGCCGGTTTGGACGATGATTTGGCGAATGTGGTTTGTTACGAGAACTTGGTGTCCGGTGTTTCTGCAATTGTGGCCGAAGGCCATATCGGATTGGTGGAAACCATGGCGGAGCGTATGTCGGAAATGTGTCTGGTCGACTCTCGCGTTCGCTCGGCGCGCGTAAGGGTCGAGAAACTGGATATCTTCGACCACGCGGACAGCGTAGGCGTCGAGATCGAGCGTTTTAACGAATCAGTATAAGTCACGGAGTAGTTCGCAATTATTGCGTATATCAATCAGTCGCTACTACCCATTACTTTAGCGCTTTTGCACATTAGGCTGTGTATTGCACGCGTATTGCGTCCAGATGTCAGTACGGGACGTAGCGTCATCAATATTAGATAATATTCATAAGGATCAATGCGTTACTCGTATGCATAAAAAATAGGCATATCGACTAACCCCCCTGAATCCATATGAGAAATCTGGTATCGGTATACTTTTCAACACGTTTATCCACAGAAATCGTGGATAGGTCGGGTGTCAAACCTATTTCCGGTGCAGTCGGTCCCTGCGCGTTGACGTAAGACGTGCGGCGGGCGATTTTTGACCTATGAGCAAGCCGCCAAATAATCTGGACACGCCATCGCCCGAGACGGTCGCGGCAACGAACAACGTACAAGGCGCTGACGCGATCAAAGCTGTTGTGCCGACGTTGCCGACGTCGCCCGGTGTCTACCGGATGCTCAGTGCGGCTGGTGACGTTCTTTACGTCGGAAAAGCGAAGAATATCCGAAAACGGGTGACCAGCTACACGAAGCCTGAGCGCCAAAGTATCCGGATTCAGCGGATGATCGCGCAAACGGTCAGCCTCGAAGTGGTCAAAACCGAGACTGAGGCTGAAGCACTGCTGCTCGAATCCGATCTGATTAAGCGGTACGCGCCGCGATACAACATCCTGCTGCGTGACGACAAGTCGTTCCCAATGATCTTGCTGACCGGGGACCACGATTTCCCACAAGTCTTGAAGCATCGCGGTGCACGCAGTCGAAAAGGGGCGTACTTTGGCCCATTCGCGTCGGTTTGGGCGGTTAATGACACGTTGGGGCTTTTGCAGCGGGCATTTCTGTTGCGAAGCTGTTCCGACAATGTCTTCGCCAACCGGTCCCGCCCGTGTCTGCTTTATCAGATAAAACGGTGCAGCGGGCCATGCGTTGACCGAATTTCCAAGCCAGATTATGCAGCCTTGGTCGACGAGGCGCGGGCATTTCTGACAGGGGACAGTCAGCGGATTCAGAAACGCCTAGCCGACCGGATGCAAAAGGCATCTGATGACATGGAGTTTGAACTGGCGGCGCAGTATCGCGACCGGATCAGGGCGCTCACCCGAGTACAGTCACGGCACGAAGGATCCAATGCGCCCCTGGACGAGGCCGACGTCATTGCCGTGCATCAGGCCGGTGGGCAGGCCTGTGTCCAGATTTTCTTCTTCCGGTCCGGGCGGAATTACGGAAACCGGGCGTACTTTCCGGCGCATGCGAAGGATGAAAGCGCAGAGGCGGTGCTGGAGGCCTTCGTCGGGCAGTTCTATGCCCGAACGCAACCGGCGAAATTGATTCTGACGTCGCATGCGTTACCGAATAAGGCGCTTATTGAGGAGGCGCTTCGGGTCCGTGCCGATCGCAAAATAGAAGTACGCAAGCCGGCGCGCGGTGACCGGCGGCGGGTGATCGATAATGCGTTGGTGAACGCGCGCGATGCCTTGGCGCGGCGGATGTCGGAAAGCGCGTCGCAACGGCGATTGTTGGAAGGCTTGGCGCAGACGCTGAACCTGGACGGCGCACCGGAGCGGATCGAAGTTTATGATAACTCGCATGTGTCCGGCACCAATGCGATCGGTGCCATGATCGTCGCTGGTCCCGACGGCTTCATCAAGAATTCCTACCGGAAGTTCAACATTCGCCGCGCGGGGAAGGGTGATGCGTCGGCGGGCGATGACTACGACATGATGCGGGAGGTCTTGGAGCGCCGGTTCTCGCGGGCGCAGCGGGAAGATCCAGACCGGACCAAGGGGCAATGGCCGGATCTGGTGCTGGTCGACGGCGGCAAGGGGCAGCTCTCGGCGGCGCAAGATGTCTTTAGCGAACTTGGAATCGACGATGTGCAGATAGCTGCGATTGCCAAGGGACCCGACCGCAATGCTGGGAGGGAGAAAATCTTCCTTCCCGGCAAATCGTCGCCCATCCAGTTACGCGACCGCGATCCGGTGTTGTATTTCCTGCAACGCATCCGCGACGAAGCACATCGTTTCGCCATTGGAACGCATCGCGCAAAACGCGGGAAGCAAATTCAAAAGTCGATCCTCGACGATGTGCCGGGGATTGGCGGGAAGCGGAAAAAGGCTTTGCTGCATCATTTCGGCGCATCCAAAGCGGTCACGGAGGCCGGTGTGCAAGACTTGCAGGCCGTTGACGGCATCAGTCGCGCAACGGCGCAGAAGATTTACGACTGGTTTCACCCCGAAAACTGACGATGCGCAGAGGTTTTTTCTGCCTCCTGGTTTCTTATTGATAATTAACCTGTTACAACCCAGATCACGCGGATATGAGGCGTATCCGACCGGTAACGGGCCCGATCACATGCTGACCAAAATACCGAATATGCTGACCATCGGCAGGATTGCCGTCATCCCCGTGATGATTGCGGTATTGGTTTTCATGAAAGCTCCGCTCGCCAATTGGATTGCCTTTTCCTTGTATACAGCCGCATGCATCACGGACTTTTTCGACGGTTATTTGGCTCGCGTTCTCGATCAGCAGTCGGCCTTCGGCCGGTTCTTGGACCCAATCGCCGACAAGTTGCTGGTCGCGTCGGTCCTTCTTGTGCTGGTTGGAATTGACCGGATTGGCGGGCTGACCGTGCTGCCTGCGGCGGTTATTCTTTGCCGGGAGATTCTGGTTTCAGGATTGCGCGAATTCTTGGCAGGTGTCCGGGTCTCGGTTCCCGTCACGACAATGGCCAAATGGAAGACGACGATTCAGATGCTGGCGCTCGGGTTCCTGCTGGTCGGTCCGGCAGGGCCGCAGTTCGGACCTTTGTCGACCACCGAGATCGGCGTGATCGGTCTGTGGGGTGCGGCGCTGCTGACTTTAGTCACCGGCGCCGACTATCTTGTCGCCGGGATGCGGCAAATCGTCCGTATTGAGGACGAGGAGGACCGTGCCCGCCGCGACCAGTCGCCAGTTCCCGCCGGCGACGACATCCGCGGCGCAGGTTGATTTTTCGGCTTCTAAGCACGATATCTGACAAAATTGTGGCGCGTTGTGCGCCGATGTGAGGACGTCCCTATATGAAGATTTTTGGCCTCGCGGGTTGGAGCGGTAGCGGCAAAACGACCCTGGTGAAACAGGTGATCCCGTCGTTGATCTCGCGTGGATTATCGGTCTCGACGATTAAGCATACGCACCATAATTTCGACATCGATAAACCGGGCAAGGATTCTTACGAGCATCGTGTTGCCGGTGCCCAGGAAGTGGTGATTACGGGAGCGGCGCGTTGGGCGCTGTTGCATGAAAATCGCGGCGAGGCCGAGCCTTCAATCGACGATATGTTGGGCCGCATGGCGCCTGTGGACTTGGTCCTAATTGAAGGCTTTAAGTCCTATCCGCATCCGAAGATGGAAGTCTATCGCCCGGAGGTCGGGAAGCCACTGTTGTGCGTCGATGATCCGTCTATCGTGGCCGTGGCGACGACAACGGAACTTGAAGTCGAGATCCCGCGCCTGCCGCTCAACGACATCGAGAAAATTACCGATTTCATCGTTGATTATTGCGACTTCGCCGTGGAGCGCCGGAATGGCGCAGCTTAAGGACGATTGCTTCGCGTTCGGCGGTTCATTGGTTCCGTTCGCTGACGCTTTGCGGGATTTGGAGGCACGCCTCGAGACGGTTGTCGAAACCGAACCCATATCGATATCCCAAGCCGTTGGTCGTGTGTTGGCCGAAGATGTAGTTTCTGACCGAAACGTGCCGCCGCATGACAATAGTGCTGTCGATGGTTATGCCGTTTTCTCCGCCGATTTGCCGCAGGACACCGATGTTCGCGTGCCGGTAACGGGACGCGTTGCGGCTGGCCATCCCTTGAACCGCCCCGCCATTCCCGGTGAAGCTGTGCGGATCTTTACCGGTGCGCCGATGCCGGACGGTATGGATACGGTCTTCATGGAAGAAGACTGCACGGCCGAAGGTGACCATGTGCTTTTGCCGCCAGGGTTGAAAGCGGGGTCGAACCGACGGTTTGCCGGCGAGGACGTCAAGGTTGGTGACGTGATCGTTCGTTGCGGCACCCGTCTGCGGCCACAAGAGACCGGCCTAGCGGCATCTGTGGGTCGAGATACGCTAACGGTGTTCAAGAAACTACGTGCGGCGGTCTTTTCAACGGGCGACGAGGTGCGCGACCCGGGGGGCGAGGCGCCCGCCGGCTGCATTTACGATGCCAACCGGTTCACAGTAATGTCTTTGCTTTCGAACTTGGGTGTTGCGGTTACGGACCTAGGCATCTTGCCGGATGATCGGAAAACGATTACCGCTGCGCTAGCGGCAGCGTCGGAATACCATGATGTTCTTTTGACATCGGGCGGAGTCTCGGCCGGCGAGGAAGATCACGTCAAGACGGCAGTCGAAGACTTGGGCAGCATTCATTTTTGGCGTCTTGCCATTAAGCCGGGCCGTCCGATCGCCCTTGGCCAAGTGCGTGATGCGGCGTTCGTCGGTTTGCCCGGCAACCCGGTCGCGGCAATGGTCACGTTTCTCATGATTGCGCAGCCGGTCGTCAGACGGCTTGCCGGCGAGAGTGGCTACGGACCCGCACGCTTCTCCGTCCGAACAGATTTTGACTACAAAAAGAAATCGGGCCGGCGAGAATGGGTGCGTGTCCGATATGAGACCGACGCCGACGGCGGCGCAGTTCTACGAAAACATCATTCCAGTGGTGCTGGTATCCTTACATCGATGGTGGATGCCGACGGTCTGGCAGAGATCGAAGAAGATATCGAGCGCCTTGTTGCCGGCACGGCTGTGCCGTTCATTCCTTTTAGGGGCCTGTTGGAGGGCTGAAATGTTGAAGGTTTTGTATTTCGCCTGGGTTCGCGAACGTACCGGCATCGGCGCCGAAGAATTGGAGATTCCGGAAGGCGTCCGCACGGTGGGTGACTTGATCCAAACGCTGCGTGGGCGCGGTGACGGGTTCGCCGAGGCTTTCGCCGATGGCGGCTTGGTTCGCGCAGCGGTCAATCAAGATCACGTTGCTTTGGACCATCCGATCGTCGATCAGGACGAAGTGGCCTTTTTTCCGCCGGTCACCGGTGGTTGACAGGAGTCGTCGATGATCCGTGTTCAGGAAGAAGATTTCGATATCGGCGCCGAATTGGATGCCTTGACGGCGGGCAACCATGCCATCGGCGGATTGTGCTCCTTTGCCGGACTGGTCCGCGATATGGCCGGCGACGCCAGTATTGGTGCGATGACGCTGGAACACTACCCGGGCATGACGGAAAAGGCGCTGGAGACGATTGAAGCCGAAGCACATAAGAGGTGGCCGCTCGAGTCGACGTTGATCATCCATCGATACGGGACGTTGCATCCGGGTGACAGGATCGTCCTCGTTGCGGCGGCTTCGGCGCACCGCGAGGCGTCGTTTGACGCGTGTCATTTTCTGATCGACTTTCTCAAGACACGTGCGCCATTCTGGAAGCTGGAAGATACGCCGGACGGCCCGAAGTGGGTGGATGCGCGGTCAAGTGACGATGCCGCCGCGGCGAGATGGGTTAGAGCCGCAGACGGAGGGTGACGCGACATGCCGGGACACGAAGACGATATCGATGATGACCGGCACTTCGTTCCAACAAAGGCCTACGACAACACGCGTTTCATCCATAGCCGCGATGGTCGTGGATTGCGGATACTGGCTGAATATCAAGAGCCCGAGGCACGGTTCGCGCAATACAACATTGCTGATACCATTGTTTTTTTTGGCTCCGCTCGCACGCTCAGCCGCGAGGAAGCTGAGCGCCGTTTGGATGCTGCCGAACGGCACCATGGCGATGTCGCGAGCGCAAAACTGGCGCTGGAAATGTCGGCATATTACGAGGCCGCACGTGAACTCGCACAACGTCTGACGGAATGGTCAAAGACGCTTGAAGGAACCGCGCGCCGTTTCGTCATTTGTACCGGTGGCGGGCCGGGCATCATGGAGGCCGCAAACCGGGGCGCTTCGGAGGCTGCCGGCGTCAATGTCGGCCTGAATATTTCTTTGCCGTTTGAGCAGCATCACAATCCCTACATTACGCGCGAGCTGAATTTTCAGTTTCATTATTTCTTTATGCGGAAGTTCTGGTTCACATACCTGGCCAAGGCGATGGTCATATTTCCAGGCGGTTTCGGCACGATGGACGAGTTATTCGAAAACTTGACTTTGGTTCAAACGGGCAAGCTTAAAAAGCGTATCCCGATCGTGTTGTTTGGCAAAAGTTTCTGGCGCGAGACGTTCACGCTCGAAAAACTGGTTGAATCCGGCACGATCTCGCCAGACGACCTCGACCTGATATTTGAAACCGATAGCATCGACGAGGCTTTCGTTTATCTGACGGATGAACTCACCACTCATGCCTTGGGCGTGCCTGGCGGTATCCTATAGCCTGTTCCACTTTTACTTACCGCTGTTTGAATACGCGCCTGTCTGTGCGTTAAGGTGTTACCATAACAATGCATTAGACCAGTGGGGCGGTCGGCTCAGCCCGGCTTATCCGATACCCGACAATCGCGACAGGGGAAGATGAATCGATGTCGAAGACAAGAATGCCGCACGAAATTCGTGGCCGTATCCATCCATTGGTTTCCGAAGTACGTTCTCAGTACTTGAAGGGACAAGTCAGTCGGCGAGAGTTTCTGCGAACTGCGACGTTGCTCGGCATCGCCGCCCCAGTCGCATATGCGATGGTAGGCGGTATCGCCATGGGAGGTGCGTCCGCCGAGACGCCGAAGACCGGTGGAACGCTGCGGTGTTCGATGGCCGTCCAAGAGATGACCGACCCCGCACTATTCGATTGGACGGAAAAATCCAATGTCGCGCGACATATTTGCGAATATCTAACAATAACTGGCGCGGACAATGTGACGCGCCCGTACTTGGCGGAAAGTTGGTCAGTATCCGACGATCTAAAAACATGGACCTTCAACTTGCGTCGCGGTGTGACTTGGCATAACGGCGACGAATTCAATGCGGATGATGTCGTTTTCAACTTTACCCGATGGCTCGATCCGGCAACCGGGTCTTCGAATATCGGCCTGTTTGCGGCGATGACCAGCAGCGACGGCGACAAGAAATCAATGACTCCCGGCGCTATCGAGAAGATCGATAGTCATACGGTGCGTTTGAACCTGAATTCGCCGGTCCTGACGATACCGGAAAACCTCTACAACTACCCGGCAATGATCGTTCATCGTGGCTTCGAAGGGAATTTATCAAAGAGCCCGATGGGGACCGGTCCATACACGCTCGCCGAATTCGCCGTTCAAGAGAAAGCGGTCCTACGCCGTACGGGTCAACCGTATTGGGGCGGTGATATCTATCTGGACGAGATTCATTATTACGATCATGGCGCGGGGTCGGCCGCACAGTTGGCGGCCGTGGCATCTGGCCAAGCCGATATGAATTTCGATTTTGATATGGCGTCCTTGGAACTTGCCGCCAGCCTGCCGAACACGACAATTTTCGAAGCCGAGACGGCGCAGACCGCATGTCTTCGTATGCAGGTAACGCAGAAGCCGTTCGACGATATCCGAGTTCGTAGAGCCGTTGTGATGGCTGCTGATAACACCGTCTATCCAGAGTTGGTTTTTCGAGGGCGCGGAAACGTTGGCGAAAACCATCATGTCGCGCAAATACACCCCGAATACTTCGAGCTGCCAGCCATGACCCGGGATATTGAAGGTGCGCGGGCGCTACTTGCCGATGCCGGTTATGCCAATGGGATCGATCTCAGCATTGATGTCGGTAACACCAATGGCCCCTGGCAGCAGCAGTGCTGTGAAATTCTCAAGGAACAACTCGCGCCTGCCGGTATTCGGTTGACCCTCAACCTGATGCCCGCGGCTAAGTACTGGGAGATATGGGATAAGACGCCGTTCGGTTTGACGGCGTGGACGCACCGCCCCCTAGGGACGATGGCCCTGGGCCTCGCCTATCGCTCAGGCGTGCCGTGGAACGAGACGCAGTACAGCAATCGGGCGTTTGATGCCGCGCTGACCGAGGCAGAAAGCCAAGTCGATGTCGTTGCCCGCCGTGAAAAAATGCAAGCTGTAGAAAAAATCCTGCAGGACGATGCAGTTATGGTGCAACCGGTTTGGCAGCCCAAGTTCTTTGTCGCCCACAACAAAGTCAAAGGCCTTTCCGCGCATCCCACTCAGTATCATCAATTCAACAAGGTCTGGATCGACGGATAAATCGGACAAGGGCACGAAGGCCCGTTCGTCATGATTGTTCTTATCGGCAAACGGTTGATTTCCATGGCGCTGATCATGGCCGTGGTGTCGTTTATCCTCTTCTTGCTCTTCGAAACTGACAAGTTGGCGGTCGCCGGTAAAGTACTGGGCCCATACTCGTCGACGGAACAGCGGGAGATTTGGTTGGAGCAGAACGGCTATAACGAGCCGTTCGTCCTGCGATACCTGCAGTGGGCCGGGAATGCCGCCACCGGAAATTTCGGTGAGTCCATCATGTTGAAAGTGCCGGTATCCGAGGTGCTCTGGGATCGGTTGGGGAATACGGCAATTTTAGCCGGAATCGTATTTGCGGTAATGATCCCGTTGTCACTCACGCTCGGCGTCCTGGCCGGCCTGAAGGAGGCGTCATTTCGAGACAGATCGATTACCGTGGTCTCTGTGTTGACGACGTCGGTGCCCGAGTTCGCCTCCGCGACATTGTTGTCGGCGATTTTTGTGTTTGGCCTCGGATGGCTGCCGGGGACCTCGGCGATGACCGGCGGGTTTAGTTTTAAAGAGTTAATTCTGCCGGCCCTGGTCTTGGTCCTTTATGACTTTGGATATGTCGCGCGCATGACCCGTGCATCGATGGCCGAGGTAATGACATCGCAGTACATTCGCACCGCAATCCTGAAAGGCCTTCCATACCAGCGTGTGGTGTTTCGCCATGCACTTCGAAATGCACTGATTGCACCGTTTACCGTGATCGTATTGCAAATGAATTGGCTGTTGTCGGGCGTTATCGTGGTCGAGGTTTTTTTCTCGTACAAAGGATTTGGAAAGCTCCTTTTGGACGCCTCCCTGTTCGGCGATATCTATTTAATCGAAGCCTGCACATTGGTGGCCGTTTTCGTCGCTGTCATGTCGCAACTGATCTCCGATATTGGCTACACCCTATTGAATCCAAGGATCCGATTCTCGTGAACCAAGACGCTGCAATTGCCGGTGTGCGCCGGATGGCGGGCATTCTGGGGCTTCTAAAAGAGTCGCCGATCGCGATTTTCGGCCTGTGCCTCGTCCTGATGTGGGTGGTGTTGGCTGTGATTGCGCCGCTATTGCCGCTATACGATCCGAATACCCCGCTGGAGCCGTTCAAGAAGCCGATGGACGCTGCGCGCGATGGCGGAACGTATTGGCTCGGCACTGACCACAAAGGACGCGATATTTTGGCGCGCGTGATTTTTGGCGCGCGACAGGTTCTCGTGTGGGCGACCTTGGCGACGGGCGTGGCCTACGTCTTCGGGATGCTGATGGGGGTGGTCGCGGGATACATGGGCGGATGGTGGGACGAGGCGATCTCGTTCATTTCCAACGTCCTGTTGTCATTTCCGGTGATGGTCCTTTACATCATTATTATCACGTATCTAGGTGCGACCGGTTTCAACATCGTACTGGCAGTAACGTTTGCGTCGGCGCCGGGAATCATGCGGATTGTGCGGGGATTGGTTCTCGATCTGAGAACCCGGGACTATATATATGCCGCGCAAACACGGGGCGAGAGCTCGATGTACATTATGCTGGTCGAGTTGCTGCCAAATGCGCGGGGACCGCTCATCGTCGATGCGTGCCTCCGTCTCGGATATACCACCATTACCATTGCGATGCTGGGGTACCTTGGACTTGGCCTGCCACCGCCGGACCCCGACTGGGGCAAGATGATCGCCGAAACACAGGCGCTTGGCAGCTTTGCCGGGCATATGGCCGTGGTGCCGGCGATCGCGATCTCGTCACTTGTTCTTGGGTTCAATCTGTTGGCCGACGGCCTGCGCGAGATTTCCCTGCGTGATTGAGGATGATGTGATGAACGACACCACGCCGATCCTCGAATGCCGAGATCTCTCGATTTCATATTTTACCCGCTCGGGCGAAGTGCCGGCGGTGAAAGACTTCAATCTGCGGGTGAGACCGGGTGAGGCGGTCGGTATAGTCGGCGAGTCGGGATGTGGTAAATCGACCGTCGCCTTGGCGATCATGCGCTATCTCGGTGTCAACGGCGATATCGTTGGCGGTCAGGTTCTGTTCAATGGCGACGATATGGCGAACCTCGACGACGAAGCGTTGCGCCAGGTTCGCGGCGCCAAAATCTCTATGGTGTATCAGGAACCGATGGCGTCCCTGAACCCGTCCATGCGGATCGGCAGCCAGTTAGCCGAGGTGCTGATTTATCACGAGAAGCTGACGTTGTCCGACGCCAAAGCGCGGGCGGTGGAGATGCTGCATTCTGTCCGTCTTCCTGACCCGGAACGGATAATGGAATCGTATCCGCACCAGATTTCCGGGGGGCAGCAACAACGCGTCGTTATTGCCATGGCGCTGTTGTCGAGACCGGAACTCTTGCTTCTCGACGAACCGACGACGGCCTTAGATGTCACCGTTGAGGCCGGGATCGTTGATCTGATCAAGGAAATATCGGCGGAATTCGGTACGGCGATGATCTATATTTCCCATAACTTGGGTTTAATTATGGAGACGTGTGACCGGATTACGGTGATGTACGCGGGTGAGGCGGTCGAGGAAGGCGCGATCGCCGACGTCTTTGACGGCATGCGGCACCCGTACACACGTGGCCTGTTCGGCTCTATTCCACTGCCGGGCGCTGACAAGACGCAGCGTCCGCTTGTTCCCATCCGGGGACAATTACCCCTTCCATACGAACGCCCAACCGGTTGTAATTTTGGCCCACGGTGCGATTTCTTCTCGCAAGGCGTTTGTGATTCCGATGCGATCACGATGCGAGATGTTGGCGACAGCAGGTCTCATCGCGTTCGCTGCCGCCGGGTCGACGAGATCGACTGGTCGACATATCGGCCGGTCGGGGTGGTGAGCGCCATGGCCAAACCAGGTGATATCGTGCTTGAGGTTGAGGGCATGAAGAAGGTCTACGATATCGTCGATTCGTCCCTAAGCGCACTTCTGCACGGTGGCCGTGTCCGGCACGTTGCCGCCAATTCGGATATCGATTTTGTCGCCCGCGAGGCGGAAACCGTGGCCATTGTCGGCGAATCCGGTTGCGGCAAGTCGACCTTTGCCAAAGTCTTGATGGGGCTTGAGGCGGCAAATGGTGGCGAGGTTCGCGTGCGGGGCGATGACTTGGGGCGAACGCCGGTGCAGGAGCGTAATGCCAAGACCGTCGGCGGTCTGCAGATGATCTTTCAAAACCCGTTCGACACGTTAAATCCGAGTCAGACCGTTGGTCGCCAGATTGCCCGGGTCATTAAAAAGTTCGGTATCGAGACCGATGCTGAAAAAATCCGCCAGCGAATGTTCGAATTGTTAGACTTGGTTAAACTTCCGCGTGAGTTCGCGTCCCGGCGTCCACGTCAGTTATCCGGCGGTCAAAAGCAACGGATCGGCATTGCGCGCGCTTTTGCCGGGAACCCCAGTCTGGTGGTTGCAGACGAACCCATCTCGGCGTTGGACGTGTCGGTGCAGGCGGCGGTCGCCGATCTATTGGTCGATATTCAACGAACCCAACGAACGACACTTCTTTTCATTAGTCACGATCTATCCGTCGTGCGATATCTTGCGGACCGTGTTGTTGTGATGTACCTCGGCCACATCGTGGAGCAGGGTCCAACCGATCAGGTCTTTGCGCCCCCCTACCACCCTTATACCGAGGCACTTTTGTCGGCAGTTCCCACCGCCGACACGTCGATCGTAAAACGCCGCATTGTCCTTGAGGGGGAAATTCCCTCGGCCCTCGACCCACCGAGCGGATGCCCGTTTCATACCCGGTGTCCGCGCAAGATCGACGGGTTGTGTGATGTCGAAATGCCGCCTCCTCGAGAGCTCGGTCCAGATCATGTCGTCCGATGTCACCTGGAAACTAGCGTTTTTGACGCAATGGAGCCTGTGATCGCCGCCGCATCGTCGCGCGAGGCATCCGCAATGCCTATGGATGCCGACTAGGTTGCCAGGTTCAGTCCATTATTGCCCCGACGCATCGGGACAAGTAACTTAGTTGCATTGTAAGTCCGAAGTTACCGAGGGTCGCCGCGTGCCGGAGACGGTTTATTCCGAAACATACCGCAAGGGCGACGTGATCTTCCGACACGGTGAACGAGGTGAGCACGCTTACTTCATCGAGAACGGCAAGGTTGATGTTGTGATTGAGAAAGATGGTGCGGACTTCGTCGTCGCCCAACTCGGTAGGGGTGAAATAATCGGTGAAATGTCGATGATCGACGATGCGCCCCGTTCGGCCACCGTCGTCGCGGCAGAAGATACCGAATGCATCGTTATTCAAAGATCTCGCTTTATAAAACCACTGACCTCTGCCGATCCGATGATGAGTCTCATCCTACGGGTCGTTTTGACCCGTTTCCGGTTGGCCCAAAACCGCTACTCCGGTTTGGGGGAAGCCGACAGTAGAAGGGACCGTTCCCTCGAGGAAATTCGCCAGTTGGCGTTTAAGCGTATCAATGACGAACGGGATTTGATGCGTGGCATCGATGGCGAAGAATTCGAGATGCATTACCAGCCGATCATTCGGTTGTCTGATGGAATGCTGGCAGGCTTCGAAGCGCTGATGCGTTGGCGAAAGCCGGATGGTGAATTCGTGTCACCAGGCCATTTTATCCCACTTGCCGAGAATACAGGACTGATCGTCGAGTTGGGGCGTTTCGCACTCGAGCGCAGTCTCCGTGATCACGCGGCCTTTGTATCAGCGTTCGAACGGGTGTTCCCCGATGCACCACTGCCGTTCATGAGCGCCAATGTATCTGGGTTACAGTTGTCGAACCTTGATGAGATCGACCGTATCGGTGAGATCATTGCCGCGAGCGGCATCAGTTTGGATCTTGTGAAACTCGAGATTACCGAGACACTGATGGTCGAGAACCCAGAACATGCGGCGGAAGCATTGCGAAAACTCAAGGGACTCGGCATCTCGCTGGCCATTGACGACTTCGGTACTGGTTATTCGAGCTTAAGCTATCTGCATACATTCCCGCTCGATACCTTAAAAATCGACCGGGCATTCGTGACAAGCATGGATAGCGGCGAAGGAAGCCGTCGAATCGTCAACAGTATTGCTGGCCTTGCCTTGGCGTTGGGTATGAAAATCGTCGCCGAGGGAATTGAAACCGAGGAACAAGGACGGTCGCTCCGCGACTTGTCTTGCCACTACGGGCAAGGTTTCTTTTACGCGAAACCGCAGCCTGCGGCGGACGCTTTGGCTTTGATTGACGCCGCGACAATCTGGTAACGCCACCACGATAAAAAACGACCGACGGGTTAAACTCGATAAGTCTGAGGAGGAACGACGATGAAGTATGCATTGGGCGAACACCATGTGAAGACCGATGGAGACGATTATTGGATTGCGCCGACGGCGTCCGTGGTCGGTAAGGTAACATTGCATGCCGGGGTGAGCATATGGTTCGGTGCGGTGATCCGTGGCGACAACGATCCCATCGTCATCGGCGAAGGGTCTAATATTCAAGAAAACAGTGTTCTTCATACGGATGAAGGGATTTCCCTAGTCATCGGCAAGAATGTCACGGTCGGCCACCTCGCCATGCTGCACGGGTGTGAAATCGGAGACGGGTCCTTGATCGGGATCGGCGCAGTCGTATTGAACAACGCGAAGATCGGCAAGAACTGCATCATCGGCGCCAAGGCTTTGATTACCGAGGGTACGGTCATTCCCGACAATTCTTTGGTCGTCGGTGCGCCCGGTAAAGTGATCAAGGAAATCAACGATGCACAGCGTGCGGGTTTGATGAAAAGCGCGACGGGATATGTCGAGCGGTCACGCATGTTTAAGGCCGAAATGACGCCGCAAGACGACTAATATGCAGCCGATCGAACACTTTTACCGCGCCGCCGCGCGGTTCCCGGATCGGACCGCTGTCAAGGATGGTGATCGCGAGATCACGTATCGTGAACTGCGCCGGTATACCGATGCGCTGGCGACCGCGTTTCAAGACTTGGACCCAGTGCCCCAGACACGGGTCGGGATTTGCGGCTATAACACCGTCGAACATCTATTGGCCTGGCTGGCGACTTTCGCCGCTGGAAAGACGTGGGTGCCGCTGAATCCGCGTAACGGCGCAGAGGAATTGGCGCGTATCTGCGAGACCACGATGCCGGGCATCTTGGTCGTTGACGCGGATTGCGACGACAAAATTCCACAAGCCATGTCGAATCGGATTGCCGGTAAAACCGACAGGGACGGCGGGCTGTGGACGCTCATCGATACCTATGCCGGGCAGAGGCCTGTTCGGCATGATTTGCCCCTCGATGCCATTCAGGCGATCAAGTTCACAGGCGGGTCCAGCGGTCGCCCGAAAGGATGCCTGCAGACTTACCGGGTTTGGAATACATGCGTCGCATCGATGATCCTGGAATTCGATCTGGATTCCGAAGATCGCAATTTGCTGGCCGCGCCGATGACCCATGGCACAAATACCTTGATCATGCCGACATTTGCCGTCGGCGGGATGCAGGTGATGATGGGCCCGGCCAAGCCCAACACCATCGTCGATGCCATTGAACGCGACCGCGTGACCACCGTCTTCATGCCGCCGACGGTTTTGTACACGATGATGGATTTGCCCGATATCGAAACGCGCGATATGTCTTCGCTGCGCCATTTGATTGTTGGGGGCGCGGCGATCCGCAAAGACGAAGTGCCGCGGGCGATGCGCCTATTTAATAATGCGCTCGAGACGTGTTTCGGTCAGACCGAAGCGCCGCAGATCGCAACGTGCCTCCGTGCGGCCGATTGGGCGGATCCTGAGAATTATGCCTCAACCGGCCGTGCAACCGCTTTGACGCACGTGGCCATCATGGACGCGGGCGGCGTTATACTCGGTCCCGGGGAGACCGGCGAAATTGTCTTGAAGGGTGATTTGATCATGGCCGGGTATTTGGACATGCCGGACAAGACCGCGGAGACGATTATCGACGGCTGGCTGCATACGGGCGATATCGGTACCATCGACGACCGTGGTTTTGTGTTTATCAAGGACCGTATTCGTGACGTCGTCATCACCGGCGGCTTTAACGTGTATCCGAGTGACGTTGAAGCCGTTCTCGGCCAGCACCCCGATGTCAGCGAATGCGTTGTCTTTGGCATCCCTGACCGAAAATGGGGAGAGGCCGTCACCGCCGCTGTCGAAGTCCACCCTGGTGCACCCGTGCGTGGAGAAGATATCGCCGCGTTCGTCAAAGAGCGCCTGGACTCGGTGAAATCGCCAAAGACAGTCCATATCATTGACGAACTGCCACGCAGCCCAGTGGGAAAAGTGTTGCGGCGTGAGGCCAAAGCGATGTTCACGCCTGAAAACGGAGAGACGGCGGCATGAGCAATAAGACCGAGTTGCAGACGAAACTGGCAACACATACGAACGAGGAACTGTACTACCGCGATGATGCGTTGGTCGGTACGCTCATGGGAACGGTCTCGTTCACCGAAATGATGTTCCGCCACATCCTGGGACGCATTCCGACCAAGGGCGAGGTCATTATATTGGATGCGGTTCTCGTAACACTGATGGAGCATGGACTGACGCCGAGCGCCATTTCAACCCGCCTGACCTACCATTCCGCGCCGGAAGCGATGCAATCGGCTGTGGCGGCGGGACTGCTGAATGTTGGCTCGCAGTTCATTGGCACGATGGAGAACGCGGCGAAGCTATTGACCCTGTGCCTGAGCGATCCTGAGGGGTTCGATACGGCGGCACGACGCGAGATTGCGGCGTTGCGTGCATCGAAGAAACCCTTGCCGGGGTTCGGGCATCATCTGCACCGACCCGACGATCCACGCACGCCAAAATTGTTTGAGATCGCCCGGACCCAAGGCGGGGTGGATGGTATCTATATTGATGCGATGCTGCGTCTGTCGGCGCTTGTCGACGAGGTGTTGGGCAAACACTTAACCATCAATGCGACGGGCGCGGTCGCCGCTGTGATGCTGGAAATCGGCATAGAAGCCGAGATCATGCGGGGCTTCGCCGTCATTAGTCGCGCCGCGGGCCTGGTGGCGCATATCCGCGAAGAACAAACGCACCCGACAGCGAGACACATTTGGGATGTCGTCGAAGAAACCGTACCGTATACCGGGACGGGGCCCGACGATCAGGAATAAGGAAGACCGATGTTTTGGAAGACAGATGAGCCGCATGGCCTGCCGCATGACCCGTTCAAAAGCTGCGTCATCCCCAGGCCGATCGGATGGATTTCGTCACTGAGTGCCGACGGTGTTCCGAATTTGGCGCCTTACTCATTCTTTAACGGCGTCGCCGGTGATCCACCGATGGTCATGTTCTCCAGCGGCACGCGCGACGCCGACAATCCCAAGGATACCATCGCCAATGTCGAACAGACGGGCGAGTTTGTCTGTTCCATGGTGACGTACGAGATGCGCGAAGTGATGAACGATACCAGTGCTTATCTCGATCCGGGTGTCGATGAGGCGGCTTTCGCCGGTATCGAGATGGAGTCCTCGATTTTGGTTAGGCCACAGCGTGTAAAGGCAGCGCCAATCCATCTTGAATGCACGTACTATCAGACGATGGAATTGCCGGCGGAAAAGAATGGCCGCGGCAATGCCTTATGTGTTGGGCGGGTTATCGGCATCCACATCCGGGACGAGGTGATGAAAGACGGGATGGTGGACGTATCCTCGTTCCGTGCGATTGCCCGACTCGGTTACATGGACTACACGTCGGTCGACGAGATATTCACCATCCGGCGCCCACGTAAGGACGCGGCAGAATAAACACCCGTCGACTATTTCTGTTGAAAGTTCCGCAACATCGCGAGGAAGCGGTCTCGGTCGCTGTCTTGTTCGAACCGAAAACGTAGGTTGCCGTCGTCGCCGAGCCATAATTTGTAGGGGGCTTGGCATTTATCCGCACACCAAGCTTGCAGGTTCTTGAAGGTCTGCTCTTGGGTGTAGCTTTGGCCCGGCGTCAGGCCGCGCCGGTCGCCGCCGGACCGACGTTCCTTCCCGGATCGCCGTTCTTGATCTTTCAGCCAGGCTTTCGCCTTTTGTCGCCGTTCTTTCCCCGACCGTCGGTCCGCACCGCTTCGTTCCGACAGTCCGCCGCCCGCCGTGGTGCTGGCGGACCCCAGGTCGAATGACGGACAGGCGGAACGGCGCATGCAGCTACGGATCGCGACGAGGAATCGACCGTTTTCGGTCTTGCCCTGAAGAGCATCGACGAGTCCGAGCGCAACGAGGCGGCGGCAGATGCAGGTGTCGTCGGATACTCCCATTCGTGGAGCATACGACGAATCACACGACGTTACAGTAGCCTTGGAAACTATCGACTATATGATATCGCGGACGATGCGCGAGATTCGTTCCCGTACCTTACCTGCGATATCTGATTGCGGCATGTTTCGACCTCCTGCGTAGACGGCAACGCCCGTTGTTATCGTTCGGCGCAAACTACGGTCCATTTTTCTTTCTTCGTCTTCGTCCTTTTGGAGTTCCGGGCTGCGGCTGAATGTGACCGTTTTGCCGGTCCGTGACTTTCTCTCTTTGATAGAGGCATAGGTGACATCAGTGACGATGATATAGGTGTCATCTGTCACGAAACTGCCAAGGATGCTGCCGAGTGTGGCGCCGGAGATCGTACCGATCGCTGTACCGGCCACCGCGTTGGACCGATAGCCAGTGACCCCGCCGGCAGCCGCGCCCAAGAACCCGTACTCGAGCGCCATATTGGTTTGAATTTGGCCGCTGTAGCGAACGTTCACGTCGACCAGTATCCCGAAATCGTCTGCATCTGTCGGCTGATATCCGGCAGACTGATAGGCATTTTCCAACTGTCGCTGAAATCCATATAGATCAAATGCCGTGTCGCCAGAAGTGTTGCGAATGCGGACTTTTATGCGCTTATTTTTGTGCAGTGAAGCGTCGGTGACGATGGTTCTTTCGACGCTTGAGCCGATCATTATGCCGGTGTCCGCGTTCTTCACCATACCCATGCGCGTCGTCGGCGTGCCGACGCACGCGGACAAGCTCAAGACGGCAGCGATTACGACGGATAGAATTCTCGTCACGCGTCGTCTGCCCGAGTCCTGAATGCATTTGACCGTCATGATTGGCCCCCCAGCGCTTCCCGGAGAAATCTCTCTGCCTCCGAGTGATGGACAGTAAAGTTCAAATTTTCCGAACCGCGATCCACGCGCCCCCAACTGACAACCGAAATTACTCGGTCTCTCATGAAAACCGGACCGCCTGAATTCCCAGGGCTGGTTGCGGCATCAATCTGAACGTGCAGGACATCTGGTCCAGCAACCAGATTCGCACTTTTCTGGTTTCGGATCGCACTTACGACGCCTCGCGTCACGGAGAATTCGTACCCTCGCGGGTGACCGATGACTTCCACCGTGCTGCCAAGCTCTATCTTATTCCGGTTGTAGAAACGAACGGGTTTGCCGCGCGTTTGAACTCTGATCAGCGCGAGGTCCAGGCCAGCGTCACGTGCAATCACTCGGCCAAAGGTTTCTTGCTCATCGTGCATTTTCATTTCCAAGAAATCGCCTTCTTCGACGACGTGGTAGTTCGTCATCACGACATCGGGTTCGACGAAGAACCCTGTTCCAACGGAGCCCTCCGGCATGTAGATCGCGACGACGCTCTCAAACCTTTGGTCGTTCGCCGTGCTCTCTTCGAAGGTATTCGACTTGTATTCGGCAATCGCCGTATTTCGGTCTTTCAACATTTCCTTACGGAGCGCCCCGAGACTTGTGAGGCGCCGCGCCTGCCCCTCGTTCGCCAGGTAGTGGTTCACCAGGTCGCTCAGTTTTACGGATGAAGGTGCGCGTTCCCAATCCGAAACCTCTTCTTCCGTATCATGCTTCGCGATATGCGAGTCCCGGTTTGGATCCCCTTGCGCAACACGATATGCGACGCCAAACCGCTCGGTTTCGACGACGTCAAACGTTGACTTGAAGTATCGCTTCCTCGACTTGTCGATAACGTAATAGTGGACGGTCATTGTCTTCGTCGCATCAATTTGCCCGACTTCGTAGTTGTACGGTTGTTTGACGGGTATATCGACTAATGATGGCGTTGTATTTAACCGGGTCGTCAGCGAGGTAACCCTTGCCTGCGCATCGATTCTTTTCTCGTCGGCTGCAGCGACGCTTATCGCTTTCCCGATACAAGCTAGACCATGACAAAATTGGGAATTAGCCATAGCAACATTCATCGATTCCGTTTGAAGTTGCATTTGAGCATGGCTGAGATCGGTTTGGACGCGGGTGTGTTCCGGATTTTGCACTTTCTCATATCCGACGATGACCTCAGAACGCTGTTTCTGCATACGCTTTATCTGCCGGCGGGCTTTCGCCAATGCGACGTCAAATACAATCAAATAATCGGCTGCTTCTCCCGCCGCCGTATCAAAGTCCGACTCAAGGTCGGCTTTCGAAAACTCAAACGGTAAATCAATCTCTATCTCAGCGGGGAAATCGATTTGACCTTGCTTCAGAAGTGTTCGACTCGTCACTTCGACAAAGCCCAGTTCGACATTGGCCAGTTCGGTAACGTTGAACCCGGCGTTTCTGGTGTCATCCACGACGCGCAGGATATCGGCCAGTGAACGTGATTGCCGCGGTAAAGAAGCGCTTCGTTTGTCCGCATACGCATTGCCAATGGCGTTCCATTGCGCGTCGCTCAGATTTTCTTTGCCGAGACGCCGGCCAAATAGGGCGATGTGCTCAGCTGATGCCGATGTCAGCAATTGCGTGAGAGCATCGGGGTGGGTTGCGAAAAACGACTGGGCGCCCATGGCACTTGGGTGCTCGCCGAAGAAGTTCTGATTCGAAAAATGATCAAAAGCGGAGAAATCACTAACGATTGTCGACGAGGCCTTAGCACGAAACTCTTGCACGGCCTGCGACAGTAATGCGATCTCGGTCGGTGCATACTCGGCGTTGACGAACACCCCAGATTTGGGGACTTGAACGATGGCTGCCTCAGCCTCGCTGAGGACCGTTCGCGCTTGCCCCCATTCATCGATCTCGGCTGGCCATGCCAACGCACCCACGCGGGCAAGGGCCGCCGATAGCTGCGTTTTAACCGGAGACGAAGCCTTGGCAACGACGGTGGCCATGGCCTCCGCCAGGGCCGGATCCTTCTCGAGGTTGCCGTCGAAGAACTCCCGTTGCTCTTCATAGAGTATCGACGCATCTGCATAATTGCCCGCCGAGATCAGTTCGTTGAGATGGTCTTTTTGATCATAGAGAAAGTTGTAACTAGCCTTTGCGACCAGAAAGTCGTCGGAAGGGGCGGTCGAACCGAGATTCAGGCCCGTCGTTTGACATGCTGCCAACATGCCCGCGACTACCATTGCCGATGTTACGTTCCTTACCGAACGTCTCTTGCCAAGTTGCATTTCTAAAACCCCAACTTTGTTGCCTTGTTCTGGCGGCAGTTTGCCGTATTCGCGCAAAAGTAGAATTGATCTCGATCATCCGCTGGTCGTTTGCTCTATGCAAGGGCCTGGGCTATTTTTCGCCCACTCGATTTACGATTTCGCGGAGGAGACAAGACAAAGTGCCAGAAACCTTGCAACTGACCGCGTCCGACGGTCATACGTTGAGCGCCTATCGCGCCGATCCGGACGGCACGCCGCATGGCGCCGTCATCGTCATTCAAGAAGTTTTTGGGGTGAACAAGCATATTCGCGACGTGACGGAACGCTGGGCAGCGGTCGGATACACAGCGATCGCACCGGCGCTTTACGACCGTTGGGAACCCGGCTTCGAGGTCGGCTATGAACCTGCGGACATCGAGCGTGGTCGTGCGCACAAGGCGACCGCCAACGAAAATCTGGACCAAGTGATGATGGATGTGGACGCAGCACGCGCGGCCGTTGCCGATGCCGGGCGCATAGGGGTGGTTGGGTTCTGCTGGGGTGGGTTCGTGACCTACCTGTCTGCTTGTCGGCTTAATATCGATGCTGCCAGCGGATATTATGGCGGCGGTATTCATGGGGTTGCCGACGAAACGCCCAAATGTGCGACCGAGCTTCATTTCGGCGACAGCGATGCATCGATCCCATTGACGGACGTCGATATCGTGCGGGCGAAGCAACCCGGGGTCGACATCTATGTGTACGAGGCGGGGCACGGCTTTCATTGCGACATGCGGGGTAGCTTCGATCCCCGTGCATCGGATATCGCCGGGATGCGGACAACCCAATTGTTTGAGGCCGTCGTGCGCCGTGGAGAGACCCCATGACGGCGGAGGCGCACGCCACGCCCCCGGTGATCGGGGTTATCGGCGGTAGCGGTCTCTATGACATTGAAGGCCTGGAAGATGCACGCTGGGAAGCCGTTACGTCGCCCTTCGGCGCACCGTCGGACGAGATTCTGCGCGGTACGTTGGGTGGTGTCGAAATGGCATTTCTGCCCCGGCATGGGCGCGGTCATCGTATCCCGCCGTCGGAATTGAATTCCCGCGCCAACATCGATGCGCTGAAGCGGTTGGGCTGTACGGAAATCTTGTCTTTGTCGGCCTGCGGTTCGTTGAAGGAAGATTACCCGCCGGGGATGTTCGTCCTCGTCGATCAATTCGTCGACCGGACGTTCGCCCGGACCAAAAGCTTTTTCGAGACCGGCTGCGTCGCGCATGTCGGGTTCGGCCATCCCGTATGCGGGCGGCTTGGCGACGCATTACAGGAAAGCCTGGCGGCATTGGATATCCCGCATGCGCGGGGCGGAACGTACCTGGCGATGGAAGGGCCGCAGTTTTCGACCTTGGCGGAATCCGAGCTTTATCGCTCCTGGGGTTGCGACATCATCGGCATGACCAATATGCCGGAAGCGAAACTCGCCCGTGAAGCCGAGATGTGTTACGCGACGGTTGCCATGGTTACCGACTACGATTGCTGGCACCCGGATCACGATCACGTCACGGTCGAAGCGATTATCTCCGTCCTCATGGGGAACGCGGACAAGGGACGCGCGCTGGTCAAAGATGTTGTGCCCCGGCTTGCGGGCCGGACGGAAAACTGTGCGCAGGGATGCCACACGGCATTGGAATACGCGATCATCACACAACCCGATGCGCGCGATCCTGACGTCGTGGCGAAATTGGACGCCGTGGCTGGCCGGGTGCTTTGACGGGTGTCGAGTTAAGACCTGGACGGCTGGACGACGTTGCCGCCGTGCGGCGTGTGGCTGACCGCGCGTACATCCGTTTCGTGCCACGCATTGGCCGCAAGCCGGCGCCGATGGTTGCAGACTTTCAGCATCACCTGCGTGACGACGATGTCACCGTCGCCCTTTGTGACGGGACCGTCGTCGGATATGTTATCGGTCAAAAGCGCGACGATTGCTATTTCATCGAGAATATCGCCGTCGATCCAACGGCATCGGGTAAAGGCATCGGAAAGGCGCTGATGCAGGTCGCCGAAGATACGGCGCGTGCGGCAGGGCGGGATACCATGGCGCTTTATACAAATGTTCGAATGACCGAGAACTTTCCCTTTTATCAATACCTCGGCTACCGTATCACCCAACAGGTATCCGAAGCCGGTTTCCGGCGGGTGTATTTCGAAAAAAGGACCGGAACATGAAAGTCGACGGTGCCGATTACCGCACGATTTGGGTCGCAGAAGACGGATGGACTGTCGAGATCATCGATCAGACGAAACTGCCGTTTGACTTCGTCACTGTGCCATTGAAAACGGTCGATGACGCGGCCACGGCGATTGCCGACATGTGGGTGCGCGGTGCACCCTTGATCGGTGCTACGGCGGCGTATGGGATGGCGTTGGCCATGCAGGCGGACCCGTCCGATGACAATATGGAGGCGGCGGCCGCGCAGTTGTTGGCGACCCGTCCGACGGCGGTAAATTTGCGGTGGGCGCTGGATGAAATGAAGGCCCTGTTGTCACCGTTGTCCGAGAACCAGCGCACCGAAGCGGCGTATAAAAGGGCGGCGGAAATCTGTGATGACGATGTGGCGATCTGTTCATCCATTGGCGATCACGGTCATGCGCTGATAGCTGAGGTCGCGGCCAAGAAACCGAATGAGCCCGTCAATATCCTGACGCATTGTAATGCCGGGTGGTTGGCGACGGTCGATTGGGGGACGGCGTTGGCGCCGATCTATAAGGCCCATAATGCCGGTATTCCGGTGCATGTCTGGGTCGACGAGACACGGCCGCGCAATCAAGGCGCAAGCCTGACGGCTTGGGAATTGGGCAAGCACGGCGTGCCGTTGACCGTTATCGCCGACAACGCGGGAGGCCATCTGATGCAGGAGGGCCGAGTCGATATGTGCATCGTCGGCACCGACCGAACGACGGCGGCGGGCGACGTCTGCAATAAGATCGGCACGTATTTGAAAGCCCTGGCGGCGGACGACAACAACGTGCCGTTTTACGTCGGCTTGCCGTCGCCCACCGTTGATTGGACCATAGATGATGGCGGGGATATCCCGATCGAAGAACGCAGTGCTGACGAAGTCACCAAGATGCAGGGTAAGACCGCTTCGGGTGATGTCGTGACTGTTGAGATTGTCGCCGAAGGTGCCGCAGCCGGAAACCCTGCATTCGATGTGACGCCGTCTCGGTTGGTCACGGGGTTGATTACCGAGCGGGGTGTGTGTGCGGCGTCAAAAGATGCGCTTGCGGCGCTTTTCCCGGAAAAGGCCAGCGGCTAAGTTTAAGAACAAACGTCCTGGGAGGAAAATTATGAAGCTGTCCGACGCGCAACTCGCGGAGTTCGACGAGCGCGGTTATATCTTTATGCCGGAATTGTTTTCAGCGGACGAAGTTCAGGTTCTGAAAGACGCCGCCCATGCGATCTATGCCACAGACCGCGAAGAAGTGTGGCGCGAGAGCTCGGGCGCGCCACGCACGGCTTTCGCTGCGCATACATATGATGACGCGCATCGATGTCTCGGTGCACATCCGCGCCTGATCGAGCCGGTAATGCAGTTGCTGGGCGAAGACGTCTACATGCATCAGTACAAGATCAACGCCAAGGCGGCCTTCGACGGAGACGTGTGGCAGTGGCATCAGGACTACGGCACGTGGCAGCGCGACGACGGCATGCCGGAGCCGCGGGCCATGAACATTTCGGTTTTCCTCGATGAGGTCACGCCCGCCAACGGCCCGCTGCTATTTATTCCCGGTAGCCACAAACGAGGTGTTGTGGAGGCCGGTCACGACTTGGAGACAACGAGTTATCCGCTTTGGACGTTGGGGCGAGACAAAGTCCGCGAACTGGCCGATGCCGGTGGCCTCGTCGCGCCGGTTGGTGCGCCGGGGTCGGTCTTGATGTTCCATGGCAATTTGGTTCATGCCAGCCCGCCGAACATCAGTCCCTGGGACCGGGTGATCGTTTATCTCAGCCTGTGTGCGGTGTCGAACCACATTACCAAGTTTAATCGTAAGGAGTGGATCGCGCACCGCGATTTCACACCGATTCAACCGATGGACGACGATTGTCTCAGGGCGCTCGCAGCCCGCAACGTTTCCGCAGCGGAGTGATTTCATGAAGCTCGTCATTACTGGAGGCGGCGGATTTCTTGGCCGATTGATTGCGGAACGAGCATGCGCACGCGGCGACGATGTGGTTTTGGCTGACCGCGCTTTCCCGGCGGAGGGCCTTGGCGACTTGGAAAAGCAGGTCGAGTGGACCGAGATGGACGTCGCCGACGCGCCGGCGATGCATCGTCTGATTGACGGTTGCGGCGCAGTCATTCATCTGGCCTCTATGGTCAGTTCCGGTGCCGAGGCCGACTTTGACGCCGCGATGCGTGTCAATTTGGATGGGGGACGTAACGTATTGATGGCGGCACGGGAAAACGGGCCGACGACGAAGGTGCTATTTACGTCGAGCTTGGCGGTTTTCGGCAGTGCGCGGATGCCGGCCCACGTCGATGAAATGACCCGCCCGGTACCACAGAATACCTACGGAATGACCAAGGCTGTCCTAGAGTTGATGATCAATGACATGAGCCGCAAAGAGATGCTCGATGGCCGGGTGGCACGACTGCCGACGATTATAGTTCGGCCCGGAAAACCCAATGCGGCGGCATCGAGTTTCGCCAGCGGGGTCATTCGCGAACCTGTAACGGGGCAGGTCTGTCATTTGCCGGTGCCGCGGGAAATGTCCGTCATGGTCGGTGGATATAGAACCTGTGCCGACGGCTTGCTTGCGTTACTGGATGCGGATGCGGCGGCTTTCGGCGATGATCGCGTCGTCAATCTGCCGAACCGGACGGTCACCGTTGCGGATATGATCGCGGCAACCGCCGTGATCGCAGAACGGCATGGACTGGATTTGGGTTCAGTCGTCGATGCGCCGGATGCGCAGGTGGCGTCCATCGTCGGCGCATGGCCGACCGCGATGACCGCGGATCGGGCGCTCGCGCTTGGGTGTCCCGCAGCGCCCCCGCTGGAAACCTTGATCGAAGACTTCGTTTCCGACTACGTCGTCTAAATGTCTTCCGCGACCGAACGCGCCATGTGGGCGGCCAGTCCGGTATAGCTTTCCGGGTCCAGCAGAGCCTCGATCTCTTCCTCATCAAGCACGTCGCGAACTTCCAATGAGTGCGCCAGCGCATCTCGCATCGTAGTGTCTTCTTGGAAGGCCGTCATACAGGCGTGATACAAGACCTCGTGGGCTTCTTGCCGGCCCATTTTGTCACTAAGCGCCATCATGACCGCTTCGCTAAGGGTCAGTCCCTTTGTAATGTCTAAATTCCGCCGCATGTTGACGGCCCGAACATCGAGGCCATCGAGGACGAAGCACGTTTTCGCCAGCGCGGCGTCGGTATGGCAGACGGTTCGGGCAATGAACTCGCGTTCGGTCTGTGTCGCAATCTTGTCGCGTTCATGCTCCGAGATCAGCGTTTCAAATGCAACGGGAAGCGACGTTCGTACCGTCCGTGACAGCGCGACGATGCCTTCGCACACAGCTGGGTTGCGTTTATGGGGCATCGTTGATGAGCCAACTTTGCCCGACTTAAAAGGTTCTTCTAGTTCCTGAAATTCGGTTCGTTGAAGGGTATACACTTCGTGCGCAATCTTGCCGCAGGTGCCGGCGATCATTGCCAGGACGGAGATAAATTCGACCAGTCGATCTCGTGCAGTGTGCCAGGTAATTGCAGGTTCGCCGAGCTCCAGCTTTTGCATCAGCTTTCCACGAACCGCGAGGCCTTGGTCGCCAAGTGCTGCGAGCGTGCCGACGGCGCCACCGAAATTGCCGACCATGAGGCGCGGACGCATTTCGTCGAGCCGTGTTTGGTGTCGCCGTACCTCGTCCAGCCAGACTGCGGTTTTATATCCGAACGTTACGGGCTGCGCATGTTGACCATGGGTGCGTCCGGGTACTGCGGTTGTCGCATGCGTTACGCTCAATGTCGTCAGATGCTCGTTCAATGTTCGCAGGCGCGCGGCGATGACGGACTCAGCGTCGCGGACTTGCAAGATGGTCCCTGTATCGAGGATGTCCTGTGTTGTTGCGCCCCAGTGGACGTACTCCCCCAGACCGTTCGCGCACTTTTCGGCGATGGCGCGCACCAACGGCACAATGGGATGGGATGTCCGATCCATTTCTCGTTTCATCTCGTCAAGATCATACAGGTCGGCATCGCCGGCCTCGTTGATGGCCCAGGCCGCTTCCTTTGGAATGATGCCGAGTTCCGCCTCCGCTTCGGCGAGGGCGACTTCGATATCAAGCCAGGCCTGAACAGTCCGGCGGTCGGAGAAAATATCGCGCATCTCCGGCGTCGAGAATTGGTCGCGGAACAGTTCGCTGTCGATCACGTAGGCGCCCATCGCGTTGTCCTCCTTAGGTTACGAAGCATTGAAGCACAGCAATGGCGACGACGAAATATCCGAACAATTCAATATTTTATTAGTGATATAACTATGTAGGTATGTCACTATTTAAATATGAAACAAAATCGTACGATTGTTGTTGGTGCTGCCGAGGCCAATCAGCGTTTCTCCCGATTGCTTGCCGAATCAGAGCAGGGCAGTGACGTCATCATTACGCGCCGAGGACAACCGATTGCCAGATTGAACGCCGTTCATTCGCCGCCGCTGCAGACATCCCGTATCGGACAGTCGGCCGACGCCGATCTGCCGGACTATACGGCCCGGGAGGACATAGTCGCCGTGTGCCGGCGGATGAATTCCAGTGGCTTAAACCAGGGCACCAGCGGCAATGCTTCGGTCCGTGTCGATGGCGGCCTTCTGATAACGCCGTCCGGGATGGACTACGAGTTCATGGCGCCGCACGATATCGTCAAACTGGACCTCGACGGTAAAGTGCTGCGCGGTCACCGCGCCCCGTCGAGCGAGTGGCATTTCCATTGCCGCGTTATGGCGGCAAAACCAATTGCAGGGGCGATCCTTCACACCCACTCGATCAATGCGACGACCCTGGCATGCTTGGGGCGGGGCATTCCACCGTTTCACTATATGGTCGCGGTTGGCGGCGGACGGGACATTCGCTGCGCACCCTATGCGACATTTGGGACCGAGAAGCTCGCCGATGCCGTGATTGAGGCCTTGGACAACAGGCTTGCATGCCTCATGGCCAATCATGGAATGTTGGTGCTTGGTCGTGATCTGGACGATGCTTATAAACGCGCGGTCGAGATCGAAACCTTGGCCGCGCAGTATCTGAAAGCGCTCGCCGTTGGGAAACCGACTTTATTGACGGTGAGTGACATGGCCGTCGTTCTGGAAAAGTTCAAATCGTACAGTGCATGGGCCGATCCACGCCGCCGGTCGTAAAAAAACGCCCCGGGAACCCCGGGGCGTTTTCGTCGAAAAGACTGGCCGGCGATCTTGATTAGTGGATTTCGGCCCAGATTTTCCGCTTTAGGGCGTACAGCATTGCTGTAAAGACGATCAGGAACAAAATGACCTTAATGCCCATGTTCTTGCGAGCGTTCAGTTCCGGCTCCGCCGTCCACGTCAGGAACGTGGCAACATCATACGCCATTTGCGACATCGTTGCTTCGGTGCCATCGGCGTACTCGACCGCGCCTTCGAACAGCGGCGGGGCCATCGACAGCAGGCCACCCGGGAAGTAGTCATTGTAGTATTGACCCGGTGCAACTGTGATTCCGGCTGGCGGCTCTTCCCGATAGCTCGTCAGCAGCGCATAGATGTAGTCGGCGCCGATGGCGAACCCGGTCGGTTGCAACATGGAATGGCGGATCGCGCTATCGCCTCCGGCGGCACGCGCTTTGGTGATCAACGAAAGATCAAGCGGATAGGCCCCACCATTGGCCGATTGTGCAGCCTGTTTGTTGGGAAACGGCGAAGGCCAGCGGTCGGCGGGAATTGCTTCGCGCTCGAACATTTCACCTTCTTCGTCGGGACCGTCGACAACCAGGAATTCGCTAGCCATCGCCTTGATCTCGTCGTCGTTATAGCCGAGGTCGGCAAGATTGCGGAACGCAATCCGCGACAGGCCATGACAGCTGGCACAGACGTTCTTGTAAACCTGAAGTCCTCGCTGAAGCGCAGCCTGATCGTAGGTGCCGAATATCCCCTGGAATGACCATTCCTGGAAGGGCGGCTTGGGACCTTTGCCCGCAGCCATCGCGCCGGAGGACCCGGCGGCGATGAGAATGGCAACAGCGGTCGCAGTGAACGTTTTAAAAATACTCATGTCCTTACTCCGCCGCCTGAGGTGCCGATGAGTCGGAACCGTTCGTTACCGAGGCCGCGATACTCTCAGGCAACGGTTTCGGGCGTTCCAACACGCCGATCACGGGGATCAGCACGATGATGTGGAAGAAGTAATATGTCGTCGCCAACTGCGTGATCGTGACAAAAATGCCTTCCGCCGGTTGTCCGCCGACCCACCCCAGAACGACACAGTTCAAGGCGAATACCCAGAATGCGACTTTAAAGACGGGGCGGTACTGCGACGAGCGGACGCGTGAACGATCCAGCCATGGCAACAGCAGTAAAATCAGGATTGACGCAAACATCGCGAGGACGCCTGCCAGCTTCGCCGACATGAACCATTGCAGGAACCAGGCATAGAGGAAGAAATCGTCGGTGAACGCCCGCAGGATCGCGTAGAACGGCAGGAAGTACCATTCGGGAACGATCAGCGACGGTGTCACCAACGGATCCGCCGGAATGTAGTTGTCCGGGTGTCCGAGGTAGTTCGGTGCAAAGAAGACGATGAAGGCAAAGAAGATGAGAAAGACGCCGAGACCGTAAAGATCTTTGATGGTGTAGTAAGGATGGAACGGGATCGTGTCTTGTTTCTCGTCCTTAATCTCAACGCCGGTTGGGTTATTCGAGTGGTGAACGTGCAGCGCCCAAAGGTGCATAAACACCAAGCCGACAATGACGAACGGCAGTAGGAAGTGCAGCGCGAAGAACCTGTTGAGCGTCGGATTGTCGACGACGAAACCGCCCCACAACCACTGTACAACGGGCTCTCCGATGATCGGGAAGGCCGAGAACAGGTTGGTGATCACGGTCGCGCCCCAGAAACTCATCTGACCCCATGGCAAGACATATCCCATGAAAGCTGTGGCCATCATTGCCAACAAGATAAAGATCCCGATGGCCCAGAGAATCTCGCGCGGTGCCTTGTACGACCCGTAATAGAGACCCCGGAAAATGTGGATGTACACGATGAAGAAGAAGAAGTGTGCGCCGTTCATGTGGACGTAGCGCAGCAGCCAACCGAAGTTGACGTCACGCATGATCCGATCAACCGAGTCGAACGCGATATCCGCAGACGCCGCATAGTTCATCGCCAGCGTAACGCCGGAAACGATCATGATAACCAGGATGATCCCGGCCAGTGAACCGAAGTTCCAGAAATAGTTCAGGTTCTTCGGGGTTGGGTACTTGTTGAGTTGCGAGTCCATGAAGGAGAATACCGGTAGCCGGTGCTCGACCCAGTTCACGATCGCATTGTTCGATTGAAATGAAGATTGTCCGCTCATTGTTCCGGTGCTCCTCAGCCGATCCGAATCGAGGTGTCATCCAGGAACTCGTATCCTGGTACCAGCAGATTGGTCGGTGCTGGGCCCTTCCGGATGCGTCCGGACGTGTCGTAATGCGAACCGTGGCAGGGGCAGAACCAGCCGCCGTATTCGCCTTTGCTGTCGCCGGTCTTCTGGCCGAGCGGAATACACCCGAGGTGCGTGCATACGCCTACCATCACCAGCCATTCAGGTTTCTGAACACGATCTGCGTCCGTCTCGGGGTCCGGTAACACCGTCAACTCAACGTCGCCGGCTTCAGTAATCTCTGCCTCCGTCCGACGGCGAATAAACACCGGCTTACCGCGCCACGTAACCGTCACGCTTTGTCCAACTTCGATCGCAGAGAGGTCGACTTCGATTGAGGCCAAGGCCAGCGTATCGGCGGCAGGGTTCATCTGATCGATGAACGGCCAGATCGCCATCGCGGTGCCGGCCGCGCCGACGGCAATGGTGCTCCAAAGCAGAAAATCACGACGCGTTTGCTCGTCGATTTCCGCCTTTCCGCCAGTTGACTGATCCGCATTCGGTGCGGTTTCGCTCATAGGAATTCCCCTCGATTGAATAACCAAGTGCCGCGCGTGCGGCGTTCGCCTTTAGTCTCCCTGGTGGCGCCGGTGGTCTATTCGATCACTCCCCTAGACGTTTGGCGCCGCGCCCCCTGTTCTTTTGCATCGAAGAACCGGTTTCATACCGGGCTATGAGGCAAAAAAATAATGGCGTCCAGCAAGGCCGGACACACAGAATTGTTATACTTGATGACCCAAGCGTTGCAAGGGTTTAGATAGTGTTTCGCAGTGTGAATATTGCCTGAAATCATACCGCTGTATCGGCTCATTTTGATGAGAGGATGAGACATGGTCGACACGTCGCCTCACGGACTTTCTTTAGCGCTCTACCAACCGGACATCCCGCAAAATGCAGGGAACCTTTTTCGGACAGCGGCGTGTTTCGGGGTGCCGGTCGACGTCATCGAGCCCTGTGGATTCGCATTGTCCGATTCACGGATGCGGCGGGCCGGTATGGACTATCTGGATCATCTCACGCTTCGTCGGCATGCGAGTTGGCAGGCATTCATGAATGCGGAGCGGGGCGGTCGCTTGGTTTTGTTGACGACGAAGGGAGATGTGGCTTTGCCGGATTTCGGCTTTTTGAAGTCCGATACACTTCTGCTGGGACGCGAAAGCGCCGGTGTTCCCGACGATGTGCACGATATCGCGGATGTGCGACTCAGTTTGCCGATGGCAGCCGGCGTCCGGTCATTGAACGTGGCCGTTTCCGGTGCCATTGCCCTATTCGAGGCATTGCGGCAGTTGCAAGCATTGCCCGTGTCCAACACTATGCCGTCGTCGTGAATGATCGGATGTGATGACAATGAAGACGCACGAAGCCTATGGCGATGACCACAAGGCCCAAGCGACCACCTGGTTCGCCGATTTACGGGACCTTCTGTGTTCTCGTCTCGAAGCTTTGGAAACCCGGGCGGCGCCGCAGGATTTGAACCGCGATTTCGCGCCCATGTTGTTTGAACGAACATCGTGGGAGCGGCCCGGCGGCGGCGGCGGTACGATGTCGGTTCTGCGCGAGGGCCGGGTGTTCGAGAAAGCGGGCGTGAACATCTCAACCGTACACGGTGAGTTTTCCGAAGAATTCCGCGCTCGGATTCCAGGTGCTGCGGAAGACCCGCGGTTTTGGGCAGCTGGGATTTCCGTTGTCATTCATCCGCGCTCTCCGCTTGTACCGATTGCCCACATGAACACCCGGATGATTGTCACGACCCAAGGTTGGTTCGGTGGCGGCGGCGATCTGACGCCGGTGTTCCCGGACCCGGGTGAGACAGAGGAATTCCATACAGCTTTTAAAGTTGCCTGCGATGCTCACGATCCGAGCTTTTATCCGAAGTACAAAAAGTGGTGTGACGAATACTTCTTTCTGCCGCATCGCGGCGAAGCGCGCGGCGTCGGCGGGATTTTCTATGACAATCACGACACGGGCGACTGGGATTCCGACTTTGCGTTTACCCGCGATGTCGGCCAGGCATTTGTCGATGTATACCCCGAAATTGCGGCGGCGAAGATGGACCTGTCTTGGACGGCGGAACAGAAACACGCGCAAAAGGTCAAACGTGGCAGGTACGTTGAATTCAACCTACTTTACGACCGTGGTACGTTGTTTGGCCTCAAGACCGGCGGGAACGTCGAGGCGATTCTGATGAGCCTTCCGCCTGACGTTGCTTGGCCGTGAACCGTGACTGAGAGGAAGTAAGAACGTGGGACTCGAAGGAATTGGCCTGGGCGGCATCATTGTTCTGATCGCCAATGTCTACGCCATTGTAAAGACTGTCGGTGCGCCGTCGGCGAGTACCGGCTCCAAGGTGTTTTGGATCATATTGATCCTGTTGTTGCCGATCCTTGGGGTCATTCTTTGGTTCATTTTTGGGCCTAAAGATTGAGTAATTTATAATCATTATTCTTCTCGATGATTATTTATTGCCCATTTTGCTAAGGGCATCCGTCGATCTGAATTCATTAACCCATTGAAACTATGGCATTGATTGACGTGCGGGATTGCGGCCCCTCTGGCACGGGTTTTGCTGATCACTGATTTGCAGGGCGTCTAGGGTTCCGACCGAAGATTCGGTGACTGGTCCGAGAGGCGCACTTCGGGGCCCACAGGTTCCGGGGACACGGCGGGGCAAAAACCCGGGAGATCAACCTGCGAGTGGGGTCTGTATCCGCCGTGACGTCATCATACAATTGCAGGCTTCCTCGCATGAGCAAGGAGATGAACTCATGATTAGAGGTCTGTGCAGAGGGCTCTTAAGTGTCGCCGCAGGTGCGATGATGCTGGCGTCGGTATCGGCGTATGCCGCGCCGAAAACGGATTTCAAAATCGCCTGGTCTATTTATGTCGGATGGATGCCGTGGGCATATGCCGACGAAGCGGGGATCGTCGACAAGTGGGCCGAAAAATACGGCATCACAATCGAAGTCACGCAAATCAACGATTACATCGAAAGCATCAATCAGTTCACGGCCGGTAAGTACGACGGCACGGTGATGACGAACATGGATGCCCTCTCGATTCCAGCTGGCGGCGGCGTTGACAGTACGGCGCTGATCGTCGGGGATTTTTCGGACGGCAACGACGGTATCGTTATGAAGGCCGGCAACGGGGTTGCGGACTTAAAGGGTAACAACGTCAATCTGGTTGAACTATCGGTCTCGCACTACCTGCTCGCCCGCGCACTGGAAAGCGTCGGTTTGTCGGAGCGGGATATCACCGTCGTCAACACGTCGGACGCCGATATGGTCGCAGCCTACAAAACCGACGACGTCAAAGCGGTGGTGACATGGAATCCGCTGTTGTCGGAGATCGCTGCTGAGCCCGGTGCCAGCGTGCTGTACACGTCCGCCGACATTCCCGGCGAGATCATCGACTTAATGGTGGTCAATACCGAGACGTTGAAGGAAAATCCGAACTTCGGCAAAGCCCTGGTCGGCGCATGGTACGAGACCATGTCGATCATGATGAAGGACAACGCCGAAGGGAAGAAGGCGCGCACTTACATGGCCGAGCAATCGGGTACGGATCTAGCTGGATACGATGCGCAATTGGCAACGACCGAGATGTTCTATAACCCCTCACAGGCCGTTGCCTTCACCAAGAGCGCCGATCTGATCACCACGATGGACGCGGTTCGGAACTTTCTGTTTCAGCACGGCATCCTGGGTGAGGGCGCGCCGAGTGCCGACTTCGTCGGCATGGAGTTCCCGGGCGGTAAGACGCTTGGAGATATCGGCAACATCAAATTCCGGTTTGACCCGAGCTACATGGAAATGGCCGCCGACGGTGGTCTTTAACGCGCCGGGTTATCGTCAATGGCGCGACTAATAAACCGCAAGGCCGGACGCAGTGGCGCCCTTGTTCTGGGTGCCCTGCCGTTCGTCCTGTTGCTTGCCGCGTATTTGGTCGCCTCCGATGCTCGGCTGGCCGAAAACCCTAATGACAAATTGTTGCCGTCGCCGGCGGCCATCGCCGATGCGGTCGAGCGCCTGGCGTTCGAGCCGGATCGCCGCCGCGGCGAGTACGTGATGTGGGAAGACACGGCGGCGAGCTTGCAGCGCCTTGGGATGGGGATCGGCGTTTCAATCGCGCTCGCTTTGACCCTTGGAATATCCATCGGATTATTGCCGCTGATGCGCGCCGGACTAGCGCCGATCGTCACGGTCATCTGTATGGTGCCGCCGTTGGCGGTGTTGCCGATCTTGTTCATCGTGTTTGGCCTCGGCGAAGTGTCAAAGGTGGTGTTGATCGTCATTGGTATCGCACCGTTCTTGGTGCGGGATTTAGCGTTTCATGTTGCGCAGTTACCCGAAGAATTACTGATTAAGGCGCAGACGCTGGGTGCCAGCACGTGGCAGATTGTCATCCGCGTCGCCTTGCCGCACGCGCTACCGCGTCTGGTCGCCGGGCTGCGGCTGTCACTTGGCCCGGCGTGGCTGTTCTTGATCTCATCGGAGGCCATTGCCGCCACCGAGGGACTAGGTTATCGCATTTTTCTCGTTCGCCGTTACCTCGCCATGGATGTGATCATTCCCTATGTGGTCTGGATTACGTTGCTGGCGTTCGTAATGGACTTTCTGCTCAAGCACATGGCGCAACGGGCGTTTCGCTGGCAGGCAGACGGCAGTAGCCTATGAGCCTGATCTCCGTCCGCGATGTGCACAAGACGTACGATGATGTTCGGGTGCTGGAACGTGTAAACCTGGAAATCGACGAGGGGGAGTTCTGCGCCGTTGTCGGGGCGTCCGGCTGCGGCAAGACAACGTTCTTGCGCATGCTGTTGAGTCAGGAACAGCCGAGCCGCGGCGCCATCGATTTGGACGGGGCGCCGCTCGCCGACGAGCCGACTGCAGATCGAGGCGTCGTGTTTCAACGCTATTCCGTCTTCCCGCATTTAACCGTCGCAGATAATCTGATCTTGAATGCGGAGTTCCGAGCTGCCGCCGTGACCGGACGATTGTTTGGCACGGCGCGGCGGAAGGCCCTCGACGACGTCGAAGAGATGCTCGTTGGCGTCGGTCTAACGCATGCCCGCAACCTCTTCCCGAAATCACTTTCCGGCGGGATGCAGCAGCGCTTGGCGATCGCGCAGGCCCTGCTTGCCCAACCCAAGGTCTTATTGCTGGACGAACCATTCGGCGCACTCGATCCCGGAACCCGGGCCGACATGCACAAAATTATGTTGGGCCTTTGGAAATCCCGAAACATGACGATCTTCATGGTGACCCATGATTTGCATGAAGGGTTTCGCCTCGGTACGCGGTTGCTCGTCTTTGACAAGCCGCGCTGGGATCCACACAACCCGACTGCGTATGGCGCGACGATCACCTACGATTTGCCGCTAACCGACGCCCCCGATATCGATTTCAATTCTCTCAACGAAAAGGTGACATCCCATGCTGTTCAATGACTTTCAGGCCCGTCGGCGGCGTGTCGCTGGTGCATCACGATCATCGGCGAACACGCGACGTGCGCATCATCCAGACTTTGACAAAATGCAGCTCAAAGGCTGGCAGGCTGCGCTAAAGGAAGAAGACCTTCCCGGCGACGGTTGGGCGAAGGAACGGGAATGGGCCTTGAAAGTCGGTCTGCCTGGTGCCGACAGCATCGAGGACAAATCGATTCCGACGTTCGCCCGGGGCGAACTGCCACATTATGCGGGTATCAATACGTTCTTAAAGGCGCCGTACGTCGAAGATGTGCGCGACGTCGCCAACTATGACGCGGCAGTGCTGGGTGTGCCGTTCGACGGGGGCACGACCTATCGACCGGGAACCCGGTTCGGTCCGCAAGGGGTGCGCCGCATTTCCGCGCTCTACACGCCTTATAACTATGAAATGGGCGTGGACCTTCGCGAACAGATGACCCTTTGCGATGCCGGTGACGTGTTCACGATCCCGGCCAATATCGAAAAGTCTTTCGACCAGATCAGTAAGGCGATGAGCCATGTCTTTTCGTCTGGCGCTATGCCGATTATCGTTGGAGGAGACCATTCGATCGGCTTTCCGACCGTCCGGGGGATCGCCGAGTGCACGTCCAAGACCATCGGAATCATCCACTTCGATCGCCACGCGGATATACAGGAAAAAGACCTGGACGAGCGGATGCACACAACGCCTTGGTTCCATGCCACCAATATGCCGAATGTGCCGGCGACGAACCTGGTACAGATCGGCATAGGCGGTTGGCAGGTTCCACGCGAGGCTGTCGTTGAGGCCCGCAAACGAGATACCACCATCATCTCCATGTCGGATGTCGAGGAACTCGGCATAGACAAAGTGGCCGAGATCGCGTTGGAAAAAGCGTGGGACGGCGCCGACGCTGTCTATATGAGTTTTGACATCGATTGTGTCGATTGCGGGTTTGTTCCCGGAACGGGCTGGCCGGAACCCGGTGGGTTTCTACCGCGCGAAGTGCTTGCGTTGGTCGGCAAGGTCGCCGCCGAGGGACTGTGCGGCCTCGAGGTCGTTGAGGTCTCGCCGCCTTATGATACGTCAGATATCACATCCTTATTCGCGACCCGGGTGATTGTTGATGTTCTCGGCACCTTGGTGGCGCATGGGAAAATGGGCGCGCACAAGCACATCATCGACAAGCCGAAAACGTTTTAAGGGAGCGGAATATGCCACACGACGGACATCCTCATCCGCATGTCGACAAAGATCATAACCATGTCGGTCACGTCGATCATCTTCATTCGCATCCCATCGGTGCATCGAACACTATAGCCCATGACGACGCCGTACAGGATTGGATTGACAACTTCATCCCAGGCTTCCGGGCCGCGGAAGACAAAACAGGTTTTTTGAGGCTGGCAAAGATTCCTTTCGAAATTGAAGATGAGATTGATGGTCCGGCGCTTAAGTTGGTCGACGTGACAGTCGAAGACGCATTTCAGGTTGCGACCGCCTCGCCCGCGTTCGGTTCACCTGATTTGATATATCAACCCTATCCCGGTCACATGGTGCGACAGCGGACGGATGTCCGATTTGTGTATGTGTCACTGAAAACGCGGCGGGATATCATGCTGGTTGAAATGGCGGGCTTGATCCCCGCTGTTTGACCCGCCGTTGCCTCGGGCGTTTTGGCCGATTAGATTCGATGCATGGCACAACGATCCTTCGACGCGGTATTCATGCGGGGCGGAACCTCTAAAGGAGTGTTTTTCCGTCACGACGCGCTGCCCGACGACCCAGTTGCGCGGGACCGAATTTTTGTCGAAGCCCTGGGCAGCCCGGATCCTTACGGCCGCCAACTAAACGGCATGGGTGGCGGGGTCTCATCGGTATCGAAAGCCGTGATTGTCGGGCCGGCGAGCGTTCCCGGCGCCGATGTCGATTACACCTTCGCGCAAGTGGTCATCGATGCCCCGGAGGTTGATTATTCCGCCACTTGCGGCAATTTGTCGTCGGCGATAGGGCCGTTTGCAGTCGACACGGGCATGGTGCCGGCGAAAGACGGATGGCAGACCGTGGCGGTACACAACACGAACACCGGAAAGATCTACAAGGCGACGTTTGAGGTCAAAGACGGGGTGTTTCAGCCATCGGGTGATTTTACAATTCCCGGTGTCGGTGGCGCGGGGTCGAAGATCAGGTTGGACTACATGGATCCTGGCGGGGCGACCTCGGGTGCACTGCTGCCGACCGGTCAGCCGACCGATGTGCTGGAAGTTCCAGGTGTCGGGACTGTCGAAGCCAGCTGCGTCGACGCATCGAATGCAGTGGTATTTGTCGCTGCCAAGCGGTTCGGCAAGACAGCAGCCGAAAGCGTTGCCGAGTTGGAAGGTGATACGGAGTTTATGAGGTCGATGGATGCTGTTCGCCGCGTGGCTGCCGTCGCGATGGGGCTTGCGTCAACGTCCGAGACAACATCTCTGGGGAACCCGAAAATTGGGATTGTCGGACCACCCGGTGAGAGCGTTAGTTTGTCTGGTGAAAAATTGGACGCCGACGGCTCGGACTTGTCCGCGCGCATCATCTCGATGGGTCAGGTGCACCGGGCACTGCCGCTAACCGGTGCGATGTGTCTGGGTGTCGCGTGCCGTATACCCGGCAGCGTGCCGGCAACGATCATCGGCGATGCCGCAGGCGATATTCGTTTGTGCAATCCGTCGGGCGTGCTGCCCGTTGATGCCGATGTTGCCGTTTCCGGCGACGGGGAGGTGTCTGCGCGAAGCTGCACGGTCTATCGTACGGCTCGGCCGTTAATGACCGGCCAGGTTTTTGTGCCCGATGCGTGACCGCCGTCACAGTCAATACCGTCAAAAATCGCTCATAAATCTATCACACTGCCGTCAGACCTGGGGAAGACGATGATTCATTTCAGCGGTGGAGAAATGGAACGCCGACAGTATCAGCGCCTGCGCGTGCCGCAATTGTACGCGCGGATCGGTGATAGTGTTTTCCATTCGGTTGAATGGAGCTTCGGCGGGTTGGTCGTTGAGGATCCCTCTGGGAAAATGAGCCCGGGTGCTCTTGTGCGGATCGACGGATTGGTGGACGAGGATGCGTACCGTCAGGCGCATCCGCCGGCGCCGGTCGACATTCGCGCGCGCGTGGTCCGTTTGGGACCGGCCCCAGGACAAGCGGCATTGTCATGTTTAAAAATCGATGATGCGGCTTACGGTATTTTGCGCGCCGTTATGGGCGGATTGACGTCTCGGGTCGCAACCCCAGCCGAATAACGCCTTTGATTTCATCCGGGTCGATGACCTTGCCTTTGCGGTAAATGGCAATCCTTTCGGACTTCGCAAGCGATGCGGCGATGTGGCGAACGCGTTTCATCAGGCGCCGCCACTCGGTTTGATCTATCGCTTGCGCGACCTCGGACGGGCAAATGGTTTTACCGATGCCGCGGGCAGACGTGAGTGTCAGTATTTCGTTTTCGATCAAAGCGTCGATTTCGTCGCTCATGTGTCAAACCAAGCCCGCCAGGCATCCCAGCCGATGACATGTTCGGCAATGGTGGCGTATCCCTCGCGTGTTGGATGTACGCCATCACCCTTGATGTAATACTGCGGCCAATCGGAGTTCGCCATCAGCGGCGTAAATAGGTCGAGGTACGGCACGCCAAGCTCTGCGGCAGCGTCTTCGAACATGTCAGACAATTGAACATTGCGGCTGGAAGAAAGATATCGTTGGCGCCCCGGTGCCGACGAAAACGGCATGTCGTCATCGTTGACCGGCATCGGCCCAATCCAGAGCGTCGGCAGCCATTCCTGGGCCTCGGCTATCATGCGTCGCGCCGAGGCTACAGCGTCTTCGGGTGTATTGCGCAGTTGGCCGCCGTCCATCGCCATATCGTTGCAGCCAAATGAAAAAACCAATGCCCGAGGGTTTTCGGATGGCAGGCGGGCTTCGGCTTCGGCTCGCCACCGGGCCTCGATCATCGTCGTCGTGTCGCCGCGGATGCCAAGGTTGTACGGTGTGACATCATGCCCCGCTTGTCGCTCGCGCTGCATGACACGGCCTGGCCACCCTAGAAAGTCGTCATCGCCCGTTCCGAGGACCAGACTGTCGCCGATAAAACAAATGCGTAACTCGGTCATCGGCGCTTGTCCTTTTCATTCATCTCGGCGGCGACTTCTCGTAATTTTCCTAGACATGCGTCTCGATCGGCGGCAAACCCCGACTCCACCCACCAATCTTCGACACGGCGGAGCGCGGTGCCGATTTTCGGACCTCGTGGCAGACCGATGGCCTGTGCATCCTTGCCGCCGATGGGAAAGACCGGTGGCGACCATGCAAATGCAGTCTCCAGTTGTTCTCGTCGCGCGGCGGTCTCGGCACTGGGTAGTTTGGCGACATCGGCCAACCTTTCCGCCCACGCGATCAGGCCGGCATCTGCGACCGCTTCGGCGCCATGTTTGTGGATCAACAGTTTTGTTTCTGCGACCGTCGGGACGTCCCGCATCTCGGGGACCAAACCCATCATATCGGCAAGCCGTGCGCTTTCGCGGTTCGACAAACGAAGACGCGATGCCACGCTCATGGGGTCAGTCTCGGGGTCGAGGACAGCGGCCAAGCGGCGGATCGGTTCGGGGGTCAATCCGTCGATAACCACACCGCGCGAGGCCAGCCATGCCTTTGCTCTCAACCGCCCGATTTGGGTTGCCTCCGGCAGAATAGTCGCCAGGACGTTGGCGTCCCGCATCATCGCAAAGGTTTCCGCCGGATCGGTCGCGGCGAGTATGCCAAGGACTTCGTGGCGAATGCGCTCTGCCGATATATTGGCCAGTTCCACAGCATACTTCCGGCACGCATTGAATGCCTCGGTATCGAACGGCGGCCGACCGTATCGCGCGTAAAATCGGAAATACCTTAGAATGCGCAAGTAGTCTTCCCGGACGCGATCTTCTGCGCGACCAACGAACCGGATGCGACCGTGGGCCAAATCGGGGATGCCCTCGTGATAATCGTACACATCGCCCTCGGGAGTCGCAGACATGGCGTTGATCGTAAAATCGCGTCGGGCCGAGTCGACAATCCAATTGTCAGTGAATGCAACGACAGCGCGCCGGCCGAGCGGTTCGACATCTTCACGCAGGGTCGTGATTTCGAACGTCCTTTCTCCAACGACGGCGGTGACCGTGCCATGATCCAGACCCGTCGGGATCGTACGAATGCCATGATCATTGAGCTTTGCTGACACGCGGTCCGGCGTGTCAGGTGTGGCGATGTCGACATCCTTGACGGGTCTTTTGGCAATGGCATCGCGCACGCAACCGCCAACAAAACGCGCATCCGTACCGTCGCCGCTGAGGGCCGACATCACGGCTACTGTTTCCGGTGCCGTGATCCATGGCTCGGGGTCGCGTTTGCCGATTGGCGCTTGGGTCGCGTCGATAGCGATCACTATTGCGGTGCAGGCTCGAACCGCGGGGGCACGATCCGACCGTCCTCAAAGCGCGGGGATATATACTGTCCGCTGTCCGGTTCGTCGCCGCCGATGATTGCCAGTGATACCAAGGCGGTCACGAGCAAGGCAAATCCGGCGACCAAACACCAAAAAACCATGCCTTTGTGGAGCGCCGGCGGTTCTCCGCCGGTCGATTTCGCCCGCGCTCGTGCGAATGCATTCCACGCAAGGTACAGCAGCAATGGACCCAGGAGGGGGAGAACATAGGTAACGATTAATCGAAACACAGCGATGCGTCCTTCGGTTCAACTCTCTGGCGAGGCGATTACGTCGTACAAATTTCGAATCATGCCCGCGGTGGCGCCCCATATGTAATAGTCGCCATAGGGCATTGCGTAAAACTCGCGCGTCTCGCCTTTATGAATGCGTTGATCGCGCTTGTGATTGGCGTCATCCAGCAGGAACGACAACGGGACTTCAAAAACCTCGGCCACTTCAAAGGAATCAAGATCAACTGTGTAGTCCGACTGTACCAAGCCGACAACGGGGACGACCGAGAAACCGGTTCGGGTTATGTACTGGTCCAAACGGCCGATAATCTCGACTTCGTTATGGCGAACGCCGACTTCCTCCTCTGCTTCGCGAAGCGCGGCGGCTTCGGCGGAGCCGTCATCCGGTTCGATATGGCCGCCGGGGAAGCTTATCTGGCCCGGATGGTGATCTAGATGATCCGTTCGCTTTGTCAGCATCAAGGTAGCGCCGCTGGTGCGTGCGACGATCGGCACTAAGACCGCAGCTTCACGTAGAACCTCACCGGGTGCCATGCCAGGGTTAAGGTCGTGATCGCCGCGCGATGTCCGAATGCCGAAGCTGTCGAATGAGCCGTCAAGGCGTTCGGCAATGACCAAGGGATTCATTATTCCTCCCGCGCCGATCCTAGGACAAAATTTCCGCCGGCGCTCTCAACAATTAATTGAATCTCTCCATTGATATCGGTCTCTTTCGCCCGATCCACAAGCTCGTAAAAGACGCTTCGTGACAGCCGCGCCTCTGTCCCGTCGTCGGCGACCCTGATATAAGGGCTTGGCGCGCCGGATTTCGGCTCGATATCGACGCGGATCGGCCGGTTTTCAGCCACTGTGATCCAACTATCGATATTGGTTCGAAACGACAAGGCGGGCGGCGAGCCGGCGTCCGAGCGCATTTCCACGGCAATGAACGGGGCATCTTCGACGGCGACCGGTGCCACCTCAACAGGCGTGATCAACCAGTAATCACCTGCCGAATCGCGGTGCAGCACGGATGCAAATAATTTGACCAAGCTTTCGCGCTCAATCGCGGATCCGCGGTAGTACCAGACCCCATTCGCATCTATCCGCATGCCGATATCGCCGCACAAACGTTGCCTGGGCTGCAGGGTGATTCCGATTGGAGCCGCCGCTGTTCCGGGCACCCCTGACCCAAATGTAATATTTTCCGTCTTTTCGCCCATGTCCGTCATCCGCTACGCTCTTAGACTTAAGGATAAAGGAGAAGCGCCGTGACAGCGACCACTGAGACAACAACCGAAAATGTATCAGCTTCCGGTGGCCGGCCGGGCCCCGTCGCCGAGGTCGAGGCGTTGGCGGAAAAAATGGTTGCCGCGCGCGCTGCCGTCGCCCAAGCGATCTTTGGCCAAGAGCAAGTCGTCGAAGAGAGTATCGTCACCTTGCTGGCGGGCGGACATATTCTGCTCATCGGCGTTCCGGGATTGGGCAAGACGCGATTGGTCGAAACCCTCGGCACGGTGTTTGGGCTGGACGATAAACGTGTGCAGTTTACGCCGGACCTGATGCCCGCTGATATTCTCGGCTCTGAAGTCCTTGAAGAGACCGATGCCGGGCGGCGGACATTTCGCTTCATCAAGGGGCCGGTCTTTGCCCAGTTGTTGATGGCCGACGAGATTAACCGTGCCAGCCCGCGAACACAGTCGGCATTGTTACAGGCGATGCAGGAAAAACGTGTCTCGGTCGCAGGTGAATACCATGACCTTCCGCGTCCGTTCCACGTTCTGGCAACTCAAAACCCGTTGGAGCAGGAAGGCACCTACCCATTGCCGGAGGCGCAACTCGACCGATTTTTCATGCAGGTAAATGTTGAGTATCCGGACTTGGATTCGGAACGCATGATCCTCGTTAAGACGACGGGTACGGAAGACGTGCCGCCGGGACAGGTTTTGAATGCAGATAGCCTCATGGCCGCGCAGCGGCTGGTCCGCTCCGTTCCGGTCGGGGAATCGGTGACGGAAGCGATCTTGACGTTGGTCCGTGCTGGTCGTCCGGAATCGTCCGACCTTGCCACGGTCCAAGAGAATGTGTCCTGGGGCCCCGGTCCCCGGGCGTCACAGGCACTGATGTTGGGTGTGCGTGCGCGTGCTGTCGTTGAAGGTCGATTATCGCCCAGTGTTGAGGACGTCTTGGCGCTCGCCCACCCCATTCTGCGCCATCGTATGGCGTTGACCTTCGCGGCGCGGGCCGAGGGCGTTACCCTCGAAGAAGTTATCGACGCCCTCCGCGCGCGGATCGGCTAACTCTGCATGGCTGACCGGGTCGCCCACGCACATAACGAAGCCGAGGCACTCGCCGCCGGCCTGCCGCCATTGTTGGTGGCGGCGAACCGGGTGGCGAATACGGTCTCGCAGGGTGTTCACGGACGTCGCCGTGTCGGTCAAGGCGAGACATTCTGGCAGTTCCGGCGTTACGAACCGGGCGATACCGTGCAGCGTATCGATTGGCGGCAATCGGCGAAGAATGACCGTGTCTTCATCCGTGAAACGGAATGGGAGGCCGCGCAAAGCGTCTGGTTGTGGCGGGACGGGTCGGAATCCATGGCATTCGGATCGGACTCCGTCGGCACGACGAAGCGGGAGCGAGCGGATCTTCTATTGATGGCCTTGGCATCGTTGTTAATCCGAGGTGGTGAGCATGTGGCATTGCTTGGCACGGGCGCAACACCCGCCGCGGGGCGGCAAGTATTGACGCGATTATGGAACGAAATCGAGACAGGGCGATTCGTCGCCGATGGCTTGCCCGCCTTTGAACTGCTGCCGCGGCATGGGCGCTTGATTTTGTTCGGCGATTTCCTGTCTGACATAGAGCAGACCCGAATCGCCGTGAATGCGTATGCACATCATGGTGTCCGTGGTCATTTAGTGCATATCATTGATCCGATTGAGGAAACGTTTCCGTATGACGGACGTGTCCAGTTCGAAGGACCGGAAGGTGAGGGGCGTGCCGTGATTGGCAATGTCGAGACCGTCGCAGGAACCTACAAGGATATTTTCTCGGCGCATATCGACGGGGTGCAGTCGCTCGCGCGGGCCGCGGGCTGGGGATACACGCGTCATCGGACGGATCAATCGCCGGAGGCTGCATTGATGACCCTCTATCTGGGTCTTAGCCATCGGGAGCAACGCTGACATGATGTCGTTGGGCCCCCTTGCATTTGCAGCGCCTTGGGCGCTTGCGGCGCTTGTCGTTTTACCCGCGATTTGGTGGTTGTTGCGGCTGACGCCGCCGGTTCCAAAGCGCGTGTTGTTCCCGCCCATTCGGTTGCTTTTCGGTCTGACGACGGAACGCGAGACATCGGCACAGACACCATGGTGGCTGCTGCTCCTTCGCTTGTTGATTGCAGCTCTGATTATCTTTGCGGCGGCCCAGCCCATGTGGAATGCGGAACGGAACTCGGGCGTAAATGGCCCGCTGGTACTCGTCGTCGACAATGGCTGGGCGTCGGCGGCGCGCTGGGAAACGCGGCGCGACGTCGCATCGGCCCTTGCGGATCGGGCGAGTCGCGCAGGTCGGCAGGTTGTGTTGCTGATGACCGCGCCGCCGTCGGATGGTAGCGCAATTGTGGTCCGCGCGCCCGGACCGAACGAAATTCGAGCCGAGATCGCCAAAGCGATCCCGATGCCGTGGCCGACGGACAGGGGGCAAGCGGCTCAGGCGTTGGCCGATTGGGGCGATAATTTCAACGGCCTCGCCGATGTTCGCTGGCTTTCCGACGGCCTTGACGGTCCCGGTGTGACGCCACTTTCCGAGCGATTGCAGGCGATGGGCCGAGTCACCGTCTACGGCACGGACGGGTTACCGGTAACGGTGCTGCGGCCGCCAGTCTCAGATACCACTGGGTTGATTGTCCGCGTTGAAAGACCGTATCCGCTCGGCGCATCGGAAGATGTTGAAGTTCGAGGGCTCGATGACGAAGGGCGCGTGCAGGCGGTCGTGACGCCGTCTTTTGCCGCTGGTGAGACGGTCGCCGAGGCGACGTTGTCGGCACCAACGGAAATCTTGAATCGTATCGAGAAAGTGCAAATTGGCTCGGGCGCACACGTGGGTGCAGTTGTCTTGTTGGACCAACGGTGGCGCCGTCGCCCCGTCGGCATCGTCGACCTGGACGGTGCGGCCGCTGCGCAGCCGTTGTTGAGCAACAGTTATTACATCCGCCGAGCGTTGGAGGGCAGCACGACGGTCCGCACGGGCACGTTGACGGCGCTGTTCGAGGCCCCGATGTCCATGCTGGTGATTCCGGATGCCTTTGAAATTCCGCCACAAGACGTTGCGGCAATCGGCGATTGGATATCGGCCGGCGGAATTTTGGTTCGGTTTGCCGGACCGTCTTTGGCGCGCCGAACCTCCGAAGCCGTTCCCGGCAGTCCGCCGGAACCTTTACTGCCGGTGACGTTGCGTGGAGGTGATCGAATCATCGGCGGCGCCATGTCTTGGCGGCAGCCGATGGGCCTGGAAGGGTTTGCCGCGGAAACGCCGTTCGCCGGGCTTGCAATCCCTGGTGATATTCGAATCCGCCGCCAGGTTCTTGCGCAACCTGCACCCGACCTTGCCCAGAAGACCTGGGCAGCGTTGGAGGATGGGACGCCGTTAGTGACGGCGGCACGCCGCGACAATGGTTGGGTGGTTCTGTTCCATACCTCGCCGAACGCGACCTGGTCTGATTTGCCACTAAGTGGCTTGTTCGTTGAAATGATGCGACGCCTGTCGGCACTGGGACGGGGCGTAGAGAGCGGTTTGAACGCGGTTCCGCTTGCGCCGGAACGGACCTTAGACGGCTTTGCCCGCTTGGACGCGCCGCCAGCCACCGCACAGCCGATTTCTGCGTCCGCGATCGATACCGATCCCGTAACCCAGCACAATCCACCCGGCATTTATGCCGCCGGCGACTTGCGCCGTGCGTTCAATTTGACGACATCGATGCCGACTATGGCGCCGCTGCCCGTGGCGCCTGGATGGTCGGAGGCAGCGTATGTACGCCCGGCGGAACGGGATTTGACGGGTTTACTGTTTACGCTGGCACTCGTTCTTTTCCTGGCCGATATGGCGGCGGGATTATGGGTGCGGACGGGCGGACGCCGGACGGCGGGACGTGCCGCGGCCGCGGCGGGATTGGCGCTTTTTCTGACCATTTCGTGGGCAGGGTCGCCGGCGCAAGCTGACGAGGTCTTCGCCGCGGAAAACAGCCTTGAAACACGGATGGCGTATCTTCGGACCGGCAACAGCCGCGTCGATGATGTCAGTGCCCTGGGGCTGAATGGACTGACTGTCATGTTGGCGCGTCGCACGGCTGCGGAACTTGGCCCGCCGCAGGCGGTTGAACCGGGCCGTGACGAGTTGTCGTTCTTTCCGCTTATTTATTGGCCCATCACACCCGATTACGACCTCGACGATGTGGCAACGCTGGCGGTAAAGGAATACTTGCGAAACGGCGGCACCGTTCTGTTCGACACCCAAGAGCGGGGTGGCAGTGCCCAGGCATCGGCGTTACGCCAAATCGTCAACCGATTGGATTTGCCGCCCTTGGTGCCGGTGGCACCGCCGCATGTGCTGACCCGAGCGTTCTATCTGTTGGATGATTTCCCGGGCCGTTATGGCGGAGGACAGTTATGGGTCGAACGGGCCGGCGAACGGGTCAACGATGGCGTATCGCCGATCATTGCCGGGTCGAGTGATTGGGCCGCTGCCTGGGCAATGGATGAAAACCAGCGCCCTCTGTTCCCGGTGGTGCCAGGTGGAGAGCGGCAGCGCGAGATGGCGTTCCGATTTGGTATCAATCTGGTGATGTATGTCCTCACCGGTAATTACAAAGCCGATCAGGTCCACATGCCAGCGATCATCAAGAGGCTCGGCCAATGACGGCGGAAGTCCTATGGAACCCGGCGATATCGCCGGTGTTGATCGGCGGTTTGGCGGTGACCGGCATGGTTATGCTGCTGGCGCAGGTTTTTCGCGCCGGCATGCGGGGCGTTGTGGCGCGCGGTCTTCTTTTGGCGGCGTTGGTCCTGGTGTTGCTCAATCCAAGGGTAAGCGTCGAAGACCGCACGGCGGAAACCGATATTGCGCTGATCGTCGTCGACGACACATCCAGTCAACGTGTCGGGGACCGGCGTGCCCGAACGGCCGTGGCCGTGGCCGACTTGTCGTCGTCATTGGAGGCGCTGGGCAATATGGAAGTCCGGACGGTCACCGTTACCGACGGCAAGGCGGGACGTGACCAAGAGGGGACGCGCCTTGCCGCCGCTGTCACCGAAGCCCTGGGTGATCTACCGGGTTCGCGGTTTGCCGGGGCGGTGATTGTAACGGACGGCCAAGTCCACGACGCGGATACTGTTTCGGATGGCGGCTTGCCCGGCCCGCTGCATGTGCTCGTGACCGGGGATAAAGACGAAACCGACCGGCGGCTGACGGTTACCGACGCACCTGGCTACGGGATCGTCGGCAACGATGTTACGGTTAGCTATCGCGTCGAGGACCAGGACACAGGCGCCGCGACAAATGGCGAACTGGTCACGGTTGCGGTGCGCATCGACGGCGAAGAGCGAGAACGTTTTTCGGTCACGGCCGGCGAGGAAATCACCTACGACCTAACGTTGGAGCACGAGGGTGCCACGTTCATCGAGATTGAGGCTGAGGCCAAGGAAGGCGAACTTTCGACTGTCAATAACAAGGCGGTTGTTTCCGTCAATGGGGTGCGCGATCGGTTACGGGTACTGTTGGTCTCTGGCCAACCGCATGCTGGCGAGCGGACGTGGCGCAATCTCTTGAAATCCGATCCGTCAGTCGACTTGGTGCACTTCACGATTCTGCGCCCGCCGGAGAAAAATGACTTCACGCCTTTGAACGAAATTTCCCTGATCGCGTTCCCCGTGCGCGAACTGTTCGAGGAAAAAATTGACGAATTCGATTTGATCGTTTTCGACCGCTATATGGTGCGCGACGTGCTGCCGCCGTCGTACTTTCGAAACATCGCCGATTATGTGCGGGGCGGCGGTGCGGTGATGTTGGCGGTGGGGCCCGAATACGCCGGTTTGCGATCGCTGTCGCGGACGCCATTGTCGGACATTCTGCCTGCGGAACCGACCGGGCGCATTCTTCAGGATCGCTTCAAGCCACGAATCAGCGATCTCGGTCACCGTCATCCTGTAACAAGTGGTTTGCCGGGTGCCGTCGTGCCCGGGCGTGACGACTTGGACCCCACATGGGGTGCGTGGTATCGGCACATCGCGGTGACGGCGAGCGCCGCGCCGACGTTGATGAACGGGGCCCAGGGCAATCCGTTGCTGATCATGCAACGGATCGATGAGGGGCGTGTCGCCCTGTTTGCCAGCGATCATCTATGGCTCTGGGCGCGCGGCTATGATGGCGGCGGCCCGCAAGCGGAACTGATGCGCCGGGTCGCACACTGGTTGATGAAAGAGCCGGAGTTGGACGAACAGGGCCTATTTGCCGAGGTCAAAGACGGTGAAATCCGCATCGAAAGCCGGAGCCTGACACCCGGCGAGACCGAAGTGGTTCTGGAAAGCCCGAGCGGCACGCGACAAGCCCTCGTGCTGTCGCCCGAAGCGGCCGGCATTGCCGTTGGACGCCTTCCGGTTGACGAGATCGGATTGTACCGGGTCGAGGCGGGTGATCGGATCGCTTTGGCGCCGGCGGGTGCTTTGAACCCGTTGGAGTTGGCGGATTTGCGTGCGACCGACGGGCCGGTTCAACGACTGGCCTCGGCCGCCGCCGGCAGCGCGCGTTGGTTGGTCGATGGCATGCCGGATATTCGCGGGGTCCAGGCCGGTCGGCAAAGCCACGGCAACGGCTGGATCGGCTTGACCCGCAATGAGGCCTTTGCCGTCACCGGTGTGACCAGCGTGCCCTTGGCGCCGTGGTGGTTGGTCGTCGTTCTGGGGATATCCTTGGCCGGCCTGGCCTGGTGGCGCGAAGGGCGTTAAAACGCGGTCTATCAACTTGCCCAATCGTCCCAATAGGGGCGCTCACCGAACCGATCGGACAAGAAATCGACGAAGGTGCGGACGCGCGTCGTCAGATGCCGACGATGAGGATACACCGCGTACACCGAGATTGGATCGGCCTCGAAGTCGCCCAGCACCGGTTCGAGACTTCCGTCGATTAAGTCATCGCAGCAGAAAAACGTCGGCGAATAGTCGATACCCAGACCGGCACGGGCGGCGGCCAGCAATACTTCGCCGTTATTTGCGCGAAGACGTCCCGATACCGTGACGTCGAACGGTCCCTCCGGTCCCTTGAATGGCCAGACTCCCGGCTCGGCCAAATAGTCGTAGATCAACGCTTCATGGTTCAATAATTCATCGGGGTGTGTGGGGCGGCCGTGACGATCCCAATAACTGGGACTCGCGATGACGACCCGACGGCAGGGCGCCAGGCGCCGTGCGATCAGGCTTGAATCCGGCAAGCGCGCGATGCGGATTGCCATGTCGAAGCCGTCTTCGACGAGATCGACTTGCCGGTCGTTAAGAACCAGTTGGATCTCCAACTCGGGATGTTGGTCCATGAATTCGGCGACGGCGGCACCGAGGTGCAAGACACCAAACGACATCGGTGCATTGACACGTAACAGGCCGCGCGGCTCGGAGGTTCGGCTGTGCAGGGCTTCCTCTGCCTCTTTGGCTTCGGCCATAATGCGGCGGCAATGCTCGTAGTAGGCGCGCCCCTCGTCGGTCAGCGAAATTTTTCGTGTTGTTCGGTTGAGCAAACGAACGCCGAGCCGATCTTCGAGGCGTTGGATTTGAGTGCTGACCGCCGCCTTGGAGCGTCGCAAATCACGTGCGGCGCCAGAAAAACTTCTAGCATCAACGACGGCGGTAAAAACGCTGACGCCATCCAAGGGATCCATGCTCATCTGATTTCCTATTGTTCAATTAAACGAACAATAAGTTCATATATTGCATAATTGTTCTTTTCAAGGATGCTGATTATCTTCCCCTCAACGTTTTTGAACTCATTCACGCCGTTGAAAGGAAATCGCCATGAACACGCTACTCGTCATCGACACCAGCCCCCGCAAAGACGCCGTATCCCGGAACCTTACTAACCAGTTTGTCGAAGCTTGGGCCGCGAAACACCCCGATGCCCGGATCATTCACCGTGATATTGGCGGCAACCCGCCCGAGCATCTGGACGATGAATTGATCGACGCGCTGCGCCGTAATCCAGAAAGCCTCAGTGAACGTCAGGCCGCCGCCGTCGCGGCGTCGGACGCGATGATCGAAGAATTGACGGAGGCCGATGCCATCGTTGTCGGCTCGCCGATGCATAATTTTACGATTACCGGCGCGCTGCGCACGTGGATCGATCATATCGCGCGGCCTGGCAAGACGTTCGGCTACGATCCGGCGACGGGGCCTCATGGCCTGTTGGACGACAAGCCCGTCTATGTCGTGTCGACCCGTGGCGGTCAATACGGTGACGGCGATCCGGCCGACCCGCATCCGGCTGATTTTCAGTCGGGTTATCTGCGACATATCTTCGGGTTCATCGGCATTAAGTCCGTGAACATTATTGCCGCGAACGGTCTGGACATGGGGCCGGAGCCGCGTGCCGAGGGCCTGGCGGCGGCAACGGCGAAAATCGACGCCACGGTGGCTGCTGTAGCCTAACACCAGCATTGATAGGGAAGGAGAAAACCGATGGGTTTGCTCGTAAACGGAAACTGGCAAGACACGTGGTACGACACCAAGGCGACCAAGGGTAAGTTCGTGCGCCAAGACGCGGCGTTTCGCGATTGGATCAAGCCGGACGCTAAAGCGGCATTTCCGGCCGTTGCCGGGCGTTATCACCTTTACGTCTCCCTCGCGTGCCCCTGGGCGCATCGAACGCTGATTTTTCGTGCCCTTAAAGGTCTCGAAGACATGATCGATGTGACTGTGGTTGATCCGCTGATGCTGGAAAACGGTTGGGAATTGACCAAAGGATCAGGACCGGTCGCCGATGCGCAATTCATGCATCAGGTCTATACGGCGGCGAAACGTGATTACACGGGCCGGGTGACGGTTCCGGTGTTGTGGGACAGTGTCACAGAGACGATCGTCTCAAACGAGTCGTCCGAAATCATCCGAATGTTCAACAGTGCCTTTGACGGCATCGGTGCGCTGCCGGGTGACTGCTATCCCGCAGACCTACGGGCCGAGATCGACGCCGTGAACGAGCGTATCTACCACGACGTCAATAACGGTGTTTACAAGGCGGGTTTCGCCACAACGCAAGCGGCCTACGAAGAGGCGGTCACGAAACTCTTCGATACTCTCGACTGGATTGAGGAGAGGCTATCGGGGTCACGTTACCTCGTCGGTGACCGATTGACGGAGGCGGATTGGCGATTGTTCACAACGCTTGTGTGTTTCGACGCCGTCTATGTCGGCCACTTCAAATGCAACATTCGCCGTATCGCCGACTACCCCAATCTGAGCGGATATTTGCGCGAGCTGTACCAGGTGCCGGGAATCGCCGAGACCGTCGATTTCGAACACATCAAGGGGCATTACTATCGCTCACACGGCACCATCAATCCGACCGGTGTTGTGCCCGTGGGACCTGACCTCGACCTATTGGCGCCGCATGGGCGCCACGGTCGGCGCGCTGCCTAGATCACGACGTTACTTGATGGAAAAAGGAGAAGAAAAATGAACATCACAACGATCCCATTCGATAGCCTTGGTGGCGCCAACCATGGATGGCTGAACGCCAAGCACCATTTCAGCTTCGCCAACTACTATGATCCATCGCGCATGGGCGTTGGGCCGCTCCGCGTCTGGAACGACGACACGATCCAGCCGGGGACGGGTTTCGACTTCCATCCGCACAAAGATATGGAAATCATCACTTTTGTCCGCGATGGTGCCATTACGCACCAGGACAACCTTGGAAATAAGGGCCGTACTGAGGCCGGCGACGTACAGGTGATGAGCGCCGGCACGGGCATCGTTCACTCCGAGTTCAACCTCGAGGACGAGGTGACGCGGATATTCCAAATTTGGATCATGCCGGACGAGGAGGGGCACAAGCCGCGTTGGGATGCCCGCGAGTTTCCGAAAAGCGACCGATCCGGCGAACTTGTCCCGTTGGCATCCGGTCGGCAAATTCATGCGGGTTCGGATGCTTTACTGATCCACGCCGACAGCGCCGTCCTCGGCGCAACTATTGTGCAAGGCCAGGAAGCACGCCACGTCCTCGATGCTGGCCGCGCACTCTACGTCGTCCCTGCAAAGGGTGCGGTGTCGATCGGCGATACATTCGTCGATACCCGCGACGGCGTGGTCATCAAGGCCGATGCTGGCGATACGGAGGTTGTTATCGCCGCCGATCTTGATGCGGAAATCGTCGTCGTCGACGTACCTCTGAACTGAGGACGAGGTAAGCAGTAGATCGCCCCCGCCGCGGCGGGGGCGTCTTTACGTTACTTTGCCGCGATAACTTCGATTTCCACTGTCCAATCTGGATGCGCCAATGCTGACACCACCAAAAGGGTCGAGGCGGTCAAGTGTCCTTTCAAGTAACGATCCCGCACTTCGCGGTATAGCCCGACGTCTTCGGCACGGGTGATGAAAGCCGTGACTTTGACGATATCTTCGACCGCCATATCGGCATCCGCCAGAATCGCGACAATACGTTCCCAGCACATCGCCATCTGAGCCTCACTGCCTCCAGCCAAAGTCCCGTCAGGACGCGTTCCGATTTGACCGGACACATGAAGCCAAGACGACGCGCCATCAATCCTTATGCCATGGGCATAGGCGGAAGAGGGCGGTGCGACGCCTGTCGGGTTATGGGTACTTCTCATGGGTGGGTCCTTTCAATGATGATTGCCGCATCATAAGAACGCGATCCACGGGCGTCACGGGTGCTGGGCAATTGTTGCCGGGTGGTGGTTGTTGGCCGCACTTGCCCTACAAGACGTTATCGCTCTCAATGATCTAAGTTATTGAAAAATAGGTGTTTTCGTATTGGCACGCCGTTTGCTTGTTCCTCCGTGTGCCGTTGCGTCAGAAGACCGCTATGGCACGCAGATAAGGGCAGTGCTCAACGATAGCACAGCAAAAACGAAGGAACGGGATCATGGACGCTCTCCGCATTGGCGCCGCGGGTATGATGGCGCAGCAGCGAAAGGTCGAGGTTGTCGCAAACAATCTCGCCAATATGAATACCACCGGATATCAGCAACGCCGCGTGGAATTTCACGATTTAATCTACAAGAACAGTTCACGTCCGAACGAGGCCGGATCGCGGGCCGGCACGCAGGTGCCGGGCGGCATCCAATCCGGTCACGGTGTTGACGTGATGTCGGTTTACAGGGTGACCGAACAAGGAAGTTTACGCGCCACTGACGGCGCTTTCGATCTTGCCATTCAGGGCGAAGGGTATTTTCAGGTTCAGCTCCCCAACGGGACGACTGCGTATACCCGTGACGGAACTTTTCAAGTCGACGACGGCGGTGCCTTGGTCACTCATGATGGGTTCCCCGTCCTGCCGGGCGTAACCGTGCCGGTCGATGCCGTCGATATTACGATTAACGCCGCCGGCGAAGTTCTCGTCACGCAGGACGGGCAACAGGATCCTGCCAACGTTGGCGTGGTCCAAATTGCCTTGTTCCCGAACGAGGGTGGTCTCCGCGCCGAGGGCAACAACTTATTCACGGCAACCGATGCATCCGGCGCGGCACTTTCCATCGCGCCGGGCTCGGGTGGAGCCGGAACTCTGCTTCAGGGCTTCATCGAGACGTCGAATGTAAATGCCGTGGAGGAAATCGCACAGATGATCAAGGCGCAACGCGCCTATGACATGAACTCAAAAGTCATTCAGACCGCCGATCAGATGATGGCGCCGCGTAACGGCTAAATCTCGACGACTCTCCAAACCAAACGTGGTGCGCCGGCGTCCTCCAGACGTCGGCGTCTTTTTTGGTATTGGCTTGTTGTCGGGGTTAGTTGACCTTTTTGGAAACGAACTGCTCGACGATGGCGCGCAATTTCTTATGCCGTATTCGTTTCAGGGCGACTTTATACGGTACCCACTCGCGTTCGCGTTCACTGCTTTCCAGCCAATCCTTGTGAACTTGGGTGACTTGCATCGCAAAAACGTCACACCGGCAGACGCCGCCCCACTTTTCGTAGTGATACCGACCGAGGCATTTCTGCGAAACCTTGCCCGCGACGCCGGCTTCTTCCAGCGCTTCTTTTGCAGCCGAGTCGGCAGGTGTCATGTCCGGCTCGACAATTCCCTTGGGCAGGATCCACCTCTTACGCCTGATCGACGTGATCATCATGATCTCAAGCCCCCGATCAGCGATGCGAAATGGGATCACGGAGGACTGCCGGTACGGGTCTTCGTAACGATCCGCACTGTCTTCGGTGTTCTTATTTTTCGTTTCCGTCGACGCCACGATGTTTCACTCGTTCTTTTTATGTCTCGTTGAACGACTTCATTATCAATACGATGAAATCCAACGGCTGATAAGGGCTTCCTCAAGTATACCGACTTTTTGACGCCATTGTGCTGCTGAAGTCAGAGTCGGTCCTGCGATCACTTGTGCTTCCGTCGATAGCATTTTTCGGCCGGAAGTATCGTAAGCGTGGACGCTGAAGGCCAGTCGGCGTCCTGATTGGGCGTCGGCATAACCAGATAAGCCTTTGATAAAATGCATATTTCCAGACTTCGCCCAGACATGATGCGCCGTTGTCGGGGATCGAAACCGGCCGTCATACCCGTCCCGTCCGCCGCCGGGCGGCATCAATGTATCTAGCCGCCAGCCATCGAATCGACGTCCGTAGGCATAGTGCAGGATCCGTGTCATTTGCGCCGGCGTGATCCGGGAGGTGGCGCTCAAACCGGAGTGATTCGTCAAATTCGGCGCGAATCGGTCAAGGTCGGTCACCTCTCGTTCGAGCCACAGCCCGAGTCGCAATGCGGATTGGGACAAGTCGGAAACGTTGGCCCCCGATGCCCGGGCCGCGGCCAGTCCGATGGCCTCGGCGACCATGTTATTGGAGTATTGTAAAACGGCGCGAACGACCTCAATCAACGGTTGTCCATGTATCTGTGCAATGGGCACGGCATTTCGAGGGATTGCGCCCGCTTGCGGGTTCGGTAGCGATAGGCCTTCTTGTTTGGCGAGAGCCCGAAAGAGCCGCGCAGTTAACTTAGCGGGGTCACGGACAGGCAGTTCCATTGCTGCGATGTCGGAACCCTCGAGTGGCGACGTCAGACCGGTGGCATCTATCGGAATTAACACGACATCGGCGTGACCATCTTTTGGTCGCATTACGAACGCGCGGTTGAAATCGATATTCAGACCCGAAACACCCTGGTTATAGGGTGCATTGTCTGGCTGAGCCGGCGCGACGACGGGGAAGGTCGGAAGCGCACTGTGAAAGAGAAATCGTCCGTGGAAGTTGTCGATTCCCAGATCGCGAAGTCGGACGACCAGGCCGCGCAGATCGCCGATGCTCAAAAGCGGATCGCCGTTGCCCGACAAGATCAAGTCCCCGCGGAGCGTTCCATCACGCAATTGTCCGTGCGCCCAGACAGTTGTGCGGAACCGATAATCCGCCCCGAGAATCCCAAGCGCAGCGACCGCGGTGGCGACCTTCGCCGTGGATGCCGGCGGATACGGACGGTCGCCGCGGCGTTCCGACAGAATATCCCCGGTTTCGGCGTCGATGACGCGGTATCCGAGATCGGTGCCGACGAGCCCCAGTGTTTTAAGGGCGCCGTCATCACTGATTTTGGCGAGGTCATCGACGCTCGGCAGTATCGGGTGGACCGTCGCGCACGCGGCCACCAGAGTCGTGATCGTCAAAGCGCCAAAAAATCGTTTCCACCCCATAGGCACCAATATAGACCGCAACCATCTAGACGGCTACGGTTGCGCAATATGGCCGATCCGATCCCATCCGCGGAGCCGAACGAGGTGCCCAAGTCGCTCGCCATGAGCGCCCTGGCTGGGGTGACCTCTGTCCAAGTGGTCGCGACAATGGCCGTGATGATTCCCCCGGCAATCGCGCCGGAACTGGCCCGGGCATTCGGCTTGCCGGTATCGTTAATCGGATTTCAGGTCAGTTTCGCCTATGTCGGCGCGACTCTCATGTCGTTGGTCGCGGGTCTTACGGTTCGCAAGTTCGGTGCGGTTCGGACGAATCAACTGGCGGCTTTCATGATCACGATCTCATTGTCGTTGATGGCGATTCCCCACCCTGCCGGATTGATTGTCGGGACGGTCGGCGTCGGGGTGGCGTATGGTATGACCAACCCAGCGGCTTCGCACTTGATGATCAAGATCGCCAGTGCGTCGAACCGAAATCTGATTTTCTCGATCAAACAGACGGGGCAGCCAATGGGCGGCGTCTTGGCCGGGCTTTTGGCACCCCCGATCGCCATCGCGGTGGGGTGGCAGTGGGCGTTGTTGGCGGGTGCCGGGTTTGCCGCTGTGGTCATGTTCGCCGTTCAGCCGCTGCGGGCCATCTTTGACGCCGACCGAGATGCGAAAACACGATTTCGCGGTGCGGTCCTGCGGGATTTGGCGCTGGTACTCCACGAGCGCCCTATTCGAATTCTGGCCCTGGCCTGTTTGGCGTTTTCGGCGGTTCAACTGGCACTGATGACGTTTGTCGTCACAATGTTGGTGGAAGACGTCGGTTTCTCTTTGGTTGCGGCCGGACTTGGCCTTGCGGTCCTCCAAGTGGCAGGCGTCGTCGGCCGGTTGGGATGGGGGATTTTCGCAGATCGTACGGGGAGCGGCCTTCGCACATTGATCATCGTTCAGATCGTTGCCGTCGTCGCGGCGTTTTTGACGACGACGCTGAGCCCCGCCGTCCCGCCATGGATTGTCTACGGAATCCTGGCATTATTCGGTCTGTCGGCAGTCGGTTGGAACGGTGTTTTTATGGCGGAAATCGCACGACTTGCACCGCCGGGGCGTACGGGCAGTGCCACGGGGGGCGTCTTGGTTCCGGTCTTTGTCGGCGTCATAATCGGACCGATTTTGTTTGCCGGGGTGCACGAAGTCCTGGGAGGATATACGGAATCGTTCATTGCCATGGCGGTCGTCAGTCTGCTCGGAATCATCGCCATTGTCCCGTTGTGGCGTCGAGGCAGTTAGGCGGCTACACTTGGTCGGGGAGGTCGCCATGCCGTATGTATACCGTGACGCCGAAGGAAAAATCCTGGCGGTTTATCAAGAGGCCGTCGACGGCTGTGAGGAGATCGCGGCGGACGATCCGGCGCTGCGTGAATTCGTCATGCATAATATGCCCTCCGCGGCAGGTGACGACTGGGTTCAGTCGGACTTGGCCTTGGCCCGGGTGCTTGAGGATCTCATCGAGCTTCTCATCGACAAGAAAGTCATCATGTTTACGGACTTCCCGGACGGCGCGCAGAAAAAACTGCGAGAACGGCGTGGACTGCGGAAAGAGTTCTCGTATGTTGAAGACTTATTCGTCAGCGAGGACGATCTCGACAACGGCGGGAACTCGTCAGGCGGTTTCCTTTAGCCCATGCATGTCGTTTTCTGACCGAATCCGACCAGGTCCGGTGCGATGATATAGATCGGCAATTAACCGGCTGCCGGTTTTTTCAAATAAGAACGGCAAGACTGCGTGTATGGCGCAGACGATGGTTGCAATAAGCATGCGGCCGGCAAATCCCAGGGCCATGCCTAGATGTTCAAAGTACGTTTCGCCGACGGAAGCCGGGTGGCTGGTGAAGTGCTTGATCATAGTGTTGTCTCCAGATTTCTTTAGAGACCTTATCGTGATTTGATGAGAAATTGTTTCCAAATTATCCTCTATGTCATAAATTAATAGAAGAAATTTCTAGTAAATATGGAAATAGCGAATGGATCGTATCGATAAGAAAATTCTAGGCGTTCTGCAAGAGGATGCCGCTATGTCGATGGCCGACCTTGCCGACCGAGTGGGGCTATCGCAGACGCCCTGTTGGCGTCGGGTACGAAATTTGGAAAGCGAAGGGGTCATCACGCGGCGCGTCGCCGTGTTGGACCCGAAAAAGGTCAACGTCGGCGTCACGGTCTTCGTCGGGATCAAAGCCGGACGACACGCGGGTGACTGGTTATCGGAGTTCGCGCGCGCCATCGAAGAGATCGATGAGGTGACGGAAGCCTATCGTTTATCTGGTGAAACGGACTATCTATTGAAGATCGTCGTGCCCAACATTGACGCTTATGACAGTGTGTATAAACGGTTGATCGCCAAAGTCGATTTTGCGGATGTGAGTTCATCTTTCGCGATGGAGGAAGTAAAAACGACGACCGCGCTGCCTCTCGACTACGTGCGTTGAGCCGTAGGCGGTCCCTTTAGCTCCAACATATTGCCTTCGGGATCGTAAAAGTAGATCGACGGTCCGATCCCTTCGGCTCCGTTGCGTTCCGCCACCGGCTCAGGTTCGATATCGAACGTGCGCAAGTAGGCGTTGATCGTGTCGGCGTCCCACGGGTCGATGCGTAGGCAGAGGTGGTCCATATTGTGCGCCGTTCTCGCAGGCGGTGGTCCACCCTTTTTGCCCAAAGTACCACGGGAATCAATGAGATCTATCAACGCCGTTCCGGCCCGCAGCTGATACAGCCCCATGTCTTCAACAACGCGCTCGACGGGGCACCTCAGAACGTCGCGATAAAAGGCCAGCATGGTCGAGATATCATCCGCGCGTATCACGACATGATCGATATTCGTGATCGCAAACGGTTTATCCGTCATGTCAGCATCCCATGGCATCGGCTACATGTTCGACCGAATCGCCGATCACATCCCAATCGCTGGTTGCTTTGAAGTCTTTGACTTGATCGATGCCGTATTCTGTCGGTCGATTGATATAAGCGGTCCTCATGCCTTCGGCGCGCGCTGCTTCCAGATCATCGTTGTGCGCGGCACCCATCATCACTTCGCTAGGCGACAGGCCCAAAAGCGAGATGGCATTGCGATAGACCGCAGGGTCGCGTTTATAGGCTTTGTGCATGTCGCTGGAAAAAACGAAGTCCCAGGGGATCCCTGCCCTTTTGGCCATACTGCTGAGGAGCGTCAGGGAGCCGTTCGACAAAGGCGCGATCAAATAGGTTCTTTTCAACCGCAGCAGACCCGGAATGCTGTCCGGCCATGGATCTATGCGATGCCAGGCTTTGTTGAAATCTACGCGCTCTTCCTCTGTCAGCATATCGAGTCCGAATTGCGGCAAAATCTCGTCCAACCGCTCGCGGTGGATCGTATCGATCGCCGTCCATGGACGTTCGCCCGTGATGACCTTCGCCATTCCGGGCCGATAACCGGCGCGCCAAGCGCGGGCAAAGGCGTCGCCATCGAAATCGTGTATGCCTTTTGCATAAGCCAACGCCGCCGCCTGGCGGGCGATCGAGCTCCGCCAATCGCTAATGGTTCCAAATGTGTCGAAAACGATGGCCTTGACGGCGGTAACGGACATAGCGTTGACTCCTTATTAATGAAAAACCTAACGCATTCGCATGGTCGATCAAGGGACCGGCTGCATTTTGGTTTTCGATGCATCCGTTCGTGCTTCTTTATGTCCGCCGCGGTGGCGGTCTTCTTGTCATTCGCGGCCCCGGTCCGGGCACAACCCGTCGATCTGGAACTCGTCCTTGCCGTCGATATTTCCGGTTCTGTTGACGACGCCGAGGCGTCCCTGCAACGAAGCGGATATATCAATGCGTTCCGGGACCCGGAGATACTCAAGGCAATTCAAGGCGGACGGCACGGGGCGATCGCTGTCACCTATATGGAGTGGGCGGGCGGCCACCATCAAATGTTCCTCGTCGATTGGAAGCGGATTTCCGACGAGGAATCAGCACTGGATTTTGCCGATGCCTTGGCCTTCGAGCCGATCACGATAAATGTATGGACGTCGATTAGTGGTGCAATCGATGCCGCTATCGCGGCGTTCGAGCGCAATCCCTATGAAGGCCGTCGGCGTGTCATTGATATTTCCGGCGATGGCGCAAACAACGATGGTGGATTTGTTCTGCCTGCACGTAATCGGGCAATAAGCGCAGGATTGACGATCAATGGGTTGCCGATCGTCAATGATCGGTTGAGCCGCTATGGCCGCCCACAAATTCCAAACCTGGATTATTATTATATCGACTGCGTGGTCGGTGGACCGGGCGCGTTCATTATCGTTGCGAACGGGTTCGAAGACTACGCGCGTGCCGTACGTCGTAAGTTGATCCTGGAGATCGCGGGGGCGACGCCAGCAAAGCCTTTGCGCGCGACCGGCTTTTTGCCGGCAGATGGGCATTTTCGGCCTCCGTGCAATGTTGGTGAGAACCTGCGGCGTGGATGGGAAGACGACTTCTAGAAGCCTTCACGCGGCTGTAGAAGGTTGCAGGCTTTTTCCAATACGATCGGGCAACGGCGGTGATAATCGTCGTGGCGACCTCGGTCACCATTATCGACATCATCTCGTCGCACTTGTGGAAAAGACTGATTTAGGGACGCGGCCTAACCGAACATGGCGTCGATTTGGTCGGTGCTCAACTCTTGATCGTCACCAGGTTCGTCGGTCGCCCGGCGTAACTTGCCCGTGTAGTTTGAGGATTCGGCCGAACGGCGACGGCGGTCAGGGCCAACGTATTTCTTGGACCGGATAAAGCGACGTGGCCTCTCGATAACGCTGACGATCCTTGAATACAAAGATGAGGCTGATACCGGTTTGGCGAGGAACTCGTTGACACCCTGATTGATGGCTTCGAGCACGCGGCTATATTCCGTGTGACCGGTGACCATGATGATCGGCACATACGGGTTTGAGGAGTCCGAGCTCCGGCGCACCATTTCGACCAAATCCATCCCGTCCAGCGGGTCCATCTTCCAATCCGTAATGATCAGATCGGCGTCGAAAGTTTTCAGGATTTTCAATGCGTCAGCACCGTCGACGGCGGTTTGCACGGACCGAACGTGAAGGGCGCGCAAAATCTCCTTGAGCAGAATGAGCATGTATTTGTTGTCATCGACAACCAACACGTTCAATCGTGACAGATCATAGGCCGGTTTGTCGTCGCGCGATCCGAAACTCATTCCGCTACCGTCCATCTTTGTTTCTCCGCAAACCCAGCGGTCTTACAATAGGCGTGGCTAAAAGAGTAGTGTATCAATAAGCCCTAACCCAATACATGATGCAGATCATCGCTTCTGCATATACAAATAAACCTTACATACGCTAGGGTGAATATGAATACGTAGTATCCGAGATATCCCGGTGATGCGTTGGTTTCCCGGCTATTCGGCCGCTTCCTGATATGCGTCCATACCCGGGCAGGAGCACACCAAGTTGCGGTCCCCGTGTGCGTTATCGATGCGTCCAACGGATGGCCAGTATTTATTGGTTCGCAAATCCGATGACGGGAAAACGGCCGTCTCCCTGCTGTAAGCATGCGACCAGTTGTCGGCCATCACGACGTCGGCGGTGTGCGGCGCATGCACCAGCGGATTGTCGTCTTCGGGCCAATCGCCCTTGGCGACGCGGTTTGCCTCGTCCGCGATCGCAATCATCGCATTGCAGAACCTATCCAGTTCTTCCTTCGGTTCCGACTCCGTCGGTTCCATCATCATTGTGTGCATCACCGGCCACGACATCGTCGGGCTGTGGAAGCCATAATCCATCAGCCGTTTGGCAATATCGTCGACGGTCAGATGCGCGGCGTTTTGGATCGGACGCGTATCGATAATGCACTCGTGCGCCACCAAGCCACCAGGGCCCGTGTAGAGAATATCGAAACTCTGTGCCAAGCGCTTGGCGACGTAGTTGGCGCTCAAGATCGAGACTTGCGTTGCCTTGATCAACCCTTCGCTGCCCATCATCGCAATGTAGGCCCACGATATCGGAAGGATCGACGCAGAGCCCCAAGGCGCGGCCGATACCGCCCCGATGCCACTTTCAGGGCCGGCCTCGCCGATGACGGGGTGACCAGGTAAGAAAGGCGCCAAATGCGCGCCGACGCCGATCGGGCCGACACCAGGGCCGCCGCCGCCGTGCGGGATGCAGAATGTCTTGTGCAGGTTCATGTGCATCACGTCCGGGCCGAATTTGCCCGGCTGACAAATTCCGACCATCGCCTGAAGGTTGGCGCCGTCCATGTAAACCTGGCCGCCGCGCGTGTGCACGATCTCGCAGATATCGCGGATTGCGGTCTCGAAGACGCCGTGTGTCGACGGATAAGTGACCATCAGCGCCGACAAATTGTCGGCATGCTCGTCCGCTTTGGCGGTGAGATCATCGACATCGACATTGCCATTCTCGTCGCAGGCGACGACGACTACCCGCATGTTCGCCATGACGGCGCTGGCCGGATTGGTGCCGTGTGCGCTCGACGGGATCAAGCAGACGTCGCGATGGGTGTCGCCGCGGCTATGGTGATAAGCACGGATGGTCAGAAGCCCCGCATACTCTCCTTGCGAGCCGGCGTTCGGCTGCAACGACACGGCGTCAAAACCGGTTATGTCGCAGAGTTTCTGCTCAAGGTCCGTGATCATCTCCCGGTAGCCTTGCGCCTGATCGAGCGGCGCAAACGGGTGAATGCGGCCGAAGCCCTGCCACGTGATTGGAATCATTTCGGAAGCGGCGTTCAGCTTCATCGTGCACGAGCCGAGCGGGATCATCGCACGGTTGAGGGCCAAGTCTTTTTCTTCGAGATGACGCATGTAGCGCATCATCGCTGTCTCGGAATGATGGCTGTTGAATACCGGGTGCGTTAATATCGCGCTTTGGCGCAACATCGGCGCCGGGATACCGTCGACGGCGTCGCCGTCCAAGGCGGCCACTGACAGGCCGTGATCGTCGCTACCGCTGACAATCGCGAAAAGTTCCTCGATATCTCCGCGCGAGGTCGTTTCGTTGACGGAAATGCCGACTGCGTCGGCTCCCATCTGCCGCAAGTTAAAGCCGCCGGCGACCGCGCGCGTATGCACGGTATCGGCCATTCCAGGCGTCTCGACAACTAGTGTGTCGAAGTAGGTCTCGTTGCGAACGGCGAGTCCCAATTTTTCGAGGCCGGATCTCAAAATACTGGTCAATCGATGCACCCGATCCGCGATCCGGTTCAGACCGTCCGGGCCGTGATAGACGCAGTACATGCTGGCGACGTTGGCCAGAAGCACTTGCGCGGTGCAAATGTTCGATGTCGCCTTGTCGCGGCGGATGTGTTGCTCCCGTGTCTGCAACGCCATGCGCAGCGCGGTTCGGCCCTGCGCATCGACGGACACACCGATCACGCGTCCGGGAATCGATCGCTTGTACGCCTCACGTGTCGCCATGAACGCGGCGTGGGGGCCCCCATACCCGAGCGGCACGCCAAAGCGCTGTGCCGATCCGATGACGATATCAGCACCCCATTCACCCGGCGGCACCAACTTCACCAACGCCAGTGGATCGCATGCCGCGGTGAGGAGGGCGCCGGCGTTATGAATTCTCTCGGCGAGTGCCGCGTAATCGCGCACCTCGCCATCGACATTGGGGTATTGCAAAACGACGCCGAATACCGCCGATGGGTCTAGGTCGACGAACGGATCGCCGATCTGCACCGTAAAACCAAGCGGCTCGGCGCGAGTTTCTATGACCGCAATGGTTTGCGGCAAGCAGTCAGCGGCGACGAAAATCGTCATGTTCTTATTCTTGCCGACGCGTTTCATCAGGGTCATGGCCTCGGCGGCGGCCGTGGCTTCGTCCAGTAGCGATGCGTTCGACATCGGCATCCCGGTCAAATCCATTATTGCCTGTTGAAAGTTCAACAGCGCTTCGAGCCGTCCTTGCGAGATTTCCGCTTGGTATGGCGTGTAGGCTGTGTACCAACCCGGGTTTTCAATCAAATTCCGGAGAATGACGCTCGGTGTGTGGGTGTCGTGATAGCCCAACCCGATCATCGATTTCATAACGGCATTGCTGTCGGCCATGCGGGCGAGTTCCGCCATTGCTTCGGACTCGGTCAACGGCGCCAAGTCGAGACCTTCGTCGGTCAGGATGCTGGCGGGGACGGCAGCATCGATCAGCGCGTCCAAACTGTCTTGCCCGATCACGTCCAACATTTCGTCGATCTCGGCATCTGACGGGCCGATGTGCCGGGAAACAAACTCGTCCTTGGCTTCAAGGGCATCGAGGCGGGCATGCGTCATTCGTCGAGCTCCTGAACGTAGGTGGTATAGGCGTCTTTATCCATCAGGTCGGACAGTTCCTCCATGTCGGCGATTTTGATCTTGAACATCCAACCATCGCCCTCGGCAGCATCGTTGATCGTGGTCGGCGCATCTTCCAGGGCGTCGTTGATTTCTAGAACCTCGCCACTGCAGGGGGCGTAAACTTCGCTCGCCGCTTTAACGGATTCGACGACACAGGCATCGCCGCCTTGCTCTAGTGTTGCGCCGACTTCCGGCAGTTCGACAAAAACAAGTTCGCCCAATTGTTGCTGCGCGTGATCGGTGATGCCGATGGTGCCGGTATCGCCGTCGATCTCGATCCATTCGTGATCTTTTGAATACTTGACGCTCATGATTAATCCCCTTTGATCCCTATCTCTACGTGTTCGATGTCAATTCCGATGATAACGATGCTGTTGAAATGGCATTTTGACGACTTTCGCCGGTACTTTGTTTTTCCGAACGGCCAATGTGAGTTCGGTTCCCGCGGTTGCCAAAGCGGCGGGTACATATCCCATGGCGACAGGTCCGCCGACGCTGGGTCCAAATCCACCTGATGTGATCGCGCCGACTTCCTCTCCATCCGGACCGTGAATGACCGTTCCCTCCCGCGCGGGTGCGCGCCCGTCAGGCAGGATGCCGACACGTTTGCGTGCAACGCCCTGGTCAATTTCGGTTAATATTCGTTGTGCGCCCGGGAAATCAGCGGCTGCCCGCCGACGCTTCGAGATGGTCCATGTCAGTCCGGCTTCGATAGGCGACGTGGTCTCATCGATATCGTGCCCGTACAAACACAATCCGGCTTCGAGGCGCAAGGTGTCCCGTGCACCCAATCCGATCGGTAGAACGGCATCAAGCGCCACAAGTTTCTCTGCAAGTGCCTCGGCAGCATCAGCCGGAATCGAAATTTCATAGCCGTCCTCGCCGGTGTAGCCGGAGCGCGTGACATGGCATAGAACGCCGTCTACATCGACTTCTGCGGCCGACATGAACGGCATGTCCACCACGCTGGGCGCGAATGTCGATAAGACCGCTGCGGCCTCTGGCCCCTGTAGCGCCAGCAATGCTCTGTCCGAAACGATTTCAAGCTCGGCATCCGTTCCAGCGGCTTCGGCGATCATCGGAAGATCAACGTCTTTGCGCGCGGCATTCACGACCAAGAACAACTTGTCACCCCAGTTCGTGACGATCAGATCGTCAATAATGCCACCGTTGGCATTCGTGATCATGCTGTAACGCGACCGTCCGACCGCCAACTCCTGAACATCGCCAGGAATCAATTTTTCCAATGCCTTGGCGGCCTTGCCGCCGTGCATCCAAGCCTGCCCCATATGCGATACATCGAACAATCCAGCGTGTGTCCGCGTGTGGATGTGTTCGGTCATGATACCGGCCGGATACTGGACCGGCATGTTGTATCCGGCGAACGGCACCATCTTACCGCCGTGGCGGACGTGAAACGGTTCGAGGGGAACGGATTTTAAATCTGCTTCGGCGAATTGGCCCACATGAGGTCTCCGACAAGGGTGGCGTGCCTCGGCCCGACCGCGACGTTTCAGTCGCACTTGGTCCGAAGTGCCCCCTCTGTCTCGGAACCTGAAAGTGTCACCCGTCCCAGCGGGTTTACATCTTCGGTGGGAATGGTCGAAACCACGCCACTTTCCAGAGCCTCATCCCGCAGCGGTCCTTTTGCCTGAGAGATTCCGGGGCGGTTGCTCCTTCGGCGCCGGCATCGATGTTGCCGGTCTCTCCCACTGCAGTGTTACGAGGAAGTCCTGTAACCGTCGCAATATGGCAACGGACGTTCGGAAAATCAACAAATTGCCGGGATGGTATTAGCGCAATCTTTCTTGAATCGCGCGACGGTTGTACTCCACTTGATCACGGGTCAGCACGAAGCCGCTGTAGATCAAGTAGTAACGCTCTCGAATCTCTGGCGTAATCGGAATTTCCAAGGTGGTCGGTGCGCCCCGTGCCACCAAACGGGTCCGGTTGCCTTGGAAGGAAACATCGAGAGACAACTCCTCGCGATAGAGGATATCCTTGTCCGGGTTGGTCACGACGACGAAATACGGCAGCGTTGCGGCGAGCGATTCGTTGGCGGGACCCATCTCAACCGCCATTATCGGCGCGACATCGACTTCGAGGGTCCCGCTATTGGTTTCGTTGTCGATCCGCGACAGGCACGCAAGCTCCACACTTCCCATTTCGGCGCGGGCCGTCACATCGGTCAGGTCGCGCCCATCGCCCGGCCGGTACATCGTGATGGACGCGGCATCTTCAAGAATGAAGTAATTCGGGCATTGCAGCACGACCGGATCCGAAAACAAATCAGGCGTTTCGCATGCACTGAGCATGAAGACTGAAAGTGCAGCCAATACCCAAATCCGCGCGGAGCGAATGTCCCTCACAGGGCGGAGTGGCTTCCATCGCAAAAAGGTTGATCCTTGGTCCGCTTACAGCCGCACAAATAGACGGTCTCGCTTTTACCCGCGGTGAACACAATTGGGCTCATGCCGACCGCCGTATGACTACCGTCGCAAAACGGTTGCGCTGTACTCTCGCCGCATGTGCACCACGCGTATTTTTTGCCTTCCTCCACCGCGATTTCGAACGGCTCGGTACTGGCAATTTTCGGGTCGGCCATGAGGACTCCTATAACTAATGTATCGGGACGTTGGGGTGAAATGTACTGGAGCGTTCCGAGAGCGACAAGCCATCGTCGATGGGGTTACTCCGGATTTATGGTTTGACCGCGCCCAGGATCGACGAGCCGAACCAACGTGGCCGCGAGTTTTGCCATAACCCGTGACCTGCTCCAAGCATTGTCGATGTTGACCGCGATACCCATCCCGTTCTCAAAGGCGCGCCAAGCGGCTGTGCTCGCGCCACCTATGGCATGCCCCTCAGCCAAGGAAGCGAACATCCAAACTCGGCTGAGATCTCCTACGATGCTCTCCGTGGCAATTCGGGCAAGGTCCTCGGTAGTAGACCAGCTCGGGTCATCGCCGGCACGCTGACGCGCGGCGATAAGCCAAAGTGTATGTGCCCGAAGCCGGCGGTCGTCGATACGCTCGGCTGCGTCGACGGCACGTCGCATGGCATCTCGATGTCGTTCGAGTGCGGTGCCGTCAGTGACAGGTACATCGTGAATTTCCGCCATGGCCAGGGCAATTCGGCTAATGGCGAATGACCGGGCATAAGGTCTTTCGATCCGATCAATGGCAGCCATGGCGACATCCAACGTCCCGTCGGCCTCCGCAATCAGACCGGCTCGTGCTTGTGCCAGCGCGATCCGGCCAAGGAGGATCGACCGATAGCGAATGCTGTCAATCGAAGATGCGGTGGTGAGTGCCGCGACCGCATCACCTGCTTGGGCCTGTGCTTCGGCGGCCGACATCAGCACAGGTGTCCGGTCAGAGGGGTTCGAGACACCCTGCAACATGTCCAGGGCGCGATCCGTCTCCTGCATGTCGGCCAATGCAGAGGCGACATGGCGTAAGCCCGCGCTTCGTGAACTGTCGCGGGGGAGTGCGCGCGCGGTCGCCTCTGCAATGGTCAATTGATTCTCGGCATCATCGCCTGCCCCGACTTTCGAGAAAAGGACTGCGGCCCGCGTTCGAAACGCCAAGCGCTTCAGATCGTCCTCGACGCCGTCCAGACTGTTCAAGAGAGTGATCGCGGTCGACTGCGCGACTGTTAAGTCGCCCCGTCGAAGCTGGATATCCGCAATTGCCGCGATCGCATCGGCGCGCTTCACCGCGTCCGGAATAATTTCTGCTGCTGCCACAGCCTCTTCGGGATAACCGGTCGCGGCTTGCGCCTCGGCAATGTCGCGCAAGGCGACCATGACCAATCTTGGGTCGTCAATTTTTGCTGCGGTTTGCATGGCGCGATCACCAAGGCCCGCGCGGGCTTCGGCGATCAGAATCTCACCTAGGGCCCAGTCGCGAAGTTCAGCCCGAGAAATCGCCTTGGCGCTTTCGCCAGCTTCGTGGAGCAGGCACAAGACAGTCGGTGTCTCAAAGCAGGCGGCCGTATCTCGGGTCGGATCGGCGACGTCATGGTTTTGGCCCGTATCCACGAGGTCCCGGGTCGCGGGATGCGCCAGCAGCTTGGCGCGTGCCTCGCTGATGCTGTTGGCTCGGGCATCTTCCAAGCGGCGCATCAATTGCCGGACGCCGACGGCATATTCGAGCTTGCCGACAAGGTCGGGTGAAACGCGGGGGTCGATATCCAACCCTGCGGACCGTTGGTAAATCTCGATTGCGGCGCGGGTCGCCCGGTTTAGGCGCCCATCCTCGACGCCGAGATACAGGCCCAGGCGCGATAGTGCTTCTTGCGCGCGACGGACCAGTGGGCTGACCGGTTGGCGTATTTCATCGACCGCTTCGTTGTCGATAGGCGGCAGAGATGCGATGGACACCAATGGGGCGGCGACCGCCACCAGCACGGTGGCCCCAATCCCCATAGCTGACAGCCATCCAGGCGACCTTACTTGCGCAACGTACATAACGGGTGGTCTATCATATTCCGAAACGACCTGCATCGGTGGGCGGCGAATAAGGGCATTCGCCTGCCTCCTGCCTTGCCTTCCCGGCATGAAGCCCTAAAACCGCAGCATGGCGGTCTATACGGAAATCAATGACGAGGACCTCGTCGCGTTCTTCGCTGCGTACGGTATCGGCGAAGTATTATCTTGCAAAGGGATTGCCGAAGGTATTGAAAACTCGAACTTTGCCCTGACCACAACAGAAGGCCCGTTTATCCTAACGCTATACGAGAAACGGGTAAGTCCGGACGACCTGCCGTTCTTTCTGGATCTCATGACCTTTTTGGCGTCGCGCGGTGTTCCGTGTCCGGTCCCAATCGCCACAGCGGATGGGACGGTTTTAGGTAGTTTATCGGACCGACCGGCGGCTTTGGTCAGCTTCTTGCCGGGCATGAGTGTCAAGCGGCCGGCCCCCGACCACTGTCGACATGTCGGTGCGGCATTGGCGCATCTGCACCAATGTGGCGAGGGATTTGCGGGCACGCGGCGCAATGATCTCGGACCTGAAGAATGGAGGCCTTTGTTGAATCGGATCGGCAGCGATGCCGAATCGGTTGCTGCGCAACTGTTCATGAAACTGGACAATGCGGTTGCAGAAGTTTCTCAGTCATGGCCGACGGGATTGCCACAAGGCGTCATTCACGCCGATCTATTTCCGGACAATGTCTTTTTTCGCCAAGGTCAGTTGTCGGGCGTGATCGATTTCTATTTCGCCTGTAACGATATCCTCGCCTACGACATCGCGATTTGTTTGAATGCTTGGTGTTTTGAACCTGACATGAGTTTCAACGTCACAAAGGCGCGTCGGTTGCTGCAGGGATATCAGGCGGTGCGACCGTTGTCGCGCGACGAGGTCTATGCCTTACCAACCTTGGCACAGGGCGCTGCCCTACGGTTTTTGTTGACGCGATTGTTCGATTGGATTCACACGCCGCCCGGCGCCCTCGTCATCAAAAAAGACCCAATTGAATATGTCAAGAAACTGGATTTCCATCGCTCAGTGAAAGGGGCGGAGTCTTATGGCCTCGACGGATAGCAATAGAGATTTAATAGAGATATTCACCGATGGGGCGTGTTCCGGAAATCCAGGCCCAGGTGGTTGGGGCGCGATACTCCGTTGGCGTGGGCACGAGAAGGAACTTTCCGGCGGCGAAAACCCAACGACAAATAATCGAATGGAGTTGATGGCGGCTATTGCAGCATTGGAAACGCTGAAACGTCCGTCATCGGTTGCCGTCTACACGGACAGTACGTATGTGCGCGACGGCATCACGAAATGGATCCACGGATGGAAGCGGAATGGTTGGCGAACGTCGGCCAAGAAACCCGTGAAGAACGAGGACCTTTGGCGCCGACTGGATCAAGCCTTGTCGCCACATGCCGTCGATTGGCACTGGGTCAAAGGTCATGCTGGACACCCGGAGAACGAGCGGGCCGATCAGTTGGCCCGGGATGCTGCGGTATCCGTCAATTTAACTTGAATGCATAAAAAAGGACGCGGCCTGTAATTGGGGCAACCGCGTCCTTTCAGGGAAGTCACCAGCGGGGCGCAAGGGAGGCAAGCGCATTTGCCGGCGATTGGCAGAAAGCTGCCGAATTAAGCGTGGCCGAGACTCCAGCGCATCCGGTCAGCGGCCGATGCTGCGCTGTTGCCGGCCTTAAATTCTTTGGAACCGATTTCGGTGCCGACAGGCTCGCCCCAACGGTCGCGAGCTGCGGATTTACCTGGGAACCAGTTTGCAAAGCGTTTCGTTTCATTATGTCCAAACATGTTAATATCCTCATGTTTATGTCGGGCTGTCCGACCGTGTTAATGCTGAAACGGACTATGCGCTTGAAATTTTTCTTGCACAAAGGATAGTTTTTCATCCAATGCATGAGTATATATTCATGTATCATTCATGCATAAGTTGACGCGATGGAGGGTCAATAGATGATGCATTTACCGCCGATCGCGGCGTTGCGGGCATTGGCCGCGGCCGCGCGGCATCTCAGTTTTACCAAGGCCGCCGCCGAATTGAATGTCACCCAAAGCGCGGTGAGCCATCAGATCCGCCATATCGAGGAATTGTGGGAGATCAAGTTGTTCGATCGATACCCGCGACGCCTCGAATTGACGGAAGCGGGCGAAGAACTGGCCGAGATCGTCGACAAGTTCCTGGGCGATATTTCGGATAAGCTTGAGAGCCTCAAGTCGGGTGAGGGTCATACGGCGTTACGCGTCGATGTGATCCCATCTCTGGCGGTTAAATGGTTGGTCCCTCGGTTGCAACAGTTTCGAACCGATTACGAGGATATCGATGTTTGGCTGTCGACCCATCACGAGGAGGCGGTTGGGGACCGGGGCGATTTTGACCTTGCGATCATGATCGGTGACAGGAATGCGCCGGGGTATGTGTCTTGGGAGTTAATGCGTGACTACATCATTCCGGTGGCGCGTCCCCGATTTTTGGAGGAACACGGCAAACCGGAAAAGCCCGAGGATCTGTGCAGGTTGCCGCTGTTGCTGAAATACAAAGGCATGATGTCGCCGGGCTGGCGATATTGGTTCGACTATGTGGGGGTGCCGAAGGAAGTGTACCAGCCGGCGCTGCGTGACGGCACGCGCTTTCCCGACACCAATATGGCGGTGCAGGCTGCGTTCGAGGGCCAAGGTGTCGCATTGGCGCGCAGCGCGCACGTTTGGGACGATCTGCAGACCGGTCGTCTTGTCCGGGTTTTCGACATCACATGTCCGTCGGACGTGTCGGTGACCATGATGTGCAAAAGCGACCGTGCCGACCGCCCAGCCGTGGTCGCGTTTCGTGAGTGGCTGATGAGCGTTGCCGCCGCGTCTCAACGCGAATGGGACGCCGCCGAACACATGGCTGCAGCCTAGTTCTCACAACAAACCCCGGAGGGCAGATGCCTCCGGGGTTGGCGTTTCCGTCTTATTACGACAGGTGACTTAGAGTTCGCCCAGCATCGTCTCGGCGCTGGTCTTGTCGAATGCACCCGCTTCGTCGACATGAATCGATGTGACGGTGCCGTCATCGACGACCATTGAGAAGCGTTGGCAGCGAAGGCCAAGCCCGCGGTCGGTCAGGTCCAATTCAAGACCCGTCGCCTTGGTAAAGTTGGCCGACCCGTCAGCGACCATCATAACGCTGTCACCAACGTTTTGGTCTTTGCCCCAGGCGCCCATGACAAACGCGTCGTTGACCGACAGGCAGACAATGGAGTCGATACCCTTGGCTTTCAGCGCGTCGGCATTTTGGACGAAGCCCGGCAGGTGTTTGGCCGAGCACGTCGGCGTAAATGCGCCTGGGACGCCGAAAATCGCCACTTTTTTGCCGGCGAACAGATCGTCCGTGGACAGGCCGTCGGGGCCGTTTTCCGTCATGGTGGCAAGGTCGACGCTAGGGATTTTTTCTCCCGCACTAATGGTCATGGGTCTCTCCCGAAATGTTAAAAAACAAAATGATGAACGGCATCGTGACGCCGCTGCCCTTCACATAGGCGTTGTGAGACGTTCTGCAAAGGGATTTAGCTGCGGCAAAGGTCTGTTATTGGAATTGTGCGGCCAATTGTTCCGGCACGGCCGACCTAAATCCACCCAGGACGATTCCCTCCGTCAACAGTTCCGGCAGGGCAACGCCGCTTGGCGCATTCGGACCGTATACGGCGTTGAACGGAATTCCGAACCGATCGAAGGACGCCAAATAAGCAGCGATTTCGGGATTGGGGCGGGTCCAATCGGCCTGCATGGCGATGATATCGGGACCGTTCAGAAGTTCGAGGATGCGGCCCTGCTCTAAGACCAGACGCTTGTTAACCTGACAAGTGATGCACCAGTCCGCCGTTACGTCGACAAAAACGACTTTGCCGGCAGCCGTGAGGCTTTCCAATGATTCGCGGTCAAAGGGTGCCCATGCGATCTTGCCGGCTTGCGTGTCGTTGACAGACAGGGTGTTGCGCGTGTCGCCGACATAGGCACCGGAAATCGCCGCCACCGTCACGAACAGCAGAACGATGGGGGTCGCCTTGGCGATTTCCGGGACGGTCCTGACGACCGGCCCGAGCCAAAGGCAGACCCCGACAAGGACGGCACCGACGATCAAGGCGGGCATCATTCCGGCCGCCCCGGCAATGACGCTGAGTAGCCACAGGGCAGTGGCAGCCAACGCAAACCCAAGAACGATCTTTAGTTTGACCATCCATGGGCCGGGCGCCGGAAGCCGCGTCGCGAGTGACGGCACGGCGGCGATCAGCAGGTACGGGGCTGCAAGTCCCAAGCCGAGAAATAGGAATATCGCCGTGATCTCGGTGTTCCCGCGCGCCAAGGCGAATCCAACCGCTGTGCCGAGAAACGGCGCCGAGCAGGGGGTTGCCAACAGGGTTGCAAACATGCCTTGCAGGAAACTGCCGCCGACGCCGGTACCTTGGCTGCCCTGGTGGCCGAGACCTGCAAGCGCGCCGGGCAAGCGAACCTCGAAGAATCCCCAAAGGTTACAGGCGAACACGGTCACCAACAGGGCCATGGCGATCAGGAACCAGGGTTGCTGAAACTGAATCCCCCAGCCGATGCTGGCTCCGGTCGCTTTTAAGCCGATTAAGGCGGCCGCCAACAACATAAACGCAAAAACAATCCCAGCGGCACTGGCGATAAAACTGATCCGCGCGGCTGCCGGCGTGCCGCCGCCATGTTTGACCAAGCCCAGAAACTTGATCGATAGAACCGGCAACACGCATGGCATCAAGTTCAAGATCAACCCGCCTAGGAATGCGAAAACGAGCATCAACCAAAGCGACTGTCCCACGGGCGCGCTTGTCGGGGTGTTCAATGCCGACACGTCAAACGGACGTTGTGCGCCGACGGTGGCGTCGATTTCCGCGGCCCGACGACCGTCGACCATGGTCAGCGTCAGCGGACTGCCGCCCAATGCATCCGCGGCCTCAGCGGGCGTGCCCTGGAACCCGGTCACGGCCACACGCATCAACGCGCTGCGTCCGTCGTCGCTCAGGGTTGTCCGGGGCTCGCCAAAGCCGAGTTCCGGCTGTCCTTCGAAGTAGATATCCGGCGCGCGAAACGGGATTTCCGATGTGCTGCTCACAACCATATGCAGCGCGTCGTCAGAGGCCTCGGTCCACACATCTGTAACGTTCAGGCGCGCCGCCGCGGCGCTTCGCGGGACCTGTGCATCGAACTGGCTGATGGTATGCGCGAGATCTGTCGGCGCCCCACCGCCGGCGGGGATTTTGACGTCCAGTTCCGCCGTGTACGGGATGCAGACGTCCTTGCACGTCAGGTAATTGATCGTCGCCGCCACCCATGCAGGTTTGTCCGTTTGCGCAGCCGTGAGATCGAACGGCAAGACGACGCGGTCTTCGTACCCCAGGGTCTGCAGTCCGAGAACGGCAAAACGGCTAGGAACGGGCCACGCCATGGGCCCGGGTTCGGCGTTGGTCGAACCTGAGAAATCCGGTTGCGGCGGGAAACCGGCGTCACCCGGGGATCGCCAGTACACTTTCCAGCCCGGCTGCATGCGAAACTCCAGGCCGGCACGGACTGTCCCGTTTGTGCCGAGGCCGTCGCGGTCGACGACAATGCGGACCGCCGTCTGTTCCTCTTCGGCCCAGGCCGATGCCACCTCCGCCGTGGCGGGGGATGTAAGGAACGTCGACATGGCGAGCGCAACCGCTGCGCTGGCTAATGGACGAGTGAGGTTAGGCATCTGCAAAATCATCCATCACACGTGGAGGTTTTCCCATGAAACCGCCATAGATTCGTCATCCAGGCAAGTAACATTGCGGTAATCACGCGATGGTGACCTGCTGTGACGAAGCCAATAACTATGTTTCGGTTTTGGCGCGTCAGGATGACTATGCCATAATCTTGTCACAAGGCGCCTGTAGAGCGTCGATGGGAGAAAACGCAAAAAGACCGTCGATCGGCGGAAGATTAACTAAAAGGATCTGGCTATGCCCGGTTTCGACCCATCTCAATCGCCTTCCGACACCTACTTGACCGGCCGTTGTCTTATCGCGATGCCCGGTATGGAGGACGAGCGTTTCGATAAGACACTCATATATATGTGCGCCCACGGTCCCGAGGGGGCGATGGGCTTGGTGGTCAATAAACCGTTGGATAGCATCAGTTTCCCGGATCTGTTGGAGCAGTTGGAGATCACGTCGCCGAATGGCGAGAATATCGAGGTCTTGTTCGGCGGCCCGGTCGAGACCGGACGCGGCTTCGTTCTGCATTCGCCTGACTACGTGCACGATGCGACGATGATCGTCGATGACGAGGTTGCGTTGACCGCCACCGTCGATGTGCTTCGCGCGATCGCCGACGGTGCCGGGCCACGGCAAAGTTTGTTGGCGCTGGGGTACGCCGGTTGGGGACCGGGACAACTGGACGACGAAATCAAGGCCAACGGATGGCTCAGCGTCGATGCCGATACGGGCCTGTTGTTCGATACCTCGGTCGACGACAAATGGGGGAGTGCCATGGCGAAGTTGGGTATCGATCCGATCATGCTTTCGGATACGGCCGGCAATGCCTAAGGGCGGAAAGCGCCGACCCGGCGGCCGCCCAGCATCGGCGGGCAAAAACGACCCAGAGACCTTTATGGCCGATCTGATCGCCCGCATGGAAGCCTGCGATACGGCGGAAAAGTTAAACGACGACGTGTTGATGCCATTCGTTTTGGCGTTGGAGAAAGTCTGCGGTGCCCGCGGTTACGTGATGAACGTATATGGGGAAAGCGCGAACCTTGTTTTTACCGGCAACCCCGACGACGCCGAGGCGCTGTATCAAATTGTCGAAGCGTACATGGACGACCAGGAAGACGACTAAGCGTCACGCGTCGCCCGGTTCGACGGTCGTCAGTTCGATCACAGCGCCGTCGACGATCAATTTACCGGCGTTTTCAAAATTCACGGTGATCTTCTCGCCGACAACGGTCTGCACGCGCCCCAGCCCGAGGTCCGGTGCTTTTGGATGCCTCACAAGGCTGCCGGGTTGAATAAAAACGTTGGCGGGATGAAGCACCATCTCAGGCGTTGAAGCGGGCCGACAAGGTCTCGAACGATTCCAAGCCCTCAATCGGACCGATGGCGGAGATCGAGGGCACGCCGCTGAAAATCCTCGCCGCGACGTTCTTCACCGCTTGATCGTCGACGCTTTCGATCTTTGCGACGATCTCGTCGACGGTCAGCGGCCGGTCGAACAGAATGATTTGCCGAGATAACTGTTCCGCGCGCGTCGACGTGCTTTCGCGGGCCATCAGGATGTTGGCTTTCAGTTGCGTCCGCGCGCGCTCGGTTTCGTCATGGGTCAACGCTTGCGTCACCTTCATGGCTTCGTCGGCGATGATCGGCACCAACTCACCCACTTGATCGGCCCCGGTCCCGGCATAAACGCCGAAAAGGCCGGAATCCTCGCAACACGATAGGAACGAATATATCGAATACGCCAGCCCGCGTTCTTCGCGGATTTCCTGGAACAAGCGAGACGACATGCCGCCGCCGAACAATGTCGACAGGACGGAGGCCGCGTAAAAATCGTCTTCCTTGTAGCCGACGCCGTCGAGCGCCAAGACAACGTGCACCTGTTCCAGGTCGCGATCGATCCGGTGGTCGCCGCCGCCGTAGACGGCGCGTTCGCGACCATTGTGATGAACGGCGGACAGGTGGCTGAACGTATCCGAGATCATGTCGACCAAGACATCGTGGTCGACGCACCCGGCGGCGCAGAAAATGACCGATGGCGCTGTATACGCATGCGAAAGATACGCCGACAGATCGTCTCGGCTCAGGCCACGAACGACGTCCTCGGTGCCGAGAACCGGCCGGCCGATGGCCTGGTCGGGATAGGCGATTTCCTGCAGATGGTCGAAGATAATGTCGTCGGGTGTGTCGTGGGCCTGGTGGATTTCCTGGCAGATGACGGATTTCTCGCGCTCCAACTCGACCGCGTCCAAGGTCGCATTCAGCACGATGTCGGAAATCACATCGACGGCAAGGGCCACGTCGTCTTTCAGCACCTTGGCGTAATAGGCGGTGTTTTCCCGCGACGTATAGGCATTCAAATGACCGCCGACAGCCTCGATTTCTTCGGCGATGTCACGCGCCGACCGCCGCTGCGTGCCTTTGAACACCATGTGTTCGACCAGATGGGAAATGCCGTTGACCTCGGGCGCCTCATCGCGGGCGCCGGTCTCGATCCAGGCGCCCAATGTCACCGTCTCGACCGTCGGCATCGTGTCGGTGGCGACACGCATTCCGTTGTCGAGGCGGGTGACGCGAACCGTCATGCAGCCCCCGCGGTGACGCTCTTGGTCTGATCGACGAATGCCTCGACGGCGTCCAACGCGTTGCCCAGTTTGGTCGCCCGCTCGTCTCGGTCGTAAAGATCGGCCATTCGCGCCGGCAGCGCCGGGCGAACGCCCGATGCCTGCTCCACGGCGTCCGGGAATTTCGCCGGATGCGCGGTGGCCAGCACCACCATCGGCGTGTCGTCGGCTTCGGGTTTGGCCCGTGCGGCGGCGACGCCGACCGCGGTGTGCGGGTCAAGCAGCATGCCGGTTTTGGAATGAACATCGCCGATCACGGCGGCGGTTTCATTATCGTCGAACCGCGCGGCGTCGAACAATTCACGGGCCTCCGACAGGGTTTCGTCGTCAATGGCGAAACGGCCCGTATCGCGGAACGTCTTAAGGGTCGCCGCCACCGCATCGCCGTCGCGGCCCAGCATATCGAACAGCAGCCGTTCGAAGTTCGACGAAATCTGAATATCCATGCTGGGGCTGATGGTCGGCACGACGTCTTCCATCCGCATTTCGCCGCTATCGAAGAACCGCGCCAGAATGTCATTCGAATTTGACGCGACCAGAAAGCGTTTCACCGGCAGGCCGATTTTATGCGCGACGTATCCGGCGAACACGTTACCGAAATTTCCGGTCGGTACCGTGAACGAAACCGGTTTGTCCGGGCCGCCCAATTTCAAGGCGGCATAAACGTAATACACGACCTGCGCCAAAACGCGGGCCCAGTTGATCGAATTGACCGCCGACAATTGATGCCGGTCGCGGAACGGCTGATCGTTGAACATCGCCTTCACAAGGTCCTGACAGTCGTCAAAGGTCCCGGCGATGGCCAGGTTATGGACATTGTGCGACAGGACGGTGGTCATCTGACGGCGCTGCACCTCGGACACCCGGCCGTCCGGAAACAGCATGAAAATATCCAACGCGTCTTTATCCCGGCACGCTTCGATGGCCGCCGATCCGGTGTCGCCCGATGTCGCGCCGACGATGGTGATCCGCTCGTTGCGTTGTTTCAAAACATGATCGAACAGGCCGCCCAGCAGCTGCATCGCGACGTCTTTGAACGCCAGCGTCGGGCCGTGGAACAATTCCATCAGATGGACATTGCCTTCAAGCGGGACGATGGGCGCAACCTTGCCGCCGTCAAACGTCGTATAGGCGCGGTCGATGATCGCCCGTAAATCGTCGTCGGCGATGACGCCGCCGACGAACGGCTGCAAGACCCGAAAGGCCAGCGCATTGTAGTCGAGATCGCGCATCCCACGCAGATCGTCGGCGCTGAACTGCGGCCACGTCGCCGGCACGTACAGGCCGCCGTCGCGGGCAAGGCCCGCCAGCAAAACATCGTCAAACGCCAATTCCGGCGCTTGGCCTCTGGTCGATACGTAGCGCATAGGCCCTCCCTGTCGGATGCGGCGCTCGCAACGCGTCCGAAGGGCGTAACCTATCGCCGCGCTGCGGGGGATACAAGGCAGGGCAGTTTGGCACTCGCCGTTAGCACAAGAGATGTAGTTTTTAGAGTGTTTCTGGAGATTATGTCCAGAAGGCTGCGAATTACTCGGATGAATATTTGGTTGCGATATCTAAGGGTAATCTTAGTGCTCGTTCTTTACAGTCATGTAAAATTTACAAAGGAACCAAAAATCCAAAAAACAGACTTATAACCATTTTAGGCCAAGAAGAAACTGTTTACTATCGGAGCTAATAGAGTATCGCACGAGATGGGTGGGTGGCGGTGCATTTTCTCAAGGACGGGCTAAAGTACGGGTTTGGAGCGCTAGTGGTTGGCGTTCCGCTATTGCTAGGTCTTGACGAACTCTTGTTGGAACGTGTCGAGCGTTGGTTCGGAGAAAAACGCGGTATTGAAGTAATTCGATTTGAACCAGATACGAGTGTAAGTTTTGCTAATTGGGGCGACCCGAAGCAAGTGAACTCGAAACTGCTTCAAAAGTGTTTTCAAGGCGTTTCAAAGGAAAGCGAGCTATTAGCAAGAAAAACTGGTTCACCATGCCTGCCAGTCAAAGTTGTTCTTAAGCGGGACGATGCATCTTGGGTGTCTGTATTTGACTGGTTGTTACATACTAAACAGCAATCAGAACTAGATTTTGTTGAGAAGCATCGTACTGAGAGCCTCCGAATTACAATGGACATGCTCTTGGCGGCTAGAGATGGTGCACCTATCTCGTCAATAGATATTCCAAAGTACAAGTTTGCCGATTGCGTGCTTTCATCTCCCCTAAATGATACGATAAAGAATCGCAGTTTAAGAGTAGTTGAAACAACTTTAAGCAAGGAAGGTGCAGTCACTTATGACCAGACGATGCACCTCGATAAATCGAAAAGGTTGATCCGGGTTTATTCACGACAGGCGCTAGCCCTATGTCGGCAGCGTGTGTTGGATGTTTCCGAGGGAACGCTGACCCTTGCCGCATCTCAGCCGACGTTTGATGTACTTCTAGCAAATCGCTCAGAAAGCGAACGGATTTTGGTGAATGTCGGTTTCTCTCTGATGGGTTTGCAAGGATATTCATCTGGATTTATGGGATTCATCCCAGAGCGACAATCCCCAAGAGCGTTGCGATCAGCTAGTCTATATAGCGTAAGCTTAATGGCTCTCGGAGAGAATGCAGAGAAAGATCGTGATGGATATCCGCTAATATTCAAATCTGCGCGCCCACCAATACGAATTCCGCCAGGCGAGTCAGTTCGTCTTCATTACGCAGTAGATCAAAACTCGCAGGATCTAGTGGATTACGTTTTCAGGGCTTTGTTTCGATTTGACGATGGCTCAACGGTCTATGGCCCTCCTATTTTCATTGAATTGGGCGATCCAGTTCATCGTTTTAGATGAACGAGATAGTATTCATTTGCTTTCATAAATCGGCACGACGAGACCCAATGGTTCTATATCTAGTCTAGATATCGCTCCGTCAAATGCGCCTTGAACGCATCGGCGGACAGCGGTTGTCCGGTCGCGGCGGTCAGCAAGTCTGGTGCGCTGGCGACCCGGCCGTTTTCATGCACGTGGGTGCGCAGCCAGGTGAGCAGGGGGGTGAAGTCCCCTTCGCGGATGCGGGCCGGGATATCCGGCACTTGATCGCAGGCCGCGCGATACAGTTGCGCCGCCGACATGGCGCCCAATGTATAGGTCGGGAAATAGCCGATTGCCCCGTCGTACCAGTGTATGTCCTGCAAGCACCCGACGCTGTCGTCCGGCACGTCCAGGCCGAACAGGTCTTTGAACCCGTCATTCCACGCGCCCGGCAGGTCGGCGACGGCAAGGTCGCCGGACAGCAGCGCTTTTTCCAGGCGGTAGCGTAAAATGACGTGCAGCGGGTAGGTCACCTCGTCCGCGTCGACACGGATGAAGCTGCGCTCCACCTTGTGATACAGCCGGATCATGTTGTCGAGATCCCAGGCCGCGCCGGTGCCGCCGAAAAACTCCCGCATGATCGGCACCGCGTATTCCAGGAACGGCACGGAGCGGCAGACCTGCATTTCCATCAGCAACGATTGGCTTTCATGGATCGACATGCCGAGTGCGGTGCCCACGGGCTGCAGCCGCCAATCGGCGGGCAGGCCTTGTTCATACAGCGCGTGGCCGGTCTCGTGCAGCACACCCATGAGGGCGGAGGTAAAGTCCGCCTCGTCATAGCGCGTGGTGATGCGCACATCGTCGGGCACGCCGCCGCAAAACGGATGATGGCTGATATCCAAACGGCCGCGGCTGAAGTCGAAGCCCAGCAGTTCCATGAATTTGAGGCCGAGGGCGCGTTGTGTGTCTTGCGGAAATGGGCCGGTCGGCAAGATCGCCGCGGGCGCGCTTTCGCGCGCTGCCAGCACGTCGTCCAGGAACGGCGGCAAGAACGCCAACAAGTCGTCGAACACGGGGTCGATATCGGCGGCGCGCCCACCGGGCTCGTACGCGTCCAACAATGCATCATAGGGATCGAGGCCCAGCGCTTCGCCAATCCGCTGCGCTTGCTCTTGCACTAGGCTCACCAGGGCGTCGAGCGGGGCTTGGACTTGGGCGAAGTCGCTGTCGGCGCGGGCCTGACGCCAGGCTTGCTCGCAGGTGCTGCAGGCGCGCGAAAATGTGGTGACGAAGTTTTCGTCCAAGGCCATGGCGCGGCGGACGCGGTGATCCATCTCGCGGAGGTTGGCCGCCTGCCACGCGTCGAGGCCGTCGGTGTTATCGTTCGCTTCGGCGATCAGGTCGCGCACATCGGGGGCGGTGATCATGGTATGGCCGATGGCGCGGAGCTCTGCCAACTGCGCGGCCCGGCCCGATGCTGCGCCGTCCGGCATCGTCGTCGCCGTGTCCCAATGCAGTACGGCTTCGGCTTCGCCCAGCAATCCCATCCGGCGGAACCGGCGATGCAGGGTCTCGTACGCGGAACTCGCGGTCATGCGCTTAGAAGAGGCGGATGAACAGCAGGCGGTCGACGATCATCGCCATGAAAATCATGAACAGATAAAGGATCGAAAACAGGAACAGCGGCTTGGCGTGGGCGTCGCCCTCGGCTCTCCAAACCCGCCAGGTTTTGATCCAAAACATGACGCCCAGAACCGACGCCGTTGCCAAGTACAACGCGCCGGACACGCCGAGCGCGGCGGGGGCCAATGTCGCTGCGATCATCAGCACCGTGTAGATCAGCATCTGGCGTTTGGTTTCGCGCTCGCCGGCGACGACCGGCATCATCGGCACCCCGGCGGCGGCGTAATCGCCCTTGCGGAACAAGGCCAACGCCCAGGAATGCGGCGGCGTCCACAAGAAGATGATCATGAACAACGCAATCGCGCCGGGGTCGATCGTGCCGGTCACCGAGACCCAACCGATCAACGGCGGAAAGGCACCCGCGGCCCCGCCGATGACGATGTTCTGCGGCGTCCGGCGTTTCAGCCACGCCGTGTAAATCACGACGTAATAAAAGATGCTGAGCGCCAACAGAGCCGCAGCCGCATGTCCGACATGTACGGCCATCATCCAGACGGAACCGACCGCCAGAAACGCCCCATAGCCCAGCGCCAGTCGCGGGTTCATACGGCCCGCCGGAAGCGGGCGATCCATGGTCCGGCGCATCACTTGGTCGATGTCGCGGTCGTACCACATGTTGATCGCACCGGCCGATCCGGCACCGATGGCGATGCACATAATCGCAACCAACCCGGTCGCCGCCGTGGCACCGCCGGGCGCCATCAGTAGGCCGACCAGAGCGGTAAAGACGACCAACGCCATGATCTTGGGTTTCAACAGTACGGCGAAGTCATTGACGCGGAATCGTGGATCCTTGTCCTGACTGCCCAGCAAATTGCCGGTGGGCGCCGATCCGCCGTCGTTCTGGCCGTTGATCATGGTATCGATGTTTCCCAAAAAAAGACAGTGCCTTATATCCGACCGTCGGGGCAACTTCCAGACCCCGAACGCTGTCTGCGGCATTTCACGGCATGCGTTGCAGCAACCGACGGCCCGTCATCCAAATGAACATCACGCCGCCGACGACGGCAATGACGCCGCCGATGCCGATCCCCACATGTCCGGCCCAATTCAGGATGTCATCGAACCCGGGGGCCGTGTCCGCGACTTTTCGCGGCGCCCCATATCCACCTGCGACGAACAGGCCGACGCTGTGCAGGAGTTGCCCGATCCCATAAAGCCAGAGCGACGCGCGGGCAGCCCGCCAGCGTGTTAGGCCCCGATTAAGCAGAGGCAAAACGAACAGGTACAGGAAACCCATCAGTGCGACGTTCACGCCGCCGATGACGCCATGATAGTGCGCCGGCGTGCGGGTGTCGGCACCGTCGACAAACAATCCGAGGAACCCACCGGTGAAGAACACGACGAATGAGACGATCAACGTCACCCGCGCGGTGCGTGCCGCTTCGCTGTCGATTGTGGGATGCGTCCAAAGGCGTGCCGCGATCCACAACCCGACAAGCGTTGGCGCCGGGGCGAGGGCAAATTGATATGCTGAATACAGTTCCCGTTCTTCCACGGAAAAGGGCTCGGCAACAAACAGCAGCCCGAATCCGCCGAGGGCAAGGACAGCCGTCAGCGTCACCGCCGCTATGGCGGTCCTAGGCGGGATCGCCGGCGCGCCGAGCGCGCGACCGCCCAGAAACACCCAGGCACCGATCATGATCGCGGTGTTCAGAAACTGAAGGATATGCCCGCCGGCCCAGAATAGGTCTTCGTTGTCGGCCGGTGTTGTCGGCATTCCGCCGAGGCGATTCCACGAGACGGCGAAAGCGACAATCGCGATGACGCTGATCGCGGCGGTGGCTAAACCCGTGGCCCCCAACGGTTCCAACGCACCGCCCCGTGCCATGCCGTTGGCGCAACATCGGGCCGCGGCCAAGGCGCTGGCAAGGACGACGCCGAGCAAACCGACGTAATAGATCGGGTTGAGAATCGCCGGGATATAGTTGTTCAAGGACGGCTCGCCCCGATCCATGAGGGCGGGAATGGCAAGCATGGCGAACGCGACGACCATCGCCGCAAGCGCGGCGCGCCCCATGTTCGGCAGTCGGGGGGCACCATCGGATAGCCGGTATGCCGCTACCAGCATGAAGATAATGCCGCACGCCATGAACCAGACGACGAACGAGAACACGACATGAATGATCAGGCTTTTTTCGTAGAATGCCACCGGCCAGGGAAAAAGCGTATCGGCCCCGGGGATTCGCGAAATCGCCAGCAGCAGCGCGAATATCCCTGCGAGCGCCAATGCCCCAATCGCAATGACGCTCCACCAGCGCAACTCTTTGCTTGCGGCGTCGCCGGACAGGGGCGCACGAAATCCTTCGATCGGGTCCCAGCGTTGCGGTTGTGCCGGCTGCAGCGCCATCTATGCGCCCGTAAATGGATACATGTGCACGGCCATGACGTAGACCACCACGCCGGATATCCCTACAAACATCCATAGCGGCCACGTGATCTTGGCGATCTTCTTGTGTTGATCGAACCGTTCCCGCCAAGCGCGGAAAACGGTAATGGGGACCAAAGGTGTAATTGCGATGGCGCCGGCCACATGAACGATCAAAATGGTAAAATACACGTACCGAATCGTGCCTTCGCCGCCGAACTTGGCGAACCCGGAATTCAGTTTGTAGAGAACATACGATACGAGGAATAATCCCGACGCCACCAAGGCGCTGATCATCATGGCGCGATGCTTGCGCCAATCCCCGGTCTTGATGAAATAGAATCCGATGCTGAGAAAAACCACGGAAATGGCATTCAGCACGGCGTTTACGTGAACGAGATCTTGCGCGTTCATGCTGCGGTCTCTTCGGTTGAGGGTGTTAGTGGGGCCGCCTATTCGAGCGGGCTGATCGACAAGCGGATGAAGATGCTGATGTACATGCCCAAGGCCGCTAATGCGAGTACGCCGCCAATCAACCGATTACGGCGCCGGCGCGCCGGCGTCATGTGATTTTCACGTGGAATCTGCGGCTGCTCGTCCATGCTTTTCCATGCTCCTTTAACGCGGGCGCTGCGAAACGTTTACGTGTCGGCAGCCCTTTGGATCAACGGTGCCGTGATGTAGCGCCCCGAAAGAGAAATTGCACGTCATATCAACGTAATCGCCCATAACTTGGACAGATTCCATTTTTAATGTTTCTCTCTCTTGCAAGATAGGAAATACCCCGACAGTATTAACGAAGCAAGGTTGTAGAAATCATTTTGATTTCATGAACTGCGTCCTTGCCCTGGCTGGTCTGCCAGATTAATTGTTGGTAATGCAGATTGTGGCGATATCAGCCGGAATTTGCGTCACAAAGTATTATCCGGGCGCTCTGGGGAGAGTCGCTCTCAATCAGGTGGGAAGAATGATCAACAAGATGAAAGTCTTCGTTCCGGCATTGCTTGGAACCTTACTGTCGGTTGGCCCTGCGCTTGCGGGTCCGAACGGTGATGTCCGCTCGGCACCTTGGCAGATGTGGTTGCAAGAACCGGGATCACCAACGGCGGACCGAATCGTCGCATTCAACATGCAGTTGCTGATCATCGAAACGTTGATCGTCTTATTCGTACTCGGACTGATGGCGTACATCGCCGTTCGTTTTAACGCCAAGCGCAATCCGGTGCCGTCAAAGACGACCCACAATACGATGCTGGAAGTCGTCTGGACGATCATTCCGGTTTTCATCTTGATCGGCATCACGGTGCCATCGATCAAGCACTTGTATTTCGCCGACCACATCGAAGAAGCCGATATGACCCTGAAGGTCGTCGGCAACCAATGGTATTGGACTTATGAATACCCAGATCACGGCAACTTCTCGTTCGACAGCCTTCCGATTGCTGACGAAGATCTTCAAGAAGGTCAGCCGCGGTTGCTGGCCGTGGATAACAAAGTGATCTTGCCTGTGGAAACGAACGTCCGGCTGCTGATGACGTCGAACGACGTTATTCACAACTGGGCACTTCCGTCGCTGTCGATCAAACTGGACACGGTCCCCGGCCGTATCAACGAGACCTGGACGCGCATTCACGAAAAGTATGTCGGCAAAACGATTTATGGGATGTGCTCCGAACTTTGCGGCGTCAACCACGGGTTTATGCCAATCGCCATTGAAGCCGTGTCGAAAGAAGACTTCGACGCGTGGGTCAAAAAGGCGCAGCAAGAGTTCGCTTCCAATAAGCCCGCCAAGGCTGAGCCTGTAAAAGTCGCGCACGCGACGGCTCAGTAATTTTGGCGCACGGGGATATTTAGAGGGATAATTACCGATGGCAAACGCAACTGACGCGCATCACGACGATCACGGGGATCACTATCCAGGCTTTTTCCAGCGCTGGTTCTGTTCCACCAACCACAAAGACATCGGGTCGATGTATTTGTGGATTGCGATGGTCGCAGCCCTGATTGGGGGCGGCATGTCGTGGTACATCCGTTTGGAGTTGGCGGCTCCCGGTATTCAGTACATCGACGATTTTCAATTCTACAACGTGCTGCTGACCGCGCACGGGTTCATCATGGTATTCTTCGTCGTGATGCCGGCGCTGATCGGCGGATTCGGCAACTGGTTCGTGCCGCTGATGATTGGCGCACCGGACATGGCGTTCCCACGGATGAACAACATCAGCCTGTGGTTAACCACCGCGGGTTTTGCGCTTCTCTTGATCTCTGCGTTTGTCGGTTCGGGCGTCGGGACTGGCTGGACGGTGTATCCGCCGTTGTCCAATAGTATTTATCACCCGGGCATGGCAGTCGATTTCGGTATTTTGGCCCTACACTTGGCGGGGGCGGCGTCGATCTTGGGTGCGATCAACTTCATCGTCACCATCTTCAACATGCGTGCACCGGGGATGACCCTTCACAAGATGCCATTGTTCGTTTGGTCGATCTTGGTGACGGCGTTTTTGCTGTTGCTCGCATTGCCGGTTCTCGCGGGCGCACTGACCATGCTGCTTACGGACCGTAACTTTGGCACGACGTTCTTCGATCCGGCCGGTGGCGGTGATCCAATCCTCTGGCAGCACCTGTTCTGGTTCTTCGGTCACCCCGAAGTGTACATCATCATTCTGCCTGCGTTCGGCTTGATCTCGCAGATCGTGTCCACGTTCTCGAAGAAGCCCGTGTTCGGTTATCTCGGCATGGCATACGCCATGGCGGCGATTGGTGCCGTCGGTTTCATCGTTTGGGCACATCACATGTATACGGTGGGTCTTGACGTCGATACCCGCGCCTACTTCACGATGGCGACGATGGTGATCGCCGTACCCACGGGGATTAAGATCTTTTCGTGGCTGGCGACAATGTGGGGCGGTTCGATCGAGTTCAAAACCCCGATGCTGTACGCGTTCGGCTTTATCTTCTTATTCGTGATGGGTGGTGTGACGGGCGTGACATTGGCAAACTCGTCCGCGGCCCTCGTTTTCCATGATACGTACTTCGTTGTTGCGCATTTCCACTACGTTATGGCCATTGCGGCGATCTTCGGGATGTTTGCGGGTTGGTATTACTGGATCGGCAAGATGTCCGGTCGTCAGTACAATGAAACCCTCGGCAAGATTCAATTCTGGGTCTTCTTCGTCGGCGTCAACGTTCTGTTTTTCCCGCAGCACTTCGCCGGGCTGGCAGGTATGCCACGACGGATTCCCGATTATCCGGACGCTTACGCGGGCTGGAACTATGTCAGTTCCGTCGGCGCTGCGATCACCATCGTCGGGACGTTGATGTTCTTCTATGTCTACTGGCGAACCTATGCGGCGGGCGAGAAGGCGGAACAGAATCCATGGGGCGAAGGCGCGACGACGTTGGAATGGCACGTGCCGAGCCCGGCGCCGTTCCACACGTTCGAGGATCAGCCGGACATGAGCGGCAAGGCGCCTGCGGAATAATCTGAAGGACAAGATACGAATGTCTAATCTTCAGCGGAAAAACGCCAAAACGGCGACGGTGCTTTTCAGCATCGTTGCCGGGATGGTCGGTTTGGCCTACGCCTCGGTACCTTTGTATCAATGGCTCTGTCAGGTCACCGGTATTTCGGGCACGCCGCAGACTGAAAATGTGGTCGCCTCAACCGAGATTTTGGACGAAACCATTCAGATACGTTTCGATTCAAACGTCAGTCCGGCGTTGCCTTGGGCGTTCGAACCATTGCAGCAGACCATGACGGTACGTTTGGGTGAGGAACGTTTAGCGTTCTACAAAGCAACGAATACGTCCGACAAGCCCATCGTCGGGACATCGACTTTCAACGTCAGTCCCTTCAAGGCCGGTCCGTTCTTCGTGAAGATGGAATGTTTCTGTTTTACCGAACAAGTTCTGCTTCCGGGTGAGTCGATCGAGATGCCGGTTTCGTTCTATGTCGACCCCAGCATCCACGAAGAGGTCAATACCAAGGAACTGACCGCCGTCACATTGTCATACACGTTTTATCAAGCCAAAGATCAGACCAAGGTGTCGGACAATGCGACGACGCCAACGACGAATAACGGGGGTTAAGGCCCAGTGGGGTGGCCTGACTCGTGTATTTTAAGCCGAGGGGAGAACATTTAGATGAGCGGCGTTAAAAGTCATCCGTACCATATCCTGAACCCGAGCCCTTGGCCGTTCGTAGCCAGCACGGCTGCCTTCGCCATGGCGATCACGGGTATCATCGGCATGCACTCGGGCTCGTATGCATTGTTCTTCGTTTGTTTGGCCGCCGTCATCGTTTGCGCCGTTCTCTGGTGGCGCGATGTCGTCGGTGAAAGCCGTAACGGGGTCGATCACACGGCGGAAGTCGGACATGGGCTGCGGATGGGCATGCTGTTGTTCATTGCCTCCGAGGTTATGTTCTTTTTCGCGTTCTTCTGGGCGTACTTCAATGCCTCGGTCCCGGCGCTCAGCTTCGTTGCATCGCCGGTATGGCCGCCGGAAGGCGTTGTGCCGCTACAGGCGTGGACGTTGCCGTTCCTCAACACCTTGATCTTGCTGACGTCGGGCGTAACGGTCACCTACGCCCACCACGCCATTCGATTGGGTGATAACAAGCGCGGCGCGCAAGGCATCTTGGCGACGGTGATCCTCGGAATTCTCTTCTCGGCCTGTCAGGCGTACGAGTATGTGGTGGCGGAATTCGCCTTCGCGGATGGGATTTATTCCTCGACCTTCTACTTGGCGACCGGCTTCCACGGGTTCCATGTGATCGTCGGGACGATCTTCTTGGCCGTTTGTTATGTCCGGTGTCTCAAGGGCCACTTCACGCCGACCAAGCACATCGGGTTCGAAGCGGCGGCCTGGTATTGGCACTTTGTCGATGTGGTTTGGCTGTTCCTGTTTGTCGCCATCTACTGGTGGGGCACGGCCAGCTACGACTTCGGCTAACGGCGTCGCACTTGACGACAACGAGAAAGGACCGGTTATACCGGTCCTTTTTTGTTTTAAATGCAACATTGTTAGCCCCATGCAGAAGCCTCAAGAATGGCATCGCAGGGTGGCCAACTGGGTGGATCTCACTTGCTAGGTGGCTATCCTTGCATCAGCCCCAGCCAGGACCACCAGTAATAGTTCAGTGGCACCAAAATAATCAGCGACACGATCGCAAGCGCCAACGTCATCTTTGCCCCGTCACGCATGCTGACGCCGCCGAGCTGCATGGCGACGACGATGGGTGGGACTTGGTACGGCAACACCACTGTGGAATAGGCGATGACTTGGCTCAAAAGCACTGTGCGGATGGGAATGCCGGAAAGAGCCGAGATTTCGTCGGCCAGAGGTCCGACAATGGCGGGGACACTCGGCGCGGTGGATGCAAGATTGACCGCCGCGCCCAGGCCGACCATCGAAAAGAACGACGTCAGCGGCGCGTCTTGCGACAGCGGCAGGTGTTGCAGCAACGAATTACCAACCCAGTCGCCGGCGCCGGTTTCGACCAGTACCGCGCCCAAGCCCAAGATGCCGCCGGTATAGATTGTGGTCGAGAAGTTAAATCGGGTCTTCATATCCTCGTCCGTGACAAGGCCGAACCCGGGCATCAAGCAAACGGCAGCGGCGGCCATCGCGATCCAGGCCGGTGAAATGCCATGGATGAAATCGGTGATCCAGAAACCTAAGGTGACGGCGAGTATGATCGATAGTTTGCGGGCATCTGGGGTCAATGGTTCCGACCTTTGCACCGGCATATCTGTGATTGGGCCGGTGCGTGCCGGAAACATAAGCAAGACAAGACCGATAATCAGCAACCCCTTCAATAGACCGTTAACCGGCATATTAGAGAGCATGTAATCACCGTAATTGAACGTCAGTCCGAAGAAGTTCTCGGCAACGCCGATCATGACCATGTTCGGCACATTTGACGGCAAAATGGCGCTCGACGGCATCCAGGTGCCACATGCCATGGCGAGAACCAAGCCGGTACGTTCATTCGAGCCTGGCTCAAAGCCCATATGGTCGCACAATGCGATGACGATCGGTATGAGCAGAACTATCCGGCCCATTGTCGACGGCATCAGGAAGGCCAAGGCTAGACCGACGCCCGCGATCCCGAAGACCAACGTGATATAGCTGCCACTCAGACGGCCGGTGATGGCCATGGCCAGGCGCGCGCCAAGGCCGGTCTTTTGTATGGCAATACCAACGATCAGGCCGCCGAACACCAGCCAAAATGCGGTTGAATGGAAGCCGGAAAACACCACTGCCGGCGGGGCAATCGCAAAAACCATGGCAACCGTGAAGAACGCCAGTGCCGTCACGTGCTCGGGAATTGCCACGGTTGCGTAGAGCCCGACGGCGAACAATGCCAAGGCCGCTCCTTGGACCGTATGTACTGGTACACCGTCGGGCGGGGGCATCACGAACAGCAACACGGCGGCGATGGTCGTGGCGAGGGCGATCAACTGTGATGGGGACCGTGGTAACGCGGCAAGACTCATGACCCGGTTATAGCGATCTTTCCCAAGGGCGGCACTTAAAACATTCCCCGCAATGGGGTAACGTGGTTTCCGCACCGAGGAGAAGCACATGAGCGATAAAGGCCAGTCGACCCAGCCGTTTGACGCAGAGCGTACTGCCGCGATGTATAAGGACTTCGCCGAACGCTCACAGCGGATCGTCAATGCGTTCCTTGAGCGTCAGAGTAAAGGCGAGACTTATGCCGTTGCCGATCCCGTCGATATCGGCCGGATGTTTTTGGACGCTTCCGCCAAGCTGATGTCCGATCCCGCCAAGTTTGCTGAAGCACAGGCAAATTTGATCAAGGGCTATGCGGATTTGTGGCAAGCGACAGCGAAACGGATGGCCGGCGAGGACGTGGAGCCGATTGCCGTCCCAGCGCGCGATGATCGCCGGTTCAAGGATGATGCATGGAACGAAGAGGCCGTCTTCGATTTCATCAAACAGTCGTACTTGCTGTCATCGAATTGGTTGATGAACCAGTATGACGGTATCGATGAAATCGATGATAAGACGCGCGAGAAGTTACAGTTCTACACCCGTCAATGGGTCGACGCACTGTCGCCGACAAACTTCGTGGCAACAAATCCAAAAGTGCTTCGAACGGCGGCTGAAACCAATGGCGAGAACCTCCTAAAAGGCTTGGACCATCTGCTGACCGACCTTGAGCGTGGCAAGGGTGAGTTACGCATCTCGATGACCGATACGGAGGCGTTCGAACTCGGCAAGAACGTCGCGGTCAGCCCGGGCAAGGTCGTCTACCAAAACGATATGATGCAGTTGTTGCAGTACGACCCATCGACCGAAACCGTTGCCAAGCGGCCACTGTTGATCGTGCCGCCTTGGATCAACAAGTTTTATGTCCTCGACCTGCAGCCCCGGAACTCGTTCATAAAATGGGCGGTTGATCAGGGACATACGGTTTTCGTCATCTCGTGGGTGAACCCGGACAAGCGGCATGCGGAGAAGGGGTTCGAGGATTATATGCTCGAAGGGCCGCTCGAAGCGCTGGGCGCGATTGAAGCCGCAACCGGCGAAGACGAGGTTAACGTCATCGGCTATTGCATTGGCGGGACGTTGACGGCGGCGACCTTGGCATTCTTGGCCGAGGCTGGGGATACCCGCATCAAGTCGGTGACATTTCTGACAACGATGGTGGACTTTTCCGAGCCCGGCGAGCTTGGGGTCTTTATCGACGAGGATCAGTTGCGACGGCTCGAAGAACACATGGAAACGCAAGGGTTTCTGGATGGCCAGTACATGAGCCAGGTATTCAATATGATGCGGGATAACGACCTAATTTGGTCGTTCGTGGTGAATAACTATTTGATGGGCCGAGAGCCCATGGCGTTCGACTTATTGTATTGGAACTCCGACAATACGCGGATGCCGAAGATGATGCATTCGCTCTACCTGCGCAAAATGTACATGGAGAACAAACTGATCGAGCCGGGCGGCATTACGATGGCCGGAGTGCCAATCGACTTGTCAAAGGTCAAACTACCGGTTTATTGGCTGTCGACAAAGGACGATCATATCGCGCCGTGGCAATCGACCTACAAGGCGACGCAAATCTATAAGGGGCCAAAACGCTTTGTGTTGTCCGCCAGTGGCCATATTGCCGGTGTGATTAATCCACCGGTCGCAAACAAGTACTGTTACTGGACCAACGCCAAAACGCCAGCCAATGCAGACGCATTTTTTGACGGCGCGACCCAACACCAAGGGTCGTGGTGGACCGATTGGCAGAAGTGGGTCAAAAAATACGCAGGCGGAGAGGTTCCGGCCCGTGCCCCCGGCGACGGCGATTTAGCGCCTTTGGAGGATGCCCCGGGGTCGTACGTGAAAGTAAAGGTGTAGGCCGTCCAGGATTTGCCCCTTTGCGCTCCGACAGGCATAGTTTCGGTCATGGTAACACAGGCTTTGAGCTCCGGAACTGAGGCTGCGGTTCGATTCACGGACACCGCAACGGCGCATTCTCATTTAGAGTTGTTAACCGAGATGAGCCACGACTTCGCTTCGGGGAAGGATCTCGACGCGTCGTTGCTCAAGGCCGTCGACATGATCACGGATTACGTGGAGGCCGAGGGTGGTGCGCTGTTCTTGATCGATGATACGCATGCCTTTTTGGACTGCGTTGCCTGTGTCGGCCCGACTCAGATCCAAGGTCTCCGGCTGAACAGCGATCAAGGTATCGTTGGAAACTCGGTTCAGACCAACAGTGGCCGTATCGTGCGCGACGTCAGCAAGGATCCGAACTTCCACAAAGGTGTCGACGAACAAACCGGTTATACGACAAAGTCGATCTTGTGCGCGCCAATGAGCGTTAAGGGCGAACGTATAGGGGCAATCGAACTCATCAACAAGAAAGGCCGCGACGGCCTGTTTGACGAGGAAGACTTGAATCTGCTTCAGGTGTTGGCCTCATCGGCTGCACTTGCGGTATTGAATGCGCGGATGTCGGATGCGCTTGTAGAGCAGGAGCGTGTAAAGCGCGAGTTGGAGCTTGCGGCCGAAATTCAGCGATCGCTGTTGCCTGCCGCGAATGGGTCAGAGAGATCGTTTCCGGTTCATGGCGTCAATTTGCCTGCGCGTGTGGTCTCTGGCGATTTCTATGATTTCTACCCTCTGGATGACGGTCGGGTTGCCTTCACACTGGGGGATGTTTCCGGGAAAGGCATGAACGCCGCGCTGATGATGGCGAAGTCGGCCAGTTTGTTGCGCTGTCTCGGCAAGTCGATCAAGGAGCCCGGTCGGCTCCTTACTTTGGTCAATGACGAGATTTGCGAAACGGCGACCCGCGGGATGTTCGTGACGCTGGTTCATGGGATTTACGATCCGGCGTGTGGGCACGTTCGTTTGGCCAATGCGGGTCACGAGCCGCCGTTGGTTCTCTCGCCAGACGGCGAGTTCCGCGAGATTGAGGCGGATGCGCCGCCTTTGGGTATATCCCCGTCGTTGCTGGACGAGGACGGTTTTCCCGAGGTGGAGTTTCAACTGAATGGTGGCCGCCTGTTTATCTTTACCGATGGCGTTACCGAGGGATATACGAAATCAGGCGAGGAATTGGGCGCCGACGGCCTGCGAGCGGAATTACTGGCGCATGCTGGGACGGAAATCGGCGAGGTCTTGAACATCGTTCGGGATATGTTGACCCGCTCCGACGTGCCGCTGCGCGACGATGTCACCATCCTCGGAATTGATGATGCGGTTGCACAGCATGATGCTGACGCCCCCGTTCGCACGGCTGAAGCAGGCGCGACAGAAGGACCCAGCGAGCCGCTATTCCAGATGCGCGCGCGCGCCAAGGCGGATCGGCTGCGGTTGATTCGAAATGCTGTGCGAGAGACGGCCACCGTTTGCGGTTTTGACGATAAGACCGTCGCTGACATCGTTCTCGCCGTGGATGAGGCCTGTCAGAACATCATCCGTCACGCCTATGGCAGTGAGGGGGAGGGGGATATTTCGATTGAGGTCCGTCGTCGCGCTGACAAGATGATAGTCACGATCAGAGACTTCGCTGATCCGGTCGATATCGCGAATATAAAACCTCGCGATCTTGACGATGTACGCCCCGGTGGATTGGGAACGCACCTCATTCAAGAAATCATGGATGAAGTGGACTTCTTGCCGCCGCCCATTGATGGGGGCAATCTATTGAGACTCGTAAAGAAAATGGGAGAAAGTCAGGGGTAATGGAGCATCAATTGTCGGAAAACGGTGCCGCCACGGTGATCGCATTCATGGGCGATATCGATCTTCAGACGTCGCCGGATGCACGGAAGGCGTTATTGGCTCTTGTTGGAACGGGACGTCCGATCCTGGTCGATTTGGCAAAGGTCGGGTACATCGATTCGTCTGGCGTCGCATCGCTCGTGGAATGTTTGCAGAGTGCCAAGAAGTCAGGCCAACAAATGGCATTGGTGTCGTTAAGCGAGAGCGCAATGCGTGTTCTGCAGTTGGCACGACTAGATCGTGTTTTTACCATTTGTGGTACGGTAGACGAGGGCATCGCTGCGGTTACGTAACCGGGGTAAAACGGGGGCAACTGGGGTGGCGGAAAAAAAGCCGTCTATAAACGAGAGAATCGAAGGTCTCGGCAAGTCGACAGTCGGCTTCGTCGAGGCTGTCGGCAATGGTGGCATGTTGGTGGCCGAGAGCGCCTATTGGGTTGTCTTCGGCGTGCGCGAACGCCAACCGGTCCGCTTATCAGCGGTTATTCAACAGATGATGGAAGTCGGCGTCAAAGCCATTCCGATCATCTTCATGTTGTCCGCGACCATTGGCATTATGTTGGCGATCCAAGGAATTCACACGCTGAGGATATTTGGCGCCGAGAGCCAGGTTACTGTCGGCATCGCGTTCTCCGTCGTACGGGAGTTTGCGCCGCTGATAACCGGTATCCTCGTGGCAGGTCGCTCCGGCTCAGCGCTAGCCGCGCGAATTGGTACCATGAAGATCAACCAGGAAATCGACGCGTTGAAAGTCATGGGGATCAACCCGACGCGATTTCTCGTGGTGCCGGCCTTGTTGTCGATGCTTATCATGGTCCCGGCGCTAACATTCTTTGCGATGGTAATGGGGCTATTGGCGGCCGGGCTTTATGTGAATGCCGATCTCAGCATCTCGTTGGCCGCTTACACTCGTGATACAATCGATATTCTCTCGCTTGATGATCTTGGCCATGGGATGGCGAAAAGTGCGATCTTTGCCGTGTTGATTGCCGTCATCGGCGTGGTCAACGGTGCGGGCGTACAAGGCGGCGCGGAGGGTGTCGGTACGGCAACGACCAGATCGGTCGTGCAGTCGATCTCTGCCATCATTATCACCGATATGGTGTTTGCGTTTGTGGCGACGCGGTAAGGACAATCGAACATGAAACGCGATCCGCAGAGCATCCTTGACGAACGCAAGCGCCGGCAAAGACCTGTAACAGGACCCAGCAGCGTTATCGAAGTGGAACACTTGGTGACCCATTACGGGGATCGAAAGATTCTCGACGACGTGAGCATGGAGGTTCGCGACAACGAGATCATGGTCATCATGGGCGGTTCCGGGTCCGGGAAATCGACGCTGCTTCGCTACTTGATGGCTCTGGAAACCAAGACCGCAGGCACCATGCGTATTCTCGGGCATGACATCGACGAAATAACGCGCCAGCAGTTCCTGGATGTCCGCAAGAAGCTGGGTGTCGCCTTTCAGTCGGGCGCCTTGTTCAGTTCGATGACCGTTGGCGAGAACATCATGCTGCCGCTCTATGAGCACACGGACCTAGATCGATTGACGATGGAGATCATGGCCCGCATGAAGCTTGAAGTTGTTGAGCTGTCGGGGTTTGAGAATCTCATGCCATCTGAGCTTTCTGGTGGCATGATCAAGCGCGCCGCCTTCGCGCGGGCGATTGTAATGGATCCCAAGGTATTGTTCTGCGATGAACCGTCAGCGGGTCTGGATCCGGTCGTTGCTTCGGCGCTTGACGATTTGATATTGGATATGCGCGACGCGATGGGGATGAGCATTGTCGTCGTGACCCATGAATTGGATAGTGCGTTTAAGATCGCGGACCGAATTACCATCCTGGATCGCGGCAAAATCCTGATGATCGGCACCGTTGAGGAAGTCCTGAATTCGACATCGGACCGTGTCCAGGCGCTCCTCAACCGTATACCGGAGGAAGACTCCATGGATCCGGACGAGTATCTAAACAGGCTGGTCGGTGAGCCTAATCCTAATACGGCACATTTGTGAGGGCGATGACGTGAGAACCAGCAAGATCAGTTACTTCGCGGTTGGTCTATTTGTCCTTGCAATGATTGTCGGGATTATTGTTGCCGTGGCACTGTTGACCGGCAGAACCGGCGCCACCGATAGTTATCATGCATATTACTCGAATGTGACCGGCGTTAAGTTTGGCACGCAGGTGGTTTACGAAGGTTACCCGATCGGCCAAGTGACCGACGTTACACCGGAAGAACAAGACGGCCGTATGCGGTTTCGCATCGATTTCGATGTTGCCGCCGGCTGGCGCATCCCCGATGACAGTGTCGTGCAAATTGCCGCACCTGGGCTTTTGGCGGCGGTGACCTTGTCCATTAGTGCCGGTGAAAGCCGGACTGCCTTGGCGCCAGATGCCGAGATAGAGACGATCGAGGGCGCAGACGTTTTTGCCGTGGTTGCCGACGTCGCGGGCGAATTCGGAGACCTATCTGCGAATTTCATTAAACCGCTTCTGACAAATGTTGATCGCGCTGTATCGCACATCAACGAATTCCTCCAGATCGGCGGGGATGGTAGACAAATTGCCACGGATGCCCGCGAGACCATGACTCTGGCCCGCGACCTAATGGGTGATCTTCAAGCACGCATCCCCGCAATTACCGAAGACTTGGAGGTGATCTTGGCAAACGTGGGGGATACGAGTGAACGGCTGAACACGATCTTGAGCGCCGACAATCAGGGCAAGATATTGAGTATGATCGATAATCTGAATGCCGCGACGCAGAAGTTCGATCTGGTTCTGGTTAATCTCAACTCGATTTTGCACGACGTCGATGATTTGGTTCTCGATACCGAAGGTGATGTCGCAAGAACCATGAAGGAAAGTCGTTACATTGTTGAATCGGTCTCTCGCAATATCGATTCGATCAACCAGAACATGGAGGGTGCGGCACGAAATCTCTATGAGTTCAGCCGTCAAATTCGCCAGAATCCCGGCCTGTTGTTGGGTGGCCGATCACCTGAAGATGCGGGGGCTGCACAATGATGACCTCAATGCGAAATTTGCGCGGTTTTCGCCTTGGCGGAACGTTGGCGGCGCTTATGGGAGTTATGCTCATTGCCGGCTGTGCCTCGCAGCCGCTTGTGCCGCAAGACCGCTTTTACCGCTTGCAAGCGGTCATGGCGGCCGAACCGCTGGCGACGCCCAAGTTTTCCGGTGCGTTGGTGGTCGAGCGGTTTACCGCAGACGGCTTAACGGCGGGCCGCCCGATTGTGTATGTCGAGGCGAGTGACCCTAATCAGTTACTGGAGTATCACTATCATTTCTGGACTCAACCGCCGACCATCATGCTGCGTGACGAGATGGTCGCGTTTTTGCGTCAGGCAAACATCGCTGAGCAAGTGGTCAGTCCGGAGATGCGTCTGGACCCGACACATATTCTGACAGCACGCATCCGGAAACTAGAGCAAGTACTGGGCAGCCCTAATCGGACACAGCTTGAACTGGAAATTGGTATCCGCCGGCCGGAAGACGGCGCGGTTGTTTTCCTGAAATCTTACCGGCAAGAGGCAATCCAGATTTCGACCGGTGTTGGTGCGGCGGTGGATTCTCTGAACGAAGCGTTGAATATCATGTACTCGGACTTTCTGGCTGACCTTAAGGGACTATGACCCGCCGCAATTTTGGTCAGGGCCGACGTCGGGGGCGTGGCAATGCCCGGCGTCAGAAAAAAGTGCCGACTTTGCCCCAAGAAACAGTCGAGATACAGTCTATCGCCCTTCAAGGCGATGGCGAAAGCGCACTGGATAACGGGACACGTGTCTTCGTACCTTTTACGCTGCCGGGCGATATCGTCCGCGTCCAACCAACGCATCGTCGCGGCGACGGTTTCGCGGCAACGGTTGTTGAGAAATTGTCAGGAGCCGACCATGCATCCCCGATATGTAATGTGTTTGGGGTTTGTGGGGGCTGTCAGATGCAGCACGTGCCTACAGACGTGTACATTGCCTGGAAAACAGATGTCGTGTCCAAGGCTCTCTCGCGACGAGGTATCGATACCGAGGTGTCGCCATTAGTCCAAGCGCCGACAAACAGCCGTCGGCGGGCGACATTTCGGGCTGTATGTACGGTCGATGACGTCGTTTTCGGATTCAACGCGCCTTACACCGAGCGCGTTGTCCCGATTTCAAGCTGTCCACTTCTCACGCCAAAGTTGGACAGTCTCATCCCGGCTCTCGTAGACCTGCTTCGCGATATCATGACGCCGAACCAACACCTTGATGTGGCGGTGACCGTGATCCAGGGCAATGTCGATATTGTATTCAAAGGTGCGGATGAACTGCCCCTCGCTGCGCGAGAGGCGATTGCTGTGTTTGCGAGGACATTCGACATCGCCCGTATCTCGGCAACCGACTCAGACGATGAAATCGAGCCTTTGATTGTCAATAAGGACGTGTTTGTCGCATTCGATGATTGTCGTATCTCGATGCCGGCACTGAGTTTCCTGCAACCCTCCGACGAGGGAGAAACACTGATTCGAGATATCGTGCTATCCGCAATTCCCAGCGCCTCGCGCGTTGCGGATTTATACGCGGGACTTGGCACTTTTTCGGTCCTCATTGCGCTCGCCGGGCATCACGTGGACGCCATTGACGCCGCAGCGCCGCAAACTGATGCACTCTCGCATGCGGCCGCCCAAAGTTCGGCGGGCGGGCGCCTTCGCGCAATGGTGAGGGATTTGCACAAGGATCCCCTGACTGTTGCCGAACTCAACGTTTATGATGCAGTAATTTTCGACCCACCCCGGTCCGGCGCGAGGACCCAGGCAGCAATGTTAGCGGACAGCGATGTTTCGAGGGTTGTCGCCGTATCCTGCAATCCTTCGACGCTGGCCCGCGATTTGCGATTACTCATAGATGGCGGGTACCGATTGAAGGCCTTAACGCCGATCGATCAATTCCCGCAAACGTACCACGTCGAAGCTGTTGCGGTTCTTGAACGGGCCTAATTTGAGGATGTCTCGTGCGCATACTTTGGTGCCGCCCACATCCAGATGATAGTCTATCAGCATGACTGTCGATTCGCCCGCCGGTTCAAGTGATGTCGTTGCCCATTGTCGTTGTATGCGAGGCGCGGTCTCGGTCGAGCGGGGTGAGCGGGTTTTAAACGGGTTGGGTAATGACGCCGCGCTCTTGGCCGGCGATAAGGTGCGAACTCATTCAGCCGGAGCCGCTCGGTTCGAATTCATCGACGGCGGTCGCTTGGCGCTCGGCGGTGATACGAGATGCGAGGTTCGCTCGTACCAGTTTCAACGGCCGGATGACGTGGTTGAAGCGGAATTGGACCTAGGCCTTGGGGCCGTTGTGCTTTTCCCTTCTGCCGCGGCCGGTCCTCAAGATGCCATCGATTTGAGCATCGATGATATCTCCGTCCACGTGCGTGCCGCGGGGATCGCCGTTGTTCGTCTCGAGAAGGCGTTCGATTTCCTCGTCCTCCTGCCTGGAGGCGCGGAAGGACCACATGGCGAGATCCTGTTGAGTACGCGAATTTGCGTTCGCACACTGTCGGAGCCCTGGCAGTGCCTTCGCGTTAGCCTCGAGACAGGTGACGTTTCCGCAAAGATGGCCATGCCGTCACCGGTCGTGGCCGAGGTATTTCGAGCGACGGGGCTTTTAAACGAAATTGAGAGTGCCGCCGTCGATGCCGTACAGCTAATAGCCCCGCATAATGGAGCGTTTGATACAGGCGCGGCGTCATTCGAGCCTTTTCACGAGTTGAGCGACCGATTGTTTGAGCGGCGCTTCGTACCCGGTCAATTGTATCCGGACGAGCATAATGCGAACCCGGATGCCTCGAATGATCTCCTTGAAGACGCATTCGACGGAAAGAGGTTTCGGGTAAATCCCAAAGAGAACCGCGACCAGGAGTGACGGCTTATTCCATATCCAGGGCGCGTTTATACACGTCGAGGAGTTGCTCCATTTCGCTGCGGTCGCTGGAGTCCATTTTTCTCAGTCGGATAATTTGGCGAAGAATCTTGATATCGAAGCCCGTGCCTTTGGCTTCTGAATAGACTTCTCGAATATCACCGGCGAGTGCCTCTTTTTCCTCTTCCAAACGTTCAATCCGTTCGACAAAAGACTTTAAACGATCTCCGGCGACGCCTCCGATATCGGCCATATTATCCTCTCTGGGTGGGAAGGTTTCCGTTAGCGTTCGAAAACTAGCCTTCGAACATCGGGGCCGCAAGACCGTTCATCCTTAGATTGACCTGAGTAGATATTGCCCCCATGTTTTCCAATGCGATACTGTGTGACGGCATCATGACTGCGGGGAATTCACGCCTTTGAGCGACTATAATCTTACACGCTTTACCGTCTTGCTCGTCGAAGACAACAGTTTCGTTCGCAACACGGTGAACGATCTTCTTCGGCATTTTCAGATCGAGCGGATCAGTGTCGCGTCCAATGGCGAGGAGGCGATTTCTTACTTGAAAGACATGAAACGGGTCGGCAATCCTGGTCCGGACATTATCATTTCCGATTTGATCATGTCGCCGATCAATGGGTTATTGCTGTTGCGGTGGGCACGTACCGCAAAGGACTCACCAAACCGATTTGTTCCGTTCATCATGTTGTCCGGCGCCGCAGACCGTGAATATGTCGCCTCCGCGCGTGATTTGGGCGTGACTGAGTTTCTCGCCAAACCATTCTCGGTGACCTCTGTTTTTTCACATTTGTCGCAAGTGATCGAACGCCCCAGACCTTTTATTACGACCAAAGAGTTTTTCGGACCCGACCGACGGCGGGGCAAGAATGCCGGCCCGCCCAATCTCGAAGAAAGGCGTCGCCCAGACGATAGTCACGTGACCTATGTCTACTCGGCGGAAAAGACAGTGAAGGCCACCAAGGCGAGCGATGTTTGGTGCTTCAAGCTGACCAATCACTTGAAGGAGAAAGCCGGTGGCGGAAAAGGCGGAAAACCACCGTCGCTTCCCGCGGATATCCTCGAGCAGGCGGAGGCGGGGCTTGAGCGGGCCGCTCTCGACTTCACCGAATGGGCGACGGAATATCTGTCGAACCTCGCCAAGTTGTGCGATGAAGCGATGGAGTTTCCGGAAAAACGGGGGCATCAGTTCACCAAGGTGAATGAACTGGCGCATGAGCTCCGTGGACAAGGCGGCACATTCGGTTACCCGCTGATTTCGATATTTGGGAAAATGCTTTATCAGTCGACGATGGAAGGTTGCCCGGAGACGGACAATCAGGTCGAGATTGTACGCGCCCATATTGACGCCATGCGAGCGGTGATACGTGAGAAAGTATCGGGTGACGGTGGTGAAATAGGCAAAACCTTACTGACGTCTCTGAAGCAGGCGGTTGCTCGTTACCAAGTCGTGGAATAATCGGGCCGCGCTGTCACGTCATTCGGCGGGCTGAAGGGCCTCTGCGGCTTGGCGTTTCCCGGGTATCAGGATAAGCGTCGCAAGCAGGACGACGCCGGCGGCTGTTGCCAATGCAATGAATAGGCTGTCAAAGCTCCCACTTGATTCGTGCAATCGGCCCGTCATTTGAACTGCAATTGCGCCAACGCCTAGGGCCAAGACGGATTTTACTGCAAAGACCCGAGAGCGGAATTCGGTGCTGATAAAATGTGCGACGATCCAATCGTTAATGGGAATGATCCCGAACGTGGCCAGCATAAGCGGCAAGGCAATGGCGATGGCGCCCCAGCCGCTTGCCGTGACCGCGACTGCACACAACACCAACTGTAGCCCGACGAGGCTAACGTATATCGTTTTCGTCGGAAACCGGTCGAGTAATTCGCCGACAATCAGTTGCGCGACGGCCGCGCAGGCGAAGATGACCGCCGTAATCGCGCCGATTTCAGCGGTATTCGAAAATAACTGCGCAAGTCGTTCGTCCATGATTTTCGGAAGAGAGACGGTCGTCGCATTAAAAATCAAGCCGCCGAACAGGGGCGCCAAGATCAGGAACAAGAACACGCGCCGCTGCATCCCAACAGGTACCGAGACTGCCGCTTTCTTGGTGCGACCCTCTGCATCGACACCAATACCCTTTGCTAAATGCAGGCCATAAAGCAGCCCGACGGCAATCGAAATGATGCCGGGAATCAAGAACGCGGCGCGCCACCCGTAAAAGTCCGCGATGGCGCCGGTGGTCACAGCTGCAAGTGCTACGCCCATGTTCCCCCAAACACCATTGATGGCCAGGGCACGACCGACGCGACCCGCTTCCTCGACGACCAAAGCCAGTCCAACTGGATGGTAAATTGCGCCAAAAATGCCAACCAGGGCCAAGCCGGCCTCGATGTGCCACAACTCCGTTGAGAGGGCCGTAACACATGACGCTGCACCGATCCCTATGAAAAAGACAAACATCATGCCATGACGGCTCCATTTGTCGCCAAGCCAGCCTGCCGGCAACGACGCCCCGCCGAAGAAAAAGAAGCTCCAAGTCGTGAGCAAGAGCAATCGACCATAGGTATCCGCGAACTCGCTCTCCATGGTCAGGACTGCCGTCGTAAAGATCAGCATGAAAAAGTGATCGAGAAGGTGCCCGATGTTTAGGAATAGGAAATTGCGTTTCGCTGTGTTCATACAGCAAGATTAGCAAATCGTTGAATTGCCGTATCTCGCCTTAATGACAAAAAACATCGTTAAACAGACACTCGTTGTGTGCTGCTAATACTTAATGCTTCGGTTGGTGTATGTCCGGTATAGCCTGCGCATTGGCGAGCGCCGTTCTTGCTGCTGCGGCAAGTTCATGCCGTCGACCGACACTTGGATCGGCGGCTAACTTTGAGAGTGTTGACCACCAGGCCAATTGACCCTTGACGTAATCGCCCCATACGAACCGCATATCGACGTATCCCCATACATTCCAAGCAGAGTCTAACCATTGTTCGAGTAACGGAGAAGAAATCGTAGCGTGTTTTAGGTTGGTCGCGCATCAGGATTTAGGTCCGGCGCTGTTCCGATTGTCGGAACGGTCGGAGCCAAGTTTGTCAGAGAGCGTCGAAATTACGCGTTTCGGCGATAAGGTGATCGACGACACCTTTCAACGCATCTTCCTCGGATGCCCCGTTCTGGAGAAACGCGTCGAACCGAGCCACTTGTCGATGCGCGCTCGTGCCGCGCTCTGTAATTTGACGTAGCGACTCTATCTCCTGGGTGCAACCAAGCGCCGACGCGTCTTCGCGGACCAACTCAATCAACTCATCGACCAACTCGACGACAGGGATAATTCGGCCTTTGCCAAAGTCGACAAGTCCATTATCGAGCCCATATCGTTGCGCTCGCCAACGGTTCTCCTCAATCAGCATCGTCGCGTACTGACGCCATCGCTGATTATTCGTTTTGAGGCGCCACAGCATCCGAAGTAAGCAAGCAAAGAGTGCGGCGACAGCACCGGCATCATGAACGAAGGTACAGACATCGGCGATCCGCATTTCTAGGGTAGGGAACCTGGCGCTGGGACGAATATCCCACCATAGCTTTGTCGCATCCTCGATGATGCTGGCCTCGACTAGGGCATCGACGTGCCGCTGATATTCGGCAAAACTATCGAAGTCGTTTGGAATGCCTGTCCGCGGCATCTCGTCCCAGACACTTAAACGATAAGATTTCAGACCGGTCTGAATTCCCTGCCAAAACGGAGATGATGTGGTCAGCGCCAATATGTGCGGCAGAAAGTACCGCGCTTGGTTCATAAGATCGATCCGAAGCTCGTCGTCATCAATGCCGACATGAACGTGCATTCCGCTTATCAGTAGCCGCCGGACAACGGTTTGCAGGTCCTCTGCAATCGTCACGTAACGATCCATGTCCGTGAAGGCCTGGTCTTCCCAATGGGAAAACGGATGCGTTGATGCTGCGATAGGCGCAAGACCGAAATCGTCGGCGGTGTCGACGACGGTACGGCGAAGATCAATCAGCATTCCGACCGCCTCAGGAATCGATTGCGCCACCGGTGTGTTGACTTCAATCTGTGAGCGCATGAATTCATGCGCGACTAATCCCCCGAGCTTCTTCTCGCATTCCGAAAACAGATCTTTCGGAGGGTCCGCCGCCAGCGCCCGTGTCTGTTTGTCGACGAGTAAGTATTCTTCCTCGATGCCGACACTAAAACTGGGGGCGCCGCCGGGCATCAGAATCGTTCGATCCGATGTAGGCCGGGAATATCTAAGATGGGTGTAATCGCCTCAGACAACATATCCACCCAGCGCAAAACGCCGCTTTGATCCGTGACTAGATCTTGATTGATTTCGATGGCGCAGTTGGCAATGCCTGCGGCGGCGCCATGCATGTCGATGGTGTATGCGAGGTCATGTCCGGAATACGGCTCATTATCGCCGACGTTCAATTCGTATCGTTCCAGGTGTTCCATCAAAGGAACGGCGATGCGTGGGTCGCGGTTCCACAATACACCGATGTCCCACGGGCGCGGCTTGTCCCCGAAACGCGGGCTAAAGCTATGGATGGATAGGATCGCGGGTGCCGGGCCGCGATCCCATAGCCGGGCCAAGGCGCGGTTTACGGCATCGTGGTAGGGTTCGAATATCTCCCGAACCCGTTGACGACGTTGTAGCGTCGTTAAATCTTGGTTCCCGGGTACGGGAATGCCATCGTTCTCGGGAACGATGCTGTCCGGATGTCCTGGCGGTCGATTGACGTCGATGACCAAGCGCGAATAACCGGCAAAAACGGCCTGCGCGTCCAATCTTTGCGATAGTCCGCGCGTCACGGCGGCAGCACCGATATCGTAGCCGATATGATGATCATAGGTTTCAGCCGAAAGCCCGAGGAGATCAAGCGCACCTGGTACGATTTGGCTGGCATGATCGCAGACGAGAAGCAAATGGGCTCCGCCTTCTCGATTTATAACCTCGAAAGGGGCGGGGTCATCGGGACCGAGCAGTGTCTCGACATCATTGGGTAACGGTTTCATTGAAAAACTATAGCTTGTCATTTGCCGGTGGGCGATAGGGATCGTTTAAATAGCTATATAATATGGTCACCAATATTCTTGGAGAAAGTTAGGGCATGGCGCATCAAAGATATCGTGTTTACCGGACCAGCATCGAACATGGTGATGCCCGCATCGACTATGAAATGGCAATGGCGGTTCGCGCCGGAAACCGAATTTGGCTACGTGGTCAAACTGGCTTGGATCTCGAAGGGCGCTTTGTCGGTTATGGTGACCCCGCCGCACAGGCGGAAAACGCCATGCATTGCGTCGACACCTTGTTAAGTGAGGCCGGAGGGTCGCTTGCAGACATCGTGAAGACAACGGTTTACTTGGTCGACCGCGAACATCGTGCGCCGGTGTATTCCGTGATAGCGCGGTGGCTTGAAGGCGTGCAACCCTGCCAAACGGGATTGATCGTCGCTGGTTTGGCGATGCCAGAAATGCTCATGGAGATCGACGTTGAGGCCGTTGTTGCCGAGTGAACCTAATGCACTGAAATATCGACTTGAAATCACCCCAGCGTAGCCCTATCTGCCGAGCAGCATAGAAGTTGAAAGATGCATCATGGATGACGCCGCTCCGGTCGAAAGCCCCTGTATCAGCGTGTGCGAAATTTTGCCCGAGACGGGTTTCTGTTCAGGGTGTTGGCGCACACGCGAGGAAATTGCAATCTGGTCGCGAGCGGATCGGTTTCTCCGCTTGGAGATATTGGGCCGATTACACGAGCGTCGCGTTGCCCAAGGAGGATCCGCCCGCCGTACGAATTCACGACGGGCAGAAGCGGGGTGAAATTGACTGGAAAGGCGTTACCAGGTCCCCGTGTTTTCCATAGACGACCACGGTTCCGCAGCCGGTAGTGGGTCGCCTAATTGCAATAACTCAATCGATATACCATCAGGCGAGCGGACGAACGCCATGCGACCGTCTCGGGGTGGTCTGTTGATGGTCACGCCACCATCCATGAGTTTTTGGCAGGACTCGTAGATATTCTCCACGCGAAACGCGAGATGGCCGAAATTCCGTCCACCGTCGTACTCCTCGGGCTCGTAATTGTAGGTCATCTCGATTTCAGCTTCTGGCGTTTCGTCGGCGGCAACGAAGACAAGCATGTAACCATGTTCGGGTCGATCAATCCGTTTGGTCTCTTTTAGGCCCAGCAAATCGCAATAAAAGTGGAGCGACTTTTCGACGTCTGTAATGCGGACCATGGTGTGGAGATATCTCATGCGCGTATTCCTATTTGTTTTGGTCCTTCAAATCTAGGCCGGACGGCCGTCTGTTTCCAGGTCATGTGCGTAGATGGGTAGCGACTCGAGGCCCAAAAGGGCCACTTTTCTCTCTACTCCCCACCGATAACTTGCGAGTGCGCCGCTCTCTCGGATGACGCGGTGGCAGGGGATCACATATCCGACCAAGTTGTTGGCAACGGCGCTTGCGACGGCACGCGCAGCTTTCGGCGTACCCAGTTTCGCAGCCAGCCCCCCGTATGACATGACGGTTCCTTCGGGGATCCTTAGAAGGGCTTCCCATACTTTCACACGAAAAGGGGACCCACGAAGCAAAAGGCCTGGTTGATGACCCGAACTCGAGTCAAACGCCTGCGTTGCGTACAACTGTGTGAGCTCGGTCGACTCAATCCACTGCGCATTACCCCAACCTTGCCGTTGTTCCGCCAGCGCCCGTGCACGATCTTGAACGACAAACGACAGACCTGTCAGTCCGCGCGAGGAAGCGACAATCAGGCATTCGCCGAAAGGACTGTCGTGAAAACCATAGTGAAATGTCATTCCCTTGCCTTGGCTCTTGAATTCGCCAGGCGTGACAGCATCGACGCTTACGAAAAGGTCGTGAAGTCTTCCCGGACCGGACAAGCCGGCTTCAAAAGCGGCGTTTAAGACACTTTCCGACGCGATCAACCGGGCTTTTACCGCGTCCAAGGTGATCGTTTTTAGAAATTTCTTTGGGCTGATTCCCGCCCAATCACTGAAAACGCGTTGTAAATGGTGCGGACTCATGCCGACGTGCTCTGCCACGTCGATTAACTCTGGTTGTTGCTCTCGGTGTGCCGTCATATAGGCTATGGCGGCCGCAACTTTCCCGTAGTGGCGTTGCTGCGTATCGGAAAGATTTAGATCGCCGTTTACGGCCATCCCCAATTCTGCATTGGCGCTGTGCATTGTCCGTCTCTTTCAAGCCATCACTTCATATGTACAGAGCATATGATTTAAGCTTTGGTCACGCCCACCCGATTCTTGGGTTTATGTAGAGGGGGCGATCTTTCGAATTCGGGACTTCGGAAATACAACATTGACCGTTGTTCCCACATTGAGTTCGCTCTCGATCTCAAGATGACCTTGATGTAACTCGGCCAATCGCCGGCTCAGTGGTAACCCCAGTCCCGTCCCCTCGTGGTTACGGGTCATCGAGCTTGCGACCTGTCCAAAGGGTTCCATGGCGATCCGAATGCTCTCTTCCGTCATGCCGGCACCGTCATCGCTGATCGACAGGCATAGTCCCTCCATCCCATCACTGCAATCCCGCCAAACAACGGATATCATACCATCGCTGTCGGTGAATTTGATGGCATTCGTCAACAGGTTGAGCATGATCTGTTTAATTCGGGTCTCATCACCGATGAGTTCCACCCCCGTAGCGCGGATATCGACCGAAATTGTAGCACCGGAGCGCTGAGCCCGTTCTCGGATCATTCGAGCTGACTCCCGCGATAGGTCTTCCAGGGAAAGTGGCTCGTCATGGAGCTTCAACTCTCCAACTTCGATCTTCGAGATATCCAATATGTCAGATATTAAACGCAACAGGTGGCGGCCCGAACGATTGATGTCACCTAAGTACTCTTCGATCCGCCGATTTCCCAGCGTTTCGAAATCCGAAGCAATAAGAAGCTCGGAAAAACCGATGATGGAGTTCAGGGGTGTCCGCAACTCATGGGACATATTAGCCAGAAACTCAGTCTTCGTCCGGTTCGCCAATTCAGCCTCTTCCTTGGCACGGACAACCTCCATTTCGCTTCGCTTCAACTCTGTGACCTCAGTCCCGACACTGACGCGGTAGCCATTGTCTACCAAGATGTCATTGACCATCAGATGAGTGCCGTCGCGGCGTTCGATTTCGATCGGTTCGCTGGGGTTGAGGTGTTTCGCTACCCGCATCTCAAGCCATTCGCGCTCGCGCCCCTCGATCCCGACAATCGCGTCCGACTTTATTAACAGCTCCATTCGTTCACGAAATGTGATCCCAGGGCGCATGGAGCCGGGCGCCACCGTATTCGCGTTGCGCATCGTCTCGTTCGAGAATACCAATTCGTCCTCTTGGTTATAAATCGCGATTCCAGCTTGCGCTCCCTTGAGCGCTTGCAGCAACACGTCCGTGTATCGCTCAGCTCGGCTATGCTCTGTAATGTCTGTATAGGTCGTGACGAAGCCCTCTCCGTCGGGCAGCGGACGGTCGTGAACCTCTAGCGTTGTGCCGTCCGAACGGGTCAGCAGGTACTCATGCGGGTTGAGGGATCCCGCCCGCTCAGTGTGCTGCTTCATCAATGTCTTGAAATCGCCTCCGCCATGATAATCACAGTCCGCGTGAAGGCGGAGGAATTCGCTTAACGGGCGAGGTAGGTTCCGCAAGCGCTCCGGAACATCCATGAGTGCAAAGTATCGCTCGTTCGCGAACACCATGTACAATTCTTCGTCAATCAGTCGAACAATTGTTAGGCCCTGGTCGAGCGCATTCATGCAGTCCAAAAGCACCTGAGGATCAGACGCTGGCGGAATCGGATTTTTCTGGGGCCGCTTATTGCTCATCCACATGAGCGTGGCATAACCCTTGATCAAAAAAAAGTGGCGATACGCGCAACGAGATGTCGGTCCGGCAAACTTGCGCCGTATCGGAAAAGGATGAGAATACAGGAGAATGGTGCTGCCGGAGAGATTCGAACTCTCGACCTCCCCCTTACCAAGGGGGTGCTCTACCCCTGAGCCACGGCAGCGCCCTGAGTGCGGCGGAACATGCCATACGCTATCTTTAGAGGCAAGGCCGGAGAAGGACGAAATAACCGACCCATGGACCGTCCCAAACAAACGAATAAAAGCGAACTTGCTAAGCTAGAAAGCGACAAGAAATCGGCGCGCCGAGCTCGCGCCGCGAACGCCTTGCGCGAAAACCTGAAAAAGCGCAAGCAACAGTTAAATGCCCGAAAAGAGTCAGAGTCATCGCCGCAAAACAGCCGCAATTAGCCAGCATGTATTGAATTCTACTGCCGAGTGTCTAATTGCACCGGTTGCTAGTTTATGCACGGTCGCCTAAAAGCCGCCATGTTCAATTTCCGATAACCGAGGGGGTTATGGATCGCATTAAAATCGTCGGCGGTACGCCGCTCCAGGGACAAATAAACATCGGTGGGGCAAAGAACGCGGCTCTACCGCTCTTGGCGTCGTCGCTCCTAACGGCTGAACCGACAACATTCCGCAATCTGCCCAATGTGGCGGACATCAAGGCAATGACGAACTTGATCGTTGAATTGGGGGGTGTCGTCACACCGGGGACCGAGCCCGGAACGCTGACCATCGATACGGGAGACGCGGCGGAAACCACCGCGCCCTACGATATCGTCCGCAAAATGCGGGCCTCGGTGCTGGTTCTCGGCCCGTTGCTTGCGCGCTTTGGAAAAGCGCGTGTCAGCCTTCCCGGCGGCTGCGCCATCGGTACTCGTCCCGTCGACCTGCATTTGTCGGCGTTGGAGCAAATGGGCGCCGAGATCGAGTTGAGCAACGGCTATATAGATGCCAAAGCGCCCGCAGGACTGCAGGGTGCACATATCCTCTTTCCTGGCGTGACGGTTGGTGGAACCGAAAACATCCTTATGGCAGCGGCGTTGGCAAACGGCGAGACCACCATCGGTAACGCCGCCCGCGAACCGGAAGTCACCGACTTGGCACGTTGTCTGCAATCGATGGGGGCAGAAATCGAGGGCGTTGGAACGGATACACTGCATGTCCGAGGCGTGGGCTCTTTGTCGGGGACGGTTCATGACGTCATTCCAGATCGGATTGAGACCGGCACTTATGCCGTGGCCGCGGCCATTACGGCTGGAGATGTCATACTCCGGCGCGCGCAAATGTGGACAAACGAAGCTGTCTTCGGAACACTTATGCGGGCCGGCGTCGATGTGACGGAAGTCGACGAAGGTATTCGTGTAGCTCGCGCAAATGGTTCGTTTCGCGGGGTCGATTTGATGACAGAGCCCTTCCCTGGCTTTCCCACGGACATGCAGGCGCAATTCATGACCTTAATGTGCCTTGCGGATGGGGCATCCATGATCACCGAATCGATTTTTGAAAACCGATTTATGCACGTGCCGGAGTTACGTCGGATGGGCGCAGATATTAATGTACATGGAGCGTCGGCGATCGTTCGTGGCGTTGAGAAACTGTCTGGCGCACCCGTCATGGCCACAGACTTGCGCGCTTCGGTGTCTTTGGTGCTGGCTGGGCTTGCAGCCGAGGGAGAGACCCTCGTCAGCCGAGTGTATCATTTGGATCGAGGATACGAGCGGCTGGAAGAAAAACTGGCGGCGTGTGGGGCCGTTATCGAACGTGTTCCGGAGACGTCAGCAGCGTAATCACCGTTAACGGTTGTTGCTCGGCGCCGGCAATCGATGGGTGGCAATCCTATCTGGCAATGACCGAGAAAACCCTCTACATATGGCGCCGTTTCGACGGAAAGCGATACGACGGAGGGCGGTTTTTTGAGCGCCAACGAGAAAATTGTCATAGCACTGCCAAAGGGGCGGATCCTTAAGGAAGTCATGCCCGTCGTGCGCGCGGCGGGTATTGAGCCCGAGCCAGCCTTTGACGATAAAGATGCGCGGCAGTTGCGGTTTTCGACCAACCACCCGGACGTCGATATTATCCGGGTGCGATCATTCGATGCCGCTACATTTGTTGCATTTGGCGCCGCCCACATTGGCGTGGCTGGCAACGACGTCTTGATGGAGTTCGATTATCCCGAGATTTATGCGCCGCTGGATATGAACGTCGGTCACTGTCGGCTCTCGGTCGCCGAACCGAAAGGTTTAGCCGATAGCGATGACCCGCGTACTTGGTCATCGGTCCGAGTTGCGACGAAATACCCCGAATTGACCAGAAAGTACTTTGCCAAACGAGGCGTTCAGGCCGAATGCATCAAACTAAATGGTGCGATGGAATTGGCGCCGAGCCTTGGTCTATGTAGGCGAATTGTCGATTTAGTCTCGACCGGGGCGACGTTGGAAGCAAATGGCCTGGTCGAGGTCGAGGTTCTTTGCGAGATCACGTCACGACTGTGCGTCAATCGTGCCGCATGGAAGACCCGAGCCGAGGAGATCGGCGGATGGGTCGAGCGTTTTAGGGATGCCACCAATGCCCTTGCGGCTTAACAGCGAGCAACCAGATTTCGAATCGGCGTTTCGCGCATTTCTTGGGGCAAAGCGCGAAACCGAAGCGGATGTGATCGACAGCGTCAAAGGCATCCTATCCGATGTAAAAGGACGTGGTGATGCTGCGTTGCTGGACTACACGCACAAGTTCGATCGATATCCGTTAACCCCGGACAACCTGCGGATTGCGCCGGCTCAGATGGCCGAGGAACGGGCCAAGTGCGAGCCTGAAACACTGGATGCCTTGCGTCTGGCGCATGACCGAATTACCGATTTCCATTCGCGTCAAAAACCGGTCGATCTGGACTTTACGGATGAGGTTGGCGTGGGGTTGGGGCTTCGGTGGTCGGCGGTTGGTGCTGCAGGCTTGTACGTTCCCGGTGGAACGGCGGCGTATCCATCTTCGGTTCTGATGAACGCCATTCCAGCGAAGGTGGCAGGTGTCCAGCGCGTGGTGATGGTTGTCCCCACGCCCGACGGTGTAATTAATCCGCTGGTTATGGCGGCTGCGGAACTTGCAGGTGTAGACGAGGTATATCGCATCGGGGGCGCGCAAGCCGTCGGTGCATTGGCGTATGGGACAGACAGTATCGCGCCCGTCGACAAGATCGTCGGCCCCGGAAATGCGTATGTCGCTGCGGCGAAGCGCGAGGTGTTTGGAACCGTCGGAATCGACATGATCGCCGGACCGTCGGAGATTCTCGTCCTGGCTGACGATAAGAACGACCCTTCATGGATTGCCGCGGATCTATTGAGTCAGGCAGAACACGATACGGCAGCACAGGCGATATTAGTCACCGACGACGACGCTTTCGCAGATGCCGTCATTGACGCCGTCGAAGGGCATCTGGCGACATTGCCGCGGACCGAAATCGCGTCTCAGAGTTGGCGGGACTTCGGTGCTGTAATCGTTGTGCCGTCACTAAACAGCGCATTGCCTCTTGTTGACCGGATTGCACCGGAACATCTCGAAATCGCCACCGAGAATGCCGACGACCTTGCTGCGGGCATTCGCAATGCGGGGGCAATATTCATTGGGCGTCACGCGCCGGAAGCTATCGGTGATTACGTGGCGGGACCCAATCATGTTTTACCAACCGCCCGTTCCGCACGGTTTTCCAGTGGTCTCGGTGTGCTGGACTTCATGAAGCGAACATCGATGATCCGTTGCGATGCATCGGGCTTGCGGGCAATCGGCCCAGCAGCAAAGGCCTTGGCTGATGCGGAAGGTCTAGGCGCGCACGCGCTTTCGGTTGCTATCCGGCTGAATTTGCCGACCGGTTGAGGGCAAGTCATGCCTGATACGCAGCGCATCGCCAACATCCAATTGGACGAACGGTCGGTCGTCCGCCATAGCCCGCAAGTGGACCACGAGCGCAAAGTCGCCATCTTTGACCTGCTCGAAGATAACAGCTTTGATCCCATCGACATCGCGAAAGGTCCATATGCGCTGATACTTTCGATCGTTGATAATCGGCTGCTTTTCGACGTTCGTACCGATACGGACGATCCCCTGGTAGAGTTCGCCTTGCCGATTGCTGTCTTTCGCCGAATCGTCAAAGACTATTTCATGATATGTGACAGTTACTACGAAGCGATCAAGACATCGTCACCATCACAAATCGAAGCGATCGATATGGGGCGGCGGGGCCTACACAACGAGGGGGCTGCCTTGTTGAGGGAACGTTTGAAGGACAAGGTCGACGTCGACGAAAACACCGCACGGAGACTTTTTACCCTAATTTGTGTCCTGCATATCAAATCGTGATGGCGGCATGAGTGATCTTCCTTCCGCCGTGTTATTCGCTTGTACGATGAACTCGGTCCGTTCCCCGATGGCCGAAGCAATAATGAAATTCTTACATGGCCATCGCGTTTTCGTGGATTCAGTCGGCGTTCGGACCGCGGATATTGACGGCTTTGCAATCGCCGTCATGGACGAAATCGGGATCGATCTGTCGCGTCACAACGCAAAGACCTTTGATGACCTCGAAGACTCATATTTTGATTGCGTTATAACACTGTCGCCGGAGGCACAGCACCGAGCGATAGAGTTGACCCGCGTTATGGCCTGCGATCTTGAGTTCTGGAATACCCTCGATCCTTCGTTGGTCGAAAGCGAGGACAGAGAGGTTCGACTGAATGCATACCGGCAGGTTCGCGATCAGTTGATGCAGCGGATAAAAGACCGCTTCCCCATCCAATCGGCCTCTCACACGTAAGTTAACCTACGGATATCATTGAAACCTTGACCTCTGCCGCCGATATAGGCATGGTCTCGACGATTTTTAGGACAAATGGATACACATGGCCAAAGAAGATCTGCTCGAATTTACCGGGACCGTGACGGAACTGCTGCCGAACGCGATGTTTCGCGTCAAGCTGGACAACGATCACGAGATTCTGGCTCACACAGCGGGGAAAATGCGTAAACACCGCATTCGCGTCCTTGCCGGTGACCGCGTCAATGTGGAAATGACGCCTTACGACTTAACAAAAGGCCGAATCACCTTCCGATTCAAGTAACGGACCGCGTCGCATGACGACCGGTCATTTTAATTGAACGCAATGTCACCGCGTCTAATCCTAGCGTCGGCTTCGCCACGACGGCTCGAACTATTAAGGCAAATCGGTATCGTGCCCGAAGCCGTGGCTCCTGCCGAAATTGACGAAACACCTTCTCCAAACGAGCGGCCGCGCGCTCTCGCACGTCGACTGGCCCGTGCCAAGGCCGAAGCAATTGCCCAAGATCACCCAGATGCCGTCGTCCTGGCGGCGGACACTGTCGTTGCTCTTGGGCATCGGTGCCTTGGGAAACCGGCCGACCGCGTGGAGGCCGGCGATTATCTGAAGAAATTGTCGGGGCGCCGGCACAGAGTTTATGGCGGGGTTTGTGTGATCCGGCCCGATGGCAAGAAGTCAGCGATTGATGTGATGACTCAAGTCCGCTTCAAACGCTTGACGGACACTGATATCAAGACGTATCTCGCCACCGACGAATGGCGCGGCAAGGCCGGTGGTTACGCGATCCAAGGTCACGCGGCGATATTCATCCCGTGGGTCAACGGCTCGTACACAAATGTCGTCGGTTTGCCGCTGACGGAAACGGCGGGACTTCTTAGAAGCGCGGGTGTACTCCCGCCCCAATCATGATTGCGAGGGATATCGTCATCGAATCGCGCCCCGGCGAGATACGTGCGGCCGCGCTTGATGATGACGGCGTGCCGATCGCTTTTGAAATCGAGCGCGACCATCAGCGTGATGGTGTCGGCGATGTCCATATAGGTCGCGTCATCTCGGTCAATTGGGCGCTCGGACACGTTTTTGTCGATATCGGTTTGCCGCAAAGCGGTTTTTTGAACATTCCGACTGATTCCGCCTCGGCGGGCATTTCGGATGTTCTGGGGGCACCCATTTGCGAGGGGGCTAAGGCCGTGGTTCAAGTCAATCGTGCTGCCGAAGCCGGGAAGGGCCCGAGGCTGACCCTCCGGCCCGAGATTGACGGTCAGTATCTTGTCGCTACGCCGGGTCGGCCGTCACTATCGATCTCGCGCCGCATCACCAATGCCGCAGCCGTATCCCGAATTCGTGCCGCGCTTCAAGATGTCGTCGGCGAGGTTGGCTTTGTGGTTCGGACGTCCGCGGCGGACGTCGATCCAGTCAATCTTGTTCATGAAGCCGAGGTATTGCGGGAAACGTGGTCTAACACCCAGGCCGCGGCCAAACTTTCCGCGGCTGTTGTGCCCGCGGTGCTGTGGCGGTCACCTGGAATACTCCGACACATTTTGTGGAACTGGGTCGGACCGAAGACAAATCGCATCGTTTTCGATGACGCGGCAGTCGCCGACCGGTTTCGGGAAATTGCTTCGTCAGGTCACGGTGTCCCGCAAATAGACCTTCTGCCGCAAGCGGTGACGGCATTCTCCGAGTTTGATATTGCCGACGATTTTGCCGCGCAATTCGATTCTGTCCTACCGCTTCCATGCGGCGGCCGGCTTATTGTCCAGGAAACGGCGGCCTTGACGGCCGTCGATGTCGACATGGCCCAGGCGAATAACGTTGTCGCCGTGAACGTGGATGCGGCCGAACATCTTGCTCGCGCTTTGCCGTTACGCGGCATCGGCGGGATCGTTGTCGTCGATTTTCTTAATATGCCGAAACGCCAAGACCGAGAGGGGGTCTTGTCCCGTTTACGGTCCGCGACCGAAAAAGACGCAGACGTGACCAGTGTCTCGAGTTTTAGCCGAAACGGACTGGTCGAGATTGTGCGCCGGCGCAGAAGGCCTTCGTTACTGCGTCAGTGTTACCGGATAGACCGACAACCGACCCCGGAGACACTGGGGTTGGCGGCATTGGCCGAAGTCCGGCGCGCAGGCGGATCCAAGATCGGCATAAAGGCGACGAGAAGCGTCGTGATGGCGCTGACAGGGCCGTTGAGTGTTGCTCTTCAAGAGACAAGGGCCGCGCTGGCGGTTGACATCCAGGTCGAGTCCTTCTCCGATGTGGTCGAGGATCGCTACGAAATCGTTACAGGTGGTGAATGAGTAACACTAAACCGTCTGCCAAAGTGGTGCCGCTGAAAGGCCGGAAATGTCCTGTTTGCGGTAAGGCCGCGGATGTAAATGTGCGTCCCTTTTGTTCCAAGAGATGCGCCGACTTGGACCTTGGCCGGTGGCTCGGCGGAACTTATCGGATTCCCACGGAAGAGCCGCCGGGCGACACACAGTTCGCCGATGAAGACGACGATCGTCAACGCTGATTCAGCATGAATTTTTCGCGACAGGTGTGCTGGACAGGCCTCAGTCGATCCTCTATACACAGCCTTCGTTCGCCAGCGGCGACACGGTGCCCAGGTAGCTCAGTTGGTAGAGCATCGCACTGAAAATGCGGGTGTCGGTGGTTCAAATCCGCCCCTGGGCACCATTTCCTAAAAGTCTTTGCCCCGAAATTTCGACAGGCTTCGCGTTTGCTGCGATTGTAGCGCGCCACTTGATTTACGAGTGTTCGCCACTTGATTTACGACTCCTTCAGGTCGTGTAACGGTTGAGAGAAATTAGCGCTTCACGGCCGCCAGGTCGTCGATTGACCACCCGTCCGCCGGGGCTAGGCGGATTTCCACCGTCTCAGCCGCCGCGTAGCCCGATCCAGGGATCGTCAAGAGCCCGTCAGCCGGCGCTTGTGCCTCGATATGGTGTTCAATATTGAGCCATTGGGCGATGCCGGCGAGGTTGGCCTGAGCGCGAAATTCCTCGTACGCAGCGAACTGATTGGCGGCGGTGCGAAGGGTGGCGCCGGCTTCCAAACACTGCTCGACCGCGGCTTCCAGCTCTTTCTCCGATGGGTAATCGGACTCCAGGGTCTCGATCGCTTCTTTGAGCATGAATTTGGCGTTCCGGACGAGGTCTTGAACCAGCAGGGTGCTGGCGAGAAACCCGGCGCCCTGTATCCTGTGGACGAGGGTGGCGACCTCAATCGTAATATTCGGCTCCCCGCGTTTATCGCTCTCGTGTCGCCGAGCCATCACTTCCGCGATCTTCACTGTGTCCTTGACGATCTCCACCTTGTTTAACATGGCGTCGTTCCGCTGGACCGCGCTCATCAGATCGTCGTGGCGTGGCCCCAATTGTCGCAGGGTTCGGATCCCCTGCCATACCGCCCTGGCGGCGTCGGTCCAGTCGGTTTCGACCTTTGCCAGCAGCTCGTCGGGGGCGAATGTGTCGCGATCGAGGATCTCGCGGATCCGCTGGTTCTTCAGGGTGCTGAGAAAGTCCCGGTGTAGAACAATGAACTCTTCGTCGGAGATCACACGTTTCTGGCACATATGGCCGATCAGCGCCAAGCCGCCGTCTTGCAGCTGCGCGGTCCAGCCTCTTTTGTGCGGCTGCCCGCAACTGCCGATATTGCATTTGATGTCGTGGTCGGTCTCGTACTCATTGACCATCGCGGCGATCTCGCCCTTGATGATCTTGCGGCTAACGAGGCCGTCTTGTTCGAGGGGTTTGCTGATTTTCCGCTCGCGGCGGTAGAGAGTCGAGGTGGGTGTCATCTTTTGCTCCTAAATTGGACAGCTTTCCCCGAACCCCGTCGAATCGGAGTATAGCAGATTTAGGGCATCAATGTGACGGGTTCGGTCACATCATCCAGCCGCCGTTTACCTCGTTCGTCAGCCGGAATGCGCCGAGAACTTTGTGTGATCCAATGATAAAGCAGACGAAGCCGATCGTTTGCGAGAGGATTGCAGCTCCGAGAAGCCATAAGCGTGCGGTAATTGTCCAACGCATCTCGTCACGTTGTTCGTAGGTCTTTTTCATGTCGGACCATTCGCTCGCCGTGTTTACGCTCTGATAGAAGTACGCGAAAATAGCCCCGATCACACCTGCGGTCAGTCCCCACAAAAAGAATTGACCCCCATCGCTCAAGAGTGCCCCGATGTCGGCTCTCTTGGCCAAGTGAGAGAACGACCCGATCAGAGCGATGCTTCCGGCACCGTTGATGACTAGGATGACCTTGATCACGAATATGCCAATCTCGCCCGCCAGGCGGTCACTGTGCATGGCAAACTCGAAGGCCTTCTGCCAACCGATCAAGCGGTTGTTGTTTTGTATTTGCCGGTCGATGCCGTCACCGCCGTTTTTGCCGTCGCTGCTCAGGGCCTTTGCCTCCGCTAATGATCACCTCGCCCACCCGTTTCCCGGCCGATTTGGCGATGGTGTAGCTGGTTTCAACGCTCTCGATCTTGGATCCGGCGAACAAACTACGGACCTCTGGAACATCATTTAACGAGAGAATAAACCGCCCTTTAATGGCCTGTAAAACGCCCTTCAAACGGTCGAAATCATCCCGCGTGAATAGGTCGCGGCCGTAGTCGTTCTCGCAGCCCCAATAAGGCGGATCGAGATAGAAGAGCGTATCAGGCCGGTCGTAACGTCGAATGAAGTCTTCGAAGTCCAGGTTCTCGATCACGACGGCCGCGAGCCGCGAGTGCAGATCCTCCAGCATGGGGACGACTTTCGTCACGTCGAACCGCGCCGGTCGATCAGAGGATACGCCGAAGGACTGGGTGCCGCCAACCTTGCCGCCGAATGTCGTCCGCTGCAGGTACAAGAACCGAGCGGCGCGTTCCAGGTCGGTCAGAGTGTCGGGCGACGTCTTGACCAGGCGCGCGAACTCCGACCGTGTCGTCAACTGAAACCGCATCATTTCGGTGAAGGCCACATAGTGCCGCTGGACGATCCGGAACAGGTTCGAGACCTCGCCATTTCGGTCGTTGATCACTTCGGCTTTGGGTTTCAGGGTTCGACGAAGAAACACGCCGCCCATGCCGGTGAACGGCTCGGCATAGGTGCCGTGCGGAATACGGTTGATGCGTTCGCAGATCCGCTTGGCGAGGTTCTTTTTGCCACCGATGTACGGCGCGATGGGGAGGATTGGGTCGACAGGTGAGAGGGTGGTTTTCGGGTTGGACGGCATCTCGTAAATCGCCTGTAATAGCCCCGCCCCGGCTGGGGTGGCGGGTCGGCCATTATGCGGCCGGTTTTGGTCGAGAGCGGTGACTTCGCTCGGTTCGGGGCGTTGGCGCGCCCCGGCCCCCGTCCCGGTCGAGAACGGAGATAGAGCAGTTCATGCACGATAAAGAATACTTGATGAAGAAGATTGACGAGATTGATCGCTATCTTAGTAAGTCGATCATTCTCGCAAATGCAGGTGGGATTTTCGCGACGTTGGCGTTTATAGGCGGCCGTATCAATGACAACGCGGATGCTGGTTTCGGCGTCACGGCGCTTGTTGTTCTGGTGATATACTTTTCCGGATCTCTGTTCGCGTGGCTGGCCTTGTTCGGAGACATGATAAGAGCGGGTTTGGAGCTTGATGAGAAGTACCATATCGGCCTCGAACCGGAGAAAGTTGAAAAGCTGAGTAGAGCCCTGCTCGGCGGTCATTTTTGCCTGGGTGCTAGTGTCATCTGCTTTCTCGGCGCCTCGATCATTGCGCTCTATAATCTGTATACCCTTGCCTAAATGACCTGGGTCGAGTGGTTGCGATCTGAATACGGCCTGCATGTTTTCTGCCCGGTGTGTCGATGGCATGAGACGCTGCAGCCGGGCGCGCCTGGCATCACGGTACCGGACGCGACGGCGCGGGTCCGCGACGTGGTAGCCGAGCTGCCGTGCAAGGCAGATGACTGTGATCACCAGGGCCTCGATATGCGCCTCATTTACTCGAACTGACCGGGCGGCCGTCATTTCTTGATTTCCGCATTGATCGACGTCGCAAGTCCGTTCCCCGCGTAAGTATGGACCGCCTTGGAAATCACCCACTCGGCGCCGTCGACGAGCGGGTGAAAACCGGAAGGTATCAACGGCCGTTCTGCTTTGGCGGCCGGCAGTCCAATCAACTTTAGGGTCAAGGTCGCCGTGCCCCGATTGAAGGCGTCGAGTTTCGACTGCGCGGCCGCACGGGCCTCGTCCGCTGAAGCAAAGCTCTTTCGCAATGTGAACGCCGGACCATCGGCCGCGCCGACGCGCACTTCGATATCGTCGCCGGCGTCGAGATCTCGCCACCGCGCGACGACGGCGGTAAATCGTCCGCGCTCCGTCGACTCGTACTCCCAAGGTTGTGTGCATTGATCAGGCGTCACAGTGACGGCCGGCAAGGTCTGTTGCGAGAAGCTCTTCAATTGCTGTCGTGGGGCGAAGATTAGAAAACCGTTCGTCGCTTTGAACACGGCACCGTATTGCTCTGCGAGACGCTGCAAAAGGTGGAGATCGGATTCCTCCGACTGGATAACGTGTCCAAGATTTGTCGATGACAATGGATCTGCGACCTTGGCTTGATAGTCGAGCCCCTCCGCTATCGCCGCGACAAGGTCCCCGATCGAAACATTTCCCCACGCCTGGGAACGTGGCGTCCGCAGCTTTGTCGTCATATTCATCGCGTGGGCACCGATCGTAAGAGTGTCCGGTTTTCCGCCCAAGCGAACGTTGTCGACGGCATATTTCCCAGTGATCCAAGAGTCGCCATCTTCGTAACCAAGCCGGATGTCGAGCGTTACACCGGTCGGCGGGACCCTAACTTTCTGCTCGCGGTTGTCGATCGAGAACTCGGCGCGATCGGACTTCAATCCGGCTTCGTCCGTGACGACGAGACGGTCCAATCGATCCGCGAGAACCCCGGTGATGTCATTGCCATTTGCGGCGACGGAGAAGATCGGTTTCAATGACGATCTCCAATATTGAGGGTACGGTCATGAACACGAAAACGGTGCTTCTGGTTGCGCTGATGAGTCTGCTGGCCCTGCCGGCATCGGCTTCGGATTGGCGCCTCTATGAACGGGCAATGCCCGGCGCGTCTTGGGAGAAGGTGAGGATTGTTCACATCGTCACAAATAGGCTTCAAGTGCGCCGAGCTGCTGTTGATCGCTGCGGTCCGGTTTATCGAATGGATGGTAGCCCCCCAAAAGATGCCATGCGAATTGTCGGTCCGGACGGCACCGAGGAGACGATTGTCTGCGCCGACGTGCGGCCGAAACAGGAACCGGCTCCGAAGGACGGCAAAGCGACGATCAATCCCTGGTGATGTCAGGACCACAGCTCAACCTCGTTGACCGGCGTCGGCTGCCCGAGATCCGGAAGCTCAATCTCCAGCCCCGATGTAAGAATTGGCCCCTTGTCTGCCAGGTGGCGATTTGCCTCTAAAACGGCTTCGACGGCACCGCTCTGGCGTCCGTAGTGTTTCCAACAAATCCAATCGAGCGTGTCGCCGTCGCGGGTTCTATACGTTGCCATCGTCATCGTCTCCGTAGGCAGCGAGTTCAATCCGAAAGGTCATCTTGCGCGGCACGCCGTTGGGCATCGGTCGGCTTTGCGTTTCCTCGATCCGTTTGATCACGAACTTTCCCCAATTGCGGCCGAAGGCATCGGCGAGCCGGAGCGGCTCCCCTTTTGCCGCCTCGGTACGCATCTCCTCGATCTGACCCAGCCCGCCGCGGAAGTGCGGATAGATCGTCCCCTCTAACTCGATGGTGGTTGCACCAGGCCCGATGAATTGATGCGCCGGCGCGCGACCGAGGCGCGTTTGTTGCTGCCATCGGTACTCGTCGACGCGACGCATTTCGTCATATGCGGCCGTTGCGAGACCGAAGCGATAGTCGCCGAGCGCCATCATGACGAGGTCAGTCATAGGCCCGCGCCTCGCGTTCACGTTGCAGGATTTGAACCACGCGCTCGGCGAGGTCTTCAGAGCTTTCACCTGGCGCGGGCGTCACGTTGATGGTGATCGCGTGATTGATCGATGCGGGCGCCGCTTGAGCGGCCTGGCCTTGAACGGGCGACGTGGCCACCGCTCCGGCCGTGACCGCAGCGCCCGCCGTCTGGACAGCGCGCTTGACCGTCTCGCCGCCCGGTGTGTCGTTCCCGAACAGGAAGCGCCCGACCGCCGCGACAGGAGCGGAAATCTTATCCCATATCCCGCCGACCCATTTCGCGAACTTCTCCCAATAGGGCCGAACCGGCTCCCAGACCCGCTGAAGGACGGCGCTGACCTTTTCCCAATTGGCGATGATCAATGCAGCGCCGGCCGCGAGGGCCGTTATGGCGAGTCCAATGGGTGTCGTGAGCAACGCGACGCCCATCGCTTTGATAGCCATCACGACGGCCGGAAGGGCCTTGCCGGCGACGCCGTAAGCTGTGGCGCCGAACTTCAAGAGGCTGATTTTCGAGGTTAGTAGTCCTGTCGACATGGCGATGCTTGCAAGCCGGGCCGCGAGGAATACCGCCCTCAGTCCGAACAGCGCAGCGACGGTGCCGGCAACGGCAGCGGCAACAGTCGGGTTAGCCTCGGCAAAGTCCGCCAGGAAAGTAATGACGCCGGCGAGAGGTACCAGAAGGGCGTTGACGGTCGGAAGTAATGAACGGCCGACACTGTCGGCAAGTTGAATGACGGCGGCGACCGTTTGCCGCCAAGGTCCGGTGCCGTCTTGTTTGAACATCTTGGCGTTGGCGTCGATGATGCCTTCCGACCCTTTCACGACATCGGCTTGAGCGTCCTTCAGCTCGCCGAGCTTCGCCAGCAACGGCACCAGGCCGACGCGACCCTCTTCGCCGAAGGTCTCTTGGATCGCGCGGTTGCGTTCGTCCAGGCTGTCATAGACGGAGAGTGAGTCTTCAAGTTCGTGGAGCGTGGCGATGAAATCCATCTGACCGTCCGCGTTGCGCACGATCTGGAACCCGAACTCTTCGGCCGCTTTGGTCAAATTCCGCTCCACGGCCGCGAACGCGGTGCCGGCGCGCGAACCCATGACCTGAGAGCTGTTCAACACGCCGAGCGTGGTGACGACTTGCTCGATCGGGATGTTCGCCGATGCGGCCGACGCCGCGGCATAGGACAAACCTTGTCCGAGCTGATCGAAGTTCCTGATCTGAAACTTGAACTGTGTCTTCGTTAGAAGCTCGCCGATCCGGTTGAGCTTCTCGTCGGTTGTCCCGGCCATCGTGTCGGCCAGGTTGTTGTAGGTGCCGGCAATGATCTCGCCGACTTGCTCTGGCGTGCCGGCCGTGATCTTCGCGACCTTGGCGACAACGGCCGCGGCCGACGACGATACGTCGGCTTGCAGCCCTGCTGAGTTGAGGGCGTATTGAATATCGAACGCTTGGTTCAATCCGACGAAACCCTCGCGCGCCAGGTTGCGGGCGGTGCGCCTGGCGTGGGCCATGGCGCCGTCGACGTCGTCGGCATTGATCACGGTCCGAAGCCGGATCTCCGCATCTCTGACATTGGCGGCGGTCGCGATCGGCGCGGCCGCGGCAACGGCGCCGGCAGCGGTCCCGGCGATCTTGCCCTTGAGCTTCTCGGATCTGCGGTCGTTGGCCTCGATCTTCTTCTGCATGCGATCGATCACGCGCATGCGATAGGCTTGGTCGCCGAGCGCCCGGTTGACGCGCCGGACGGATTTCTCCATCCGGCCGAAACTCTGCGTCTTACCCAGGCGATCGAGCGCCTTCTGCGATCGTTCGACGATCTTGTTGTTCTTGGCGACCGTCTGCATGGCCTTTCGATGCGGCTTTGTCAGCTCATCGACGGCCTCCAGAAGGACACTGAGGGAATAATTCACTTGCTACCCTTCGACGCTTGGTGTTCTAGGATTTCGCGGGCGCGGTCCCACCATTGGAGGGCTTCTCCGATGTCGAGCTGCCAGATGTCGCCGGGTCGCCATCCGAAGACGACGGCGAGGTCTGTTGCGAGGTCGAAGATGTCACCGGGGAAGACTTGCGCACGGCCGCCGCCTCCGGAGGGTCCGTGAAGAACTCCGACGTCACCGTCGCGATCTGAAACAAATCGAACGGATCGAGCGCCGCGGCTTCCGCCTCTGTGATGGTCGGGGAACAGATCCTCGGTAAAACGGTTAAGACCATGTTCGTTTCCATCTGCACCAATTCTATGAGCTTGGTGCCGCGAAGCTCGCCCGCGGTCGGCCGGCGAAGATCGAGGGCCGTGACTTGATCCGTCCCGCGCATGATCGGTTGCGAAAGAGTGACGGTTTGATTGTTCATTTAATGTGTCCTTGAACGGGGGTTAAATCAGGTGCCGAGCGCCGCCTTCATGCCGGCGAGATGATCGACGCCGCCTGCCACGAAGATCATATTGATCTTGTCGATCTCGATGACCGTCTCGCCATTGACGGTTTGTTTGTAATAGTGCGGCGTCATATCGACTTTGAGATTGGCGCCCTCGTTGCCGGCCTTCCAATCGCCCTGCTCATTGGCGCGGAAGAGGCCCCGCGTCTCGATGATGATGGCCTGATTTTCGGGACCGGCCGCGCCGCGCAGCGAGACCGCAACGTCGTCACGGCCGAACAGGCCGATGATCGCCGGGTTGTGCTCTTTGAACGTGAGCGACATTTCCATTTTCTCGACCGATGCCATCGAGATGTCGACCGGACCGGCCATGCCGCCACCCTGATATTCTTCCGTCTGAAGGGTCAAGGCGGGCGGAGTGCCTTCGGCGATCTGACCGGCATAGCCGATGCCGTCGACGAAGGCGTTAAAGTTGCGGAGTGTCTTGGGAAGCATGATGGTTCTCCTGAGTTTTCGGGTTAGGCCGCGGCGGCGACTTCGGCGACGAGCTCTTCGTAGTAGTCGCCGTTTCGGTGCGCCCGGAAGGTCAGACGCTCAAGCGGCGCCGGAGGCTCGATATCGAAGTCGATATAGAGCTTTCCAGCTTGCAGCTCGGTCGCCGTGTTGAGTTCGGCATCGATCCAGGCGTTGCCACCGAGGATGGCGCCGAAGGCTGTCAGCGTCCGAAGGTAGTCACTCACGCTGCCTTCGATGTCGCGGAGCAATTGCGCCGAGAACGGTTTGTCCATCGCCCACATTTGCGCGCGCTCGATGGAGTCATAAATCGCATCCGCCGTTCGGCGAACCGAGAGGAACGCCCACAAGGGGTCGGTCGCCGTGGTCCGGTTGCCCCACAGGCGATAACCATCTTGATGGATGACAGTCGCAACCTGGTTCTCGTTGAGCAGATTGGCGATGGAGTTCGGATCGGAGAGGGCGAAGTCGATTGGCCGCGAGATCCCGACCACACCGTTGAGAACGTGATTGGACGGCGAGTGCCAAAAGCCCTTCTCGGCGTCGATCCTCGCTTGTACGCCGGCTGCGCGCGCCGACGTGGGTTGTGCCACCGCCGAGCTGGTGTCGGTATCCCACACCATCGAATAGGGATCGATCGGATAGACGCGATCGGAGCCCCAATCTTCCGCCCAGGTGATGGCGTCGGCGTCCGTCGTGTTCGGACCGTCCGCGAAGATCGTCGCCCGCAACCGTTGGGCGATGCCGAGCAGCTCGGCGACGACCGGGTTTGCAACCGCTCCGGTGGTGGCTGTCGCGGTCGCCAGCGTCCCGTCGCCGTTGATCGTGACGTTGGGCGCTGCGGTGTAGCCATATCCGGCATTCGTGATCGTGATGCCGGTAATGACGCCGGCGTCGATGGTTGCCGTTGCGGCCGCGCCGGCGCCGCCGCCCCCGTCGAATGACACCGTCGCATTGGTGTAGCCGGTTCCACCATTGGTGACGTTGATGTGCGAGACGCCGACCGGCCGTTGCGAGGTAAAGCCTGGCGCAATCAAGATGCGCGGTGAAACCTTAACCTCGGACTCCGCGGTGCGCAGGGCATGGACGCCGGTCATTGCGGCGCTATCGCCGATGACGTTGCTGAGTTGAACATTTGCGTCTAGATCGTCGGCAACCCGGATCACGACAACGGTTGCGCCGACCTGATCGAAGATCGCGTCGACGGCGTCCTTGAGCGTACCGTCAGTGCCAAGATCCACAGCCTTGCGCTGCTGGCCGGCCAGCAGAACCGGCGTGTCCAACGGGAAGGTCGCGGCAACGGCGCTCGGTGCCGTGCCGATGAGACCGATAACGCCGGTCTTTACGGTTTGGATCGGGCGAATGCCGTCGTCGATCTGGATGACTTCGGCACCATGAAGAAATTGCGTAGGCATTGTAGGTCTCCTTCAGAGTTACGGGAGGGCCGCGGCCGTATCCCATTCGGTTTCGATGTTCGTCACAAAGGCGTGCAGCGCGACTGCGGTCATGCCGTCGATCTGCTGGTGGAGGATGCGGCGAACCCGCACGAACGGCGCCGCCGCCATCTTGAGCGCGTCGGCATTCGCCAAGACGCTGGCGGCTACGTCGGCCGTTGTTTCGCCGGGGCGCACGATAACGTCGAGGAAAGGTGTCAATGCGGCCGGGTCGGCGGTTAGGACGAGCGCTTCTTCGTATTGCCGCTCCCACGTTTTCTGCTCGGTCGGTGCGTACATCGCCGTTATTGCGGCCATACGGCCTTCGGCCTCGACGGAGACTTGCTGCTTCGCAACCAGGCGGGCCGTCGCATCGTCCGTGATGCCGTGGAGCGGGTGGGCGCGTTCGGCAATATCCAGGAGATAATTACCAACTTTGCTCATATAAAGCTCGTAGTCGGCATTGGTTTCGGATTGCGTGGAGACAGACCCGTCAGCCAACGTTTGAACGTGGATTAACCCTGCACCTCGGATCTCGTAATTCAGTGCGACGACGCCAGCCGGCAGCGCGTAAGCGGGTTCGCTCTCCTGGAACACAGCGACCGTGTCAAACGTTGCCGTTGCCGAGCCGTTCGAGACGACAATCATTCCGTTGGTTTGGTGAATAAACATTGGGTGCATTTCGTGCTCCTCTAGGTGGTGAACATGATGAAATCGACGGCGTAGTACGGCGGCAACGTATTGATCGTGCCGCTCCACCCCGAATGGCTGTGGACCCAGGACTCGTAACCGTGATCGCCGGGACCGCCGTTTCCGCCGCCTGAGTCGTGAGTGTGCGCCGCATCGACGGACGGCACGGCGCCTCCGTTGTACGCTTGGCTGACGGCGCCGCCTGTCTGACCTAGTGTCAACGCACCGCCAGCACCGATGGGAAAGCGACCTTGAAGGTCGGGGGCGCCACCCGTGCCGTCACAAACTGTCCAGCCGTTCGGAAGCATGCCAAGATCGCCGTCATATCCCACGACGAGCTTGTCGAAAGCTCCGGAACTTCCGTCTAGCGAAACTGCCAGCAAAGCCAGATACGGCGGTTTTTGGATGGCCACATTCTCCGTCCATTGTGAATGAACGTGCCCGCCGCCACCGCTGTTCACATGGTTTTGCCCGCTGCCTGACGGGTTAGTGCGCAAAGCGGGGTGAGTGTGTTCACCCGCTGTTGCTGTGTTGAGAGTAAGGGTACGGGTGTCGGCCCCGAGATTGGCGCGGGAGTTGCCGGCGACACCGAGCGCAAAACGGTCTTGAAGATCTGCAATCGTCGTCGTTCCGCCCGGCGCGGCCCCGTCGTTGACGAACACAATGGCGTCGGTCGGAAAAGACGACTCCGCCGCCGCGATAATGAAGATCAGCTCACGGGATGGTGGTCTATGATCCATATCTCCACTAATTGCGTGATTGTGATCGCCGGCTGCGCCGCCGCGGTAACCGCTGCCAGGAGAGCTTCCCGGACCATAATTCGCGAACGTGTGCGACCCCTCTGTCGTCGAGGTCCCCGTAATCTGACCAAAACTAAGCCCGCCCGACGAACCTTTGATAAAAGTTCCATCAGCACCGACGATGTAGCGATCGCGAATATCGGGACGTCCTCCGGCACCGTCACAAAGCTCCCAACCTTCGAGACCGGAAACAGAGGCGACGGTTCCGTTGTAAGGAATGATCGCACCGACCGGCGCGGCAATCGCCGAGAATGAAACGCTCGTTTGCTGTGGTCCGGCGAAAAGCATTAGCCAAGGTGTCCCAGGATTGAGAAGAGAACGTACTGACCGGCCGTCGTTGAGCCGACCTGCGTGACGAAAAACTCGACGAGATCTCCGGCCGCAGCGGCGACGCCGGCCGGCGTCGTCAAAATGCCCGCGGTCCCGGTCGTTGCGCTCGCCGCAATGAGCGGAAGCGTCGAATAGATCGAAACGCTATTGACGCGGATGTCGACAACGAGATCTGCGCCGACCGGCGCCGTGCCACAGCGGAACTGCTCGCCTTTGATGACCAGAGGCCGCGGCAGCACGAGGCCTCCGTACCGCTGGACCGCGAGATCCGCGTATGTCCCGTCCGGGTTCTCGCCGGCCTTGAACGGAATGTCATAAGTACCGATGACCTGTTTGAGGGCGGTATGGAAAAGAGCCAGGTTCAGATCGTCGGCGGAAAGACCGGCCTCGGTAATGACCGCGTCCATTCGCGCGCGCAGCCAATTGACCCGCGACGTCAACGCGATCGCTTGGGCATTCGCAATGCCTTCGGCGCCGCCGATCACGACATCGTCCGTATCGATGAGAGTGACCGTCGCTGGCCACTCAGTTGTTTCGGTGATTAAGAGGCCTGTCATTGGGTTACCACTCCGTAGTTGTAGGTGCCGTCATAGAGAGCCGCGCCGTCGTACAGGATCGCGGCTTCGCGGAAATCGAGCTGGTGAAGGTGAGACCGCAACGCGCCGGTCGTCGCGAGCGTGGTGAGGACGCCGGCCACTTGATCGTTGCGGATCGGCCGGTCGATTGTAACGCTGTACATCGCCCAACCGCCCTCCGGACCATAAAGGGCGACGCCGTTGAAGAGCGTTGAGCCGTCATAGTGCCGCGCGCCGATCCGCTCCTCGACCGTCGCACCGTAGCCGGCATTGGTCAGGGCATCTTCGATCGATCCCGGTGTTGCCTTCTGGCGGTGAACGGCGGGCGATCCGGCAATGACCTGGCGCCGTGTCCCTTCCGACCACGTTGCATCCCATACGTCGACGGATCTCGCCCAGGCCAACTGCGGCAAGACCGCCGCGGGCGCTTGTTCTGGATCTCCGACCGTCGCGATCGGAACCGGCACGTCGTCGACACGCGAAGCTGCAATCGAGACCGCGCGTTCGGTTGTCGTGGCGTTCGGCGGGAGTAGGGTCTCGCTCATGCCGGCACCGTCGTGATGGTGAAGGCGCTCATGTAAGGCGCCTGGGCTTCGGTGCAGATGACGTCGTTCCAGTCGGTCAGCGTCACGCGACGAACGCCGGCGACGTGCAGTGCGGCGTCAACCACGTCCTCGGTGACATTCTCGCCGAGCGCGTGGCGCCTGGCGGCGACAGCGACGAGGGATGTTTCAGCACTAGATTTCACGACGGCCGGGTCCGGACCGTCGTAGAGATCGAGGGTCGCGGTTACTTGATACGGCAAGATCGTGGCACCTTGAACCGTGACAGCGTCGCAAAGCGGCCGCACGTACTTTGACGAGAGATGGGCGGCAACGGCAGCGAGAACCCCGGCGTCGACGGTTCCGTCCCCGTCGTATCCGAGTACCGTCACAACCACGTCGCCAGGCGTTGGCGAGACCGCCGAGACGTCTTTGATCCGCGCCGCGTTGCCGGCTGGATCGAAAGTGTATGTCAACGTCACTATGCCCGCGGCGGGAGATTGAATTTCGACGTGGCGCGGCGTCTCGCCGACCGACAATCCATTGAAGATGTACGATCCGACGCTTCCGGCCGTTGTCAGGGCTTCCGGCGCCAGTTGGGTACGGGCGCGGAGATCCTCGTCGCTCTCAAAGGTCGGCGGCACGGGCGGTATCGCGTCCGGGTCGCCGGCATCGAGAACGAGGCGCGCGACGCCGTAGTCGGCCGCCATGTGTTCGAGATCCGCGCCGGTGGCAAAGGCGAGCATCCGCTGGCGTGCCGCGTCGTTGACGCGCTGGCGCAGATTGACCTCTCGAAAAGCGACCTCTTGGATCAGCTTGACGATGGGATCGCTTTCGAGCTGACCCGCCGAATAGTCGGGATCGAGCGTTTTATAGTGGGCGAGGATCTGCGCAAAGATCGTCTCATAGTCCAAACTCTCGACGACTTCGGGCGGTGGCAATTGCGACAGGTCGATGGCGGCGAACCGACTCATACCAGGATACCCTCCAAGGTGATGAAATCGCCGGTCGGCCGATAGTAGCCGTCGAGATCCACCGAGAGTTGACCGGCCGCGGCGTCAGAGACGCGGATCTGGCGAACGAGAAAACGCGGTTCCCAACGTGTGAGGGCGTCGATCATGGCCGCATAGAGATCGATCAACAGGGCAGGATTGATCGGCCGGTCGACCAACGAGTGATCGAGCCCGTAATCACGCCGCATAACGCGGGTGCCGATCGGCGTCGTGAAGATGTCCCGAATGGATTGGATCAGATGAGTGTATCCATCGAGCGCCTTGCCGCCGTCCCGGTTCATGCCCTGTAGTCCGGCCATCGGTTAACCCTTTTTCGTTGCCGGCTTTTTTGCCGCCTTTTTCGGGGCCGGCGTTTTCTTGGCCGGCGACATCGCACCGGAGATGACGTGGTAACGGGCTTGACGTTCGGTCAGCTCGACCTCGTCGCCTTCGACGCCGATCTTGCGGATGTTGTGGTTCAAAACGTAGGTGTTCGTCTTCATGGTCTTCTCCATTCCTGTCTCTTGTTGCCTATGCCTCGACCTCGGGTGGGCTGTGACCTTGATCCGGGTTGCCCGTCACAACCGCGCCGGTCTTCCAGGTGTCCGTCTCATAGGTTGCGCCGCCAACGTGTGTAATCCGCTCGGCGTAGCCGGCGTGATCGAGATGAAAGAACCCACCGTCTCCGGTTTTGATCACGACGTTCATGGCGCGAAGCTCGATGGTCCCGCCTTCGTCCCAGGCGTTGAGCACGGTCCGCTTCGCGGCGTTGTCATGCTCGATGACGAAGCCGCTGGCATAGAGCGTCCGATGAACGTCCGGAGACGATGCCGGCGCCGGCGCGGCCGCCGCATAAACTGCCGGCAGAATGACGCCTTGCGCGAGATCTCCGGACGGCGAAAACAGAACGACTTGCTCGCCGACGCTTGGTGCCCACCAGGTCCGATCGTTGCCGGCACGCTGCGTCAGCCAGGGAAGCATGGCGGTTTCGATCCGATTGACGCCGGCGCCGAAGCGAACCGAAGCACGCGCGGCCGCGGGATCGACGGCAACGATCGTTGCGACCCTGATCAAATTGGCGACCAGCCGCTCAAGCTCGCGAACGCGATATTCAAGCTCGTCATTCATCGGGCGGCTCCCCGGTCGATACGTTGCGGTAGTCTTCCTTGTGGGCGTTGCCGATGTTCGGCGAACGACTGGCGTAAATCGCGTTGGGAACCGTGCCGACTTCCTCGACCTCGAACGATTGATAGTGCTCGGTCTGCAGGCTCAACCTGGCACGGTGACAAAGGACACCGGAGAACATGGCGGGACCGGCGTCGTCGAGTTGGATGCCGACCTGGTTGTCGGCCTCAATCGAGTTGACGGTTCCGCCGATCGTTGGGTCCAGGAGAAAGGCGTCATTAATGCTATCGATCATGTCGTCAAACAGGATCTCGGTCTCTGTCTCGTCGTCGAGGGCGTGGAAGCCCTCGATCCGCCAACGCGACAACACGACATTGACGCCGGCCGTATACGGACGCTGGCGGAACCCGATCCGGTGAACGTTCCAACCGCGGACGGTTCCGGCCGTCTCGTAAAAGGTGCGGAAATCCCGCTGCCTCTGCGCGTAGCGTTGATAGGTGTGAACGAGACCAATGTCAGGGATCGTTGAGAGCCTGGCGCCGATCGCGGCGCGGATAATCGACGAGCTCATGCGTGGCCCTCCACGCGATCGATGATCCGCTTTGCAGCCCGCGAGTAGATCACTTGAATGTGCTTTTCATTGGCCTTTAAGCCCCGTTCAAACATGAACGCGCCTTCGGTACCGCGGGCCTTGATTTTGAACGCGATCGCGGTCCCGACGCGCCAGGCTTCATTGCCGCCAATGCCGAGAACCTGTTCGGCCCAATCGGCAAGCGGCTGGATCGGTGGCATGTGCGGCTCGGTGCCGAGCTCGACCGGGACGGCATAGCTCAACGGCGTGCCGACTTCGCCGATCACATTGTTGGCGAGGACCACAGGCTCCCGCGACGAGATGGAACCGCGCAGCCCGCCGCCGCCGCCGATGCCGACCGGCGTCAGCTCTTTGACGTCACGCTCAAAGAGAAGCTCGGCTTCCCAAGTCGCGCCGGTCATTTCGTCGATGTAGATATCCGGCATCCGCTCGGCTGCAGACTGCAGAGCCGCCGATTGCTGAATATCCATGCGAACGGCATGCGCCATGGCTCAGCGCCTCCCGTGGGCCGGGATCATGTGGGGCCGGCCGTGCGATGGGGTTTGATCGAAATCGACAACAACGCCATGGGCGACGGTCCGCTTCGGATCGATGCCGAGATGATCGAGATACGCCTGGCGTTTCGCCTTGGCCCGCGCCGCGAAGTCGCGGCCCTTGGTTTGCCAGTCGACGCTGTCGGCGTTGATCGTCGGTTGCCGATGTCCGGAGTAAAGGGTCGCGAGCTGTTCGAGCAATAATGCGGCGGCCCAATTGGCGACGGCCTCGCGGTCTTGGATCGGCACCGTGTCGGCGCCGGCATCGACCCGGTGCATCTCGGTAAACGTGACGAGAAAATCCGCGCCGGCCGTCAAATCTTCTTCAGAACGGATGCGCCGGCCGGAAAGGCTGTCTTCGACAATGGCCGGGATGTCTCGGGTTTCGTCGCCATCGGGCTCGCCTAAGCCAATGAGCCGCGAGAAATGCAGATCCCAATCGGCGGGGAGATCGAGGAACACGCCGCCCGCCGCCGTGACTTGACGGATGGTTTGCACCGGGCGGTCCGTCGAGTAGCGAACCACGGCCAGAAGAAGAGCTTGATCGCGATCGGCATCGGAGATTTCCCCGCTGTCGTCGCGAACCAGGTTGTCTATCAGTCCTTGGAAGTCTTCTAGCGCCACGGTTGCCGTCTCTCTGTCTGGTTGCGAGAGAAGGATTTGAACCTTCGACCTCCAGCTTATGAGGCTGGCGAGCTACCGCTGCTCTATCTCGCTTCAATAATCGATCTTCCTCGGTGGCCGGGGGGAGCATATTCTCCCCCCGGCCTTGGGGTCGGCTTCAGGTATCGGGTTAGATAACCACCGCTTTGTAGACGCCGCGGTAGTCGGTCGCTGCGCCGCCATAGATGTGGCGGATTTTGTAGGTGGTCTCGTCGTTGGTGAACATGGACCCCACGGACGGGCTGTCTTGGACGAAGATCTCCGGCTCATCCTGGCCATCCATGAAGCCAAGCTCGATCGACGGGATGTCGTTCTTGTCGGCGGACAGCGCCCAATCGTTGGCGTCGGTCCAGTACCAAACCGGCATGACGGTAAGCGAGAGCGATTGGACGAAGGTCTTGTCGTTCTCGGTGTTGCGCCGGAACAACTCGACTGCCGTCTCTTCCAGTGTGTCCGGCACCCACAGATACTTCGGCGGGATACTGAGTTTCTCGTTCGAATCCCGTTCGGTCTGCTCCTTCATCGCGAGGCGACCGGCAGCAACCGACGCCGAACCCAGTGCAGCCGCACCGAGGTTGCCGTGGGTGGCATGGAACAACGTGACGCCGTCATAGATAACCGGGTTCGTCGCGACGAAATCCAAGACAAACTTTCCCAAGGTGCGTTTGGACGAGCGGCTCATTTTGATCGGGATCTGACGGATGGCTCCAACATCGTCGTTCTTGATCATCTCAAGCGTGATTTTCTCGGTGCCGCCACGTTTCGCCGCCGCGTAGGTCGACTTCTCGTCAGTCGGCGATGTCAGCGCTGCATAGTTGCCACTCTCGGCAACGACTGGAAGATCTCCGTAACCGCCCCAACGGGTCCGCTCTTGCGTCCGGAAGTCCGTCACGTTGACGATGTTGGCGAGTTCGCGCCAAACGTCATACTGACTTTGGTCGCGGTAGTCGGCGAGCAGCCGGCGCGTGATCGAGTCGCCGAGCACGTTGGCGAAGCTGCCCGAGTTGAGGGCCTCGCGCATCAGCGAATGATCCGTGTCCCGCAACTGGCCGGTAACTCGCTTATCACCAGTCAAGGTGATGTAGCACTCGCGGAACGACCGGGCGTAACGATGATCCTTGTGCTCCGGATCGAAGAACGCTTCGAGCATTTGCTCGACTTTCTCGAAGCGGGTTTCGCCCATCGTGATTGTCGGGCCGTCGCCGAGACCGCGAACCGAGCCGCTTTCCGAGAATGTCGCCAGGTAGTCGGCTTCGTCCTTGATGGCTTTTGTGACGTCGTCGGCCGTGAAGTCATCCGCCTCGGCGAAGCGAGCAATCAAACGATCCTTGGCGGCTTTCGGCAATTGCGAGGCGTTGATCGATTCCCGCATTTGGGTGCGGGCTTCGACGATCCGGACGGCTTCGGTAATGGCCGTCTCTTCGCCGACGTTGGCATTGCCACCGTCCGGCTCGTCACCGGTTTCGTCGGGTTCGCCGTCGCCGTTCCACGCTTCGGTAAACATTTCGCTGAGTTGATCGTCGGTCAGCTCGTCGACGTTCTTACCTTTAAGGAGACCGCGGGCCTCCAAGAGTGCGATTAACTGCTCGCGTTCCATGATTTTGGTCTCCTGTTGAGCTTCGATGAGATCGATGACCCCGCCGCCGGCGCCAGGCTCGACGATCAGGTCCACAGATCGGACTTTGGTGAACTTCTTGGCTTCTCGGACGGTGACCCCGTCGCGCGTGACACGCGCCGCTCTCGCCGTCACATCGATCGAGAACCCGAAAAGATTGCTGAGGCCGTGGGAGTGGGCCTCGCGGAGCTTGACGGCGAGATCGCCTTCCGGCTCCAGCAATTGGAGAGTGGCGCGGATCTCGCCGGTATCGGGCGCGGACCCCTCGACGAACTCGATATCGGTCAAGGCACCGATCAGGTTCCTGAAATCCTTGCCGCGGCCGGCAATATGCTCCTCGTCGGATTTGACGAAGACGCGGGCAGCTTCGAACAACGGAACGGCCTCGCGGAGTACGGTGTCCGGATAGAAGTTCCGGTTTCCGGACAAACCCGCTTGGATCACGCGGATACGCCAGGCCCCGCCATTGCTCTCGATGAAGGCGCCCGCGCCCTCGATCATCCCGGCCGGCTTTTTGTCGACGGCGACGAAGGTCTTTTGAACCTCCACGGGCGTCGCCAGCGTCACGTCGGTGCCGTTGACGGTGTACGCATACTTCAGCAGCTTGCCGTCTTTCGCTTCGACGACGATGAAGTCGTCGAACAGTGCGTGGATGTACGGCCACCAATCCTCTTCGCCGGAAAGTTCGAGGGCTTTCTTGATGGCGCCCTGAAGCAAATCCTTGAGCTGCGTCAGGTCGCCTTCGAAGGCTTCGCGCACGGCGTCGGCGCCGATGATTCCGAGCGCCGGCACGAGGCTCTCGCGGAAATCCTCAACCGGCAGATGTGCGATGGATGCCGGCCGGGTCATCAGGCTGCGACCGTGTGCTTTTGGCCGTCAACGGTCACGACGTGGATCTCGCCGCCTTCAACGCGGAAGTCGAGAATGTGCTCGGCAGATGCCGTCACGTCGGCCGGTTCGGTTTTGGCCTCGTCGCCTTTACCCCGCGTTACGAAGACGCGGACTTTGGCCTTGAGTTTCTTGGCCGCGGCGGCCGCGGTCAGCTCGGTTGCTTTGCCGCCCGAGGTTTTCGCCGGCGTTTCGGCTTTCGGGTCGGTCGCAGTGGGTGTCTTGGGATCGGACATAGATGTTCTCCGGTGATGGAAGCATGCCATCCGCGATGGCGGATTGAATGGCATGCATGATCACGGGAGACGCCCGGACGCATAATGAGGCAACGTTGCCGCATGATGGGTTTAGGGCTCGGATGTGGGGAGAAGTTCCTCAACCGTTACCCTGATTCCGCCTGCCGATGCAACAGGCAGGTTTAAATCGGCCGGTAACGCGAAAATTAAAGGGGGCTTAAAGGGGGCAGGGCGCGCGGGATCGGTTTTGACGGGGGATTTATCGTCTAGGCGCCGAGACAGGCCCTCTACGGCCAAAAAAATACGGGGGTGCGAGATCGTAATTTGACGGAATCGGCCGAAAAGCGTATTTGAATACGTGGGCGCCTGAGTGAAACCAGGATAGCCGGGTATCTTCGGACCCGCGCGGGAAATCATCCTGTCCCGCCAGGCGCCTTTACTCCTCCCCCCGAATCTCCGAGAGGTTACGCTTCGCCCGCCGCCGCTGTCGCGACGAGCTGCGGTGCAAGGTTTCGAGATAGATCTCGCGGCCGTCCTTCGTCCGCTTGAATATTCCCCGCCAGGTCTGATCGCCAATGGTACCGAACACCACAAGATGGTTCTGGCCGTCGAGGTACGCCGGGCCGCGATCGAGGATCTGTTGCGCTTTGCGATAATCGCCGGCGCCGAAGTCCTGACCGCGCCGGCGCTGGCGCTGCTTATATGCGGTGTAACTCGATAGCCTGACGACATTCGCCTCGGAGCCAAGCGGCGCGGATAGACTGTCCGGCATCAGGGCAATTGCCCGGTGATCGCGATCCGCCTGGCCGGCGCCGCTCACAAACGACGAAAACGACTCCGATCGGAGATCCTCGGCGATCTGCCGGCGCGCGGCCGCGGGCGTTAGGGTTTCGAGGCTCCGGATCGAGGCCACGCCGGGACGGCCGGGATCGACGGGCGGATTGAGCTCCCGCGCCAGGTCGCGCTTTTGCGGGTTGCGGTAGATCTCGCGATCGCTGAACGGCTGGCGGTCCGGCCGGCGCATGTCCCAACTTTCCATGTACGGCAATTGAACGCAGCCGCAGTTGATCGTCTCGCCAGGCGGGCCTTTCGGATCTCGCGGATACATGAGCGACACGCCGTTGACCTTGAACGGCTTGTCGACGTCCACGATCTGGCCGTCCGCCGTGTCGTGGGCGATGCGTGAATAGAGTTTGCCCGATCGCCGCCATTGCTTTTTCAGACCGGGAAGGTGTTCCGACGCTTGCGCCTGGCGCTCTTGGGTTGCGACGGAGAAGGCCCGACCCATCTCGGTTCGGACGATGGTCTGCGCCCGGCCGCGTCCGCTCTTCAGGATCGCCGCGACGCTATCGACAGCCTGGCCCGGTGTTTGCCCGCCGATCATGACAACGCCGATCTGGCCCGTGATCTTGTTGGCGGCTTCCGTCGATACGTCCTTCAGCCGGTCGGTCATGAACGTGCGGATCGCCATGAGCTGGCGGAGATCCACATCGGGGAGAATGCCGCGCACGACGATACCGCCCGACTTCAGCGGCTCGTCGACGAGATCCACGCCAATCTGGAATGTTGTCGCTGCGCCATCGCCGCCCGCGGCCGCGAGCGCCTCGCCGATCTCCGCCATGGCGACGCGGATCGACTGTTGAATGTTCGGGAGCTGCCACGCCTGAAACTCTGAGAGGTTGCTGCCGGCAATCTCCGACCGGACCCGTCGCTCCGCGTCCTTCAGAATGTCGGCAACCTGTTTGGCGGTTTTCCGGCTCGCGTCAACGTACCGTTTGACCTGGCGGGCGCGCTCCCGGCGAAACGCCTTGGCGCGTTCGGCCGGTGTCATGCGGCCTCCGCTTCATCCTCTTCGCCGTCATCGGGGATGTCCGGCATGTTGTCCCGTTCTTCCTGGGCTTTCCGAAACTCCGCGAGGCGTTCCAGTTCGGCGGCGGCGTCGATCTCGATGCCGAGCTGTCCGGCCATCATGGCGATCATCTCGATGCCGGTCTCCGGCGTCAGCATCTCGCGATCGATGGCGAGGCCCACGGCGACGACGACTTGCTGCAAGGCTTGGGCATACTTCGACGTGTCCCGCGCGGTCAATTCGGGGAACTCGGCGGTGACGTTATACTCGTCGCCTTCGACCAGCTCCTCGGCACCGTCGCCGACGTACGCCTGTGCGCGCTGTCGGACTTGATATCTGCCGAGCTCGACCAGGATGTAAGACCAAACGCGCTGGCGCATGGTGAAGACCTTGAACGTCGGCTCGCCCATCTCGCCGGCCGTGGCGCGGTTGACGTCGCCGCCGCCGCCGAACCAATGCTCGGGCAACGTGCCGCCGCCCATGATGTGATTGCGGAAGATGCGCGCGAGCTGATTGCTGTCTTCGGATTTCAGATCGGGCGTCACGGCGTCCCATTCTTCGGAGTCGTTGTGAACCCGAACCGCGCCCGGCCGCGGTGCCTGAATTTTGCTTGCCCGCTCCTCGACTTCTTCCGGCGTCGCACCCGTTAGCTTGACGTCCCACATGAAGGCGCGGAGATGATCCCAACGTTCCAATTCGCCGAACAACGCTTGGGCGTAACCATCGAGCCAATCGATCTGCGCGAGGAGATCGGACGTGCCGCGCGAAGCATTCGAGAGATCGTTGACGGTGAAGAAGAAACACGGACCATCTTCGAACGCTTCGCGGATCTGGCGCGTCCGTTCGGAGAACACCGTTTCCGGGCCGTTTACGATGACCTGATATTTTTTGTACTTCCCCTTGCGGTCGCGCTTGGTGATGACGCCGATGGGCTGCTCGATGTTGTCCGGGTCGGTAACGACCGTCTGGATCAACGACGGATCGAGATAGCCGAGGCGGCAATGGCCGTTCATATCGTTCACGAACACGGGCCAGCATTGCTCGCCGTAGAGAGACATCTCGCGGACCTTTTTCGTCAGCTTGATATCCATGCAGTTGATCGGATCGTTCCAGAATTTATCGAGCCAGCCTTGGGCCTCTTCGTCATCGCACTTGAGGCGGACGCCCTCCGCCAGCAAATACGCAACGGGAAGCTCGATCAGCCGGTTCGCCAGCGGATCGGTGCGCCATTGATAAACGGAGATCTCCTGCATCCGCTCTTGGGTCATCGGACTCAAGTCCCGCATGGCGTCGCCGGTCAGCCGTCGCCACCCTTGCTCGTCGTCCTCGATCGTCACGCCCTTCGCCTCGACGAATGTTTTGGCGGGTTCCGGCGCGAGGCCGATCAATCGTTTCAAGCGATCGGTTATCGCCATGTGCGTCTCCTTCCGTCAAACGGGTGGCCGGGCCGTCCGACCAGGCGCTCTTGCATCAGGGCGCCGTGGTGGTTCGGCCGGTATGTATCTCGGGCTTGCGGGACGGTCTCGCCGGCTGGTGGCTGCGCCTCACTTTGGGTTGCCTCCCACGCCAACATGCCGGCCACGGCACTATCGCCATGACGGAACATGCCGTCCGATCCTTTGACCCGCTGGTTCGACATTGTCGGGTTGCCCTTCACCAGGACGACGCAACGATGATCCGAAATGATGTCTTCGCTCATTGGTACGACGATGTTGCCGCCCTCATAGGCTTGTTTGTAGCGGGGGAACGATTGAGCGTAGAACGTGCCGGATGCCATTACACAATCGACACGTTGCTGCCCCCATCGTTGCATCATCTTCTCAGCAGTCGATTGGCCGTTTCCACGCGCGTCGAACTTCGCGTGGTGAAAGTGCGGCAGATTGTCGCCGATGTAGGCGATAATGAGTTCCTGGCAGTCAAAGGGGATGTTGCGCATCTGGACCGTGAACGGCGTTGTCCAGAGCAAAGGTGTGACTTCCTGAAGTGGCCAGATGAAAGACAAGTCTCCGCTACGCCCGAAGTCCTCGCCGAACACTGTCCGGCGATCCGTCGGCATGGCATCAATGACCGGCTTGAGATTTGTCTCGATCCATTCGCGCGTGACGTCCAATCGGTCTGGCGCCAACACGAACTCGGGAGGCTTACGAAACTCAAGCATGGGGATGCCGTCTTTCTGGCAAGACTCAATGAGCATCCGAGAGAAGTACGCGCCCGATCCACGCTTCGGAACGCAGTCGAGTTCCTCCGCGGCATCTTCGGCGCTGACATAGGCGCCACGGACTTCGGCCTCGTAAGCCGCTTCTGCCTCGGGCGACCATTCCTTATCAAGCACCAGGCAAACCCGTTTATAGAAGCCTTCTCTGAGCGCTTGTTTGAACGTGATCGTGTGAAGGCTGTAGTCGGGCAGCTTGCCGGCTTCGATGTCGCGGCAGAGTTCGGTGAAGTCGTTGTCCTCGCCGTTCATTGTCGAGACGACATCGACACGGCCACCCCACATGAGGAACGCCATTGCGCCTTTCATGACCTCTTTGAGGTTCGGATGAAACGCTGCCTCGTCGATGCGCGCATGGCCCTGTCGGCCGCGCCAGTTGTGCGGGTTCGAGGAGTGCGCTTCGATCTTCTTACCGGAGGCCAGGTCGATTTTGTAACGAAGGATATCCGCCCGTTCGTTGTTTATGAGAACCGAGGTCTTCCAGACCGACTGCTCGCGGATCGCGACATCGAAGGCACGGGCGAAGAATGCACAATCGCCTATGTACTCGGCTGCCATGCCCTGGTTGTACCCCATGTAATGTTGATCCATGCCCCCCTTGGCCGGCATTGCTTCAACGACGGACTCGGCCGCCAAGCCACCCCATGTAAAACCGATCCGGCGTGACTTCTTTCCAAACCGAACGTTTGCCGGGTCAACGTGCCAGGCGGTTTGATAGGAGAGGAGAATGTGCGGAACGTCTTTCGGTTTAATGAGCCGGGTCTCGCGCTCGCTCTGGATATCCTCGACGAGATCTAGCGCGTCTTTCTTTTCCTTCCCTTCGAGTTGGGTCTCCGAGAGGACGATGACTTCGCTGTCTTCACTCATCGTCGGACGGCCGCGCGACGCGTTTTCCGATACCAAGGATCTCGGACCGAATGAAAGCGACGTCATCGTCGGACGCGCCGCCCGCACGAACGGCGTCGCCGGCGACGTCGGCAGCTCGGTTCCGTTCTTCCAGTGCAACCTGCTCGCGGATTTTGGTCTCGAAGTCCTGATCTAGGCGCAGTGCTTTGCCGAGTTCGGCGAGACCCTTGCCGAGCATCATGACGTCCTGCGGTGCTAACCCTTCCGCGTCATCGTCATGAATCTTGTCGAGCAGATCGAATACAAGTCCGCGAGTCATCTCGACCAGCAGCCGGCCTTGTTTACCCTGAAGGGCGGAGTCGCCGAGCTCTTTGGTCAACGCCTCTGTAACTTCGCGAGACTGGCGCATCCGTTCGGCAACGCGATCGACCTTGCGTTTGTGCCGACCTAAAGCGGATCTCGAAATCTCATAGTCGCGTTCGCCGAGCCACTCCAATAACCCCATGATCGTCCACTTGCCGCTGACGATCATTTTATTCAGGGCGGCGCGGTCTTCGTCGGAGAGCTCGGTTTCGATCGAGGATTTCTGGCCCATCGTCTTCAGCCCCTCAACGGCGGTTCGTCAACGCCGTCGACCACGATGTTGCCCTTCGCACAATCATGCCCTCGTTGAACCAACGTGGCATATACCTCGTCGTCTTCGAAGACCAACGTGATCAGCATTTTCTGATTGAGCCATCGGAGATCCTCGCGGACCTGATCAAGCCCGACTTTTGCATGGGCACGGTTGAGCGCGCCGAGTCCCTTTTGGATCATACGCGCGGAGCTCTCATGGCCGAGGTCATTCGAGAGAAGGCGGAGAATTGTCCAGCGACGGTTTTCTGTTCGGATGTCAGTCATCAGTGCCTCCATTTTTCTGAAGGAACTCGGAGCGATTGAGGATGTCGAGATTGCCGTTAATGCTCTCGACCGTGGCGGCGACGGAAGCCAGGTGTTTGCCCACTTCGCCAACTTCCTTCGCCAGTTCCGAAACAATTTTCTTGAGCTCACTGACACGTCTGTGCACAAGCTCGACGTCCTCGGACGAAGATACGCTTTTCGGAAGATGACTGATTACACCATCGAGACGAATGACTTCCTCTTTGATGTCTGTAATGCGCTGATCGTCTTTCGCCTCGCGGACTTGGGCCTTCATATGAATCGACCAGGTGATCGTCCATACGAGGTTTAGCGCCAGAAGTGTGAGGCCAATGATCTCACCCCATCCCATAATTCTTTTCCTTCAAGGTTTCACAGGTGATGCAGCGCGTCGCGGAGGGAAGGACGCGCCGGCGTTCGGGAGGAATTTCTTTTCCGCAGTCCTCACAGATGTCGGAGCCTGTCTGGTAACGAGGCACTCGGCGGCTCAGCGCGCGGTCGCGAAACCGTTGCTCGGCGGCCTGCGCTCGATCAATGATATCGGTCATGTCTGCGATACCTTTGCGAGCGCGGCGCCATATGCACCGATGCGATGGTCCGTGAACAATCGCTTCGGCACCGGCACCACTCCCCACTTTTCCGACCAGTCCGTCGAGAACAGGCCGCGAAGCCTACCGAGGATCTCGCGCCACAGCGGGCAGTTCTGTATTAGCGTTCCGTCGCGGGTCAGGTAGTCGGCGCGAAGATCATGCCGATATCCCATCGCGATCAGCGGCACGATCGGGACGATGTCGGTGCCGTAGACGTACCGGGTGCGTTCAACGCTGTTCGCGTTCAATATGTCCGCGATGACGTCATCGCCGGCCCGCGGCGCGCCGAATGTCACGCACCGGTCGATGTACTGCCAATGCAGGCAAGCCATGATCGCCAGGGCGCCGCCGAGCGAATGACCGGTCACAACCAGCCGATGCCCGGTCTCAAGTTGCTCTTCGACTGCCTTACGGAGCGCGAACTCGATCGAAAGAAACTGATCCGCAAATCCGCGATGGATCGTCACCGGCGGGTCCTCAGGCCGGCGCATCATCTGACGCCGCCGGAACTTAAGGTCCGTCAGGATGTCGCGGTAGTCACGCTGCGTGCCGCGAAACGCGACGATGACTTCGGCCTTGCGCGTGAACACCATGGCATCGGCGCCCGTCGCCTCGTCGTGAACATGAGCCACGAAGCTGCAGTCGAAAGTCCCGGCCGTATAACGGGCAACGGTCTCGGTCCGATACGCAATTGCCGAAAGCTGCTGGTAAATCAGATCACCAGCAGCTCCCTCGGCAGTCGTTATAGTCTGGGTGAGCGTCATGTCAGGGCGACAACGCTTCGATAACCGCGCCCGTTATGCTGTTCACAATTCCAGGCGTCGCATCCTTTAAGTCTTCGGAGATAGATTGCTCGACGGCGCCCCGAACTTTGATGGCCTCGATAGCTTGGACGCCACTCGCGGTATAGGTGACTTTCCATCCCGACGGGTTCGAGATGTCCAGGCTGACGCTCTGCTTGTCCTTGCCGTCGATGATTTCGGCTTCGCAGACATAGGGTACATTGTCGTTGGTTTCGCAGACCTCGACCAAAGCGTGAGTGATGCCGGCGTTGACCTGACTGTTGCCAGGGATCGCGCCGCACGCCGCGACAAGCATTACGGCCGCAAGCGCAAAGCATGAGTAGAGTAGGCGTCGCATTTTTGCTCTCCTGATTAGGGCCGATGATAGGCCCGGTTAAGCCAGCCTTCCTCGAAGGCCGGCGCGTCGAGATCGCGGAAGTAACCCGCAGCCTCGGATTGAATGACGTAGAGTGTGACGACAGGGTTCCAGGCGATCGCCTCGTTCAGATTGGTCCGACTTACCGGCCCGACCCACCCGTCTTCAACGGTGTCTATGCCCACACACCGCAAACCCCGTTGAACAACCCGACTGGCGCCGCCGTATCCCATCGGCAGGCAGAGGTCGAAGAACTTCATAACGATCTTGCGATGCTGGCCATCGGGGCTGGTGATCTGGTTGAAACGATGCCGGCGCCAGATGTCGATGTAGACTTCCTTTGCCTGCTCTTTGGTCAGCGCGCGGATGTCGTCGGCGTCGATGTCGCCGTCGTTATCGATATCGAAATTCAGAACCTCCAGGCCGCGTACGCCTCGGATCGCGCCCGTTGCCTTCGCGTGGCGGAGCGACACGCCGAAATTCGTGATGCCGCCAGGATCGTTCGGATGATCGACGAGACCGCCCTCATGATCCATCGCGAAAAGGATTGCGTCCTCACGAACGGCGTCTTCCGAACGGCTGGTCTCGGTCATTTCACACCTCTTGAACAATCGAAAAACGGGCGTTCAGAGCCCGTTTAAGTCGTGTTCAGTTTGGTGGAAGTGCCGCCCGCTGATGATGCGGCAACGTTGCCGCTATGCGGACTTTTCGAATAAGTCGGGTTGCCGAGATGGTGTGTCGCCCTTCAGCCAATATCGAATGCTGCGAGGGCTGGCGCCGAGGCGTTTGGACAGTGTCGGGATCGTCCATTGCTTCGGGTCTGTCGATCGAAGCCACTGCGCCAATATCTTCGACGCCATCGGGATCTCGATCACTTCGTCGGCCAATTCCTTCACAATTTTGCGCGCGGCGTCAATCCCGACGAGATCTTCGATGAGCGATCCATCCGCGACGAGAGGAATACGAAGCCGGCTCCCGCGCCGTTCAAGCGCGATGGTGAGCGCCGTCTCGGTATCCGTCGCATCGGCAAGAACCTTGAGGCCGTGGGGGAGCGGCGCGTTCATTCTGCGGCCTCTGCCTCGGCGAACAGATCGCCCATCGCTTTTCGGTTGTGCAGAGTCTCCCAACGGTTCCGGCGATGGATCTGCGCGTCGTATGTCAGGTGACATCGCTGACACATCGCGGCAAGATTCTCGTCGTCGCAATTTTCCGGTGTGTTGTCCAAGTGCGCCGTGGTCAAGACGACGATTGATCCCGTGACCGGATGCGGCTGACCATGCTCGGCAATCTCACAAAACTCGCAGACGCCCTTTGCCCGCTCGAAACGGATGCGCTCAGAGATCTCTCTCCAGTCGGCTGGATATCGGTCTTTGTTTTCAGGACGGATCGGCATCTGAATCGCTGCTCTCTTTCAAACGTACTTGAACTCAATCCGGTTGCAGATCTCGTCTGGCTTCTTGCGGTTGGCTTTGCAGAGCATCTCCACAAAGTCGCTCGGTGACATCTCAGGGAAACCTTCGCGCGCGCATTCGATCTCGGGTTCGGGATATCTGGTAATCTCGTCGGCGCGCTCCGGGCGGATCGACACGATCTCGATCAAGCGAAGGCGATTGATTGTCTCGCCCTTACGAATGCCTTGGCATTTCTGGCAAGCCATCACCTGTTCGCCGATCTTGAGGTAGTCCCAACCGAACCGGCGCGTGACGTCTTTCGATCCGTCGATCACTTGGTCGGTTGTCAGAAAGAAGCTCATGTTTCTAGGCATCTGGGGCGTTTCTCTTGCTGACTTTAAATTGACGTCCAATCACTGTGACGGGCGTAGAGAGATCTGTGTCGTAGAGCATCCGGTACCGGATGCCGTCGCCACTTCGAACCTTTAGCCAATAGCGATGCTGGCCCGGCTTCTCCAAGATCGGTCGAAAGCGGTCGGCGAGCGCGCCGAGGGCTTCAACTTGCTCGGCCGTCATCGGTGTCACCCGTGCGGCCGCACGTTTGCGCATGTGCTCTACGCAGTTGTATCGCCAGATGACGAACTGGTATGGCGTCAGCGCGCCCATCAGCTCGCTTCCCGCCAGGACTTCAGATCGTCGAAGCCGCGGACCTTGAGCTCGGCTCTAATCTTGCTGCCGAACGTTTGGATCAGGGTGTCTTGCTGATCGGCCGTCATTTGGCTGACGTCTTTTTTCGCACCTTCTTTGACGACGCGCCGCGCGTACTCGGCGCGACCGGTCATGTTCTTGATACGAACGAGATCCAGCGCGCACATGATGTCCCACTGCGCCTCGACGACGCGGGCGCGAGGCCGATAGCTCGTCGCGTACTGACCGGAACGAGGGTCCAAAATCCTGTAGGCCGACCAATTAACTTCGGCCTCGCGTTCGGCCATCTTCTTCAGCGCCTCGGTGGCCAGATAGGCGGCTTGCTCGTCAATCCACTGCAACGACTGGATGCCGGTGTCCTTGCCTCCGGAAACGCGCCGAACCATCGCTGTCAGAGCTTTGTCGGATCGATCGCGAACCACGCCGAGGTAATACAGCGAGATCCAGACGGCCCGCAGCTTGGCGATCCATTTCGGTCGCGCTTCCTTGGCCGATGCTGGGACAGCATTGTTCTGCGGTTTCGACCGCGCCTTGTTCGGTTTGTCTCGAAACCCTTGGGTCTTGAAGTACTCGATCAGCTCGACGAGGCGTTTGTCAGAGAGCTTGGACGAAGAGCGGACGTTGAACATGCCCTCAAGCAGATCGCGGTACTCGTCGTCGTTGAGGCCGAGCTGCTTTTTCGCAATGTGAACCTTGGCGAGCAAAGACCGGCGCCGGGGCGACGTCGGCTTTTTCGATCTGGCGACGGCCGGCATTAGGCATCTCCCTCGAATAGATCGACTTCATTGCCCCATGCATCCCAACCATCGGCTTGCTCGCGAGCGAATAACTCGACTTTCCTCGTCTCCGGAAGTAGGAGATTTTCGAGGAAGAACCGAACGTCGTTAGGCTTTCTGGAGTGCTCCCTGCGGGTCGCCTCGAAATACTCGTAGCAAAGGAGTTGCATGAACTTCGCGAGATCCTTGTCGGTGACGATCTCGACCGTCTCGACCAGCCCCGGTTGCGCATCGCGCCGGAACTTACCGGACGGCAATTCGATCAGTCTGTATTTTGGTTTTCCGATCCGGCCGAGGAGGTACACTTCCGCCTGCGACAGGATGACATAACCGGTTCCCGTCGCCTGTTTTCCGTGGATCGATTTCTTGCCCCAAGCGCCACCCGTGATGTAGGTGATCCCCCAACATTCGAGCCAGTGAAAGGTTTCTTGGAGTTTCGGGAATGTACTCCATACACCGAACAGGCAACCATCCGACGCAAGCTGATTCACCGGGAGTTGCCGCATCCAGGTGTCGTCCATGACCGGATACTGCGCGCCCTTCTCCGACGCATATGGCGTGAACGTTTTGAACTTCGACGGCGGGTCGATAAGGATCACGTCGTAGCCGTGCGGCTTGAGCGGATCGAAAAACCATTTCTTAGCCATCGATATCTCTCCGGTATGTTGGCTCTTCCGCCATCTCGGCGTCGGCTGCGTCGGCAAGGTCGCGGAGATCCGCAACCGGGTCGATTTCGCAGGGCTTGTTTTTGAGGACAGCGACGCCACGGTGGATAGCGCTCTTCAGGTTCTTGCGGGCCTCGGTTCGGCCGCGCCCATCCGCAAACGTCGACGCCGCGATCGTCAGATCGATCACAGCAGCTTCGAGCAGCTCTTCGCGGGTGGGTTCTTTCACCATCACTCAGGCCGTGCGTTCCAATTGCGAAGCGCGTCTTCGGCCGCAGCGCGATGCGCATCTTCGGAAACAAACAGATCGTCCTTTAACGACGCCTCAAAGCCCGGAAGGAACCGGGCCGGTCTGCCGTTCATTTGCGCGCCGCAGAGGCACTGGACCCAATAGGTGGCGGTCAGCCCGTTCATCAGCTCTAGGCCCTTGTCCTGGCCGCAGAACGGGCACGGCCGCGCGTCGCCGGTCTCAATCACCGCGCAAAAGTGACCGCGCTTAACAATCCGCATCGGTCGGTTCCTCGGCGGCGTCTGTCTCGGACGTCGACGGCGGCGTCATGAGCCGGCCGGCCAAACGCCACATGGCTACAGCAATATCGCTGGCCTGCTGGAGATCCCGAAACTCGGTGTAACTGACTTCCGGCTCTTCGCTACCACGGACGTCGGCACCCCGTGTCGTGACGTGCCTGAGTGCCACGTTTCCGTTGCGCTCAACGACGGTGGTCATAGACTTCAGGACGATTTCAGGGGTTTTTTCCATGTCAAAGGGCCTTCTGTTTCTTGTCGCATTTGCTGCACAGATCGGGCTCGGCCCAATGGCAAGGCTGTCCGTCGAAGTCGATGCAGGCGGTGGTGTCGGTGCAGCCGCAGGCGCGGCAGGCATTGATGGTCGGTTGAGGCGGAAACCGCTCAATGTCATCGAGCCACAGGCAAGCGCCGTCGATGGATAGGAACATTTCGTCCGCAACCTTGACCATGAGCTCCGGCTCTCTATCGCCTTGGACAATGACCGCTGTGTGTTTCCCGGCGCCGGCTGCCCAACCGAGTTCAAGGTGCGCGGAACTTCCGCAAGGCATTAGCATCACGCAGGCATCGCACCATTTCATGGCGTTGAAGTCGGCAAGAAAGCCTGCCTCGGCGTTCGGATGTCGGAGCGCATCGATGTATTCGTCGGGCGTCCAGTTCTGCCAATCCTTATCGATGTTCGACCACGAAAACCCCGTATCGACGCCGGGCGTACCTGTAGGATTGCGAAAGTCGTACACGTCATGTCCCCACTGACGCATCATCGTGACGGCCAAGGGCTGCGTGGGATTCCGCCAACTGCTGGCCAGATAAACCTTCATGATTTCGACTCCTGCTCTTCGATGAGCGCATCGATCGCGGCCTCGGCGTCCGACTTAACCGGGGTGACGACAACGGCGTCGTCGACGGCGTCGATCTTGCACCCGATCTTCTTGAGCTCCGGCGCCGTGAGCTTCGAGATCGCGGCTTTGACCGGCGCCACCGAAACTTTGAGAAGACCCGTGACGCGGCCCTTCAAGTGCTTACGGATCAACTTGACTGTTTTTTCCAAATCGGTGATGACGAGCTTTCCGGGCTGTTTCTGAAACCCGACTTTGATCTTCGCGAAAATCCGGGTCTTCGGTTTGGTGAACAGTGACGGGGCGCCTTCGACTAGATCAAATAGCTCCTGGTAGGTCTCCTGTACCTGACCGATCAACGGTTTGATTTTCTCCATGTGTTTGCTTCGGACGCCTTGGAGTTCGTCTTCCATTTTGGCGACGGCACCCGCTAACAGATCGCGCTGCTGGCGGTACGCTGCCGCCGCCTGTTCGATGTCATTGAGTTCGGTCATGCCGTTGTCCTTTCCAGGTCGGGAGCCATACGGGGATCGTGATCGTGTCGAGGACCCGCCGGATCAGATTGCGAAGTCGGATAAGCCGGCGGCGGGTCATGACGCCAGATCCATGGCGCCACGCTCGATCTTCCGCTCGATTTGAGCACCCAATCTTCGGCAGTGTGTGCATTTGCGATGTCCATTGTGGTCACTCATGAACGGTTCGCCGCACGTGATGCAGTCACGCTTTTTGCGCTCTCCGTTGGAGTTCAACGCCGTCGCAATCGCCGAGACCTTTTCATCGCCGTAGCCGGCGAGATCGAGTTCCATGGCGCTGATGATGAGGTTGACGTCGTGACTTGATCCCCGCAGATCCGCGATGAGGTCATACGACGCCCGGACGTCGTCAGCCGTCCGGCCCCCGAGAGCGCGACCGACACTAAAGGCGCTCTCGGTTGTGTACTTGCGGGCCAGGTAGACAACGAGATGACGGGCGAAGGCGTATTGCTCGCTGTTCGACCGTCCCTTGAGTTGCGCGGCTGTTACAGCTAGATCGCCGCAAACTAATTCTTTGATTCGGCGCATGGGGTACGTTGGCTTCTTCATGCCGCGCCTCCCGGATCGGTTGAGGGCGATATGACAACGACGCCTTGATCTTCGAGCCATTCTTGCGCTCTGCGTCGGCGCGCTTCGTCGAGATTCACGATGCTGTCGTTTACTTCGAAAGCACGGCAAGGCTGCGCCTTGACGGCGTGGTTTTCCAATCCCTTGGCGTCGTTCGACGCGGTCTCAAGGATCGAACAAATCCGACGAACGGCGACATCGTTCATCCGGACGCCGTTTCGCTCAAACTTGCGCAGTGTTTCACGCAGCGCCATAAGGTCATCGCTCAACATGGGCGGTCTCCTTTGCGGTAGTTGGGACACTTCGGGCAGGCGGTGATAAACTCGACCTGGCGTCTGTTGGTGAGCCGGTCCGGTGGCGTTTGGTGTTCCAAGCATTTGGCCAGCGGTAGATTTCCAGCGACCGGACACTCGACGGCCGCGTTCATGATGTGCGCGTTAACGGCCTCTTGAACGGCTTCTAAATCGCCTGTGTAGGCGCCCTTTAAAACCATGCTGACCGTCGCTGCGGAATACCCGATCTGTTTCGCCGTCTTGCTTTGGCTGGTCGCATCACATGCGCGGGCCAGGGCGTCGATCCAGGCCGGCAGCGGCTCGCCCCATCCGTTGACCGCTTTGGTTAGATGCTCACTCATGACCATCTGCCTCGACGACATTGGGGTCGATAATCCTTTGATCCTTTTCGGACCAATAAGGTGTGAGCGGCCCGGAGTTTACTCCGGGATTGAGCCGCCATCGCTTAAAGCCGTTTGACGTGATTGCTGAGCCAGCTTCGCGTCGCGGCAGTTCAATGATGTGACCGCTGTCGCGGAGCATTCGCAGATAATTGTATGCAGCCTGCCGCGGCGCGCTTCCGACGAGATGGTCGGGCAAAAGAGAAAGAATATCATTTACAGTCACCGGATCGTCGAGCCGAAGAATTCTCCAGATGGCATCTCGCATGTTGGCTTTGGCTTTTGGCCGTGCGGTGTGTTTTCCGCTTGGTCCTTTGCGGACGCTCATTCCGTTGTCGCGGAATTCCTTGCCTGCTGGTGTTAGTCGGTAACAACCTGTCTTGACCCGTTCGACCAGGTTGCGTCGGTGCAAAACGGCAATCGCTCTCACAACCCGCGAATTGTCTTCTCCGAGGGCCTTTGCGAGTTGAGCGACTGTAATTGGTTCGCCGGGCGGAGGCAGCTGTTCGAGAAGGGATTGAGCTTCCATCATGCCACCTTCTTCGTCGTAGCCTTGGAGACCTCATGGCAAAGTGTCTTGCCTTTGATATTAGCTATCGTGACCTCTTTGCCCTGGTTTCGGTTGCCAATCCGTTCGACATTCCGGATCGCCTTCATCAGCTCTCGTACAAGCCCCTCAGACTGAGCGTGAATTTCGCGGACGACTTCGTCGGTCACCTTGACCTCGCAAAGTTCTGAGACGCACAGCTTCACATCGTCCAAGCCGACCAGGCTAAAGTCGCAGCGCGACGAAATGCGTGTATAGATTTGCGGGTGCCGCTTCAGTTTGCCGAGTGTGTACTCACGGCCAACGAGAACAATCGGGATCTCCAATAGGTCGGAGATATCTCGAAGGCTTTCGAGGACCGAGATGTTCGTGATGGATCGCTCGGCTTCGTCTACGACGATCGGGCGTCGGTCCCTTGAGAGGATGCCGACCGCCTGGTGGAAGAGCTGCTCAGTTCGACTAGCCGGTACCTGTTCTCCGAGTTCGTTGACAAGGTCGCGAAGCAGCCACGTCGGCGACATTTTTTCCTTGATCGTGATCATCACGGCCTCGGATTGAAACGCGAACCAGGTTGCTGTTCTGGTCTTGCCCAAGCCGGCTGGACCTTGCGCCAGAGCGAAACAAGCCTCCGGCGCCGCGCGATCATCGAGCGCTGCGACAGCCGCTAGGAACTTTTTTACGTTTGACGTTTGGACAAATTTTGCTTTCATTACATCTCCTATCTTTCGAAACCGTCGCGACCTGGCAGGGGGGCGGCGGTTTCTGTTTCTCGGGTCAGTCGGCGCCTATCGCCAATCGCAACGCGGTGCTTTGCTTCAGCAGCGCCGCAGCACGTTCCTTGTCGTCGTCGGTGGCCTTTTCGCTCGTGAGCGTCCATTCGACGAACTCGATATCGTTGTCGAAGACCGGGCGTGCCGGCTCTGTATGAAGCGCGACGACGTTGGTCGCCTCTTCGTCGTTCGCGCCGGTCAGTTCGGCGAATTTCTGATCTGCTCGTTCCAGCTCTTCCTCGGTCATCTCCGGTGCCGGCTCCGGTGGCGGCGGGGTCATGACCTTGGCGTCGAACACGGGTTTCACGACTTTGCTGTCGGGCAGTGGCGCTGCGGTTTGTGCCGGGATCATCTCGGCGAGTTGATCGGGGTTTAGGCGTCGCTCAGCATCGAGCATTTCGCGGGCGGCTTTGAGGAATGAACGACGTGCCTTGCTGTGCTCGCGCGCTGCCGTGACGTCGTTAAAGCCTGCGGCCTCGATACATTCGGCGAAACAGATGTAGGCGCCATCTTGGCGGTAGATGTGTAGGCCGGCGTGAAGATCGTCGGGATCGAAGCGGGCGGTGACTTGGTGGCCTTGTACTTCGATCAGCGCTTCATTCCAGAAGCGGTTATCGAGCAAATGGATCGTTGCGTCGTTCTTGCGGACCTTGACGTTCTCGGCAGCGAGCAGCCAAAGACGGCGATGGACTTCCGTTGCCTTAGTGATCGGCGAGCGGGCATAGCTCTCGGTAAAAACCTGATCGAAGGATTTGCCGTTGCAGACTTTGGTTCGACGACCGATCCGCGCGTTATGCTCGACGACGCCATCGGCGACGACCTCGATAAAGGTGTCCAAATCGACGGCGCGCGATCCGTAGTTTTCGGGTTTGTTCTCGATGGTGTTGCCGGTCCAGCAGCCGGCAAATGAAGGATGTTTGGCGATGTCGTCGCAGAAACCTTTGAATGCACGTTCGATCGGTTTCGATTGACCGGAGTACGGCGTTGTCCAAATGACCTTGCAGCCGAGGTTGTGCAACAGGCCCGAAGGGTCTTCGTCTTTGACCTTGAACCGAAACCGGTGGGCTGTGCCGCCCGTGATCCACTTGGAAGCGAAGCTCTTTCCGTTGTCGAGATAGACGTATTCTGGAATCCCGAACGTCTCGATCATGTCGCCGAAGGTTAGAAGGACGGCCTCTTTGTTCTCGGATTTGTCGATCCGCCAAGAGAGGATTTTCCCTGAGTACAGATCCTGGATGGCGACCATCATCACGCGGATCGGCTTGTCTTCGCCGGGCCATCTAACCCATACGTCGAACTTGTGGCCGTCTGCATTGACGGCTTGCATCGCATGGAAAACTGAGCGATCGCGTTCCTGCGCCGGATAGAGCCGCTTAAGGGCTTCAACGCCTTCGCGCGCTAGGGTGCGAACCGTTGTGGGGATCTCTCCGATCCGGCGCTCGACCGTGCGTTTTGTCGGCAGCGGCCATCCTTCCTTGGTCGCCACTCTCTCCAGGCGGCGGTAGCAAGACGTCATGGTCGGTTTTTCGAGTCGAAGGTAATCGCTGCGTATCCATTCCCATACGCGCGCATCAATCTCTTCGATGGCTGTGCGGCCGATGTGCTTCGGCGCGAGGTACGGCAACCAATCGGTGCGGTCTAAGCCGCGAACTTCCTTGAACCACCGATAGATGGTGTCCGAATGGACCTTCGTTATGGCGGCGACTTCCTCGACGGCAACGGCTTTTCCCATCCCGCCCGAGACCAGTGTTTGCACTTGGTCTAGGATCGAAAGCCGCACTTCGGCTTTGCGTTTTTTCTTGTCGGGAATGTCGGCGTACCAGGCCCATCGTTCATCGCGGGACATCGCCTCTTTTGTGACTTCTGTGTTTGCCTGTTCCGCTTTGACACCGAGCCTTCTGAGGAGTTTGACCTGGTCGATCGAAGACAGGAGAGAATAGTGGTATTGCCAGCCCCCGCCCTTGCCCTGGCGCCGGACCGCTAACGGTTGTCCGAGGGTGTTCTTCCGATCTTTCCAGGATTCCCGTTTCGCACGGGCATTGATGGCGCGCACCGTGCCGGTGATTTGTTTCTCATTAGCCGTGTCGCCAAGCTGAAGGACGGCGAGTTCGCGGGGGCTGAACCACTCGATCATCGTGCTCTTTTCCTTTCCCGGCGAAGAAGTCGGACCCGCTCGTTGATCAACTCAGCCTGCTCGGTCAGCATGGCTTCCTCGACGGCGGGGAGATATTGGCGTTGGATGACGGCGAGCTTGAGTTGATCAGCGATGAAGGTGATTAGTCTGAAATCTTCCGTCGCAACGCACAGCGCGATGGCCCGCTCTACTGAGATTGTGTTGTCGGCTCGGGCTTGGGATGCGTATCCGTTCAACGTGCCGACAGGGACCGACTCGTCGAGGTAGTCGCCCATCGCTGTGGCAATATCAGAGCGCTCGATCTCACTCTCTCTCAGGGTAACGGCGACAGCCTTGGAAATCTGCGACCGCAGCGTCGACGCGCGGATCGTCTTTTCATCAAATCGTGGAGTTTCGGCGTGCCCAACTTCGACCCTATCCAAGAGGTCGCCGAGTGCGGCGTCGGGTTGGTACCGCGCCATCAGAGCTGACCTCGGTCGTATTCGGGGATGACGCCAAGTGTGACCAGGTAATCGAGAAAAGCAGCCTTGCCTTCGACGTTCGGGGCTCGCCACTTTGCGACCATTGCGTCTTTGAACGCATCTGCCGGTGATTTCTCTTTGACCGGTTGACCGTGCAGGCGCTGAGCGGCAACGACGACGCTCGGCGCCGGGTCCTTTTTTGCCAAGCAAGCGTCGACGATCTTTTTGCGGTCGTCCGGCGCGTACTGTGTCAGCTTGTAAAGTTCGCCCTGTTTGTCGGCGAGAGGCGTGCCGTGAATACGTCTTCGGAGATTGGCGGGGATACCTTTGTAGATTGCCGTCGCGATCTGGACTGTTCGCTCACTGATATCGAGGACCTCGGCGGAGTTTTTTGAAAACGAAACGATTTCGTTTTCATTCTTCTTGCTGCCGCGCCCGCCGTGCGCGCCCTTCTTGGCTTCGGGATACATGGCCTCATAAATCTCTTGGCGCTCGCCGAGAAAGACCGCCCGTTCGAGGGGCGTTAACTTCGGGCCGAGTAGGTTCTCGGTTATTTCATGGAGCCTGGCTTCTAGGTCGGCGTTCTTGGTAACTGGTTTTTTGATCTCGGCACGTATCTCAGATAGGCCAAGGATTTCATGCGCTCGATATCGGTGCATGCCTGCGACCAGTTTGTACGGGTGGCCGTTATTGCCCGGCACCACTTCAATTGGAGTTTGTTGGCCAATCTTCTTGATGCTCTCTGCATACGCAATCGCGGTGCCCTCATCGACGTCACGAAGACGGTTGCTGGTGTCGATGTCAGTTAGGGCGATTTGCGCGGTTTCGATGTATTTCACTGATTAATTTCCAAAGGGTTGTGATTACGCGGCCTCGCCGTTTTGGCAGTGACGCCGACCCGGCTTTTTCGTAGGCTTCTCGCCACGAATGGACGTTGCTTTGATGCGTTTGTTTTTCTCGTCGTAGCGATGCGGCCAAAGGGCATGGAGATCCTTCTCCAGAAACTCTGCGATGGCCTGGTCAGCTCTAGGGGCGCGATCGAACAAAAGCGCAATGCGGCACGCGCATTCAGAAAGGCCGGCGTCGATGGCGATCTCCGTTAAGTTGGAGCCCTTCATCCAAATCTCGGCTTTGATCTGTTGCGGGTGCATCGGTGTCCTATTCGTGTCGTTACCGGCTGGCGGGCCGGTTTTTTTGGAGGTGTTTTGCTAACGAACGTTAGCAACGGTAGTTAGAAAATTAGCCAATGCAAGCAAGAAAATTTTTTCTAAGTTATAAAAACTGGCCATATATAAAAAATATTGGCCATCTCATTGATTGCTAAGGGGGATTTTGTTTCTTGGAAATTGATGAGAGAAACTGGCAAAAGATTCCAAGTATCGGGTCTGAACTTGGAGATCGCCTCAAATGGGTCGTCGGATTCTTTGAGAGCCAAGCGGCCGCTGCGGATGTAGCGGGGTTGTCCCTCGCGACCTTAAAAAACCAGATGTCTGGTTCCAGTCGAGCAGCATTGTTGCCGATGGCGGCATTGTGCGGTGAAGCCGGTGTTGACCTTAACTGGCTGGCGACCGGGAACGGAGAACCGCGGCGCGGAGGCGGATCGGCGGCTGGTCTTGATCTGACGCTCATTGAGCGCATCATTAGATGGCAGCGAGAAGACCTCGATCGTCGCGGGCTTGAAGTTGAGCCACACGCCTTCGCGCGGCTTTGTATGTCTGTTTATCGATTGGCCGACCAGCAGCGCCAAGCTCTACGTGAGGCCAACGTGGATAAGAACTTTACGACGGATGACTTCGCGATTTTCCAAGAGATCATTCGCGACTCCATCTCATAACGGCCGTGGCAGCGCGTCTCCGCGTTGCCGCGTCAACCACGAGCAGGTCGCGTATTAGACCTAATTATTCTATTTTTAGTTGATCCCGTTATTCGATTGCATAAATGATTGTGGGGGAGGTGACGGCAATCACCTCCGTTCAGGTCGGCAAAGCGACCCTATCGTTAACAACAACGCCCACCGGCCGGCGCGCCGGCAACCGTGTGGGCTGACGAGGGACGCCGATGCTCAACCATAATGAACGTAGTGTGATCAGACACGTATACAGTCAAGCGCGGGCGAAGCGTATTCGCTCGTTGCTTCGTCTGATATTCGTGATATCCCTCACCGTAATCTCCACGGTGGCTCTCGTTGAGGTTGCGCACTCGCATTTCAAGTGGCGAGCCTGCGCCGGGGTCAGTTTACTCGCAATTCTAATCTGATTGGCCGGGGCCTAATGTGAAGGGCGCAAAGGCGCAATTTTTGGGGGGTTCCCGGTATTTCCCGTGCGATCCCGCCATTTCCCGCCTCACTCGTATATCAAGTGTCTCCTAACAGCGATTGGCGACCCATTCATGCTGTCGTTTTGGCGTTGCGGACCTGCATTTACTTCCATATGTAGAATTATCGACGATTTATCGTAGAGGCGTTCATGTGATTACGATCCAGCCTGGCTATAAACCATGCGTCATCGATATTGAGGCCTCCGGATTTGGTCCGGATAGCTATCCGATTGAAATCGGTGTCGCGCTCGGCAATGGAGAAAAGTATTGCTCACTTATCTCACCGGCCCCGAATTGGACGCATTGGGATGTTGGTGCGGAGAAAGTACATCGTATTCCGCGGGATATCCTTGAAGAACACGGTAAGCCCATCGACCGCGTCGCGGGCGAGTTGAACGAAATTTTGGATGGCGGGACTGTTTTTTCCGATGGCTGGGTGGTCGATCACCCGTGGGTCAATAAACTTTTCAGAGAGAGCAGTGTCCAACCCGGGTTTTCGACGAGTGCGCTCGAAATGATCTTATCCGAGGGGCAGATGGAAATCTGGCACGATACCAAGGACAAGGTAACTGAGGAAATGGCGCTAAAGCGTCACCGTGCCAGCAACGACGCCTTTATTATACAAACGACGTGGATCACGACGCGCGAAATGACCGCATGAGTCTAAGCTGAGCTGTCGATACATTATCGCGATATATCCGAAAACGGATAATACCGGATTTTGGAGGATTATGCTCGTTCGGCGTTGCTCTCTTTCGTAACATCTTTGTTGCCGCCGATCAGGGCGTCTTTCTCCCAGGCGCATGCTATTGCGAAGGAGAGCAAAATCGTCGCTAACCACCACGATTGCCAAATGCCAAAAGTGATGTTTGCCGCCGTGAAAAGAAAAATGATCGTCCCGCCGCGGGCGGTGAACCCGGGTGTTGAAATGGATTTGCCAGCGACAGCAATAAAGCTAAAAGGGATTAGCAAGGCGAGAAGGATAATTCCGATGTATCCGAGTTCCAGCCATATTTGCAGGACCCCATTGTGAGGATGAAGGGGCAAGCGTTCCTTTCCGGTATCTAGCTCCTCGTCGCCGCCGGGCATGCTGCGTGACGAGTTAAATCCCCAACCCGAGACCGGTTTCTCCTCGGCTTTATCGGCTACGAATTGCCAGATTTCATAGCGATGTACGATGGACCCCAAGGCTTGCGACGCCTTGACGACCTGCCCGTCCGCGGTCCGAGTCACGACATTGTCACTTATGCGGTCCAAGACGAACGGGGCACTCCACGGTGTGGATAACACAACAGCGAATAGCCCCCAGGTCATCACCCGTCGGATTGCGACGCCATCCCACTTGAGAAGACAGACCATAATGAGTGCGGTGACCACGATGCTGACCGACACCGCAAGTGTGTCTGATGCGATCGCGACGGCGAAAAGGAACAGTCCGGCAGAGACGGCAGCATACCTTTTTTTATTTTCCCACAGGTACATGACGCAGATAGGGAGTAAGGCGCCGACGCAGACCAGTCCCGTGTTCAGGGCTGAAAGCCTATCCGAACGTCCGCCTGTGGGGAACGGATGCGGAATATCCAACTGGATCGCCACGATGCCATAAATTATCAGCGCCAGCGCGACGGATGAACCCAAAAGACACGCGCGCAACACCTGATCCTGAACATCATGCCCGCGTGTTCGATAGAACCAAATTGTCGCCATTCCGAGCATCATCACCAAAACGATCTTCGAGAGCCGCAGGATCGCGCCTTCCGGATCGTTACTATCGACGCTCTTGTAAACCAGCCAACCGACGATAAGCAGGAATACCAAGAGCGCGCGGCGCGAGAAAATTTCTGGCAAACGGCGTTCACGCAAGGCGAACGCTAAGCTCGCAACCCCGGCCACTGACAATACAATGACCGTCCCTTTCGGTGCCAATGTTGCCACAAGTGGGAACAGGAACGATGTGAGAATCGCCACGCCCCGTTGAACGCCTAATTGCGCCATTTGTGGTTCGTCCCATTCAATCAATCGACTGACCGTTTCTTATACGTCGCGCGGCAAAAAGAAAAACACTGTGATTTTGGCAGAGACTTCCCGGCAGTTTGTGAATGTACCTGGCGGCAGTCACGCAACGTTCTCAATTCCGTCATGGCGTCGATTAGAGGGTCTACTGCTTGATCGGTGGCCAGCCGATCGCTTGTTTAAAGAAATCGCCCTGTAGTCTCTCCAAAGAGGCGTGCCTCGGCTCGCACTCAATTGTGCGGCTTTAGGCTGCGCCGTCTTTCTGTCCAGGTCCGTTGGCCGGTTCGGCATCCAAAATCGGACAGGCGACGATCCCATCACAGCAATGCGCAATTGCGGTGCCACCACAATCGGGACAGGGGTCCGTTGGTCGTAAATGGGGGTGTTGTGAATGAACAACGCCGCGGCCGTCGCATGTTTCACACAGCATCGGGGTATCTTTCTCGATTGCGAATCTCGTTCATTATAGCAGCAATGCGAAAACACTAGTGCTCACGGTAACGCTGGCCAAGATCGGCGATCTGCGGCAATCATTTCGCGGAGACGCTCAGGCGCCAGTACTTCGACTTTGTCTCCCCACATGTACAGATGCCAGGCCATTTCCAGATCCGAGGCTGCGCGAAACCGAATAATCAAGGACCCGTCGTCCTGCGTTTCCATTTCTTGCGTGGGATGAAACTCGAACTCGGCGGCCGTCGACGCGGCATCCGGCGCGAACTTCCAAATCACGTCTTCCGGTGTGTCCTGGTAAACGCCGAATGATCGGGCAGCGAAACCGGCCAGTGAGAAATCTGCATCGCGCTCGAAATACTCAGCCATCGGTTCCGCGCTTTCGACATTCGAGAGACTGAAAAGAACGATATCGTTCGCCTTTGGATGCTCATGGAAAGCCACCAGATAGTTGCGATGCCCAAACAGGAACCCATAGGGATGGACTGTCCGCTCGGCGACTTTGCCATTACGTCGGTTCCGGTAATGAAGTCGGACTTTTACACAGGCTTTGACCGCGTCTCGCAGTTCCGCCATGACGGGGGCGGGGGTTTTCGGTTTCGGGCCGGGCCGCATTGCGAAGCCTTCGGCTTCAAGCAGCGCATCGATGTCCGTTTCGGTGCGTCGCGCAACATCGTCCGGCATCATCGCGCGGATCTTCCCTTTCAGGGTCAGCATGCGCTGGGCGCGGTCACCCTGGCCATTTTGACGGAGCAGCGCGGCCGCCCGATCAAGGTCGGCCAGATCGTCGGCGCTGAAGGATACTAAAGCGTCCAAAGTACCTTTCGGAATACGCCAGCGTTTGGTCTTTTCACCGGTTGGTACTTCGATGGCTTGGGGAAAGTTACGTAACACGGCATCCCGCATCCGCATAGCCGTCCGGCGCCCAACATCGAACCGCTGTTGGATATCCTGCAGGGAAAGGCCATATCGCGCCGCCTGCATTTCCAGCGCGAGCTGCAGCAGGTTATCGGACTTTTCGTATCGCAATGTCATGATGGCAGTATACGCATACTTGTGACCAATTTGGTCACATAAGACGGGCCCTGGCGCAAACATAGATTCGTGCTAAAGCAATTGGAGATGTATGCAAACGAACGGAGAACGAAATGCGCCTGCAATTGATGAGTTGGCCTGAAGTCGAAGATTATTTGAAGCGGTCGACCGGAATCATTATTCCCATCGGATCGGCCGAGCAACATGGGCCGACCGGATTTATCGGGACGGATGCGCTTTGTCCGGAGATTGTTGCGGATTCGTTGGCTGAGAAAGTAGACGGACTTATCGCGCCAACGATCAGCGTTGGCATGGCACAACATCATCTGGGTTTTCCTGGGTCAATTACACTGCGGCCGTCGACCCTGATCTCCGTGATAGGCGATTACGTCGCATCGCTTTCGCGCCATGGGTTTAATCGGTTTTATTTCGTCAATGGACACGGCGGCAACATCGCGACCGTCAAGGCGGCATTCGACGAAATCTACGCGGAGAGCAGCCTGGGGACTGCACGGCATAATCGCACGGGTATTCGGTGTGTTTTGCGAAACTGGTTCGATTGTCCGTCGGTCGGCGCAATCGAGGCCGAAGAGTTCGGCGATGCCAATGGCAGTCATGCAACAGCCGGCGAAGTCTCGCTCACGTATTATCGTTATCCCGACGACGGCATCCGCATATCCAGCAGTGACAAATTGACGCCCGAGGTTGCCCCGGAGGGCTCTTTTTTCGATTGCGAAGACTACAGGCGGCGGTTCCCCGACGGTCGTATTGGGTCTGATCCGACAATGGCCTCCGCAGCGATCGGAGAAAAACTCAGAAACGCCGCGGTCACCGATCTTGCCGCAGACTATCGCGATTTTATGTCGGCGGATTAATCTGCGTCAGGTGGTGAGTTCGCGAAGCAAGGCACTCAGGTTGTCGGGTTGCGAAAAGAAAGGGGAGTGATCGGAGGCTATTTCTGTGATTGGGTCGCAGTTGGCGCGCTCGGCCATCCAGCGTTGGTGCGCCGCTGAAATCGCACGGTCCGAGGAACAAATTATGGCAGATTTGGGAACGCGTCCGTAACGCTCTGACGTCAAATCCAATCGATGGCGAAAGGGGGCCGGTGACTGCAGCTGAACGCGATCTTCAGCGTGCCGTACGGCCGAATCTGGTGCCAAGTTATAAAATGCATCGGGGATTGTGCCGGTCTTAAGGCAAATTGCATTGATGCCCTCCACATCGACACGGGCGACGCGAGCATGCGACTCCGGATCAGTTGCGACGAGATCGGCGATGCTTTCGCCGTCCTCGGGAATATATGCCGTGATGAATATGATACGCGAGATGCGGTCAGGTTGAGCTTCGGCCACCATCGCCGCGATTGCACCGGCCATGCTATGCCCAACCAACGTCACGGGTTGCGAAGCCGTTGACACCAAATCGGAAATGCGTCCGGCATATCCCGGCATCGTCTGATCCGTTAGCCATCCAGGATCTCGCCCATGCCCGGGTAAGTCCGGTGATACTGCCGCGATGCCGGTGTCAGATAGTCGATCGAGCACGCCGTCCCAACACCAGGCACCGTGATAAGCGCCGTGGATCAAGATCATCATAGAGCAGTTTCTCAGACGTTAGTTTAAACGGACGCCGGTTCCACCGAGGCCGCAATACCCACGCGGATTCTTGTGTAGGTATTGCTGGTGATAGTCTTCGGCGTAATAGAACTCTGGCGCGTCGAGGATTTCCGTCGTGATGTCGCCGAAACCTTGTCCATTAAGGGATTTGGCGAAGGCCTTCTTAGTCTCTTCGGCAATCGCGCGTTGCTCGTTGTTGGTGACGTAAACGCCAGATCGATACTGCGTCCCGACGTCGTTGCCTTGGCGCATACCTTGGGTCGGGTCGTGGCCCTCCCAAAAAGTTTGCATAACTCTTCTGAACGGACATTTCTTCGGGTCGAATGCGATGAGCACGACTTCGTTATGTCCCGTCATTCCCGAGCAGACTTCCTCGTACGTTGGGTTGGGCGTGTTCCCTGCAGCATACCCGACGGCAGTGACGTATACACCCGGTAACTGCCAGAACATCCGTTCCGCCCCCCAGAAACAACCGAGGCCGACAATCACCGTCTCGATGCCCTCTGGAAATGGTGGCTTCAACGGGTTCCCGTTGACGGCATGCCTTTCTGCTGTCTGGATTGCCGTATCTCGACCGGGAAGCGCTGTGTCCTTCCCAGGAATCTCAGTCGGCTTGCGAAACAGTCCAAACATACGAAGTCTCCTTAAATGTGCATACCACGCATATAGGAACCAATGAGTTCTTGCACCAGAGATATTGCGGTCACGTCTGCGTCAACTGAATTCCGTTTCGCCTTACCACTTGGCGTAACGCGAAACTCGACTGAATCCGGGCAACACCCGGGAGCCGCGATAACTGTTCTTTGTGTATTCGCTCATAATCCGCAGCGTCCCGCGCCATCACACGCAAAACGTAATCGGCGTCCCCGGCCATCAAATAACACTCCATCACGTCGGGGCAGCCGGCGACGGCATCCTCGAAAGAGTCTAAATGTTCGCCGCTCTGTCGATCGAGCGTAATGGCAACGATGACATGTGTTCCCCAACCCAAGGTCGTCGCATTCACGAGGGCGGTGTAGCCCTCGAGAATGCCACGCTCCTCGAGAATCTGGACGCGGCGCAAGCAGGCGGATGGCGAAAGTCCGACGTGTTCGGCCAGGGAAACGTTCGACAAACGACCGTCATCTTGTAGCGCTGTAATGATACGTATGTCTATATCATCGATCATAAATCGAATAATATTCGAATATTTTAACAAAAAAAGAATTAATCGCGAAAATTGTCAAAATTTGACTTATCTTTGCAAGGACATACGCATCACTCTTAGGCTATGAAATTGGAAAGCCCTGAGGGCGACAAATTATCAAGGAGGAACCGAAATGTTGATCGGCGTGCCGAAAGAGATCAAGAACCATGAATACCGAGTAGGTTTAACACCCGACAGCGTTCAGGAAGTGGTCGCCCACGGACATCAGGTCATTGTCGAGACCAATGCTGGTGTCGGAATCGGAAGCAGCGATGACGTGTATTCGGCGCATGGTGCGACCGTCGTAGATACGGCGGAAGAGATTTACGCTCGCGCCGATATGGTCGTTAAAGTAAAGGAGCCGCAGGCCGTTGAGCGCGCCATGCTGAGGGATGGCCAAGTGCTGTTCACCTATCTCCATTTGGCGCCGGATCCCGAACAAACAAAGGATCTCGTCGAAAGTGGCGCCGTTTGCATCGCCTACGAGACCGTTACGGATATCCATGGTCGTCTGCCGTTGTTAGCGCCGATGTCGCAAGTCGCGGGTCGAATGTCGATCCAGGCGGGGGCGCATTGCCTGGAACGTGCGCAAGGCGGCGAGGGGATCCTCCTGGGCGGTGTTCCCGGCGTTGTGCCTGCGAAAGTGGTGGTGATCGGTGGTGGCGTGGTCGGCGAGAACGCAATCCAAATGGCTGTTGGTGTTGGTGCCGATGTCACGGTCTTGGACCGCAATTTGGACGTCCTGAATCACTTGGCGGAACGATTCGGTGCCGCCTTGAACACTTTATACTCAACGCGTGCCGCCCTCGAACAAACAGTGTTGGAAGCGGACCTTGTTGTCGGTGGGGTACTCGTCAAGGGTGCCGCCGCGCCGAAACTGGTGACGGCGGATATGGTTCGGGCGATGAAGTCTGGTTCTGTCTTGGTCGATGTTGCCATCGACCAGGGTGGTTGTTTCGAAACGTCGCATGCGACGACCCATGCAGATCCGACGTTTGTCGTCGACGACGTCGTGCATTATTGCGTCGCCAACATGCCCGGCGCGGTGCCGAGGACGTCAACGTATGCGCTCAACAATGCGACGCTGCCTTATACGCTTATGCTCGCGGACCGCGGGTACAAGGAAGCTTTGTTATCAAGTGAGCATTTCCTCAATGGATTGAATGTCATTGGTGGTAACGTCACCGAAGAAGCCGTCGCCAACGACCTTGGCTATACTTATGTTGATCCGCGAAAGGCATTGACGAATTAGAGATCAACCGCCCTCGATCGGTGGAAAGACGACCACTTGGTCACCGTCGGCGAGCGCCTTTTTTGTGCGATCGTCCTGGGCCACCGGGTTGCCGTTGACCAGTGTCATGAATGGTTGATCGGGCGGCAATCCAACCATGTGCATGGCGTCGGCTAAACTTCCGCCGTCTTTGACCGGAATCTGGCCAATGCCATCGCGGCCCAAACCTTTGGCTTCGGATGGATCAATGGATACCAATTGGAATCCGACAGTGATCATCCGCCGCCAAGCCCCAGGCGGGAGAGTGTTTGCGTCGTTGGTGCACCATCGTCGGTCCAACCGCGAAGTTCGTAATATTCGGGCAGCATCTTATCGATTGCAGCGACGTGGCCCTTGCCGGCACCCGATGGCGCGGGTTCTTCCAGTACCCGTTTGGGCAAGGTATCGTCCGCACGTGTGAAACCGGCGCGGTTATTGAATATCCGTTCCATGTTCCAGATGCGTTCGCCGGCCTCTAGAAATCGTTCGCTGTCCCAATGACCCGGCAGTGCCCCTGCAAGCTGCGCGACGAGATCATCGATTTCCCAGGCATTGCCCGCAAACAAACACACACCGGTGGAATCCCACGCGGCGTTTCTGTCTTGAGATTTCTTGACGATTTCGGCTTTACCTTCCGTTCGTACATGCGCGAAGTCATCCTGAAAAGGACTGGCCCGCAGGTGGCAAGCACCACGGTTCGATGTCGCATACGCCAATCCCATTCCCTGCATGGCGCGCGGGTCGTAGCCGGGAAACTCTTGGCCTTTGACGACCATAGCCAAATCAGGGTGTCCGTATTTCTCGCACAACCGTTTCGCACCCAGACCGATATCTTTGCCGAATCCTTGGGCCGTCCCCGTGACTTCGGCAGCCCAGACAAGAGCCTCGGCAGACCCAAAAACGAGTTCGACTCCATCGGTCTCTTGCAAGGTGACAGCACCGATATCGAATAATTCCATCGCAGCTGCGACACTGGCGCCGAAAGAGATCGGGTCCATGCCGTGTTCGTTACAAAGCGCGCTGGCATAGGTTGCGGCATCGATATCCTCTACCCCGCACATAGGGCCGACGGCATAAATACTCTCGTACTCGAGGCCGCCCAACGATGTCTGATACTTTGGTTTGTCCTTCACCGAAAAATGCGTTGGGTCGATCGTCGCAATTCGTCCGCACCCTATGGAGCACGCAAAGCAAGCTTTGTTCGCTTGTAAGTTAGGGCGCCCGTCTGTGCGACGCGGTGTATGTGCGGCTTTCACGTTCACCTTGTCGGCACCATCAAATTGAACAGAGCGGCAGTTGAGTGTCGGAAGCGATCCATATGCATTGGTAACGTCCAACATCGCGTGGGTGCCGATAGTGGACAAACGCTTACGCGGTGCGCTGGGGTCCAATTTGGCCCGGCCTGCGGCATTTGCGGCCATGAATTCGTCAGGCTTTGCGACCTTGGTGCCGACCGAGCCATGGGCCGCAATGGCCTTCAAGTTTTTCGAACCCATCACGGCACCGACTCCCGACCGGCCGGCGGCCCGGTCCCGGTCATTCATGACGCAGGCAAAGCGGCATAGGTTTTCGCCCGCGATCCCAATCGACGCGATCTTCAAGTTCGGGTTCTGGTGCTTGGCGTGGATTTTATCTTCGGCGTCCCAAACGGTTTCGCCCCAGATGAACCCCGATGCATCGTGGATGGCGACCTCGTCGTTCTCGATCGTCAAATACACCGGCGCCGGCGCACGGCCTTCGATAATCAACAAATCCCATCCGGCGAGTTTCAAAAATGCGCCGAACTGACCGCCGGAGTTTGAGCATGCAATTGTGCCGGTCAATGCACCCTTTGTGATGACTGAGTACCTTCCACCTGTCGATGCGCCGGTTGCGGTAAGCGGCCCGGTTGCAAAAATGAGCTTGTTCTCCGGTGCGAGAGGGTCGACGGCGGGATCAATCTCTTCGGTCAGGTATTTGGATCCTAGACCGCGTTGTCCGATAAATGACTCCGCCCAATCCATATTGAGAGGCTCGCGGACGATGTTGCCTGCTGTTAGGTCGATCCGAAGCACGTTACCTTGCCAACCCATGGCCGAACCTCCTCATTCCCGGAAAACGACGCGCTGCCATATGCGCGCGTCAGTACCTAAACGCTACGATACTTACTCGGTGATTTAAAGTGTCGCGAGAGTGATTACCGCTGAGGAGGGGGGGCGTTGACCACTATCGGTGCACGCGAGATGCGCCGGCGTTGCATCAGCATTAGATCCATTGTCGTCAGGTGCTTGAAGATAGGACGAGACCCCTCACGATACAGCCGGATCATGCCGTGCTCGGTGTTCGCGAACGAACGCCGCATGTCATCGTAATTGCGCACCTCCAAGACGATGACGTCACGCCGATCCGCCGTTACCGCTTTCCAGCGGAATGTCGTGTTGGGAAGTTCAGGTGCCTCCATTATATGCATCCAGATAATTTCGCGCTCCATCGGAGCGCCGAACTGGCGCTGCATGAATTTTACGACGTCGGCGAAATCGGCAGCGTTGAATACGGTGTAAACGCGACTTAACCGTCCGTTTTCGTAACGCGCAACCGCTTCGCCCGCTTTGAAAAAGGCTGTGTCTTGCTCAAAGCTGGAGCTGATAGCTGCCGGCCAGTCCAAAGGCGTAAGACAAAAGACGCTGGCATGAAGCGGCCGATCGAGACAGGACTGCGCACCATACCGGTCTGGATCGTATGGCGATCCTATGGCGGTATCTTTACCCATAAATAGGTCGATCTCGGTCAAGATACTCTCGCCGATAAGCGTTTTTTCCGGAACCGGCAGCGACGGCGAGCGATCGTGTTTTACATAACCGAGATCAAGACGTTCTTCAGCGACAATCCGATCGGACACTTTGTTGCCGACCGTTTCGGTCCCGTTTTCTTCACCAAACATGGCGTCCACAAAATTCGCGATTAGGCTCTCTTCCCTCGGTGTTTCATCTCGCTGACGATGAACCGCACCCAGGGAGCGATGATTGCGAGCCTCGTGAACTGGCTCGGACCGCTTGCGAATTAGAGATGGACCCGGCGTATTGTTGGAAGAGGCAACCTTGTCGCCCGCCTTTGACGGTATCCTTGAAATCACATCTGTGTCTGTGACATCAGATGGTTCTGATACACGAACTTCAGATGTAACAACTATCGTCGACGGGTCGAACGGATCGCGGCCCGCTGTTTGTGTCCACGGACCTTCAAAAACGACGGTATCGTCCTTTTCAAGCGACGCATCGTCCGTGCTGAGCTTTTCTTCCACGGGAACGGCCATCTGAATCGCGGCTTCTTCGGACGGCGTCGCTGTGTGCGAGGCGTCGGAAGCGGAAATAGCGTCGCTTTCGATTGCAGGCTGGAATACATCGGCAAGGGCCGTAAACAACATTAAGAACGGATTTGCCGACTCTGCGGCAGGGGCCGCATGACCGGGCGCAGGGCTGCTCGCGACTTTAACGCCTGCCGTAAACTCCGACTTGGCCGGTAGATCCGAGATATTGGGATCGGCAGCAGTGCGGTCCCCGTCTACATCGTTCTTGACGGCTGTGATTGTCGTGTCGCGTGGGCTGATCAGGGATGCCAGATCACTCAACAACCAAGAAATCGGATTGCTGTGTTTGCTGGTTGGCGATTCCGAAACGCTATTGCTTGGTATTGCATCGGAGCCTAAATCACTGGCCGGCGACTTGCCCATGGCCTGTGACGGCGCCTCAGCGGAAATGGATGCCGTCCGATCTTCAGGTTCAGCTGAAAACGTTGTCTTTTCTTGAGGGGTCAAGAGCGAAACAAGATCCGCAAACATGGCGGTAAACGGATTAACGAGGCCGCGGGGCTTGGTCGGATCGTCAACATGTTGCTGTTCGGGCGAGGGGTCGATTGCGACCGAAACGACAGGGGGAGCGGTATTGTCTTCTTCGTTCTCCTGGGCCGAGTTTGTGTCGACAGCTGCGGCAATCTTCTTGAGAACGCCCCCTAGGTCATCGATCAACCACTCGATTGATGAGCGATGGTCGGTATTGCTTGATTCTGATGCGGCGAGCGGAGTTGTCGCTGCTAGGAATAGAAGTATTGCGAACATTGGATACGCCATCGGTCGCCGAGGATTATGGTTAAAGGCGCGGATAACCCCTGTGCTTTGACGACTGGCGTCGGCAACGACACATGGAACTTTTATAGAAGTGTGCGGCGCGCTCGACGTCGGCACGTATCCCCTTCCGGCGGCAATGACCGCACGATAGACCCTTCATCCAATTACGTACCTTAATCCTAAGAATCAATGGTATCCAAGCGGTTAACGGTTACGGACCGCAGATGGTGAAGCGTAATTTCCATTTGCCCACGCCGGTAGGGTGGTGAGGAAGCGCGAAATCCATGGCAATAACGGAAAAATGCTAGCTCAATCGGAATGTTCACCCACGCTGTTCGACGCGCAAATAATGCGAGGTCTGAGGGCCGATTCTTGGTTGGAGACGAATGGATTTACGCTTCTAACGTCCAAATGGCCATGGATTCGCATCTAACCACTGATTTTAAACGCTGTCCGCGTCTAGGCCCGCAACGGCACTCATATTGTAAATACCACGCGCTGTAACGGCAGGTGTCAGAATGTGTGCGGGCTGTGCCGCGCCGACCAAGATCGGGCCGACGGACAAGCCGTCACCCAGTTGTTTCAGAAGATTGAAAGCACTGTTCGCGGCATCGAGATTTGGGAACACGAGCATATTTGCCGACCCGTTGAGGCGTGCCCGTGGAAAAATACGCTGTCGAAGGTCCTCGTCCAGCGCGGTGTCCGCTTTCATTTCCCCTTCGACCTCAAAGTCCACACCTTTGCTGGCCAGTATCTCGATTGCTTCACGCATTTTGATACCCGATGGGCATTCGGAACTTCCGAAGTTTGAATGGGACAGCAAGGCGACTTTCGGCGTGACCCCGAAACGCCGAACGGTCTCGGCGCTCAGTTCGGTCATTTCGGCGATTTCATGCGGGGTTGGGTCAATCGTCACGTGTGTGTCGCAGAGGAAATAGGTTCCCTTGCTGAGGATGAGCGCGCTAAGTGCCGACACATCTTGAACGCCCTCCGCTTTTCCGATGATATCGAGGACGTATTTGAGATGCCAGTTGTACTGTCCGTAAGTGCCGCAGATCATCGCATCGGCTTCGCCGCGTTTCAGCGCCATCGCCGCAATCACAGTCGTATTCGTTCGTACGATGGTTTTCGCATCGTCGATGGTGACGCCTTTTCGTTCCATGATCTCGTGATACTGAGACCAGTATTCCTCGTACCGTGGGTCGTCTTGAGGGTCGGTAATCTCGAAATGGATGTCCGGCTGAATCCGGAGCCCGAGTTTTTCCAGACGGCTTTTGATAACGTCCGGGCGCCCGACCAGATGCGGTTTTGCAAGGCGATCGTCGACCAGTGCCTGCACCGCGCGAAGGACTCGTTCGTCCTCTCCCTCCGCAAACACAATACGTTTGGGTGACTTTCGCGCCCGATCAAACACAGGCTTCATGAGCATGCCTGACCGGAAAACGAAGCCTGCTAAACGCTCTCGGTATTCGTCGAAATCCTGGATCGGGCGTGTCGCAACACCTGAATCCATGGCGGCCTTTGCAACCGCGGGCGCGACTTCCGAAATCAGTCTCGGATCGAATGGTTTCGGGATTAGGTACTCAGGTCCGAAGACCAATTCTTCGCCGGCATAGGCATCGGCGACACGCTCCGAACTCTCGGCCATGGCGAGGTCCGCGACCGCTTTGACGGCTGCGCGTTTCATTTCCTCGTTCACGGTGGTTGCCCCGCAGTCCAAGGCGCCACGGAAAATAAACGGAAAACAAAGGACGTTGTTGACCTGGTTCGGATAGTCTGATCGCCCCGTGGCGATAATGGCATTGGGGTTCGCCGCCTTGGCATCTTCCGGACTGATTTCCGGGTTTGGATTGGCAAGGGCCAGAATGAATGGCTTTTCATCCATCGTTTTAACCATGTCGCGGGTTAAGATGCCGGCTGCCGATAGACCGAGAAAAACGTCTGCGCCTTTAATGATGTCGGTTAGTTCACGTAGATCGGTCTTTTGTGCATAGCGCGACTTGCGATCGTTCATGAACTCAGTACGGCCCTCGTAAACCACGCCGATGTGATCCGCGAGCCAGATGTTCTCAACCTTGACGCCCATCGATACCAGAAGATCCAAGCAGGCTATTCCCGCCGCTCCGCCGCCCGTCGATACGAGCTTAACGTCTTCGAATTTTTTGTTCTGCAAACGTAGGCCGTTAAAAATCGCTGAGGCGCAAACAATCGCCGTACCGTGTTGATCGTCGTGAAAAACCGGGATGTTCATACGTTCGCGGAGTTTTTCTTCGACGATAAAGCAGTCGGGTGCCTTGATGTCCTCCAGGTTGATGGCGCCGAATGTCGGTTCCAACGGGGCGACGATCTCGACAAGTTTCTCCGGGTCCAATTCGTCAACTTCGATGTCGAAGCAATCGATGTTAGCGAATTTCTTGAACAGAACGGCCTTTCCTTCCATCACCGGCTTTGACGCTTCCGCGCCAATGGCACCCAACCCCAAGACCGCAGTGCCATTCGTGACAACAGCAACCAAGTTCCCTCGGTTGGTCATCTCATAAGACTGCATGCGGTCTTCAACAATCGCCGTGCACGCGGCAGCGACACCGGGCGAATACGCAAGGGCTAAATCACGCTGCGTCGCCAACGGCTTGGTCGCCTGGATTTGCAGCTTTCCAGCCGGTGCTTGACGGTGATACTCAAGGGCGCGCTCATCAAGCGTCTTGTTGGTCTCTGACATGCGATCTGTTCCTCCCCAAAACATTGATATGCGACTGATCGCTATTTTGATCTAAGGTGAAGTGTCTGGCCCGCTCGGGCAACACAAAATCCCGGCAAGAACGGATATCAGTATGCAGAATCATTCGCCGCTTCCGTTCGTTGTAGGCCATCGCGGCGCGGCGGCGCTCGAGCCAGAAAACACGCTGGAAAGTCTGAGGCGGGCCAAGCGCGAGGGGGCCCGTTGGGTCGAGTTCGACGTAAAACTCTGCAAGGGAAATGATGCCATATTATTTCATGACGATACGTTACACCGAACCACCTCCAGTGAAGGAATTGTCGCCGACATACCATTGACGGAGTTGCAACAACTCGATGCCGGTGAGTGGTTTGGCACCGAGTTTGTGGGATACCGCGTGCCGACATTGTCAGAGACGTTCAATGTTCTTGCCAACGAAGGATTGGGCGCAAACATCGAGATCAAACCGTCCGCGGGCACTTCTCGGGAGACGGCAAACGTCATATGTGATGCGGTTCGAGACACGTGGCCAGCGGCTTTGCCGGCGCCTCTAATTTCCAGCTTCGATGCACATGCCTTGGAAGTTGTGCGTGATAGACTGCCGGAAATCGAAAGGGCCATTTTGTTCTATGTGCTACCGACGAACTGGCGCACGGTCGTGGCGAGCCTTGGTTGTCGCTCCGTGCATTTGATGGATAGCGAAACAACATTGAAGGAAGTTGCCGAGCTGACATCTGCTGGTTTTGCGCTTCGTGTCTTTACGGTCAATGATCCGGCGCGTGCCGAGGCACTACGCCAATGGGGAGTCCAATCCGTCTTTACGGACCGACCGGACTTGATCAAAGACTGATCCCATAAATTTGCCAGCGTGCGAAACGTGCGCGACCATACGTAACGATTCGCATCGCAGGGGCGAAGGGGGCATTTCTTTGAACGGTATCTTTTTCGCAATTGTTGCCGTGGCATTTGTTGTCGCAGGGTATAATGAGCTGACATTCATTCCGCCGGCGTCGGGTGACGTCGAGAGTCCGATGGCGCTTCTGGGGAAGGGAATGATCGGCACCGCGGCGGACGCGGTAACCCTTGCCATTGGCCTCGTCGGCGTCATGGCGTTGTTCCTCGGTCTCATGAAAGTTGCCGAGCAAGCAGGTCTGTTGCTGGTTATCGCCAAAACCCTTCGACCGTTGATGACACGGCTATTTCCGTCCGTTCCCGCCGACCATCCGGCCATGGGCGCGATGATCATGAACTTGTCGGCAAACGTACTCGGACTTGGGAATGCAGCGACGCCATTCGGCATCAAGGCGATGGAGCATCTGGATACACTGAACAAACAAAAGGGACAGGCGACCGACGCGATGATTCTGTTTCTGGCGATTAATACGTCGAGCGTGACTTTGTTGCCGACGGGTGTCATCGCTCTCCGTGCTGCCGCCGGTTCCAACGACCCCGCTGGTATCGTGCCGACAACATTGTTCGCGACGCTCGTCTCGACGACGGTCGCCATCGTAACGGCTAAGTTCTGTGCCCGATTGTTCGCCCCTCAGAAAGCGCCACCGGCCGCCCAGGACGTGACCGATGTTCAGTCGGTTTCGGAGGCGACGGCTTCGTCAGTGGACGAAACACCATCAGCCGGATATCCCGTTTGGGTGTCCATGGCGGCTCTGATGAGTGTGCTGACGTTGGTGCCGTTGACGATCCTGTACGGGCGGGCCTTTGCGCCGTGGATCGTGCCCGGACTGATGGTCGGTCTCCTCGGTCTGGGGGTCGCGAAGCGCGTTCCGGTTTATGAGTGCTTTGTCGACGGCGCGAAGGACGGATTCAACGTCGCGCTGCGAATTATACCCTACCTCGTTGCGATCTTGGTCGCCGTTGGGATGTTTCGTGCGTCCGGTGCTCTCGCCTTGCTGATCGAGCCCCTTGGTGCCATGACGGAACTCGTTGGACTGCCCGCCGAAGCCTTGCCAATGGCCTTGCTCCGTCCTTTATCAGGATCTGGCGCCTACGGCATTCTTGCGTCGATCATTAATGACCCCGCAGTCGGTCCGGATAGTTACACGGGATACTTGGTCTCGACGTTCCAAGGATCGACCGAAACGACCTTCTACGTTATTGCCGTTTACTTTGGCGCCGTACAGATCAAACGCTTGCGATACGCTCTGGTCCCGGCGTTGAGTGCTGATGCGGCAGGGATTGCCGCTGCGGTGTTTATCGTCGCTGTTCTTTACGGCTGATGCCCTGGACACGCCCGACATCGGGAACACGGGACACGGACGCGCCGGTTAGAGCAATCGTTCTCATGCTTGCCGGGGGGGCCGTACTGACGTTGAACGATGGTTTTATCAAGGTCTTGGTCTCCGATTATCCAACAGGGCAGGTTTTGGCGATCCGAGGATCTTTTATCTACATCCCGATCCTGTTTTTCGCATTCCGGGCCGGTGGAATGCAGACACTGTGGCGAATCAAGAGTTGGCGCGGGCAGTCCCTACGCGGGGTATGCGTTGTCGGAAGTTCATTCTGCTTTGTGACTGGGCTTTCGTATCTGCCCTTAGCCGATGCGATTGCGATTGCGTTTGCAGGGCCTCTGTTTGTAACGGCAATGGCCCCCTTATTATTGGGAGAACATGTCGGTTGGCGGCGGTGGAGCGCCGTGTCCGTTGGATTTGTCGGTGTGCTTTTGATTGTACAACCGGGAACCTCGGCGTTTCAGTGGTTTGCGATATTTCCATTGGTGGCCGCTTTCCTTGGTGGCGTCCGCGATATCATTACGCGTACCCTGGCACCATCGGAAAGTTCGGTCGCGGTGCTTTTTGTCACGACGACGACCGTCTTCATTGCCGGGTGTTTGAGCTATTTAGTGGTTGAGTGGCAGCCGATACGCGACGGCCATTTGTTTTACTTCGTCGGAAGCGGTTTGCTTGTCGGAATAGCGCACTATCTGGTCATTGAAGCATTCCGATATGGCGAAGCCGCTTTGGTCTCGCCGCTCAAGTACGGTAACTTGCTGTGGGCAATACTGTTCGGTTTCTTGTTGTTTGGCGATCAGCCCAACATCATGACTCTGGCGGGAGCCGGCGTGCTTGTTGTAAGTGGATTATACATCTTTATGCGAGAACATAAGACACGCTCGCAGGGGTAGGGGGCTTATTGTTTAAGTTTGTCGCCTGGTAACGATCCATCGTCGTCCCGCAGTGCGCGCATGGCTGCGCCATCTAAATCATCAAATTGACCGCTCCGCATAGACCACAAGAATGCCGCCAAACCAACCAGACCCAAGAACAATGCGGCCGGTATGAGATATGTCAGGATTTCCATGATAATTCTCTTTCCGTGACGCTATTTGATCAGTCGAAGCCGAAGTGCGTTTAGGGTCACAATTATAGAACTCGATGACATCGCGACTGCCGCGATCAAAGGCGTAACAAATCCCAGCATCGCGATCGGAACGGCGATCGCATTATATCCGACTGCCAAGGCAAAGTTCTGTTTCACCAACCGCGTTGCAGATTTCGCGACATTGATCGCGGTTAGTATGGGTTTTAGCTCGGCGCCCTGAAAAACGAGGTCGGACGCGGTTTGGCTCACATCCGCGGCATTGACGGGCGACATCGAAACGTGTGCCGCGACCAAAGAAGGAGCATCGTTGAGGCCGTCGCCGACCATCAATACGGCCCGACCTTCTGATTCTAATGCGTCTAGTCGTGCAGTCTTGTCTCCGGGTAGGCATTCGGCCTTCCAAGTATCGATCCTCAGCATTGCGGCAATCGGTTTGACGGCACTGGTGGTATCTCCGGACAGCAGTTCAATCGCCAAGCCTTGTTTTTTGAGCTTGTTGAGGACCTCGACGGCATCCTTCCGTAGGGCGTCACGAAAGCGAAACTGAACAGGTGCCGAATTGACTGCGGTTAGCCATATCTCTGGCCCTTCAGTCCAGTCGCTGGAACCTTCAACCCCGCACCAGGCGCGACTGCCGAGGCGGACGCGAGTACCGTTAAACTCTGCTTCGATCCCGCGGCCCGGAATTTCCTCGACCCGCGAAATTTTCGGGCGCGGCGCGCTCCCGGCCGAACGCACGACGGCTTGCGACAAAGGATGGCGGCTGTGATCGGCCAAAGCCGCAGCAAGTGCGAGATCTCCGATCTCATGCTTGCCTGCAACCAATTCAGGGTGACCCCGGGTCAGGGTGCCGGTTTTATCGAAGACAACCGTGTCGATGGCCGCCAATTTTTCGAGCGCGTCTGGCGACTTTACCAACACTCCGGCTTTAAGCAGGCGACCAGAGGCAACGACCTGGACCGTTGGAACCGCGAGTCCCAACGCGCATGGGCATGTGATAATGAGGACCGCAATGGCGACCATCAATGACGGTTCCCAGCCGACATTGGTGAGTGCCAACCAGCCGATGAACGTCACGGCGGCCAGGATATGGACGACTGGCGAGTAAACTTTCGCGACACGGTCTGCCAGCCGAACATATTTGGCGCGGCCCTGCTCGGCGACCTCCATCAATCGGACGATTTCAGACAAGAGAGTGCCATCTGCGACGGCTGTTGCCTTCAATGTCAGCGGTGCCGTTAGATTAAGCGTGCCGGCGAAGACCATTTCGCCAGGCGCGGCAAGCTTGGGAAGGCTTTCGCCTGTAATTAGTGCGGTGTCCACGTCCGAAGTCCCCGTCGTGACTTCGCCGTCGACTGGAATGCGCTCCCCCTGTGCGACCAAGACGGTCATACCGGCACGGACATCGCATAGGCGAAGAGCCTGGCGCGTTCCATCGTCTGCAATCACCGTCGCGGCCTGTGCCTGCAAGCCAAGCAAATGCGTCGCCGCGGAGCGCGCTTTATTTCTTGCTCTTTGGTCGAGGTATCGACCGATCAGTAGGAAAAACAGAAGCGTAATTGCAGCATCGAAATAGGCATGCTGCGCATTCTGCATCGTTTGTTGAATGCTCATGGCTGAAGCGAGGAGGACGGCGAGGCTGATGGGCACATCCATATTAAGTTGGCCAGCCCGAAGCGTCGCAATCGCCGACTTGAAGAACGGCTGACCCGCGTAAACCACTGCTGGTAAGGCGATCAATGCGGATATCCAATGGAACAAGGTTCGAGTGCCTTCTCCCATACCGCCCGCATGGCCCGACCAGATCGACACGGACAAGAGCATCACATTTCCGGCCGCGAAGCCCGCGACAGCGAGCGAGGAAAGAAGTCGCTTTTCTTCTTTGTCGGCACCGCGCGCAGCATCTGCCGGATCGAATGGGGCAACGGGATAACCGAGACCCGCGACCGCCCGCATCAAAATTGCAGGGTCGGCTTTTCCGCTTTCCCAGGTGATAATCAAGCGTCGCGTGCTCATATTGACACGGGCGTCGACAACACCTTCCTCGCGCCGCAATCGGCCCTCGATTTTCCCGATACATGCGGCACATTGCAGATTTTCGACTAGTAAGTGCAGCTGGTTCAGGCCATCCGGTCCGTGGTGAACGAACGCCGATGGATCAGTTAGCGGCAGCGATTGTTCATCGACTTCGACCGGGCTGCCGGATGACGAGAAAAAACTCGCGAACGCACCGGCGTCGCAGCAATCGGCGGCTGACGCGGCAACCTCGGGCGAGGTATCTGAACGGCGGTCCGCAAGCTCATTCATGGCCGGACCAAAATCTCATGCATCATTCGAAATGAAATCTCTTGATCGGACGTGGTGGCGGTCACCTCGGCTTTCCACCGACCATCCTCTGTGGGGGCGAACGGCCCGGAATAAACACCGGGCGAAACCTCCGACAGTGGAATCAATGACGTCTCGAGTGCACCGACCGGACGCGCAAATTCAACCGAGACAATCAAACCTGATACAGGCTCACCCGAAGGACCGGACATCCGTACGCTCGCCAATCCATCCGCCGATATAGCAACGTCAGACCGCCAGCCGAGCGCCGCCTGGCGCTCACCATCTGCCAACGTGTCATTATAATTCAGGCCCTTCATGTATGCGTCTTCGGTTGTTAGTCCCGGCCATGTGTTAATGGCCATGTACATGAATACGCCGTTCACGGCGGAGATGACGCCGAAGAAGGCAATGAAACCGATGAGGACCATGCGGCCCGTGATACGGCGCGGTTCGCGCGGAGATGGGTTAGTCAATGTCATGCTCATTTTTCAGGTGCCCTAAAAATGCTTTCGTAAATGGCGGTTTCGCCGGTGGAGACATCTTGCAAAGAGAAGACGATGTCGGTTGCTTTGCTCTCAATCATGTTGCCAGGTATTTGAACCAAGAGACGATAGCTCTGGAGAATGTCCGGTTTAACGTCAAAAGAGATCGAAGTTGAAGGCGCCGAATTGGTCCCGCCGATCACGCGGAGAGTTGCGCCCGCCGGTTCCGAGGCAGTCAAAAGCATGGACCGTTCGCGGCGCTCTTTGTTGAGGATCTTGAAAGTGAACGCATTCTGGATCGAGCCATCCTGAAGCACCGTGTATATCGGATTGCGATCGCGCAACACATTGATATCCAACTCGGTCCGATTCACGAACACGATCAACATAAAGAGTCCGATTGCCGCCCAGAGGGAGAAGTACGCAACGGACCGGAAACGAATCAGTTTAAGTTTCGAAGGTCTGCCTTCAATCCTGGCGTTCATCGCGGCGACGGAGTCGTAGTCTATCAACCCCCTAGGCCGTCCGATCTTCGCCATCACGTCGTCGCATGCGTCGATACATAACGCGCATGTGATGCATTCCAATTGCTGACCGTCGCGAATGTCAATTCCCATCGGACAGGCAACCACACAAGCGTTGCAGTCGACACAATCGCCGCGATTTTCAAAGTTGTCGCCTTTTCTGAAGGGAGCCCGCGGTTCTCCACGATCACCCTTATACGTCACGGTAAGCGAGTCTTCATCCATCATGGCGGCTTGGATACGCGGCCATGGGCACATGTAGGTGCAGACTTGTTCGCGCATCAACCCACCTAGCGAGTAAGTGGTGAACGTCAAAACCGCGACTGTCATATAGGCGACAGGTTGCGCGTCGAAGTGCACGAAATCCCAGGCTAATTGCGGCGCGTCTGCGAAATAAAAAATCCACGCGCCACCGGTCGCGACGGAGATGAATAGCCAGATCGAGTGTTTCGTGATGCGCTTCGCGATTTTACTGACAGAGTTAGGCGCTTTATCCAGGCGAATACGCGCGCCACGGTCACCTTCGACAAACCGTTCCACCCACATGAACAGGTCCGTCCAAACCGTTTGCGGACAGGCGTAACCGCACCAAGCTCGGCCAACAACACTGGTGATAAAAAACAGCCCGATGGCCGCCATAATCAGCATGCCGGCGAAGTAGTAGACTTCTTGCGGCCAGATTTCGATGAAGAAGAAATAGAAACGCCGTCCCGGGATATCGATCAAGACAGCCTGGTCCGGGTTCCCGATGCCGCGGTCCCAGCGGATCCAGGGTGTGATGTAGTACACGCCCAGGGTTGCCGCCATGATCCACCATTTTAGCTTGCGGAATATGCCTGAAACCCGTTTAGGGTGAATTTTCTCGCGTTTTTTGTATAGGGATCGATTGGCCGCCTTATTGACGGCTTCGACGTCGTGCTGCTCGATTTCCGGCGCAGCGTGCGGTTTTTGGACGTCCGTTACGGTCGTCATCTGTTGTTTCTCCTAAGCCTCGTGGTTCGGCCCCGGGGCCGGTTTTACCCGGCCCCCGGAAGCTTAGTTTCGGTTGGAGTTACTGACCTCCGCCCAGCGAGTGCACGTAAATGGTCAGCTTTTTAACGGTCTCGTCGTCGAGTATTTGCCCCCAGGCCGGCATCACGCCGGCGCGGCTATAGGCAATGGTCTCAACGATATCCTCCTTGTCGCCCCCGTATAGCCAAATGTTGTTGTCGAGAGCGGGCGCACCGAGATCGGCAATGCCTTCACCGGCATCACCGTGGCAAGCGGCGCAGTTCTCCTCGAATAGAACCTGACCGGCGGCGACTGCCGCTGCGTCCGTCGATTGGCCGGACAAGGAGAGAACGTACTCTGCCGTTTGCTCTACTTGTGTGCTGTCCAAAATTCCGTCGCGCAGGAAAGCAGGCATATCGGAAAACTTGGCTTCATCACTCTGGTCGTTTCGGATGCCGTGAGCGATCGTTGTATAGATCGCGTCAAGCGATCCGCCCCAAACCCATTCGTCGTCATTGAGGTTGGGGTAACCGACGAACCCTTCGGCACCGGATCCATGACATTGCGAACAATTGACGTTGAATGCCGACTTTCCGCCGGCAAGCGCAAACTCGAGCAGTTGCGGGTCCGTCCGGATGGATTCAAGGTCCGCAGCGTCGATCTTTGCCACGAACTCCGACATCCCCGCTTCGGCCGCGGCAACGTCTTTGGCGACTTCGGCGCGCGAACTGTACCCCAGCATGCCTTTCGTATAACTGGAAACCAGTGGGATCGCCGGATAGGCCACGAAGTACCCGAGAGACCAAACAATAGTGGCGTAGAAAATCCAGAGCCACCAACGCGGCAGGGGATTGTCTAGCTCGCGAATGCCATCCCACTCATGCCCGGTGGTATCGATTCCGGACAGCTCGTCGATATGTTTATCCGCCATTGTTTCAGTCCTCCCTCAACGGCATGCGTGCCGCCTCGTCGAATTTCTCCTTGGCGCCTGGTCGCAGCGCATAAATCAACACGCCGAGAAAAAGCACCACCATGTAGACGAGCCCCCAGGTCTTGGCGAACTCGGAAACGGTTTGATAATCCATGTCGTCCCCCTTACCGGAAGTTCGCTTCGGCATCATAGGTCGAGAAGTCGACCATTGTGCCGAGGGCCTGCAGATACGCGATCAAGGCGTCCATTTCCGTCGGCGCGCCCGGCTGACCGTCGAAGTTCCTAACATTGGCACCCGGGTAACGCTCCATAACGCCGTCGGCACCGTCAGAGTCCGGATCCACTTGTGCCATGATGTCGGACTTGGCGACTTCAATCATCTCGTCCGTATACGGCACACCGATGATTTGGTTCGCCGACAAATGATCGGCAGCGTCATCCATATCCAGCGGCGTGGTTGCCAGGAACGGGTACCCGGGCATGATGCTCTCCGGCACCAGATCGCGTGGGTTGACCATGTGAGCCCGATGCCATTCGTCAGAGTATTTGCCCCCGACCCGCGCTAAATCAGGTCCAGTCCGTTTGGAGCCCCATTGGAACGGATGATCGTACATGCTCTCCGCGGCGAGGGAGTAGTGGCCGTAGCGCTCCAACTCGTCGCGGAATGGACGCACCATTTGGCTGTGACAGTTATAACAACCCTCGCGGATGTAGATATTCCGCCCTTTGAGTTCGAGAGGTGTGTAGGGACGAACGCCTTTCACTTTCTCGATCGTGCTCTCTAGATAGAATAGTGGGGCGATTTCGACGATCCCGCCGATTGACACCACACCGAGGACGCAACCGACCAAAAGAATCGAATTACGTTCGAGTTTACCGTGATCAAACATACTTCATCCTCCTCAGGCGTTGGCCGGTGCGTGCGGCAAGGCTTCGACGTACGGTTTCTCTGTACGAATGTCGCCGCGTGCGGTTCGATAGACGTTGTAGGCCATGATTAGTGAGCCGATGACGTACAAGCCACCACCGAAGGCCCGGATCACATAGAACGGATGCATGGCGTCTACGGTCTCGGCGAATGAATACTCAAGGAAGCCGAGTGCGTCGTAAGACCGCCACATCAAACCTTGGAGAATTCCGGATACCCACATCGCAGCGGCGTAGATCGCGATGCCGAGCGTTGCGAGCCAGAAATGAACCGACACAAGACGGAGCGAATAGAGCTTCGCAGCACCGAACATCTTTGGTGCCAAGAAGTAGATCGCACCGAAGCTGACCATGCCGACCCAGCCAAGCGCACCAGAGTGCACGTGCCCGATGGTCCAGTCCGTGTAGTGGCTGAGACTGTTGACCGCTTTGATACTCATCAGTGGGCCTTCGAACGTCGACATGCCGTAGAATGCGACCGAGATCGCCATCATCCGCAGGATTGGGTCGGTCCGAAGTTTGTCCCAGGCACCTGACAGCGTCATCAATCCGTTGATCATGCCGCCCCAACTAGGCATCCAAAGCATAATTGAGAAGGTCATGCCGAGCGTTTGCGCCCAATCTGGGAGCGCAGTGTAATGAAGGTGGTGCGGACCCGCCCAAATGTAGAGAAAGATCAGCGACCAGAAGTGGACGATCGACAAGCGATAGGAGTAAATCGGGCGCTCGGCTTGCTTCGGCACATAATAATACATGATGCCGAGGAAGCCCGCCGTCAGGAAGAACCCGACCGCATTATGGCCGTACCACCATTGGATTAGTGCATCTTGGACGCCTGCGAAAATCGGATAGGATTTTGCCCCAAACCAGCTGACCGGCAATGCCAAGTTGTTAACGATATGCAACATGGCGATGGTGACAATGAAGGCGAGGAAGAACCAGTTCGCCACGAAGATGTGCGGTTCTTTCCGTTTCCAAAGTGTTCCAAGGAAAACCAGAAGGTAGACGACCCAAACAATGGTCAACCAAAGGTCAACGTACCACTCGGGCTCGGCATACTCCTTGCCTTGTGTGACGCCGAATACATATCCGGTCGCGGCCAAGATAATCACAAGTTGGTAGCCCCAGAATACGAACCAAGGAGCGTAGCCACCGGCCAAACGTGCGCGACAGGTGCGCTGGACTACATGGAATGACGTCATCAGCAGAGCATTGCCGCCGAACGCGAAAATCACCGCCGATGTATGCAACGGGCGTAAGCGCCCAAAGGTCGTCCATGGAAGATCGAGGTTGAGAACGGGGAACGCCAATTGAAGAGCGATCACAAGTCCGACGGTAAATCCGATGACCCCCCAAAAGGTCGTCGCGATGACGCCGGCTCGAATGACGCCGTCATTATAATTGACTTCGGCATTAGGATCCGCAGGCCCGCCAATGGCATCGCCTCGTTTGAGGACCCAAAAAACGCCGACCACGCAAAACACGGTCAGAAGCAGACCATGCAGGTATATCGTGGTATCGACAGCCCCCGCTGACAGATAAAGACCCAAAAGAGCACCGATGCTCAATGGGGCAATTGTTAAAAGACTCGTCATCTCAACCCCGTCTTGTGATTGAACAAGTAGGCTAGAAGCACGCGCGGTGCCGCTAGCCTTTCGCAATGCACAATATGCACGGAGTTATGTTGCGTAATTGATCCATGTCAAAGAATGGTCACATGACCGGCAAAGCCGTCACAGAAGGATTTAGCGAAAACCGATATTCATTGGATTGCACCATGTGTCACCGTACGTGGCGCGGAGTTCGATGCAGGCAATCTCCGCAGCTTTACGGTCGGCAAATGGCGATGCGTACAACTCGATAACTGTGGGGGCACCCGGCGTTCTCGGCGCCTCCAGATACTCGGGCGCGACATCTGCAAATATGGCCGGCAGTTCTGCCTGAATCGTGGTCCATGCATCTTGGGCGTTTTCGACACTTGAGAAGGCGGCCAGATATGCACGGAAAGTCGGGGTTTTGTTTTGATCGGCACCGATCAGGAAATCCTCGCCATTAAGAATGGTTCCGTCTTGTCCGATTGTGACCTGACGCGACTCGACCGCAGGAAGGCGCACTCGCTCCAGCTGCGCCGGGTCGATTCGGAGCGAATACGTTCCTGGTCGGATAAAGTCCAAGAGAAAGAAGCCATCAAACTGTGAGCGCGTCTCTTTAACGACAGTGCCTGTATCGTCGAGAAGTTGGATGATAACGTCAGCGGTTGGTTCGGATATACCTTCTTCGTTCCGATAAACGACGCCGTCGATCTCACCGGTGGTTACGATCAAAAAATTAACCTCACCGGGAACACCGGGGCGCAGTGTTATCTCTACACCTTCCGGGTCGGCGATTGAAAAGGGGTCTTCAAGAGATGCTTCGTCGATTTCGAAGGACACAGGTTTGTACGTATCTAACCCGGTGACGAAAGCTATACCCATTTCATTTGTTGCGCCTGGCATTTCGGTGCGCTGGCTCCGAAACCGAATACCTTTCAATGGCTCATCGGTTCCTTGCGTGAAACGGCCGTCGCCATCGACATCTCGGAAAACTCGTGCCGTAACCGTTCCGCGTTCCGCCGTTGGCGTGGACGCCAAACGCAACCCGCCGTCGGCTGCGTCTTTGCCCCAAGAATAGGTCAAGGATAGAGTTCCCGAATAGTCGCCCATGTCGTCGACGCTGCCGTCGATGCCCATGGCGACATATTCGAGATTGGTATTGATCCCACCGGTATATGTAGTGAGTTGAGAGCCAGTCAGAGACTTGCTGATGCCGGCGCGTCCGTTGAATCGCGGATTGACTCGCCAGTCTCCCGTCAACGTTGCTGAGGTTAACTCTTGCTCCGGGTGTACATTGTAGGCGACCTGGCCGCGTGTACGGACCTCGCCGATACGTCCACCTAGTTGAAATACACCGGTCAGCGTGTCGCTTGACGCGGTTTCAGCGGGCTGATTCAACGTATAGCTCAGGGTGTTTGAGATGGATGCCCGGGAGACGGCGGTCGAGAGCCGATTTTCGACGTTCGTGACAACATCTCCAGATTCATCTTTCTGTCGGGTGATATTGAATGCGTATGGCACGTGAGGAAGAGGGTTCAGACGAATAACGCCATCCAAACGCAATCGGCTTTCCGATTCTCTCGGGTTCGATGTGTCTTCGAATTCTTCACTGAAGAAATCTCTCAGGATTGTGTGCTCTCCCAAGATTGAAGCACCGAATAAGCGGGTCTGTGCCGAGAGTGTCCCAGCCCAACCCTTTGAGACATCCCGGGTGACGTCTAACCGACCGTAAACTTGACCCAGAGAAGCCACCAGATTTGCGCCAATGTATTGCCTGTGGCCGCCCTCGAAAGGAATGCTGGCCACGTTGCCGCCAACGGAGAGGGCCTTGTTGACGCCATACTTGTACTGCGCGGTGTATCGCGATTTCCCCTGAAAGCCATCCGTCGATTGATCTTCATCGTCACCCATCAGCAAGAGCCGGTCTTGTTGATTAAAGGAAACGGAGTAGGCGTGCGTTCCGGGCTTCAGTTGATCTGCGCCGACTCTGATCTGTTGAATTTCTTCACGTTGCTGGCCTTGCGGTCCATAAAATGCCAGCCGGATGACATTGACGCCAAACAAGAGCGGGACATCCTCGAACAGGTATCGACCATTGGTTTGCGACTCTCGAAAGTCTAACAGGACTTCATTTCGATAGAGTTCGACTTCCCAACCCAACTGCAGATCACCTTGAAGCGTCACACTATCAAATTCCGTGTCCGCGCCGATGGGATCGTTCCCAAATGTGAAGCCACGCCCAACGGCGGTCCTGGTCATATGCGTAATCTGCGGGCCAAAAATATCACCGACTGCGAAGTTCGTCGCGTCCAGGCGGCCCAGCAACCCGCCGCGGGCATCTTGTCGGCCCAGTTTCAGCCGCGCGACCGAAATTTGATCGTCATTTGTTCCGGAAATAAAGAAGTCGGCGTTGAGTTTGAGGAGATCAGCGGTAGCCAGAGTGTTATAGCGACGGGAAATGGTCGATTCTGTGTCTGTTGAATTGACGATGAAATCAATTGTTGTGTCGGATACTGGCCAGGTGATCCACTGATACGGAACGTCTTTTCGGGGGAGGTCGCGTTGATCAATGCGGCGTTGCGATATGACTTCTTCACGCCTTTGTTGACGCGCCAAACGGGCTTCGAGAGGCAGGGGCTCTCGAGAGGTCAGCAAGACCAGCAAATTCGAAAGCTCGAACTTGATGTCGATCGGAAACCATTGGGCAAGCGTTCTAACGTCGACGTAGATGTCGGACGGTTGCTGCTCGATCAGGCCAGGCGTTAAAGGTACGCGCTCCCCCGCGATCACAACCTGTGCCGCTGCGAGGTCGAGCGAGAAAAGCCTGTTTTCCGACATGAACCAACCTTCGGCACGACCGTTGTCGGGATCGACGTTGATGGGAAAGTCCAAGGCACGCACAAAGTCTGTAAGCGGGAGCAACAGGCTACCCTGATTCGCGAAGCCGAAAATGCCGTCGGTCAGCAAAAAGTCTCCGAGCCGCATCTCAAGAATGAGTTCTTCGTCGATGCTCCTTTCTCCAGCCCGGAAATTGTTCGATGGCGGCGGCACTTGGGCAATCACTGACGAAATGGCAAGCGGTGCCTGGTACTTCACGGATTTTGCCAGGGCAGTCTCTGACAACAGAGAAAAGCCTATTGCCATAAGGCACGTGAGAACCCAGACGGCACGGCACCCAAAATTGGATCGGTGTCTACCGGTACACAAATTTTGTCGTCGTCGCGTCATTCGCGTCGCATTCTTCTCGTCGTCTACATTCCCATTTTCAGCCTGTGCGCACCCCAATGGGCGCGGCGGCCAGGCTTTTGCGGGCACCATCGGCCAAAGTGCAATACGTTTGGTTAAAGGCCGCTTAAACACGGCATGCGAGTGCTATGTCAGGAACCTGTAAGGTTCTGAATTAATTTGGTTTTTTGTTATTTGTCATGTTGCTGTCAGGTCCGGCGCATACACAGGCCATCGTACGGCGACGGTTGTCGCACTCATTCGTTTATTGCCTCCGGTGAGCGCGGGGCGACAGTAGAAAAGGTTCTGATTTATGAACGTCAAGAAACTCCTAGCAGTAGCCGCTGTTGTAGGTTGCGCCGCTACACCGGCGCTTGTCGAAGCGGCCGGTGTGCAGGTCGATGCCTCCGCCAACATCGCTCAAGCGATCGCGATCACCAAGGGGTCTGACCTCGCCTTCGGCACGATCATCCCATCCGCCACGGCGCCGGGAACCGTTGCTATTTCGCAAGCGGGCGTGCGGACGACAACCGGCGTAACCGGCGTGCCTGGCGGTACCATTACCGCGGCGACCTTTACGATTAACGGTGAGAACAATGCGAGCTATTCGCTGACCATTCCGGCGACTGTGACGTTGAGCAGTGGCGGTGATTCGATGACGGCAACGTTGAACCCGAGTCTGGATCCCAATCAATCGCAAACGATGGGATCATCCGCGACGGCCTTGAACGTCGGTGCGTCGCTCGCTGTCGGTCAAAACCAAGCAGCTGGTGCGTATACGGCTCAATTTAACGTGACGGTTGCCTACAACTAGGGCGATGCTGTCCACGCCAAGTGCATGTGTTTGAAATGAGCCGTCGGCTATAAGCGCCGACGGCTTTTTTCGTTGAATGGCATTTACCTACTTTGATCGCCCAAGCCATTGGCTAGGAACGCCTATCTGTGTAATCTGGGAAAGTATTGAGACGGGAATAACAGTTTGCCAATCGGTTTCTCAAATACGGCGCAACGCTCTACTGTCATATTGGTGGTCGGAGTTGTCGGCCTGTTTAGCTCCGTCGTTGTTGCAGCCGAGGCGACGAGTTCGGTAAGTGCGACCATCCAAGCTGGCGGATCTGTCGGCACAGCAGTTGAAACGCCCGTGGAGACCGCCGTCGAAGATGAAGCTCCGACGGTAACATCTACCAGCATTCCGACAGTTCCCGTCAGTACGACGTCGAACGTAGGACTATTCAGCGACCCGGCGCCAGTGGCGGTTACATCAGAAGAAACAACAGCGGCGACACCAACGTCCAATGATGGCGGCAGAAACAGTGGTGGCAGCTCCGATCCATCGGCCCCAAGGTTTCCGTCTTCAAGTGCCGTTCCCCTTGCCATTGGCGCGGGGTCCGCAGTCGCGGTTGCCGGGTCTCCCAACCAGACATACTCTATTATTCTGCCCGAGAGCACTGTCTTTGCATCGGGCGCGGAAGTCGTCAGTTTGAACCAGATTCAACATAATGCCGGTCAGACACCTTCCTTAAACGGACAAGGTTCGGACGTATTCTCGGTTGGTGCGGACGTATCCACTTCGCCGGCCGACGATGGATCATCATCGGCGCAGACCGGTGGTGAAACTGGCGTTGAGTCCGCGTTTAGCAGCCAGGCGCCATTGGTGAACATAGTGGTTTCGTACAACTAGGGCATCGTGATGTGTGATGCCAACAATAGAGAGAGCTGTTTCTTATGCGTCATGACGTAATCCATTTCGTAACTTGCCTGCGTCGGTCACTTTGCGCCGTGGTTAGTGTCGCCATTCTGTCCGTTGGCTTGTCCGTACCGGGAGTACTTGGACAGATTGATCGCGCTAACGCGCAAGGTGCAGGGGATCTGATCGTAACGCCAACGCGTGTCGTGTTTGAGGGGCGCACGCGCGCTGCGCAGCTCGGCCTTGTCAATCGTGGGTCTGAGACAGCCACCTTTCGAATTTCAGTGATCAATATGAAAATGGGGGAAAATGGCGAGTTGACGGAAATTGCTCGTCCCGAGGAGGGGCAGCAGTTTGCGGAATCGCTTTTCAGATACTCTCCACGCCAGGTCACATTGGAGCCTGGTGCGTCGCAGGCCATTCGTATTTTGTTGCGTAAGCCGGCCGATTTGGCTGCCGGTGAATATCGTTCGCATATGATGATGCGGGGCATACCCAATGTGCAATCGCAGAGCATCGAGAATCTTCAGACAGGTTCTGCGAGTGTTCAGTTGATCCCCGTTTTCGGCATTGCTGTCCCCGTCATTATTCGGCACGGAGACCTAGCTTATGACATCAAGATCGATGGGACCGAGTTCATTCCTGCATCGAGCGAAGAACCGCTGGACCGTGTGCGGTTCCAACTGCAGCGGACCGGAAATCGCTCTGCATTTGGGGATTTGACAGTATCTGTCGTTCACAATGGTGAGCAGGTTGTTTTGGCTCAGACGCTTCGACTAGCCGTCTACACGCCGAATACAAGCCGGACCGTTGAAATGAACCTTCGCGTGCCGGACGGTGTGAACATATCCGGAAAGACGCTTAATTTGACGTATGCGACAATTGCCGACGAAGGCGGGGAAACACTTTCCGAGGCAACGATTGCGGTTCCTTGAAGCCGTCTGGATTAGAAGTATTCCACGTCCACTGTGAATAGATTGTCGTCGTTGTAATTGCCGCGACGCTGATTGGCGCCGACCCGCAACGTTGCGCCGATATTGATCGTACGGATCCCATTCCTGTTGAGCTTTACAGGATTCGTGCGGTCCATTGTAAACGAATCAACAGTCATGACGTTGCCGGATGTTCCTCGCCGAATGGTGATCGAGGACGGTAGCGTCACGATGACTTCAGCGCGAGGCTCCCCAGTAATCTTAATGCGTCCGCGCCGAACCGTTCCGCCAAAGTTGATCAGAGGACCCGAGACCGTTATCGAGTCCGATGTTGGGCTGAGAACAACGGTGCCGGGAGCCGAGAGATCAGCTGCGACCTTTCCAAACTTTATGCCGCGCCTTTTTTCAAGCACCAACGGCGTTTGAGCGAAGACGTCAAAGACCGGTAACGCGATGAGAAATGTGACAACGATGGCCGCGCTGAAACGGATGCCAAGTGAGCGCACGCGGATGCTCCGTCAATAATAGTGAATGTTACTATCGATCAATAGAACATGGCTTAATGAAAGCAACCTGACGGCTTAGAAACCCTCAGCAATGTCGCTGAGTCCTTCGAAATCCAGAATCTCGATGCGTTTATCTTTATCCATTCCGATGAGGCCTTCTTTTCGCAGCCGAGAGAAGGTCCTGCTCACAGTTTCCGTCGTCAATCCTAGAAAATCGCCAATATCATCACGACTCATCGGGACATCGACGGGGTTTGTCGCATTTCCGCGTTCGCCGGCCCGACGTGATAGCGTGAGCAGAAAAGTGGCCAGGCGTTCTTGCGCAGTCTTGCGGCCTAACAGAACGATCTGTCCTTGGACCTCCGCGAGCGCTTCGGATGCAAGTTCGTGCAGCCGCCGGTTGAGATTCGGGATCGTCTCGGCAAACTTCTTCAACTCGCTACGTTCCATGCGGCATAGGGTTGCAGGAGTTACAGCTTCGACACTGCTTGTATAGGTTTCGCTGCGCGCCAAGCCTAAAAAGTCGCCGGGGAACAAGAAGCCGGTAATCTGACGGCGACCATCGGGAAGCAACTTGAAACACTTCAAACAGCCCGTTGAAATCGAAAAGACGTACTTTTCCGGTTCGCCCTCATCGATCAAATGCATGCCAGGCGTCAATGTGGTGGTCACCATGGCGTTGCCGAATACACTCAACTCTTCTGGATTCAGGGCGCCACAAACGGCGATCTCGCGCGCCTGACATGCCGCGCATGGCGATCCCTTTGGACCCACGCGCGGTTTCGCGGGCGAAAGAACGGAATTTCCCTCGGTTTCTTTTTTCATGGGTTCGGCCTGCCCAAAATGTCTCCCCACCGGTATAATACCGGAGAGTACGGGCGCCGCAAGCGACTGGCAGAAGAAAAAACCCGTTTATTGTTAAAGTCTTATTTTTCTGAATGCCTTAATGAGACAGAAGAAGCGGTACTCGCGCGGCGCCGAGTACCGCCCGCGTAACGCCACCAAAGACATACTCTGTTATGGCACTCTGGCCATATGCACCCATAACCAAGATAGCGTTCCCATTATCTTGCGCAGCGGCAATCAAGAGGTCTGAGACTTTACGTCCGCGTTGAACGACGATCTCAGACTGTGCATCGATTCCGTGACTTCGCAGGTATTCAACGACATCCTCCGGATCCGTCTCCTCCGCTTTCTTATGCGCAATGTGGATGACTTCGATGTGAGATGCATGTTCCAAGACGGGAAGCGCGTTGCTGACTGCAATGGCTGCTTCGCGTGAACCATCCCAGGCGATCGTCATCCGGCTCGTGAGGGCGGGTAGTTTTGAACCCGGCAGAACTAAGACGGGGCGTCCCGTATCGAGGAGGGCGGATTCCAATGCTGCGCTGTCTACGCCGCCTGAATCTGCGTCCGGAAGCGCCATGATGACCATGTCGCTTAACCGTCCACGCCTCGCAATTTCACGGGTTTCGTGTCCTACGACTTTCTTGGTATCAACCCGAAAACCCATGCCCTCGTCTGACGTGTCCATCGCCCCGATCGCGTTTTCAACCGTACGATCGAATTGCCGGGCTCGTTCTTTGATGCGTGTTTCAAGCCCTGAGATCATTTCTGCAACGACCTGCGTTGCGCCAATTTCGACGGCTGGGTAGACAACGTAACTCGGTGGTGGCGATACATGTAGCAGCGTGGTCTTGGCATCAAGCTGAAGGCCAAGCTCAAGGGCTTTTGCGACCACCATCTCACTTAACGGGCTACCATCCACAACGGCCAGCAGGTTCGCTACAGGCATATTCAGTCCTCGAAATATCAACGCGGCGGTTAAACGTTACATCATGCCGCAAGTATTGAGGGGCCGCGCCGGTGGATGCATTGACCTACATCAACAGGCCCGTTCAGAAGTTATAGCGAATTCCTGCGCGTACCTCATGCGAGAACAAATCATCGTACTCGGTCGCCGTCGAGCGAGAGCCATCTTCAAATGTGCCATCGTGTTCGAACTGGCCGAGGTTGACGAACCGATACCCCAAATCGACGGATACGGTGTCTGACAGGTCGGCGGCCACACCGGCCATGGCCGCATAACTGAGATCGACCGCATAGGCATCATTCTCGGTTGATTGCCCCGAGGTCTTGAGTTTTGAGGCGGCGAGGTATGACAGGCCTATCCCCGCGCCAACGTAGGGGGTGATGGTATCATTCCCGATAATGTCGTGAACTTGTTTGAAATCGTAATACAAGCTGAACATCGTATCGACGGAGTCAACATCGCCATTGACGCTGTTCCCGGCGCCATCGACGCCCGAGATATCCATATTGTCACGATACGTAATGGATATATCGCCTCTGATGTTGGTATCTAGTGGCATGCCGAATCCAGCCGAAAGAATGAATGTATCATCGATATCGGTTGACCGGTTCGTGCCATTTCGGCCGGCCCCGTCTGGGTCATTCGTGAAAGCAAGGCCACTGTCCAGCCGAACATAATAATCGCTATCGGCGCCGGCACTGGCTGTGGTGACGGGCTCGGTTGTATCGGGTCGCGGTTTCGTCTTGATGCCACTTTTGTTCGGTTCTGTTGTTGCATCGCCATCCTGTGCCGTGGACTTGCTGGGTGTGACTGATTTCGTTGGTGGTGTGTCGGATACGGTTGCACCCGTTTCATTCGTCACCGAGTCAGGTTCTTCCAAGGGACGAAGCGGATCTCTCGACGCAGCACTTGATCGAGCGGGAACCATGCTTGTACCGCTTTCCCGTAGTTCTTGCTCCGTTGCGGCGTCCGTGCTGTCGGCCCCGGCGACTTCGATCGTGAACGTAAAATCGCCGAAAGAAGGCCCACCTGCCGCCGCGGCGCCTGGTAGCAGGGGGGCTACAAAATGCCCAGCGACCATGAGCGCCATGTAGCGTCTAAAAAAATACATGAATGACCAAGTCCTCGTTAAGGGCCCATAAGGGCAATACTTGGCCTCTAATTTGACGCGTATGCGTAAAAGCGTGGTTAACGACGGGTCAATTAAACGGCGACTCCATGTTTAGTTTCAGGAACATATGCCTGAGGCGCCGCTTTGTGATGGTTAATTGTTGGCTTAGCTGCCGAATGCTTCCGGCATTGCCTGACGAAACTGATCCCTGGCTTTTACAGCTTTCGGATATCCTTGATCCGCCGACCGCGCGATCCAATCGAACGCCGTTTTCAAGTCCTGCTCGACGCCCTTTCCTTCGTAATACAAGAAGCCAAGGTTATACTGCGCCTGAGCGTGCCCGTTGCTTGCTGCCTCTTCAAACCACTTTGCTGCGTTGGCAAAGTCCTGGCCGCCGGTCTGGCCGATGAAGTTCATGATGCCCAGATTGAATTGCGCTTCGACATGGCCTGCATCGGCGGCTTTAAGGAAAAGCTGGGCGGCTTTGCCAAAGTTCCGTTCCACGCCTTCGCCACTATAGAAACGAAGTCCCTCTTGGTAATCGGCTTCGCCCGGTTTTTGCGCCTCTAAATCCCCGGGCGGCGGCGGTGCTTGGTCCTGTGCCGCCGATTGTTGCTGTTCTGGGGCAGCGCCGGTGTCTTGGGCGTCCAATGATGAGATAGCTGCCGTCTCGACCGGGGTCGCGGGCATTGGCGGCGGCGCCGGGGCTTCATCGGATATCTCTGGACGCGGCATTGCTGTCATGGGGTCGGGGTCCGTTGGTAAATCCTTTACCTCTGCCACGAACTCGGCGTCTGCTTCCGTAGATGAAATCGACATCGACGGCACCTCGGAAGTGGTCAGCGGGTCTGCTGATATCGGCGGCATCGCGCTCGGTGGTTCGGCCACGGAATCATCTGAGGGCGGCAACGTTTGTTCCACCGAGAGCAATCCTGTTGATTCGCCCTCGTTAACGCCCGTCGCCGTTGAGTCGGACGTGCTGACCGTCGGTGCCGTAGGTAGCGGCTTTTCGGGCAACTCGGGTGGCGGGGGGATTCGCATCACCACCCTTGGCGTTCGATCGGCCGGTGAGAAGTTGAAGAGATCAAGGGCGGTGGTTCGCACCCAATACACAAAACTGTCGGCGCGTTCACCAAACACATTAACGACGCTGTTCTTGACGCTCAACAAGGGGGTGGCAACTGGCCCAGCAACGCTCTCGACAGTTTCGTCGTCGAGCACGAAGGTTGCCGTAATCAGGACAAGGATAAGCCCCAATACGCTTAGAATTAAATACCTGGCGATCTTTTCCATCACCTTATCGACAGTCTCCAAGTCGCGAATCGCCTAGAATCGTAGCACTTCTGACGGTAGATGCCATACTTCACACGTTAACCGTCTTGTGTACGATTTGTGCATGCTGTAGCCATGCGCGCTCAAGACCATCTTTCCAGGTAATCAGGAGTAAATCATGGCCGACCAAGTCACCGCATCGCATATTTTGATTTCCACCGATGGAAAAGACAAAGAAACGGCGAAGGCGGAAATAGTTGCGCTTCACGCGGAAATCACCGACGGAGCAGATTTTGCTGATATCGCCCGCGCGAAGTCGGATTGTCCATCGGGCAGTCGCGGCGGTGATCTCGGGGCATTTGGCCGCGGTATGATGGTGCCGGAATTCGAACAAGCAGCTTTCGAGCTAGAGCCTGGCGCCCTAAGCGGCGTCGTCGAGACGGACTTTGGCTATCATCTGATTCTCCGCACGGCGTAGCGGTACGTTAGGTGACGATAGGCGCATCGGCTTCATAGTCACTGTGCCTATCTTCGATGTCCAATACCCAGATATCGGGATCCATCGCCGCGCGTTTCTCTATGTAAGCCGTGGCGTCCGAATCCGTTAAGATGTCATCGCCGCCAATTTGCAGCCAACAGCGCTCGCCATTTGCATCGCGAATTTGCGACAGTAAAACGCAGGTGCCGTCCAAGCGATCCAGTCTGATGATGATGCTGCCGGCGTCCGGGTCGCCCCGCCGCATGACCATCGCTGGCCGCGCCATTTGGTCACACCGTCTAATTTGCGCGGAAATCCATATCTTTGTCTTGAGCGACATCTGTCAGCGCGAGCCTTTTCATTCTGGTCCATGCGGCGCCAACATCGTCCAGGGGCGTCGCCGCTTGCCGGGAACATTGCTGTGCGCGTTGGTATAATGGGTCAACCGATCATGACGTGGCAATCTGAGACCTATGCGCATGTTCGAGAATGGAGAACGAAACGTCTGTACGTGTGATGTCAGTCACTGCGTGAAGGAGGGAAGGCGCTAGGATCACATTATATTCACTTTATCTCTCCTTCACCGGGCCGACGGGTCCGGTTATTTTTTGCTCGTTCGCAGTTACGCGATAACTCTTCCGCGTTTGATAACCGTCCTTTCGGTCGGTCGCGTGACAACCGCTTCAGAAAGCGTTTCCGCGTCCACCAACACACAGTCGGCCCAGTCACCGACACTCAATCCATAGTTTTCCAGGCCAAGTACGATGGCGCCGCCCAAAGTGCATATGTCGAAGGCTATGGCGATCTCGTCATCGCGGCGGAAGTCCGATCGATAACCAATGAGCATCGCTCGCTCCAGCATGTCAGCCGTCCCGTAGGGCGTCCAAGCATCGCGGACCCCGTCAGAACCGCTGCAGACGGCAATCTTATGGCGCACGAGGTCTCTGATCGGCGGAAATGCCTTGTAACCTGGCGCGTGCGTCATCAACGAGACATCCAGCAGTTTGATGCGTTCCAGCAACGCGTCACGACGGCTTTGGTCCACCATACCAATGCAGAACGCATGACTAAGAGTCACTTTGCCGCGCATATCCCAGGCGGCGACGGCATCAAGGATGAGGTCGAGGGTATCTGCGCCATCATCGCCCTCCTCATGGTGGTGAATATCGATGCCGACACTGGCCTTCTCCGCAATTTCGAAGATGGTTCGGATGTGCGACTGTGCGTCGCCGTCAACGCCCTTTGGATCAATGCCGCCGACCAAATCTGCGCCCAGTCCAAGCGCCTCTTCTAGTAGTTGCGCAGTCCCCGGTTGGCGAATAATTCCGGATTGCGGAAACGCGACAATTTGTAACTCGACAGTATCCCGGTACGCATCGCGCGCAGCGAGCACCGCCTCAAGATTGCTGAGCTTAATGTCTGGATCGACGTCAACATGCGTTCGGATATGTGTGGTGCCATTTCGACTGGCTTGGCGGATTAAGGCGACTGCCTGTTTCTCCACGTCGGCGCCGAGTTCCGTCCGCACGCGGCGTTCGCTCTCGATCTTCTCTGCCAGCGAGGAGCCCGCCGTATGCGGACGCCATGGTAATCCCCATAGAGTCTTGTCCAGGTGCATATGCGCGTCAACGAAGCCAGGTAACGCCATGCGGCCACAACCATCGATAGTTATGGACCCGGCGCACGGTTTGGCCGAAAATTTTCCGTCTTGAACATAAAGTGTCGCGCTGCACTCGTTGCCGATCCGTATGTCGGTTATCGTCAAATTATTGGGCAGTTGCTGATCTCCTCTCGACTGGCAAACCGGAAGACATATGGTAGGATCGCACTGACAACGAAGGAAGCCCCATTCATGTCAGAAGCAATGGAACGCCCCGTAGTTCGTCTTGATCTGACGCAACGTGAATCCTTCTCTCACTTTACGCCAGTAAGTATCCGGTTCTCCGATCAAGACAGCATGGGGCACGTGAACAATGTGTCATTTGCCGCGTACGTTGAAGCGGCGCGCACCATGCTGATTCAGAGTTTATTGGACGAATTCGCGCATCCCAGCCTCGATTTTATCCTAGCAAGCGTGACAATCGACTATCTTCGTGAATTGCACTATCCCGGCATAGTCGACGTTGGCGCGCGATTGACGCGACTGGGATCGAAATCACTATCATCGGGATATGGCGTTTTTTCGGGTAACGAGTGCGTCGCTACCGCAACCAGTGTGAACGTTTTCTACGACATGAATACGCGGCAGTCCGTCGCGCCGCCGGACGATGTTGCCGCCGCCATTCAGAAAAGCATCTCGCGCGGGTAATCAAATATACCTTTGATTGTATTATGTGCTGACGTAAAGACCTTTGGGTGGTTATTCTCTCTTTTGGAGAGGCCATGTCGACAGCGCTAGAGAACCTGAACCTAGAAGAAGCGAAAAGCGAGGAGCTTCGAGCTGTCTTCGCAGGCATCGCGGATGCAACGGCGCCCGATGGCAGTCCAAGATACAGTGCCAAAATTTGTCGCGAACTCATTCGGATTATCGTTTGTCGAAGTTATGCCAAGCCGGTCCTGGAGATGTGTTACTTCATTGCGGCAACAGAATCGCTTGGTCTTGGATATGCGGAGGCGGTTTGGGGGGTGCCGCGCGCGACGCCGGCCGCATTTAGAGGGCGCTATCATCGATACCGCGAGCACGCTGGACAAGTTGGCTCTTTAAATCGCGTGGGGTTGCGATTTAGTCATGACGATGTCGCGTTCAATGTGTCGTATGGGCGTTTACCGTTCCTGGCATCTTTGATTGAATTCGCGATATCGTCATTGGGCTATGAAGCCTTTGATGCACTCTTGGTGGGATTAATGGATGAAGGCGTAAACGCGGATAGGGTTATGGAGGCCGCAAGGAACATCCAGAAAGAACTGTATTCGTACCTTCAAGACCACTTACCCCCGGCACAGCGACAGCGTCGGGAACGCCATTTCTTAAGCTATGTCGGGGAACGGGTCGGGGCGCATGCACCGGCCGATGCGATAAACGACGACATGGTCTTGTCGTATTGGCGTGACCACGCGATGAACGACACGGTTGACGCGCGGACGTACAAATCTGTTTTCGAAACTGCGTCGACCCTGTTGCTTGCGCTTCATGCCGCAACTGAACGATTGGCCGCGTCGAAGGCAAAGCGTATCGGTGTTGATATCGATGCTGGAGAGGTCGACCCCGCCGATGTCGAATATATCGTTGCAACGATGGATGCGGACAGTGCTCCGTCAGAGAAAATCCGCGAGAGATGCGGTACGCTCGTCAACTTCATCACGGGCGCGGAATCAGATATTGCGAGTGAGGTGCCGACGTCTCGGCTAGTCTCACGGCAACTGCCGATATCCGCGCTTCGAAATGCGGTTTATGGTGCGCAACAAACGCGCTTCAGCGTTGGCTTGAGGGTTTCATTGGCTCACTTGGAGGGGTTGATGCCGATCCCCGGCGCTCCCGTCTACCGAGATCGTTTAAAGGCATATAGCAAGACGGCTGACCGTTTGGAGCGAATTTGTTACGCCGCAGTTTGGGTCCTCTATTGTCATGGTGAAAACGGCGCAATCGTTGGGGCGCTTCGTTTGGCTCCTGATATCGACTGGGGTGCGCTGAGAGAGTCTGCCTTGGAAGAGAGCGAGGAAGATGTTGTGTCATTTCACGCGCATTCGGCGGCAAAATCCTTTTTCGCGACAGAACCCGATGTACGGGGCAGCGAGATTGCGGCGTTTCTTGCGGAGGCAAAACGCATTTGCCGGCGAGTAAATCGTGAAGGTTTTTGTGAGCCCGTCTCAACCGATGCGGTGCTTGTCTTAAACGATGTCTTGTTAGACGTACTGAATCTCGTCGATCTCATGCGCACGCAACTTCGGTCCGATTTTTCTGCGGTATCATGGCCAGATGTGGAGCAAAGCGACGCCGCGTTGTTTGCCGAGATGTTTCGCTCACTATACATAGATAATAAAGGCGTGCGGTCTCATGCCGGCTGAACATCCAGATGTCGATCTCGCGTTGAATGCGATTGACGCGAAGGCGCAGATCGACGACATCGAACAATCAAAGGGTCGCCCGGGGCGACTTCCAATGGCTGTTTTGTATGCGTTTGTCGTCGGAGACGTAAATGATGTTCCGGCGGATTTTGACGAGCGGTTGGCCAGCGACGAAAAGGCGCAAAGGGACCTCGCTTACTTGTTGTCTAAGGTGTCGCGAGCCGAGATATCGCCTGCGGCTGCAGCAAGCACACCCCTCAATCGCCGAGAATGTGACACGGCTATCATTGTTCTCAGCGTCTCCGACGGGTCGGGTGACATTACCTTTGTAACGACCGAGATGACCGATCCGCATGGAGAAGCGCCCACCGCACTCGTCATCAAGAACCATAAAGGAGAATGGCTTCGCGTCGATTTGATTTCTTATCAGGCCGCATCGGGCCAAGCCACGTTGCGATCAGATGCAATGGAAGTTGAAGCCTTGCGTGATCCCGCTTCCCAAGTGTTTGTGCGCTAGATTCATGCCGATTTATTCGCTGACTACCGAAGGCCCGGTCAAGATTCAGAGAATTACAGTGGAAAGCGCGACTGTGCGCTGTGCTGTCTGCGTGGACGGGCTTGCGAAGTCGCTTCCTATCAGTGCAGCCTACGACGATTTTGTTCGAAGCCCGACCGGTGTGATTGAGCGCCTTACAGGCCATGCGGCTTACAGAATTGATGTCGACAAGGCGATTGACGGCGGTAGGTCATGGCAGCTCTCGTTTTTCTTGGCCCATTTGGCATCGCCAAATTCACCGACAATGCACGTGTTTGCAACAGGCGAAGTCGATCGAGATCTTGTGGTTCGCGATGTCGATCACTTGGATCGGAAGTTAGCCGCACTTGCCCGCTATCTCGACCAGAACCGCATATCCCGAGACGATGTAATTGTTATCTTGCCCGCAGATAAGGAACAATCCGGCCAACTGTCGAATTTAGGAAAGGTTGTTTACGTCAAAGATACCGCCGAGGCGGCGCGTGCCGCAAATATCGAAGTATCGGGATCGAACCCCATTTCGCGGCACAAAGAACTCAACTCGATCAACGGAGTGCGGCGGGGGCGGGCTGCATTAATATCAGCAATTCTAATCTGTTTCGTTCTCGCAGGATGGTTGAGCGCAGCGCCATTGCAATGGAAATCGCTGGCAGATACGGGACAGTTATTGGCCCTTGAGCAAACGTTAACCGAAGCGCAGGACTCCTTAGCATATCGATTCCAAGCAGAGGTTTTCACAAAATGGTTGCGTTCCAGTGCAGTGCGATCGGAGCATGTTGCTCTAGAAGAGTCCGTTTATGCCGGACGCCTTGGCTGCACTGCCGACCTAGTGCCAATTCCAAAAATTGGTTCTGGTACTCGAGTGTGTGTCGTTCGATGGCAGGCATTCGCCGACCAACCCGGAATTGCGATTACCGGACGAGTGGCATTGTGGCCGCAGGGACTGGGTGTCGATCGTGCCGAGACCGTGAAAAGGGGGAGCGCGCAACCGAATGGCCGAATTTGGGAATTGGCTCAATCCAACGGCATAAGAAAATCGGATGTTATCCGGCTTGTCGTATTGGTAGGTGGAAGTGTACCCAAAGGGCCCCAGCCCTGGTACGCTGATCTATTGCGCGCGCCACTCAATAGTGTGAGTTTTCGAGCGGCGGAGGCGCGTCTCGCGGGCCTTGGATTCATCGTTATCGCGCGGGACTGGCGATTCGACTGATCCACATTCCAGGCGTGGTCGTAGCCAATGCATGAAAAAGAGTAAGCCTACCCGCACCGTACGGCTGGTACTTGGCGACCAACTTTCGCCGTCTCTAAGCGCTTTGTCAGAAGCCGACCCGCAAACAGATATCATCGTGATGGCTGAAGTGATGGACGAATGCACATATGTCCCGCACCATCCAAAAAAGATTGCATTTATCTTGAGCGCTATGCGGCATTTCGCAACAGAGCTCCGCGTCTGCGGGTTCCAGGTCGTCTACTTTGAACTCGATGATCCAAGAAAGGTGACGTCGCTACGTGATGCTGTGGACATCGCAATACGCGACTTCGCGCCAAAACGGCTCGTGATCACGGAACCCGGCGAGTGGCGGTTGCTCTCTGAGTTTGAGGATTGGCGGGAGGAGTTAGATATTCCGGTTGAAATCCTTCCCGATAGCCGCTTCATCGTTGATCAATCGTGGTTCGTGGAATGGGCAGAGGGTCGCAAGCAGTTGCGATTGGAGGATTTTTACCGGGATGTGCGGCGGCGTACAGGATTACTAATGACCGGGGGGGAGCCCGAAGGTGGACGTTGGAATTATGACAAGGAGAACAGAAAGCCCTTAAGGAAAAATGTCGCAATTCCTCCAGCCTTTCAGGTGCCTCTAGACGAGGTAACTTCCGAGGTCGTCGCAATGGTCGATAGGAAATTCGGACAGAATTTCGGCGAGGTCCTGCCGTTTCCGTATGCCGTCGCCCGCGAGGATGCGGAGCGAGCACTCGGGCACTTCATTGATAATGCGCTGCCGTCGTTCGGCCATTATCAGGACGCTATGGCGACGGGCGAGCCCATGCTGTTTCATTCCATCCTTTCCATGTACATCAATGTCGGGTTGCTTGATCCGTTGGATGTATGCCGCAAGGTTGAGGATGCTTATCGACGCGGACATTCACCTATCAACGCTGCGGAGGGTTTTATCCGTCAAGTTATCGGTTGGCGCGAATACGTGCGGGGCATCTATTGGCTGAAAATGCCCGAATACGCCAATACGAACACGTTCGGCGCCGACCGACAGTTGCCGAGCATTTATTGGGGAGACGAAACCGATATGGCGTGTTTCGCGGCATCTGTGACGCAAACACGAACGCACGCATACGCGCACCACATACAGCGTCTAATGGTGACCGGGAACTTCGCGTTGCTCGCAGGGCTCGACCCGCGTCAGGTGCAGGCATGGTATCTGGCTGTCTACATTGATGCGTTCGAATGGGTTGAGATGCCGAACACGCATGGAATGGCCTTATTTGCCGATGAGGGAACCATGGCAACAAAGCCCTATGCCGCTGGCGGTCGCTATATAAACAAGATGTCTGATTACTGCGGGAATTGCCGGTATGACCCGACCGACCCTGTCGGAGAAGACGCTTGCCCGTATAGCTACCTGTATTGGGATTTTATGATCCGAAACCGCGATGTGCTTGCCGCGAACCACCGACTTAGGACGGTCTTTCATTCATTGGACCGGATGGACCCCAATCGTGTCAGCAAGATACGGAAGAATGCAGAGGTTTTTCTCAATGAACTCTAGTGCAAAAAACGGCCTGTTATCCTGGAGCGAGTTGCCGCGACGTGCTTGGCTTACGGGCGCCGGCAAGGGGATCGGGCGGGCATTGGCGGCACGTCTGGCAACCGATGGCTGGACGGTGTTTGCCTCGGCAAGGACCGAGGCTGATCTCGTGTCTTTGGCGGACGAACTCTCGGATGCTCCGGGCAAGGTCGTCCCCATGCCATTGGACATTACCGACCCCAACGCTTGTGCGCGGGCGGTCGATCGCATGTGCAGCGACGCTGAAAGTCTGGGTCTAGTGGTCTTGAATGCCGGAACTCACGCGCCGACGCCCGCATCGACATTCGATTCTGAAACGGTCAACGAGTTGATCGAGATTAATCTTGCTGGAACGATCAACTGTCTGACTCCTGCGATGCATCAAACTCGACGACAAGGTTTCGGGAAAATAGCTGTTGTTGCATCGGTTGCCGGATACAAAGGCTTGCCCAACGCTGCAGCCTATTGTGCGTCAAAAGCGGGTTTGATCGCCTTGTGTGAATCGCTGCGTCCCGAACTGAAATTCGATGGCGTGGACATTTGTGTCGTAAATCCTGGATTCGTCAGAACGCCGTTGACGGATCAGAACGATTTTCCAATGCCGTTCTTGATGGAGGTCGACGATGCGACCGATAGCATCATGAACGGACTCCAGCGTGATACCTTCGAAATCGCGTTCCCAACACGGTTCGTTCTGATCCTTAAATTTCTGCGGCTACTTCCGGATTGGCTTTACTTCAAAATCACAGCGCGCATGATCGAAAAGTAACATGATCAGCGACGGGCCAGCACAAATTGCCCGACATCAATGGCCCCGGTTTTGAAACCCGTTCGACAGTATGCCAAATAATACTCCCAGAGGCGTCTGAAGCGCTCGTCAAACCCGATCGATTCGATCTTTGGCCATGCATCAGTGAAACGATCGTGCCATTCCGCCAGCGTTGCAGCGTAGGAGTGACCGAAGAAGAAACTGTCTTGGATATTCAGCCCTTCTCGCGATGCGTGGCGCTCGAATGCTGCCGGCGACGGCAACATGCCGCCGGGAAATATGTAGCGTTGGATAAAGTCTGCGCCCTTGCGGTAGCTATCGAAGCGTTTTTCATCGATCGTAATCACTTGGAGAGCGGCACGGCCTTCCTCGGTCAAAAGCCGCGACACGGTGCGGAAATACAGCGGCCAATTTTTCTCGCCAACGGCTTCGAACATTTCGATCGATGCAATGCCGTCATATTGTCCGTCAACATCGCGATAATCTTGAATGCGGATGTCGACACGGTCACTTAGGCCCTCGCGAGCAATGCGTTCGCGCGCAAAAGCATGCTGTTCATTCGAAAGTGTGATCCCATGGACTTCGCAATCATAATGCTTCGCGAGATACGTTGCCAGACCGCCCCAGCCACATCCGATCTCTAGTATCCGTTGGCCCGGTTGGGGATTCAGGCACTGGGCGATGCGTTCATACTTTCGATGCTGCGCCTGTTCCAAAGGGTCATTTGGGCATTCGTAAATGCCAGAAGAGTAAGTCATCGTCGGGTCGAGCCATTCACGATAGAACGCGTTGCCGAGGTCGTAATGCTCTTGGATGTTCTTGCGCGAGCCGCGTTTGGTGTTCGCCCGGAGGAGGTGTTTCGACCGGTCGATCAATCGCATCAATGCGGCACCTTCGACCTTGGCCTCAAGAGTATCGGTGTTCACCACCGCTAACTCTAGCAGTGCAGCGACATCACTCGTCGACCAATCTCCTGCCATATAGCCTTCTGCAAATCCGACGTCCCCACCGATGGCCATGCGGCTGATAGCCCGCCATCGATGAACCGTGAAATCGATCTCGGGTCCCGGTTTATCGCCTCGAAAGGTGCGGGTTTCGCCGTTCGGAAGTGTGAGTTGGACTGTACCTGCTTTAACGCCCCCGCCCAGTTTAATAACCCAACCCGCCAACCAAGAAAGTACAGGATGACCTGGTTTGCCAGAGTTTCGATTTTGTCCGGCGATAACTTCGTTCATTTCAGTCGGCTCCTGCCTTGGTAACTGCTGGCGCAACAATGCTGACGCCACCGCGTTTTTGCGGTTCGTGTTTAAAAAACGGGATGCCCTTTCTCCAGAGCTTGAAGGCTTCCACATGTATGCCGGCGATGACTTTCAGAGTCATAAGGGGGTGTCGAATTAACGCTGTCCGCAACGTGCGGTTCGAGAGAGGTTCCCACGATCCTGTGAAGCTGGCGTTCAAAAGCGGCCCTTCCGCGTCGCTTTGTTGGATTCCGACGACAACGGATTCCTTTGGCGGCACTACGCGAAAACTGTACGCCCCCTGCATCGGGGTGAAGGGAGACACGTACATGGCTTTGTCGCATGACTGTCGTAGAGGGGGCGTGGTATCACCCGTCACCGGTATTACGTAGGTATGCCGTTCGCCCATGGTATTGTTAACTTCATAAAGAATGGCAACAACTTCGTTGTCCTGCGTTTCACAAAAATAAACGCTTAGCGGATTAAAGACGAACCCGAGTATCCTGGGGTAGCAAAGGACGCGGACTGACAATTGCGAGGGGTTCGAAACCCCTGCTTCGCAAAGTCTTTCGTCTACCCATTGCCGCAGCCCTGTGCGGCTGCCGTCGCCATGGTCGCGTTCTAGGAACGAAACCAACCCAAACCGATTAATGGCGAGTAACTCGGCGTCCCTGGAGACCGCATCCAATCGGTCGAGATCCAGTAAGAGCGTGAATACGTTGTATCGCAGAAAATGCGACTTGGGCCTTAGGCGTCGGTGGACGACGACGCCTGTGTAAATTCCCGTCGAAGCACGCATCAGGCGGCTTGCTCCCGATTTGGATCTAGGTGAATTCGACCGGACTCATTTTTGACAGTCCATGGACGCCGAATATTGCCCAAGGATTCCGCCGCGGCTAGACCGGATTGCAGTCCATCTTCGTGAAAACCCGCACCGAAGTAGCTGCCACAGTAGTACGTATTTCGATGGCCTTGAACTTTCCAGAGATTGCGTTGGGCCGCGTCGGTTTTCTCGTCAAAAAGCGGGTGATCGTACTGGAATGTTCGGATGAGTTGCTCCTGTCGTGGAGGATGGACCGGATTGAGTGTGACCAATAGAGGCATGGATGTCTTGATGCTCTGCAGCAGGTTCATCCAATAGGTCACGCTTACACTTGCGCCGCCGCTCTCTTCCTCGGCAGGTCGCGCGATATAATTCCAGCTGGACCACAGCCGCCGCCTTTGTGGCATGAGGGACGGGTCTGAATGAAGGACCGCCAAATTTCTTTGATACTTAAATGGCGACAAAGCCTGGTCTTCCAGACCGTCAATGTCGCTCAGCATGGCGCGGGTTTGATCCGCATGGGCCGCCATGACCACGGCGTCGAAGATATCCTCATGCCCGTTGGCGTCCGTTACCGTAACTTGGTTGGCATGGCGGCGGATTCCGCGAACGCCGACGCCGGAGCGGACTTCCATCCCTGCCGAGATTTTCTCAACGTACACGCGGCTGCCGCCAACGACGGTTCGCCATAATGGCCGGCCAACATACTTGAAAAGGCCATGATTGATGAAGAAACGTGTGAACGCCGCCGCCGGATAGTCGCGCATTCCCTCGACCGTGCCAGACCAGATCGCGGCCGCCATAGGGAGCAAATGATCTCGCTGGAATGACGCTGAATAAGCGCCGGCGTCCAAAACGTCGCCAAGGCTCTTGTTATCGAGTTCGCCGGCTTCGAGCCTGCCGGGAGCCGTCGAATAGAACCGATGTAGATCTCGCATCATTCGCCAGAACCTGGGACGTAGAATGTTCCTTGGTTGACCCACAAGTCCAGCAAGGCTGCCACCAGAGTACTCGAAACCACCTCCATCGGCTGAAACGGCGAAGGACATTTCCGACGCCAGCGTTGGTATATCCAGGTGATCGAACATCGCGATGAGGTTCGGATAAGTCCACTCGTTGAATACGATAAACCCGGTGTCGACCGGGACTATGCCGTCCGGTGTTTGAACGTCGACTGTATTAGAGTGACCACCAAGGCGCGCTTCTCGTTCATACAAGACGACCTCGAAATTGTTATCGGAGAGCAACCATCCAGCCGACAGGCCAGAAATCCCGGTGCCGATTACGGCAACGCGTTTGCCAGTGACTTCGCTCATTCCGTGGAACCTCGCTTAAGTGCTTATTTTTGAAAATAATTTTCGGCTATATAAGATCTCGTACGGAAAAAAAATAACTGTGGATCACAAAACCTACAGGCAAAATGATCCATTGCCCAAGTGCTTTCGTACACTTATTCATGTTGCATGCATTTCAAAGCACTCGCGATTCAAATCTTTCCGGACCGCTGCCCACGACGGCGTGCGGTAGGCGCAGTTCGGCAGAGCGGTCTGGTATGACTGAGGTTGCATTGTCTGCAGAGACGCCGGATCAAGCAGCAAGTTTGATGGCCGCAATTGCAGCGACTCAGGACAGGGATGCATTTGAATGTTTATTCGCTCACTTCGCCCCTAGGGTTAAGGCTTACATGCTCAAACTCGGGACGGAGGCTTCTCTGGCCGATGAACTGGCACAGGAGACGTTATTAACGGTGTGGCGCAAAGCTGGACAGTTCGATCGGTCCAAAGCGTCACCGTCGACATGGATTTTCACGATCGCACGAAATCTCCGGATTGACGCGTTTAGAAAGATGAAGCGGCCGGAACTGGATCCAGAAGATCCAGCATTGGTTCCGGATGCAGAAGAGGCCGCGGACGAACGTATCGATCGTTTAGAACGCGCCGGTGTAATTAGGGAGGCGTTGAAAGACTTAAATCAAGAGCAGGCCGAAGTCGTTCGGCTGTCGTTCTTCGAGGACAAGTCACACAGCGTAATCGCAGAGGAATTGGGAATTCCCCTGGGAACCGTCAAATCGCGATTGAGATTGGCGTTTGGACGGATCCGGAAGGTAGTTGGAGAAGTTTTGGAATGACACAGCACCACGTTAGCGAAGAGTATTTGCTTGCGTATGCGGCGGGCGATCTTGATGAGGGAACCTCGCTTTTTGTTGCGACGCACTTGGCCCTATGTCCGACGTGCAGGCGGGCCGTCTCGGTTGCAGAAGACGTAGGCGGCGCATTGGTCGATGACATCGCCCCCGTTGCGATGGCCAGTGACTCTTTTGATCATGTCATGGCCCGTTTGGAACGCCCGGTTCAGGAATCACCGAAACCAACGCCACCTGAGTATAGCGGGAGACCGGTGTTGCCGGAGCCGCTTAGGAGCCGCGTCGGGGCGGATCTCGAAGGCGTATCCTGGCGACTCTTGGGCCCAGGTGTGCGGCAACTTCGGTTCGAGGGACTAGAGGGTGAGTCGTCGTTGCGTTTGCTTCGGATTGCTGGTGGGACCGCCGTGCCCGAGCATGGCCATCATGGTGATGAAATGACCTTGGTCTTATCCGGCAGCTTTAAGGACGGTGATGAACGCTTCGCGCGTGGTGACGTTGAGTGTGCGGATCCGAGTATCGTGCATCGCCCTGTCGCCGAAGACGGAGAAGATTGCATTTGTTTGGCGGTAACGTCAGCGCCTCTCAAATTCTTTGATCTCTTTGGTCGCCTCGCCCAGCCGTTCGCCCGCATTTAAGCCGTCTGTTTCGCCACCTTACCATTGATTCCAAGCGTCCTTGATTCGATACCATGCCATCATCGGCGGTAAGAACCAGGGGGTGCCGCGATACAATGGAATGGCTGAAAAGCTTTGAGCGAGAAACGGACTCTCGATTCCATCTCGTTTGAGGACGGCGCGCGCCGCTTGGGCGCCTAGCCATCTTGCCCAGACGACACCTGACCCGCAGAAACCGGCGGCATAAACGATTCCGTCATGAATTGCCAGCTTCGGCAACTGATCCATGGGAAACGCGACGTACCCCGACCAATGATGGGTAACGCCGACATCTTGGAGTTCCGGAAAAACACTGGCGAGATGGTCGTGCAATCGAGTGCGCGCTTTGTCGGTCGATTTGTCGTAACGCCGCCCCCCGAACAAGATCCGATGTCCGTCCGGCGATGGTCGATAGTAATGACCAAGCTCCCGCGCTTCACCGAACATGCGCTTCGTTGGCATCAACTTTGACATTAGATTATCGGATATCTCTGACGTTGCGATGATCTCGGATATAACCGGAACGATGCGTCGCCGAAGCCAGGGAAGCGCAGGGTCCGTGTAACCATTTGTTGCGACGATGACATGTGAGGCAGAAATCTGCGTGTCATCCACGAACACGCGATAGTGCCCTGGGTCATGTTCAATTCGGGTCACGCCATGACCACCGAGTACGATGGCGCCAGCTTTTCTTGCGACGTTGAGCATTCCTCGGTGTAGTTTTGCGGGATGAAGCCCGCCGATGTCTGGGCGAATGATGCCGCCAGCGTATAGCGTGCTTCCGATTTCTCGGTGTTGGTCGGCGGGCTCGATGATTTCCGATGGGATGCCTATCTCTTTGTTTAGTACTTCGGCTTCGCGTTTCATTCGATCGAGGCTGGGGAGGTCCATTGCGCCACTGAATCGACCGCTAAGTTGGTAGTCACAGTCGATGCTTTCGGTCTCGATGAAGTCGCGCAAATCATTCCGCGCATCGACGCCTTCGCGGTAAATGGCTTGGGCGGCCGGTTTTCCGATTCGTTTGATCAATGACGAATATGACCAACGAATGTTGCCGCTGGCGATTCCCCCATTGCGGCTTGACGCGCCAAAGCCGGGATTTTCTTTATCGAGGACGAGAACTGACTGACCACTTCGCGCCAGTGTAATAGCGGCACCCAAGCCGGTGAAGCCGGCGCCAATCACCACCGAATCAACCTGTTTGGGGATTGAAACGCTACGGGTGTTATCAGGCGGCGCCTGATCCCACCAATAAGGTGTTTCTTTGACTAAAGCTGTCAACTGCCGCAGGTGGCGAGAGCGCTGGCGACAGTGGTTGCCGTCATTGACGCGCTGCTTGTCGCGAGCGAAGAGAGGGACATTCCGTTACCGGACGATTGGCTCGCGAGGTACGTCGACAATGTCGCTGCTGGAACGGTTGCGGCGATACGTTTCAAGGCGCACGAACACAGACTTTCGCTATTGGTTTTCGATAGCGTGCACCAGTCCATGAAACTCTTTTGTTCGCTTGCAGAGTAACTGTTCAATGCGAGGGACGGGCTGCTTATGCATACCGCGATGAATAGCGCGCAGACAAACACTGGGTACTTCATGCTGTGCAAGAGCTCCTTTGCGAGACCTGAATTCCGAATCGTATCGTTCCGCACCGAGATGACAAAGTGGAATCCGATCAGCTCACTGTGGACGAACCACTAACTCATCAAATGTTGAGCGATCCGATCTTGGAATGAATGCCGCAATCTCGGATTCCGTTGTCTCCGAAATTGCGCAAATGAGCCAAATGAGATCTGTCTCATAGGCCATCTGCAAGTCTGTCGCTGAGGGGGTCGGCAATCCGTTTGGATGAGAATGGTAGTGTCCGACTATTTGCTGCCCGTTCGCCTCATCATCAAGCGCGCGCATCGTGTCAAAGCGCAGTTTCGGGTCAACTTCAAAAGTCTTCGTGCTGTCGCCTTGCGTAACGTTCTCGCTCTCACGGATGGCGACACAATTCACCACTTCCTGGTCGCGGGTCCCTACAATGAGGCCACAACACTCCGCAGGGAAACTCCGCGCAGCATGTCGCGTAATCGCCTTGGCCAAATCGTGCGGGAGGCGTACCGAGATCAAGGTCGCAGCCGTCCGAGAACTTTTCCCGTGTCAATGTCGATGACGATAATCTCGGCGCAGTTATCGGTCGCACCTATTGTTACGAATGCGCGTGGGCCATCTGCGTTGACATCAACGATGCGGCATCCTGGTGCAAGGCCAAGAGATACGTCACCAAAGGCACTTGGCGCATTATCGACGTTCGTTGGAGTCGCTTGTGGGCCGAATAACTTCCATTCGGGCTCGACGGTTCTCTTATACAACCCATATCCCAGTAGTAGAATGGCACAGACAATCAAGACCCCCATTCCGATCACAAGTGTTTTGAGTGCTTGCATTGGCTAATCGCCTTCCCCCGTCCAACTTCTCTGGCTTCTGGTCTTCATCGTCTCGTCGACTATGCTTGTCAAGTAGACTGGTCGTCGTTCCCAAGGTTATGGTGATGCATTGACAACAAAGATTATTGAATGCGCGGTGCCGACCGGCGAGGGTGGTCAAAGGGTTGATCGCTGGCTGGCCGACAATCTTGACAATATGTCGCGCAATCGCCTTCAGGCTTTGATTAGCGGCGGTATGGTCGCTCATGCAGATGGCAAGCTTGTGTCTGACGGGTCTGCGAAGACCCGCGCTGGTCAAGTCTTTCGCGTTTCGCTTCCGCCGCCTGTTCCTGCTACGCCCCAGGCACAAGACATTCCGCTCGATATTCTCTTTGAGGACGAGCACTTGATCGTTCTGGACAAACCGGTCGGGTTGGTCGTGCATCCAGCGCCGGGCCATCCCGACGGCACCTTGGTCAATGCACTTCTGTACCATTGCGCTGGCACTCTCTCCGGTATCGGGGGGGTGACCCGGCCCGGGATCGTTCATCGATTGGATAAGGACACGTCCGGCGTCATGGTTTGTGCGAAATCGGATATCGCGCACAGAGGTCTGGTCGAGCAGTTTCAGGTTCACAGTATCGAGCGTGCCTACTTTGCTGTTGTCTGGGGCTGTCCCGAACCGAGGCACGGAGAGATTAACAGCCTGATTGGGCGTGATCCGAAAAACAGAAAACGAATGGCCGTGGTTCCGAGGCTTGGCAAACCGGCGAAAACGGCTTTCAAGGTCGTTAAGACGATCGGTTCCGTCGCGTCATTAGTCGATTGCCAATTGTTCACAGGACGAACGCATCAAATCCGGGTACATATGTCGTCAATCGGTCACCCCTTAGTGGGGGACCCGCTTTATCGATCAAGGCGCCAACCCCGGAGCGTTCGTTCGGACGACCTCAAGGAAGTGCTCGCTGAACAGAATAACCAAGCTCTTCAGGCGTATAAATTGGGGTTTATTCACCCGGTATTCGGGAAAAAGATGCACTTCGAAGAGAACTTATCATTACAAATGAGTAACTTAATTAAAAAATTAGATTTGATATAAAGATTTCACTATTCCTGAGTGCGTAGCTTGGTTATAGTAGTGATATTGACGCGGTTGACCGCGAAATCCGTTAAAAAGATCACGGGCGATTTTGAAGCCAGTTGATTTTGAAAATTATAAAGGCAGGGAATTATGGGTACGCTCGCAAACGACTTTAATCCGACACCGGAAGAAAATCTTTCTCGCTATCTACAAGTCATTCGCCGCTATCCAATGCTGACTCATGACGAGGAAATGTCCCTTGCCCGGCGTTGGCAGGAAAATGAAGATGACGATGCAGCGCATCAATTGGTGAATAGTCATCTGCGCTTGGTGGCCAAGATTGCAATGGGCTACCGCGGATATGGCTTGCCTGTCGGTGAATTGATTTCCGAGGGCAATGTCGGAATGATGCAGGCAGTCAAACGTTTCGATCCGGAACGTGGTTTCCGTCTCGCCACATATGCAATGTGGTGGATACGTGCCGCCATTCAGGAGTACATCCTGCACTCGTGGTCCCTTGTGAAGATGGGCACGACGGCTGCACAGAAGAAACTGTTCTTTAACTTGCGCCGCATCAAAGGCGAGCTTCAAGCAATTGACGAAGGCGATCTAACGCCGGAAAACGTTCGAGAGGTTGCGACGCGACTGAATGTTTCCGAGGACGAAGTTGTCAGCATGAACCGAAGGTTGGCGGGGCCAGACCACTCCCTCAATGCGCCGTTACGCGATGACAGCGAAGGCGAATGGATAGACTGGCTCGAGGATGATGATACCGATCAGGAAACCCTGGTCGCCGCTCGCCAGGAATATACCAATCGCCACAATATGCTGGTAGGTGCCATGAAGTGCCTGACAGATCGGGAACGTCATATTCTGACCGAGCGTCGTTTGAAAGACGATCCGACGACGTTGCAGGATTTGAGCGATGTCTATGGTATCAGCCGCGAACGTGTCCGACAGATCGAAGTACGTGCATTCGAAAAAGTGCGAAAATCCGTTCGTAGTGCGGCGATTCGGGAACACATCGTCAACTAACGCGGTCAGCCTCAATTGAAATCAGCTTCGGCAACAGTTGTGCCATCGCATATCTTTTGGAATCGGCGTTTCGGGCTACCGCGGAGTTGAGCATCGATATCTGTTCGGACTCGCTCATACGTCTTGGGATCACGCTCTCGAAGTTTATGAATGAAATCGCATACCTCAACGTGCCCTTCTTTATCGCCGTCACGAATGCGGCTCACTAAAGCGTCAAGTATATTGGGGATGTCGACCCCGTCTCCGAGAGCCTTGGCGAGACGCTCGTTTGCACGTTTCATTTCCCAAGGCACATGCGGTAAGACGGCCCGTCGATGTGGATTTAGACGATCCCCCCGATACGACACTGCATTCTGTGCCAATCGGCCTTTCTTTAAGCCCCGTGAGACAAGAATGTCCGCGGATGAGTTTTGCGGTGGGATGCCATCTTCATTGCCTGGGCGTCTATCTGTACGCATCTGAGCCAGGATTCGGCGCCCAAACCTTTCCGTCCAATAATCGTCAGCCGGTTGTACGACAACTCGTGGATCTTTACGCAAGACCGCGTCTAGATGACCCAGTGCATGGTTGATTGTTACGTCATTCGATCGCCCACGGATCGCAATCGGTTTCGCACCGTTGAGCCGAAGAACGCGCACCAGATGTCCATGACCTAAGCCGGCCATCGGAATCGAACAGGCGGTCGTGACATCTTTGAATACTCTCCGACCTGCGATGTCCCTCTTGATGTCGGGGGTTGGATTAAATCCGCCCATAACGATATCTCCTCACCTGTTTGTAAAATAGTTCGCCCACGTGCCTCGATTGGACACATAAAACGACGGTAGACATAATCTACGGCCCGTCACAGGTGTACGCGGATTTCGTGGCAATTCTTTGAATGGATTAAGGTTTTAAGACGTACGCAATACACGCTCTTTGATGTATCTGACAAAGCTCAGCCGATCCGTATGCGATGTTTGCCGGGCTTTGTCGTCTGTCCAACCATAGTCTTCTTTTGTGCCAAAGATGGCCTCATCGCGTTGTTTGCGATAGGGGTTCGCCGCGCGCCTGATCGAATCGTAACGACTCAGATGTTCCGCTAGATCGGCGTCATCGTATCGATCCGTATGCACAGTAATATCGAGGGGTAGGCGCATGCTAAGCCATGGATCATCGGCCGGGTAGCCGACGCATAGGCCGACAAACGGAAAGACATCGCCGGGCAGGTCTGCGAGCTTCGCGATTTCATCGGTTACTTCACGAACCGCGCTAATGGGACAGCATCCGAGGCCTTCCGCCTCTGCTGCGACAATAAAATTCTGCATTACGATGGCAGCGTCTGCGGCAGCGTTGAGGAAAGCATCAAGAGGGTCGTGGCCGAACGTGGTACCGTGGAGTTCGCATACTTTCTTTATTCGCCTGCCGTCGCCGCAGAACAAGAGAAAAACTGGCGCCTGCTTGATCCAAGGCATCGATGGCATAAGGTCCGTTACGGCTTCACGTTGCTTAATGTCAGCAAAATTTATTATCGATACCTGTTGGAGGTCTGATTTAGCCGGCGCCGACAATGCGCAAGCGAGCAACAATTTTAACGTTTCGTCCGGTATCGGGTCAGACTTGTAACGACGATGTGACCGGTGACCGAGTAGTTGCGCATGCACGCCGGTCGCCGGGCGGTCATCGTCGATATACTTCGGCTGGCCAAACCGACTTTCGACCAACTGGTTCAGTGTTTCTGCCATGGCACCCTCCCGAAAAGCAGTCGTCCTTAGGGCCTATTCTCGAATAGCGGTACCCATTAGCCAACCCGACTCTGACCGGACAAACCATGTAATTCCAATTCGTACTATTTTGCCCCTGATCTTGGTCGGCGTGCAGTTGACGCTTGGTACCGCAACCCGTACATTCCGGCGGCGTTCCGGTCCAAATTGGTACCGGACTGCGGAGAGGTGGCCGAGTGGCTGAAGGCGCTCCCCTGCTAAGGGAGTATACGGGAAACCGTATCGAGGGTTCGAATCCCTCTCTCTCCGCCATTCATAATACCGCTAATTTGCATTTGCATAATTAGACGGTATGACGCCAAACACCAAAACCGCCGAATGCGGACCGCAGTCTCTCTGGCCTTAAATCATCAATTCAAACCATTGACGGATTCTTTAGGTCCCGGACGGCCTGGACCGTTGGGCATGAATGTTCGACGCATCCGTTCTCGAACAACGCATTGATCGCCGCGTCTCGTCTTGAGGACAAGATGAAACGGTATACGTCCATTCTGTAGGGGAGGGCGTTCACTCGCTTACTTTGGTTTGTAAGCTAGGCGCAGGCCACCCCAGTGGCGCCCCTTTACATAGATGGGTGCGCTGAGGTCTTTCATGGTCACGAACGTATCGTTCCCCATGTCGCGCCGGTAGGTTTGGAGCAGGAACGGTCGTTGGTTCTTGCCGGCGCGTGCGCCGGTTCTATCGTCGAAAATGCGCCGATTTCTGCAGTTGCCGGTATTCCAATCGACGTCTCCGGGGCGCTGCGGCTGGGAGAACTTGTTATTGTGTGTCGGCAAGAAGCCGTTTCGATCAACGGCGGCGCAGAAAACGATGTTTTCGTCAAACGACAACACCGGTTCTTGAATTGCAGGCAAAACCTCGTCCGTGAAATCAACAAACGCCGTCATCAATTGTACCGGTTCTGTTCCGTCAATCGGGGTATAATGCTCATCGAACAGAGCGTCGACCGAAATCCGATTGTTATCCACGGCCTCTTCAAAGGTCTTGGAGATCAATTCAGCTTTCTGAACAACCATGTCGATGAACGGGCTATCGGGTGTCCGTTGTCCGCTCGTCGCAAGGACTTCGATCAAGTTCTCGCTCATGCCGAGGAGTTTGTCGGCAGATCCATCGGCTGCTTCGATGTTCTCTTGTGTTTGTCCGTTCTCTTGGATCAGTTCCGAAAGAGAGTGGGATACGCTGTCGCATTGGCTCCGGTTGCGCTCTGCCACTGTCGAAATGTTACCGACGTCTGTTGTAATCTGCTGTAAATGGGCACCAATATTGCTGAATATCTCCGAAATGCTACTTGTGCCCTTTTGCGCGACTTCCGCCTTCTGCTTGTTTGTCTCTCCTTCTCTCTGAAGGACTTCGACCTGTGTATTCAGTTCTTTAACCGTATCGGTAATCTCTAGGGTTGCTTTGCGAGTTTCATCGGCCAAGCTCTTGACCTCACTTGCAACAACCGCAAAACCCTTTCCCGCAGCGCCAGCGCGGGCGGCTTCAATAGTTGCGTTCAGCGCGAGCAAGTTCGTCTGGCGGGCAATGCCTTCGATCCCATCCGCAACCTTACCAACGCGCTCCAGCGCCTCGCCGAGGTTCGCAAGAGTTACGCCGACTTGGTTCACTCCTTGGACGAGTGCGATTATATTGTCGATTGCGCCGGCAATGTTCTTTTGCGAGGCGTCAACGTCCGCTGATGCGGAAGATGTTGCTTCCTCGGTGGAGCGGACTGACTCACCGATCGCAAGGTTCGTGGAGACCATTTCGTCCGTTGCGCCGATTAAGCCTGTGATCCGCTCTGATTGCGCGAGGCTGCGCGTCGAGACTTCGGAGAGTTGACCAGCGATTTCCGCTGCTGCAATACCCAAGTGGCCTACTTCGTTCGCGACTTCCGCAACGATGTCGATATTTCCGTCTTTCATGTTTCCACCCCGGCGTGACGCTATGACCTGAGCGCGATCAAAACTTATTAACGTGTTCTGTATCGCGCCCGATAATCCCGCATATGGTGATATGTATGGAGTGGGTAAAGATATGAAATCGACGATTAGGACCGGCGTCCGACCTGTTTTTAGACGAGTCCGTGCTGCGCGTTCAGGGCAGTCTTAATCAGTGAAATGAGCGCACTCCTATGTGGACCTTTGAACAGAAATTGCGCGTGGGCGTTGCCGTCGAAGATTTTCAGTGTTTTCGGGCTTGTGCATCGCTCATGCATGGAACGGACGGTATCGGTGCAGTCTTCCTCTGAACTAACGACAAATACCGCATTTGAGACCGAAATTTTCTCGGGGTTACCGGCTGCGCGAGGGGACAAGACAATTAAATTTTCGATGCCTGTTGCCAAACCATCGCTTACCGCATTTGCAACTGCAACGGCTCCCATGGATCCGCCCAGCAAAGACACGCTTTTTGCACCGTGTGTTCGCGCATACTCGACGGCGCCGCCTATATCCTTGGCATAACCGTCTTCGGCATCAGGGCCGATGGAATTACCGTATCCGCGAAAATTCGGTGCAATGACGGTAAGTCCGGCTGAATTGAGGTCTTTCGACAGGTCCGACCAACTCTCTTTGTCGAATACTTTACCATGACCGAGGACGACGGCATGAGAACCGCCTTCGTAGTAATCTGCTTCGATCTTTGCATCATCAATTGTATTGAACGAGACAAGCGTTGGGACAGTCATCGTAAAAACTCCGGGAAACAGTAAAAAAATCGGGTTGAATGTGGCCAATTGTCGAGAGCGTTCTGCTGAAAATGTGGCCGCAGTGTCTTAATATCAAGCTGTCTGGTGAACGCTTGTCTGGAGTATGCCCGGCCAATAAGCTTGCCGCATGTTCGAAAGCGATATCTTGATAGCCATTGGGCTTACTTTCCTACTCGCAGGCGCGGTCAAGGGTGTAATCGGGATGGGATTGCCGACCGTAAGCCTTGCGCTCTTGACGATCATGGTCGGTTTGCCTCAAGCAATGGCACTGCTGCTTGTTCCGTCGTTCGTGACCAATATGTGGCAAGGCGTCAGCGGTGGAAATGGTCGGACCATTGTTCGACGGCTATGGCCGTTTTTTGCTCTGGCGACCGTGACGGTTTGGGTCGGTGCAGCCGCTCTGACGCGTGTCGATCTGAACTATCTATCGGCTCTCCTCGGCGTTCTATTGGTGATCTATGCAGGGGTCAATCTTGTTGGCATCAAGATCGCAGTTGCGCCGTCACAGGAACGGTGGGTCGGGCCGGTCATGGGGGTTACAAACGGTGTCCTAACGGGCATGACGGGTTCCTTTGTTGTCCCGGGCGTCATGTACTTGCAATCCATAGGATTGCCGCGAGACATGTTGATTCAGGGGATGGGTATTCTCTTTACCGTCTCGACCCTTGCGTTGGCGGTATCTCTAGGAGGCAACGGCCTCTTGGGGAAGGATGTCGGACTGATATCATTGGCAGCCGTGATTCCCGCCTTGCTGGGTATGGAATTGGGAAAACGCGTCCGACAAATCATGTCCGAAGTAACTTTTCGCCGGGCATTTTTCATCGCAACGCTGGTTATCGGCTGCTTTATCGTCGTACGCAACGTCCTGTGAGTGCATTAATATTCGACATGATTGACAGTTTCGTTACCGTACTCCCATGCGGCGGGATTGTGGTTTGTACGTTCTAGACGCTGCCGGTCACGCAAGGTTAATTTGGCAAGGTCACGAGGTGGTGACAGCAACGATCGCTATGGATTTCGAGTAAAGCGTAATGAGCAAGAGAAATTACGATCTGTCCCGCCTCAGCGTAATGATCGTCGACGACAACAAATACATGCAACTCCTTCTGAAGGAGATCCTTCGCGCTTTCAACATTCGAAGCCTTCAGACGGCAGACGATGGCGCCGATGCTTTGAAACTTATGCGAACCTTTAGTTGTGATCTGATCATCTGTGATTGGAATATGAAGCCCCTCGACGGGTTGGAGTTTGTCGAACTGGTACGTAATAGCGGCGACAGTCCCAATCCATACGTACCGATTATCATGTTGACCGGACATACAGAGTACGCGCGGGTAGTTGAAGCCCGGTCTTGCGGTGTAAACGAGTTTTTGGCTAAACCGGTTTCACCGGCAAATCTGTATCAGCGAATGATCTCGGTGATTGAGCACCCACGTAAATTTGTTCGTACGAATACTTATTTTGGACCTGACCGGCGACGTGAGCGCCGGAATACGTTTTATGATGGTCCTGATCGCCGAAAAGCCGAAGAGAACTGAAATCGAAATAGCGTGCTTCGTCAGTCAGTTTTTGCCGGTTCCCGTTCGGCGTGAACATTGACCAGAATGCCGATAAATATAATCCCTGCACCTCCAAGTACCCAGTAATCGATCGGTTCTCCGTACGCAGCGAAACCGATTAGCGCGATCAAAGGAAGCCGCAGAAAATCCATGGGAATGACGACGATGGCATCTGCATGCGAAAAAGCACGTGCCATGCAGTAGTGGGCGCTCAGGGCCGTGATCGCAACAATGAACAACCAAGGCCATAACGCGGTCGACGGCGTTGTCCAATCGATGAAGGCTGGAATTGCGCCCATAGGGAGTTGAAACGCCGTCATGTAGAATAAGACTGATAGGGGCGTGTCTGTATTTGTCAGTTTCTTTGTCAGCGTATGGGAGAGTGCGTAACCAATTGCAGCAATAAGTGCGCTGATAACGCCGACCTCTAGCGGTATGACCCCCGGTCGCAGAATGACAAGAATACCGATAAAACCAGTTGTTATGACCGCAATACGGGTCCGTGTCAGGCTTTCTCGTAACATTAGCGGTGCAAAAATCGCGACCCATAACGGCACTGTAAACTCGAGTGCAAAGACCTGGGCGAGTGGAATGAGAGATATCGCGAAGAACCAGCCGTACTGGCCAATATAATGGGCGATGTTGCGGATTAAATGCGTGCCAATCTTATTCGTGCGTACCTGAACCCAGCCGGAAAACGAGATAGCAATCATTAGCACCACTAGTCCAATCGCGCTCCGAAAGAAGAGAATTTGGAACGTGGAAAGTTCCGCCGCTAGCTCGCGCCCCGATATGGCCATTAACATGAAGGAAACGAGTGCCCCGCTCATCCAGATTGTGGCGGGGACGATTCCTGTCATGAGGATGGCTCCCCTACGAGGTCAGAAGCTCAGCGAGATATCGCGGTGCTTCGAACGGCAAGTTGCAATCTGCTCCGCCTGTGATTCGGTCAGGCGATCCTGCAATCGTGCACCGATCGTATCGCCGATCGCCGCGTCATATTGTTGCAGGCCGGGCAACACGGAGACCGCTGCTTGCGTTCGCCACGTGACCTCTGTGCGCAATAGTTCCAGTGCATTTGCGAGCTGCGCGAGACCCTTTTCCCTATCGGGGGAGTCGCCGCGCAACGCCCGACGGGCGCGGGAAACGGCGGACCGCACCTTGCTTGCCCCCTCGACTTCGCCGACTAAATCTTCCACTTTGTCGATTGTCTCCATGGCTTGGTCATATGGATCATTTGAGATGACCGTTTCGAGGCCGCGAATGTCGTCCTCAACTGCGGCCAAATCGGCCCCGGCAGATATAATTGCTTGAATATTTGGCAGTGGTTCATACGCTTCGTCTACAGTCCTTCGATACAACCGCTCCGCCGTTCGCTCGGTTTTTTCAAGTTCACGGTATGTTTTTAGAACCTCCGTCCAACCGGTTGGTTTCGTCTGAAGTAGTTCGTCGCGTTCCTTGGTTAGGCGCTCTAAACGTCTTGTCAATTTGTCGATATCTTCGGGGTCCGGGTCCGTTACGAAACGGAAGTCATCCAAGTCCTTCTGGACGCGTTTGATATCGCGCTCATGCGCTTCCAAATCGATACGTATGGCACGCGCTTCGCTGTGCAGGGGCTTATAGGTGGGAATGTAGGCTTCCCGCGCGGCGGTTGCGGCGCGCACCTTGGCGACGCGCTCGAATGTTGCCTCGGCGGCATCGAATGATTCCATGAGCGACTTTCGATGGTTCTCTGGCAACGCCGACAAGTCGATGCCGCGCGCGGTGGAGATCGCTGCCGTGAGCTCCGAGCGCCGAGCATCGTAGACAGGAAACAAGTACTCTTGTAGGCAGGCTTGTAGCCGTGGGTTTGCCGGTGGTGGCGCGGTGTCGGACGTCAATTGAATACGTGTTGGTAGGTAATTCACCAAAGGTGGATAAAGCCCGACGATAACCAGCCCGAGCAACTGCAGACAGATAAACGGGATCACACCCTTGTACATCGATAGCGTTCGGACCTCTTTTGGTGCCACACCACGCAGGTAAAACAGTGCGAATCCAAAAGGTGGGGTCAGGAAAGATGTTTGCATGTTGACGCCGATCATCACGCCGAGCCAAACGGCGGTGATATTCGCTGTCGGGTCGGCCAGCAGGATTGGCGCGATGATCGGAACCACTACGACGGCGATTTCAATGAAGTCGAGAAAGAAGCCAAGAATGAAAATTACGGCCATCACGACGATAAACTTGGCATAAAAGCCGCCGGGCAGCCCGGAGAGGAAATCTCGCACTATTTCCTCTCCGCCAAACGCCCGAAACGCCGCGGTCAACATTGCGGCACCTAGAAGGATAATGAATACCAACGACGTTGTCTTTGCCGTCTCGATCATCACGCCGTTGAGGGTCTCATTCAGTTTGTTGACCCGAATTGCACTCCAGATAATGGCTGCAAGAAGACCAGCCGCGCCAATTGCTGCGATGATGACCCCAGTCCAGCCGTCTGTCCCTTGGATATTTTTGACGTTGATCTCATAGGTGTTGACGGCGAAGAACAGGATCGCAAATGATATAATCGCCAAGATTGCTGGTCGATATTGATCTTTGCGGCCCTCGGCTAGCCGATAGCCGGCCATGATCAGCGCGCCGGCGGCCCCGATCGCTCCGGCCTGATTCACGGTGGCGACGCCCATAATAATGGATCCCAGGACGCCGAAGATTAAGGCGAGGGGAGGAATCAAGACCAGTGCCACTTTGATCCAGAAGGCGCGGTTGTATTCACCCAAATGCGGTGCCGCGGGTGCCATCTTCGGGCGGATCAGCGAAATCACCAAAATGTAGACGATGTATAATCCGACGAGAACCAAGCCCGGCAGAAACGCACCCAGGAACATATCGCCGGCGCTGGTGGATGTGATTCCGAACTCCGACGGAAGGGAGAACTCCCCCGTACCGGCCTTATAATCGGCGGTCCGTAGCGAAGCGGCTTGATCGGTGGCGTTCGAGAGTTGATCGGCGAGAATGATGAGGACAATGGACGGTGGAATTATTTGACCCAACGTGCCTGAGGCGCTGATCGTCCCTGTTGCAAGGGCGTGCGAGTACTTTGCGCGAAGCATGACAGGAAGAGAGATCAGCCCCATAGCCACCACTGTGGCGCCAACAATTCCCGTCGTTGCTGCCAGCAATGCGCCGACCACTACAACAGAAATACCTATGCCGCCTGGAATCGGTCCGAACAATTGCCCCATCGTGACCAGCAAGTCTTCGGCAATTTTCGAGCGCTCCAGCATGATGCCCATGAAGATGAACAGCGGTATCGCAATGAGTGTGTCGCGCTCCGGTTCCCAATAAATACCTCGAAGGTTCGTGACACCTGACGTTAACCACTGAACCGGGTCACCGTGCGCAAAATAGGCCGCGACATCGCCTTCAAACAGGTAGCCCGTAATGGCAGCCAGGGTGATCGTCAGAATGGCAGCGCCGGGAAGCGAGAAAGCCACCGGGAAACCTGATCCCAAAGCGGCGACCATAATGACAATCAGGACGAGGAGAAAAAAGAGTTCCATAAATCAGTTCCTGGTCCTGGCCTAAAACGCTGCGTGTTCTTCCAGGTCTTGTTGATGACCCGGTTCGTGCAGCAATGTGGCGACGTTGCTTAAGAGATAACTCATGAATTGCACCAGCATGGCGATGGCGAAGACCAACAAGTAGCCGGCCAAAAGATACTTGGTATACAAACCGAAGCCGCTTTGCGTGACCTCGAAAGACAGAAGTGGGCCGTTAATCGCGCTCGCCTGGCCCCACATCCCGAGGGCCAAAATTGTCCAGCAAAGGGGCAATCCAAGTGCCACGCAACCGATGCTGTTTGCCAGCGCGCGCCCCTGGTTGCTGAGGCTGGCGTAGATGATGTCGACGCGGACATGGCCTTCTTTGATGAGTGTGTAGGGACTCGCAAACAAGAACAGCGCGCCGTACCAAAACCGGACAAGATCGGCCATAAACGCCTGTTCGTATGAGAAAACGAACCGCGCGATAACGATGGCCAGTTCTGCTGCGACGATCAGTAGCGCGAGCCATGGAAACCCAAGCGCTTTGTTGAACTTGGCAATTACAAGCGCTGTGATGAGAAGTGGATAATGAACTGCATGTCCGCGAAAACTGGGGCGGCCTAGTTGCTCCGCCAGATCGGCGCCGACGACGTTCGCAAGAAAGCCCTCGACACGAAGAAACGAGATAAATCCATCGGCGATTCCGATAAGAAGAACAGCCCAAAAAGCGGCGCGGATTATGTATCCGGCAACACTGCCGAGCATCTCGGAGTCGGCATGGAGGGTTCGGGTCGGTGATTTTATCACCACTACAACGATCATCACGAGTGGCAGAACATAGCTGGCCAGTTGTAACCAAGCCAATGGTGGGACACCATCGGCGAGGGCGTCGGCACCAAATAGGCCCAGTGCACCAAATACACCGACAGTGCTCGGCCAATCGAACCAGAAGTTTAGGACATTGTTCGCGATGTAAATGAGCGCCCAAACAGACATTAGAATTGCAAAGATGCGGACGGTCGTTACCAGTCCGCCATGTGAGTCCGTGGATACGTGAGACCGCTCAGCCGCGTCGGCCTGTTCTACAGCACCGTGTGACATCCGCTATTCTGCCCCCTAATTTTGTTGTTCTACACGGTGAATTCGTCCGTGAATTGGAGGAAAGGGCGTGGAGCTAAGCGCTCCACGCCAAACTTTCCCCATTCTTGAGTCGATGGATACGACGTCGGATCAACCGCCTAGAACGCGGTTTCGCTGCGCGATGTATGCTTGGTCCGAAATCTTAGTCCAACCGGACAAATCGGCACGGGCGGATTTAAAGCTGTCATCGATCCGTTTGGCGAGGTCGGAGTGTGCCCGAACGCTCTCGAAGACTTCTTCCGCTGCTTCACCGAAGCTATCATAGACATCATCTGAGAACTGGCGCAGTTCGACGCCTTGTTCTTTGATCAGTTGCGTCAAAGCGGTACCGGACTTCATGTTGTATTCCGCCATCATCATATCGTTCTCAAGACCCGCGGCGGACTCGATAATGACCTGATCGCTTTTGGTCAGGCCGTCCCAGAACTTCTTGTTGATGCCCAGGGCCAGCATCGAGCCAGGTTCATGGAAGCCAGGATAGTAATAGTATTTGGCGGCTTCGTAGAACTTCATGAAACTATCATTCCAGGGCCCGACCCATTCCGTCGCGTCAATGGCGCCGGACACAAGGTTTTCATAGATCTGACCGCCCGGAAGCGATACCGGCGATGCCCCGAGCTTGGCCATCACGTCGCCGCCGAGGCCCGGTATACGCATTTTAAGGCCTTTAAGATCGTCGGCGGAATTGATCTCTTTGCGGAACCAACCGCCCATCTGACAACCGGTGTTTCCTGCCATCAAACACTTAAGACCGAACTCAGCGGATAATTCGTCCCATAGCTCCTGCCCGCCACCAAAACGAATCCAAGCATTCATCTCGGTGTAGGAGAATCCGAAAGGAACAGCCGTGAAGTACGCCCAGCCGGGGTGCTTGCCTTTCCAGTAGTAGTCTGCCGCGTGGTACGCTTGGGCGTTACCGGACGCGACTTCATCGAACGAATCGAATGCGCCGACACGTTCGCCGGCGGCAAAGTACTCGACGCCGATACGACCGTCGGTCGCGTCTGAGATTCGCTGTGCGACCCGTTGAGCACCCGTCCCCAGACCAGGAAAGTCCCGTGGCCAGGTCGAGACAATCGCCATCTTCTTGAGACCTTGAGAGATTGCCGGCTTTGGCATCGCTGACGAAGCAGCGACAACACCGGCGCTCGCGACAGCACCTTTCTTCAGAAACTCACGTCTTTTCATTTTTACCTCCCTGAATTTGATAAGACGAAATACATCGAACCAGCACGATAGCTGCGATTGTATCGGTCACAACTTCGCTGTCGCATAGGATGCGCGCATTTGTAGTCAGATCAAGAGAAAAGAGACCGTGAGGCACAAGTCTTATGTGTCACCGGAACAAGGCAAGGCGCGCCATCTACGGTTTTGTGTTGGCTATTTCTTGATTGGCAAAGGTTTTTGAGCGCTTAAGAGCCGGCTTATAAGTGTTCTCCGGAGAAACCGGGGCGGCGATATTGTGCGAGATAATGCCTGCTGTCTGACGCGATAACTCATTGACGGAAATCGGGAAGACACAGTTCGGGTGCCCGGCGGCGGCGTAAACCCGCTCAAAGCGTTTCAGTGAAGCATCAATTACGCGAGGCAACGGATGCATCAGCCCAATCGGTGCGACTCCACCGATCGTAAAACCGGTTATTGCCTTGACCTCCGACGCCTGAGGTCGCCGAACCGAGCCTTTTATATTCAGCGCTTTCGGAAGATTCTCTTCCACACAGGTATGGTCGCCCGCGACCAAAGCCATAATAAATCTGGTGTCGACACAGAACACCAACGATTTGACAATGGCGCCGAGGGGACACCCGATCGCTTTTGCGGCAGCGTCGGCGGTCTTGGCCGAGAGTTGGAGATCAAGGATCTCATCCCGCCCCAACGATTCCATCAACGCGGTTCGCACCCTTTGAACGGCCGGACGATCGAGAGGGCTCATGCGCTTGGTCTCCTAAGATTGGAGATTAGTTGGCGAACGGTACAGCCATGCCCTTTTTGACGGCCTCGCGTTCCGACAACTGATCAAACCACCGTTTAACATTTGGAAACTCGTTCAGGTCTACCTGATGGCGTTCAAATCGCGATATCCACGGGTAGCATGCAATATCGGCAACCGAGTATGCCTCGCCAGCCAGATAATTGTTTGTCGCCAATTGTTTTTCCATCACGCCGTACAAGCGTTTTGTTTCATCGTGATACCGTTTCTGACCATAGGGTACGACTTCTTTAGGATTGAAGAGGAAATGGTGGGCTTGTCCGACCATCGGGCCTAAGCCGCCCATCTGCCACATAAGCCACTGCATGACATTTGCGCGAGCACGGGGCTCTGTAGGTAGAAGGTCGGAACCCGTCTTTTCTGCAAGGTAAATTAAAATCGCGCCGGACTCGAAAATGCCGATTGGCTGCCCGTCCGGCCCATCTTCATCGACAATCGCGGGGATTCGATTGTTTGGAGAAAACGCGAGAAAATCGGGATTGAACTGTTCGCCTTTTGAGATATTCACCTCGTGTACGGCGTAATCCAGCCCAAGCTCTTCAAGCATGATGGAGACTTTGCGGCCGTTTGGCGTCGCCCATGTGTGCAGTTGGATCATTTGAGTGCCTCAATTAATGACTTTGCAATGAATGTCCTTGAACATAAGTGAAATGGTGGGGGGTACAAGTCCCGTTACTCATGGCTTGGATAGCATGCGTAATAGCACTGGTGTACCTTCAGGCTTGAAGTGGGCAAGGAGCAGTCTTGGCGAACTACGACTTAGAACGTCTCAGCTTCTTGGTTATCGACGACAACTACCATATGCGGCGGTTGGTGAAATCGATCCTCAATGCGTTGGGCATTCGCCAAGTGCGCGAAGCGGAGGATGGCGCAGACGCGTTAAAAGTGCTGCAGACCTTTGACGCCGATATGGTGATTGTCGATTGGAACATGGAACCTATCGACGGGCTTGAGTTCACCAAGCTTGTTCGGACCAGTGACGATAGTCCGAACATTTATATCCCGCTGATTATGTTGACCGGCCATACCGAGATGAGCCGAGTCTTTCAGGCGCGGGATGCGGGTGTGAACGAATTCCTCGCGAAACCCGTTTCCGCGAAAAAACTCTATCAACGGATCAAGGCCATCATCGAGACGCCGCGACAGTTCATTCGGACGCCAAACTATTTTGGCCCAGATCGCCGCCGTAAAGATGATCCCGCATATTCCGGGCCCGAACGTCGCGGACAGTAAGTCCGTCAGCGTGTTTTAGTTGGCCAGAGACCACGGGTATCGATCAGTTGTTTGTCAGTTGGACGTTCCGTAGCGACCGATCGGAACGTCTTGTGGTCAGTCAATAGGGCGATGCACCCTGAAGCATCGAAGGCGGTTTCAAGATCAACGAGCCGAATGTTGTCGAGTTCCCTAAGGCGACTTGGTAACTCGTCTATGTGCGGCTCAACTACGTAAATTTCATTCTCAACCAACGTCCGCAGGTTCAGCACAACGTCGATTGACGGACTCTCACGCAAGTCATCAATGTCTGCCTTGTAGCTGAGACCTAGACAGGCGATGGGAGTGCCAGTTTTTACAGACGGGACAGCCGCGATTTGACGCGCAACGGTCATCGGCCGCGCGTCGTTGACCTCGCGTGCGGTTCGAATGAGGGCAGTTCGATCCGGAGCGGATGAGACGATGAACCATGGGTCGACGGCGATGCAGTGTCCGCCTACGCCGGGACCGGGACTCAGGATATTTACCCTTGGGTGAAAATTGGCCAATTCGATTGCCTCACGAACGTCGATCCCAAGTGGCTCGGCCACATTGGCGAGTTCGTTAGCGAACGCGATATTCACATCCCTATACGCATTCTCCGACAGCTTGACCAATTCAGCTGTCGCCGCATCGGTTAGGTGAAGTGCACCCTCAACAACCTGACCATACAGATCTGCCGTCGCCGCCGCGCACTTCGGTCCGAGACCACCGATGACCCTGTCATTGCGTACGAGCTCTAACAAGACACGCCCCGGGAGCACGCGCTCAGGGCTGTGCGAAATGAATACATCATAATCATCACTATTCGAGACGTCTGTCGGAAATCGCAGGTCGGGACGAGTACTTGCGAGCCAGTCTCGCACCATCGCAGTGGCTCCGACAGGGACCGTAGACTCAACGACGACGAGATTGCCCGGTGCGACCATCGGAGCGATCGCTGTTGTCGCCGCTTCAAGATAGGTGAGGTCAGGATTCCGAGATGCGTCGAAAGGAGTAGGGACGGCAATGATAAAGGCGTCGGCGGGACACGGACTCGTGGCGGCGTTCAACCAACCTTTCGATACCGCGCCGTGAACCACCATATCCAAGTCGGGCTCGACGATGTGCGGCCGACCGGCATTAATCGTTTGAACCGTTGCTTCATTGACATCAACGCCGGTTACTTTGATCCCCCGGCTTGCGAGTACAGCGGCCGTGGGCAAGCCGACATAGCCCAGTCCGACGACGCATACATTTTTAAACTGCAAGTTTCTGGACCTCTGCGACGATTCGGGGTGCGGCTTGACCATCCCCATAAGGATTATGCGCTGTGCTCATTGTGTCATGGTAAGTGGGATCATCGAGGAGGCGGTTCGCCTCCGCAACGATTCGTTCGTGTGATGTTCCGACGAGTTTAACCGTGCCGGCATTGACGGCTTCCGGTCGCTCGGTGACGTCGCGCATAACAAGGACGGGTGTGCCGAGAGAAGGCGCTTCTTCCTGGATGCCACCTGAGTCGGTGATGACGATGTGCGCCTTGTCCATCAGCCGAACAATCCGCGGGTAATCTATCGGCCGCATGAGATGCACATTTGATAGGTTGCCGAGATGCGCGTGTACGGGGTCCTGGACGTTGGGATTCAGATGTACGGGATACACGATTTCTACGTCTTCGCGGGTTGCTATCTGTGCGAGCGCGCGACAAATGTTGTCGAACCCTTCGCCAAAGTTCTCTCGCCGATGCCCGGTGACCAAAATGAGGCGTTTGCCGGGGGCCGGAAAGGGGAATTCCGCGTCTATGGCATCACGAAACGGACGATCATCGCGGAGGCGATTTCGCATCATGAAGAGCGCGTCAATTACTGTATTGCCCGTAACATGGATCGCCTCGGGCGCGCAGCCGGTGGCCAGCAAGTTTTGTCGCCCGGTTTCGGTCGGGGCGAAAAAGACTTTGGCCATTACGTCCGTGAGACGACGGTTTATCTCCTCGGGAAAGGGCGCATAGATGTCGCCTGTCCGAAGTCCCGCCTCCACATGTCCGACGGGTATGCGTTGATAAAACGCGCCGAGTGTCGCCGCAAAAGTCGTTGTGGTATCACCGTGCACGAGAACCATGTCCGGGCGCTCGTCAATAAGGACAGCTTTGAGTCCATTCAGGACGGCGATCGTCAATTCCTCGAGCGACTGATTGGGTCGCATCAAGTTCAAATCATGATCTGGCTTGATTCCAAACAAATCGAGGGCTTGGTCGAGCATGTCTCGATGTTGACCCGTAACGCAGACCTGCGCATCCAAACCCTGGCGATGCAACTCGGCGATGACGGGCGCCATCTTAATCGCTTCGGGTCGGGTGCCAAAAATCGAGAGAACGCGCACGGATTTTGATCTTTTTAGTGATGGGCGAAAATTCGCACCGTGTTCATTGGATATCTTGTGGATGAGAGCAAGGCAAGTTTGCCTTTCTCGTCCATCGTCCATCCCATAAGCTCCGAAATGTGTCAGTCTTACAACCAGGGTTAGTTATGCGACTTGACGGAAAATTTATTGTTTCGGCAATTGTCTTGAGCAGTGCCGTGTTTTTTAGCGGCACCGAACGCCTACAAGCGGGTAGCAGTGGTGCCCTTGTTCCCCACCAAGCGATCTACACATTGCGTCTCGCAACGGACAGTCCGGTGTCACAATTTAGCGGTCTGGATGGTGCCGCGGTCTCTCTCATTGAACGTACCTGCGAAGGATGGGTAGTAACTGAAGAAGTCGTGATGACGATGCTGACGAATGTCGGCGGTGCCATTGAGAGAGAGATGCAGTTCAAGGCGCGGGAGAGTGCCGACGGCCAAGACTATGTCTTTGATTCACGCAGTGTAACGAACGGTAATGTTGAGGTGTACTCAGGGACCGCAAATCGGGCCGAAAGCGGAGCGGCAGATGCCGAGTTCATTACACCGCGCCCGTTCGAAATGGCCCTTCCGAACGGAACACGGTTTTATGTCGGGCTAAGTAAATGGCTTCTCAATTTGGCAGAATCAGGTGTCAAAACGGGAGAGACATTCGCATTCGACGGTACGGACGACGAAGGGCCGCAAAAGGTCACGGCGTTTATTCTACCCGATCAGGGGCCGCATGATAACATCTCCGGAGACAAGTCATTACTCTCAGCGAAGGCTTGGCGTGTTCGCATGGCGTTCTTCAAAACCGAGGGCCAGGCAGCGCAGCCGGAGTTTGAGATATCGTTGAGGCTTCTGTCGAATGGCATTGTCACGTCTTTTCGGATGGTGTTCGACGACTTAATTGTCAATCAGGAGCTTGAGGATGTTCTGCCCGCGAGGGACGAGCGATGCGGATAATGCTTAGTAAATTGAGCATTGTGGCAAATTACTGAAAATAATAGCGTATGGTCACTTTCGCCTCGGAAAGACCATGACAATGCAACTCAATTCCTTTTGCCGTTACATGTGCCTGGCGACAACGTTTTTCATTCTGACGAGCGTCACGGCACCGTCGCTATCATTGTCGGCTGAACGCGGTTTTCTCGGTATGCAGGTTCAGGGTATATCATCGCGGATTGCGGGCGCATTGGATTTGCCGGAAGTCGCCGGTGTTCTCGTTCTCGATATCAGCCTTGATGGTCCGGCATCAAATGCAGGCATTCGCCGCGGTGATCTTATCGTTACTTTTGACGGAATCGCCGTCGACACTTTCGAGAGATTGGTCCAAACGGCGACCAAGCTAAAAGCAGGGTCGGAAGTAAAGATCGACGTTCTTCGGCGGGCTCAGCGATTATCGGTTGTCATGACGTTATCGGACTGGCCTGACGGATGGAAAATCGATAACGCGAGTTTTGCCGCGCAACCCGAACTAGGCATAACGTTGGCCGCTTTGACTCAGACTCTGCGCGAGCGAATGGGCATCCGTTGGGGGTCTACGGGGGTTGTCGTCACCGTTTCGAACGATCAATTCGCAGGTGTGACACCGCTTCGTCGCGGCGATGTCGTCGTTCAAGTCAATCAACAGGAAATCTGGGATCCGAAACAGTTTCTGGAGGCCTATCAGGCCGCGAAGGATGCAAATCGGCCGTCACTCTTGATACTTGTCGAGAGAACGGATGGGTTTAAGTATCTGCTCCAGCCCATAAATTATGCTGGCGCGGGTGCTGCAGATGCGCCCTTGTTTAAGATCCCCGGACAGGGCGGTTGAACAACTAGCCTTGTCGGGCCTCGGCGATCAGTTTCTTTAGGGTCTCAGCATCGACCGCACCCGGCACAATCTTGTTTCTAATCACAAACGCTGGTGTACCGTTAATATCTAAAGCCCGTGCCAAAGCCATATTGTGACCGATTTCTTGGTCAACCTTGGGGTTGTCTAGTGCGGCTGATAAGGCGTCGGCGGATATATTCAGGCTTTCAGCAATTTGAACGACTCTATCTTCTGTCAGCGCGCCACGCGCGCGCATCAGGGCGTCGTTAAAAGTTTTGTACTTTTCCGGAATCGCGAAATGTATGGCGAGCGCTGCTCTGGCGGCCGCAACCGACTCAGGGCCAAGAATCGGGAACTCTTTGTACACGAGCTTGACGTTGCCGTCGGCTTTGACAGTCTCGACAACGGTATCGTGAACCCGTTTGCAGTAGCCGCATCGATAATCGAAAAACTCAACGAGGGTCACGTCACCATCTGGATTGCCGCCGACGGGGGAGGTCGCGGAGTTTTCCAACTGTTGTTGCATCTCGACGAGCTGTTTCGCCCTCGCCGCCTCTTCCGCTACTCTTTGTTGGGCTTGGTAACTTCGAACGGCGTCGACAATCATTTCAGGATTGTTCGCGATATAGTTTCTTACCAAAGCTTCGATCTGACTTTTTTGTTGATCGGTAAGGCCCGATTTGGTGTCAGCGAGAGGTGTTTCTGGCGCAACTCCAATCGTCATGCCGAAAAACATCGCAGCGGCGACAAGCCTATGCATCTGAAACTCCTAAAGTTTGCAACCTCGCGTCATCATGTAAGAGCATGAATAGACCGGCAAGGGCTGTTTTTACGGGTATTTTCATCTCGTCAAACGAACTGACGAGATCGCCATAGAAGCCCCGCGTTGTCCCGCAAGCGCCCGAATGCCGATGTAGCGAACCTCGGCGGCAGCGACATCGTCGTCCGGCCAAAACTGGGAAAACACGGCGGCAATATCGACGCTGTCGTGACGCCAGGTTGCCCCTTGCTCTGGTCCTCCTCTGGCCGAGTACCTGCCGCCGGCGATGCCGTCTGAGACCGGGTACGGCCCATAGATCGACCCCCTTTTTAATGCGCTGTCGCTCCAGACGATCTCAATCAATCTGTTGATTTTCGCTGCGGACCCCAATCGAAAATCAAACCAATCTTGCTCGGAACTCGCTATGGGCGACGAAAGACCAACGACCAGGCTGACAGGATGGTCATCACTTTGCGGCAGTGTGCCTCGCCAGGACCAGGTCAAAAATGGCATTGCAAGTAATCGTGCGCGAACCCGGCGCAATGCCGCGAAGTTGAAGGTGCTCGGTGTTACAATTAGCGCAGGCAACCCATCGAGTTCGGACGTCACCAGACTCGTCGAACTCATCCGCCCCTCGCTATACCAGTCCGGGGGAAGGGCCCGTCGGCGGATTGCCGCGGAAAGTCGCGCATCCGGACCGATGACGTCCATGGCGCCACCGATCGCTGTCACCGCTGGCTTGCGCGTGCATGCGGCTGCGATGCCGGCAATGACGCACAAAAAGCCTACACGGATTGCTTGTCGGCGAGAACTGTATCCTCGCGTCACGGGGCGTCTTTGGCGACAGCCAATAGCAAATCTTGCGACTGCAGCCATTCAGGTGAACCACGGGCGAACATCGTTTCCGCACGACCTGCATGGAATCTCACCTGAGCCGCATCACGCCTCAATAGTGCGCTCTCTGCCAACGCCAAAGAGCTTCGCCCGACATCACCGAGTTTTCCATATGCGATACCTAGCTGCTGCCAACTCGATCGAGACCTCCGATCCAGTGAGAGTGAATGCCGAAGATGCGTGACCGCTTCCTCAAGTTCTGCAGGCCTCTCGGTTGCGATCAGGGCGCGGGAAAATTCGGTTCGTATAAGCGGCTCGTCCGGAGCAATTTCGACGGACCTGCGATAGGCCGGAAGCGCCGCTTCGACATCTCCGGATTGGAACAAGACCTGCGCTTTGAACTCCAAGAAAAACGGGTCGTCGGGAACATCCGTCAGCAAACTATCCAACTCCGCAATTGCGCGTTTTGTATCCGGAATCTTTGAATACGCGAATGCGCGCGCGTACCGCGCCGGAACAGACGTGTCGGTTTCCGGGTAAAACCTTATCGTCGTCTGCGGTGCGTCGAAATAACCACGTAGTTTTGCTTTGATCCGCTCGTAACCCATTGAAATAGAAGGGTCGAATGCCGTATCGGAGTAGGGGGATCGTGCGACGTGTGCGGCGATCGTGTTCACGCGCTCCTCCGAGAGCGGGTGCGTTCGGACGTAGGGGTCTTGATTATCGGTAATCAAGAGTTCTTGGCCTTCAAGCTTTTGCATGAATGTCAGCAGGCCACGAGCAGATTGTTTCGTCTCATCCAGGAGTGACAGCGCGGCTTGGTCTGCGGATGACTCCTGAGTTCTCGTAAACGAAAAGAAGTTTCTGGTGGCCAATGTCTGACCGCCGGCTGCAACCGCTGCACCAACGTCGCCACGACCGGTCCCGACCGCCGTGGCAAGGCCCAGAAATGTCGCCAGCAGACTGGTTGTCGCGCCTTGATCGAGGGCCCGGCCAAGTCGAGCCAGATGCCCGCCGGAAATGTGGCCGGTTTCGTGGGCGATTACCCCAATGACCTGCCCGACGTTCTCAGCTTGCATCAATAAGCCAGTGTTCATAAACATGCGCTGTCCATTCGCGACAAAGGCATTTAGGCTTTTGTCTTGAACGATGTGAATGGACACGGAAGAAGGCACAAGTCCCGCGGAAAGAAACAAGGGTGCGGACATACGACGAATTTCGCGCTCTATCTCCGCGTCACGAATAATTCGTAAACTTTGTGCGGATGCCGGCCCGACAGACGTCAAGACAAACGCGAGCAACATGAAAACGCAGATAATCGGAAGATTCACACGCAATATGCGGTTCCTTAAAATGCAGCAGGAGCGTAGACGTGGTGCGCTTGGCCGTCAAATGACAGCCCTGTCATTGTCGGGGCTGATTCTTGCCGGCTGCAGTAATCCTTTTGTAGATGAGCCGGAGGTTGCGAGAGGGACGATCGGATACGTTTCCGGCCTCCTCGGCGTAATCTCCGTTGAAGAGCCGCAAGCGGCGTTGGTTGCCCGGGATGTCTTGTCGTCGGGCGGCACCGCAGGTGATGCCGCCACGGCAATCGGCCTGACATTGGCGGTGACGATGCCATCTGCCGCGAGTTTAGGGGGGGGTGGTTTGTGCATTGCACGCGAAGCCGGACAGCCGGTCCCGACGGTCATAGATTTTCTTCCACGCGCGCCGGTGTCTGTTCCCCAAGACGTAATCAGGCCAAGTGCTATTCCTGGAAATCCAAGGGGTCTGTTTCTTCTCCACACACGGTATGGACGTTTGAAATGGGAGCAAGTGATTACGCCTGCGGAGCGTCTTGCGCGATTCGGATACACACTCTCCCGAGCTTTCGCCGAGAGGTATGAGCCTATCGCGGTGGAACTGACGAAGGATGCCGTTGCAGCCCGCGTGTTCCGCCGACAGGACGGTCGTATGTTTAAGGAAGGCGACGTCCTGGTTCAGTCGGATTTGGCTGCGACGCTCTCGCGATTGCGATCAAGGGGCGCGGGGGACCTCTATCTCGGAAACGGCGCGGCAGCACTTTCTGATGCGATCAAGTTGGCAGGCGGAAGCGTTAGTGTTGAAGATCTTCGCAACTACCAGCCTATTGTGCGCGAACCGCTCTCGTTTCCTTGGGTCGAAACCACGTCTTGGCATTTTGCAGGCCCGCCCGCCGTCGGCGGGGGCGTGGCGGCCGAAATGACGGCCGTCCTGCTCGACGGTGTTCGTTTCGAGCAGGCAGATCCTGATCTTCGCGCACACCTACTAACTGAGGCGGCTAAAAGAGCTTTCGTTAACCGTATGAAGGAATTGCAGCCTGACGGAAGTTACCGAGTCGACCCTATCGAGCTGGTTTCCGAGGACTACGTCGAAGACACTGGCGATGATATTGAGGACGACAGGGCAACGCCATTGTCTCGACTAATTGACAACCCTGTTGATTGGCCGGAAACGCCTTCTGCGGTTAGTTTCGCCGTTATGGACGTCACAGGTGGTGCCGTTGCATGCACATTGACAATGAATAATGCGTTTGGCACTGGGCGCATGGCTGAAGGCACCGGCATCATTTTGGCTGCTGCACCAGACAGCAATGGTCGGACTTCGACGCCGGTCGGCCCCGCGTTGTTGACGAGCGAGTTCTTTGATCGTGCGTATATGGCGATCGCCGCGTCCGGCGGCGTAACGGCACCAACGGCGCTCACCAACGTTTTAGTTCGCGCCGCTTCTGGCCCCGAGACTCTGAGCGAGTCGATGACTGCGCCTCGGGTCCACTACTCCGGTGTGCCGGATAAAGTATTTGTCGAACAAAAGATGCCGGAAGGTGTCGTTGCCGCATTGCGCCGCCGTGGTCATGATGTCGCGCTTACCCGTGAGATGGGTCGTGTTGCAGCGGTTTACTGTAATACCGGCCTTCCAAATGAGGATGAGATACGCTGCGCTTCTGCGACGGACCCTCGTGGCCACGGACTTGCCATCGGGGGGAACTAAGCTGTGGCCTTGAAAGTCGCTCAGCGAGGGAGCGTACCACCATTCATTGTCATGGATGTTATGCGGGCGGCGCATGAGCGCGAAAAAGCTGGTGACAGCATCATGCACATGGAAGTCGGCCAACCGGGGACTGGTGCTCCACAAGCCGTGCTGGATAAACTCGCTCAAGTGATGCGCGATGACCGATTGGGATATACGGATGCATTCGGCATCCCATCGCTTCGTGAGGCGATCTCGCATCATTGTGCTCGTGCGTATGGCCTCAATGTTCCGATGACGCGGATCGCAGTCACCACCGGATCAAGCGGTGCGTTCATATTGGCGTTTTTGGCGGCATTCGATGTCGGCGACAGGGTCGCGCTGGCCAGTCCTGGTTATCCAGCATACCGGAATATCCTGTCGGCACTAAGCATCGAGGTCGTCGAGATTCCCGTCGGTCCTGAGACGAACTTTCAGCCGACCCCAGAGCACATCATGGAGATAGGAGGCCGATTGGACGGCTTGATCATCGCCAGTCCCTCTAATCCGACTGGAACAATGATCGACGCTGATGGCTTATCTCGACTCTATGCCTGTTGCGCGGAGCGCGGGATACGCCTGGTATCGGACGAGATATACCACGGAATCACCTATAATGCGCGGGCGGAAACTGTGCTTCGGTTTGGCGATGATGCGATAGTCGTCAACAGCTTTTCCAAGTACTTCTCGATGACAGGTTGGCGTCTGGGGTGGATGATTATGCCCCCCGATCTCATACGGGCGACAGAATGCTTGGCGCAGAATCTGTTCATTTCGCCGCCGGCAATATCGCAACACGCAGGTGTTGCTGTGTTCGGTTGCGGAGCGGAATTGGATGCGAATGTCGCCGAGTATGCGCGAAATAGGCAGTTGTTACTGAAAGAATTGCCAGAGGCCGGTTTCAATAAGCTAGCGTCCGCAGATGGTGCATTTTACATCTACGCCGATGTCTCCGATATGACAGATGACAGCGCTGCCTTCTGTCAGTCGATGCTTGATGAGGCGGGTGTTGCAGCTACACCTGGGATAGACTTCGATCCGGGTCGAGGACGACACTTTGTGCGGTTCTCATTCGCTCGAAATTATGCAGATATGGAAGAGGCCGCCCGCAGACTTATCGCCTGGAGAGCGGCCTCAAAATAAGCATGCTCGAGAGATAGGTCAGCCGCGTCTCCACCATCCGCGTTTTGCCGGCTTTTCTTCCTCGTCGATTTGCGAGACATCAATCACTGTGGTTTTCGCGGTATCCGGTGCCACTTCCAACTCGACGGCCGTATCCTCAACAGCCGCTGGCTCATTTGCGACGAAGTCCTCGTTTGCAGCGGCAATCGGCTCAATGACCGGCTCGGCGGTGATGGCCTCTAGCTGGGCTTCAGCCTGTTCCATCGTTTCGCTCGCCGGTGTTTCTGCTTGCAGACCCTCCGCTTCCGATGCCTGATCCTCTGCGTTTGCTATGTCGTCCTTCGCTTCAGCTTTGCGCGAACGCCGCCGCCGCGGACGTCGTTTCGGTTTTGCGTCGCCATCATCTTCGATTTCATTGTCATCTGAAGGAACTGCATCCGCCGTGGCGGTTTCCGATGATCCATCGGCAGTTTCTGATGGGGCCTCTTCCACAGCGGTTGCCGCTTCGGACTCGCGTCCATTACGATTGCGTCCTGCACGCCGCCCGCGCCGCCGACGTTTCGGTTTGCGTGCCGTTTCGCCGTCCTCTTCGTTTGCATCATCGACGTTGGTGGGATCTGCGCCATTGTCCGCATCTTCGCCACCCTCGTCAGCTTTCTGCACTGTATCTTCGCTGGTCTGCGAGGATGTTCCCTCGTCATCGCGTTTGCCGCGCCGACGTCCTCTGCGCCGTCGGCGCTTACGAACGCCTTCTTCATTTTCGCTATCCTGATCGCCCTCGGCTTCACGGGCTTCCACTGGCGTGCCGTCCGATTTGACACGTTCCATTCGATAGTCAGGCGGTATCAAGGCGTCGTCGTTCTCTAGGAAAATCCTGACTTCATAATCGGACTCGAGCTTCGCCAATTGTTCGCGTTTTTGGTTGAGTATGTACAAGGCAACTTGCGTTGGTACGTGAACGGTAACCTCGGACGAACGTTTGCGCATGGCTTCTTCTTCGATCGCGCGAAGCACGTGCAGTGCTGTTGTATCGGCCGACCGTCGAATACCGGTGCCGCTACAATGCGGGCAAGGCTCTGAATGCATCTCGAGAAGGCTTGGGCGTAACCGCTGGCGCGACATCTCAAGCAGTCCAAATGGGGAAATGCGACCGATTTGAATCCGCGCCCGGTCCGATCGCATGGCATCCTTTACGGCACGTTCGACCTTCGACTGATTTCGGTGAACTTCCATATCGATGAAATCGATAACGATGAGGCCAGCCAAATCCCGAAGCCGAAGTTGCCGAGCAACCTCTTCAGCAGCTTCAAGGTTGGTCTTGAGCGCCGTCTCTTCGATATTTCGCTCGCGAGTCGAACGTCCCGAGTTCACATCAATCGCGACCAATGCTTCCGTGGAGTTGATGACGATGTACCCGCCCGATTTCAACTGGACTTCCGGATGGTGCATGCTGTCGATCTGGCTCTCGACTTGAAACCGCTGGAGCAACGGAATTGAGGCATCCTTGTAAGGCTGCACCCTTTTTGCATGGCTTGGCATCATAAGCTTCATGAACGACTTGGCCGTTTTGTAGCCTTCGTCTCCGTCAACGACGACTTCCTCGATTTCCTTGCTGTAGATATCGCGGATCGAACGCTTGATCAGATTACCTTCTTCATGGATCGCACTGGGTGCCATGGACTCTAACGTCTTTTGGCGAATCTGCTCCCAAAGTCGGATGAGATATTCATAGTCTCGCTTGATTTCGGCCTTGGTTCGCTTAGAGCCAGCCGTTCGAACGATGACGGCCATACCATCAGGAATTCCGAGATCCGCGAGTATGCTTTTCAGACGCTTGCGATCTTGGCCAGATGATATCTTGCGAGAAATTCCACCACCCCTCGCCGTGTTCGGCATGAGGACGCAATACCGTCCTGCCAAAGACAGATAGGTTGTGAGTGCCGCGCCCTTGTTGCCACGCTCCTCTTTGACAACCTGAACGAGCAAAATCTGCCGGCGTTTTATGACCTCTTGGATCTTATAGCGGCGGCGATCAATAACAGGGCGACGGGCTTTCTCAGCCTCGTCGATTTCGTCTTCACCACCACCGAGTTCTTCAACTGATCCTTCGTCCGCGCCCTCGGCTGCCGCTTCTTCGGCTGCTTCAGCTTCCCGCTGTGCGGTCTCTTCTTCTGCGAGCAAAGCTTCGCGATCCGCAACCGGGATTTGATAATAGTCGGGGTGAATCTCGCTGAAAGCCAAGAAGCCATGGCGATTTCCGCCATAATCGACGAACGCCGCCTGCAGCGACGGCTCAACCCGAGTGACTTTTGCTAGATAAATATTTCCTTTTAACTGACGCCGAGACTCTACCTCGACATCAAAATCTTCGACTCTGTTTCCAGACACCACCACAACCCGGGTCTCTTCCGGGTGGGAGGCGTCGATAAGCATACGTTTCGTCGCCATTGACTGTGTAACTCCGTGGTCCGCTCAACATCGCGCCCATGCTGAAGTAGCCTGAGAGACTGATGCGATTGGACCGATAGACGTTGAAAAAACCGGCGGCGCCTCGGCTTGCGAAAACGTCGTCCACATTCGCATTGATGCGAATGGAGCCGTGCTTGTTTTCGGAAATACGGGCGGCTTGCACCGGCATATGAAAAAAACCTCAAATCCGTGGGCGCCTAAAGTACCAGGCGCCTCAAGGCCGGGGTAAGAAATGACGGATGTCCTTCTTTCCGTGCCTCGTGTGACCGAATTCCTCCGGACACTGTTAACATAACCGTAGGAAAATCATTCCACAATGTCATAATACATGATCGGATTCGGATCGCGATCATTGAGACTATGGCCACTGAGCCGATATAAACACAGAATATCGTCATAAAGACCGGGCACAGAGCACTACATATGGGTTTTCTCCGAAATTTTGGACGAGCATTAGGGCTTGTGCTGCTGTGCATCTTTTCGGCGGGAACCGCCGTTGCCGCAGATGCCGAGGTGACGGATATCCGAGTTGGTGAACACGGTCTGTCGACTCGAATCGTTATTGACTTGGACCGTCCCATCGATTCAAAGATTTTTGCTCTTGCCGGCCCGGCCCGGTTGGTCATCGATTTGCCAGAAGTCGGTTGGCGGCTGCCGCCAAGACCGTTGCCGGCTGGGGTCGGCGTCCTAGCGCGGTTAAGGTATGGATTGTTTCAACCTGGAAATTCGCGGATCGTTATTGATCTCAATCAACCATCGCGGGTCCATTCGGCATTGGCATTGCCGGCTGAGGCGGGGAAGCCCCATCGTCTTGTAATTGATGTCGCACGGGCCAGTGGGACAAATTTCCTGAAAACCGTCGAAGCCGCTCCGATTCACGTCAAGGCGGCGGAGAATCGGATCGTCAAAGCGGTTTCTTTGCAACAGCGACAGCCGGTTCCGACCGTCGTACGTCCTGTTCAGCCGGATCAAGTCGTCATCGACAAATCACCATCACCTGCCCCTGTGACCAAAGCAGTCTTTCAGAACCGAAGGCAGATCGGCAAACTTGCGTCGCTCCGTGTGCCAAAGAAGCCGCCTGTTCCCGGACAAATGGCAAAACGCGTCATTGTCATTGACCCCGGGCATGGCGGCGTTGATCCTGGCGCAATCGGGGTCTCAGGTATTTATGAAAAGCATGTGACTTTGGCCGCCGCCCGTGACTTACGGAAACATCTGGAGAAAACCGGACGCTTTCGGGTGTATCTCACGCGTGAGCGCGATGTATTCATTCGACTTCGCGACCGCATTGAGATTGCCCGCGGCAAGGATGCGGACCTATTCGTTTCGCTGCACGCAGACACTATTCGCAATCGCAAAGTTCGCGGACTATCCGTGTATACCTTGTCAGAGCGGGCCTCAGACAAGGAAGCGGCTGAATTGGCGGAGCGTGAGAACAAGGCGGATCTTATCGCCGGAATTGATCTCACACATGAGAGTGCAGAGGTCACCAACATTCTGATAGATCTTGCGCAAAGAGAAACGATGAACCAGTCCGCGCGCCTCGCCTCCAAACTGGTTACGGAAATGCGTACACGGGTAAAAACGCTGAGAAATCCGCATCGGTTTGCAGGGTTCGCCGTGTTGAAGGCGCCTGACATACCTTCTGTGCTTATCGAACTCGGTTTCCTGTCTAACCGCGATGACGAAAGGGCGCTCCGATCCGAGTCGCATAGACGAAAACTGGCGCAATCCATTGCGGCCGCTGTTGACGCTTATTTTTCTCAGGTTGAATCGGCAAGCCGCTGAGTTTTCGTCGGCACCGCTGGAAACCTTGCCCGACCACCCTAAGATTGTCACATTTGTACTGTAGCTTCGAAGCTTGGGCGTGAGTAGATGGTGTCGCGTTTTAATTATATGCATACCGATTCGTAAGGGGGCGGTTTCCGCCAATGTCATTCGTTTTTCGTTTCTTGTTGTTTTCGTTCTTGCTTCTTTTTGCCGTGGGAGCCGCGGTTGGCGGTGGCGCGCTATGGGTCCTATACAAATACGGCCAAGGCCTTCCCGACTACCGGCAGCTTGCCACGCATACGCCGGATGTGATGACGCGTGTACACGCGGGAGACGGTCGACTTTTGGCCGAGTTCGCTCAGGAAAAGCGGGCATTTGTTCCCATCGAAGCCATGCCCAAGCACGTGATCGCGGCTTTTCTGTCCGCAGAGGACAAGACTTTCTATGCACATTCCGGAATTGATTTCACGGGTGTCGCGCGCGCCGTGGTTACCAACATTCAGAATGTAGCTAGTGGTCGACGGCTCGTTGGTGCGTCGACGATAACGCAACAGGTGGCGAAGAACTTCCTTCTGACAAATGAGGTTTCGTTCGATCGTAAGATTAAGGAAGCTATTTTGGCCGTTCGCATTGAGCGAGCGTTCTCAAAAGATCGAATTCTCGAACTCTATCTGAACGAAATTTACCTTGGGTTCGGGTCTTATGGCGTCGCCGCAGCAGCCCTAAACTATTTCAACAAGTCTTTGGACCAGTTGACGATTGGAGAGGCTGCATTCCTGGCGGCATTGCCGAAAGCCCCCAATAACTATAACCCGCTTACGAAAGCGGCTGCGGCAAAAGGGCGCCGCGATTGGGTTATAGGTCGAATGCTCGACGATCGACGCATTGACGCAGCGCAAGCGAGAGCGGCCGTCTCTGAACCGCTGTTGACGGCACGGCGGGAACAGACGGAATTCGTTGAGGCGGCATATTTTACGGAGGAAGTCCGCCGCGAGTTAGTGGATCGGTTTGGTGAGGACCAATTGTACAAGGGGGGGTTGTCGGTACGCACGACGCTTGACCCACGGATGCAGGATGCGGCAGACACGGCATTGCGCCTTGGGCTAGAGGCCTACGATCGCCGCCATGGTTATAGAGGCGTCGTAACCTCGGCGCCAACTGGGCAGCGTTTTGACACACCACTCGATTGGCGAGCTTATCTTTCATCACTTTCGCGGCCGAAAGGCAGTGATGGTATGTTGCTGTCCGTTGTACTCGGCATTGATGATGCTGCCGGTTACGCCGAGATCGGTGTTGAAAACGGGTCCAAAGGCCTCTTGACGCTACCAGAACTGACTTGGGCCCGTGAGGCGCTTGAAGACGGAAAGCGTGGAGCGGCGGTCAAGAAACCTTCCGATGTATTGGTAGCCGGCGATGTTGTGCTGGTCTCGCCGTTGTTGCCGCGTCCAGCGAACGAGGCGGCAAAGGAACGGGCGATCGTCGACGGTGAATACAAGTTGCGCCAGGTTCCCGAAGTTCAGGGTGCGATTATCGCAATCGATCCGCACACGGGGCGCGTAAAAGCGATGTCAGGTGGCTACGATTTTTCCCTCAGCCAATTTAATCGTGCAACCCAAGCGGCGCGACAGCCTGGCTCTGCGTTTAAACCCTTTGTCTACCTGGCAGGATTGGACAAGGGTTATACGCCTTCCAGCAAAATCTTGGATGCACCGTTCGTGATTGATCAGGGGCCGGGTTTGCCGAAATGGCGGCCGGATAACTACAGCAACAAATTCTATGGACCTTCTACGATGCGCTTAGGGATTGAGAAATCGCGCAATCTCATGACTGTACGATTGGCGCAAAAAATCGGTATGGACGAAATCGGACGATATGCGGAACGGTTCGATATCGTTGATAACCTACCGAAGACACTTGCGATGTCGTTGGGTGCCGGCGAAACGACGTTGATTAGGCTGACAACGGCGTATGCAATGTTGGTCAACGGAGGTAAAAAAATTAATCCGACATTGATCGATCGCGTTCAAGATCGACTTGGCCGGACGGTTTTTCGACATGATGCGCGGATTTGCGAAGGTTGTCGCGTGGACATGTGGATGCAGCAAAGGGTTCCTCAGGTCCCTGATACGCGGGAACAAGTCACGGACCCGGGCAGTGCGTTTCAAATCGTAAACATGCTGCGTGGCGTGGTTGAGCGGGGTACGGGGCGAAGAGTTTCCGCCGTCGGCAAGCCATTGGCCGGGAAAACCGGGACCACGAATGAGGAGCGGGACACATGGTTTATCGGGTTTTCTCCAGACCTCGCAGTGGGTGTATTCATCGGGTTTGATACGCCAACGCCGTTAGGTCGTCGTGAAACGGGATCTTCGGTCGCGGCCCCAGTGTTTCGCGATTTTATGGCGATGGCACTCGAAGGGCAGCCCGCGATCCCATTCCGAACCCCGCCCGGGATCCGGTTGATGCGTGTGAATGCCAGGACAGGGCTTCCAGCGCGGTCGGGTGACCGGAATATCATTCTCGAAGCATTCAAAGACGGCACGTCACCTACTTCAACAACGGCTGTTATTGAGGGGCAGACATGGGCGGGTGCAAGTAGTGATCCATCAATCACGGGCGCGCCGTCTTCGGGGACAGGTGGCCTATACTGATCCGTTTATGGCCTATTGCACATTCACTCATGGGTGCGCTCGGTGTGCTTGAGCCCCAACAGATTGAACGCTACAAACAGGGCCTGAAATCATCAAGAGGAACATCACCATATGCGAGCCGAGTTGCAGGCCATGGCCGACGAAATCAAGCAGTCCGCGGAACTGCTGAGGAGGCATCTTTGACTACGACCAAGCCACACTTCGACTCGACGAACTGAACGCGCTCGCGGAGAGCCCGGACCTTTGGAACGACCCTGACAAGGCGCAATCGCTCATGCGTGAGCGGACGAAGCTAGAAACCGGGATAAACGAAGTCGACGGGTTGTTCGGTGACTTGTCGGATACACTTGAACTCCTTGAACTCGCCGAAGCAGAAGAGGACGAGGCTGTCACCGCCGAAGCGGAAGAGTCACTCAATGATCTTCTGGCGCGTGCCCAGAAGGCACAGTTGAAGACGCTTTTGTCTGGCGAAGCGGATGAAAATGATTGCTTCGTTCAGATACAAGCCGGTGCCGGTGGCACGGAGGCGCAGGACTGGGCGGAGATGTTATTGCGTATGTATACCCGTTGGGCCGATAAGCGTGGTTTCTCCATCGAATGGCTGGAAGAAAGTCAGGGCGAGGAGGCAGGCATTAAGTCTGCAACCGTCAAAATATCGGGCGAAAATGCATACGGATGGATGAAAACGGAGAGCGGTGTGCACCGCTTGGTTCGTATTTCTCCCTACGACTCCTCGGCCCGCCGGCACACGAGTTTTGCGTCGGCTTGGGTATCGCCCGTTATCGACGACAATATCGATATTGAGATCGATGACAAAGACCTTCGGATCGATACCTACCGTGCCTCGGGGGCAGGTGGACAGCACGTCAACAAGACCGAAAGCGCCATTCGCATAACACACAATCCTTCAGGTATCGTCGTGCAGTGCCAAAATGATCGTTCTCAGCACAAAAACAGAGCCCAGGCGATGGATATGCTTCGCGCGCGTCTCTACGAGCGCGAACTCCAAGAGCGCGAAGCCGCGGCCCAGGCAACCGAGGAGAGCAAAACAGACGTCGGTTGGGGGCATCAGATTCGCTCTTATGTCTTGCAGCCCTATCAGATGGTGAAGGACCTGCGCACCGACGTTGAAACATCGAATACGTCCGCAGTTCTTGATGGAGACATCGATGCGTTTCTGGAGGCGTCGTTAGCATCGAAAATCAAAGACGGCGAGACTCTGAACGACGCCTAAACAAATCCACTACTGAACGATTAATTCTTTAAATAAGACGGTATGAACACGCGCCGGCTGAATAATGTTGTCGATGATCTGAACAAGCTCGAACCGTAAGCGTTCAGATCCCGCCTTGCCAACGACATGCTGCCGTTCTTGATCTCGGAGATGCGTAAGCACGCCATCCATGATGCGCGCTTCTTCTTCTTGCAGGCGCTTCAGGTTCTCCGGTGACAGCTGTACATGAACGATCGCACGCATAAATGGCGAGCGACACGCGCCTGTCTTCATATCCGTACGGATTTCGGGCAGGGGGTGGACGACAGGCTTACCAAGTTCAATGGCCGCACGTGTTTGTGGTCGTTCCCAGCCCATAATAGTGTGGATTAGTCCAAAATAATAGGCTGCGCCGCCTCCACCTCCGACGAGTACCAGTAGCCCGATGAGCGATATGGCAATGAGTTTGCCCTTTCCACCGTTCTTCTTCTTACTTCCTGATTTGCGCTTGGCCTTCTTCTTCGGCACAGCATCAGTTTTTGTTTCGGGTTCGGTTTCTTCGCTCATTCCAAGGGGCCCTTCAAAGGATCAAAATCCAATCTAGCGACACATTTTTCGATCTATCTGGTTCAACTATAATTTGGTGTCAGCCAGCGATAAGTTTGGCTATCTGACTCTTTAGACGATTTATATCCGCTGGCTTTTCTTCATAAGCAGATACACCAACGTTATAGGCTGCGGTTCGATCCTCCGCCGTCGCGTGCGCGCTCAATGCGATAATAGGTATTGAGCTTGTCACCGGATTGGCTCGAATCGCTTTTACAAGCTCCCAGCCTGTCATTTTCGGTAAGCTCATATCGGTTATGACGACGTCAGGACGGTAAGTGTTGACGGCGTCAAGACCAGCCTCGCCATCTGCAGCCTCGGTTATCTCTAGACTCTCAGATGCCAATGCGCGCACCAATATGGATCGTAAAATTTCTTCATCCTCAATTATTAGGAGTTTTGTCACGGTCGCTGCCTAGATAGTTTAATACCAATGAAAGAATGCGTTCGGTAGACAAGGCCTGTCAATTCTACGATCAAATGGCGTTGGCGAACTCTTGCACTTCTGTGACGATGCGATTGCGGCCCTCATCCTTCGCACGGTAGAGGTTCATGTCTGCGGCCTCAATTAAACCTTCGATACTTGTGTCTAATCCAACGAAGGTGGTTGCGGCGCCGATACTGATGGTGACGTGGTCGGCGGTACTGGAATGCTCATGGGGAATTCCTAGTTCGCGAATACTCCCACATAGTGTCTTGCCGATGGCGTGAGCACCATCCGTCCCGGTTTCAGGCAACAGACAAGCGAATTCTTCCCCACCGTATCGAGCGACCAGGTCTCCGGGCCGTCGAACCGCATTTCGCAATGCCTGTGCCACTTGGATCAGGCAGGTGTCACCGGCCTGATGGCCGTAGTGATCGTTAAAAAGCTTGAAATGGTCTATGTCCATCAGCAACAGAGACATTTGCGCCCCTGTGCGCATTGCGCGTTGCCATTCCGTGTGGATGGCTTCGTCAAAGCGCCGGCGATTTGGAATTGCCGTCAACGCATCTACGAACGCGATTTTCGCCAAGTAATCGCGAGCGCGTTTGAGTTCAAGATGATTGCGCACCCGTGCCGAGACGATCGGCGCGCTAATGGGCTTAGTGATATAATCGACAGCGCCCATCTCTATAGCCATTGCCTCATCATTGTCCTGGCTGAGGGCGGTCACGAAGATAATTGGAATCTCTTTGGTCTCCGGATCATCAATAATTCTCCGGCACACTTCATATCCGTCCATCCCGGGCATCATGACATCCAGGAGAACAAGATCAGGCTGTTGCGTTCGACAAGTCTCAAGTGCGGTTGGGCCATCCGTTGCAAACAGAATATCTCCGAACTGTTCGACGACATCGCTCAGAACTTCAATATTCAGCGGTTCATCGTCGACGATTAAAATCTTTGCGTTATTTTCTAAGAGTCTCATCCGGCATCCCCTCGCGTAAGTCCGAGTTCGGAGCGTAGGGACTCCAAAGCTTCAAGCGCTTGGCTGTAATCCAGATTCTTCATAGCGGCATTCAACACCGACAATTCCTCGTTTGCCGCTCCAGCAAGCGCACGCTCTAAATCCGGTACAACTTTTCGCGCCGCGAGTCTGCGTGCCTCAAGGCCCGTGCGGAGGTCTAAGATCAGTGGCTCGAGTTCTTCATGGTTGATGGCTGTTACGGCGGGACGATCACCAACCAACTCGTTGGCAACGGGATTGACTGTATCGAGCGCATGCCCAAATTCTGCCAATGCCGTCTCATGTGCAGCGATGAATGGATCAGGATCGGCGCTGGTGTCACCGTCATCCAAGGATTTTTCCAGTGCCCGGCCCGTCTCCATCAATTGAAGAGCTCCGAGTGTTCCTCCCAAGCTGGCAACCGTGTGTGCCATCCGGCTGGCTTCTCCAAACTGTTGATTATCGATCATCTCTTTAATCTCAAAACGGAGATTCTTGTATTTAGCAATAAAATCAGTGATCAGACTGATCAATAATTCCTCATGACCTCCGATTCGTTTCAAAGCAGTTAGGAAATCAATATCACCGGATTGCGCGGGTAGCCGAGAAGGGATGACACTTGTTGTCACATGGTCATTCCGTGCAGGATTCGACGCTTTTTGGTTTTTGGGCGCCCAACGAAGCATTGTTTCGTAAAGGGCCTCCGCATCAATGGGCTTTGCAATATGATCGTTCATGCCTGCGGCAAAACACTCATCCCGCTCGTGAGCCATGACATGAGCCGTCATCGCAATAATTGGAATTTCGTCGATTTGCGCTGTTGTCCGAATGGACCTCGTGGCTTCCAAGCCGTCCATTCCCGGCATTTGGACGTCCATCAGAACCATGTCGAACTTGCCTGGGTCATTGACCAAGAGATTGATCGCCTCTTGTCCACTTTTTGCGTTCTCGTGCTTTACATTGATGTCGTCGAGCAGTCCTGACGCGACAACGTGATTGAGATCGTTGTCATCGACAACGAGTACGTTGCGACCATGCAAAGCGCTTGTATCAATGCTCTTTGTAATCGATTGCGTTACGTGAATGCCGGCGGGCACCACGGGGGATTCCTCGAAGAAGGCGATCAAGGCTTCGGCGACGAACCGTGAACTCAAGGGCGTTAGCAGCATTGCATCGACAGCCATATCGGTGGCCCGTAAGACCGTATTGTCTGACCCATGGGGTGTTATCAAGAATGTTGCCGGGGTATCACGGACAGAACCGCGCGATTGCACCTCGCCGATGATGCCCAGACCGTCCAACGGAGTGGTGTTCATCGACGCAATAATAACGTCGATGGGTTTGCCTGCAGCGCTTCTTTTGTCTAGTTGGTCAAGCGCCTTAGTGCTGCTGCGACAGCAGGTAACGTCCGTCACACCAATGTCGCGTAATGTCGCATCCAACATTAGGAGTGTTGAATAATTGCTGTCGACGACGAGTGCGCTGACATCATGTCTCGATATCCGTGTCTGCTGTCGCGTCAGTGCATAATTCTCGCCCGGCTCAAACGTTATCTCGACTTGAAAAGTGCTGCCTTCTTTTGGCGTGCTGTCGACTTTGATGATGCCGCCCATCGCGTCGACCAATTCCTTCGTGATTACCAACCCAAGTCCGGACCCACCGTAATTCCGGGTCGTTGAGCTATCTGCTTGACTAAACGGCGAGAACAAACGGCGTTGCTGTTCGGCGGTCATACCAATACCGGTGTCGCTAACGGAGAAAACAAACCGCGCACGATTTCCGTAAACATGGCGGCATTCGCATCGAATAATGACCTCGCCATTGTCTGTGAATTTCACCGCGTTACCGGCTAAGTTGGTTAGAACCTGCCCCAGGCGTAAGGGGTCGCCAACGAGGGCCGTCGGTGCGTCCATTTCCGTCCAAAACAGAACGTTCAATTTCTTCTGTGCCGCAGCCTCACCGATGTTCGTCGAGACCCGATACAACACGTCGTTCAGGTCGAACGGAATATGTTCCAGTTGAACTTTTCCCGCTTCGAGGCGGGAGAAATCTAGAACATCATTGACGATCCCAAGTAGGGAATTTGCCGACGAATAGATATCGTTCAAATAAGACCGGGTTCGCGACGTCGGCTCCGTTTTGAGAGCAAGTTGCGCGAGGCCGATAATGGCGTTCATTGGGGTGCGAATTTCGTGACTAATGTTCGCAACAAACGCGGACTTCGCGCGACTGGCTTCCTCCGCGTTCTGTTGAGTTACTTTGAGCTCCGTGATGTCGACGCGAAACCCGACGGTGCCGCCTTCCGGTGTCCGGCGCTCGGCAATCTTTAACCATCTGCCATCCGCCAGTTTTTGTTCGATGATGTCATCGGCACTTGTGTGCGCCTCTAAGCGCGCGCGAAGCCATTCTTCATGCTCTTCCTCTGGAACGTCGTACTCGCCCCGCTCTAGACCCGTTCGCACAATGTAATCGAAGGGCGTTCCTGGCACGAAGAGATCAGCGGATTTGGGGTAGTATTCTCGGTACTTGTCATTGCATAGAACAAGGCGATCACCAGCATCGTAGTAGACGAACGCCTCGTCTAGGACGGATATGGCGTCGATCAGTCGCGCACGCGCCGTGTCAGCCTCTTGTTCGGCGCGGATTCGATCCGTAACGTCCGTATATGTCGCGACGTAACCGCCCCCATCGATGGGCGTGCCGACAAACTCAATGATTGAGCCGTTAGGGCGTTTGCGCTCCATTCTAATCGGTTCAAACTGTAATGCTTGCGCGAGGCGCTTTGCTACTAACGTCTCTGGATCACCAGGGCCATACTCGCCCCTGAGTGCATTTATTCGGAATATCGTCTCGAGCGACGTTCCAGGTTTGATGACGTCTCTATCGTACTCGAGGAGTTCATAATATTTATCGTTCATGACCTGTAGACAAAGATCCTTGTCTACGAGACAGATTCCTTGATCCATATTGTCGAAGGTTAGTGCCAATCGTCGGCTTTGAACTGCAACTTCCGCCTGTACCTTATCCATTCGGTAGATGTAGCGGATAAATAAAAACGCCGATGCACATATAATTGGAATACCTATGAGACCACTCAACAAGAGTGCAGCCGTATCATGAACTGCTGCATCCGACGGCGCCGCGACGACTTTCCCTTGCGTGATAATTTCGTTCACTAGAGATACGAGTTCATCGGAAGCAAGTTTCTCGTTTAGGCGGACCAAGTCATCCATGACGTCCGAACTGGACCCAAGGCCAATCGAGTCGTGTACCGTCGTCAGGCGGTAGCGGTAGCCTTCGATGATCGAGCGAATTCGGACGAGCGACGCACGTTCTTTGTTGGTCGGCTCAAGGCGAAGCAAATTGTCGACTTCATTCAGTGAAGTGTCGATGTCTCCCCGCGCCGCGTCGAGATACCGAACATCCAATGTGATGATGAAGTCTTTGAGATTATGTATGAATCCTTCATAGCCGAGATGTTTCTGAAGGCGAGTACTCGCGGCGACTTTCTGGAGTTCTGAAACGCTTTGTTGCTGCCATGTTTTACCAATGAAATGAACGCGCTCATAAGCGAGGTAGAGGAACACCCCGAACAGCAACGCCAATGCAGTCGACATGACAACGACAACGCGCGTGGTCGGTTCGTTCAGCAGTGTGGATGGCGTTCGCAACATCTCGGCATTCCATGCAACATCGACATCCGCTTCGATGACCCGGAAACGAAGCCGCCGGAGGCCTATGTCGCGAGCATGTCACAGACTGCTTGCTCCACAGCGGCGGATAATCATCCTTGATCAGTTAACGGCACATTTAGCTTCGCATTAAAATGTCCGCGAACGATATCGTGGAAAGCCGCAGCGGAATTGATTTGCCGTTGTCGCAAACATGACGGGACCGCTGAGTTACAGTAGCAAAGCGATTGAGCTCTCGGTACTGGTCAATGCCAATCGATCTGAGGCAGTGGGGGGAACCATGCCATGTGATCATTCTGTGTAAAAGTAGGACTGCGAAGTTCTACATCGACGTGACTGCCTTGAGAACTTCTTCGACGTGTCCTTTGACTTTGACTTTCGGCCAAACAGTTTGAACGACTCCCTTGCCGTCAATCACGAAGGTGGCCCTCTGTATTCCCATGAACTTCTTGCCGTACATGCTTTTTTCAACCCATACGCCGAAATCCTCACACAACGTACCGTTTTCATCTGAAACCAGTTGGAACGGCAGGGCGTGCTTTTCGACAAAGTTGTCGTGGCGTTTCGGACTGTCCTTCGACACACCAACAATAACCGCATCGACCTTCGCGAATTCATCGATGTGATCGCGAAAGTCTTGCGCTTCCGTCGTGCAGCCCGGGGTCATGTCTTTAGGGTAGAAATAAATGACGGCAGTTTTGCCTTTGAGGTCTTTTGAGGACAGTGTGCCGCCACCATTTGTGGGAAGGGAAAAGGTAGGCATCTTGTCGCCGACTGTGAGCATAAAATATCTCCATCTGAGGTGGTGAAACGATTTGTATGAACTACGATACTATCCACATTTCGGTTCATGGTGGATCACGGTTCCATTGGCCTTAGATGGAGGTCGAAAAATCGCAAGATACAAGACTGCGTTCTCGTTAATCGATCGGTCAGTGTGTCGAAGTCGGTCGACTTCGTAACGCGGACGAGATCTCTCTTCAGCGAAGGCGAGAATGCAGCCGCTTTCGCTTCGGTCAACTCCCCTTCGATCGTCAGCGATAGGAAAGTTTGAACTCGACGATAAAGTCTTTTGGCGTCAATCAATTGGCTGGACTGCTCGGAATCAATGATGCCCGACTTCTCGGCGATCTCAAAAATCTGGATGGCGTCACGGCAGTTGATATCGGGGATTTCATTGGCATGACCAAGAACGAAAAATTGCGCCAGAAAGTCCAGATCTAGTTGGCCGCCTCTGATGTATTTGAGCGACCAGATGCAATCCGTCCGATGTTGCTCGGCGATACGTTCGCGCATTTTCCATACTTCGGCTGCTAGCGCACTTACGTCCCTTGCACGACTTATGGCCTTTGCGATGCATTTAGTGATACTTGGGCCCAGGTCTTCTGTATCAAAAACAATCCGTGCGCGGACGAGAGCAAGATGCTCCCAAGTCCAGGCATCTTCAGAGTAATACTTCTCAAATGCTTGGCGTGACGTAGAAATAGGGCCTTTGTTGCCGCTTGGGCGCAGCCGCATATCGATCTCGTAGAGTGTGCCTGCGGCTGTCATCGACGTGACGGCACTGATCACCCGTTGTCCCAATCTGCCATAGTACTGAGAAACCGAGAGAGCTTTGTCGCCCGTCGACGACGATGACGGGTCATTGGCGTCGTAAACGAAAATCAGATCTAGGTCGCTGGACGGCGTTAATTCTCGCGAGCCAAGTTTTCCAAGTGCAATGATACAAAATCGCCCGCCACCAACGACGCCGTGTCGTTCTTCGAACCCGCTTATGACTTCGGGAACCAATACTTGGAGTACTGCATCTGCAATATCGCTGAGAGCTTCCGCAGCCTCCTCCGCCTCTACCGCGCCTCGAAGCATTTGAATGCCGACCTGGAACCGCCTGTCGTGGTTCCATCGGCGCGTTGCGTCCAAGACATCTTCGAAGAAAACGGAATCGGTAAGGCTCCGTTGACAGTCATCTACGAGAGTCATGAGGCCCGACAGGGGATCATAGAAGTCTGCTGAGAGTACGCTGTCCAGGAGACTTGGGTGTTTTCCAAGATGGGACGCGAGACGAGGCGCTTCCCCCATAATTTCTGCAATCAGATCCAGAACACTTGGCTTGGACTGGAATAGCGAAAAAAGCTGCACGCCCGCCGGCAATGCCGAGATGAATGCGTCGAAACGAAGGAATGTTGCATCGGGATCTGGCTGCTTCGACAGCGTCGACAGCAATGCCGGCGTCAATTCCGTTAGAAGTTCTCTGGCTCGAACGGAACGAGTGGCGCGAATACGGCCGTGATGCCAAGCACGGATCGCCGCGTCAACTTTGGCAGGCGAATGAAACCCCATCTTTTCGATCGTTTCGAGGGTTTCCAAGTCCGCCTCGACGCCGGTAAACGACAGGCGCCCGCCTGGGCCGTCATCCGCCATCAGCGACGGCGCGTCCTCGAATAGGTTTCCATAGTGTTCGCTAACGACCGTGAGGTGGTGCATCAAGTTGTCACGGAATTCCTTAGCCTCTTGGAAGCCACAGAATCGTGCGAGTTGATTGATCGCGACGTCATCATCTGGGAGTCGCTGTGTTTGTTCATCGCAACGCATCTGAAGCCGATGCTCGACCATGCGAAGAAATTGATACGACGAGTCGAGTGCCTCGGCAGTTGAAGAATCAACTTGGTTGAGGTCAACCAATCGCTTGATGGTTTCAATCGTACGGCGACAGCGGATTTCAGGAACGCGTCCACCCCAAATTAGTTGCTGCGTTTGCGCAAAGAACTCGATCTCTCGGATTCCGCCCCGTCCTGTTTTGATGTCATGGCCGTTTATCGCGATTTCACCGCCACCCTTGTGGGCATGCATTTGCCGCTTAATCGAATGGATGTCTTGTATCGCGGCGAAGTCCAAACTCTTGCGCCACACGAACGGACGCAGGTGACGAAGAAAGCGTTCGCCTGCTTCTATGTCTCCACCGACGGGCCGAGCCTTGATCATCGCGGCTCTCTCCCAGTTTTGACCTAGGCTCTCGTAGTAGGTCTCCGCGGCGAGGGTCGAGATTGCGAGGGGCGTCGAACCGGGGTCGGGACGAAGGCGTAGATCCACGCGGAATACGTAACCGTCCGCTGTACGTTCATCCAATATTCGTGCGAGAGAGCGAGTCATTCGAATTGCGTGTTTCTGCAATTCTGCGGGGGCATCGGTATCCATGCAGTCTGGTTCGAATAGGCAAATCAGATCGATGTCGCTTGAGTAGTTCAACTCGCGTCCACCGAGTTTTCCCATTCCGATGACGGTATAACCACTTCGCTGCGCTGGAGCGTTCTGATCGTACAGCCGAAACGCGCCCCTTTCTGATGCGCGCCGAATGACGAAATTGGCCGCTGCGGAGATACTTGCATCTGCGAAGTCCGAGAGCGCTTCAGTAACGTCGTACAGTTTCCAGTGGCCTGCGATGTCTGCGATCGCCGACGTCAGAGCCAAACGTCGTTTTGACACGCGCAGTTCACGCATCAAATTGGCCTCGTCTAGCTGAGATGACGACAACATGTGGGTTGATTCCAGGATATATGCCAGCAGTTGATCTGGCCCTTCTGTCATCAACCGAAAGAGCCAGTTCGGCTCCGTTATGATGCAACTCGTCAGGAAAGGGCTATTTCCGAAAACACCATCCACCAATAACACGCACTTTGGATCATTTCGGAGTGCTTCGAAAAAATCGGTTAAGGGCGCTTGGTCGGTATTCATGCCCTTGCATCGTTCTGATAGGTCGGCCCAACCGCGATCGACTGCCGACGTGTCGGCAGGGAGAGCGATCGCGTCAGGTCGGATTTGGAGCTTCAATTTCATCGGAATGGCTTACTGCAATCATCGTGTTGGTGCAAAGTACGGTCCGGGGTAGGTATAATTCGGGATTATAGAGGCATTGCATAACCCTTTGTTTACTGGTCTTTAAGGCCAAATTGTGCATACCTAAAAGCAATATTTATGTGCCGCCCGAGGGGCGGATGATTGATAATTGAAGGTTGTGACCTTTGGTGTTCAGAAACATCGGCAAGGGGTGTATCCAACTGCTGGGCGGACTTGGTGCCGGTCTCGCTATCATTATGCTGATGATCGCATGGCAGGTCCATAAGGGCCCTGTCTCACTCGGCTTTCTATCTCCGTACGTCGAACAGGCCCTCAATAGCGGCCATAGATCTTTTAAATTGGCGTTTGATGATACGACGCTCACGTGGGCCGGCTGGGAAAGGGTGATTGAACTTCGCGTGACGAACGTGCGTGCCGTCGGGGAGAATGGTACAGCGATTGCCGAAATTCCCGAGCTTTCACTCGCCCTGAGCGGTGAGGCATTGTTGCGTGGGGAATTGGCTCCGAAGTATGTCGAATTACTAGGGCCGGATATTCGAATTCGCCGTGACCGAACTGGGAACATCGATCTTGCGCTGGCAACCAGTGCCGAGGGGGACGTCGGGGGGCGTGTCGCTTCCGGGCTTATTGGCTGGTTATTGAAGAGTCCGGCTAGTGGGTCGCCTATGAGCCACTTGGACACAGTTCGAGTAACCGGCGCGACAATGACATATGAAGACATTGTCACGGGGGAAGCATGGCAAATTCCGGTCGGTCATGTGCACTTGGAGCGGGCGGCTCACGGTTTGCTCGGTGAAGGGTCGCTCTTGATCGATGCCGGCGAACGACTAGCCGATGTCGCCATAAATGGGTCCTATCATCAAGGTACCGAACGACTAGATGTCACGGCAACTTTCGCTGACATCGCCCCTGGCGATTTTGCCAAACTCGCACCGCAACTTGAGATACTGGATGGGGCGGACGTCCCGCTCTCCGGAACTTTGGTGCTAGGGGTCGCACTAAGTGGTCAAGTTGACACCGTAGGTTTCAATGTTCGGGCAGCTGCGGGCAGATTGAGGTTGCCATACCCGATCGATCAAACTGTGCAGATTTCAAGTGGCGTATTGCGGGGGCTCTACGACGGACGAAAAGACGAGATCACTCTTGATGAAGCGGTGTTTCAATTTGCGGACGCGACGGCGATTTCGCTTCCGGCTCCGGTCGATCACACCTTCATCGTTCGAGGTGTGTCGGGCTCTGGGAGTCTCATGAGGGCAAAGGGCATCATTGATTTCACAGATATATCTATTGCTCTGGACGGACCGGTGTTCGAAGCCTCGGGTACGTTGCCCATCAGTGCTGAGAATGAGCAGGAGATAAAGATCAGTGGGGAGTTGCTCGATGTGCCTGTCGATAGGATCGCCGAATTCTGGCCTGCAAGTATGGGGGCAGATGCACGTGCCTGGGTGACGTCGAACTTGTCGGGAGGCACCTTGAGTAGGGCGAAAGCCAACATTGTTGCGCGTATTGACGATGGTGGTGATCTGCAGATCGAGAGTTTGGCCGGCACGATGAATGCGGCGGGTGTAAATGTGGCCTACATGCCTGGTATGCCGCCTGTTTCAGATACCTCGGCGTTGATGACGTTTACGTCGAATGATTTTGATATTGCGATTGAGCGAGGCGCGACGAAGGACGTCACCGTCGTTGGCGGCACTATTCATATATCAGGACTTCAAGAGCCAGATCAGTATGCAGATATTGATCTTCGTATCGAAGCACCACTGCGCTCCGCGCTTACGTTGATTGATCATGAGCCACTAGGCTTCGCATCCGGTATGGGTATCGACCTCGAAAGCACGAGCGGTAGCAGCGAGATCGACCTGCACCTGCACCTCTTGTTGGCGAAGGATTTGACGCTGGACCAAATCGACGTCTTGGCCGACGCGACTCTTCGTGATGTTTCTATGGATAGGGTTGTTCTCGGACGCGATGTTTCCGACGGCAAGCTCCGTCTTCGAGTCGACAAAACAGGAATGGATGTCGAGGGTGAGGTCCTGATGTCCGAAATCCCCGCGCGCCTGACTTGGAGAGAGAATTTTGAGGTCGGAGCACCTTTCAAAGCTAATTTCGTCCTCGATGCATCGATCCCGGATATCCACAAGTTGGAAGATTTAGGTATTCAAGCGGCTCCGCTGGCGCACGAATACATTCGTGGCGGTGTTGAGGCGAAGGTTCGATACACGGTCTTCGATGGTCGGCGAAGTAGGGTCGATGTGCGTGCCGATATTGCACGTTCGGAGTTAACGATTCCCATGTTGGACTGGCGCAAGGCGCCGGGCGACCCGGGACGTGCGACGGTTACTATTTTGTTGGAAAACAACCTAGTCAAGAATGTCCCCAGTTTTGAGTTCCAAGCTGGAGACATGTCGGTCGCGGGCGATATCGTCTATGGCGAAGGCGGTTTGGGGTTAGAGCGGATAAACTTCGATCACGTGCAATTTGGACGGACGGACATCTCTGGCGCGATTATCTCGCGACCAGACGGTGGCTGGGAAGTAGGGTTGCAAGGTAGTGACATCGACATCACGCCATTATGGGATCGAATAATCCATGACCGGGCCGCAGGCAATGATCGTACTCTGCCCAACCTCACGGTCGTCGTTGAGTTCGACCGCCTTTGGGTCGATCGAACACGAGGCATGACAGATGTATCCGGGACCTTTGTGCATCGTCATGATTTGTGGCGAACCGTTTTGCTCGATGGCAAGTTGAACGGGAAAGAAGCATTCACGGTCCAAGTCACTCCGGACGAGACCGGCAATCGGGTGATGTCGATTAAGGCCGGGGATGCTGGCGAGTCACTTCGGTTCCTAGACCTATTCGATAACATGTTTGGCGGAGTTATGGAGATTCGCGGGCGATATGATGATGCAGCGCCAGGCAATCCGTTACGCGGGGAATTGCGCGTCGCCAATTATCGAGTTCGGAACGCGCCTCTATTGACACGTGTGCTCTCAGTCATGGCGTTGACAGGTATTCTCGAGGCCATGACTGGTGAAGGACTCAATTTTAACCAGCTAGAGGTGCCATTTGTATATCGGGAAGGGGAGCTCGATATCACAGACGCAAAAGCGACAGGTACGTCTCTTGGTTTTACAGCTTCAGGGACCGTCTACACTCACGCCGACGTCGTCAATTTGCAGGGAACGGTTGTGCCTGTTTATGCCCTGAATTCTCTTCTTGGTAATATCCCAATTATCGGTGACATCTTGACCGGGACCGAGGAGGGCGGAGGTGTGTTTGCCGCGAACTTCTCAATTTCCGGTCCGGTCGAAGACCCGACAACGACGGTCAACCCGCTATCCGCTCTGACCCCGGGAATATTCCGTAACTTGTTCGGCGCGTTTTCGCCGGAGGGGCGGGCGCCGACACTTCTCGAAGAACCGCCGGCCCCCATTCTCGCACGATGAAATCGGTGAAAAACTTAGACAGGGCGGAGCAAAACGTGACGCTTTTTTCCGATTGAGAGTTTAACAAAGCCGTCGTCGTTTACGTCCGCATCCGTTGCATACATCTTTTCGTCGACAATCTGACGGTCGTTGATTTTGGCGCCGCCACCCTTGATTAAGCGACGGGCTTCGCCGTTCGACGACGCGAGCCCGGCAGCCACTAATAGGGTTAAAATACCCTCGCCGTCGCTGAGCGCCGCGGCCGAGACATCGACCGTCGGAAGCCCGTCGTCGAGGACGCCCTGTTCGAATGTCTTTTCTGCCGTCGCGCGTGCTTGTCGAGCCGCATCGTCGCCGCGACACAACCTCGTTGCTTCATCCGCGAGGACTTTCTTTGCTTCATTGATTTCGGCGCCACCTAGCGCTTCAAGTCTGGCAATCTCGTCCGTTGGCAACTCTGTAAATAGCCTGAGGAAACGACCGACGTCTGCGTCTTCGGTGTTTCGCCAATACTGCCAGTATTCGTAGCCTCCCAGCATATCCTCGTTCAACCAAACGGCGCCGTCCGCGGTCTTCCCCATTTTCGCGCCCGAGGCCGTCGTCAACAATGGCGTGGTAAGGCCGTAAAGCTGAAGGTTCGCGACACGGCGACCCAAGTCGACCCCATTAACGATATTTCCCCATTGATCGGACCCGCCCATTTGAAGGTCGCAATTGTAGCGTTTGGCCAACTCCACGAAATCGTATGCCTGCAGGATCATATAGTTGAACTCGAGGAATGTGAGCGGATGTTCGCGTTCCAACCTCAGCTTGACGCTATCGAACGTCAACATACGATTGATCGTAAAATGTGGGCCATAGTCACGCAGGAACGAGATATAGTTGAGGTCGTCGAGCCAGTCCGCATTGTTCACCATGATGGCGTCCGAAGGGCCATCGCCAAACGTCAGGTACCTTTCAAATACGCTGCGAATGCCGGCCATGTTGGCGGCAATTGCCTCATCATCCAATAGTTTGCGTGATTCGTCCTTGCCCGATGGGTCACCAACCCGCGTGGTGCCGCCACCCATTAGGACAATCGGTTTATGTCCGGTTTTCTGCAATAATCGGAGCAGCATGATGGGTACCAAAGAACCCACGTGCAGGCTTGGCGCCGTGCAGTCGAAGCCAATGTAGGCAGTTACGAGCCCATCGGCGGCCTTGGCGTCTAATGCGTCCAAGTCTGTACACTGATGCATGAACTGCCGTTCGGTGAGGCGTTGGACGAACTCGGATCTAAATTGGGTCATCTATTCAACTTGCGAAAACGGAAACGGCGGCGGATGATTAACACATGGCTGCGATATCAGACAACGTCCCAGATGAACTGGGTCGACTCAAAGACAGATCGAATTTCGTCACGGCGCTCGGCTTGATGAGCGGAACGTCCATGGACGGCATCGACGTCGCGATTATAAAGACCGATGGACAGACCGTATCGCGAAGGGACGCGTTCGCGACTTATCCTTATGCTCCAGAGTTGCGCACTGCGCTGCAAAGTGTTGTAGGACAGAACCCGTCCGAGTTTCCGATTGTGCCGGCGCTAGTGCGCGACATTACGGATGCGCATGGGGAAGCCGTTCGCGACTTTATTGGGCGCGCCAATATTTCATTTGCGGAAATTGATGTCGTGGGCTTCCACGGGCAGACGGTGTTTCATGACCCCGGCAATCGCATTACGTGCCAATTGGGCGACGGCCAGCGACTGGCCGATGATTTGGGCGTGCCGGTTGTATCCGACTTTCGCACTGCGGATGTAGCAGCCGGCGGACAAGGAGCGCCATTCGCACCATTGTATCACGCGGCGTTGGCCGAGGGCTTTGAAAAGCCGGTATGTGTCCTGAATTTGGGTGGGGTTGGAAACGTGACCTGGTTGAGCCCCGATGGCGCAATCGTCGCGTTCGACACCGGGCCTGCAAATGCCATGCTCGACGATTGGGTCCGAGCCCGCACCGCCTCCGATATGGACGATGGTGGTCGGATTTCCCGAGGCGGGTCCGTAAATGAAGCGGCATTGAGCAGTCTTATGGATGACCCATACTTCTCCGCGTCGTACCCGAAATCGCTTGATCGGGACCACTTTGATCCTTCGCCAATCGCAAGCCTTAGCGTTTCGGACGGGGCTGCGACCTTAGTCGCCTTCACTGCGGAGAGTGTTCTGAGAGCAGAAGACTTGCTGCCTGCGCGGCCATTAAGATGGCTCGTGACCGGCGGAGGTCGACACAACCCTGTGTTGATGGCTTCATTGCGGCAACGACTCGCCTGCTCTGTTGACCCGGTGGAAGTGGCTGGATGGTCCGGTGATGCCCTCGAGGCGCAAGCTTTTGCCTATTTAGCCGTGCGTTCGGCACGCGGGCTGAGCCTGAGTCTCCCAACGACAACCGGCGTGCCGCAACCCATGACCGGTGGGGTGGTTAACTTGCCCTGACGCTATATGAATGGAGGCCTTAGAGGTGGGCGTCTAAGTAACCGTCAACGTGTTTTTCCATCGTATCCACGTGATTCCGAAAGAAATGGTCGCAGCCTTTAACGACACGGTAATCGATTTCAATGTTCTTTTGTTTGCCCAGCTTGTCGGCGAGCTTTGCGACAGACTCTTCCGGAATGATGTCATCACTGTCGCCATGAACCATTAGGCCACTGGCTGGGCAAGGCGCGAGGAATGAGAAGTCATGGATACTCGCCGGCGGCGCAATCGCGATAAATCCATTGATCTCCGGTCGACGCATCATGAGTTGCATGGCAATCCACGCACCGAATGAGAACCCTGCAATCCAACAGCCTGTGGCGTTGGGATTATGGCCCTGCATCCAGTCCAAGGCCGACGCAGCATCACTCAGTTCACCCAGGCCGCTGTCAAATTCGCCTTGAGAGCGACCGACACCGCGAAAGTTGAATCGCAGAGTGGAGAACCCGCGGCGTGCAAAGCTATGATAGAGTGAGTAGACGACTTTGTTGTTCATCGTGCCGCCATGTTGAGGGTGCGGGTGCAAGATGAGTGCAACAGGCGCGTCATTGGATTTCGCGTGTTGGTAGCGTCCCTCGAGACGGCCTTCAGGACCGTTAAAAATGACATCAGGCATGGCAGTAATCCTCTCTCGGGACCATTGTCGAGAATTGTCTACTAATTTACTCGGCTAATTTACATCAAGGCGCGGAAACTATTGCGATTCTCGGCCGTCTATTCTTGACCATATTACTCAGGTTTCTTATATCATACTCAGGACAGGGCGTTGTCTCGCGTGGTATTTCGGCGCGGGGCAAGGCTTAGCCACCGACGCGAGCAGTGAACATATAGATAACGTAATGATTTTCAAGCGATTAAAGGATGATCTGCAGGCCTTCATGGAGCGCGATCCAGCGGCTCGCTCAAAGGTCGAGGTCGCGGTTCTCTATCAAGGATTCCACGCGATTGTGTTCTATCGCGCGGGGCATTGGCTGTGGGGCAAGGGTCTGCGGTTCCTGGGCCGGCTCCTTTCACAGGTTGGTCGCATTCTAACCGGCATTGAAATTCACCCCGGCGCAAAAATAGGTTGCTGCTTCGTGATCGATCATGGGTCGGGCGTCGTTATCGGTGAGACGGCCGAAATCGGAGAGAATGTAACCATTTATCACGATGTGACTCTTGGTGGCGTCGCGCCAAGCGTGGACAGCGTAACGCAAGTTGGTACGAAACGTCACCCGACCTTGGGCGATGGTGTGATTGTCGGCTCCGGTGCGCAGATATTGGGGCCGATCACAATCGGCGACGATGCGCGAGTGGGCGCGAACGCCGTTGTAACGATGGATGTGCCCGCGGGTGTCACGGCAGTTGGTATTCCGGCAAAAATCGTTATGCCGAAGGACAAGAGCAAGCCTCGGCAATTCCGTGCCTATGCGACGACACCAGAAGGTGTCCCGGATCCGGTTCAGCAAGTGTTGGATCAGCTTCGGGGACAGCTTCATGAGTTGCATGGCCGAGTAAACGAACTTGAGGGGGAACGCGATGCTTTGCGTGCCGCGCTCGAGGATAAAGACGAAGAACGGAAAGGGTCTGGCGGGGATAAAACATCGTCCGTCGCATAAGGGGATCGACGAATGAGCTGTTACAAGGAGTGATGACGTGAAACTAAGTACCAAAGGAAGATATGCGGTTATGGCGATGGTTGACCTCGCCACGCACGCCGATGGGAAGCCGATTGCCTTGGCGGATGTCGCCGATCGGCAAGAAATATCGCTTTCGTACCTGGAGCAACTATTCGGACGCCTCCGGCGCGGCCATCTGGTAAAGAGCGTTCGCGGGCCCGGTGGTGGGTATTTGTTGGCGCGCCATGCGTCCGATATTCGTGTCGCCGACGTCATTATGGCGGTGGACGAGCCGATCAAAGCCACCCGGTGTACACCGGGAAGCCCGTCAGGCTGCCAGGGCAAGCAGCAGCGCTGTTTGACCCATGACTTGTGGGAAGAGCTGGGAAATCAGATTTATCTTTTCCTGAATGCCGTATCCCTGGAGGACGTCGTAAGTAGACGGGTGCTCGGATCAAGCGGTGTCTTGTATGCGCAGTCACGCGATCACGCGATGGCCGTAAACAACTAACTTTTAACTTAAGCTGCCGGTTAAGGACTTGGCGATGGCGAACCGTGTGTTCATGGATCATAACGCGACGACGCCCCTGTGCGATGCGGCACGGGCGGCGATGGCGCGTGCCATGGATGTCACCGGAAATGCATCGTCCGTGCACGGCTTTGGACGCGACCAAAGGCGGGTTGTTGAAGATGCGCGCGAACAGGTCGCCGACTTTGCCGGTGTTTCCGTGGCCAATGTCATATTCACGTCGGGCGGCTCGGAATCCAACAACGCCATTCTTCGTGGCGCGACGAAAAACAGACCAGTTGTTTCGGCGATCGAACACGCTTCAGTGCTTGATGCCCATAGCAGCCCCAAGCTGGCCGGCGTAACCAGTGACGGCGTGATCGATGTTGATGCCCTCATCGAAACGTTGCAGGGCGATGAACGCTTCGAATGGCTATCCGTGATGGCCGCAAACAACGAAACCGGTGTCGTGCAGCCTATCGAGCAGGTCGCATCGATCGCCCACGACGCCGGCGTCCGTCTTCATATCGATGCCGTGCAAGCAGCGGGCAAAATACCGATCCGGCCTATTGTTGCCTTGGCCGACGCTGTCAGTCTGAGCGCGCATAAGATTGGTGGGCCTCAGGGTGTCGGGGCATTGATTGTAAAAGACGGTGTCGCATTTGATCCGACGGTGCGTGGCGGTGGTCAGGAGCGTCGTCGAAGAGCCGGCACGGAGAACACAATTGGTATTGCCGGATTTGGTGCCGCATGTGTCGCTGCGGTCGAGGCCCTGGCGCAACAAGATCAAATCTGTGAATACCGCGACTATATCGAGAGGGAGTTGGCGCCCCAAGCTGAAGTGTTTGGCGGTAATGTTTCGCGACTAGCCAACACGTCGTGCCTTCGCATGCCAGGCGTATCGTCGGAAACGCAAGTGATGGCGTTTGACCTTGCGGGTATCGCCGTAAGTGCCGGTTCCGCTTGCTCGAGCGGTAAAGTCGAGCCTAGTCATGTGCTCTTGGCCATGGGTGTGTCCGCGGCTGACGCTGGCGAGGCAATTCGTGTGTCTCTTGGTCCTGAAACCACCGGACAAGAGGTGAGTTCGTTCATTGCCGCATGGCGAGATATTCAATCCCGAGCTGGATCGGAGGCGGCATAATGATGATGCAGGCGCGCCCCATCTATCTCGATTATCAGGCGACGACACCCGTTGATCCACGCGTCGTTGAGGCCATGACACCGTTTTTCACCGGGGCTTTCGGCAACCCGCATTCAACGTCGCATGTATTCGGCTGGGAAGCGCGAGACGCCGTTGAATCCGCGCGCGCGCGTGTTGCAGAACTGATCAACGCCGACCCTCGAGAGGTTGTCTTTACCTCCGGAGCGACCGAGAGCAACAACATGGCCGTCAAGGGCGTCGGTCGGTTCTTTGCGGATCGAAAGAGGCACATGGTAATTCCGGTCACGGAGCATAAGTGTGTCTTGGAATCGGCGAAATACATGGCAGCCCAGGGTATTGATGTCACCTGGCTCCGGATTGGCAAGGATGGGTTGATCGATCCCGATGCCGTGCGGTCGGCCGTCCGTGATGATACCGCATTGGTGTCGGTGATGATGGTCAACAATGAGATTGGAACGGTCCAGCCCATCGCCGAGATCGGCAAAATCTGTCGAGACCGCGGCACTCATCTGCATACGGACGCAGCACAGGCGGCCGGCAAAGTCGAAATCGATGTCAAAGCCATGAACATCGACCTTATGAGCTTAAGCGGCCACAAAATGTATGGCCCCATGGGAATTGGTGTTCTTTATGTTCGCCGTAAGCCCAGAGTTCGTCTGGAGCCGCTGATGGATGGCGGCGGACAGGAACGAACTCTTCGGTCCGGTACGTTGCCGGCGCCATTGGTCGTCGGCATTGGAACTGCGGCGCAGGTTGCGCGTGACGTGATGGCCGATGAGAGCAACCGTATCAATCTTCTGCGGAATCGATTGATTCAGGGTTTGCAAGAGCAAGCCGGAGACACATTTATCAATGGCACGCAGTCGGACCGGATCGCCGGGAATATCAACATCGGTTTCAAGGGCGTCGACTCTGATGCTCTGATGGACGAATTGAAGGACGATGTTGCCTTATCCAGTGGATCGGCCTGTATGTCGAATGCAGTTGAGCCGTCCTATGTTCTGCGCGCAATCGGCCTGTCTGATGAAGATGCCCATTCGTCCGTGCGCTTATGTGTTGGGCGAATGACTACCAAGGACGAAATCGAATTAGCGATTGAGAAAATTAGTGCGGCTGTCGCACGAATTCGGGCTGCCGAGCGCGGCCCGAGGCGAGAAATGATCCCTGCTGACTTGGCCAAAGTTGGCCAGGCAAGGCTTTGAAAAATAACGCGGTCTGACAGAAGGAAAGAGCAAAATGCCAGCAACTGCCGAAACCGTTGAACAGGTACAGACGATTGCCGGTGACAAATACAAATATGGATTTGTCACGGATATCGAAGCAGATAAGGCACCAAAAGGGCTGAACCATGACATTGTCCGGTTCATATCGGCCAAAAAGAACGAACCGGAATGGCTTTTGGAGTGGCGCCTGAAGGCATTTGATCGCTGGCTCGATATGCCCGAACCAGAGTGGGCGAAGGTCGACTTTCCAGATATCGATTACCAGCAGTACCACTACTATTCGGCGCCGAAGAGCAAAGAAGACGGCCCCAAGAGTCTGGATGAGGTCGATCCAGAGCTGTTGGCGACATACGAGAAGCTGGGCATTCCGCTGCGCGAGCAAGAAGTCCTTGCGGGTGTTCAGAATGTCGCCGTCGACTACGTTTTTGACAGTGTGTCCGTGGCCACGACGTTCAAGAAGAAGCTCGAGAGCGCCGGTGTGATTTTCTGCCCGATTTCGGAAGCGCTTGAACGCTGCCCGGACTTGGTCCGCAAATACATGGGCTCGGTCGTGCCCGTAATGGACAATAAGCACGCGTGCCTGAATTCGGCGGTCTTCACGGATGGGTCCTTTGTCTACATCCCGCCCGGGGTTCGGTGTCCGATGGAGTTGTCGACGTATTTCCGGATCAATGAACAGAACACTGGGCAGTTCGAACGTACTTTGATCATCGCGGACAAAGGCTCCTACGTGAGCTACCTTGAAGGCTGCACCGCGCCGATGCGCGACGAAAACCAACTTCACGCGGCCGTTGTGGAATTGGTCGCCCTTGATGACGCGGAAATCAAATACTCGACAGTTCAGAACTGGTATCCAGGCGACGAGGACGGCAAGGGCGGTATTTATAACTTCGTGACGAAACGCGGTGCTTGTCGGGGTAAGAATTCGAAAATCTCGTGGACGCAAGTCGAGACCGGCTCGGCAATCACGTGGAAATACCCCAGTTGCATTCTTCAAGGAGACAATTCGATCGGTGAGTTCTATTCGATTGCGATCACGAACAACGCGCAGCAAGCGGATACCGGAACAAAAATGATTCACCTGGGCAAGAATACGCGCTCGCGAATTATTTCGAAGGGCATTTCCGCCGGCAAAGCCGATCAGACGTATCGTGGCTTGGTGAAGATGTCGCCGAAAGCCGAGGGGGCGCGGAACTATACCCAATGCGACTCGCTGTTGATCGGCGATCAATGCGGAGCACACACCGTTCCGTATATCGAAAGTCGAAACAAAACGGCCATCGTCGAACACGAAGCAACGACGTCGACGATCTCGGAAGATCAGCTTTTTTATCTTCGCCAACGCGGTATTCCGGCCGAGGAAGCGGTCGCCTTGGTGGTCAACGGTTTTTGCCGTGAAGTGTTGCAGCAGTTGCCGATGGAATTCGCCGTCGAAGCGCAGAAGCTCGTCGGTATCTCACTCGAAGGAAGCGTCGGCTAGGCCGATTGAAGAAGGATTTGAAGAATGTTGGAAATTAAAGATCTACACGCGACCGTCGATGGTACGGAAATCATCAAGGGTCTGAGCTTGACCATCAATCCAGGTGAAGTCCACGCCATCATGGGGCCGAATGGGTCCGGGAAATCGACCTTGTCGTATGTCCTGGCGGGCCGGGATGGTTACGAAGTCACGGGTGGCCGGATCATTTATAACGGCGAAGATTTGTCCGAGTTGGAGCCCGAAGAGCGTGCGGCAAAGGGTGTATTCCTGGCATTTCAATATCCTGTTGAAATTCCCGGTGTCCCCAACGCCACGTTTTTGAAAGAAGCGGTTAACGCTGTCCGCCGATACAATGGCGAGGACGAATTGGACGCTATCAAGTTCATGAAGATGCTTCGCGAAAAAACAAAAGAACTTGGTATGTCGGACGAGATGCTGAAACGCGCCGTTAACGTGGGCTTCTCCGGCGGTGAGAAGAAGCGGAACGAGGTTCTGCAAATGGCCGTCTTGGAGCCGCAGCTTGCAATCTTGGACGAGACAGATAGCGGATTGGATATCGATGCGCTAAAGATCGTCGCCGATGGCGTCAACGCGCTGCGCTCGCCGGAACGTTCGTCGCTTGTTATCACGCACTATCAACGGCTCTTGGATTATATCGTGCCAGATAAAGTGCATGTGCTTGCACACGGCCGTATTCAGCGTACAGGTGGGAAAGAACTTGCTCAGGAGCTGGAAGCCAAGGGGTATGCAGATTTTGTCGGGGAGGCTGCCTGATGTCGCAGATCGCCTTTCTTGAAGGTGCCCCGAGTGATGCGGCCGGCGGATTGGGGGCTGGTCTTGATTGGGTCACTGCCAAGCGAGCCGCAGGATGGGAGAGGTTCCAGAAATTTGGCCTCCCGACTCCTCGGCTGGAAGGATGGAAATATACGCGTCTACGGCCACTCGACGAGACGACGTACAAGCTGGCATCGCGGGTCGACGCGGAAATTTCTGTCGATGACGTACCGTCCGTTGGAAGCGTTGCGGGACGACTCGTTTTCGTCAATGGGCGCTTAAGCACACAACTCAGCGATGTTTCCGATCTGCCAGAGGGCGTACGTTTCTGTTCGCTTGAGACAGTGCTTCAAGACGACCCCGCGTGGCTGAAAAGCCAAATGGGTTTGGCTGCAGGTGACAGTGACCAAGCCATGCTTGCGTTGAATGAGGCAATGATGGACAGCGGTTTTGTGCTGCATGTCCCGCGAGGCGTCGTCCTCACGAAGCCGTTGGAAGTGGTTTACATTGGTGGACTGACATCTGAGCCTGTTGCGTATTTCCCTCGAAATTTGATTGTCGTCGATGAGGCGGCTCAGGCGACACTTGTTAAACACCACGCCGGGCGCGGAATCGGTGCGTATTTCGCCAATGCCGTGACGGAAGTGGTCGTGGGCGATGCCGCTGTGTTTAAGCATTACAAAGTCCAGGCGGAGAGTCTTTATGCAACGCATGTGACGACACTCCATGCGACGGTTGGCCGCGACGCAACATATGAGAGTTTTGCCCTATCGGTTGGTGGGTTGTTGTCTCGGACCGAGTCGATGATCAAGCTTGCTGGGACCGGAGCGCATGCGGGCATTCATGGCGCTTATCTCATGCGCGGAAAAGAGCATTGCGATAACACATCGCTGATCGACATGGCTGTACCTCATACGACCTGTAATCAGGTCTTCAAGGGTGTTTTGGACGACGAAAGTCGCGCCGTGTTCCAGGGCAAGATTTTTGTCGCAAAAGATGCGCAAAAAGCCGACGGGCGTATGCTTAATAAGACACTTCTGTTGTCTAACGATGCAGAGATCGACTCTAAACCGGAATTGGAGATCTACGCCGACGATGTGCAATGCGCACACGGCGCGACTAGTGGTCAAATGGACGACACGTCGCTGTTTTACCTGCGTTCACGTGGAATTCCCGAGGCGTTGGCCCGCAACATGCTGGTTCAGTCTTTCTTGGTGGATGCCTTGGCGCAGATCTCGGACGAGAGCGTAAAAGCGGCGTTCAACGACCGGATATTGCACTGGCTGCCGGCGCACTGCTATTTGGCCGATGAATGGAAGGAAAGCGCCTGATGTCCGATCCAGCTGTTACTGTGGCGCGGGCCGGGGACAACTCCTTACAGGCATTCGATGTCGACGCCGTGAGGGCGGATTTCCCAATCCTTAAGCAGACCGTCTACGACAGACCACTGGTCTATCTGGATAATGGTGCGAGCGCACAGAAACCAAAGCAGGTGATCTCGGCAATGACCGACTGCATGGAGCGCTACTACTCCAACGTTCATCGTGGCAACCACAAGTTAAGCCAGATGTCGACACAGGCGTTCGAAGATACTCGAGACGGGCTGGCGCGTTTCATGAATGCTTCGTCGCCGGATGAGGTCATTTTGACCAAGGGCGGCACCGAATCTATCAACCTCGTGGCGGCGACATATGGGCGCAAATTCCTTGCCGAGGGTGACGAAATCATCCTGACGGTGATGGAGCATCACGCGAATATCGTGCCCTGGCAATTGTTGCGGGCGGAGAAAGGTGTCGTCATTAAAGTTGCGCCGATCGACGACGATGGCAATTTCTTGATGGACGAGTTCGAGGCGCTGTTATCTTCGCGCACTAAACTTGTTTCGGTACCACACATTTCGAACGTTCTGGGGACGGTGCTTCCTGTCCAGGAGATCGTTCGAAAGTCCCATGCCGCGGGCGCGAAAGTCCTGATCGACGGATGCCAGTCCGTACCGCACACCAAGATTGACGTGCAGGCGATCGGCGCTGATTTTTATGTGTTCTCAAGCCACAAGCTCTATGGACCTACAGGGATCGGTGTCCTTTGGGCACCTTTGGACATACTGAACAGCATGCCGCCCTACCAAGGCGGCGGCGAGATGATCGATCGGGTGACCTTCGAGGAAACAACGTTTCAACCAGCACCGCATCGGTTCGAGGCAGGCACCCCCGCCATTGTCGAAGCCGTTGGCCTCGGGGCGGCGGTGACTTACGTGGAAGGTATTGGTCTCGATAACATTGCCGCTCACGAGGTTGGACTTCTTCACTATGCGACGGAGCGGCTTGGCAACATTGAGGGCCTTTCCATCATTGGAAACGCCGACGATAAAGCGTCAATTGTATCATTCGTCATGGACGACGCGCACATATCGGATATAGGCACCATTATCGATCGTGCCGGCGTAGCGGTGCGGACAGGCCATCACTGCGCGCAGCCATTGATGGATCGATTTGGCATCCCGGGAACCGCGCGTGCATCCTTTGGTTTGTACAATACAAAGCAGGAAATCGATGCGCTTTATGACTCGCTTCTGACGGTGAAGGAGATGTTTTCCTGATGTTCGGTCTTTTTAAGAAGAAGGAATCAACCCATAGCGAGCCACTTTTGAAACCTATCAAGCCTGTCGAGGCAGAAGACATGAAAGATGACGCAGTGTCCGATTCAGAAATGCCGAAGGAACCAGAACTCAGCGATTTTGTGCCGCCACCAAGTGTCGGTATGATGCCGGGCGAGCCAAGCGGCATACCTGGCTTTGACTACTCGCCGGTTGACCCGAGCGAAGAGTTCAAGGCGGTTCGCGGAGAGACCTTGGCCGACGGCGAGGATCCGGCATCCGAAGACGAAGTGATCGAAGCACTTCGAACCGTTTATGATCCGGAGATTCCCGTGAATATTTACGATCTCGGGCTGATATACGGACTTGAAATTGACGCCCGCGGCGATATCAAGATCGATATGACTTTGACCGCGCCGGGATGTCCCGTGGCGGGTGAAATGCCGGGAATGGTCGCTGATGCCGTGGACAAATTGTACGGTACAGGGGTGATCGAGGTGACGTTGGTCTGGGAGCCAGGCTGGACGCCCGACAATATGTCGGAAGACGCGAAACTCGCCCTCGGCATGGGTTGAACACCCACTTGGTAAGAGATATTTAAGTAGAAGGCCGAACGGAGGCAACAAATGTCCGGACAACAGTTGATTACCTTAACCGACGCTGCCGCGGACCACGTTCGCGAGTTGATGGGGCGAAGCGATAAACCGGTCGCAGGTCTTCGTGTCAGCATCTCGACCAAGGGCTGCTCTGGCATGTCTTATGTGTTTGAGTACGCCGACGAGAAGCGTCCGATGGAAGAAGAAGTTGAGCACGACGGGGCTCGGGTCTTTATTGATCCAATGGCGACCATGTTCCTAGTCGGTGCCGAGATGGATTACGAAGACGGCATGCTGCGTAGCGGCTTCACATTCAGTAATCCGAACGAGAAAAGCCGTTGCGGTTGCGGCGAGAGCTTCTCGATCTAAGTTTCCGATAGAAAACGTCAATTCCATCTAATTTTTGGAGCGCGTCAGTGAGCGTATTCAAAGTCACGTTCGTGCATCCCGATGGGCGGGAACAAGTTTGCAATGCAGCGGAAGGTCTTTCGCTTCTCGAGGTGGCGCATGGGAACATGATCGATCTGGAGGGCGCCTGCGAAGGTTCGATGGCCTGTTCGACCTGCCACGTTGTGGTCGATCCGGATTGGTTCGGCAAATTGGCGGAAGCCGAAGAGGAAGAGGAGGACATGCTTGATCTCACATTTGGGCTCAAGAGAACGTCGCGGCTTGGATGTCAAATCCGCATGTCGGCCGACCTGGACGGCCTTCGAGTGCATCTTCCCGACGAACAAAGAAATCTAATGTAAACCGCTTTCGACAGATATGAGACTGGCGTAACCTTGGCTCGATCATTAACCAGGACGCGCCGATGGACGATATAGCGAAACCAAGTCTGCCAGATCCCTATGCCGGGCCTAACGTACAAGACGGCCTCTCTGAGATATTTATTGATGACGCATTTGCCGGCGAGGACGAGCGGCTCTGGGTGCCCTTGGCGCCGGGGCGTTGGTCGCGTCCGCTTTGCCTCAATGTCAGTCAAGGCTATTGGGTTCATCTGACGAAAGTTAGAGGAGGCGGATTTCTGTCGCGGCACAAACATCCCGCGCCCGTTCATGGGTTTGTTCTCAAGGGCTCCTGGCGTTACCTGGAACGTGATTGGGTGGCAACGCCGGGGGCATATCTTTATGAGCCACCGGGCGATATTCATACACTCGTCGTCGATTCCAATTGCGATGAAATGATCACTCTGTTCCACAATACCGGCGCGCTGATATATTGCGATGAACGGGGCGGGACGATCGGGACAACTGACGTTTTTGATCGTATTGACGCTTGCCGAACCCATTTTACGGCGGTTGGGTTGGGAGCGGATTACGTCGAGCGATTTATCCGTTGAGCATGGGCCTTCAAAATTTGATGTGCCGTCTCAGAGATTGTTGACGTGCGTCCCGTGACGATATGCGTCGTGGCAGTTGCGGTCTTCAGCGTCGCAGCCTTGATGGCATTGTTTCATGTCGAAGACGACGCGGCCGTTTACGTTTTGAAGCCGGGTGAGCGGTCATTGATCGAAGTCGGGGAAAGAATATATGTCGACAACTGTGCCAGTTGCCATGGTGCGAACTTGGAAGGGGAACCGAACTGGAGAGCCCGGAAAACCGACGGTCGGTTGCCGGCCCCGCCGCATGACGATAGCGGACATACCTGGCACCACACTGATCAGGCACTATTTGAAATCACCAAATACGGTATTCAACATTTTGCCGGGCCAGATTACGAGAGTGATATGCCGGCTTTCGATGGTACTCTTTCGGACAACGAAATCGTTGCTGCCTTATCATTCATAAAGGCGCAATGGTCTGACGATGCGCGCGCAGCGCAGGATGCTATAAACGGTCGTTCGGGGCCGTGATGACACCCCGCGTCAAGTATGAGCCAAGATGATTCACGCCGTGCTTCGTCGTTAAGCCAAGTTTGGAGACGTTATGGAAGATCTATCCGAAAAGATCGTAACGGAAATGCGAGACGGCGTCGGTCATTTTCTCATCGACAGAGCCGAGAAGCGAAACGCGATGGCACTTTCGATGTGGCAACGAATGGGGGAGGTTTTTGAAGCATGGTCAGAAAATGAGCACGTTCGCGTCGTCATCGTGCGTGGTGCCGGGGATAAGTGCTTTTGCGCCGGAAACGACATTTCTGAATTTGACTCACTTCGTTCCGATGCTGCAGGGGCCTCTCGGTACGAGACCATTACCACGCGTGCCTATAGTGCATTGAAGAACTTCCCAAAGCCTACCATCGCTCGGGTGTCGGGTATTTGTGTCGGCGGGGGGTTGGAATTGGCGCAACTCTGCGACCTCCAGATTTCCTCATCCGATGCGACATTTGGCGTGACGCCGGCTAGGCTGGGTCTAGGCTACAAGCTGTCCGACGTCATGCTGTTAACGGATACTGTTTCCGCAAAGTACGCAAAGGAGATGCTGTTTACCGGCGAGTTGTTCCCCGCAGATGTCGCTGCCCGATGGGGACTTATTAATCGCGTCGTACCGTTGGCCGATTTAGACGAGGCGGTAGCGGATCTGGCAGCAAGAATTGCTGCCAATGCTCCGCTGTCGGTTCACGCCGCAAAAATGATTGTCGGCGAAGCTGTGAAAGAGGCGTCTACGCGTGATGAAACGCTCTGTCAAAGCCTTGTAGATGCATGTCACAACAGCCAAGATTACATCGAAGGGCGGACGGCATTCGCCGAGAAACGGAAGCCCGAATTCAAAGGGGTATGAGGAAGTAAGCTGATGGAAGCCATCAAGATCGCCGCGCGTTTGAACAGGATCGAACAGTCTGCGAGTTCACTCGTCTCCCAACGTGCGCGTGAGTTGAAAGCCGACGGGAAAGACATCATCACACTTTCGTCCGGAGAACCGGACTTTCCGACGCCAGATCACGTGATCGATGCTGCATTTGCAGCGGCACGGGCTGGGCAGACGCGATACACCAATGCTGCCGGTACCCCGGAATTGAAACAAGCAATTCGAGACAAATTCAGGCGAGAAGACGGCTTGGAATACGCCGAGAACGAAGTGATGGCGAGCAATGGTGGTAAGCAAGTCATTTTCAACTCGATGGTTGCAACCGTCGAGCCGGGCGACGAAGTCATTGTAACCGCACCCTATTGGATCTCGTATGTTGACTTGATCAAGTTCGGCGGCGGCACGCCGGTGATCGTTCCCTGTGGGATCGAGGATGGATTCAAGCTGACGCCTACATCTCTTGAGAGGGCGATTACATCATCTACAAGGTGGTTGATGATGAATTCACCAAGCAACCCATCCGGCGCTGTTTATAGCGCTGGGGAGCTTTCTGAATTGGCTGCGGTCTTGCGCGATTATCCGAAAGTGATGGTGTTCTGCGATGATATCTATCAGCACATCGTGTTCGATGACCAAGAGTTTGCAACATTGGCCCGGGTGGCGCCCGACCTGAAGGATCGCATCATTACCATGAACGGTGTTTCAAAAGCCTATTCAATGACAGGATGGCGGATTGGATATTGTGGCGGACCCGCGCCCCTGATTAAGCAGATGACGAAATTACAACAACAAACGACGGGTAGTATTTGCGCCATCAGTCAGGCGGCGGCAATCGCAGCATTGTCAGGCCCACAGGATTACGTGGCAGACCGAACATCTGAATTCGAAAGCCGACGTGACCTGGTCGTGTCGATGATTAATCAAGCCCCCGGGTTAGACTGTCCATCTCCGAGCGGCGCTTTTTACGTATTTCCAAGTTGCGCCGATTTGATTGGGAAGAAGACACCATCGGGGGAACTCATTGAGACCGACAAGGATCTCGTAGATTATTTCCTCGAAAGCGAAGGTGTCGCTGTTGTCCATGGTGCGGCCTACGGACTTTCGCCATTTTTCCGGATTTCATTTGCGACATCGGAAGCGGAGTTACGGGACGCATGCCAGCGTATACAGAGAGCCTGCGCATCATTGGTTTGACGTTTAGCGATATCGATGGAGATAGTCTTTCAAGTATTCGCGGAACGTTGCACGGTCCGTTTCGTTTGCAAAAATCACCCGCACGTGTTTCACAGACAAATCCTCCGACATGTCCTCTATAGTAAACCTGTGAAGGTCTGGGAAGCTCTCAGCCAACCATTCTTCGAGCGGCGCCAAAGGTTCTGTGGTCTTAAATGTCAGGCCGAACCTCAGGCCTCGACGATCTGCTCCATTGCGACGATTTAGCCCTTTGAAACTTTGTCCGCTAGTCGACCGTCGGTCTGGGCCACGTTCGGTTGAGGGCGTAGGTCGAAATAGATCAAACACCCTCATAACGCTACAATTCGCGAGGCGGAAAAGTCTCGGAAAGAAATTCCGAAGTTGGTCAAGATGTTCGTCTCTCGATAGTGTGTCATCGAATCGTTTCTGAGCTAACTAGTGCACCGAGTTGATATAGGATCGCTATATGTACGTTTCTACCGTATGGGGTTCGTGTAAGGAGACCTATTGTGTTCGGTATTGATCCTATTTTGCGGCGCGACAGCATACCGATCTTCGAGAACCCGTCGGTCATCGTACTCTTGATGGATGACGCGCGTTTCCCTTGGACGGTTTTGGTCCCGAAGGTCGAAAATGTAATCGAACTGTCTGATCTTGCGGACCAGGCGTTCGTAGAAATGATGTTGCTTGCCAGGAATTTGGGGGCCGAGATGCGACAAGTGTTCGACGCAGACAAAGTCAATATCGCTTCGATCGGAAACATAGTAAGCCAGTTGCACATTCATATCGTCGCTCGGCGCAAAGACGACGTGGCATGGCCCGCCCCTATCTGGGGGTATGGCACACCAGTTTCTATGTCAAAGGACATGCGAGAATTACGCACCGTTCGACTGCAACGATGCGACACGTTGAAGAATTTATAAGTTTGAGGCCGTTCCAGCTGCGGCTAAGCTCTGTGTGGTAAACGAACTGTAGTTACGTACTTTGAAGTCCCAAGTTGCTCTCCGGCGATACTACCGCTGTGCGCAGTGACGATGGCTTGGATCAGGGGCAGTGACCGGATCAAATCGTCCGTTTCCGGCGACCCGATTGGCATATCGGCGCTGTTCCGTGGCGACGCTACTGGAGAGTCCGGCGAAATCACGCGGATGGTGATATTATTTTCACTGTCGGTGCCGGTCTCTACGTCGACAATTTGATCTCTACGCGCTGCCGATGCCGTCGCAACAATCAGCTTGCGGAACGCTTGAGATAATCTCGCTTCGTCGCCCATTATGGGGCCATGAACCTTTCCCCACTTGCGACGCACGGTAACCCCTCGCTTTTCGGCGTCTGCGCTCGCAATTCTGCATGCGGCGTCGACGAGTGTTTGCACATCGACGGCCGACTTTGCTGTAAGCTCGATACCGACACCATGATCTGCCAACGTCGTATCGACCAGATCGTTCATTGAGTCCAATAGATTGGCGGCAGCGCGTCGTATATCGCGCGCGTATTCGGCGTAACCGACCGGCTGTACGGGCCCAAGTGTCTCGTCGGCAATCATTTCGGAAAACCCGAGTATAGCCGTCAAGGGTGTACGCAATTCCCGACTGAGCTGAGTGAGCAGCGCAATCAATGGGTCGTCATTCTCGTTGAGGTCAGTTGCCGGTGTCGGCGACATCGCATGAGTGACGCTCAGGGGGGTACCAAGTCTATCGCCACACTCTGTTACGAAGACACCGACAATTTCCGCGACCATTTCCGAGATAGTTATCAGCCGGCGTCGACCATCTTCGTTGTCACGAACTTTTGCAATTGCGCCGCGCCTTTCCAGCTCCGCCAGCCCACTAATTGCGGTGCCCTTCGATAAGTTGGTCGAAAGGTAGATGTCGGTGACGGTTGGAACAAAACTTTGCAGGTGTGACTGGATCAAATAGTAGAGAATATCCCATGTCGATCGATTGAAAGCATCCGGATTGTCGTCGACGCCTAATCTTTGCGCTAAACGCTCTGATATATCTCTGTGACGATAGAGTTCATACCGTAAGACGTGAGCCACCAGCTCACGTCGTTCCGCAGTCTCAAACGTTTCAGAAGGCGCGTCGTTCGTCTCAGCCATTCCGCATCCCGCTATTGGTACGAGAAAGTGTATGCTAATTGACCGTTTTTAGCAAATAGGTCCAGCTATTGAGCCTACTGGGTCTCATCCCCACGTATACCAAGGTGCATCATCCAGCCGATAACACTTCCTTTGGCCCGGGGCAGGAACCAATAAGTCAACGCCGCCGTGAGCGGCAACCAAATCATTAAATGCATCACTATCGTCGGCGCGAATAATCGTTCGGCGACAATGAAAAGTGGAACGATGATATGTCCGACGATGACAATTGTGATGTAGGGCGGAAAATCGTCGGCTCTTATGTGGCCCAGTTCTTCGCCGCACGAAGAACACTCCGATACCACCTGAAGGTACCCATCGAATAAACGACCCTTGCCACAACACGGGCACGAACGTCGAAACCCGCGTAACAGCAGAGCTGAAATAGCAACGGGGCTTTCGGAACTAGAAGCACATACCGACATGGCGATCCTTAGACCACGCCGGCGAAGATGGATCAAGGGATGAGCGCGGAAGTCGCTGGTTCACCGACCACATAACGCGTTAACATGTCGCATGCCGTACATACCAGTCCTAGATGTGATCGCACTCGGTTTGTTCCTCACCGCGTGGTTAGGCTACAGCGCATATGCGGACACTGTTGCGCAAGAACGCCGTCCGATAGCGGTGATCATGAACGACTACCGACTGCGTTGGATGGAGCGAATGCTTGAACGGGAAAACCGCATGCCGGACGTTAATATTGCGGTCTCATTCGTTCGTGTCGCAATGATGTTCGGGTCTACATCGATTCTGTTGTTGGCGGGGTCCCTTGCCATGCTGGGTCAAATCGAAAGTGTCCGCGAGATTATCGGAGGACTTGCGTATGCTCGTCCGGCATCCAGGATCCTCATGGAAATTCAGTTGTTTAGTCTGACATCGATATTCGTGTATGCGTTCTTTAAATTCGTCTGGGCGGTCCGACTATTCAACAATATGCTGATTCTACTTGGGGCGGCACCGCAGCCGAGTGATTGCGACGATGCCGTACGAGCGGCTTACCCAAAACACATGGCGCGGTTCTTGGAACGCGCGTCACTCAATCTTAATCGCGGAATGCGAGCATTCACGTTCGGACTGGCCTTATTGCCTTGGCTGTTGCATCCATTTCTCTTGATCGCATCGACGGTGATCGTGATTACGGTCGTACACCGGCGTGATTTTCGATCGGTTTCCGTGGAAGTGTTGGAGGACCTACGTCGACACGATAACGAGTCCGCTGGCGGATAGCCGGCTAACCGGCCTTGTGATGCCAGCGGGAGTGCTTATATTCCGCGCCATGGATGGAATGGATTTAATGGGGCTGCAGAAGCCCGTATCGGACACACGCGTGGTCGTCGCCATGTCGGGCGGGGTCGACAGTGCGACAACGGCCGCCTTGATGGTTGAAGCCGGCTACGACGTCGTCGGGGTAACTCTACAGCTTTACGATCATGGCGAAGCGGTCCAGAAAAAGGGTGCTTGCTGCGCTGGTCAAGACATCTACGACGCGAAGCGGGTGGCCGATACCTTGGGCATACCGCATTATGTCCTGGATTATGAGAATCGTTTCCGCAATCAGGTTATGGATGATTTTGCCGATTCCTATCTGCGCGGCGAGACGCCGATACCGTGCGTTCGATGCAATCAAACGGTGAAATTCAATGACCTTTTGGGTACCGCGAAGGACTTGGGGGCGGACGCCATGGTGACGGGCCACTATGTGCGCAGGATCCAAGGCGCTTGTGGACCTGAATTGCATCGTGCTGTCGATCAAAGCAAAGACCAAAGCTATTTCTTGTTTGCCACGACATCGGGACAGCTAGACTTTCTTCGTTTTCCATTGGGCGCTTTAGAAAAATCTGAGACGCGTCGGCATGCCGAAAGATTTTCACTTCCCGTCGCCGAGAAACCCGAGAGCCAAGATATCTGTTTCGTCCCGAATGGATCTTATGCACGTGTGGTTGAACGGTTGCGGCCGGGTGCGATCGACCCGGGAGATATTGTCGATTTGGAAGGAACGGTTTTGGGATCGCACGACGGCGTCATCAACTTCACAGTCGGGCAACGCCGCGGATTGGGTGTTGCGGCTGGTGAACCTTTGTATGTCGTTCGTATTGAGCCAGAGTCGCGACGCGTTGTGGTCGGCCCGAAAGATGCATTGAAATGCCCGAGAATCAGTTTGTCGGAACTCAACTGGCTCGACGCGACGCCCTTATCTGGTGGTGCACGGCGGGTTCAAGTGAAGGTGCGGTCGACTACAGAGCCCGTCGATGCCGATGTCTCGGCTGATGGGGACGCCGTGTTGGTGACCTTTGTCGAGCCTCAAGAGGGTGTCGCACCGGGTCAGGCGTGCGTCATATATGACGGCAACCGTGTCCTTGGTGGTGGTTGGATCAATCGTTAAGTTTTATTACATAATTTACATGTAAAAACTCTTGCGGCTCTTCCCCCTAGCTCATAGCGTGCCACGAGAATTATCAGGATAATCAGAGGAGCTGTGTCATGGTCGCGCGTGTGGTCATATCTATCGTTTCAATTTTTGCGTTTTTCGCATTACCCGCTGATGCGGCGGAGGTCGATAGCAAGTCGATCGTCGTTGAGGGGCCTTGGGCAAGGGCGTCTGCAGGCCCAGCCCGTGCCGGCGCAGCATACATGACACTCGTTAACCGCGGTGATGAGACGGATTCGCTTGTCGCCGTCCGTTCGGATGTTGCGAAACGTACGGAATTGCATACTCACCTTATGGATGGCGGCGTGATGCAGATGCGCCAGGTTGAGGCCATTGAAGTTTCCCCAGGCACGCCCACTGTTCTTCAACCGGGCGGGTTGCATGTTATGTTCATGGGACTTCACGCACCTCTCAAGGAAGGCGACAGTTTTCCGGTGACATTGGAGTTCCGAAATGCCGGAGAGATAACGGTGGAAGTTGCCATTCAAGGTGTCGGCGCTAAAGGCATGTCCCATGATGGCCACGGCCAACACAAAATGAACTGATGTAGACCGGACTGCCGGTTAATCGCCCGGACCGAGGACGGGTTCGCCAAGGTTGGTCAGGATTTCGGCTGCCTCTTGGGCTTCTTGTTGTCGCGCCCACATGTCGGCGTAGACGCCGTTTGTGCCCAAAAGATGCGTATGCGTTCCCCGTTCAACAATACTTCCCGATTGCAAAACGAGTATCTCATCGCTGTCAATCACGGTGGAAAGGCGGTGCGCAATCGTCAGGGTCGTGCGGTCGCGCGACACCTCGCGAAACGACGATAGGATATCTTGCTCAGTTCGACTATCTAACGCGGAGGTTGCTTCGTCGAAGACTAAGATGCACGGGTTCTTCAGGATTGTCCGGGCGATTGCAACGCGTTGTTTTTCACCCCCGGACAGTTTCAGGCCGCGTTCGCCCACCTTGGACTGATAGCCATCCGGAAGTGCCATGATGAAATCATGGACGTGGGCCAGTTTTGCGGCCTGCTCGACCTCGGCGGGTGAGGCGGATGGATCGCCATAAGCAATGTTGTAGTAAACGGTATCGTTAAATAGAACCGTATCTTGCGGAACGATTCCAATGGCTGCTCGCAGGCTATCTTGCGTAACCATTCTGATATCCTGGCCATCGACGCTTACAGTTCCGTCGGAGGCCTCGTAAAATCGATACAGGATCCGAGAAATCGTTGATTTCCCCGAACCGGATGGCCCGACAATGGCGACCTTTGACCCTGCTTCAACGTCGAACGAAACGTCTGACAACACGGTACGTCGCGGATCATAAGCGAACGATACCCGATCGAATTTAACAGCGCCGCGTCCCCGTTCGAGCGGCCTTGCGTTGGGCGCGTCAGCAATTTCCGGGTTTTCCCTTAGCAGTTCGAACATTGTCTCCATATCGGTCAAAGACCGTTTTATCTCTCGGTAGACAAACCCTAGGAAGTTCAGCGGCATGAAAACCTGGAGCAAATATGCATTTACGAGCACAAAGTCGCCGACGGTCATCGTTCCATTGACGACTCCAAATCCGGCAAAGATCATCGCCGCCGTGACACCGCCGGAGATGATGATTGCTTGACCGATGTTCAAGAATGCAAGACTGGTTCCGCTCTTGATGGCGGCGTTTTCGTACGACTGCAACGCGCCGTCGAACCGCTTCGCCTCATGTTCTTCATTGCCAAAATATTTGACCGTCTCGAAGTTGAGCAGGCTGTCGATTGCTTTGGTATTCGCCTCGCTATCTGTCTCGTTCATCTCGCGGCGGAACTTGAGGCGCCACTCTGTGACGATCAAAGTCCACGCGACATAAACGACCAGTGTCGCGAATGTCAGCACTGCGTAGCCGATGCCATAAAGGTACCAAAGGATGCCGCAAACCAATAGGACTTCCAGGATCGTTGGCAGAACATTGAAAAGCATGAACCGAAGTAGAAATTCGATACCTTTTGTGCCCCGTTCTACCGCGCGGCTAATCCCGCCGGTCTTGCGCTCCAGGTGAAAACGCAAAGAAAGCCGATGTAGATGTCTGAACGTCTTAAGGCCCGCCAATCGAATGGCGCGTTGTGCGACCCGCGTAAAAACGGCATCTCGCAATTCGCCGAACGCTAGCGCTAGGACGCGAACCAACCCGTAACCTAGTAGGAGCGCGATTGGAACTGCGATTACGACTGCGGCATCGCCGACGGTTGTAAGGATGTCGACAGCTTGCTTGTAAAATATAGGAACAGCAACATTCGTGCCTTTTGCAGCAACGAGAAAAACCATTGCGATCAGAACTCGCAGTCTCAACCCAGGTTCACCCTGGGGCCATAAGTACGGTAGCAATGTTCGAATGGTGGTCCATTCGTCACGTGGTCGAGATTTGTCCGGGTCCATGGCGTGGCTACGCATCATTTTCTCGCATTGCAGAGACGTGCGACACTATATAGGGTACCGCCCCGCGGCGGCCAGGACAGCTTACTTGCCGCCATCTCTTTGGGTTTTCGATACAGAGCCGGTGAAGGATGTCTGGGTACGATTTTGAATCACTTCGCGTTCTTGTGGTCGACGACAGTCGGCACATGCGTTCCCTTATTAAAAGTTTTTTGATGGGGTTCGGCGTGAAGGAGATTGATGAAGCGCCTGACGCGGACGTGGCTTATTCACTTGTTCAAGAGATGGCACCGGATGTTGTCATTACGGATTGGCGCATGCCGCCGACTGACGGGATTGATTTGGTTCGGCGGATTCGCGGCGAAGAAGATAGCCCAAATCCCTATCTACCGTTAATCATGCTGACGGGGTTCACGGAATTACATCGTGTCAAGCAAGCGCGCGATGCAGGTGTCACAGCATTTCTGGCCAAACCAATATCGGCAGCGGCACTCTACAAGCGACTGTGTTCGGTGATCGACGATCAGAGACCATTCGTCCGGGTGGGTGATTTCTTTGGGCCGGATCGACGTGTCAAAAGGCGCGAGGCCCGTTATGATGGCGTCGATAGACGCCGCGAATAATTACACATCGAACGGGCATGGCTGACAAATCCCACTTCGAGAATCCGCCGCAACGCTTGTCGTCGAAGGTTCGTAAGACCGGTGGGCCGACGCCGGAACAGGCGATTCTCAGGGCGCTTAATGCTGCTGAAGATTTGATGGACAGCTATCAAGGCTGGGCCGTCGATGACCTGACAAGCTTATGGCAGGCCTTTGAGGTATCGACCAGCGCATCCGACGATGCTGAAAACATCACGAGAATGTATGACCTGACCCATGACATTAGGGGGGAGGGGGGAAGTTTCGGTTTCCCTCTTATATCCATTATTGGGGACTCGCTGTGCAAGTTCATCGAAGGCAAAAAGTCACTTAAGAGAACCGAGCTCGAAGTTGTCAAAGTGCACATTCTGGCGATGCGTGCCGTGTTTAGACAGGAACTCAAAGGGGCGCAACCGGGTTTGGAACGTGAATTGCGGCAGCTCTTGACGCTCTTACGTGAGAGGATAGCTGGAAGAATCTAAATTAGTCGCGGCTATCCATAATAATGGTGAATGGTCCATCGTTGGTCAGTGACACTTGCATGTTTGCCGCAAACACACCGGTCTCAACATTGATTCCTACTTCACGCAACGCATCGCAAAACAATTGGTACATGGGCTCCGCCTTATCTGGCGCCTCAGCTTTCGAGAAACCTGGCCGGTTTCCTTTACGCCAGTCGGCGGCGAGGGTGAATTGACTAATGGCGAGGACCGCACCGCCGACGTCCTGCACGGAGAGGTTCGTTTTGCCTGTTTCGTCCGGAAACACCCTTAGCTTCGCGACTTTCTTGGCGAAAAACGCAACTTGGTCCTGCGTGTCTCCACGTTCGGCGCATACGAACGCGAGCAAGCCATGACCAATACGCCCGACCGATTGGCCTCCGGCGGAAACTTCTGCGTCGCTTACGCGTTGCAGGAGGACCTTCATGATTGGCGTCTAAGGAACAACGGCGACTCCAAACAGCCGTTCGTGGCTGCCGACGACGGCCATGGCGAGGGCCATGCCAATGACGCCGGCAGTAATATCGCGCCACAGCGGAAAACGTTCTGACGTCGTCGAGGCACCGCGCTTGTTGCCGCTGTAAATCGAGCCCAAAGCAAAAATCAACAGGCTACCAAATAAAATAACGGACTCGATCTCACCATTATTCATAAGATGCGCAAAGGCCCATAAGGCCAACCCCCACGCCATTGGATGCGGCGTAATCCTTTTGACGTTAGAGCCCAGATAGGCGGAAACGGCGAGAATGAAGGCGAATGGCACCAGCAGAAAGGCGATCCGGGGACCGAAAGACGGGGTCGACCACATGAGTGGGCCATCGGTTGCAGCGTAACCTAAAATGGCTAAGCCCAACCCGACAGCTGACACGACGGAGAATAGTATTTTATAACCCCAAGATCCCATGCCCGAGATCATTTTCTCTCGCAACGCGGGTGTCCAAGGCACCATGTGCATGGTGTAGAAGATGGTTAGCCCAATGAGAAGGAAAAGCATGTTACTGGCCAATATATCTACGAAGGAATACTGCGATTATCACATAAGAGCTTTTATAAAAATTACAAAGCACTTCAAGAGAACACGTCATTGATGTGGGTGGATTTCCGAAATGACTTATGAAATTGTTTTCGTTGTGGTTGAAAGCACAACCGTCTGATAACAAATGTAAAATGCCTAATGAATTGGCGGAATGAAATGTGTCTGTGAAAGTACCGCGACACGATTCCAAAAAGAAATGAGGACTCGACCATAGACCATTCGGGACGAAGGCCGACCGTGTCGTTTCTTGTTGCTGTATACAACGGCGCCGAGTTTGTCGATACGTGCTTAGCAAGTGTGAAGGCGCAGACTTTCGCAGATTGGGAGTTGATTGTTATTGATGATGCATCGAACGACGACACTGTTTCTCGTGTTGGGCGCTGGACCGGGGAGAATATTCGTCTGATTCGGCTGGGGTCGAACCAAGGGCCGTCGGCGGCACGTAACGCGGGTGCAAAGGAAGCAAGGGGCCGTTACCTTGCGATTTTGGATATTGACGATGTCGCTTTGCCGCAAAGGCTCGAGAAGCAGGTAGCCTTTCTGGACTCGCACCCCGACCATGCGGCCGTCGGGTGCTGGTTCAAACTAGAAAGCGCAATGGGCAACTCTGTGGTAACTCAACGTCCACTAACGGATCATGATATTCGACGAAAGATCGTTTGGAGTTTTCCGATGGTTCACAGCGGGTTAACCATGCGGACGACGGCATTTTCGGAAATTGGAGGTTACCAAATCGACCACGATCATGGAGAAGATTACCGTCTCGTTGCCGCTCTTGCTGCGCGCTATAAGGTCGCTAACTTGAAGGATGTTCTGGTTGTCAAACGAGAGTTCAAAGACGGTCTAACCTTTCGTTTGTCACCATGGCGCCACTTTTTGATCGGCCTGCGGACACGGATTGCCGTTGCCCAGACTATGACCACAGGACCAATCGGGTATGCAGTCGCCTTCGCCGCCGCGTGTGGTATCCTCGTTGTGCGGACGCTCAACTTAAATCGCGAAACGATCAAGCGGTCGGTTCCGGGAGTGCGTTGAATGCAAATCGGAAAAGTAATGGCAGCCGCGGCTTCGACGCCGACATTCGGCAAACCTTTTCAGGTGAACTTCTTCGTCACCGCGCGCTGCAATGCGCGGTGCAAGTTTTGCTTCTATTTGGATCAAATAGAAAACGCGAACGCGAACTTGCACAAGGAAATGACGTTGAAGGAAATTCAGACCGTTTTCACTGGTATGGGTAGGGTCCCTTACATCAGCTTGTCCGGCGGAGAACCGTTCTTGCGCAAAGACTTGACGGAGATCATGGATCATATGGCTCGCGTCAATGACCCATTGATGATCAGTGTTCCGACGAATGGAGCGTATCCTGACCGAATTGAGGCGGCATTCGCAAAACTGACTGAGGCGCACCCAAAGGTCCAGTTCGAGGTGCAGTTATCGGTCGATGCACCTGAGCAAGAGCACGATGCCGTACGTAAGGTTCCGGGCCTTTTTCAGAGGATGCTCGAAACGAATAGACGCGTAGCCGCGCTGCGCAAAAAACGCGAGAACTTGGGTGTCAAAATCGTTGTCACGTATTCTGCTTTTAATCAGGCCGTCGTCGGAGATCTAGTCGATTTCGCCGAAGCCGAGATGTATTTCGATCGACTAATCATCGCCAAAGTTCACGGTAACTGTGACGACGCTGCGCGGGATAATCTAGACATGGATAGATTCCGTAAGCTTCTGGAGAGGGCAAAAACCATCAATGCGGCGAGAAGTGGAAACCGCGGGCTCACAGGGAATCTCTCGGTCAGGGTGAAGAATCGGAAAGAGCGACTCCGAGACGAACTCGATGCGGAACAGTCGTTGGGGCAATACTGCAATGCGGGTAACAAGATCATTGTGATCGGGGAGACCGGTGATGTTTATCCCTGCGAAGTTCTGGATTTCAAAATGGGCAACCTCAGGGACTATGACTTAAACCTTGGCAGACTCGTGGAAGCTAATTTCGCCCATTTTACGAGCGCCCACCCGCCCAAGCAGTGTCATTGTGATTGGGGGTGTGCCCAAAACATTGCTCTGGTGACTAATATGCGTTTCTGGCCGGGGCTTGTGCTTTCGGGAAACTGATGTGGGTTCTTGAAAATGACGTGGTCCATGTCATTCCCACTCGATTGTCCCGGGCGGCTTCGAAGTAACGTCATAGACGACACGATTTATACCTTTGACCTCGTTTACGATTCGGTTGGATACGCGTCCTAAGAACTCGTGGTCGAACGGATAAAAATCGGCGGTCATGCCGTCCGTTGATGTCACCGCGCGAAGTGCGCAAACGTAGTCATACGTTCGGGCATCGCCCATCACGCCGACGGTCTGAACCGGCAGCAGTACGGCGAAAGCTTGCCAAATGGTGTCGTAAAGTCCGGCATTGCGAATCTCTTGAAGATAAATCACATCCGCTTGGCGCAGAATATCCAGCTTGTCCGATGTGATGGCACCCGGCACACGAATCGCGAGGCCCGGGCCGGGGAAGGGATGTCGGCCGACGAAACTCTCTGGCAAGCCCAACTCGCGACCAAGGGCGCGTACTTCATCCTTAAACAGTTCACGTAGCGGTTCGACCAATTGCATATTCATTCGATCCGGCAGGCCGCCGACATTGTGATGCGATTTGATCGTGACACTCGGACCACCTGTGAAAGAAACGCTCTCGATCACGTCCGGGTATAGCGTTCCTTGGGCAAGAAAATCAGCACCGCCCACGTTCTTCGCTTCTTCTTCGAAGACATCGATAAACAGCTTGCCGATTGTCTTGCGTTTTACTTCCGGGTCTGTGACACCGTCTAACGCGCCCAAGAACATGTTCGCCGCATTTCGATGGACCAGGGGAATATTGTAATGATCGCGGAACAACGAGACGACTTCGTCTGCTTCGTTCGCCCGCATCAATCCATGGTCGACGAATACACAGGTCAACTGATCTCCGATCGCTTCGTGCAGAAGGACTGCGACGACGGAACTGTCCACACCCCCGGAGAGACCGCAGATTACACGGCCGTCACCGACCTGTTCGCGTACCTTGGCGATTTCCTCTTCTTTGAAAGATGCCATGGTCCAGTCACCGCTGGCGCCGCAGATTGCATGTGTAAAGTTCCGCAGTAACTTCGCGCCGTCTGGTGTGTGGACGACCTCTGGATGGAATTGGACGCCATACAGTTTCCTAGCGTCGTCGGCGATTATGGCAAATGGCGAACCATCGGAGACGCCGACAACGTCGAACCCGTCTGGTATGGCATCGATGCGATCGCCATGGCTCATCCAGACTTGGTGTTTCTCACCCGGCTGCCAGACGCCTTCAAATAAACAGCAGTCGGAGGTGATTTCAACGAACGCACGACCGAATTCGCGGTGCGTTGACGGCTGAACGCGGCCGCCCAACTGTTGCACCATGGTCTGTTCACCGTAGCAGATACCGAGAACGGGTACGTCCAACTCGAACACGGCATTCGGCGCACTGGGCGTTTCTGCCTCGTGCACGCTGGCGGGGCCCCCTGATAAGATGACGCCCTTGGGATTGAACGCCGAAATGCTTTCGGCACTGACGGCGTTGAAAGGATGAATTTCGCAGTATACCCCGGATTCCCGGACGCGGCGTGCGATTAGCTGCGTCACCTGGCTGCCGAAATCAACGATGAGGATGCGGTCATGGAAGTTCGATATGTCGGTCATGTCGTCTGATAACGGATCGTTCCCAAAAAAGAAAGAGATGATGGTTCATCTTTCGTTTACCATTCTCGTGGCGGAATGAATGCCGTTCTCGGCAGATCATGTGAGACCTAGGAGTATGCGCGTGCATCCGTTCAATTTCGGGACCGCTGCCGTTTTCGCAATTGCCTTCGGTCTGGTGGGCGATTTGTCATGGGCGCAATCGACCGAAACTGAGGCACAAGTTACTGAGCCCACGCAAAAAGTCCGAATTACCAAACGCGACTGCCAACGGATTATTCGGCATGTCGCCAGTGCCGGCGTTGCGTACAAACCGGGCGTTGATGTGCGGGGCAATCCGGTCGTGCCGGCTGACGCCGATGGTAACTTTACGATCCCGTTGCCCGACGTGTTTGAGTTCAATATCACCAAAGACTTGACGGCCTACCTGGACGGGCCGGAAGAACAACTCGCTGCTGATAAGGCTGCGGCCATCGCAGCGGAAAAGTCCGTAGCGGCAACAGACGCCGCCGTATCCTCGGCGTCGCTGTCGTTGGCAGGTGCCCAGGACCTCTACGATTCCGCAGTTGCGGGTGCCACTGCCGCGCAAGCCGCGGCCGATGCTGATCCGACTAATACAGCCCTCGCGGCGGCCGCGGTCACGGCACAAAGTAATTTGGATACGGCCACTGCTGGATTGGCCGCGACGCAATCAGCCTATGATGCGACCAAGACCGCCGCGACGAGCAGTGATGTAGCCACCGCGTTGTCGGGCGCCAAATCGACACTATCCGCAGCACAGGAAATCGGTTACACGCAGGACACCGCTGCGGTGACGGCAAGCGATACCGCGACACGGACGGCGGCTGACTCGACGGCCGCTGATTCCGCCGCTTTGTCGGCTGCGGAAACAGTGGCGAAAAGTCCGGATATGTCACTGAACATCGGCACCATTCGGTTCAATATCAATACCGGTGAAATGACCTTTAACGGTCAGCCGCTTACGGACGCGTCCAATGCCGAGCTTGCTGAACGCTGCCGGGCGATGATGTCGGGTAACTAGTGCAAAAAACTTAGTAACAGCCCGTCCGTTGTTTTCGGCAATTGGATTTGCATGTGTTGTCGGTGGCGCACGACCGCAGGCATTGCTTATAGATGGTGCCGCAGTCGCGTGATTGTCCGCCGCCGAGATTTCCTTTGCCGTACCCGCATTGCAGGGCACAGGCTTGTTTCTTGTCGGTGCCGTAAGTCTCTATGCAGGTCTTCAGACACATAGCCGGGCTGCCTTGCGCCTCGACGGCGGGCGTCGATGCCAAAGCCATGAAAACGGCGACAAAAAAAACCGCTAGTCGGCTGCCCATATCCCTCTCCTTATCAAGCGACCGAGTTGTAACGATATCACGATGGGCCAGATTTGCGAAACGTGGTGGAGCGGTTAGGCTATGCCCATAAGCCGAGGGGAGGAGCCCACATGACAAATGCCGCGCATCCGAACGATGCCTGGTCACGGACCATGTTCAATCATTTCAAAGCGGCCGGCGTGTCGCTCTTCAGTTACATCCCGGATGCCGGAAATGCCCGGCTCGCTGAACTGGTCGACGAGGACAATGAATGTCGATTGGTGATGTTGACGACCGAGGAGGAGGGGGTCGCGCTGGCCGCCGGGGCAGACCTCGTCGGCGAGAAGGCGATCCTGATGATGCAATCGTCAGGCGTTGGCAATTGCCCAAATTTCCTTTCATTCGTGAAGGGGGCTAATTTTCCCGTCCTCATGATGGTTTCCATGCGCGGAGATTATGGTGAACAGAACCCTTGGCAATACCCGATGGGCGAAGCCGTCGATGCGATCCTGGAAGCCATGGGGGTTTTGGTCATTCGCGTTGATGATCTGTCGGAATTGGAGCCGGCGTTGGCTGCAGGTACCAACGCAACATTTAAGGCGGGGAAGTCGGCGGCAATAGTATTGAGCCAGAAGTTTCTCGGCGCCAAACCGTTTTGATGGGAGATGGAAAGATGACGGACACTACACTCAATCGCATTGGCGCGCTGCCAGTGATTTTTCCAGATCCAGATAAATACCTTTTCGTGACCGGGCTAGCGGGACCGGCGCGCGATGCCGCGGCGCTGACCGACGATGGCCCCAATATGTTTACCATGGCCGGTTGCATGGGGGCGGCGACGACCATGGGGCTCGGCATGGCGCTCAGCGTCCCAAACCGGGAGATCGCGGTGATTACAGGTGATGGTGAACTGATGATGAATGTCGGCTCGCTAGCCACCGTCGCGAGTCAGATGCCAGCGAACCTGACGATCATCTGCATCGACAACGGCGGTCATGGGGAAACCGGCGGCCAGGACGGGCATACGTCCCAGCGCACCAATTTGGCGGAGGTCGCGAAGGGTTTTGGGTTCGACAAAGTGATGACGGTTTCAACCGAGGCAGGGCTTTCGGATGCTGCCGATTTTGTCACATCGGGGCAGGGGCCGCGTTTCCTCTGGCTCCGTGTGAAGTCGGGTGATCCAACCGGATACAAACGCAATATGAACCCGGCGGAGTGCCGAGTGCGTTTTCGGGACGCATATCTGGGCCACTAGTGGCCGTATCACTTTGGTCTGATCTGTTCTCTCAGAACCTCGAACAAATAAGTGCCAATGCGTGTCGAGCCGCTGGCCGTCGTGTGAACCCAATCATAGAAATCGTCATCTCCAAATCGAAGTTCTCGTCCGAGATCAACGCAGATAGAGCCTTTGTGGGCTCTGCAAGCTGACATTGCTGCAGTATTGAAACCCTGTTGAAGGTGAAAACTACCGAGTGACAAATTACCGTCGCCATCGACAGCTGCGAAGACCCGACCATTCTCAACACGATAATCGGATCGACTTTGCGTTACGATTATGGCCGTCGCGCCAAATTCTCCGATCCTTTGAATAAGGCGGTTAACACGGGTTTCGTAGTCATCGATACGTGATTTGATATCTTGGCTGACATCGAATGCAGACGGCGTCACTTCTTGCCACGGACCGCTGTTCACATTACCGCCATGAATGACTTTGGCATTACGAGCCTCAATCATACCTCGAACCGTCCGATGCAGGCGATAGAGGGCACTTTTGTTCTTGAACCATTGAGCGATATTCCGACCAGTGTCGGGAGATATAATCGCATCGTAGTGGGCATGTTTCTCAACATGGACATCGTTGACGCCGATCAGTGCTATGACGTATTTGGGACTTAGACCGTCTAGATTCGGAAACCATGCATCGAAATTATACAAGTGACCGATTGTTGATTGTCCCTCGGCACCGGCATTCGCGACGCTCCAACTAGGGTCAAGGGTCCGAAGCTGCCTTTGCAGAACCGCAGTCCATATGTGGTTGTCGTCGACGTACAATTCGTTCGTGGTTGACCCGCCCAATGCGAGGATGTCGACATCGGAGAGCGTGCCATAATCACCGCGCAATCCATGCGAGTCGCGGGTGTTGGTAATTTCTCCACCGCCATAGAGATTCTCCACATCGAAGGTCCGTACGGTATTTAGTGGCAAGTTCAATGCGCCAAAATCGCGAGAGGACACCCAATCGCCGAAAATCAGTTCGGCCAAAAGTAAAAGGCCCAATAAAACGCAAAAGTTGATTCCGATGAGTCGAATCATGGCCGAATACTCTCAAAGATCGTCAGTCGTCACAACGCCCTCTGCAATGCCGCGAACGCTGCTTTAATGACGGCTCTTGATCGTCACGCCTCCAGCACATCGTTGCGGGAATATTCGGCAGGATGCGAGGTGGGATTTCGATATAGTTACTTTGGCGTTGGTGCGATGTTCTGGCGCGACGCCTGGGCGCTCGCCGCGCCCAGGCTAGAAGCGGTTGGCGATAGTTTAATCGTCGCCGGTTGCCACTTTTTTTGCTTCGTCGGCGTACTCCTCTTTGTACAGCTCTGCGCCTTCCGCTTTGAACTTTTCGCTCATCTCGTCCATGCCGTTCTTGGCATAATCACGGACCAGATTGGTGATTTCCATCGAGCAGAATTTCGGCCCGCACATGGAACAGAAGTGTGCCGTCTTGTGCGCTTCCTTCGGTAGGGTCTGATCGTGGAAGTCACGCGCGCGGTCGGGGTCGAGGCCCAGATTGAACTGATCCTCCCAACGGAACTGGAAGCGCGCCCGGCTCAACGCATCGTCGCGCGCCGCGGCGCCCGGATGCCCCTTGGCCAAATCCGCCGCATGAGCCGCGATCTTGTAGGTCACAACGCCTTCTTTGACGTCGTTGCGGTCCGGCAGGCCGAGGTGTTCCTTCGGCGTGACGTAACACAGCATTGCTGTGCCATACCAGCCGATCATCGCCGCCCCGATGCCCGACGTGATGTGGTCGTAGCCGGGTGCGATGTCGGTAACGAGGGGCCCCAAGGTGTAAAACGGCGCTTCGCCGCACAGGTCTAACTGTTTCTCCATGTTAACCTTAATCTTGTGCATCGGCACATGGCCGGGGCCTTCGATCATCACCTGGCAGCCTTTTTCCCAGCCGACTTGAGTCAACTCGCCGAGGGTCTCCAACTCAGCGAACTGGGCCGCGTCGTTGGCGTCCGCGCCGGAGCCGGGGCGGAACCCGTCGCCGAGGCTGAACGAAACGTCGTAAGCGGCCATGATGTCGCAAATCTCGTCAAACTTTTCGTACAGGAAACTCTCCTTATGGTGCGCCAAACACCATTGCGAAATGATCGAGCCGCCACGAGAGACGATGCCGGTGACACGGTCCGCCGTTAGATGAATGTGCCGCAGGCGGATTCCTGCATGGATTGTGAAGTAATCGACGCCTTGCTCGCATTGTTCGATTAGCGTGTCGCGATAGATTTCCCAAGTCAGGTCCTCGGCGCGATCGACCTTTTCCAACGCCTGATAGATCGGCACGGTCCCGATCGGAACCGGCGAATTACGAATAATCCACTCGCGGATGTTGTGGATGTTCCGCCCGGTCGACAAGTCCATCACCGTGTCGGCGCCCCAGCGAATCGCCCAGACCATCTTGTCGACTTCATCGGCGACCGACGAGGTGACGGCGGAATTGCCGATGTTGGCGTTGATCTTCACCAGGAAGTTCCGACCGATGGCCATCGGTTCAATTTCCGGGTGATTAATGTTCACCGGAATGATCGCGCGACCTCGCGCTACTTCGTCGCGGACGAACTCCGGCGTTACCAAATCGGGGATATCTGCGCCCCAACGCTCTGCTTCGGCTTTCAGCTTCGCGGCTTCTTCCGGGGAGATGTCGCGCAAGATATTCTCGCGAATTGCCACGTATTCCATTTCCGGCGTGATGATGCCCTGGCGCGCGTACGCCATTTGCGAGACCGATGCGACGCCGGCTTTTGCGCGACGCGGCTGGTTGCGGATCGGGAACTCGGGAACCAGCTTGTCGTCGCCAATATTCCCATTGTCTTCCGGTTTGACGTCGCGACCCTGATAAAACTCGGTGTCGCCACGGGCGTCGATCCACTCCTCGCGGATACGCGGCAGGCCAGCCTCAATATCGATGTGGGCGTCCGGATCGGTGTAGATTCCGGACGTATCATACACAGTCAGTGGCGGCTCGTTGGCGCTTTCATGCACATGGATATTGCGCATTGGAACGCGGACACCGCCGAGACGCTCGCCGTCGATGTAGATTTTTTCCGACGCCGGCAGTGCACCATGCGTCACGTCGTCGGTAGCTGGCTTGCGAATAATGTTCATCCTGGGACCTCCTAATGTCATTGTGGAGACCCGGGACGGCGGAGGCGGGAAGAACGATTTCGAGGCGTTCTGGTTCCGATCCCTACGCCGGTGTCACCCGGATCAGGTTCAACGGGTCACCATGGCATCCTCTACGAGACTATGAGGACGGGATGGTATCTCAGCCTCACACCTTGAGGCCCCCCGCGGAACAGTTAGCCGTACTTTCTTACGTTCCTCCAATGCGGTCAAGGAAAGGAAGACAGTTGAGAAATTTTAGTAAATCGAAAAGAGCACCAATTAAGTGATCCGACTTCTATTGCTTGGCGTAAAGATGGTAGATCGGTTGCGGCCCAGCCCCCCTAAGTCATCTCCCCCCGGGTCGTCTCCGATTCTCCTCGAGCGAGCCGCCGGATGATATCCGGCGGCTCGGACTCTTTTAGGACGCACAGATTGCGCAGGCGAGGTTTCCGCCGATGTCCCGGAAAACCAAGTTATGACACCTTAGGCCGGGGCAGGAACGCCCTCGTGTTCACCTTCGCTGGTGGGGGTCATAAACTCTCCACCCAGGTCCGCATCGGTAATTAACTCGTCGCCCCATTCTTCCAATAGTTCGCGCTGGGTGCTTCTGAGTTGATCAAGCCGTTTTTGAGACATGACTTGTATGAATGAGGCAATGACGGGCGGCAACGAAAGATAAAGCATCCAGCCCATCGCTGCACCGCCGTACATCACGGCAAGGACGAATACGTCCGTCAGAAGTTGCATTGCCTGTCCGACCGAATGGTCTCCAAGCCAGAGTTCAAGGAGGTATGGAAATGCCCCGCAGAAATTAAGGCCACCAACGCAGAAGGTCGCAGATTTTTCCTCTGTTCGATCAATAATGTAAGCCACCAAGCCGGGCATCATGCTGAAGATAATGAACAAGACGGATGCGGGAGCCACGACAATCAGCAGCGCGAAAATGATAAGGGCCCAAAGAATAATTTTCATGTTCATGGGACGCTCACAGCATTTCCGAGATGAACATAATTGATATGGCAATCATCGTCGTTATCACAGACAGCATGGCGGCTGATTTTTGACCTGTTCTCTCGGCGTTTTCTACCAACTCTGAGCCCGTGCCCTCAATTTGCTGAATTTCTTGCGCACAGGAAGAGTACTCCTCGATTGCATCCGCATAGCCATCTTGGTCTTCCTGGCGTCTTTCCGCGTTGTCGATCATATCGAAGAGATCTGGAAGGCTGCCTCGGCGAACAAGCTTCGGAATCTCCCGTTCCATGTCGCGGCGGGTGGTGCGGCTATGGTAGCTGTTGATCGCCGGGCTCATAAGACCACCGATCCAACTCGCCAACCCATATACGGGTTCAGCACGAAGTTTCCACTGCAAGAAAGCCAATAAGCTCAACATTCCGATCAGAGATGTGCTCTCTTTGGCGGCCGCAAGTGCACGAAGGTGAGGGTTAATGTCTTCGTTGAAGCGAGCGGCAATGAAGGACGCAATATGCCGGTCAACGGGTGTCGATTTCGCATCGGCATGATTGGCGGCTTCGTCCAAGGCAGGCAGCAAATGGCGAATACCGATCACGCTCTCTTCGATTAGGTAGGGGCTTTGGCACGGCAATCCCGGATTAAGCTCATAAACGCATCGCTCAAGACCGTACCCAAAGTCCGGAATGCTGAGCCATTGCTTCATCTGCATGAAATCGCGGGCGGTATCTAGGGTATCCAGAAACATGCTCCTATCCCCGGACCAGAACTGAAAAATTTCCTTCGAGACCATTTCGGCAAGCGTTTGAACGTTGCCGTCGCGAATCATTTCTATGGCTAACATCGGGCCGAAGCCGTCCATGCAAACGCTGGCGCCTTTGAAGCGCATTGGGGCCTGCGGATCCATGGCCGCACAGATGCGTGCGATTAAATACTCTTCGCTGCCTTGGGCAGATTCCTTATTGAATTTTGCAGAATCCACAAAGCCCTTGATCGTATCCGATAGTTCTTGTTCGTCACCGGCTCGGCGGAGCCATGCATGAAACGTTTCGTCTTCTACAGTCTTGGCGGCTTCAGGTATCTGGCGGTTAAAGGCGTGCGCGAGGGTTCGGATATTCGTATGGTCTTGCCCTGCAAATCTATATGGAGTTTCGCTCTTCTTCGCCGCCTTCTTTTGCATCGGCGTCTGTTTGCGACCATTTAGCCAGAGATCGATTTGTTCAAGACCCCAACGCTCGTTGAAATCGTCAGACAGAAGTCCTCTAAGAGGTTCCAATAAGGGGATCGGTACGCGAGCGTTTCCGCAGATCGCCGCGTAACTACCCATGGTCATGCGTTGAAACAATAGTTCTTCGCCACTGATCCTCTCAACCGGATTGTGCCCAAGCGTCAGAATGACGACGGTCGCGCCAAGGGCATAGAAGTCGTCAATTATGCTGCCCGTGCCGCGACCGGCGGGTGATGCCATCGCCCGCTCTAAAGACTCGAAAATGATCGGCTGGTCGTATCCGGGCGGCGCGGTAACGCAGTCACCGAGGACGATGACCTCGCATTCCTCATCCAAGTAGAAAAGGTTATCTGGACGAAGCGCACGATGGGCAACATTGATCGAGTTCAGATGCCGGAGCCCATCGACAAGAGGGCTGATCACCTTTCTGGGAATATCGTACTCGGTCAGTCTCGCACGGCTTTTCGCCTTGTCATCAATCACTCGTCCACCGAGCGGCAGGGCGTAAATTACAACGATGGTCCGTTGATTAATAATCGGCCAAAAAACGACGTCCCAATCGACAAGTTCCAAGACGCCCCGGCCCGGATTGTCTTTAATCTTGTCCATATCTTGGGTTCTGACGGGAAGACCGGGTGTGCAAACAAGTGCAAACAGCGAGCGTGACAAATCATGCCGATCCTCCACAGCAAAAGCGCGTGCGTTGGGGGCATTGAGATCAGGTAGCGGGCTGCTACCGTCTATATAAAACCGATCGCGAATAACCGCGCTGCCGCCCAACGGGGGCGGCGTAGCGTCTGGTTCCACCGCGTCTGTAGGCTGTTCTGCCATCGACCGCGTCCCATTCCTGCGAGATTGCCAAGACACATTCTTGTCCGACCAAATCTCGGGAAACTACGAAACTTCCCATATTCAAGCCTGAAACCGCGGAAATCGCAAGTTTTTCCTTGGGATTCAGGGGCTATGGTTAATGTCTGATGGTGCCGCTAGTCTTCAAATGGATCATGAACCAGGATCGTATCATCACGTTCTGGACTGGTGGAAAGCATGGCGACAGGAGCTTCGATAAGCTCTTCGATCCGGCGGATGTATTTAATGGCTGTTGCCGGCAAATCCGCCCAGGAACGTGCCCCCTGCGTGCTTTCTTGCCACCCCTCCATTGTTTCGTAAATCGGTCTCACTCGGCGCTGCCGGACCGTCGATGCCGGTAGATGATCATAACGTTCGTCGCCTATTTGATAACCGACACATACCTTTAGCTCTTTTTGACCATCCAAAACGTCGAGCTTCGTCAGGGCGATCCCGTTGATACCGTTGACCTTTACTGCCTGGCGAACCAGCACGGCGTCGAACCATCCGCAGCGCCGCGCACGGCCGGTTACAGTGCCAAATTCGCGACCGCGTTCTCCGAGTGCCTGTCCAACGTCATCATGGAGTTCGGTCGGAAATGGTCCCTCCCCAACCCGTGTCGTGTACGCCTTCGTGATTCCAAGTACGAAATCAATCGCACCGGGACCTTGTCCCGACCCAATCGCCGCTTGCCCGGCGACAGTATTGGAAGACGTAACATACGGATATGTCCCGTGGTCGACATCTAGCATAGTTCCCTGAGCGCCCTCGAACAAAATTCGGTGTCCTTTACGACGCATATTGTCGAGATCTTGCCAAACGGTCGCTGCATACGGCAGCAAGTGTGGCGCCATATCACAAAGCGAATTGAACATCTCCTCGTCGTCAATTTCTGGCATGCCATGACCACGAAGCAACGCATTGTGATGGAACAGGAGGGCTTCGATCTTACCTGCTAGGACATCGGTATCCGCAAGATCCCCAACCCGGATTGCCCTTCGTGCTGTACGGTCTTCATATGCTGGCCCAATGCCTCGACCAGTCGTGCCGATTTTTGCTTTTCCGGCAGCGCGCTCGCGAGCTTGGTCTAGATTCCGGTGTAGCGGAAGTATGAGAGTGGCACTCTCAGCGATTCTTAGATTCTTGGGCCCAACTTCGACACCAAGCTTGTTGACGGCTTCGATTTCGCTCATCAACGCCCATGGATCCAGGACGACGCCGTTGCCAATGATCGAGAGTTTGCCAGGACGGACGATTCCTGACGGAAGCAGGCTCAGCTTATACGTGACGCCGTCGATGACCAACGTATGCCCGGCGTTATGACCACCTTGGAAGCGAACGACCACATCCGCCCGCTCAGAGAGCCAGTCGACGATCTTACCTTTTCCTTCGTCACCCCATTGTGAGCCGACGACCACCACATTGGCCATTCAACAGCCTCCCATCTCTTTTTCGTTCGTTTCAGATGCTGACAGCTTTCCCAGCCTGCCAGATATGCGTGCATCCGAGCGCGCGAGCTTTGCTCTCGGTTCCATTGTCTTCGTGATACCCAAGTATGGTTCGAAAACCCTCACTTTGAAGTTTCGTTGCAACGTCGCGGCCTGTGCCCGACGGCAGGAAAACGAGTGAACAGCGATCCGGTGCCGACACGGCACGTAAAATGCTGTCCAAAAACAAAGTGAATCCCACTGCGGGCTCGGCCTCGTGATCTTCGGTATGGCCTGCTGTATAACGCCCGCCCGACCCCAGTTCGCCCCTTACGCCTTTTGCAAAAAGCGTGAATGTCACACCTGAATGGTACTCAAAACCGCGATTTTCGACGGCATCGAGCGTCATAGACAGATTAGGCGCAGCCGTGCGAACAAGACGGACGACCTGCAGTAGAGAATCGCGGGCGTTTTCGGCGTCTCCACTCAACTGTAAATTCGATAATTCTTCGATGACGCCATCTGCGGGACCCGTCGCCAGCAACAAAGTACGAAGTAGTCCATGGGAGTCGACACCGAACTCTTTTGATAAGGTCGCGACCTCAGCGGCGTCCTTTCGATCAAGCGCATGTCGAAACCGAGCCCTTGTGGCGGCATCGAGCCCAAAAGACTCTGTGATAGCAGTCGCGAGTAATGGTTGGCACAGGTCGACCTTGATGTCAGTGACGCCTACTTTGTGAAGTGCATCCGCCGCCATAATAATCATTTCCGCATCAGCTTCCGAGCTGTGCGTACCAACAATCTCGGCGCCGGCTTGGGTAAACTGACGTTCCGGTCGTAACTGAGTGCCGCGTATTCGAAGAACCTCACCAGCATAGCAAAGGCGCAGTGGGCGTTCGTAGTGGGATAGTCTTGTTGTGGCCAATCGCGCGACCTGAGGCGTCATATCCGCCCGTATCCCCATCATCCGCTGCGAAACAGGGTCCATCAGACGAAATGTCTGGGATGCCATTCCCGCACCGGTGCCGGCCAACAGATGGTCCTCGAACTCGATCAACGGGGGCTTTGCCCGATCAAAACCGTTTTGCACAAAGTGCGAGACCAATTCTTCACGGATATGAGCCTCATTGCCCGCATCGGGCGGGAGGCCATCGCTTAACCCCGCTGGCAACAGTGCATCTTCATTTGATTTGGTCATTCTACGTCGCGGCCTCTAAGAGACGAGGTGCCCTAAGCTCGGGCAGGCGACGTTTGGTAGCGGTTTTGATCGTTAAGGGCAAGGAAACGCTATTCCTCGCAGGGGAAGAATGGGTCAAATCAATTGGGGCCGGGCTCTCCCGACCGCACAGTTTTGCCAATACTGGATACGAGCGGTTTGACCAACATGCGATGTCCTGCAAGATCGTCGATAGCCTGAACGTCTTGTACGGCCCAACCTTGCCACAGGGTCCGACCATTCAATCGATCTTCGATCGACGTATCGATCCTATACTGATTAGGAGCGACCTGGGTCAAAGTCGAACCCCGTTTAGGATTAAGAATGCCGCCGCGCTCGTTGTCGAAGATGCTGACGCGAACGTCCGGTGCATCCGTTCCAGTATGATTATCGCTATTACCAATTCGAACAACGCGGTTTGAGCCGCCGCCGGTCCATCGCCCCGAAGAGTCGCGTGTTTCCAAACTCATTATGAGATTTGCGCCATTTTGAACTTCGTAGCCTTGGGCGCGAAGCTCATCTTCAAACGCTCGTTTTAATGCCAGATTTTCATCGGAATTATCGAAAATCTCGACGGTCAAGGGCACGCCGCGGGGAACATCCTCAAATGATACCGCGTTTAGGGATGGCTCCGCCGCGAATGTCACCGTCGCGCTCGATAGCACGAACATGAGAGCCGCTGCGAGCGTCGTGAGTTGGATACGCACGGTCAATATCCTTTCTGCGCCGCACAAGAACGCGCAGGGAATCATTTCGTCGCTTCAGAGTCAACCGCTCGGCGACTTTGAGGGACCTGCGAAAAACATCATGAGATGCTGGCTTTCTTAGATCACATGTACGATCTTTCTGTTTCCGCGCGAATGACCAAAGCAAAATGACGAACTTGACCCCAAGACATGGTGCCGTGGCCGCCGGCCACGAGGAAACGGCGAAGGCCGCTATCAGCATTCTAGATGCCGGCGGGAATGCTTTTGACGCCGCTATTTCCGCATTTTTGACGGCCTGCGTTGCCGAGCCGGTCCTTGCGTCAATGGGCGGTGGGGGATTCTTAACGGCCCGAACGTCGGATGGAGATGTCCGATGCGTAGATTTTTTCACACAGACACCGGCTCGCAAGCTCGACGAACGGGAACTCGATTTCTATCCCATCGTTGCCGACTTTGGGCCGGCGACACAGGACTTCCATATTGGTTTGGGGTCCGTCGCCGTGCCAGGTGCAGTCTCGGGGATGTATCACATTCACGATGAGTTTTGTCGACTGCCGATGTCGGAAATCGCCAAACCAGCGATAGAGCTTGCGGCCAAAGGTGTGCGAATCAACGCATTTCAGGCCTACCTCTTGGAAGTTATCGGTCCTATCTATCGTGCGACGCGGGATAGCAGATCACTGTTCTGCCGCCTTACGGATCGTACGACTGAGCCGGAAATGAAGCGCGAAGGTGACGTGTTTCATATTCCTGAGTTCGCGGATTTCTTGACTGTTTTGTGCGCCGAAGGGCCCCGTTTTTTTTACGAAGGTGAGGTTGCTCAAGCGATCTCCGGGTTAAATGGGTGCAGCATCGGATCAGAAGATCTGCTCTCTTATCGGGCGATAGACCGGCCGCCTCTCGAGGTTTCTGTCCGTGGGCATCATGTTTATCTTACGCCGCCCCCTGCTATTGGCGGTGCATTGGTGGCACACGCACTTGGTGTATTGAATGAGTGCGACGTCACACCTGAGAGTTCAAATAAGGCGCCGCATTTTCTTGCTATGGTGGATGCGATGCAGCGAAGCAATCAAGCAAGGCGTGATAGCGGCATAGACATCGATCCGATTGCCGGTGCAAGAGCCCTTCAAGAGGCGTTGCGACATCCTGCTTCGTATAAAGGAACCACCCATATCAGCGTTGCAGACGTTGATGGCAATCTTGCCGCCGTAACTGTATCCAACGGCGAAGGATGCGGTCATTTGATTCCCGGCACCGGAATAATGTTGAACAACATGCTTGGTGAAGAGGATTTGAATGCGATGGGCTTTTTCGAGTGGAGCCCGAATGTACGTTTGTCATCAATGATGACGCCCGGCGTCATGGCATCGCCGAACGGAACCTGGACAGCTTTTGGCTCCGGAGGCTCTAACCGTATTCGGTCGGCGTTAACCCAGGTAATCTTCAATCTGGCGTGTCTTAACTTTAGCTTAGAAAGCGCGGTCGCGGCGCCACGTATGCATATTGAAGGTAACAAGCTCAGCGCAGAGCCCGGCCTGGAGGGCCTCCGATCAACGATGTCTCCGGATACGCCATTGAATGTCGAAAACTGGCCGGACCGAAATATGTTCTTCGGGGGCGCGCATTTAGTGTCAGAGCGAGACGGCGCTATTGTGGGGGGCGCCGGAGACCCACGCCGAGACGGCGTCTTCCTGTCTATCTAGTGGCCTCGTCAAACGAATTGTTCTTGATGGTCAGATGAGGATGGATTGGTGCGGTCGGAACACGGCGCGTATCATGGCCAATGAACGCAAGAATGAGCTGCACGCCAATGATGATCGGAAGCGCAGCGAGGACAACTGTTCCAGCCGTGGCTGGTACACCGGTTGCCTCACTGAGCCACCAATTAATCCCGCCAAAGACAAATCCGAAAAGGAACAACACGCTGCCCAAGACCAATTCCAACGATGCGATGGCGATATCGCGAATAAAGTAGGTATCGATCAGTCGCCGGACGCTATTTCGAATATGGCCACGAAGGAAAGGCCAAAACACACGCCGAACAGAAAGATGACTCTGTTCGGCGCCGTATTGGGCACGCATTGGAACGTCGCAGACGACCGCATCAAGTTCCGCCAGTTTGCTTAAAATATCCGATTCGAAAAAGAAATCGTTAGCGATGTCGTCGACAGGCAACTCAGCGGCAACTGATGCATGAATGGCGGTAAATCCATTCGTTGGGTCCATGATGTTCCAGTAGCCGCTTGAAACTTTCGACATCAAGGTCAGAACCATATTCCCGAAAAGTCGAATGGCGGGCATCCCGCGTGCGGCGTCACGCCGGTGCAGGCGATTGCCTTTCGCATAGTCGGCTTTTCCGTTGACGATTGGAGATACAAGCTCCGGAACAAAACCTGGATCCATTTGCCCGTCGCCATCGATTTTAACAATGATACTCGCACCGATTTCATGCGCCACTTCGTAGCCAGCAAGTGTTGCTCCGCCTACACCGAGATTGACGGGATTTCGGATAACACGGACGCGAGGATCATTGTTATGGGAAACGACAAAATCTCCCGTGCGGTCCGGGCACGCGTCGTCGACAACGATGATCGAATTAATTTCCGGGCCCATGCGATGTAAAACGTCGAGGACGTGATCGCGTTCCCGAAAGCACGGGACGACAGCCGCAATATGTCTGGAACTGGGTCTATTCATAAGTTCTCTCAATGACTGAGACATATTGCACGGAGACATAGGCTATCAAAAGCGAACGTTTTCGGCAAAATAGGTGCTTCGCTTTCTGGCGATAATGCGGGTAAACTCAAAAAAAACAGTTACACCTCAGGGTGCCAATGACGCCCATCGTGCTCGGGGAATGCCACGTGTCGGAAAATGAGGCTTCGCAACTTAGCGCTGTCCGCCTGCTTGAAGGGCTGGGCGAGGCAAAAATCTCGGATCTGGCACGAGCGTGCTCGTGGCGGCAGTTCACCGATCATGAACAGATCATTGATCGACAGAGCGATTCGACGGATGTCTATTTTGTCGTCGCAGGGCGCGTGCGGGTCGTAAACTACTCGCTGTCCGGCAAAGAAATTACTCTTGAGGATTTGGATGCCGGGAGCCATTTCGGTGAGTTGTCTGCCTTGGATGGTCAACCTCGCTCTGCGAGCGTTATGTCATTGGATACATGTACCATCGCGTCGCTCCCGCAGGACCGTTTCCTCGATTTGGTTACGGGCAATCCCGAAATAGCTTGCCGACTTCTCCGAGGTCTCGCGGGGATTATTCGAAATTCGACGGATCGAATCATGGATCTCAGCACACTCGCGGCGAATAACCGTGTCCAAGCCGACTTGCTAAGACAGGCGCGAGGTGGGTTGATCGGTGAGAACCAAGCTGAAATTCGACCGATACCGGTCCATGGCGATATAGCAAGCCGGGTCTCGACGACGCGGGAGACAGTGGCGCGTGTTCTGAGCGACCTCGCTCGAAAACAGATTGTAGAACGTGGGAAGAATGCTTTGATCATTAAGGATCTTGGTCGGCTTCGCGATATGGTCGAAGAAGTTCGTGGCGAGTAGGCCCGAATAAACCTTTTTAGTGTGCCCGTCCTCACATCCAAGTCAGCCGATAACTGCAATCCTTGTGCACAACCTGGGCAAAGGATGAGTTATTGGAGGAATGACAGGTGGCGACATGGAAAGCCTTTGCTTTGGCGCTGACCCTCACCGTTATGACACTTGCGCTTACATCAAACGTTAGTATTTCGACGATGGTAATTCGCTAGAGAAAGCGGTGGCCCCGAATTGACACCTATGAGCGGATACTTCATCTTCTGATCTAATTAGTGGTTGCTTATGATCGTGGACGAGCGACCAAGAAATGGGGATGGGCGTAAATGGCGAAGAAAATCCTTATCGTTGAAGATAACGATTTAAACATGAAGCTTTTCAACGACCTTTTGCAGGCCCATGGCTATGAAACTGTTCAGACGGTTGACGGTCGAGACGCCCTTAAGCTAGCGCGTGAGCACACCCCAGATTTGATATTGATGGACATTCAGTTGCCAGAGATATCAGGTCTGGAAGTTACCAAAATGCTCAAAGCGGATGATGATCTTCGGAGTATCCCGGTAATTGCAGTCACAGCTTTTGCAATGAAAGGGGATGAAGAGAAGATCAGAGAGGGCGGATGCGAGGGATACATCGCAAAACCGATCTCCGTGCCGTATTTCTTGGACACGGTTAAGAAGTTTCTCGAAGACTAAATTACGAAGTGCGTTGGGCATCTGGCCGCGCAGACAAACGAAAAACGCGCCACAACTCGCGGCGCGTTACCATTCGTTCAAGGCGTAATCGAAGACTATTTGATCTTCGCTTCCTTAAATAGAACATGCTTCCGGATGACCGGATCGTACTTCCGCATTTGGAACTTCTCGGTCGAATTCCGAGGGTTCTTTTTGGTAATGTAGTAATACCCCGTTCCCGCCGTGCTAACGAGGCGAATCTGTATGGTGCTCGGCTTCGCCATGGCTTAGTTCCTAACTGCGTAGTTGGCCGTATTCAAGAGGCGGCACAATACCGTCGGCGACGTCCAAGTCAAGCGATTTGCACGCTCGATTAACTGGATTAATTGCTGACTTGGGCAGTCACTGTGGAAATGCGGAGCGCGCGAGCGTGTGATCTTTTATCAAGAATAAGTTGCTTGGCGATTTCCAAGTCAAGCGGTCCGACACGTTTCTCGGCCGGGCACTGTTCGCGCAGCGTCCGCCTGTCCGTCTCGCTCAACAAGGCACGGCGTTGCCACGTCTCCGCATAATTGGAAGATTCCGTCATCAAGGCCGACGATATGATCAGGTCTGCTTCATCAAGCGATCGTTTTCCGCTGGTGCAAATCGTCGGTACGACACCCATGCCATGCAGGTAGTATCCCGACGGTGCAACGAATTTCGACCAAGTGAGCGTGATTTCTCCATCATTGGGCAAGCGGATGACCGTTTGTACGCTTCCCTTACCGTAAGAAGAGGTGCCGATCACAACCGCCCGGTCACGATCCTGTAGGGCGGCTGCAACAATCTCGGCGGCAGACGCGGACTTACCATCTATGACAACCACGAGCGGTATACCTGACGCAGCATCTTTGCCACCGGCCTCATAGTGATGAAGACTATCAGGATGACGGCCGATAGTTCTCAGAATATCGCCTTGCGTCAGCAACAAATCGGCCACTTTGATCGACTGACGAAGCAGGCCGCCTGGATTTCCTCTCAAGTCCAAGACAAGGCCATGGATCGGTGGGAATTCGTTGGACAGCAGCGACGCGAGCGCTTTTTCCAGGGCAGCAGCCGTGTCTTGATTGAAACTCTTGATACGTATGAGCCCGACATTGTCTTCCCGCCGAGCCGTTACCGTCTCCGGTACGATGTGCGCACGAGGCACGTCGACGACGATGGGCGGTACCTGAGTGTTCCTCAGGACGGTTAACTTCACGGATGAGTGGACCGGGCCACGGATCAAACGCGTGATGTCGCGGCTGGTTAGTTCAGACACAGGTTTCTCTTGAATGCTGACAATTCGGTCTCCTAGCCTGAGATCGACCGAATGTGCCGGTGACGCATCTAGGACTTGGGTCACGATGGCAGCGTCGCCGTCTATCCGAAATCGAATGCCGATTCCGCCGTACCCGTCGCGTTTAGCCCGATTGCTGATGGCTTGTGCCGTTCCGGCGTAGCGGGAAAATATATCCAGATCGGATAGCGCGCCATCGAATATGGCTTCCAAGATCTTCTCCGACGACGCCCCTCGAATATCCGAGGAATGCTCGCGCGCTGTCTCGGTCATGGCGACGATGGCGGTCGCCCATGCCTGGGAGTCGCTCTTTGCCGGAATATCTATCCGCGCGATCTCGACGCCGTTTTCGTACATCGCCAGTTGGCTCTTGCCGCGCCAAAGTGTCAATCCGGCGTCAATCGCGCCAAGTCCGCGTAGGCCCTCAATCCCGAGTCGGTTGAGGTCCACGGGTTCAATATACTTGTCCGATATGTTGTTAAGGCCAACGGCGATGACTTCTGCCGTTGCAGGCTGCGCAAAGTTCGAAGATGTCTGTGGGGCGTCGGTCGATGACGCAGAGCAAGCCCCGACCGCAAGTGCAATGAGCGGTGCTGCTATAGCCTTTTTCGCGGACCATCCGTTCAACATGCGCCAATTAAACGGTAGTTTTAGAGATTTGTATACGAGATAGCGAAACTAAGTCTTTTCTGACCTATGTCTCGCGGGAACTCTGCGCACGGCGTTGTTTGCGTCGGGATGCCCGTGACTTACCTTTCGGTCTCGGTTTGGCCCCGCGATGGGTGGAGCCTTTGGACTTTCTTGACGATGATTTATCCGTCGTTCCTTCAGAGCGGCTAATCAGTTCGAATAGCAAGCCGCCTGTTATCGGAGTTGCCTCTCGCAGCGCGACATCTATCGTGTCACCGAGCCGGAAATGCATGCCGTTGTGACGTCCGGTCAGGGTATGTTTGGCCTCGTCATGAACGTAGTAGTCATCCGGCAGGGTACGGATCGGCACCAAACCATCGGCCCCGACGTCGTCGATACTTACGAACAAGCCAAAGCGGGATACCCCATTGATGCGGGCGTTGAATGACGCGCCGACCCTTTCGCTCATAAAGTGCGCTGCATATCGGTCCATCGCGTCTCTCTCCGCAGCCTGAGCGCGGCGTTCGGTCGACGACAGATGCTCTCCCAGTTTTTCGAAGTCACCCGGGTCATCCGGTAGCTTTCCGGCACTAGGTCGCATGCCGCGGAGGAGGGCGCGATGGACTAACAGGTCCGAGTACCGGCGAATGGGCGACGTAAAATGACAGTAACGACGAAGCCCCAAACCAAAGTGCCCGATGTTATTCGGATCGTAGCTGGCTTGGGCTTGCGACCTGAGGACAACGTCGTTCACCATCCGCTCATGGGCTGTATCTTTGACCCGGCCCAAAATGTCATTGAAGCGTTTTGGCGTCAGCGCTTGCCCTTTATCGAATGGTATCTTGAGGCTTCCCAAGAATTCAGCGAGTCCTTCGATCTTCGAGACCGAAGGCTGGTCGTGAATGCGGTACATGCAGGGACGTTTCTTTTCTTCGAGAAACTCCGCTGCTGCGACGTTTGCCAAAACCATAAACTCTTCGATCAGTTTGTGGCTGTCCAGCCGTTGGCGTAGAGCCATCCCGGTCATGGCGCCGTCATCCCCAAGGATCACGCGGCGCTCCGGCAATTCGAGGTCGAGGGCGCCACGCAGCTTTCGTGCCTGTTCGAGAAGTGAAAAAGCGCCATACAGCGGGGTAATGACAGTCGCCACAAGCGGAGCCGTCTGTTCGTCCGGGTCGCCGTCGTACGCATTTTGAACTTGCTCGTACGTCAGGCGCGCGACGGATCGCATCAATGCCCGTTTAAAGCGTTTAGAAACAAGCTGGCCATGGGCGTCGATTCGGAGATGGGCCACAACGCACGGTCGATCCTCGTTCGGTCGAAGTGAGCACCATCCGTTCGAAAGCTCCTCGGGCAACATCGGGACGACCCGGTCAGGAAAATATACGGAATTGCCGCGATCAAATGCGGCTTTATCAAGGGAATCGCCCGGACGAACGTACCATGCAACGTCGGCAATCGCGACGATTAGCTTAAAGCCGCCCGGATTTCGAGGATCGTCATCCGGTTCGGCGAAGACGGCATCATCAAAATCCCGCGCATCCGCCCCGTCAATTGTAACTAAGGGAATACTACGTAAGTCGTCGCGGGTATCTAATGGTGCAGCTTTGGCATTCTTTGCTTGGCGTTTCGCGTCGCTAGGAAAATTGACGGGGATTCCATGTTGATGAATGGAGATAAGGCTTACGGATTTTGGTCCATCTGCCTCAGATATGCGCTCGCGGATACGTGCCGTCTTTAAACCAAGCCTAGAGCCCCGTACGGGTTCGGCGCGTACCAGATCGCCCGACGCCACCTCATTGTCGCGGTTTTTCTCGATTGCGTATTCATAGCGATTTTTCTTGTCGACAGGTCTTATGCGCAATCCATCGCCAGAGTCTACGATGATGCCCAAAATGTCATTTGGGGGTTCGGCGATACGACGAATGACTTTTGCTTCGTAGTCGGCGCCATTTCGAGTCAGTCGCGCGAGGGCCCGCTCGCCCCGTCCAGGTGCAGGACCGGAACGCTGTTCCGGTGCGACGTAAATGGTTGGTGGATCGCCCTCTCCATCCCACTTGACCGGTCGGGCAATGACTTCTCCATCCAAATCGATACCCGTCACCTCAATGATGGTCACATTTGGTAGGGATGTAGGATCATCGAGATTTTGTCCGCGTCCGCGAGACAAAGAGCCCTCGTCCTTCATTTCCTTTAGGACACGCTTGAGCTGCTTCTTTTGTTCGACGTTGAGATGGAAAGCTCTCGCGATTTCCCGTTTGCCGACGCGCCCGGGGGATTCGCGCACGAAGTCGATAATTTGCTGCTTGCTTGGAAAAGGGGCGTCTGCCATCGACGGAAAGTAAGTGCGCTAGGTTCGCACCACAAGGGATAATCGAGCGATAGACCGGGTATCACTCGGCTAGTTGGAGGCTGCCTTCTTCGTGGTCGCCTTCTTTTTTGTAGAGGCGGACTTCTTGCCCGTCGTCTTCTTTTTTGGCGCAGCCTTCGCCTTTGTCGGTGCGCCACCTGTCTTTGCATCGATAAGGGCGATGGCGTCTTCTAACGACACACTTTCCTTATCCATATCCTTCGGCAGACGGGCCATCGTTTTGCCATGTTGAACAAATGGACCCCATCGACCTTCCTTCAGCATGATTGGTTTTTTATTTTTTGGGTGATTTCCCAATTCTTTGGGGGGGGCTTTGCGCGGCTTGTCACCCAGCAGTGCGACGGCGCGGTTCAATCCGATCGTCAGGACGTCGTCATCGTCGTCTTTGAGCGAGACATATGTTCCGCCGACCTGAATAAACGGTCCGAACCGTCCGATACCGGCGCGGATTTCCATCCCTGATTGCGGGTCGATCCCGACAAAGCGGGGAAGCGACAGGAGAGCGAGTCCCTTGGATAAGTCGATTTCTTCGGGGTCCATGCCTTTTGGCAAGGACGCACGTTTCGGCTTTATTTTTTTGCGCCCGACCTCTTCGACATCGCCGAGCTGCACATAAGTGCCATAAGGTCCCACGCGGAGGGTGACAAGTTTTCCGGTTTCGGGGTCGGTCCCCAGATTTTTGGGGCCGTCATTCATCTTGCTCTCGGCCGGGTCCGTGCCAAGGGGGGTCGTGAAGTTGCAATCGGGATAGCGAGAGCAACCCAAGAAGGCGCCGTGTTTGCCCAGTTTAATCGATAGCTCGCCTTCCTTGCACTTTGGACAACTTCTCGGGTCGCTGCCGTCGACGCGATCCGGAAAAAAGTGCGGACGGAGTTCATCGTTTAAAACATTGAGGACATCGCGGACGGTCAGATCTTTGGTCTCTTCAACTTTGTTCTTAAATGCGAGCCAGAAATCGACAAGGACTCGACGCCAGTCAATTCGACCGCCTGACACGTCATCCAGTTTTTCTTCCAAATCTGCGGTAAATCCGTACTCGACATATTGCTCGAAGAAACTTGCAAGAAAAGTCGTAACCAGTCGCCCACGGTCTTCCGGGATGAACCGGCGGTTATCCAACCGGACATAATTACGATCTTGCAGGACGCTGATGATCGACGCGTAGGTGGACGGTCGGCCAATCCCTAACTCTTCTAGTTTTTTGACCAACGACGCTTCGCTAAACCGCGGTGGCGGTTGAGTGAAATGTTGTTCCGGGGTGACGTCGAGCCGCTTTACATCTTCACCCTCGGCCATATCCGGAAGGATGCGTGAACTCTCGTCATCTTCTTTACGTTCGTCTCGGCTTTCGCGGTAGAGCTTGATGAACCCATCAAAGGCGATGACTGAGCCCGTCGCTCGAAAGGTCGCCGCTTTGTCTGCGGTTACGATATCGACGCCGACTTGATCGAGAACCGCAGCCTCCATCTGACTGGCAACAGTCCGCCGCCAAATCAGGGTATATAGCTTCAACTGATCTGCTGAAAGATATGGCGCTACGTCATCGGGCACGCGACGCACATCGGTGGGACGGCAAGCCTCATGGGCTTCTTGTGCATTCTTGGCCTTTGATTTGTACTCTCTCGGTACATTCGGAAGGTAAGCGTTGCCGTGGGTTTCTTGAATCAGGTTGCGACACGCGGCAATCGCCTCACGCGCCATCTGAACGCCATCTGTCCGCATATAGGTGATAAGGCCGACGCTTTCGCCACCGATCTGGACGCCCTCATAAAGTTGCTGCGCCACCTGCATCGTCTTGCGCGCCGGGAAATAGAGCTTTCGAGACGATTCTTGTTGCATCGTGGATGTTGTGAACGGCGGAGACGGATAACGGCGTGTTTGTTTACGTTCGACCTTCCCGATGGAGAAATTTCGGGATTTCGCGGCGCCGACGGCGCTCATCGCCGCTGCTTCCGATCCAAGCGACAGTTTCGTCAGTTTATCGCCATTCAAGTGCGTCAGCGCAGCATTGAACTTCTCACCACGCGGCGTTTCGAAGGTCGCGTCGACGCTCCAGTATTCGTCCGCCTTGAACATCTCGATCTCGAGTTCGCGGTCGCATATAAGGCGCAAAGCAACGGACTGGACGCGGCCAGCGGATCGGGAGCCCGGCAACTTGCGCCAAAGGACGGGCGACAAGTTGAAGCCGACCAGATAATCCAGCGCCCGGCGCGCCATGTACGCATCGATAAGTTCTTGGTCGAGATCGCGAGGGTGCGAAAATGCGTCTTGGATCGCCGACTTCGTGATTTCGTTGAATACGACGCGCTTTACAGATTTGCCATCCAGCACCTTTCGGTCGCGCAACACCTCCTGGATGTGCCAGGAAATGGCTTCGCCCTCCCGGTCCGGATCGGTCGCCAGATAAATTGCATCAGCTTTTTTTGCCGCTTTGACGATCTCGTCCACGTGCTTCTTTGATCGGCTATCGATCTGCCAGGTCATGGCAAATTCCTGCTCGGGATCAACGGAACCATCTTTCGACGGGAGGTCGCGGATGTGTCCGTAGCTCGCCAACACGGTATAATCCGCGCCGAGATACTTGTTTATCGTCTTGGCCTTTGCTGGCGATTCGACAACGACAACGTTGGTCATTTAAATCCGCATATCCCAAAATTGTTCTTCTGATCAGGTCGCCGTCGACGACCAAAGCCCGGGACAATTGGCGACAAAACGCGTCTCCGTCAACAGGCGAATTTTCTTTCGAGTGGTTGGTCCACGGGGAGTAGCCCGGAAATATTCATTTAAAATAACGAGTTATGATGGATTTCATTTATTGGCGCTGCGGCTTCAATTTGATAATCAAGCCTATTCGGCAACCAAACAAATTCGGTTGCCAGGCAATCGGGCGACACGTCCCGCCAGTTCAAGCTCAAGCAGCGCGGTGGCGATGGCCTGCGGGGATTGTTCGGTTTCTCGAATCACATCGTCGACATCGGTCGGCCCAAAGTTAAGCGCCGTCAAAAGGTGATCACGAGCAATAGGCAGGTTCTGATCCTCGTTCTCGAGAATCGGGGCGTCATGTAATACTGTTTGTGGTCTCTCATAGAATGCACAGGACTCTTGTTCCTTCAGCGTGATCAAGACATCTTCTGCACTCTCAGTCAGCATTGCACCATCGCGAATCAGCATATTGGTGCCCTTTACGCGAGGATCTTGCGGTGCACCTGGAACGGCAAATACCTCTCGCCCCTGTTCCAGGCCCATTCGCGCCGTAATCAATGACCCCGACCTTGCACCTGCTTCAACAACGACGACCCCACGAGATATCCCGGAAATAATTCGATTCCGTCGCGGGAAATGACGTGCTTGAGGTGTCGTCCCAAGAGGAACCTCGGAGCAGACCGCACCTTTTTCGACGATTTCGGCATATAGTTTTTCGTTTTCGCGCGGGTAGACGACGTCAACGCCACCGCCAAGTACGGCAATCGTCCCGCGTGAGATAGCACCTTGGTGCGCGGCCGTATCTATGCCTCGTGCCATCCCGGAAGTGACAAGATATCCCGCAGCGCCGATCTCCGATGCCGCTTGTCGCGCAAATCGTTGACCGTTGATTGATGCGTTTCTCGCACCGACTAATGCGATCGCCCGCTTTCGGAGTAGGCTAGTGTGACCTTTAACGATCAATATCGGCGGCGGATCATCGATATGTGCAAGTAGGGGCGGATAGGACGATGTCCCCCAATGTACCATTGATGCTCCCATTGTCTGAACGTGTTCCAATTCCGCTTCGGCGATTTCAGGTGCACAGATACTGATGCGTTTTTTGCCGCCGCGATGGGCGAGATCGGGAAGGGCTTCGAGAGCACCGATTGCGGACCCAAAGCGCTCTAAAAGTTTGAAGAAAGTAATTGGGCCAACGTTTTCTGAACGAATGAGCTGAAGGCGTGCAAGTGTCTCGACGTCACCGTTAGATAAGGTCCTATCCGGAGATACTCCATTCCGTTTCGCATCCTGTGTCATGGCGTATCTTATGGGAGGACGCGATGTATAATTTGCGCATTCGTATAGGCAAGGTGGCAGTTTACGATAAGCCGGAAAGTATGTGTCAGATATCGAGGCCGAAGTAACATGCATGCAGCCTTTAAGCCCCAAGTGATGGTTGTCCTGGCGGCGATGATGACCGTGTTTGCCGCTGCTGTAATTGTCGCTGAATCTGTATGGCAGCCCACAAACGCCGAGCGAACCTTGGACGGTATGACCGGAGACGCCAACCAGGGAAAGTACCTGCTGCAGATTGGTGGATGCATCTCATGCCATACGGATATTTCGAACGTTTCCTCTGTTCTCTCTGGCGGTGGGAGGTTGGACACCCGATTTGGCGTTTTTTACGCCCCCAACATTTCTGCTCACGTGACTGACGGTATCGGCGGATGGTCGCTTGATGAGTTCGCACGTGCCATGACGCATGGCGTTTCTCGCGATGGACGGTCGCTTGTCCCCGTCTTTCCTTATACTAGTTTTGCGTCGCTAACGGATCAGGACATCGCCCATTTGTGGGCCGCGATTCAGGCTTTGCCGAAGTCTCCGGGCAAATCGACCGCGAATGACCCTGCGTTTCCCTTTTCACAAAACGGTACGTTGGCGTTTTGGCAACGTGTCTTTGCTCGGCCCGAGGTGTTGACGCCAGTCGAGGGAAGATCACCCGCGTGGCATCGCGGGAGGTACTTGGCACGTGCACTTGTTAACTGTGCTACGTGCCATACGCCACGCAATTTACTCGGCGCTCGTTTGTCGGAGCGCCGATACCAAGGTGGCGAGTTCTTTGTCGGGCTAGATGCGCCGGATATTTCGCCTACAGGCTTGCTGGAAAACGGCTGGACGAAGGAGAACCTCAAACGTGCTATGGAAACAGGCCTGCGACCGGACGGCTCGTTACTAGATGCACGTTTGCCCAAAGCACTTCGACACGGGCTTGAATTTTGGACGACCGACGATCGGGAAGCGATCGTGCTTTATCTGATCGACGGCCCGCAATGACACGACCCAACGGCTGTGCGACCTGATCGGTCCTAGTCAACCTGAAGGTGATTGGTTGCGACCCGATCGGGCGAGAATGAGACACGGAATCAACGCCACGACGAAGGCGATGGATGTGATCAAGAAAGTGTCCTGAAATCCAAACGTTCTTGCCTGGGCGTAAATCGTTTGACCTAGATAATCGAGCGTTCCCCATTCTCGCGCCAAGTCGGGCAGTCCACCCTCGCGCAGCAACTGGTCTGTCTTATCCATCAGCTCACGTGTAAAATCGTTTTCCGAAGTTTGCGTCGCTGTCAACCAGTCCGCGTGGTTGGCGCTTCGAAACTCGATCAAGGCGGCGGTAATGTTGACGCCGAACGCACCGCCGGATTGACGAATAAAATTATACGCCCCGGCGGCGGCGTTTAGTTTCTCTGTCGAAATAGACCGCATCGCGACACCGCCCAAGTTCGGCATCACAAATCCGATGGCAAGGCGGCTAAACACAGTAAGGGCAGCCATTGTCCAAAATGCGGTGTTGATATCCGACTTCGACATTAGATAGCTGGCTACTGCGAAGATGAGGCAGCCCACGGTGATTGGATACTGGGGGGGCACCGTGTCGGCTAGCCGGCCGGAAACTGGGATCAGCATGACCAAGAACAAGCCTGCGGGAACCAGGACGAGCCCGGCGTGGGTCGGCGAAAAGTACTGAACTGTTTGAACGAAAACCGGGATCGCATAGTTGGTCGCGAAATTCCCGGCGCCGAAGGCAAACGCGATCGCCATCGCGGCGGCAAATTTTGGGTCCAGAAACAGCGTGGGATCCAATAAGGGGTGTTTCGAGCGAAGCTGAGAATACAAGAAAGCGACAAAGGCGACGACGCCGAGGAACGCGGTTACAAGGGTCTTGTCGGAGGACCAACCCCAGCGTTGTCCATTTCCGATCGCATTCATGACGCAGATCAACGCTAGGCAAATCAGTGCAAAGCCGGACCAGTCAAACGGCGGCAAACGTCTTTCGAGCTTCTTTGTCGGCATGAATACGAGCCCGGCAACAAAGGCGAACAAGACCAGCGGAAGCGGCATCAGGAAGGCATGTCGCCAGGTCAGCGCATCGATCGTCACACCCCCGACCAACGGTCCAAAACTAGGCGCCAGTGTCACCCCCAGGCCGTACATGCCGACGGCGAAACCACGTTTGTTTTTCGGGAATACCGCAACCATTGTCGCAAGTACCAGTGGCTGAATTACACCGGCTGAGAACCCCTGCATTATGCGCCCGGCGATTAAGACATCGATATTGGGGCTGAATGCGCAGATGAATGCGCCGGCCGTAAATACCGTTAGAGTGAAACCATAGGCTAGGCGCTGACCCATGGCGCGGACCATCCAAGTGTTCAGAAGTTGGCTGGCGACCATGGTGGCGAGAAACGCTGTGGCCGCCCATTGCGCCACATCCTGACCAACGCCAAAGGCACCCATGATACTTGGGACGGCGACGTTGACGATGGTTGCCGAAAGGATCATCGCGATTGCGCCGGTTAGGCCGGCGATGGTGACCCACCATCGATAAGATGGGCCGAAACGGTCAAACTGTGCCTGTATCGTCGGGTTGTCGTAGGTATCGGCCAATGTTCGGCTACTCCGTAACCGCGATTTTGACCTCAACCATCATGCCCGGGTGCAGCCGGGCATCGGACTCAGTTATCGCAATACGTACCGGCAGCCGTTGTGTGATTTTTGTGAAATTCCCGCTTGGATTGGGTGTCGGTAGCAGCGCGAATTGGCTTGTCGCAGCGGTGCCAAGATTTGCCACTGTTCCCTCGAACTGTTCATCGGGGTAGGCATCGACGCGTATGCCGACGATTTGACCCACGCTTAACTTTCTTATCTGCGTCTCTTTGATATTTGCTTCGACCCATACGGTTTCGGGGTTGTGGGCCAGGGCGAGGCGTTGTCCAGGCGTTACATATTCTCCGACGTCGACAAACGTTTTATCGATGATGCCGCTCAGCGGACTCTTCACGGTCCGATCAACGACATCGAGGCGCTGGCTTTCGATCCGGGCACGAATTTCAGCGCTTCGCTGCTCCAAGACGAGCAAATCTGCCGCCAAGACATCTAGTCGGGCACGGTCTGCTTCGACTTCGATCACCCGAGACTGCGCGGCAGTCATATCTGCAACCGCGATGCGATACTCGCGGTCCAATTGTTGGTGTTGGGTCTCGGCTTGGTCCAGCTGACGCCGGGATGCAACTTTCGTCTCAAACAATTTGCGGGTGCGATCAAGCTCACGTCTTGCCAATTCCAACTGCGGGCGAAGTGAGGAGACCGCAACTTCCGAGGCCGCGGCGCGCGATTTCTCAGATACGAGCCGACTCTCTATTTGTAGGGACGTCAGTTCGCGTTCCGCCGCCAACCGGGTGCGCTCGGCGTCGACCCCCGCATACTGTGCCTCAAGCTCGCTCAACAGTATCTGGGATTGGCGATCGTCGACCTGAACGATCACGGCGCCGATTTCAACTCGGTCGCCCTCTTCGATTGGCATTTCGGTGATCCATCCGGACACCCTTGACGATATGGTCACAAGGTCCGCATGGATACGCGCATCTTCCTCGAAGATATAGTTCAAGCGTTGATAGACTTCCGTCGACAAAAAGTACAGCCCGATCGCAAGTACGCCGGCGGCGACAATAAATGCCGGCCTGATACGTGCTTTGCCGGTTACAGGTGTTGCCGTGTTCGCGGCGTTGGAGCTTGTATCAGATGGTTTCTGCGGCTCAGTCGTTTTGCTTTCGTCGGGCATGCTTCCTGTCCGGTGCACCAATGCTTCAAATTTATGTTAACGCGCACACCCCAAGCATGCACCCAACACCGGTCCTTGAAAAGCGCGGCTGAGACGGCAGCCACTGGGAGCGACATCGAAAGTTGACCTTCTAGTCACAGGAAGGTTTATGATCGACGAATGTCCGTTCAATCGTCCCAACTCGTTCTAGACGTCAAAGGAATGACGTGCGCCGGTTGCGCTGCCCGCGCGACCCGGGCGTTGGATGCCGTTCCGGTTGTCGAGCGTGCCGATGTGAATCTGGCCTTGGATCGGGCCACACTCTTGGTCAACGACCATTCGACGGCCGAGGGTTTGGCGATATCCGCATTGGAGGAGGCGGGCTTCACCGCAACGCCGCATCGAGAGAGTTCGCTCGACCCGGACGACAATGGCAAGGCACTGAAGCGCGATCAGTGGTCGGTATTTCTTGGCGCGATGCTGACCGCGCCGCTGGTTGCCATGATGGTATTTCCAATCGTCGGTGTGCCTTTTCATCTGCCGGCATGGCAACAGATGCTTCTGGCGGCACCTGTCCAATTTGTCCTTGGGTTTCGATTTTATCGGGGGGCATATGTGTCGCTCCGCGGCGGCGCTGGCAATATGGACGTCCTTGTCGCATTGGGAACCAGTGCGGCGTTCGTACTGAGTACATGGATCATGGCGCGAGAGGGCCTTGCGACAACCTCTCATCTATATTTTGAGGCGTCGGCGGTCATCATTACGCTCGTTTTGACAGGGAAATTGCTAGAATCCCGTGCCAAAAGAGCAACGACGTCAGCCATCCGGCAGTTGATGGACCTTAGGCCCGATGTTGCGCGCGTGCGACGCGGTGACGAAGTCGTCGAAGTCGCAGCCGAACTGGTCCAAGTCGATGATGTCGTCTGCGTCCTCCCGGGTGAGCGTATACCGGTCGATGGAGAAGTGATCGAAGGGGCGTCTGAAGTCGACGAAGCGCTTATCACGGGTGAAGCGATTCCGGTTCTGAAAGAGCCTGGAGACACAGTGACCGGTGGCTCAATCAATGGCATCGCCGCGATAGATATCAGGACTTTGCGAGTCGGCAACGAGACGACACTCAGCAGAATCATAAATTTGGTCGAGAGCGCACAATCGGGCAGGGCGCCAGTGCAGCGTCTTGTCGATCGTATCAGTGCGATTTTCGTCCCAGTTGTTGTTCTTCTGGCGATGGTGACATTGGTTGGCTGGTTGTCCGTCGGCTCGGATGTCGAGACTGCAGTTATCACAGCGGTCTCGGTACTCGTCATTGCGTGTCCGTGCGCTTTGGGATTGGCAACCCCGACCGCTCTCGTTGCGGGGATGGGGGCCGCAGCCCGCGCGGGAATTCTGATCCGTGACATTGATGTGCTGGAGCGGGCGCATAAGGTGGATCAGGTTCTATTCGACAAAACAGGAACCCTGACAACCGGATATCCAGAAGTCATTGAGGTTATGGATCTACTTGGCGACGAGGCGGAGATGTTGTCTTTGGCTGCGTCCATCCAGGCGAATTCCGAGCATCCTTTGGCGCGCGCCATCGTGTCTTATGCGCAAGATCGCGGGACGGTATTGCGGCAGGCCACCGGGGTCGCAGCGGCAGTCGGGCAAGGTGTTGCCGGCCATGTATCTGGAACGGACGTTGCTCTGGGTAATTCCGAGATGATGGGTGGCGTGGGCGTCGATGTCAGCAGCGTTGCGCCAACGATAGAAAGTATCTGCGAGAGTGGGGCGACGCCGGTCTTTGTTTCGGCAGACGAAAGATTGATAGGCATATTCAGCATTCGAGATCGCTTGCGCGATAATTCGCCGACGGCCATAGAAGCACTGGGTGCGCGGGGTATCGAGACCGGCATGCTTAGTGGGGATGCGAAAAGGACCGCTGAGACGATTGCTAAGACCTTGAAGCTGGGCTCGGTGATGGCTGAGGTCACACCCGATTTGAAGGCCTTGGAAATCGAAAAGCGACAAATCCGAGGGCATGTTGTTGCCATGGTCGGGGATGGCCTCAATGACGCGCCGGCTCTCGCATCTGCGGATGTTGGCATCGCCATGGGGTCCGGGACCGATGTTGCGATGGAGACCGCAGGAATCACTTTAATGCGCCCGGACCCGCGATTGGTTTTCGCGGCGCTCGATGCTGCGCGTGCCACATGGCAACGAATTCGTTGGAACTTGTTTTGGGCGTTCATTTTCAATGTGATCGGCCTGCCATTGGCGGCTTTCGGTTATTTGAGCCCCGAATTCGCGGGGGCGGCGATGGCGATGAGTTCGGTCACAGTTGTCACAAGTTCGCTTATGCTTCGGCGCTGGCGACCTCAACCCATTTGATTGGGACGGCGATGAATATCAAAGACGCTGCAACGAAGACAGGATTGCCGACCAAGACCATCCGCTATTACGACGATATTGGTTTGATCTGTGCTGCCAGGCGCGAGAACGGTTATCGAGATTACGATCAAAATACGTTGCAGAAGTTGGGGTTCGTAAAACGCTTGCGGCAAATCGGTTTTTCAATCGACGAATGTCGGCAAATGCTTGCACTCTGGAGCGATGAGAACCGGGCAAGCGCAGATGTAAAGGCCCTGGCGGAGACAAAACTGGAAGAAATAGACCGAAGATTGGAAGACCTCAGGCACTTACGCGATGGTTTGAGGGGGCTCATCGATTTGTGTCCAGGTGACGCCCATCCGGACTGCCCGATTCTGGACGATTTTAGCCGCATTCGGCCGGTGAGAAGATAGCTTCAGTGGATTGACGCGAGGCGATATTCGATCGAGGCACGCGGGACCAAAAGCGCCGTGTGCTTCCTGTCTGTGGTCATGCTGGCTATCGGATGCGAGCTTCACTAATATGCCCAAACGAATGACGGTGGCCCGGCGTGGAGCCCCGCGATGTAGGATGATCGATATATGGGAGGAGACGGCGTGCAAACGCCCCGGCCCGACATCGTCGAGGCGCGGTTCCGAAGGCTATGACGTCCGAGAAGTCCTATGCGGCCATTGATCTTGGGACGAACAGCTGCCGACTGTTGGTCGCGGTTCCGGCTGACGCCGGGTTCCATGTCGTTGACGGATTTTCGCGCGTTGTTCGACTCGGCGAACGCGTTGCGGAAACGAAGCTCTTGGATTCCTCGGCAATGGATCGAACGATTGCGGCACTTGCACAATGCGCCGATAGAATTGGCCGGAGAAACTCGACATCGGTTCGTGCGGTCGCGACGGAGGCGTGTCGGAAAGCTGACAACGCCGATGTATTCTTGGACCGTGTTGAGCGAGAAACAGGGCTATCCCTCGAAGTCATCGACACTGACGAGGAGGCAGCCCTGACCGTTGCGGGTTGCGGGGAATTGTTGCGGTCGGGATACAACTACGCCCTGGTATTCGATATTGGCGGTGGATCGACGGAAGTGTCTTGGGTCGAAACGCGTCGCGGTCAGCCGGCGCATCTTCTCGATAGTGTCTCATTGCCCTTCGGGGTTGTCTCGCTGCGCGATGAATTCGGACCCGAATCCTTGCCAGGTCACGTGTTCTCGCCGCTTCTTGAGCGGATTGATAGGGCCCTTGAGCCGTTCGATACCCGTAACGGCATCGCCGCAGCGATCGCTGAAAATGACGTGAGGATGATTGGCACGTCTGGAACGGTGACGACGTTGGGCGCAATGTATCTGAATTTGCCGCGCTACAACCGGAGCCGGGTCGACGGTCTAGAGATTCGTTTTGATAGTATTCGCCAGATTAGCGCAAAACTTGCCCGCATGTCGTCACGGGAGCGCATCGCCCATCCATGCCTGGGGCACGGGCGCGGAGACCTGATGTTGATGGGACTTGCGATTCTTCGAACGGTTTGTAGTCGATGGCCCGCTGGTAAACTTCGTATCGCTGATCGCGGAATTCGTGAAGGACTGCTGGCCGAGTTGATGGCTGCTGACGGTTTTGACAATGTCGGTCCACGCCTCGTTCGTTCACAAACCTAACAAAAGGCGGAAAAGAATGGCGGAGCGGAAAGGAAAGAAATCGGGCTCTCGCGGCAGCGGGACTCGTGGTCTGCACACCCGGGTTAGGTCGGCGAAAGGTCGCAAGATATCCTCGACACGATGGTTGCAGCGTCAATTAAATGACCCATTCGTCCAAGAAGCAAAGCGCCTGGGTTATCGTTCCCGTGCTGCCTTTAAACTGACGGACTTGGATGACAAGTTTGGGTTTCTGAAGTCGGGGGCGCGTGTCATTGATCTCGGCGCGGCGCCAGGTGGTTGGACGCAGGTCGCGGTCGACAGGACGGGCCCAACTGGGCAGGTCATTGGGATTGATTTGCTTGATGTTGATCCTGTCCCTGGTGCTGAGATTATTCAGGGCGATTTTCTGGATGACACAGCCCCGATGCGACTAAAATCGATGCTGGGCGGGCCGGCCGATGTGGTCCTTAGCGACATGGCCGCAGCGGCAACCGGACACAAGCAAACCGACCATCTCCGTATCATTGCGCTTTTGGAAGTTGCCATTCACTTCGCATCGGAGGTCCTGGCGCCAGGCGGGACATTCGTCGGTAAAGTACTGCAAGGGGGTACGGAGAACGATCTCCTCGCGATGCTCAAACAGGAATTCAAAACTGTAAAACATGCGAAACCGCCTGCGAGCCGAAGTGATTCGGCGGAAATGTATGTCATTGCGCTGGGTTTTCGCGGCAGCAAGACCTGAGTTCCGCCGCCCGCGCGGGTGCGCTTGTGTAAGCCTTCGCCGTGTGTATGATGACGCGCCAATCGCCACAGTGCATCCGGAGGCGGCATGGCCCTACCAAAAATCGAAGAAGCGCTCACGTTTGACGACGTGCTGTTGGTTCCCGCAGGCTCTCGAGTTTTACCTCACGAGACGGATACCAGCACACGGCTAACCCGAACGATCGGCCTGAACATCCCGCTGGTTTCAGCGGCGATGGACACGGTGACGGAGCACAATCTGGCGATTGCCCTGGCGCAGGCTGGCGGTATCGGCGTGCTCCATAAGAATATGACAGTAGATGAACAAGCCGCGGAGGTTCGGCGGGTCAAGAAATATGAAAGCGGCATGGTGTCTGATCCTTTGACGATTGGTCCGGATCAGACGCTTGCAGACGCTTTGCGAATCAAAGCGGAGACGGGGTTCTCTGGAATGCCGGTTGTCGAGTCGTCGGGTAAGCTCGTCGGAATCCTGACAAATAGGGACGTTCGTTTTGCGGATAAGCCCGAGCAACCGGTCAGCGAGCTGATGACGAAAGACAGTCCGGAGATGCCCTTGATTACGGTTCGAGAGGGTGTCGGACGTGCGGAAGCGAAACGCCTGTTGCACCAATACCGGATCGAGCGATTGTTGGTTGTTGACGACGATTTCAAATGCGTCGGCTTGATCACCGTTAAGGACATGGAAAAGGAGCGCCAATTCCCGGACGCGTGCAAGGACGAGCAGGGCCGATTGCGCGTGGCCGCAGCTGTTGGCGTCGGGGATGCCGGGGTCGAGCGAGCGGAAGCACTGCTTGATGCGGGGAGCGACGTGCTTGTTGTCGACACGGCACATGGGCATTCCGACGGCGTGCTTCAGTCGGTCACCAAGATCAAGCAGCTGTCGAATTACGCCCAAGTCATCGCCGGAAACGTGGCGACGCCGGACGGCGCGCAAGCACTTATCGATGCGGGCGCCGACTGTATCAAGATCGGCATTGGACCGGGGACGATCTGCACGACACGAATGGTAGCTGGTGTGGGGATGCCTCAGTTTACCGCCGTGATCGAGGCATCACGCGTCTGTCGGGAAGCAGATATTCCGTGTATCGCCGATGGCGGTATCAAATATTCCGGCGACATTGCCAAGGCCTTGTCGGCAGGGGCGGAAGCCGTAATGATCGGCTCGTTATTTGCCGGGACGGACGAAAGTCCCGGCGAAGTCTTGCTGTATCAAGGTCGATCTTACAAAGCCTATCGTGGGATGGGATCCCTTGGCGCCATGGCGCGCGGCTCGGCAGATCGATATTTCCAAGAAGAAGTGTCAGACAGTCTGAAGTTGGTACCTGAGGGGGTAGAAGGTCGCGTGCCATATAAAGGACCTATTGGTACCGTGATTCACCAACTTGTCGGTGGCCTCAGATCGGCGATGGGATACACGGGTAACCCCAGCGTCGCGGCCATGCGGGAAAATGCGCAGTTTCGGAGAATTACGAACGCCGGCCTGCGAGAAAGTCACGTTCACGATGTTACCATTACACGCGAAGCACCCAATTACCGTTCCGGCGGCTAGGAGCCGACCTTGACACCGGGGGCGCGGATCCAAGCGAGCATCGAACTGCTCGCTGAAATCGCCGACTCTCAGCAGCCGCCGGACACTGTCATCGATGATTACTTTCGCCGCCGGCGGTATGCCGGTTCAGGCGATAGACGCGACGTTTCCGGCCGGGTTTTTTCGATCTTGCGTCGTCGGGCTAAGTTGGATTGGTGGATATCACGGACTGGTGTCCATATGTCGGCGCATCCTCGAAGCCGCCTGCTGGCCTTCTTGATGCTGGAGGAGCGGGCCGCACCTGACGAAATTGCGAGTTTGTTTTCAGGGGCGCGATACCTGCCGAGCCAGATTAGCGAGGCCGAGGGGGAACTGGTTGATGCATTATACGGGCGTCCACTCATCCACAGGGAAATGCCAGATCATGTTCGATTGGAGTACCCGGCATGGATGGATCGATCGTTTCAGTCCCTATGGGGTGGTGCATTGCCAGAGGAAATGGCCGCTCTCAATCAGCCGGCGCCGGTGGATGTTCGGGTCAACACCTTGAAGACAACGCCGGAGGAAGCCATCCGGCGATTGATCGAGGATTACATCGACTGTGTGCCGACACCCTTGTCGCCGGTTGGAATTCGTCTGCAAGGCAGAGCGAGGTTAGCCGGTACGCGCGCATTCAAGGACGGCTGGGTCGAGGTTCAGGACGAAGGTTCCCAATTGGTGTCACTTCTGACCGACGCGCGACCGGGAATGATCGTCGTCGATCTGTGTGCGGGAGCCGGCGGGAAGTCTCTTGCGTTGGCAGCGTGTATGGGAGAGCGAGGAAGTATTGCAGGGCATCTCTACGCCGCCGATGTGTCTGCGTATCGACTGGACCGACTCGTACCCCGTGCGCGTCGGGCTGGGGCGATGAGTATCCGACGTCAGGTGATATCTGCTGGGCCCGACGAGTGGATCGATAAGCAGGCACGCCGAGCGGATCGTGTCTTAATAGATGTGCCGTGCACCGGCACCGGCAGTTGGCGTCGAAACCCGAATGATCGATGGAGGTTTTCTCCAGAGGATCTGGACGGTATTCGGGAGACACAACGTCAGATACTTTCCCGTGGGGCGGCGCTCGTTAAGCCAGGCGGCCGTCTGATCTATGTGACGTGTTCATTGCTGCAAGAGGAGAACGAGCAGCAAGTCGACTGGTTTTTGGAAAATACATCTGGTTTCGAGTTGTGCTCCATCCCTGACGTTTGGCAGGAAACAATTGGTGGTCCGGCACCATCGCATAGCCCCGTGTTACGTTTATCACCGGCGGCAACCGGCACGGATGGCTTCTTTTGCGCGATCATGGCGCGGACACACTAATTCGAGTTTGCGAACGGACGTCGACGTGAGATTTGTCGCCGAGACGAAAGACCTCAAGGCGTATTATTTTGGCCAATAATCTCAGCGGAACCGTTCGGTTCGCTCGAAATCGTGTTCAAGCTCTTCAAAGCGTTTGCGTGCCTCATTATCGTCCGCGAGACTATCAAGAGCGTTCATTTCGCAGTGGAAGCAAACGCGGTCTCGCGTCGCTTTGGAGTCCCTGGACCAATCGTCCCCGTCGGCCGGTAACTTGGGTACGTTCGGGTACATTGTTCTCATAAAATAAAAGAAGCCGGCGCGCTGATTGTCGACGGCCCGGCAAAGATCGATAGCGCGTCGAACAGTGCGTGCACCGACCTGAGACGGATCGTCGTCTAATTCAGCTTCCAGTTCTTCATTTTCCTCAACCTCTCCCTCATCATCCGGGCCTATGCGGTCGGCGACAGCGGCTAGTGCCTCGGCGGCGTGACCCATCCGTTCTGCATAGCTTGCGATCTCTTCTTCCACGTGCCTGCTTTCAGCATGTTGCGCAAGGCCCTCGGCCGATGTGTCGGGTTCGATAGGGTCCTTGTGCGTATGTGGCGGTTGCGCATCATTCTGTATCGCAGGCGTCGATGCAGTTGGCTCGCCCTTCGGTTCATCCGCCTTAGGCAAACTTCCCTGTGCGCTTGAAACCGGCCTCGGCTCAGATGCGACAGGTTCGCTATTTTGAATGACGCGCCTTGTTAGTGGTCCCACAACTACCGTGCCGCGCGGATTTTGCTTCGACGGGGTCGCCGACGTTGGCCTTGTCTTACTTGCAACTGGCAGATTTTCCGGTACCCAGATTTCCATTTCCATTTCTTGGCCGTTCTTTGATCCGACGGGTAAGCCTTTGAAAGGATGATCGTTATCGTCGTCCGGAAGCTTCAGAGTGACCGTGCGACCGCTCGTACTGCTGTCACTCCAACGCATCAACCGGACAGAAAATCGTTTTTTTTCGCTCACCCTTATCTCCCGATGCGCTAGTCTGTACATTGGCCATCACGAGATCGACGACTTAGAAGGACTCATATCATGCCAGGTATCTTGGCAACACTGTTGGATGCGTTTCAAGAGAGTTTGGAACGGCAGCGAAAGAGGCCCTTCCTGGAGGGGGTTATGGCAGCCTGTGCTTTATTGGCGACCACTGATGGCGAGGTTAGTTTCGCGGAAGAAGTACGTGTCGATCAAATTCTTCAAACCCTAGATCAGCTCAAGGTATTTGACCCCCATGTCGGCGTCGACTTGTTCAAAGACTATTCAGAAGCCATTCTTGCCGACCCGGAGACGGGGCATGACGCCGCAATGGCAAAAGTAGCGGATGTAGCGCGTGACCCTGAATGCGGAGCACTGTTAATTCGAGTCTGCCTCGCGATTAGCGAGGCGGATGGGGAGCTTTCGCTGGCCGACCAAATCGAGATCGTCTCGATGTGTTCAAGGTTCGGCATCGATCCCGGTGACTGCGGTCTCTACATAGAGATGCCGATTGATGATTTTCTATCGCAGACAAAGCCTGCCAAAGAAGAGGCCTGATACTAGAGGACTCTGTCTTCTGCCGTTTCATCATCGTCCGCAGATAGTGATTGACTGGCGACCGAGATTGCCGCGGCATGCATTCTCCTAACACCGGCGTCATCTAGTGCGCGGAGAATACCTTCATTCACTCTATAGCGGACTGCGAAATACTGGCTTGATGGGACCCAGTACCGAATGCCTAGAATTACGCCTCCATATGCAAAATCGTGGACACCGACTTCGGCCTTAGGTCCGCTAGAGAGCGCGTCAATCGATTCCAAGGCCTTGCTGGCAGCCGATTTCGCGATCCCGATGTCTTGGTCGTCCTCGATGGCAATCTTGGTTTGAACCACGCGCCGAGTGTCGGAGTTTACGACAATTCTCCCGACGATTTCCTTGTTGGGGACCGTGATTTTTTCGCCGTCTTCGCCCATGAGTATCGTGTGGGCAAGGGTGATCTCTTCGACGACACCACTTGCGCCTTTTGCCAAGCTAATCGTGTTGCCGACAACAAAAGGTCGGCTCAGGATGATTGAAACGCCAGCACCATAGTTCGAAAGCGGGCCTTGAATGGCGATTGTCGCGCCGAAAGCGCTAGCCCCGGCGAGCGCGATCAATGGGGCAATTGAAACGCCAAAGTTGCCTAGTGTAATAATTACCAAGAAGACGATGGCGACGACTTTGACGATATTTCCAATGAACTTCGACAAAGTGACGTCAATGTCTTTGGCCATGAGGAGTCGCGCTATCCGGCCACCAATCCAGCTGGCAACCTTAAGCCCGATAAGCAGGAAGACGAGGGCCCCCAGAATCTGAAAGCCATACTCGATGCCAAATTCTACGAGAAGATCCAGATACTTGGAGACGGTCTCGATCTGCTGACCAACCGTTTCTTCGACATTGTTTTGCATAAGCGGTTTCGAGTTCCCTTACTTTGCGACGACGGTTACGGCAGTGCCACTGGCAACAACGAACAGCATGCTTTTTCCGTCTCCCGATATCTCGCTGTAGTCAAGATCGACACCGATTACGGCATTTGCGCCTACAATGAGTGCTTCGCGTCGAAGCTCCGTAAGACAGGTTCGGCGCGCGTCACGAAGCACCTTTTGAGACGACGCGGATCTTCCGCCCAAGATATCGCGAATTCCCGCAAACATATCCTTAAACAGGTTCATGCCGAACACGCACTCGGCAGTGATTACTTCAATCCGATTGGTCACGGTATATTCGGGCATGCTGAATTCAGTGGTAACGATCAAGTCTTTCGCCAACTCATCTATGACTTCCGTTGGTAGTTCGTCGTATTGCTTGTTGTCGATCAACTCCTGAATTTTCTCATCGCTTTTGCCGAACATGCCGAACATTGTGTACTCCTGGACCCGTGCGAATATGTGATGTGCGCGCATTATGCCACGCTTGGCCCGTTAGGGAAGCCAAACTCCGGACCTTGCAAACCTCGGTTTCCTCGGACATTTTCGGGTCTTCTTGTCAGTCCTGCCGAAATGAGACACCCCATGAATGATCCAAAGTCCGCGCTTCAGGAAATCTTGTCGCACGCACGTATCGTCACAACGCCGTGCGGAGACGGCGAGATGACTTGGCAGGTGTGGGGAAAAGAAACGGCGCATCCGCCGCTCGTGTTATTGCATGGCGGTTATGGTTCTTGGACCCACTGGCTTGCAAATGTCGAAGGCTTGTCGTCGGACCGTTTGGTCGTAACATGCGATACGCCAGGCATGGGCGACAGCGCATTGGCGCCTGGTTCGGTTGAGCCAGATGACATTGCAGCACCGATCGCCGCTGGTTTGGATGCCGTGATTGGCGAGGGTTTGCGGTTCGACCTTGCGGGGTTCAGCTTTGGTGGCCTCATAGGATCGCGGGTTGCGGCCATGGTAGGAGATCGCTGCCGTAATTTCGTTGCCGTCGGCGCAAGCGGTTTCAAAGGGCTGCACGTGCGGGTGCTGGGTATTGAAGTCCCAGAAGCGAACATGTCGGATGATCAAAAGAACCAGATTCACCGAAGCAACCTTGGCATTCTGATGCTTCATAATACTGCGGCAATCGACGAGATGGCGATCTATACGCATCGGAAAAACGTTGCGCGATCTCGCGTTCGTTCGCGTCCGATGTCGCTTGGCAATCACCTCGTTGATGCGCTGCCGAAGATTTCGGCCCGGGTTTCAGGTATTTGGGGGGTGCATGATGCGACGGGTGGCGGACGCGATGCCATACTTGCCCGGCGAGATATCATGCGGCGGTCTCATCCCGACGCGGACATCACCGTTATTGAGAATGCCGGTCATTGGGTGATGTACGAGTCCCCATCGTCTTTCGAGGCGGCATTACGCGCCCTACTGGACGACTAGGTCGATCATGTGAGCAGTGCATCGGTCAGCCGTCGCCAGTCATGATCCGACCGAGGGATTCCGAAACGCAGCCACTGCGGTTGATAGTCGAAAGTTCGCACCAAGATGCCCTTCGGGCCCAACCGTTCCGCGATGTCTTGGGCGTTTTCTGTCTCTCCAAGTTTAAACAGATCGGTCCCACCAATGACGGTTATTCCGCTCTGAGTCATTACATCGGAAAGCCGGTCTGCGTCCTCCCGCAGTCGAACGCGAGCGGCGCTTTGCCAGTCTCGGTCCGCATATGCTGATCTGCCGATATAAAGTGCCGGTCCCGATACCGCCCACGGACCGAGGGCTGTACGTAAGGCTGAGACTATTCTGGGATCGCCGTAAGCGAAGCCCAACCTGATGCCGGCCAACCCGAAAAATTTGCCGAATGACCGAAAGACGACAAGCCCTTGATGGTCTTGAAGCACTGATAAAGAAATGCTCGGGTCGATATCGGCAAACGCCTCGTCGACGACCAACCATCCGCCATTTCTTCGTTGTCGAGACGCCAAATCGCGCAGTGTATCCAAAGTTACGACCGAGCCTGTGGGATTGTTTGGACGTACAAGGACAACGACATCGGCGTCGGCGTCGGCTAAATCAGCGATTTCTCGGACATTATGTCCGGACTGCGACCAACAAGCGGCATGTTCGCCATAGGTTGGACTGACAACATCAACCTGGCCGGGCCTGCGGAGTTTTGGAAGCCACTGAATAAGTGCCTGGGTGCCTGGCGCCGCGACAATCTCAAGGGTTGCGGGTGCGTCAAGGTACGAACGAAACGTCTCCAATAATCGGTTCTCGTCTTGACGCAAGGGCAGCCTTTCCCAACACGACTTTGGAACGTCGTTTAGTGGATACGGTACGGGGTTGATACCTGTTGATAAGTCGAGCCAATCGTCAGACGGTCGTCCGTAGCGTCGTTCCGCTGCGTCGAGATCGCCACCATGCGGTATTCCGGTGTTATTTCTGTCCATATTTCTCTGGCGATGGGTGAGGCCTGGAAAAAAGTATCTCAAGTCGTTACATCGACAATGACAGTTATCAAGGCCGGACGCACCCGGTCAAATGCCGTGCTCTAGCTGCGGCAGGGAGAAAACATGACCATTTCCGGAAAACACCTTCTAACTTTTGCCGTGGTTGCCGATACGCATATGAACCAGGCGGAAGACTATTCGTCCTCGCCCTATCCAGCGAATGCACTCGCCAATGCGCGGACGCGGCAGGTTGTCGCCGAGCTCAATCGAGCCGAGCCGGAATTCGTCATTCACCTTGGCGATATTGTGAACCCGGTGCCCGAGTTGCCGACTTATGGTGAAGCCGCAGGGCACTTCAAGGATTTGGTCGCTGATTTGTCGCCACCGCTTCATCTAGTTTCCGGTAATCATGACGTCGGGGATAAGCCGGTATCATGGATGCCCGCCGGAACAGTTTGCGATGAACACATCGCCCTGTATGAGCAGCATTTCGGGTCCCACTACTATTCCGTCGATCACGGAAGTTTACGCATCGTCGTAATCAATGCCCAGATCATCAATTCCGGTCTAATGGTCGAAGAAACTCAGAAAGCATGGTTGGAACAGGTGCTTTCCGAAAGTGCTGATATGCGGACATTCGTATGCACCCATTACCCGCCATATGTTTCGAACCCGCACGAGAACGGTTCTTACGACAACATCGATGAGCCAGGCCGGACGTGGCTGTTGGACCTCATTCGGGAACACAAACCCGAAGCACTGTTTTGCGGGCATGTCCATAATTTCTGGTACGACGTCATCGGTGAAACAGAGATGTACATCCTGCCATCCACCGCCTTTGTCCGGCATGATTACAGCGAGATGTATCGGATCGGACCTGGCGATCAGTATGGGCGAAACGACGAAGCGAAGCTCGGGTACTTCCTCGTCCGGGTATACGAAAACGGACACGTTATCGAAAACGTTCGTACTTACGGTCGCACAATGGGCGAGGGTGAGGCGCTTCCCGCCGCCCAGACGACCGTAGGCGTTCCGCAGGCAAAAGAGAGTGGTGTTTCCAGCGTCGGTGTCGACATGCGGCACGCCTGGGCCGAAGAGTTGGTCATCGCCCCATCAGGTGGCGTCGATGAGTTCGAACGCAAGATGGCACGTAACGATTACCCTGTTTTGGCAATGTGGGAAATGGGTCTGAAGCGTCTTCGTGTGCCGATACAGGATATCTTGGACGAACGTACCCGCCACCGTATGAAAATAATGAAAGGAGCTGGGTCGCTTTTCCAGATCTACAGTTACGGCGTGCCGACAATGGACATGCAACGTATCCTTAATGACCATTCCGACCTCGTCGATTGGTTGGAAATCGTCATCAATTGGGAAAATGCGCCGAAGGCTATGCCGGATATCGCGGCGATGAAGGGTCGGTGCGACAGGCCGATTTTCCTGTCGCGAGTGAACCGGAAGGACGCCAATAAGCACACTGGCGGGCGATACAATCATCTGATCAGCCATGGATTCGTCGCAGCTGAAACGGATGAATTGGCTGCCTTCTTCGCCGACTCGGATGCCGACAATTCGGTGAGTGGCGTGATGATGTCAATTTTGCGCGAGATGTCTCCTGTCGACGCGGCACTCGCGGCGATGAGTTCCGCCACGACTCTAGGTCGTCAGGTTTGCCTTTATGTTAAGTCAACCTCGGCCAGTCCAGCGGATGGCTACGAGGATGATCAATCCAATGCCTGCCGTACGGCGGAAGCGGCGTTCGTCGGGCTCACGGCGCCGGATATTGAGGTCATTTTGGATACCTTTGACGATACGGACCGAGGATACTTCGCGCGGTCCGGGTTGGTCGATCGCCGGTTCAATCCAAAGATCGGCAGCCGGGTTCTTGGGAACCTATTTGGTGTCATGGATGGGGGTTCATGGGTACTTGATGCGATGACCAGAGATATGGCGCTGGGTCGCGTTGTCAGTGCGACGTCCGCGATTGGAGAGACGATGGCCCTAGCATTGCCGACGACAGAAAGTGTCCCAATCGAAGCGTTATTGCCGGAGACCAATGTCCGCGAAATGATCGATTTGGACACGGGACTTATATCGGCGTCTGGTTCCGCCGAGCTATCGGCGCCGGCGCTCTTGCGCCTCGTCTAGCGACTCACCTATCCCGTGCTGCCAGGGTCTCAGCGTAGGCCGTCACCGCCTGTTCGATCGTCCGCGACTTGTCAGCGGTCTCTCTGGTTTCCGACGCAAATGGCGATTCCGAGAGCAACGTCATAACCCATGCCGCCCCATCGTGGAAGTCGCCGCTGACGCCCGCTTCGCGGAATGTCTTGGCAATTTCTTCCATCTCGCCGATCCACCGCGCGCTATCTGCGGGAAGGTGTGGTACCATACGCCGCATGTTCGCCAGTGTTGCGGATTGCGAATGCTCGAACTCTTCGATCAGCGGGCCCAACAGTCCATTTTGCTCGGCCGTCAGAAGGACGGCAGTCCAAAGTGTCCAACTGCCCTTGGTCAGCGCGGCGTAAGACATCTTCATGGCCGAGGCACGCCCGGGGGCATCACCCAGGTCGACAACTTTGAAACCTTTGCCATCCAACGCCCGCATGGCCGACGTGTCCGGACCTGACACGTAAAACCGCGTGCCTGGGCTTTTGGAAGGAGCCAATCCGACAATTCCGCAATCGATGAAGGTTGCGCCGGCTGCCGTAATAACTTCACCGATCCCGACAGCGGTTTGCGTCGATATTGCGTTGCAGTCGACATACACCGGCGTATGACCGGTTCGGCCCATCGCGGCGACAACATCATCTGCCAGTCCGGGCGCCGCAGCGGGCGGCAAGATCGATAGGACAATGTCGGAGGAAGAGATAGCGTCGTCTAGGCTGCCTGCATCGGCGACGTTTCCGGCCGCGGCCAGGGCGCGACTCCGTTCGGAGCGGCCATCGAGTGACGTGATTACCTCATGGCCGTGCTCCCGCAAGACCAGCCCGACACCGTGGCCCATGTCGCCGGGCATCAGGATGCAAACTGTAGCATTCGACACGGGTGTTATTCCTTATCCGAATGACCGAGGTCTTTGCCCGGTGCAATCCTGTCTCGAACCAGTTGTTTCAATTGTTTGCTCTCAGGGAAGGCACCTTCGGTGTGTCGATCAAAGATCACGTCACCATCTGCGGTTTGGACGCGAAACACGCCGCCATCGCTCGGAATTAAGGTTAATCCACCTAAGTCCTCGCCAAACGTGAACAATAGCTCTTGGGCGATCCATGTCGCGCGAAGGACGAAACGACACGTTGCGCAGTAATGAATTTCAATGATCGGTTTCGTCATAACTCATCCCCAAAAAGTCGATTAAATATCTGCTTCAGCTTGACCACCGCCAGGGTCGGTGGTCAATGCCGATTTGATTAGACCGTAGAATTCCCTCGGTGCTTCTTCGCCACAGAAACACCAACCTATGTGGGTGTTGCACGACCGACAGAGGGTGACGGTCCACTCGTATCCTGCAAACCAACTATGCTCTAGCGTGGGCTCCCCGATGTCGTAGCCTCCCGGGGCATTGTCGAAACAGCGAATACGAAAAACGCGTCCCGCCGGATTTATAAAAACACGCTCGTGCCCGCCCATATCGATCGACCATCGCTCTCGTGTCAGCAGATGGCTGCAAGCTGCACAATAGATCGGGTCGTCCGTCTCGATCTCGGTACCTAGGTCATCTTTAGGGGCGATTTGCAGCATCGCCACTCTCCAATGAGGATCGTTGTTACTTCGACGGCGGCATCTCGTCGGACTTATCGTGTCCGATCTTGGTTTCTTGGCCTTTGACCAGGCGTTTGATGTTTTCCTTGTGCCGAACAAGGGCGATGACCGCCAATCCCCCGGCGATCCATGTCAGCAATTGATCACCGACAAACCAATGCGCGAAAAAGGGCGCAACGGCCAGCGAGACCATAGATGCCAGCGAGGAATACCGAAATGTGCCCGCCGTCAATAGCCACGCCGCGCACGACAACACGCCGACCGGCCACGATACGGCGATAAGCATACCCAGTGTCGTGGCAACGCCTTTGCCACCTTTGAATTTCAACCAGATCGGAAAATTGTGACCGAGGACCGCGGCCCCACCCGCAATCAGACCTGGCTCGTGACCGAACTGAAGAAACACGATCGCCGCGACGGCTCCTTTGGAGGCATCAAGGATGAGTGTTAGAAATGCGAGGAGCTTATTCCCGGTTCGCAATACGTTTGTGGCGCCAATATTGCCCGATCCGATATCCCGTATATCCGTTCCCGTAAACACGCGCGTCAGTACGAGTCCCCACGGGATTGATCCGAGAAAATAACCGGCGAGTAATGCCGCAACCTTCAACATATTTGGGTCGAGTGACTCCATACTTACGCGTCCGCAACATAAACGGTGCGACCGTCAATAATCGTTCGCATGACGGCCCCTTGAACAAGACGCCCGTCGAACGGTGTATTCTTCGATTTACTCGACAATTGATCGGCATCGACTTTCCAACCCCGGTCCGGGTCGAAAACCGTCAGGTCTGCCGGTCGGCCTTTGGCTAAATGGCCGGCGCGAAGTTTCAGCAAATCGGCCGGTGCCGACGTCACGAACTTAAGGCAGTCGAGGAGTCCCATATGACCATTGTGATACAGCTCAAGGACAATCGGGAGTAGGGTTTCCAATCCCACGCCACCCGTCGCCGCGGCCTCAAATGGAAGTCTTTTTGACTCTTCGTCTTGCGGCGTGTGGTCAGATGCAATGCAGTCAATGGTACCGTCCTTCAAACCCTCAACAACCGCCTGACGATCATGTTCGTCGCGCAATGGCGGAGAGAGTTTGGCAAACGTGCGGTAATCCCCTATCGCAACCTCATTCAATGCAAAATGTGGCGGTGTTGCATCGCATGTAACGGGAAGTCCATCCGATTTTGCACGACGGACCGCGTCGACAGCTTCAGTCGTCGAAACATGGGCAATATGCAGTCGGCCGCCGGTCAATTCGATCAAGCGGATATCGCGTTCGATCATTATGATCTCGGCCTGGCGTGGGATGCCGCTCAACCCCAAGCGGGTTGCTTGCTCGCCGGCGTTCATGGAGCCGCCTCGTGCCAGTGAGGGTTCTTCCGGGTGTTGGCAGATCAACAAGTCGAAGGTCCGCGCATACATCAACGCGCGGCGCAACACTTGGGCATCGGCCAGCGCGTAAAACCCGTCTGTAAACGCGACCGCGCCGGATTCCGCGAGGAGGCCCAGTTCGGCGATTTCCTTACCCTCAAGACCCTTCGAAATGGCGCCGTATGGATAAACTTTACTGAGGCCTTGCAGTCGCGCACGGCGCGCAACAAATTCGACCACCGACATGTCGTCGATCACGGGATCCGTGTTCGGCAGGCATACCATTGACGTTATGCCGCCCTTCGTTGCGGCGCGCCCGGCACTTGCCAGGGTTTCTTTATGATCTTCTCCCGGTTCTCCCAAGTGGACGCGCATATCTATTAAGCCCGGGCAAAGGCAGTTTCCGTCGCAATCGATAACCGTGACACCCTCGATGGCCAGCGCGTCGGTCACGGTTGGACCGAGGTCCTTGATGACTTCCCCCTCGGTCAAGACGCCCCCGGGAGCGTCGAGACCCGTCGCCGGGTCTAGCAAGCGCGCATTCACGTAAGCGACCCTGCCAGGTATGCGATCCCCCTTAACCGCCATCAGAGGTTCCTCTGCTGTTGGTGCTCAAGGTTTGCAGTCAAGATTTCCAGTGCTGCCATACGCACTGCGACGCCGATCTCAACCTGTTCGTGAATGGCGCTGCGCCCAAAATCGTCTGCGACTTCGCTATCGATTTCGACACCCCGGTTCATGGGCCCCGGATGCATAATCAAGGCGTCTGGCTTGGCGCCCTCCAGTTTTGCGTAATCCAGACCGAAGAAATGGAAATACTCGCGCACCGATGGAAAATAATTTCCATGCATCCGTTCTTTCTGCAGGCGCAGCATCATGACGATGTCGCAGTCCTGCAACCCTTCGCGCATGTCGTAGAACACTTCGACGCCCAGATGCTCGACGCCCGTCGGGATAAGGGTGCGTGGGGCGATCAGCCGGACACGCGCGCCCATGGTCGTCAAAAGATGGATATTCGAACGGGCGACCCGGGAATGAAGAATGTCGCCGCAAATTGCGACCCGAAGTCCCTGAATCTTACCGACCCGCCGTCGGATCGTCAGCGCATCCAGAAGGGCCTGCGTCGGATGCTCGTGCGCACCGTCGCCACCGTTGATAACGGCACAGTTTACTTTCTCGGACAGCAGCTTGACCGATCCCGATTCCGGATGGCGGACGACCAGCACATCCGGATGCATTGCGTTCAAGGTCATCGCCGTGTCGATAAGGGTCTCGCCTTTTTTCACCGAGCTGGTCGCAACTGACATATTGATCACATCGCCGCCAAGCCGTTTGCCGGCAAGTTCAAACGATGTCCGTGTGCGGGTCGAGTCCTCGAAGAACAGGTTGATGATGGTCCGGCCGTTTAGGACAGCACGCTTCTTGTCGGCTTGCCGGTTTTGTTCGACATAGCTCTCCGCTCGGTCGAGCAGGGCTGTGATTTCAATGGGATTGAGGCCCTCGATTCCCAGGAGGTGTTTATGCGGGAAGCCAAATGGGGCCGTATCGGCGTTCATAGGCGCGCACTATAGGTCTCTGCGCATGATTTCGGCAAGCGGAATGCGGCAGATGCATGGTTTGTGAAGCGTGCATGCAGTAATATGGCCCTGCTGGCCGATTCGGTCCGCGGGTTTCAGCTTCGGTCATCAGGCGACGCATGGAAGAGCACCTTAAAGCGCATGAGAACATGGGTGCGCTATTGGACAAGGACATGGTTTTCGTGGTCGGCGCGACGCGCTGGGGCACGTCCTGGGTCCAGCAGTGCCTGGACGCGCATCCGAACGTCTGTTGCAAGGGCGAGGGGCATTTTACGGATTCGTTGTTTCCCGGCCTCGCCAAGCTGATTGATCAGTACAATCAGGATGCCGAGAAAATCGGCAATCGCATGCAGCTAGCCGGTCTGCCCGGGAATGCAGCCGGTTTTACGTTTGAAGATGTCGAGTTCTTGATGCGGACCGCCGTCATGCTGATGCTAAGGCGATGGGTGCCGGATACTGATGACATCACGTGTATCGGCGAAAAAACTCCGGAACATATACTCTCGTTAGAGTTGCTCGATCGATTGTTCCCGGACATGAGGGTGATTCATGTTTTGCGCGATGGCCGCGACGAAGCCGCAAGCGCGTGGGACTTCAATATGGGGATATCCAAGGGCGAGTTTCCGCGTCGGTATCCGACATTTGCTGATTTCGCAGAGACGTTCGCCAGGAACTGGTCTCGTTCGGTGGGCGCCGCACGCCGATTTGGCCGTTTGAACCGCCGTCGCTATTACCAGGTTCGCGTCGAGGATATCGCCGATTCGCCGGAGCCAATCGTTCGCCGGCTATTTCGATTCTGCGATGTTTCGGACGGGGAGCAAGAGGTTCAGTCCGCCATTCAGCGAGCGCACCAGGTTGCGCCACTCGATATCGACCCCGGTGTCTGGCGTCGCCGATTTGATGACGAAGCGACGCGTTTATTCCATCGTCAGTCGGGCGAACTCCTCAAACTGCTGAACTATCCCGTGGTCGAAGTATAAACACTCCTAAGCACTTTGGGTGGCGGGCCGAGCCCGATTGCCAGCAATTCCCAATGCGTACGCGCTGAAACTGATAATCAACACCCCGAAACAGAGGATAAGCAGCTTTGCGTATTTGTGCTCAACGCCGGTCAATGCGCCCATCGTTCCGATATAGCCGCTGGACTCCAAGAAATACCAAGCGGCGGCGCTGATCGCCGTGACAAAGGATGCCAGGTAGCTCCACGTTGGGACATCCGTTCGTCCCATAAAGATAGAAAAAACGATGACCGGCGTCAGATACATCGACGCCGTGCCGCTGACTGCGACGGCGCCGAATAAGTCCTTGCTGCCAAGAAACAAGAACCCCAGACCGCCGAACATGAAAACTGCCATCGCTATCCGGCCATTGCGCAGACGCTCCGAGGCGATTCGCATGTCGCAAACGGCCAGTTTCGCCGCGGATGACAGGGTTGAATCCAAGGTCGAAATTGCCGACACAATCAACGCCAAGCTGAATAGGACCATGGTCTCGTCGCCCAAAAGGCGCGTCAACGCATCGACCATGGCTTCGCCGTTAGATTTGTGAAGCCCCGCGAAAACACCCAACATTCCAAAGGCGACGATGCAAATCACACTGAGCCAGCCCGCATGCATGAACGACCGAAACGTTGTTCTGCGGTCGGCCAGAAAACCACGATCCATCATGACAGGGTCGTGCATGGGGTAACTCAAGACTTGAAGCGCCGCCACGGCCAACAACACCCAACCCGGAGACGCGAGTTCAGGGCTGCTTTCAAGGATGCTTCCAAAGTCAAATAAAGGACCTGTAATCGTCTGAAGGGTCATCACGGCCAAGACGACCAGAAGGATCATCATTTGGAGAACGTCGGTCCTTAGCGACGCGCGTAACCCGCCGAACATGGAATATCCAAGTCCAAACAAAGCCATGGCGATTACCGCGATGACATAATTACCGGTGCCGGTTGCACCGAAAATCAGACCAATCACAATTAGATTGGCGAATACTTCTGACAGCAAGCGGACGGCGACCACGACATTGTAGCAAGCCGTGCCGATCTTGCCGTGCCGTTCGGCGAGGAATGACTGAATATTCTCATGTTTCTGGCGAAACCGGAGATGGTCGACGATCAAAGCGCCTGATACGAATGACAAATAATAGGCCGCATAGGCAAGTGTGCCGGCGATGCCGTAGTAATACCCCAGTATCGCGGCATTCATGAGGGAGCGTGCGAAAATCCAAGTCGTTACTTGGGAGAGCACGAGCGTCAGTAAAGTCGGTGCTGCCCCATCCGGTGATTTGCCTCGAAAGAAGCCATCAACTGTCGCGTGTCGCGGCGATACAAGAAGAGTGCCTATCGCAATCAATGCGATCGCGATCAGTAGACCTGTGGACATGAGAACTCCTAAACGAAAACGATTAAACCGCAGTCTGCCGTCCGGCTTCGCATGCGCAAAATCAAATGAATGTGATGGGATTAAATCATCAGCAAGAGTACGGGTAGGGTAATCATTGAAGCAAGATGCGACACGGTAACGATCATTGCCATCAAATCCGCGTCGCTCCCCATCCTGCGAGAGACGACGTACGATGTCGATGACGTTGGGAGCGCCGCGAAGATTACGGGCACAAGAAGTGCCATGCCACTTAATCCCAAGCTTACACCACATGCGTATGTAATCGCCGGTTGGAGGATCAACTTCTGCGAACAAGACGCAATAACCGGGATCATACGTTTATACCCAACCCCAAAGTTTAAACCGGCACCGACGGCGAGAAGTCCCATAGGAAGGGCGGCTTGACTGACAAGGACGAGGGATGGTCCAACGATCGGTGGTAGCCCCCAATCTGCAGCGTTGAAAACACCACCTGCGACGCACGCCAGGATCAGCGGATTGCGAATAGTATCGCGGATTACGCCGCGCAGACCACTGGACGCGTTCGCCGATGGCAGCCAATAGAGATGCGCGCAAACACCAAGGAAATTAATGGTGATGCCGACCACAAGCATGCAGATCGCCAACGGTCCCGCTGCGGTGTCGCCAAGGACGCCCAAGACGACGGCGATTCCGACGTAGGCGTTGGAACGAAACCCGCCTTGAAACATGGCAACGAACGCGGGCATCTCGAGGCCAAGAAGTCGACGTAATGGGATTGTCGCGACTGCGGTCACGAGAATGCCGATGACGATTGTCGGCGCGATTTTTAGACCTGTATTCCAGTCAACGGCCGACTCGGCGATTTTGACGAAAAGCAGAGACGGAAAGAGACCGTTGAACGTGAGTTTTTCGATCAGCCGCCAAAACCCGTCATTGAAACCAGCCCGCCAGCGCAGAAGTGACCCAAGACCAATAAGCAAAAATATGGGAGCGATGGCGATCGCGACGTCGTTCATCGTGAGAGGCTATCTAGTGCGCCCTGTAAGATGTAGCCCGCGGCCATCTTGTCGACCACTTCCTTGCGGCGACGCCTGGTCATATCGGCTTCGGCGACCAAGAAACGTTCGACGGCTGCGGTTGAAAGGCGTTCGTCCCAGAATCCGCCAGGCAGTTCAAGGCTTCGCATCACCTCGCGCATCGTATCGCGCACAGACTGGCATTTTGGCCCCTCAATGCCGTCCATCCCAACGGGTAAACCCGCGACAAGACCGCCAACATTCTCTGCAGCGATCAAGTGTCGCAATTCGTCAATGACCGGCCCTAGCTTGCGCCCACGCTGGATCGTCTTCAACGGACTCGCCACGATGAATGAGGGATCGGAGATTGCGACGCCGACTGTTTTCTCGCCAATATCGAGGCCCAAAAGTCGCTGGCCGCTAGGAATCGAATCGACCAAAGTGTCAATCGAATCAAATATTTGAGGCGAAGTCATTTAAACGAGAGTCCAGTTTTCAGATTGGCGTCAAGGGCGTTATTACAGTACGATATCTGGATCGTTGCCCCTTTGCACGTGTTCGCGCGGACGATCAATGAGAGAGCGCATGAGGTCTTTGGTTAACCGACAAAGCACGATGATTGCCATCATTACGGCACTCGTTGCTTGTTTGTCGGCGAACCGTGCAACCGCCGCTGAAATGACGTTCATGGGTGAGACAATCAACGTTGGCAAAGGCACTTACCTTGTCAACAAGGACGTAAATATCCGGGCTAAACCGGCGACCGGTGCAAAGCGGCTCGGGAAGCTAAAGGCAGGTGTAAGGCTAGAAGTTGTCGGGCGCGTTCCTAAGTCCGCTTGGGTTGCAGCCATACGGGATGGGGCACCTCTCGGGTTTGTCTACGGTACCGTTCTTTCGCCGGTATTGGATGGGGCGCTGCTCGAAGATGTTACAGGAGAAGTGGATATTGGACCGCGACATCGATGCGGTTTCCGTGTCCATTTTGTCGGACGAACCGGTGATGAAGTGGATGCGACAGGCGTCCGGACATCGGATTATGATGCCAGCATCGTATGCGAGCGTCGCGAGTCTCGGGTGCGTTTTCCGGCGCAGATGTTCATAACCGAGGTGCCGTTTGACGGGTCCAAGCGAAAACGCGTTTTTCAACTGAACGTGGATCTCTTGGACATCGTTCATGGACGTGATGACGTTATCTCCACCGTTATGCTGTTCGATCTGGACAACGGCCAAGTGCGGTTCGATAGGGTCACATTGGACGCCTATGCCAAAGCCGAAGGTGGGCTGCCATCATTGCCGGCGACTAGTGTCGCTCAAGCCTTGGCGTCGGCTCTGGAGATTGCATTAAGTCATTGGTCGGATACCGCATGGGATGAGATATTCTCCGCCGCTGGATAACCAGGCCTTTGTGCTTATGCATCCTTGCATATCGGGCGCGCCGCGCTAAAACCAGCAGCAGCATGCAACATTCCGATCGATGACGGAGCGCCCAATGTCGCTATCCGATGATGACGTTAAGAAGATTGCGTACCTCGCGCGTATTCGCGTTGCGGACGAACGCCTCCACCCATTGGCAGAAGAACTCAACAATATCGTCGGTTGGGTAGAGCAATTGGGCGAGGTTGATACCGAGGGGGTTGCGCCGATGACCAGCGTCGTCGAGGTCGATACGCCGATGCGTGACGATATCGTCGACGATGGCGAGATCGCCGAGCGCGTTCTGACAAACGCACCTGATCGTCAAGACCTGTTCTATGCCGTGCCGAAGGTGGTGGAATGACTGAACTTCTAGACTGGACGATCGCGTCCGCCGCCGCCGCGCTGGATGCGGGCGAAGTATCGTCTCGTGAACTAACTGATGAGCATATTGCGGCTGTTGAAGCAGGTCGTACGTTGAACGCGTTTATCACGGAAACGCCGGACCTGGCCCGTGAACGTGCCGATGCATCCGATGCGCGCCGCGCAAAGGGACAATCGCAAGGCCCGATGGATGGCATTCCAATCGCCATGAAGGACTTGTTCTGTACGGAAGGCGTTCAAACGACGGCCGCGTCGCACATATTGGAAGGTTTCGTGCCGACCTACGAGAGTACAGTCAGCGCAAACCTGCGTGATGCTGGCGCTGTTATGCTGGGCAAAGCGAACTTAGATGAATTCGCGATGGGCTCCGCCAACATTACTTCGTACTTCGGTTCCGTTAAGAACCCTTGGACACCCGAAGGTGCAAACGCCAACTTGGTTCCGGGTGGATCTTCCGGGGGATCCGTCGCGGCTGTTTCCGGGGGGCTCGCTATTGCGGCGACGGGAACCGATACCGGAGGCTCAATCCGGCAACCGGCCTCGTTTACTGGGCTTGTCGGGATGAAGCCCACGTATGGTCGGTGCTCGCGCTGGGGCGTCGTCGCATTTGCATCAAGCCTGGATCAGGCCGGTCCGATTACGCGGACCGTCGAAGATGCCGCCATCATGCTTCAAGTCATGGCCGGTCATGACGGAAAAGATTCAACATCGCTGCCGATGGGTCTTCCGGATATGCGCGCAGCATGTACGCGGGATGTCAAAGGGCTGCGTGTCGGTGTGCCGAAAGAATATACGCTCGACGGCATGCCGTCGGCGATTCAGGCGTTGTGGGACCAAGGTATCGCATGGTTCCGCGAGATGGGTGCAGAAACAATCGAGGTTTCGTTACCGCACACGAAGTACGCGCTACCGACGTACTACATCGTTGCGCCTGCGGAGGCATCATCGAATTTAGCGCGCTACGATGGCGTTCGATATGGACTGAGGGTTCCCGGCGATAGCTTGGATGAAATGTACGAGAACACTCGCGGTGAGGGGTTCGGCGACGAGGTTCAACGCCGTGTTCTGATCGGCACCTATGTGCTGTCCGCTGGGTACTACGACGCTTACTACGTCAAGGCACAGCAGGTACGGACGCTCATCGCTCAAGATTTCAAGGATGTGTTTGCTGACGTGGATGTGCTTTTGACGCCAACTGCGCCGAGCGCGGCCTTCTACGAGGGCGAGAAGATGGATGACCCGATCGCGATGTATCTGAACGATGTCTTCACGGTTCCCGCGTCCTTGGCGGGACTTCCCGCGATATCTGTGCCCGCGGGGCTAGATGCCGACGGACTTCCTTTGGGTCTTCAGTTGATCGCCGGTGTGTGTGACGAAGCAACACTCTTTCGCGCGGCCAGCGCGCTTGAAAATGCGGCTGGGTTCAGCGCCCGACCGGGAGGCGGCATATGACCTATGTCTTGCAAGGAGAGACCGGCGACTGGGAAGTCGTCATCGGGCTTGAGGTGCACGCCCAGGCCATCTCAGAGGCAAAATTATTCTCGGGGGCGTCAACGGCGTTTGGCGCGCAGCCAAATCAAAACGTGTCGTTGGTCGATGCTGCGATGCCGGGAATGCTGCCCGTGGTCAACAAAAAGGCCATTGAACAAGCCGTTCGAACGGGACTTGGTCTGCGGGCTCAGATTAATAATCGCTCGATCTTCGAGCGAAAGAACTATTTTTATGCTGACCTTCCGCAAGGTTACCAAATCAGCCAGTACCTTCATCCTATTGTCGGTGAAGGGACGGTCACGCTCGACTTGGACGATGGGGTCACGCGGGATGTCGGGATTGAGCGGCTCCATCTGGAACAAGACGCGGGCAAATCCGTGCACGATCAAGACCCCTCGCGTTCCATGATCGATTTGAACCGGTCCGGTGTGGCGCTGATGGAGATTGTGTCCAAACCCGATTTGCGTTCTCCGGAAGAAGCCGGTGCATATCTGCGGAAGTTGCGCGCCATCGTCCGATATCTCGGAACGTGTGACGGGAACATGGAAGAAGGATCGATGCGCGCGGACGTCAACGTGTCTGTTCGCCCGGTCGGATCCGACGAATTGCGAACACGGGTTGAAGTAAAGAACGTCAACTCTGTGCGGTTTGTCATGCAAGCGATCGAGGTCGAGGCCGAGCGACAAGTCGAGGTCTGGGAAGATGGCGGCGAGGTCGTTCAGGAGACGCGATTATATGACCCGAACAAGGGTGAGACGCGTTCGATGCGTTCGAAGGAATTCGCCCACGACTATCGATACTTTCCGGATCCGGACCTTTTGCCCATTGTTATCAATGATGACTACATCGCTGAGATCGCCGCATCGCTGCCGGAGTTGCCCGACGACAAGAAAGCGAGATTGATCGCCGAACGTGGTTTGTCGGCGTATGATGCCAGCGTCATCGTTGCGGATCGCGACACCGCTGCGTATTTTGAGGAAGCGGCAGAGGGTCGCGACGCAAAGCAGGTTGCAAACTGGCTGACGACCAACCTTTTTGGCGCATTGAATAAAAGCGGCATAAGCATCGCTGAAAGCCCGATATCGGCGAAAGATTTAGGTTCCCTCGTTGGGTTGATGGAAGACGATACGATTTCAAGCCGTATCGCCAAGGACGTATTCGAGGAGATGCTCGAAAGCGGCAAATCGCCGACCGATATCGTCGAGGAAAAAGGCCTGAAGCAGATTACCGATACCGGTGCCATTGAAGCCATCGTTGACGAAGTCATCTCCGCCAACCCAGACCAGGCGGATGAGGTGCGAGGCGGCAACGAGAAAGCCATCGGTTGGTTCGTCGGACAAGTCATGAAGGCGAGCCAGGGCAAAGCGAACCCGGGACAAGTCAACGGTTTGTTGCGCAAGAAGCTCTTGGGCTGAAGCATATCGATATGATGCGTGGCGGCGCTTGGCGACCAAACGCTCAGCATTTACGTTGAACCGATGACGTCAGCCGATCTTCCCGATCCGCATTTCACTCTTGGTGAAGATGGGACCCCGCGATCCGCGGTGTCCGATGACGTCTATTTCTCCATCGACGGCGGTATCGACGAGACCCGGCATGTGTTCATCGACGGCATTGGTGGTCCGCAGTCCTGGCCGAAGGAGAGGAGAGTCCGTATCGGCGAACTGGGTTTCGGGACGGGTCTCAATTTTCTTGTGACCTGGCACGACTGGATTCGTATTGCTCCGGCCGAAGCAACCCTTGAGTTCGTTTCCGTCGAAGGGTTTCCGATCATGCGCAAGGACCTGCACGCAGTTTTGTCGCCGTTGGCACTCGATCTGCCAGAAATCGCAGAGCTTTTGGACGCATACCCGGTTCGTGTAGCCGGATACCATCGATTGATCTTTGCCGGCGGACGAGTCCGCCTCACCCTCATGTATGGGGATGTTTCGGGTATGCTGCGCGAGATGCGCGGCGGCGTCGATGCGTGGTACTTAGATGGGTTTTCTCCGGCGAAGAACGCGAGGATGTGGGACCCGGAGACCCTGAAAATGGTCGCGAAGGCAACAATGCCGGGAGGGCGGCTCGCCACGTTCAGCGCGGCTGGCGCCGTTCGCCGAAGCCTCTCAGAATTCGGCTTCGAAGTCTCGAAGCGAGCCGGGTTTGGCCGTAAGCGGGAATGCGTCGCGGCATACAAGGTGGGTAGAAAACCGCAAGGAAATGTGCGTCGCGCGGCGGTCATTGGCGCGGGCATTGCGGGAGCCTGCGCATCAATGGCCTTGGGCGCGCGTGGGGTCGACGTAACGATATTCGATGGTGGCGATGATCTTGCGGCGTCGGGCAACCCGGCTGCTTTGCTTGCGCCGCGACTTCCGCGCGAGCAGACGCTGATGGGGCAGGTGATGGCACGTTGCTATCTTTTTGCTGTTCCCTTCTATGATCGTTTGTCTAAGCAAGGCGTGTCGGTGTGGCACGGCGCGCGCGGCGCCTTTGCCATGGCTAGGGACGAGCGAGAAGAGGACCGGCAACGCCGCGCAAAATCAGCTTTTGGCTTACCCGACGACGTCATGCGTTTGGTTGACGTTGCCGAGGCCCGAGAGTTGACCGGCACGGATGTATCGCGCCCCGGGTTGTGGTTCGCAGGGGCGGGAACCCTGAATCCACGTGGGATCGTCGACTATTTGCAATCAGTCCTCGAGGTGCGCCGGGAAACTGTGGATCGTTTGGTGCCGGTCGACAATCAGTTGGAACTGCGTCATGACGCCGAGGGTTCGCTCGGCTGTTTTGATACCGTGGTCTTGGCGTGTGGCGTTGGCATTCTTCGGTTGCTTCCGCAGGGGGATTGGCCAATTCGCCCGAACCGGGGACAGATTTCATATGTAACAACGACCCATAGCAACCTTCGGGCACCAATCACCTTTGGCGGCTATCTGACCCCGAAAATCGACTTGGGAGATGGCCGATTAGGCCATGTCCTGGGCGCGACCTATGCGCGTCGCGACGAAATACCCGATCAGGATTGGGATCGACTGCGCGATGACGACACCCGAAAAATGGGCGAGTCACTGTTGGAGAACATCAACGGGGTAGCGGTCGTGGGAGAGCATGGTGGGCGTACCGCGTTGCGGGCCACGGTTCGTGATTATTTGCCAATGGTCGGCGGTGTGGCGCCTGGATTGTTTATGTTGGGCGGGCTTGGGTCACGTGGCTTCATGACAGCGCCCCTAATGGCGGAGTTGCTGGCAGACGAGATCGTCGGCAATGTCGCGCCTTTGGAAGCCGCGCTCGCGGATGCCGTGAGCCCGAGACGATTTCGGTAAGTCCTAGGCCGCCGCCTGCGCATGCGCGAACATGGTCTTGATCATTGAATGCAGACCGTTTGAACGACTAGGGCTCAAATGCTCATCAAGCCCTATTCCTTCAACAAACGACGGGGGCGTTGCCAGAATCTCGGCGGCACTGCGGTTCGAATAAATGCGCAGTAGGATTGCAATCAATCCAGATACGATGGCGGCGTCAGACGTTGCGTGAAACACAATCCGACCGTCTTTGTGTTCCGGCACAAGCCAGACTTGTGACTGACAACCGCGTACTTTGAATTCGTCCGTCATCCATTCTTCCGGAAAGTCCGGCAGCTGCCGGCCGAGATCGATGATGTAGCGATAACGATCCATCCAATCGTCAAGAAATTGAAACTCGTCGATGAGTTCCTGTTGAACGTCTTCCACACTTGCGTGTTGCGGATCGGTGGCGTCGGGCATGTTCAAATTTCCAATAGCTTATTATCTGAAGCGCTAACTCTTTGACGCTATTACGTAATACGCCACCCCTTGGATTTCCAGGGCAATCAGGCTTGCAAGCCCAGGTTTGCGCGCTATTTTACGCCAGTGGATGGTCCTGTGACGATCCACGGAAACGATGGAGCGTTTCGTGAGACAACGCAGAAATTTGGCGAAGTATACGATCGGATCGCAAGTACGACACCGAGTTTATGGCTTTCGGGGTGTCGTTTTCGATGTCGATCCGGAATTTAACAACACGGAAGAATGGTATCAGTCCATTCCCGTGGAAGTTCGGCCACGCAAAGATCAGCCGTTCTACCACTTGTTCGCCGAGTCCGCCGAAAGTTCTCCATACGTCGCCTACGTGTCCGAACAGAACTTGGTGCCGGACGAAGACGACGACCCCATCACCCATCCCGAGATGGGTGATTACTTCGACGGGATGGAAGAGGGGCGCTATCGGCCTCGGTTGCTTCTTAACTGATCGCGCCCGACCCGGCTTCGTCTAATCGGCGAAGTGCCTCCTGACATAACTAATAGAATCGCCCTCGCTGTGCGGAACCGCTCGCATCATGTATGTGTCAGCACCGGTTTGTTACGGCGTACAAACCCGATCCATGAGGCGTTCAAGAAACGCCTCGCCTTTATCGAGTTGTTCCAAACTGATGAATTCATTCGGTTTGTGCGCCTGGTCGATGCTGCCAGGACCGCAGACGACGCACGGAATGCCACCTCGCTTTTGAAACAACCCGGCTTCCGTACCGAACGCCACCTTAGCGTGATCGTTTCGGCCCGCCAGTTGTTTAACGAAGGTTACGACCTCCGCGTCAACGTTCATGTCCAAACCCGGCATGTCGTTGTAGCAAGTCACTGTAATACCGGTGGATGGATCAATCTGTTTCATCTCAGGTTCCAAGACCTCGCGGGCTTGATCGATAAACTCCTGTTCCAGCGCGTCCGGATCATCCGTTCCGATGTAACGGAACTCGAACTCAATCCGGCAGTCTTTTGGGACGATATTCAGTGCCGTGCCTCCTTGAATCGTGCCCGTGTGGACCGTCGTATGCGCCACGTCATAAAGCTCGTCGAATGGGCCTTCCGACTGCAGGCGTTTGGCCATCGATTGAAGATGGGCAATGAACCGCGCCGCGTACTCGATTGCATTAACGCCACGCGGGGCCAGGCTTGAATGCGCTTCGAGACCGCGAAACTCGGCGATGTAGCTACGTTTTCCTTTATGGCCGGTGATCACTTGCATGCTTGTTGGCTCGCCGATAATCGCCATCCGCGGCTTTATCGGCAGGCCATTAATCATGTCGATCATCGGCCGAACGCCGACACAACCCACCTCCTCGTCATAGGAGAATGCAAGATGAAGCGGTTCCGAAAGACCCCGTTCTTGGAATCGAGGCAGGTTGGCCAGCACCAGCGCAATGAAGCTCTTCATGTCGGATGTCCCGCGCCCGAAAAGCTTGCCATCGCGTTCGACGACCGAAAAGGGGTCCGTATCCCATTCTTGGCCATCAATTGGCACGACGTCCGTATGGCCTGACAACATGATCCCCGGCTTATCCATCGGTCCGACGGTTGCATAGAGGTTTGCCTTGCTGCCGTCATCATTGGGAACCAGCGTGCTGTCGATCCCAAGACCGGAAAGATAGGTTTGTAAGAACCCGATGAGTTCCATGTTGCTGTAACGACTGGTCGTATCGAAGGCGATCAGCTTCGATATCATCTCTAAACTAGCCTGGGACGGCATCGGTCTTACTCCCGTGTATGGAATTTAGCATTGAATCCAAATTGACGGATTAGCGGTGGTTTGCAAGGGTTTCGTCGGGGAGAGCCATGAACGAAGTTCATCACGATGCAATAGAGCGGATAAGCGCGGCTTCTGTGCCGCGGCGTGCACAACAGTTTTCGTTTCTACGAGATTTGGTCCGCGTCGACACGTCGCCGGGACAAAAAGACCCAGATGCTGCTGCCGGACGTATTGCGGCGTTAATTGAAGGACTTGGCTTCATCGTAGAGTCAAAAAAAGCGGAGGCGGCGCACTACCCCAACTTGATTGTACGGTTGTCACACGGCGGAGGGCCGGCATTGGCATTCGTCTGTCATCTTGACACCACGGCGGTGAACGACGGATGGAAGTTCGATCCGCATGCGGGCAAGATCGAGGAAGGAGCGCTTTATGGATTAGGGGCGGTCAGCGGCAAAGGTCATCTTGCGGCACAAGTGTTTGCCGTTTTGGCTTTAATGGATGCCGGGGTCAATCTTGCCGGAACAATCGAGTTTCATATCAGCTTTGACGGGGAAAACGGAGGGATTCGAGGCGCGAAATGGTTGCTCGACGAAGGTTTGGTAAAACCTGATATGGCGATCGTTGGCGGTGTTGCGCGGGGCGTTGCCCAATATGCGACCGGGGTTATTCGGATGGAAATTGAAGTGCTTGGGAAATCGGCGCCCACCTTCGCCCCCGACGAAGGATGCGACGCATTGGAGGCTGCTGTTCAGGCAATGTCGCGGCTCTATCAATTCCGAAGCGGATTGCCAGGGCATCGATCCGCGATTCCAGGAATTGGTGATCCTTCGCTTGTCGTCGATGCAATTTCCGGTGGGAATCCGGCAGGTGGGGTCCCTAGTGCTGTTAAATTCCGGTTGGAACGCCGCATTGTGCCGGATGAAGACCCGGGGCAAGTCGAGAAGCAACTGACCAAGATGATAGGCTCGACCGTCGCCACCATTCCTGGTGTGCGGTGTCGGATCAAAAGAACGTTGTTGCTGCCGCCGATGCAGCCGAATGACTCGTCTCAGCATCTATCCGACGTTGTTCGAGAGGAGTTGAGCCGCAAAGTCGAGACAATCCCCGATCAATTGGGCGTCGCCTACGAGACGGAGGCGAGACATTATGCGGCGGCGGGAATCCCGACGGTGCTGTTCGGTGCGGCCCCCCTCGATGCGGCCGCCGCCGGATTGTACGGCGTGGACGAGCGACAGGATCTAAATGAACTGCGATTGGCCACGGATGTTTTGGCATGCAGCGCGGCACAGCTCTTACGTGATGGCGTAAAGGCCTAATCTTCGGCGAACCGACCAGCACCCGGAACTGGGAAACGGCCGTCAATTACTTTCCGAAGCCACCGCTTCGGATCGGGCGGCACACGGGTTTCCGGTAATATAGCTATGCCGTTCGGCTTCAAGGCTCCCTCACGATGTATGACGATGGCCTTTGTGTCGCGTCGAGCGCCGTAGCTTGGTGAGACCCAAGTATCGATGATTTCCGAATGCCAAATCGCCGGTGTTGCGATAACAAGAATGAAGGCTCTCGATCCTCGTGACAGGCGATAAACGCCGCCTTCAATCTCGGATACGTCAATGTCGGCGGCAACTGTGAAGGGGATTCGGATCGAGTGGGTCGATTTCCCCTTGAAACCGTCCACGATGAAAGCCGTTTGATTGGGTTTGTCGAGCATGACCGCCCTAACTGGGGTGACAGGCGAGGACAATCGTTGATAGCCCGTATGCGACGCAACCAATAGGTCGACATCATCACCGCTGCTCCAGTGGCGGATTTCCGGCTTGGCGTCGTTGCGCAGCCGCCATAGATGACGTGGGTTTGTGTATCGATTGATTTCGTGGCTGTCGACTTGCGGCGTGTTGTGCGATGCGGTCGATCTAAAAAGATTTCTCTGTTGCCAGTCAGCGGTATAGGTGTAGCACCCTGGATCGACAATCAATGGAATACCATCCAGGCAAAGATCGAACGACAGGCAGTCATTGTGTCCATGGCCGCCGCGGCCTGCCATTCCGACTGGACCCGCATCAATGAATAGCCGTGTGTCATCGTGTCGCATGACGACGATGCCGGAATCGGAAAACAACTCGGATTTGGGTGTAATTCTCCGCCGCGAAGATGTCTCACCAGGGCCCAGCCACCAGAGTGTCTCGTCGTTCGCAGGCTCGCTTGGGTGGCGAGGCACAATCGAGAGTATCTCTATAAGGTAGCGATGGTCGTTGAGGCGCTGCGTCCCCAATGGGAGCGCGCGACCGTCATCCGCGTCACCCCAGTATGGAACATCTCCGTCGCCGCCAGTCACGTCGTTTACTATACTGGCCATGCGCTTTAGTCGATCGAAGTAACTATTCGGAACGTCTAGTCCGACGTTGTGTCGTGCCAATGCGGGTAACAAGAATAGCTCTGCGACAAGGCGATGATAGGCAAGCGAACCTTCGCGGCATACGCCGTCGTTCGGGACTTGCTCGGGGAATTCTTCCAATAACAAGTCCCACGATTTTTCAACCCATTGCTTCGCCAACCCCCGACCACCAAGCGCTATTCCAATGGTTGTCAGCCCGGCGAGATCAGCCGTCAAATGGTTGCCGTTCACATCGCTGAATTCCAGATTCCCGTCTATGAAACGCCCATGAACGAGTAGCGATTTGACAAGGCGCTCAAGGAAAACGCTGTCACGCCAAGCAGCGCTGTCTTTACACGCGTGAAACAGCCAAATCATCGAGATGGCGCGCAACGCTACATCCATGGCACAAATCCAGTTTGGACCGCGGCACACCGGGTTCGCATTCAGCCATTCTTCGATAACCAGTCGTGCGAAATTTGCGTCGATTTCTTGCCCCCGAAGCACGTATCGCTGACCGACGGGAAGAAGCCATTGTAGTCGGGATAACTCCCAAGGGATTTTGATGTCGGATGAATGGTCTAGGTCATTGACCGTCAGGCTTCCGCTGTAATCCATTGGCCACTGGGCGCCAGAGATGAAATCGGTTGTCCAGTCGATCGGCTCCCCCAGCTGCGTCAAACCCGAACCAAGAAAACTGACTTGTCGCGCATGGGCACGATCCGCACGCTGTTCGATGAGTTTAAGGTCAGCCGGCTTTGAAGCGGCGCGGATTTCCTTCCGTCGACGTAATCCAGGGAACGGATTGGCGTTCCGCATGGTGCTGGTCAAAGAAGCAAAGTCATCATGGTCGAGTGCAGCCGCAACAGTCTCTGCGGTGTGCCATCGCTCCCAGCCCGGCAGCTTTCTCGCAGTTCGGCGAGACTTTAGTTTTCGAAGGAGCCAACGCATGACCGTTCGCGGCGAAGAGCGAGCGGCTATATTTAGGAGATGCAGTGGGACTGCCATTCGTATTACGCGGCCGCAGCATCGATCCAATGATCGTGCCACGCTGCTAGATTAAGAAGCACCCATAGATGCAGTGCATTGTCTGCCTTGCCGCTTCGATGCTGTGCAAATGCCATGCGAATGCGATCCGCGCGCAAAGGCCCGTGCGTTGCCAAGGGCGAGTTGACGATGATGTTCTCTGCCTCATGGCCGAAGTCCCCGCGCAACCATTCTGCTGCAGGGGCTGCGAATCCCATTTTCTTGCGGTCAATGATCTCGTCCGGAATTACGCCGCGTAGCGCGTGTTTCAGAAGATGCTTCGTCTTGTATCCATCGACACGAAGGTCACGCGGAATATCCATGGTTAGTTCCACAAGCTCGTGATCCAAGAATGGGACTCGTGCTTCGATAGAGGTCGACATCGTGATCTTATCGACGCGCATTAACAGCAATTCCGGAAGCCGCATTCGAAACTCGGCATGAATCATTTTTGCGAGTTGATCGATGTTCTCGTCCGCGTCCACCGCAGAACGGGCTAGGCTGTCGATGATATCGCCGCTATCGGAGGAATCCGAACCGTCCAATGACAATCCGTCTACACCTGTTTCAACGTCTTGCGGGTGTGCGGCGACCCGGCCACCATCAAGAAAGCGATCCATATGAATCGCCCAGAACGCGTTGGATCCGCCGTAGAACAATTCGTGCCCATTGTTGATCCGTCGACTGATTTCGTAAGCTTGTTCGAAGGCTGACCGTCTTCCTGGAAACGCACGGGCAAACGCGCCAAGGAGGGGGGACAAAGATCCCAACATGGTCTTGAGGACCCCATCTCCCAGCTTGTCGTGTAGATGCAGATACTTCATGTAACTGTCATATCCGGCAAATTGCTCGTCAGAGCCCTCGCCAACTTGAACAACGGTTACACCGCTTTCGCGCGCTAACTTTGAAACGAAGTACAAGGGTACACAGACCCAATCTGAAATCGGCTCGTCTTGACTGACGATGAGATCATCCAAGTAGCCGCGCATGTCCGTACCATTGACCCGGATAACGTGGTGATCAGTCGAAAAATGATTTGCGACTTTCTCCGCGTAGTCGAGTTCGTTGAGGTGTGTATGGTCGGAAAAGCCGACGGTAAATGTTTTGACCGGCTTATTAGAAATTCTGCTCATCAGTGCGACATTTGCCGACGAATCTATTCCACCCGACAGAAACACACCGAATGGCACATCAGACATCATCCTTCGGTCGATGGCCGTCTCTAACTTGTTCATGATCTCTGAACACAAATAATCCCGCGCCGCGCTCTCGGATAGTCCGGAAATGGCGCTGCTGACCTTGGAGCGCCCGGGGGTCGCATCCCAGTAGCGCCGAGCGCGAGCATTGCCGTTCGCCTCGACTTCCATGATATGACCGGCCGGCAACTTGAAAATACCGCGGAACATGGTCAGTGGTGCCGGGCTGACCATGAAGCTCAGGTAATGGGCGATCGCGGTGCCATTGGTCTCTCTCGGCACCGATTGGTCCGTCAAGATGGCTTTGATTTCGGACGCAAAAAGGAAACGCCCGTTTGCACGCGTGAAATACACCGGTTTGACGCCAACACGGTCTCGCACAACCGTTAGACGCCGATTGCGAACATCCCAGATGGCAAATGCGAACATGCCGGTAAGGCGCTCGACCAAACCATCGATACCCCATTCTTTGTAGCCATGAACCAGAACTTCGGTATCGGAGTGATCTGTTCGAAACCGATGTCCCGCCCGCTCAAGTTCTGCGCGTATCTCTAGATGATTATAGATTTCGCCGTTATAGGTCACATAGACCGACTGGTCCGAATCCGTCATAGGTTGGGCGGCGTCATCTGTCAGATCGACGATCGCCAACCGACGATGGGATAATCCGACTGGGTAGTCACTCGAAAGCCAAACTCCAGTGCCGTCCGGACCCCGATGTGGCATCGCTTCGTTCAGCGCGTGCAACTCTTCAGCCGTGATCGAGGCTGAGTCGCTGATTCCGAGAATTCCTGCAATGCCACACATCGGTTCAGTGCCTTTCTTTGCAGTCTCATAGCCTCTCAGCTTGGGCCTGAAAAGCGTTTGTCCGATATTGCGAATACATATGATAGGAAATTCGAATTGGGCATCGCAAACGATGCCCTAGATGGTGTAAAAATCAGGCGTCATGAATGAACCTGATTCGAACGCCTCAAAGATCATCGTCGTCATCAATGGAATTCACGCGAAGAGCGGTGGTGGCGTTACATATCTTCGACGCGTTCTCGAGCATTTTACCGCTCATGAGAACATCACGTTCCACCTGTTCTTACATAAAGATCAGCTGGAACTCTTTCATCCGTTGGACTCCGACGTCAGACTGACAGTTTTCGATTTTAAGCCGACACTGTTCTCGACCTTCATTTGGGAACAATTCTCTCTCCCGATCATCTCGTGGGCAATGGGGGCGAACGTCCTGTTTTCCCCGGCCAATTACGGTCCAATTTTAGCCAAGAATCATGTCAGCTTGCTTCGAAATGCAGTCTCGGTAATCCGGTTGATCGACAGGCTACAGCCAGCCTTATATTGGATAATGCTGTCGATTGCGACGATCGCGACGTTTGTCACCGCCAAGCGGTCTATCGCTGTCTCACATTATGCATCGCGTATTTTGACCTTTGGCCTGCCGACAGCGCTGAAAAAGAAACTTAGCGTTGTTTATCATGGGGTATCGCATGTGATGGCGCCACGTGAAGACAATACTCGGGAAGGCTCAGTTATCCTCGCGGTTTCGGACATTTATGTTCAAAAGAACTATATTGCACTCGTTAAGGCATTTGCCGAACTTAGTCCAAAGTACCCCGAACTAGAGCTATGGATTGCCGGACGCGAAATCGATGTCGTGTACGGTGCGCGGGTACGTGCATTGGTTGCCGAGTTAAGCATTGACGACAAAGTGAGATTTCTTGGGCATCTGCCTCTGGAGGATGTTGAGGTTCTGTATCGCGATTGCCATATTTTTGTATTTCCTTCGTTTGTCGAAACGTTTGGCAATCCGTTGGTAGAGGCAATGTCCGTCGGTACGCCGGTTGCCTGCTCGAACACCGCGGCAATGCCCGAGGTTATTGCAGACGCTGGTCTGCTTTTCGATCCACACGATCACCAAGACATCGCTTCAAAAATTGAGATGCTGCACACATCGCCAGACTTGCGACAGGAGTTGGGCCAGCGTGCCCTGGTACGATCAGAAAAGTTCACGTGGGAAGCGTGCGCGACAGAGACTGTTGAGGTGTTGAGGTCGGCGGCTGAGCCAATTGCAAAAGGCCGCAGACAGTTTCGATGACAGGTTCTGTTCTGATCGTGACTCTGCCACCGACAACCGGTGGTGTGCCGACGAAAACGGAGATCCTGGCAAAGTTCCTTCGTTCGACCGGTCGTGACGTTACCATCGCGTCCTATGCAACTCTATCGGAAGATCCGGAATTGGTCGTGCCGAGTTGGCGGCTGCTGGGAGCACGCGCCCCGCAAATTAAGAAGTCTAGCTGCTTCGGTGATTTTCCATGGCTACAGGTTGGTTGTTATCTGCCGGAGCTGGAGTTCTCGTATTATCGTCCAACTGACCTTTGGCAGGACATCGTTGGGCGTTTCGATCGCCATATCGCGGTCGGCGGAACAACAATGGTGTCAAACGTTCTGACGGGTTCCCAAGTGCCGTTTTTCACGTGGTGTGCGAGTACCGTCGCGGACGATCGTCGCGACCGTCGGGCGGCGATGCCGATCATGCGACGACTCCTCGATACAGTTTTTATTGGACCCATTCATAGTGCCATGGAGCGACGGCTGCTTCGAAAGAGTAACGAGTATCTTTGCGTGAGTGACTACACGAAACAGACGCTGATCCAGAAGGGCGGCAAAGGGACGAATATGAGGATTGTCCCTGTCCCAGTCGACACGGACGAGTTCTCGCTGCCAGAGAAAACGGAGAGAGGCGTTATAGGATTTGCCGGACGTGTCGAAGATCCTCGGAAGAACATCGATCTTTTGTTGAATGCCATGCGGCGGCTCATCGACCAGGATTCGACGATCCGACTGAAACTGACAGGGACTGCCAATCCGCGGTTATCGGAACGGATACGGTCGCTCGAACTAACGAACAATGTTGAGTGGACAGGCTGGCTTCCCAAGGCAGAGCTCGCAAGATTTTATCAGGGACTGGATGTCTTTGTTTTTCCATCACATAAAGAAGGATTGGGAATTTCGGGGGTGCAGGCCATGGCTTGTGGGGTTCCTGTTGTGTCCACCCGCTGCGGCGGACCGGAAAGCTACGTTATTGATGGGAAAACGGGTCACTTTGTTGAGCCGAACGCAAGATCCATGGCAGATGGCATATGGTCTGTAGTTTGTGATCGCGAGCGACGGGCAAAGATGGGGGCGAATGCACGATCTTTCGTCATTGAGAATTTTGGGCATGCGCAGTTCGAAGCCAGCATTCGCGATGCATGGGAGCGAACGTGGGGAGAGCGACTATAGATATTTCGCTCAAATACTTCGTTTCCCATCCCATCCAGTATCAGGCACCATTACTTCGCCGGATCGCAGCAGAACCTGGGATCAGATTGCGCGTGATTTTTGAACGTGTACATCCCGGTCAAACTTATTTCGATCCTGGGTTCGATCGATCAGTACAATGGGACCTTCCGTTGACTGAAGGATATGATCACGTATCGCTCGAGGACACTTCTATTCGTCACGAGATCGCCGGCGCGGACGTTGTTTGGCTTCATGGGTGGCAATCCGCGAACCAAAAACGGGCATTAAAAGTCGCCAAACAAAATCGGGTTCCTGTACTCATGCGGGGTGAGAACTGCGATATTGCGATGCCGGACGGATCGGGCATTCGTGGCTGGCTTAAGCGGCATTATATCAATTGGATAATTCGTCAATGTGACGCTTTTCTCTGCATCGGTAGTGTCAATCGGGATTACTATCTTCGCCGGGAAATTCCCATTGAGCGGCTCTTCTCGATGCCATATGCCATCGACAACGACACTTTTGTCAGAAGGTCGGATGCGGCGGAATGTGCCGAACAAAGTCTACGAGACGAGCTTGAGATCGAGGAAGACCGGAAAGTTATCCTTTTCGCCGCCAAGCTGATCCCACGAAAACGTGCCGATCTATTGATTGAGGCAGTATCATTGCTGGCAGAAAATGCCGCGCCACCAGTTCTGGTGGTCGTGGGTGATGGACCCTGTCGAGAAGAAACCGAGGCAATGGCACCAGACGCGAGATTTGTCGGGTTCGTTAATCAATCCGCGCTTCCAGCATATTACCGCATGGCTGACGTCTTTGTTCTGCCGTCTGAACGCGAGCCCTGGGGGTTAGCTGTAAACGAGGCGATGGCCTGTGGCACCACCGTAGTCGTCAGTGATCAGGTCGGCTCAGGATTTGACCTCGTAAATGATGACACGGGACGCGTGTTTCCCGCCGGAGATGCAACGGCGCTGGCGACAGCACTTTCGGAATGTTTAATGCACTCCGCCGCGTATGGTGCGAATGCAAGGGCACGTGTTTTGGAATGGGGTTTCGATGCGGATGTCCAGGGATTGAAAGCTGCGATGCGTTGGGTCCGCGCCGATGACTAGCCGCGGCCCACAAAGGTGGGATCGCCTGAACGTTGTTTTGGTCGGGCAGACATTTGCCGCGTCCAGAACCGTTCAACGGGTCAGCGCGTTGGAGGCGCTTGGGTGTAACGTTGTCGTTGTTCCCACGACACCGGATGGTCATGACTATGAGACGCGACCGTCTCTTCGAGCCCGGCTCCGGTACCGGCTTCGTCGACCGAAGGATATCGCGAACGCGAACAGCAGACTGCTGGAGGTGGTAACGACGACAACCGATGTGCTTTGGTTGGATTCAGCCGACACGATCCGCGGCGACACGTTGCGTCAGGTAAAACGCCGAGTGCCTGAAATCCGGATAATCTGGTATTCGGAAGACGACCTAATGAACAAACGTCTACGGACGGTTTGGCTGGAGAGCGCCATTCCGTTTATCGACTTATGGTCATCTACAAAATCATTCAATTTGCGTCCGGAAGAGATGCCTAAGCTCGGCGTTGGACCGATGCTATTCGTCAATAACAGCTACGATCCAGCAATTCATCGACCGATCACTCTGACAGATGAGGAGCGTCATAACTTTTCGGCTGATGTGGGATTCGTGGGTACGTACGAAGGACCGCGGGCCCGTTCATTGCTGCACTTGGCATCGCGAGGGATGAAGGTTCGAGTTTGGGGGAATGGATGGGATCGATTAGGTGAGCAAAATCCTAATCTTATCGTTGAGGGGCATCCCGTATACAATGACGATTACGCGGCTGTGATTGGTGCGACGACAATCAACCTGTGTTTCTTGCGTCATGCAAATCGAGATCTGCAAACATGCCGTTCCGTCGAGATTCCCGCCTGCGGTGGTTTTATGATTCACGAGAGGAATCACGAGATATCGACATTGTTCCGGGAAGACCAGGAGGCCGTGTTTTTCGAATCTGACGACGAACTGTTTGCAAAATGCGAACTTTGGTCGTCCGATTCGATTGGGCGTGCCCGCATAGCTGATGCCGGGCGGCGCCGCGTTCAGGAATTGAAGTTAGATCATCAGTCAAACGTAACGCGCATTCTTGAGGCCGCCCAAACTCAGCCAACCGGAGACCAAGCGTGAAGGTTTTGGTCAACGCAATGTCTGCCCGGCGCGGTGGTATCGTGACGTACACTCGAAACCTAATGCGATCATTCAAGGCGCGCGGCATCAATGCTGTTTTCGCATTGCCTCAATCAGGTGAAATCGACGAGGATATGCCGACTATTCGGCTCCCAGTATCAGATATGTTGCCGGTTACCCGTGCGGTGTGGGAGCAATTAGTTTGGCGACGTATTGTATCGCGAGAGAAGCCCGACGTTTTGTATTCATCGGCGAACTTCGGTTTGCTTGCGTCGCCCGTACCGCAAATTTTGCTGATTCGCGAAGGTGGACTATTCGATCCGGATTATCTGGGCAACACGGCGCCCAGCCTTGGCGCGCAAGCGGTGATAAATCGAATTCTTCGCCGGCGCCTTATTCTTGCGTCCGCACGCGCGTCGGATCTTATTCTGACACCAACCGATGCTATGCGTGAGTTGATCGGATTGTGGTCCGATGATCTCGGTGCGCGCGCGCAGAAGAATCTTTATGGCGCCCCGCTTGAGCATTTCAAGCCAGCGTCGCGGACTCGAAAATGGAAGGAAGACGGCGTCCTCCGTGTGCTAATGGTTTCAGCTTATTATCCGCATAAGCAGCCGGGCTTGGTTGCGGAAGTTGTTCGCCTTCTCAACGACCATGGGCTTGATGCGCACTTTACCATCACGATGGATCTGTCCGACGTGGACGATACGCCAGGCGGCGCCAAGGATTCGTTTTTGTTGCGCCAAGGCCTCGAACGAGGGCAGGTGACGTTATTGGGTCGCGTTGAGTACGGCGAACTTCCCAAATTATATCATAGTCATGATGTGTTCGTGACGGCGTCGTTGTCGGAGACCTTCGGTCACCCACTGGTCGAGGCGATGGCTGCCGGGATTCCTGTTGTCGCCGCAGACACGCCGGTTCATCGCGAAGTCTGTAAAGAGGCGGCCCTATACTATGAACCTTACACGCCGCTACCTCTGGTCGAGACGCTCCGTGCATTGGATCAATCGGCGAGGGAACGTGCAGATCTGATTGAACGAGGTTTCTCGCAGTCTATTGAAGAGTATGCATGGGAAGGGCACGTGGACAGGCTCATCGGACATTTCGAAGATGTATATGCCCGGAGTGGAAAGAATGCCTCTAGGTCATAGAGGCGCAAGGCGATGAGTGATGGATTGCGCCTGGTTTTCATAAACCACACCCATCCGAATGATCCACATGTCTCTGGATTGCGAATGGCACGGTTTGCCGAGTGCCTCTCGACGATAGGGGATCGGGTTCTTTTGATAACGCCACCTCCAAGGTTGGAGGACGGGTCGTATGGGCAAGAGCAAGATATCGTGGACACGCCATTTGAAAACGAGAGATCATTCAAATTGCGCACTTGCCGTCCAATGAACCGTCCAATCCTATCACGCGCGCGGACCGGGCATCTTCTTTGGGGCGTGCGTCAAGCCGTACTTGCGGCGCATTATGCGGTTCATAAAAGTGTCTTTTCCGACTGGACTGACGCCGTCATTGAGCAGTCAAATGATTGGTTGTCCGAGTTCAGACCGGATCTAGTGTTCGCAACCTTTGGTAACACGGGAAATTGGCGGGCGGCGCAGGCGCTATCACGCAAACTGCATGTCCCTTGGGTTGCAGACACGAAAGACAACTATGAGGTCTTTGTGCCATTCACGATGAGGCGTTGGGCGGCCTCGGGCTTCGCCGATATGGCGCATATGACTACGTTCTCGCAAGCCCATAAAGACATGGCGGATCGTTTTTTCGATGTAGCTAAATCGGTCGTTTACAGCGGTTACGACGCGATTGCGACCGATGACCGGAAGCCCGTTGCGAAACCGTATGAATTGCTGATTGTCGGCAGCCTTTATGCGCAAGAAGCGCTAGAGCGGCTCACGAGCGGGCTGAGGAAATGGTCGGCGGAGCGGGAAACAAGGGCGAGTGGGAAGCCGGTCCTGAAATATGCTGGCGGCGAAGGGGCGCGGTTTATGCGTGCAACCGAAAACCTTGGAGACAACTTTGACCGCATCGACCTAGGGTATCTGGATCGAAACGCAATGATGCGTCACGCGGCATCTAGTCTCGCGAATTTTTACGTGGTTAATCCGGCGAGTATGTTTCAACACAAAGTATTCGAGCTGCTGGCGGCAGCGCGACCCATCATAACGATTCCAGAGGAAAACCGGGAATCGGAGGACATTGCGACGGCGGCAGGTGGAATGCTGATCGGGTGCGAGTCCGCAGTCGACATTGCCGCCGCAATCGAACGCGTCGCATCGGACACGTCGCAAGACTGGAGTGATGTCGATATCGAAGAATACTCGTGGATGGCTCAAGCTCGCGTTCTGAGAAATGTCTTTTACGAAGCCGTGGGGAGAACGCCGTGAAAGTCCGCGTCGCTGTACACGGTCGATATCATGCCTTTTCACTGGCGTCCGGCCTGCACGCGGCAGGTTGCTTGGAGTTACTGCAAACGACCTACCCCGAATTCATCGCGCGTCGCACGTTGACCTCGGATTTGCCGCTCGACTGTTTCCCATCGATCGAGGCTGTTCGACGTCTCGCGCAGAGCCTCGGACTCCATGCGGCGATCAACCCGTGGGCTGCACGGGTATTCGCGCAACGTGTTGCCGAGAGACTGACCGAGAGCGATGCGGACATTTTGGTCGGCTGGAGTTCGGCGATCCTTGAGGGGTTAGAACTGGCGACGCAAAAGGGCATTAAAACAATCGTCGAAAGAGGCTCGAGTCACATTCAACATCAGTCCGACATTTTGGAGGAGGCAACCCTTCGCTTAGGATTGGCCCGACCACAGATAACGCCTCCGGAAATCATCTCGCGGGAACTCCGAGAGTATGAGTTGGCGGACTTAATCACGGTTCCGTCGCAGATTGCGGCTCGAACATTCATTGAGCGTGGGGTAGATGCGGAGCGTGTATTCGTTAATCCGCTTGGTGTAGACCTTGGGCAGTTCAGGCCTCGGTCTTCGCGGCGCAGCGGCGACACGGTTCGGATCATCAGCGTTGGCGCGATCGGTGTGCGAAAGGGGACTTCGGCGCTCATCGAGGCTTGCGCAAAGGTTGGCGACGCCGTCGAACTGGTTCTCGTCGGCCCCATAGAGCGTGATTTCCGTGCCGTACTTGCAAGGCTGCCGATGGACAATGTCACGCTTGCAGGTCCGCTCAGGCGCGACGTCATTCATCAGGCATACGCGGACGCAGACATTTTTTGCCTTCCATCCGTTGAAGAAGGCTTCGGTATGTCAGTGCTCGAAGCGATGGCAAGTGGACTGCCGGTGGTGGTTTCAGACCAAGTCGGTGCGACTGATGTCATCGAGGACGGCGTCTCCGGTTTTGTCGTCCCGGTCTTTGAAATCGAGGCGCTGACCGAGATCTTGAGTAGGTTGGTGCACGACAATGAGCTGAGAGACAGCATTGGACACGACGCTGTCGATGCCGTTCAATCAATGTCGGGATGGGACGCATACATTTCGCGAACGCTTAGTAGATATCGCGAGCTCCTCGCATCGTAGTCGGACTGCATTGGGTTACATGTAAGGCGAGACCTTCTGCATCCTGTTGCCGCGTTCGAGAAAATGCTGCTGCCATTTGAATATGAAATATGGCTTCCATATCGAACTGGCGAGGGCTTGTTCGCCATGTCGGAAACGTTTGAGTGCGGTTTGCCACCATGCGGCGTCCCACAATGGATCGTGCGCGAATTCCGTTGAATGAAAAACTGTTTCGACATCTTCACCGAGCGCTCCTTCGAGCCAGCTTGCGATCGGCGGAAGGAAACCCTGTTTGCGCCAGCGTGTGCGTATCGGTTCAGGTAAGATTCCGGTCATGGCATCACGCAACAGCCGTTTCGTTTGCCCATGACCCATCAGGCGCTCGGGGGGCAATTTGAACACGAACTCAATGATTCGATGATCGCAAAAAGGCAATCTGACTTCCCGCGAATGCGCCATTGAGTTGCGGTCCCCGTATCGCAAGAGGGTCGTCAGAAATCCATTCGTCGCGTCTTTTCGGAGCGCTGCATGAAGGGACAATGTGTCAGGTGTCGACGATATATCGGACAACAGGATCGCCCAGTCTCGACGCATTCCAAGCAGGGGAGAAGAGCCGCGCTGCATCAGTCGGCTGGCCGCTCGCTTGAGGCTGACCGGAATTCGGTCCTTCCAGGCGTTGTCTTGCGTTGTAAGAGCGTCGGGATAACGTTGGCAGATCTGCGCTATTTCGTTCGAGGACTGGGGCGCAGTCCTCAAGTAAGCTGCGAAATACTGTTCATACCCTGCCAGTATTTCATCGCTGCCTTGACCGTCGAGGAGCACGGTGACGTTCTCGTTCGCGGCGCATTCGAAGACGCTCCATTGTGCGAACTGGCTGGCGCTGTCGACGGGTAACTCGTTGTGCCACACAAAATCGGTCAACGATTTCACCAAGCCCTCACCGGTCGGGAAAGCCTGGTGCTGTTCGGCATCAGTCGCGTCCACCACATACTGCGCCCAGGTGCCCTCATCTGCTTCTGTCCCAGGGAATCGCCCGGTAAAGACGTGATAGCCGAACGTACTGTCGCTTAACTCGCTCGCCATACAGGTTATCGCACTCGAATCTAGTCCCCCGGACAAACAAGAACCGACGGGCACGTCACTTCGAAGACGTAGGCGAATTGAGTCTCGAAGCAACTCGCGAAACTCAACGGCACTCTCCTCGTCGGTCGCAGTGTGATCCATCGATAGTTCCGGTGGCGTCCAGTATGCTTCGGTCGTCCATGATAAATCGTTCAAGGACAGTCGAAGGGTTTCCCCTGGTCGAAGCTCTTGAATGTCATCGAAGAGTGTCTGCCGATCATGATCGAGTGCGTGTGTCGGATCGAGCGTGAAGCGGAGTAGCCGTGTTGGGTCTATTTCCGGGCGAACGCAGTCGAGCTTCAACAGCGCTTTGTATTCCGATGCAAAGGCGAATACGTCCGGCTGGGCGCTGAACAGAAGCGGCTTCTCACCAAACCGGTCCCGGGCCATGAACACTGTGTTTGTGCTGTAGTCATGAAGGGCGAAAGCAAACATCCCATTGAATCTGCTAACGCATGCTTCTCCCCAGGCGCGATAGGCCTCCAGTATGACCTCCGTATCGCTCTCCGTGCGAAAAACGATGCCTGCCTTCTGCAATTCTGCACGGATTTCTTTGTAATTATAGATCTCTCCGTTGAATGTAATCGTCAGCGAGCCACGTGCATCATGCATGGGCTGGGCGCCGTTTTCGCTGATATCGATAATTGCCAATCTACGGTGGCCAAAGCCTAACCTACTGTCATCCGACAACCAAATGCCGGCGCCATCGGGACCGCGATGCGCGAGAATGTCGGTCATCGCCTGCACGGCGTTCCGGTTAACGGGGCGCAATGCCGCAATTCCGGAAATTCCGCACATCAGTCGGGTTTTCGCGCCCAGGCGCGACCCGGGTCGCTACGAACGTCGCTGAGCCCGCAATCTGTTAAAAGTTCGGCCACCCGACGGTGATCTTGGCGCGTCTCGTAAACAGGACCATACCAGTCGATCGTATCGAGAAGCGTCATCGCGTACTGCTGACCAAGTGGAATGCCTGGTGGATGAGTCGAGCAAATGGGCAAGTACGGATTGAGTGCCCGAATGATGGGGAGACGAGACATAATGTATGACGGCCAAAAGAAAATCGCGGTCAAGACCTTGCAGAATGCGTGGAGCTTGGCGACCGGCCATCTCGGCGTCCATCGGCGCAACAGATACTTGAACACCTGAAAACGGGACACTCGCGACACCTCGTAGAAGTTGTAGAACAGTTGCCCGCCCGGTTTGAGATGCTTGATCAACGTTTGCATGACGCGTTCCGGATCCGATGTGTGTTGGATGACACCGGCGCAATGAATGGCATCTACACAAGTGGCCCCAAGCGGCAAATTCAACAAGTCTGCTTGCAACACAATGACCTCTCCCCGTCGAACATCGGTCGGGGCGCTTGCGACGCATGTGTTATAGCAGGCGTTCACGGCGTCGGAGAGGTCGCAAGCAATAACGTGCGCGCCATACTTGGCAAGAACGTCGGTAAAGCGACCGGCGCCGCAACCCGCGTCGAGGATAACTTTTCCAGATAGCGAGTCCGGTGGCCAACCTGTGTCGCCAAGCAATCTGGTCTCGGAGAGCGTGTGACCGGCGACCCGATCAATTTGTATTCCGTCAAATAGGTTCCACTGCTCGCCGAAGTTATCGACGTAGCCACCGCCGGCGTCGACAAATCTCGCGACCCCAGCTTTGACGGGATAGGACTTATCGCAGGTGTCACACCGCCAGGACTCCTGCTGCAGCGGCTTCGCCGATTTGTGGTCGGCGCGTCTTAGTGGGCCTCCGCATTGAGGACATGCGAGAAGATCGAACAACGCGGAATCATTTGGCGAAACGTCTGTCATCTTATTGCTTCGGGTAACATGTTCTGTGGTGCAAGGCACGACAAACCGATGACCATATCTCATTTGTTGAAAAGGGTGTTTGAAACTTTGTGAAAGACCATGTTACCGTCCCGTTGCGATGCACAAAACGTAACGAAATCATCGCTCTCCGGGGGACCCGCGAAAACAAGGGTCGAAAACTGGACAATAATAAGGCCGTGGGACGGAAATAATCACCACGCGATATATAAAGAGCCGAAGGGACACGTTAAGCTGTCGCGCGGTTCAGGCAAAACAGGGATGGCAAAGGGTGGTATGCCGGAAAACGATGAACCGCTAGTAAAATTCGAATCCGTTCAAAAAAGCTATGATGGTGAGACCTTGGTCGTTAAGGACCTTAACCTTAACGTTGCCAAGGGCGAGTTTCTCACGATGCTTGGACCTTCTGGGTCCGGTAAGACAACTTGTCTGATGATGTTGGCAGGCTTTGAGCCTGCCACGCACGGGGAAATTTACCTCGACGGAAATCCCATCAACAATGTGCCGCCACACAAACGCGGTATCGGCATGGTGTTTCAGAACTATGCCTTGTTCCCGCATATGACGGTGGCGGAAAACCTCGCTTTTCCACTCGAAGTTCGAAAGACGCCAAAGGCCGAAATCGACCAGCGGGTAAATCGAGCCCTAGAGATGGTGCAGCTCGGCGCTTTCGGAAGTCGTCGTCCCGCGCAACTCTCCGGCGGCCAGCAGCAGCGCGTTGCCGTTGCTCGGGCGTTGGTGTTCGATCCCGTCTTAGTCTTGATGGACGAACCTTTAGGGGCGCTGGACAAGCAGTTGCGTGAGCAAATGCAATACGAGATCAAGCACATTCACGAAAATCTCGGTGTGACAGTCGTCTATGTGACGCACGATCAGTCCGAAGCGCTGACGATGTCGAATCGTGTGGCCGTGTTTAACGATGGTGTCATCCAGCAACTGGCGCCGCCGGATGAACTGTACGAGCGGCCAGAGAATGCATTCGTCGCGCAGTTTATTGGCGAGAACAATACCTTGGTCGGCGACATCAAATCAGTCGATGGTGACCGAGTGACCGTCGACGTGAATGGCTCGATCATCACGGCTTTGGATGTCAACACGACAGGGGCAGGGACGAAGACGACCCTGTCTATTCGTCCTGAGCGAGTGGCTCTGAATCCATCCAATGAGGGCGACTATCCCAATGTCTTCAAGGCAACGGTCGAGGAACTGATTTACTTGGGCGACCATATTCGGACCCGCGCATCGGTTTGCGGCGATGACGAGTTCGTCGTGAAAATCGCAAATACCTCGGCATTGGCCGCGTTGAAAGAGGGAACGGAAGTGACGTTTGCTTGGAAGTATGAAGATTGTCGGGCACTGGATGCATAGTGTCCGCATGATTGGGGCGATCGCAAAGTGATCGTCCCCCGGCCCAAATGGGCCCTAGGACCGGTACGAACTGGTCCAAATTGAAACGGTAACGCAAATATCAGGGAGCACGTTACACATGACTATTAAACTGAAACTTACGACCTTCGCGGCCGCAGGTGCGCTGGCGTTGGGCGTTATGGCGGCCTCGTCCGCGCAAGCGAATGATCTGACGGTCGTTTCTTGGGGTGGGGCTTACACGAAGTCCCAGGTCGAGGCGTACCACAAACCGTTCTCGAAAAAGACCGGTGTGAACATTCTGTCGGAAAACTATTCCGGCGGTTTGGCTGAGATTAAGGCTCAGGTGGAAGCCGGTAGCGTAAAATGGGATTTGGTCGACCTTGAAATGTCGGATGCCGTCCGCGGTTGCGATGAAGGTCTGCTGGAGCCTATCGATCCTTCGGTTTTGCCGGCTGGTGCCGATGGCACGCCTGCTGAAAAAGACTTCATTCCGGGGTCTGTGACCGAATGCGCCGTGGGGACCATCGTTTGGTCGACCATCTACGCGTTCGATAAGTCCAAGTTCTCGGGCGATATGCCAAGCACCATGGCGGATTTCTTCGATACCGCGAAGTTCCCAGGCAAGCGCGGCATGCGCAAGACGCCTAAAGCGAACCTCGAAATGGCATTGATCGCCGACGGCGTTGCTGTCGATCAGGTCTATGAGATGTTGGCGACGGATGCCGGTGTCGACCGCGCGTTCAAAAAGCTCGACACCATCAAAGGCGATGTCGTTTGGTGGGAAGCCGGCGCGCAACCGCCGCAGCTTCTGGCAGACGGTGAAGTCTTGATGACCACCGCCTATAACGGTCGTATCTTTAATGCAGTTGCCGTTGAGAACAAGCCGTTCGAAATCGTTTGGGATGGGCAAGTGTTTGACCTCGACCTTTGGGGCATTCCGAAAGGCGCGCCGAACAAAGACACGGCGATGGAGTTCATCAAGTTCTCGACCGATACGCAGCGTCTTGCAGACCAAGCTGCTTGGATCTCTTACGGTCCTGTGCGTCAGTCGTCGATCCCGTTGATCGGCAAACACGCCGAAGCAGGTGTCGAAATGGGGCCGCACATGCCGACTGCGGCTGCAAACTTCAAAACTGCGATCCAGAACGATTTTGAATTCTGGGCCGACCGTCAGGACGAGTTGAACAACCGCTTCAACGCGTGGCTGGCGAACTAAGACGTCATGAGGTGCCGGGGCGACCATTGGTCGTCCCGGCCTTCATATCTTGATTTAAGAATACTCTGACAGTCCGGGGGATACGGCTTTATGAGTGAAACACTAACGACGGTGGATGGTCGTCCGCTAAAGGCGGCATTGGCGAGCGCAGAGCGTAGCAAGCGTATTCGTGCCGTTCTTTTGGTCGCACCGTTGTTCGTTTTCATCTTCATGACATTTCTCTATCCGATCGCCTTGATGCTGTATCGGTCCGTCGAGAATCCCCTGATCGCGCAACATATGCCTGAAACGGTCGCTGCGCTTGAACAGTGGGACGGCAATGAGGTGCCCGGCGAGGAGGCTTTTGCCGCTTTGGCGAAGGATTTGGTTGCCGCGCGCCAATCTCGCGAGATCGGTAAGCTTGCGACGCGGATGAATTTTGAAACACCAGGTCTTCGAAGCGTGTTCACCGGAACTGCGCGGCGGGTGGCGCGATGGGAGCCGCCGTTCAAAGAACAGTTTATTAAACAGCGGAAAGAATGGGGCGAGCTAGAGACGTGGTCGACCATAAAACGCCTGTCGCCGACGATTACGAAGGTGAATTATCTCGCCGCATTGGACCGAAAGTTTGATGTTGCTGGCGATATCGTTCAGGCGGACGAAAATTATCGTATTTATGTCGACCTGTTCATGCGCACCTTATGGATGAGTATCGTCGTAACAGTGTCCTGTTTAATCTTGGGATTCCCGATTGCCTATTTGCTGGCGAGCCTTCCTCTTCGCCATTCCAACTTACTCATGATCTTGGTCTTGCTGCCGTTTTGGACGTCGTTACTCGTTCGGACGACATCGTGGATCGTCTTGCTGCAAACCCAGGGTGTGCTCAATGACATCATGGTGTGGATCGGCATTCTCGACGATGAAAGTCGAATACAACTGATATTCAATGCGCAAGGTACGGTGATCGCGATGACGCAGATCCTGCTACCTTTTATGGTTCTGCCGCTTTACAGCGTTATGAAGACGATCTCGCCCAGCTATCTACGTGCGGCTGAGTCCTTGGGGGCACATCGCTTCTTGGCCTACTGGCGGATTTACGTTCCTAACACGCTTCCGGGTGTTGGTGCGGGGTGTCTGCTCGTGTTCATCTTGGCGATCGGTTACTACATCACGCCCGCACTCGTCGGGGGCCAGGACGGCCAGATGATTTCGAATATGATCGCTTTCCACATGCAGAGATCGTTGAATTGGGGACTCGCGGCGGCCCTTGGCGGCATCCTCCTTGCCGGGGTCATCGTGCTGTATTGGCTGTATAACAAATTGGTCGGTATCGACCGTCTGAAGTTGGGGTAGGCGGATATGTCTCAGGTATCACTTCCCGATCATGCGGGTCCTATTGAAAAAATCTGGCACTACACGTTCATTGCGATATGTGCGCTGGTGTTCCTGTTTTTGATCGCACCGATCCTCGTGATTATCCCGCTGAGCTTCAATGCGGAGCCGTATTTTACGTTCAATCAGGAAATGCTGGCCTTCAATCCCGATGCGTACTCGATGCGCTGGTACGAGGACTTCTTTTCCAGCGATATTTGGCGCGACTCAATCACGAACTCATTCATCATTGCTTTTGCTTCGACGATTCTGGCCACGGTATTGGGAACGATCGCGGCCTTGGGATTGTCGCGGTCTGAAATGCCGATGAAGGGCCTGTTTATGGGCTTGTTGATTTCGCCCATGATCGTGCCGCTGGTCATCACCGCAGCAGGCATCTTTTTCTTCTACGCGACGGTGAGCGATATCGTGCCGCTGACGGGTACCTATCTCGGGGTGATTTTGGCGCATACGGTCTTGGGAACGCCCTTCGTGGTGATTACAGTGACCGCGACCCTAAGCGGGTTCGATCATTCGCTGACCCGTGCAGGGGCCATGCTTGGCGCCAACGCGACGACCGTCTTTTTCAAGATCATCATGCCATTGATTCTGCCGGGTGTGATTTCAGGGGCATTATTTGCTTTCGTGACTTCTTTCGACGAAGTGGTGGTGGTCTTGTTCGTGGCGTCGGTCGAACAGCAGACGATACCGCGTCAAATGTGGGCCGGTATTCGAGAGTCCATCAGCCCGACGATCCTTGCGGTGGCGACAATTTTGATTTGTATCTCGATCATGATGTTGGCAACGGTCGAACTCCTTCGTCGTCGTTCGGAGCGTTTACGCGGCATGAGCCCAGGCTGACCGTTTAATCCTTCACGACGAGGTCTTGCGGGAAATCACATAAACGCTCTGCGCCATCATCCGTGATGACGATCGCTTCGCTGATCTCGATGCCCCAATCATCGAACCACAGGCCCGGCATGACATGCAGCGTCATGCCTGGTTGTAGAACTGTTTTGTCGCCCGAACGAATGGACAGTGTGTGTTCGCCCCAATCAGGTGGATAGTTGAGACCGATCGAATATCCCATACGCGAGTCTTTGGTTATCCCGTGACGGCTTGTCACGCCGTTCCACGCGGCTTGAACGGCTTCACAGGTGACTCCCGGCCTTGCCGCGTCAATCGCCGTGTTGAGGGCATCCACGGCGATTTTCGCCGTGTCGGCGACCTTTGACGGGGGGGAGCCCAAGTATACGGTCCGCGACATGGGGCAATGGTATCGTGCGCGGCATCCCGCCAGTTCCAGGATTGTCGCTTCGCCGTCGCGAAATGCCTCGTTGCTCCACGTCAAATGTGGTGTGGTGGTTCCAATGCCGCTTGGGAGCATCGGGACGATCGCCGTGTACTCGCCGCCAAACTCCGGCGTGCCTTTTATTTGCGCCCCGTAGATCGCCGCAACGGCATCGCATTGCCGCACCCCAACATCGATGGCTTCGATTCCGGCTTTCATGGCGATCTCAACCAAGCTGGCGGCATCTCGCATATAAGCGATCTCGGCGTCAGATTTTATCAACCGTGCCCAATTCACCAAGTTTGCGGCATCGACTATCGTCGCGTCGGGCAGGGCACGGACAAGGGCCTCGTGAGCCTTCGCCGAGTAATAATATGCATCCAAGTCGATACCCACGCGCCCTTTTCCGAGGCCACGGTCTCGGATCTTGGCGCCGACCCAATCCATGGGGTGCTTGTCTGCGGCTTGAACGTAATCGTCCGGATAGCCCAGCATGTTGTCGTCGCTTAGATACGTCGTGACCATACCCCCGGGTCGGTCTATGCCGCGGACAATACACAGGGGTTCATCAGCCTTCAGGTCGATCGCGACAATCTGGGGCGTATAGAACGACCATCCATCGTAACCGGTAAGATAGTTCATATTTGCCGGGTTGCTGCTGATCAGCAGGTCGAGGCCTTGGTCGGCCATCCTTGTCCGGACGCGAGCCAAGCGTGATGCGTATTCGTCACGGGAAAATGTCATCATCGTCATATATCGAACCTCGAGCTGAAAAACCGACAGAAACACTCCACTGCATTTTGTCTATTTCCGCGACAAAAAGCTTGCAGTATCGTCCTTGTCGATCACGCTCGGTGTGACTTTTGAGGATGTGCCGATGTTCGGGGGAGGCAGCGACGGTAAACCGCATCGGATCGGTTACTTTCTGGTGCCTGAGTTTACGATGTTCGGGTTCAGCGCGGGTGTTGAACCGTTTCGTTTGGCCAATCGACTGACCAAAAAGCCTCTCTATTCTTGCGACGCCTTTTCCCTTGATGGAAACCCCGTCCGCGCCAGCAACGGCATGGAAGTCTGTGTCGATGGTAGCTTGGAGGACATGAACGGGCTGGACACCGTTTTCGTGTGCTCGGGGCTGCATGTCGGTGACCATATGGACAAAGTACTGTTTCAGAAACTTCGGCGCTTGGCGTCGCACGGCGCCGGAATCGGGGCTATCTGCACGGGCACGGAAATCCTCGCCGGGGCCGGGCTGCTCGATGGATATAGCTGCACTATTCATTGGGAAAACCTGCCGTCGTTCGTCGAGAATTATCCGGACATCGAGGTGATTCCGGAACTCTTCGAGATCGATCGCAACCGGTATACATGCGCGGGTGGGACGGCGGCGCTTGATCTATCTTTGCGGATTATCGCTCTGCAACAAGATCCGCAGACTGCGGTCGCCGTGGCGGATCAGCTAATTCATCATCGTATGCGCGAGGGCGCCGAGGGACAAAGAATGGAACTGCGTTCCCGCCTCGGCGTATCGCACCCGAAGCTCATTGCCGTTATCGAAGAGATGGAGCAAAGCCTGGAAGAACCGGTCAGTTGCTCGGATCTTGCGCGGAATGTCGGATTGTCGACCCGTCAGTTGGAGCGATTGTTCCGAAAGTACATGGGGACCGCGCCGACGAAGTATTACATCGGATTGCGTCTTAGCCGAGCAAGGTATCTGTTGCGTCAGACGAGTATGCCGATCCTCAGCGTTGCACTTGCGTGCGGTTTCGTATCGGCGTCGCACTTCTCTAAATGCTACCGCGAGTATTTCTATCGAACGCCGAGTGAAGAAAGACGCACCGAGACTTAGCCGAGAGCGCCGATCTCGGTCCGAAGGCGGCGAAAGACCCAGGCCATCGTGGCGGCGCGGGCAACTAACGAGATCATAAATCCTGCCCACAAACCATGATTGCCGAAGGCCGGCACCAAGACCACAAGCGATGCCATAAAGATGACCAACGAAAGCGCCATGGAGTTCCGCATTTCTCTGCTCCAGGTGCAACCGATGAAGATTCCATCCAACTGGTAACTCCATACGGCCGCGATGGGAAGGAAGATGCTCCACCAAAGATATGCCCGCGCCGTTTCGCGGACGCTCTCGACGGTTGTCAGAAGGTCGATTGTCCATCCGCCGAGTAACCACACGATGGCACAAAATGCGATGGCCAGCCCACCGGCCCAGACAGTCGTTGCGGATACGGCGGCTTCGAACCTGCGGCGCGACTTCGCGCCTTTGGCTTCGCCGGTCAGGGCCTCGGCCGCTGTTGCGAATCCATCAAGAGCATAAGCGACAAAAGCCTGGATATGGAGCAGGATGGCATTCGCGGCGAGAACGTTGTCACCCATTCTGGAGCCGACAGCGGTAATGGTGATGAACATCGCCTTGAGACACATCGAGCGCAAGAAGATGTCTCGATTGACGCGGAACATTCGCCGGAGCGCGTGCCCGTTCAGAATTTCGCCACGCTGAAAGTGGCCACCGAACCGGCCAAGGTTTCGAGCGGCTAATGCGAGCCCTAGGCCCATCGCCGTAACCTCGGCAATGACGGTCGCAATGGCAACGCCCTCGACACCCCAACCGAGACCGAGAACGAACCAGAAGTCCAAGATCATATTGATACCGTTCATGTAGACCTGCGTGATCAACGCTGACCGCGTGTCCTGTACCCCGAAGAACCAGCCCAAGAGCGCGAAATTGACCAATGCGGCCGGCGCCCCCCAAATACGAATGGCGAAATACGCCTGGGTTAGTGGGTCGACGGCGTCGCTGGGGGCGAGGACAAGACGCGCACCCGCGTAAATCGGCCACTGCAGTAGAAGAAAAAGCGCCCCGACACCCAAGCCGATCAAACAAGCCCGGGCCAACCAGTTACGAACCTCGTTACCGTTGCCCGCGCCGAACGACTGGGCGGTCAATCCAGTCGTTCCCATACGGAGGAAGTTGCATCCGTTATAAAGAAGGGAGAGAACCATGGCGCCGATGGCGACGGCACCAACGTACTCCGGACCCGGCAAGCGGCCGACGACAGCCGTATCGACGGCGCCCAGCAACGGGACCGATATATTGGTCACGATAACCGGCGCGGCGATGCGCCAGGTCCGGCCATGCCAGTAGCTTCTGTCGTATTCGTTCATTCGGATAGGTGCGGGTGTACGTTGATATTCCGCACCTTAACGCGCAATCGGGGCAGGACCAAGCATGCCAGTTTGACCAATTTAGCGCGCGCGTCGCCGCCGACGTTCACGAGCCAGATTTTGAGAAGACGCGGTCGTGCGGCGGGCGCGGAGGTGCGGGATCGCACGTTCGAGTTTTTCGAATGGTGCGCTGGCGTGTGGAATCGACATAGCGTTTACAAAATGCTCTTGGAAGGCAGGTTCGACGGCGGTCTCGATCTTTTCAATGCGTTTGACGATCTCATCGATGTTTGTCCGAGCGGCTCTATTGAGTAAGGCAATCCGCGCGCCGGTCCCGGCTGCATTGCCTGCGGAATAGACGTTTTCGGGTGTGCAATCGGGTATCATGCCCAACAACAACGCATAAGTCGGATCGATATGCGTGCCGAATGCACCGGCTAGGACGATGCGATCGACGTTTGAGATGCCCAGTTTATCCATTAGTAGCGCACACCCTGCGTAGAGTGCCGCCTTTGCCAGTTGAATGGCGCGAATGTCGTTCTGGGTGACGGCGATCTCGATATCACCGCTGTAAAGCACGTACCGAAAAGTTCGGCCATCGGCCTGAATTCGATCAGATTTTTGCGCCATCGTGCCATCGATCATTCCGTCCGGCTGCATCACGCCAGCCAATAGCATCTCGCCCAGCACCTCGATAATGCCGGATCCACAAATACCCGTTACGCCCATTCCTTCCACGGCCTCGTCGAAACCAATCTCGTCGAAACCAACCTCGTCGGACCAGATTTCACAGCCAATGACTTTGAATCGCGGCTCCAGCGACACGGGATCGATGCGGACACGCTCGATGGCGCCGGGCGATGCGCGTTGCCCGGCGGAGACTTGCGCGCCTTCAAACGCCGGTCCCGTCGGCGACGATGCCGCCAAAAGCCGATCCTTGTTGCCGAGAACGATTTCCGCGTTAGTGCCGACGTCGACGATGAGGGAAATCTCATCTCGGCTGTGGGGCTCTTCGGACAAGATGACACCTGCGGTATCTGCGCCAACATGCCCGGCGATACATGGCAGAACATGCACGCGTGCATTCGTGTTAGCGGCCGTCAGGCCTACTTGGGACGCGCGTAAGCCGACGGATGCACTGACCGTCAACGGAAACGGCGCGCCGCCCAAGGGGGTTGGATCGATGCCCAAAAACAGGTGATGCATAATGGGATTAGCGACGATCGTCATGTCTAGGACCTTGTCGGACGAGACATCCGCGTCCGAGACCATCTCGGCCGTCAGGTCGTTCACGGCATCGCGCACGACAGCGGTTAACTCTGCCTCGCTGCCTGGGTTCATCATGATGTAGGAAACGCGACTCATTAAATCTTCGCCAAATCGGATTTGCGGATTCATCACCCCGCTTGATGCGAGGACCATCCCCGTCGACAAATCGCAAAGGTGCCCCGCGATCGTGGTTGAGCCGATATCGAACGCGATTCCGTAAGCTTGATCGTTGAAGCCCGGCCAGATCGCAATGACCCCATCGTCCCGGTGGACGGCTACCGTGATGTTGCCATGGTCCTTGCTCAACGTGCTATTCAGGATCGGCAAAACCGCGAAGTCGATATGTTGATGACCCGACAGGCCCCACTGCTCGGCGAGAGCGGAAATAACGCGGTCCGCATCCGAGGACGGATCGTTCAAGTCACCTGCAGGAACTTCGACATAATAAAGGCGGACCGATGGATCCATGTCGATATCCCGCACCTCGGCGCGTTTACGAACAACTTGCTTATGTACTTGGCTTTCGGGCGGAACATCGACCACAAGATCGCCTTGAAGCGTGGCGTGGCAGCTCAGGCGGCGTCCTTTGGCCAACCCCGTTCGGGCGTCGAACCGGTCTTCAGGGGTGCCGCGCGGCGAGGCATGGGCTGGCCGGCTGTCTATGCCGTGTTTTGCATGATGGCCTTCGGAAATGAGGATTTGGCATCGCCCGCAAATGCCACGTCCGCCGCAGACGCTATCGATATCGACGCCGAGTTCTCGCGCACACTGCAAAATCGGCGTCCCGATGGCGAAAGTGCCCCGGCGACCTGAGGGGGTGAAAACAACGTGCGCCGTGCTCTCGACATCCGACATGTCCGTCGACCGTTACTAACTTGCTCGGCGGCGGCGGCGTCCTTCGCGGCGTCCGGCACCACCCTCGGTGGAGGGGTCGCGATACTTCTTTATCCAGGTGGCGCAATTTGGGTCGTGCCCCATGACCACGTTGCCACCCATGACGCCCTGCATTTCAGGGTCGTGAAGCGGATTTGTGATGGCCGACGTCATGCCGGCGCCCATCGCCATGGCCAAGAAAGATGCGTTTAATCCATGCCGGTTAGGTAGGCCGAACGAGAAGTTCGACGCGCCACAGGTCGTGTTCACTTTCAATTCTTCTCGCAAGCGTCGGATCAGATGCAAGACGGCCCGTCCGGCGTCGTTGAGTGCGCCAACCGGCATGACGAGCGGATCGACGACGATATCTTCACGAGGGATGCCATAGTCCGCCGCCCGCTCGACGATTTTCTTTGCGACCTCGTAACGGACATTCGGATCTTCCGAAATGCCGGTCTCGTCGTTCGAAATGGCAACAACCGCTGCACCGTGTTTCTTGATCAGTGGCAGGACGGCTTCCAGCCGTTCTTCCTCGCCGGTGACAGAGTTTACCAACGCTTTCCCCTGGTAGACGGACAGTCCCGCTTCCAAGGCCGCAACAATGGAACTGTCGATCGATAGCGGCGCGTCGGTCAGTCCCTGAACCAATTGGACGCATTCTGCGAGAATGCGCGGTTCGTCCGCGAGTGGGATTCCGGCATTAACGTCAAGCATCTGGGCACCGGCCGCAACTTGCGCCAGTGCATCCGATTGCACCCGGCTGTAATCGCCTTCTGCCATTTCTGCAGCCAGCAACTTACGGCCAGTCGGATTGATGCGTTCACCGATAATGACGAACGGCTCGTCAAAGCCGATAACGACTTCCTTGTTGGCGGAACTAACGACGGTTCGGGTCACGGCGACGCATCTCCATTCTTATTCACTTAACTCTGATAGACCGCGAGACGTCTATCGACTGTCCAAAACGCGACGAATCAAGCGTCCGTCGCGGCGTGCGTGTGCTCCTGGCGCTTGGCAAATTCGATTGCCGCTGGGTCCCCCGGATTCATCTCCCGCCGCCACGGTTTTCGGCCTCGCAAAACGCCTGATTCGTGGACGATATCTGCAACTAGTTCTTCCTGCCGGTAAGCCATCACATGGACACCAGAAACACCGTCGATCTCGCGGATCTGTTGCATCATCTCAATGCAAATCCGTTTCCCCTCGGTGCGCTGGTCTTCTGCGCCCTCGAGACGATCAATGACTCCATCTGGAATATGAACACCCGGAACATTGCTGCGGATCCACCGAGCAGCCTTGGCCGATGCGAGCGGACCGACACCGATCAATATGTAGCAACGCTCGTGCAGCCCGAGATCGCGAACCCTTTTCATGTATTCCCCCAGTCGTGGAAGGTCGAAACAGTACTGGCTTTGAACGAACTGCGCGCCGGCCTCGATCTTTTTCTGCAGGCGCAATGGCCGGAAATCGAAAGGCGGTACGAATGGATTGATCGCGGCGCCCAGAAACACACGCGGGGGCTCCGTCAATTTCCGGCCCGACAGAAAAACACGCTCGTCGCGCATTTGACGAACGGCTGACAGCAGCGACATACAATCGAAATCGAACACCGGTTTGGCGCCTGGTTGATCGCCCGCCTGAACGCCGTCGCCCGTAAGACACAGGATATTGCAGACCCCCATGGCGGCGGCACCCAGAACGTCCCCCTGGATGGCGATGCGATTCCGGTCGCGGCAACTGATTTGCAGGATGGGGGCGTAGCCGACCCGCGTCAAAAGCGCGCAGATCCCGACGCTCGACATATGACAATTGGCGCCGGAGCCGTCGGTCGCATTGATCCCATCGACCCAGCCATCAAACACCTCACCTCGCTCGTACACATCGTTGGGGTCCGCACTATCTGGTGGGTTGAGCTCGGCGGTAACGGCGAACTCGCCTCGACGAAGAACACGTTCCAGGCGGCCGCGCGATGAATGACCGGGCGGTACCACGCTGAAGTCTTCTTGGCTGTGTGCCTCCGCGTTCATTGGCCAGACGACCCCGTTTTCCGGAGTTCGGCGCTCTGCGCCGTCACTCTTAACCAAGCGGACGTATTGCGCAGGCTTTGATCGATTGCGGGTTGGACCTTCAAAAGGCGTTCCACGGCATTCATTGACTGGCTGCCATTCCACGCTTCGACCCAGACGCACGGCATTTCGGGTTCTACTTCGCAGTGACCATCAGCGCGAACACCGCCACACGGGCCGTTACGCAGACCTTTCGGGCAGTTCATGGGGCACGACATCCCGGTATCCGACAGCGAGCATTGGCCGCACATTCTGCAATCAAAGAGGAATCCTTTGACCGTCTTTTCGATCCATTTAACCGGGCGCTCAACTCTGCTGTACCCGAGTGCGCGCCAAATTGGATGCAACATTAAGAAAACCTGCGCGAACCGCGCATATAGGATGTCGAACACCCGTGCGTGCCGAACGGACCACCGGCGCACCGCGAAACGTTTGCGTTGCCGGTGGACGCTGCTGACGCCCTCGGGTCGGTATTCCTTGCTGGCTCTGACCTGATGAAACGCGTTCATGTCTCGGCCTCATAACCCCGATTGCTGATCAGCGTGGCAAGGCGATCAGAGTCATATTCCTGCTCGATCAGTTTGCTTGCAGCGTCGGCTTCGGTTTCCATATCCGCCGAGGTCTCGGAAATCTTGCCGCGCCGCCAGTCCTCCAAGTAGGCGTCCGTGCCAGCCGCCTTGCCGCGCATCGCGGCCGCGTCTATGGCTTCTTGAAAGCGGGGCGATAGTTCCCGCTTTGCCGTTTTGCGGCCCGCCTTAACGATGATCTGGGCGGGAATATCACGCCAATAAACCACCGTGACATCAGCCATGCGGGATCGCCGCCTCGCCTTGGTGGCGTATAAAGTCGCCAAGCTGACCCAGCCCAGTGAAATGCCGTTCGTAGCTCAAAGACAAACGCGCCGCCGCCGCAACGGCTTTCTCCGTTAAGTTCGCATCTTCCGTTTGCGCCAGGTAGATCAATTTTCGATAGTTGCCGAAATACGCATCGCGTAGTTCCGGATGCCGGTCGAGGCCCAATCCCTGGATGATCAGACGGTCGAAAAACCGCACCAAATAGTCCGTGACGTAAAATGTGCCGGGTTCGGCGTCATGAAGTGCCTGAAAGCTACCGAGACCGGCGAACATCGCATAGCAATGATCGCCGCCAATACGTTCGATGCCTTTTTCTTCCAGTAGGTTATCTATTTCGCCGCCCGTACCGCAGTCGCCGAATGCAACGACGATCCGGTCGTAGTCGTCGCATGCCGCATCAATTTTTTCCCGGAGTGCGGGGACGATCTTGTGCGGCGTATTATGCCATTTAGCAGGAAGGCAGGTGACGTCGACGACGTCGAGGGCATTTGCCGCCAACGCGGTTTTGACCTCTCGGGCAAGTGCACCGCACGCGATGATGAGTAACGGGCGCCGCATATCGGCCCCCCGCTTCCTAGCCGACAGCCAAGGCGGAGCCTTGCCGCCGTGACATCCAGTGTTTCGCCGTTTCAACGGCAACCGCGGCATCGCGGCAATAGGCATCGGCACCGATACTGTCGGCAAAGGCCTCGTTAAGCGGTGCCCCGCCCACGAGGACAACGTAATCGTGGCGGATGCCACGCTCTACCATGGTATCGATGACGACTTTCATGTACGGCATCGTGGTCGTCAGAAGCGCGGACATACCGAGAATATCCGGCTGGTGTTCGTTAAGCGCTTCTAGGTAGGTGTCGACGTCGATGTTGATGCCGATGTCGACGACCTCAAACCCTGCGCCTTCCATCATCATGCCGACAAGGTTCTTGCCGATATCGTGAATATCGCCCTTCACGGTACCGATGACCATTTTGCCCATCTTGGGAGCACCGGTCTCCGCCAGAAGCGGCCGAAGAATACCCATTCCGGATTTCATTGCATTGGCAGACATCAATACTTCGGGAACGAACAGGATACCGTCGCGAAAGTCGATGCCGACGATCCGCATGCCTTCGACGAGGGCCTTGGTCAGAACGTCATAAGGTTGCCAGCCGCGACCGAGAAGAATGTTCGTGCCTTCGACGATTTCATCAGCGAGGCCATCATACAGATCGTCGTGCATCTGCTGGACGAGATCGTCGTCGTTGAGTTCAGACAGTACGATATCTTCTTCGTCGTCCATCCGGATTCTCCCAAAATTTCGGCCAAACCGAGTTTTAGCCAGAATCCTGAATACGACCGGATACGTGTCTCTCGCCGTCTATTTTCGACATCATTTAGGTTAGTTGCGACATGTCAGCAGGAAATTCAAAGAAATCCATTGATTTCAGTGGCCTACGCGGCTTCTGCGATGTCTTTCACACACTCTGCCAAAAAACGTTTCACGAAATGGTCGTCATTGCGCAGAAATGCGATTAAGTCCTCTCGATCTTCAAAGCCGAGTTGACCGCCAAACCGTTCCAAGCGTTCCTCCGTCAGAACACGGTAGGCCATGCTCCAATCCGAAAAGGCGCGTTCGTCGATCATCTCGTCATAAAGTAGCTCGACATCGGTATGCCTTGGATCGGCCGAAATGACGGCCAATAGCTCGTCGACGGCTGTTCTGGGCCCTTCTAGGACTTGGATAAACGTTCCATCACCAAACAGCAGCATGCCGGTAATATCGGCTGCGGCATTTTTGCGCCGCGCGGTTTCGAGAATGGACTGCATCAGATGCTCATTGCCATCCTTGTACACGCGGGATGTATAAATAATGCGTTTCAATCTGCGGCCCATTTCTGAAGTTTTGGTCGGACTTTCAGAAACTGAGTGTACGTGAACTCGGCGATTTGGACCATCCCTGGAATACGCTGCAATGCACCTAGGACTCTAAACGCAGGTAACGTCTTCCATATGGCAAAAAACGCAGGTGCACCGCTAATGACACCGTTGCGACGGTCCGCGACATGAAAGCGGCTCTCGAGCGTTTGTCGGTCAACATCTTTGGGGAGGGCATCATCTGCGGCGGTCGCCAGATTTACCCATGAAATGGAGTCCGCTCCTGAACGACTTCGGTAAAACTCGATTTCCCGGCGGCAGAGCGGACAACTACCGTCATAAAAGACCGTCAGATCGCACGACGGTGCTGTTTCCGCGTCGGCCTCGCTCATGCGCTCTTGCTGGCGAGCGGCGCCAGATAGACACCGGCAATACGCCAATCGCCTTGATCGTCTTGGAGCATGGGGTACACAGCCATCATCAATGTCCCATCTGGTGCTTCAACGAGGACGTGCTGAACCAGGCGCCCTGATTCACCACGCGAGAGGTTTCGAAATTCGACATAACGCGGGCGATAGACGGCTTGGTAACCGTCGCGAACCATTTGCATAAAGCGTTCCGGCGTCCCGAACATGTTTTGGATCGTCGGCGCTGCATGCGAAAACGCGGCTTGTGCGTCGTCACGGCGAAACGCTTCCATCTGACTGGTAATGACACTTTGGATACCTTCGGCCGTCGCCGGGTCAATGTCCGACGACTTCGCGCTCTCCGGCGCCGCCATGAAGAATACCAACACCAGTGAAGCTAATACCGATTTCAAAACGCGCATCGTCGCCTCCGTCCATATCTCTGACTACATATGGTACGCGGTGGACGCGTTAAAAGATCACCGGAGGGTGTGAAGCCAATTTGTCAGCAACGGTAGCTAAGACTTCATCCTTGCGTTGTCCGGATCGTACAGCGGCTTGGCACCGACCGCTGCGACTTCGACTGGGAATTTCTGATTAAAATACTCGATCTCGAGTGCCCGGCCTTCCTCGCAGTAGCTCTGCGGCAGATAGCCGAGTGCGATGTTCTTTCCGATGGATGGTCCGAACGCAATACTCGTGGTGTAAGATCGTCGGCCGATCGCGTCGATCAATACCTCGTTGGTTGCTGGATCCACGATCGGGCAATTGCCGAGGGGATATCGTGCAACGCCATCTTTATCCATGTTGTTCGTCATGATCAGCGTACAAAGATAGGCGGGTTGGTGGTCACGGGCGCGCTGTTCCAGATAGGCTGTTTTGCCGTGAAAATCTGCGGCCTTTACTTTTGGTCGCGCCAGGCCGGCTTCGACCAAATTGTATTCCGTTAACAGATCGGCGTTCTGAAGGCGCAAACTTTTCTCCAACCTGCGAGTATTGGCATACGTTTCGATGCCAATAGGCGTGATACCAATCTCGTAGAACATGTCCCAAAGTGCCAAACCATAGCTGAGTGGAAAATGCAATTCCCAGCCTTGTTCGCCAACATAGGAAATCCGAAAACCCTTGACCGGAATGCCTCGTAGCGTGAAATCGCGGCTGGCACCGAACGGGAAGTTTTCGGGGTCCAGCCCGGCTGGATCATCCGCCAGCGTTTTAAGACTGACCCGTGCGTTTGGGCCCCACACGCCAAGACAACCATAATGATCCGTGCGATCCAGAATGTCGGCGGCCCATTCCTTGTCTTGTGTCATGCGGCGCAGGTAGGTCATGTCGCGATGGCCCGCATCGGCGCCGTCAATGATCCGAAAGCGATCTTCAGATAGGCGAAGGACGGTCAAATCCGCTTGCACGCCACCAAGGTTGTCCAGGAAATTGGTGTAGACGCCTTTGCCGACAGGTGTGTCGCCGGCGACTTTGCTAGACGAGACGTACTCCACCAGTTGCGCGGCATCGCGACCGCTGACGTCGTACACCGCAAAGTGCGATAGGTTGATCATGCCGACGTTTTCCGACAACTCCAGATGTTCGGCGTTTGACACGCGCCAGAAATGCCGGTTGTCCCATTCGTTCTCGCGCACCGGAACGCGGTCGGCGTATTTTTCCAATAACGTCGCCTCGTTGGCGGCATATCCATGCGCACGTTCCCATCCGGCAAGCTCCATAAAATAGCCGCCGAGTTCCTTTTCGCGGAGGTGATAGGGCGCGGCCCGGAGATTTCGGCCCTTCGTGTATGGTTCCCGATTGTGAACCGGTGGGTTATAGATTTTGAAAGCAGTCTCATAACAGCGATCGTGAATAAACGTCTCCGATTTTTGGATCGGATAGTATCTGGCGTAGTCGATGCTGTGATGATCGAACTCGGTCCGGCCGTCGGTCATCCAATCGGCAATGACCTTGCCCGTACCGGGGCCGTCCTTCACCCAAACTGAAACGCCGTACCATAATCCGCGAACGTCCGGCGACTCACCGATCGATGGGCCGCCATCGGCCGTTACCTGCAACAGACCGTTGAACGACCATTTTTCCTTATATCCCAGTTCCGCCAGAATAGGCGTAAGTTCCATCGCACGTTCCAGCGGCTCGATAATCTGTTCCATATCGAGGTCACGTTGCGACGGCGACAGACGGGCTTCTTCCTTCTCGAGCAGATCGCGAGGGTGAACCATGCGCGGCTCTTTTTCTTCGTAGTAGCCCCATTCGATCTGTCCGCCTTCGGATGTTTTCGGATCACCGGTATCGCGCAGATAGGCCGAGTTTCCTTGGTCGCGGAGCAGCGGATAGCCGATTTCCTTATCCGTATCCGCAAACGCGTCATACGGCCCGAAGAACGTGAGGGGGTGATCCACCGGCATCACAGGCAGGTCTTCACCCGCCATTTCGGCGATTAATCGCCCCCACAAGCCGGCGCAGACAACGACATGGGGCGTTTCGATGTAACCGCGCGTTGTCATGACCCCTTTGATCCGGCCGTCTTGGATATCCAGGTCGACGGCGGATGTGTTGGCGATGGTCTCGAGCTTGCCGGTCTCCTCGGCATCGCGGATCATCTCGCCCGCGACGACTTGCGAACGTGGAATGACGAGGCCGGCGTCCGGATCCCACAGGGCGCCCTGAATGAGATCTTCTTCAATCAAGGGCATGCGTTCTTTTGCCTGCTTCGGCGTAATCAGCTCGACGCGATTGCCGAAGGCGCGCCCGGAACTGACGCGTCGCTCCAACTCGCGCATCCGTTCATCGTCGCCTTTGCGGGCGACCTCGATGCCGCCGATACGCTCGTAACGATCGCGATTTTCGAAGAAGTCGATGCTGTATCGGGTGGTGAAGATCGTCATCTGATCGTGCATCGTGTTGAAGCAAAAATCCGATGCGTGGCCCGTCGAACCGATATCGGTCGGAATCCCCGACTTATCGATCCCGATAATGTTCTTCCAGCCGCGTTCGATCAGGTGATGGGCGACAGAGGCGCCGACGATTCCGCCTTGGCCAATGATCACGACATCCGCTTTTTTGTTGAATCCCGTCATGTTCTCAATCCCCGTCGTCACTTGGCCCAATAAACTGCACGCGCACTATGCCATTCGGTAGGGGCTTCGGCGACGTCTCGCTTGGTGTATGGCGACTTTCGATGTCTTGAAATCGTCAACACCGATTTGCCGCCGTGCTGCAGGCTCAGTATCGTAACGACCGAGGCATAATTTTCTGAAGAAGAGTGGGGGAAACATCGTGTTGGAGTCGTGGACGCCACCAAAAACATTTCACGATTATAAGCACATTGGTGCTACGCGCCTTGCCGGGGCCATTGGGGCGGAAATATCGGGCGTCGATGTATCGCAGGATCTGTCGGACGACGTGATCGCTGAAATCACCTCCGCCCTTGATGAACATCATGTGATTTTCTTTCGTGACCAGAAACTTAATCCCCAACAACAGGCGGCATTCGCGGCCCGGTTTGGCCGCCTGATCCCGTACCCGATGGTTAAAGGTCTGGACGGCACGGATGCGGTCGTACCGGTGATCAAACGCAAGGACGAGCGCGTGAATTTCGGCGGCATCTGGCACGCCGATACGACATACCTGAAAGAGCCCCCAATGGGCGCCATGCTCTATGCGGTCGACCTTCCTCCTTACGGTGGCGACACCTTATTCGCCAACATGCATTTGGCTTTCGAAACGTTATCGCCGTCGCTTCAATCGTATCTGGAAACACTGACGGTCATTCAGAATTCGGCCAAGGCGGAGGTGACCCGAACGCGCGAAGATCGCGTGAACGAAGAGGGTGAGGCACCCAAAGCCTTGATCGCCGAGCATCCGGCGGTCATCGCCCATCCCAGGACCGGACGTAAGTCGCTTTATGTGAATTCCGGGCATACCGAGAAGTTCAAGGAACTGACGCACGATGAAAGTGCGCCGCTGCTAGACTTTCTGTTCAATCATTTGAAACGCCCTGAGTTTACGTGTCGGTTTCAGTGGACCCCAGGGGCCATGGCGTTTTGGGACAACTATGCGTCTCAGCATAACCCAGTGAACGACTATCATGGGTTCGAGCGTGTGATGCATCGTGTCACCATCGGAGGTGGGCAGCCAAGTCGCCCATAGATACATTGATCACGTCCCAAAGCGGATAAGCGCACGTATTTTGGAGTTGGTTGCGCTCTCTCTGTCGGGGCAGGCAGCTGTGGGCACGAATTTCGTTCGCCGGCCCGTCATCACGTCGAGGGAGACCCGTCAGCCGAGCGTTTCTCGTATAACCGTCAAAGCGTGATGTTCGAATGGGATCGCGGTTCTTCGCATGGCATCCCGACGTGCGTGGCGTTGCTGCGTATCTTCGATCGACGATATTATGAACTGATCGAACGTTATGTGGGCGTCCGTGGCTTGGTGCACGGTTGCCTGAATTTGATTTTGAAGCTGTGACGGCCAAACACGATTGACGGCACGAACTTCGCCAAGGGGGACAGGTATTCCCGTCGGCGCATAGGCACCGCCATTTCCGCGATAGAAATGAACGCTATCGAGTGTTAGGCCGTTAGATGTCTTGAGATAAATATCGTCCATCCGAGCGAAAACATAGTTCCCATGCCCCAATTCGGTTTCGTGCATGCGATCCAGTTGTTTGTCCGTCAGCCAATTCACAAATAACGAAACCCGCGTTCCCCGCGACGGGTGAAGCGCGGCGGCGATGGAGCCATAGGCGGCGATATGGGCGGAGAACACGGTATCAAAATCATCGAGACGGCATTTCTCACACGGGATCGCACCCCACTCAGCGCCCTGATACTTGCGCGCGATCTGTTGCGGCGATTGGTTGGAACCGACGGCGAGAACCGCGGTACGGCCGTCGCGGTAATCGGCCATTGCATCCAATGATACCGGTGTCGCTGTACCGTCGGCGACAACGTAGGAGTCCTCGGGAATGGGATATGGATATTCCAGCGCCCGCTCGATGCGCTCCTGGCTCATGACGTGTTCGAGGCCTCAGATACGCGGCGGACCATCACTTCCAGACCGTTTAGAAATGAAGAACGATCGCTTTTGCTGAAAGGTCTCGGTCCGCCGGTGATTTCGCCGGTTTCGCGAAGGCCCTGCATGAGTTCTCTGTTTGCCAGGGCCATCCCGATCATGTTCTCGGTGAACGCATCGCCGTTCGGTTTGATGGCGAGGGCCTGGCGTTCAAGGCATCGAGCGGCAAGTGGAATATCATTGGTAACGCAGACGTCATTCTGTTCGATGGTCTCCGCGATCCAATCGTCGGCGGCGTCGGCGCCTTGGCTGACATAAATGTTCTCGACCAAGGGATGAGGATTTGGCCGAATGCCGCCGTCGCTCACCATGACGACCTTGGTCCCGTGCCGTTGAGCGACCGTCACGATCTCGTCCTTGACCGGACAGGCATCAGCATCGACGTATATAGCCACCATGATGCTTCAGTCGTCGCCGGCCTCAGCCTGCGGAATGTACTGATTGATGTCGACGTCGTCTAATTGATCCGGCAGCAAAAAGCGCTCGGCATATTCATTGTAGACGCCCGACGTCAAAAAGAGTTCAAACAATTCGTCGTCTATGTGTGCGTCTTTCTTCATGAAGGACATGATTTTGACGCTGTCGGACAGTTTCTTAGGTGCTTTGTAGGGTCGATCGGCCGCGGTCAGGGCTTCGAAAATATCGGCGATTGCCATAATTCTCGCCGGCACCGACATTTCGTCCTTATTCAATCGTTTCGGATAGCCCGTGCCATCCATCTTTTCGTGGTGCCCGCCGGCCATCTCCGGCACCCGGGCCAAGTGTTTCGGGAACGGCAGGGCCTCCAGCATGATAATGGTCTGCACGATGTGGTCGTTGATCTTGAAGCGCTCTTCCTCGGTCAGCGTTCCACGGGCAATACAGAGATTGTAAACCTCGCCAAGGTTATACTGATGTTGCGGAACGTCGAGTTTGAAGCCCCACGGGTTTTCATCCTCGGCGGTGCGTTCGAGACCTTCGCGATAGATCACGTGCTCATAGCGATCTGCGAGCAGGTCCTCCTCGACCGGAAGTGTCGCCTCGGGTTCGCGTTCGACCCGCTTCAATTCCTCGTACGACAGGCCAAGGCGATCGGACAATGTCCGCGTCCACTTGATCTTGGCGATTTCCTTGACCCGATCGATCCGCTCGGGGGCCATGAATTCGCCGCCCACGTTGCTCTCGGCGATGAACGCGAAGTCGTCGTCCAACTGTGCCAACTGCTGTTCCAGGTCGGTGCGCAGCCGGTCGACATCGCCGCCGTCCATAACTGCCTTAAGATAATCGATCACCCGGTCGCGTTTGACGATTTCGAACCGGTTCCGGATTTCGTGAATGCGGTTGTAAATGGTTTCCAGCTTGGTCGCTTTGTCGACCACGTACTCCGGCGTCGTGACCTTGCCGCAATCGTGCAACCAGGCTGCGATGTGCAGTTCGTACCATTCCTCTTCGGTCAGGTCGAAGTCGGCGAAAGGACCGGTCTTTTGATCGCAGGCCGCTTTGGCCAACATTTTGGTCAGCTCCGGCACGCGTTGACAGTGTCCGCCGGTATACGGCGATTTAGCGTCGATCGCCGAGGCGATCAGCTCGATAAAGCTGTCCAAAAGCTTCTTCTGCGCTTCCAGCAGTTGCTGGTTGTCCAATGCCACGGCGGCCTGCGACGCCAACGCCTCGATCAACGGTTGAATGTCCTCCCCGAACGGGATGACTTCGTTGGTTTCGGGGTCGACGGCGTTCAAGAGTTGCAACACGCCGATGACTTCGTTCTGGCTGTTTTGTAAGGGAACGCACAGGAATGATTTGGATCGATACCCTGTCCCCTCGTCGAATTTCTTGGTACCTGAAAAATCGAATTTCTGATCCTCGTAGGCGTCTTCAATGTTGATCGACATCCGCGTAAGGGCCGAGCAACTTGCGACGTTTTTATGATTCTCCTCGCCGGTACTCGGATCGTACAGGTTCAACGGTGGAAAATTGATGTCTTTGCCGGTGGTACCGCCCATCGCGATGTTGAGGCTGTCCGTGCGCATGATTTCGAACCGCAGGCGGTTGTCCTCGGTTCGGATATACAGCGTCCCACCATCCGCGTTGGACAGGCTTTTGGCCTCCAACAGGATCGTTTCCATCAGCACGTTGGTATCGCGCTCCGCTGAAAGTGCGATGCCGATATCGATCAAGCGCTGAAAACTCGACGCGCTGATCAGTGCTTCGTCTTTTGTCGTGCCGTCGGCCATACTACCCCACGTGAAAACCGCACACGCTTTCTTGCGGCGTGTTGCGTCGCGTCAACGCGGACTCTAGACGCTGTCACCCCCGATTGACAATGCATTGGGCGGCCCACGTGACGATTTTCTAACGGTCCCATCCCGCCCTTGACCGGACGGGATTCGCACGCAAAGCTGATCGTCAGGATTCAAAAAACAAGCGGTTATCCAATGGCTTACGCCTCTCTTCGCGACTTCATCGATTTACTGGAACAAAACGGGCGTTTGGTTCGTGTGACGCAGCCGGTGTCGACGGTTCTGGAAATGACGGAAATTCAGACCCGCGTGATGGCAGAGGGCGGACCGGCCATTCTGTTCGAGAATGTCATCAGGGCCGACGGCGCGCCGTCCGATATGCCGGTTTTGGTCAATTTATTCGGCACCGTCGAGAGGGTTGCCTGGGGCATGGACCGAGAACCGGCCCAGCTTCGCGACGTCGGCGAGACACTGGCGTTCCTGCGCCAACCAGAACCGCCCGGCGGCTGGCGCGAAGCGGTCGAAATGCTGCCCCTGCTGAAAACCGTTATGGCGATGAAGCCGAAAAAAGTCTCGTCCGCGCCGTGCCAGGAAGTCGTGCTGCGCGGCGACGACATCGATTTATCGCAACTGCCCGTGCAGACCTGTTGGCCGAACGAACCGGCGCCGCTGATCACGTGGCCCTTGGTGGTGACCAAGGGGCCCGGCGGCGACAAACGCGATGGCTTTAACCTGGGCATCTATCGGATGCAGGTGACGGGCAAGAACAAAACCCTGATGCGGTGGCTGAAACACCGGGGCGGCGCGCAACACTATCAGCGGTGGAAGGGTGAGAACCCCGCGCCATTGCCCGCCGCCGCCGTGCTGGGCGCGGATCCGGGCACGATCTTAGCCGCCGTCACCCCCGTGCCCGACACCTTGTCGGAATATCAATTTGCCGGGCTGCTGCGGGGCAAAAAGGTCGAGCTGGTCGACTGTGTCAGCCAGCCGATCCAGGTGCCCGCGACGGCGGAGATCGTGATCGAGGGGGAGGTGTCGCTGACCGAATACGGTGACGAGGGGCCATACGGCGATCACACCGGGTATTACAATTCGGTGGAGCCGTTCCCGGTGTTCAACGTTACCGCGATCACCATGCGGAAAAAGCCGATATACCTGTCGACCTATACCGGCCGTCCGCCGGACGAGCCGTCGGTCCTGGGCGAGGCACTGAACGACGTGTTCGTGCCCTTGCTGCAGCAGCAATTCCCGGAAATCGTCGACTTCTGGTTGCCGCCCGAGGGGTGCTCGTACCGCGTCGCCGTGGTGTCGATGAAGAAAGCGTACCCGGGACATGCCAAGCGGGTGATGATGGCCGTGTGGTCGTATCTGCGTCAGTTCATGTACACCAAGTTCGTGATTGTCGTGGACGACGATATCAACGCCCGCGATTGGAACGACGTGATTTGGGCGCTCAGCACCAATGTCGATCCGGGCCGCGACCTGACCGTGATCGAAGGCACACCGATCGATTATTTAGATTTCGCGTCGCCGCAATCGGGCTTGGGTGGCAAGCTCGGCATCGACGCGACCACCAAACTGCCGCCGGAAACCCACCGCGACTGGGGTCAGAAAATCCGCATGACCGACGAGGTGATCGAGAAAGTCGATCAGATGTGGAGCGACCTCGGCATCCCCGGCAGCGGGAAGGGGATTTGGTAACGGAGATTTACGCTTCTACCATTGCTTGCTAAGTCTGTACACGCGCCCTTCTTGGTGGATGTAGAATGGGGTAGCAGAGGGAGAAGCACAGTGAACGAAAATAGGTGGCCTCAAAATTTTCATGATCTGCTATTCGTTCCTCGTGTTGACGAGTGCATCACAGCCCTAGCTGACTTGGCGGAGCCGGAAGACTGGTCGTACCAGCACGTTGAGGATGAGCACAGCAACCCCGTCCTATACAATTACATCAAGTTCACCTACAAGCGATTGGCCGAGGAAAACAAGATTGAGATATCCGACGACGGTCAGCTCCTTGTTTTCAATACTGGTCTCGTTACGCCCGCACAAGAAGCCATCTATTGCACAGCGAATCCAAACAAGTTGGACGGGATTGATGCGCCATGGCACATCAAAGAGTGGAGGCGTCGAGGCGAGCACAGTCTGACCTCAGTCGCGACATTGCCAGAAATGGCAAGTTACTATGATGATCCATCCGCTTTAGTGCTCGACCACCGAAAAGAAGTCAGAGTCAATGTCGAGCATGTAATTGCGGATAACAAAGATAGGTTTCCTGAACCTTACGGCACCATGGACAATTATGCTCTCCAAACATTCTTGAAAGGCGCCGTTGATAACGCTCTTGAGCGCGCTCGCAGGAACTATAAGACGGCTATCCCCCAGTACTATCGTGGAAACATTCAACTGATGATCCCTCTATGTTTGTCGCGACCTGACAAAGCTGATCTAGCTCTTGTACTTGAGAAGTATGGTGATTTTTATCGTGCGTCCACGTGTCTAACTTTGGAGATGGCATACAATAATGCGCGGCAGCTTGCGCGACCTGATCGGGATTGGTTGCAGCCCTGAATATCAGCCGAGCCAAATGCCACTGCGGAATGTAACACGTCAGTTTTGACAGATTTAAAATACCTAGTGGTGTTCGTTCAAATAGAAGCGTCCTATACAGTGTCATTACGAGTTGTGAATACAATCAAGACGCCTCCAGGCCAGAAAAAGCCGCGAACGGATCAGTCCGGCTAACCCCTTACCTGTACACAGAAATATCGTATTGGATTGGGGAGGGTATCGATGTCCGAACGAACAGCCCGGCGCGGCCGCAGCGCCCGCCGTGCGGCGCGCGAGCAATCGGTCAGCGCTGCGCCGTCGACACCCTATATCGCCCGTAATATTCCGGTGGTGGAGTTGGCGTCCGCCGAAGCGTTGGAGATCATCGAGGCCAACGCCGACACGATCCTGGAAGAAATCGGCATCGAGTTCCGTGACGATGACGAGGCCCTTGCGCTTCTCAAAGGTGCCGGTGCGGACGTTCAAGGTACCCGCGTGCGGTTTCCAAAAGGGTTGTGCCGAACGCTGCTGGCGACGGCACCGGCGCAGTTTACCCAGCACGCCCGCAACCCGGCCCGCAACGTCGAGATCGGCGGTAACAATACCGTCTTCGCGCCGGTCTACGGCCCGCCGTTCGTGCGTGACCTGGATCAAGGACGCCGATACGGCACGATTGAGGATTTCCGGAATTTCGTGAAGCTCGCCTACTTGGCGCCCGCCATGCACCATTCCGGCGGCACGGTGTGCGAGCCCGTCGACCTGCCGGTCAACAAACGCCATTACGACATGGTCTATGCGCACATGCGCTATTCCGACAAGCCGTTCATGGGCTCGGTGACGCACCCGCACCGCGCCGCCGACAGCGTCGCCATGTGCGAAATCCTGTTCGGCAAGGAGTTCGTCGACCAAAACACGGTGATGATCAGCCTGATCAACGCCAATTCGCCGATGGTATTCGACGGCACCATGCTTGGCGCGCTCAAGGTCTACGCCCGTGCCAATCAGGCCTGCATCGTTTCGCCGTTTATCCTTGCCGGCGCCATGAGCCCGGTGACGGCGCTGGGGACGCTGGCCCAAGTCCTGGCGGAATTCTTGGCCGGTGGTGCATTGACGCAATTGTTACGCCCTGGCGCGCCGGTGGTGTTCGGCGCGTTTGTCAGTGCGATTTCTATGCAGTCGGGCGCGCCGACATTCGGCACGCCGGAACCGACCTTGATGATTTCGGCGGCGGCGGCCTTGGCCCGGCGATTGAATGTGCCGTTCCGCTCAGGCGGGTCACTGTGCGGGTCGAAAATACCCGACGCGCAGGCGGCCTATGAAAGCGCCAACACCTTGAACGCGACGGTGATGTCGGGGATCAATTTCGCGCTTCATGCGGCGGGATGGCTCGAAGGCGGGCTGTCGTCCGGCTACGAAAAATTCGTGATGGATTGCGACCAATTGGCGATGATGTCGCGATTGGCGGAGGGCTATGACCTGTCGGATAACGGTCAGGCGCTCGACGCGTTGCGCGAAGTGGGGCCGGGCGGGCATTTCTTGGGGTGCGCGCATACTCAAGAGAACTTCGAAACGGCGTTTATCCGTTCAACGCTTACCGACAACAACAGTTTCGAGCAATGGGAAGCCGATGGTGCCCAAGACATGATCCAGCGCGCCAATAACCAGTGGAAAGAGTGGCTGGCCGCGTACGAAGCGCCGGCGATCGATCCGGCCGTTGATGAGGCATTGCAGGCGTTTGTTGCCGAGCGGAAAGCTTCATTTCCCGATTCAAATGTGTAGAAAAATATATTTTATTTAAAAATTATGTAAATATTGTCGGCCAAAGGCTTGATATTGCGCCGCACAATGGTTAAGTCGCGTGTATCCGACACAAGTTGATCGCCCCGAGAGGCGTGGAGACAGCGCATGCGCGACTATTTGCATATCGATTTGGCAACCCAAACCGTTTCCCGTGAAACCTGGGAAGGGGAACAACTGGCCCGTGCCGGACGGCACTATATCGCCAAGACGTTGTACGAGCGGGGCATTGCGACCATCGATCCGTTGTCTCCGGAAAACCCGCTGATATTCTCCGTCGGGCCGTTCGCCGGCTCCAACATGTCGAATGCCAACCGGATCAGCGTTGGCTGCAAAAGCCCGCTGACGGGCGGTATCAAGGAAGCCAACGCGGGCGGAACGTTCGGCTTTGCGCTCGGCCAGAGCGAATTATGCGGTCTGACGCTGGAAAACGCTGCCGATGATTGGGTTGTCATCTACATCACAAAGGACGGTGATGTCAGTTTCCACGACGCCGCGCCGTACATGGGCCATGGCGTGATCGAGACCGCCGCCCTATTGCACGATGCCTTCGGCGAAAAAGTCAGCCTGGCGATCTGCGGCCCGGTCGGCGAGTACCAGGGCTTGATGGCGGGGGTGTCGTTTTCCGACCCCGAAGGACGCCCGGTTCGGATCGCCGCACGCGGCGGCGTCGGGGCCGTCATGGGCGCGAAAAAAGTCAAAGCGATGGTCTGCGACAAACACAAGATGCCGACCTTTCACGACCGGCGCGGCGTCATGCAAGGCGTCAAGGAATACGGCGCGAAGTTGAAAGAAGACGTCGCCGTGCAGAACCTCGGCGCCAAGGGTACCGCATTGGTCGCCGACGTGATGAACGGCATGGGCGGCTTGCCCGTGAAGAACTTTTCCAAAGGGCAGTTAGTTGACAGCACCAAAGAACGCCTGCGTATGGGCGGCGATTTTATCCGCGAACAGAACATGGAACGGGGCGGTATCCCAACGCACGCCTGCATGCCGGGCTGCATGATCAAATGCTCGAACATCTACGCCGACAAAGACGGCAATGAGATGGTCTCGCCGCTGGAATACGAGACCATTGGCCTGCTGGGCACCAATTGCGGTTTGACCGACCCGGACGACGTCGCCCGGTTGAACATGGTGGCCAACGATCTGGGAATCGATACCATCGAACTTGGCGCGACCTTGGCGATCTTGATGGAAAACGGCGACGCGGCGTTCGGTGATGTCGCGTTCATGGATTCGGCGCTGGAGGATATTCGCACCGGTACGGCGCGTGGTCAGTTGTTGTCCGGCGGTGCCGCGCGGGTCGGCGCGCATTACGACATCAAACGGGTTCCCGTCATCAAACAACAAGCGATCAGCGCCTATGATCCGCGGGTCATCGAAGTGACCGGCATCTCGATGATGTCGACGGCGCAGGGGGCGGATCATACGACGGGTAATCTGCCGACACACGACTGTGACGGTAAATCCACCGAAGAGTTGGTCGGCGAAAGTCTGACGGTGCAGATGCTCTGCGCTGCGGCCGATAGCGTCGGTCTGTGCCTGTTCGGCCGGTCTGTGACCAATATCAATCACGACCTCGTGGTCGGTGCGATCAATGACGCCATTGGGACCAAGTTGCCGAACACATTCCTGAAGCAGATCGGTGTCGAGACATTGGCGTTCGAGGATGCGTTCAACCGTGATGCGGGGTTCGACGTGGCGGATGATAAACTCCCCGATTTCTTCTACGAAGAAAGCCTCGCGCCGACCGACAAAAAGGCGCGGCATTTGCCGGAGGACGTCCGGAAACACCGCGACACGTGGATGGCGTCACAATCGGTGGAATTGTCAGCGACCGGCCCGGGGTCGGATCGGCTCTATTAAGGCATTGAAAATAAATAAATAATGGGGTTGCGAGTTACCTGATTGTTGATTGTCAGGTGATGGACGTCACACGTGGCTCAGCCTGTGCCGCCTTAAAATACGGATGTAAGGCCGGGTGTATTACTCGGCCCATTGTCCGGGAACCGGGATGGTCGGCACCACCTGCTTTTTTCAGCGAGGACTACTCGCGGCATGTGCCTTTGCCCTGGCGCTTCTGGCTGGGCCGAACGCCGATGCGCAACAAGGACCAGTCGCCCTTCAATTGAAGCCGATGGCGCTGACGGCCATCTCGCCGAATGGGTATCGCGGGCGGACGACCGTTACCGTGTACTTGGAAGTCGACGACGACGACGCGTTTCGCTACGTTTGTCGTCACTTGCCGCGTGTCGTGGACGCCATTGTCGTGGCCTTCGATCAACAACCGATGACCATTGATGCGTTGGTTGCGAAGCTGGAATCGCGGCAGGATGAACTCGGTGGGCTGATTGAGGATGCACTCGGCGTCGGTGTGTTCAGCCGATTGCACGTCGTCGCCGGTTCCCGCCGACGCGGCGAGGGGACCAAAACCGTTGCGATTGCCGGGGGCAGTCCCGAGTGCCAAGCCATTCAGTATATTCCGTGGACAAGCGAGTCTCCGCCTGACGCGGCCACTCAGGTCAATACCATCGAGGGAGAACGCGCCGCTGCCCGTGCCGCGATCGAGGCCGAACGAGACGCCAAGGGCGAAGAACCCCAGCGAAGTTTTGCCGAGATCATCCTCGAAGTGCCGGATTGGGCGCTTTGGGTCTCGGCACTTGTGGGCTTTGCCGGGATCGGACTGATGATCGCGGGGTATGTCGGTTACAAGATCGGCAAGAAACGCCGCCGCGACCGGCGCCAACGAGAACGTCGAATGCGGAACCCGGACCGCCGTGGGGCCGAGGACCGCCGCACGGAAGAGAAGAAAGACGTGTCCTACGAGCCGGAAAGACGGGTTCGCAATCGCCGCGGCGGCTTGCCCAATCGGCGGACCGGTCCGAACCGTCGCCGCGCGCCCCGCCGGGACGACGATTAGCCGACTTGCAGCGTGATCCCTTGCGGGTATGCTGATCGTACCTACCGATGCCGTTCACATGAGAGATTGCCATGCCCGCCGCACCGTCCTCGCGCCGCCCCGATTCCGAGACCAGTTGGACGATCACCGGGGCGTCACCCGCGACGCGCGAGAAGGTGAAGGCAGCGGCGGATGCCGCTGGCATGACGATTCGTGCTTGGGTCGATCAAACCTTGAATGCAGCCGCAGACGGCGAACTAGTGCCGAGAAAAGGGCCGGCGCCGGTGGCGGTCGACCCGAAAACGCTCGGCGAGATCTTGACCCGATTGGACGACCTGCAAAATCGCTTGCCGGAAGACGCGAAGGCTGCCGAGAGAACAGCCGCGGCGGCGACCAGTGCCGCTATGTTAAAGGTCATCGCCTCGGGCCTGCAGGAGATGCAGCGCACGGCGAAGGACCAAGCACGCATCGCAGAAGGCAAGGTGGTGAAGAAAAAACGAAAGAAACCGACCCCCCGCAAACCGGCGGTGACGCTGTCGGACAGCAATTCCGGAAGCTAGCCGTCGTCGTTCTGGAATTCTTCCGCAGCGTTCTGAAGCCAGGCCCAAAGATGGGCTGCGAAACTACGAAGCACATATATCTCGAACGTCGGAGCCCCGTTCCGTGCCGTTGCTGATTGTGTCATCAGCACATTGACCCGCGCCAATACGGTTTGTGCACAGTGCCCCGCCTCGAAAACACCGGGGTGAATATCAACGCTGCACCCCTTGGCGAGGACACTGCGGGCAGACTGGCCGGAAAGCTTGAAGCATGTACGGCTGTCCGAGACCTCGGTGACGGCGGCGTGCAGGTCCTTGACCTTGAGCGCCTTCGATAAACTTGCCGCCATCCGTGTCCCGCCGCCGGGCCGTGTAACGACCAACCACTCATCGGGCCCCAGCCACATTATCCGTGTGCCGGTAGGCTTACCGGCCACGGTATTCGGCGTGACCGGCAGGTCAAGCCGGGTCGCCTTTTTAACGGCGGTCAGGAACCGATCGTCGGCAGCATCGCCGCGAACATTGATCAATCCTGAAAATCGTATTTCCGATAGTGCCACCGCGGCGATGTCTGGTGCGTCCGTAGACAGGCCGAGATGATCCAATGGACCGCGGAGTCGATAAGAGTCAACCATTCTGCCGTGCCCCTTCCGGATCATAGAAAACCGGCTCGACAATCTCGCAGGCGACGACTTGATCCTCCAATGGGACGTAAACCGTCTCGCCTTTGCGGTCGCGGCCGCCTTTTACCAGGGCCAATGCGATTGAATGACCGAGGGCGGCAGAATGATAACTGGACGTGACGTGGCCGATCATATCCATCGGCGGCGTGGGGCGCGTTTCGGCAACGATCTGTCCGCCCTCGGGCAGGATCTCCTCGGGATCGTGGGTGCGCAACCCCACCAGTTGTTTCCGGTCGGCTCGAAGCATGTCGGCGCGGCTAAGGGAACGTCTACCGATGAAGTCCGGTTTCTTTTTCGAGACGATCCAATCCATGCCGAGGTCCGATGGCGTCACCGTTCCGTCGGTTTCCTGGCCGACGATGATGAAACCTTTTTCGGCCCGCAGAACATGCATGGTCTCGGTGCCGAATGGGGTCAGACCGTATTTTTCCCCCGCCATCATCAAATCAGTCCAGAGCGACAAACCCATCGACGCGGGAACGTTGACCTCAAACGAGATTTCGCCTGTGAAGCTGATGCGGTAGACCCGTGCCGGAAGTCCCGCGACTTTGCCGTCGCGCCAACTCATGAAAGGAAACGCGTCGTTGCTCAGGTCGATATCTGTCAGTTCTTCCAGCAACTGCCGCGCAAAAGGACCGGCGACCTGCGCGGTTGCAAATTGCTCGGTGACCGACGTCATATAGACCCGAAGCTCCGGCCATTCCGTCTGTAACCATTCTTCCAGCCACGCCATGACGCGAGGTGCGCCGCCCGTCGTTGTGGTCATCAAGTAATGGTTCTCGCCCAAACACGAGGTCACGCCATCGTCCATGACCATGCCGTCTTCGCCCAACATCAAACCGTACCGGCAACGCCCAGGGGCCAGCTTTAGCCATGCATTGGTATAGACGCGGTTGAGGAACTCGGCGGCGTCGGGTCCTTGGATGTCGATTTTGCCAAGTGTGCTGGCGTCCAGCATCCCAACGTGGTTTCGGACGGCCAGGCATTCGCGGCTGACCGCGTCGTGCATGGTCTCGTCTTTTTTCGGGTAATACCAGGGGCGTCGCCACTGTCCGACATCTTCCCACAGGCAACCGGCATTTTCATGCCAGTCGTGCATTGCCGAGCGCCGGATGGGGTCGAAAAACTCACCAACGTAGCCACCCGCCAATGCACCCATGGTCACGGGTGTGTAGGGTGGGCGGAACGTCGTCGTGCCTGTTTCGGGGATCGATTGGCCCAGTGCCGCCGCCAATGCCGCGTGTCCGGGAATGTTGCCGGTCCGGCCTTGGTCGGTGGCCATGCCCAACGTCGTGTACCGCTTTGCGTGTTCGACCGACCGGTACCCCTCTCGTGCCGCAAGCTGGACGTCTGCAACGGTCACATCGTTCTGCTGATCCAAGAAGTGTTTTCCGCGCTCGCCAATCGGTTTGGTTGTCGGGACGACCCATTGGTTCTGCCATGCCTGTTCATCGGTATCCGAATTCGCCGTCGGCACCTTTGTTCGCGACTTCGCGGTCATGCCCAGCAGGGAGGCAGCCTCGGTTCCGGCGAATTCTCCCTCGTTCAGGGCACCTTGTGTCGTAAAGGTACCCGCGGCCGCACCGCATGAATGCTCGTTCTGAAGGGTTTCGCCGGGTACGAAAACACCATCCGCATCTCGCCAAATGTTCTTCCCACCGGCGTGACTATGGAGATGCACGACCGGGTTCCAACCACCGCTGGATCCGACCGTATCGCAGGCGATGGTGCGGGCCGTTCCCTGCACGCCTTGTCCGTCGGCCGAGAGTTTCATGACTTCGACGCCGCGCACGCGTTTTCTTCCCTGGACGCCGGTGACGCCGGACCCCTCGATTACCTCAATTCCGGCCTCGATGGTACGCGTCACCCATTCGCCGCGGGGCTCCTTGCGGATATCGACGACGCACGCGACATCGGCACCTGCCGCTTTTAAGTCCAGGGCCGATCGATAGGCATCGTCGTTGTTGGTGAAGATGACATGACGTTTGCCCGGTGCCACACCGTAACGGTTGACATAAGCGCGCAGTGCGCCGGCGAGCATGCATCCCGGACGGTCGTTGTCGGAATAGATCAAGGGGCGTTCGATGGCGCCCGTTGCAAGTACAGCTCGTTTCGCCCGGACGCGCCAGACCCGCTGGCGCGTCTTGCCGTTGACACCGCTGGATATCATATCCGACCGCGTTTCGATGAGCCCGGCAAAACCATGATCGTATAGACCAAACGCCGTGGTATGCGTCAGGACAGTCACGTTTTCCATGGCCGCCAGATCGCCAGCGATATCTGCCACCCAATCGGTCGCCGATTGGCCGTCGATCTCTTCGCGCTCGTTTTGAAGCTGTCCGCCAAGAACGGTTTGTTCGTCGCACAGGATGACACGCGCGCCGGTTCGGGCCGCCGATAGCGCCGCCATCAACCCCGACGGCCCGCCACCGACGACCAGAACGTCGGCGTGGGCGTTCATCGTATCGTAGGTATCCGGGTCGGGCTCTTCCGGTGATTTACCAAGCCCTGCGGCCTTGCGGATGAAATGCTCATAAAGCGGCCAAGCATTCACCGGCCACATAAACGTTTTGTAGTAAAAACCGGCCGGCAGCAGGCGGTGAAACAGCCCGTTGATGGCCATCAAATCGATCGATGGCGAGGGCCAACAATTGACGCTGGTGGCGTCCAAGCCATCGTACAAGGGCACTCGCGTCGCTGGAAGATTGGCGATGGTTCGCTCCCCGCGTTCCAACTGCACCAAGGCGTTGGGCTCTTCAATGCCGGCGGTCATGATGCCGCGCGGCCGGTGATACTTGAAACTGCGGCCGACCAACATAACGCCGTTCGCAAGCAAGGCCGAGGCCAGCGTATCACCCGCGAACCCCTCATATCGTCGACCGTTAAAGGTGAACGAGACGGCCTGTTCGCGGTCGATGTGGCCGCCGGAGGACAAACGATTTGTCTGTGTCATCCGCCGATACCTTTCGGCGGGGCTTCGCCCATTTTGTACACCGCCAGTATCTCGTTGGTATGCGTGTTACGCGCAACGTTGAACCAGCGCCGGCATCCCGCCGTGTGAACCCAGCGTTCCAGATGGGGGCCTTTTGGGTTCTTGCGCATGAATAGGTAGTCCGCCCATTCCTCGTCAGAAAGGTTATCCGGGTCCTTCGGTCGCGTAATGTGCGCTTCGTGACCGTAGGAAAACTCGCTTTCTTCACGTTCGCCGCACCAGGGGCAGGGGATTAAAAACATATCTGTGCCCCCCTCTAGTGCGCCACGGCGGCGGCGCCGTGCTCGTCGATCAAATGACCGGTCACGAACCGCTCTAACGAGAAGGCAGCGTTAAGGTCGTGCGGCTCATTGCGCGCGATGGTGTGGGCAAAGACCCAGCCCGACCCTGGTGTCGCTTTGAATCCGCCGGTGCCCCAACCGCAGTTGAAGAACAATCCATCGACCGGGGTTTTCGAGATGATCGGGCTGGCATCCGGGCAGGTGTCAACGATTCCGCCCCACTGTCGCATCACCCGCATGCGACTGAACAACGGGAATAACTCGCAGACAGCGGCGATCTGCTCTTCGACAATGTGAAGGCTGCCGCGCTGCGAATAGCCGGTGTGGTGATCGATACCCGCCCCCAAGACCAATTCGCCCTTGTCGGATTGCGAGATATAGCAGTGCACCGCCCCCGACATGACCACGGTATCGATGATCGGTTTGACGGGATCCGTCACCATGGCTTGCAACGGATGGCTCTCGATCGGCAGGCGAATACCGGCCATATCGGCCATCACCGTGCAGTGTCCGGCGACGACGACGCCGACTTTCTTGGCGCGGATAGCCCCGCGGCTGGTCTGCACGCCGGTGATTGTGCCGCCGTCGATGTCAAAGCCGGTTACTTCGCAGTTCTGAATAATATCGACCCCGCGGTCGTCGGCGGCCCGCGCCAGACCCCAAGCCACGGCATCGTGCCGAGCCGTGCCGCCGCGCTGTTGGAACGAGGCCCCCAGGACGGGGTAGCGGATTGTCGGGTCCAGGTTGATGATCGGCACGATTTCGCGAATGGCGTCCGGCTCAAGATACTCGGAATCGATACCGTTCAGGCGATTGGCGTTGACGCGTCGCCGAGTCTCGCGGACGTCATGCAGGTTGTGGGCGAGATTCATGACCCCCCGTTGGCTGAGCATGATGTTGTAATTGATGTCCTGGCTCAGCCCTTCGTAGAGCTGCAAAGATTTCTCATACAAATGGGCGCTTTCGTCCCACAGATAGTTGGAACGAATGATCGTCGTATTTCGACCTGTGTTGCCACCACCCAGCCAGCCCTTTTCCAGCACGGCGACATTGGTGATGCCATGTTCCTTGGCCAGATAATAAGCGGTGGCGAGGCCATGCCCGCCGCCACCGACGATGACGACGTCATATTCGGATTTCGGGTCTGGCGACCGCCAAGCGGTCTGCCAATCGCGATGATATCCGAGCGCGTTGCGCGCCAAACTGAAGATCGAGTATTTCCGCATACGTGACGGCCGGGTTTAGGTTCCGGCACAGCTTCCCTGTTTATCGTTGTACACCCCACGCTACCGGTCATTCTTTCCCATCGTCAACCGCTAGCGTCTGTTCGTTTTGCGACACGGTTGCGGTTGTTTGCGACCCAAGATTGCCAATTGATTCGATGGCTCGGACGTTTAACGTAATCGGATGCTGATTCGGCGACATGGATCGATTGTGACGCTTGTTATTTGCGTCTTGGCGCTACCCCTATCTGTACGCGCTCAGGACGTCGGTATGCAGGTGCCGCCGGGCCTCGATCTTGATGAATTGATGGTGCCGAGCGGCCTGGACGGTATCGGCTCCACACGGGTGTCGCCTGTCGATCAGGCCTTCGATGTGGCCTTAAAGGCATATCAGGACGGTGACCACGCCGCAGCGCGTGCCGAGTGGTCGGAATTGGCCGATGCCGGGCATGGGCTTAGTGCCCACAATTTGGCCGTGATGTTCTGGCGTGGAACCGGTGGGGAACGCGATTTGACCCATGCCCTTGTTTTGTTCCAAGAAGCCGCAGAGGCAGAGACAGCGCCATCGTTGCACGCGTTGGGGGTGTTACACCTTTTTGGGGTCGGCGTCGAAGCCGATCCGGCCGAGGCGGTGCGCCTTTTCGAGACGGCATCCGGCCTGGGGCATACGGCGTCGACCTACAACTTGGCGATCGCGCATTTGCAGGGATTGGGCGGTGCCAACGATCCAGAGACAGGCGTGACCCTACTTGAAGCGGCCGCCGAGGCCGACTTTGCCCGGGCACAGTACGATCTTGGTGGGCTGCTCTACGAGGGGCGTTTCACACTCAAGGATCAAGCAGCCGCGCGCACATGGTTCGAACGCGCCGCGGCGCAGGGCGACCCATTTGCGATGTTCAACCTCGGCTCAATGCAGTTGGCCGGGGAGGGAGGCCCGGTCGAGGCTGAAGCCGGCATTGCTGTGATTTCCGAGGCGGCGAACGCCGGCGTGGTTCCGGCACAGTTTCGGCTGGCCTATCACCTCGCGTCGAAACCCGGTGCGACGGATTCGGATCGTGAGGCCGCATTGACGTGGTTCCTGATCGCCGCCGCCTTTGACGCCGACGGTGCGGTCGAAAATGCGGAACGTTTAACGGCCACGCTATCCGAGAACTCGATCACGAAGGCACAGAATGCTGCCAAAGCCTTCCGGCCGAAATCCATCATGCGACAGACACCATAGAATCCGAGCGGGAGACCCCTATCTGATGTTCAGCCTTCTTTTTCGCGTCTCCAAACTATTTCTGAAAATCGGGATCGTTGTTGCCGGAATTGCCGTGGTGATATCTTACGCACGGCTAAGCGAGTTTGGAGATCTCCGCGCCGAGTTGATGCAAAGCATTAATGACAGTTACGCCGGGCGCATATCGATTGACGGAGAGATCACGCTGCAACCCACATTTCCGCCAAGCGTTGCGATGACCGATGTTCGGATAAGGAATGCCGACTGGGCGACACGAAAAGACATGATGACCGCGCAAACGATGGTTGCGGAGATGGATCTATTGCCGTTGCTGCGCGGTCAAATGGCGTTGCCTCGACTACGCATGGTCGGCGTCGATATCGTCGTGGAGCGCGGCCGAGACGGGGGCACGAACTGGGACGAATTGAATGGGTTCGAGACGGCGGCGGGGCCGGCCAATCCGGCGGCCGGTCCTGTCATATTTCCACAGATCGGCAGTGCCACGTTGTCAGTCGCGCAGGCGACGCTGTCCATTGTCGACCCGGTTTCAAGTGCGACAACGGTGCTCTCGTTGGGGGGGAACGTTATCGAGGTCGTGGGTATCGCCGGTGAGTTGATCCCGTGTCCCTGAACAGAGAAAAACCCTTTCGCCTGAGCGAAAGGGTCTAAGGAGAAGGTGACGCGCGTGGCGTCGGGGGAGGCTAATTCATGGATTGCGGGAGAAATTCATCCGCAACTTTTCGAGGGCCCCGCGCATGACGTCGGCACGAAGCCGGCGTCCTTGTCGAATACCGCGGTCAATGTCCGCCGCGGTAACGGTGCCAGAAAAGAAATTCTTGGTCGTGTTATGACGTGTCGGCATTATCTCATTCCTATTTCTTCGGTGCTAAAACCTGCATCCTGTGTATCTCTCATCGTTGGGTAGACGATATCGCAGTTCCCCGTAGGCGATAATTATCATTTTTTGACTATATTTTTTGATTTTTATTCACTAATATAAATTTATGGATCGGCTAGGCGAAATGGAAACCTTTGTTCGGGTTGTCGAAACCGGAAGCTTCTCCGGAGCGGCCCGAGACTTACGTATGACGCCGTCTGCGGTCAGCAAGATGATTGGCCGCTTGGAAGATCGGTTGGGTGTCCGCTTGCTCAGCCGGACGACGCGAAAGCTCAGCCTGACCGAAGAGGGGCGTGTGTTTTATCAGCGCATCACGCCCATCTTGTCCGAAGTCGAGGAGGCCGAAGAGACCGTCTCGCTGTCGACCGCGGAACCTCGTGGGGTTTTAAAAGTCAACGCATCGACGGCGTTCGGTCAGTATCAGATCGTTCCGCTGATTCCAGAATTGCTCGAGAAATATCCGCAGCTCCAGATCGAATTGACGATGACCGACAGCATCGTGAACCTGGTCGAAGAGGGGTTCGATGTGGGAATCCGGATCGGAGTCTTGAACGACTCAACCCTGGTCGCCAGAAAACTTGGGGTTCCAAAACGCATGGTCGTTGCATCGCCGGCCTACCTTGAAAAATATGGACGCCCGCAAACGCCCGAAGATCTGAAGAACCATGAGTGCCTGAAACTCAGTATCCCGACATCTCTCAATCGGTGGGAGTTTATCGGACCCGATGGGCCACGCGTGGTTGACGTCTCCGGCCGCTTCGAAGCGGACAATGCGATCGTTCTGCACGAAGCGACTTTGGCCGGCCTTGGTCTGTTCAGGGCCGCGTCTTTCGTCGTCGGTGACGATGTCAAAGCCGGTCGGCTTATACCCGTTTTGGAAGACTTCGAGTCCGCCGGCGAGGCAGGCATTTTCGTCGTTTGGCCGCACAATAGGAACCTCTCCGCCAAGGTGAGAGCCTTCGTCGATACCTTGGTCGACGCATTTACGCCAATTCCACCCTGGGACATTTCCGTTTTGCCGGCTGATCAATAGTCGTTAACTTCGTCCGATACCGAACCACGGCATTGCACCTTTTCGATTTTTGCATTGGTGCTTTGGAAAGGAATGTGAAAGGCAGTTGCGCATATATTGCCGATCCTGGGCGGTTTGAGGACACAGAATTAGATGGCCGATACGCAAACACCCGCTGACCAACCGGTTGGCGACAAGGCGAGCAGTCGAAAATCCTATGTGGTTGCGGCGCTCCTGGCCGTCGCTGCGACAGTATGGGTTGCCAGTGGTGCAATCGATCCGGAGCCTTTGCCGGAAACGCGAACGGCCGCCGAACGCCAGGCCGATACGAACGAGCCCGTCCGCGTTCAGGTCGCCCGCTTTGACGCTGCCGAGCGTCCGCGGCGGATCATCGTCGCGGGCCGCACGGATGCAATCGAGAGCGCGGAACTGCGGGCGGAGACCGCAGGTCGCGTGACAGCGCGCCCGGGACGCAAAGGGATCGCCATGGAGCGGGGCGCGATCTTGCTGGAGTTGGCGACCGACGATCGCGTGGCGCGATTGCGGGATGCCGAGGCGGCGGTGAAATCGGCAGACATTCAGTTCAACGCCGCGAAAAATCTTCAGCGAAAGCAATTTGAATCCGAAGTGCGCTTGGCCGAGAGCGAAGCCGTTCTTGCCGAGGCCAAAGCCGAACTGGAAGCCGTGCGGTTGGACATCGCGCGGACGAAAATACGCGTGCCTTTTGACGGTTTTGTCGAAGATATCGGCCCGACCGTCGGTGATTATGTCAGCGAAGAGGATGTCGTCGCGACTGTTGTCGACTTAGATCCTTTGCGGGTGATCGTAAACGTAACGGAGCGCGATATCGGTGGTGTGCGAACGGACGATTTGGTGACGGTGCGACTTCCTGACGGGCGCGAACTCGGTGGAACTGTCACGTTTGTGTCGCGGGTCGCGAATGAAGTCACGCGCACATTCCGGGTCGATGTCTGGGTCGACAATCCGGGTGCCGTGATCCCGGCGGGAATGACGGCGGAGGTCTCGTTGGATATCGGTAGCCGGAATGCACACAAGATCGCAAAGTCCGCTCTGACACTGGACGACCAGGGAAGGCTTGGCGTGCGCGCCGTCGACAATGCGAATGTGGTTCGCTTCTTTCCGATCGTCCTGCTCGACGATACGCCCGAAGGCGTCTGGGTGGCGGGGCTGCCGAGTTCCGTCAACGTGATCGTGGTCGGGCACGAGTTCGTCACGGAGGGGCAAACAGTTGCACCGTTCGAGGCTGCCGCCGAGCGGAATGGGGATCAGTCGTGAACGCCATTATTGACGCCGCGATCAGTCACAGCCGGACGGTGCTTGGTTTGCTCGTCTTGCTTCTGGCGGCGGGTGTCGTGGCATTTTCCGATATCCCCAAAGAAGCGGACCCCGACGTCAATATTCCGATCGTTTACGTGTCCATGCACCACGACGGCATATCGCCCGAAGATGCCGAGCGACTTTTAATTCGGCCGATGGAGCAAGAGTTGCGCGCCATCGAAGGTGTCAAGGAGATGCGGTCCAAGGCATACGAGGGCGGTGCCAACGTAACGATGGAGTTCGACGCTGGTTTCGATGCCGACAAGGCATTGACGGACGTGCGCGAGAAAGTCGACCTCGCAAAACCCGAACTACCTGATGAGACCGATGAGCCGACGGTCAACGAGGTCAATATCTCGTTGTTTCCGATTCTGGTGGTCACTCTCTCCGGCGACGTGCCGGAACGCTCGCTGCTGCGTATATCGCGAGACTTGCGCGACGAGATCGAGGGCATTGCCCAAGTCTTGAAAGTCGAAATTGCCGGTGATCGGGAAGAACTGGTCGAGGTTATTATCGACCCCATCAAGATCGAGAGCTATGGGCTTTCCGCAGTCGAGACGGTTGAGAGTGTCCAACGCAACAATCTGCTGATTGCTGCGGGCGCCCAAGATACAGGCGTCGGCCGATTTGCGATTAAGGTTCCGGGACTATACGAGAGCGTTTTTGATATTGCCTCGACACCGGTTAAGGTCGACGGCGACAGCGTCGTGACGTTGGGCGACATTGCGGAAATTCGCCGGGGATTCCGTGACCCGGAGAGTTTCGCCCGCGTTGACGGCCAGCGTGCCGTGGCGTTGGAGGTATCCAAGCGAACGGGTCAGAACATCATCGATACCGTCGAACGCGTGCGCCAAACGGTCGAGGAGGCGCGCGCCGAATGGCCGGAATCACTCCGACAGTCCGTGCAAGTCGAGTATCTGCAGGACAAATCGGACGATATCCGGTTGATGCTGACGGACCTGCAAAACAATGTCATGTCGGCGATCCTGTTGGTCATGGTGATCATTGTCGCCGCCCTTGGTCTACGCTCTGCAGGTTTGGTTGGTATTGCCATTCCGGGCTCCTTTTTGACCGCGATTTTGGTGCTGTTTGCGTCGGGCATGACCGTGAATATCGTTGTTCTGTTCAGTTTGATCCTGGCGGTCGGCATGCTGGTCGACGGCGCAATTGTCGTGACCGAATATGCGGACCGCAAAATGACGGAAGGTGAGCCGCGACAGCGCGCCTACGCACAGGCGGCAAAACGAATGGCTTGGCCGATCATCGCATCCACGGCGACAACATTGGCCGCATTTCTGCCTTTGTTGTTCTGGCCGGGGTTGGTCGGGGAGTTCATGAAGTTCCTGCCGCTGACCTTGGTGGTCACTTTGACAGCATCTTTGGCGATGGCTCTGATCTTCGTGCCGACGTTGGGCGCGCAAATCGGTAAGTCCGGCGGCTCCGCTGACGCGGAATTGATGCGCGCCCTTTCTGCGGGGTCGAACTTCGAACCCGACCGTGTCCAAGGCATCACAGGTCGGTATGTCCGTTTCCTCGACAAGGCGTTGCGCCATCCGGGAAAAGTCTTGATGGGGGCGATCGCGATCCTCATCGGCGTTCAGGTCCTGTACGCATCTGTCGGCAAGGGGGTGGAGTTCTTCCCGACGGTCGAGCCCGAGTTGGCGAAGCTTCAAGTCAAAGCACGGGGCAACATGTCGGCGTGGGAGAAAGACGACATTTTGAAGCAAGTCGAAAACCGGATTTTAGACATACGCGGAATCCGAAACATCTATACCCGCGTCGGCTTGAACAACCAGTCGGAAGAAGCCGAGGACATCATCGGCGAGGTGACCTTGGAGTTTGAGGAATGGTATCTACGCCCCAAAGCGGATGACATCCTCGATGAAATCAACGGCCGGACATCGGATATCCCAGGAATATTGGTCGACCGTCGCAAGGAGGAAGCGGGCCCCCCGGTGGGTAAGCCGATCCAGGTCGAATTGTCGAGCCGCAACCCAGCATTGCTTGCGCCCGCAGCGGCGCGGCTACGGACGTTCATGGAAGGCATGGACGGACTGCTGAACATTGAAGACGGCCGCCAGCTTCCTGGAATCGATTTCGAGATTACCGTGGACCGCGCGCAAGCCGCCAAGTTCGGCGCGAACGTCGAGTTGGTCGGTCGGTCCGTTCAGTTGGCCACCAACGGACTGAAGCTCGGCGAATACCGACCCGACGATGCCGACGACGAAATCGACGTGCGGGCGCGCTATCCGATTCAGTTTCGGACGTTGGAACAACTTAGCCAATTGCGGGTTGAGGCGGGTGACGGCTCCATCCCTATCGGGAATTTCGTCTCGGTCGAGGCGCGTCAAAAGACCGGCACCCTGAACCGGACGGATACGCGGCGAATCATCGCCGTGAAAGCCGACGTCGAGGAAGGCGTGTTGGTCGATGGGAAGGTGCAAGAGATCGAAGAGTGGCTCGATGGAGCGGGTTTCGATCATGGTATCTTGATTAAGTTCAAAGGAGAGGACGAAGAACAACGCAAGGCTCAAGACTTTCTGGTGAAAGCGTTCGCCGTGGCGCTGTTCATGATGGCGCTGATCCTGGTGACCCAATTCAACAGTTTCTATTCGGCGTTTCTGATCCTCTCCGCCGTTGTCATGTCGACCATCGGTGTCTTCATTGGATTGCTGATTACCGGCCAGCCGTTTGGGATCGTGATGAGTGGTATCGGCGTGATCGCCCTGGCGGGGATCGTCGTGAACAATAACATCGTCCTGATCGATACGTTCGACCGTCTGAAGAAAGACAGTGCCTCCATCCGTGACGCGATCCTGAAGACCGGGGCGCAACGCTTGCGCCCGGTGTTGCTGACGACCGTGACCACAATCCTCGGATTGATGCCGATGGTGCTCGGCGTGAACATCGACTTCGTCAGCCGATCGGTCAATGTCGGTGCGCCTTCGACACAATGGTGGACACAATTGTCGTCCGCGATCGTCTTCGGCTTGGCCTTCGCGACCGTATTAACCTTGGTCGTCACACCCTGCGCGTTGATTTGGCGCGGCAATATGCGCGACGGCTGGGATCGTTTCCGGAATCGCCGCAAGTCACAACCGGGGAGCGAATTACGCGTCGTCGAAGGTCGGCAAGCGGCTGAATAAACCTTCGTTATTCGGGCGGTTTCTTTGATCCCTCAACGTTAGTGTCTCGGGCATCGCGCGCCGATAGGCGCCGATGACGTCGAATGCTGATGGGGATCAGGCCGAGATACAAGATCAGTATGAATGCCAGGGTCCACCACGGTTCCGTCAACAGGAACGAGACCGCAGCGGCCATCGCAATCATCACGGGCGGGAACCAAGCCCGCGGAATTCGTGATGTCTTGAACGAGAATGTCGGCACGGCGCTGATGAAAAGCGCGCCGACAAAGAGAATCCATACGGCGACCGTCGCTGGTGCGCGAAGATAATCATCGCCCAAGATGAATGATAGGATAATCGGCAACAGCGCCAGGCCGGCGCCCGCTGGTGCCGGGACCCCTTGAAAGAACTGCGCCATCCAAGCCGGTTTGTTCGGATCGTCGAGTGCGACATTGAAACGCGCCAGTCGCAGCGCGCAGCACATGGCGAACAGCATGCAGACGATCCATCCCCAACGCCCCGCGTCCTCCATGCCCCATAGGTAAAGGATCAACGCCGGGGCAACGCCGAAGCAGACCATGTCGGACAGCGAGTCCAATTCGGCCCCGAAACGGCTCGTGCTATTCAATAAACGCGCCACCCGTCCATCCAGTGCATCGAAGACCGCTGCGGCTGCGATCGCGATCACGGCGAACTGCCATTGCTCTTGCAGGGCGAAGCGGACCGCGGTGAGGCCGGACGCCAAAGCCATAAGCGTCAGGATGCTCGGGATCAGTTTATTCAGGCTGATGACCCGAAACCCGCGGCGCGGTTGTTTGCCACTCGGTGCGCGTGTTTCGCCATGGTCGGCCAATTTACCGAACCTCCCCAACCAGAGTATCGGTAGTGCCCTTCAGATCAGCGAGAACGGTTTCACCGGCAATCGAAATCTGGCCTTCGATGACTCGGGGGGCGACCCCGTCCGGCAAATAGATGTCGACACGCGAGCCGAAGCGGATCAGACCAAAACGCTCGCCTGCCGTCACGGCGCGGCCGGTATCGACATAACAAAGGATGCGGCGTGCGACGAGTCCGGCGATCTGCACGAAGCCGACTTCGGTCCCGTCCGTGGTTTGAACTTTGAGGCTCATCCGTTCGTTGAATTCGCTCGCTTTGTCCAAAGACGCGTTGAAGAACTTGCCGGGCCGGTAATGCTTGGCGGTAATCGTCCCACTCAGAGGAACCCGGTTCACATGAACGTTAAACACGTTCATGAACACGGCGATCCGGGTCATTGGCGCATCACCCATCTCCAATTCTGGCGGCGGAGGCGCTTTGACGACGGATTGTACCACGCCATCGGCGGGGCTGATGACAAGGTTTTCCGCCGTTGGCGTGACGCGGTCCGGGTCACGGAAAAAGTAGACGCACCAGGCGGTCAGGACGAGTCCGATGAAGCCCAAAGGCTCCCACCAAAGGTAAAGGAGGAACATGATGATCGCGAAAATCGCGATAAAGGGGTATCCCGCACGGTTAATGGGGACGAGTACGTCTTTCAACACAGGCCGGCTCCGTCAACAAATCGCCAAGCATTGGCGAACAGGCGCGGACCATACACTATAAATTTATAGGAATCAGCCTTCGAAAATTGGTTTCGACGTGTTATATGACGGCCATGAATACAGCAACCGGTGACTTGACGCGAAAACTGGTCGAACTCAGCGAAGGGGCTCGCGTCCAAATTAGTGACGATCTTGAGGTCAGCGGCGATCTTATGGGACCGCCGCCGCATGATCGTCTCGACGTGGGTTTCGAGTATTTGGGCGTACCGTTTGTTGTGCGTGCACAAAGCCGAGATCAGGGTATTGATATGGAAGTCCGCGCGAGTGTGGGCGTCCTGCCCTTTACCGCCGAGGATTCGGAACGCCGTGCTACCGCCTTGGCTATTCTAAACGCGGCGACCGCCGATTTGGGCGGGCGCGTCAGATTGACCCCGGATCAACGGGTCATCATCGCCGAACGGCTTCGGATGGATGAGGCACTGACCCCGGTGGCGCTTTTATCGCGAACGGTAAAAATCGTCCTGAGGCACAAACCGTATATCGAGCTCTTGTCGCTCGTCGTGACGCCACCTTCGCAAGCTGCGCCCGCAACGATTAATTGACGCTCGGCACCTCGAAAACCTGACCCGGATAGATCAAGTCCGGGTCGACAATCCGATCGCGATTGGCGTCAAAAATCTGCGTGTAAGAAAACCCCGATCCGTAAACCCGACGGGCAATCCGCCAAAGTGAGTTGCCAGGCTGGACGAGGACAAACGTGCCTTCCGCCATCGCGGCTAGGTCTTCGGACCGAGAGAACGGATACTCGACGCGGGCAAGAACTTTTCCGGCGCTATCCACCTGATCGGCGCGGAGCGTATACAGGCCCGGCGGAATCGTTTTCGACGGCCGCGACGACCACTGTCTTTCGTCATTCGCTTGCACCCGATCCAACAGTTGATCATCCAGATATATCTGAACCGTGGCTTTGGCCGGTGCGCCGCCGCCGATCACCACCTGCCCATCTGCGTCGTAATCAAGTGTATCGATGGTCAACGGGAATTGGGCGCGGTCGACCGGTCCGCCGGGCCGCTGTAAGACCTCGGTCGCGCTCCCCTCGGATTTCGGGAATTTAAGGACTAAGGCTTGTTGCGCACTATCGGCGCTTCCCGCGTCGGGATCTCCCGGAATTGCGATAACAACGTCGGTCTCGCTTTGTCTTACCTTGCCGTTCGCATCCGTGGACCGGAGCGTTAGAGATTTCGACCCAGGGCGGAGCGGCTGATCCGGAACGAACACCCACTCGCCACGTTCGTCGGCAACCACGGTACCGATCACAACGTCGCCATCGATGATTTCGACCGTGCTGCCCGGCAACGCGCGGCCAGCGATCACAGCGTCGCCATCCGGATTGACGCGAACGACGTCAAAGGATGGCGCGTCGGTAGGCGCCGGCGCGGATTTCGTTGCCGCAGATGGTGACGGCGTGGCCGGGGCCGCGTCGGGCTGCGGCGCGGTTGCCGCAACGTCTTGCGCCGGATCATCCCGAAAGGCGACTTCGTTCAATACGATCGCCAAGATGATCGCAACCGTGCCGACAATCGCGAGTAAAATAGGGGTTCTGGACATTTCAATCTGATTGCCACATTTCGGGCTCCGAGGGAAGGCTTACGTTCTCTTGAACAAGGGCTTAAGGTTGCGTCACGTCAGGTCTCGCGTCGTGGGACACTTTCAAGTCGGTGTACGAGTGGGGAGATTAGGTCGATATGTCAGATGCCGATAGCCAGGAAATAACGAAAGAACGCGGGAAATCCATGGTTTGGGACATTCCGACGCGGGTTTTCCATTGGGTCTTGGTGATTGCCGTCGCCACGTCGCTGGTGACCGAAGAGTTGGGCGAAATGGACTATCACCTAATTAGTGGTCACGTGGTCCTGGGTTTGATCGTTTTCCGGATTATCTGGGGCATCGTCGGGGGAAAACACGCGCGATTCGCTGATTTCGTACGTGGACCCGGTGCCGTCATTGTCTACACACGCGGTCTGTTGGCCGGGAATGCGACCGAACCTAAAGGTCACAATCCGATGGGCGCGCTATCGGTTTTGGCCTTGTTGGCGATCTTGGGCGCGCAGGTCGCCACCGGTCTGTTTGCGAACGACGATATTTTCACAGAGGGACCGTTCGCAAAGCTCGTGGATAAATCGACCAGCGATATGATGACGTACTATCACGGCCTCTTGTCCAACGCATTGTACGTGTTGATCGGCCTTCACTTGGCGGCGGTTACTTTTTATACGATCAAAGGACACAAGCTGATTGCCGCCATGGTCCATGGTTATAAATCGGGTACGAGCTCTTCTGACGATAATGGCGGTGTTAAGGGCCATCCCGTCGTTGCCGTGATCGCGATCGCCATCGCCGTGGCAGCGGCCTACTACATTTTCGAATTTTAGCGCACGAAAAAACCCCGGCGCCGCAGCGCCGGGGTTGAAATCGATGTTGCGTGGTCGCGCTTAGCTTTTCGGTGCGCGGAAGTTGTCGTGGCAGGCTTTGCAGCCATTCTTGCCCAATGCGCCGAGCTGTTTGCCGATGTCGCCCTTGTCACCGGATGCGGCGACGGCGGCCAGCTTATCCGCTTCGGCCTTGAACGCGTCGAGCACGGCCTTGAATTCTGCCGGCTTGTCCCAGATTTCGGCTTTAGCACGGGTCGTACCGTCCATCGGTCCTGAGCCGTCGGGAAAGATACTTGGCGCCACGGCGGCCATCGCGGCCATGGCGTTGGCGTGTGCCGCGACGTCTTTGATGTCGCCGGCACCGGTTTTGACGATCGTCGCCATGGCGGTCATGTGGCCGCCAATGGCCTTGAAGACCGACTGACGATATTTGATGGCATCGTCATTGGCCATTGATGCGGTCGCGCCGACGGTGCCGACGGCGACGAGGAGGGCAAAGGCAGTCATTCGGAAAACGGTCATTTTTCTATGGCTCCTTCAAATCACAAAAAGATCAATGCTTCGCGACTGGATGCCTGCGCCCGGGTGCAGTATGACATCATAGTGCCAAGCGATTTCGGACTCTCACGGCACAAAATAGTCCGTGATGTCTATGGAACGTTAGCACAACGACACGTTGATCCAACCCTGTTTTACGTCTTGCCCACCGGAGGTCGTTCACTATGCCGTTACCGAATTCCGTCGCCGTCTTTTGCGGCTCTAAACCCGGTCATGATGCGCAGCACATGCGCGACGCGACAGCGCTGGGTCTCGGTTTGGCCGAAAGGGGAATTGGTCTTGTCTATGGCGGCGGTAAGGTGGGTTTGATGGGGGCCGTTGCCGACGCCACCTCGGGCGCGGGCGGGCAAGTGACCGGCGTCATCCCGGACTTTCTGATGCGCCGTGAAGTCGGAAACACGGCGGCGGGCCCGCTCGAGGTTACCGACAGCATGCATAGCCGAAAGCGGCGCATGTTTGAGTTGGCCGACGCGTTCGTGTCACTGGCCGGCGGGATGGGGACGTTGGACGAAACGGTTGAGATCATTACCTGGCGGCAACTGGGGCTGCATGACAAGCCGATCATCATTCTCAGCCGGGATGGGTTTTGGAACGAGTTCTCGGCGTTGATTACGCAGTTCGTCAATAGCGGCTACGCCTATGCCGAGAATGGGGATCTATATACGGTCGTCGATACGGTCGACGCCGTTTTCGAAACACTCGCCGCGGCGCCGGAGACCACGGTCGATACGGAGGCATCGCGGCTCTGACCTACGAGAAAGGAAACATCGACGCGCCCGCCTTGTCATTCGCGTCGGTGAAATTTACGCTGCGCTGCACACAACGGGTTGTCCGGCGCCGGAGACGGGCGTCGCAAAGGGGACTAAACAGACATGTCGAAAATTGAAGTGGTGAATCCGGTCGTCGAACTCGACGGCGACGAAATGACACGCATTATCTGGGAATTCATCAAGGACAAGCTGATCCTCCCGTATTTGAAGGTCGACCTGAAATATTATGACCTGAGCATTCAAAAGCGGGATGAAACCGCGGACCAAATCACGATCGACGCCGCGAATGCGATCAAGGAACATCGCGTCGGCGTCAAATGCGCGACGATCACGGCGACGCCGCAGCGCGTTGAAGAGTTTGGCCTCAAGGAAATGTGGCGGTCCCCGAACGGCACCATCCGCAACATCATCGGCGGGACGATTTTCCGCCAGCCGATTATCTGCAAGAACGTGCCGCGCCTCGTCCCCGGCTGGACCCGTCCCATCGTCATCGGCCGGCATGCGTTCGGCGATCAGTATCGCGCGACCGACTTCCGATTTCCGGGCGCGGGCAAATTGACCATGAAATTCGAAGGTGAAGACGGCACCGTCATCGAGAAAGAGATTTTCGATGCGCCGGGTGCCGGAATCACCATGGGCATGTATAACCTGGACGAGTCGATCCGTGGATTTGCGCGCTCATGCCTGAATTATGGCCTGCAACTCGGCTGGCCGGTGTTCATGTCGCACAAGGATACGATCCTCAAACAGTACGACGGTCGCTTCGTTGAAATCTTCGAAGAGGTCTATCAGTCGGAATTCAAGGACAAGTTCGAAGCAGCCGGAATCCACTATCAGGAACGCCTGATCGACGACATGGTCGCCTGCGCCATGAAATGGGAAGGCGGTTTCGTCTGGGCCTGTAAAAACTACGACGGCGACGTACAGTCCGATACGGTGGCCCAGGGCTTTGGCTCGTTGGGATTGATGATGTCGGTGCTGTTGACGCCCGACGGTCAAACGGTTGCGGCGGAGGCCGCGCACGGCACGGTCACACGACATTACCGTCAGCATCAAGAGGGCAAGGAAACGTCGACCAACCCGATCGCATCGATCTTTGCGTGGACGCAGGGACTTAGCTATCGCGGCAAGTTCGACGATACGCCGGAGGTTACCAAGTTCGCCGAGACCTTGGAGAAAGTCTGCGTCGAAACCGTCGAAAGCGGCTTCATGACCAAGGACCTGGCGTTATTGGTCGGCCCCGATCAGGGCTGGCAGACGACGCAGGGGTTCCTCGCCAAGCTCGATGAGAATCTGCAAGCCGCCATGGATCAGTGGTGAGGTAATCCCATGCGCACAACCTTTCCCCCGTTTGAGGGGGAGAGGGGTATGCGGTATGCCACGCCGGGAGTTCCTATCCCACACGTCGTGGTGGAGAGGACAGAGCCTGTGCCCGCGAAGGCGGGTATGAGGGGGACTATCCCCTAAACCCGCGGCCTTTGCCGATGGCGGCGTCGCCGAATTTGTCGCGTACCGCGTTGACCGCGTCGGCGACTTTGACCCGCCGTTCGCGGTCCGGGTCGGCAAGGTCAGGCCGATCGGCTTCGTCGGCCGGCATTAACCGCTCCGCACCGATCCCGATCAGGCGAAACAGCTTTCGGCCGTCGACTTCGCCTTCGAGAAGTTCGTCCGCTGCCCGGTACAGTTCGTCGGCGAGCTTTGTGGGGCCCGACAGTTTGCGCGATCGGGTGATCGTCTTGAAGTCCTTGGTCTTGAGTTTCAATTGCACGCCGTCGCAGGCGTAACCGGCACGGCCCAATCGCCGGGCGACTTTTTCGCAGAGCCGCCACATGATTACGCGCAGCGCTTCGAGGTCATCGACATCGTCGGCAAACGTTGTTTCGGACGAGATGGATTTGGTTTGGCTTTCCGGGTCAACGCGGCGCATGTCGCGGGCGTTGGCAAACCGATGCAGGCGACTGCCGATGGATCCGTAGCGCGCGACCAGTTCGGCTTCGTCTTTTTCGCGCAATTGGCCGACGCGGGTAATCCCGTCGGCTTCAAGTTTACGCCGCAACGCTTTGCCCACACCCCATAAAATACCGACCGGTTTATCCGACAGGAACGAGACGGCCTCCGCTTCGCCGATGGCGGTAAAGCCACGCGGCTTGTCCAGGTCCGAGGCCATCTTGGCGAGGAACTTGTTGAAGCTGAGACCGATCGAGACATTGATCCCAATTTCGTCTTCGATCCGGTTGACCAGCTTAACAAGTGTCTCCGCCGGGGCGCCGCCATGCAGCCGTTCGGTCCCGGCTAGGTCCAAGAATGCCTCGTCGATGGAGATGGGTTCCACCATTGGCGTGACGCTGCGCATCAGATCGCGGACCTGCAAACCGACATCGCGGTACTTTTCCATATTCGGACGGATGACCACCGCATCGGGACAAGCCGCCAATGCCTTGAACATTGGCATGGCGGATCGGATGCCGTACATCCGCGCGATGTAACAGCACGCCGCGACCACACCGCGCCGGCCGCCGCCGACAATCACCGGTTTGCCGCGAATAGCCGGATCGTCGCGTTTCTCAACCGTGGCGTAAAAGGCGTCACAATCCAGATGTGCGGTTGAAAGCGAGAGCAGTTCGCTATGCGATGCAAACCGTTGTCCACGGCAGGACGGGCAAGCCGCAGGCGGTGCGGCGTCGAACATCCGAGCGCAATCGCGGCAGATCGCGGGCATTCATGCGGTCTTTCGATGAAGGGGACAAAACATGAACGTTTCTTATCACGAATTTGCGCCTGCGCGAATAGGGATGGACGCCCGATTCACCGATAGGGTATTGATTTAACGGGGGTAGTCGAAACGCACATGGGCGATACGCACACAGACAGCGATACCGACACGGTCATTCCGCACGAAAGTGACGAACTTTATCGTGCGAATGCCGAACTGCGCCAGTTGCGCGATACCTTGGCGGTGATGCGCGAAGAATTGGAGCGGACGCAGCTTGAAAAAGCGCAAGCGGTTACCGAAGCATCCTCGGCAAATGCGGATCAGTTGAAGCAGTTGCGAGAAACCGCGCACGCGCTGCGCGAGGCGCTGGATCAGACCAATGCCGAGAAGGCGCAAGCCGTAACCGATGCATCGTCCGCCGGCGCCGACGAGATCAAGCAGCTCCGCGAGACCGCTGCTGCCCTTCGCGAGGAACTGGAAAATCTGCGGTTTGACGCAGACCGGCGTGTGCAGGAAGCCGTCTCGGCCAATGCCAGTGAAATTGCACAGCTGCGCGATACGGCGCAGGCCTTGCGCGATGAATTGGAAGACATGCGGCACGACGCCAACGAGCGCGTGCAGAAAGCGATTTCGGACTCTCATGCGGAAATTCGGACGTTAAAATCGACGGCGGGAGCCTTGCGCGACGAGCTTGAGGCATTGCGAATTGCCAAGGACGAGGCGGTTCAAGACGCCGTTCGGGCCGGTCAAGACGAGGTCAAACAATTGAAGGCGACCGTTCAAGGGTTGCGAGAAGAGCTAGAATCGACGAAATTCGAGGGTGAAGAGAAACTTCAGCAAGCTCAACGCGCGGCGCGAAATGAAAACGCCCATTTGGAAGGGATGATCGCGGCACTGCGTGAGGAGCTTGAAGCCATAAAAGGGGCACCATAGGACATGGCCAAATCGGCACGCAAAAAGTCCGACACATCCGATGGCGAGGTGACATCGATCACCGAGGGCAAAAGGCTGCCGCCGCGGATGCGCCGTAAGATGGCGCAGTCCGGGGACATGCCACCCGAAGCGCTGCGTAAACTGGAGCAGGCGGACCTTAAGCTCAAACAAGCGGAAATGTTGCTCGACGTATCGCGCCGGGTGGCCGCGATTGAGACCTTGGACGAGGTCTTGGCGACGCTTGTCGAGATGACGACATGGGAAATCGGGGCCGAACGGGGCACATTATTTCTGAACGATCCGATTACTGACGAGCTCTATTCCCGGTTCGCCCAAGGCAACTTTCAGCGGGAAATCCGCATTTTGAATACGTCGGGGATCGCGGGTCTGGTGTTTCAAAGTGGCGAAGGCGTCGTAATTGACGACGCCTATGCCGACCAGCGGTTCAACCGCACGGTCGACGAACAGACCGGTTTCAAGACCCGTAACATTCTCTGCGCACCTGTACGCACGGTAAAAGACGAGATGATCGGTGTCATCCAGGTTCTGAACAAGAACGATGGCCATTTCACAGAAGACGACTTGTCGTTGCTCGAGGCGATGACGACTCAAGCCGCCGTCGCCCTGCAGTCGACGCAGTTCGTCGAAAAGATGAAGAAGTCGCGCGAAAAGGAGATGGAGTTCCTCGACGTCGTCACCGACGTGACGTCGGAACTGGAACTCGGCTCGCTGTTGCAAAAGGTGATGGGCGAGGCGACGCGGATGCTCACGGCCGACCGCAGCACGCTGTTCATCAACGACGAAAAGACCAGTGAATTGTTTTCACGTGTCGCGATGGGCGACAGCTTGGGCGAAATCCGATTGCCGAACCATGTCGGGATCGCGGGGACGGTGTTCACGTCCGGCGAGACCATGAACATTCCCTACGCCTATGCCGATCTTCGCTTTAATCCGAGTTTCGATAAGCAAACAGGATATTTCACGCGGTCGATCCTATGCGTGCCCGTGACCAACAAGGACGGCAAGGTCATTGGTGTCACCCAGGTCCTGAACAAGCAGGGCGGTCCCTTCACCGACGAGGACGAAACGCGGCTCAAGGCGTTTACATCGCAAATCGCCATCGCGTTGGAAAACGCCAAGCTGTTCGAAGACGTCCAGAATATGAAGAACTACAACGAAAGCATGCTCGAAAGTATGACCAACGGTGTCATCACATTGGACGAGGATGCCAAGGTGGTGACCTGTAATGCCGCCGGGCTGCGAATCATGCGGATCGCGAAGCTCGACGACATCATCGGAAAGTTGGGCGAAGAAGTCTTTGCCGACGAAAACGCCTATATCAACGAACGCGGCAAGGAGGTCGAAGAGTCCGGTCAGGTCGATATCGCCTTGGATGCCGAATTGACCGTGCCGGTCGAAGACGATGAAAACGGCGCGACGGATAGCCTGTCGGTCAACCTGACGATCCTGCCGCTGTTGTCGCCGGAGGGCAAGAAACTCGGCGTGATGTTCATGATCGAGGACATCTCGTCGGAAAAACGGATGAAGTCGACGATGTCGCGCTACATGGATCCCGGGCTTGCCGATCAACTGATGGCCGGCGGGGAGGATGCGCTTGGCGGCCAGTCTGTCACGGCGACGGTGCTGTTCTCAGATGTGCGGTCGTTTACGACGATTACCGAAAGCCTTGGGCCGCAGGGCACCGTTAAGATGCTGAACGAGTATTTCACCATCATGGTCGATTGCATTACCCGCGAAGAAGGGATGCTCGATAAATTCATCGGTGATGCGATCATGGCCGGGTTCGGTGTACCGATCCCGCACGACGACGACGAGGACCGCGCCATGCGCGCCGGGATCTCGATGATCGCCGAGTTGTGGGAGTGGAATAAGAAACGCGTCGCCGACGGCGAGATGCCGATCGACATGGGGCTGGGGCTGAATACCGACAACGTCGTGACCGGGAATATCGGGTCGCCGAAGCGGATGGACTACACCATGATCGGCGACGGTGTGAACTTGGCGGCGCGTTTGGAAAGCGCCTGCAAACAGTATCACGCCCGAATCCTGATCAGCGAGTATACGTACGCCAAGCTGAAGGGCACTTATCGAATTCGCGATATCGACAAGGTTGTCGTTAAAGGGAAGACCGAACCCGTCGAGGTGTACGAGGTCTTGGACTTCCATGACGACGAAACTTTCCCAAATCTCATGGAAGTCGTGAATAATTTTAAATCAGCACGACAGCACTATAATAATGGCGACTGGGACAAAGCGGTTTCATTATTTAATGAATGCTTGAAAGCGAACCCGGAAGACAAGCTTTCCGCCACTTACATTGAGCGCTGCGAGGCGTTGAAGGCCGAGCCGCCCGCCGAATGGGACGGTGTCTTCGTTATGACGTCAAAATAGCTATTGTAAATAAATCTCAAGACGCCAAATACAGTGCAGTCGCGTCAAGGGACGCGTGTGTGCGTGTGCGTCGAGCACCGACAATGCTCAACAAGAGGTTAGCAATGAATGCGCAAATGATCACCCGTAACGTGGTGGTGAACGGCAAGCGGACGACAATAAGATTGGAAATGGCGGTATGGGACGCGTTTGACGAAATGTGCGCGCGTGAAGGCCTGTCTCGCCATGAATTGTGCACGCGGATCGAAAACGCCAGAAGAGGCGCGAACCGGGCGCAAGCAGTCCGTGCAACGGTGGTAAATTACTATCGTGTCGTAGGCTCGAACGATGACACCAACCAAGAGGTCATCGGCAAGGCACTAGAGGGTCTCGGTCGCCTCGCGGCGTAACCAGGCCTTTCGTCATTCTTCGAAGAAACTTGGCCAGCGCCGTTTAACGACGGGGCTTGTGGCAGCCAGCGCGTGGCATGTGTTAAGTGTCGACGGCTTGCGACCGTCGGCAGGCTCATTCTCGCGTTTGCGTCTGGCCGGAATGACGGCCTGGAACGCGGTCACAGGAAGTGGGCCCAACACCAGGTCGGATATGTGGGTGCAGCCCTTGATACCACCCAGGCGCTGGAAAACACTTCTCCGCCAACCCGGACCGATCTTCAGGCCCGCCAGCTTTGCATAATCGGGCGTGATCTCGCCGCACATGTTAAATGGACCGGCCTCGGTGACGGCTTCTGCGGACTGAACAACAAGATCTTCGTCGATGGTCAGGCGGACGCGCATTTGGTGGACCGGTTCGCCCGCTGCGACGCCGTCGCGATCCAAATTATCGAATGAATAAGATTTAATGTCGGTAATGATGCCTTCGATATCCCAGAGACCGTCGTCGCGCTCATAGGCATCGCATTTGATCGTTCGCGTGTGCACGTGGCGTCGCGGCGTGGCTTTCGATAGCGGCATGGTTCTCTCCCCATTTCGATCCGTCGGAGTGTGCCGCGCCAACTCCGACACACAAGTTTTTTCAGTCCAATGCGGTTGACGGTCTATGGCGCTCCCTGGCGAACGTGTAGATACCGCCGCCGACAACGACCGCGGCGCCGACGGCAGTCCAGGCATCGGGCAAGTCCCCAAAAACCAAATAACCAATGATCGTCGCAAACACCAATAGTGTATAGTTGAACGGCTGCAACGTTGAGGCCGGCGCAGCCTCAAGCGCCTTGATCAATAATATGTGGCCGACGGTGGCCGAGACCGACAGTGCGACGAGCAAACCCCAGTCTTCAGTCGGGATTGTGCGCCATTGGAACGGGGCAATGATGGTCAGCACGCTAAACCCGACGATTGCCATGTACAGGGTAGATGTCTCGGCGTCATCGTAGCGAGCGACGATACGCGTGATGATTTGATAGCTCGCAAAAAGAAAGGCTGTGACCAATGCAAGCAGCGCGCCCGGTTGCATGACGCCGAGTCCCGGGCGCAAAATAATCAGAACACCGATGAAACCGACGAAGACCGCCAACCATCGGCGTATGCCGACGGATTCGCGTAGGACGATCGCGGCGATCGCGGTCGCCATGAGCGGAAATGTCGCCAGCAAAGCGTGAATGTCGGCCAATGACAGATAGCGAACCGCCAGGATGAACATAGCGATCTCGCCGACCACCAAGAGCGAACGAGCGATCTGAATCCACGGCGCGCGGCTTTGTAGACAGTGGCGAAGGTTTTTCCGCCGCGTCGCATAGACCAGGGCGAAGAGGGCAAACACGGCAAATCGAATCCACAGGATTTGCGACGCCGCGTAGTCGTTTGCGAGAATCTTCGTGATCGCATCTTGGGTGGCGAACACCAGCATCGCGGATATGATGAGAACGATCCCGGTCGTGGTCCGATCACGCGGTTGCTGACCCGGCGCTACCAAGGCTTAGATCTGTCGATGTTCGAGTGCCGGTCGGCGACTTTAGGCGCCGTATCGATCACCAAAAACAAACGCTTCGGTCTCGCGGATGCTCTCTTCCAGCGACGACTTCACGGCGCTGAACAAATCGCGGATCGAGACCACGGCAACGCACTTGCCGTTTTCCACCACCGGAAGGTGCCGGTACTTGCGTGTTTGCATCAGCTCCAAAGCATCGGCGGCAATGTCGCCTGGGTCCAGTGTGTCCGGGTTCGCCGTCATGATGTCCGCGATCGTCGCGGTGGCCGGGTCCATCCCACCCGCAACGGCGCGAAACACGACATCGCGCTCGGTAACGATGCCGATAAGGCTACCGGTCTCGTCAACAACCACCAGCGCTGCAATCTTGCGATCCCGCATCACGGTCGCGGCGTCGAGTATGGTCTCGGTGGCTGTCACACTTGCGACATCGGTCGGCTTCACAATATCCGGGACGATCTTTCTTTTCATGCTTATCTCCTCCGCGTACCCACGCCTAACACCGGCATTTTTGTCGGCATCTCTCACCCGTTACTAGTCTATGTGAGAGCAATGACGGAATGAAGCAAGAAATATTCTACTATCTGGTGTTCCGCCGATAACATCATTTGTTCTCGTCGCTGTCCGCATTCGCCGGCGGCGTCAGGCGGATGCGCGTTATCTGGTTGCGCTCCCGCGCGACGATGTCGAAACGAAAGTCGTGGAACATAAAACACTGGCCAATTTCGGGAATCCGACGTGACTCGTGCAACACCAATCCGGCAAGCGTTGCCGCTTCTTCATCTGGAAGATCCCATTCGAATTCGCGATTAAGGTCGCGGATCGTCACCGATCCCTCGACCAAGAAGCTTCCGTCAGGCTGTGATTCGACGCCGACGACCTGTTCATCGTGTTCGTCGTCGATGTCGCCGACGATCTCTTCGATGATATCTTCGAGTGTGACGATACCCATGTTCGAGCCATACTCGTCGATAACGAGAGCGAAGTGTTCTCGGCGATCTCGGAATGCCTGCAGTTGATCCAACAGCATGGTTTGTTCTGGAACGAACCACGGGGTCGAGGCAATGTCCTCGATACTCAAGTCGCCCACGATGCCGTCGCGGTTCATGACTTCGCGGAGCAGAGCTTTGGCATGCAAGACGCCGACGATGTTCTCCGGATCGTCGCGCCATAAAGGAATCCGGGTATAAGGACTATCGAGAACCTGGCGCACGATCTCGTCCGACGGTAATCCAATGTCAATCGCTTCGACGTTTCGGCGGTGGGTCATGATTTCTTCGACCTGAACCTCCGTCAGTTCCAATACGGAGCGAAGCATATCGCGCTCTTGTTTGACGCTGGCTTCGTCGCCGTCGTGGAGTTCGATCGCGCCGCGCAATTCTTCTTCCGCCGCTTCGCGACTCTCGTCGGCGCTTACGTACGCACCGAAAAGATTGAGCACTTGTCGAACCAGGGCGTTGATTGTCAGCGTCACCGGCGCAAAAACGGCAATGACGAAGCGCAAAATCGGGGCGACGCCCAACGCCATGCTGTTGGCGTTTCGAATGGCGTACGTTTTCGGCAGGATTTCAGCGAAGACAAGAACCAGGAATGTCATGGCGAGGGTCGCATAGGCGACGCCGTTATCGCCAAACAGACTAATCAATAGGCTTGTCGCCAGCGCCGACGCGAAAATGTTGACCAAGTTGTTGCCGAGCAAAATGGCACCGATCAGGCGTTCCTTGTCTTCGTGCATCGCATTCACCATTTCGGCGCGTTTGTCGCCGTTTTGCTCCAACTGATGCATGACGTGCTTGGAGGCGGCGGTTAGTGCCGTTTCCGAGCCCGAGAAAAACGCCGACAGGATCAGCAATACAAAGATTGCGAGCCCGATTTCCAACATGATCGTTCCTTTCTTTTTCGATCACAGATTTTGCCAAGAATGTGGCGCCGCAGCCGTCAAACGGATTGAGAGATATAGTTCTCAAGAACCGTGTGCACGGCCTCGGTATCGACGTCTGGGGCGACGAAGGCTTTGCCAATCCCGCGCGTCAGAATAAACGTCAGTTTGCCGCCCTCGGTCTTCTTGTCGCGTCCCATGTGATCCAGCAACGCATCGGCGGTCCAATTTCCACCGGCCAACCCCTTCAGGTCCGTGGGAAGGCCCACGGCTTGCAGATGGGCGATTAGCTCGTCGCGGTCCGCGCGCGGCGCGTATCCCAAATCAACGGATAAATCCAACGCCATTACCATGCCGATGGCGACCGCTTCGCCATGTTTTAATTTCTCGTCAAAACCGATTTGGGCCTCTAGCGCGTGACCGAATGTATGGCCCAGGTTCAACAGTGCACGAAGCCCCACTTCGCGTTCATCCGCGGCGACAATTTCCGCTTTCGCCTGGCATGACTTTAACACCGCGTATCGGCGTGCGGCCTCATCGCCGGCAAGGACCTTTTCCCCATTGATGCTGAGCCAATCGAAAAAGGAACGATCATTGATGACGCCATATTTTACGACTTCGGCGTACCCGCACAGGCGTTCACGGGTCGGAAGTGTGTCCAACGTCCCAGTATCGGTGATGACGGCGCGTGGCTGATGAAAAGCCCCTATCAGGTTCTTTCCATGGGGGGTGTCGATCCCTGTCTTGCCACCGACCGAGCTATCAACCTGCGATAACAATGTCGTCGGAACCTGGACAAAATCAATTCCACGAAGCGCGATGGCGGCCGCAAAGCCGGTCAAATCGCCGATCACGCCGCCTCCTAGCGCGACGAGGGTGGTTTTCCGGTCGATGCCGTTGAGCAGTAAATCATCCATGACCTTTTCAAGATATGCCATGCTTTTGGTCTGTTCGCCGGGTGGGAGGATCAAGGTACGAAAGGTAATTCCGGCGGCGGCGAACGACTCTTCAAGCGCGGTGCGCCAGTGTTCGCCGACGATCTCGTCCGTAACGATGACGGTCCTCGGCGCGCGAAGCAGCGGGCGCAGGAATTCGCCGGCCTTTCGGATGGCGCCGTCGCCAATGACAATGTCGTAACTGCGCGCGCCTAAGTCGACAGTCAGTGTGTCCAGCCCGTCTGTTGCAAACGTCACGAGGTCTCCTTTCTCATATCGGAAAGTGCGGCGATCACCTGATGCACGGTCCCATCGAGACTTTCGTCATCGGTGTCGATAACAACGCGGGCTTCGCCGTAAACTGGGTAGCGAACGGACGCCAGGGACTTCAGAGTGCCGAGAGGGTCTTCGTTCTTCAACAAAGGACGATCCTTGTTTCGCTTGGTCCTTTGAAAAAGTGTCTCTGGATCGGCACGCAACCACACAGATATCGCTTTGTCGCGAATGGCGGCGCGGGTTTGATCGTTCATGAATGCGCCGCCGCCGGTCGCAATAACCGCGGGCCCGTCATCGAGCAGCCGCTGGATAACGCGCTGTTCGCAGTCTCGAAAAGCCGGTTCACCGTAGACGTCGAAGATATCCGTGACCGAACATCCGGCGGCTTTTTCCACTTCAACATCGGAATCGAGGAACGGTAAGCCAAGCCTTTCGGCCAGACGGCGGCCGACACAAGACTTCCCGGCCCCCATCAGGCCGACTAGGACGATGTTTTCCGATGACGAGGGTGTGTCAGGTAACACATTGTTATTGTTCGGTTCTGCGCCCATTGTGGGGCTGGTCTCCTCAAATAAACGATTCTCAGCGACCAAGATGGCGAGGGGCCGTTGAAAGCCAAAACCCGTCCCGATAGACTCCGCAGAGATTCGGCAAAAATTTGCCACAGTCTTCGGTAAGCATCAAATGCAGCGCACCGGACGGTGAATTGCAAGGTTCACCATCGTTTAACGGTTTCATATATCGGCGATCAAGGACGGATTGGGTAGAATTAAATGGGAAAGTTGACGGTCTTTGTCCTTTTGCTCGTTGTCGTCGCGATTGGCGCGGGCGGGGTGTTCTTGGCGACGTGGGAGATTCCGGCGCCTGTCTCCAACATTGAGAAAGTGCTGCCGAATGATCAGTTCCCGCGTTAACTGCCGATATCTTATTGCCGCGCAAGCGTTATGCGTCGGGTTGGCTGTTACAGGGCCGGTAGCCGCACAAGCGCCCATGGCGTTGCCGTCGGCTTCCCAAGTGCCGCAAGAAACTGCACCGGCGATCAGTGCGCCACAGCCGTTAGCGCCGCCGCGCTCGCTGCTGCCCCGGTCGACCGATGGCACCGATCGTGATTCCGCAACACCGACACCGGAAGCCATTTCGGACCCACAAGTGAAGACCGGTATACAGATCGACGGCTTGGGTCAGATCGATCATGAATCGGTTGGTGTGTTGTCCCCCTTGGCGGGCGGCCTTGGCGGAGATTTATGGCGAGGGTTAACCCGTTCCCAAGCAGTTTCCTTGATCTCCGGTCTGCCGTCCGAACCGACCTCACGGGCGTTGCGCGATCTGACGGTTCGGCTGCTGCTCAGCCGTGCGCAAGCGCCCGCCATCGCGGTCGAACAGCCGCCAAGTTTGCTTGTGGCACGGGCTGAAGCCTTGGCATCGATGGGTGACGTCGACGCACTGAGCCGGTTGATGTCTGCGGCGCCGACGCAGGGTCGTCCGATGGGGATGGATCAGCTCGACGCGATTCTCAGCCTGCTCGCCTACGACAATGCACGTGTGTGTGGTCTCGCTCGAAACAATTTGGCCCTGGCGGCGTCTGACTTCTGGCAACGGCTACTGATATTCTGCGACGCGCTCGACGGAAGGACCGAAGGCGTGACGCTCGGCCTATCGTTGCTTCGAGAATCCGCGGGCGATGATCCGGCGTTGGTACTATTGACGGACGCGCTTCTCAATTCGTCACCGATCCTGATTGACGCCATCGAGCAACCAAATCTGGTTCACTTGGCATTGAGCCGTGCGGCCGAAGTTGCGCTGCCGGAGTTCGTCAACGAGACGACGCCGCGGCTTGTACTCCGAGGAGCGGCGCAAGCGCCGAACCTGTCGCTCGGTGCTCGGATTGATGCGGCTGAGCGAGCTGTCGATTTGGGTATTCTCGGCGTTGAAGCCTTGCAGCAACTCTATACACAGGTGCCATTCCAACCTGCGGACATTGCCGATGCGTTGACCCGTGCCGACGAAACGGGGGGCGCCGCCGCGCGCGCCTTGTTGTATCAGGCCGCTGTCGGAAACAACATTCCCGTGGCCCGGGCAGAGATCATTTCACGGGCCTTTGACTTGGCCCGCGAAGATGATCGATATATAGCGGCCGTCATGGCATTTAAGCCCTTGATTGACCGTCTGCCGCCGAGCCCGGAAATGTCGTGGTTCGCCCTGACGGGACTTCGCGCGTATGTATCGATTGGCGAAACAGTGGGTGCCGAACGCTGGTTGGCGTTGCTGCGCGCAAGTGCGTCCGTGCGCTTGGAAGTGCAGCCGGCATTGGTGCGCATCCGGCCGCTGGCATGGCTCTTGGGCGCACGCGATCCAGGCATTGCGTCGGAGCAGATGCTCCGTGACTGGCACGAGAGCGTTTCGGATCAATCGGAATTGACTGCGTTGCGATCCCTTGTGAACGGCATGTTCTTGGCGCTCGGCGAGACCGTCCCCATCGATCTTTGGCCGTCCGGCGATGTTGCACCACAAACGCAAACGATGCCGCCGTCGCCCCTATGGTTTCGGTTTCGCGACAGCCTGACGCGCGCCACGATACCGACGTCCGGCATGCCGTCGACGGTCGTCGCCCGCGGACCTGTCGTGCCCGGTGTGACGAATGCCGGCGTGCCGTCGCCGACATCTTCCACCGATTCCCGCAATACCGTCGAGCCGCTGTTACTTCTGTTGCAAGTGATCGGAAGCCTGCCTGCCGAGAGTCTTGGCCCGGCCGTGGTTTATGACGCGATTTCCGCGCTCAGGACCCTCGGCCACGAGGAGACGGCTCGGAAATTCGCGGTCGAGATGGCTCTGTCGGCTGGGCTCTGAGGGGTCGCGTGCGTTGGCCGAGCTGACCTATCCGTGGATCGAAAATTTTCTGAACATGATGCGATCCACTCGCAATGCCTCGGCGAACACGCTGGCTGCGTATCGCCGTGATCTGAGCGAGTTCGCCCAATTTGTCGGTCGTCGGCAAACCGATCCGGAGCGGGCCATGCCCGACCAGATACGAGCTTACCTAAAATCACTGGATGGGCGCGGACTGTCCGCGGCGACGGCGGCGCGGCGGTTGTCTGCATTGAAGCGCTTTTACCGCTTTGTCGGCGACATGGGGTTTCGCGAGGATAATCCGACCGCCAACCTGGACGGCCCGAAGCAAGGGCAACGACTGCCCAAATACCTCAGCGAGTCCGAGGTCGATGCGCTGCTTGCCGCTGCCGTACGCCGCCCCGGGGCCGACGGCTTGAGGTTGCAGGCCCTGTTGGAGGTTCTTTACGCCACAGGGCTGCGGGTCACGGAGCTCGTGACGCTGCCACTGTCGTCGTTCGTGCGCGAAAGCCCCGTCCTGCTGGTGACCGGCAAGGGCGGCAAGGAACGTATGGTTCCCCTTGGCGAGCCGGCGCAAGATGCCGTGCGCGCGTATTTGGATGTCCGGGCCTCTTTCCTGCCCAAGGGGCGTCCGCCGGGGCGGGCGGCGCGATATCTGTTTACCTCGCGCGGTCGGGATGGGCACCTGACGCGGCAACGGTTTTGCGATCAGCTCAAGGAATTGGCAGTCGAGGCCGGCCTGGACCGGCGCAAAGTCTCGCCGCACGTCTTGCGTCATTCCTTCGCCAGCCACCTGTTGGCGCACGGCGCGGATTTGCGGGCCTTGCAGCAGATGCTGGGTCATTCGGACATCTCGACGACTCAGATATATACCCACGTCCTCGAAGAACGGCTGCGCAGCTTGGTCGAGACCGCGCACCCCCTCGCGAATATGTGAAATTTCCCAGGAATTCGCCCCATGCAGCCGCGTTGACAGGGGGTCTGCGTGACTCTATCTCTTGGGCACAGTTTAAAGGGCCCGGCGGCGCACGGCCCGACGAAAATCTCGAACCGCGCTTCCGGAGCCAAACATGCTGCAAAACCTCGCCAAACGCCTCTTCGGTTCGGCCAACGACCGCTTCATCAAAACGCTTGAAGCGACCGTCGCCGAGGTCAATGCCTTAGAGCCCGCCTTGGAGGCCCTGAGCGACGACGAGTTGCGTGCCCGCACCGACGAATTCCGCGCCCGTGTCAAAGACGGCGCGGCTCTGGACGACCTGCTGGTTGAGGCCTTTGCCACGGTCCGCGAGGGCGCGAAACGAACCCTGGGCCAACGGCACTACGACGTCCAGCTCATGGGCGGGATCGTTCTGCATCGCGGTATGATTTCCGAAATGAAGACGGGGGAGGGGAAAACCCTCGTTGCTACGTTGGCCGTGTATTTGAATGCGCTCGGCGGCGAAGGCGTGCATGTCGTCACCGTCAACGATTACCTGGCGCAACGTGACTCCGCCTGGATGGGTCAGGTTTATACATTCCTGGGGCTCAGCGTCGGCGTGATTCATCACGGAATGAATGACGACGAACGACGCGAAGCCTACGCCTGTGACGTGACCTATGCGACCAACAACGAACTCGGGTTCGATTATCTTCGCGACAACATGAAGTTCACCCTGGAAGAAATGGTCCAGCGGTCCTTCAACTTCGCTATCGTCGATGAAGTCGACAGTATTCTGGTCGACGAAGCCCGAACTCCGTTGATCATCTCCGGCCCCACCGAGGATCTGGGCGATTTGTATACCGCGGTGAACAAGTTGGTTCCGGACCTCGAGGAAGACGATTACGAAAAAGACGAAAAAGCCCGCGCCGCCAGCTTTACTGAAACCGGTATGGAGAAAATGGAAGAGCGGATGCGCGAGGCCGGATTGCTTGAGGATGGCTCGCTGTACGACGTCCAGAACGTCAGCCTCGTCCACCATGCCAACCAGGCGCTTCGCGCGCATGTCCTGTTCGAGAAGGACGTCGACTACATCGTCAAAGACGACCAAGTCATCATCATTGACGAGTTCACGGGACGGATGATGGAGGGTCGGCGCTATTCCGAAGGGCTCCACCAAGCCTTGGAAGCTAAGGAAAACGTCAAGATTCAGAACGAGAACCAAACCTTGGCGTCGATCACGTTCCAGAACTATTTCCGGCTTTATCCGAAACTGGCCGGTATGACGGGCACGGCGATGACCGAGGCCGGCGAATTCGCCGAAATCTATTCGTTGGAGGTGGTTGAAATTCCGACCAACGTACCGGTCGCCCGTGAAGACTTCGACGACGAAGTTTATCGCACGGTGGACGAGAAAAACGACGCCATCGTTGAGCAGATCAAAGACTGTCACGATCGAAAGCAGCCGGTGTTGGTCGGTACGGTCTCGATCGAGAAGTCGGAAACCCTCTCCGCGGCGTTGAAAAAGGCCAAGGTACCACACAACGTGCTTAACGCCCGCTACCACGAGACGGAAGCCTCCATCGTTGCCCAGGCAGGACGGCCCGGCGCCGTTACCATCGCCACGAACATGGCCGGCCGAGGGACGGACATTCAGTTGGGCGGCAACTACGACATGCGGATTGCCGAAGAAGTCAAAGCCGACCCCGGAACTGACGGTTTTGAAAAGGCGGCGGCGAAAATCCGTGACGAGATCGCCGCCGATCGTGACATCGTGCTGCAAGCAGGTGGGCTTTATGTGCTCGGGACCGAACGGCATGAAAGCCGGCGGATCGACAACCAGTTACGCGGCCGGTCGGGCCGCCAAGGCGATCCGGGCACGTCGAAATTCTATTTGTCGCTGCAAGATGACCTGATGCGGATATTCGGTTCCGAACGGATCGACGGCATGTTGACGAAGCTCGGTCTGCAAGAGGGCGAGGCCATCGTTCATCCATGGGTCAACAAGGCCTTGGAAAAAGCGCAAACCAAGGTCGAGGCGCGGAACTTCGAAATACGCAAAAACCTGTTGAAGTTCGACGACGTCATGAACGATCAGCGCAAGGTGATTTACGAGCAGCGCAAGGAATTGATGGCCGCGGAAAACGTCGCCGATGACGTGACGGAGATGCGCCATCAAGTTGTCGATGATATGGTCGCGACGGCGGTGCCCGAGAAAGCCTACGTCGATCAGTGGGATATCGATTTCCTGCACGAAGAAGTCCAACGCGTCTTCGGTCTCGATCTGCCGGTGCATGATTGGGCCGCCGAAGAAGGGATAGCGGACGAGGAAATCCGCGAGCGTTTGACAGATGCGTCGGACCGAATGATGGCCGAAAAAGCCGTCAACGTCGGCCCTGACATCATGCGCATGGTCGAGAAAAGCCTGTTATTACAGTTACTTGATCAGACTTGGAAAGAGCATCTGCTGACCTTGGATCATTTGCGTCAAGGGATCGGACTTCGCGCCTATGCGCAACGGGACCCGCTCAATGAATACAAGCGCGAGGCTTTTGATCTGTTCGAAGAGATGTTGAACAGCTTGCGTGACCGTGTGACGTCGGTTCTGTCGCATGTCCAGTTCGAGGCGGCGCCCGAACCGGAGATGTTCGAACGGCCCGAGCAAGAGATGCATGAAACCCGCACCGACCCGGCACTCGGCGGGGGTGCCGCTGCGACGGATGCGGGGGGCGCAGATACCGCAACCATCACCCGTCGTCAGGCGGCGGAAAACGTCGATCCGAATAATCCCGAAACGTGGGGTCGTGTTGCTCGGAATGCGCCGTGCCCATGTGGATCCGGAAAGAAGTTCAAGCATTGTCACGGGAAAGTCGCTTAAGCGGCGCTTCGATGTCCTAGTTGGGTGTTTAGCCCAGGCCGAGCTTTCCCATCTCAAGGAACTTGTGCCGCCGGTTGCGGATCAGGTCCTCCGTCGACAACGCCGACAGGGGCACCATGGCTTTTTCAATCGCGTCGCCGACCTTAGACATTGCGTCGTCGGGCGCACGATGGGCGCCGCCCAGGGGTTCGGAAACCACCTGATCGATGATACCGAGTTTCAGTAGGTCTTGCGCGGTCAACTTCAAGGCGTCCGCCGCGTCGGCAGCCTTTTCGGCATCTCGCCACAGGATCGAGGCGCATCCTTCCGGCGATATGACGGAATAAATCGAATGTTCCAGCATCATGATGGTATCGGCTGCCGCGAGTGCGATCGCTCCGCCTGAGCCACCCTCGCCAATCACAACGCTCACGAAAGGCGCCTTGATGGAAATGCAGGTTTCGATAGAACGTGCGATGGCCTCCGCCTGACCCCGTGCTTCGGCATCGACACCGGGATACGCGCCTGGCGTATCGACAAACGTGATCACCGGCAGGCCGAAACGATCGGCCAAGGACATAAGCCGCTGAGCCTTACGGTAACCCTCGGGGCGGGCCATGCCGAAGTTGTGCTTGATCCGGGTTTCGGTGGTATCGCCCTTTTCGTTACCGATGACGACCACCGACTTTCCACGGAACCGACCCATACCGCCCAAGATCGCGGCGTCTTCGGCAAACGCCCGATCCCCGGCCAGCGGCGTAAACTCGTCGACCAGGGCACGAATATAGGCGCCGGCGTGCGGGCGGTTCTGGTGTCGCGCGACCTGGGCTTTTTGCCAAGGTGTCAGCTTGCCATAGGTCTGGACCAAGAGTTTCTGGACTTTTTCCTGCAACCGACCGACTTCGTCGGCGATATTCACCTCGCCTTCACTCGACAAATGCCGCAGTTCCTCGATTTTACTCTCGAGGTCGGCAATCGGCTTTTCAAAGTCAAGGTAGGCGTGCATATCGGATTCTCTATCACGCAGTCTAAGTGATGGAAACGGCTATCTCTTGGTGGCGTTTCCGCGATCAGGAAGCGTCGGCGATCTGTGCTGCTGTGTCCACCAGAACGCGCGCCTGCTTGATTGATGCGATATCGATCAGTTTACCGTTAAGTGTCACGGCGCCGCGGCCTTGTTTCTGGGCCTCATCCATGGCCTCCAAAATCGCCTGCGCTTGGGCCACGGCTTCGGCGGAGGGGCTGAACACGTCGTTGGCGAGAGCGATTTGCGTCGGGTGAATGGCCCACTTTCCCTCGCACCCCAGAACAGCGGCGCGCTTTGCTTGTGCTACATATCCGTCGCTATCCTGAATATCGCCGAATGGCCCATCGATAGGCCGCAGGCCGTTTGCCCGCGCCGCGACGACCATCCGGGCAATGGCGTAATGCCACATATCGCCCCAGTGCACATCGCGCCGGCCCGAATCGTCTAAGGGATCGGTCAGGACGTGATAATCGACATTCGGTCCCCCGATGTTGGTGGTTCGGGCTTTTGTCGATGCCGCGTAATCGGCAACGCCGAAGTGCATGGATTCGTTGCGCGGCGACGCAGCGGCGATTTCATGTACGTTTTCCATACCGAGCGCCGTCTCGATGATCATCTCGAACCCTATCTTGGTCGAATATCCTTTGGCCGCCTCAATCTGCGTCACCAACATATCGATCGCATAGATATCGGCGGCGGTTCCCGCCTTGGGGATCATGATCAGATCCAGCTTATCACCGGCTTGCTCGACGATATCGACGACATCGCGATAGCAATAGTGCGTATCCAGCCCGTTGATCCGTACCGACACTGTCTTCGACGACCAGTCGAGGTCGTTCAAAGCCTCGATAATGTTTTTTCGCGCTTGCTCCTTATCATCGGGGGCGACGGCATCCTCGAGATCCAAGAACACCATGTCCGCGTCGCTTTCTGCCGCTTTTTGCAGGAACTTCGGGCTGGACCCCGGCACGGCGAGTTCCGACCGATTAAGGCGCGCGGGTGCCTGTTCGACGATGGTAAAGCTCATGTCACTCCCCTCATATTTTGATGCGATGCAACATGCCGTCCTGAACCGTTGGATGCAAGACTGCTGTTCATCCAATTTTTGCAACGAATATGTTGGTTATCGACCGGTTAGGGGCCTAAACAATGTGCGCGATTTCAGGCGAAAGACCGTGGGTTCGATGGTATTGGATGAGGGATCGGGTTCGGGGCCGTGATGGTTTTAACTGCGGGCTGGTGCGCCGCACGCTTACGACGGATTGCTTCCTGGCGAATCTGATCCTCTCGTAACAGCCGTTTCGCGGTCCGGCGTTGACCGGTTTCGATCGTTTCTTGGATCACCACGTATATGCAGATCATGACGCCAATCACAAAGAAAAAGCCACAGGCTGAGAGCGTCAAGATGTGGGGGTTGTCGAGGAATTCCATCGTTTCTGTTCCTTTTGAGTTTCCATTCTGGAGACATCTCCCTTATCGCCAGGAGTCGCAGCACTGGCTATTGCGGAAAACCGACATAGATTTCCCGACGGCTGCTCAATCCTGCTTACTACGTTACTAAATGTTGCTCCTCGGGGGCCTGGGGTGTTTTATCGGCGCATTCGCAAACGTGCGATCCCATAGGACAGGAATGAACCCATGCTGACTTTGTCGTTGCGCGGTTTTGGCGCACTAGCTCTCGTCGTCGTTTTGTTAGCGGCGCCCGTGCGCGCCGATGACCCCGTGGTTGCGATCGTGGATGGGGATGAAATCACCCGATCCGACGTGGAAGCCGCGCGTCAGAGCTTGCCGCCCGATTATCAAGGCGTACCGATCGAGCAACTCTTCCCCGTGCTGTTGACCAGCATGATTGACAGCAAGCTTGTCGCTAAAGATGCGCGTGCCCGAGGTCTGCACGAGAACGAAGAATACAAGCGACGCCTGGCCACTTTGGCGGAACAATTACTTGAGCGGTATGCCGTTCAAGAAGTGGTGGATGCCGCGGTGACCGACGACAAGATTCGCGAGTTGTACAAGGCGCGGATTGATGCCGGTGAAAGCGTCGAGCTGCGTGCACGGCATATTCTCGTCGAAACGTCCGACGAAGCGATCGCGATCATCAAGGAACTCGACAGCGGCGCCGACTTCGCGGAATTGGCACAGGAACGATCAACCGGGCCGAGCGGCCCACGCGGCGGAGACCTTGGGTTCTTCGGCCGTGGCCAGATGGTAGGTCCGTTCGAAGGGGCAGCGTTTGCGCTGAAAGACGGTGAATATTCGCGTGAACCCGTGCAAACTCAGTTCGGTTTCCACGTCATCAAAGTTGAGGAGCGTCGGCAAATCGAACCCCCAACCTTGGCCGACAGCTTGGGCGACCTTCGTAGCGAGGCGGCGCAGGCCGCTAGCGCGTCTTATGTCGACGGTTTGCGCGCAAACGCAGAGATCGAGCGGTTCAACTTGGACGGCAGCAAGCCGTGACTGATATTTCGCCCCTGGCACCGGAGTCCTTCCCATCGATGCCTGCCATCGATGGGGTGGAGATGACAGTGGCGGCGACAGGCGTGAAGTACAAAGGCCGTCCGGATCTCTTGTTAATGCGCTTTGCCAAAGGCGCGCAGGTGGCGGGGGTCTTCACCACGTCGCTTTGCCCGTCGGCGCCCGTTGACTGGTGCCGCCAGCATTTGCACGGCGGCGAAGCCGAAGCACTGGTGGTCAACGCAGGAAATGCCAATGCTTTTACCGGGCAGGCGGGTGCCGCCGCCTGCGAAGCCGTCGTACAGGCGGTTTCCGATGCGTTGATAACCCGGCCCAGCCGCGTCTTTGCCGCGTCGACCGGTGTCATCGGCGAGGTGTTGCCGGCGGAGCCTATCGTGCAAAGCATCGGCCATATGGCGACGACGATGTTGGCCGAACGTTGGCAGGATGCTGCCGCAGCGATCATGACAACCGACACGTTCCCCAAAGGGGCGACGCGGTCGGCGGACATCGGCGGTGTCACCGTTACCATCAATGGGATTGCCAAAGGGTCTGGGATGATCGCGCCGGATCTTGCAACAATGCTGGCATTCGTCGCCACGGATGCGGCAATTCCGCATGCGGTTTTGCAAGACTGCTTGGCGCGCGCCGTTGAAAAGAGCTTCAATCGAACCACCGTCGACAGCGACACCTCGACCAGCGATACGGTGATGCTTTTTGCGACCGGTTCGGCAGCGAATACAGAGCCATCGGACGCCGATAGCGAAGACCTCAGTGGATTTCAGGATGCGTTGGACGAGTTGTGCATCGACCTCGCGCAGCAGGTGGTGCGCGACGGCGAGGGGGCGAGTAAATTCATCTCCGTGACCGTCACCGGGGCCGAGGACGATGCCGCGGCAAAGCGCGTGGCACTGTCGATCGCCAATTCACCGTTGGTGAAGACGGCCATCGCCGGCGAAGACGCCAACTGGGGCCGTATTGTCATGGCTGTCGGTAAGGCCGGAGAGCGGGCGGAACGCGATGCATTGGCCATTCGAATCGGTGGGGTCGAAATCGCTGCTGCCGGCGTTGCCGTGGACGGCTACAACGAAGCCCCTGTCGCCCAACACATGCAGGGCCAAGAGATCGATATTGAGGTCGATCTCAATATTGGCGAGGGGCAGGCCACGGTGTGGACCTGCGATCTCACACATGGATACATTTCGATCAATGCCGACTACCGGTCCTGACAGCGGCTGCTGGGACGCGCCGTTTTCTGGCGCCGGCAAGGACCTGAAAACGGTCCTGGTCGTCGCTGCCGCGTTGATCGACGCCGACGGGCGCGTGCTGATCGCGCAACGTCCTGAGGGGAAGTCGATGGCCGGTCTGTGGGAGTTTCCGGGCGGCAAGGTAGACGACGGCGAGTTACCCGAAACGGCACTGGTCCGAGAGCTGCGCGAGGAACTGGACATCGACTTGACGGAAACGTGCTTGGCGCCGTTTACCTTCGCCAGTCACGCCTATGAGGATTTTCATTTGCTGATGCCGCTTTACCTCTGCCGGATGTGGCACGGGAACCCGCGTCCGACGGAGGGACAGCAATTAAAATGGGTGCCGCCCGTCCGGCTTGGCGACTATGCGATGCCACCTGCCGATGCGCCTTTGGTGGCGATGCTCCGCGACTACCTTTGAACGGTGTTCAAGGCGGTGTCATCCGTCCCGCGGCGTGGCGCAATTCATGAACCGCATCGTCGAAGAACGTGTCCAATTGCGCCCGCATCGCCGGCGACAGGCCGAGCAGCTTGGAACGGGCATCGTCGGGGTTTTCCTGCTCGACGATCATGCCGCGGGCAATGGCGGTATCGGCGTATTTCGAGGCCGTCAGCGGGCTTTTGACGCCGGTGATGGCGCGCAGCGCGTCGGTCTTACGCACCGGGCCGTCCTGGCGCCACAGGAACGTCAGCAGGTCCCAATAGGCGGCGGAATAGAACTCGGTATCGCCTTCGAAGACGCTAATCCATTTGGCGCCGACGCGATCGATAAACGCCAAGTACTCGCGCCGTTGCTGGTCTGAATAGGTCAGCGGCATTCGGTTGATTTCCCCGTCGGTTCCCAAGTGTTCTTATTATTGATGTTAAAAACATAAACGCTTCGAGTTTGTTTGTCGATATCTAAGCATATGAAAAGAAATGATATTAGTGGTGGCAAGGCGGTGTTAATTTATAAATAAGAGCAATATTGACATTAAAAATAACATTAAATATCATCCTATCTCGGACCATAAAGGCCGCACATAGGAGGTTTTGATATGACCCAGTTGATTTCTAAGACCCGTCCACGTTCCCGCTGGATGGTCGCCGCGAGTGCGGTGTTGATGGTTGGCGTTCTCGGCGGATGCGTTACCGACCAAGGCGGAAAACAGATCACAGGATCGGTAATCGGCGCGGGTCTCGGCGGTCTCGTCGGCTCGAAAGTCGGCAAAGGAAGCGGCCAATTGGTGGCGACGGCGACCGGCGCGGTGCTCGGTGGATTGTTCGGCAGCGAGATTGGAAAATCCCTGGACCGGGCGGATAAAGCCTATGCCCAGCGGGCGCAGACCGCGGCGACCCAAGCACCCGTGGGCGAGACCATCAGTTGGTCGAATCCCGAGAGCGGTAACCGCGGCACGGTCACCCCGACCCGCGAGGGACGGCACAACCGAACCGGCGCGTATTGCCGGGAGTACCAGACCGAAGTGATCGTCGGCGGCGAGGCGCAGGTCGGATATGGCACCGCCTGTCAGATGCCGGACGGCGACTGGAAGATCGAAAGCTAACCCGCCAAATCGACGCGCCGCCGTTATCGATTTCATCGATGGCCGATGCCGGATTATCGATGTGATCGATAATGGGTCGGCGTGCGGACGGGGGTTCCATTTTGACAGGGGGCGATGGACTTCTTACATAGCCGTAACAATCGGAGTCTTCGCCCCCCATGTCAGATACCCACGTGTCACAAAACGGTAACACTGTCACCGCCGGCCTGGTCATCATCGGCAACGAAATTCTTTCCGGCCGAACCAAGGATGCCAACCTGGCTTATTTGGGCGAGGAACTGAACGCCCTCGGCATTCGGATGATGGAGGCCCGCGTCGTCGCCGACATTCCCGCCGATATCGTCGAGGCGATCAACACCCTTCGCGCGCGATATACCTATGTCTTCACCACGGGCGGCATCGGCCCGACCCACGACGACATCACCGCCGAATGCGTCGCCCAGGCGTTCGGCCTGCCGTTCGGCCCCAATCCCGAGGCGGTGGCGATCTTGGACGCGCACTACAAGCCAGAAGACCGCACCGAGGCCCGCTACCGCATGGCCAAGACACCCGAAGGCGCGGAACTGATCGAGAATCCGGTCTCCAAGGCACCCGGCTTTCGCATCGAAAACGTCTATGTCATGGCCGGCGTGCCGAGGATCATGCAGGCGATGTTCGCCGGGTTCCGCCACACCCTGGTCGGCGGCCAGCCGATGGTCAGCCGTACCGTCACCAGCCATGTTCCCGAAGGCAAGGCCGGCGGGCCGCTCGGCGAGTTGCAGGCACGCTACCCCGATACCGAGATCGGATCGTACCCGTTTTTCAAGGACGGCCGCCCGGGTGCCAGTATCGTCATCCGCGCATTGGATGCGGCCCGCGCCGACGCCGCGGCCGAGGACGTTTTTGCGCTGCTGATCGAGCTCGGCGGCAAACCTGTGTTAGAACAGGGCCAAGCCAAGCCAAAAGACGTATAATTGTCCCATTGAGGAGAGGTCCATGACCCGTTTGATGCCCGGCAAGCCCGTTCCAGATTTGTCCGTGCCGTTGGTCGGCGGCGGCACTTGGGCGTTGTCGGCCCAGACGCCGGAGACGTTCACCGTCGTCGAGGTTTATCGCGGCTACCATTGCCCGCGCTGTAAAAGTCAGCTCCTCGACCTCGATCACAAGATTGCCCGCTATGCCGAGCGCGGTTGCACCGTCCTCGCTGTTTCCACCGACCCCGAAGACCGGGCCCACAAGACCGTCACCGAGTGGGGACTGCATCAACTGCCGGTTGGCTATGGCATGAGTCTGGATCAGGCCCGGTCGTGGGGGCTGTATATTTCCAACGCCTTCCAGGAAAAAGAGACCCGGAATTTTGCCGAACCCGGCCTGTTCCTGATCCGCCCCGACATGACGCTGTATTCCAATGTCATTCACACGACGCCGTTCCACCGCCACCACCACGCCGACGTGCTGGAAGCCGTCGACATGATCCGCGCCCGCAATTATCCGCCCAGAGGGGATGCGGACGGCGATTCGGAGGCCGCATGACGTCAGGGTTCTCAGAGCTCGCTGAAAGCCGGCGCAATTTCTTCCGCTTCGTGATCAAGCGCGGGATATTGGGAACCTGTCTGTCGTTCTGCGTCTCGGGCGGCCTGATCGCGTCCAACGTCGCCAACCTTCGCGACATCTTGTTCCGCGCCGACGATATCTGGCTATGGACGATGATCTTCGTCTTCGACGTCTGGGTCACGGTGACCGGCATGACACTGGCGATCAGTTTCTGGTTCCTCGGCCGCGGCAAACAGGTCGGGCCGTAGGGACCGGTTCCGCAGGCGGCCGCTTCCGGGTCAATCGAGCATGTTCCGGATCGGCGTCACACCATAAGGGATATCCCTTGGTTTCCTGTCCATGATCCCGTGTGCTATGACCTCGATATTCGGGTGAATTTCATAGATTGACGGGGTTTCTTAGTCGATGCCGAAATTCGGCGGAGAGCAAACGCGTAACATCGTGGATTGGCAGTCGATGACGGCCAAGGAACAGTTCGATGTTGTCGCCGTTATGGATCAAGACATTGATGCGCTCAAAGTCATCAATGCATTTGCCGTCGATTTATTCGCGATCCCGTCCAAAGAAGACTTGGCCTGGTACGTCGCCCGCGAAGTTGTCGGTAAATTGGGCTTTGGCGATTGCGTGGTCTATTACGTTGACGAGAATGGCGAGAATTTGACGCAGTATGCGGCCATCGGCGTCGATAAAAACCCGATACACAATGAAATCGTCAATCCGCTAGTAATACCCATCGGCAAAGGGATCACTGGGCACGTCGCGCACACCAAGAAACCGATTATCATCGACGATCTTAATGATGATCCGCGCTACATTGCCGACGTCAATCCCGCGCGCTCGGAAATCTGTGTTCCGTTGATCGTCGATGACGAAGTCGTTGGCGTGATCGACAGCGAAGACAAACGCGTGGCCGCCTATGACGATTCTCATCTGGAAATCCTGACCACCGTGGCCGCGTTGGCTAGCGCCAAACTACGGCTACTCGAACATGATGAGGCCGTGGTGATGGCGAAACGGTTGACCGACCTGACGGCGGCAATCGAAGCCATGTCGGGGCCGGTCGCTGTGTTCGATGAACATGACAAGTACGTCTTCACCAACGAAGCCTATCGCGTCGTGAATGGTGCGAGCCCGGAGACCATCGCCATAGGAGAGCCCTATGCCGCACATGTTCGCTCCATCGTCGAGAAGGGCGTTATCGAAGACGCTATCGGCGATGAAGAGGCCTGGATTGCCGAACGGCTCAGACTTCATCGGCTCGGAAACTCGTCGTTGGAGTTGCGGGATTCCGAAAGCAAGTGGTTTCTCTGCACCGAAGAAAAGCTGCCGAGTGGCGGGCAGGTACTGCTGATGACGGACATTACCGAGATCAAGCAGTCGCAGGCGACCACCGAGAACGCCAATCGCGCGAAGACCATGTTCTTGTCGTCGCTCAGTCACGAATTGCGGACGCCGATGAACGCGATCATCGGATTTGCGCAGCTCCTCGATCATCACGACAAAGGAACGCTCAGCGCGAAGCAGCGCAAATCGGTCGACCAGATATTGCGTAGCGGGCGTCATATGCTGGACTTGATCGAAGATGCGATGGAACTGAACAAGATCGAAGCGGGACGAATCTACTTCAATGCCGAACGGGTCGAACCGCAAGAGATCATTGCTGAAAGCCTTCGTCTTATTCAAAGCATGGCCAAGACGGAACAGATTACCGTGCTCAATGAGGCCGCGAATATGTCGTTACCGGCGCTCTGGGTCGACCGGACGCGCCTCACCCAGATATTGGTGAACTTGCTTTCCAATGCCATCAAGTACAACAAACACGGTGGTTCGGTCACTGTCTCGTGCGAGGCTGTCAGCGACGGTTTTCTGCGCATAAAAGTCGTCGATACCGGGATGGGGATGAGCGCGAATGCGCAGGTCGATGTCTTCACCCCGTTCGAGCGGCTCGGGCGCGAGAGTGGAGAGATCGAAGGGACCGGCATTGGGCTTACCATCGCCAAACAGCTCATCGAACTGCTTGGCGGTCGGATCGGCTTCGAAAGTACCGAAGGTGCCGGGAGTACGTTTTGGATCGACGCACCCATCGCGCCGCACGCGATACCAAAGTAAACTCGGTCCCGGGCCTCGCCTAAAAAAATTGGCTTGCCCGGGACCTAGAAACGGACAGGCCGTCTACGACGCCTCGGCGCGGATCGCGTCGAGGGCGTCGATCTCGGCGAAGAACACCTCGACCAGGGCCGGATCGAAATGCGTACCGCTGCCGTCGCGGATCTGCGCCAGCGCTTTGTCGCGCGGCCAGGCATCCTTGTACGGACGCACCGAGGACAGCGCGTCATAGACGTCGGCGATGGTTGCAATTCGCGCCGCCAGAGGGATCGCCTCGCCCGATAACCCGCGGGGGTAGCCGCTGCCGTCCCATTTTTCGTGATGTGCGGCGGCAATGTCGGCGGCCATCTGCATCAACGGCGAATCTTCGTCGGCCAGGATACGCGCGCCGATCTCGGTATGGGACTGCATCGCTACCCACTCTTCGTCCGTCAATGGGCCGGGTTTCAAAAGGATCGTGTCGGATACGCCGATCTTGCCGACGTCGTGCATTTGACTGGCATTCAGCAGCAATTCGCATTCGTCTTCGTCCCAACCCAGCGCCCGCGCGATATGCGCTGACATGCGGCTCATCCGAATGATGTGATTGCCCGTGGCTTCGTCGCGGTACTCGGCGGCGATGCTAAGATGGCGGACGGCTTGGCGTTGCGACCGGATGAGGGCTTCTGTCCGGGCACGGACGCTTTGTTCCAACGTGTCGCGCTGGGCATACAGGATTTTGTGCGCGAAGTGCACGTCGAGGAAATTCGCCACCCGCATGCACACTTCGTCGATCTTGAACGGCTTGCCGATGAAATCGCGGGCGCCGCCCTCGAAGGCCAGGCGCATGTTCTCGTCGCTCGGTTCGGCGGTCAGGAAAAGGACCGGCGGCAGCAGCGGATCGTTCAGCGCTTTCAGCGCGCGCATCACGCCGTGCCCGTCCAAGACCGGCATCCGGACGTCCAACAAGATCAGGTCGGGTCTGATGTCGTGATACGCCTTGATGGTCGTCATGGAGTCTGAGATCAGATGGATGTGCTGATATCCCGCATCTTCCAGCACCGACTCCAATAGATCGAGGTTTGTTTCATCGTCGTCGACGATCAGGATCTTCGCCTGTTTCTTGATCGCGAGCCGATCGGCGATGACGCTATCTCGACGGATGCCTGTCTCGGATGAATAGGGCTGCGCGTCGATGTCGACGTCATGGGATGCGGCGTACCCGGCCATAAGAAGTCTCCTCGGTCTTGGCGGATCGCCATACCTTACGGATCGGTCGGTCATTGCATATAAGGGATTCCCCCAAAATCGGGGTAAACTGCCGGCTTAACCGATAGTCAGTTATTTTCGATGAATGAACTGAGTGGGGTCGACGCGTTCCTGCCAGCCGTGCCGCTCCAACTCCGGATCGGCGTGTTCCTCGATCGGATACCCGATACAGAGATAGCCGATCAACTGCCAGGCGTCGTCGACATCGAGCGTTCGGCATACTGCGTCGGCATCCAGAATCGACACCCAGCCCATGCCGATCCCGCGGGCCCGTGCCGCCAGCCATAACGCGGTGATCGCGCCGACGACGGAATAGGCCAGCATCTCCGGCATCGTCCGGCGGCCGAGACCGTCGCCCAATTCCGTCGCATGGTCGCAAAACACCGCCAGATGCACCGGGGCGTCGCGCAATCCGGCCAGTTTCAGCCCGGCGTAGGTTTCCGCCCGTTCGCCGTCGTACTCGGCCAAGGCGTCAGCGTTGGCGGCCTCGAAATTGGCGATAATGTCGGCCCGGCGATCGGCGTCCTCGACCAGCACGAACCGCCACGGCTGGGCGTTGCCGACGCTGGGCGACAACGCGGCCAGGCGCAGCAGGGTGTCGACATCGACATCCGGCACCGGCTGCGACCGGAACCGGCGGACATCGCGCCGCCAGGCCATCAGATCGTCGAGCTTGGACCGGAACGCGGCGTCGAACGTCGGCGGCAGCGGGGATCGGTTGTCGTTGATCATGCCAGACCGTGACACGGTGAAATCCGCTCGGCAAGGCCGCCATTCCCGCTTGCAGACCCGGGGGAGCAAGAGGTACGGTCCGGACATCGCGGGCGTGGTGGAATTGGTAGACACGCACGACTTAAAATCGTGTTCCTTTGGAGTGCCGGTTCAAGTCCGGCCGCCCGCACCAAGTTTCCGAGAGGAGTTTGAAATGCCGCCGGCGAAATGGCTGCTCTCATTCCTGTCCGTTGGCGCTGCCGTGGTCGTGGCCGCGATAGCCGTTCTTGACTATGTGAATGACCGGAGCGGCAACGCAACCGAACCGCAAGTAACTAATCAGGCAGTTTCCAGAGGCACTGGTGAAGGGAACGCGGTCAGCAACTCTTCTACAGTTATTAACTCGACGATCATCGACAACCGGATTAGCGCGGGGGAGAACAGCGTTGTCATTGCCCCAGGCGCTGATGTTTCAATCTCAATCAAATAGGCACGGGTTCCGCGGGTTCCGGGGACAGTCACCGCGTGACCCTTTGATATCCAAGAAACCTGGGTCCCCGCCTTCGCGGGGATGACGAAATGGGCGTGGGGATGGTTGGGTCGGCCACGCCCCCGTCCTTCGGCGCCCCTTCGCCAGATCATCATGCCCCCTCATCTGTCTTCTCCCCCACCCGTGGGGGAGAAGGACTCCCGCCGCGAAGGTCGACTATTCCGATCCCTCTCCCCCTGTGAGGGGGGAGAGGCAAGGTGAGGGGGGAGAGGCAAGGTGAGGGGGCGCCGTCCGATTAGCCCCGGAACCGGAGGATCGTCAGCGCGACGCCCGCGAACACCAGCGCCATTCCGGCGCCGCGCAGCAGACCGACGGTCTCGCCGAAGACGAAATACGACGCGATGACCCCGGCGCACGGTGCGAACAAGGCGAACGGTGTCACCTGCACGGCGGCATAGGTATTCAACAACCGGCCCCAGATCGCGTACGCCAGCGCCGTCGAAATGATGCCGAGATAGAGGACCGCCAGCAGGCTGACGTTGCTGGCTGCCAGTAGCGCATCGTACAGCCGCACGTCGCCATCCAGCCACAGCGCCAAGACCAGGGCGGGCAGGGGCGGCACTAGGCTGAGCCAGATCATCAGCGACAGCATGTCGACGTCTTTCAGGCGCTTCAGCAGGATATTGCCGACCGACCAACTGAGCGCGCCGGCGAGGGTAAAGCCGAGGCCCAGGATCGTCAGATTTCCGCCGACGCTCATCGCGACACATATCAAGCCGCCTCCGGCGATCACCAGGCCGAGAAGCTGTCGCCGGTTCGGCCGTTCGCCCAGCACGATCACCGCCAGGACAATGGTGAACATCGCCTGCGTATGCGTGACGACGGAGGCGACGCCCGGCGGCATCCCGGCCTCGAACCCAAAGAACAGTAACAGAAACTGGCCGGTGAACAGAAACGTGCCGAGGGCGATCAACATGCCCCAGCCGATGTTCGGCTTGGCGATGAACAGCACCGGCACGGCGGCGAGAATAAACCGCAGTGCCGTCAACTGCGGCGGGGTGAAGCTTTGCAAGGCGAATTCGGTGGCCAGGAAGGCGATGCCCCAAATCACCGCGACCATCGCCGCCAACGCGCTGTCACGCAGCGGCATGGTCGTGTCCCCCTTCAGAGGGATTAAGGCGCGGTCTTTCGTCGAGAGTGCCTCTCCCCTGCGGCAGCGGGGGAGAGGACAGGTGAGGGGGGTGTCCCTCTACCGCCATGGGAACGCCCGGCGCTCGTGCAGCGGGCCGTCGCGGTTGTCCAGGCCATCGGCGATGCGCAGGCCTTCGTTCCATTTGACCATGCGTTCGGACCGGCTGAACGATCCGACCTTGAGCTGCGGCGCATCCCAGCCGACCGCCAGATGGACGATGGTCGCATCCTCGGTCTCGCCCGAGCGCGCCGAAACGATCCGCCCCATCCCGGCGGCGGTGGCGGCGTCGAACGCGGCCTTGGTTTCGGTCAGCGTGCCGGCCTGATTGGGTTTGACCAGCAACGTGTTGCACAGCTTGTCCTTGGCCGCCGCTTGGACGCGCTTGGCGTCGGTGACCAGCAGGTCGTCGCCGACCACCTGGGCATTGTCGCCGACCGCCCAGTTGAATTTCATCAGCCCGTCGGCGTCGTCCTCGCCCAGCGGGTCTTCGATGGAAACGATGGGATAGCGTTCCAGCCAATCGACCAGCAGGGCGCACATCTCTTCGCTGTTCAGGGTCCGGCCGTCCTGGGCCAGGGTATAGGTGCCGCCCTCGCCGAATTCCGATGCCGCGATATCCAGGCTGATGGCGACGTCGCGGCCCGGCGCGAAGCCCGCGGCTTCGATGGCGCGGGTCAGCATATCCAAGGCGTCTTCGTTGGTCTCGAACAAGGGCCAGAAGCCACCTTCGTCGGCAACCCCCGCCAATTTCCCGGCGTCGTCCATCAGCCGTCCGGCGTGGCGATAGACCTCCGCCGTCCAGTCGAGGGCCTGGGCGAAGCTGTCGGCGCCGGTGGCGATGACCATGAAATCCTGCACATCGACCCGGCGGGACGCATGCGCGCCGCCGCCGAAAATCTGAATTTCCGGCAGCGGCAAGCGGATATCGTCGTCGCCGCCGTCGACATCGCGAAGATACCGCCACAACGGCTGTTTTGCCTCGGCCGCCGCGGCGTGGGCCAGGGCCATGCTGGTCGCCACCGTGGCGTTGCCGCCGAGCCGGCGTTTGTTCGGCGTGCCGTCCAGCTCGATCATGAATTTATCCAGACGCGCCTGCTCGCGCACGTCCTGGCCGACCAGGGTTTCCTTGATTTCGATCTCCACCGCCTTGATCGCGCGGGTAACGTCGAAGCCGCCAAAGGCCGGGCCCTCGTCGCGCAGATCGATGGCTTCGAAGCGGCCGCGCGAAGCGCCGGCGGGCGCGATGGCCGCGCCGGACTTGCCGCTGGCCAGGGTGACGACGACCTCGACCGTCGGGCGACCGCGGGAATCCCACAGGCGGCGGGCGTGAATGTCGGTGATGGTATGACCCGCCATGGGGGCTCCGTCTTTGATCAGGTGGCGTGGCGCAAGGTCGCGTGCCACGCGTCGCAGACTTCTATCGGGTGTTCTGCGGGCGATGTCAAAAACCGCGGCGCGAAAGCGCGAACGATGTTTTTGTCGTAGTCGTCGACGACATACTCGACCGGTGACTTGCCGTCGATCCGGGCCAGGAACAGACCGGGCAGCAGGGCGGCGGCGCGGCGCAATATCTCGTCGTCCGGCGCGGTCCCGGCATAGCCCTGGCAGAGGTCATGGAAACAGGCCTTGTAGCCGTCCCAGGCGGTGCGGTTCCACAGGCATTTCAGCAACAGGTGGTTAAGACAAAACGCGACGTCGAAGGCCGGGTCCCCGTACCAGGCGCATTCGGCGTCCAAGAACACCGGCCCGTCCGGCCCGCAAAGAATGTTCTTTGGGCTGACGTCGCCGTGCACCAGCGCGATCTTGGTGTCCGCCGTGGTCGCGGCCAATGCCCGCAACTGGGGGGCGAGGTCGGGATGGGCCTCGGCGGTGGCCAGTAAATACGGCTCCAACCGGATGGCTTGGAAAATCTCGTCGGTTTCGAACGCGGCGGCGACGGCGTCGTCCCGGTAGGTGGCGGCATGAATGCGGCCCAGCGTCGCGCCGACCGCCTCGGCGAAAGCCGGGTCGGTGCGTCCGGCGGCTAATTCGGACTTCCATACCGGATGGCTGTCCGGATCCAGATACGACATGGCGAACAGGCCGCGCACGGGGTCGTGGGCCAGGATACGGGGGACGGCGTCTGGGACGACGGCGGCGACGGCTTCGAACCAGGCAACCTCGAAGGCGTTGCGTCCGATCGGCGCGAACCAGTCGGCGTCGACCTTGAGCTTGGCCAGCGCGCGTTTGACGCAGATCGGCCCGCGCGGCGTCTCGACCCGCCAGATGTCGGAACTGACCCCGCCGCTGAGCGGCGCGGCGGCGGCATCTGCTTCGGCCAGGCCGACCTCGCGCAGCCAATCGGTAATCGCTTTTGTGTCCATAGGAATAGGGTACGCCCGGTGCAGAAAAGAAAAAAGCCGGGCCGGGGAGGCCCGCGAAAGAAAAAGCCGGGCCGGGGAGGCCCGCGAAAGAAAAAGCCGGGCCGGGGAAGCCCGCGAAAGAAAAAAGCCGGGCTAGGAAGCCCGGCGAGTTAGACAGGGAGAGAAGTCTCTAGGGGAGAGACTTGAAGCACTCTCAATTTATGACGCCCAGGCATAGAGGGAAGTGACGGCGGTCACACTTGGAAAAATTTTCTATAATTGAACCGAATCGTATGGACCCGGCATTGCGGCGCATCCTTTGCCCGAGATCGTCACCCCGGCGAAGGCCGGGGTCCATCGGTTAGAGATTATGGATTCCGGCCTGCGCCGGAATGACGAGGGTCATCCCCGGTAGCGGTCGACCATTTCGACGATGCGGTGGCCGGCGGCGACGGCGGCGGCGTGGTCCTGCGAAAAATTCAGCCGGATGCTGGTCGCCGTGTGCGGGCTGAATTCCGTCCCCGGCGTCACGATGACGTCGGCTTGATGCCGCAGGAGGCGCACGAAATCTCCGGGCGAAATCGAAAGGCCCGGTAATTCGGGGAACACATAACTGCCGGCGTCGGGCACCCGCGTCGGATATCCCGCGGCGTGAAACACGCCGATCAGATCGTCGCGGATGGCTTGGTGATCGGCGACCCGCTGGTCCATCCAGCCGGCCGGTTCGTTAAACCAGGTCCGCAGCACCGCCTGGTTGTAGCCGGCGGCGCGCAGCGAGATGATTGCCTGCAGTTTTTCCATCCGCGAGATGATCGCCGGATCGCCGAACGCGACGCCGAGGCGATAGCCGCTGAGGGATTCGGTTTTCGACGGGCCCATGATGGTGACGACGTTGTCGGTGCTTTCGGCGACGGCGCGGTAATGGGTGTAGTCGGTGCCGGTATAGCGCAGGCGCGAATACAGCTGATCGACGATTATCCTGGCACCGTGTTTTGCGGCCAATGCCGCAATCTCGGCGATCTCGTCGGCGGCATAGACGGCGCCGGTCGGATTGTTCGGGTTGGAAAACATGAACAGCTTGGCCCCGGCCTCGAACGCGGCCTTGAGTTCATCAAGGTCGAGCCCGGCATGCCGGTCGTTATTATGATAGCGCATCTGTACGGGCAGAATCTCGCCGTCGAAGAACTCCGCCAATTTGCGGTTGGCGAAGTAGTCGGGCTGGACGATCGCGACCTTGTCGCCGGCCGTCATGCAGGACGCCACGGCCATGAACAGCGCGCCTTGCGTACCCGGGGTGATGATCAGGCCGTCGTCGCCGGACACAGGTGCGCCGGTGAACGCCGCCAGATGGCCGGCCAGGTCGTGGCGGATGTCGGACGCACCGCGGTATTCGGTGTACGCCTGGCTGCCGCCGTCCGCGACGCCGTGATCGAAAGCTTCCTTGGCGCCCGGCGTCGGCGGATGGGCGTCGACGTCGCCGTGCGAAAAATCGACCGGCACACCCGCAAGGGTGTCGCCGCGCATCAACGTATCCAGGTCGCCGGTCTGTTGGCGGACCTCTTGGCCGGGGGCGTTGTCAGTGCCGAGGGCGGCAAATTTCTGTTCGAGCGAGCTCATATCGGGGTGTCCTGTCGGGCGTGGCGGCGAATAAGGCGACACCCCGCATATAGGTTGTGGTACAGCCCGATAAAAGGCCCGGCGCGACAGTCTCTGTGGCGGCAGACTGGCATTTCGGACCACCGTCGCTTATCTATAGGGGATGAAACCCGACGACATTCACGCTCCGGTATCCTGGCTCGGCCCGCGCCTTTCGGCGTGGCTGATGCGCCATGGCGTTGCCGTGATCCTGATTGGCCTCGTCGTCCTGTCGGTCCCGGCGTACGTTGCCGCCATGGACGTGCAGTTGCTGGAAAACGATCTGATCGCCGCGCTGTGCGGCTTTATCGGGATCGACGTCTCGGTCCGTTAGCCCAGGCGTTATCCGTGTTCGGCTGCGAGAAACGATCTGGCCCGTTCCCACAAATGGTCGAGCTTATTATTTTCGGTCGTTTGTGCCTTACGACGCGCGGCATCGATGTCGTAAGCGTTCTCGTGTAGAGTGCGCATGACGTCCGTATCGATCTTTCCCTGATTTGCAAAATCGCCGACGATCCGCAACGCGTCGTCCAACGCGATGCCCGCGCGATAGGGCCGGTCTTCGGTGATCGCGGTAAATATGTCGGCGACGGTCATGATCCGCGCGGGCACGCTAAGCTCACTGCCTTTAAAGCCATGCGGATATCCCGATCCGTCGATGAACTCGTGGTGATATGACGCCCAATCGCAGATTTCGTCCAGCCCGCGGACGCCACGGATTATCTTCTCGGTATAGAATGGGTGGCCGTCCATGATGATGCGCTCGTTTTCGGCGAGTTTACCGCTTTTGTCCAAGATCTCGGTGGGAACCGATACTTTGCCAATGTCGTGGAGGAACCCGGCAATTTTCAGCTTGGTGCATGTCTCCGGCGACAGGCCGTGCGCCTGGCCGAGGCTTTCGGCAACGACGGCGACGCCCGACGAATGGCTCGCAGTGAAGCGGCTCCGGGAATCGATGATGAAGGCGAAGATGTTCGATAGTTCCTCGAGTTCTTTAAGGGTCAAGAAAACATCTTGGAAACTGGATAGGTCGCGCAGCGATTTGTCGAGAAACGAGGGATCCATACCCAACCAAAACTGCGCACGCTTGGCCAAATCGCAGAACGCGTCGGCCAGTTCTGGCGGAAACAGCTTTCCGGATTTATCGTGAATTCTATCGCGAATGCCGTCTGATTGCAGAATGATCAGGGGCGTTTTTCGATCGATCAGAACGGCGACACGGTCGGCGAGTTGGATAATATGGCTGATTAAGCTGACGTCGCGGCCAAGGTGCACTTCGCCGGCACCGTTGTCCCAAATGACATGGTGGTCGCCAACATCGGCGGCCAGGTCTGCCAAGGGGGCGACGCAAGAGAGGATTGCTTCGCCGACGATTGCATGATCGCTCACCGCACCGCAGTCAAACTCGAGAATATCCAGCCGCTCGTGTAGCGATGTGGCGCCGATATCGTGGATCAGCGCCGCTGCGAACACGCGGCGATAATCATCTCCCGCGAGGCCAAGGTGTTTCGCCAGATGCGCGGCGATGTAGCATGTCAATTTGTGATGATCGCCGAGTCGCGGGTCGACCAAGTCGAGGGCTGTCGACAGCGACAAATACATATCGAAAAAGGAGAACTTTCCGTCGTGTAGTGGTGCTTTAAAAAAATGGTAGACGTTATCATTTGGAAACGTCATCGACGCGGCATGTTCGCCCGAGCGTGATTGAACCTGAGCCATTATTCACCCCCTGGTCGCCCGTTTGGCGAGGCCTCGTTCTGTCTTGTACCCAGTCTATGAAGGAAATCCGACTCCCGATATACGACATTGTACGTAGACGGCGATGGGTCGCGGAACTGCGACGGCACGTATACAATGTTTAGAATTTCGCGCTCGCGTGGCATGTATGAAAGGTCGATCAACCGAGCCTAGAAGAATGATGTGCCGGGCCGCTAACCCGGCCCGTCGCGCCATACAGTGTTTGGGCAAGAATGTTGTTCTGCCGATGTCTACGAATGACCGGCCTTTTCAAATGTCATGCGCACCTGTCCGAGGGTGCCGTAATCGGCCGTCACAACATCACCCGCCGTCACCTGATCCAAGCCCGTGCAGGTGCCGGTCGCGACGATGTCGCCGGCGCGCAGACCCCGTTGACGCCCCGACAGATGATTGGCCAGCCAAAGCATCACATTCAGGGGGTCGTTCAACGCGCGGCTGCCCGTGCCGGATCCTTTGGGCTGTCCATTGATCGCGACCTGAACGCCGTGATCGCGCAAATCCTGGCCGGTGTACGGCGACCATTCGCCGACGACGAGGCCGATATTCACCCCGCAATCCCCCGTCGTCAGGAACCGGCCCTTTCCGGGTAAGCCGCCGGCAAATCGGGTTCCCACGACTTCGACCGCACCGGCGACACCGTCGATCGCCGCGGTGATGTCGTCCATGGTATAGGGCGCGTCCCGGCACGGCAGATCACGGCCCATGCGGAATGCAAACTCGCCTTCGACGGCGGGCATCTGCGCCGTAACGATTCCGATGGTGGCCGGGCTGGCTTCGACATAGGGGGCCAGTAAAACCGACGCCCCCGGCTCGTCCGTGTTCAAGTGTTGTTGGGCTTCTTTGCTGGTCGAGCCGACTTTGTAGCCGCAACGGGCAAGGCCGCTCAGCGCGATAACCGCGTCCTGCAAGGCATAGGCTTCGTCCTTGGTTGTCGGTAGATCGTCGCGTTCGGCGCTGATGGTGTGTCCGAGACGACGGGCGTCCCACAGGTCCTTGGCAAGATCAGGCATACGGTCCTCCAGTCACGTCCGAGTATCGCGCTTCCGTTGCGTTGGACAAGGCGAAGTTCGGTCTTCGTCTGATGCGCGTAAGAAGCGGCCGTATGGCGGCGCGTCGTCCCGGGTTTGAGCTGATCTTGAAAACGTGATTTACGGATTGGGATAAAGCCCATCGAGAGAGAACGAGTTGAATGATTACGTGGCGAGATAAAATGTCGATCGACGACGGCGGCGTCATCGATCAGGATCACAAACACCTGATCGAGATCATCAATCGATTTGAGGACGCGGCCGCCGATGGCCTGGATCGTGACGAAGCGACCGAGATTCTCCACGCGCTGAAATTCTACACGCAGACGCATTTCGGTCGCGAAGAACAGTTACAGAATCTGATCAACTTTCCCGATATCGGCGCGCATCACCACGAGCATGCCGAATTGATCTCGAAGCTGGACGCCGTCATCGGGCACTTATCCCAGGCCGATGAACAGAATCTGGATCGACTTCATACGGAAATCGCCACCATGCTGCACGATTGGCTGATCAATCACATTCTTCATAGCGATCTGAAAATGCGATCCCATGTCGACGCGATGATGAAGCACGCACCGCAATTCGGTGCGCTGAAGGATTTGGCATTCAATCCGGAGTAGACCGAAACCGGCCTGTCCGTCGGCGCGTCGCGGACGGTGCATTCCGTTTCCGGCGCGGGTATCGTTGACATATGGATTGGGTGAACCGTGGTTTGGGCTTGGCCATCGCCATCGTATTAGCGGGCGGCGTATTCGTCGTTGTCTTTGCCCTGTTCGGCGCCGCGTTGCTGGGTGCCGCGGCAACGATCCTCGCCATCCCGTTGGCTTTCCCATTGACCACAAGTCTTGCGATCACGGTTATCGGTGGCGGCGTGGCGTGGACGTACGTGCGGCGACGCAAGGGGGCGCGGGATTAAAAGGGGTAGGCCTTATTGCCCGGTGGCTTCCTTGGCGATCTTGATCAGAAGATCTTCGACCTCCTGCATCGGGCCATCGGGGTAGTTCCGATGCCCGACGTAGGTCTTGCCGTTGTCGCCGGCCATTTGGATAACGAATACGTTGTACGGGCAGTGCACGACGTTCAGCGGATCGGCTTCCATGACCCGGCGGGAAATGGTGGCGGAACAGAAGACATAGATTTCGGCGTTGGCGAAGATGTCCTTTTCGCCGCCGACATCCGCTTTTGTGCGGGCGAGCATGTCGCCGACATGGCTGACATAATCGATCTTTAGGCCCTGACCGATGATCGCTTCGGTGGTCTCGAACGTGGCGTCATCGAAAGACCCGTCGTATTCATACAACACCGCGTCATCGGCCCGTGCCGTTCCCATGAACGCGACGACGACGGCGCTCGCCATGAGCGCTAAGCCCTTAAAGGTCATCCTGATTTTCTCCTCCCGTTCGTTACCAGTATAAACCGACGCCAAACCCGGCGGAAGGCGGCACGTGTTCGGCGATACGGAAGTGCCTCAGTGGCGTAGGTAAGGGACGGATAGACACGGATTTGGGCGGCAAACATCACGGCGGGGCATCATCAACTATGCGATGACGTATCAAGTCGAAATATCCGGGGAGGATCGCGTCAAGTTTCTCGCTGCCGGCTTTCGTCAATGAGAGGTGCTCGATGCGTTTGTCGGATTTATCCGTGCGCCTTCGCAGAAGGCCCGTTTCGGTGAGCGCTTTGATTGTTCGGTGCAGGACGGGTTTCGAAACGTCGAGGCGGTCCGCGATCTCACCGTGCCTAAGGCTATTGCGACCAGGTTCTCGATCAATGACGATCAGGACGAGGAACTTCAGCTGCGACAAGTCATTGGCGGCGAAGTATTTCTCGATCTCCCTGATCATCAGGCTGGCGTGGCGCATCATGGCCAAGGCGGAAGAGATGACCTCGGCATCCTTCGACGATCCCGTATAGGCGGAGACCATTTGCCGGCTCGGCAGTGCTTTCAGAAAGAACACGCTTTATCCGATCGGCACCATGCGTTTGAGTTCGGGGGGGCGCCGGAGCCACCCTTCATACGCATGGAATACGTCACGGGTATACGTCTGGGCGTGGTGGAATTCGAAGGCTGCTTCATCTCGCCATACCTCGTAAAGATACAGGCGCTGGCGCTCAACGTCGGTGAAGAAGTCGAAGCGAAGACATCCTTCTTCGGCCCGCGTTTTCTCCAATATCGCCTCGACGGCGCCAAGCGCCTCAACAAAGTGGGCGGGCTTCGGCTCAATCTCGGCAAAAAGTATAACGTCGGACATGAGTCATCTCCAATAGTTATCATGATAACTTATAGAGCTTGAAGATAGCGTCAAGTCTGCCGTTTTTCATGTTGAGTCGGCGGTCAAGTTTACCGAAGCCTGGGTTGAGCAACGGTGGACGCGGAGGGGCTATTCCCCGGCAACTTCTTTGACGTTCGCCGTCGGTATCCCAAAGAAGATGGTGTAGGCGGCGGGGACGAAGCCCAGCGTGAAAACGGTGGCGACAATCAAACCGAATGCGATCACGCTGGCCATGCCGTAGAACAAGGCGCCACCGAACAGAATCAACGGGATCAATCCGAGCACGGTTGTCAGGGTCGCCATCAAGATCGGGCGCAAGCGGGCCAAGCAGGCGGTCACGACCGCTTCCAACGGCTCGCGTCCGGCCTGTTCTTCTTCTTGAATACGGTCGATCAAGACGATGCCGTTATTGATCAGAATGCCGGCGAGGCTGAAGAACCCGAGCAACACCATAAACCCATAAGGCGCGCCCATCACAACCAACCCGACCGTGCCGCCGATCAAGATCAGCGGGATCGTCAGGACAACGATGCTGCCCTTGCGGAACGAGTTGAACTGCCCGATCAGCAACAGCACGATTCCGGCGAAGGCCAGCGGCAGGAACCCGAACAGCTTTTCATTGGCTTCGGCTTGGTCTTCGATTTCGCCGCCGATCTCGAACCGATAGCCCGGCGGAAAATCCAGTCCTTCGACGGTGGCCCGGACCTGCTCGTACAATTTCGGTGCGGGCACGTTGGGGTTCCGTGCCTCGACCGTCAGCGTTCGCTGCTGGTTGAACCGTTTGATCGTCCCAAAGGTCCATTCGCCACGCACGTTGGCCACTTGTTCCAAGGCGACGAACGTATCGTTGGTCGACGAATAAACCTGGGTGCGCTGAATGCCGGACAGCGAAAAACGCAGGTCTTCGTGCCCGCGTAGGACGATGGGAATGGTCTTATCGCCCTCGCGATAATCGCTGAGCTGCGTGCCCGAGAACGACGCCTGCAGGCTGTTGGCGACATCTTCGGAGGTGACTCCGGCGCGACGGGCCCGGGTTTGGTCAACGTCGACGACGAGTTTCAGGACCTTGTTCTCCCAGTCCTGCTTGATGCCGACCGTGCCGGGCACGGCGGAGAACGCCGCCATGATGTCCGTTCCGAAGTCCGTCAACGTCTCGCCGTCGGGACCGATCAGCCGAATCTCGACCAGCCCCGGTTCGGACCCACCGAACCACATTTTCTTAGCATCCGAACGGGCACCCGGGATGTTGGCATCCATGAAGGTATTGATCCGCGTGATCAACGGCGCGACGGAGTCGAAATCCTTGGTGTTCACGACGACGAAAGCCCGGTGCGGCGCCGGATCGACGGGCGACAGGGCGAGGAAGAACCGCGGCCCGCCATAGCCGACATAGGCGATATGGCTGGTGATTTCGGGGTTGGCCTCGGTATCGGCCAACCAGCCGGTCAGCTTGCGGAGCTCTTTCTGCGTCTCGCGGACGTCCGTGCCGGCTTCGAAGTCCAGATAAATCAGGAACTGGTTCCGGTCGCCGAGGGGAAAGAATTCGGTCTTGATCAAGCCCAAGACGTTGACCGACAGCACCAAGGCCGCCAGCAGCGCGCCGATGGACAGCATCCGGAACTTCAGGAATGCTGCCAGGACCTTGCGATAAATATCGTACATCAGACCGGCGTATTTCGGCGTTTCCGGTCCCGGTTGGGGGGCGGCGTCGATTGTCATGAACCAGGCGCACATCGCCGGTGTGACGGTCATCGACAATAGCCAGGACGCCAACAGCAGGATCGTCACGACCTGCGCCAACGAGCGGACATATTCGCCGGAGCCGCCTTCCAGCAGCATCATCGGCATGAATGCCAAAATGGTCGTTAGCGACGACGTCAATAGCGGCACCGCCAAGGTGCCGCCGGATTGCTGGGCCGCGGTCATGCGGTCGACGCCGTTGCTCAGACGGACGCGGATATCCTCGGCGACGACAATGGCATTATCGACCAACAACCCAAGGGCGATAATCGTCGCGGCGATGGACATGCGTTGCAGCTCGACCTCGAGCAGGCGCATGACGATGATCCCCAGCAACATCGTCAGCGGCACGAAAAAACCGACGATCAAGCCGGTGCGGACGCCGAGAAAAATCATTACCACGACAAGCACGATGGTCAGCGTCTGATACACGTTGGACACCGCGCTATCGACGGCGACGGCGATCAGTTCCGGTTGGTAGGTCGCGTAGTCCAGCACGTATCCGATCGGCAAACTTTGCTGAATGTCGTCGACCATGTCGGTCAGCCGGTCGCCGAATTCGACGTTGTTGGTGCCCTCGACGGTCGAGATCGCCAGTAAAATAGCCGGGTGATCGTTAAAGAACGACGGGTTCTGCGGCGGATCGACCAAGGCGCGGCGGACGTCGACCACGTCGCCCAACCGCATCACGCGTTCGGTTCCGGGAATTTGAAACACCACGTTTTCGATCTCGGCGTCGCTTTCGAAGTTTCCGGTCGGCTCGATCAACACGCTGCGGCTGTCGGCGGCGATGGTGCCGCCGGGCGCAATGATGTTCTGCCGCGCCAGGGCGCCGAACACGGCCTGCGGCGATACGCCTAATTCCGCCAGTTTGCCGGGCGTGGTCTCCAGATAGATCCGTTCCGGTTGCTCGCCGTAAATGTCGATTCGCCGAATACCGTCCAGGGTATACAGGCGATCACGGGCGTCGCGCGCAACGTCGCGCATTTCCGGCATCGTGAAACCGTCGGCCCAAATCGCGATGGTTGCGATCGCCGTCAAACCTTCGTCGTCGGAGATGTCCAACGCCGACGTGCCCGACGGCAACGTCGCTTCGACGTCCCCCGCTTTGTTGCGGATGTCCTGAAACACCGCGTCGAGATCTTTGACCTCGTCGCGGATGACGAGTTTGATTTTCGTCGAGCCGAACTTGGACGTCGATTTGATTTCGTCGATCTCGGCGATCTCGCGCATCGCCTCTTCCAGCGGCTTGGTGATGAGTTCTTCGACGCGATCCGGCGACATGCCAGGATTCGTCGCCGTGATCGAGGCTTCGCGAATGGTGATGGTCGGGTCTTCGGCACTCGGATACGACAGGTACAGCGTGATGCCGATGACGAGGATCAGCAGAATCCCACTGATCGTGACGCGCGAGCTATTCAGCGCAAGCGATGTAAGGTTCATGGTGCGGTCACTGTTCCATCAACGTGACACGCTGACCGTCACGCAACAGACTGACGCCCGCGGCGGCGATGATGTCGCCGACCGCGACGCCGCTGCTGATGCTGACGAAATTTCCGTTGATCGTTCCGCCGCTTTCGACCGGCGTTTTGTTAACCGTGCCGCTTTCCGAGTCGAACTTGAAGACATAGCCCTTTGCAGCGTCGTCGCCCGGCGCGATGGCGACCAGCGGCACCAGCAGATTGTCCGTTGCGGTGTCGCCACTAAGCGACACGCCCGCTTCGACGGCCATGCCGGGGAGCAAGCCGTCCGGCCCACTGAGGATCGCCGCTGTCACCGGGACGGCGTTGCCGGCGGTCGACGAGGCCCCGATTTCCGTGACCCGCCCTGTGCATCCGCATCCTGGCACGGTCGATGCGGAAATGGCGACCGGCGCCCCCAGGACGACCCGGGAGATGACTGAGTCGGCAACGGAAAACTCGATCTCAAGCGCGTCTTCCGTGTCGATTTGAAACAGTTTTTCGCCGGCTTTGACCTCGGCGAAGGGATCGACCGTACGCTCCGAGATAATGCCATCGAACGGCGCCGCCATTTTGGTTTTCTCGAAATCCCGCTCGGCAATGCCTAAGCGCGAGCGCGCCAAGTTCAGGGCTTCTTCGGCGGATTCTTGCTGCGCCGTGATCTTCTCCAGTGCGGCTTTCGCGACCCAGCCCAATCGAAACAGTTCTTCCTGCCGTTCCAGTTCGGCGCTCAATTGATTGAGTTCGGATCTTTTTGCCTCGACTTCGGCGCGCGCGGCTTCGACGTCGAGGGCGAAATTCTCGTCGTCGAGGGTTGCCAGCACTTGGCCCTGGGTGACGCGGTCGCCGCGGTTGACGTTGACGGTGGCCACGGTGCCACCGACCGCGAAGGCCAAATTCGAACTATCGGCGGCAGACACGGTGCCCGAATACCGCCGCACGTCGCTTCCCGCGATCTCGGCCACGCTGAACGATTTAATGGCGCGAATGCGCTCCGGTGCCTCGACCACGTCGGGCTCGCACGCAGCGACAAAGAAACCAACTGCCAAGATGGTCGCCAACTTTGGGACAATGTTCATGGGTCTCTCAATTCGTTTCGGGTATGCCTGATGATGCGTCCACGCCATTGGACGAGACCATCCTTAGTTCATAACAAATGCGCCGTCTATCGCTATACGGACCGGCCCATTGGGCGGACCAGACAATCAGGATGAAATCAGTGCCTTGCGCTGGGCGCGCGGGCGATTTCTAATCGGCGGACATTGTCGCTGACCCATGGGGGGGACCATGGACCTGAGCGTATCCGCCGACATCCACATGTGGGTGACGTTTGCGATCATTGTGATCGCACTGACGGCTTATGTGGCCGAGAAATGGCCGATGGAGCTGACCTCGCTCGGCACCATCGCCGTGCTGTTGGCGATGTTCGCGGTTTTCCCATTGCCGAGCGGCGATCCCGCTATCCCCGACCTCAGCGCCGGCGATATCCTCGCCGGTTTTGCCAATACCGCCTTGGTCGCGGTGTTGGCATTGCTAGTCATGGGGCAGGGCGTGATCCGCACCGGGATGCTCGACCGGGCGGCGCAATGGTCGATGGACCGGCTGCGGAAAAAAGCGCCGGCGTTCGTCGGTGTGTTTGTCGTCTTGTTCGTGGTCGGTGCGGTCAGCGCGTTTTTGAACAACACGCCCGTGGTGGTGATCTTCATTCCGATTATGCACGCTTTGGCACAGAAATACGGTCTGTCGACCAGCCGCTTGATGATGCCGCTCAGCTTTGCGGCAATCCTGGGGGGAATGACGACGTTGATCGGCTCGTCCACCAACCTGTTGGTGAACACCGCGCTGACCGGGATCGGCGAGGCGCCGCTTGGATTTTTCGATTTCACCGTTCCGGGATTGTTCATGGCTGCGGCGGGGCTGGTATACGCCGTGCTGATCGTGCCGCGGCTGCTGCCGGACCGGGCAAAGATGGCCGACAGCGTCATCGCGACGGGGTCGGGAAAGCAGTTCCTGTTGCAGATCGACGTCCGCGCCGATGACAGTATCGTCGGCGCGTCGGCCAAGGCGGGCATTTTCCCGGCCTTGGGCCGGATGACCGTGCGGATGGTGCAGCGGGGCGAGCGGGCGTTCCTGCCGCCGTTCGAGAACATGTCGATCCAGCCCGGCGACGTCATGGTCATCGCCGCGACACGGGCCGACTTTAAGGATGCACTGGCCGAGGATCCGGAACTGTTCCATCCCGATCTCGGCAACGGCGCGCCCGGAGCGGGCGACGATGATGCCCCGTGGACGCAGGGCGACCAGACCGTCGCCGAGGTGATGGTCGCGCCGGCTTCGCGGTTTGTCGGCCAGAACCTGCGACTGATCGGGTTTCGTTATAAAACCCATTGCATTGTCCTGGGGATCGAACGGCGGGCGCGGATGATCCGCACGCGGATGACCGACATTCGTCTGGAAGCCGGCGATGTCTTGCTGGTTCAGGGGCAAGGCGACGACATCCGCGCGCTTCGGGCCAACCGCGACGTGGTGTTGATCGAAGGCTCGCGCGAGGATCTGCCGAAACTCGACCATGCCAAAAGTGCCGCGGCGATCTTTTTCGGCGCCGTGGCCCTGGCGGCGTTGGGTGTCGTGCCGATCGTCGTCGCCGCCTTCGTCGGTGCGGTGATGATGGTCGCCGCCGGGGTTTTGAACGTGCGTCAGGCATTTCGCGCCATGGACGCCAAGATCGCCACGGCGATTGCCGCGGCGCTGGCGATGAGTACCGCGCTCCGCGAGACCGGCGGCGCCATGTTCATCGCAACGCAGGTGGTCGGGGTGTTTCAGGATGCCGGGCCGTTGGTGGTCGCGTCGTGCCTGTTCCTGGTCGCCGCGGTGATGACCAACATTCTATCGAACAATGCGGTGGCGGTGTTGTTCACGCCGATCGCCGTCGATCTGGCGATTGCCTTGGGCGTGCCGCCGACGGTGTTCGCCATCGCCATGGTCTTTGCCGCCAACTGTTCATTCGCCTCGCCCATGGGGTATCAGACCAACTTGTTGGTGATGGGACCGGGGCATTACAAATTCGTAGATTTCGTCAAAGCGGGTCTGCCGCTGATCGTCATCATGTGGGGCGTCTATACGGTCTTGGCGAAACTGTATTGGGGACTCTGACGCCTTAGGTCTTTTGCCGCATCAGTTCCAGAATGCGTGTGCCGATGGCGTCCAAAGGGAGGATTTCATCCGCCGCGCCCTTGCCGGCGACGGCGCCGGGCATGCCCCAGACAACGCTTGTTTCCTCGTCCTGGGCTAACACGCGGCCGCCTTTGTCGCGCACGGCGACGGCCCCGTCGGCGCCATCGTTGCCCATGCCCGTCAGCACTGCGCCCAGGACATAGCCGTCGTAGGCATCGGCGGCGGTCTGAAACAACGGATCGACCGACGGCCGGCAAAAATTCACCGGCGGATCGTCGGTCAGGCGGATTTGCGGCCCACCCGGCGCATTTGCGACGACCATGTGCCGGCCGCCAGGGGCGACATAGGTGTGCCCCTGGATAATGGTCTCGCCATCTATTCCTTCGCTCACCGCACGGCCGGACTTGCGGCCCAGATTTTGCGCGAACATTTCGGTGAATCCCGCCGGCATGTGTTGGGTGATCAGGATCGGCGGACGAAAATGCGGGCCCAGCGCCTCGAGAACCGTGGTGACGGCGCGCGGGCCGCCGGTCGAACTGCCGATGACCAGGCACCGGTAACTGGACCGGCCGTGGGCTTGCGGGGTCGGATCCTTGATCGGCCGGGACGCGGGGAAGGTGACTTTCGGCCGGTCGGTCGGGTCGGTCGGGTCGGTCGGCGGCGCTGTCGCCTTGCCGAGGCTTCTTATCACCTCGACCAATTGACGGGTGAAGGTGCGTTGATCGCTCTCTTTGGCGTGCGCGGTCGGCACGGGAATAAACTCGGCCGCGCCGGCCATCAGCCCGCGCATGCTGGACTGGACATTGGCGAACGAGACCGAACCCAACATCACGATTTGCGCCGCGGGATTGGCCTTGCGCACACGGTCGATCGCGGTCGCCGTGGCGGCGGCGCCGGCGCCCACGTCCAGCAGCACGACATCCAGCTTGCCGTCACGGACCATGCCGACGATGCGAAGGCCCGTCGTCGCCGAGCTTGCCAAGTCGATATCCTTGGCGCTCTCCAAGGCGGTGCGGACCGGCTCGGCGACAAGGTCGGCGGTCGCCCAAAGGCCAACTTGAATGTTTGTGTTTTCGGATGCCACCATGTTCTCCTGGTTTTCGTTTACGGAAGCCGGTGCATCCTGTCCAGGCACCATTCATAAATCCAAACAGTTTTCTGGAGTCGTGCTATTCTCCGCGATGAACGACGCCGACATTATGACCGGTGTACCCGGCATCGACGTTTCAGGGGGGAGTATGATACTGAATTCCAAAGTGATCGGGACGATTTTCTTGTCGGCCGTAAGTTTGTTTCTCGCGACGTCGGACGCCCGCGCCAACAAAGGCTGTAATCTCAACTTTACGATGGTTGCCGAAAACGATGTCGGGTCGATAAAGCCCGGCGAGAAACTCTCGGGTTCGGTGTTCTTCGAAGTTATTTCCGCTGATTTTTCGGATGAAGAGACAATGTCCTACGCGACGCGCGGCAAGCTACGCGTCAACGCCAAAGACAAAGGCAGCGTCGAAGCGGACATTCGGGTGGTTCATGTGGTGCGTTCACCCTATGTCGGTGACTACATTTCCGTCGACGCCTGGCACTCAACGGGTGATCTTGGTGGCGAAACCCGGTTCGAGGACCCGATGCTGATTACGTTTTACGCCGATATCGGAACGTTAGCGTCATATGATATCCCGCGAAACGTCTCTGATTGGGCAGCGCTGTCGAAACGCCGTACATGGCAAGTCCATACACCGACGACCCTTGAAACGTTCTACGGTCCGGTTGTTTCGCTTGAAGGAAAGTGTTTTTGACAGTCGCTATTGGGCGTGGCTGAGCAAAAATGTGAAATCGGACGGGACCGTTCCGTCGACGGTTCGCGCCGTTGCGTGACATCCGAGGCACGTGCCCTGAACGGACGTCTGAACGAAAGTTTCCATGGTCACGTTTGATAGAAAGCGGGGCAGTTCGCCCTCGCCGGATAACGGGCTGCGTTGCGCACCGCGCCATTGGGTCGAGACAAGCATGTAGTTCGACAAAACTGTCTCGGACAGCGTCGATTGCCAGGCCGTATTGATTGCCTGTGTGCTTGAAAAGATTTTCCAACACCGCAGGACGTTGGTGGAGCGGAGCGGGACACCGCTTTGCGAGACCGCAAACGGGCGTGCGTCAGCCCACATCGGTGTGTCCCCGACAGGTGTGTTGGCCGGGCAATCCGTACACGTGCGATCATAGAATGCATAGCTTTTATCGCGCATGCTATCTGGTGCGAGGCATCCGTCCGGGAATAGGTCTTCGGCAAAAATGCTGTTGATATTTCTCGCGTTCGATGCGGCCGGGGCATTGTCCACATGCTCGAAAGTGGACCACAGCCATTGATCGCCATTTCCGCTTTGAGTGCGCGACACAATGTGCATGCCAACAAGGCCAACCATCGCATCGATGCACATCGGGCGCCTCGAGCGACTGCTTGATGCCGGGACAGCGATCTGCGCGGCACGAACGATGAAGTTCGATCGATCCTCGTCCGGTAACAATATGCGCCATGCGAATTTAAGCGTCATGCTGGGTTGGGTGCGGACGGTGTTGGGCGCAGTCCCATAGCTGCCTTGTGGAAAGTCGATGGTGTTATTGGCGGTAAAGGCGCGCTGGCCGTCGATGGTGTTCAGTCGATTATCGCGAATATATGACGCAGCCTGATCATTCATTCGGACGTCGTACAGAACATAGTTGCCGTGTCGGTCGATCAGAACGTTGTCGTCGGATTGGACAAATTCCGACAGCTGCAACGTGGCTGCGGATCGGTCGGGCGGGCATGGCGTCTCGCCTGCGTTGGGGCCGATGACTTGTTGACGGGTTTCGAACGATTGCCAGACAAGCGGCTGATCCAAGTTGGGCTGTGATGCGACATCGAAGGGTCGATCGGGTGCGGCTGCAGACCAGTTCAGGGCGGTAAAGGCTTGCCACGAAAAGACATCGAATGGGTCCTGCGCTACGTTGACCACGTTGATGTACTCGAAACTCGAATCGAAATCTGTTTGATCGAGTGGAATGTGCGGGCAGGGGGCATCGTGTGGGGCGATGGCACAATACCGCATCAGCGGTGGATCGGTCTTCGCGATTGTGTCGGCGGAAATTCCGCCGGCCGCGGTATAGGCAATTACAGCGGCAATGACCGCGCCGCCCAACGAAAATGCTCGTGGCATAACCATCTTTCAACGTTGCGCTGATCCTTATCCTACGCGGATTGTGAAAAAGTCCAAATATCGACTTTCTCGCCTTGGCGAAGCACAGATGATAAGACAGCCGTAACGGCTTCCCAGATCAGAACAGGATCAATCGTCAATGCCACCAAGCGCCCGCATGGCCGGCCTGGATCGCGAAAAAAGCAAGGACCTGCGGGTGTTGCGGCGTGTGCTCACGTTCCTCAAACCCTATGGCGGGCGGGTCGTCATTGCGATTGCCGCGCTTTTGCTGACGTCGGCGGCGACCTTGGCCATCGGCGTCGGCCTGCGCCTGTTGATCGATACAGGACTGTCGGCGGAGGGTACGGCGGGCCTGCGCAACGCGTTGCTGTTCCTGCTGGTGCTGGGGGTAATCATCGCGTTCGGCGGATATGTGCGTTTTTACATGATGTCGTGGCTGGGCGAACGGGTGGTCGCCGATATCCGCTCCGCCGTGTTCGCGCGAATCGTGCATTTGGATCAAAGCTTTTTCGAAGTCACTAAAACCGGCGAAGTGCTGTCGCGGCTGACCACCGATACGACGCTGTTGCAGACGGTGGTCGGGTCCAGCATGTCGATGGCGCTGCGCAATTCGATCACCATGATCGGTGGCCTGGTGATGATGTTCGTCACCAATCCGAAGCTGGCGGCGATTTCGCTGGTGCTGGTACCGGTCGTCGTGGTGCCGGTGCTGATCATTGGGCGGCGGGTGCGGGTGCTGTCGAAATTGTCGCAGGACCGGGTCGCCGATGTCGGCGCCTTTGCCGAAGAAAGTCTGAACGGCATTCAGACCGTGCAGGCCTTCACCCATGAGCCGGCGGAGAAAACCCGCTTTGACGAAGAAGTCGCCAACGCCTTCACCACGGCCTTGGCGCGCACAAGGCTGCGTAGCGTCCTCAGCGCGACGGTAACCTTGGTGGCGTTTTTCGGCATCGGGGCGGTGTTGTGGGTTGGCGGCGGTGACGTGCTGGCCGGGCGGATCAGCGGGGGTGAGCTGGGCGCGTTCGTGTTCTACGCGATGATGGTGGCCTTTGCGGTCGGCATCGTGTCGGAAGTCTATGGCGATCTGCAACGCGCGGCGGGCGCGACCGAACGCTTGATCGAATTGCTGTCGGTCGACCCGGCGATCCAGCCGCCCGCCGATCCGACGCCGGTACCGGTGGCGGACGGCGCGGGCCGTGTTGGTTTCGACGCCGTGACCTTTCATTACCCGTCGCGCCCGGACCGGGCGGCGCTGGTGGACTTTACCCTCGACATCGAACCGGGCGAAACCGTGGCCCTCGTCGGCCCGTCCGGGGCGGGAAAATCGACCGTGTTTCAATTGCTGATGCGGTTTTTCGACCCCATCACGGGGCGGGTCTGCATCAATGGCCTGGATCTTCGCGACGCCGATCCGCGCGAGGTGCGGAAATGCCTGGCCCTGGTGCCGCAGGAACCGTTTCTGTTCGGCGATACCGCCGCCGCCAATATCGGCTACGGCGATCCGGATGCCGGACGCGCAGCGGTCGAGGCGGCGTCCCGCGACGCCATGGCGCACGATTTCATCGCCGACCTGCCGGAGGGGTACGACACCTATCTGGGCGAGAAGGGTGTCAGACTATCCGGTGGTCAGCGACAACGGATTTCCATCGCCCGTGCCTTGCTGCGCAATCCGCCGGTGTTGCTGTTGGACGAAGCGACCAGCGCCTTGGATTCCGAAAATGAACGGCTGGTGCAGCAGGGCCTGGACCGGCTGATCCAGGGCCGGACGACGCTGGTCATCGCCCACCGACTGTCGACGGTGATCAATGCGGACCGAATCGTCGTCATGGAACAAGGCCGGATCGAGGCGGTCGGCACCCACGCCGAGCTGTTGGAGCGCAGCCCGCTGTACGCCCGCCTCGCCGATCTGCAGTTCAAGCAACCGACGGCGACGGCGGCGGAGTGAAAACCCGTCATCCCGGGCTTGACCCGGGACCCAGTATTCATTGGCAAACGGTGGCGCAGTGAACGCTGGGTCCCCGCTTTCGCGGGGATGACGATTGAAGGGGGCTCAGCGCTTCTCGAACACCAATTTCGCCGCGAGGCCGACGAACACCAGGCCGGAGACGATTTGAACGCCCCGCGCGATAGCCGGATTTTGGGCTAGAGCGCCGCCGATTTTCCCGGCGAACACGCCGATCCCGGCGTTGATGATCGTGCCGCCGATGTTCAGCACCGTGCCGAAAATCAGGAACTGCAATAGCACGGACCCCGCCGCAGGGTCGACGAACTGCGGTACCAGGGCGAGCATGAAAATCGCCACTTTGGGGTTGAGCAGGCAAACCACGGTACCGTCGCGCCAGGCTTTGTAGCCACTCGACGTCGCAACCTCCGCGCCGCTCAGCGAGCCGACCGGCTGGCGAAACGCTTGGATCGCCAGCCACACCAGATAACCGACCCCCGCCCAACGGACGGCTTCGAACAGAACCGGATTCGCGGCGATGAGCGCGGCCAGCCCCAAGCCGCCCGCCAGCGCGTGAAAAAATGCCCCCGTGGCGATGCCGATGGACGCGGCGAAGCCGGCGCGTGGCCCCGATTTCGCCCCTTGACCCAGGCAAAACAGCATGTCCGCCCCCGGCGTCAGGTTAAGCGCCAAGGCGATGGGAATGAAGATCAGCAGGGTCTCGAAATCGGGCATGGGGGAACTATAACAATTTCGCCTGGTTTGTGATGCGTACAAAAATCCCCTTGATGTCGAAATGGTTCTGAGTAGGGTGTCGGTGGGCCACGCCTCCCCAACGAGGTGCGACCTTCTGCGAGGAAGGAGACATCATGCAGACTTTTCCGAAACCGGACGTGCGTCCGGTCAATCCCCACTTTTCTTCCGGACCGTGTTCCAAACGTCCCGGCTGGACATTGAACCAGCTCGAAGGCGCTTTCCTCGGCCGATCTCATCGTCACAAAACCGGCAAGGCCAAGCTGCAAGAGGTGATCGAGACCTCGCGCAAAATCCTCGGCATTCCCGACGACTACCGTGTCGGCATCATGCCGGCGTCGGATACCGGGGCCATCGAACTGGCGATGTGGTCGCTGCTCGGCCCGCGCGGCGTTGAAGTCCTGTCCTGGGAGAGCTTCGGCGGCCAGTGGCTGACCGACATCACCAAGCAACTGAAGCTCGACGACGTCAAGGCGTCGAAGGCGCCGTACGGCGAACTGCCCGATTTGGCCGCCGTCGATTTCGACCGCGATGTCGTGTTTACGTGGAACGGCACCACCGGCGGCGTCCGTGTGCCGAATGGCGACTGGATTCCCGCCGACCGCAATGGACTGACCATTGCCGACAGTACGTCGGCCGTGTTCGCCATGGACATGCCGTGGGACAAGATCGATGTCGCCACCTGGTCCTGGCAGAAGGTCATGGGCGGCGAGGGTGCGCACGGCATGCTGGTGTTGAGCCCGCGCGCCGTGGAACGGATCGAAAGTTACGACCCGCCGTGGCCGATGCCGAAGATTTTCCGCCTGAAAAAGGGCGACAAACTTAACGAAGCGATCTTCACCGGGGCGACCATCAACACCCCGTCGCTGCTGTGTGTCGAAGACGCCCTGGACGGTTTGCGATGGGCCGAGAGCCTGGGCGGACTGTCCGGGCTGCTGGACCGGGTCGCGGCCAACAACGCGGCGTTGAGCACCTGGGTCGCGCAATCCGATTGGGCCGAGTTCATCTGCCAAGACGCGGCGGCGCGCTCAACCACTTCGGTGGTGCTGATCGTTACCGCAGACTGGTTCCAAGCGTTGGACGAAGCGGCGCAGCGCGACGCCATCAAGCGCCTGACCGGATTGTTGGACGACGAGCACGCTGCCTATGACATCGGTTCGCACCGTGACGCACCGCCGGGATTACGCATCTGGTGCGGCGCCACCGTCGAGGCCAGCGACCTTGCGGCGCTCGGCCCTTGGCTGGATTGGGCGTTCGCAACCGTGAAATCCGAATTGGTGGAGGGCTGAGCCATGGTGAAAGTACTGATTTCCGACAAGATGAGCCCGCTCGCCAAAGAGGTGTTCGAAAACCGCGGGATCGAGGTCGACGTCACCACCGGTCTGGATAAGGACGAGTTGGCGAAGATCATCGGCGGCTACGATGGGATCGCCATTCGTTCGGCGACCAAGCTGACGCCGAAGGTTCTGGCCGAACCCGGCAACCTGAAAGTCATCGGCCGCGCCGGAATCGGCGTCGACAACGTCGATCTGGCGGCCGCGACCCAGGCCGGGATCGTCGTCATGAACACGCCGTTCGGTAACGCCATCACGACGGCGGAACACGCCATCACCCTGATGCTGTCGCTGGCGCGGCAGATTCCGGCGGCCAACGCCTCGACCCAGGCCGGCAAGTGGGAGAAATCCCGTTTCATGGGCGTCGAGTTGATGGGCAAGACCCTGGGCGTGATCGGCTGCGGCAACATCGGCGCCATTGTCGCCGACCGGGCGCAGGGCCTGAAAATGAAGGTCATCGCCTTCGACCCGTTCCTGTCCGAGGAACGCGCCCAGACCCTGGGCGTCGAAAAGGTCGAGTTGGACGAGCTGCTGCCGCGGGTCGATTTCATCAGCCTGCACACGCCGCTGACGGACCAGACACGCAACATCATCAGCGCCGAGGCCATCGCCAAGACCAAACCGGGTGTGCGCATCGTCAACTGCGCCCGCGGCGGCCTGGTCGACGAGGCGGCGCTGAAAGAGGCGCTGGAAAGCGGCCACGTCGCCGGCGCGGCGTTGGATGTGTTCGCCGAGGAACCGGCCACGGACAACGCCCTGTTTGGGATGGAGCAAATGGTCTGCACGCCGCATCTGGGTGCTTCGACGTCCGAGGCGCAGGAAAAAGTCGCCGTCCAGGTGGCCGAGCAAATGGCCGATTACCTGTTATCCGGCGCGGTCACCAATGCGCTGAACATGGCCTCGGTAACCGCCGAAGAAGCGCCGATCTTGCAGCCCTACATGACGCTCGCGGAACAGCTGGGCGGGTTCGCGGGTCAAGCGACGCAAAGCGCGATCTCAGCCATCGAGATCTGTTACGAGGGTCATGTCGCGGGTCTTAATACCAAGCCGCTGACGTCGATCGTGTTAAAGGGCGTTTTGGGACCGTTGCTGGAAGGCGTCAACATGGTCAACGCGCCGGTAATCGCCGAGGAACGTAACGTCAAGGTGATGGAAGCCCGGTCCGAAACGGCGGGCGATTATCACACCCTGATCACGGTCTCGGTGACGACGGAAACCCAAACCCGGGCGGTGAAGGGCACGCTGTTCAATCACAAACCGCGGATCGTCGATATCAAGGGCATTCATGTCGACGCCAGTTTGGGGCCCAACATGCTGTATCTGGCGAACCACGATAAACCGGGCTTGATCGGGGCACTCGGCACGATATTGGGCGAGGCCGGGGTGAACATCGCGACCTTCAACTTGGGCCGTGCCGATGAGGGCGGAGACGCCATCGCGCTGATCGAAATCGACGGCCCGCCGCCCGCCGACGTGCTTGAGAAAGTCAAATCGCTGGACCACGTGGTGCAAGCGATCCCGATGCAGTTCACGCCGTGACGCGAGAGTGACGGAACCGATCGCGACCACCGACAATCCGGTCGGCCACGATGTTGAGGCCGAAGCGCATGCAGTTCTGGATGTGCTAAACCGGGGCGGGGTCGCGATCATTCCGCTGAACGTGGCGTATGCGATCCTCGGCCGGACCGACGACGCCATCCGCCGAATCTTCACGATCAAACAACGCAGCTACGACAAGCCGTCGGGCATGTTCGGGGGCGTCGCGGCGTCGGCGGATTTGCATATTCTGACACCGCAAGGCGAAGCGCTTCGCCACGGTCTTGCGGCCGACGTCGACCTGCCGTTCTCCATCGTTGCAGACTACCGCCCCGACCATTCGCTGCTGGCCGATGTGCCGCCGTTCGTGCTGCAGACCAGCACCAAGGGGCCGACCATGGATATGCTGTTGAACGCGGGGCCGATGCACAATGCGCTCGCCGCCCTCAGCCATTCGGTCAAACAACCGGTGTTCGGCTCCAGCGCCAATCGCTCGCTGTCCGGGTCGAAATACCGGGTCGAGGATATCGAGCCCGAGGTGCTGGACGCCGTCGATATCATTATCGATCACGGACTGTGTCGTGATGCCAACCCGGACGGCATGTCGTCGACGATTATCGATTTCCGCGATTTCTCGGTGGTGCGAAAAGGCTGCCGCTTCGACGAGATTTCGGCGTATGCACGCAATGCGCATGGGGTCACATTGGTACAGCCTTAACACCGTCATGCTGACCGTGAGCCGGGCCATCAGACAACGAAGGAAGAACGGACACTTTATGAAACTCGTCATTCTCGGCGCGAATGGGCGCACCGGTGTGCATGTTGTGCGCCAAGCGTTATCCAGCGGGGCTACCGTCACTGCGGTCGTCCGTTCCGCCGACAAGCAGCCAACTATTCAGCACGACCGACTTCGGGTCGTCATTGGCGACCCATGCGATCCGGTGTTTCTTTCGGAGGTATTTCGCGGTCAGGACGCCGCCGTTTCGACACTGGGTGGACGGAGCCCCACCAAACCGGCGACATCGGTCTACTACCGGTCGGCAGACGCCATCGTCGTGGCGGCGACGACGACAGGCCTTAAAAAAGTGGTCGTTACGTCTAGCGCACTTCTGTTCCCGCCGCGGAGACTGATTGACAGGATTCTGACGGCCATCGTGCCCAACGTCGTGAAAAGCGCGACACGCATGGAGCATACGCTGCGTGCGGCCGATCTCGAATTGGTCATTGCGCGGTGCGGTTTTTTGACCAATGGCGAAGAAACGAACTATCGGGCTGAAAGCGATAGCTTGCCAGCGGAGGGATCATTGGTGTCGCGGCGAAGTCTGGCGCGCTTTCTCGTGGAGAAGGTGAACAGTACTTGGTCGGGCCAGCATGTCTACGGCGTGTCCCGCCCCAAAAACACATGAGCCAGTGATTTTGGACCACTGCCTTTGCCGGAAAGACGCGAAGGATATTATTGCCGCTTTGACGAAATCGCGGCCTATGCGCGCGATGCGCATGGGATTGGGTTGAGCGCGTGACCCCCTCACCTAACCTCTCCCCCTCCGAGGGGGAGAGGGATTAGAGGGGACTCCACCGTCGAGAGTCCCTCGCCACCATGTCATGAGGGAGAGGACAGGTGAGGGGGCGCTAAGCCGCCGGGTTGCTGGCTTTCGGCGGCGTGCGATTGTCGGTGCCGATCCGGGTCATATCGAACGGCGTCGACTGATAGATCATATTGATCCAATTGCCGAACAGGATATGCGCATTGGAGCGCCAGGTGTTGATCGGCGTCTGCGACGGATCGTCGTCCGGATAATAATTGCGCGGCAGTTGAATGTCCGCGCCTTTGGCGACGTCGCGTTGGTACTCGTCGCCGAGCGTGTTGGAGTCGTATTCCAGGTGATTGAACATGTGCACATGATTCAGCACCGGATCGTGGACCAAGGCCATGCCGGCGTCAGCCGATTCCGCCAACACCCGAAGATGCGGGAATGCCGACAGATCGTCGCGGTGGTTTTCCGTGTGCCGCGATACCGGGATCGGGATCGCGTCGTTTAATCCGCGCATCAACGGCGAGGCGGTATCCAGCACGCTGTGCCAGAACACCCCGAAGGCCTTGTGCGGCAGTTCGTACTTGGGGATGCCGTAAAAATGATGCAGCGCCGCCTGCGCGCCCCAACACAGGTTGAACGCACCGTGCACGTTCGTCAGTGACCAGTCGAATATTTCCGACAACTCGTCCCAGTAACGCACGTCTTCGAACGGCAGTTTTTCGATCGGGGCGCCGGTGACGATCAGGCCGTCGTATTTCTCGCCGCGCAATTCGTCGAACGGATGATAGAAATCCAATAGGTGCTGCGCCGACGTGGTCTTCGGCGTATGCGTGCTGAGTGACATCAAGGTCACCCGGACCTGCAACGGCGTTGCGCCCAAAACCCGTGCCAATTGGGTTTCGGTCTTCACTTTTTCCGGCATCAGGTTGAGGATCGCGATCTTCAACGGGCGGATGTCCTGACGGACGGCATCGTCGTCGTCGATGATCGGCACGCCTTCTTTGACTAGGATATCGTGCGCCGGCAGGGCCGCGGGAATTTTGATCGGCATCGTCCGTTTCCTCAAACAGTCATGCCGCGCTTGTGCGCGCGGTCGTGACAGACCTTGAGATAGCGATCCACATTCGCCGCCGCAACCGGGTCGACGGCGCATCGTTCCGACAATAGCCGATGGATAAGCCGCAAAAAATCGTCCGCGCACGGCGTTGTCGTCCCGTCGAACAAGTGGTCGACGTCAATGGTAAAACCGTACAATTGGGCCATCCGCTCGTACCGTGGTTTTCTGTCCTCAAGCAACAGCGGAAACAACTTGCGGGCAAAATCGGCGGGGTCGACGCCGACGCCGTCGTCCGGCGCGTCGGCCAGGAACCGGTCGATGAAGGCGGGGTTGTAGAACAGCGGTTTCGGTGCGGATTCAGCGCGTCGTTTCAACTCTTCCTCGCCGGCGGCGTTGGCGCGGATATACAGGATCAGGCTGTGGTCGCGCAGCGACGCGATCACCGGGTCGTCGGCGTTCTCGATCTCGGCGATTTCGCACAAGCTGCCGGATGCGTCGTTGATGAAGTCCTTGCAGGAATAAATCCGCCACGCCTTTTCCAGATACCGGCCGACATCCCGCATCGAGGCGATCTCGGCGTCGCGGTATTGGCCTTGGCGCTCCAGGAAGTCGGGCTTCGCCAAGCCGCCCTGCGCCGGGTCGCCGAACATCCCCAGATACGTCGACACCGGGTCCAGGTTATCGACGGAAATGTTGTGGTTGATATAGATCGAGTCGGACCGCAGCAGATCGGCAACGAACGGGTCGGTGCGCATAATCCGGAACTTGATATTGTCGAGGATATGCTCGGCCAGGTATCCGGTGCCGATCCGGTAGTCGGCGGAATAATGGAACCAGTTGCTATCCCGACGCAGCGACGTCGACAGCATGGTCTTGCCGACCCCTGACATGCCCAGCAGCGTGATCGCGTGGGGCAGGGCGGCGAATTCGTCGACATCGGGCAAATGCGTACTCATGGCGCGGGGTGATAGCACACCTTTTTCGCTCACGCACGCCGCTCTTTTCAGCGGCCTCACGCGACGACAGACGATTCCTTGGCTATCCTCAGGGGGATCGAGACGATCACCCGTGTACCGTTGCCGGGCGCGCTTTCGATGCGCAGATCGCCGCCATGCAGATTGATCAGCATCTTCGACAATGGCAGGCCGAGGCCCGTGCCTTGCTTTGCCAGCATTGGATCGGTCGTCACTTGCCCAAACATTTCCAGAGCCCGATCGATTTCCATTTGGTTCATGCCGTCGCCCTGATCTTCGATGGCGATTGATAACAGGCCGTCATCGGACGATAAGGTGATCGAAATAACTCCGCCATGAGGCGAGAATTTGATCGCGTTCGACAGGACGTTGACCAACACCCGCTTAAGCGCGATGGAATCAAACGACACTTTCGACGCCGGCAAATCGGTATGCTGCGCGACCACCAAGCCGCGTTCGACGATCATCGGTCGAAGCATATCGGTTACATCGTTGGTGAGTTCCGCGATGTCGTTTTCCTCGATATCGAGCGCATATTCACCGGCCTCGATTTTCGATAGATCTAGTACCGTGTTGACCAAGGTCAAAAGATGCATGCCGGCGGTCTCGATGGTCTGTGCGGCTTCGCGTGTTTTGTCATCTGACAGGCCATGCAGCTTGGGTTGGGAAATCATATTCGCGTAGCCGATGATCGCATTCAGCGGCGTGCGAAGTTCATGGCTCATCGACATCAAAAAATCGGATTTCGCCTTGTTGGAGTCGTCGGCGATTATCCGCGCCCGCTCCAAGTCGGCGGTCCGTTCGGTAACTTTTTTCTCCAGCGAGCGGTTCGTCTCGCGAAGGGCGCGTTCTCGCGCTTCCAAGGTATCGGCAAGATCGTTGAGAGCTGACGCCGCCGTCGATAACTCGTCATTGCCCGAGATGTGGACCCGCGCACCCCCGTCGGATTTCAGAAGCGACAGTGTATTGGAAATGCCCTGCGCCCTAGCGGAAATAACCCGGCCCAACGTCCGATGGCTCAACCAGAACGCGACGGCGATCCCGACGACAAGGCCGACGCTCAACGCCAGTATGATATCGCGCGCCGCCTGAGGGGAGAGGATGGCATCGTCGAAAGTTACCTTTGCCACGAAAATCACGCCCGGGTTTTTGTGAAACGGCATCTCGACCTCGCGGTAAATCGTCCGCGAACCTTCCCAATCGTCGACCATGTCTGCGGGGCCATATAGCGTGCGCGCGATGGCGTCGTCCAAGGTTCGGCCCTCGGTCAGCATCGACCAGCGATCTGTTTCGGTTACGATGAACAGGTCGAACGACGAAACGAGGTAGTTTTCTTCCATGATGTTCCGCGCGAAATCGTGAAACAGGAAGTCTTTGAGTTTATACTGATCCGACGATCTAAGCGCGTCCATGACGTTGATATCGGTGTTAAAGATGACATCCGAGCCGGGTGGGCTGAAATATCCGTATTTCTTGAGCTTGCCTGTCACGGTCGAGGTCGACACCCGATCGACGTGAACACTGCTGTCGGCTTGGATGTCTCGCAGATAGGCCGTGTATTCCGGACTGAATTTCTTCAAGTCGAGGCCGAGTTCCGGCGCGTAGCTTGTCGCTTGGACCATTAAGTCTTCGTCGACAATGTACAATGAACTGAATCCGAAACGCTCGGCGATGTTCCGCATTTCTTCCGGCGGAACGACGAAAGGATCGCCATATGTCCCGATGATTTCATCGGCCAACTGCGGAAGATTGTCGCGAAAGATCTTGTCCCACTCGATCTCGCGGCTGAGCATCATATGGTCGAAGAACTGGATGTTCTGGTTCACCCCGGCGAAGGCATCGTCCACGCCCTTTTGAATGATTGCTTTTCGGGACAGGTCGTAGGCGAAAAAACTCGCAACGGAAAAGAACGCGCCGCAGATCAGCACGCTGAGCAGAATGAGAGCTTTTATGCGGGCGTCGACGCTTTTCAACACACGAGCACACTAATTGATCTACCGGACATGAACGTACCGTGAGTGTAATCAGTGCTGCGTGCAAGCAAACCCCGTAAAAACCCTTATGATCCGTCTACAAAGTGCGCCGGGCAGGGCGCTGAAAACTGCGACGATGAGGCCTCATTCGAGGCGCTTTTGCATTATGGCGATGATAGCGTCGGTATTCGCGGCAGCGACGTTTTGGGTCCGCAGGCGCGTCGTCAACCGGTTGCGGACGACCGTCCGCTCGAAATCCGAAAGTTGCTCGATCTCCCAGCGCAGACCCGAACCGAGCGCAATGGTCCAGCCGTCGCGCGGCGACAGGAGCTGCTGTCGGTCCGGCATTTGATAGAACGTCACGTCGTCGATTCCGATGTCGGTGAGCATCCGGCGGCAGACCGTTCTGTCGGTCAATTTCTGCCACGGTTTTGGTGGCAACGGTGCCGCCGGTCGCAGTCGACCGACTTCTTCGCGGAAGATTTCGTTGATTGGCGCCAACATGTTTCGGTCCCAGAAGGTCAGCGCCAGCTTTCCGCCGGGTGCGAGCAGCGACCAGAGCCGGGCAATTTGACCCTCCATGTCGTCGAAGAAGAAAATCGAAAAAACACTGATGACCGCATCGAAGGTTTCGCCGTCCAGTGGCATCGATTCAATATCACTGCAGATGAACTGAACGTTGACGAGACCCCGGGCCTTGGCTTTGGCGCTGGCGCGGTCGACCATATTTTTTGCGATGTCGATGCCGAGGACGTGGCCTTCCGGACCGACGCGTTGCGCTGCCGGAAGGGCCGAGCTTCCCGTTCCGGAACCGACGTCCAGTACTCGCGCGCCGCGGGTCAGGCCGACAGTGTCGACGGTCTTGGCGCCATGCCGGGTCCAGAATTCGAGGGGTTCCGCGTCGAAATGATCGGCAGCGGCGTTATAGGTGACTTCCGCCCGCATGGGCATCGCTTTTTTGTGCACAGTCATGGGGGATCCGATGGTATTGTGTTGGAAGAGAGTGCCGGGGAGGGCGAGGCCCGTCCCCGGCGGTGCGACCGCGTTATTGCGGTTGCGGGACGTAACGCATGTAAGGCTTCGGCGCGACCCAACCATCAGGGAACGCCGTCCGGGCGTCGTCGTCGGAAATCGATGGCAAGATGATGACATCGTCGCCGTGTTTCCAATCGGCCGGTGTTGCGACCTTGTGGTCGGCGGTCAACTGAAGCGAATCGATGGCACGCAAGATTTCCGCAAAGTTCCGCCCGGTCGACATCGGATATGTCACCATCAGTTTGATGGATTTATCCGGTGCAATGACGAACACGCTACGGGCCGTATGGTTGTCCATTGCGGTACGTCCGTTGGCGGCCCCGTCCGTCAGCTTCGGCAGCATGCCGTAGAGTTTAGCGATCGTCAGTTCCGGGTCGGCGATCAACGGATAGGTCAGCCGCACGTTCTGGGTTTCTTCGATGTCGTGCGACCATTTTTCGTGATCGTTCAGACCGTCGACGCTCAGGCCGATGACCTTTACGCCGCGTTTGGTGAACTCGCCCATCAATCGGGCGACTGTACCGAGTTCGGTCGTGCATACCGGCGTGAAGTCTTTTGGGTGCGAGAATAGAACACACCAACTGTCGCCGACCCAATCGTGAAATTGGATGTCGCCTTGTGTGGTCTTAGCCACAAAGTCAGGTGCGGTGTCGCCAATCGTAAGCGTCATTTTTGTTCTTCCATTTTCCAAAGGTTGCATGACGCGCTGCCACGGGTCGCGGCGGCGTGCCGTGCGAGGACGTACGCTGATCGACGGGGGAAGACCTGAAGAAGACCTGAAAGTTTTCTGAATCCGTGCGGACTAAGCGGCGCGCAACTGTGCGGCTTTCTTTGCGAAATCCGGCTCGCGGCGCATGGCGTCGAATGCCGGCTCGGCCAACAACCAATCGCCATGCCGCCAGCCGTTGTCGATCAATTCCGACAGGGTATCGAAGGCAAGATGGTGTTGTCCCGACTGCGCCAGCGCGACGACGTCGTAAAATCGAAGCGTGCCGCGGTCGCTTTTCTGCGCCGTGACGGCGTCGATGGCCTCATCGTGTTTTCCAAGGGTCGCCATCAATGGCCCCATCAGGTTGAGAGCCCTTGGTTCGGTCGGATCGACGATCAACCGGGCGCGGACCCGGTCCAAGCAAGCCATTGCCAGCCGCCGACTGCGCGGCGGATCGAATGCGGCGCTCGCCCTGACGGCGAAGTACAAAGACCAATAGTCATCCGTGCTGAGGTTGGCCGCCCGCTCGGCCAGGGCGGCGGCGCACGTGTAGTCCCGCGCCGCGAACATGATTCTGGCGCCGAGGAAATGCAGGTCCGAGTCGTCGTGGTCGCAGCGTAAGGCTTGTTCCAGGGCATTGATCGCGGCGGCATTTTGACCCAATGCGCCCAAAGCCAGCGCTTTGGCGCCGTAGCCGCGCCAGGAATCCGGGCGTAACTGGATCGCTGTCGCTGCATGAGCCAGGGCGGAGTCGATGCCATCTGCGTCGCCTCGCAGGTAGAGCCAACGATAACACAAGGCAATGGCATACTCGGCGTGGGCAAACGCAAAGTCGGGTGCCGCGTTGACGGCTTCTTGGGTGAGCGCCTCGGAGACCCGAACCACGTCTCCGTGTCCGCGGCTCATCGTCGCGCGGGCGTCGAGGCAGAGCTTGTAGGCGTTCAAATCGAAACGGTCGGACGTGGTGGTACATACATCGCGGGTCTGGGGGCGTGTCCGCAAAAACTCGGGGCACAACCGGTAGCCGACTTTGGGAATGGTTTCGATCACAGAGGTGCCGCCGCGGCCGTTCAATAACCGGCGTATCTCGGCGACCGCTTGGGTCAGGCTTTCGTCGCTAACCGTCACATTCGGCCAGATGGTGTCGAGCAATGCTGCTCGCGTGACGGGGGTACCCTCGGCGGCGACAAGCTCACCCAGGACGCCGATCGCACGCGGGCTCAACCGCCGCATCGCGTCTCCGTTGGTGGCCATCCGCGAAAGCGGATCGATCGACCAAGGCCCGATTTGCACGGGCGCGTGTTTTGTCGGACTTGGATCGTCCATCGCTGATGCGCATCTCCCAAATGCATTCGGCGATAACAGGGCGTGTTTATAACGCCATGCTCCGCGACGGTGGAACAGCAATCATCGCGGGCCCGTTCACAATTGTGTGAGATCAATCGTTGCAACCGGTAACGGCTAGCGAACCTCGATGTTGAAAACCGCCCAAACAAGTGCCGCATCGTCGTCGGATTGCTCCGGATACGCGCCGGGGGGCAGGGCCAGCCATGCCGGTCCGCGGCCCCCGACCGAGAGCGGCTTGCCGTCGGCGGTGATGGCCAACACGAACTGCCCGCCCGCATTGCGGATATCGGACAGCTTGAATTCGGGGGCATATCCGTCGATCCCGCGGACCAGGACGGTTTCGCCGTCGACTTGGGCGGCATCAAGGATGTCGACCAGGCGCGGCCCGCGCAAGGCGACGGCGCGCGGCCAGCCGGGGTATGTCACGGTGAGTGTCGCTTGCGGGAGCGCTTCGAGGGCCGCCCGATCGAAGGCGCGTGCGTTTTCGAACGTCACGTCCAATACCTTGAATAGAGCATCGTCGAAGGGATCGAAGGGGGAGCGGTTAGGCGCCTGTACGGCGCCCGTAACGGTGATGATCGCCGTCCCTATCTGGTCGGCCTCCGCGCGATCGGTCGGGAAAAGGGCCGTGACGGCCCATATGGAAACGAGGGCGAACGGCAACACCCAGTGTCTCTTCGTGGTGCGGGAATGTATCACGGAACGGCGCTCCATACGTTGTCACGGTCGATCCAAGTATAGGTGACGCGGCCGTCGGCGCGATAGTTTTTCCGTCCGATAATCGCAATGATGTAAACAATTCGTTCATCCCTTTCCGTTTATCAAGAAGTGGTAGAATCGGATTTGCCACCCGGACATCTTTGTGTCCGCAAGCGAATTGGAGCATGGACCATGGCTGAGGCGAAGAAAGTCACCGCCGTCGTGATCGACGATACGGAATTGATGCGCATGACCATGCGTGCGGCGCTGGAGCATCTGGACGTCGATGTGGTCGGCGAGGCCGAGGATGGCCGCGAAGGTATCGATATGGTCCTCGAACTTGAGCCCGATTTGATCATGCTCGATGTGTTGATGCCGAAGATGAACGGCTATCTCGCGTTGCAGGAAATCATTGGCCGGGTCCCGGACGCGTTTGTCGTGATGATGACCAGCGTCGACGACGAGGAGGTCACGCGTGCCTCGCGTATGGAAGGCGCACAAGACTACATCCTGAAGACGACGCCGCTGCCGGAAGTGATCCAGCGGCTTGCGGTTCATGTTGGGTTTTTAAGCACACGCAAAAAGTAAGTCGGGCGGAGACCTTCTAGGCCCGTGCCTCTTTTACGGCGTCGACCACTACTTTTATGGCGATATTGAAATCGTCAAGGTCGCGATCAAGGTCCGCCAAATCGCCGGATTTCAGCTTCTTCTCCAATCCGGCCGACAGGTCGCTGACATGGGTCGCGCCCAAGGATGCCGATACGCCTTTGATTGAATGCGCCAGTCTGGTCGCCTCTTCGATGGCGTGGTCGGCGACGAGGTCGGTCATCTGATGGGAGGCGTCGGCGTAGTCTTCGGCAAACTTGCCGAGCAGCGTGACCACGACTTCTCGCGGCAAGCCAAGCCGTGCGGCGGTCTCTTCCAGATCGAAATGCGCCTCTGGCGGCGTAACGAGGGCGTTCTCCGGCGACGCCGCGCCGGGCGCTTCGCCGTCTATCGTCATCGGGTTGGATGCTGCGACGATTTTCTCGATGGCGGCCCGCAATTCGATCTGGTTGATGGGTTTGCCGACACATGCGTCGATGCCCGCATCGCGGTAGGCCTGTTTGTCGACGGCCATCACGTCGGCGGTGACGGCAATGATGGGGATCTCGCATTTTGGCGCGGCGAGACCGCGAATATGCGTCGCCGCTTCGGGGCCGGACATCTCGGGCATTCGCACGTCCATCAGGACTAGATCGAAGTCGCCCGCCTTGACGGCCTCGACTGCCTGGACGCCGTTGCCGACCATCGTCACGTCATGCCCCGTACCCGTGACGATGGCGCGAATAATGGTTTGATTGATCTCGTTATCCTCGGCGACGAGGATCGATAGCGACCTTTGCGGACGAGGGACGTCCTCCGCCATCTCGCTCGTTTCATCGACGATGTCCGCAGCATTTGCCGGCATGTAGGGGACGGTAAACCAAAAGGTGCTGCCGAACCCGGGCGCGCTCTCCGCGCCGATTTCGCCCCCCATCAATTCGACCAGCCGCCGGCAAATGGAGAGTCCTAGCCCGGTGCCGTGGTACTTGCGGCTGATCGACGCGTCGGCTTGGACGAAATCCTGAAACAATCGGCGCCTTGCATCGTCGTCGATGCCGATCCCGGTATCGGCCACCTCGAACCGCAGGTGCGGTCCGGCCGGGTCGTGGCGGCAGATCAACGTGACGGAGCCGGCGTCCGTAAACTTGACCGCGTTGCCCATCAAGTTGATCAGGATCTGGCGCAAGCGCGTCGGATCGGCGCAGACGGCGGCGGGATAATCGTCGGATATCTTTGCCGAAATAGTCAGTCGGTTCTTCTTTTCGGCGGGACACGTATGATAGAACAGATGGGTGATGTCCTCGGCGACTTTCATGGGGCTGAAGACGATGTGTTCGAGCTCGACTTTGCCCGCTTCAAGCTTCGACGTGTCCAGTATGTCGTTAATAATGGACAATAGTGACGTCGTCAGGCTTTTGATTTTTTTTACTTTGGCAGCGCTCTCCGGATTCAGGTCGTCTTCCAGCAACAAGTCCGAGAAACCCAAGACGCCCGTCATCGGGGTTCGGATTTCGTGACTCATGGACGCCAAGAATTCCGATTTTGCGTTTTCCGAACTGACGGCGCGCCGTCCCTCGATTTTCAACGCGTCGTGCAATCGCACTTGATCACGGACGAAGTAAATCACCAGCGCCGTGAACGCCATGGTCAGCAAAACCAGCACGACCCCGTACTTCAGAAAGTCGAGCGCATCCTGCAATGTCGCGGACGCTTCCAGGTCGATGGCGGCGCCTGAAAACTCGATTTGATCGATCAGGCTTTCGAGCGAACGAAGCGCGTCGGCATCGTCGACTCGCACGAAACTGTCGACTTCCAATGTGACGCCGGATCTTGCCAACGCATCCGCGTACAATAGGTTCGCCTGATACTCGCCGACCGTCGTGGAGATCACATCCAGATCGAAATGAATGCTGCGATTGTCGGTGGTGTTACGAATGTCGTCGATGAGCTCTTGGATTTCCTCCATCTTCGAAAGTGCGGTCACTCGGTACGTCGCGTCGCCGCGGATGACGTAATTTTTGAATGCATGGATGAAACCGCCGTAACCGCTGGCGCTGATCAGCCGGGAGGCCTTTGCGGCCAAGGTGCTGTTGTGCTCCGAATGGACGGACCGAAGTTCATAGGCGTTGGTAAACCGTTTGCCGGCTTCAAGGCCGAACAAAATGATGCCGGCGATGACGGACATCGCCACGAAAATGATCACAACATACGTCGCGCGTGTCGACTGCGACTGAAAAATCGATACATCCCGACGTCTGTCTTTTATTGGCTCACCCATCCCGGGGCTCCGAAAGTGACTAGTGCACTGCCATTGTTACGATTCGGCCTTAAGAAATTGATACCGAAGCATACACACGTTCGGTCTATGCTAACGCCTGAATGATTGTGCGCAGCGTATCCGGGATGTTGATCGGCTTGGTGAGATAAGCGAAAAAGCCAGCCGATTGGGCGCGCTCGATATCCGAGGTCATGGCGGCGGCGCTTATCGCGATGACCGGAATATTCCGCGTGGCCTCGGACGCTTTTAAGTGCTCGGTGGTCGCGATCCCGTCCATGCCGGGCAATCCGATATCCATCAGGATTACGTCCGGCATAGACTCAGCGATCAAGGGAATGCTGTCTTCGCCGTTGGTTGCAACCACCAGCGTCGAGTCTTCGATGTCTTCAAAGATGGTCACCATCAACTGCACGTTGATGGCGTTGTCCTCGACGTAGACCGCCGACAAGCCCTTCAAACGCGTCATGGCGTCTTCTCCGCTCATACTGCGGTCAAATGTATCGTCTATCGTGAGCAGGGTCCGTCTCCGTGAGGCGAAAAAATCTTGCCCCCAATACTAGAGCGTGCGCACGGTGGATCACAATGGGTATTAACCCCGGTCGGCGCGCACATTTCCGTGGTTCGATGCGCCCTCGCTGATTACGTACGAACGAAGGCGTATTTTTCGGTTGCCGGGACTGGCCGTCCGGGTGCTATGGTTGTTGCAAGGGAGGAAAATTCTGGGGGTTAATAAAGTTACGGGACCGAAAGCGGTCTGCCCCGGACACCTTCTCCAATGGCTGGCGATAAGACCGCCGAACGCATCATGGAGGTGACCTAATGCAAAAATCGCTCAACATCGATCCGGATAAATGTACCGGATGTCTGCAATGCGAATTGGCGTGCTCGTATGATAACGAGAACGTCTTCAATCCAGCGAAATCGCGGATCAAGATTTTTACGTTTCACGATAAGGGACGCTTCGTGCCGTACACCTGCACCCAGTGCGACGAGGCCTGGTGCATGCATGCGTGTCCGGTCGATGCGATCACGCTCGACAAGGCGACGGGCGCAAAAATCGTCCACGATAATCTGTGTGTCGGCTGCAAAGTTTGCACCATCGCCTGTCCGTTCGGAACCATCAACTACAACGCCGACACGGGCAAGGTCGTGAAGTGCGATCTATGCGAGGGCGAGCCGGAGTGCGCCAAGGCGTGCCCGACCGACGCCATCACGTATGTCGACGCGAATTGGACCGGGCTCGAGAAAATGCGCGCCTGGGCGGAAAAAACCGACGCCGGTCAAGCGACCGCATAAGGGATAGGAGGACACATCATGGCATGGGCAAAGCAACTCCTCCGCGTCAACCTGACGGAGGGTACCTGCACCAAGGAACCGCTCAATATGGAATGGGCGGAAAAGTATCTCGGCCAGCGCGGGCTGGCGACCAAGTATTTCACCGAGGAAGTCGACCCCAAGGTCGATGCCCTCAGCCCCGAAAACAAACTGATCATGACGACGGGCCCGCTCACCGGGACCTGCGCATCGACGGCGGGCCGCTATTCGGTGGTCACCAAGGGTGCGTTGACGGGGGCGATTGCGTGTTCCAATTCGGGCGGATTCTTCGGTAACGAAATGAAGAACGCCGGCTTGGACATGATCATCTTCGAAGGGGCCTCGAAAACGCCGGTCTATCTGTTCATCGACAACGACGATGCACAGCTGATCGATGCGTCCGATATGTGGGGCACCAGCGTTTGGGACACCGAAGACAAGATCAAAGCCGATCATCAGGATCCACAGATCCGGGTCGCCTCGATCGGGGTGTCGGGCGAAAAGGGCGTCAAGTACGCCTGCGTGGTTAACGACTATCACCGGGCCGCCGGGCGGTCCGGCGTCGGCACCGTGATGGGGTCGAAGAACCTCAAGGCGGTGGCGATCCGCGGCACCATGGGCGTGCAGGTCAAGGACGCCAAGCGGTTCTTCGAAGCTGCCGCTGCCGGCAAGGAGGTTCTCGCCGGCAATGCGGTGACCGGCGAAGGTCTGCCGGCGTTTGGTACCCAGGTGTTGATGAACGTCATTAACGAGACCGGCGCACTGCCGACACATAACCATCGCGACGTTCAGTTCGATGGCGCGCATAGTATCTCCGCCGAAGCTATGGCGGAGCCGCGGGAATCAGACGGTAAACCGAATCTGGTTCGCAATGCCGCATGTTTCGGCTGCACCATTGCTTGTGGGCGGATCAGCACCATTGACCGGACCCATTATACGGTGGCCGAACGGCCGGAATACCAAATCGCGTCGGGCGGACTGGAATACGAAGCCGCCTGGGCGTTGGGTGCCGCGACCGGTGTCGATGACCTTGATGCGCTGACATTCGCCAACTTCATCTGCAACGAACAGGGCCTGGATCCGATTTCCTTCGGCGCCACCGTCGGTGCGGCCATGGAGATGTACGAAGAAGGCATCATCTCCGACAAGGAAACCGGTGGGATCGAGTTGAAGTTCGGCAGCGCCAAGGCGCTGACCGACCTGGCGGAACTGACCGGCAAGGGCGAAGGCTTCGGCGCGGAAATCGGCTTGGGCTCGAAGTTGCTGTGCGAAAAGTACGGCCACGGCGAACTGTCGATGTCGGTCAAAGGTCAGGAATTCCCCGCCTACGATTCCCGCGGCATCCAAGGCATGGGCCTGACCTATGCCACGTCCAACCGTGGTGCGTGTCACTTGCGGTCGTACACCGTGGCGTCCGAGGTTCTGGGCATACCGGAAAAAACCGATCCGCTGGTAGCCGACGGCAAGGCCGGTCTGGTCAAGGCGTTTCAGGACGCAACCGCCGTGTTCGACAGTGCGGGCATCTGTGTCTTCACGTCGTTCGCGTGGTCGCTCGAAGACGTGGCGCCGCAGATCGACGCGGCGTGCGACGGCGAGTGGTCGGTCGACCGCCTGCTTGAGGTCGGAGAGCGTATCTGGAACCTGGAGCGGGCCTTCAATAACGCTGCCGGGTTTACGGCCGCCGACGACAAGCTGCCGGAGCGGCTGGTCAAGGATGCGGCCAAGACCGGCCCCGCCGAAGGTCTGACCAATCAATTGGACGTCATGCTGCCGGAATACTACCAGCTTCGCGGCTGGACCCCGGATGGCGTGCCGACCAACGAGACCCTAAACCGTCTCGGCCTGTAAACGGACCGGGTGGGGAGGAAAGCTCCCCATCCATTTCGTCATCCCCGCAATAGCGGGGACCCATTTGTTCGCTGTTTGCGCTGGGTTCCCGCGTTTGCGGGAATGACGTGGACAATCGGTTTAAAGATGGAGATCACCCCATGACCCACGTCATTATCGGTGCCGGCCCAGCCGGTGTGACTGCGGCGGATACGCTGCGCAAAGGCGATCCCAACTGCGAAATCGTCATGATCGGCGGCGAGCCGGAACCGCCGTATTCGCGTATGGCCATCCCGTACGTTTTGACGGGCTTGATCGCCGAAGAGGGCACCTATCTTCGTAAGGACGAGGGGCATTACGACAACGGGGCCATCACTTATCGCCAGGGGATGGTCGAACGTGTCGACGCGGCGGCCAAAACCGTGCACTTCGTCGACGGCGGATCGCAGAATTACGAAACACTGTTGATTGCCACCGGGGCAAGCCCGATCCGCCCGCCGGTCGATGGATTGGACCTGCCGGGTGTGTATCACTGTTGGACCCTCGAAGACTGCCGCCACATCGCGCGTCTGGCGGATAAAGGCGCGCACGTCACTTTGATGGGCGCCGGTTTCATCGGTTGCATCATCATGGAGGCCTTGGCCGAACGGGGCGTGAACTTAACGGTCGTCGAGGCCCAAGATCGAATGGTGCCGCGGATGATGAACGAGGCCGCCGGTAACATGGTCAAGGATTGGTGCCTTAAAAAGGGCATTGATGTGCATACCTCGACCATGGTGACGAAACTGGAGGCATCGGGCGACAGCGAGGACACGTTGCTGGTCGACCTCGACAATGGATCGCAAATCCCGGCCCATTTGGTTGTCGTCGCGACGGGGGTCAAATCGAACATCGCGTTTATGGAAAGCGCCGGCGTCAAAATGGATCAGGGCATACTGGTCGACGAGCATATGCAGTCCAGTGTCGACGGCATATTCGCCGCCGGCGACTGTGCCCAGGGGCCGGACTTTTCGACCGGCGGTTGGGCGGTGCATGCAGTGCAACCGACCGCTGTCGATCATGGCCGGGTTGCGGCGATGAACATGTTGGGCACGCCGACGCCGTATAAAGGCAGCCTGAATATGAATGTGCTCGATACCGTTGGCCTGATTTCGGCCAGCTTCGGCGCCTGGGACGGGGTCGAAAACGGTGAACACGCCGAAGCCATCGACGCCGACGGGTTCAAATACATGCGTCTCGAATTCGACGGCGATAAGATCGTCGGCGCGCTGTCACTGGGGCGGACCGATCATATCGGCGTGCTGCGGGGACTGATCCAGACCGAGGTGCCGCTCGGTGAATGGAAGGACAAGTTGATCGCCGATCCGCACCTGATCGCCGAAGCCTATGTCGCCTGTGCGTACTAAATGAAAATCCGAATTAAACTGTACGCGTCGCTGGGCGAGTATCTGCCCGCCGGTGCCGTCAAGAACGAGGCCGACCTGGAGGTTGCCGACGGCACCACGCCGACGCAGGTGATCCTGCGTCTCGGCGTGCCGGAAAAGATGTGCCACATGGTTCTGATCAACGGCGTCTACATCGCGCCCGAAGAACGCAGCGAGCAGGCCCTCGAAGCCGGCGACCACTTGGCGATCTGGCCGCCCGTCGCCGGCGGTTGATCCGCCCGCAATTTATGACCCATACGATCAAGAAACAGATGGGTATTTCCCATGCGGACTTCTTCCGCCTGTTGCCGCACGCCATTCAGTCCGAGGACTATACCGTCGACGGCGACGACATTACGTTGGCCGGCGAAGGCCGATCATTGCACATCTTTCTAGGGCCCGAATGGGAACGCCGGATTGCCTTGCTGCATATCCCGGTCACCGACGTGACCTTAACGTTCGAGGGATATGACGCCACGGCGATCGAGGCGTTTCTGCTGCACTTCGACCACTCGTACCAGCGCGGCGGGGGCTAAGCGTAGGGGTTCTTACCGGACCGGGTGACAAGCCGGATGGGAATGCCGTCGAGGCCGAAGTCTTCGCGCAGTCCATTGGCGAGATAGCGCAGATAGCTATCGGACAGCTTGCCCGCCGTCGACGAGAACAGAATGAACGTCGGTGGCCGGGTTTTGGCCTGCGTGATGTAGCGGATCGTCAGGCGTTTGCCGTGCGAGCCCATGGGCGGCGGGTGTGCCTCCAACATATCCGGCAGCCAGCGGTTCAAGGCGCCGGTCGGCACGCGGGCATTCCACAGGTCGAAGACCTCGAACACCGTCGGCAGCAACCGGTCGACATTGCGTCCGGTTTTCGCCGACAGGGTGACGAAGCGAATGCCGCGCACTTGCTGCAAGGACGTCTGTAACCGGTCCTTGAAGTTCTGCAGGACCGCCGTGCGGTCTTCGACGGCATCCCACTTGTTCAACGCGATGATCAGCGCCCGGCCTTCTTCGATGACCTTGCGGGCGATGGTCAGGTCTTGTTTTTCCATCGGCAGGTTGGCATCGAGGACCAGCACAACGACCTGGGCATATTGAATGGCGCGAAAGGTGTCGCGGACCGCGAGATGTTCGAGTTTTTCGTTTACCCGCGCTTGACGGCGCAACCCGGCCGTATCGACCAGGCGAATTTCGCGGTCTTGCCAGACCCAGGGGGTCGAAATCGAATCCCGCGTAATGCCGGCTTCGGGGCCGGTCAACATGCGGTCCTCGCCCAACAACTGATTGATCAAGGTCGACTTGCCCGCGTTGGGGCGGCCGACGATCGCCAGTTGCAGCGGGCGGGCGGCGACGGCGGCATCGTCTTCTTCTTCGCCGCTGTCGGTAAAGGTGTCGTCGGCGAACGCATCGTTGGCGGCTTCGGCGGTGAACTGAATGTGATAGGGCTGAAGCGCGTCGTACAATTCGTCCAGACCTTGGCCGTGTTCGGCCGACAACGCCACCGGATCGCCAAGACCGAGGCTGTAGGCTTCGAGAAGACCGTCGCGGCCTTTCTCTCCCTCGCACTTATTGACGCCGAGGATCACGGGCTTGTTTTGCGTTCGCAGCCAGGTCGCGAATAACTCGTCCGCCGGTGTCACACCGGCCCGGCCATCGATCAGCATCAAGGTCACGTCGGCGTCCAGCACGGCTTGCTCGGTCTGTTCGCGCATGCGCGCTTCCAGCGAGCCGGCGTCGGCATCTTCGAGGCCTGCGGTATCGAACAGGCGAAACTCGATATCGCTGATCGCGCCTTCGCCTTCGCGGCGGTCGCGGGTGACGCCGGGTGTGTCGTCGACGATGGCCAGGCGTTTGCCGACCAACCGGTTAAACAGCGTCGATTTGCCGACATTAGGTCGGCCGATAATGGCAAGGGTGAAGGACATAATGAGGTCTCGCCGCGGCGCCTAACGGTAGGCGACCAACTCCGCATCGTCGGACAGGAACACCACCGTGCCATTTGCCACGACCGGCGGTACCGATGAGCCGTCCGGTAATTCGACGGCGCCGAGAATCCGTCCGTCGTATGGCGACACGGCCAATGCGTTGCCGTGCGAGCCGACGATAATCAGCCGGTCGCCGACCAGGATCGGGCCGCTCCAGACGATGGGTTGATCGCGATCTTCCGGATCTTCGTAGCGGGGCACACCGCGCACCCATTGGACCTCGCCGTCGTTGCGCTTAACGGCGATGATCTCGCTTTCGTTGGTCAGGGCAAAAATAAAATCGCCGGCGACCCACGGGCTGGCCACACCGCCGATGTCGCGGGCCCAAATCCGACGTCCGGTTCGAAAATCGATGGCCGCGAAGACGCCTGCGTTGCTGATGGCGATGACGAAGCCGCGGTCGATAATCGGACGACCGCGAATTTGCGACAGTGCCGCAACGGCGTCGGTGCGGCGGACGGAAATCAGATTGTCCTGCCACAGAAGGTCGCCGTCTTCCGTGTTCAGGGCATAAATCTCGCCGGACGAGTAGGGGACCACAACGGTCGTTCCCTCGACCGCGGGGCTGGCGCCGCCCAACAGCGAGGCGACTTCCTGGGTGCCGGAATGCGTCCATAGCGTCGAGCCGTCCCGACCATCAAGCGCGTAGAACGTATTGTCGACCGTGGTGATAAAGACCCGGCCGGCCCACGCCGCGGGTGCCACCCGAAGCGGGATCCGCAGGCTTTCACGCCACAGAACATCGCCGTTCGCGGCGTCCAACGCAACCACGTCCCCGAAGCCGGTGGCGACAAAGATTCGTCCCTCTTCGTGTGCTATGCCGCCGCCGATATGACCCTCGTCGTCTTCGTCGGGGGCCAGTTCCGTGGACCAAACGCGACTGCCATCATCCATTTGATAGGCGGAAACCTCGGACGCGGTATCCATGGCGAAGACGCGCCCATTGGCGATAACAGGCGGCGCGACGAAGCGTTCTTCGTCGTCGGCGCCGCTGCCGATGTCGATGCTCCATGCCTCGGCCAGATTATCGCGTGCGGCGATATGGTGCATGGCATGGTTGGCGTAACCGCCGGCCATCGGCCAATCGGCGTTCGGTGTTGGGGCCGGAAGAATTATCTGTGCCGATCCCGGTGCGACATCAGCCTGCAGGCTGCGCTCATCGGCGAGAATTGAAATACGCTCGCCGGGCAAGGGCGGTTCGACTTTCTTGAACGGGTCCCAATCGGACAGCGACGAGCAGCCGGATAGGCCGACGGCGACCAACACCGCCACTCCGACGGTCCGTAAGCGACGTGTTGGGATGCGACGCACGGTCATTCGCCGATGACCTGCAACAGTTCCTGGGCGCGTGCGCGAAGGCCTTCGGGAGCCTCAGGGTCGAGGACGATGGCCTGAAGATAGTCCAGTGCGCGGTCTTTTTGTCCGGACTCCACGGCGGCGATGGCGGCGATTTCACGGGCCGAGTGACGCCAAACGTTGTTGCCGTCGATGATCGGCTGCAACTGATCGATGACCGCCTGGGCCTGATCCGGTTGCGCATCCAGTAATTGACCGGCGGCAAGAACCCGGGCCAGATCCTGGAACGAGGCCGAAACACCGGCGTCCGAGGCGATGGACGCATAGGCCAATTGTGCCGCGGCATGGTCGCCCTCGGCGGCCAGCAGGCTGGCGCGACGGAATTCGGCCAAAAGCGCGATGCCGCTGGGGCTGTCGGCGGCGACGCGGCCGAAATTCTCGATGGCCGTCGTCACGTCGCCACTTTCGGCGACCTGTGCCGCGCCGATCAGTCGTTCGGTCGCGGCCTGCTTGGTGCTGCGGTCATACGCCTGCCAGCCTTGATAACCGGCGACAACAGCGACCATCAGCACCGCGACGGCGATTATATAGTTGCCGAACCGGGACCAAAGCTTCTTCGCCTGTTCCTGGCGCAGTTCCTCTTCGATCTCGCGCATCAAGATATCGTCTTGCGGGTCGGCCAACGTACTCTCCGTCTATGGTTTGGTATTTTTTGTCGTCATCTGGCAAAAGCGCCCAAACATATCGGGGCGGACGCCCAGATGCAAACGATTGCCGGGCCTTAACACGGCGACGTGATGATCGCTTCAGTAGTGCCTAAGGTCCTGGTTTAACACAAAATTAACCGTTATCGTCGGATGATCCTAAAGATCGTTTGCGAGGATACTGACAAAATGCCCAAGCTCACTTCTCGGAAGACCGCCGCATTGGCGCTCGCCTGCGTCCTGGCGACGTCGGCGTGCGACTTGGGGACCTTCACGGGGGCCGAGGCGATCTCGCTGATCGGTACCGACAAGACGGTGTTTGATCACATCGTGTCCGTCGGTGCGGGAAAGGATTGCTCGACCGTGCGTCGCGAGCAAGGTCGCACCTATTGCGTCGAGGACGAGACTCAGATTCGACAGGAAATTTATTGCTACAACACCTTGGGCAGTGTGACGTGCTATGATCGCCCCGATCCGCAGGGAAGCGGCCAGCAACGGGTCGACCGTAACGATCATAACCTCCCGAACTAGCGCGTCCGGCGCGTTGCCGGTATTCTGGGTGTTGCGCTAACCCCAATCGCGAAAGCCCCGCGGCCGATGTCATTTCGATTTCTTTTCCTCACCAGCATTGCGCTGTTGCTGATCTCGGGTGTGGCCGGCTGGCTGGTATCCGGTGATCCGGAACTGACCCCGGAAGAACAACGCCTGCTGGCGTACCAATCCGAATTGGCGACGGCGCGTGCGGCCGCCGATGGCGGAGACGCCGAGGCCTGGACCGCATATGCGACCCTCCTGGCCAACGCACCGGACGGTGCGGCCGATTATCAGGCTGCCATGACCTGGTTCAAGCGGGCGGCGACCGAAGGGTACGCCCCGGCCCAGGTCGGTATCGGCAAACTGTATGAGCGCGGGCACGGCGTCACGCGGGACCATCATCGGGCGGTCGATTGGTTTCGCACCGCGACCCGCCTGTCCAATGACGCCGAAGCGCACTTCAAGATCGGCGAAGCGTATTTCCGGGGCCTTGGTCTGCCGCAGGATTACGGCGCGGCGATGGAATATTACGACCGCGCCGCATCGCGCGGGCATGCGGTGGCGCAGTTTATCATCGGTTCGATGTTCGAAGCCGGCTGGGGGGTCGAGAAAGACCACATCAAAGCCTGGGTCTGGTACCGCCGGGCGATGGACCGGTCCGCCGAGGTTGCCGCACATCAGGAAGGTTACGATGTCCGCCAAGCCCTCGTACGGGTCGAACGGCGAATGAACAACAGCCAACGTGACGCGGCGTTACGGGCGTTCGAGGCGACGCAACGCTGATATGTCAGCAATGATCTTGACGCTGTCCATGCCGATCCACACCATGCGCAACAGCATCCCACATCACTAGGTCGAGCATCCCGTTATGAACACCCCGCGATTCCTCATCGTCGATGGCAATACCCAAGAACGAAATGCCGCCATGCGCCAGATCGGCGGTCAGTTGAGCGGCGAGCGCTATGCCATCGAGATCGCCCGGATGTTCCCGGACGCCATGCTCGATATCGTCTACCCGGCGGATGCCGACGTTGAATTACCCGACGGCATGTCGCTGGGCGATTACGACGGCATGGTCATCGGCGGGTCCAGTCTGCGCGTGTTCGACGACGAGCCGCCCGTGAAACGTCAGATCGACCTCATGCGGGCGAGCTTGGATGCCGGAATGCCGGTGCTCGGCAGTTGTTGGGGGCTGCAAGTCGCCGCGGTGGCCACCGGCGGAGACGTGGCGCCGAGCCCAAACGGCCGCGAAGTCGGGATTGCGCGGCGGGTGACGTTGAACGCCGCCGGGGCGGCGCATCCGTTTTTTGCCGGCAAAGCCCGGGTCTTCGATACGCCGTGCATTCACTATGACGAGGTGACGGCCCTGCCGTCGGGTTGCGAGGTTCTGGCCGCGAACGATCATTCGCCGGTGCAGGCGGCGGTGATCCCCCACGGCGCCGGTCTGTTTTGGGGCGTGCAGTACCATCCGGAATTCGACATGCCGCACGTTGCCAACCTGTATGACCGCTACCGCGACGCCATTGTCGGCGGTGGGTTCTTCGACGACATGGCAGCATTGGATGCTTACATCGACGACGTGCGGACGTTGGCCGACGACCCGTCGCGCGCCGATTTGCGCGCCGAGCTGGACCTCGGCGACGACGTACTGGATGCCGATACCCGGTGTCTGGAAATCCGAAACTGGGTCGAGTTCGCGCTTAGCCGCCGATAACGAACAGATGGCTGGCGCGGACGCCGTCAAAAATAAATTGTACCGCCAGCGCCGTCAGCAACACCCCGATCACCCGGGAAATCACATTCAGGCCGGTGACGCCCAGCAGTTTCTGGATTTGTGTCGCCATCAAAAGACAGATCAACGACAGCAACAGGTTCGCCGTCAGGGCGGCAATGACCGCGCCGGTGCGCAGCGCATCGCCCTCGGCATCGGCCATCAGCAAGACGATGGCGCCCATGGCGCCGGCGCCGGCGATCAACGGCGTCGCCAGCGGAAACACCGACAGGTCGGGGCGGTGACTGGCTTCTTCGTTCTCGTCGGCGGTGGTGGTGTTGAGGCCGCTGGGATTGGCCAGCACCATGTTGATCCCGACCAGCAGCAATAGGATACCGCCCGCCGTCTTCAACGACGCCAAGGTGATCCCCAGGTATCCCAAAAGCGATTTGCCGAAAAAGGCGAAGACGAACAGGATGCCGCCGGCTACCAAGACGCCCTTGATCGCGGTGCGCCGGCGATGCGCCGCCGGCATCCCCGCCGTCATGCCGGCATAAATCGCCGCGACGTCGATCGGCCCGATCACGGCGAACAGCGTCGTAAAGGCGACCAGCGCGGTTTCAATGACGATTGGCGATAGAACGTCCATCAACGGCCCCTTTTTACTCCCCCGGCCCAACAATCACAGTTGCCCGTCGCGGTCAATGGACGGTATCGCAGTCTTGCGTCCCGGCGCGCGCCGCTTAGTCTTGGCGGATGTCTGCCACCGATACCGTTTTTGTCTTTTTGCATGGATTCTTGGGACGGGCCCAGACCAACGTCGCCGGTATGACGTTCGAGTATTTCCGCGGGTTGCGGGATGTCGCAGCGGCTGCCGGAGAGCGCATTGTGACGCCGCAGATGCCCGGGCGCGCCGGCATTGCCGACCGTGCCCTAATCGCGAAGGCAGTCATCGACAGCACCGCGGCCGAACGCATTGTCCTGGTCGGTATGAGCATGGGCGGACTGGTTGCCCGGGAACTCGCGGCGCGGCACGACCCGGATGGACGTGTGGCCATGGTTGCGACGCTGACGACCCCGCATCGAGGATCGCCGATTGCCGACCGCGCTTTGAAAGGCGAAAGCCGCATTCCCGATGCCATCGTCGATTTGTTCGATGCGGCTGTTCGCGATTTGAGCCTCGTCGGTGCGGACGAGTTCAACGCGGCGACGCCGGACCGCGCCGATGTAACGTATCTTTCGTGGGCGTGTGCGCGGCCCAATAGCGAGATGCCGCCGTGGTTCAAATCCCGACAGACCTATATCGAAGAACGCGAAGGCCCGAATGACGGTTTGGTCTCCGTCGCCTCGGCGACGTGGGGGCACCTTGTAAACGTTGAACGCGCCGACCACTTCGAAGCCATCGGCTGGTCCCTTATGCCGCCAGAGCCCGCCGTGCAACGCCCGTTCGAACAACGCACCCTCTGGGCCGAGATCATGAGGACCTGTCGAGACAAGCTCTAAACCAGCGTTCCCACCATCGCGGCGTCGAACATCTGGCGCATCTCGGGGGCCGCGACGGGGATCGGATTGCCGCCGGCGGTCGGATCGCTCGCCGCCATATCCGACAATTCGTCCAGGCGGTCGCCATCGACGCCCAATTCGGCAGCGGTGTGCGGAATCTCGAAATCGGTACGGAGTTGCATTACCCAGTCACGGACGTCGTCGAAGCCCTCGCCGATGCCGAGCCAGCGGGCCAGGCGCTGCATCTTTTCGTCGATGGCAGGGCGATTGAAATCCATGACATACGGCATGAATACCGCGTTGGTCAGCCCATGGTGGGTATCGAACACGGCGCCGACGGGATGCGACAGCGAATGAATGGCGCCGAGGCCTTTTTGAAACGCTACGGCCCCCATGGCGGCGGCGGACATCATGTGGGCGCGGGCTTCCAGGTCCGATCCGTCGGCGACCGCGCGGGGCAGCCATTCCCTCACCAGACGCATGCCTTCGACGGCGATGCCTTCGCCCATGGGGTGATACATCGGCGAGGAATAGGCCTCGAAGCAATGCGCCAGCGCGTCCATGCCGGTCCAGGCGGTGATGTTTTTTGGCAAACCCGCGACCAAGTTTGGATCGCAAATCACGACCGCGGGCATCAACGCGGGATGAAAGATGATTTTCTTGGTGTGCGTCGCGGCATCGGTGATGACACCGGCGCGACCCACTTCGGACCCGGTGCCGGACGTGGTCGGCACGGCGATGACCGGTGCGATTTTGGCGGCGTCCGCGCGTTTCCAGTTGTCGCCCACATCTTCGAAATCCCAGACCGGTCGGTCGTGTCCGGCCATCAGGGCGATAACCTTGGCGCAATCCATGGCACTGCCGCCGCCCCAGGCAATCACGCCGTCGTGGTTCCCGGCGCGGTAGGCATCGACGCCCGCGGTGACGTTTTCGCCGGTCGGATTGCCTTTGACGTCGGAAAACACCGCCGCGCCCAGTCCTGCATCCGTCAGCGCCGCCATGGCGTCACCGATCATCGGCAGCGCGGCGATGCCGGGGTCGGTCACCAGTAACGGCCGTGTCATCCCGTTCGATCTACAGACCCGGGGCAATTCCGCGATTCGGCCCACGCCGAACCGCATCTGCGTGGGGTATCCCCAGTTACCGGAAAGCGACAAAAGATCGGACATGGCATACTCCCGCGAAGTCAATTCAATGACGGGAGAATGACCTCAGCCCGCGTCGACCGCAAAGCAAAATTACGACGTTAATTGTCGTAAGAAATTGTCGCGATGGCCCGATTGAGTTTCTGCTCACCCCAGTCTATCGGTTCCGACGGAAAGGCGTTTTCCGCCGGTGCGCTGGTGCCGGATCCGGCATCGGTCAACTCCACGCGCCCGACCTTGGTCTCGACAAAGACGCCCTTGCCGCTGATCAGCGCCACTTCGAACGCCGAATCCAGGGCGCCGCCCCAAAATGTGGTGCCGCGGATGCCGATCGTCGCGGTTTCGGTCTGTACCGTCATCGAACTGTCGGCGAGCTGCATCATGCTGCCGCTGGTCATTTGGAATGCACCTTCCAGCATCCGGAACACGGCGTTGCCGCCGTTCTGTCCAATGACATATTCGACGACGGAGAAATGCGCCCGCTCGCCCAATGTCAGGGACGTGCCGTCCGTGAATTCCAGGGTCAGCCGTGCGTCCTTGCCGGTCGATATCACGTCGCCCAGCTGAACCTCGGCGCCAATGTCCAATTGCCGTGGCAGGGCATCTTGAATGGCCACGGCGGCGGATTGAATCCGTACCACCTTGGCGACGATGTCGGCGTTGTCTTGTTGCGCGCCGACCGGCACGACGAGAAGAAAAGCGAACAAAAAGGCGAATAGGCCGCGCATATGGATGTTCCTATCGTTATTCAAAAAAACCAATTTTATGTACTTTTTACGGTCATGGGTGTGACGGCGATCAAATGATCTCGAAATATCTTTCCATTTCCCAATCCGTAATGTGTTTGCGGAATTCCCGTTCTTCCCATACCCGAGTTGCCGCGTAATGGTCGACGAAGGTATCGCCGAACAAATCCCGTGCCGGCTTTGACGCTTTCAGCCGCTGCGCCGCATCCCACAAGGTGGTCGGCAGCGCCAGTTTCTTGGGGAACGTCATATCGTAAGCATTGCCGACGATCTGCGGTCCTGGGGTCAAGCTGGCTTGGATGCCGTGCAGTCCCGAGGCAACGGCCGCCGCCAAGGCGAGGTAAGGGTTGCAGTCCGCAGCGGCGACGCGAAACTCGACCCGTTGCGATTTTTCCGAGCCCTTGACGACGCGCAACGCACAGGTGCGGTTGTCGACGCCCCAGGTGGCGTCCGTGGGGGCCCAGAATCCGGGGATCAGCCGTGTATAGCTGTTCACGGTGGGCGCGATCATCGACAGCAATTCCGGCATCAGTTTCTGCTGGCCTGCGACGAACTGGCGCATGACGCCGCTCATCCCGTCGGGGTCCGTGCCATCATAAAACACCGGTTTTCCGCCGTTCTTGCCCTTGTTCTTCTTGGTCAGCGAGATGTGGATGTGCCCCGACTGACCCGGCCAGTCCGGCGACCATTTTGCCATGAACGTCGCCATGAGGCCGCGTTTTTGCGCCATGACCTTGGTAAAGGTCTTGAACAAGCTGGCTTTGTCGGCGGCGGCGAGACCCTCGTCCACGGTGATGGCGGCTTCCAACACCCCGGGGCCGGTTTCTTCGTGCAGGCCCTCCAACGCCATATCCATCTGCAAACAGCCATCCAGGATGTCGCGATACAGATCGCTTTCGACCGTGTTGCGCAGCACGGAATAGCCGAAAAAGCCGGGTTGAATCGGCTTCATATCCTGATAGCGCTTGTCGCGGACCGTTTGCGGTGTCTCTTCGAACAGGAAGAATTCAAACTCGAACCCGGCCTTGACGGCATAGCCCATATCGTCGGCCATTTTCAGCACCCGGCGCAGCACGCCGCGGGGGCAGACCTGCGCGTGTGGGCCGTCGAATTCGCCCAGGAAAAACAGTGTGCCGTCTTCCCAGGCGATTTCCCGGCAGCTGTCGGGCAGAATCCGGACATCGGCGTCCGGATAGCCGGTATGCCATCCCGTGACCGTGACGTTGTCATACAGCTGATCGTAGGAGTCCCAGCCGGTCACGACATCGCAGAAACCGAACCCCTTATCGAGGGCGGACAAAAACTTGTCCCGCGACATATATTTGCCGCGCAAAATACCGTCGATATCGAAAACGCCGACTTTGACGTACTCCGCTTCGCGTTTTTCGACGATGGCGCGGGCATCCGCGGCTGTTTTGACGTCACCTGGCAGCATGGCACCCCCTTAAACTCGGTTCGTCGGTATCATAGGCGGCGAAGGCCGGTGGGGGAAGTTTGAAACGGCGCGGCGGTTCGCCAATACTCGACGTCATGCAGATGGATGTATCAGCGGTACTCGGGCAAGGCGTCACGGCCCACGAAAGCGGCGATCTCGCGACCGCCCAGTTGTGCTACGAACGGATACTGTCGGCGGTGCCGGGGCACGCGGACGCCAATCATCTGTTGGGGGTTGTGGCTTTTCAGCGCGGCGATCTGGACACCGCACGCCGGTTGATCGAACACGCCATTTCGCTGGACGGCGACGTCGCACTGTACCATGCCAACCTGGGTCGTGTGGCCCGGCAGCGGGACGATCCCACGGCCGCCGTTGCGGCTTTCCGCGCAGCAATTCGGTTGTCGCCCGAAGATGCCGGGCTGCATGTCGATCTGGCCAGTGCCTTGATCGCGGCGGGCGATGCCGACGCGGCGCGGGCGCGGGCTAATTTGGCGTTGGAGTTGGACGATACGCGGGGCGATGCGCACCTTTGCCTCGGACTGGCGCTGCAAGACGTGTACGGTCCGGCACAGGAAGATGCCGTCGCGGCACTTCGGCGGGCGGTCGCGTTGGACCCGGTGCTGGCGGGCGCGCATTTGGGTCTGGGTCTGGCCCATCAGTCGATGGGCGACGCCACGGCCGCAAAGGATGCCTACATCGCCGCCGTGAATGCCGATCCCGCCTTGATAGAAGCGTGGGTCAACCTGGGCAATTTGGCGCGCGAGGCCTTGGCCTTTGCGGACGCGATGACGTGTTATCGCAAGGCGTTGGAGGTCGATGCGGAAAGCGCGGCCGCCTGGGGCAATCTGGGCGTGACCCTGCATGAAACCGGCGATGTGGCGGCGGCGCTCGATGCCTATGACAAAGCCGTTGCGCTCGCGCCGGTGGATGCCGAACTGGCGCGCAACCGGGCGATGGGCTTGTTGGCGGCTGGGCGTTATGCCGACGGCTGGCCGGCATATGCCGCGCGTTGGCAGACGGCGCGGTTTCTGCCGCTCAAACGCGATTGGCCGGTGGCGGAATGGGCCGGTGAAAATCTCACGGGCAAAAGTCTTTATGTGCATGCGGAACAAGGTCTGGGCGATACAGTACAGTTCTGCCGCTACGTCTCTGTGCTTGCCGACCGTGGTGCGCGGGTGACGTTGGAATGCCCACAGACCATGCATCGACTGCTGGGGACGCTGGGCGGCGTGTATGCCCTCAAGACGCCGGGCGATCCGTTGCCGAAGATCGATTTTCACGTGCCGTTGCTCAGCATTCCGGCGGCCATCGACCTCGACCCGAATGACGATCCTGCGCCGTCGCCGTATCTCCGCGCGCCGAAAAAGGCCGTCGACGTGTGGCGGAACCGCATTGCGACGCTGCCGCCGGGCAAGAAGATCGGTATCGCCTGGCGCGGCAGCCCGGATCATGCCCGCGATGCCGTGCGCTCGCCGGGCCTTGCGCCGTTTCGCGCCTTGATGTCCGCCCCGGATATAACGCTGGTCTCGCTGCAAAAAGATCACGCTGCCGACGATTTGGCGACGGACGGCGACGGCATTGTCGATTGGACCTCGGATATCGCCGATTTCGCCGATTCCGCCGGGTTGATGATGCATCTGGATGCGGTGGTTTCGTGCGATAGCGCGCCGTTGCATTTGGCGGGCGCCCTGGGGGTGCGGTGTTTCGCGGTGCTGCCGCATGTTGCCGAATGGCGCTGGGGCATGGACGGCGACACGACGCCCTGGTACCCAACGATGACACTGGTGCGCCAACCGTCGTTCGGCGATTGGGACGGGGCGCTGGCCCGAGTGGCCGATAGCCTTTAGTTAATCGCGTCCGCGTTGTGCGGCGCCTGCAAGGCGATGTTGAACGGACCGTCGATGCCGGCAATTTCGTGGATCATGACAGGCCGTTCAAGCCCTTTGAGTTTGACGTTCAGATGTCCGTCAGTGCGAATAATATCGGCGGCTTCGGCATAGGTCGGATCCGCGGCAAAGACCTGGCCGCCGTCGGCGATGCTTTCGATCCGCGCCGCCAGGTTCACGACGCCGCCGATGACGCTGTACTTCATCCGCAACTCCGAGCCGATGTTGCCCGCCACGACCTCGCCGGTGCTCAGGCCGATGCCCATCCGCAGGCCATGAAGGCCGCGGCTTTCGATTTCCTCGTTGACGCCGGCCATGGCGTTCTGCATTTCGATCGCACACGCGACCGCCCGCGCCGCGTCGTCGGGTTTCGAAACGGGGGTGCCGAAAACCGCCAACAACGCGTCGCCGATGAAATTGTCGACGCTGCCGTCGTACTTCATCACGATGTCGACCATCCGGCCGAGGAAGATGTTCAGGGCGTCGACTACTTCTTCGGCGGACAACTGTTCCGACATCGGCGTGAAACCGCGCAGATCGGCCATCAGAACCGTGACTTTTCGCCGCTCGCCGCCGAGCGATACCGAATCATTATCGCGCAGCACCGCTTCGGCGACTTCGTTGGTGACGTACTGGCCGAAGACCTTTGTGATGAAGTCGTTGCGCACACAAAGGTCTTCGTAGATGCGGCTTTTTTCCAGCGTTATCGCCAATTCACCAGCGATCTGCATGAATAACTCGACGTGCTGGTCACGGTAGGTGTCGGGCGTCGTGCTGGAAAAGAAAATGAACCCCAAGACCTGGTCCTGCACGACCAGCGGGCAGGTGAGGCTAGATCGGATACCCTCCTTGAGGATCTTCTTCGACGCATGCGAGCGCGGATTCTGGGTCAGATACTCTTCCAGATTGTTAATGATGCGAGGCAGGCGGGTTTCGATAATCTTTTCGAGCGTGCTGCCCTTCAGACGCTCCGCATACCCGTCCTTCAGGTGCAGTGGCGCATAGTCAGCGCGATTCCAGCGCGCCCTGACGATCGGTTTGTCGGTTTCGGCCCGCTCGATCAATGCCACGCCGATCCGATTGTACGGAATCAATTCCCGGAAATGCTCGAAGACGTGCCCCAGCACTTCGTCAAAAAACATGCCGGACGTGACGCGTTGCGTGATTTCGTTAAGTGCTTTGATCTCGGCGAATTTGTGATCGAGCCGGCTGCTGATGGCGATCAGTGCATCGCCCATCTCCCGGTCGTGTACCGGCTCAAGGTCCGGGAATTCCCGGGCCATGCCGCCGGGTGCAATATCAATGGCGGCGCGTCGAAACAGCTGCGTACGACGCTCGTCGGCCGTCGCGCCCTCGTGACCTTCCAACTGAGTGCGAAGCGCCACCAAGAGCCGGTTTTCCGAGTCGAGACGCGATTCCAGCGCCGCGATCTCGGTTCGCAATCGCCGCGCCATGTGTTCGTTGGTGGACAAACCAAAACCCCCCTCGTTCGGTCCGCCAGGACGATCATAATGGGTTTTTCCGCGTTCGGGCTACTCATTTATCGTGTGAATTTAAGCCCTTACTGCCAGGGCAGGGAGAACGTCTTGACGTTGGTATAGCTCTTCATCGCTTCGATGACGCCTTCCTTGTAGCCGAGCCCGCTGTCCTTGATGCCGCCGAAAGGCGACATTTCGATGCGATATCCGGGAACTTCCCAGATGTTCACGGTGCCGTGCTGCAATTCGTTGATGAACCGCGTGATGTCGTCCATGCGGTTGGTGCAGACGCCCGACGACAGGCCGAAGTTGGTGCCGTTGGCGACGGCAATGGCATCGTCGATATCCTTGATGCGAATGATCGGGATGGCGGGCCCGAAGGTTTCCTCGACCACCAATTCCATATCCATGGTGACGTGATCGACCACGGTCGGCGGGTACACGGCGCCTTCACGGTTGTTGCCGTGCAGAAGGCTGGCACCCGCGGCGACGGCATCGTTGACGCGGCGTTCGAACGTGATCGCCGCCTGTTCGGTGATCACGGTGCCGATGTCGGTGTTCGGGTCCATCGGATCGCCATAGGTAAAAGCCTTTGCCTGTTCGACGCAGGCGGCGGCGAACGCGTCGGCGATGTCCTGGTGCGCCAGGATACGTTTGACCGCCGTGCAGCGCTGGCCGGAGTTTTTGCACGCCCCGGCAACCGCCATCTTGGCGGCGCGTTCAATATCGGCATCGTCCATGACGATCAGCGGCGCGTTGCCGCCCAGCTCCAACACCGTGCGGCGATAGCCGGCGCGTTCGGCAATCAGTTTGCCGACCGGGACGCCGCCCGTGAAGGTGATGAGATCGGCGTGCGGATCGTGGATCATGGCGTCGCCGATGCGGTCCGGCGTGCCGGTGACGACCGAGAACATTTCCGGCGGCATGCCGGCTTCGAGCAAGACGTCGGCCAACAGGATGCAGGTCAGCGGTGTCAGCTCCGTCGGTTTGCAGATCATGGTGTTGTTGGTGGCGATCGACGGCGCGATCTTGTGCGCCACCATGTTCAGCGGATGATTGAACGGCGTGATCGCCGAGATCACCCCTTGCAACGGCTCGCGCTGGGTGAAGATTTTGCGCCGCTGGCCGTGCGGCGTCAGATCGCAGGAAAATATCTCGCCGTCTTCTTGGATGCACAACTGACCGGCCAGATGGAACACATCGAAGGCCCGGCCGACTTCGTACAGGCTGTCCTTTTTCGACAGACCGGATTCCGCGGTGATCAGATCGGAAATCTCGTCCTTTCGCCCCACCAGCAGTTCCGCGGTCTTGGTCAGGATTTGTTGCCGTTCATAGCGGGTCAGGTTCGGTTTATAGGCGGCCGCCTTGGCGAACGCGTCGGCGACCTGATCGGCGCGGGCGTTGGGAACGGTGCCGACAACAGCGTCGTTATAGGGGTTCAGAACCTCGATCGCGTCGTCCGCATCGACCGATTGACCGGCGATCCGCATGGTGTGATGCGGGGGGGTGTTGGTGTGCGTGTCCATGGGGCGGTCCTTTCGGGGCTCAGGTCGTATGGTTCAAGGCGACGTCGAAGATGTCGAAATTTCGCAGTCGATGGCCGTCGGGCATCGGCGTGATCGGTTTGCTGACGATCAGCGGCACGGTTTGTTCCGACACCCCGCCATGCGAGCGGAGTGGCTGATCCAATTCGTCGAGTTTATGCCGGTCGGCCGATGTACCCAAGACTTTATGCTTGGTCGAAATCAGGATCAGATCGCCTAAGCGATCTTCAGGAAGGCCGAATTCGGCGCAACCCGTGGCGCGGTCGTAAACGCTTTCGATGCCATCGATCTTGCGCACCGAGTTTGCCACGGCATCGTGATCAAGATCGTCGGCGAGGTAGGCGATCGCAAAGGAGCCGAGCGCACCGTGATGGGCCACGTAGGGGTCGGTAATCGGCAGGATCACGCGCGCTTGGCCGGTGCCCAGAAGATTATCCAGTTCGGTCTGCATGTAGATGACGTCCGGCTGCCCGTCGTCGCCGAACTTGTCGTTCATGCCGTGGTCGGCGGTCAACGCCAGCGTCGCGCCCATGGCGTCCAGTTTCTCCCAGTATCCATCCATCATCGCGTAAAACGCGTTGGCAACCGGCGTGCCCGGCGCGTATTTGTGTTGAATGTAATCGGTGGTCGACAAGTACATGATATCCGGGCGGCCGCGTTCCATGAGTTTCACGCCGGCATCGAATATAAACTCGCTGAGATCCGCCGAATACACCGACGGGATGGGGCGTCCGACCAGCTCATGCGCATTGTCGATGCCATTGTCCGCCATTGTCGTTTCGTCGGCTTTTTCCGATGAGAACGCGATGGCCCGGCCGCTATTGAAATCCAAACCGTGGCCGAGCAGGCGCCGCAATTTGTCCTTGGCGGTGACGATGGCGACCTTGGCGCCGGCATCGTGGAATGCCTTGAAGATCGTCCCGACGCGGAGGAATTTCGGGTCGTTCATCATCACTTCATCGCCGCTGTCGGGGTCGAGGAAGAAGTTGCCGCAAATACCGTGAACCGCCGGGGGCTGGCCGGTGACGATCGACAGATTATTGGGGTTGGTAAAGCTCGGAACGACGCAGTCGGCGCGCAGGTCGCTCCCCGCGGCCAGCGCCTTGGCCATGAACGGCATGTGGCCGCCGGCGACGGCTTGTTCGATGTAATCCGGCTCGGAGCCGTCGATACAGACCACGACCAGTGGCGCAGACGGCCAGGCATAGGTGCGGTCGTTGACGGTGACGGTCTCGGGGTGCGCGGTCATTTTCGTCATTCTCCTCAGGCAGCGGCGGGGCGGCCGGTGGCGACGCCCATGTCGTCCAGTACGTGTTTGACGGCGTCAAGGGCGCCGTTGATCTCGGCCTGACCCAGGGCGCCGATGCATCCGATCCGGAATGACGGCGCGACGGTCAGTTTGCCGGGATAGATAACATAGCCGAGGTCCTTCAATCGGTCATAGAAAACCTCGAAATCAAAGGCCGGATCGGCGGGCATCTTAAAGGTCACGATGATCGGCGCTTGCAGATGGTCGGGCAGCAGGGTTTCGAACCCCAGCGCCCGCATGCCGTCGACTAATGTGCGGCAGTTCACGGCGTATCGTGCGTGTCGCCCGGCGACGCCGCCGTCGGCCAAGAACGTATCGACGGCTTTGTCGAAAGCGGCGATAACGTGGGTTGGTGGCGTAAAGCGCCACTGGCCGTTCTTTTCCATCGCCGTCCATTGGTCGTAAAGGTCGAGTGCCAAGGCATGGGCGTTGCCTTGGCAGGTTTCGAGAACGTCGCGGCGGATGAGGGCAAACCCCATCCCCGGCACCCCCTCGAGGCATTTGTTTGACGACGCCATCACCGCGTCGAACCGCACGGTGCGGGAATCCAGGTCGATGGCGCCAAAGGCGCTCATCGCGTCGATCAACAAGCTTCGATTTCGTTTGTCGCAAACGTCGGCGATGGCGGCGATGGGGTTGAGGATGCCGGACGTCGTCTCGCAATGCACGGCCAGCACATGCGTAATGCCGGGGTCGTCGGCCAGCATGCGGTCCACGTCGGCCGGATCGGGCGGGGTGTCTTCGGCCGTTTCCAGGGTGACGTGCGCGCGCCCGGCATACCCGAGGATTTTGACCATGCGTTGTCCATAGGCCCCGTTGATCAGAACCAGGGCTTTGCCGCCCGGTGGGATCAGCGTGCCGAGCGTTGCTTCAACGGCGAATGTGCCGCTGCCTTGCAGGGGAACGCAAACATGGCTGTCGGCAGCATGGGCGATATCCAGCAAGCGGTCGCGGACGCGGGCGTTCATGGCGATGAAATCGGCATCGCGGGATCCCCAGTCGCGCTGCATGGCGGACTTTGTCTCGGCGGCGGTGGTCAGTGGGCCCGGCGTCAGCAACCAAGGATCGGCGTTTGAGGTCACAGGCGGTCTCCCATACCGATAAAGCTGTCAAATATATCGGTCAAAAACAGTCAAAAAGCCACAATAAAGTTCAGGCGTTTTGATGAACACTTTGCTGTTTCGAAAACCCGTGACGCGGATATCGCCCGGATAACGACGGTCAGGGCATCGTACGAGTAGATACGTATGTCTTTGCGGGCACCAAGGGAAGTAAGTTGGTCGCGACTTAACGGCGTTATGACCGGATATTTGGGCGAGATGAGGGGCAAGACATGCTGGCTGTTATCGGGGCGATGGATGAAGAAGTTCAACTGATTAAAAAGGTGATGACGAAAAAGGTTGAGTCCGTGCACGCGCAAATATGCGTTACCAGAGGCAAATTCAAAGGCACGGAAATCGCTCTTGCGCAATCCGGCATCGGCAAGGTGAACGCTACCATCTGCACACAGATGTTGATTGATCTTTTTAAGCCGCAGGCGCTTGTCTTCTCAGGCGTCGCGGGCGGACTTCTGCCGAATATGCGGGCATGCGATATGATCGTCGCAAGTCATGTCGTCCAATACGATATGGATCTGACCGCCTTTGGACGTCGGCATGGCGAAGTTCCCGGCCGAGATCGGCTCATCGAGTGCGATCCGGACATCGTCGCCAAGGCAACGTTGGCGTTCGATGCCGCCTTTGAAGGGAAGAAAGGTGCGCCCAATTTGATGCTGGGGACCATTGCGTCCGGCGACAGGTTTGTCCAAGACAAGGCAACCCTTCGTTGGTTGCAGCGGGAATTTGCCGCCTTGGCGACCGAGATGGAGGGGGCTGCGTTCGGCCACACGTGCCAGGTGAATAATCTCCCATTCGTCGTTATTCGGTCCTTGTCAGACTCCGCGGGCAGCACCGCTTCGGGCGACTTCAAAGACAACCTTCACCGGGCCTGCCAAAACTCATTTCATTTAATGGAAAACCTCATTCCAAAAGTGCTGAAAGACCGGCCCCGTCGCGAACGACGCAAGAGGGGCTAGCGCCGCTTCTGGCCGGACACAGACACACTTTTCGTCACACGACGTCGGCACGGCTGACGGTATCCGGAATAACCTTATCGAAGTGCGAAATTTCTTTATTGCACGTCTGCAGTTCTTAGTCGCATTTACCAATTTTTCAGTGTAGTATCATTGCTTCAGGCATTCGATATCTTCTCTTAAGGGACGCTGTCACGGAGGGGGATGAGACGCGCGGTATCGAGAACCGATCCAATCTGCAAGACAACGCTTTTCGTAGTCACTTTCAATCCGGGTCTTAAAAGCAGCGGGACGAAATTGTCATCGTCAAAAGCGCACGATCTTTGACGATTTTATCGGATTTCGGATGTTCTGTTTTTTAATTCAGACGCGACAAACCAGCACATCGACATGGGCAGGGATCAAAAACAGGAGGACCGAATGTCACGTCACCGCAGAGGGAAAACAAAACTCGGCATAATCATCGGCGCGGCATCCCTCGGCTGTTTCGCCCTCGACACACCGGCGCACGCCATGCCCGCCGATATCGCCCGTTGCCAACCCGCACTGACGGACGTGCGCGTCACCAACAGCAATCTTCTCGGCTTGATAAAGGATCTGTCGACCGTTCAAAACGACATCGGCAAGGTCGAACATTACCTGCAAATTCCGCTCGATCTGCGGGACGACATCAAAAAAGTCGATACCACCATGCACGACATCGACGAGATACTGACGGTGCTCGCCGACTTATCCGATCCCGTGCCGGACATCGCGGAGCCCCTGAACAACATCGCCACCGCGATGAACGGAATCCAGCAAGACGTCGTTGCGCCCATCGACACGGTGGTCACGGACACCGTCGCGGTCCTGCAGATCGAACAGACGAAAAGGCAGCTGGATGTCGCTAAAAATCACATTGGCGATATCAAAAAACCGATCAGCGAAACCCAGGGGTACGTGTCGCAGGTGCTCACCGCTACCAACGACATGGTGAACGTCGTGTCCGCCTTTCCGCCGGGAAGCTGCCGCGCGCCCATCGCCCAAGGCGTCAATGCCTACTGCACCGGCCTCGATGATGTCGCGCGCCCGATTGCCAATGCCGAAAACGGCGTGACCCAGACCGTCACGCGCATCGAAAACACCATTCAGCATGAACTTCTGGTGATCTTCAAAACGTTCGACGCCATCCAGCGGGACTTGAATGCCGTGACGCGTCCCATCGACGCTATTTACCATGAACTCCGCGTGATGGAACGTGAGCTTAAGCACCGCATCGATCTGAAAATTGCCGGCGTCACCGTGGCGTCGTTTTCGATCCGGGAAATCCTCGACGATTGGAACCGCGTGGTGAAGACCGTGGAGCACTTTATCGGCCTCGACAAAGCGAAAAAATGGCTTCGCAAAGAGGTCGAGGCCGTCATGCGCCGCCCGATTAAAAAATAAAGAGCACCATTCGCCACATGATCAAGAGCGTCAGGGTTGACGGGATGAATGTCGACGACGCCAAACGGCTGCTCAACGGCGTCTTGAACGACGTTCATGCGATGAAGAACGCGTTCGCCGGCGCCAAGACCAAACTGCAACAGGAAGAGGCCAAGGCGAAGGCCTTTGCCCGCAAAGTCTGTAAATAAGAACGGCTTTTTGTAGAAGGGCATAGAGGCCGGCGGAAACGCCGGCCTCTATGCACCCCCCCTTACCACGCTTGGCGTATCGTGAGGATGCTTGTGAAAGCACTAAACAACTCCGCAGACAGCGATTGAATTCGGTCTGGTGACCTTGCCAAATACCCATACCGCCAACTGGTACGATCACTTTCGTTTCCGGCTAAACGCAGAAATTCTTTGTAACACATGAAAATGGCCTCTCTCGACTCCCGAGTGGTCTACGGGTAGGGGACTCAGAGACCATAGGCCGTCTCCTTCTTTCTCTATCCATCTCTTCGACTTCTTGATCGCCGCCCAACCAACCGGCGAACCGGCGCGACATCCAGGGCATCGCGACATAGACCATCGCAGGTACCATAATGGCGCTCAGCATCAATGTGCGCAGCGGCATCGGAACCCCGTCTAAGAGAGGCTCCAACACGGCCAAGAGGACCGTGATCAAAGGATAGACGACGGCCCATGTCAGGGCCGCCAACTTGTGTTGTCGCGCGCTCATCACGCCGCCCCCGCATCCAGACGGTCGACCAGATCCCAGGTACGCCAGTTGTCTTCCAGATGATCGATGGATGTCGTGCCGGGGATCACGACGATGTTGTCGGAGCGCCGAAGCAGCCAGGCCAGGGCGTCGGCGGGGGCCAAGGCCGCGCCGGGACGCATCGGATTGGCGCCAAGCGGGCCGTAAGGAATGAACGCGATACCGCGCGATGCCGTGTAATTGACCAGGGTCGAATCCGACGTCTCGGCCATGTTGAAGCGATTTTGCACGCTGACGATGGGCGCGACGGTCAATGCCCGGTCGAGGTCTTGTTGCGTGACATTCGACAACCCGATGTGACGAATGCGTCCGTCCGCCTGCGCCTCGGCCAAGGCGGCGATCGATGTTTCGATCGGTGTGTTAGGGTCGACGCGGTGCAATTGAAATAGATCGATCCGGTCACGCCGCAGATTGACTAACGCATTATCGATTTGGCGGTGAAGGGCATCGCGAGATCCATCGACGACGATCTTGCCGGGTTCCGGCTTGTCGACGCCGCCCTTGGTGGCGATGACGGCGTCGCGTCCGTCGAGCGCCTCGCCGACGATTTGATCGGCGGTCTCCGGCCCGTAGGCCCACGCGCTGTCGAAGAAGTCGACGCCAAGGTCATTGGCTCGGCGAAGTAGGCTTACGCCTTGGTCCCACTGGGGGTAGGGGCCGAAATTCCCGGGCTGACCGGTCAGCCGCATCGCCCCGTAGCCGAGCCGGTTAACGGGAAGATCGCCGCCGAGGGTGAAAGTCCGTGGGGTGCTGGATACGTTGATATTCATGTGTCGTCTCCTGATCGAAGGGCAGGCCGGAATGGCCGCGCCGTTGAGAGGAGATTTACGCATCAGAGATAATTACGGTAGACGGTTTATAAGTGTTTTAGTTATACGTATAACGTATGAGCAAAAGCATTGACCGTCTGACCCTGTTGTCGACCTTTGCGCGAATTGCCGAGCGGGGGTCGATCAGTGCCGCCGCCCGGGATATCGGACTGTCCCAAGCGTCGGCGAGCCGCCAGCTTTCGGAACTGGAGTCGCGGTTAGGGGTGCATCTTATTCAACGGACGACCCATTCACTGGCACTGACCGACGCCGGTCGTGACGTCCTGCGCGATGCCCGCGGCCTTTTGGACGGTTGGGATGCCTTGTCGGAATCCTACGCCGAGGATGCGGATGAAATACGCGGGCCGCTCAAAATCGTCGCCCCGGTGGCGTTGGGGCAACTGCACCTGGCCGAGGCCGTGGTGTCGTTTCAGGCGGCACACCCGGGCGTAACCGTGACGTGGATACTCGACGACGAGGAAATCAGGTTTGCCGAGATCGGTTGCGATCTGTGGATCAAGGCGGGACGGCCCCGGGATGAAAGCCTTGTCGTGACCGAATGGGGACAGGTCGAACGCATGATCGTTGCCGCACCGACATTAACTGATACCGCCGCGATATCGGCACCGAAGGATCTCGGGTATCTCCCGTGTGTCGCCTTGGGGCCGTTCGAAGGTCACCGCGTGCCGTTGCATCATGGGGGCGGGGCATCCGAAACCGTCGTCGGGGCACCCGCCATGACCACGAACAATATCTTCACGGCGCGAAAGGCCGCGCAAATGGGGATCGGTTTCGCCGTCATGCCGAAGTGGTTCGTCGCCGACGATTTGCAGTCCGGGACGCTAGTCGACGTGCTGCCGAAATGGCGCGCGCCTGGACTTACCATTACCGCGTCGTTTCTGCCGGCGCGGCGACAAACCCGCCGGGTCAGGGCCTTTCGCGCCCATATGGCGGCGGCGATGGACAGCATTGTCGGTATCGACCCACCATCCAAGGTTGACCGGAAATGACGGTTCTTGACGGGAATTTCCGCTCTTCTAACATGGCGCGCGTTGATTGGGAGAAAGTCGCATGCTTGCCGAAGAACGCCGCAGCAAGGTTCTCGACCTCGTCAACGAGCGGGGATCGATTTCGGTCAACGACCTCCACCGCCGCCTAAAAGTCTCGCGCGAGACCATTCGCCGAGATATCACCCGCTTGTCGGAAGACGGGCAGTTGCGCAAGACTCATGGCGGCGCCTTGGCGTTGTTCCATTCGGAACCGATCTTCGACGAGCGATTGTCGGTCAATGTCGACGGCAAAAAGGCCATCGGTTACGCCGCCGCGGCGATGGTCACCAACGATGCCTCGCTATTGATCGATTCCGGCACGACGACGTTGTGGCTGGCGGAGGCCCTGGCCGAACGCCTGCGGTTGACGGTCTACACCAACGATATTCACATCGCAGGCCGGCTGGCAGGCAAGAACGACAATCGGGTGGTGCTGACGGGTGGCGAGTTCATCGCCAGCGAAGGCGCGATGGTCGGCCACGACGCGATCACGACCTTGGCCAATTATTACCCGGACTTCGCCTTCGTCGGGGCGACCGCATTGTCGGCGCACCCATGGCTGATGGAATACACCCGCGAGGCCGCCGAGATGCGGGCCCAAATGCTGGCGCAAGCACGGACAAAAGTGCTGTTGGCGGATCAAACGAAGTTTGAGCGCACGGCACCCGTTCGCGTTCCCGGCTTGGAGGATGTCGACACCATCATTGTCGATGCGCCGCCGACGTCATCGATGCACCGGGCATTTGCCCGGCTTAATGCCGACGTCGTGGTGGCGCCGCCGGTCTAGTTAACGGTCGGCGCCTCGTCCTCGGCGACCGCATCGATCAATTCGCCATGGCGGGTGCAATCCGCGGCGGCCAAATCGACGAATACATGGGCGATGCTGTCGGGCGATTTGATCGTTTCCGGGTCCTCGCCTGGCATGGCGGCGGCCCGCATGGCGGTCGCGGTCGCCCCCGGGTTAACAAGGTTGACCCGGATATTCGTTTTGCGGGTTTCTTCGGCGTAGATATTCGCCATCATCTCCAAGCCGGCTTTGGAAACGGCATAGGCACTCCAGAACGCGCGGGGCTCATGCCCGACGGTCGATGTGACGAAAATCGCCCGGCCGCTGTCGGATGCCCGCAACAACGGGTCCATCGACCGGGTCAGACGCCAACAGGCGGTCAGGTTGACGTCAAGCGTGCTGGCCCAAACCTTGGGATCGGTATGCGTCAGCGGCGACAGTGTGCCCAGGACACCGGCGTTGGCGACCAACGCGTCCAGTCGGCCAAATCGCTCGTACATCGCCGCCCCGACTTTATCCAGGCTGTCGCCATCGGTAATGTCGAGCGGCACCAGGGTCGACTCGATCCCCGTCTCGGTGCGGATTTCATCGTCCAATTCTTCCAATGCGCCCTGGGTGCGGGCGATCAAGATCGGGTGGGCGCCTTCGACGGCAAACCGCTTTGCCACGGCCCGGCCGATTCCACGGGATGCGCCGGTAATCAGCGCAATGCGGCCTTCTAATCGTTTCAATGTGATGTTCCGATACGTCCTAGTCGCGTTCCGTCAACAGCGACAGTTGTTTGGGCATGTCGCCGCCCTCGCGATCGACCAGCGGAATGGGGTACTCGCCGGTAAAGCACGCATCGCAATAACGTGGCGTTTCCATATCCCGGCCTTCTTCGCCGACGGCGCGGTACAACCCGTCGATGGAAATAAACGCCAAGCTGTCGACGCCGATGATCTTGGCCATGGCCGCGACATCGTTATTTGCGGCCATCAGTTGTTCGCGTTCCGGCGTGTCGATGCCGTAAAAGCACGAATGCGTCGTCGGCGGCGAGGAAATCCGCATGTGGACTTCCTTGGCACCCGCTGAGCGCACCATCTCGACGATCTTGGTCGATGTCGTACCGCGAACGATGGAATCATCGACCAGGACGACGCGTTTGTCTTTTAGCGTGCCTAAGTTGGCATTATGTTTCAGCCGGACGCCGAGGTGACGGATTTGCGCCGTCGGCTCGATAAAGGTTCGTCCGACGTAGTGATTTCGGATGATGCCGAGTTCGAACGGCACGTCGGATTCCTGGGCATAACCCAGGGCGGCGGGGACGCCGCTATCGGGGACCGGCACAATGACGTCCGCGGGGACTGCGCTTTCCCGTGCCAACTCACGGCCGATGTTTTGGCGCACCGAATACACGTGATGGCCCTCGATGTTGCTGTCGGGGCGAGCGAAATAAATGTACTCGAAAATGCAAAAACGCCGGGGCGCCTTGGAAAACGGTTTTAGCGAATGCAGGCCATTTTCGTCGATGACGACGATTTCGCCGGGGTCGACGTCGCGGACGAATTCGGCACCGATGATATCCAGCGCGCAGGTTTCCGACGTCATCATATAGGCATCGCCCAATCGGCCGATGACCAGCGGCCGGACGCCGTACGGATCGCGCGCACCGATCAGCTTTTTCTGGGTCAGTGCGACCAACGAGTATGCGCCTTCGAGTTGGGACAGGGCATCGGTCAATCGGTCGACGACCGGGCCGAATTCGCTGCGTGCGATCAAATGAATGATGGTTTCGGTATCGCTGGTCGATTGAAAGATGCTGCCGCGGTCGATCAAAGAGCGGCGCACCGCATAGGCGTTCGTCAGATTGCCATTGTGGGCGACGGCCAGGCCGCCGAACTTGAACTCGGAAAACAGCGGCTGCACGTTGCGGAGCAGGGTATCGCCGGATGTCGAGTACCGGACGTGACCAATGGCCGAACTGCCCGGTAGCTGCCCGATCACGTCTTCCGACGAGAAGTTATCGCCGACAAGGCCCAGGGCCCGGTGGCTGTGAAACTGTTCGCCGTCGAAGCTGACGACACCGACGGATTCTTGGCCGCGATGTTGAAGCGCGTGTAGGCCCAGGGCCGTATGCGCGGCGGCATCCAGGTCGCCGTAGATTCCGAAAAGGCCGCATTCCTCATGCGGATGATCGTCATCCAAAAAGGGTAGGTCGCGGTCGGCAGGCGTGAGCATGGTCGGTATCCTAGTCATTTCCTTCAACGATTGGAACCTGCGCCGTCGATCAAACGATCGAGGCTGTTGCGTTGTTCGCTGTCGTAGCCGTCGCTGGCCGGTGTTTGATCCTGTTTGGGCACCGGCGCAAGTAATTTTTGTACGTCAATATCAGCCCCCGCACCGCCGGTCTGTCCGCCATCTGACGACGAGCCACTTCCCGGAACGTTGATATGGTCTGGGACCAACGATTTTAAAAGGGCTGCACCGGGTTTGATCAGCGGCATTGTGCGGGCGTCTCGCACGACCGGCGGGTGTTGTTCTTCCGGAATAAGGAGTTCCAAACCGATGTAGGCGACGCATACCAGCACGGCGCCGCGCGCAAGACCGAATAGGAACCCCAACGAGCGGTCCAAAACGTTAAGCGCACTGGCCTGTACACGGTTGGCAATGGCCCGGGTCAGAAGGGAAAGAAAGACCAATGTAACGATAAAGATCGCGACGCCCGCGGTCAGGTCGGCGGCGAGATCGAGAGAGATATACTTGCGGGCCAACGGTTTGGCATAGGGAAAGCCATAGAACGTTGCGAAGATGGCGCCGATCCAGCCGCCGACGGAGAGAACCTCGTGCACGAAACCGCGGGCGTAGGCGAGGATCGCGGAAATCAGCAAAACCAACAGGACGCCGATATCGACGACATTGATGGGCAGATTGCCAAGAGATTCCATATCCGACCGCTATGCCAGTGCGTTGGCGACGTGCGCCGTCGGTTGCAGGACTTGCGGAAGATCGCGCAGATGTGTGATCTCGACGACGGCGATTCCATGATCGGCGGCCGGTTTCGATTTCTTGCTGCGCACGGATGGTACGATGGCGCGCTCGAACCCCAGCTTGGCGGCCTCGCGCAGCCGCGCGTCAAGCCGTGAGACGGGCCGTATCTCGCCCGACAGTCCGATCTCGCCGAACAGCACGGTGGCGCTTTTGATCGGATCGCCGCTTTCCGACGACAGCAGAGCTGCGGCGACGGCCAGGTCCGCGGCGGGTTCCGTAATTTTCAGGCCGCCCGCGACATTCAGATAGACGTCAAGCGGGCCGAGCCCAAGGCCGCAGCGGGTATCCAAGACCGCCATGACCATCGCCAAGCGACCGCTATCCCAACCGATAACGGCCCGGCGCGGCGTTGCCAGGGCACTGGGTGCGACCAGGGCCTGTATTTCGACCAGGACGGGGCGGGTCCCCTCGATTCCGGCGAAAACGGCGGCACCGGATACGTCGCCTTCGCGCTCGCCGAGAAACAGTTCGGAAGGATTGGTGACCTCGGCGAGGCCGGAATCCGACATCTCAAAGACACCTATCTCGTCGGCGGGACCGAAGCGGTTCTTGACGGCGCGTAAGATGCGGAATTGATGTGACCGCTCACCTTCGAAATGCAGGACAGTGTCGACCATGTGCTCCAGCACCCGGGGGCCGGCGATGGTGCCTTCCTTTGTCACGTGACCGACAAGCAGCAAGGCGAAGCCGCGCCGCTTGGCCAAGCGGATCAGCTCTTGTGCCGACCCACGCACTTGGCTGACCGTGCCGGGCGCGCTCTCCAGGTTGTCCATATACATGGTCTGAATCGAATCGATGACGACAACGTCGACGCTGTCGGGGGTGTCCAACGTCGCGATGATATCCCGCACACTGGTTGCCGCCGCAAGGGCGACGGGCGCGTTCTCCAATCCCAGTCGGCGGGCGCGTAGGCGCAACTGTGCGATAGCTTCCTCGCCGCTGATATAGACGGTCTTGCCTTGGCCGGCCAAGCGCGCAGTGACTTGCATCAACAACGTCGACTTGCCGATGCCCGGATCGCCCCCGACCAACACGGCGGAGCCGGCGACCAAGCCGCCGCCCAAGACCCGGTCGAATTCCTCGATCCCGGCAACACGGCGAGGCGGCGGGGTTTCCGACCCATTTAGGTCGACAAAGTTGATTTTTTTTCCGCGTTTCCCGCCGAGTCCCTTTGGCGTGCTTTCCGGTGCGGCCTCTTCGACGAGGGCGTTCCAAGCGCCGCAGGAATCGCATCGGCCCGCCCATTTCGTATGAACGGCACCGCATTCCTGGCAGACGTAGCTGGATTTCGCTTTGGCCAAGCCGGGTCCCCAATACTGCTGTGGGTACGAGGCTTAAGGCATCCGGCGCGACGCTGCAAGCGGGCTCGTCTCCGTCACCTTGTGGGGGTATTCTGTCGGCTGATTGTGAAGGAGTAAGCGACATGTATACGCTGTATTGGTCGCGCCGCACCGGTGCCTTTATTCCCGATGCCGTGCTGGCCGAAACGGGACAGCCCGTGACACGTATCGAGGTAAAGCGGACCAATGGGCGGGTCGACGATCCGGCATTCGAGGCGCTTTCGCCGATGAAGCAAATACCCGCGCTTGTTTTGCCGGATAATACGGTTCTGAGCGAATCACTTGCGATGACGTTGTCGCTGGTCGAGAGACATCCCGATCCTCCGCTTTTGCCGCCCATCGCTTCCAGCGCCCGCGCCGAGGCCTATCGGTGGCTGATGCACATGTATATCAATGTTTACGAGTGCGATTTACGGCACAGTTACACCGACCGCTACACGGCCGATCCAGATGGCATAAACGGCGTGCGGGCGGCAGCCGAGGAGCGCTGGGACCGAGCCTTTGCGGTCCTGGAGGACGCTGCCGTCGCTGACCTGTGGTTCTTCGGCCATGCATTTACGTTGGTCGATATCTGCTTGGCGCCAATGGTCTGCTGGCACTACGACACGGCGGGATTATTGGCCCGATCGCCGAAGATTGCGTCGGTCTGCGCTGCCGTGCGCAAACGCGAAAAACTGGCGCCGTTGTTCGAGATGTACGGGATGACCGAGTTAGACGATCTATGACGGCCTAGGACCGCGCCGCCAGCTTGATCGGCCCGTCGGTATCGCCATTAATGAACTGGTTGACGTATGGGTTGTCGCAGTAATCGAGTGCGTCCGTCGGCCCCGCCCAAATGATTCGGCCATCGTACAACATGGCGATTCTGTCGCCAATCTGGCGTGCCGAGTTCATATCGTGACTGATGGTGATGGCGGTGGCGCCGACCTCTTGATTGACGTGCACAATCAGTTTGTTGATGACGCCCGCCATAATAGGGTCAAGGCCGGTCGTCGGTTCGTCGAAAAAGATGATCTTGGGGTCGGTGGCGATGGCGCGGGCCAAGCCGACGCGTTTCTGCATCCCGATCGAGAGCGAGGCCGGAAACAGGTCGAGGACATCGGATTGCAGACCGACGAGGCGGAGCTTTTCCGCCGCCCGGTCCCGGGCCTCGGTCCGGCTGCATTGTTTTCGCGCCAATAGACCGAAGGCGACGTTTTCCCAAATCGGCAAAGAATCGAACAGCGCCGCGTGCTGAAACAACATGCCGACTTGCTCGTTGACCTCTTCACGTTCCGTCGGCGACATCTTCACCACGTCTTTTCCGTCGACGGTGATACTGCCGCGATCCGGCGTCAGGAGCCCCAGGATACACTTGATCGTAACCGACTTGCCGGTCCCCGAACCGCCGATAATGACGACGCTTTCCCCGGTGCCGATTTCCAGATCGACATGGTCGAGCACGACTTTCTTGCCGCCGGAAAAGGTTTTCCGAACACCGTCCAGCCGGATCTTGGCGGCGTTATCCTGCGACATCTTTGGTGAAGAACAGCAGGGTCAGAATGTAGTTGAAGCAGAGGATCAGGATCGAGGCCGAGACAACGGCGTTGGTCGTTGCCTTGCCGACGCCCTGCGCGCCGCCGGCCGAGTGGTAGCCGTGATAACACCCCATCAACGTCGTGATGAAGCCGAATACGGACGCCTTGACCAGGCCCGAGATAATATCCGTCGCGGTGACGAATTCCCAGGTGTTCTGCAAATAGTTGGAGGGATTGAACCCCAGTTTGTACACAGACACCAGATAGCCGCCGAATACGCCGATCACGTCGGCGATGAAAACCACGAACGGCAGCATGACCGTGCCGGCGATCAATCGCGGCGCGACCAAATACTTCATCGGATTGGTAGACAACGTGGTCAGCGCGTCGACCTGTTCGGTGACCCGCATCGTGCCGATTTCCGCCGCCATGGCGGCGCCGATCCGCCCGGCGATCATCAGGCCTGCCAACACCGGCCCCAATTCGCGGGTGATCGACAGGACGACAACGTTGGCGATCGCGCCCTCGGCGGAAAACCGTGCAAAGCCGGTATAGCTCTGAAGGGCGAGGACCATACCGGCGAAAACTGCGGTCAGGCCGACAACCGGCAGGGTAAAAAAGCCGATCTCTACCAGTTGCCGGGCCAATTGCCGTCCATAAAACGGCGGCCGGACGCAATGCGACACGCCATTGAACGTAAAGATCGCCAGACGCCCCGCCGTCGCCAGAAACGAAATGAAGGCACCGCCAATAGGCCGTAGCGGGTTGATCATGCACCGATCCCTTTGTACTCGCGACGGTAACGCCGTCCGAGACCGGTTAATACTTCATAGGGAATGGTCTGCCAATCCCGGGCGAGGTCGTCGGGCGTGCGATGCGCGCCCAAGAACTCGACCCAGGTTCCCTGCTGCCGCAGCGGTTCGGGTAGGTCGGTAACGTCGAGCGTTATCAAATCCATCGACACGCGACCGATCACCGGCGCCAAATGGCCATCGACGTTGGTCATACCGGTGTTCGAACCGATTCGGTGGAAGCCGTCCGCATAACCGATCGGTACGGTTGCGATCTTCATGGGCTGGGTTGCCCGGAAGGTCGCGCCATAGCCGACGGTCTCGCCCGCGCTGATCTCGCGGACTTGCAGGATGCGCGCCCGCAAGGTCACCGGATTGCGCATCGGGTTGTCGGCATTTGGCCTGGGATTGCAGCCGTACAGGGCGATCCCCGGCCGCGCGATGTCAAAGTGATAATCGGCCCCCAGAAAAATGCCGGATGAATTCGCGAACGATAATGTGCCGCGACCCAATCGCGCCGTGGCGTCTCGGAATAACGCCAACTGCCGGGCACTCTGGTCGCTCTCGGGATCGTCGGCGGACGCCAGATGGCTCATTGTCAGTTGCAGATCGATACCTTGAAGCAGGTGCTCGGCATCGTTAAGCAGTCTTTCGGTTTCCGACAAATCAAGGCCAAGGCGGCACATGCCTGTGTCCAGGTGCAGATCGGCGGCCAGCGCTGTCCCGCGTTCTGCGGCGGCCGTCCGCCAAAGCGCCACATCGCCGAGCGAGTTCAAGACCGGGATCAGGTTGGCGTGTAGGTATTCGTCGATCGCTTCGGGCTGAGGCCCGTTGAGGATATGCACGCGAGCGTCCGGCAGTTCGTCCCGCACGTCCAACCCTTCGGTCGGGTGGGCGACGAAGAAATCTCGGCATCCGGCGGCCCACAGCGCTCGCACGACGGGGCGGACCCCCAAACCGTATCCGTCGGCCTTGACGGCGGCGCCGCATGACGCTGGCGCCACGCGGGACGCCAACGCCCGATAATTGTCGGCGATGGCATCCAGATCGACGCGCAGGATAGATGCGAATAGTGCGGGGGACACAGCCATGACGGACAGTGTCAGTAATCCTCGTGGTGTTCGTCAAGATTCCCAAAGCGGGTGAATTCACCCATGAACGCCAATTTGACCGATCCGACCGGGCCATGCCGCTGTTTGGCAACGATCACTTCGGCCTTGCCGCGTGCGCGTTCCATGCGTTCTTCCCAGCTGGCCTGACGCTGAGCGTACTTTTCACCCGACTCGTCGGGACGTTGCAGGGGGTCGGCTTTTTCCAAGTAATACTCCTCGCGGAAGATGAACATCACGACGTCGGCGTCCTGCTCGATCGATCCGGATTCGCGGAGGTCCGAAAGTTGCGGTCGTTTGTCTTCGCGTTGTTCCACCTGACGAGACAGCTGCGACAGGGCCAACACCGGAACGTTCAATTCCTTCGCCAAGGTCTTTAGGCCCCGGGTAATTTCCGACACCTCCTGGACGCGGCCGTCGCTGCGCGAATTGGCGCTGCCGGAAATCAGCTGGAGGTAGTCGACCACGATCATGCCCAAGCCGTGTTGGCGTTTTAACCGGCGAGCCCGCGTCCGCAGGGCGCTGACGGTCAATGCCGGGGTATCGTCGATAAAAATCGGCACTTCGTGCAGGGCGTTCGAAACGGTCGCCAGGGCATGGAATTCGTCGTTCGACAATTCACCTTTGCGCATCCGGTCAGACGAGACATTGGCCTGTTCGGACAAAATCCGCGCCGCCAGTTGCTCCGCCGACATTTCCAACGAGAAAAATCCAACGACGGCACCTTCGCCGCCGGTGCTGTCGTGATAGTTCTTTGCCGCATTGTAGGCGATGTTCGTGGCCAGTGCGGTTTTCCCCATCGCCGGACGACCCGCCAGGATCAGCAGGTCCGAGCGGTGCAACCCACCCAACAATTTATCCAGGTCCAGCAGGTCCGTGCCGACACCGGCCAGACCGCCCTGACGCGAGTGTGCCGCGTCGGCCACATTAATGGCCTCGACAATGGCTTGCTTGAAGGTTTGAAAGCCACCGTCGAAGTCGCCAGTGGTAGCAAGATCATACAACTGCTGCTCGGCGCCCTCGATTTGATCGGTGGCTTCGACATCGATGTCGCCGTCGTAGGCATCGTTGACGATCTGCTCGCCCAGGGTGATCAACTCTCGGCGGAGATGCATGTCATAGATAATGCGGCCGTATTCACGGGCATTAATGACGTTGATGGCGCTCGCCGCCAAGTGGGCGAGGTATTTCGGACCGCCAATGTCTTCGAGGGAGTCGTCTGCCGCGAAATAAGGCCGCAAGGTTGTCGGATCGGCGATCTGGCCGCGCTCAATCAGTTTCTGCATCGCCTCGAAAATGCGGGCGTGCGCCGTCAGCGCAAAATGCTCCGGTCGCAGAAACTCCGCCACCTGTTCCAAAGCGCGGTTGTCGACGAAGATAGCACCCAGCAGGCCGCTTTCCGCTTCAACGCTGCGTGGCAACTCGCGATACGATGGAAGGTCTTGTTCAGGCGCGTCGTCGTCGGCGGCATACGCCACCGCGTCGTTTGTCATATCCCCAATCATGGTGCGGACAATATTCTAACGCGGATTACGAGGGCACAGTTGAATAGTGTGGATAACGAGGAAAAGCCCATGAATTGCATATTTTTTTCATATTGACTTCGACTGCGGAGTCACCATCGGTGGCCGAAGAAGGCGTGGTGGTCATCCAAGAAAAAAGGAGCACATCGAAATGTGCTCCTTATTCTTGGCAAAATTTTGACGACAATCAGGCGGGCTTTTCCGCCTCTTCGTCGGCTTCGGCTTCCGCTTCGGCTTCAGCAACTTCTTCGACCGCGGCCGGGACCGGCTCGGCGACGCCGGCATCGACAGCGGCTTCGACGGCTGCTTCTGCATCGGCGACGGCTTCGGCGACGGCTTCGTCTTCGAAGATGTCGTCGGCTTGTGCGGCGACGGCCTCGGCGGCGGCTTGTGCGGCGGCTTCGACTTCGGCTTGCGCCTCCATCACTTCTTGCTGAGCCAGCGACAGAACGGCGCTGCCGGTTTCTTCTTGGGTTTTCGCTTCGTCAACGGAGCGTGCGACGTTGGCGGTAACGGTGATGCTTACCTCTGAATGGAGGTTCACTTTGACCCCGTGCATGCCGATGGTCTTGATCGGATCGGCCAAAACGACTTGGCTGCGCTTGATCGTGGCGCCGGCCTCGGTCACGGCCTCGGCAATGTCGCGCGCCGTGACCGAGCCATACAATTGGCCCGCATCGCCGGCTTGGCGAATCAAAACGACGGTAATGTCGCCCATTTTCTCGGCGACAGCTTCGGCGTCCTGCTTACGTTTGAGGTTCTCCGCCTCGAGCTGAGCCCGCTGTGTTTCGAACTGGGCTTTGTTGTTGTCCGTGGCGCGAAGCGCCTTGCCTTGCGGCAATAGGAAGTTACGCGCAAAACCCGATTTGACGGAGACGACGTCTCCCATCTGACCCAGTTTTTCAATGCGCTCCAGAAGAATGACGTCCATCACTCGTTCTCCTTTCGATTGTTCGGCAACAGTCTTTTGCGAATGCCGAACCATTGTTCAATGACACCGATACCGGCGACCACGAATGCGGCCCATCCCAGTACCAGAATGATGATGTAGAAACTGACGAGAAGTAGCATCGCGCTATTGGTGCGGCGGGCGAAAGAATGCACCACCGCAAGACCGGCTAGGAAGAAGGGCACCATGGCGACAATCACGAGATTATGGCCGAGGTAGCTCCAATCGCCGGGCAGAGCCAACGCGATGACGCCGCTGACGACGAGAACCCACGAACACCAATCCGGCAGAACCATGTCGGTATACGACGTTTTCGGTCGAATGCTCCGTCCCGATTTGATGAGGGCCGCCTGTGCCGCCGCCGCGTTGACGATGTGCATCAGGATCCAGCTTGCGACCGCCATCCCCGGAAAGAACGAGGCCAAACCGCCGACGATCGCGTCCCGGGCGTCAGCCGGCACGTCGCCGGCCATCGTATTTAGGGCTTCGGTAATGAAGTTCGTCACCGCCCCCGATAGGGACTCGATGCTGGCGTCCATCATGGTCACGAGGCCCATGAAAAACAGACCCGCAACGCCGATGGCCGTGAAGCTACCGACAACATGCCCGATCGGCGTCCATACCGGTTTACCGGTCCGGTCCGGTGCGCTCCGCAATGCTTGTTGCGTCGCCATCATTACCGGCACCCCGTAGGCCAAGGCCATTGGGATTGCGATGTAAGCTCCGCCGATCAAGCCGGCGGTGATAACGGCCGCCGCAATGGCGATCATTGCCCCTTTGGTCCCGATGCCGAACCCCGCAAGGTACAACGGCAATGGCGCCAAATAGAACAACGGCAATGCGAGCACGGTTCCGAACACGATGGAGAACATCGCCACCGCGCTGCAGACACCTGCACCAAAGGCCATTACCGGAGACATGGGCATTGGATCAATCCAACCCTTCGCGTTCAGCTACGCAGTTCTTACTTCAGCACGTACGGCAAAAGGCCCAAGAACCGAGCGCGCTTGATCGCGCGGGCCAGTTCCCGTTGCTTTTTCGCCGATACCGCGGTGATCCGGCTCGGGACGATCTTGCCCCGTTCCGACACATAACGGCCGAGCAGTTTCAGGTCTTTGTAATCGATCTTCGGAGCGTTAGCGCCGGAGAACGGGCACGTCTTACGACGGCGAAAGAAACCACGTCGCATCAGGCATCTCCTTTTGGCGTATCGGTTGCCGGCGCGGCTTCGGCAGCAGGTGCCGGGGCCGGGGCTTCGTCGCGGTCACGGCGTGGGCCGCGGTCACGATCCGAACGGCGCGGGCGGTCATCGCGGTCTTTGTTACGAAGCATAGCCGAAGGGCCTTCTTCGAGATCATCGACGCGAATCGTCATGTAACGCAGGATGTCTTCGTTGATCCGCATTTGCCGTTCCATCTCGTGAAGGGCCGGTGCGGGCGCATCGATATTCATCATGACATAGTGGCCTTTCCGGTTTTTCTTCATCCGGTAAGCCAACGACCGCAGACCCCAGCTCTCGGTGCCAACGACGTTGCCGCCATTGTCCGCGATCACCTGCGAGAAAGTTTCTGTAAGGGACTCTGCCTGGGACGCAGAGATGTCTTGGCGTGCGATAAACACGCTTTCGTAAAAGGGCATAATTTGCTCCCTCTGGATTATCTCAACCCGCCAATTCGGCAGGCATAGCCGGGACCATCCCGGCAAGGAGGTTCGAAGCGGCGCAATATACAGATTTCCGGGGGGCCTGCAAGCGCGGAACACCAAGGAAAACAAGTGCATCCGCGCCGGTTCGAAAAGGCCGTGCCGAACCACCCAAACCGATAACGACAAGTGTGAATTGACACATTAAGCGCGAGTTTTTACGCATATCGTGCGCACGGTGTCATGATCCGTATGCTTACGAAGAGCGGACATTCCTGAGAGTACTTGGGAACGTCGGCGTCTAGCCATAACCAGCCCCACCTATGAGCATCAGTGATGCTTTCTATCGTTTGCGCAGTTCACGCATGTCCTTGTCGTCTAAGATGAGCCGAACACCGGCCTCGCCAACCTCACTGATGACCGGGGTTTTACGAAGAAATACCTCAACTGAGAGGATTTCACGTTGAGCCACACAGGCGCGCGCAATTCGCGTCATCAACCATTCTTGTGTTTCATAATGACAAGCATCAGCCAGTCGAGAGATTTCGGAGACGATAGGGTCGTAGTCAAAAATGCTCTCCATGCCATCCGCCTCGATCATCACCAACTGAGGATCAATCGATAATTTCAAGTCAATCAGATGTGCGGACGGGACGACGTCATTCGGGCCATACGTGCCAAGATCGACCCTTAACTCAATATCCCTCAATTCAATAAAACTGCGCAAAAAAGCCTCGCTTCGCGATAGTGATTAATTAAAGAGTGGAACGATTGCTGTCACCGGGTAGCTGGATGCAGCACGTACTCCCGGCTACCCAATGTGCGTCTCGCCTCAACTCACGCATGGGATCAAGTTGGTCCATTGCATAGGTCGATTGTTTTGAGGCGCCGGTGTCCAATTGTCCGCAAGGAAAAAACCGGTCTCAGGCTGCTCCCTGATCTGACGAATGCGTCTTGAGCATGAGGGGTACGAGGGATGTATCGGCATTTGCATCGTGTATCGATGCCATCAAGAAAACGGGTATGAGTTGTAATTCCAGTTCCTCAGACGTAGAGGACAACACTTCTCTAATATAGCTCTCGACTTCGCTTTGATCAGCGCAGAGAAGGTTAGCAAACCCCATTTCCCAATCTGGAAACACCCGCCGATCAACCGTCTGATCGATCAGAATTTTTACCTGCTCATGGCGATCATCAGCCGTAATGCGCAAGAGGACAGCCTCGATATCCTTATCCTCACCCTCGAGCATCTGCACGAAGTTGCCGTTAGGGGCATGAAGTAGAAGGCCTGTAATTTCATGCTCGTGATTCCACCGGCGTGATCTCTCCAAAAGATCGCCAATCTCATTAAATGACAAGTGGCCGGTCTCACGGCTCGTGTATAAAACCTGTCTCGTCATGCTTTAAAGCCTCTAACCAAATACAATCCGACTACGCGATACGATAAATACATAAATTCTACGGGTTAAATGCGGCGGTGGATCTGGTTTTGGTGAACCACATTGTGCGGGGCCGCGTAAGCGCGATCACACTGCAGTGGAAATGACAAAAGACGCCCATGCCTCCTCGAGAGGCGGGGCGCCGTTCTTGTTCGTCTACTATTTTAACAATCCATTACAGGTAAGCGGTAACGAAAACGTCACCGAGGCATGCCGTAAGGTGATCCATATCAGGCACACACGCCGTACCCCATGAGCAAGCCACCCGCTCTGATGGGGTGGTTCGGAATTAGGAAATTTCAATCGTGCTAACCAAAGACCGCATTGATAAACCCTTCGATGATCGCACCGTTGATGCGGCGCAAATCGCTCGTTTCGAGGCGTTGGCCGACGAATGGTGGAACCCAGATGGCAAGTTCCGCGTGATGCACGGTTTTAACGATACTCGGCGCGGATACATCGAGGCCTGCATTGCGCAAAAGTATCAACGCGATTTGACCGACGATTCGCCGCTCAGCGGTATTACCGTCTTAGACGTTGGATGTGGCGGTGGTCTAATCTGCGAACCGCTTGCATCCAAGGGTGCCGCAGTGGTCGGGGTGGATGCGACTTATCGCAATATCGAAATCGCTAAACGGCACGCGAAACAAACCGTGGTTGATGTCGATTATCGGCACGGTACTGCGGAGACAGCGGTTCCGGAGAGTGAGCTATTCGATGTGGTCCTTAATCTCGAGGTTATCGAACACGTCGCCGATCCGAAAAAATTGATGACCGATTGTGCGCGGCGGCTTAAACCGGGAGGGTTGCTAATTGTGGCGACCCTGAACCGCACCGTTCGAGCCCTGGTTTTGGCTATTTTTGGCGCTGAGTACATTTTGCGTTGGCTGCCGGTCGGCACCCATGACTGGCGACGTTTTTTAAAACCGGATGAAATTGAAACCATGCTAAGCGGCGAAGGTCTTCGCGTTGACGGCACCGTCGGCGTTGCGCTTAACCCGCTGAAACGCATTTGGAAGATCACCTCCGATCCGGCCGTCAACTACATGCTGATCGCCGTAAAACCGACACCCTTCGGCGCGTAAACTTCATGCACGACGTCGCGTATCCCAAATGGCTCGAAGGCTGTTTGCGCACTGATCATGCCGGTGAAACCGGTGCGGTATGGATCTATCGTGGTATTTTATCGGTGAGCAAAGACAGCACGGTGCGTAACTTTGCCGAGCGGCATCTTGAAACCGAGACACGACATCTACGCGAAATCGAGGGCTTGCTAGAACCGGAGCGCCGCAGCCGGCTATTGCCGGTTTGGCGAGTTGCCGGATTTATGACGGGCGCCTTGCCGGCCTTGATTAGTGCACGGTCTGTTTTTCATACGATCGAGGCCGTCGAGACATTCGTAGATTCACATTATGAATCGCAAATTCGACGACTCTCGCCCATCGAAAATCTGGACCAGAACTTGGCGGCGGTGCGTGCGATCTTGGTCGACTGCCGCGCAGATGAAATCGACCATCGCAATGAAGCCCATGAAATTGCGAACGAGAGACCCGGTACGCCGGCGCGATTATGGTGTGCTTTGGTGTCGCGTGGTTCGCAGATCGCGGTTGCCTGCGCACGGCGGATCTGATGAACGTATTCATTAATGCAGCCGATCCGACGCGGCGTGCCGCACTAGACCATTTGGAACGGATCAAATCGACACTAGGCCGTCAGTATGCGGCGGAACGCAATTTCGACTATGGTGCGGGACGCCACGATAGCGTAACGACATTATCGCCTTGGATCCGGCATCGCTTGCTGCTTGAAGAAGAGGCTGTCGCCGCAGCACTTGGCACAAATGGATTTTCGCGTTCGGAAAAATTTATCCAAGAAGTTTTTTGGCGGACCTATTGGAAAGGCTGGCTGGAAATGCGCCCCCAAGTTTGGCGCGACTATACAGCGGCGCGCGAAGCCTCATGGCACAGTTGGCAGGGCGACGATACATATGTGCGCGCGATTTCGGGCGAAACCGGCATCGAATGTTTCGATGCTTGGGTTCGCGAACTGCGTCAAACGAACTACCTTCACAATCATGCTCGGATGTGGTTCGCCAGTATTTGGATTTTCACGCTGCGGTTGCCCTGGGTGTTGGGTGCCGATTTTTTCCTGCAACACCTTCTAGACGGGGATGCGGCGTCGAACACATTGTCGTGGCGCTGGGTGGCCGGCATTCAAACCCGTGGTAAAACATATCTCGCGCGTTCGGAAAATATCTCAAGATACACGAAAGGTCGCTTCGACCCCGTAGGTCAGCTCGCAACATCAGCAGTCCCCATTCATGCGCCGATACCACCGAAACCAATATCACTCGATTTCAACACGGAACCGATTTCGGGAGCGCCCAGCCTTCTTCTTGTGACGGACGACGATCTGGGTTTAGAGACGGCAAATTTGCCAACCGTCGATCTTGTCGGTATTGCCAGCGTCAATACGGCTGACGCCCGCAGCCCACGAGGCATCAGCGATGGGGTGGCGTCTTTTGTAAAAGACGCATTGAATGCGGCCGTCGATGATTTTGCGGACAAACATCAGTTGATCGTGGAGCATATCCCGATGGAGCATCCAAAGGCTCTGCCGCGACTGGCCGAAAAAATGAATGCTCAGCAAGTCATCGGTCTACGCAATACCGTCGGACCGACCAAGGATACGATCTCGACTTTGATCCAAAACCTAATCCCCCAGGGCGTGCCATACAAAGAATGGGTGCGACCATGGGATCGGACAAGCTGGCCATACGCCACACATGGGTTCTTCAAATTCAAAGACTCGATTCCATCCATACTTGCCACACTTTCACTGAAATGATGTCATTTGCAGATTAGCGTGAGCCGGACAAAAAAGATCGATGCCGCCGGAAGCTCGCTGGCCTGTTGGGGCTTTGGGTATGTAAAAAGCTTCGCGAGGCAGGTTTTAAAGTGGCTCAATCGACAAAAGCCGAGGCCCGGGGGGAAGGATGGTACCACGGCGGGCGATACAGGTAATGTTGGGCCCTGAACAGGCAACAGTTTTCGTAAAGAGCCAACAAGAGACGCTTGTCGAGAAGGCTGCGTGTGTCCGTATCCGCAATGTGCCGACAAGCGGACATTGTTTTTCGCATGCTTAATGTAAAAGGGACGTATTTTTCGCATGCACGATGGCAATCCCATCGAAGGATATGCGTCAAACGATGCTCCGGACCCCAAAATTTTCCAGAATGCGATCCGCAAGATCGTCCTCGGTCCACAAACAACGCTGCATGGATCATTGACGGTCGGTCGCCAGGACGTCCATGCCGACTAACCCCTACGTTGGATAAGGCATATCGTCCGCGACCCGCACGCTTGACACCACCAGGGTGGATCGCCAATTTGCGGCAACTTTTATCAGGGGTACGTCGGAGATCATTGAGATGACAAAAGCATTCGTTTTTCCGGGCCAAGGGTCGCAAGCGGTCGGAATGGGCAAGGACCTGAACGACGCGTTCCCCGTGGCGCGTGAGGTATTTCAAGAGATTGACGATGCGCTGGAGCAAAAGCTCTCGGCCTTGATGTTCGATGGTCCAATCGATGATCTGACGCTGACGGAAAACGCGCAGCCAGCCTTGATGGCGGTCAGTTTGGCAGCGATGGCGGTGTTGAAAGCCGAAGGCAACGTCAATATCGCCGAGGTCGCGTCCTTCGTTGCGGGCCATTCTCTCGGTGAATACACGGCGCTGGCAGCGGCGGGTACGTTCTCTATCGCCGATACTGCGCGGCTCCTCAAAACCCGCGGTCAGGCGATGCAGAAAGCCGTTCCTGTCGGAGAAGGGGCAATGGCGGCGCTTTTGGGACTTGATCTGGCCGTCGCACAAGAGGTCGTCGATGCGGCGGCCGCCGGAGACGTGTTGGCCACTGCCAATGATAACGCCGACGGACAGGTGGTCGTCAGCGGCGCCACCGCGGCGGTTGAACGCGCGGTTGATGTCGCCAAGGAAAAGGGCGCCAAGCGTGCGATGCTGTTGCAGGTCAGCGCCCCGTTCCACTGCCCGATGATGGCCCCGGCTGCTGACGTGATGGCTGAGGCATTGGCTGCGGTGGAGGTGAAAGCGCCGGTGGTGCCGTTGATTGCCAACGTGACGGCGTCGCCGGTTGAAGACCCAGCCGAGATTGTCCGGTTGCTGGTCGAGCAGGTGACCGGGATGGTACGCTGGCGCGAAAGCGTGTTGACCATGAAAACAAAAGGCGTGGAGCAGTTGGTCGAGATCGGTGCGGGCAAAGTGCTGGCCGGGCTAACGCGGCGGATTGATCGCGACTTAAGTGCCACAAGCATCGGTACGCCCGCGGATGTCGAAGCATTCTTGGCGTCGTTGTAAGCGCGCCGCGTGAGGGAAGGGAAACAATCACAATGTTTGATTTATCGGGAAAGCGCGCACTGGTTACGGGCGCCTCGGGTGGTATCGGCGGCGCGATCGCGAAGTCATTGGCCGCGCAGGGCGCAACCGTTGCGCTGTCGGGAACCCGGCGCGACGCACTTGAGGCCGTCGCCGCCGAGATCGGCGATGCCGCCCACGTAACACCCGCCAACCTGGGCGACTCCGAGGGTGCGTCGCAGTTGATCGCCGATGCCGAGGCCGCCATGGGCGGCGTCGATATTCTGGTTAACAATGCCGGGCTGACCCGCGATCAATTGGCGATGCGGATGAAGGACGAGGATTGGCAGACCGTGTTGGACGTTAACCTCACGGCGGCATTCCGCCTCTCGCGGGCGTGTTTGCGCGGCATGATGAAGGCGCGCTTCGGTCGTATTATCGGTATTACGTCTGTCGTCGGGGCGACGGGAAACGCCGGTCAGACCAATTACGCTGCATCCAAGGCCGGCATGATCGGGATGTCGAAATCGTTGGCGCAAGAAGTCGCGTCGCGCGGCATTACCGTCAATTGTGTCGCGCCGGGGTTCATTCAAACCGCGATGACGGATGTCTTGTCCGACGACATCAAGTCGAAGTTGTTGGAGGGTATCCCGACCGGCCGTTTGGGCGACGTTGAGGACATTGCCGCCGCATGCGTTTATCTTGCCAGTGACGAGGCATCCTATGTTACCGGCCAGACCTTGCATGTGAACGGCGGAATGGCGATGCTGTAAGGTATCGTCGGGGTCGAAATTTTCGGTGCCTTACGTTCTGGCCAAGTGTGAAAGAGTGTGTTACCAACGCGCACTTTTTTGGGCACTGCACGAATGTGACGGCCCTATGGAGCAGGCCCACCGGGGGCCGTGGGAGAAAACTCCCGAGTTCAAACCGTAACGTAATCGGGGAACAGTAGATTATGAGTGACGTTGCAGATCGCGTGAAGAAAATCGTCCTGGAGCATCTTGGTGTCGACGAGGACAAAGTAGTCGAGAATGCGAGCTTTATCGACGATTTGGGCGCGGACAGCCTGGATACCGTTGAACTGGTCATGGCGTTCGAAGAAGAGTTCGGTATCGAAATTCCCGACGATGCGGCGGAAAAGATCCTGACGATCAAAGACGCTATCGACTTTATCGAGTCGCAAAGCAGCTAATCCGGACCAATTGTTATGTATCCGGCGCCGCGTGTCGTGGCGCGGGATACAGTTTCCAGATGCGAGACGGACGTAATCCATGAGACGCGTTGTCATCACCGGAATGGGGGCGATCACGTCACTGGGCGTGGGCGCCGAACATAACTGGAAGAATATCGTCGAAGGCAAGTCGGGTATCCGCGCCATTGACGCCTTTGATGTGTCCGATTTGCCGGCCAAAATCGCCGGCATGATCCAGACGGGCGATGGCAGCGGCGACACATTCGATGTCGACGCGTTCGTCCCGGTCAAGGATCGCCGCCGGATGGACGATTTTATCGTCTACGGTATCTGTGCCGCCGAACAGGCCATCGCGGATTCCGGTTGGGAACCGAAAGGCGACGAAGACGCTTGGCGTACCGGCGTTTTGATCGGCTCCGGGATCGGCGGCTTGCCGGAAATTGCCCGCGGCACGATCAAGGTCGAGGCGGAGAGAAACCCCCGCCGACTGAGCCCATTTTTCATCCCGGCCAGTTTGATCAACCTCGTCTCGGGGCATGTATCGATCAAGCACGGCTACAAGGGACCGAACCACGCCGTCGTTACAGCATGTTCGACCGGCGCACATGCCATCGGCGATGCGGCCCGGATCATCATGTGGGACGACGCCGACGTTATGATCGCCGGCGGCGCCGAGGCAGCCGTCTGCCGCGTCGGCGTGGCCGGGTTCTGCTCGGCGCGCGCCCTGTCGACTGGATTTAACGATACGCCTGAAAAAGCGTCCCGTCCCTACGATACGGACCGCGACGGTTTTGTGATGGGCGAAGGTGCCGGGGTCGTCGTCCTCGAGGAATACGAGCACGCCAAGGCCCGTGGCGCGAAAATTTACGCCGAAGTCGTCGGCTACGGTATGTCGGGTGACGCGCACCACATCACCGCCCCCGCCGAAGACGGCGATGGCGCCTATCGGTGTATGAAAGCGGCGTTGAAGCGTGCCGGAATGACGCCGTCGGATATCGACTACGTGAATGCGCATGGAACATCGACACCGCTGGGCGACGAGATCGAGCTGCGCGCCGTTGAACGACTTTTCGGCGATGCTGCGAGCGGCATGTCGATGTCGTCGACGAAGTCCGCAATCGGTCATTTGTTGGGCGCTGCGGGCGCGGTCGAGGCGATATTCTCGGTCTTAGCGATCCGTGACGGAGTCGCGCCGCCGACCTTGAACCTCGACAACCCGTCGGTTGAGACAGCGCTTGATCTCGTGCCGAAGCAGGCGCACGAGCGATCGATCAAAGCCGCTTTGTCGAATTCGTTCGGTTTCGGCGGTACCAACGCTTCCTTGATCTTCAAAAACGTCGACTGAATAGGGCGGGCGTCGTGCGCCGCGTCGTCATCCAGTTCGCAATCGCGGCGTTGGTCAGCGCCGCTGCCAGTTCCGGCATTTTGTACTATTGGTTCGTCGACGCATATCAGTCGGCGAACCCGGAACAGCCCGCTCAGGTGATTGTCGTCGACCGGGGAATGGGCGTTCGGGCGATTGCACTTCGCTTGGAAGAGGCAGGCCTGATCGACGACCCGCGACTTTTTGTGCTGGGCGTCAAGTTTCTCGCAGATCCGATGCCGTTGCGCGCCGGCGAGTTCTTCATTCCGGCTGCCATGTCGCCAAGGGGGATCGTCAAAATCCTCCAGCAGGGCGATGTCGTCGCACATCAGATCACGGTCGCTGAAGGGCTGACCAGCTTCGAGATTGTCGCTTTGTTGGAAGCGGAAGAGAAATTGTCGGGACCGATTGCGGAGGTGCCTGCCGAAGGCACGCTACTGCCAGAGACCTATCAGTTCCATCGCGGCGATCTGCGGGCGGATGTGTTGGCGCGGATGCAACAGTCGAAACGAAAGATAGTCGACGAACTATGGCTTAACCGGGCGCCGGACTTGCCGATTACGTCCCCCGAAGAAGCGCTGGTCTTGGCGTCGATTGTCGAAAAAGAGACCGGTGTTGCCGATGAACGGCCCCGCGTTGCGGGTGTCTTTATCAATCGACTCCGCAAGGGCATGCGGCTGCAATCCGATCCGACAGTGATTTATGGTATCACTTTGGGGCGCGAACCCCTGGGCCGCCCGTTGACCCGGGCCGATCTGCGGAGCGAGACGGCGCACAACACCTACGTTATTCGGGGATTGCCGCCGACACCGATCGCCAACGCCGGGGAAGCATCGATTGCCGCCGTCCTAAATCCCATGGAAACAGACGATCTGTATTTCGTTGCCGACGGAACGGGGGGGCACGCATTCGCCCGCACGTTGGACGAACACAATCGGAACGTCCGCGCCTGGCGCAAGTTCAAACGCGAGAACCCCTGAATTTAGTCCTTTTGCGGCGCGCGTTTCATGACCGCATCGAAAAGGGGGGCCGGAAGGACCGAGAGCAGCCGCGCCATCGCGACCGTCGGCCACGGAAACGCGATCGTCGATCTTTTGGCGGCGAGCCCGCGGACGATGATATCCGCTGCTTTTTCGGCCGGCATCAGGAACGGCATCGAGAACGAATTGGCAGCAGTGATGCGGCTTTCAACGAAGCCCGGATAAATCATACTTAGCCCGATTCCATCGGATCGTAGATGTGGTCGGATCGCTTCCCCCCACGCGCGCACGGCGACCTTACTGGCGGAATAGGCCGGTGCCGTCGGTAAGCCGCGGAAGCCGGCAACGGAACTGACAATCCCGATCTGGCCGAGGCCGTGCGTGCGCATAACATGTGCCGCCGGCAACACAGTGTTCATGACACCGCTGACGTTAACGTCGAAGATTGCTCGCGACTGTGCCGTGTCATCCCTGGTAACGCCGGCGCCGCCCGATATGCCTGCATTGGCGATGACGAGATCAAGCGGTGCGCTGGCGTCCGCCAGGGCGATCAATTCTGCCATCGCAGCATCGTCCCGGACATCCACGGTTTTCGCCAGTACATTGGCGCCTTTTGCCGACAGAACGTCGCGCACCTCGGACAACCGGTTCTGATCCCGACCGGTGATACATATCCGTACATCTGGGGCCGCAAGACGTTCGGCGATGGCCGCACCAATGCCGCTGCTGGCACCGGTGATCAAGATCGAAGAAAAATCGGCTCGCGACATTGTCCGGTTATATCCGACAGCGCCCGGCATGACGATGCGATAAACGATTTAATGGTCGTTCACTTGTCGGCGCGACTTGGGTATACAGGGATTCCTTCACCGTTTCGGAGTCACGTGTGACCATTACCTCGATGACCGGATTTGCCCGTGCCACGGGCGAAACAACCGACTGGGCTTGGGCCTGGGAACTCAAAACCGTCAATGCCAAGGGATTGGATATCCGTCTGCGGGCGCCATCGTCTTTGGATGCGTTGGAGCCGGCGGCGCGCGCCCGTATCGCGAAGTCGCTGTCGCGAGGCAATGTAAGCGTCAACCTGACCTTGAAACGGAACGCCGCCGCCGCGTCGTATCATGTCAACGAGCCGCATTTGGCGGCGGTCATCGCGGCGGCACGCCGACTGACCGAGGATATGCCTGAATTACGTCCCCCATCCGTTGATGGGCTTCTTGCGGTTCGCGGTGTGATCGAATCCTCGGACGAGGAAGTCGACGCCGACGCGCGCCAGGAACTGGAAAAATCGTTGATGGCGTCCTTGGACGCCGCCGTAAAGGACCTGGTCGTCGCGCGGGCCGAAGAAGGCGAACGCCTGACCGGTGTATTGAACGATTTCTTGCGGTCGCTGGACACATTGCACGCGGATGCCGCCGCCGTCGCCGAGACCCAGGCCCCGAACCTGCGTCAGAAGCTATGGGATCAAGTCAGCCAGATTATGGAAGATGCGTCTTCCTTGGACCCCGGTCGGATGGAGCAAGAAGTTGCGATCATCGTCACCAAGGCGGACGTGCGCGAAGAGTTGGACCGCTTGCGGGCCCATATCGATTCCGCGAACGCATTGCTGGCGCAGGGAGGGGCGGTCGGACGACGGCTGGACTTTCTGTGCCAGGAACTCAATCGTGAGGCCAATACGATCTGTTCAAAGGCACACGATCAGGCGCTTACGACGATCGGGCTTGAGCTCAAAGCCGTCATCGAACAGTTTCGTGAACAAGTACAGAATATCGAGTGAGCGCCATGGCTGAGACCGTATCCATCCCCCGTCGTGGCTTGATGTTGGTGTTGTCGTCCCCATCCGGCGCCGGAAAATCGACCATATCGCGGGCTCTGCTGGCGAAGCATGACGATCTCACGATGTCCGTGTCGGCAACGACCCGAGCCATGCGTCCCGGCGAAACCGAGGGGAAAGACTATTTTTTCGTCACGCCGGAGAGGTTTTCGGAGATGGTCGAAAATGACGAGTTGCTCGAGCACGCGACGGTTTTCGGAAATATGTACGGAACACCGCGTGCGCCCGTCGAGGCAGCCTTGGCTGCGGGGCATGACGTACTGTTCGATGTCGACTGGCAAGGCACGCAGCAGCTGAAACAGGCGGCACGCGATGACATGGCGAGTATCTTTATCCTGCCCCCGTCGATCGAAGAGTTGGAAAGGCGATTGTATACCCGTGGACAGGATACCGAAGATGTCGTCAAAGGCCGCATGGCTAAGGCGACATCGGAGATGAGCCATTGGGCTGAATACGATTACATTATCGTCAACCAAGTGATCGATCACAGCGTGTCGGAGGCAGATGCGATTTTGGCGGCGGAACGGTTAAAGCGTAACCGTCGAACCGGTCTGACCAAGCTTTTGCGCGACATGGGGGTCGGTCAGTAGCGCGTCTCTATAGCAGTTCGGCCAATTTACAGAATTCCTCAACACTCAGCGTTTCGGCGCGCCGCTCCGGATCGATACCGACGGTTGCCGGATCGATATTCAAGGGCTTGAGCGACCGGCGGAGCATTTTGCGCCGCTGACCGAAAGCCGCCTGCGTGACTTTCTCCAAATTGCTCATTTCGACATCTGCGACGGGGACCGGGCGCGGGGTCAAAGACACCACCGCCGACATCACCTTTGGAGGTGGGGTAAAGGCCTTTTTATCGACCTGGAATAGGAACTTCACCTCGCATAGCCATTGCGCGATGACCGACAAACGGCCGTAGGCCGGCGTGTTAGGCTCGGCGGCGATGCGCTCCGCGACTTCGCTTTGGAACATCAAGATCATGCGATCGACGGCGTCTATTTGCCGCAACCAGCTGATCAATAGCGGTGTTCCGACGTTGTACGGGAGATTGGAGACGATGGTGATTTTTTCGCCACCGAGGTCATTCAGCGGCAGTTTCATGGCGTCCGCTTCGATCAGTTCAAACGACGTCTTGTAAAGCGCCAGTAGGGACTGCAGAGCCTCGATACACCGGCGGTCGCGTTCAATGGCGACAAGTCTGGCCGGGGACTGCGCGAGCAGGGACCGAGTCAAACCGCCGGGCCCTGGTCCGACTTCGAGCACCGTTTTTCCGGTTACGTCGCCTGCGGCTCGGGCGATCCGATCCGTCAAATTCTGATCGAGAAGAAAGTGCTGCCCGAAGGATTTTTTGGCGGCGAGGCCATAGTGTTTGATGACATCCCGTAACGGTGGAAGCGTATCGGGATTAGGCGGCATCGAACTGCCGGCGGTGTTGCGCCATCTCGTTCGCCATACGCAGGGCGGATATGAGACTTGCCGGGCTGGCGACGCCCTTGCCGGCGATGTCCAGTCCAGTGCCGTGATCGGGCGACGTCCGGACGATCGGCAGTCCCAGCGTGACATTCACGGCGCGATCGAAATCCAACGCCTTAATCGGGATTAAGGCTTGATCGTGGTACATGCACAACGCTGCGTCATAGCGTTCTCGGGCCCGGGCCGTGAAGAGGGCGTCGGGCGGAACCGGGCCATAAACCTCGGCTCCCAAACCGGCGAGCCGGGCGATGGCCGGGGCGACGATGTCTCGGTCCTCGGTGCCGAGGGCGCCGTTCTCCCCGGCGTGCGGATTTAGTCCGGCCACCGCCAGTCGCGGCTTGTCGATGCCGAAATCCTGACGAAGGGCCGCGATGGCGATGCGGCCGGCTTGCACGATGACGTCCGCAGTCAGCCGATCCAAGGCAACCCGCAAGGAAACATGAACGGTTGCCGGGACGACGCGTAAGAGAGGAGACGCGAGCATCATTACCGGGACGGCGCCGCCGGTTAACTCGGCGATGAATTCGGTATGCCCGGGGTGCCGGAACCCAGCCGCATACAGAACGTCCTTCTGGATCGGGTTTGTCACGACCGCACCGGCGGCCCCATCCTGGACCAATGCGCACGCGCGCTCAATGGACGCGATGACCTGCGCTGCGGTATCGGACGTCGGTAGCCCGACAGTGCTTGTTACCGGGCTTTCAAGCGGCAGGATGGGCAGGGCGTTGGCAAACGCCGACTGACAGGCCGAGGCATTGTCGATCACTTGTATGGGAATTTCTAAGTTCAACGTCTCGGATATCGTACGCAAACGCATCGGATCGTCGATGACGAAAAATGCGGCATCGCCATGCCGGAGGTCTTGCCACGCCTTCAAGCATATCTCGCCGCCGATCCCCGCAGGTTCGCCCATGGTCAATGCGAGAGGGAGTGAAGATGTCACGCGTCGACCCGTCAAATACGAAGATCGATGAACGCTTCGCGTCGCAGTTTTTGCTCATGTTGAAGCGCGAAGCGGCCGAGACGTTCATTCAGTAACTGGGTTCGGATGCGACTACGGGCCTCGGCGAGGGGGTCTTCGACGACACCGGTTCGGGCGCAGACCATCAAGACAATGACGCCGTCGGCGGTGCGGACGGGATTGCTTGGCGTATTGATCGGAAGTGTCGCGACCGTTTCACGCATCGTCGGGCTGAGCTGGCTTGTCTTGAATTCACCGAGCTCGCCGGACAACGGGCTTCCGCGTTCGCTGCTAATCTGTGCGAACGCCTCGCAAGACTGCGCGGATGCCGCCAGGTTTTGGGCCGATGCCACTGTTTCCGAGGCCGTCGCCGCGTCTGTTCCCGGGGGTATTGGTAAATGCAGCTGCTGTAAGCGTACCGTCGGATCCGGTGCCGTTCCAACGATGCCTGGTGCCTCACGCTTGCCGCGCAATGTCACGATGTAGATGCCATCCTGGGTCGGAACAGGCTGGGAAACCTGGCTGGTGTCCAGTTCACTCAAGGCCAATGCGACATCCGGGTGGAAGTCTTCGCTCAACTGCCAATCAAGAAGGCCGCCGCGCGATGCGGAAACCGCATCCGAAAAATTCTGTGCGATCTGCACCCACGTCGCGCCGCCGCGTAGTTGGGCAATCAATTGATCCGCCGATTGACGAACGTCTGCCTGGGCACGGTCGTCATACGCAAGAAAGATCTCTGCGATTAAATACTCGGTCTTACCCTTGCGCGCGTTGGCATCTTCGATGATGTCTTCAACCTCGACGTCCGATACGGTGACAAGATTTCGAAATAAGACGGCGACGACGCCTTTCCAACTTTCCTCGGCACGGACTTTTTCCACGAGCACGTCCGGGTCGATGCCGCGACGTTCAAGAAACTGAGGCATGCCACCGGGTGGAATGTTTGCCCGGGTTTCCAGACGACCGATAACTGCTTGGATACTCTCATCCGAGATGTCGATGCCAAGTCTTCGCGCTTCCTGCACATGGAGTTTTTCGTTGATAAGACGACGCAGAACGCTGCCCGCAATCCGTTGTTGCGTTTGCGGGTTATTGGGCAGGTTCGTTTGTGTAATGGTCAACTGAATCCGTTGGCCCAGGTCAAAGGCCGAGATCACATCGTCATTAACGATTGCCGCGATATTCAGCGTGCCCTGGGCTTTGACCGATACACCGGTAAGAAACACGGGCAGCAGCAACGTGATCAATGCGGCGGCAATGATCGCGCTTCGTCGGGAAGGCTGCCGCAGCCTGATCCTGTGTATTTTTACGACATCGTCCATTTACTGATCCAAAGACGCCCCTGTGGTGATCTCGCCGATGGTCTTCAGCACCACGGAGAACAGAACCGAGTCCGACGGTTCCAGATCCCGGTCGCTGAAGAAGGATCGGTTCAAGCTGGTTGTAAACTTGACGCATTCGTCTTCATAAACGATCTGAAGACCGAGTGAGCGCAGATCGGACTCCTCGATGTCATGGCGCGCCGAAAACGACGCCGACCAGTTTCGATCGATTTGTGACGATACCGTTCCGGACACTTCCTCGCGGCCGGAGAATTCGCTGCCGGCTGCTTGGTCGATAAAGATGTAACTTGTCTGGACCCGTAGCGCATCGACGCCCAAACTCGCATCTATTTCGTTGCGTTGCGGTTTCAAATTTTCCGGGCTGAATTGGGTTCGGTACTCGAAATCGGCATATCGTTTCGGCTGAATTCGTATACGTGCGACGACATCCGAGAAATGCTCGTCCAAGCCGGAATCGACGGCAAACTGTGCGTTCTCTCTGATGCGGTAGGACTGACCGATGAACATCGACGCGACGCCGTCATCTTTGTCCGTTACGATCCAATTCAGACCGTAATTAACCCGCGATCCGCCATCGACCCGGTCGATGCCGTCGTAGCGTTCTTCGCCGAACAGATTGGTCTCGTCGAACTCGACCTCTTGGCTGTCTTCGTTCGGAATTTTATCTGAGTTTCCGCCGTTTGGTGCAAAGACGACGCTTGCAACGGGCTCCAACGATTGATCATACGTGCGGCCTGGCCGGAACATCGGCATACGCCACGACAAGGCGGCACGTGGCATTAAGCGTCCGCTCAATCCCGAATACGTGGACCCGTCATCGCGGACGACGTCCGATGCATGGTACCCATCCGCCGCCAACGATACGGACGCGTTGTAGACCTCGCCGAATGCCCCTTGGAACGGCCGGTCCCAGCGAGGACGGAAAGACAGCCGACGGGTATCGGTGCCGCCGTCCCGCATCAAGTTTAGCGCGTTGAAGTCAAACGACGTGTAGCCTCCCATGCGATCTCGTTTGCCGCTATAGTTGAAGTCGTATATCGGGGTAATATAGGGCTCATCTTCTGAGTCGTTGCGCAAATCCTTGAATACGTAGGTGTTGAACGCCTGATAATTCCGACCGCGAAAGCCCTCAAGATAACCACGCGATGTCATGATGGGCTCGGAATAGAAACCATATCGACGGGTGAACGTATCGTCGGAAGCGGTTTCGATATCCAGGCCTGCGCGCCAAGTTTTGTTCAAGTGGAATTGACTCTCCAGGTCGATGTATCCGCGCCAGTCACGGTCGGGATCGTCGCCGACAAAACTCCCATCGGCTTCCAGATAGCCATTATCGAAGAAGCGCCGATATTGCAGCACGGCACCTTGACCGCCATCGGTCGTAATCATGGGCGCGATCGTGGCGTCCTGATGTTCGTCGATGGCCCAGAAGTAGGGGACGTCGAAACGGAAGCCGAGATCACTTGAGTTTGAAAAGCTCGGTGCCAGAAAGCCAGATTGCCGCTTTACGGTCGGGTCGGGATGCTGAAAATACGGCGTATAGGCGACGGGGATGCCAAAGACCTCTAGCCAAGCATCCCGATACGAGACGATTTTTTCGTCGGCGTCATGGACGACCTTGACCGCCTTGATCTGCCACAGCGGAGGCGTGTTTGGGTTGTCGGGACACAGATTGCATGGAGAATACACGGCGTTTCGGACATCGGTAATAGTTGCATTCGTCCGCCGTGCGCCGGAGCCGGCGACGCGCGCCCGGTCGGCGAGGATGATCCCAATCCCATAGATCACCCCATCCCGAAGGTCCCCCGTGATTTCCAAGCGTTCGCCGAAAATCGTTTGTCCATCGTCGTCGGTGAGCGAGACGTTTCCGGTCGCCGTGACAACATCGGTTTTCTGATTGTAAGTCACCTCGTTGGCGCGCAGTTCGCGATCCTGATAGAAAATTTCGACATTGCCGGTGGCCGTGACCAACTGCATGTCACGGTCGTAACTCATTTGATCCGCGCTAAAGTTGACGGGCGGCGTATCTTGCGGAACCGGCGGTGGCGGCGATCCCGCCGTGCGTTGGCTAGACGGCGGTTGCGCAGTTCCAGAACGTGGCAATGGCCCGCCTGTCGCGGTGGGTTGTGGCAACGTCTGGATCAATGTGCCGAGCGGCCGGGACGCATCTCTACCCCTATTCGACGGCGGAGGAGACGTCGTAGACTGGGCCGAAGATCGTGGCACGGTCCCCGTTCGGTTCCAACCTTGCGGCAGGACGGAGCCATGACCGACCGTTTGTCCCGCAGGATCGAATAACGTGCCGAGGGGGCGCGGCCCTTGTCCGGGCCGTGTCGCATTGGGCGTTGCTACGCCGACCGTTGCAGGCCCGAGGGAATTGACGTCGATCGGCGAACGCACCGTCTGTGGGGTTGCCGTCGTCGATGCTCCGTCACGGAGCAGCACGCCAAGGGGTTTTTCCTCAGACTGTGCGGCGACATTGGAGGCATCGAGGAGGGCTACCAACGCGATCGCGACCACGGACACTGTGTTTCGAGCAAGCCGCGATTGATGGTTTGACCTTAGGTGTTGGCTCACGTCAGCCGTCCTCCAGGTGAAGCAAGGTGCCAAGACCCAGAAGCATCGCAACGCCGGACGGCGTCCATGCGGCCAAAGTCACGGGAATGCCATCGGACAAACCGAGGGCAAAGACCATCTGCGAGAAAAAATAGAGTAAGAAACCGGTCAAAACGCCGGCCGTCACGATAAACGTCGTGCCGCCCTTTCGGGAGGATTGGCGGAGTGTGAATGTCGCCGCGATCAACACCATCGCACAAAGAAGCAGCGGCGACGCCAGCAAGGTGTTGAGGTGTAGACGATGCCGGATCGCGGAGAACCCTGCGTGTTCGAGCGTTTGGATAAAATCCGGTAGATCCCAAAACGACATGGTTTCAGGGGGCGCAAAACTATCTTGGATTTTATTGAGGGTCAGGTCCGTTTCCATCCAATATTCCTCGAGGGTGGTGGGGACTTCCTCAGGCCGTTGCACGGTCGCATCACGTAGATACCAGAAACCGTCTTCCAACCGTGCATAACTGGCGTCTATTCGCTCTAAAAACTGATCGGTGCCCTCGTAGACGAAAATGATCACACGATCGAGTTCAACTTGATCGCCCTGCTGGACGACGGACGTCGCATGGACGACGGATTGTCCAGCGGAATTCGACTGGCGTAGCCAGAATCCACCTGTGGAAACGGCCAGTGAATTTTTCTGTCCCTTCAGCTGGGTCGCCTCAATGCGCTCGAACCGCGTCAACAGTGTCGACGCCAGCGGACTAAAGGCGGTCACGTGAAACACCCCAATAAGGATCGCGATAAAGACCGTCGGCAAAAGGAACTGCCACGCCGACACGCCGGCCGCACGCGTAATGACCAGTTCGTGTGTGCGGGCCAATCGCCAAAAAGCGATCATGCCGCCAAACAACACCGCAAACGGAAGCATCTTCTGGCCAATGTGGGGCAGGCGGAAAAAAGCCATCTCAATAACCTGACCAAATGTCACATCCGGCCGCGTCGACGCCCGCCTGAGCAACTCGATTGTATCGAACAACAGGACAATCATCAGGAAGACACCGAAACAGGCTAAAAAACAAAAAAGGAACTGCCTGCCGATGTACACAGAAAGGGTCGGAGATATCCGCATTGTCAGGCGGCCTTCGGACCGATTGAGGCGGGATTCTTTGCCGCCTTCGGCATCTTGGGATGCCACGTCAGCGCGTATAGGCCGACAAGAATAGGGACAATCGCAAGGATGTAAAAAAGCGGCACCAAGCTGAGATTCTTAGCGACAATATTGAATAGGCCGAGCGCCGAGCCTTGCAAAATCACCATAATGGAGACGGCGGTAATAATACGCGCTGTCTGGCTTCGGCGCGTGATCGGCCCGTACAAGATACAGGCCAATCCAACGATTGCGAACCCAAGTCCCATCAAGGGAAGGGTGGCGCGCTTGTGCAACTCGACCACGAATTTTCCCCAATCGCGCTCCGGTACATTGTCGGGTCTAGAGTCCATATTTAACAACTCGAAAGTCCCGCGTTCCCGTGGGTCAAGAACGCGATCGGAGAATGTTTCCGTTGTTGCGGGAATCTCGAAGACATAACGGTCGAAATACAAGATCGACAATCTGTCGTTTTCATTGATGACCTGGCGATTACCGTTGTACATCACCACTCGTGGCCCTTGCTCCGTGTTCACGAGTGCCCCGCGCTCGGCCATAATCGTTTCCGGTGCGGTTGGCTCGCTTTTGTCGTGAACCAGGATTCCCATCAACTGGTTGTCGGAAGTTCTTTCGCGAATGTACGCGGTCACTTCCGTGTTTAACTGGTTGAAGGAACCTTCTTTCAACAGTACGTGGCCGTGCGCATAGGTGTTGAGCGCTTCCCACTGGAGGACACGAAACGCGCGATACGACTCGGGCAACAGGTAGGTGTTTAAAAAATATCCAAAGACCACCGAGATACCGGCAATCACCAGCGCCGGTTTTGCCAGCCCAAATTGACCGACACCTGCGGCGCGCATCACCACCAGTTCGCGGTCGGTGACCATTTTCGAGTAAACGAACACGACAACGGTGAACAAGGCGATCGGCAGGATAATGGTGATGAAGTTGGGCAACAGGAGCATCGTCATATAGACAAATGTGCCCACAGATACGCCGCGATTGACGATCAATTCGACGAAGCGCAAGGATTGCGACAACCATATGACGCAGGTCAGGCCGGCAGTGACCAAAATCATGCCGACGAACAACTGCCGAAAAACGTATCGCGTATAGCTATCCATGTACCCGGAATCTGGCCCCAAAATCCTCGCCAAATTGTGCCATCGACACTGAAAAATCAAGGAATCTCCGTAAATTAGCTGTCATCATGGTTAATGACCTAAAGGTCTTCGATTGGCGCGTCGGCAATGAACTGGCTACCGGCTATGACGCGGTCACCGAGGGTCGGCACCGTGGCCAATAGATGCCTTGCGGCATAGCGCGTACTGGCTAACTGACGGGCGGCTAAACGCGGATTGCTTGGGTCTCTCTTACTTGCCGCCTCCATGGCGCGCACCATCAGCCAGCCCGAGACCGTCAGAGCGGTAAGTCGAAGATAGGTATCGGCCCCCGCCAGGACTGTTTCCCGCTTGTCACCATAAGTGTCGCAGATCCATCGGGTCGTCGTGTCCAGCGTATCAATGGCTGTCGACAATCGCGGATGGGCCGTTGCCATCCGCGAGACAGATGTCCGCATCAAAGTGATGAGTCGGCCCATTGTCTCGCCGTTGTCTCTCGCGATTTTTCGACCGACAAGATCGATCGCCTGAATCCCATTGGTTCCCTCGTAGATTGGCGCGATCCTGGCATCTCTGAGGTGCTGGGCGACCCCGGTCTCTTCGATGTAGCCCATGCCGCCGTGAACTTGTACCGCCGTATCGGCGACGGCGACGCCGACGTCTGTACAGAATGACTTGACCACCGGCGTCATGAGATCGACGTAGCCGAAGGCTTCGCGTGCGGCGGCCGACTCCGTGTGTCGTTCGGCAATATCCAGTTTCGCCGCGACCCAGTAGATCAGACATCTTGCTGCTTCCGTCCTGGCCCGCATACCGATCAACATGCGTTTCACGTCGGCATGATGAGCGATGGCGAGGGACGTCCCACTCGGATCGTGCCCTTGATGGCGTTCATGGGCGTACGTAACGGCCGCCTGGTACGCCCGTTCAGCGATACCCAAGCCTTCTAGGCCGACGGCCAAACGCGCATGGTTCATCATCGTGAACATGTACTCGATCCCGCGGTTCTCTTCGCCGACCAAGTATCCGACAGCGCCGTCGTTTTCGCCGTACTGCATGACCGCCGTTGGGCTGGCCTTGATCCCCAATTTTTTTTCCAACGAAACGCAGCGTATGTCATTTCGTGCGCCAAGCTTGCCATCGGCCTGAAGCAAGAATTTCGGCACCACGAACAACGAGATTCCCTTGATCCCCGGCGGAGACCCCGGCGTGCGTGCCAGCACCATATGGACAATGTTCTCGGCCAGGTCGTGGTCGCCGTAGGTGATATAGATTTTTTGGCCGCGGATCAGGTAGTGGTCGTCGTGCTTGTCGGCCCGGGTGCGAAGGGTCGACAAATCGGAACCGGCATGCGGTTCTGTCAAGTTCATGGTTCCTGTCCACTGGCCGCTGACGAGCGGCGACAGGAACATATCGTTGAGCGTGGAAGAGCCATGCTTGCGTAAAAGTTCGACGGCGCTGGCGGTCAACAGCGGACATAATCCGAACGACATATTCGACGCATGCCAAATTTCAGAAACCGCCGTCGCGACAAGACGCGGCAAGCCTTGTCCCCCGTTCCGTTCTGGAACGACCACACTATTCCAGCCGCCGTCGACGAATGCGCGATATGCTTCCTTGAAGCCGTCCGGTGTCCGGACCTGGCCGTTTCGCAATATGCAGCCTTGCGCATCGCCGGTCCCGTTAATCGGTGCGAGCACGTTCTGTCCGAATTTGCCCGCTTCTTCCAGAATTGCGGCAACGACATCCGACGTGACACTTTCAGTTCCCAGGAGGGCGTCAACCTCGTCCAGTCCCGCGACATCCTGCATGACGAACATCATGTGCTCGATGGGCGCGATGTAGGTCGACATCAGCGGAATCCTTCCGAACTCATTGCGGGCGTAATGCCGGCGGACCATCCCCGACAATCGGCAATCCGGTGTCGATGCCTAGGCGTCGGGTCGCGCGTTCCACGGAAGACATCGTGAGTTGCGCGAGCGCGGTCGCGATGTCTGTATGGTTCGCGGGGGCGTCCGGGCTGCCGACGTTTCTGATTCGACTGTCGGGCAGCGGAATATCTTTCGCTGCGGCACCAAATGAATCTGCACGCAGGGTGACTGTGCCGTTGGTTAGCGTGATTTCCTTGACGATGATGGCGTGCGTCGGTGGGGACATTTTGGCCGCGAATGCGCCAACGGCGCTATTCAACAGATTGAGATTATTGGTTTCGCCGCTGATTTCGAGTGTGACCCGAGCACCGTCGATGATCAGACGGTCGATATACGTCATATCGGCGGAAGAAAATCGTGGGTTCGTCTGCCACGTAACGTCCGGGATTTCGATGGCCGGGCCGGAGCCGAAACCGGGTGGGTTAGTAACTTCGACAGCCGTCAATCGATTCTCTCCGTCCGCCAAGGCAAAGGACGCCGCGCCGATCGATACGGGTACTTTTAGTACCTTTGATCCAATGCCCGACAACTCGTCCGCAATCGTTCTGTCCGCATTATACAAGACGTAGCCGACGCCGAGCGACACCACGGCGGCAGCGCCCGTTATGACTAGCGCCAGGAATAAAAAGACGTTTTTCATCAAATGGTTGCCTGCTTGCCGGCGGGGCCAAGAATTGACGATATCCCTCCCTCACAGCGTCGGCAAGAGAATGCCATTTGACCCGTCTGCGCTAGTGCAGATGGCGCGAGTCGTCCAACTTCGTCGCTCTCGGTGCGACGCCGAGTTCCCGACGCAAGGCCGAATCGCGGTCGTAGGCATCGGCTTTCGATGGAAATCCCTTTTCCCAGTGAACAAGGCTCATCGCTCTTGCACTAGGGTCGGACTGCCCCAAGGTTTGATAAGCGATATCGGCATCTCGGCCTTTGACGATTTCGGTCGAAATTCCGCCCTTGCTATCGGCGAGAACGATGATCATCCAGAGACCGCGTCTGGTGTTTCGCATGGGAAGATTCTTAAGGTTGCGGGCGGGTAAACACCCACGTCCGATCGTCGGAAAGATGCTGTTGGAAATTGTAGCCGCCATCAGAGAAGTTTTTCAACAGATCGGGATCCTCGATCCGATTTTTGATCATGTAGCGCGCCATCATGCCGCGCGCCCGCTTTGCGAATAAGCCGAGTACGCGTGATTCGCCGTCTTTTTCCTCTTTAAAAACGGGGGTGACGACGGCCCCATTCAAGCTGCCGATGTCGACGGCCTTCGCGTACTCGTGCGATGCCAGGTTAATGACCGCCGGGTTGTCATGATCGGCAGTAACGGCGTTGATCGCCTTGGAAATCTTCGTGCCCCAGAAGTCGTATAAGGTCTCGTGACCGTTGAAAGAAAAGCGCGTCCCCATTTCCAATCGATAGGCCTGGATCAAGTCCAGGGGGCGTAACAGGCCATATAGGCCAGACAGAATCCGAAGGTGCCTTTGCGCATATTCCAGATCGGCGTCCCCCAAACTGCGTGCGTCTAATCCGACATAGGTATCACCGGCAAATGTCAGCGCCGCCTGCCGCGCGTTTGCCAAGTCGAAGGGAGGTTTGAAATCGCGGAACCGTTGCACATTGAGGTCGGCTAGTTTCTCGGAGATTTTCATCATCGATTGCAAGTCAGCGGACGTCAAAGTCCGAGCCTGCTTGACCAGCTTCTTTGCATCTTGCAACAATTCGGGCTGACTTGTGGTGTCAGTCTGAAGTTCCGATTCAAAATCCAGCTTCTTTGCAGGGGATAGAAGTGCGAGCATGTTAGAGATGTCCGTATCTGGGCGTCGAGTTGCTCTTACATATAGGCACCTGCCGGGGATGGTTAAAGCGATTGGGGGGCGACGTTGGTCGTTTATGGCTTAAAAAACTGTGATACATGCAGAAAAGCGAGGAAGTGGCTCGATGCCGAGGGCATTGAGTACACATTTCGCGATCTCCGCGACAATCCGGTCGAACGTCAAGATGTCGCGCGTTGGCTGACGTCCGTTGGAATCGATGTACTGATCAACAAACGAGGAACGACGTGGCGGCAACTCCCGGAGGCGCGCAAGTCGGTGTCTAACGTCGAAGGTTACATCGATCTGATGATGCAGTTCCCGGCGATCATCAAACGCCCTGTTTTCGATCTCGCGGACGACATTGTTGTCGGCTTTGGGGATAAAACGTACTTGCGCGAATGCGCAATGCGGGCCCAAGAGCCGGATAGAAGTTTGGGGTGATGATCGCAATAGTGGACGATAGCGGGCAAATGCTGATCGAAGAAATCGGTTGAACGTGGATATAGGGTGGTCACTCGTTCTACTCGGCGTTCTCGGTATCGTTTTTGCCGCGAGTGTTCGCGCGGAGATGTACCTCAGCAGACACCAATTCTTCCCGTTCATTTCATTCGTCGGCACATACTATTTTGTCTTTCATGGGCTACTATCTTTGTACGCTTCGTTATGGGTCGTTCACCTGTCTCATCTGCGTTACATCTCCGCTGACCCTGTCGTTTTCATTTCCGCTTTCGCTGCGATCCAAGTGCTTGTTTTTTATGTGCTCGCCCGCATTTTTCCGCCGCGACCGAGAGCGAATGAGCCGGCCGATTACGCCAACGTCAAAATTTTCGCATGGGCCTGTGTCGCTGCGTCGCTGCTCTTCAATTATTTCCCTGTTCTCGGTACGTTGCCGTCGCTGCCGCAATTGCATCAGCCTTTGTGGCTGTGCGGTGTTGGATGCCTTGCGTATCTGTATTTCTCGAAACGCCCGACCTGGTGGGAGGCCTTCTGCGCCTTGATGGCGCTGACGACAAAGTTCTTTCACGAGTTCCATACGTCGCTTTTGACACTCACGGTATTGACCTTCGTTGTCATTCTGTGTGCCGCAATTGCGTTGAAGCGATGGAAGGTTTCGCTGCTTATGGTCTGCATTTGCACAGTGATGATCGCGTCCTATGCATACCCAAAACACTTTTTGAGGACGGAACTGCGCGGTGAACAGTTCGGCCTATTTCGGTTCAATTTTGACTTGTCGTTTTCAAGCATTGAGGCGTCGATAAATTCAATGGCGAGGCGATCCAGTCATTCTCTCTGGACGGCCCAGGTGATGGAGAAAACCCCCAGCGAGATACCTTTTGTCGATCGCGCGCCCCTTATTGACTCGATGGTAAATCACGTTCCGCGAGTCTTTTGGCCTGCTAAGCCTCGCGAAATCTATGGTAACGATTTTGGCAAACGGTATGGCTTTATCTTTGCGGACGACAATTTGACATCGTGGAACATTCCGTGGACAGCGGACTTATATATGACCAGTGGTGTTGTCGGCGCTCTGCTGAAAGTGGTTATTCTGGCGGCTGGCATATTCGCGATCTGTCGATGGTTAGCGGGCCATCGTGATCGCACATTTGCCTTTGGCCTCCATTCCGCAGCTGTTTTCCCATTGTTTCAACAATCATCGAATGTCTCTCTGATGATTGGGAATATCATGGTGATCTTGGTCAGTCTCTATGCGGGATATTTCATGGTCGGTTTCGGCGTAAAGCGGGTTCGGCCGCTTTTGCATGGCAGACCGAAGACGCCGGCGGATTAGATAAACCACACGGCCAACCCAAATGCCGCGCCGAAGACCACCATGATCGGAACGCTGACGCGGTCCGTGATCAGCAAGCCGAACGCCACTAATGCCGCGGCGACGGAAATCCATTGTATCTCGCCGGAATCGTTCATGAACGCCGCAATAGCCAAGAAAACAGCGAGATTGAGAATAACCCCGACGACCGCCGCGGTAATCGCAGTCAGCGCATCGCGTGCCCAGGCGATTTCTTGGACCCGTTCGACATACGGTGCACCGGACAGGATCAAGTAAAACGAGGGCAGGAACGTAACGTAGGTCGTCAATAGGGCGCTGATAATTCCCGTCACGGGGTCGCCCGTGATCCAACCGGCAAAAAAACCGACATATGTCGTCACGAGAATAAGCGGTCCGGGTGTGGTTTCGGCAAGTGCCAGGCCGTTGATCATCTGATCGCCTGTCAGCCATCCAAAAGTATTGACCCCAGCATCGGCGACAAACGGCAACACCGCATAGGCGCCGCCAAACGTGACAAAGGCCGCCGTGACGAACAGCTTGATGACGTCGACGAAGGGTTCGGCGCCGAAGATCAAGACGGTCAATGCGCTGGGGCCGACCAGCAAGACCGCGCAAACGGCGGTGACCTTCGCAAATCGTTTTCCGCCGCTCGCCGTATTGGCAACAGCCTGGACTGCGGGTGCGGCATGCGGATCGGCCCCGGCGGATAACGCCGAGGGTGCGACCTTGGCCAAGATCATGCCGATCATGCCGGCTATCAAAATGACTAAGGGGAACGGGAGGCCGAGAAACTGCAGGGCGACAAAGGCAAATACCGCCAAACCAGCGGCGACGATACCGTTCAAAGCGCGCTTGCCGATCCGATACAGCGCCGTAATGACGATTGCCACAACGACGGGTTTAATGCCTTCGAAGACCGCGGCGACAACGCCTTGATCGCCATAGGCGGCCGCGACCCAGGCCAGGAAAATCATGAACAATGCGCCTGGCAGGATGAACATCGTGCCTGCAAACACCGCGCCTGGGACGCCATGCAACCGCCAGCCGATGTAAGCAGCCAGCTGCTGTGCCTCGGGGCCCGGAAGCAACATGGAGAAGTTAAGACCGCGCAGAAAGACGCCTTGATCAATCCAGCCGCGCCGGTCGACGCATTCGTTCTGCATCATGGCGATTTGACCGGCCGGCCCGCCGAAACTCGTGAAGCCAAGTTTGACCCAATATGACGCGGCCTCGCTGAATGTCGGTGCCGGTCTATCCGCTTGGGTGTCGGTTGATTTGGAATCGGAAGTGTCTGACATGTACCCTCACTCTCAGATGGTTCCGAGATATCAATGCGAGGGCAGTACTTGGGCTAGGACGCCTCTCCGATGGGCGACTGCCGAAGGCCCACGCGAGAAAAATACGCGATCCACTGTGTATGTAAAGACCGGTAAACGGCGGCGCAGGATCTACAAGACCTTTCCAGGATTCATTCTGCCATGGGGGTCAATCGCCGCTTTGATCTTGCGCATAAGCTCTACCTCGACGGTCGGGCTATAACGGACCAATTCATCCCGTTTAAGTTTGCCGACGCCGTGTTCCGCCGAAAAACTGCCGCTTAGTTCATGCACTAGATCGTTCAACGGGTCGGTGACGTCGTGCCACTTCGCCAGATAGGCCTCTTTATCCATCGTCGCCGGCTGGGTGAGGTTGTAATGCAGGTTGCCGTCGCCGATGTGGCCGAAAGTCATCGGTCGAATGCCGGGCACAAGGTCCTCGACCAAGGCATCGGCGCGGCGCAAAAATTCCGCCATTTTCGACACCGGAACGGAGACGTCGTTTTTGATCGAACCGCCCTCATGGCCTTGGGCTTCAGGGATCGTTTCGCGGATCTGCCACAACTCGTCGATTTGTTGGCCGCTCTCGGCGAAGACTGCGTCTTCGACTTCGCCGGCCTCGAACGCGGTTTCCAAGAAGCTTTCCAGTGCGTCGCGCAGGTCCGATCCCGGGCGGGGCGATGTCAGTTCCAAAAGCACATAGGCGTCATGCGGGGCATCGAAAGGATCGCGGATTCCATCGGCATGCGCGCATGTGACGGCCAGGCTGTCGCGATTGATGTACTCGAACGCCGTCAGCGCGTCGCCAACGGCGTCCGATGCCCGTGCGAACAAGGCGATCACATTGTCGACCCCGTCCAACGCAATCATCGCGGTCTGGCGCTGGCGCGGTTTTGGAAACAATTTCAGGACTGCGGCTGTGATGATGCCGAGCGTTCCCTCGGCGCCGAGGAAAAGCTGTTTCAGATCGTAACCGGTATTGTCTTTGCGAAGTCCATGCAGCGCGGACCATATCTGGCCGTCCGGCAGCACCACCTCCAGCCCCAAAACCAAATCCCGCGCATTGCCATACCGCAGGACGTTGGTCCCGCCGGCGTTGGTCGACAGATTACCGCCGATCCGGCAGCTACCCTCGGCCGCAAGGCTAAGCGGGAACAGCCGTTCGGCGTTGTCGGCGGCATTTTGGATATCGGCTAGAATGCATCCGGCTTCGACGGTCATGGTCCCGTTGATGGTGTCGATTTCGCGAATGGCGGTCATCCGCTCGGTCGAAATAATGATCTCGTCGTCAGCCACGCCTCCGCCCACCAGGCCGGTGTTGCCCCCCAAGGGAACCACGGCGATACCGGCGTCGGCGCAGGTTTTGACGACAAAGGCGCATTCTTCGGTGTTCGCCGGTTTGGCGACGAAGCTGGCGGTCCCTTGATAAAGGCCCCGCCATTCCGTGTTGTAAGCCTCAAGTCTGGCAGCGTCTTCGACGTAACCTGCGTCGCCAAGGGTCGACCGCAAGGCGGCTATCACGTTGTCACGATCAGTCATGCGCGGATATTGGCCTCGACACCCCGAAGGTTCAAGCGCGCATCCGTCTGGATGATGGGTAAATACTCACTCGCGAATGCAGGCGCGACGCAATCGGTCGTTGATCGCTGCCCCCAGTCCGTGGTCGGGGATCGGCGCGACGGCGATGCCCGGCGGTCCCTGGGCATCCAACTGATGCAGCATGTCGAACAGGTTCGCCGCCGCTTCCTTGAGGTCCCCTGTCGGACTGAGATTCGGGTAATCGGCGATGGAACAGGCACCGAATCCCAGAAATGCCTCGTTCATTGACGGTTCGCCGGCGTTTAGCCGAAGACTGGCGCGCGGGGCGTAGTGGCGGCTGAGCATGCCGGGTGACCGGGGGGCCGCATCGTCACTGCCGGCGATCGAGAGCGGGCCGATGACGCCTTCGATGTCTTCGTGCGCCAGTCCACCGAGCCGAAGGATCGTCGGTTCGTCACAGGACACGTCGACCACCGTCGATTCCAGACCGACATCGCACGGCCCACCGTCCAGAATCAGTTCGGGGCCACCGTCCTTTGGGCCGGGAAGAGACGCCGCCACATGAGCCGCCCGCGTCGGGCTGATCGCGCCGGACCTGTTCGCACTTGGTGCCGCGATGGGGCGGTCGCAGGCTGTCAGAAACGACCGGGCCGCGGCATTCCCGGGGATCCGGACGGCAATGGTTTCAAGACCTGCCGTCGCTAATTGCGCGACCGTGCACGTCGGTTGTTTCATGGCCACCAAGGTAAGGGGCCCCGGCCAGAAAGCTTCCGCCAGTTGGCGCCCAGCTGACCCTAGTTCGGCAAGGGACGTCGCAGCGTCAAGCGAGCCGACGTGAGAAATCAGAGGGTTGAACGTTGGTCGCCCCTTGGCCGCAAAGATCGCGGCCACGGCGTCGGCATTTGTGGCGTCGCCGCCAAGGCCGTACACGGTTTCCGTCGGGAAGGCGACCAGCCCGCCGCGTGCGATGACCGCCACGGCGTCAGCGATGGCGGCTTCGTCCATCGCGCGAACGGGGGCGGGGTCCGGCATGGTTACGGCGCGTCGACCGCCGGAACACCCGGGCCGCTTGCGATGAAATAGGAATTTCGAAAATCCGGCTTGCCGTAGACAAGCGGCGGTCCGTCAGGCGTGATTACATCGCCGCCGGCGTATAACAGGACGGCATGGCCGGCCGCGGTATCCCATTCCATAGTCGGTCCAAACCGAGGATACACATCGGCGCGACCTTCGGCGACGCGGCAGAATTTCAAGCTCGATCCGGCGCTGGTTCGGCTGGTGATCGGTAATCGATCCAGATACGCCTCTGTCTCTGGCGTATTGTGGCTTTTCGAGGCGATGGCGATCATCCCCTCGGCGGGGGCCTGGCGACAGAAAATCTGTGCCGCTTTGCCTTCGCCACCATACTGGGCGAAGCTTCCCGCCTTGGATGCGACATAGGTGTCGTCCGTAACCGGCAGATGGACGACGCCGAGGACGGGGCGGCCATCCTCGATTAAAGCGATATTGACGGTAAACTCGCCGTTGCGCGAGATAAACTCCTTGGTGCCGTCCAACGGGTCGATCAGCCAGAAGGGCGTACCCTTGATATCGGGAATATGTCCGGCGGAAACGGCTTCTTCGCCGACCAACGGAAAGTCCGACGTAATCCCTTCGCGGATGGCGCGAATGATAAGTTCTTCGGCGTCACGGTCGGCCTTGGTTACCGGCGACGCGTCACCCTTGGTGTCGACGTCGAAGTCCGTTTGGTACACGTCCATGACCAATCGACCGGCGCGGCGCGCAACTTCGCCTACTTGTTCGACAAGGCTTAGGCCGATGTTCAGTACCATTCGAAGGCTCCATCCAAATCTTGCTCAGGCGTCGCGACATTCGCCGTCCAAGGTCTGCGTGTCAACGCGGGCAGCGAAATTCATGAATGTGCGGTGATTTCCTCGGCGATGAACCGGTGCGCGCGAAAGGTCGGCGACCAGTGATCGAACGGCATGCCCGCTTTTTGTTTGAGATGCGAGAGGAATAAATCGGGGGTAGGTAGCTGTGCCCAAACGGACGGCAGAAACAAGGCGCGGCGGTTGCCGTCCGAGATGACCAAGCCATCGATGCCGGGTCGAAGCTGGCGCATCAGGTCGGCCTCGTCGGCGATGGTCATGGGCGATTGCGGACTGAGCACCGATATGGACCGACGCAGCGCGGGGTACTCGGCGTCGGTGACGGGTGGAAAACGCGGATCGCGAAACGCGGCGCGGAATGCGTTTTCGGCAACATCGACGGCGAGGGCACGATGCGCCGTCGGGGAGCCGATGCACCCCCGTAGCCGCCCGTCATTTTGCTTTAACGTTACGAAACTCGCCCCGGTCGATCGCAACGCCATGGGTTCCTTTTTCACATCGACAGAGAGGGGGGTGCCAGATTCCAAGCCGGCAAGGATCGATGCGTCCGCGAGTTTCAAAAGATGCCCGCCGTGGTCCTGCAGCAGTTGCTTTGTTGCCGCCTCGAAGTCAGTTGCCGGTTCAGCCGGCTTGCTTGGCGCGGTCGACTTTATATTGTTCTTCAGTGGAATGGCGCGGGACCTCTTTGCGGGTTCGAAGAACGCCCATGACCCGTAGCCGACGACCCGGTCTTTCGACCCAGCGGTATCGCCCGAGTTTCTTACATCCAGGGTCTCGACCGTCATGTGCCGTTCTTTGGCGAGGCTCAACAGACCGTTCAGCGGAAACCGCCCGCAGGCACCGTTTCGCTCGATGGCCGCGGGGTCCAAATTGACGATCGCCGCGCATGTGCGTTGGTCAATCGCTTGTGCGGCGGAATAATCCAGGTAATGGCTGAGATCCGACGACACCACGATCAGGGTTTCGGCCCCACCCCATAGCCGCTCCAATACTTCGGCCACTTTTTCGGGTGGCGTTTCGCCAACGACCAACGGAACGATTTTGAACGTGTCCAAAACTTCTTGAAGGAACGGTAGATGCACCTCCAGCGCGTGTTCTTGGGCATGGGTCGCAGCGAAAACACCGACGTGCGGCAAATCCTCGACCGCCGCCTCCGCCTCCTTGTCGACTTCGATGCGACCGAGCGGTGTTTCAAAATAGTCGGCGCCGGACAAGGCCACGCCTTGGACCGCCACACGGTGGCATGGCCCCAGCAGAACAACCCGTGTGATGGTCTTCGCCGCGGGCAACAGGCGCGCGTAGGCCGCCGCCGCGATTGCGCCCGAGTACCGATACCCGGCGTGCGGGGCGACAATGGCCTTGGGTGCCGGCCTATTCGACGGCGTCCATTCCTGTAAAAATCCCTCGACCTGAGAGGTCAGTGTCGCCGGATCGTCGGGATAGAAGGTGCCGGCAACGGCGGGTCTCCGAACGGCGGTCATGTATTTTCTCGGCTTCGCAAAACTTGATCCATTATCCGATATTATAAGCGTTTAGCTTCTCTAGGTCATCCGCCCACCTGTCCTGAATTTCCGGGCGTCGGCGGCAATCAATGGGATTACGATTTCCAATGTTCTTCGATCCCGTCCATAATTAGTCGACATGAACGCGGATGTAACGATGGACGAGACCTTCGCCGATGCCGTGCCGGGACGTTACTGGCATGCCTTGGATGATGGACGCATTCAATGTGACGTGTGCCCTCGATTTTGCCGCCTGCGGGAAGGGCAGCGAGGCCTCTGCTTCGTTCGCGGACGGCAGAACGATCAGATCGTTCTGACCACCTATGGTCGATCGAGCGGCTTCTGCGTCGATCCGATTGAGAAAAAACCCCTCAATCATTTTCTTCCGGGGACGCCGGTCCTCAGTTTCGGGACGGCGGGCTGTAATCTGACCTGCACCTTCTGTCAGAACTGGGACATCTCGAAATCCCGAGAGTTCGACAAGCTGCAGTCGAAGGCGATGCCGGACATGATCGCCGACGCCGCCGTCCAGACCGGCAGCCGATCCGTGGCTTATACCTATAACGACCCGGTGATCTTTTTGGAGTATGCCGTCGACGTCGCGATCGCGTGCCGAGAGCGGGGAATTAAGAATGTTGCCGTCAGCGCGGGCTACATTTGCGATGAACCTCGGCGCGAGTTCTTTTCGCATATGGACGCGGCAAACATCGATCTGAAGGCATTCACGCAGGAGTTCTATCGCAAACTCTGTACCGCCGATCTGCAGCCCGTCTTGGAAACACTGACGTACCTGAAGCAAGAAACCGATGTCTGGTTTGAAATCACGGATCTCTTGATCCCGGGCGAAAACGATTCCGAACACGAGATCGAAGAAATGACGCAATGGATTATGGAAAACCTTGGCCCCGATGTGCCTGTTCATTTCACCGCTTTCCACCCGGACTGGAAGATGATGGACAAACCACGCACGCCGCCCGAGACGCTTCTTCGAGCGCGGGATATCGCGCTCAAGAATGGCCTGCATTATGTATATTCCGGAAACATTCATCACAAACCGACGCAGAGTACGTATTGCCCGACTTGCGGCGAGTTGGTGATCGGTCGGGATTGGCATGAACTGTCGGACTGGAACATGCAGTTCGGTGGAAATCATATCGCTGACTGCAAAGCCTGCGGCACGACCATCGCCGGCGTCTTCGAGGAACGACCCGGTGATTGGGGGCGCAAGCGCCGACCGGTGCAATTCAAGTCCGTGCCGGCACCGTGACAACGTTCAATCGACCTGATACACGCCTCCTGTATCCTTGAGGGGGGTTGCGGTAGTCCGACGGTATGGTCAAAAAATACGCTCTCGTTGCGCTCAAGTTTCTTGTCTCCGGCGGACTCATTTGGTTTTTGCTGGCATCGGTCGATACTGCCGCGGTGAAGTCACGGCTCGCCGACGCGGATTGGTCGCTGCTCGCAGTGGCGGCCCTTGTGATTGTGTTTCAAGTCACGGTCGCAGGCGCACGGTGGTGGGCAGTCATGCATGGAATCGGCCATCCTTTGCCTTGGTTGGAACTGTCGCGGTTGTTTTATATCGGGAGTTTTTTTAGCCAAGCTCTGCCGTCTTCGGTCGGTGGTGATCCAATCCGAATCTTTATGGCCTACAAAGACGGTGTGCCGTTGAAAAAGGCAATCAACGGCGTACTTCTAGAGCGCGTGGCAACTATCGTTGCCCTCGTCCTCGTCGTGACGGCCGTACAGCCCGCATTCATATCGAAGCTGGAGAGCGGCGCCAAAAGCCTCGCCATAATGACCATCGTTCTCTTGTTGGCCGGTGTTATTGCCGGCTTGGTCGTATTGGTCTGTTTGGATCGCCTGCCGCAGTCATTTCGGCGTTTCAAGATCGTGCGTGGATTGGCCACGCTCGCAGAAGATACGCGCGATTTGGCCCGCGACTGGTCGTCATGCCTCGCGGCGTTAGTATTTGGGACCTTGACGCATCTCAACATTTCAACGGTGGTTTATCTTATCGCCCAGGCACTGGGCGTCGGCATCGGCTGGTTGGATTGTTTGATCTTGATTCCGTTGGTTGTCCTCGTCACAACGCTGCCGATCTCAATCGCCGGGTGGGGCGTGCGCGAGAGCGCCATGGTCGCCGCGCTGGGGATGGTCGGCGTGGCTGCCGATGCGGCACTGTCGGTGTCGCTGACTCTCGGCTTGCTCGTGGTGGTGACGATGATTCCTGGCGGACTATTGTGGCTGATAGGGCGCCGTCGTGACGGCGCCGTCAGTGCGCAAGAAGCGGCCGATGCGCTCGAGGACGAACTCAGTCATCTCGCCGACGCACCCGTCAAGACGCCCTGAGAGCTTGATCGCCGGCGGGCGGCGACTACACTCGTCGCCAAGCTGTGTCGAAGGCCGCGCCTTCGTCATTCACTCCGATATATGAGGATCGTCATGAAAGTCTCTTTCGAAAGTTCCGCCGTCCCCAGCAAAGGCATTTCCGTCGTATTCGCGGCGGAGGGAAGCAAATGGTCGGCCACGGCCATCGCCTTGGACAAGAAGCTCAAAGGCGCGTTGAAGCGTGCGGCCAAGGCAGCGAAATTCGAGGGAAAAAAACGCCAATCAATGACCCTCTTGGCGCCGGCGGGATCGAGCCTCGATCGGGTCATTTGTGTCGGTCTGGGCAAGCCGCAAGAGCTAACGGTCGATCGCGCGACCGAGGTCGGCGGCGTGATCCTGGCACTTCTCAACGGTAAGGGGGATGCGGCATCCATTCACGTCGATGTACCGGCGAAATGCGATCTGACGTCAGGCGATATGGCCGCAGCGTTGGGTTATGGCGCCACCTTGCGCTCCTACAAGTTTGCCAAATACAAAACTCGCGAGAAGAAGCCCACGGGCGGCGCGCCGAAGTCACTTGTCGTGCGGTCTGATGGGACGACCGCGGCACGACGGGCCTATGCCCGCTTGGCGAAGGTTGCGGATGGCGTGTTTTTCACCCGCGATCTGGTCTCGGAGCCGCCGAACGTTTTGTATCCGGCCGAATTCGCCAAACGCCTGAAACGCGAGATGACAAAACTCGGCGTAAAGGTAACGGTGCTAGGCGAGAAGCAAATGGAAAAACTGGGCATGGGCTCGCTACTATCGGTCGGTAACGGCAGTGCGCGCGAGAGCCAAATGGTCGTTATGGAATGGAACGGCTTGCCGGCGTCGAAAAAGAAATCGTCGAAGCCGATTTCCTTTATCGGCAAGGGTGTCTGTTTCGATACCGGGGGGATATCGCTTAAGCCCGCCGGTGGTATGGAAGACATGAAGTGGGACATGGGCGGTGCCGGTGTTGTCTCCGGATTGATGAAGGCCTTGGCCGGTCGAAAAGCGAAGTGCCACGTCATTGGTGCCGTGGGCTTGGTCGAAAACATGCCGGACGGCAATGCCACGCGGCCGGGCGATATCGTCAAATCCATGTCCGGTCAGACCGTTGAAATCCTCAATACCGATGCCGAAGGGCGCTTGGTCTTGGCTGACGTGCTGCATTACGTGAATGATAAGTACGATCCCAAGTTCATGGTCGATCTGGCGACCTTGACCGGCGCGATCATCATTGCGCTGGGCAATGAGCGGGCGGGTATGTTCGCCAATGACGACGATCTGTCCGATAAAATTTATCAGGCCGGTGAAACCATCGGCGAGCGTGTCTGGCGCTTTCCGCTGGGCGTCGAATACGACAAAGCGCTCGATACCGACGCCGCCGACATGAAAAACATCGGGGGCGGCCGCGGTGCGGGGTCGATTACCGCGGCGCAGTTCCTGCAACGTTTTGTCGGCGAGACGCCATGGGTTCATTTGGATATTGCCGGTGTGACCTGGTCGAAGAAAGCCAGCGACGTGGCGCCGCGTGGCGGCACGGCGTTCGGTGTGCGCCTGTTGGAACGCTTCGTCGCCGACAATTACGAGTAGACGTCGCGTTATCGGGGGCGTGCCGACATGACCGAGATCGGGTTCTATCACCTGACGCGGTTCGGGTTGGAAAAGGCGTTGCCGCAATTACTTCAGAAAACGGTCGACGCGGGCAAGCGCGGGCTGGTCGTGCTGGGTTCCGACGACCGGGTCGCGGCGATGGACAACTATCTCTGGTCCTTCGACAACGCATCCTGGCTGCCGCATGCCAGCCGCACGTCCGGTGCGCCCGAGGAACAACCGGTCTGGATCGATACCGATGATCGAAACCCGAACGGTGCAACGTTTCTGTTTCTGGCGGATGGTGGTGTTTCCGACAACGTTGCGGATTTCGAACGCTGTTTCGAGATATTTGACGGTAACGATGACACGGCGGTCGCGGCGGCGCGGCAGCGCTGGACAACCTATAAGGATGCTGGGCACGATCTGACCTACTGGCAGCAAGGCGAAAGCGGCTGGGAGAAAAAAGCCTGATCGCCGCAATGGGAGACGAACATGACGAAGCGATGGGTAAATCGACCTGAAGGCGCGACCTGGGGCGACTGGGGCGACGACGATGAATTGGGCCGCGTCAATCTGTTGACGGCGGACCGGGTCAAGGCCGCTGTCGCCGAAGTGCAAGACGGCCGAACATTCTGCTTGTCGTTGCCGCTAGATTTGCCGGGCGGCAATAGCGTTAATCCGAAACGGTTTCCGCCGAAGTTCGGCGTCGTCAATCATCCGCCGGGCTCCGACGGTGTTTATTACAACATGGCCTGGAAGGATTACCAGGACGGCAACATGGACGTGTCGTCGGACGAATTCACGACGATTTGGAATCAGTATTCGACCCAATGGGACAGCTTCGCGCATGTCGGTGCAATGTTCGATGCAAACGGCGACGGCGAGGCGGAGCGAGTCTATTACAACGGCTTTCGACCGGATCGAGATATCCTCGGTCCTGAGCACCCCGACGGTATGGGCGCGCGGGCGCTGTCTGTCGCCGGAATGGCAAAGGCCTGCATGCAGGGGCGCGGTGTATTGTTGGACATGGTGCCGCACGTCGGACTAGGGCGAACCATCGTCGGCTACGACGACCTGATGCGGATGCTGGACGCCGATGGCATTGTGGTCGAGGAGGGCGACTTCTTTCTGTTCCACACCGGATGGGACGACATGATCCTGGAAATGAACGGACGGCCGGACGCCGAAAAACTGCATAATGCGGGCGCCGTCTTGAATGGCTTTGATGACAGGCTGTTGCAGTGGATCACGGACAGCGGGGTTGTCGCGTTGATTTCCGACAACATGGCGGTTGAAGACAGCAAAGGGTTTGGCGAGACCAAGGGGGGGTGCTCGCGGCTGCCGATCCACCGTCATTGTTTGTTCCGACTTGGAGTCCATTTGGGTGAATTGTGGCATCTATCGGAATTGGCCACAGCGTTGCGGGAGCGCAATCGATCGCGGTTTCTGCTGACGGCGCCGCCGTTATATCTGCGCGGCGCGGTTGGGTCGCCGTCGACGCCGATTGCAACGATCTGAGCCGGCCGGTATGGCGCTACAAAGTCGTCACTTCGACCCGGCCGCAACGGGGCCTTTGTCGGGTATTCGTGTGTTGGACTTATGTCGCCTGGTATCCGGCAATATGCTGACGCATCAACTGGCGGATTTCGGTGCCGATGTCATCAAGATCGAACCGAAGGGCAAGGGAGATCCACTTCGCGCCTGGACGCAAGGCGGTGTCGCGACGTTCTGGAAAGCGTATTGCCGCAACAAACGCAGTCTTGCCATCGACTTTCGGGCCGACGGAGCCACCGATGTTCTATTGAAATTGGCCGAAACGGCCAATGTATTCGTCGAGAACTTCCGTCCAGGCCGGTTGGAGCAGATGGGGCTGGCACCCGATGTTCTGCACGCGCGCAATCCGAAACTGGTTGTCGTTCGGGTTTCCGGGTTCGGCCAGACCGGCCCTTACAAAGACCGTCCGGGCTTCGGCTCGTTGGTTGAGGGCATGTCGGGGTTTGCCCATCGTAATGGATTTCCCGATCGTCCGCCGCTTCTTCCGCCCATTGCCATGGCCGATATGATCGCGGGCCTTCAAGGGGCCTTTGCAACGATGGTGGCCTTGCGTGAGGTCGTGGAGAAAGACAGTCCCGGCCAAGTCATCGATGTGTCTTTGTTGGAGCCGATTCTCTCGACGCTCGGTCCCGCGGCGATGGACTATAAGGTGACGGGCGAGGCGGCTCAACGCGTCGGCAATCGGTCGAACACGTCGGCCCCGCGCGACGTCTATACGACACGCGACGGCAAGTTCGTTTCCTTGTCCGCGTCAATTCAACAGATGGCGGAGCGTGTGTTCACGACCATCGGCCGCCCGGACATGATCGACGACCCCCGTTATGCGACCAACGCAGAGCGGGTGAGACGCCGGGATGAGGTGAACGACATAGTTGCCGATTGGGTCGCGGAACGCGATCAGGCGGAAGTCCTGCGCATTTTCGAAGATGCCGGCGTCACCGCAGCGCCGATATACGATGTTGCCGACATCGTAGACGATCCGCACGTCATTGGACGAGGGGTGTTGGTTGATTTGCCCGATAACGATATCGGTACTGCGCCGATGCACAATATTCATCCGTATTTGTCTGGAACACCCGGTACTTTTCGGCGTCCTGCCCCCGCCTTGGGTGCGGATAGTGCGGCCGTGTTAGACGAGGCGGGTTTTGACTCCACTGCCATCAAGTCTTTTTTCGACGATGGTCTGATTGCCTGACTTTACGTGCGTCGCCTGATGCTCCAGGCGAGGACCATGCCGACCGCCCCCATAGCGGCCATCGCCAAATAGCCCTGACCGGCGAAGGCGCCATAAAGATGCCCGGATAAAAAACTCGTCATACCAATCCCGATGCCTGACACCAATAAGGCATAGACGGTTTGCGCCGTCGCCGAGACGTGTTCGGGCATGCGGTCGGCGATGAAATAGACGGCCCCGAGATGCGCCGCGCCGAATGTGAAAGCGTGCAAAACCTGCAAGGCAATGGTCACGGCTAGATCGTCCGTGTAAGCCATCGCCAACCAGCGAATAAGGCAGGCCAAGCCGCCCAGTGCAATCAGCCGTGCCGGACCGATTCGACGGATCGCCTTGGCGGCGAAGATGAACAAGATGACCTCGGCGATCACGCCTTCCGCCCAGAGCAATCCGATCGTGGCTTCATTGAAACCGAGGTTAAGCCAGTGCAACGTGCCGAAGGTATACATCATCGCATGCGAGCCTTGAATACACGCAGTCGCGATAATGAAGACCAAGAACGTTCGATCCGCCAAAACCTGGCGCAGAGGAGTGTTTTCGGGACCGGTGGGCGTCGATCGAAAATCCGGAATCACCGTGCTGATCATCACGGACAGCCCCATGGCCAAGGCGATTGTCGTCCAGATCACATCGGGTGGCGCGCCTTTCAAATAGAACCCGACGCCGGACGCGCCGGCGATAAATGTCAGCGAACCCCATAGCCGAATTCGACCGTAATCTAGATTATGCGTCCGCGCGCCGATCATGGTCAGGCTCTCGCTGAGTGGCATAAGTGGCCCAAGTAAACCGGCGAAGACCGCCTGCAGCAGCAAGATCGTCAGGAAATCGTCGGCCAGGGCGAACGGCAAAAAAGCAACGAACGCCAAGCACGTTACGGAAACGATGATCCGCTTGCGTTCGCCGGAACGGTCGGCGACTCGGGCGATCAATGGGCTCATGAACACCCTTAGGATGCTGCCCGCCGCGATGACCATGCCGATCTCCGTCGCGCTCAGGCCCTTCGCCTCCAGCCAAACAGGCCAGAAGGGCATCATAATTCCGATGACCAGGAACATGGCCCCGTACATTGCCGACAGGCGAACTGTGTAGGTCATGTCACCGCACCGGCGAAGGTGCGTATGTACGAAAGCCCGGCAATGGCCCGCGGGCCGTACCAGGATGTCATTTCACCGTCGATGATGTGCGCCTTTTCGGCGTGACCGGGATACTGCCGCTGAAAGGTGTCGATGTGATCTTCGTTGAAGCTGTAGGGTTCTGACGAAAACAAGACCAAATCAGCTTGAGAAAGCGTGTCTTCATTGATTGTAACCGTTGGATAGCGCGCGGCGTCCCCGGTCAACGTCGGGTCCGCGTGCGGTGTCACGACGCTCCAATTTACCAGGCCCAGCATATTGCCGATGTACGTATCGGATCGGACCGCCATCCAAGGGTCTTTCCAGATTAGATACAGAACGCGGCGCGCGTGATAGGCGTCCGGGGATAGCATGGTCCGTCTTGCATTGTCGAACTGCGACGCCAGTTCGTCAGCCCGTTCTTTGGCACCGAATAAATCGCCGAAGAACCGATAGAGGGCCGGATTATCGTCGGGCGTCCTTGGATGCGTGACGACCACGTTGACACCAGCGGCAGCCAAGGCATCCGCCATGTCTTTCGGGTTCTCGTCGATATTGACGATGGCATGGGTGGGCGATGATGCCATCGCCTTGTCCATATGGATCTTTTTCGTGCCGCCGACCGCCGGTACGTCGGCGATGTCATGTTTCGGATGAATGCAAAACTGGGTCCGGCCCACCAGCCGTTCGCGCAGACCGAGAGCGACGACTAGCTCGGTTAGGCTCGGAACCAGGGATAGAATGCGTGGCGACGACGCCGGTTGATGATCACGTCCGGCGGCATCGGTCAGCGGTCCGTCCATCGCCGTTTAGGCCGCGCCCTCGAGCGCTTCTTGCGCCGCCAGCCAGGCTTCCTCGGCTTCTGAAAGTTGTTCTTTGATTTTTGCGTGCTCCAATTGCAGGTCCATGAGGTCCCGGGTGGCACCGTTATAAATCGCCGGATCGGCGAGCTTGGTCTCCAGCGCCTGCTTCTGGGTATCCAGCTTGGCGATGCGCTTTTCCATATCTTGCGCGGTTTTTCGAAGCTTTGCGGTCGCTTGGCGTTGTTCCGCCCGTTCGCGGCGCGCCTGCTTGCGGTTGTCGCGCGAGTGTTCGGCGTCGGATGATTTCTTTTCGTCCCGTCGGGATGCGCGGCGCGTGGCCCGCATGTCGGCGGCGTAGTCGTCCAGCGATCCATCGAAAGGCTGGCACGATCCGTCCTTCACCAGCCATAAGCGATCGGCCACCAATTCGACCAAATGTGCATCGTGACTGACGAGGATTACCGCGCCTTCGAACGTGTTCAACGCATGGACAAGGGCCTCGCGCGCGTCGACATCAAGATGGTTGGTCGGTTCATCGAGCAATAGGATGTTGGGCTTTTCGAAACTCATCATTGCAAACAACAAACGGGCTTTCTCGCCGCCGGACAGGCTGGCGACCTGCGTGTCCGCGCGGTCTCCGGAAAAGCCGAAATGGGCCAAATGGGCCCGGACTTGGCTTTCCTTGGTGTCACCCAGGGCGCGGACCCCGTGTTGGTAGGGGGTTTCGTCCAAGTTCAGCTCTTCGGTCTGGTGTTGCGCGAAATAACCGACTTTAAGCTTCGGCGCTTTGACCAATCGGCCCTGCATCGGTTCCAGCCGGCGGCTCAACAGTTTGACGAGTGTCGATTTCCCATTGCCGTTGGCACCGACCAAGGCAATCCGATCATCCGGATCAATGCGAAGATTAAGCCCGCGCAAGACCGGCTTGCCCGGCGTGTAGCCGACGTCGATTTCTTCCAGGGCAATCATCGGCGGGGGCGGAATGGTGGGTTCCGGGAAGGTAAAAGAGACTGTCTTGTCTTCGATGACCGACGCGATCGGCTCCATCCGCTCCAACATTTTTATGCGGCTTTGCGCTTGCCGTGCCTTGGTCGCCTTGGCGCGAAACCGATCGACGAATTGTTGAATTCGGTCGCGTTCCGCTTCTTGTTTGACGCGTGCCGCCGATTCGTGGGCGAGACGCTCGCGGCGTGTCCGCTCGAACCGATCATAGTTACCGCTGTACCGGGTCAAATCCAATGCCGACAGATGGACGATGCCATCAACGATCTCGTTCAGAAACCGGCGGTCGTGTGAAATCACCAACAGTGTTCCCGCCCAATTTTTGAGGTATTGCTCCAACCAGATGGCGGCTTCCAAATCCAAGTGGTTGGTCGGTTCGTCCAACAGCAGAAAATCGGGGCGTGCGAACAAGGCGGATGCCAACGCGACCCGCATACGCCAACCGCCGGAATACTCGGTGCAGGGCCTTTGTTGCGCGTCTTCATCGAAGCCGAGGCCAGCCAAAATACGTGCTGCGCGCGCGGGCGCGCGCTCCGCTTCGATATCGCCAAGCCGTGCGTGCACCTCAGCCAGCCGCATTGGATCGGCATCGCTTTCCGCTTCGGCCAACAATGCCGCACGCTCGGTGTCGGCGGCGAGGACGGTCTCGATCAAGCTGGCATCGGTGGATGGCGCTTCTTGCGCTACCTGACCGATCCGGATACCGCGCTGCAACTGAATGTCACCGCCGTCCGATTGGAGTTCACCCGTAATCAATTTGAACAGGGTGGTCTTGCCGGTGCCATTGCGACCGACAAGGCCGAGTTTTTGGCCTCGCTCGATGTTCAGGCTCGCCCCGTCCAGCAAAGTCCGGCCGGCAATCCGATAGGTGATGTTTTGTATGCTCAGCATACGCGGGTCTTACCATGCACGTCGGCGACGGGAAACGCCGAACTCGGACAGATTGTGCGTCCCCTTATCGCGCTGTCGGCCGCCAGGCACGGACACGGGATTTGGCTTCTGCGAGTTCGTGCGGCGCAAGCGCCGCGCCGATGGATGCACGTTGCTTGATGAGTTCGGCCCGCGTCGCGGCGGGCCATTGGCGGGCCGCCAAGGCGAAATACTGATAAGCTGCGATAAGGTCGTGCGGAACGCCGTCACCACGTTGATAATGAGTGGCCAACAGTCGCATGGCCGGCGGGTGTCCGTTATTGGCCGCGTCGCTTAAAATCTGTAGTCCCTCGCGTTGTGCGTTTTGATCGCCGGATAATAGGAGTCGGGCCAGATCATACTTTGCCGGTGTATGTCCCCGGGCTATCGCTTTCGTATACCAACGGTGCGCCTCGGCTGCGTCGTGGGGCAGCGCAATGCCATCGTGATACAGGCGGCCCAGGTCGTGCTCCGCCGCCGCAAACCCAAGGTGCGCGGCATCTTTCAAGTAATCGATGGCTTTGTCGTAATCGCGTATAACGCCGTCACCGGTTCGATAAATATCGCCCAGCGCAAAGGCGGCTTGGGCTATATCCGCATCGGCGGCGACGTTCAGCCAAGCCACGGCGTCGGGCGTACTCCGACGTATGCCCAGGCCGTGGCGATAGGCGTCGCCAAGGCGGTATGCGGACCATGCATCCCCGCGTTCCGCGCCACGCTTGAACCATGCCGTTGATAGGGCAAGGTTTCTGTTTCCACTATCGCCGTTCAGGAATATCTCGCCCAGAAGTCGCGCGGACTCTCCGTCGCCGGCCCGGGCATCGGTCTCGAGATGCGGGAGCGCGTCGGTAATGCGACCGGCGTCGTAATACGCGATCCCCTTGGCAAACAACCGCGGTAACCCAACGTCGGCCCAGTGGCTGCCGACGGGGACGGCAACGGACAGGCATACCATTGCCGCGATGCTTAACCTTTGGCCAATCGTCGTCGTTCTTGCGGGCACGGTTGTCATTCGCGCGGGACCTGACACCTGTTGTGCCGCATCGCGAAGGAAAGCCCGGACGTCCTGGGCCCGCATCGGCCAAGCAAGGCCGACGGGAACCGTCATTGCGGCTTGCGGAACCGCGGAGTCGCGTCGGCGACCGCGCACACCTCGCCAGGGAAGAATGCGAGGATGACGAAAGAATACGATCAAGTGATCATGGGCGTCGCCAAGGACACCGCGTTCCGTGGCGGCTTCGATGCGTTTGACCGATGACCACGGTATCGGTTCGGAAAGGAGGCGGCAAAACAAGATGCCGTCCGCTGTCACGCGGACCAAAGGCATGGGTCTGATCGCCCGGGTGAACGCCCAAACGACTAGCATCACGGCAACCATACTGGCGCCCGACCAAACGGCGATACCGACCTCGATGGATAGATCACGTCGGAACGCCAAGACGGCGATCAACATTGCCGTCGCGCAAACGCTCGCCACGGCCGAGGGGAGAGCGCGTGGCCGAATTTGAAGCGGCACGGGTGGTCGGGGTATCTGATTCATCCTCACGAATTCTAGCATTCGCGGTTCCGGTTCGCAGGTTTCCGTGCCCGGTTATCCGGGCTTTGATACAGCTTCGTCGCAAACCGCCGGTCAGTAATGGATTGAGGGAGTATGGTAATCGCCGTTATCATCACTTTGACCGAAAGCATGGGGGACGCGATCGCAAATGATGATCCTGGTCGGACAACTCGATTCGCCGTTCGTTCGCCGTGTGGCGGCGACGATGCGTCATTATGCCGTGCCGTTCGACCGGCATGTGTTATCCGTTTTCGGTGACGGCGACGAAGTGGGACGGCTGAACCCCCTGGGTAAGGTGCCGGCGCTGATCGTCGACGAGACGGAGACGTTGGTCGACAGCACCCTGATTATTGATTACTTGGACGAGTTGGCATCGCCCGATGTCCTGCTGACACCGCGGACGGGGCGCGAGCGACGCGACGTCTTACGCTTGGCTGCGGTGGCCATGGGGATTTCCGAACGCGCCGTGCAACTGCGGATCGAGACGGTGCGCCGTCCGCCGCAGTTCCAAAGCCCCGATTTCATTGACGGGTATCATCGTTCATTACGACGCAGTCTCGACTATCTCGAGGCTCAATGCGTCGGGCCTTGGTTGCTGGGCGAACGCGTATCGCAGGCCGATTTCGCGGCAACCACGGCCTTGACGCACCTGACCGCCAAAATCGACGCTTACGCCGATTTGAGCGCCTGGCCGAAGTTATCCAATACACGATCAGCGGGCGAGGCACTGCCGGCGTTCAGCGACAACCCTTTCATCGAAGGATAAACAATCGGGTTTCGATTGCCCGGCTAAGCGTGTAACGTCCGGCCTCATGTCCAGCCTGATTACACAAACAGCCGAACTCAAAGAACTGTGCGACCGCCTCCGGGGCGAGCCGTACGTGACCGTGGATACAGAGTTTATTCGCGAAAGTACTTTTTGGCCGGAACTGTGTCTGGTGCAGTTGGGGGGGTCGGAAGACGTCAAAGCCGTCGATGCCCTCGCCGACGGGATCGATCTGCAACCGCTGTTCGATTTAATGGCCGACACCAACGTCTTGAAAGTATTTCATGCGGCCCGCCAGGACTTGGAGATTTTCCTGCACTTGGCCGGGGAACTGCCACGACCGATTTTCGATACCCAGGTTGCGGCGATGGTGTGCGGCTTCGGCGATTCGGTTGGATATGAAAACCTCATCAGCAAGCTGACGAACGCCAAGATCGACAAGGGGTCGAGATTCACTGACTGGAAACTGCGACCTCTCAGCAAACGGCAACTCGATTACGCGCTTGCCGACGTCATTCATCTGCGTCCTGCCTATGAAATTCTCGCCGGCAAGCTGGAGCTGTCCGGACGGCAGTCCTGGGTCGAGGCGGAAATGGCGATTTTGGAGGACCCCAAGACGTACTTGGTCGATCCGGACGAAGCGTACTTAAGGATTAAGAGCCGGGGCGCAAAAGGGCGACAACTGTCGGTTCTGCGCGCCGTTGCGGCATGGCGAGAGCGCGAAGTACGTCGCCGCGATATCCCAAGAAATCGCGTACTCCGGGATGAGGCTTTGCTGGAGATTTCGCACAGTATGCCGAAGACCGTCGAAGATCTTGCGAAGACCCGAGGCATGGGGCGGCGCATGGCGGAGGGGGCGTCCGGCGAAGCCTTGTTAAAGGCGATCCGCCAGGGTGCGGATGCCCCACGGGAAACTTGGCCTCGTGGACCGGCGAAACACGATTTTCCACCGTGGACGGCGGCCGCTGCGGATTTGTTGAAAGTGCTGTTGAAGATGAAATGCGCCGACGCCGATGTAGCGACAAAGTTGGTTGCGACATCGGCGGACGTCGAACTGATCGCCGCATTTGGCGAGGAAGCCGATGTGCCGGCTCTCAAAGGCTGGCGGCGCGCGGTGTTTGGCGACGATGCGTTGCGGCTGCGGGCCGGAGAAATCGGCCTGAAATTGGTCGGGGACAGAGTTGCAATCGTTGAAGGCGAAGCATCGGCAGAAGACGTTGTGGCCGAAATGGCGGACGCCAAGATCATTTAAATGAGATGGTGCCGCGCAGTCCCATTGATTTCGCCAAACTCCGAAACCGTCGCTCCACAGTTTCCGATCGGAACACACCACCCTCGCCCGGCATATGTAGGGTCAGGGTTTTAGGCTTTCGCTCAAAATGAGTCGTGCGAAGCAATCCCGGCGCCGACCCGGATAGCGTATGCGCCAGCCGAATGGCACGACCGATACCATCGACTTTCGCCAGTTGTTCCGGTTCTAGCAAGCCGCGCACGGAGTTGACCAAGGGTGCCTCCGGGTCACCGTTGTAGCGGACGTAAACGGATGTCGCGATGAAGACGCGATCGGCATGTGACAGCCCCGCAAAGGGGAGTCTGAGGCACCTGTAAAAGGCATGCTCTGCGCGATAGTCGGGGTGTTCGCTCCATCCGATGTCGGACAGTAGGCAGGATGCAAGTATGCGGCGCGTATCTTCGGCTTCGATATCAGGGAATATCGGTGACAACCACGCCGAAATCTCATTTCCGGTCAGAAAGAAACGGCCCGTACGTTCCGCGAGGCGTTCGGCCCCCGCAATTAACGGGTCTTGCATCCTCATGGCATCGGGCAGCCGCCGAAGCATCTGGCCCTCGCGCATCCCAAATCCGGAAAAGACGATCTGCTTCGGCTTAATCGTCTCGATAAGTGATTTGAGGACGGTGGCCGCATAGGGGATGCTTTTCAAGCGTGTTGGCGACAGAGCCGGTATCTTTTTCAAGGTGCTGGCGCTGAGTTGTGCCAGCAGCGACGAGAGGCGAATGGCATCGTCCGGTCGGAGTGTGAAGTTGTCGACGACATGCAGTGGGTGGCCCGTCTGCTGGATGAACACCCGGGCCATGGCCCGCATGACACCACCGGATAGATAAAGGTTCCGACCTTCGTACTCATTAAGCCATTCGGCTTCACCGAGGTGTTTTTTTACGTGATCGACGGCTTTGGATACTTTGCCGCCGGACATCTCGCGCAGTCGTAGATGACCGAGCGGGGTGGTCCCAAAATGACTTCGGACACCGGTTTGTAGCCCGACAAGGTCCAATGAACCGCCGCCTAAGTCGCCCAGGACACCGTCGGCGTCCGGAACACCGGCTTGCAAGCCGAGTGCCGACAGTTCAGCTTCCTCCGCGCCGCTAAGGATAACGACCTTGGCACCGAACTCGTCAAAAACGCGGCTTACGAACGACTCGCCGTCGGCAGCCTCACGGACCGCCGCCGTGGCAATAAGGTCCATGACATCGACATCCATGCCGGTCGCCAGGGCGATAAACCGACGGAGGCTCTTAATCGCAAGTTCGACGCCTTCGGGCGACAACTTGCCGGTATCCGCCAAGCCTTCGACCAAACGGCATTCGGACTTCTCGTTGAACATGGGGACAGGCATGCGGTTTGGGACGTCGTAGACGACGAGCCGAACGGTATTGGAGCCAATATCTACGACACCGATGCGTCCGGTCATGGCGCCGGAATGGGTAATTGCTGAGAGAGTATCGTCCGCCACACAGCGATCCTACGCGCAATCGTCTCGCCGTCAACGCCGGGTTGTCTGCGCCCTAGTTAGGTGTTGGCGTCGCGACGCTTCGGTGACGGCTTGATCCCGGTGTATTCCAGTGCGGAGCCGCGCCCTGACAAGCTGGGGTTGGTCATGAAGTATTCATGTGCGGATAAATCCTCGCCCGGCGGGACCCGGTCGAAAGTCCCGTCGGAATTCATCGTCCAACTTTGCGATTGATCGCGGAAGTTCGCGATCATGATTTCTTCGACGACTTGCTTATGAACGGTTTCGTTTTCGATTGGGACCAGTGTCTCGATCCGCCGGTTCAAATTACGGGGCATCAAATCGGCCGATGCAATGAATACCCGGGATATTTTCGATGGCAGTTCCTCGCCATTTGCAAAGCAGAAGATACGTGCGTGTTCCAGGAACCGCCCGACAATGCTTCGAACGCGGATGTTCTCGCTCAGGCCGGGTACCCCGGGCCTGAGGCAGCAAATGCCGCGAATCACCAAATCCACCGGAACACCGGCACCTGACGCCTCGTAGAGTTTTTCGATGATTTCAGCGTCGACCAGCGAGTTCATCTTCATCCAAATACCGGAAGGCTTATTGGATTTCGCGTTGGCAATCTCGTGGTCAATGTTCTCTTCGAGTCTGGTTCGCAGGGTAAACGGCGCGAAAGACAGTTTCTCCATGCTTTCCGGTTTCGCGTACCCGGTCATGAAATTAAACAGTCGTGCCGCATCTCGGCATAGCGCCGGATCGCACGTAAAAAACGAGAGGTCTGTGTAAATCTTCGCCGTGATCGGATGATAATTGCCGGTCCCGAAATGGACATAGGATTGGAGCGATTTGCCTTCGCGGCGCACGACTAAATTGACCTTTGCGTGAATCTTCTTATCGACGAACCCGTAAACGACCTGCGCCCCGGCGCGTTCCAAGTCGCGCGCCCAGCGGATATTTGCTTCCTCGTCGAAGCGCGCTTTCAGTTCCACCATGGCGGTGACGGACTTGCCGGCCTCGGCCGCTTCAATCAGCGCGGCAATAATTGGGCTGTTGTTGGACGTCCGGTACAGAGTCTGTTTGATGGCGACGACATCGGGGTCGCGAGCCGCCTGCCGAACGAACTGTACGACGACGTCAAAACTCTCGTAGGGGTGATGGACGATGATGTCTTTCTTTGAGATGGCCGCGAAGACATCGCCGCCGAAATCGCGAATCCGTTCGGGGAAGCGGGCGTTGAACGGTGGAAACAGCAGGTCTGGTCGTTCATCGACGATCAATTGTTTGGTGTCCGCCAGTGCCAGGGGGCCCGCCATCGGCATGGCAACTCCATGTTCGGCACCCATTTCGCCAACGATTAGTTCTTGCAGATGCTGCGGCATGTCGGCGTTGAACGTCAGCCGAATAACGGAGCCGCGCCGTCGTTGCTTTAAGGCGCTTTCAAAGGTTCTGACAAGGTCCTCGGCCTCTTCGTCGATCTCCATCTCACTATCACGGATAACCCGAAACGCGCCGCATTCGACGACTTCGAAATCCGGAAACAGCTTATCGAGAAATAAGAGAATCCAATCCTCTAGAGGAAGAAAGCGGATGACGGGACCCGGCAATCGCACGTATCGCTCAAGTTGCGGTGGGATCGGCAGCAGCGCACGTAGGTGTTCGTCAACGTCCCGCCGTTCGAGGATAAGGGCTAGCGAAAATCCCAAATTTGGGATGAACGGGAACGGGTGCGCCGGGTCGATCGCAAGCGGTGTGAGAACCGGAAACACATGCTCCATAAAGTGAGATTCCAGCCATGCCTTATCTTCGGCATCGACTTCGTCTGCGCTCAGCACGTGAATATCTTGTGCGCGCAATTCCGTCTGCAGTTTGCGCCAGATATCGTGCTGATGTTCCATGAGGCTGTCGGCTGTTTCGTGGATGGCATCGAGCTGTTGTGCCGGTGACATGCCGTCGTCGCTCGGCTGTGTCACCCCGGCGCGGACCTGACCTTTCAATCCGGCAACCCGTACCATGAAGAACTCATCGAGGTTGGCCGCCGATATCGACAGGAGCCTGAGGCGTTCCAACAGAGGATGAGCGGGATTTTCAGCTTCCTCGAGAACGCGTGTATTGAATGCGAGCCAGGAGAGTTCCCGATTCAACAATCGATCGTTGCCGCCGCGATCCAGCGACGGTTTGCGCGCGAGACTGTCCGAATTATTAGTTGAACCTGAATTAGGTGTTTGATCGTCCATGACTTCGAACATCCATTCATACCAAGGAAACAAGGATATCAGCCGGATCTAACTTTTGTCACTCACTCGACGAATGACAGTTTTGTAACGACTTAGTTGAGCTCGGGTGATTGCGGTTAATTGGTGTATCTGTTCGGGAAGTACTTAGTTGTCTTTGGCGTCGGACCCGTTTTAAAGTCTTAGCACTCGTAAAGCGCTGAAACGTCGAGGCGCGTTAGCGGTTTACGATATTGCCCTTGGGGAAGGTGCGATCACATTAGGGGGTTATTCGTTGCGATGTTTCGGTGTGTGACACAGGCGGTAATCGATCGCGGTCAGAGCCCGGCGACTAGAATTGCAGGTCGTTTTGCGTAAGCGGGTCACGTCAATTTGTCATCTGGTCCGCCACACGGCATCGCGACGTGCCCGGTAAAATTCGGAATGTGCTGAGACGTCGTCTGAGCGCCACAGTGTTAATTCAGAGGAGGCAGTTGTGCCAGACACGAGTCCAATGAACGTCAGTGCAGCCCTTGAGACTTCAACCTATAAGACAATGGTTGATGCCATGCCCGTCGCGGTCATGGTTGCGGATCTCGAGAGTTTTGAGATCATCTATATGAACAAGACAAGCCTGGATACACTGCGCTCGATTGAAGATGTGCTGCCGGTCAAGGCCGATGCCATGGTCGGAACGTGCATCGATATTTTCCACAAGGACCCGTCGCATCAACGGCGCATGTTGGCCAATCCTTCGAATTTGCCCCACAACGCGATTATCGAGGTTGGTGGCGAGAAACTCGACCTCTTGGTGACGGCCGTGAACGACAGCAACGGGAACTATGTCGCAGCAATGGTGACATGGAGCTTGGTGACGGAGAAGCTGAAGATTGAGGCTGCGGCGGCACAACAAGCTCAGATGCTCAATCTGATGCCAGTGAACGTCATGATGTGCGATTTGGACACCTTCGAGATTGTCTATCTTAACGACACCAGCAAAAATACTCTGAAGAGTATCGAGCAATATCTGCCGATCACGGCGGATGAGATGCTCGGCACCTGCATCGATGTGTTTCACAAGAATCCTGCGCATCAGCGGGATCTCTTGAAGGACCCGTCCAACCTGCCTTGGAAAACAAAGATCTCGGTTGGACCGGAAACGCTCGACCTACTTGTCAGTAAAATCACCGATAGTGACGGAAACTATGTCGGACCGATGCTGACCTGGTCGGTGGTTACAAAGAATGTGAAACTTGCCGACGATTTCGAGGTCAACATCAAGGGGATCGCGGAGGCCGTTTCCGCCGCATCGACCGAGATGCAGTCATCCGCCGAAGCGTTGGCGGCGACCGCTGAAGAAACCAGTAACCAAGCCAATACCGTGGCGGCGGCGTCCGAAGAACTGTCCAGCTCGATCAACGAGATTTCGCAGCAAGTCAGCCGTTCCGCGAGCATCTCCGCCGAAGCGGTTTCCGAGGCACAGCGGTCGGAAGATCAAATTCAGGGACTCGTCCAAGCAGCGGACAAGATCGGCGAGGTCGTCAACTTGATCAATGACATCGCCGGCCAAACCAACTTGTTGGCGTTGAACGCCACGATCGAGGCGGCGCGCGCCGGCGAAGCAGGAAAAGGCTTCGCGGTTGTTGCCTCCGAGGTCAAAAGTTTGGCCAATCAAACGGCGAAGGCCACAGATGAAATCTCGGGTCAAATTTCATCGATCCAAGGTGCGACCAAGGACGCCGTTAGCGCCATTGCCGGCATTTCGAAGATCATCAATGAGATCAACGAGATCGCAACTGCAATTTCTAGCGCAGTCGAGGAACAGGGCGCGGCGACACAAGAAGTGGCGACCAATATCTCTGGCGTCACGAGTGCCGCGTCCGAAACCGGTCATTCGGCATCGCAGGTGCTGGAAGCGGCTGGCGAGTTGTCGAAACAGTCGGAAAATCTTGGTACCGAGTCCGACAGCTTCTTGGCTGAGATGCGCAGCTAACGCTTAGTTCGCTCGTCGTAGGATCAGAATGTGAAAGGCGGCGTCGGCTATCAGCCGGCGCCGCCTACTTTTTTTAGCGGAGGAAGCGAAAGCAGAGTGTTCGCTTTCCTGTTCCGATTACAGAGTGCCGGGGAACGACCCGCCGTCCATCAAGAGGTTTTGTCCCGTAACGTATCCGGCCTGAGAGGAGCACAGGTAGGCGCAATAATCGCCGAATTCCTCTGCCGTTCCGAAACGACCCGCCGGATTGCTCTCGGCGCGATTTTTCGACGCTTCCTCAAAGGTGATGCCGGTCTTCTCGGCCGTTACTTTGAGGTTTGAGATCAAACGATCGGTGTAAAATGGCCCCGGCAGCAGTCCATTGATCGTGACGTTGTGGCGAACCGTCTTGCGGGCAATTCCGGCAACGAAGCCGGTCAATCCGGCGCGGGCGCCATTCGAGAGGCCGAGGACATCAATCGGCGCTTTGACCGCGCTTGATGTAATATTGACGATCCGCCCGAATTTGCGATCGATCATGCCATCGACGGTCGCCTTAATCAGAAAAATGGGTGTCAGCATGTTTGCATCGACGGCTTTGATCCAAGTGTCTCGATCCCAGTCGCGAAAATCGCCGGGTGGAGGGCCGCCCGCGTTATTGACAAGGATATCGGGGTTTGGACAAGCTTCCAAAACGGCGGCGCGCCCGTCATCGGACGTAATATCGCACGCCACCGATGTCACGTTTCCGGGACCCATTGCATTTAGTTCCGCAGCTGTTTCCTCGAGCGTTTTTGCTGTTCTTGCGCATATCGTCACATCCACGCCTTCGCGCACCAATGATTGCGCACAGCCTTTTCCGAGGCCTTTTGAGGCCGCACAGACGATCGCTTTTTTTCCGGAAATACCGAGATCCATGATCCTCTCCCAAAGTGTTTAAGATATATCGATTTGATGCGCCGACTTTAGTCGTTGGCGAAGGTGGGTCAAGCTGACGGCTGCGGCGTGCCGACCGCCGACCCGTTATTCCTGTTTAGGATTTAGAACGTCACGCGCCAGCGGCACGGTGACGCGCCGCTTCGTCTCCATCGAGAGCCGATCAGTGTCCGCGACAAATCGCCGCGCCGCCGAGAATGATCTCTCGATACGTGTTACCGCATAGCGAAGTACCTCGTCCGAGACACTGATCTGGCGGTCTGCGAATTGTTTTGCCATCACGGCGATCAATAGAGAATCCTCCGGTGGCCCTATCGTGGCGACGGCTGACGCCCGAAGTCGTGACGCTAGGTCGGGGAGGCTGATTGCCCATCTGGCCGGCGGCTCAGTCGCGGTCAGGAATAACCGCATGCCCGTCGCCATGGCGTGGTTGTATAGGTGGAATAAGCCTTCTTCGCGTGTTGCATGCCCACATACGGCGTTGGCGTTGTCGATCACCACCGCGGGGGTAGACGGCCAACCGGCTTCTGGATTGAGACCGCCGATGGGTTCGATCTCCGTGGCGTCGACGTTGCTCTGAAAAACCTTGGACAGATGCGTCTTACCTGACCCGGGTGGCCCCGCCACAGTCAACGCGGGTGTCGGCCAATCAGGATACTTGTCGATCCAATCGATGGCCTCGGCGTTATTCGGGGCGACCAGGAAATCGTCGGCACCGAGGGCTGGGCGATGTTCCAGGTCAAGGGCGAGTTGGCGGGCCGTCACTTCGTGTCTGTCGGCGCATCTGTACCGTGGCCGCGATACAACGCGCTGTTGAGGTATTGCTCAATGGCGAAACGAACCAGGACGCCGACGACGGCAGCAACCGGCAAGGCGATCAGGACGCCGGTTAAGCCGAATAACGAGCCGCCGGCCAGCATGGCGAAGATGATCCAGACCGGTGACAAGCCCACCCGACCGCCGACAAGTCTGGGTGTCAGAACATAACTCTCGAGCGTTTGGCCGACGAGGAAGACGAGGGCGACCATCGCGATAGAGGTCCAATCCTGATGAAATTGGGCAACAGCCAGTCCGACCCCGACGATCAGACTGACCGCAGCGCCGATGTATGGAATGACCGCCAGTAAGCCCGCCGCGATGCCAATTAAGACACCGGCATTGAGGCCGACGGTGCTTAGGCCGACGGCGTACAAGACGGCCAGAGAGAGACACACCAGCGCTTGGCCCCGCACGAAACCGGCGAGGGTTGTATCAATCCGTCGTGCCTGTTCCCGGATTGTATCGGCGGCGTCTCGGGGCAGCCAGTGATCAACTTTCTCAACGATATTGTCCCAATCGCGGAGGAGATAAAACGCGACGAGGGGTGTGATCAGGACCAATGAGAGGATGTTGAGTAAGGCGAGCCCGCCGCTCCACACCTGGCCTAAGAAACCGGTAATCCAACTTACCGCCGTGCCGGCATAGTTGCCCACCGCGGATTTAATCTGATCCATCGCATCGGCGGTCAGGTCGGCTCGCAGTTGCTCCAAGACGGGGGCGAGGATGACTTGCAGCCGATCCACGACCTGTGGAAGCAATCGTGCCAAGGCAATCAATTGATCCTGAAGCAGCGGAACAAGGAGAGCGGCGACGCCGAACGCGGCTACAAAAAAACCTAAGAGTATGAATGACGTAGCCAGTGCGCGGGATAGCCCAATATCTTCGAGGCGGTCGGCTAGTGGGTCGAAGAAGTAGGCGATCGCCATCCCGACCACGAAGGGCAACAGTACGTCGTTCAACAAATGTAGTGCGAATCCGGCCGCGACAAGGACGACTAGCCAAATCAAGATGCGCTGCTCGCGGCTCATAATTAGTCCCGTTCCTTTAGCGATGGGGCGTTCTCGGCGCTGCTGGCGCGTCCCGACCAGATGAATACGTAGGCGGCACCGGACAGGACGGTCGTCAGGGCCGCAAAATAGTATAGCGACGTTACGATGCCTAGGGGCACGTTGCCAAACATCGGTGGAAAGAGGGCGATTGTGATCACGCAAAGCTGGGTCACCGTATTTACCTTGCTGATCCACAAAGGCTCCATCGTCAGCGACCTTGTCAGGGCTTCGAATACCAATGCACCGCCGACGATCAGGACATCTCGGGAAACGACCAGGAGAACCAACCACAAGGGGATTTCGCCACGATAACCAAGCGCAACAAAAGCGGTGACCAACAGCGCTTTGTCGGCAATCGGGTCCAGATACGCGCCGAGCTTGGTGGCCATGCCAAATCGTTTTGCGAGGATGCCGTCGACGGCGTCGCTGACTGCGGCGGCAACGAACAGCCAAAAGGCCGCTTCCAATCGCTCGGTCAAGATGAACCAGACAATTACCGGCACCGACAGTAGTCGCGCCATTGAAATGGTGTTGGGGGCATTCATCGCGCGTCTAGGTGCGAGGCGGCGGCAAAAAGCCGATGGGCATCACGATCCATTCACCGCTTTCCTGTTGCAGCGATAGGTTGGTTTGCTCTAACGCCGTCGTCAATTGATCGGGGCCGCCGGCGTAGTGGATATTCACGCGCACTTGATCGCGCGACATCAAAACGATCTCGGCCCGACGAACGATCGTTACCTCGCCAAGTTGCTTTTTCACCGACAGCCAGTCAGGCAGGCCGGTAATCGGAACTGTCACGGCCAGTACGCCGGTTCCCTCGGTCCAAATCACGTTGTCCCGTTTCCAGGAGTCTTCGATCTGTTGGACGGTCTCCTCGGTAAGCCGGGTGAGCATCTCGGATACGCTCTCGTCCGCCAATTGCGTATAGGTCTGCGAACGCTGGTCGATTGGTAGCGGATTGGATGGGCGAAGCAGGGTGATGGTTGCAATCTGTTGGCCGGTACTCGGTTCGATCGAGATGTTCGCGTGGGCAACGATGGTCTGAGCCGCGCCATACCGCTCGGCAATAGCGTTGAGTTTTGCATTGTCGCCTGCCAACGCCTCAGCGGCGCCGATCGTGGTGATGTCCGTCAAGTCGCCGAGCGCGAGGTAAAGGGGAACCAATCCCTCGGGCGAGCGTCGTTCACCCCAACCACGACGCCACGGATTGGGTTCGTCCCATAAAAGAACGCGGGCGCCGACCTCGAGAACGGGGAGGACCACGACGGGCTTCGATTTCGTCTCTGCAAAGGGGACGCCGAACGCTCGGAGAAACTGGCGAATCTCCTCCGGCTTAAAGCGATAACTCAGCGTTGCGATGTATCGTACGCTCGACGCCTTTTCTGAGACGACCGAGAAATCTCGAACATATGACTGTATGTCTTCGCGGCCGAGTTCCGGAATCCGGTCCTGATCTTCGCGAAGCGCGAGGCGTTGCATCAATGCGTAAAACGCTCGCTTTTCAGCTTGCTGCAATGCCTGTTGCCGCGCCAATGCCGCGGTTTCCGCCGCCACATCGACCTGGATGTTGTCGATTTCGAATATGTCGGCACGCAGGGAGCCCTGTGTGGCAAGCATTGTGGCCGCGACAATCGCAATCGATGCAAATAGGCGGGCGGATCTTGGCTGAAAAACGGATCGCATGCGCAGCACCTCTGGCGTAGGAAACGATATGTATGGACGGGTCAACGCGCTTGTTGTCTCCGACCGGCATGCGTAATTTAGCACACCGCCGTCGGGGAGAAAGACTATTACACGCAAGCAAGATGAGCAGACAAAAGGTTCTGCGGCTTCGGGCCTCAGCTACAAGGATGCCGGGGTCGATATTGAAGCCGGAAACGAACTCGTTCGACGCATAGGACCGATTGCGGCGAAGACGATGCGGTCGGGCGTGGTCGCGGACTTGGGCGGCTTTGGCGCGCTGTTCGACTTGAAGGCGACGCGATTTTCAGACCCGGTTTTGGTTTCCGGAACAGATGGTGTCGGGACGAAGGTTCTGATCGCGATTGAAAGCGGCATGCATCGAACCATCGGTATCGACTTGGTCGCTATGTGTGCCAACGATTTGGTCGTGCAAGGCGCGGAGCCATTGTTCTTTCTGGACTATTTCGCCTCCGGGAAATTGGACGTTGGCGTTGCCGAGGACGTCGTCACGGGCATTTCCGACGGATGCCTGCAGGCCGGGGCGGCGTTGATTGGCGGCGAAACGGCGGAAATGCCCGGATTGTATGGCACAGGACACTATGATCTAGCTGGATTTTGCGTTGGTGCTGTCGAAAGATCAGAAATCTTGCCCCGACAAGACATCGGCACAGGGGATGTCGTCATTGGTTTGGCATCCAGCGGCGTACACTCAAATGGCTATTCATTGGTTCGACGGGTTGTCGAAAAAGCGGGACTGACGTGGTCCGATCCGTCGCCTTTCGCAAATGACGAGACCCTTGCTCACTCATTTCTAGTACCGACAAAGATGTACGTTAAGTCGTGTTTGGCGGCGATCGCCGGTGGTGATGTCAAAGCCCTGGCACATATTACAGGTGGCGGATTGACGGAAAATATTCCCCGGGTGTTGCCCGACAATTTGGCCGTCGTCCTGGATACCAAAACCTGGGCCATGCCGCCCGTATTTACGTGGCTTCAGAAATCCGGCGATGTCTCGCCCGAAGAAATGTACCGCGCCTTCAATGCGGGGATCGGCATGATTGCGATCGTGCCGGCTGAAGGTTTGGAAAGTACGATGAAAGCATTTACCGACGCGGGTGAGACCGCATGGTCTATTGGTCGTGTGACGAAACGGGATGAAACGTCTGTCGTCATCGAAAACGGCGAGGCCCCATGGCGCGCATGAAACTCGCGGTTCTGGTCTCCGGTCGAGGATCGAACATGCAGGCGATCATCGAGGCGGCAAAGGCCGAGGACTATCCCGCTGACGTTGCGTTGGTGATCTCCAATAAAACGGATGCCCCTGCCTTGGATGCCGCGCAAGGAGCCGGAATCGAAACCAGAGCGATTCCGAGCGCTGATTTTGCCGATCGAGAGACTTTCGATCGACGAGTGAGCGAAGAGATCGAAGCCGCGGACTGCGATCTCGTCGTACTTGCGGGGTTTATGCGCCTTCTCAGTCCATGGTTCTGCGACCGCTGGCAGGATCGACTGGTCAACATCCATCCGTCTTTGCTGCCTGCGTTCAAAGGACTGGATGTTCACGCGCGGATGATTGAGTCGGGCGTGCGGATCGGCGGTTGCACGGTGCATTTCGTCCGGTCGGAGATGGATACAGGTCCGATCATCGTGCAAGCGGCCGTGCCCGTTCATCCCGCGGACGACGCCGATGCCCTGGCTGCACGAATCTTGGTCGAGGAACATCGGATTTATCCGATGGCCGTCCGTTGGATTTCCGAGGGCCGTGTGCGCGTCGTCGACGGCTGTGTTCGTATCGAAGGGGCCAAAGCCGCCGATCAATCCCTCATCAACTATCAGGGTTGAGACGCGGGGCGGACATGAAAAACCCCCGATCATTCGAACGGGGGCTATTCACAATCGAAAATGGTGTCGCGTCAGCCGACGATCTCGACCTCGGCAAAGAAAAAGGAGATTTCGATTGCCGCATTTTCAGGCGAATCGGAACCGTGCACCGAATTCGCTTCGACGTTTTCCGCAAAGTCTTTGCGGATTGTTCCGTCGTCCGCATTGGCGGGGTTCGTCGCACCCATGATTTCGCGATTGCGGGTGACGGCGTTTTCGCCTTCCAAGACCTGCACAACGACGGGCCCGGAGGTCATGAACTCGCAGAGATCGTTGAAAAACGCGCGTTCTTTGTGAACGCCATAGAACTGTTCCGCCTGCGCAGGCGTCAGTTGAATCCGTTTCTGAGCGACAATGCGCAATCCGTTCTCTTCGAATCGGGCATTGATTCGGCCGGTCAGATTGCGGCGAGTGGCGTCCGGTTTGATGATCGAGAGGGTCCGTTCGACGGCCATAGCGCTCTCCTAGTGTTTACTGTGACGATTAAACCGAGAATTTCAGGACAACCACGTCGGCTGTCAAAAAACTTGGCCCCGTTCATCGGGGCGGGCGGGTTATACCGGTCGGCGAGCGGGGTTGGCAAGCCCCATACTGGTCCAGTTTCAACTTGTCACGGAGGTCCAGGTCGGTATTCGTATAGATAAGGGGCGGCGCGACGCTGCGGATGGTGCGGCCGAGTCAGGTGGGGGAAGTAATGCCGATTATTGGCAAAATCCTTATATTCGTTTTTGCGAACGTCTTGTTGTCCATCGCGTTGATCGAAGTTGACGCATTTGAATGGTTTTTCGAGTATACGCGCGCGCATGAAGACTGGGAGCTTGATGAGCTTGCCATGGTCGTCGTCGTCGCGCTCCTGACGAGCACCAGTTGGGCGACAATCGAGAGTATTCGTCTGAACAGGCACCTAAGGGCAGCGCATAAAACACAATTACGCGCCGAGAGGGAATTGGCGGATTTGCGGCGAATTCAGGTGCTGAGTACGTTGTCCGCCGGTATCGCCCACACTGGTAACAATCTATTGCAGCCCATCATGACACTGTCGCGCGCAGGGCGTCGCCAGCTAGGCCCTGATCACGCGGTCTCCGCGCACCTGGAAAAGATAGAGCACGCGGCCGCCGATGCCGCGCAGTTATTCGCCGACGTTTTGAAGCTAGGCGCGGCCGATGAGGCGGATAAGCTGATTGATGCCGCGGCGTTTCTACGCAAAAACACATCTTTGTTTCGGGTTGCGGTACCTAGTGGTGTCGACTTGCAAGTGCATCTTGGGTTGGGGAAAGCCAATATCGGCATGTCGGGCGCCGGTCTCGTTGACGTCGTTTTGACGCTCCTCTCGAATGCCGTGGATGCGCTGGGCGGGAAACCAGGCAGCATTGCTATTTCCTTGGATCCGGCGGATACCGATGATCGCATTCTGCTGACTGTTCGCGATACTGGGCGCGGGATATCCGAAGACGACTTGGCGCGAGTTTTTGATCCCTTTTTCACGCGAAAACAAAGTGGGCGTGGAACCGGTTTGGGGTTAAGTATAGTCAAGACATTGGTTGAGTCGGCGGGAGGTTCCGTTCGTGTCGAGTCTGTTCTGGGGGTGGGAACGAATATGACTTTGAAACTGCCGCTGGTTGAGCCGAATATGGCATCGACCCCATGACAAAGGTCTTGTTGGTCGAAGATGATCCACTCGTTCGTCATGCGTTGAAGATCGTGATTGAAATCGACGGATGTGACGTTTTAGAGGCACCAGACGGCGTAGAGGCTTTATCGATCATTGATTCCGCCGCGGTTGACGTCGTGGTAACGGACGTCTTCATGCCGGAGATGGAGGGGATCGAACTCATTCGCCGCCTCTCGTCGGAGCACGCGGATATACCTATTATCGCGATTTCCGGAGGCGGGAGCGTCGATGGTCACGATTATCTCGAGGTGGCCGAAGCGCTTGGCGCGGCAGCGGTATTCGAGAAACCTCTCAACGAAGAAGACTTAATTGCCAAGATTAGAGAATTGCAAGTCGCACGGGCGCACTAGTCGATAGGCGCCGCCATCAAATGAGGGATTGTAAGCATGATCATTGATCACCGAACGTACAAAATCGCACACGGTCGCAACAAAGAGTATTTGGCGTTGTTCGAGGCCGAGGGATTGCCGGTTCAATTGAAGCATCTCGGGAATCTCCTTGGATACTTTACGACAGGTATAGGCCCAGTGAACGAGGTCGTGCATCTATGGGGCTATGCTGACTTTGCCGATATGGAGACTCGCCGCGCGGCGCGCGACGCCGACCCGGCATGGGCGGTGTACAAGAAAAACTCCGCCGGGATGCTGGTGGATCAACACAACAAAATCTTGATGCCGACCGGCTTCTCGCCGATTAGCTAGGAAATCGAGGACGGAGGGTATCGGCGTTTCGCCCAACGAAAATAGAAAATCATGTAGGCGACGGCGAATCCGGTCCAGACAAACCCCCACCAGAGCACCTGAAGATCGCTTACTTGGACAACGGCCCACGTGGCGACGATCGGCAGAACCAGCCAACCGATGAACGCCAGCCAGCGGATTCCCGTTGGCGGCCCGGCGGTCACATCGACCCCAAGGGCGTTACCTGAAATTGAACGATGCACTTGCGGCGTGTAATCTGACCAATCCTGGTGCGCCGCGTGAATAGGGGATAAAAGATAATGCCGAAAAACGCCTTGGGAACGGTGATAAAGATCGTTCTCGCCTCGCTTGTCCTCGGGTTCATTCTCCGCGCACTCGATATTAATCCGAAAGACCTGCTGTCGAATTTCGGCGAGACAGTGCAAAAAGCCTTCGCCTGGGCCGGTGACTTCGCCGCCGGAAGTGTCGAGTACGTATTGGTCGGTGCGGTCATCGTCGTTCCGATTTGGCTGATTGTTTTTCTTGTCGGGAAATTACGCGGAAAATAGCCGTTCGGATCAATCCATTACTCTCCGGCCAAGCGATCGGCGCTCACATCCTGGCCGGTGAAGGATGGGGCGACGGACTTTGCGACGTTGGCATCCAACGCTTCGAATTCGTGGTAACCAATGACGTCATATCCCTCTTGGCGGGTCAGCATCCGGTCCTCGAATCCAGAGGTGCCGTCGGTTGCCTTGATGTGCCGGTAAAGGTCACGCATCGCAAATCCAGCGACCCGCATCGACGTGGCGGGCCAGATCACGATGCTATAGCCCATTTCTTGAAATGCCTGCCCGGTGAAATGAGGGGTTTTACCGAATTCGGTCATGTTGGCCATGCACGGACCGGTCGTCTCGTCGGCGAATCGACGGAATTCTTGCTCCGACACGAGGCCATCGGGAAACAGTACGTCTGCACCGGCATCCTTGTACATGTTCGCGCGGCGGATCGCTTCGTCGATCCCTTCGACACCTGCCGCATCCGTGCGGGCAATGATCACAAGATCCCGGCTGGCCTTTTTGGCCGCGGCAATCTTGGCGGCGGCGTCCTCCGCTGAAATCAACCGCTTGTCGTTCAGGTGGCCGCATTTCTTGGGCAGCATTTGATCCTCGATATGGACAGCGGCGGCGCCGGCTTGCTCCAACTCGCGGACGGTTCGCATGGCATTCAGTGTTCCGCCGTATCCGACATCACCGTCGACGATGAGCGGCAAGTCAGTCGCACGGGACACCATCCGGGTGATGAAACACAACTCGTCCAACATCATAACGCCGAGGTCTGGAAGTCCCAGGCTCGCCGTGACCGCGCCGCCCGAGATATAGAGCGTCTCAAACCCTTCCTGCATGGCGAGACGGGCCGCAAGTGGGTTGTGAGTCCCCGGCACACGGAGGATTTGATCTCGGTCCAGCAGCGATTTGAGCCGCTGTCCTGCCGGAACGTCGTTACGGGTATTTCCATCAAGCCACGTCATGCCATCCTCCGTCATGTTATTGATTGCCACGCTTTTCCCAGCATATGGCGTTTCGGTCGTTAATCTACAAACGTTGTCTTTCCGGCGCTAACGCGGCTGCGTAGAAGCGCCGCCGGTTCGAACATCGGTCCGTGTTTATCGCGTAGCCGTTCAAGGGTCTCAACAACCTGTTGCAGCCCCATGTCTTCGGCGATGAACATGGGCCCGCCTCGCCAAACGGGAAAGCCATATCCATAACGCCAGATGACATCGATGTCGCCAGGCCGCGTTGCCACACCATTCCCAAGCAGATGTGCGCCTTCATTGATCAAGGCGAACAGGCAGCGTTCTTGAATTTCATCATCCGATATGTGACGCCGTGCGATGCCAAGCTCCGACGATACCTGTTCAATCAATGCATTAACATCGTCATCGGGACGCGCTTTGCCGGACTCGTAATTATACCAGCCACGGCCCGACTTACGGCCGAGGTAACCTGCTTCGACGACCCGATCGGCGATCACGGGGTAGGGCATGTCCGATGTGATGTCCCCGATCTCGCGCTGTGCTTTCCGCACGTGATATGCGACATCGAGCCCGGACATATCCCCCACGGCAAGGCATCCTAAGGGGAAGCCAAAGTCTTGCATGGCGGCGTCGACCTGTTCCGGTATCGCGCCTTCCTGAAGCATGAAATAGGCCTGCCATGTATATCGGTGATACATGCGATTGGCGACGAAGCCGAATGCATTCCCGACGCCGACACCGACCTTTCCGGTCCGTTTTGCCAGCGCCATCAGCGTCGCCATGGTATGCGGCGATGTGTTCTTACCGCGCACAAGTTCCAGCAGTTTCATCACCTGTGCCGGTGCAAAGAAATGCGCGCCTGCGACCAGTTCAGGCCTTTGCGTGACGCTTGCGATCTCGTCGATGTCCAGGCTCGACGTATTGGTCGTCAGAATCGTGTCGGCGCGGCAGACAGAATCCAGATCGTGGAAGATGGCTTTCTTCACTTCCATGTCTTCCAATGCGGCTTCGATGACCAGATCTACATCTGCGAGGTCTTGGATATCCGTCGTGCCGGTAATCCGAGAAAGCTCCGCGTCCATCGCGTCTTGGGTCATGCGTCCCCGCGTGACCCGGTCGGCGAGGCCATTGGAGAGAGCCCCCAAGCCGTTGTCTAGCCGGTCTTCGGCGATTTCCAAGACTGTGACTTCGACCCCCGCTCGTGCCAGCACCAAGGCGATGCCTTGCCCCATGGTACCAAGACCGACGACGGCGGCGGTTCGCACTTCAGCAATCGGCGCGTCTTTGGGCAGGCCGTCAATCTTGGCGGCGGCACGTTCCGCCCGGAACAAGTGGCGCATGGCGCGGGCCTCGAAACCATCGCGTAACTCCAAGAAGATTTGCCGCTCCATCGCCATACCGTCGGCAAATGACATCGTTGCTGCATTGAGTACACTATCCAAGGCTCGCAGCGGTGCTTCGCGTCCTTTTGATCTCTTGACGATATCTGCGCGTAACTCGCTCACGCTTCGGGTCGCGACATCGGCGGCCTCAATCCGGTCTGTCCGCATGGACGTGGGCCTCGTGCCGGTGCCGTCAGATACCAATCGCCCGGCGAAGGACACGGCTGCTTCAGTGATATCCTCGCCGCGTTCGCAGAGACTGTCGAAGATGCCCAATTCATGGGCTTTCTCAGCCCCGATACGATTGCCGCGTGCAATCAAAGCGGCAGCATTCTTTACGCCGACCAACCGAGGGAGCCGCTGGGTCCCCCCAGCGCCCGGAATGATGCCGAGGTCGACTTCTGTCAGGCCGACCCGGGTATCCGGATGGGCAATCCGGTAGTGTGCGCCCATTGCCAGTTCCAGGCCGCCGCCGAACGCAAACCCATGAAGTCCGGCAATCACAGGCACGCGAGCGTTTTCCAGCGCGGCAATCGTTTCCGGCAAGGTCGGCGTGCCCGATGGCGGTTCGCTACCGAATTCCGATATATCGGCACCAGCGGAGAAGCATCGGCCGTCACCCACGATGACAATGGCCTTGAGGCCATCAATCGATGTCAGGTCAGTTGCCGCCGAATGCAGCGCTGTGCGGACCGCGTGGCTCAACGCGTTGACGGGCGCGTTCGACAACTGAACGACGGCAATTCCGTCTATATGTCTGACTGAGAGGACATTCGACATAACCTGTCGTATACGATATGCCGCCGAACCGGCAAATAGCAGATGTTTGTGAACGCCGTTATTGATTCTGAACGACGACTACGCGACGCCTATCAAATCGAGGACTTCGCGACTATTGGGCTCGAGCGGATGCCTTGTCCAATTTCAACCTTACACAACCTTTTTCCGCCGTCGCAACCGCGCGGCGTGGCAGATCGTTAGCGTCTCGAAGAGATAGCGGGTGGGCCGCCAGCGGCACGGATGGATGGCCCGCGAAGTCCTTCCAAATACGAAGCCCCAGGCTACCGAGTAAAGACGCCGATAATTCTTGACCGTCATTTTTGGCGGCATGGGTTTGGAGAATGATCGCCTCGATAACATACGGCCCCAAAGCACAAAGAGGCTCCCACTCATCTTCATCGTGTAGTTCAATCACTGGGACAATCAGTACACGTCGTGTTTGGCCGCGTTGCAACATCGATACGGGTATCGGTTTCAGCAGGACAACCGGCACCTGTGCCGGGGGTGGTGAGGGACGTGTGGTCTTTGGTGCAGGGGTCGCCTCGCGCTCGGAAGACTCGTTAGTTTCGTGGGCTCCGACCGCATCGGTTCTCGGTTCTTGCTCCGCCGACAAAAATGTCATCAGAAAATATGCGGCAATCACGACCGAGATGACTCCGATGCCGATTAGAACCGGTTTTTTCCACCATGTCTGCGACTTGGTATCTGTTGATTCTTTGCGCCGCTCGATGCCTTGCGATAGGCGTTTGTTCCTGGCGTATTGTGCCGCCTTGCGGATGCGGAGACGCTTCTCACGATCAAGGAATCGAATGACCTCTATCCGGATGGAGTCGAAATCACCTGCGCCGTGGCGTTTGATGAATCCGGCGATGGTGTTTTCAAATCTCGTTTTTGCTTCGGCATCCCGTTTGCGGCGATACAGGAGCTTCGTGGCGCTCGAAAGAACCGCCGATAGCTGTTTCGGTGAGGTGGTCAGTCTGACAGCGGTTATGATGCCTTTCTCGGGATCGTCAAAGACAACAGCCCAGTCCGTTGTGCCATCTGGCCTGATAGGGCGTGGCGCGTCATCGTTCTTCTGACCGGATGCGTCCGCGCCGCCGGTCTCAGAATTGGATTTAGTGACAGTCTCACTCAAATGTTCTGGCTCCGAACCGAGGCTTTGCAACAAATGCTGGCCGCGCGATCTCTTGTTGAATGTCAGGGTATTGGTCAGCGCGAATACAGACATTCGACGGCCTTAAGATGAGGGATTGGTATTAAGATGTTGTTAAATAGGGCGATTGCGGTTTCCTCTCTCACTGACCTTTCTGGAATTCACGTCGCGAAAACGAGCGCTGTCGTCGCTTTCCAAGGATGCGCGAATTGGCCGTGCGCGTTACGAGGTTGTTCATACACTGATGGTTAAAATGCAGATGATGTTTCATGCGGAGGGCCAGAAACTGTCAGGGCAGAGATCTGACGTTACTTGCCGCGCAGAGCGTTAGGCTCATCCGCGAAGGCCGACGGAAGGCTTTTATGACTCGAGAAACTGATTTGTATGCGCCGGTAAAGCGTTTCTTCGAGGATAATGGATTCGAGGTCAAATCAGAGGTCATGGGGTGCGATGTCGTTGCGCAGAATGACGACGCAACGACCGTCATTATCGAGTTGAAGATTGCCTTCTCACTCGAACTCATTCTTCAGGGCGTCGATCGTCAAAAGTTGAGCGACGATGTTTACTTGGCGGTGAAAAAGCCGGACACCCCGGCAAAACGCCGGAATTGGCGAAGGCGAAGACGGTCGACCGTCGCGCTATGCCGCCGTTTGGGCCTTGGGCTCCTTTTTGTCGATCCCGTGAACGAATACGAACGTCAAATTGAGGTTCTTCTCGATCCGGCACCGTACCGCCCCAAAAAAAATCAACGCAAACAAACACGGCTAAAAAAGGAATTTATGACGAGGTCGGGCGACCCAAATACCGCAGGCGTCACGAGACAGAAAATCATCACCGCGTACCGCCAAGATGCGATCTGTTGTGCAATGACCCTGCTTGGTGGCAAGGCATTAAGGGTGTCGGAAATCAGAGCGTCAACCTGCGTCGAGAAAGCAGGGTCGATACTCCAGAAAAACTATTATGGTTGGTTCGAACGCGAGACACGGGGCGTCTACCGTCTATCGGAACTTGGTACCGCCGAGATTCAGCAATATGCGGATGCAGCAAAGCAATGGGCTGAGGACCGCAATTCGTCGAGTTCGTAGGATTGTCGTTTCCACCGGTACGTCTTTAGGCGGGGCTCGCTGTTGACGCGGTTCTAGCCCCCACGCAATTGACTCAGACGGCCAGGTAAAAATACAAAGAGTTTCGGGACCGATCTCTTTGCCCGTCCAATGTTCGATGCAACGCTGTCTCGGAGGTTGATTGTCGGGACATTCGACATAACCTGTCGTACACAACACGCCCCCCATGCCGAAGCATATTTCTGACGACGGCGATAACAAAAAATATGAGGAAACGATTATGCCGAGTAAGTTGGCGATATTGGACGACTATCAGAACGCGGCGTTGAGTTCGGCGGATTGGTCGTTGTTGGGCGATGACACGGAAATCACCGTGTTCGATACGCACCTCGGTTGGGACGAAGACGAGATTGCCCAGGCGTTGGCGCCTTTCGACACCTTGGTCTGCATGCGGGAGCGGACGCGTTTTCCTGCATCTCAACTGCAGAAATTGCCCAATCTGAAAACGCTCGTCACAACCGGCATGCGGAACTTGGCGATCGATATGGATCAGGCACGGTCGCAGGGCGTCACCGTTTGCGGCACACGTATGTTGCCGTATCCGGCGGCGGAGCACGCAGCGGCCCTGATCATGGATTTGTACAAAAAGATATCCAAGGAAAGTGCGTTGATGCGCCAGGGCGGCTGGCAGGGGCATGTGTCCGAAGGTTTGAACGGTAAGACATTAGGTATCTTGGGTCTCGGCAAGCTTGGCGCGCGAGTGGCGAAATTCGGCCTTGCCATGGAGATGGACGTCATCGCCTGGAGCCAGAACCTGACCGATGAGCGATGTGCGGAGGTCGGCGTGCGACGGGTCGAGAAGGACGAGCTGTTTCGCGACTCAGACGTAATCTCGATCCATCTGATTTTGAGTGACCGGAGCCGCGGTCTTGTCGGTGCGGACGAGTTCGCGAAGATGAAAGAAAGTGCGTATCTGGTGAATACGTCGCGTGGTCCGATTGTCGACGAGGCCGCATTGATCGAGGCGCTCAAGACGGGTGCGATCGGCGGCGCGGGCATCGATGTCTTCGATATCGAACCGCTGGCCCCCGAACATCCGCTGCGACGCCTGGATAATGCCGTCCTGACCGGACATACGGGCTACGTTGTTCAGGAGTTATACGACATCGTTTATGCCGAGGCGGTAGAAGATATTCTATCCGTTCGGAATGGAGACCCCGTGCGGGTGCTGAACGCGGAATGAGCGGCGATCCCATCCTGATCGAGAAAGACGGGGTCGTTGCGACCTTGGTCCTGAACAATCCCACAAAACGCAATGCCTTGACCTTGGCGGCCTGGGGCGCGCTGAGCGACGCCATCGCGATGCTTGATGCCGATACCGGTTTGCGCTGCGTCGTCGTGAAGGGCGCGGGGGACAAGGCTTTTGCCGCCGGGGCCGACATTTCCGAATTTCCGGAAAACCGCGCCGACGGGGCGCAAGCCTACGAATATGGCAAGGCCACTGAAGCCGCGTTGATGGCGTTACAGAATTGTGTGCATCCGACGATCGCCGCGATCCGGGGGGCGTGCACCGGTGGTGGTTTGGAAATCGCCGCGTGCTGCGATCTGCGTATCGCATCGGATAACGCTAAATTCGGCGTGCCGATCAACCGTATCGGCCATGCCTTCGCCGCGGCCGAGATGAAGCCGGTCTTGGACTTGGTCGGCAAAGCCGTGGTGCTGGAGTTGCTGTTGGAAGGCGGAATTCTGACCGCGGAGGCGGCCATGGCCAAAGGGCTTCTGACACGGGTTGTGGCCGATAGTGACCTGGAGAGAGAGCTCGCCGAAACGGTGGCCCGTATCGCCGGCGGTGCACCCTTGGGCGCGCGGATGACGAAAAAATTGGTCAACCGGCTATTGAACTCGACGGGCCCCCTCAACGATACGGAAGTCCGCGAGAGTTACGTGCCCTGCGATTCCGAGGATTACGCCGAAGGCGTGGCAGCCTTCTTGGCCAAACGCCCGCCGGTGTTCAACGGACGCTGAAATACCCATATCCATATAAAATAACGACGACTGACAATGGGAGAGACATCATGACTGCCGCCGCGAAACTTCAGACCCTTTTGGATCACCCCGGATTGATTTCCATGCCGGGCGTCTTCGATGCCATGTCGACGCGATTGGTGGAACAAGCGGGCTTCGACGCCGCCTTTATGGGCGGCTTCGCCGTCTCGGCGGCGCGGATCGGATTACCGGATACCGGCCTGATCAGTTACGCCGAAATGGTCGATCAGGGCCGCAATCTATGCGCCGCGGTCGACATTCCGGTGATCGGCGACGGCGATACCGGATATGGCAATGCAATCAATGTGAAACGGACCGTTCAAGGCTATGCCCAAGCCGGGTTCGCCTGTGTGATGATCGAAGACCAAGTCGCGCCCAAGCGATGCGGCCACACTCGTGGCAAGCAGGTCGTTCCGACGGCAGAGGCCGTGCAACGGGTCAAAGCGGCCTGCGACGCGCGGGATGAACTGCGCCAATCGGGCGGCGATATCTTGATCATGGCGCGGACCGACGCCAACGCGACAAACGGAATGGACGAAGCCGTCGGCCGTTGTAACGCGTTCGTCGATGCCGGCGTCGATATTACGTTTTTGGAAGCGCCGAAGAACCTTGAGGAAATGCAGCGCTACAACACCGACGTTCCGGGTCCGAAAATGGCCAACATGGTCGAACAGGGCGAAACCCCGTATTTGTCGCCGAAGGAGCTAGAGGACATCGGCTACAAGATCGCCATTTGGCCGGTGGCGACCATGTTGTCGGCGATCAAGGCGATGCAGGATACGCTGCAGCAGATCAAGGCCGGCGAGCAAAACCTGCAATCGCGGATCACCTTCCAGGAACTGCAGGCGATCGTCGGTTTTCCCGAGTACTACGAGGACGAAAAGCACTACGCCGCCGAGTAGCGTCGGCGATCCAACGTCCCCGGTTTGAACAATCGCCAAGCCTATGGTGAAATTGTCCCAACGAATAGCGCGTCACGTAACGACGCCTTCATTGGGAGACACACCATGACCGCCATCAGTAAGCGGCTGGCTTCTTTTGCCGCCGACCTCAGATACGAAGACATCCCAACCGATGTGATCGAACGTACCAAACTACTGATCCTGGACGTATCCGGGATCATGGTCCGGGCGAGGAACGATGTGGAATCCACCCCGCCGATGGTGCGTGCCATCGAACGGATGGGCCTCGCTGGCGGGGAATGCGCGGTGCCGGGTGACACCCAGTCATACCTGCCGTCTGCGGCGGCGCTGTTGAACGGGACATTGGCGCATTCATTGGATTTCGATGACACCCACGCCGAGGCGTCGTTGCATTCGTCGGCGCCGATCGTTCCGGCGGCAATGGCGGCGGCCGAGATGGCGGGCGCATCCGGAAAAGACCTATTGGCTGCCTGCGTTGCAGGCTATGAAATTCAGATCAGGTTGTCTTTGGCACTGGGACCGTCGGATCATTATGATCGCGGCTTCCACCCGACAGCGACCTGCGGCATTTTCGGGGCCGTGGCGGCGGCCGGAAAGCTCTTGGGTCTTGATGCCGAGGCTATTGAGAGCGCCTTCGGGATTGCCCTCAGCCAATCGGCGGGATCGATGCAGTTCCTTGCCGACGGCTCGTGGACCAAACGTTCCCATGTCGGCCAAGCCGCGCAAAACGGATTGATGTGCGCTGTGATGGCCAAAGAGGGCTTTCAGGGACCGCGGGAGGCGTTCGAAGGCAAGTGGGGCTTCCTGCACGCCTACGCGCCGAATGCCGATGGAAACAAAGCAACCGCGGCCCTGAACGAAGACTGGGAAACTCTGCGTCTCGCCGTGAAGCCGTTCCCGAGTTGCCGATACACCCACGCCGCGATGGATGCGATCATCCAGCTCATGCGGGATGAAGGGCTAAGCGCCGACGAGATTGATGCGATCGAAGTGGGCCTGCCGAAGACCGGCATGAAGATCGTCAGCTTCCCGGAAGAAGAAAAACAGGCGCCGACCAGCGTCGTCGACGGACAGTTTTCGATGCCGTTCTGCGCTGCGGTGGTGGCACGGGAAGGGACCCTGAAATGGGACCATTACGCGACGCACCTGACCGACGCGGCAACGTTGGCACTGACCAAAAAGGTCACCTGTGTGAACGATCCCGAGGTCGAAGACCTGTTCCCAAGATTTATGGCTGGCAAGGCGACCATCACGACGCCGAAAGGCACGTTTAGCCAACTGGTCAGCGCGCCGAAGGGCGAGCCGGAGAACTTTATGAGCGTCGAGGAATTCCGCGCCAAGTTCGATGGGCTGTCGGCGCCGTATTTGGGTGACGCTGGGGCGGCACGGTTCGCCGATGCGATCCTGGCAATGGATACGCAGAACGCCGTTAGCGCAGTATTGGCGGCGGGGCGCCCGACGGCGCAGGCGGCGGAGTAATGGTCGCAGAAGCGAGAGAAGTCGGGCCGAACCGGTATCGGGAATCGTATGGCCGGTATCTCGAGGATTTTACCGTCGGCGATGTCTACGAGCACCGCCCGGGCCGGACGATATCCGAGACCGACAACACATGGTTCACGCTGTTGACCATGAATCAGCATCCGCTGCACTTCGATGCCGAGTACGCGAAACACAGCGAGTTCGGCAAGCCGTTGGTCAATTCGTGCCTGACCCTGTCCGTTGTCGCGGGCATGAGCGTGTCGGACGTGAGCCAGAAGACCATCGCCAATCTGGGCTGGGACAAGGTGAAGATGCCGGCGCCGGTTTTCAACGGGGATACGTTGTATGCCGAAAGCGAAGTGTTGGCGGTGCGTGAAAGCAAATCCCGCCCGACGCAGGGGATCGTCACGATCCTGACCCGCGGCAAAAACCAGGACGGCGTTGAGGTGATCTCGTTCGAGCGGAATATGCTGATCCCGAAGCGCGGTCATGCGGTCGACGACAAGGCGGGGTATTAGAAGCACATGCCCGATTCTGTGCAACAAGACGATGGCACCATCATTCTGGACGCCATCGACAAGTTCTTAGCAAAAGACGTGGCGCCCTACGTCCGCGACCTGGAGGCCGCCGACGAATACCCGCAAGAGATCGCCGACAAAATGGCGGATCTCGGTTTGTTCGGGGCAACCATTTCGCCTGAGTACGGCGGGCTGGGTCTCGACGTTCAGACCTATGCGAAAATTGTCGAGCGGGTGTCGGCAGTGTGGATGTCCGTTTCGGGCATTTTCAATTCGCACCTGATCATGACGGCGGCGATTGAGCGTTTCGGCACGGACGAGATGAAAAACGAGTTTTTGCCCAAGTTCGCGTCCGGCGAACTGCGCGGCGGGATCGCTCTGACAGAGCCCGACGCCGGGACCGATCTGCAAAGTATCCGAACCCGCGCGTCGAAGGACGGGGATGATTACGTTATCGACGGCACCAAGACGTGGATCACCAATTCGGTGATGGGGGATTATCTCGCGGTGTTGGTCAAAACCGACCCGGACGTCGACCCGCGCCACAAGGGGATGAGCCTTTTGTTGGTCCCTAAAATGGCGGGGTACAAAGCGCGGAAGCTGAAAAAGCTCGGCTATAGGGGGATCGATACGGGCGAGGTGGAATTCCCGTCCGTCCGCGTACCGCAATCGATGTTGATCGGCGACGCCGAAGGACGTGGCTTGCAACAAATCCTCGGCGGCTTGGAGTTGGGCCGCATAAATGTCGCCGCGCGGGGCGTCGGTGTGGCCAAGGCGGCGTTGGACGACTCGCTGGCCTATGCGATGCAACGCAAAACGTTCGGTAAGCCGATCTGCGAACATCAGGCGATCCAGATCAAGCTGGCCGAAATGGCGACCCGTGTCGAAGCGGCGCGAAGCTTGGTCGAGAAGGCCGCCGTTGCTTACGACGAGGGACGCCGCTGCGATATGGAAGCGGGCATGGCCAAGTTGAACGCGACCGAGGCGGCGATCCGCAACGCCGAGGAAGCCATGCGCATTCATGGCGGATACGGGTATTCGCCGGAATACAACGTGGAACGCTATTATCGCGACGCACCGTTGCTGTGCATCGGCGAAGGGACCAACGAATTGCAGCGGATCATCATTGCCAAACAACTTGTCGAGCGGGCGTCGTAACAGGGTATGTCCGATCAGAAACTCCCTCTCGACGGCCTGCGGGTGTTGGCCGTGGAGCAATACGGCGCCGGTCCGTTTGGGACCATGTTCCTCGCCGATCAAGGTGCCGATGTCGTCAAAATCGAAAACCCGGAGGGCGGTGATTTTGCCCGAGACATCGGTCCGTACTGGTTCGGAGATGGGTCTTCGGAGTTTTTCCACGCCTATAATCGCAATAAACGCAGTGTCACGTTGGACCTGACATCCGACGACGGCCGAGAGGTGTTTCGGAAACTCGTCGCCCGTGCCGATGCGGTCGCGTCGAATTTGCGGGGCGACGTGCCGGAAAAACTGGGCCTGACGTACGATGCGTTGAAAGACGTAAATCCAAAGATCGTTTGCGCGCATCTGTCGGCATATGGCCGCGAAGGGCCGCGAAGAACCTGGCCCGGGTTCGATTATCTGATGCAGGCGGAAGCGGGATGGTTCTCGTTGACCGGGGAGCCGGAGCATCCGCCGACCCGGTTTGGCTTGTCGGTCGTCGATCAAATGACGGGACTGGCACTGTCCTACGCGGTGTTGACGGGGATCACCGGCGCGCGCGCGACCGGCATTGGGCGCGACATGGATGTCAGTCTGTTCGATATCGCGCTTTGTAACCTCGGATATCCGGCGATGTGGTTCTTGAACGAGGGGCATGTCCAAGGGCGGTTGCCGCGCTCCGCCCATCCGGCCCTGACACCGTGCGCGTTGTACAAGACCAAGGACGGCTGGATTTATCTGATGTGCAACAAGGAAAAATTCTGGCCGGCGCTATGTGAGGCGATCGAGCACCCCGAATGGTCCGACGATCCGAGGTTCAAGACTTTCAAGGACCGGTTCGAAAATCGCCCGCTTGTCGAAGAATTGCTCGATGGCGCGTTGTCGACCAAGACCACGGCGGAATGGCTTGAAGTCTTTGCGGGCAAAGTGCCGGGGGCGGCGATCAACGACGTTCAGCAGGCGTTAGACAACCCCTTCGTGACGAATCATGGGCGTTTGCAGCATGTGGACTTGCCCGAACATGGGCAGTACCGCTATGTCGCGCCGCCGGTCCGTGCGGGGGGTGTCGATGCCCCCGCCAATCCTGCGCCGAAATTGGGCGCCGATACCGATGCCTTATTGCGTGATGCGGGATACGATGACGCTGGCATCGCCGCGCTGCGCGACAAGAAAGTTATTTAACAAATGGGAGGAACCATGCCGCTGACCCTCGCCGAGAAAATTATCGCCAAGGCTGCCGGTGTCGACAGTGTGAGCCCGGGTGAAATAGTCACCTGTAATGTCGACCTCGCCATGATGCACGACAGCGCCGGGCCGCGCGCCGCCGGAAAATATCTGGACGAATTGGGTGTGCCGGTCTGGGATATGAACAAACTGGTGGTGATTACCGATCACTACATCAACGACGACGTCGAGGCGCATCAGCACATCCAAGCGCATGCCCAGCAATGGGCCGAACAGCACAACGTCATTCACTTCATTAAAGAACAGGGAATCTGCCACATCGTCCTGCCGGAAGCGGGGCACGTGAAGCCGGGCATGTTCATTGTCGGCGGCGATAGCCATTCCGTCACCGGTGGTGCGTTCGGCGCGTTCATGGTCGGGATCGGTGCGACGGAAATGACAGGTGTCTTGGCGACGGGTGAAATCTGGGTTCGGGTACCGGAAACGGTGCGGATCGAAGTGACCGGGGCCCTGGGGCGTGGCCTGTCGGGAAAGGACGTCATCTTAAAGCTTTGCGGTGATCACGGGATTATGGGGTTTAACTACCAAGCCATTGAATACGGCGGCGCTGCGGTCGACGCCATGTCGGTACAAGATCGCATGACGTTGGCGAACATGGCGGCGGAACTGGGCGGTAAAGCCGGATACTGCGAACCGGATGAAAAAACCGCTGCCGCTTTGGCAGAGTGGGGCGCACAGGATGTCGATATCATGACATGGCGCTCAGATCCGGATGCCACCTATGCGAAAACCATTGTTGTCGACGGCGACGCATTAACGCCGCAGGTCGCCGCGCCATCAAGCCCCGAGAACGCCGGACCGATTACCGAGCACATCGGCACCAAGTTGGATCAGGCGTATATCGGTGCGTGCACCGGGGCGAAACTAGACGACCTTCGCATGGTGGCGGACGTCATGCGTGGCCGCAAAGTCCCATCGGGGTTTAAGTTCATGGTCGCGCCATCGTCGATCGCGATGGGCGAGCAGGCCCGCGAGGAAGGCTTGTTGCAGGTGATTGAGGACGCCGGCGGTGTGATCCTGCCGACCGGGTGCGGCGGGTGCATCGGTTTGGGCGCCGCGCGACTTGATGAGAACGCGGTCGGTATCTCGTCGACTAACCGGAACTTCGTCGGCCGCGCCGGGCCGAAGTCATCGAAACTGTACTTGGGCTCGCCGTATACGGTCGCGGCGTCGGCCTTGAAGGGCGAAATCGCCGACCCGAGGGAATTCCTATGAGCACGATTAACGGCCGCGCCTGGACCTACGGCGCGAATATCGATACCGACGTCTTGGCGCCGATCGGCTCGTACCAAGGGACCGGAAACATGTTGGACGGAGCGAAGAACTGTTTGCGCGACGTCGACGCGCGATTTGCCCAAGAGGTGCGGGAAGGCGACGTCTTCGTTGCCACAGACAACATGGGTATCGGCTCTTCGCGGGAGACGGCACCTCAATTTCTCAAAGCTCTGGGTATTCGCGTTGTTGTGGCGCATTCATTTGCGCGCATTTTCTATCGCAATTGCTTCAACATCGGCTTGCCTGCCCTTGTCTGTCCCGATGCGTCGAAAATAGCGATGGGTGACGAGCTGTCGGTCGATCCACGAACGGGCGAAATCCAGAATAAGACACAGGGTGATACCTATCACTGTCAACCGATACCGGATCATTTAATGACCATTGTCGGGGCAGGGGGATTGATGCCCTACTTGAAACAAAAGCTTGCGTGATCCGGTTGCACATCCGGGCGCGTAAAAGCGTCAGGAACAGCGAAGGATCTGACACTATGCGTTATTCAGTTATTATTGCCGTCTTTGGCCTTATGTTGAGCGTGAACCCACTGCACGCCGCCGACACGGAGCCCAGCGCACCGGCATCCGGGCCGTTGACCGACGCGCGCGCGGCGCTCGATAAGTCCGATTATCCGGCGGCAGAGGGGCTTCTCAAGGCCGTGGTTCAAAATGAGCCGAACAACGCCGATGCGTGGAATCTGTTGGGCTATGCGATTCGAAAACAGGGCCGGATGGACGAAGCCGAAGGGCACTACGGCAAAGCCCTGGCGCTCGACGACGAGCACAAAGGCGCGCTCGAGTATCTCGGGATGCTCTATGTCCAAACGGGGCGGATCGATGAGGCCAAGGTTTTGTTGGCTCGGCTTGATGACGCATGTTTGTTCGGTTGCGACGAATACGACAAGCTCAAGGAAGCGGTAACGACGTTAAATACGTATTGAGCCACGACGGTAACCCCTCGAATATGCAACGCGAGGGGAACAATTCATGCCAAAGACCCAAGTCGGTAGCGTCTTATTCGAGACCATCGTCGATGGTGCGATCTCGATCGATACCAACGGAAATATCATGCAGTTCAATCCTGCGTGTGAGGCAATTTTCGGCTATACACCGGACGAGGTGATGGGACGGAATGTGCGGATGCTGATGCCGCCCCCGTATCGCGATCAGCACGATGAATACATCTCGAACTATTTGACCACCGGCAACGCCAAAATAATCGGTATTGGACGAGAGGTCCAAGGATTGAGGAAGGACGGCAGCGTCTTTCCCATGGAATTGTCGGTGGGGATGTCAAAGCACTCCGACCCACCTTTCTTCGTCGGTATCGTTCGCGACGTGTCCGCGCGGGTTGAGGCCGAGCAACGTGTTCGTGATAGCGAGGAACGTCTCCGATCGGTTTTTGAAACGGCAGTCGACGGAATCATCATTATTGATGACACCGGTAGAGTTGAACTGTTTAACCCGGCCTGTGAGAAACTGTTCGGCTATGTTCCGCAAGAAGTCATCGGACAAAACGTCAGGATGTTGATGCCCGAGCCTTTTCGGGGTGAGCATGATGGCTACATAGAAAATTACTTGACGACGGGCGACGCAAAAATCATCGGGAGTGGGCGTGAAGTGCGCGGCCAGAGAAAGAATGCGTCAACGTTTCCGATGGAGTTGTCCGTCGGCCATTGCGAAATCGGCGAACGACCGCATTTCGTCGGCGTCATCCGAGATGTGACCGATCGCAAGGCGCTGGAGACAGCGTTGACGGATCAGGCAGATCAGCTCAAGGATGCCTTGGAGCGAGAACGCGCGGTGAATGAGATGCAGCGTGAGTTTATGTCCATGGCGACGCATGAATTTCGGACGCCGTTGGCCGTGATTGATGCAACCGCCCAAAGATTGAGCTCGACGTTGGGAAGGGCCACGAAGGACGACGAGCTGTCACGGCGGCTGGAAAGCATTCGAAACAATGTCCGACGCATTACGCAACTGATCGATTCGACACTGGAACTAGCAAAGGCCGACGCGAACGAAATTGATATGGAATGCCGCGATGTCGATATCGCGCAACTTTGTCGTGACGTGGCCGGGCGCCTCAATGAAGTCGAGGGTATCGATCGCGTTAAAGTCCAGGTTGGGACCGGTAAACTTGTCTCCTTCGCGGATCCGCATCTGATCGAGCGCACGGTAGAGAACGTCGTCACCAACGGGCTAAAGTACTCACAGCAACCGAACCCGGTTGACGTCACTGTAAAGGATGACGACGACGAAATTGTGATCGATATTGCCGATCAAGGCCCCGGTATCCCGACGACCGAGCTGACGAAGATTTTCGATCGGTATTATCGGGTCCGAACAACGTCAAGCCTTCCCGGAGCGGGTCTAGGTTTACACATGTGCCGAAAATTCCTCTCAATGCATGGAGGCACGATCGGCGTAACGAGTGAGGTAGGGACGGGGACGACCTTTACTATAAGACTGCCGAAATGAATGACCCTCGACCCTTTGTGTCCCGAATCAATCGCCGACGCCGTTACGCCATTTTTCGCACAGCGTCACAAAGCGCTGATCGACCTCGTGTGTATTCAGGTAGTCGTCGAAGGAATTCGGTAGCTTCATCGCCTCGGTAAAAGGTGTTTCTTCGCCAGCGAGAAAAATAATTGGAAGAACACCGCCGGTTTCCCCCTTGAGGTGATTGGCAACGTAAAAGCCGGCGATGTCGGATGTCCGATAGGATAGGAATAGAATAGCTGGTTTCACACTGGGAAAGTCGGCCATCAGTTTATCCGCGGAGTCGCTTTCATAGACATTCATGCCGGCTTGCTCGGCCGCGTTGCGAACGATCTCACGCTCAGACGTTTCGGCGGCGCAGATCGCGACGATAGGAGCGCCAGGTGTCTGATCGCGGACTTCTATGCTGGCGAGTGACGCCCCCAGATCATCTGGCGTCACGTCCTCGTCATTGATGACGTCGCCGCCTTCAGAAAGCCGTCGATAGACTTTAACGAGTTGATTGTCATGATATCCTGCGATCCGTTGAAGCTGCGATATCCGGGACCAAACGCGGGCAATCAGCAAATCGAAGTCAAACGGCTTTGTAATGTAGTCATCAACGCCGAGGGCCAGGGCCGTCATCATATCCGTCGTTTCGCCTTTGGCGGTCAGAAACATGACCGGCATCATGTCGAGTTCAGGATGATCAAAGCGAACACGACGAAGAAATTCGTACCCGTCCATAACCGGCATCATGATGTCGCACAGGGTCAAGTCCGGTTTTTCGGCGACGACTTTGTTCAACGCTTCGTCACCGTTCGTTGCGGTGATCGTGCCAAAGCCGGCGGACGAAAGCTCCGCCTCAAGGAGTTCTAGGAGCTCCGGTTCGTCCTCGACGATGAGGATTCTTACACCTTCGTTTGTCACAGGCTCTCGGCCCTCCAAATTCACACTCTATGGTCGCGTATGCTATACGAAATCCTTCGGCGGACACATACGCATAATCCGTCATGAACTGTATCGTCGAGATCAAATCTGCGAGTCTGCAGATTTTTCGTAAGAATGAGCAGCGTAACCGTGGAATTTTGTTACTATAACGAGCAAGCCGGCGGATTACTCTACGTTGCCGATATTAATCCTCTGCGACGGCCACCTTCTTAGGTTTCGGCAGATCCAACTTGATGCTCAGTTCCTTTAGTCGACGTGCCTCGACTTCGGCCGGTGCGCCCATCAGCAAGTCTTCGGCCTGTTGGTTCATTGGAAACGCTATGACTTCGCGAATATTTTCCTCGTCGGCGAGCAACATCACCATGCGGTCGATGCCGGGCGCCGAGCCGCCGTGCGGAGGGGCACCATAACGAAACGCGCGCAGCATGCCGCCGAATTTCTCTTCGACAACATCCATCCCATAGCCGGCGATGGCAAAAGCCTTGACCATAATATCGGCTCGGTGGTTCCGGATGGCGCCCGATGACAGCTCGACGCCGTTACAGACGATGTCGTACTGATACGCCAGAATATCGAGCGGGTTCATTGTCTCGAGGGCCTCTAGTCCGCCTTGAGGCATCGAAAACGGATTGTGCGAGAATTCGACCTTGCCGTCATCGTCCAGTTCATACATCGGATAATCGACGATCCAGCAAAACTTAAAACAGCCGCTTTCACGAATATCCAACTCGTCACACACGCGGTCGCGGACGATGCCGGCGAACTTGGCCGCACTCTCTTCCGCTTGGCACACGAAGAATACGGCATCTCCATCCGCGAGGCCTGCGGTTTCTTTGATGGATGCAATGCGGTCCGCTTCAAGGTTCTTGGCGATTGGCCCCTTGGGCTCGCCATCGGCGCCAAAGACGATATAGCCAAGCCCACCTTGTCCTTCGGCGCGGGCCCAATCGTTCAGCTTGTCGAAGAAAGACCGTGGCTTGTCGGCGGCACCGGGGGCCGGTATCGCGCGAACGACAGCGCCTTTCTCGGCAATGATCTTCGCGAACAGCCCGAAGCCGCCACCGTCGAATGCCGTGGTGACGTCGGAAATCTCGATCGGATTACGTAAATCGGGTTTGTCCGACCCGTACTTCAGCATCGCTTGCTTGTAGGGAATCTCCGGGAACGGCGTCGATGTGACGCTGCGGCCGTCAGCAAATTCCTCGAACACGCCAGCCATGATAGGCTCGATCGTACGGAAGACGTCTTCTTGCGTGACAAACGCCATCTCGAAATCGAGTTGATAGAACTCGCCGGGAGAGCGGTCCGCCCGGGCGTCTTCATCGCGGAAACACGGCGCGATCTGAAAGTACTTGTCGAAACCGGAGACCATCAGCAGTTGCTTGAACTGCTGCGGCGCCTGCGGCAGGGCGTAGAACTTGCCCGGGTGGTTCCGTGCCGGAACCAGATAGTCGCGTGCACCTTCCGGCGAAGATGCGGTGAGAATCGGTGTTTGGAATTCGGCAAAACCGGCGTCCACCATGCGGCGGCGGATCGATGAAATGACACCGTTCCGCAGCAAAATGTTACGCTGCATCTTTTCTCGGCGCAGGTCCAAGAACCGGTAACGCAGGCGGATGTCCTCGCCGTATTCCTGATCGCCGGCCACCTGCAGCGGCAGGACCTCTGCCGGGCTCTCGATACTGATGGCGCGGATGCGGACCTCGACGTCTCCGGTCGGAATGCTGGCGTTGACCGTATCCTCCGATCGCTTGACCACTTCGCCGGTGATGGTCAGTACCGTTTCCGGGCGGGCGTTCTCGGTGATGTCAAAAAGGTCGCTCGAGACGTCGATGACGCACTGAGTGATACCGTAATGGTCGCGCAGATCGACGAACAGCAGATTACCGTGATCGCGTTTGCGATGCAGCCAACCGGACAAGCGGACGGTCTGGCCGACATGCTCGGCGCGGAGCTCGACACAGGTGTGCGAGCGAAAAGGATGCAAGGTGTCAGTCACGGGAGCTCTCCGGTGCGGAACAAACTTTAAGGATGGCCGGAGTTTTAGCGCCGAACCCGCCATATGCAAGGTTTAAGCGCCCTCACCACAGGGTTTTCGCGGCTCGGCCCGGCCATTCCGCGTCATATGTGGTCGCGTCGATGCCGCCATCAACTTGCGATGCTGTTTGTGCCGCTAAAATCTCGCCGGGAGAGGGCAGGGATTTCGGGTCGACATGACGGTCGGACTCCCACAATTTCGACCTCAGGATGGCGCGCGCGCACTGAAAATACATGACGTCGATGGTGATAATCATGACGGAGCGCGGCTGTTTGCCTTTCTCGGCGAAGCGGTCGAGCAATTCAGGGTCAATCGACAATTGCGCTCGTCCATTGATACGAAGGGTGGTGCCGGACCCGGGGATCAAAAACAACAGCGCCACGCGCGGGTCTTTGACGACATTGCGCAGCGTGTCGATCCGATTGTTGCCGCGCCGGTCCGGGATCATCAGGGTCTTTTCGTCGTGGATATGGATGAAGCCTGGATTGTCGCCGCGGGGCGAGCAATCGACCTCGTCAGCACCGACCGACGCCAAGGCGACGAACGGCGAGGCGTTGATGAGCCGCGCGTACTCGGCTGTCACAACCGTGGATTCTTTGACGATAGAGGCTTCCGCCGGGGCGATGTCGTAGACCGCCTCCAACGCCGCAATGTCGTCGATGATATGCTCGGTCATAGTGCCATCCGTTTGTTTATCGTTCAGGTGCCGCCGACATACGGGTTGGTTTTGCGTTCTTGGCCGAATGTCGACATTGGCCCGTGCCCCGGAACGAACGCCGTATCATCCCCGAGTGGCCAAAGTTGCGTGGTGATCGATTGAATCAGCTGGGCATGGTCGCCTTTGGGGAAGTCCGTCCGACCGATCGAACCTTGAAACAGGACATCGCCGACGAAAGCGACGCCGGCGTCAGGGTGGTGAAAGACAACATGGCCCGGTGTGTGGCCGGGACAGTGATAGACGTCGAACGTTGCGGCGCCCACGGTCACCGTATCTCCACCCACGAGCCAGCGATCCGACTCGAACGAACGGCCACCGGGGAAGCCATACTTGGCGGAACTCTCCGGGATATCGTCGATCCAGAATTTGTCGTCGATGTGTGGGCCTTCGATGGGAACGCCCAAGCGCTCGCGTAACTCATCTGCGCCGCCTGCGTGGTCTGCATGACCATGAGTCAGGAGAATTTTCTCAATCTCGCAGCCCGCCTGATCGACCGCCGCCAACAAATTATCGATATCGCCGCCGGGATCGACAAATGCCCCTTTGTCGGTCGCTGTGCACCAGATCAAGCTGCAGTTCTGTTGTAACGGCGTGACCGGTACAATCATGGCGTTGATCGGAGGTTTCTGCGCGCTTGTCTCGGCATCCATGGCGCGCATCCTATGCAGACGTGCACCACGGCACAAGAGGTCGACACTTAGGTGACGATCTTGCCACTCGGCGTGATGTTAACTGGCGATTTTCCAGCTACCTTCTTGGTCGCGGCAGGCTTGGCCCATCCCTGTCTCTTGGTCGCCGTTGACGTAAATCGTCGTCTCGAACGTCCGGCAATCTCCGCCTCCGCTGGTTTGGTAGGTGCGAACCGGTGTCACTGTTCCGGAATTGCCGCTGTCGGGATTACGCCATGTCGATGTTTGACCGGTCTTGTTGTATTCCAACGCGTCCTGGGTTGTGCGCTGGGAATACTGTCGGTCATTGGCATCGAGAGACTGGCCGATTTTGCTGCCGGCCCAGGCACCCGCCAGGGCGCCTACCGTACCGGCAATCCATTGTCCGCTGCCTCCACCGAACTGGGCGCCGACCAGCGCACCTAGTCCCGCGCCGGCGAGTGTCCCAACGAGCTCGTTTTCACGTCCTTGCTCGCACGCTGCCACGGAAAGGCAAATGGCGGCAACGGCGAAGGGTTTTGCAATTCGCTTTGTTACGGTCATTTCTTTTTCCTCGACTACGCCGTTAATGAACGGCAGATACATCCCATCGGAGCCAAGCGAAACTTTCGCTAATCCAATGGCCCCATAATAGCCTATAAGGACAGCGATCATGCTACCTTAGTTTGCATGTTACCCTTAAAGTTTGCCGAAAATATGGCATTCATACTGCCGACGCAGTGATGGCAGTCACCTGTGCGGCGTAAACACGGAGCGTTTTATGAAAGATCCTTTCCAGCGGTTTTCCGAGTGGCTGGACCAAGCGACCGAAAAAGAGATCAACGATCCAACTGCCATGAACCTGGCGACCGTTTCTTCGGAAGGGCGCCCATCGTCGCGGATGGTGTTGCTCAAGGACGTCGATAGCCAAGGGTTTGTCTTTTATACAAACTTGCAGAGCCGAAAAGGGCAGGAACTCGCGGGTAATCCATGGGTCGCATTGAATTTTCATTGGAAAACGCTGCGCAAACAGGTCCGCGTCGAAGGGAAGGCCGAGTCCGTCTCCGATGCCGAGGCCGATGCATATTACAACAGCCGCGCGAGGGGGAGCCGGATCGGCGCGTGGGCGTCGGAACAATCCCGCCCGATGGAAGGAATGTTCGTCCTTGAACGCAGGGTTGCCGAGTTCACCGCGAAGTTCAACATCGGTGATATTCCAAGACCGCCGCATTGGTCGGGGTACCGGGTGGTGCCCGAGGTGATCGAATTCTGGTCGGATGGAAAATTTCGCCTCCATGAGCGGATCGTCTATCATCGTGATGGGGATAACTGGCGGACGGAGCGATTGTTTCCGTGACCGACGGATCGCACGAACACGTTGAGGTAAACGAATACACGCCGCCGAAGATCGTCGGTGGCGGTCTGATGCGCGCCGCCGCAATTGCGTCGGTTAGCGTCGCATCGATTTTGATCGTTACGAAGTTTGCCGCTTGGTTGATGACCGATTCCGTCAGCCTGTTATCGACATTGATCGATTCGTTTCTCGATGCCGCGGCTTCCGTCGTCAACTTGATTGCCGTCCATCAAGCGCTGCAACCGGCCGACAAAGAGCATCGGTTCGGCCATGGCAAGGCGGAGCCCCTGGCGAGCTTGGCTCAAGCCGCGTTTATCTGCGGGTCCGCCGCGTTTCTTTTGGTGGAAGCGGGAGAGCGGGTGGTGCACCCGCAACCGATATCCAACACCGAAATCGGCTACGCCGTTCTTGTCTTTTCAATCATTCTGACAGTGGGACTCGTCGCGTTTCAGCGTTACGTCGTCAAGAAATCGGGTTCCGTCGCCATCGATGCGGACAGTTTGCACTATCAGACCGATGTCCTCATCAACATTGGCGTGATGATTTCGCTGTTTCTCTCGAGTTCACTCGGCTGGCAGTACGCCGATCCGATCATCGCGATTCTCATTGCGCTTTATATCGTCAAAGGGGCGTGGGGGATCGGTAAGACGGCTTTGGCGATTCTGATGGACCGTGAATTGAACGACGCCGACCGGCAGCGCATCCAAGACATCGTCCTTGCACACGACGATGTCCGCGGGATGCACGATTTGCGAACGCGGTCTTCGGGCGTGCACGTGTTCATCCAGTTTCATTTAGAACTGGATGGCGCGATGTCCTTGCATCGCGCTCACGAGATTTCGGATGCAGTCGAGCTTAAACTGATGCAGGCGTATCCGAACGCCGAAGTCATTATTCACGAGGATCCAGAAGGCGTCGAAGAAGCGCGAGCCGAATTTCACTGATGGATGGCGGGACATCGCAATCGGACGTCATTGAGTATCTCTGCGAACACCTGACGCGGAATGGGTTGCCACCGAAGCGAATCAGCACACATGTATCCGAAGTATTTTTATCGGGAGATTCCGCTTACAAGCTAAAGCGCGCAGTGAAGTTCCCGTTTCTCGACTTCACGACGTTAGCGGCGCGCGAACAGGCCTGCCGGCGGGAACTAGCCATCAACCAACGGACCGCGCCCACCATATATCGTGCCGTACGGGCCGTGACCATGGGAGAAGCCGGGCTGGAACTCGATGGCGCCGGCGCGCCCGCGGAATGGCTTGTGGAAATGCGCCGTTTCGACGAAGCAACACTGTTCGATCGTTTGTCGGCGCAGCAGGGTGGCCTTCGAAGAGCAATGGTTGAAAAACTCGCCGACGAAATCGCCACATTTCATGCCTCAGCCGATATTGATAAGCAGCGAGGCGGGCACGCTGGAATCCGGAGTATCGCAGAGAACAACAAATCGTCCTTTGCCGCCCTTCCGCCGGAGACGTTCGCAGTGGACAAGGTGGATGAGATAATCTCGAGAACATTGAGGTTGATCGATTTATCGCGTGTGGACCTGGATGCAAGAAGAGCAGCCGGGCGGGTCCGGCACTGCCACGGCGATCTGCATCTGCGCAATATTTGTCTTGTCGACGGACAGCCAACACTGTTCGACGCGATCGAGTTTTCCGACGATTTTTCGCATATCGATACGCTCTACGATCTGGCGTTCCTGCTCATGGACTTGGATGCGCGCGATCTCCATCGACTATCATCGTTTGTCCTGAATCGATATTTCGATGTTTCGGACGAGACCATCGACGCATTTTCGGTGCTTCCGATTTTTCTATCGATGCGCGCACAGATCCGCGCCCACGTGGGTGCCGCGATTGCCGCGGCGCAGGAGGGTGATGAGGACCGCGCCAGAGAGCGCGATCGCGCGCGGGCGTATCTTGATCTTGCGGGGCGCTATTTAGCACCGCCGACACCTGTCGTCGTGGCTGTCGGCGGATTGTCGGGGTCGGGCAAGTCCCGATTGGCCCGGGAACTGGCGCCCTATGTGGACGGTCCGGGCAGTGTCCGCGTACTTCGGACGGACGTTATTCGGAAGCGACTGTCCGGCGTTCACCCCAACGCGCGGCTTGGCGCCGAAGGTTATTCCAAGGTTATGACCAGAAACACCTACGCTGCCCTTATCGATCAGTCGCGCCAGATGCTGTCACGTCGCCAGCCCGTCATCCTGGATGCGGTTTTTGCGCGGCCGGAAGAACGCACGGCGGTGGAGAAACTCGCTTCGGATCTGGGCGTGCCGTTTCGTGGCATCTGGGTTGATGCGCCCGAAGATGTACGTGTCCAACGTGTCGAAGCGCGGCGAAACAATGTTTCCGATGCCGGCGCCGATGTGGCACGTCAACAGTCAGCCTACGATATCGGAGGACTTGGATGGATGCGCATCGACAGTAGCGGGAGCAAAGATGCAACGTTGGCGCATGCCCTAAGTTGCCTTCGGTCTCAAAGCTAGTTCGCAAATAATAAGATACTGTTGGATGGGTTCCCGGTATCAACGCCTCAACGGAGTGTGTTAGAGTCCGCTGAAATGAAGGAGATCGTCATGGTCAACACGATTTTGTGTCCGCTGAGTGGCGCGCCGGAAAATGCGCCGGTCCTGGACAAGGCCTACTCGGTCGCAAAGGACCTCGGAAGTCATCTTGAGGTTCTTCATGTCGAACCCGAGGCCAAAGAGTCTATTCCCTTGCTGGGTGAGGGTATGTCCGTCGCGATGGTCGAAGACATGATCCATATTGCCGAGAAAGAGGCCGCTGGCCGTGCGACGAGGGCACGCGCGATGTTCGAGGAGAGCGTCGCACGACATGGCCTGACCATTGCCGACAAACCAGCGCCGGGGGCGGAAGCGACAGTTGGGTGGCGTCACGAGCACGGGCGCGAAGACGAGATTGTCGCCCAACTGGGCCGCCTAAATGATTTGATTGTCGTTGGCCGGCCGATCGATTCCGATGACGTTTTGACTCCGATGACCCTGAATGCGGCGATTTTCGATAGTGGTCGGCCGGTTCTAGTCGTTCCGCCAGAAGGTTCGGGTTCGGCGCGTCGCCGTATCGTCATTTCATGGAATGGGAGCGTGCAATCGGCACGCGCCGTTTCCGCCGCCATCCGATTGCTTGAACAAGCCGAAGCCGTCATGGTTTTGACCGCTGATAGCTTCCGCACGTCCGGTGCCCGCGCACCGGAGCTGGCGACTTATTTGCAGTGGCATGGGGTCACGCCTCAGACGAAGATTTTTGAGGCCCCCTCCGGAAGCGTGGCCGCGCGACTGCTCGAAGAATGTGAAAACTTTGGTGCAGACCTTTTGGTGATGGGGGCATATACGCACAGCCGAATGCGGCAACTGATCTTGGGCGGCGTGACAAAACATGTTCTCGGTCATGCAAAAATCCCGATGTTCATGGCCCACTAATCGAAATTCGTAACGGCCAATGCACAAACGATTGATGGATCCAGTCCTGGCGAGTATGGACGGCGAGAGAAGCGCCTACTTCGCTGATGTAACGCAAACCTTGGCAGAGGATGACCGGCTAGAACGTAACGGCAATTTGGTGTTTCTTTTTTTAGCCGCCGCTGCCCCTTTTTTACCGACACAGTTGCCGAAACGCGAATTAATCGGTCGGTTACTGGTCTTTATCGACCGTAACGAGCATCGGATCGTTCGCACGGCGTTCGATCCTGCATTCCTGTCCGACAAAGATTTGATCAAACCGATCGTCGGTGAATTCGTGATGGAGACGACGGCGCAGGTGATGCGGAAAGCGGACGACGGGGAAATAGATCCGGGCGATGGCGGCAAAGTCTATCGGATGTCGTATCCCATCGACCCCAACCAGTTTCCTTACCTCGATGACGATGAGGACGAGGACGACTAGGCTTTCTTGTTGTAGAAGTAGTACCTTCCCGGCTGGACGCCATCCGGCAGTGGCATCTCCGCCAATTGTTTCGCGTTAATTTCCTGATCACACAAAAGTACGCCCTCGGGTGACAGAAATTCCGGTAGGTAGCCACCAAGCCATTCGGCAAACCGGGCGTTACGCGCGGGATCGCCCGTGCCGATATCCGCATGAATCAGCGCGACGCCTTGGCGAAAGCGGTCCAACAGCTGCGGAAGGGTCTCGGCAATGTCACCGAGAAAAAGGTGTTCATCTTCGGGGATGCAGTCGGGATGCGCGTTCATTTCGCGCTCGAACACGTAAATTTCCCGCGTCGGCAGTCTTCCTCGCAGGTGATCATATGTCCGACCGTTGCCCAGCCCGAGTTCAAATACGACTCCCTTAACATCGAAAACTGCACTCGATGCGGCATCGAGGCATGCCCGCTGTGCTTGTAGTCTTCGAATAGCGCTGTCCAGCCGCGACATCACGTAATCCCCCGAGTGTTATCGGTCGCCTCGTCATCGCGACGACGGGTTGATTAGGTTCCCGGTCTTAAGAACCGTGCCATTATCTCCTGCGGTATGCCACTTGCAAAAGAGTTGGCGAACACCGGCATGCTCTGATTAATCGCATCGACCAAGGGCAAATCATCCCACGATCGCAAAAGAGCTTTTTGGGTCCGCACGGCAGTGGGGTCCGCAGAGAGAACCTGGTCGACAGCAGATTGAACGAGCACGTCAAGATCATCTGCGTCAGTTGTCTTGTCGACAAATCCCCATTGGGCGGCACGGGCTGCATCTATCTTTTCACCGGAAAGTATCAACCATCCGGCACGCCCATGCCCCATCAGTCTCGGTAGCAACGCCGCCTGAATGACCGACGGGATTCCGACCAGGACTTCGGGCATTGAGAATGCTGTTGTGGCCGCAGCGACTCTCATGTCGCAGGCTGCGGCAAGTTCCAACGCGCCGCCGATACAGGCGCCGTGCAACTGACACACAACGGGAACGGGAACTCGATAAACGACGTCGATCGCTGCGCTCAGGTTGCCAATGAAATCCTTGGCGGCATCCGGCGTGAGATTGGCCATTTCATTAATATCGGCCCCGGCCGAAAACACCGATCCTTCGCCGCGAAGCACGACACAGCGTGCCGAGTCGTCGTCAAGCAAGGAAGATCCGGCACGCTGCAGCGCCTCAATCGTCTCGACATTCAGTGCATTTCGTTTGTCAGGTCGGTTCAGAATCAAATCTCGCCGTCCGTCGGCATGTGATTCGAGCCGAACCGTCATGCCGAGCCCAGTGGCGGCCATAGCCATGCGGCGCCACGCACACCTGAGCTGTCGCCATGATGATTAGGCAGGCAGGGCGTCTTACACGCATCGGAAAATACATGCTGACCCAAAAGGTCCGGAAGTTGATTGTAAATAATTGGCAGATTGGACAGTCCACCGCCAAAAACGACAACATCCGGATCCAGGATATTGATGACGCCGGCAAGCGATCGGGCGAGTCGATTTAGGTACCGTCCGATGGCCGCCGACGCGTCGGTTTCACCCTGCGCCGCCCGCGCCGCGATATCCCGGCTTTCGATCAACTGGCCCGTTTCGAACGCATAATCGTTGCTGAGTCCTGAGCCAGACAGAAAGGTCTCGATGCAGCCCTGCTCGCCACAGTAACAACGGGGCCCGGGCATTTCTGGCATTCCACCGATATCTTGTGGCCATGGCAACGGATTATGGCCCCATTCCCCTGCAATGGCGTTCAGTCCGGCATGCGTGCGGCGGTCAATGGCAATGCCGCCGCCGACGCCGGTTCCCAAAATGACGCCGAATACCATCCCGTATCCTTGTCCGGCCCCATCGACGGCCTCAGACACGGCGAAACAATTGGCGTCGTTGGCGACACGGACGGGCCGTTCGAGTGCCTTCTCAAGATCGAGATCAAATGCGTGGCCGATGAGCCAAGTGGAATTGGCGTTCTTGATATTGCCTGTCATCGGGGACATGGCGCCGGGAATGCCGACACCGATTGTCGTGTCACTTCCGCATCCAGTTTCCTCGGAGATATCAGAGATAAGACTGACGATCGCAGCGATGGTTGCGTCATAGTCGTCACGTGGGCTATCGATGCGTTGACGTGCGCACTCCGTGCCGTCGTCCGCCAAAACGACCGCTTCTATCTTCGTTCCCCCAAGATCTACACCGATCCGCATGGAAAAATGGTAACCCAGCAAACCAAAGGACGCGACAGCAAACAATAAGTCGAAGATTCAATATATTGCCGCTTCCCCGAGATGTTGCGATTTGTTAACCATTATCGTCAAGTATTGGTGACGCTTGGGTTGAGCTGATACCGATAGGACACGCTGGGATGTTCGACATGAAGAACAACACTGCCGCCAGAACACGCGGAGAGACGTCGCCGCAATCGCAAGGGTACATCGCGACCCTAGACGTCGGGCCGGTCTTTCGGGGGTTGGCAGATGCCGGCATGTCGGGGCGACAGGTCGCTCAAATGCTGGGTGTCGCGCCGTCGACAGTAAGCAAGTGGCGTCGCGGGAATGTCCCCGCACCGGGTGATGCGGTTCAATTTCTGACTTTGATCCTTGCTGATTTGATTCGCGACAAAGAACGCACTCTCGACGCCATGAACGACGCCCCTCTGGCGTGGCGTCTTGGCCGCGAGAGCGAGCTTGCCGCCATGCGCCAATCGTTGGCGAGGCAAGAGGCGTTAAACGCGACGTTAACGGCGCCTGCCGTGCGCGATGGTGCACGTTTGTTCAAGAACTGGTTGGATAAGGCACGTCAACACGACGCTTTGGTTCGGCCGCAACGTGTAAGGTTAACCGCATGACGCAATCATCGGCTTCGTCGTTGGGAATATCGAAACCGGGTATTCGCGCCGCCCTCGACATCAAGCAAAGCTACAAGAAGAAAGAGCCGTTGTTGATGCCGGGCGCGGATGACCGGCTGATCGTGCCGGAAGTTCTGTTAAACCGAGAGATCGACTTATCTAGTTTCGAAGACCCGCTTCCGCTGGCCATGGTCTGCGCGCGGGACCCGGAAAGCCCGATGGCGCTCGCGGCGACGGCCCGTCTTTGTCCGATCGCCAATAAAACACCATTGATTCGTGGTGTCGTCGACATCATCGCCGAGACGTCGAAGCACGATCTGGTCAAGGAATGCCTGAAATACGTCACCGATCACGCGTTTGAGTCCGATAGCCTTTCCAAGATCGATGAGCATGCGGCGAAGATCATTGCCGAGAGCCGGCGGCAGTTCACCGCCAAGCTGCGGGAAATACTGAAATCACTCTTGGATGGAGAGATCGCGCCGAGGCAGTTTGTCCGTGATTTCTTTGAACTGACCGAGGCCGGCAACCTGCGGCACGACATTCGGAAGAAACTGGTCCTGAGTTTGCTCCTCTCGAATGCTGTCCGGCCATCGATGAAATTCGTCATGTTGGAAAATTTCGAGCGGATGCCCCGGCCCGTTCAGTTGGGGATCGTCTCGGCTGTGCTAAAAGCCGAGCCATCGCGACATACCGACATCATTAAGGAAGAACTGCACTATATCGTTATGCAATCTCGCGCCGAGCGCGAGCAGCTTGATCTCAATGGGCGACGCCCCAACGATCTTTCGTTTGAGGTCGGGGACGAGCCCGAATTTCCGACACCAAGCCCTGCGGAACTCCACGTCGAGGAGCCGAAACCCTGGTTTCTTATCTGACATAGCGGCGGCAACGTCCGGACAAAGCCATTGCAAATCGTCTCTAAGGCGATAGAAACGCCGTCATGACTTTCGAGCCTGATTACATCTTTGACGGCGAGCCGACGATCGGGGACACGATGCAAGTTGCCCGCGGCGTCCATTGGCTTCGAATGCCGTTGCCGTTCAAACTCAATCACATCAATCTATGGCTACTCGAAGACGGAGATGGATGGGCGATCGTCGATACCGGCATATGCCGTGACGACGTGAAATCAGCCTGGGAGCAGATCTTCGCCGGAACTATGGCTGGTCGCCCGGTGACCAAAGTTATCGTTACGCATTTTCATCCCGACCATGCAGGCTTGGCGGGCTGGTTGACGGAGCGGTTTGACGTTCCGTTGTTGATGCCTCTGACGGAATGGACGTTCGGTCGGATGCTGTCGATGGACGGAGGGGCGCACACAATGGCCGCGTATGAGCGGTTTTATCGGCGGGCGGGATTTACCCCGGAAATGATGGATACGGTGACCAAGCGGCTTGGCGGCTACGGCAAGGCTGTCGCACCGATCCCCGCGTCAATGACGCGGATATCGGATGGCGATACAATCCGCGTCGGTGATCAAGAGTGGCGCATGATCGTCGGTCGCGGTCATTCCCCGGAACATGCTTGTCTGTACTGCGCGGAGTTGGACGTACTGATCTCCGGTGATCAGGTGCTCCCCCGCATCAGTCCGAATGTCAGTGTTTGGCCGCAGGAACCGGATGGGCGGCCCCTGACTCTGTTCATGGAGAGTCTGCGGCGCCTTGGCGATGAGGTTCCGGGTGACCCGTTGGTCTTGCCAAGCCACAATTGGCCGTTCAAAGGGCTGCACGCGCGAATTCACGATCTCCTCACCCATCACGAGGATCGCCTTGAAGAGACGATGGCGTGTCTGCGTTCGCCGCTGACAGGCGTAGATGTTTTGCGCCATCTCTTCGACCGCGAACTCGATGAACATCAGACGTTTTTTGCAATCGGTGAGACGTTGGCGCATTTGTACATGCTGATAGACCGAGGGCAGGTGATTCGGAAACAAAACGACGACGGGGTCGACGTTTTCGTGCGCGCCGCTTGACCGACAAGGGGAGGAACGATGCCAACGATAAATCTTGATTTGAAAGGTTTGAATTGTCCGCTGCCGGTGTTACGGGCCAACAAAAAAATCAAATCCCTGGACGCTGGTGACGTTCTGTCCGTCGAAGTTACGGACCCGGCGGCGCCGAAAGACTTCGAGACTTACTGCAATACAACGGGCCATTCGCATATCGGCTGCACCGAAGTTGACGGCGTATATACGATTAGCATCCAAAAGAGCGGCTGAAACCGATCTTAATCGAAACGCTCCGGCGACAGCGTACGTGCGTCCACTCCCATCTCGGCCAGATCCTCCGGTATTGGCAGTTCCAGGATTTGTGCCGCTGCGACGCGCGCCATCGCATCTGATGTCGTAATGCCATATCCACCTTGTCCTGCGAGCCAAAAAAATCCGGGCGCATGGGCGTCGAAACCGACGGCCGGGACGCCGTCTGGGAAAAAGCTGCGAAGACCGGCCCATGCGTTATCTATGCGTGGAATGTCCAGGGTGGTGGCTTTTTCCAGCCGATCGACGGTGATCGCTATGTCGTACTCATCGGGCTGGACATCGCATGGTGGCATCGGCGTTTCCTCCTCAGGGGATGCCAGAATACGGCCCGCGTCGGGCTTAAAGTAAAAAGTTTCGTCGATGTCGTTGACCATTGGCCAGGCAGCTGAGTCGTAATCGTTTGTCGGTTTGAAAACGATCGCCGTTCTTCGCTTTGGCTGAAGCCCCAAACGCTTAGTCTTGGCAAGTTCGGCCAGGTCATCGGCCCACGCGCCGGACGCATTGATCACGACGCTGCTCAGAACATCTTCATGTCGACCGTGCAAAATCCAGTTATCGCCATCACGGCCGAATGCGACGACCTCCATGTCCGAAAGAACAGTGCCGCCGAGTGCTCGAAAGCTCTTGAGGTATCCCGTATGCAGGGCGGCGACATCCATCGACATGGCATCGGGCTCGTATACGGCTGTGGCACGCCATTCTGGTCGTAGAATTGGAACCAGTTCCGCGATGTCGCCATTCGCCAGCAGTTCGACTGTCGGTGTCAGTTGTCGGCATTGCGCGAACATCTGCGCAGCTTTCTCCTGACGGTCCTGCGTCCCGACGAGGAGCATTCCTAACGGATGTAACAACGGGACGTCGCAGAAATCTTCCGGTGGATTGTCGAAGAACGGGCGCGACCCGGCGGTCAGGGCGCGAATGACGGGCGGACCATAGGTTTCCGTGTACACCGCGGCCGAGCGACCGGTGGAATGATACCCGGGTTGGTCCTCGCGCTCGATGATGACGATGTCTTTTCCCGACCCCAACGCTTCGGCCAAACGATAGGCGGCGGACGCCCCGGCGATACCGGCGCCAACGATGGCATAGCGGAACCGGTTCATAGGTGGGTCATTCGGCGGCGTGGGGTTCCGGCGTGGGTCGATGGGGCGTTTCGGCGTCCGCATCCGAATTGCTTGTTGATGTGCCGTCGGATTTAGCCTTACCCGGTTTTGCGTCCTCGGCGTCTTCGGAAACTTTGCGTGCCAATCGTTCACCGCGCTTGGTTTCGACCGCGGCGCAGAACAGTGCCAGTAGCGGCGGTATGATGGCCAAGGTCAATATGGCGGATAGCGACAGCCCACCCAGGACCACAGAGCCGAGGCCGCGATACAATTCCGACCCCGCGCCCGGGAACAGAACGAGGGGCATCATTCCAAAGACACTTGTCGTGGTCGACATGAAGATGGGTCTGATCCGGTTCGATGTGGCCTCGGTAATCGCCGCCGTCACCTCCATCGCTTCTTCGCGAATGTGATAGAGCGTCTGGTGCACCAATAGGATGGCGTTGTTTACGACAATACCGATCAAGATAACGAAGCCCAGAAGCGTCAGCATGTCGAGCGGTTGGAACGTGAGTTGGTTCATACCGGCCAGACCGAGAACGCCCCCAGCCGTCGCCAATGGAACCGACAACATAATGATGAGTGGATAAAAGAAGCTCTCGAACAAGACGGCCATCACCAGATAAACGATGACAATTGCGATCAGTAGGTCGAAGCGCATGTGGTTCCATGTCTGATTGAGGCTATCGGCTGTTCCCGTCAGGCGGAGTTGGACTCCCGGCGGCAATCCCTGTTCCTGCATCACGTCGATGACGCCGGTCTGAAGTTGTGCCAACGCCGTTTCCAGCGGGATGGCATCGGGGGGACGGATTTCGAGCGTCACCGTTCGCTGCCGCTCCAGATGATTAATCTGCGTCGGCCCGGATGTGACAACGATATCGGCAAGTTCGCTGGCGGGTAGGATGATGCCTTCGGGCGTTGCGACCGGAAGGTTGTTGATGCCTTGCGTTGCTGTCACATTGTTGTTCGGCCCCGTGATCATCAAATTCAGCCGTTTATTGCCGACCGTAATTTCGGCGACGCGCAAACCATCGTTGAAGGCGTCCAATGTATCCGAGAGTTGCCGCGCTGTGACATTGTTATCGGCAAGTTTAACGCGGTTCGGATAGACCCTCACCTCGGGGGCGCCGAGCTCCAGGCCCGGCTTCGGCCGTAGTTGGGTGCCTTCGCTACGCGGCATCACATCGCCGATTAATCGGACGGCATTCAATGCGGTCCCCAGAATCGTCTCCAATTCTTCGCCCATGACGTTCAATTCAATAGACCGCGACCCGCCAATGCCGCGCCCGAACAATGAGCGTTGCGATATCAACCCAAAGGTCCCGGGTTCGGTGAGCGCCGCACGTTGAAGGATCGGGATCAGTTCTTTGACGCGATTTGGATCGTAGGCTGCCGCACCCAGAAATGTGATACCCCGCGTCGCGACGAAAAAGAACCGGTCGACAATGGGCTGGCCGTCTTCGCGCGTGCCGGAGGGATTGTTCTGAATCAACAGCGGCAGCATCTTTGCTTCGAACTTGGCGGCGATTTCTTCCGTTGTATCGAGGTTGTATCCCGGCGGTGGAACGACAACGCCGAAAATCAAATTTCGGTTGCCATCGGGCAGGTACTCCAACTTCGGCAGGAATGCCCAGGTCAGAAAGGCGCCACTTCCGCACAACCCGACAACCACCATGACAGAGAGCATCTTGCTTGAAATCACACGTCGGGTAATCGACATCACGCCACGATGGAATCCCTCAGCGAGGTGGTCGACCCCGGGGATGCGGCGTCGGGTGATGCTTTCTTGGTCATTGCCGCCTAACAGCCGCTTCGACAACGCGGGAATGACCGTAATGGCGACGATCAGAGACAGCATGACGGAGACCGAGAGCGCGACGGCGATATCGCGGAACAACTGTCCGACTTCGAGCTCCATAATCAAGATCGGGATAAACACCATGACGGTCGTCAGGGCTGACACCAACACGGCAACCCAGACTTGTTTGGCGCCGTGATAGGCGGCGTCGATCCGACTGTATCCACGTTCGCGCAGACGGAAGATGTTTTCCAAGACGACGATCGCCGCGTCGACAACCATGCCAACGGCAAAAGCAATGCCGGCAAGGGAAATGACGTTCAGCGAGCGGCCCAGGAAGGCCATTGCCACAAATGCCCCGATAACCGAAACGGGAATCGCCATTGATACAATCAGGGTGGCGCCGCCGGAACGAAGAAAAATCAACAATACGAACGCGGCCAATAGGCCGCCGACGATGATGTTTTGCTGAACCAGATCGATAGACGAGTCGATATACACGGTCTCGTCATAGACCTGTTCGAGCTCCAAGCCTTGCGGGCGAAGTTGTTGTTCGTTCAGCTCCGCGATGGCGGCTTTGATTCCGTCCATGGTTTCGATCACGTTGGCGCCGGTTTCCCGGACGGTGTTCATGGCCATTGCCGGTTTGCCGTTGACCCGAATGCGCGCCGTCGGGTCGGAATAATCGAAGTAGACCTCGCCGATGTCGCCGACGGTAACGCGGGCTACGCCGCCGCTGACATCGTCGTTCTGCGATCGGATAACGACATCGGAGACCTGTTGGGTGCTGTTGAATTCACCCTCGGTGCGGACGACGTAACGCCGCTTACCCTCGTCGATGTCGCCAGCGGATACGGACGAATTGGCGGCGCGGAGTGTACTAACGACATCGGTGACGGTCAGTCGGTAACGGGCCATGGAATTCGGATCGATCCGGACGACCATTTCACGCTGGGATCCGCCGAAAACGTTGACGCGTCCAACGCCGTTTACGCGCTCCAGACGGTCCTGAATTACGTCTTCGACGAAGTCGCCGTAGGTATGCATCAGTTGATCGCTGCCGTCAGTGCGGCGAAGAACGATCCACGCAATCGGATTGTCCTCGGACCCCGCCGTGCGCATCGTCGGCTCGTTGGCCTCGTCCGGATAATCACTGACGCGGTCAAGTCGGTTCGCCGTGAGCAGCAGGGCGCGGCTCATATCTTGTCCGACGTCGAACTCCAATGTGATTCGCGAACGGCCATCTTGGCTTTCGGAACGAATTTCGGAGAGGCCCTCAAGGCCCTTCAAAACTTCTTCCTGCTCATTGGTGATTTCGCGCTCGACTTCGGCAGGCGCGGCGCCGGGCCAGATCGTCTCGAGACTGATGACCGGTTTTCGCACGTCCGGCGTTAACTGGATCGGAATGCTGAAGATCGCGACCGCACCGAACATGACGACCATCAGAACTGCTGCTAGAACGGCGATCGGGCGTTCGATAGAAAGGCGAATGAGTCCATTCATGACGGATTGCCTTTTTCTTCATCCTCGGCTGTCGTTGGCGGGGGAGTGACGGCATTTTTGATCGGCTGGTTTGGGCGCAAGCGCTCGTTGCCCCTGATGACGACTTCGTCACCCTCCGCCAGCCCGCTATTGACGACAAACCGTTGCCCGACAGCTTCCCCCAGCCCAACAGGGCGGAAAGCTGCCTTGCCATCGTCGTTGAGGACCACCAGCTGTCGACCGCCGCGGTTCAGGATCGCGTCCTTATGGACGGTCAAAACATCGCGAACTTCGCCCGCGGGTACTTGAACGGTCACGCTTTGGTTCGATGCGAGTGACGCTTCGGGGCCATCAAAGTCGACAGTGAAGCGGACACGCCGGGTACGTGTGCGCGGGTTCTCGTCCGGTATAACCGAGCGGACGACCGCTTTGACCGCCCCACCCGTTTGTAGAGCCGCCTCAAGATTGACTCCCGGTCGCAGGCCGCCAATGCGGTTCGACGGCACGTCAGCTTCGATTTCCAAGTTCGCGTAATCCAAAAGCGTGACCACCGGATCGCCTACACTCAAATATGCGCCAGCTTCCGAATGGCGAAGGGTGACGGCACCGTCATACGGCGCAAAAATCTGGGTGTTACGCATTGCGATATCCGCAAGTTTAAGGTCCGCCTCGGCCGATTTCAGCGCTGCCAGCTCTTCGCTAATTTCGCTTCGTGCGCGGACGAGTTCCTGTGCTTTATCGTCGTAGCGGGCTTGCGAAAAGGCGGGCGACTTACGAAGGCCGTCTAAACGTTCCAATTCTTGATTGAGTAAACCGAGTGTAGCTCGACTGGTTTGCAAACGTGCTTTGGCAGTATCGACATCAGCTGCGCGGCGGTTCTGTTCCCATTCAAACGCATCGGTGACGAGTTCGGCTAAGACGTCGCCTTTTTTGACGCGGTCGCCCACTTGAACGAGATATTGTTCAACCGGGCCAGCAACCCGTGCGGCGACGACCCCGGTCTGTTTTGCGACCAAACGACCGATTACCGGCACCGTTTGACGCAATGGCTCAACGCGAACGGTATCCATGCCGACCGCCGTGGCGGGACGGGCGCCGCCACCCGGCTGTTGAGCCGCGACGGGCCCGGTTCCGATCAGGGCCGCGATCGCCGCAACGGCGATCCACGTTTTCATTGGCATGGACACAGATAATCTCCAACGTCTCGAATATAATTTTCGCAGTATAGTGGAAACGATCGACTCAATTTCGGCTCGTTTCATACAATCTCAGAACTCTTACGTGGTTGCCGGGGCAACCGTTCACAATCTATTTGTCTCACAAATTAGACTGGACGGTCTAGTCTAATTTGGTTACGGCTGTACGACTGAACAATCGCATATGGCAATATTCATGGCAGATGGTGGGACCATCACAAAAGGCTCGGAATCAAAGCGCGCGGCTATTGTGTCGGCTGCGGCGAGGGTGTTCCTCGAGGCCGGTTACGGAGCAGCGCGGATGGACCAAATCGCGTCGGAGGCCGGCGTATCGAAACAAACCGTCTACAGTCATTTTGGGTCCAAGGATGCATTGTTCGAGGCAATCATTACATCGAAATGTGCAGAACTGGTGGGGCACGATGAAGACTGGCCGGTGAAATCTGAGCAGCCGGTCTCGGTGCTGGCGGCCATTGCAAGACGATATCAACGTGTCGTCTTGGCTGATAATAGTATCGCGCTTTTTCGGGTGATCGTGACGGAATGCACGCGATTTCCTGAACTCGCCGCGAGTTTTCATCGGGCAGGCCCGGCTGCCGCCGCCGCACGATTGGCGACATACCTCTCGGACAGTGGCCTTTGTGGTTCCGGCGAGGGGTCGGCGCGTCAGGCCGCAGAGTCATTTTATGCCATGTTGCGCGATGACCTATACATCCAACGATTACTCAATATGCGGCCGGCCCCCAGTATGTCGGAGGTCGAACGGCGGGCGGAACGCGTCGCAGCGGCTTTTATCTCCTCATTACAGTCGCAGTCGCGGCAATAGTCCGTTATTTCGAAATACCCATAACCGTTATGGCGTTGAAATTCAGATCGCTGTGACCAAAATGACCAGCGATGCAAATGATCTATCGAGCTTTCTTTGTGATGTTGTGCGGCCTCGTATCAGGGGTGCCGGCGAGCGCTGATTTAATTGGTCATGGGGGGATGGTCCGCAGCGTCGACGTGTCGCCGGACGGGTCTCGCATTTTGACCGGAAGTTTCGATTATTCGGCACGTGTCTGGGATGCCGGTGATCAGTCCGAAGTTGCCGTGCTGGATCTCCATGAAGGACCCGTGACCAGCGTTGCCTTTAGCCCCAGTGGCTCGCACGCATTGACGACCAGCGATGATTTCACGGCCATCTATTGGCATTTGGATACGAACGATCTGGTCCATCGGCTTCGCGGTCACAAGCACAAAGTTATGACATCGGTATTCACTCGGGACGGACGGCGCGCTGCAACTGGTTCTTGGGACAAGACCGTTCGAATTTGGGACTTAACCAGTGGCGAGGCGCTGACGGCGATCAACACCAATGGCCCCGTAAATGCGGTCGCATTCTTCGATGACGACCGGTATATCGCGACCGGCGGGCATCACCCTGTGATTGAGATCTGGAATGCCGAGAGCGGAGAAATCGCCGGAAAATTGGAAGGGCATCGTGGAGGGATCACGGCGCTTCGGGTATCGCCGGATGGCACCTACGCATTGTCGGCGAGCATCGACAAAACGGTTATTCTGTGGGACTTGGAATCGCAACAAATGATCCGCGAGATCGAGGTTCGGGACGGCCAAGTTTTCGATGTCCGATTTTCGCCGGATGGTCGTCGCGCCGTGACAGCAGGTCGCGACGGTTACATTGTCGAATGGGATTTAGACAACGGGGCGCCCCTGCATGAGATATTCGCCCACGAGCGGATCGCTTGGTCCGTTGCGTACACGCCGGACGGGCGATTCGCCATATCGGCAAGCTCGGACGAAGAGGCGCGGGTTTGGCATTTGGAAACAGGGGACCGGATCGGCATTCGAACGGATCGCGTTGCGGAAGCGCAGCCATGGTTGGAGAGCGATCATCCCGGTGCGGAACTCTATCCGAAGTGCGCGCAATGTCATGCGCTTAGCGCCGATGGACCGTCGCGCTCCGGTCCGCACTTCGAGGGATTGTACGGACGGCCTGCGGGGTCGGTCGATGGCTACCGATATTCGAGCGCGCTGACCGGTGTCGAGTTCGTGTGGGATTCGGAGAACCTGTTCCGCCTGTTCGATGAAGGGCCGGACAAAATGTTACCCGGTACCAAAATGCCGATCCAGAAAGTTACAAACCCTGAAGAATTGGCGGATTTGGTGGACTATCTCCGGGTTTTGACGACACAATAAGGCGCGAAACAGAACAAAAAATCTTGGGGGCGCCGGTGACGACACTCTTGTACACACATCCCGTTTGCATCGAACACGACCCGGGCGAATATCACCCGGAACGGCCTGATCGTCTTCGCGCCGTCATGGCCGGGCTAGAGGCTGAAACGTTTCAGCATCTAAGCCGCGTCGGTGCGCCGATCGTTGACCTGAACGACGTCAAGCGTGTCCACGATGCCGGATATGTTGATATGATCATGGATAACGCGCCGACAGACGGTCAAGTGCGTCTCGATCCCGATACTGTGATGTCATCCGCGTCCAGCGAGGCGGCAAAGCGCGCTGCCGGCGCCGCGGTGGACGCCGTCGACGCGGTCGTTAACAAGCAAGCGAACAATGCATTTTGTGCCGTCCGCCCGCCGGGTCATCACGCCGAATCGTCCAAGGCGATGGGGTTTTGCTTGTTCAATTCAGCGGCTGTTGCCGCGTTCCACGCGCGTGCGACCCATGGACTCGAACGTGTTTGCGTGATTGATTTCGATGTCCACCATGGCAATGGCACGCAACATAGTTTCGAACATATTGATGGCCTGTTTTATGGCTCCTCGCACCAGTTCCCGGCCTATCCGGGAACGGGTACCGAAGCCGAAACCGGTGATTTCGCCAACGTTTGCAATGTGCTCCTGGCGCCGGGTGCGGGGTCGGACGAGTTTCGGGCCGGATATACAGATGTGATGCTGCCGGCGATCCGTGCACACGAGCCTGAATTGATCATCATTTCAGCCGGCTTCGATGCCCACAAACGTGACCCATTGGCGCAACTCGAGCTGGAAACGGCCGATTATAGATGGGTCACAGATCAGCTCTTAGATGTTGCGCATGATGTTTGCGATGGCCGCGTGGTGTCTCTGCTTGAGGGGGGCTACGATCTTCAGGCATTGCGCGATAGTGTTGCCGTTCACGTGCAGTCGTTAATGGAGCATTGAGTTTCTTGTGAGCGTCTGCTCTGCGGCGTATTGTGCGCGATCCCAGCAACCATAATCGTCGAGATACCCGATGGCAGAAACCGATAACGCCGTAGACCCTGTCCCTGAAGACATTGCCGAAATGACTTTCGAACAGGCGCTTGAAGAACTGGAAGATATCGTTCGCGAGTTAGAGACGGGAGAGGGCGATCTCGATGCATCGATTAAGGGATACACGCGCGGTGCCCATTTAAAGCGCCACTGCGAGGCAAAACTCAAGGAAGCAGAGGCTAAGATCGAGAAGATCGTCCTCGACGGCGAAGCGACTGAAGCGCTTGGCGAGGCGTGAGGCTGTTTCCGTGAGTGAATTGTCCGCGGCGATGGCCGCCTGCGCGGAGCGCGTTGAAACCGTTATCAGTGCCATGCTGCCCACCTCGGACGCGCCCGAGGTTCGTGTGATTGAGGCTATGCGTCACGCCAGTCTCGGCGGCGGTAAGCGCGTTCGGCCATTCCTTTTGACACAGGTGGCATCGTTGTTTTCGGTCTCGGAAACCTGTGCTTTTCGAGCCGCCGCCGCGGTCGAAATGCTGCATTGTTACTCGTTGGTCCACGACGATCTGCCAGCGATGGACGACGACGATGTTCGTCGCGGGCGGCCCACCGTTCACAAGGCGTTCGACGAGGCGACAGCGATCCTTGCGGGCGATGCGCTTTTGACCAAGGCATTCGAGGTGTTAGCCCATCCCGATACACACGAGAACGGCCGGATACGGGCCGACCTATGTTTCGCGTTGGCAACGGCGGCGGGTGACCACGGCATGGTCGGCGGTCAGATGCTGGATCTCGTTGCCGAGGACTCGTCATTGGATATTCCCGAGATCACACGGCTTCAGCGCATGAAGACCGGTGCCCTCATCGCGGTATCGTGCGAGATGGGTGCGATGATGGGACATGCGGCTGATCAGATGCGGCAGTCTTTGCATTTGTACGCACACGATATCGGTCTGGCATTTCAGATCGCAGATGATTTGCTCGACGTTGAGGGAGATGCGGACCATGTCGGCAAGCGGACGGGTAAGGATGCCGCAGCTGGCAAAGCGACATTCGTCTCGTTGCTGGGTGTCGAGAGGGCGCGAGAGCAGGCGGAAATCCTGGCGGACCAAGCAGCGAAACATCTTGATGTTTTCGACGGCAAGGCCACATTGCTTCAAGACTTGGCCTTTTTTATCGTCAACAGGACAAAGTAGCCGACGACGACTTTTTGGTGTTAGTGTGAGAATTATCCAAAAAAATCGATACTTTTACTTAACGTTATAAAATACTTTTGCCCAAGGATGCGTTCGTGACCGAATCTACAACACCGTTGCTCGACGAAGTAACCTATCCATCGGACCTACGGGATCTGTCCGACAAGGAGTTACGCCAGTTGGCGGATGAACTCCGTGACGATACTGTGCGCACGGTATCCTTTACCGGTGGGCATTTGGGCGCGTCGTTGGGCGTGGTCGAACTTACCGTTGCGTTGCATCACGTTTTCGACACCCCCCGCGACCGATTGATATGGGATGTTGGTCATCAGTGCTATCCGCATAAAATTTTAACCGGGCGACGTGACCGCATGAGCACGCTGCGTCAAGGCGGCGGCCTCTCAGGTTTCACCAAACGTGAAGAAAGCGAGTACGACCCGTTCGGCGCCGCGCATTCTTCGACCTCAATTTCGGCGGGCCTTGGGATGGCGGTTGCCAGCGATCTGGCCGAGGATCCACGGAACGTCATTGCGGTGATCGGCGATGGAGCGATGACCGCCGGAATGGCGTACGAGGCGATGAACAATGCCGGGTCCATGGATGCGCGGCTGATCGTCATTTTGAATGACAACGATATGTCGATCGCGCCGCCGGTTGGAGCGTTGTCCGCTTATCTGTCCCGGCTAATTTCCTCTAAGACGTACCGCAGTGCGCGACATTTTGCGAAGAACGTCTCGAAGAAATTCCCGCGCCAACTGGAGACCGTTGCGCAACGGGCAGAAGAGTACGCCCGCGGGATGGTCACCGGCGGTACGCTATTCGAAGAGCTTGGGTTCTTTTACGTTGGGCCGATCGACGGGCACAACATGGACCATCTGCTGCCGATCCTGCGGAATCTGCGCGACGATACAGAGGATGGACCGGTGTTGCTTCATGTCGTGACGGAGAAAGGTCACGGCTACAAACCAGCCGAGGACTCCGCCGACAAGTACCACGGCGTTTCAAAGTTTGATGTTGTTACGGGCAAGCAGCATAAACCGAAATCGAATGCGCCCAGCTACACGAACGTGTTCGCCAAAGGACTCATCGAAGAAGCGAAACACGACGATAAGATCGTGGCCGTCACCGCAGCGATGCCGTCGGGTACCGGCGTCGACAAATTTGGTGACGTCTATCCAGAGCGAAGCTTCGACGTCGGGATCGCCGAACAGCATGGCGTGACGTTTGCCGCCGGGATGGCGACCGAAGGCTATAAACCGTTTGCCGCCATCTACTCGACATTCCTGCAGCGGGCTTATGATCAGGTCGTCCATGACGTCGCCATCCAGTCGTTACCGGTCCGTTTCGCCATTGACCGCGCCGGTTACGTCGGTGCCGATGGTCAAACCCATTGCGGTGCATTCGATATTGCGTATCTGGCAACGCTTCCGAATTTCGTCGTAATGGCGGCTGCCGACGAGGCGGAACTCATGCATATGACGCGCACCGCGGCCGCGATAGATGATCGCCCGAGTGCGTTCCGTTATCCGCGAGGCGAAGGTGTCGGTATTGAGCTTCCCGAACGGGGCGAGGTCCTGGAGATTGGTAAAGGGCGTATTGTCCGTGAGGGCAAGACAGCGGCAATCCTCAGCCTCGGTGGACGGCTTCAAGAGTCACTGAAGGCCGCGGAAGAGTTGGCGACCATGGGGCTGTCGACAACTGTGGCTGATGCCCGTTTCGCCAAACCACTGGATGAAGATTTGATCCGCGATCTTGCTCGCAACCACGAGGTTTTGGTGACCATCGAAGAAGGCGCCGTCGGCGGCTTTGGCTCGCACGTCCTTTCTTTCATGGCGAATGACGGTTTGCTGGAGCACGGACTGAAAGTCCGGGCCCTGTTCATGCCTGATGTGTTTTTGGACCAGGACAAGCCCGATCTTCAGTATAAAGTCGCCGGATTGACCGCACAAAACATTGTGGCCACCGTGATGAATGCGCTCGGCCGCGAAGATCAGTCGGTCACTCCTGCACAGGTCTGAAATCATCGCCAAGAAACGGCTCGATCAAACTCTTGTCGACCGCGGCCTAGCGGAGAACCGTTCTAAAGCCCAAGCCCTTGTGATGGCGGGGCTGGTCTACTCTGGCGAGCGAAAACTCGAAAAAGCCGGCCAACAGGTTGCGCCTGATATTGCACTTGATGTGCGCGGGCAGGACCACCCGTGGGTCAGCCGCGGCGGCCTTAAACTCGCTAAGGGGCTTGATGAATTTGCGATAGACCCCAAGGGGTGGGTCGGTCTGGACGTCGGCGCATCGACCGGCGGTTTCACAGATGTCTTGTTGGCTCATGGCGCATCGAAAGTGTTCGCTGTCGACGTCGGGCACGGCCAGTTGGCGTGGAAACTCCGCAGCGACGAACGGGTCGTTGTCCTCGAGAAAACCAATGCGCGTTACCTCACTAGGTCCGATGTCTCCGATGCCGTCGACATATTGGTGTGCGATGCCAGTTTTATCGGCCTTCGCACCGTCCTTCCGGCGGCAATGGGCTTGGTAAAACCGGGTGGATACTTGATCGCCCTTATCAAGCCGCAATTCGAAGCAGGTCGTGAACACGTCGGTAAGGGTGGGGTGGTTCGCGATCCGGACGTCCACGCAGCGGTATGCGAGACCATACGAATTTGGCTTGCCGAGGATTGCCAATGGGATGTAATGGGCGTCGTCGAAAGCCCAATCAAGGGGCCTGAGGGCAATGTCGAATTTCTAATTGCGGCGCGAAAGCCGGAAGCGTGAGGTATTAACCTCTCTCGAACGGAAGCCCTGCTTGCGCCCAGGCCACGATGCCACCGGCCATGGAATAGGCGTCGTTTAACATGCCTTCCCGCACCAGATAGTCGGCAACCTGAAACGACCGCATGCCGTGCGCGCAAAAAATGACGACCTTTTTGTCATCCCCCTTGGGCACCGCGTCGAAATCAAACGTCGACATGGCGTTGTGCAAGGCGCCGTCGATACGCGCATCCGCCAATTCTTGAATTTCGCGTACATCCAACAGAATCGCGTCACCGCTGTCGACCCAGTCCTTAGCCGTCTGTGCGTCGATTTCTTTGATTTCAGTCATCTACCTCAACCGCTTAGCTATATCCTTGGCACTGCAAATGGGGGCTCGTATGGTCACAGGCAATAGGGAGTGCTTGGAATGTATTCAGATTGCCGAGGTTTGGACGTGACGGCGGCCTCCGCGAATGCCGTGACGGCTTTCGACGAGACGGTCGAAGCGTATTTGGGCATAAAACCGGCGGCCGGTCCAAATTTGAAAGCAACCTTCGAGGCAGATCCGGACATGCCCATGGCGCATACGATGAAGGCATATTTTTTTATGCTCATGGCGACCGGACCGCTTCGCGACCGGGCGCAAAGGGCGGCGGCCGACGCCGGGGCGAGAGCGGAAATCGCCAGCCCCCGTGAGAGGCTGCACATTCAGGCGGCTCAGCACTGGTCACACGGGAGGAAACGTCGCGCGATCGGCGCCTGGGAAGCGATCCTTGTCCAGCACCCGCATGATATTTTGGCGCTTCGGCTGGCCCATCACGGATATTTCTATGAAGGCGATGGGCAAAACCTCCGTGATACGGTGACGCGGCGGCTTTTTGCCTGGACGCCGGATATCCCCGGTTACGGATATGTCAAAGGAATGCAGGCTTTCGGTTATGAAGAAACCCACGCCTACGATGCCGCATTGCGGGCCGGTTCAGAGGCGCTGGAGGTCAATTCGTTCGATCCCTGGGCAATCCATGCCGTGGCCCATGTTCACGAAATGCGAAACGAGCCTGCGGAAGGAATAGACTGGATTGACCGGCACCAAGCGGGATGGCTTAGCGCCAATAATTTTCGCTATCACGTATGGTGGCACAAGATGCTGATGCTGCTTGAGCAAGGGCATTTGGATGCGGTTCTGGAACTCTATGACGGAACCCTCTGGGACCCGGACTCCGATGAATATCTCGATTTGGTCAATGATGCGGCCATTCTTTTGCGCCTTGAACTGCATGGAATCGATGTCGGAACGAGATGGGAATCGTTGGCGGAGAAATGTCGTGGCCATGCGACAGATCAGGTCTTGGCCTTTGTCGATGCACATTATGCAATTGCACTGGCGGCGTCTGAAGACGGTGCCGGTGTGCTGTTGGATTCGATGCGGAATTACGCCGAGAGCGGCGGCGACGAGAATGCCCAGATTACCGAGCGGATCGGCCTGGCGTTGGCCGAAGCCATTGTGGCCCATCGTGCCGGAGAATTCGGCAAGGCCGTCGAGTTAATGCTGCCGATCCGTTACGATCTTTATCGTATCGGTGGCTCGCACGCTCAACGGGATTTATTCGCCATGCTACTGATTGATTCGGCGATGAAATCCGATCGGATGAATGTAACTAAGATGCTGCTGTCCGAACGATTGGGCCGCGCTCCGGCCTCGGCATGGACGGAGGCCAAGGCGGTTGAGGTAGGCTTGGTGGATGCTTGACGTGAAGAAGCCCGGTAAGAAAAACGATTTATACCGCATCCTTGGTGTGTCCACGGATGCCGATAGTGACGATATAAAGGCGGCGTACCGTCGTAAGGCGCGAGAGATGCACCCGGATCTCGATCCGGGAAACCCTTGGGCAGAGGACGAATTCAAAGAGCTTTCCGCTGCTTATCAATTGCTTTCGGACGCAAAGTTGCGCGCCAAATACGACCGAGGCGAAATTACGGCGGACGGCAAGCGTACGAAACGTCATGCGGGCGAAGCATCTTCGAAGAAACCGAAAAGCGCCGGCAAGTCCGATGGCCGTGAAACCGGTGGCGTCAATATCGACGGCGTCGACGTGACTTATGTCTTGAACGTCGACTTTTTAGAAGCCGCGAGAGGTGCCAAGCGAACCATGAAAACAACGCATGGCGCTACTCTGAATGTGACCATGCCGCCCGGTACGCTGGATGGTCAGGTTCTGCGCTTGCGTGGTCAAGGGATGCGCGGTTTCGGCAAGGGAAGAGACGGCGACGCCTTGGTCGAGGTACATGTCGCGCCGCATGATCTCTTTCGTTGTGATGGCAACGATGTATTCACTGAGACCCCGGTCAGTCTTGAGAACGCGGTCTTAGGCGGTAAGATTCAAGTCGAGACGATTGACGGCATCGTCAACGTCTCCGTGCCACCCAATTCCAACACGGGGACGAAATTGCGGCTACGTGGACGCGGACTGGCCGGCGGAGGACGAAAAAACGCGGAGAGAGGCGATCACTATGTCTCGCTCGTGGTAAATTTGCCTAAGAACCCCGACCCCGAGCTTGCCGAATTCATCAAGAAACAATCGGGACGAAACACTGACGATTGATACGATGTCAGTCGTCTAGGCCTTGGGCGCGTGGGACTTCCCTGACGCTGGGTTGCGCCGGCCCCTCCAAGATGTCGCGCAGCGTGACCGAGAGGGCCTGACGATCGAGGCTTTGCAACTCAGATAAGCGAGCCGAGAGCCGCTGGCGCCAGGCTTCGTCCGACGTGCCCGGTACCTTGTCCAGAAATCCGAGCCCAAGCGCCGTGTAGAGATCGTACAAACTCACCGAGCCGACGTCGCGTGCCAGGAGCCAACGATTGGCGCCGGCGCGCTCGACATAATGCATTTTCCGGAGTTGCATCAGGATTGTATCGACGGCCTCGCCTCCGCCGCCGATGTCGCGCAGAATCCGAGACCGATGCACAGGACCTGCACCTTCCTGAGCCGATTTGAAAAGGATCGAGAGAATCTGCATTGCAAACACCAAGCGCATGTTGCTGGCGATGCGGTGAGACAATGGTTTGCCGCCGGCGGACTGCCATTCGCTGATACTGGCCGTTAGAACTGCGCCGATCAGCACCACGAGCCACGACAAATACATCCAAACCAAGAAAATCGGGATCACCGACAGCGCGCCGTAGATGTTCTGGTAGGTCGGAAACGTGACGACGTACCAAGCAAAACCTTTTCGTAGAAGGGTAAAGGCCAGCCCCGCTGCAATCGCCCCGATCAGGCCGGCGGTGAAACCAACGGGCCGATTGGGGATGATGATATAGAAGACCGTCAAAAGGACGATAATCATCAAGGTGGGAAGCACCGTTTGCATCAATCCGCTGCCCGTGTTCTCCAAACCAAGCCATTCCGTCGCGGCGAAGAAATATGTGGCCATTGAGAAACTCGCACCAAGCAGGAGGGGGCCGAGTGTCAGAAGCGCCCAAAAAACCAGTAGTCGCGGCGCGAGTGCACGTGGACGTGCCACCCTGAAAATAACGTTGATGTCCGTCTCGACCGTGGCCAGCAGCAGGATCGCGGTGGCAGCCAGTGCAATCACGCCGATGGCGCTCAGGCTGGCGGTGTTTCGTACAAACTGATCGAAGTTTTCACGAATCGCTTCGGCAGATTGGGGAAGAAGATTGGCGAACAAGGTGTCCTGCAGCGATTCCCAAACACCTTCGAAGGCGGGAAAGGCGGCAAGAACGGAAAATGCGATGGCGGTCAGCGGTACGATGGCAAGCAGCGATGTATAGCTCAGCCCTGCGGCCATGCGGATACAACGATCCTCGTTCAAACGTCCGAAGATGTATGCCAAAAAAGCCCCGGTCTCCGCCAGAATGACGCCGACGCCGGCATCTGCGTCTTTATCAACGGCATCAACATCTTCGTTTAACGGATCGTCGTCGCTGTGTGCATCTTGGTCGGCCATTTCGGCGTCCCCCTGATTGACGGCACGGTATCGGTATTATATGGCAAAGCGCGCGTCGCGATACAGTTTCAACGCGAACGTGACCCGGCCAAGAAGTTGCGTGTAAGATCAGGGCGTTTCCGCCCGTTGGCCGATCTTGCCGCAGGGTGCGACCAATCGGAGGATATACGGATATGTCGGAACCGGCACCATTGATGCGTGGAAAGCGCGGTTTGATTATGGGCGTGGCGAATGATCGCTCGATCGCCTGGGGAATCGCGAAAGCCGCGCACGCGCAGGGCGCAGAATTGGCGTTCACCTATCAAGGGGATGCCCTTAAGAAGCGTGTCGACCCACTTGCCGAATCAGTTGGTTCGAACTTGGTTCTGCCGTGCGATGTGACAGATGCCGCCAGCATGGATGCTGTCTTCGAGAGCCTGAAAGATGAATGGGGGAACTTGGATTTTCTTGTTCACGCCATTGCCTATTCGAACAAGGAAGAATTGAAGGGGGGGTATATCGATACCTCGCCGGAAAATTTCCAACTGACGATGAACATCAGTTGTTATTCGTTCACGGCCATATGTCAGAGGGCTCGTCCTTTATTGAACGAGGGTGCCAGCTTGTTGACGTTGACCTACTACGGTGCGGAGCGGGTGATGCCGCACTACAATGTGATGGGCGTTGCCAAGGCTGCCTTGGAAGCCAGCGTTAGATATCTCGCCGAAGATCTCGGCAAGGATGGTATCCGCGTCAACTCACTGTCGGCGGGTCCGATGAAGACTCTGGCGGCCAGTGGAATCGGAGATTTCCGGTACATTTTGAAGTGGAATGAGTACAATTCGCCGCTACGGCGGAACGTCTCCATGGACGACATTGGCGGCGCCGGCGTTTATTTGTTGTCGTCGTTGTCTAGTGGCGTAACGGGTGAAACGCATCACGTCGATTGCGGCTACAACGTTGTCGGTATGAAGGCCGTTGACGCTCCTGACATATCTGTCGTTTAAGCGGACCGACTGACAATGTCGCACAACACGTTCGGCCACCTATTCCGGGTTACCACATTTGGTGAAAGCCATGGTGCGGCTCTCGGCTGTGTCATCGATGGATGTCCGCCGGGGTTGGAATTGACCGAATCCGACATTCAGCCGTATCTGGACAAGCGTCGGCCCGGTCAGTCCAAGTACACGACCCAGCGGCGGGAAGCGGACCAAGTCAAAATTCTCTCCGGCACGTTCGAGGGGAAAACCACGGGTACGCCGATTGGCCTACTGATCGAGAACACGGATCAGCGGTCCAAGGACTACGGCGACATAAAGGACAAATTTCGTCCCGGACACGCCGATTTTACCTACGATGCGAAGTACGGCTTTCGCGATTATCGTGGCGGTGGGCGTTCTTCCGCACGGGAAACTGCGATGCGCGTTGCCGCCGGCGCGGTCGCGCGGAAAGTGTTGGGCGACAGCATCGTAATTTACGGTGGACTGATCCGAATGGGCCAACTGGCTGTTCCCGACGATGTCCGGGATTGGGCGGCGGTGGACGGCAACCCCTTCTTTGCGCCGGATGCGGAAACGGCGGACCGGTTTGCGACATACTTGGACGGAATCCGAAAAGCTGGCTCGTCCGTTGGTGCGACGATAGAAGTCGTTGCGTCGGGGGTCCCCGTCGGATGGGGCACACCGATCTACGGGAAATTGGATAGCGAATTGGCAGCGGCGATGATGAGTATTAACGCCGTCAAAGGCGTCGAGGTCGGCGCCGGAATGCGCGCCGCCGAATTGACCGGTGAAGAGAACGCAGATCAAATGCGAATGGACGGTGACACTCCTATCTTTATGTCTAATAACAACGGCGGCGTTCTTGGCGGCCTGTCGACGGGACAAGATGTGGTCGTTCGGTTCGCCGTAAAGCCGACGAGTTCAATTCTCTCGCCGCGCGAGACCGTCGATCGCAATGGTCAAGAAACCCAGATCGTCACCAAGGGGCGCCACGACCCTTGCGTCGGTATCCGGGCGGTCCCTGTCGGTGAGGCGATGATGGCTTGTGTGCTCGCCGATCAGTTTCTGCGTCATCGTGCGCAGTGCGGATAAGCACTGGCGTTAAGCGAATAGATCTGGTTGTGCAGGTGGCGCGGGCACTTCCTCTTCGACATTGAACGGGCCGGGGTGTGGCATTAATTGGGTTGCGACCTGTTGAAACGGTTGTGCGGAAATCCAGGCGTCCATATCGGGCCTTGATAATATCACCGGCATGCGATTGTGGATGTGGGCGATCTGCTCGGACGGTGGACACGTCAAAATTGCGAATCGCTGACCATCTGTCAGACCGGCCATGGCAAATACCGTTAAGTCCGCTGGTCGAATGGTGTTCTTTCGCTTGCCGCCGGCCTCAACTTTTCGCCATTCGAAGTAAGCGGTAGCGACGACCAGGCAGCGCGTCTGCAGCAGCCCACGGAAAGTGGATTTCTCGGCAACGCTCTCAGAACGTGCATTGATCATTGGTTGTTTCGTCCAATCGACGCAGAGTCCCCATGTTTGTAGTTCAGGGCCGTTCGACCCAATGACAAGCGCCGTATCTGTGGGCCTCAGAGTTGCGGTATTCGGAAGCGGCGGTGCGCTCTCCAACCCAAATACGGCGGCGACTTCACGGGCGGTGGTGTTGAGTTCGAAGCGAGAGCACATCCAGCAATTATACAATTGCTTAAGTGCAAGGGTCATCCTTTGGTTGGCGGGTAATGAGTGGGCTGGCCACTCCCAGACGTTTCCAGTACCGTTCCGGCATGGACGACTCCGAAGATAGAAAAACCGTCATCATTACCGGCGCGAGCCGTGGCATCGGGCATTTTACGGCGCGGCTGTTTTTGGAACGCGGGTGGAACATCATCACGTGTTCCCGCGACGAGGCGCCGGAGGCCTGTCAACGAGAACCGAAATGGACCTCGCACATTCCGACCGATCTCGGTAGTGCGGAAAGCCTGCAAAACTTTGTTGATGAAGCGTTACATGTCTTGGACGGGGCGCCCTTACATGCGCTGGTTAACAACGCGGGTATGTCACCAAAGACGCCCTACAAAGAGCGGCTCGGCGTGTTGAACGGCGACTTGGATGCCTGGCGCGACGTGTTCGAACTGAATTTCTACGCGCCACTGAAGTTATCACGCGGGTTTGCATCGGCCTTGCACAAAGGGAAGGGCGCTATCGTCAATGTCACGTCGATCGCGGGGCACTTTATTCACCCCTTTGCGGGGTCGGCGTATTCGATCTCAAAAACGGCGTTGTCCGGTTTAACGCGTGAAATGGCGAACGAATTCGCGGAGTTGGATGTTCGTGTGAATGCGGTTGCCCCAGGAGAGATCGAAACCGAGATGGTTGGTCCGGAGTACGATCTTTTGATCCCGCGTATTCCGCTGCAACGTATGGGAAGCCCGGCGGACGTTGCCGGCACCATCCACTACCTATGTTCAGACGACAGTCGCTATGTCACGGGTACCGAGGTCTGGGTGACCGGCGGCCAGCACCTATTTTAGGCCAAGATGAATGGCCAGCGACGACACACCGATCGATAAACCGGAAAACCCGGCCCACTCAGATGCGCCGGAGAATGCGGTGCATTTCTATCGCCAAGGTGTCGATACGCGGCCACGGCCAACGGGTTCATTCTTGGCGGCCTTCGCCAAGTATAGCGGTCTTCACACACTTTACTGTCAAACGTTCGATGCGGCTGACTATGATGATTTCGTTCGTCGCATTGCACAACTGAAGCAAGACGACTTGGATTGCCGTTATGTTCGGCCTGGTGACACCCGTTCTTTTGATGACGCGCCACTACTGCGCATTGCCGACGGGTCTGCGGCGCCGCTGATGTGGCGCCGCCGTAACGTCGGGCAAAGACGTTATTCTATTGTTGACGAGATTAATTCTTTGGGGGGCGTATCCGCGCATCGGAACCTTGCGGATATCATCGCCGCGCCGGCCCAGCCATGGGATGCGCTGGTATTTCCGTCCGAAACTATCCGGACGACGGCCGAGGAACGGATTGAAGCCGCGATCGATTACTATGGTAGTCGTTTCGGGGCCTCGACCGATTTGTCGGCTCAACGGGTCGTTATCCCGCCGGGCATGAACGCGCACGCCTTTGAAAAAAGCGATGAAACACAAGGTTTCCGTGAGGGTGTTCGCCAACGCCTCGGTATCGGGCGTGAGGATTTTTGTGTCTTGGTCACAGGGCATTTTGCCTTTTATCAGCGGGCGCACCCAACGCCATTGATCTTAGCGCTTGAGGCGGCGGCGCGCCGTACGGGTATCCGGATTCATCTGTTGATGGCAGGATGGTTTGATACAGCCCGTGTCGAGCGGTCATATCGCGACCTGTCACGAGACCTGGCCCCTGCCGTCAATGTAATCTTTTTAGACGGGCGGGATGACGAGATCAGAGCCGGGGTCTGGTTTGCCGGTGATGCATACGCCGCGTTTCACGATAGTGTCGCATACGGCGTCGATATGGAGATGCTGGAAGCAATGGCGGCTGGTTTGCCGGTCGTTGCGTCTGATTGGGGAAGCAATCGTGATTTCGTGAGCAATACAGAGCACGGATACTTGGTGCCCAGTTGGCTGCCGTTGGCACAAAGTGGAGGGGATCTGGGCTTGGCGCCTGAACGGGAAATCATATCCGGCCTTGATGAACGTGCCGATACGTTTCAATCAGGAACTCTCAGTCAAGTCACTGCGATTAGTATCCGAAATGCGGCGGAAGCGTTCGAAGTCCTGGCACGGGACCGCAACCATCGCCGCGACCTGGGCGCAGCCGCGCGTAAAATGGTCATAGAGACATGTGATTGGCCCATTGTCATACGCCGCCATCAAGAGTTGTGGGCCGATCTTCGCCGTATCCGAGGAGAGGCGAATGAGATTGCCAAACCTGTTGCGGGTAACGCTGCTATTCCGTATATGGACGACCCGTTTTCTGTTTTCCGGCCTTTCGCAAGTCATGTGATTGATCAAGATACGATCATCGCTCTGCAACCGGGCCTAAAGAACGGTGAAGGTGCGATCGAGCGCTTGACCAGAGTCCGCGATAATCCGTTGAACGATATCGCGGGACAGGTCTTGTTGCCGGTTGATGAACAGGAAGGCTTGTTGCGAGCATTGGCCGATGTAACCGGTATGTCGGTGCTCGAGCTCGCCTCACATGTCTCCGATGCGCAGAGGTATCGTGTGCCCCGGACACTGGCCTGGATGGCGAAAACGGGCTTGGTTGTCCTGGGGCGCTCGGGTGAAGAAGCGGAAGTAACTGATCGTCAAGTTGGTGTTTCGCAGGTCGAACTGGGACTCGCTGCGCGACATCAGGGGGCCGGTGCCGATGCAGCCGCCTACTTTGAATCGGTTGTTCACGATCATCCGGATGACGTCATGGCGCATCTTCAGTTGGGGGAACTGCGGGCTGAGGAAAACGATCTAGACGGAGCCCTTGAGCATTTTTCGGAAGCCGTCCAGTCGGACCCAAATTCTGTGGAGGCGTGGTTGGACGCAGGGAAGGCCTACGTTTTGAAAGGCGATCATTCGCGGGGGATCGCTGCCTTGCAAAATGCCGTCGAACTTTCTCCGCAAAGCGCCGAGGCAATGCACTTGCTTGGGGCGGCGTATCGGCGAATTGGCAACGCCAACGAGGCGGTCATTTGGCTTGAAAAGTCCATTCGATTACAGCCGCGGAAAGTTGAGGCATTGTTGCATCTTGGATATGCGCGAAAAAACATGGGCCGCCGGGCCGAGGCATTGCAAGCTTTTCGAGACGCGATGCGCTTGGCACCAAATAGCTTAACGGCCCGGGCGGGTGAATTGAGCCTCGGCGCGGAGCGGCGAGGTCGTGAGGTCGTCGAAAGAGACGCCTCCGCACGCAGAGTGGCGCTCCATTTCGATAGTCCGGCGGGTTTTCGGGCGTTGCGTGAAGTCTTTACGCAGTTGGCCGACGTTCATTGGCCGCTTATGTCCTCGGACGGACGGGATATCGTAGAGTTTTCCGCCGACGTGATCGTCACGACAGGCCTGCAGACATCGCGGCTTCGGCGAATCATGCCGAACGCACAGATCCTGTCGGCCCCTGTTTTCTTGGCCTCACAGAACCGCTTTGCCGCTGCATTCCAAGATGCCGACGCCGTCTGTGCCCCAAGCAAACTGATTGCGGAGAGTTGGACCTCGCTCGACCTTGTTTCTGCCCACAAGACACATGTCACCGGCCATCCCGGCCTGGACGCGGTGTTTCGCGGAGACACCTTTGCCGTTCCGCCCGAGCTTCGCCATAGCGGTGCCTACGTCTTGTATGCACCGACGGGGGCGCTTGGACTCAGTTCGGTGGACCAGATCGGCGGCGAGCCACTCAACGCGTTCTTTGGTGCGCGTCCCGACGTCACACTTGTGGTCAAGCCGCATCCCCAATCGATTGCGCGCAATGAACCTTGGATCGCTCAGTGGGCACGCATTGCGGAGGAATCCGAGCGTATGCACGTCATCACGGATCCGGAAGCCGATCTTCTGCCTTATTTGTTCTCGGCGACCGCACTCATAACCGATGCATCGAGCGCGATGTTTGAAGCGCTCGCTGTCGATAAACCCATTATCCTGATCGATCCCCCTGATGCGCAAAATACACCTGCCTTCGACGCGCAGGGGATCGAATGGCGTTGGCGCGAGCCGGCGACATCGATAAACGACGTCCGTGAACTTCCGCAGGCTGTGGAAAACGTTGTTCGAATGCCTGATGCCAATGCCGCGGTGCGGGCCCAGTATCGCGATGCTGTCTTTGACCGTATCGATGGCATGTCCGCAGCGGAACAGGTGGTTGATCTGATCTCAGAGTTATCCACGTAATGCACAAGATATTGATGCATATTGCGGTTTACTGCGCATCATATAGAGCCGTATCATTGAGCTCTTGGAATATAGGGAGCAACCGACATGGCGGAAGACACGGCCCGTTCTGGCCAGCATGTCAGTGACACTCAAAAAGCGATCGCGGATCGGCTAGGAGCAGCGATTCCGCCGCGCTTGGATCCTCCGCCTCCACCGTCATCCGGCTCTCTATCTGATGCCGAACTTAATCCCCCCACACCGTTTTGGATCCGATTGCATCTGCTGCCGATCTTTGCGCTGGTGGCGACGATTGTGTGGTCGGTGGTTACCTATCAGTTCGTTGAGGCCAACTTGGGCTGGAACAATCTGCCTGAGTTGCTTCCGCACGAGCTAGGGGGGCTCGCCGCAGGGGTCGTAACGCCGCTTGCTCTGCTTTGGATCGTAGCAATCGTTTATCATCGCGGTGTCGGCATTCGCCACGAAGCAGCGCATTTGCGTTGGCAGATGCGGCAAATGATTTATCCAAGCGACGAGGCGCAATCCCGTTTGCGGTCGGTCACGGACTCGCTTCGCCAACAGACGCGGGATTTAAATGCCGCCACCGAGGAGGCCATGCGTCGCGGCGAGGCCGTCAGTAAACTGGTCCGCGAACGCGCATTGGAGTTGTCAAAAGTGTCGGAGGATGCGGATTTGCGTGCGCACGCCGTCGCAGATGCGCTTCGCCGGCAAACAGAGGATCTCAGCCAGGCGGCCGAAGTTGCCACTGACCGTGCGCGCGACGTTGGTGAGACGCTGCAAAAACACGCGTACGATCTGACCGTATCGTCGGACCGGGCCTCGGCACGGGCGGAAGACCTGGTCGACGTGATCGGGAGGCGTTCTCAAGAGCTCTACCTCGCAGCGAATACCGCGTCGCAGCGCGCACAAGATACCGCGTCGGTCTTTGATCAGCGCTCCGATGCCTTGCGGGAGAGCATCGACGATGCCAACACACGCGCCGAACACACGACGACGGCCCTACAAGCGATTGGCGCTATGGTTCGAGAGCGTGTATCCGAGTTGACCCAGATTTCTTCTGAGGTAACCGACCGAATTCACGTCGGGTCGAGCGAGATAGCGGATCAGGCAGACGTCCTTTCCAAGCGCGCCGAGGAAGCGTGGCGCCAGCTCGACTCGGGGCGGGAAATGCTTGCCCGTCAGGCCGATGAACTCACGTTGACGGCGGACCGTGTTCAAACGCGGACAAAGGACATCGAGGACAATGTTGCGCGGCAGACCCATATGCTGGCCAAGACGTCCGATAAGGTCGTTTCGGACGTCCAAGATGTCGGTGACGCCCTTCGCGAAGATGCACGTCAACTCGAAGCAACGTCGGCACACGTCATCGAACGCACGCGCGGTACCGGCGAAGCATTTCGATTACAAGCGCGTGAAATGTCCGCCGCTGCCGACGTGGCCGCGGAACGGGCGGAGACCGTTGGGAACGTTTTGCGTCGGGATTCCGACGAGTTAGCGACAATTAGCGAACGCGTCATGGGGGAAGTCATGCGCGTTGGCGAGGAGCTGCGCCGTCGCACCGAGCAAGTGGATAACGCCACGGAGCGCGCCGTCGAGAGATTCGCCGAGGCTGGGGAAGCGATCGGGGAGCAAACCAGTTTGGTCGCACGGGCGGCGAACCAGTCGGTCTTAAGGCTCGACGAGGCGGGAGAAATCCTACGTCGACGTACCGACGATATCGATACATCGGCAGATAGCGCCGAGACTCGACTGAAAAAATTGTCCGAGCTGCTCACTGGCACAGCGTCCGAGGTTGCGAATTCTGCTGACCAAGGTGTCGCTGACATTACGAAAGTTGCCCACTCACTCAACCAAGGTGCCTCGGCGTTGCGAAAAAGCGCCGACGAGGTTTCGACGACCGCACAAACGACGGCAGAGGAAATGCAGGGATTATCGCAATCTGCGACCCAGGCGCATCTTGCCTTGGGCGAGCTTGGTCGCGGTGCCAAAGACCATGTCCAAGAGTTGGGGGAAGCGACCACGAATGCAGCAATGGGTATCGAACGTGTGACGGAGAAGCTCGAGGCCAGTTCGTCGAGACTAGCCGTATCGGCGGCGAAATCGGTGTCGGCATTGACGGACGCAGGCGACGTCCTGAAACGCGAAGCGACCACCGTCGATCAAACGAGTATTTCCGCGAAAGCGCGACTTGTTGCCGTTGGTGAGGACCTGAGTAACCGCTTGCGTGAATTGCTCGATGCATCCGATCAGGCGTCGCGTCAAATCCAAGCTGTGTCGGACACATTGAACCAGCGCTCGACGACGCTCGACCGCACTTCTACCCTGGCGCTTGAGAATGTCGAAACCGTGGGCAGTGCCCTTGGAGAGCGAGCAAGAGATGTGGCCGAGGCTTCCGACAGGGCTGCCAACTTACTGACGTTGGTAACGGACCTGTTGCACAAACAGTCCGAAGACTTGGATGCGAAATCTGGAAAGGCGTATGCCGAAATCGACCGCGTCGGGGATGTCATTCAGGAACGTGCCGCTCAGGTCGACGCGGTTAGCGATCATGTCAGGCAGCGCTTGGTCGATGCCGCAGAAGTTCTTCAAACCGGCGCCGGTGAACTGTCGGAGACGGCCGATCGCGCGAGCCAGCGTGTATCGCTCTCTATGCAATCGATTCAGAAGGGGGCCGAGACGATGCGGGAAACATCGTCAGACGTTCTTTCGCAACTGGATGATGTTGGCCGCCGGTTGAGCCGTGAAGCGGATAGTGCAGCGGCGGCGACGGATCATGTGTCGGAGAATTTGTCGGCGATTGCCGGAACGCTTCGTCATCATCATGGAGAACTGGATCAGACGCTCGAAAAGACACGGGCTCGCATGGCCGATGTTGGCGACACCCTGAACAAAGGATCGGAAGATTTGACGAGGACCTACGAGTCCGCGACGTCCCACGTTCAGCGGTTTGCCGATCTTCTCAATCAACAGGCAGGCACCCTGACGAGTTCCTCAAACGATGCGGCGTCTAAGCTGAGCCGGGTCAGTGAGGAAATGCAAAACCGTTCGCATGAAATGACGGCAACAGCCGATCGTGCGTCGCAAATGATGAACGTCGTTGCCGAAGCGCTGAAGCGAAATACCGAAGATGTTCATCAGTCAGCGGAACGTGCGACGAGCCAAGTTGAATTGGTCAACGCGGATATACGTGAGACGGCCCGTGAATTGCACGATGCCACGCAGCAAGGTGTGCACGACATGTCTGAAGTTGGGCAAACAATGCGAGAACGGTTTCAGGAAGTCAGCATTGTTGCCCGCAAGGCGACGGCGCAACTGGAAGAGGCCACGGACGGATTGCGCCATCGTGGAACGGTTTTGGCGACGGCGACTGACGACGCAACGGATCGCCTGGAACGCGTTGGGGAGATTATTGGACAACGCGCTTCGGAAGCATCAATGGCGGCGGATCTCAATGTGTCGAAGTTGACGCGCGCCGCAGATACGTTGCGGACGCAAATACACGATGCCGGCGACAGATCGGATGAAATCGCGGAGCGATTGGAAGGCGGTACGGAAGGGCTGCGCCGTCAGATTCAAGATTTGTCGACGACGTATAATCGCGCAGAGCGGGGAATGGAGGCATTGGGAGAGGCGTTGGCACGGCGCGCGCAAGAGCTTTCGAGCGCCACGGATGCCGCGCTTGGCAAGGTCTCGGCCTGGGATAAATCTGTCCACGCGCATACGGATGCCTTGTCGAAAGCGACGAGCGATGTTGCCCGGAAATCCCATGATATCAACAAGGTGCTGACCGAGCAGACCGATGCGATGCGCGGCGCATCGAATGAAGCGTCGGCGCTATTGGCGGCCTTGAAAGAACGCACTGACATTGCCAGCCTTGAAGAATTTACCCGACAGGCGACATTCATATCGGAACGCCTTCAGTCACTCGCCGTCGATATCAGCCGCGTATTGGAGACACAGGTCACAGAAGACGACTGGCGTCGCTTCAACAAGGGTGAGAAAGGTATATTCGTTCGCAAGCTGCTCGGTTTCCGCGATCGTGCAAAGCTGGCGCAAGTCCGGCAGATGTACCAAGAGGACGGTACATTCCGTGATTATGTCACCCGGTATCTCGAAGAGTTTGAGAAACTGCTCGATGAAGCGTCAAAACGCGACGAGAACAGTATGCTTCACGGTACCTTCCTGTCCTCGGATATGGGCAAGGTGTATATGATCCTGGCTCGCGCGCTTGATCGAGAAATGTAGCTCGATCACTTAGAACGCTTGGTCGTCGGTGTTCTCTGCGAACCACGATAGTTGCTCCGACAAGCGTACCACATGGCCGACAACAAATAGGGTCGCGCCTTTGATATTGCTTGTGCTTACGACTTCCGCCAACTCTTCCAAGGTCGTAATGACGGTTCTTTGTTTTGGCCTCGTACCCAAATTCAATATTGCCGTCGGTAAATCCTTCGGCATGCCGTGATCGATCAACTGCTTCGAAATCTCGGCCGCGTTGCTCAACCCCATGTAGACAACGAGCGTCGTATCCGGATCGGCGAGGCTCTGCCAATCCAAATCTAGCGGTTCATTGCCCTTCGTATGTCCTGTGACAAATCGAACGCCATGTGCCATGCCGCGATGCGTTAACGGGATACCCGCGTACGCTGCGCACCCCGCTGACGATGTTATTCCTGGAACGACCTCGAAGGGTATGCCGTGCTCGACGAGATAAAGCGCCTCTTCGCCGCCGCGGCCGAAGACGAAAGGATCACCGCCCTTCAGGCGCATGACACGTTTGCCTGTCCGAGCAACATCGACGAGGAGACTGTTGATATCTTCTTGAGGCATGTAGTGATTCGAAGCTCTTTTCCCGGCAAAAATTCGTTCCGTCCCGGCCGGTATGAGTTCAAGTACCGCTTTCGCGACAAGGCGGTCATAAACGATCACGTCTACGGTGCTCAAAAGCCGATGCGCTTTCACGGTTAACAAGTCTGGGTCACCTGGACCAGCACCCACCAACATCACCGGGTGGATGCGAATATCGGTTCCGGTCATGGTCCGGTCCTTCGATCAGTACGTAAGATTTGATGCGCCGTTTATCCGTTATCGGGCATGGACAAACAAGGGGTGATCCTCTACGCCGTGGATCGTCCAAATGGGAGTAATAGGTGCTAGAACAGTCAAGCGGCATACAGTCCGATAATCGGGCGCGAGTCATCGGGATTTGGTTGCTGTGCATTTGCGGCATGGTGTTTGCGATGATTGTTCTCGGTGGTTTTACGCGCTTAACCGAATCTGGCCTTTCGATGACAAATTGGCGCCCAGTGACCGGTTGGTTGCCCCCGTTATCGGACGCCTCGTGGTTGGCGCATTTCGAGGCATATAGGACATCGCCCGAATATCTTCAGATTAACCGCGGTATGAGCCTTGACGAGTTCAAGGGTATCTTCTGGCTCGAGTACTTGCATCGATTGTGGGGCCGAATCATTGGTCTCGCGTTCGCCATTCCGTTCAGCCTGTTCCTTTGGAAACGATGGATCGATAAACGTTTATTCCTCCGATTGAGTGCATTGTTTCTGTTGGGTGGTTTCCAAGGCGTGATCGGTTGGTGGATGGTCAAAAGTGGACTGATCGATCAGCCCGACGTCAGTCAGTATCGGTTGGCGGTACATTTGATCGTCGCGTTTGTGATCGTTGCCCTGGGACTCTGGTTTGCCCTAGATCTGCTCAGCCCGGAAACCGTGGCCGTCGGCGCTGGCGTGAGGCGCACGGCGACTGTGACGCTTGGATTGGTTTTCGTGACTGTGTTTTCCGGTGCGCTGGTTGCCGGTCTGAATGCCGGAATGATTTATAATACATTTCCGTTGATGCTGGGTGAGGTGTTCCCGTCGGAAGGCTTCCAACTGGAACCATGGTACCGAAACTTCTTTGAGGACATCCCGACGGTTCAATTTGATCATCGACTGCTGGCGATGACGACATTCGCGGCAGCCTTATTGCTGTGGTTCCAAGCGCGGGCTGAATCGCCGGAGGTCCGAAAGCGCGCAAATCTTTTGATACTTGCAGGGTCGGTGCAAGTGGCGCTTGGTATTGCGACATTGCTGCTCGTCGTGCCTATTACCCTCGCCGCCGCGCATCAAGCGGGTGCAGTCGTCTTATTGGCGGCAATCGTGTGGTTCCGTCACGCCATTCGTCGCAGATGACCTAATTATATCAATCGTCCCTTGCATTGGCAGTGCGGCACGCTCCAAAATCGGTTCCGTAAAAACTGCTGCCTAAAAATAATCGGCGACAGGACAATGAGTCGACGGAGACGAGATTTATGAGCGAACAAAAGTACCGTTTGGTGACGCGGAGCGATTTCGATGGCTTGGTATGCGCCGTGTTGTTGAAAGAATTGGATATCATTGACGATATCAAGTTCGTTCATCCGAAAGATATGCAGGATGGAACGATCCTGATCTCCGATGGCGATATCACGACGAACCTTCCATACGTCAGCGGTGTGCATTTGGCGTTTGACCATCACCTCAGCGAGACGATCCGTATCGGAGAAAAACCGGATAACCATATCATCGACCCCGACGCGCCGTCGGCGGCCAGGGTCGTTTACGATTACTACGGAGGTAAGGCGAAGTTTACTCGGGTCGGCGATGATTTGATGGACGCCGTCGACAAAGGGGACAGCGCGCAGTTTAGTGAAGACGAAGTCGTCAAACCGGGCGGTTGGAATCTTCTCAATATGCTTATGGACAGCCGCACCGGCCTAGGTCGTTTTCGCGAGTTTCGCGTGTCGAACTACCAATTGATGATGCAGCTAATCGACTATTGTCGGGATCATACGGTCGAAGAGATTTTAAGCCTGCCTGACGTCAAAGAACGCGTCGACTTGTATTTTGAGCACGAGGAAAAGTTCAAAGATCAGCTCAAGCGATGCTCGACCGTCCATGGGAATTTGGTGGTTCTGGATTTGCGGAATGAAGACACCATCTATGCCGGCAACCGCTTCATGATTTATGCGTTGTTCCCAGACTGCAATATCTCCATCCATGTGCTTTGGGGGCTCAATAAACTCAATACTGTATTCGCCATCGGCAAATCCATTTTGAATCGAACTTCAAAGACAAATGTCGGTGAGCTTGCCTTGAAGTACGGCGGTGGTGGGCATGAGAATGCCGGGACGTGCCAAGTTGAGAACGACGACGCCGTGCGCGTTTTGGACGAGTTGACCTCAGCCATCACGGCGGACGGTTAAGCCGCCGTGGTGCGGTCGCATTGGTCCAATAAGTACGTGCCGCGGCGCATGCCCGCCGCCGTAACGCTGGTTCTGTTATGCGTGTTTGGTGTCTCATTCATCACCGCATGTGTTACCAATCAGTCGGCAATCGGTCGGGTCGTCACTGCGTTAAAGGACGATGTTACGCCGCTGCCGGCGGAAACGCAGATTCAGTTGAACAGGTTCGCCGAGGTGTACGATACCTATGCGCAGGATGCATCGGATCGCGAGCGCCTAGATTATTTTAATTTTGCGTTCCGTCGGGTGAGGAACGGATACGTTCACACGACTGATGATGCCGTGTTAATCAATGCGGCAATTGAAGGGGTTATTGAAAGCGGCGAGGAACCGGGAACCATTTCGGGACAGCAGATTGTCGAAGATGGTCTGCACAAAATGCTGAAGGCACTGGACCCGCATTCCAGTTACTTGGATGCAGAGGAATTCCAAGAAACTTTTGCCAATACGCGTGGTGAATTCGGTGGCCTCGGCATACAAGTCACGATGGAAGGTGATTACGTCAAAGTTATTTCTCCGATTGAAGACACACCGGCCGAAAGAGCGGGAATTCTGGCGGGGGATTTGATTGTCGCAATCGATGGCGTCGATGTGAAAGGCAAGAGACTGCGCGATGCCGTAAGGTTGATGCGCGGCCACCCCGGGCAACCGGTCGATATCATGATTCGGCGCGAAGGTGTTCCTGATTTCAGTGTTCACCTTGTCCGTGCGATTATCGAGGTTAAATCAGTGCGATATCGCGTCGAAGGTGACGTTGGTTATTTGCGGATAACGCGATTTAACGAGAAGACCAAGGACGGCGTAACCACTGCATTGCAAGAAATCCAAGCCGATCTCGGTGACGATCTCAAAGGCATTGTCATCGATCTACGGAATAATCCAGGTGGACTGCTCAATCAGTCGGTTGTTGTCGCGGACTCGTTTCTCGATCGTGGAAAAATTGTCGCGATCAAGGGGCGCCACGGACGGGACGAGCGTTCCTATTACGCGGAGCCCGGCGATTTGAGTGCCGGGGTTCCAGTTCTCGTCTTGGTCAATAGAGGGTCTGCATCCGCATCTGAAATTGTCGCCAGCGCACTTCAGTACCATGATCGCGCCGTTATTATGGGCGATCAGACATTCGGCAAAGGCTCGGTACAGACAATCATGCCATTGCCGCTTGAAGGTGCGCTTCGGTTGACGACGGCGCTGTATTACTCTCCGGACAACGTGGCGATCCAGGCGGTCGGTGTGACGCCGGATATCCTTGTGACGACAGAAGGCGAAGTCGCGGTCTCTTCAAGTAGTCGGCGCGAGGCGGACCTACCGGGCGCGATTCCCGCTCAGACGAAATTGAACGGGGAGACCCGACCCCGTATCTCGGAGCAGTCGTGTCCTGCCGTCGGTGAAGCGGCGGACCGCGTCTTGGGATGTGCATTGGAGTACTTACGCGCCAAGAGCGAGCAGGCATTTATTCGCCGTTACGTGTCGGCGAATGCGGGTTAAACCTACATTCGAGCATCGTTACAGATTGGATGTTCGCAAGGAATGTCCGTTGACCGCGGATGTGATCTGCGTTGTGCGTAGATGATTGGGCTTCGATAGGCACAATTTGGCCGCAGAAAAAAACAGCGCGTCGACCCCCGAAATTTCGATGCACTAAGTGGCTGAATACATAAATAAACTAGATTGAATTTACAATTATTATTCGTTGGACTGATTAATTTGAATCTGGCATTTAGGCGTCATTGTTACTTTCTACCAAGGCAGACATTATGATGAACGGAAATCTACGGAAACAACGGATGGCCTCTGCAAATATCTGGCATGGCCTGTGTGCGTTGTTCCGTCGCCGCTATCAGCCGCACAAGTCATATATGCGTGGGCTTGGCTCGGCGACAGTCAAATCTGACGACAAATAGTTTTTGGGTCGGGAATGCCCGGCCGCTGGAGCTTTACACGAGATGTCGGACAATCGCGTCGATACGTCGCCAACCGTGGCGGACGAAGTCAAAACAAGCACCTGCTATATGTGCGCGTGCCGTTGTGGAATCAAAGTACATCTAAAGGATGGAAAGATTCGTTACATCCAAGGCAATCGCGATCATCCGGTGAACCGAGGTGTGCTGTGCGCCAAAGGTTCCGCGGGCATAATGACCCAGTATTCGCCGGCGAAACTCACGAAACCGCTGAAACGAGTCGGCGAGCGGGGTTCCGGTGAATTTGAGGAAATCGAGTGGGAAGAAGCGCTGACGATCGCGTCAGAGCGGTTGGCGAAGATCCGTCAGACGGACCCTCGGAAGCTGGCCTTCTTCACGGGCCGCGATCAATCCCAAGCTTTGACAGGATGGTGGGCCAGTCAGTTCGGCACCCCGAATTATGCGGCACACGGGGGTTTTTGTTCCGTGAATATGGCTGCTGCCGGGTTGTATTCGATCGGCGGCGCGTTTTGGGAGTTTGGCGAGCCCGACTGGGATCGCACAAAGTATTTTATCATGTTTGGCGTCGCGGAGGATCACGACTCCAACCCGATTAAGATCGGATTGGGCAAGATCAAAAGGCGCGGCGCGAAGTTCGTCTCGTTGAATCCCGTCAGAACCGGATACTCGGCAATTGCCGATGAATGGCTCGGCATACGTCCGGGCACCGATGGGCTGTTCGTAATGGCGTTGATCCATGAGCTGCTTCGGACCGGCAACGTCGATGAAAATTATCTGGCCACCTACACCAATGCGTCATGGTTGGTCATCCAAGACCCCGGCGCGGAAGACGATGGTCTATTCGTCCGAAATGAGGACGGAGAAGGACTTGTTTGGGATGGCGATGCAAAAGCGTTGATTTCCGCGATGGATATTACCGCGAAACCGGTTCTGGCGACGGGTGAGGGCGTGACGCTTCCCGATGGCCGCAAGGCGGTTCCCGCATTTCAATTGATGGCGACGCGTTACCTGGACCCGAAATATGCGCCTGACGCGGTTGCGACAAAGACAGGCATTCCAGCCGACACCATCAAACGAATTGCGGCCGAAATTGCACATGTGGCGTTTAAAGAGGCGATTGAGATCGACACGCCGTGGACCGACGCCTACGGGCGAAAGCACGAAAAATTCATCGGCCGTCCAATCTCCATGCATGCCATGCGGGGTATCTCCGCGCATTCAAATGGGTTTCATACGTGCCGGGCCATTCATTTGTTGCAGACCATTCTGGGCAGTGTCGATTGCCCCGGCGGCTTTCGTAACAAACCGCCCTTTCCGAAAGCCGTACCGCCGGCATTGAAGCCCGCCGGAAAGCCGGACCAGGTCAAGCCGAATACGGCGATGCCCGGGCCGCCACTTGGTTTTCCGACTGGGCCCGAAGACCTGATCCTAGACGAGAATGGTCAACCGAATCGGATCGATAAAGCATTCTCGTGGGAGTTCCCTCTGTCGTCCCATGGTCTTATGCATATGGTGATCAAGAACGCTTGGTCCGGTGACCCATATAAGATCGACACGCTTTTCATGTTCATGGCGAATATGGGCTGGAATTCCACCATGAACACGTCGGGCACCATGGATATGTTGACGGATAAAGATCCAGAAACCGGCGAATACAAAATTCCATATTTCATCTATTCAGACTCTTATTTTTCGGAGACGGTTGCCTTCGCCGATTTGGTTCTGCCCGATACGACATACTTGGAGCGCTGGGATTGCATATCGCTGTTGGATCGACCGATTTGCGAGGCTGATGCCGCACAGGATGCCATTCGCCAACCGATTATCGATCCGGGTCGTGAAGTGCGGCCATTTCAGTCGGTCATGTTGGACCTGGGCGCGCGATTGGGCCTCCCGGGGATGACTAACGACGACGGTAGCCCGAAGTATCCCGGCGGCTATTCCGATTACATGGTCAATCATGAACGGGCGCCGGGTATCGGCCCGCTTGCAGGTTGGCGCGGCGAAAACGGCGATCAGCACGGTGTTGGCGCGCCGAACCCCAATCAGTTGGATCGCTACATCGAAAACGGTTGCTTCTGGTCGCACCACTTCGACGACGATCAGAAGTTCTATAAGTTTGCGAACAAGAACTATCTTGAATGGGCAAAAAGCGTCGGCTTCATCGGAAACACCGAGCCGATCGTTTTGCAGGTCTACTCAGAAGTCATGCAGAAGTTCCGCAACGCCGCGCGGGGACATGGTGAAATTCAACCCCCTGACCGCGAGCGAGCCCGGATCGAAGCGTACTTTGATCCGATGCCGATTTGGTACGAACCGTTTGAGCACGCCATGGTGGATCTTGATGAGTATCCGTTGCATGCCCTGACCCAACGCCCCATGCAGATGTATCATTCCTGGGGATCGCAGAACGCCTGGCTCCGCCAGATCACGGGCTCCAACAAGATGTACATTAGTGAAACGTTGGCAGCCGAGCAGGGCATCGAAGAAGGCGACTGGATATGGATCGAGAGTTACCACGGTAAGGTGCGTGCGCAGGCGTCTTTGATGGATGGTGTCGAAGACTCGACGATTTGGACGTGGAATGCCGTCGGCAAGCGATCCGGTGCTTGGAACCTCGATAAAGATGCTGGTGAGGCGAAAAAGGGATTCCTGTTGAACCATGTGATATCGGAACTTCTCCCGCCGCGCGAAGATGGCTACCGGTATTCCAACTCTGACCCCGTGACAGGACAGGCCGCTTGGTACGATCTTCGCGTTAAGATTCGAAAAGCCGACGAAGCCGAAGAACCCGTGACCTTCCCTCAATTCGAAGCCACGGCGAAACCTGCCGGGCTACGGACGGAAAACCCGGACAAATTGGATTTTGGGGCTGAATTCCGGAAAGGACGGGAACAATGACGACCCTTCCCGTATCGACCGGCAAGAAACTCGGACTCGTGATCGATTTGGATATTTGCGTCGGATGTCACGCATGCGCGGTTAATTGCAAGGAATGGAATACCGGTGGTCATGCCGCGCCATTGACCGACTTGGATCCCTATGGTGCAAAGCCAAATGGTGTCTGGTTCAATCGTATTCATACGTTTGAGGCGTCGGCGGGAGAGGGCGAACCCGGCCGGACCGTTCATTTCCCGAAGTCGTGCCTCCATTGTGAAGATGCGGCCTGCGTGACCGTATGTCCGACCGGTGCCAGTTTCAAACGCGCGGAAGACGGCATCGTTCTGGTGAACGAAAGCAAGTGCATCGGCTGTAAGTTGTGCAGCTGGGCATGTCCCTACGGTGCCCGCGAATTCGACAGCGATGAAGGTGTGATGAAAAAGTGCACGCTGTGCATTGATCGAATTTATAACGAAAATTTGGAGGAGATCGATCGCGTACCGGCATGCGTTTCGACGTGTCCCGTGAGCGCGAGGCATTTTGGGGATCTGGGCGATCCTGACTCGGATATCTCCAAACTGGTCCAGGAACGAGGCGGGTACGATTTGATGCCGGAAATGGGCTATAAGCCGACGAACAAATACCTGCCGCCGCGCCCTCGGCGCAATAACGCCGAAAAAACGGGATTGCCGAAAGAACTGCCGGTCACGCCTGGAACTGACAATCCGATCCTTCGTTGGATCGACAAAGCCCTATCGAGATAAGCCATGCATCCCGCTTTTTCCGTCATCTTTTTTACCACTGCATCCGGCGCAGGTTACGGCATGCTGACAATCCTCGCGACGATGATTGTCATGGGGAATATCCCCGCCGACCGGACCCTTGGCATCCTCGGCCTCGGCATCGCTTTCGCCTTGGTGACAGGAGGGCTGCTGTCGTCGACATTCCATCTAGGACATCCCGAGCGCGCATGGCGAGCCTTCTCGCAGTGGCGTTCAAGCTGGTTATCACGCGAGGGCGTGCTTTCGGTACTGACATACGGGCCATGGCTGGCGCTCGCGTTCGGTTGGATCTATCTGGGCGATGTTTCGGGAATTTGGGCGGTGGCCGGTGTTGCCGCGGCTGTGCTGGCGGTTGCCACTGTTTTTGCAACGGCGATGATCTATCGATCCCTGGCGACAGTTCATCAATGGCATAACGGCTGGACGATCGGTTGCTACATTTTCGTTGGACTTGCGTCCGGGGCTGTTGTCGTCGCGGCGCTCTTGGCGCTGACGGTCGGGGCCACACCCGGATACTTGGCATTTACGGCGTGCACTGTCTTCGCCGCGTTTCATACAAAACGCCTGTATTGGAGCTACATCGACACGACCAATCACAAATCGACCCCGAAAACGGCAACCGGTCTCAAGGGGGAGACTGTCCGGTTTTTTGAAGGTCCGCATACCGAAGAAAACTATTTGATGCAGGAAATGGGGTTCAAGGTTGCCCGTAAACACGCGGAGAAATTGCGTAAGATCGTTTACTTGGTTGGGTTCCTCGCGCCGGCGATGCTGGTCCTCATTGCCTACTTGGTTGGGGGCGGTCTCGCCGCCGCCGCATGCGTGTTGGCGGCTGTATTGGTCTTGTTCGGCGCGATTGTCGAGCGCTGGTTATTCTTCGCCGAAGCGCGGCACGTCGTGACCCTCTATTACGGGGCGCAATCGGCCTAACTGTGGACCTGATTATTCAATTCAATAAGCTCACGATTGTGAGCTTGATCAGGTGAAAGATTGACCCGAACGGCGATTTCGGGCGATAACGGCAGTGTAAAAGAAAAACAATAATGATGTTCGACCATATTGAGCGCGTAAAAAACATTTAGCGTTCAAAGGGTTGTATAAAAATGGCAGATCAGTTTTCGGTGAACGGCGATGCCGTTCAGACCGGTGATAATGCGTTTACGATCGATGGGTCGCAAAGCGGCGACCTAATGCTCCCAGAAAATCTTTCGGCGGCTGAGGCGGAGTTTTCCGTCGAAGGCGGCGATCTGGTGATGAGCTTTCCGGACGGATCCACCGTCACGGTCGAAGACTATTATGCCAATGAAAATCCCCCGACATTCGTGTCGCAAGACGGCGCCGAAGTCGGCAGCGACGTTGTCACCGCGCTAACATCCGGCAGCGGCGAAGGCGGTGCGCCGACCGAGGGTGCCTTTGGTTTCGTTGAGCCGGAAGCGGCAGAAGCGATTCAAGCCACCGAGATCAGCGGAAATGTCGCGGATAACCCGGACGTTATCAGCGGCACCGATGGGGAGCCCATCGGTAACGTCGAGAGCCTCTCCGGCGAAGTGTACGCGATCCGTGTTGACGGTTCACGTGTCCGCCTCGACCTTGGCGATGAAGTTTACCAAGGCGATATCCTGGAGACGGGTCCGGATGGCAACGCCGGTATCTTGTTGGCGGACGAAACCACATTCGCCATGGGGCCCGAGGGCCGCATGGTCCTTGACGAGATGGTTTACGACCCGGCGACCCAAGAAGGGTCGGTGTCGATGTCGGTGTTGCAGGGCGTCTTTACGTTCGTGTCGGGGCAGGTAGCGAAAACCGACCCGGATGCGATGACGCTTGATACGCCGGTGGCAACCATCGGGATTCGCGGAACCCAGGTCGGCCTGGATCTCAGCGACGGCACGAACCTCAACGTTCACTTGATGGAAGAGCGTTTCGGCTTCGTCGGTGAGGTTGTCGTCGCCAACGATGGCGGCGTGCAGGTCCTCAACGACGCCAACGCCTTTACGACTGTCTCCAGTTTCGATACCCCGCCCGCCGACTTCGTGATCGTTGGGGTTGAAGACATCCTAGCGTCTTATGGGCAGGCGACGTTGCCATACCTGCCGACGCGCAACAGCGAAGGCGAGCGGACGAGCGCCAATACCTATCGGGACGACGAGGGACAAGTCGAAGGTGAAGACCGCGAAAGCCTCGATTTCCTGAATGATTTCCAAACCGATGCGGGAGGCGAACAAGAACAAGAATTTGAGGAAGAGTTTACCGACGTTACTGACGACGGAACGTCCTCCGATGAGGGTGATCCGGTTATCGCAACGGATCCAATCGATATCATAACGTCTCCGCCACCGCCGCCACCTCCGCCACCGCCACCCCCGCCACCACCGCCTCCGCCGCCGCCGCCTCCGCCCGAACCGGAGCCGATTCGTGATTCGCGTCTTGATGTGCTTGAAGAAGCTGGTCTGAGCAATCCGGCAATTTCAGCTGATGAAGTCGCGACTGGGACGGTTGCGGGTGACTTCGATGGGACGGACCCCCGCTTAGACGGACTTTCCTACGACATCGATGGGACGGGCGCCGATAATACAATTGTTACGGGCGCAGAGGACGATATCGTCAGGGGCGGCGGCGGTAACGACGACATTACCGCCAATGCCGGCAACGACCAGGTGTCCGGCGGCGAGGGCAATGACCGCGTTGACGGCGGCACCGGGGACGATTTCGTTTTCGGTGATGCCGGCGACGATATCGTCATTGGGGGCGAAGGAAACGACTTCGTCAGCGGTGGCGACGGAAATGACGAGATTTATGGCGATGCGGGCGACGACATTCTGTCGGACGGGTCTGGCGCCGACTACGTCGTTGGTGGCGATGGCGATGACTTATTCGTCGTGACCGACGACGGCGAGAACGATGTCTTCATCGGCGGCGCCGGTGAAGATACGATCTCGTTCGAAGAATTCGCCGAAGGTCTGACGATTGACCTCAGCGCAGGCGCGGCGACATCCGGCGATGGCGTTATTGATGCCATTTCCGAGATTGAAAATGTCGTCGGCAGTGCCGGGGACGACATAATCGTCGGCGACGAGTTCGACAATATCCTGGTCGGTGCGGGTGGCGACGACTTTATCGATGGCCGCGAAGGCCAAGATACGGTGTCGTTCTCGGGTGCGCGTGGTGAAACGACTTTCTCGGTGACGAATGGCGTTCTGACGGTAACCGGACCGGACGGTACCGATGAAATTGTCAACGTCGAGAACTTTGCCTTTGATGGGAACGCGAACTTGACCGTGGGCCTCGAAGATACCGCGATCAGTCTCGATATTACGGACGACATTCCCGACGCCGGTTCGGCAGCGTCGATTTTGGTGTTCGGCATGCCGGAAGGCGCGGACCTCTCGGCAGGGACGCTGCAAGTTGATGGTTCATGGCTATTATCTGCCGACCAATTGGATGGATTGACGGTAACCGGGGCATCTGATTCTTCGGATGATTTCACGTTGTCGTTTTCCACATACAGCGTCGATTATGAAGCCGCTGCCACATCGGCGGCGGAACAATACCTCGCCACGCAGTTGGATCCGGAAACCGACGAGCCTGTCCAAACCCTCGCCGAATTTATCGACGCCGGTGGCTCCGTCATCGAGCTCGCGTCGGGCGATGCCGCGCAGTTCATGCCGGAAGCGTCAGCGACGGGGTCGCAAGACATCGAGGTTATTGGGATCGTCGATCCATTTTCGTTCTCCGTTAATGGGGTCGATCTGACAGCGAACGGCGCCGCGACACCGATCGTCTTTACCGGAACCGAAGACCAGCCTGTTGATCTGAATATCTTGGCGTCATTGACGGACACCGACGGCAGCGAGGTCATGAGCGTCACGATCAGTGGTCTGCCGACGCTTGAAGTTGTCGAAGTCACAAACGAAGTCGCCGTTCTGGACGAATTCGGTGAACCCGTTGTGGACGAATTTGGTGAACCAGTGACAGAGACCGTGACGTCTTATGAGCCTGTGACGGATGCCAGTGGCAATACCGTCGGGGCGCATCTGATCTATGAAGATGCGAATGGGAATGACGTCATCCTGCCGGCCAATGATACGGGTGAGTACACGCTGACGCAGGACCAGTTGAACAACCTGCGCCTTGTCGGTTCGCCCGACGATAGCGCATCTATGAACTTGTCGATTGAAGCCGTGGTCCAAGATGGGTCCGACTCGACGTCGACGGTGTTTGGGTCGGCGGTCGTCGAATTGGTTGCCGATGCCGATGTGCCGACGGTGAGTGGTGGCGCGGACGCGGGGATTGAAGATCAGCCCGTTCGCATCAATTTCGATATCGACAAGAACGATGTGTCCGAGCACATCACGGATATCACGCTGACCGGTATTCCGGACGGCGCGTCGCTGGCGATCGAATATACCGATCCAGGCAGCGGCGAGATGATGACCATCCAACTGGCGGTCGTCGATGGTTCGGCCGATATTCCCCTTGGGTTCTTGGGCGATGACATGTCGACCGACGGGCTTATCCTGACGCCGCCTGCTCATGTCAGCGGGTCGTTTGATTTGCAGTTGCAGGTCACATCGACCGAGCCAAGTAACGGCGATACTGCGACGAATAATTTCGACGTCCCGTTGAACATCGCGGCTGTGGCTGATGAACTCGGCGTCACCATCAACGATGCGCAAGTCGTCGATGGCGATGTGGTCGCGATTAATACGAGCGAAGACGGCGCCTTCTCGTTGGACATTTCCGCCGTAACGGCAGATGTCGACGGCTCCGAAGTGATCTCTGTAACGATTGCGGGTGTTCCGGACGGCGCGCTTCTGTCGACGGGCACCGATAACGGCAACGGCACATGGACGTTAACGCCTACTGAATTTGCCGATCTGTCCATTACTCCGCCGGCTGATTCGGACGAAAACTTCGATCTGACGGTGACCGTCACGAACGTCGACAACAACGAAGATACGACCAGCCTCGAAGCCACGGTCTCGGTGGACGTCGAGGCTGTCGCCGATGCCGCGAATTTGTCCGCATCGGACGCCGTTGGCGTCGAGGATACGCCGATCGCATTGGACATCGCGTCTTCGCTAAATGATACGGATGGCTCCGAATCCCTTTCGATTACGATTTCTGGTGTTCCCGACGGTGCCGTGCTGTCGGCCGGTATCGATAACCAAGATGGCACTTGGACTCTTACGTCGGATCAATTGGATGGATTGACGGTGACGCCGGGGCTTCATGTTTCGGGTGAATTCTCGCTGACAGTGACGGCCACGACGACGGAGGGTGCGAACCTCGATCAGGCTGTCGTGACGCAAGAAATCGGTTTGACCGTGACACCCGATCCGGATGCGCCGACTGTCAGTGTCTCTCCGATCATCGGTAACGAGGATACCGAGATTCCGTTGAATATCGATGCATCCCTGGTCGATCAGGACGGATCGGAAACATTAAGCATATCGATAGCGGGTGTGCCGGACGGGGCCGTCTTGTCTGCAGGCACCAACCTCGGCAACGGCATGTGGGAAGTCGACCCAGCGGATTTGGCGACGCTGACGTTGACCCCGCCGGAAGACAGCAATGAAGACTTTAATCTGACGGTCACGGCAACGGCGACTGAAAGCAATGGTGAGTTTGTCGAAACCACCGCCGACATTCCCGTCACGTTGCACGGTGTGGCCGATGATCCGACATTGGTCGCGGACGAAGTGGTCGGCCTGGAAGACACGGCGATTGCGCTCAACATTACGGCAAGCCTCAACGATGCGGATGGCTCGGAGAGCCTGTCGATCAGCATTTCCAATATTCCGACCGGCGCCATTCTGGCGTCCGGCGAGAATATCATCGCCGTCACCAATGGTGTTGCCGAATTAACTCCAGACCAGTTAAGCGGATTGACGATTACGCCGCCTCGCGGTTCCGACGAAGATTTCTCACTCCAGGTCACAGCCACGTCGACGGAAGACGACAATGATGTGACTGCGAACGGACAAGGGGTCTCGAGTGTATCCGGCACGTTAGACGTCGTCGTTCAAGAACAAGCGGACCCGCCGGCGCTCATGCTATTCGATGCCTCGGGCACCGAGGATCAGCCGGTCCCACTGAACATTGCGGCTATTTTGACCGATCCGGATGAAACCCTCAGTGTCACGGTGTCCGGACTTCCCGACGGTGTGACCCTGTCGGCGGGAACGCAAAACCCAGACGGGACATGGAACCTCGAAAGTGGCGATCTCGCCGGTTTGACGATGAGCCTGCCGGATGACTCGGCCCAAGACTTCCAATTGCACGTCGAGGCGACATCGACCACTGACGATGGCACCTTCGCGACGACGACGGGCTCCATGAATGTCTCGATCGCCGGTGTTGCGGACGATCCGAACCTTGCGACCAGCGACGTCACAGCGGATGAGGGGACAACCGTTCCGCTGAGCATCGATGTCAGCCTGAATGATACGGACGGCTCGGAAACCTTGTCGATCACGGTGTCGAACGTGCCCGATGGCGCGACGCTGACCGCCGGCGTCGCCAACGACGACGGTTCCTGGACGCTGACGCCGGAACAATTAGACGGCCTTGGGCTCGTGACGCCGCAGGGTATGGATGATGACTTCACCTTGCTCGTTACCGCCACGTCAACCGAAGACGATGCCGATGCGACGGGTAACGGCCAGGGTGTGTCGAGCGTTAGCGGTGTCATCAATGTCGATATGACAGCCGTTGCCGAAATTCCGACATTGGTGTTGCAGGATGCGAGCGGGAGCGAAGATCAGCCCATCACGCTCGATATCTCGGCGTTCGTCAACGATCCGTCGGAAACGGTTTCGATAACGATCGCCGGCGTTCCCGACGGTGCCATGTTCTCGGCCGGTTCGAATAATAACGACGGGACGTGGACGTTCACGCCAGAGCAGCTTTCGGGTCTTACCATCACGCCGCCGGCCGATAGTAACGAGGATTTCCAATTGGAGATCACGGCAACGTCGACGGAAGAAGATGGAACCTCGGCCAGCAGCACCGGTTCTCTTAGCGTCGGGGTTACCGGTGTTGCGGATGCGCCGACCCTGACCACGGGCGACGTATCCGGCGCCGAAGATAGCGCGATTGCCTTGAATATCAGTGCGAATCTCAGTGATACGGATGGATCTGAGTCGCTTAGTGTCACGATTGCGGGCGTTCCGGCCGGCGCAAGCTTGTCTGCGGGCATTCCCAATTCTGATGGTACTTGGACGCTTTCCGGCGATGATTTGAATGGCCTGACCTTGACGCCGCCGGCCGATGCGTCGGGTTCGATCACCCTTGCCGTATCCGCAACATCGACGGAAAACGATGGCGATGCGGCGACCGTCGTCGGTAGCATCAACATCGATGTCGAAGCTGTTGCCGATGCGCCGACCCTGGTGCTCCACGATGCAGCGGGCTTCGAGGACGATGCGATACCGCTCGAGATCGCCGCTGCGAGTGAAGGCGGCGACGAAATCGTTTCGATCGTAATCGCCGATGTGCCGCCGGGTGCGGTTCTTTCGGCGGGCACGGATAATGGTGACGGCACGTGGTCTTTGACCAGCGAACAACTGGACGGACTGTCAATCACGCCGCCCGATAGCAGCAACGCGAACTTCAACCTGTCGGTTACCGTGACGTCGCAAGACGGGGCCGATCTAGCGGATACGACGCAGGCACTCAATGTGTCGGTAACCGCTGTTGCCGACAAACCGAACTTGTCCGTGCCGTCACAGATTCAAGTCGAAGGTGATGATTCCGTCGATTTGGATATTATGTCCTCGCTCAATGATCTGGACGGTTCTGAGAGTCTGAGCATCACCGTCAGTAACATTCCTGACGGGGCGACGCTGAGCATCGGCGACGATATCTTGAATGTCATGAACGGCAGCATCGACTTGTCGCCAGATCAACTGGGCGGTTTGCAGGTCACGCCGCCGGAAGGCTTTGACGGGAACTTTACGCTTCAAGTCACCGCGACGGCGACGGATACGGACCCGGACAACGATATTCCGGACGGCCTGGATACCAGTCTTAGCATTGGTTTCATCGATGTCGAGGTTACGCCCCCGGCCAATGATCCCGATGCCCCGAACCTGGACCTAGAAGATTCGCAAGGCTTTGAAGACAGCCCAATTGCATTGGATATCGATGCGTCGCTGACCGACCCGTCCGAGACTTTGTCTGTCACGATTGCCGGCGTTCCGGCCGGTGCAACGTTATCGGCGGGCACCGACTTGGGCAATGGGGTTTGGTCGCTATTGCCCGAAGAAGTCGCGGGCCTCACGGTTACGCCGCCTGCCGACAGCAATGTCGACTTTAATTTGCAAATTACCGCGACATCGACGACGGACGAGGGCGAATTCGCAACGACGTCGGGTACGGTTGCCGTGGATGTTGTTGGCGTTGCCGATGCCCCGAACCTACAGGGCGAGGCTGGGGACGGTGTGGCTGTCGAAGGTGGTCTCGAGTTCCCACTCGATATCGCGTCATCTTTGAATGATGTCGATGGCTCTGAAAGCCTCTCTTTGACGATCTCGGGATTGCCGGCGGGCGTTACCTTGTCGGCTGGGATAGAGAACCAGGACGGCACATGGACCGTTCGGCCGGAGCAACTTGATGGCTTGTCCATGACTGTTCCGAACGGCGTAAACCCAGATTTTGACTTCGACGTTACCGCGACGGCGACCGAAAATGATGGCGATACGGCGAGCGTCACGACGACAATTGACGTGGACGGCGACAATACGGCGGAAGCCCCGGAACTGTCGGCGAGCGCTGCCGAAGGTGACGAGGACACCGCGATTGTCCTCGATATTCAAGCCGCCTTGACGGATACCGATGGTTCGGAAGTACTGTCGATTACGATTTCCGGTTTGCCGAATGGTGCTGAGCTGTCAGCTGGCACTGTGAACCCAGACGGTAGTGTGACGTTGTCGCCGGATGAACTGGTCGGTTTGACCGTGACGCCACCCGAGGATTCCGATGGTGACTTTACGCTGAGTGTCAGCGCGACGTCAGAGGAGCTAGCAAGCGGCGATACGAATACTGTTACCACTCAGTTGCCGGTAACGGTTTCGGCGGTTGCCGACGCGCCGAACGTGGCCGCCGGTGACTCGGATGGGGATGTGGGCCAGACGGTCGCCTTCGACATTCAAAGCATTTTGAATGATACGGACGGTTCCGAAACCTTGTCGATCAGTGTTTCGGGCTTCCCCGATGGTGCGACGTTGAATGCGGGCACGGCAAATGGTGATGGGTCGTACACCCTTACGGCGGCTGATCTGGATGGGTTGGCGATTTCCTTACCCGACGGAGCCAGCGACGATTTCGATCTGACGGTCACGGCGACGGCGACCGAGACATCGAACCAGGATCAAGCGGCAAACACCGTGCAGGCGGTCGTGAACGTCGATCCGCTTGCCAATGACGATCGAAATGTTGTTGAGGTCGGCGAAGTTACGCAAGGCAACGTTTTGACTGGAGAAGGCGACGCCGTCGATCCCGCGGGTGCCGCGGACGTCGGCTCGGCTGCCGACAGTGCCATCGTCGATGTTAGCTTTGGCGGCATGACCAAGAGCTTCGACAACCCGGACGATGTCCAAAGCGATGCTGATGGATCGTTTATAGAAATTGAAGGCGATCACGGCACCCTCAAGATGTATGCGGACGGATCGTATGACTATGCCGCTGAAGAAGCGGGACCGGTATCGCAAATCGCTGGGTTGACCGGAACAGCGTCGTCGGGTGCTGTTGAAGAAGCCTGGTCATCGGTTGAAACCTTCGCATTTGATTTCGGTACGTCTTTCGTTGACGCGTCCGGTCAGTTTGACCCAGCACTTGCGGATGGTCAGGTGACATTTACCTCGGAAGGGGTCGGGGTCGCCGGTACGCAAGGCGGTATGCCGGTGCCGGACCAGATCAACCACGATGAGAACACGGGTGAATCCCAGGCTCTCGGCATGAATTTGGGTGCCGAAACATCCTCGGCGACGGTGACGGTCTCGCGGATGTTCCACGGCGAAGACGGTGGCGAACAGGGCGCCTGGCAGGCATTCGATGCCGATGGCAACTTGGTCGGCGAGGGCGTCTTGGACGCCAGCACCGTCGACTATGCGGGAAGCAACAACGTCGGAACGGCCGAGATTTCGCTGCCCGAAGGCGCGCCATTCCAGTATCTCGTATTTACCGCCACAGATACGGCGAACGACACCAACCCAAATGACTCCAGCGATTTCTTCGTACGTGCTGTCCAGTTCGATACGGTCGGCGACAACGTCGGCGAAGATGCCTTTACTTACACCATGCAAGATGCGGACGGCGATACAGCATCCGCAACGCTGACGATCGATGTCGACGCAGAACAAACGGCATCCGACCCGACATTGACCGTCGAAGACGCCGCTGGGTTCGAAGATACGGGTATTCCACTGGATATCGCGGCGGGCCTGACGGATTTGGATGGTTCCGAGACACTTTCGATCTCTATTTCCGGGGTGCCGGAAGGCGCGATATTGAGTGCCGGGACCGATAACGGTAACGGTGAATGGACAGTCGCCCCCGAAGACTTAGCAGGTCTGTCGATTACGCCGCCGGTGGACTCCGACGCAGACTTCGATCTGACGGTGACGGCGACATCGACCGAGTCGAACGGCGGTGATACGGCCGAGGTGACACAGACCGTCACCGTCGCCGTCGATGCCGTTGCAGACACGACGAGCGTCGATGCAACAGTCAGCGCCACAATCATCGTTCCGGAACCGACGACGCCAACCAATTTGGCGATCAACGGCAGTTTCGAAGACGTCGATCCGTCCGGTCAATGGGAAGTGTTCGCCGATGGAGAACTGCCGGGCTGGCGCACGGATATCGGCCCGGGGATTGAAGTCCAATCCGACAGCTTGTTCCACGGTGACGCGGCCGACGGCGGCCAATACATCGAACTTGATAGTCACGGCGGCGCTGACACGAATTCCAACGCTTATCAGATGTTGCCAACAGGTGAGGGCGAGACGTTTGTCCTGAGCTTCGAGTATTCTCCGCGGCCGAACGTCGGCGAAGGATCCAATACCATCGAAGTCCTTTGGGATGGCGAAGTGATTGAGACGCTCTCTGGGCAAGGTTCCGGAGAACTGAATTGGACCAGCCACGAGTTCGAATTACCGAGTGGCGGCGATTTGACACGGCTTGAATTCCGTGCGGCCGGTGCCGATGACTCGTTGGGCGGTTTCATCGACAACGTGAGTGTTGTCGACGCGGCGGAACTCGACCCGCAGCCACAGGTCGAAGTGTCGGTTGACGTAACCGCCACGTTCGGCGATTTCACCGACGGTTCCGAAGAGCACTTTGTCTTCGTCGAAATCCCGGAAGGTTGGAGTGCGGCGGGGGATGTAGTCGACAGCACAACCGTTCCCGAATTACCTGCTGGCAGCAATTTCCTACAGGTCGCTGTGCCTAATGACACCATTGCCGCTGGTGACGGAAGTGTAAGTGTTCCGGTGTCATTCATTGCGCCGCCGGATACCATTGCTGACAATGTCGATTTGAGCATCTTCGCCGCCGCGATCGAACAGAACTTGAGCGGTGATGAAACCACGACGGATAACAACCGTGCCTTCTCCGAGACGACGGTCACCATCGATGCGCAAGATACCACGGCATCCGACCCGACACTGACTGTGTCCGACGCATCAGGTGTCGAAGATGGCGCTATCGCGTTGGATATCGCGGCGAGCCTGACCGATTTGGATGGCTCCGAAACCTTGGCGATTACCATCGCCGGCGTGCCGAGCGGCGCAACGTTGAGCGCGGGAGCGCAAAACGACGATGGTACCTGGACATTGGCGCCGGGGGATCTCGAGGGTCTGACGGTGACGCCGCCGACCGACTCGAATGAAGATTTCGATCTTCAAGTGACAGCGACGTCGACCGAGAGTGCAGGCGGTGATACGGCATCACAAACGGCGACGGTTAACGTTGCTGTGACAGGCGTTGCTGATACGCCGGGCGCCACGGCAGATAATGTCACAGGTGATGAAGATAGTTGGATTGCCCTTGATCTCGGTGCCGCAGCCTCACAAGACACGGATGGTTCCGAGACACTTTCCGCGACGATTAGCGGTATTCCCGCAGGTGCGGTCCTGAGTGCAGGTTCCCAGGTTTCGGAAGGTGTTTGGGCCGTCGATCCCGCGGATTTGGGCGATCTTCAAATTCAGCCGCCGACCGACTTCTCTGGCGACATCGCTTTGGCCTTATCCGTGACCACAACGGAAAACGATGGCGACAGTGCAACGGTCGAAACGCCATTTACTGTAACGGTTGAGGGTATTGCAGATGCGCCTGAACTGGCAGTGTCGAATGCGGCGGGACTGGAAGATAACGCCATACCCCTGGATATCGGGAGTGCGCTGACGGATACGGACGGCTCCGAGAGCTTGTCGATCACCATCGGCGGCGTGCCGAACGGTGCTACATTGAGCGCCGGCGTACAGAATGATGACGGCACCTGGACGTTGACGCCCGTCCAATTGGAAGAGCTTTCGATCACGCCCCCCGGTGATTCAAATGTCGATTTCGCATTGCAAGTGACGGCCACGTCCGTAGAGGGCGACACGAGCGCTGTCAGCACGGCGACAGTCAATGTTGCGGTGACCGGTGTCGCCGATGCGCCGACTTTGTCGGCGGCAATTGGTGATCCGACGGAGATCCCGGGCACTTCGACGATCTCGATCACGAATATGGGCCAAGAGAGTGCCGCATACGAAAATACCTATGGCTACTACGTCAAAGACGCCGACGGCAACCCGACCGAAGGCGTGGTGATTTGGCCGAATACCAAGGAAGACATTGGCGACACTTTCACACTCGACGGTGTCGATCCCGAGAGCATCGGTTTCTTCGTCATTCCGAACGGCGACACCCAGAATGATGGCGTTACGGCCGAAATGCCTGTGACGTTCCGTCAGGACGACAGTGGAGAGTGGCACGCGGTCGGACCGGACGGAGATGATCTCGTAGGTGCCCGTGATCCAGTGTTGTTCGACGATTCCGCATTGAACGAGAACGACTTCGACTACACCACAGACAATCGAGTCGTCGGCAATCAGAACTGGGAAGATCTAGCTGGTGGCGGTGACAGGGACTTCAACGACGTCAACATTGATGTCGTGGCGACCCCTGATGCGGGTTCTGCGACGGTAACGTATCCATTGAGCGTTAGTTCCGCGCTTACCGATACGGATGGGTCGGAAGACCTCTCCATCTCGGTCTCCAATCTTCCCGACGGCGCTACCTTATCGGCAGGGACTGATAACGGGAACGGGTCTTGGACCCTGACTCCGGCGCAGTTGCCAGGTTTGGTTGTGACAGTCGTTGCTGGAACCGAGGACTTTGACTTTTCGATTACCGCCACGTCCACCGAAGATGACGGTGACACGGCATCGGTGTCGACAAGTGTTGGTGTCGACGTGCCTGATGTCGACGACGAGGCCTCGGGGCCTGAATTGGCGGCGACGGACGCGGCGGGCCTTGAAGACAGCGGTATCGCATTGGACATTTCGGCGGCCCTGGCTGATACCGACGGCTCCGAGACCCTTTCGATCACGATTTCCAATGTTCCAAATGGTGCATCTCTGAATGCAGGTGTTCAGAATTCCGATGGCACGTGGACTTTGGCGCCGGACCAACTATCGGGACTGGAGATCACGCCGCCCACCGACAGCAATGATGACTTCTCCCTCACGATCACGGCGACGTCTATGGAATCGAATGGTGGCGCAACAGCAACGACAACGGCCACGCTGCCGGTTGCGGTGACGGGGGTTGCCGATGCACCCACACTGTCGCTGACGGTTGGCGAACCTGTGGAGAATACGATCGGCGGTGGTGACCCAATCGATGTCAGCATCACGCCTGACAATGTTCTCAATACGGATTCTGGTTTCACGGTAGCCGCGAGGTCGATTAATTCCGACGGATCGCTGTCCGACCCGTCTGCGGATAATATCTCATTCAACTCGAACCCGGTTGGCTTCGGTGTAAGCGGAAGCGCTTCTGGCGCCAATAGCGAATTGGGCTTCGACTCCGGTGACGGGGTTTCCGAGGAAATAGTCGTCGACTTTGATGAGCCGATTTCCTCCGTCGATGTCGCGTTTGCCTGGATGCATAGCGGTGAGCAGGGCACGTATGAGCTGTTCAGCGATGGTGTAAAAGTTGGCGAAGGAACCGTGACGGGTGTTACCGACCAGGTTGACCCAAGTCTGACATTTACGGCCGATGGTGATGTGTCCTTCGATCAGATTGTCTTCAGCGCGCCAGGTGGCGACGACGACTATCTGATCAACGCGATCGATTTCACGATCGCGAACGAGGGCGACCCCGTGCTTGAGTTCCCATTGGATATTTCCTCCTCGCTGACGGATACCGATGGTTCTGAAACACTGTCTGTGACGGTCTCCGACCTTCCAGACGGGGCGGCGTTATCCGCGGGAACGGAAAATGCGAACGGGTCTTGGACGCTGACGCCGGCACAATTGCTGGGCCTGACGCTGACCGTGGCTGCTGGCAGTGAAGCATTCGCACTTGAAGTAACAGCAACGTCGATGGAGAACGATGGAGACGTCGCTTCGGTATCAACGAACGTCACGATCAATGTGCCTGAGGTGGATGACACTGCGTCTGACCCGACGGTGACTGTTGGGGATGTAACCGGTGATGAAGATACCGCAATCGCGCTGAACATTGCAGCCGAACTGACTGATACGGATGGTTCGGAAACACTTGCGATTACGGTTTCCGGTGTGCCGAACGGCGCAACGCTCACCGCCGGAACGGATATCGGCAACGGCGTTTGGGAACTGACATCCGCCGAACTTGATGGTCTGTCCGTGATGCCGCCAGCAGATAGCAATGATGATTTTGAACTGACGGTGACCGCGACGTCGACAGAAGAGAATGGCGGCGCAACGGCGGACACGTCGCAGACCTTTACAGTGGACGTCGTGGGCGTTGCCGATGCACCGAATGTTTCGGCGAGCGCGTCCTTAGCTGAGGGCCATGGACCTGACGTGGGCCGCGGTTCTGGCGCGGGATCGGCAAGCGGCTCTGGGTCTGGCTCCGGCTCCGGCTCTGGTTCCGGCGTCGGCGAGGATTTGATCGCATTTCATGAGATTGCCGATGGAAACGGAAGTCTGGCGGAGGCAAGTGATCACTTCGATGCTGAGTTAAACGGCGTCACGATTGACCATGAAGGGACTGGGCCAAGCGGATCGTCGCTCGTTTTCGATGGAAGCAATGATTACATCGAGGTCGATCACGAAAACGACATGGAATTGTCCGGCGGTACGTTTGTCCTTTGGTTCAACACCGAAGACGCCGAGAGCAAGCAGGGACTGTTTTCCAAGGATTCAACGGGTTATGACGATGGTGGGCATGTGACCGGTTGGGTCGATGACGGGCAGCTAGAAGTCCGGTTACAGAGCTCGTCGAACAGCTTCATGGTTCAGGGTGGTGACGTCACGAGTGGCGCATGGCACCAAATGGCATTTTCCTTCGGGCCGGACGGCATGAAGCTGTATATGGACGGCCAATTGTTGGATAGCGATAGCTATAGCGGTGGCATCGGATCAAATGAAGAGCCGATTGTCTTCGGGACCAATCAGTGGACGAGCGACGATGGCGTGGCAAACAGCTTGCGCGACTACTTCGATGGTCAGATGGATAACATCGCCATTTACGATCGTCCTTTGACGCCGACGGAACTGGTCAATCTATATGACGACGGTGTCGCACAAATGGATGGAGGCGATGCCGGTAGCATCGTCTACGATCTCGATATCGATGGAAACTTGGTCGATATCGATGGATCCGAGAGCCTGTCGTTCGAAGTCCGCGGATTGCCTGATGGTGTGAACCTCTCGGCCGGAACCGACGATGGAAACGGTAACTGGGCATTGACGGCCGCCCAGTTGGAAGGGCTAACACTTGAGATCGATGCCGGTGTTTCGGACGATTTCTCGATTGATGTCGTGGCCATCACGACCGAGAACGACGGCGATATTGCGGAATCCGTTGTTCAGTTGGACATCGACGTTTCCTTGGAAGCTCCTGTATCGATTACCGGAACATCCGGTAAAGATACGCTCGAAGGTGGCGGCGGTGACGATCAGTTGTTCGGAAGCCACGGCAACGACAAGCTTTATGGCTTCGAGGGCGACGATATTCTTGATGGTGGAAACGGGCATGACTCATTGTTCGGCGATGTCGGTGACGACGTCCTAAGCGGTGGACATCAAAATGACTCGCTGTTGGGTGGTGATGGCAACGATCAACTGGACGGCGGTACCGGGAATGACAAGCTCTGGGGCGATGCAGGCAATGACGTGTTGGTCGGTGATCATGGCAAAGACCAGTTGTACGGCGGAGACGGTAACGACAGCCTTGATGGTGGCACCGGCAAAGACACGCTGGATGGTGGTGAAGGCGATGACATCCTGGTGGGTGGTTCCGACAAAGATAAATTGTACGGTGGTGCCGGAAACGACACGATCGACGGTGGCGATGGTAATGACAGCATCGAAGGCGGCGCCGGTGACGATATCCTGACCGGCGGTTGGGGTAACGACACCTTCAAGATCGAATCCGGCGGCGGCCACGACATTATTCAGGACATCATGGACCAAGACACAATTGTCTTCGAAGGCCAGGAGTTCCATGCGGACGACATGATCTTCAACGAGAACGAAGATGGTGACGTTGTCGTGTCGTTCAACGGTGTCGAAGGTCAGTCGGTGACGCTCAATGGCGTCAGTATGGATGACCTAGACCGTAACAATGATGGCGACATGAGCGAGGGTTATAGCGTCAGCGAGTCTGGCGACAAGGTGACACTGACCATCGACTCACAATGATCGTTGGAAAAACGCTCGTAGACTAATCCGCCGCATCGTGAAGAGTTGGGTCCTCACGGAAGTGGGCCCAACGTTCCATACCGCTGCGATTTTCGAGGTAGTTTACGAGGGCGGTTACGGGGCGGCGGTCCAGCTTGCTGCCGGTCATGTCCATGAGGATATCGGACGCTTTTCTAAACGGCATCGCGCCCCGATAAGCTCGTGTGCTGACCATGCCGACAAAGGTATTGGCGACCGCGAGTATTCTCGCCGTTACAATGATTTCTTCTTCCTTCAGCCCGAGCGGCCCTCGACCGTCCCAGGTTTCGCCGAATTGGCGGATGGTCTCGATGACGGGGCCTTCGAAGGTGACGTTTTCGATCAGGTCCACGGTCGTTAAATAGGCATTCGAAACCATGATGCGTTCTTCGTCGGTCAAATCCTCGGTCTTCATCAGGAGTTCCTCGGGGACGAAGATTTTGCCCAGATTCATCAAGCTGCCAGAAATGTCGACGGTTCGAACATCAACGTCGGCAAGGCCCATCTCGGCCGCGATTGCCCGCGACACCTCGGCAACGCGGGATGAGTGATTGGCTGAAAATGGATCGCGGCGATCGACGACGCTGACAAGCGTATCGATCAACTCCTTCATCATCTTCTCGGATTTCAGCCGCGCCAGTTGGAGCTCCGTAATGTCGTCGACGACCAATAGGCACCCTGGCGGATAATCGCGATCGCCGCGTAACGGCAATCCGTCAACCTTGACCATCTGAAACGCGTCTTCGTGGTCCGGCTCGAGTACGGTTGGATCGCCAAACTGAAAGATTTCCTGTTGACGTTCAAAATCGTCGATGACCTTCCTAACGAGCCCTTGATACTCCTGTGCCTTCACGGGACCGATGACACTCGCCATCGTTTTCCCCTGGAAGTCCTCTTGCGGAATGCCTGCATGTTTCGCGGCGGTCTCATTGGCGAATGTGTAAACCGTGTCGCGGTCGACGGCGACAATCTGGGTCGGTTGATTGTCGGTCACCATCCGCATGAAACGCGTCATGTTTTGGAACCGCTCCAACGAGACTTGCGCCCGATGTAGCGCCTCTGACGCACGGGCCGACGCGCCGTGTTTCCATACGAATAGGATGGTCAGCGTCACACTGGCGATAATGGCGACGAAGACGCCAAGGATAACATTCAGGCGTCCCTCGACCGGACCCAATGCCTCATCCCGGGATATTTTACGGACCAATATCCAAGGCACGCCGGCGACTTCCCGTGATACCATCAATACCCGGTCGCCGCTGTAGTCGAGGTCGTTAACGAATGCGCCTGGCAGATTGATTGCTTCGGTAATGGCGAGATTGGGCGACGCCAAGGCCAATGACCTTTTGAGCGGCTCGGTCCCATCGTTGAGCGGGGAGAGATACTCCACTTTTCCGCCAGCTTTCCGAACAAGAAGTGTTTCAGCGGACGAGCTGAGCGTGCCGGGTTGAACAAGTTGATCCCAGAGAGTGTCGTCGAGCAGCCGGATGCCGACAACGGCCCCAATACCGCGCGCGCCAGCGCCCCCTTCTTGAATGGCATATACCGGCATGGCGAAACCGATTGTCGGCTCTCCGCTTGCGCCGATATACATATCGATGACGGTTGGCTCCCCATCTAACGCGTTGCGAACCGCTTGTCGGACGCGTCCTGTGATGGGCGGCATGTCTGGCGTCGAGATAATGGGATCGGCGTTCTTGTCCACCAACCCTAAGCCCGCAATACCGACGCGTTCAATGTTCGCCGCAATCTCGCCAACCGGCGGGGGCGCTTTGAATGGCGTTCGCTCGGCGGTCGCGATCAGTAAATTGCGCAGGAAATCAGCTGACGCCCCCGCGCCTAAGCCACCACCGCCGCTGCCGTCGAGACCTTGAAGCAGCGCATCCGGGTCGTTGGGATCGAAGCCCGCGTCTGGCGCCGGTGCCGGGGCGTCCGCTGCAGCCGCCAATTCCGACATGTACAATTGCAACGAGGCGTTTTGTGAGAGTTCTCTAAGGGTGGCAAAATTACTGTCGAGCCAGTCATTCACGGCGCCGATACGCGAATCGGCGACGATCCCTAAGCGGATTTGCCAGGCCTGGGTCTCCCGTTTTAGTTCTTCGGCAACGAAGGCACGGGCGATCAAAACGCCGGCGACAACCCCAATAATCAGGGCCGCGGCGCCGGCTAAAACGAATTTGTTGAGTTTGCGGGGCGGCAGTTTCTCTGGCTCTTGGTCGGCGTCTTGCGATTCTGCAAGCGCGGCTTGTTCCGAGCTCTGGACGTGATCTTCGTCCTCATCGCCAGTATCCAATCGCTTCAAACCCAGCGCCATGCCCGCCCCCGATACGTTTTATACGTCTTGGCGGACATCATAACCGGTTCCCCGGATAAGCGGAATCCCTTCGTTCACGAAGCCTCGACCTGTGAGAAAGTGCACTTCCAGACAAAGGGTCGACGGCATATAGTTACGGACCAAGCGCAACAGCGGATAAACGCACGGATAATGCCCGACCTGAACGCAACGACGCGCCGGACTTTTGTGGCCACATCAGTGGCCGCCGTATGCGTTTGGCCGTTTGTGCCGAATGACGCCGAGGCTGCCACGCCGAGTTTTTTCAATTCAACCGAAGTGCGGTCCAAGGATCTATCGCCGTTTAAAAAATGGCGATCTGCGTTGGCCCGGTATTCGAAAGAGGCGAAAGCCAAGACGGCGGTTAAATGCTCATCCAAAGCACTCGATATCTGCAGTTATGACGACTGGTTGGCGTTCTTGGCGACGTTGAAAGACAAAGCGCCGCTTGTGCAGTTGAATGAAGTCAATGCACGTGTGAACCAGGCGAGTTACGTTACCGATTCAGCGAACTGGGGGCAGAAAGACTATTGGGCGACACCGGCGGAGTTTATGGCCCGGTTCGGTGACTGCGAAGATTATGCGATCTTGAAATATCTCTCTCTACGGCGCCTTGGATGGAAAGAGAAAACGCTTCGTGTCGTTGCGGTAAAAGACCTCAATCTGAAAGTCGGGCACGCGGTTTTGGTGGTTCTCTTCACGCACCCTAAAACGGGGGCGTTGATGCCGCTTCTCCTCGACAATCAGATCAAAAAGCTAGTCCCCGCCAACAAGGTTCGGCATTACCAACCGGTCTTTTCGCTTAACAAGTACTTCTGGTGGCGTCACAAGCCTCTGACCAGCTAAACCTGGGCTGGCTATTACCATCAATCACATCGCGCCGCCGCCGTTGATTTGAAGCAATTGGCCGTTGATGTAAGCCCCCTCGTCGGACACCAACAAACGAACCATCGCGGCAATCTCGTCCGGCACCCCCATGCGTCCGGCGGGGACGCCCGACAGCATCTTTTGTTTTTTGTCCGGTTGTTCGCCGGTTTCCTCGGCGATAGGGCCCGGCGAGATGATATTCGCTGTTATTCCCTTGGGGCCGAATTCCTTCGCGAGGCATTTCGTCACGCCCCAGGATGCGTGCTTGGCGGCGCTAACGGGGGCTTTGCCGTCGTAGCCCGCGATCGCGTTCATGCCCGCGAAGTTCACAATCCGTCCCCAACCCCGGTCGAGCATCCCGGGGATACATGCTTGGGCGAGCCGCCTGGACGAATGAAAGTCGACATTCAAAATACGATCCCATTCCGCATCGTCCGCGTCGAGGAATGGCGAATTTGGACGCACGGCGGCGTTGTTCACCAGGACATCGACGCCGCCAAACATCTCCAACGCCTCGTCGGCCATCGCACGAAGGGCCGCCGGATCGCCGACGTCGCACATAATGACATGCGCATCGACACCGAGGGCGCGCACTTCATCCGCGACATTGTCGCATGCGGCCTTATCACGCGATCCGTTGACAATTATGTTCAGTCCATCGGTCGCCAAAGCCAGGGCTGATGCCCGTCCAATATTCTTGCCGGAACCGGTAATAAGCGCAGTTTTCTTGGCACGGGGCATGTTTCCTCCTTGGGAGCGTCGGGTTTTCAGAAAGGATTAGCGTGACATTATGGAATTTCAATAAGGCACTAATTGTCAACAATTTCAAGGTTTGCTCGTTTATCCCTCGGTCAATCGGTGCTGGTAGCACAGGCGTTCATTGATTACATACAGGGACGACTTAACGGAGACCATATGTCCACTCTCGAGACTGAAATCGCGGCCCGCCGCACGTTTGCTATTATCTCGCACCCGGATGCAGGCAAAACGACTTTGACCGAAAAACTACTGTTGTTCGGGGGCGCCATCCAGATGGCAGGGGCGGTCAAAGCCCGTGGCGAACAACGCCGTGCCACGTCCGATTGGATGAAGGTGGAACGAGAGCGAGGAATTTCGGTCGCATCGTCGGTCATGACGTATGAGTACGCGGGTTGCACGTTCAATCTGTTGGATACGCCGGGTCACGAGGATTTTTCCGAGGATACCTACCGGACTCTGACAGCGGTGGACAGCGCGGTAATGGTCATCGATGCGGCGCGGGGGATCGAGGCGCAGACTCAGAAACTTTTCGAAGTCTGCCGTCTGCGCAACGTGCCGATTACGACCTTCATCAACAAGATGGACCGCGAAACACAGGATCCGTTTGATCTGTTGGACGAGATCGAGCAGACGCTGGCCCTGGATGTAACGCCCGCGAGTTGGCCGATCGGCATGGGGCGCGATTTTCTCGGCTGTTATGATTTGATCGATGACAAATTGGTTTTGGTCTCAAAGACTAAAGGAGAACGCCCTGAAGAAGGGGAGCCGTGCAACGGCCTTGATGATCCAAAGTTGGATGAGTTGTTGCCGGATTACGCGGTGGCGAAGCTACGTGAAGACGTGGAAATGGCGCGCGGCCTGTGTCCGGAGTTGGATAACGAGGCCTATGCGGAGGGTAACATGACGCCCGTATATTTCGGGAGCGCCATCAACAATTTCGGTGTTCGCGAGCTTCTGGACGGGCTGGTCCGTCGTGCGCCGACACCTAGACCGCAAGTCGCGAAAGAGCGAACCGTCGAACCGACGGAAGACAAGTGCACCGGCGTTGTTTTCAAGATCCAAGCGAATATGGATCCGAAGCACCGAGACCGGATCGCATTTGTTCGTCTTTGTTCTGGGAAATTCAAACGCGGGATGAAGCTAAAGCACATCAGAACCGGCAAACAGATTAACGTACACAATGCCGTGTTGTTTCTCGCTCAAGATCGGGAACTGGCGGAGGTGGCGTTCGCCGGTGATATCATCGGTGTGCCGAATCATGGAAACTTACGCATCGGCGACGTGCTGACGGAAGGGGAAACACTTCATTTCACGGGCATTCCCAGTTTCGCCCCGGAACTGTTGCAAAAAGTTCGACCGGACGACCCACTTAAGGCCAAGCACCTGGGGCGTGCTCTCCAACAACTTGCGGAGGAGGGCGCCGCCCGGGTTATTAAGCCAAGTATCGGGGCGGACTGGATCGTCGGAGCCGTCGGCGTTCTTCAATTCGAGGTTATGGCGGACCGGATTCGCACGGAGTACGATGTGCCCGTCCGTTTCGAGGCGACGGAATTGATGACGGCGCGTTGGGTTGGGGGGGAGCAACAGAAGGTAAAGGACTTCCTCGATGGGAACCGGGCGGCCATCGGCGTTGATCACGACGGCGAGCCGGTCTTTCTTGCCCGGAATGCCTGGCATCTGAATAAGGCCCTGGAGGACTGGCCTGATCTTCAATTCATGAAAACACGGGAGCAAATAGCCTAGCCGATGCCGAGCGACATACAGATTGCTGCTCCGGAGCTTCGGGTCCAGTTGAGCGAGGAAGAGCGCTTGGCGCGTTTGCTTGAGGCGCGGGCGAGCCGCCCGAAGGGCGAACGTATGTGGGTGTTCGGGTTCGGATCGCTGATGTGGAATCCCTGTTTCGACTATGACGTCCAAACCGCCGCCGTTCTTCCTGGGTATGAGCGGAAATTTCATACGTGGACCACGCGGGCGCGCGGAACACCGGAGCGACCGGGATTGGGACTTTGTCTTGAGGACTATGGAAGCGAATGCCGAGGTGTCGCATTCCGTGTCCTTGAAGACGCAGTTGAAGATGCTTGGGACCGCTTGTGGGCGCGAGAGATGGGGAGCGGCATTTATAGAGCCGCTTGGCTGGGTGTGCATACCGACACACACGGGTGGGTGCCGGCACTGACGTTTGTCGTTAATCGCAATCACCCGCATTATGCGGGCGATATGGCGTTGGAGAAAAAGGCCGAGGTCATGTCCGGCGCATGCGGCGAATATGGATTATGCCGGGACTATCTATTCGGTACTATTCAGGAAATGCGTAAGTTGGGCGTCGTCGATCCGGAACTCGATGCGCTGCTGGAAGCCGTAGACGAACGTAGGACGGAGATTGCGTCCTAACCGGAGATGCCGCTAATTGCAGCGGGCGTCTGCGTCGATTTCAAACTGGCGTTGGTACCAAGACGGATCGATGGAGATGCCGACGTGCCCGGTCCGGTTTTGACTTTTCGACACCGTGAATTCCCGGCTGTCGCGGACACCCAAGGTCAAGCGGCGCGCGCCGATCATTTGGCGGTTTGGGCCGTCAATCCGAAAGAGCGTGAACATGCCTGTATCCGGCCAGGGCGACCCATCGTTGACGACCCGGAAGACGGTATCTCCATCCCGGCATTCGGAGACAATTTTCACTCGTACAGCGCTTCCGCTGTACGAACCAGCGTGTGAGGCTAATCCGACAGTTCGGATGCGCGGGTCTGTTCCGATCGCGGAAACCGCACCACCCGCGGCAGTCTCGAATTCGTTCAGATCGTTAACGCTTGATTGTTGGGCGAGGCATGCCACGACGTCTTTGAATTGCGATGAAACATAGACGAAGCGGTTAAGTTGCCGAGGGGTCATCTCCACGGGCTCACCACGAACTCTAAGTACCGTGTTTTGGGACGACCGAGAGAGGTCCCGCAACGCCTTCAAGTTGTGCTCGAGCATGGCAATGTAAGGGGTCCAATCCCCGCCATGTGCGCGGTCAACGTATGACGCTACCTGATCATGGCTAAAGCTGCCAATGAAGTTGCTCTGCGGAAATGGTCCGCAGGCGGCATTTGCCCCGACAACCGAAAGCAAAAATACAAACACTGATGCAATAAGAGTCTTCACGTCACTCATCTCAAAATCACGAAATTTATGAGCGGATAATCGTCCTGAAGGCTGAACACAGCCTTACAGTCCCTAAAAGGGCATTAAGCCCGTAAAAACAATGCATTAATGCCTTCTACCTTGAAGGCGCTGCACGCTCTCGATGTAAAATATAGAGTCCCGACGCAATAATGATTCCCGCACCGACATACGTCCATCCATCGGGAATATCGCCGAACAACAGATACCCGATCAGCGAAGCCCAAATCAGGCTTGAGTATGAATACGGTGCGACTTGTGATGCTTCAGCGTGGGTAAAGGCCTTAATCATGCAGAAGTGGCCAAGCGTACCAAACAGACCCGCCATCGCCATCAGGAGCCACCCAAAGGGCGATGGCCATTCAAAATGGAATGGAAGAACGGCACTCATAATCAGACCACCCAACAGTGCGCTGTAAAACAAGGTTGTCAGCACGGAATCTTGCTGGCTCAAGGCGCGGGTACTGAGTTGGTAACACGCGTAGCATGCCGCCGCCCCGAGAATCCAAAAGGCGCCGATGTCCATCGCGCCCAAGCCGGGCCGGATAATTACCAGGGCACCGAAAAAACCGACAACGACCGAAGCGGCACGCCGAATGCCGACCTTCTCCTTAAGGATCAAGGGCGCCAAAGCGGTGACCATAATCGGCGCCGTAAACATGATCGAGCTTGCCTCGGCGACTTGAACGGTCTCCAGCCCGGTGAAGAAGCACAATGTCGCGCCGAGAAGAAATAGGGATCGTATCAGTTGGAAGACGAGGCTCTCGGTTCTGATCAATACGGGAAGTCGGGGTGCGAGGAAGATCAGCAAGATCAGAACCTGAAAAAAGTAACGCCCCCAGACCACCTGCATTGTCGGATGCTGCGCGACCAAGTACTTCGCGCATGTATCCATGGAAACGAACATCAACATGGTCGCCACCATCCAGATGACGCCCATACGGTTGTTGTCTTGTGCCGGGGAAATCGTGCTCATTTCGGATAGTCTAATTCTCCTTCCCAGACTGTCACGGCAAACGTCCTGTCCCTGATTTATCGTGGCTGACAACCCTCGGTAATTGGGGTCTAACTTTCACAAGGACTTAGGGGGAAGTGTGACAACGGAGCGCAAATACGAGACCGAAGGCGCTTCCGCGCGTGTAAAGCGGCATACCGTCGAGATGCTCAGGTTGGCGACGCCGATCGTTGTTTCACGATCGGGGTTTCTTGTGCTGGTTATGGCGGACACCGTTATGACCGGACAGCATAGCTCTGATCAACTCGCGTACTTGGCGATTGCCCTCGGATTGGTCATGCCATTGATGATCACATCGTTGGGTTTGATCATGGGGACGCTTGTCCTATCCGCTAACGAGTTTGGCGCGGGTCGTTTTAAGGCATGTGGCACGGTTTGGCGAAGATCGTTGACGTACGCGATGTTGCTTGGCCTTGGTTGCGTTTTGATTGGATGGAATGGCGAGCTTCTGCTTCGGCTTGCCGGGCAGTCCGATGATGTATCTCGCGCCGGCGGCGAGATCATGCGCATTATATCGTTTGGACTGCCGGGGCATCTGCTATTTCTGAGTTCGGCGTATTTTCTCGAGGGGATTGGCCGCCCGAGCCCATCCATGGTCGTTATGGTTGGGGCGAACGTTCTGAACGTGGCACTCAACTGGCTTCTAATCGGAGGCTATGGAGATGTCGGTCCTATGGGGGCGGCTGGTGCGGCATGGGCGACGACTGTGGCCCGTTGGACGATGGCTGGCGCGCTCGCGCTTTACGTTTGGAATATGAAGGGGCACGCACGGTTCGGACTTCGCGACAAGATGGAAGGCGGTTTCAGGTCATGGCGCGAATTGCGGCGAATTGGCTATGCGATCGGTGTCAGTGTCGGCGTTGAGAGTCTCGCATTCTCGACCATGAACATATTTGCCGGATGGCTCGGGAAAATGCCGCTTGCCGCTTATGGAATTACTTTAAACCTCATGGCCCTAATCTTCATGTTGGCTATTGGAATTGGATCGGCGACCGCAGTACGAGTGGGGGTTGCGCACGGGCGCGGCGATTTTCGCGACGCGTCATTGGCAGGCTGGACCGGTCTGGTGATAAACGCGGTCGCCATGATCATCGCCGGATTCCTGATTTACATCTATGTCGACGCGATCGCCGGCTTTTATACCTCCGACCCGCTTCTCCTCGTCGAAGCGCTGGTCACGATTGCATTCATTGCATGGCTATTCGTCCCAGACGGCGGTCAGGCTGTGATGGCGAACGCATTGCGCGGCCGGAAGGATGTCTGGGCGCCCAGTATCATCCAAACAACGAGTTTCTTCGGCGTAATGGTGCCGGTTGGCTATTACTCTGCATTCATAATGGGAAATGGGACGGTAGGTTTATTTCACGGTATTCTTATTGGCTGCATCGTATCTCTGACGTGGCTCGGTTTCCGGTTCCACATCCTGGCAAGACGAGACGTCATCAAATTGAAGCAAAGCGACGCCAAATGACCGACTTCGCGTTGCCGAGTACCTAGCCGGCGGCGCAATCGACACAAGTCGCTACACTGGGATCGTGCTCAAGGCGTTTCAGCGGTATGTCGTCGCCGCAGGATATGCAGTAACCGAACTCGCCGTCGTCCAAACGCGCAAGCGCGGACTGAATGCGCTGGCGTTCAAGACTGCGCCGGCGTTCCGTTTCCAATTGCATCGCTTGGCCTTGCAGCGCATCCATTCGCGACAAGCGACCGACTGAGGTCTGGTCGAGTGTCACCGGCTTTCGCGACTCCGAGGCCATTTCCGACAAGTCGTCGAGTTCCGACAGCATTGCCGTAAGGCGCTTTTTGAATTCATTAAGCTGCTTGTCCGAAAGGGCCATCGTTTCTCCCTTGCCACTCGGCGCATCTTACACGCCACCCAGGCTCGGGAGAACGTTAATCAAGAATATCGGAAACGTACTTTGGCAATGCGAAAGCTGCTTTGTGTACGGACGGCGTATAATAACGGGCCTCTAGTCGGCTTTCGACAAACCGTTGCGCAAGAACCTCTTCCGACACTTGCCGAACGGAGGGATCTTCTGAAGCCCAACCGAATGCCATCGGCCCACCGACATAGGTTGGCACGGTTGCCAGATAGCATGCGACGTCAGCATACAGATGGCGAAGATGTTGGATTGAGTTGCGTAATTCATCTGCTTGGAGAAACGGTACGCCATTCTGCGTCACGAGAATCCCGCCAGACGCCAAGCATCTGCGTGTGTTCGCATAGAAAGTATCTTCGAAAAGGACCTCGCCGGGACCGATCGGGTCGGTGCTATCGACGATCATTACATCGTACTGATCATCGGGTTCACGGGCGAAGGCAGCCCCGTCGGCGAAAACCAGATTTGCCCGCGGGTCATCGAACGCGCCGTCAGAATGTGCCGGCAAGAACTTCTTCGCTAGCTCAACGACGCCAGGGTCTATCTCGACCATGGTGCACTTCTCAACGGATTGATGCCGAAGGACCTCGCGAAGCATTCCGCCGTCGCCGCCGCCGATGATCAGAACTTTTTTTGCGTTCCCGTGCGCAAGTATCGGAACGTGGGACAGCATCTCATGATAAATAAACTCGTCCGCTTCAGTCGTTTGCGTAATGCCGTCAAGCATCATCATTCGACCGAAGGATGGGTTTCGAAAAACGACAAGCCTTTGGTGGTCGGTGGCACTATCGAAATAGATATCCTCTGCACTGAACGCGGCCTGCCATCCGGGGTGCAGCGTCTCGCGGAACTCCGAGGCCATGGGCCGATTAGACTCCGCGCCCGCGCATGTGTTCCTCTACCGCAATTCGGTCCGGTGCAAATGCATCCTGCAATATTTCGATGGTCGCGTGCGGGTTTGTCTCTCCGCACATAAAGACATCCAGCGCCGCGTACCCGCACTCGGGCCAAGTATGAATGGAGATATGTGATTCTGCCAGCACGGCGACGCCCGAAATCCCGCCGTTCGGTGTGAAATGGTGGAGGTGAAAATGTAGGAGGGTTGCCCCAGCCGCCTCTACCGCACGGTGCAGCGCGTTACGAACATGATCGATATCATCCAGATTGGTGCCGCCATGAACGTCGATGATTAAGTGCGTCCCGGCATAGCGTACGCCGTCTCGGACAATGAAATAATCTTTCGTTTCGTCGCAGCTATTATGAACTGTCTGCGATGGTTCAGCGAAGTCGGCTTCAAGAGCGTTCGTTTTTGACAACCTGGGTCACCTTCCTTTGACGAGCACGGGATCGTCTGGCGCAACGATCCTCGCGATACATGCAGAACGCGCGTTTTAAAGGTTTTTGTGGTTCGCGCGCAAGAATCTTTTTATCGCACAAAGTGCGGGTTTGGCTGGTGTCCATTGAGCGATCTGGAATGCGCAATATGTGCGGATAAATTTTGTTGATCCCACCGAGTTTAGCGAGTAGAAAGCGCAGCCTTGACGAGGGGTCGCTGTCTCGTCGGTTCAGTCACTGTTTTTATTCGGAGATACGCCATGTGGGGCATGCACTTGACCGTCGACGTCGCTGACTGCAACGACAACCGTTCGGATGCCGATGCTATTGCACGTTTTGCAAAGGACATGGTCGACCGGATTGGCATGACCGCATATGGCGACCCGTGGGTTGTGCACTTCGCCAAGGAAAATCCGAAGGCCGCAGGTTACACGCTGACACAACTGATTGAGACATCGAACATCACGGCCCACTTCTGCGATCATACGGGGGAGTGCTATTTTGACGTGTTCTCTTGTAAGGAGTTTGATGTCGACGCCGCGCTTGAAGTCATTGCGGAGTATTTTGGCTCGCGAAATTGGGTCTATAACTGTACGATCCGGCAAGCTCCCGAAACGTCGCAGATCGCTGCCGCCGAATAGAGTGACGCGGACTCTGCGTCGCGTGCACGCTCGTTGACACTGCGCGTGCAGCCGACTACCAACCCGATAAGAAAGTGTTTCTCCACCTCGTTTGGCCCGAACCAGGCAGGCGACAAGGGAATTGATATTGCACGCGACAAGGACAACCGTTGGGTCTTGAGTTAAGTAGCCCAATCGCACTGGTCCAAGCGGAACAGGACACAATGAACCTATTCAAATCCCTCCAGTCCGACGTAAGAACAATTATCGTGTCGATGTCCGATGCTGGACTACTTCCGTCGAATCTTGATTTGTCTCGGATAACCGTTGATCCGCCGAGGGACGCTTCGCACGGCGACATATCCACCAACGCCGCCATGTTACTTGCGAAGCCGACCGGCCAAAAGCCGCGCGATCTTGCTGAAATGATCGCCGAACGTGTTCGCGGTATCGATGGCATCGCATCTGTCGAGATCGCCGGACCGGGCTTCATCAATGCAAGGCTCACGAATGATTTTTGGCGCAACCGTCTTACCGATGTCTTGAACCAGGGCCTGGATTACGGGACTTCGGATATGGGCGCCGGCGAAAAAGTGAATGTTGAATACGTTTCGGCCAACCCGACAGGCCCGCTTCATGTCGCCCACGCGCGTGGCGCAGTGGTTGGGGATGTTCTTGTCAAATTGCTCCGCAAAGCCGGCTTCGATGTGACATCCGAGTACTATGTGAACGATGCGGGGGCGCAGGTCGAGAAGCTGGCGCGGTCCGCCCATTTGCGTTACCGAGAAGCACTTGGAGAGGATATAGGAGAAATCCCCGAGGGTCTTTACCCCGGCGATTACATGAAACCAATTGGTGCCGACCTTGCCGAAGAGTATGGCGAGCGATTTCGTCAGGCTCCCGAGGAGGAGTGGATTGAGGTTTTTCGGCGTGTTGCCGTGGATACGCTATTGGCTCAAGTTAAGATGGATTTGAACGCCCTCGGTATCCATCAAGATGTTTTTACCTCGGAGAAGTCCCTTGTCGACAAAGGTCGTGTCGATGACGTTCTCCGAAAATTGACGGAGCAGGGCCTCATTTATCAAGGGGTCTTGGAACCTCCGAAAGGCAAGGCGGCCCCTGAGGATTGGGAACCCCGCGAACAAACTCTATTCAAGGCGACGGAGTTTGGTGACGACACCGACCGTCCGCTGATGAAATCCGACGGGTCTTGGACATACTTTTCCAACGACATTGCCAATCATCTCGACAAATTCGAGCGTGGCTTCGCACAAATGATCGATGTCTGGGGCGCCGACCACGGCGGTTATGTCAAGCGGATGCAGGCGGCTGTCCGTGCGGTGACAGGGGGCGATGGCCATCTGGATGTAAAACTGTGTCAGATCGTGCATTTGAAGAAGGGCGGCCAGCCTTTTCGGATGTCCAAAAGAGCAGGGAATTTTGTAACACTCCGAGATCTGATCGAGGAACTCGGTGATAACGGTTGTGATATCATCCGCTTCATCATGTTAACTCGAAAAAACGACAGCCAAATGGATTTCGATCTCGAAAAGGCGGTCGAACAATCTCGGGATAATCCGGTCTTCTACGTTCAATACGCCCATGCACGATGTCGGTCGGTCATAAGGAATGCAACGCAACTACCAGGTGTCTCAGCGTATCTCGATGAAATTGCAGACTCTGACCTAACGACCCTGGATGACCCGTCGGAAATCGAGGTCATAAAAGCGATGGCGGCTTGGCCAAAGACGGTCGAAGCCGCTGCCGAGGCGCATGAGCCGCATCGGATCGCATTTTATCTTTTCGATTTGGCGTCTTTGTTCCATGGGTTATGGAACAAAGGGAAAGACGATACTCGCCTTCGATTTATCGATGAAACCGACGCGGATACGACGCGAGCGCGGCTCGCATTGGTCAGTGGTGTGGCGACGGTGATTTCATCCGGCCTAGATATTATGGGTGTCACGCCCCTGGAAGAACTTCGCTGATGTATTACGAGATCGGCGCGATCATAAATCTCCGGAATTTAGCCTTTCGAGTAACGAGAGCGAACTCTCGTCTTTCTGCTGCTGCGGGGCCGGGGCGGGAGCCGGAGGAGCAGGAGCGACGGGCTTGTCCTCGGGCGCGGGCGTTGCTGTAAGGGACGGGAAGGCATCGACATCTGGTATCGGTTTGCCGAAGTGCCAGCCCTGACCCAACTCGATACCGCACTGTCCCAGGAAGTCGGCGAGTTCTTGATCTTCGACCATTTCGGCAATCGTCTCGACTTCGATCTCCCGGCACAGCGTCGCCATCGATGCGAGAAAGGCTTTGCCTTTTTTTGTTGCGACCGCGCGTTTTACGACGGGACCGTCAAATTTCACGGTATCAACATCAAAGCTGTTCAAATAATCGAAGCTGGCGGCACCGGCGCCAAAGTCATCAAGCGCAACTTTGAATCCGTCATGCCGAAATGATTGAAGGGCTTCATTCACACCACTTAAGTCCGAAATCTCGGCTGACTCTGTAATCTCTAAGCTCAAGAAGGTTGATATCGCGGGATTTGCATCAAGTAACTTGTGCAGGTTTGAACGGAAATCTTCTTCACCGATCGAGTGCCCGGACACGTTGATCGCGACGGGCGTCGGATTCTCGGACAGACCTGCCTCAACTAAGGTCTGAATAGCCCGCTCCGCGACACACAAGTCGAAATCGGAGATGACACCAACTTCTTCGGCCAGGGTGATCAACTGAAATGGCGACTCGCCCGCATCATCGCGAAAACGGGTCAGCGCCTCGTAGTGGTGGACTGTTCCGTCATGGAGTTGGCATACGGGCATATAAACGAGGTCGAAACTTCCCCGGTCACAGATGCCGCGAAAGCGTTCGACAGCTTCCATGTTGCGTTGAAGACTTTGCTCAAGCAGCGACGCAAGGTCACCTTCGGGCATTTCACCATCGTTTCGAGTGAACTCCTGCAAGGAGTACATCATGGCCTTGGCCATTTGTTGCTCATCCATGCCGGATGCATCGGTATCTACCGTCGCAATCTTAGGAATCAGTGACGTTGCTTCGGGCGCCGTCTGGGAAAGAGCATTTGAAATCTTCTCGGATAGTGCAAGCGCATCCACGTCTTCGTCATGGACGAGGGAGAAATTCTCTTCGTCAATGCGCCCGGCCGTGTCGCCGCCAAGGGATTCCGCATTCAGGACGTCTCCGATGGCCTTCAGGACTTCGCCTTCTTGGGCGCTGCCGGCTTCGATGCCAGCTTCATTCAAGTCGCCGATCTTGACCATACTGACTTTCGCGTGTCCGCCCGACGCCTCGTATGATTTCACGCGTTGCGCGGCGGCATCCACGAATGCCTCGTTGTTCATCACGCCTGTAAGTTCATCTTTGTCTTCTTCGCGGCTGCCGACCGGTACCGTCTGCTTGGGGGCGATTTTGATGGCAATGAAGAAATCGTTGTCGAAGTCAGGTACGCGATATCCCGAAACGGCGATCTTTAGGTCACTTTGCGACTCTGTGTTGGCACGGAGTATTAAGTCCTCGATCCGAGCATTTAAGCTCTCGTCATTTGCTAGGCCTTCGAGGATTGTACGGTCGTGCGGATGGACCAAGTCCAGCAAGGGAGAACCAACGAGTTCTTTATCGATCTTTCCGAAGACGGCCTGCGTTGGTCCCGAACAGAATTTTATCGATAAGTCTCGGCCGACCTGCAGAAGGATATCGGCCCGGCAGAAAGACAATGCGGCGTAACGCCCGAGTGCGGAACTGTTTGACGCCATTCGATTTTACGACGGAATTTGCATTGTGATGTATTAAGCCCAGTTGGTCGGAGAATGGCGACGTACAAAAAGCCTCATTATTGTAAGCTATTATATTGCCTGGTCTAACAATTTCGAGTGGTAATGAGTTTGCGCGAAAGCTGTCACTGATGCAATCGACGGAATCTAATATGCTGTTTCGAAATTCGATGCGAGGGATATCAAAATCGAAAATATGTCTGGGTACCGGACACTCGATAAGAATTGGTGTCGTCTGCACATGAGAGGATTTCGAGCAGGGCTGACACATTTAGCCGCCAACTGTAAGTACATGCGGTGTGCATTTGCTGAGTATGGCCACCCCAAATCGAGGAACCGTCAACCTGGATTTGCAACCCTGGCACGGATCATTGTCGATCAGCAGGTGTCGGTTCAGGCCGGTGCCGCGATTTGGCGAAGATTAGAAGAACGCTTAGGCAGTGTATCGGCTGTCACGGTCGTTAATGCAGGAATAGACCCGCTTCGAGAATCGGGACTAAGCGGCGCGAAGGCGACGTATGTTCATGGTATTGCGAGTCTCATAACCGCCGGTGATTTCGACCTTGATGGCTTGGGTCGATTTCAGAACAAGACCGCGCACGAAAAACTTGTCGCGTTGAAGGGGGTTGGGCGGTGGACAGCAGATATCTATCTGATGTTCGCCTTGGGCCGCCCGGATATTCTGCCAGTTGGAGATATCGCGCTTCAGGCGGCAGCCGGTCGGCTTTTAGGGCTGAATGATCGCCCCAGCCCCGGCGCTCTAGAAGAAATTGGAGAGCGTTGGCGTCCTTATCGGACGACGGCTTCTGTGGCTCTCTGGCATTTTTATAAGAAGATGCCTGTTCAAAATTAATGTATTAATTCGATATCGGTTAATTATGGTGCCGGCGGCAGGACTTGAACCCGCAACCTACCGCTTACAAGGCGGTTGCTCTACCAGTTGAGCTACGCCGGCCCTAAAATTGCGCGGAACATTAGTCCGACACTTGATGGAGGACAACCATTTAACAGACTTCCATGCCGCTGTTACATATGTTGCCTAGCAGATCATTATTGGCTGAGCACGAAAAGTGCGATCGCCGCCGCGTTTGAGAGGTTTAGGCTTTCCGAATCTTCGGCAATTGGAATACGAACGAGTTGATCGCAGGTCTCGCGTGTCAGTCGACGTAGTCCTGCGCCTTCCGCACCCATGACAACGACGGTTCGCGGTCCGGGCGTCACCCTGCTCAAACTGTCTTCGGCGGTCCCGTCTAACCCGATACACCAGTAATCGGCGTCCTTCAGTGTCCACAAAGTTCGTGCCAGATTGGTGACGCGAACGAGAGCAATGTGTTCCAATGCGCCAGATGCGGCTTTTGCCATGACTGCGGTTTCAGGAGGGGCGTTTCTGTCTTGTAAGACAACGGCGGATGCGCCGAATGCACGAGCGGATCGCATAACAGCGCCGATATTGCGAGGGTCTGTTGCCTGATCCAAAACAACAATGATGTCTCGTTCGCTAGGTGTTTCATTGACGACGTCTTCAATAGCGATGTCCGGTAGAGGTGACACGTGCAAGGCGACGCCTTGATGAACTGCATCCGGCCCACAAATCGCATCAATGTCTGATCGATCCGAAACTTCCGCTTTATCGGTATCAAAATCGCTTTCTCGCAAGATGGCAGATAGTTGATCCGCGACATTTGAGGTATAGACCAAGCGGTGTTTGATTCGGGCAGGGTTTTTCAGCGCTTCAGAAACGGCATGTACTCCATATAGCCATAGTCCTGTCCCACTGGCGGGGGCAGACCGTTTGCCGGCGCTTCGCCGAAATTCGGCGGAAGGCTGTCGAGGTTTGCTGATTCGACTCCGAGCCGAACGCGGTGTGCGTTTTCTCTTACTCATGATCCCTTTATCCCCTGGTTGGCTGGTGCTTCGCAAGGTCTCTCAAGACCGAGGTCGAATGCATGTTTAAGCGTTGACAACAGTCGGGAAATCTTCATATTCCGCCTGCTCGATCCACCGCCCGTGCGGTGGATCGTCCCATTTTATTGGGAGGAGTGCCCGAGTGGCTAAAGGGGACGGGCTGTAAACCCGTTGGCTATGCCTACGTTGGTTCGAATCCAACCTCCTCCACCACCTTCTTTTGGGTGGTTATAAAGCGGGACGCGTTGGCATCGTTGGCGGGTGTAGCTCAATGGTAGAGCCCCAGCCTTCCAAGCTGGTTACGAGGGTTCGATTCCCTCCACCCGCTCCAATGCTGGCAGCGTGTTGAAAACACGGGAAATGGATTGGTATTTGCCTTGGGCCGGGGACAACTTCGGTGGGCGTCAAAGAGAGAGTATACGACGATGGCGAAGGAAAAGTTTGAGCGTACGAAGCCGCATTGCAACGTTGGCACGATTGGTCACGTTGACCATGGCAAGACGACGTTGACGGCGGCGATCACGAAGGTGATGTCTGAGGCTGGCGGCGGCGAGGCGATGGCGTTTGACCAGATTGACAAGGCTCCTGAGGAGAAGGCCCGCGGCATCACGATTTCGACGGCGCATGTTGAGTATGAGACGGAAGGTCGTCATTACGCGCACGTCGACTGTCCTGGTCACGCGGATTATGTGAAGAACATGATCACGGGTGCGGCGCAGATGGATGGCGCGATTTTGGTTGTGAACGCGGCGGACGGTCCGATGCCGCAGACGCGTGAGCACATTTTGCTGGCGCGTCAGGTTGGTGTTCCGGCGTTGGTTGTTTACATGAACAAGGTTGACCAGGTTGACGACGAGGAGTTGTTGGAGCTGGTTGAGATGGAGATTCGCGAGCTTCTGTCGAGCTACGATTTCCCTGGCGACGATATTCCGATTGTTAAGGGGTCTGCGTTGGCGGCTCTTGAGAGCCGTGATGACGAGATCGGCAAGAACTCGATCCTGGAGTTGATGGCGGCGGTTGATGAGTACATTCCGCAGCCTGAGCGTCCTGTTGATCAGGACTTCCTGATGCCGATTGAGGATGTGTTTTCGATTTCGGGTCGTGGGACGGTTGTGACGGGTCGTGTTGAGCGCGGCGTGATCAACACCGGCGACGAGATTGAGATTGTTGGTATTAAGGACACGCAGAAGACGACGTGCACGGGCGTTGAGATGTTCCGTAAGTTGCTTGACGAGGGTCAGGCGGGCGACAACATCGGTGCGTTGTTGCGTGGCACCAAGCGCGAGGAAGTTGAGCGCGGCCAGGTATTGGCGAAGCCGGGTTCGATCACGCCGCACACGAAGTTTTCTTGTGAGGCGTATATCCTGACGAAGGAAGAGGGCGGTCGTCATACGCCGTTCTTTGGTAACTACCGTCCGCAGTTTTACTTCCGCACGACGGATGTGACGGGGACGGTTGAGTTGGCTGAGGGCACGGAGATGGTGATGCCGGGCGATAACGTTGCGATGAACGTGACGTTGATTGCGCCGATCGCCATGGACGAAGGTCTTCGGTTTGCGATCCGCGAGGGCGGCCGTACCGTCGGCGCCGGCGTCGTCGCCAAAATCATCGAATAACGGGTTCTGGCCCTGCGCTTCTTGCGCGGGGCCGTCCCGGTGATAGGGGTATAGCTCAGTTGGTAGAGCGGCGGTCTCCAAAACCGCAGGTCCCGGGTTCGAGCCCTGGTGCCCCTGCCACTTTTTGGTGAATACGCGGCGATGGGTTTGCGATAAGGCCGTTGAAACCCCACTTCTGGGTGGAAACGGTAAGTAATGTAACTTTTTAGGCGATTAATCGAGATGGCAAAGAACAACCCGGCGCAGTTCGTTCGAGAGGTCCGGCAAGAGGCGGCGAAGGTGACGTGGCCGACGCGCCGTGAGACCGGTATTTCGACGGCGATGGTGTTCGTTTTCTCGACGATTGCTGCACTGTTCTTCTTGTTGGTAGATCAAATTCTTCAACTTGGTGTACAGTTCTTGTTCGGTCTCGGGGGCTGATTTCATGGCAATGCGTTGGTACGTCATTCACGTTTATTCTGGCTCTGAGAAGAAGGTCGCACAGTCGATCGAAGAGCAGGCCCGCCAAAGCGGTATGGAGCACTTGATCGAAGAAGTCTTGGTGCCGATGGAAGAAGTCGTTGAAATGCGCCGTGGCGCCAAAGTGAATTCGGAACGGAAGTTCTTCCCAGGCTACGTGTTGGTCAGAATGGACCTGACCGACGAAACGTGGCACTTGGTCAAGAATACCCCGAAGGTCACGGATTTTCTGGGCGGCAAAGGGCGTCCGTCGCCGATCAGCGATAAGGAAGCCGAACGAATTATTTATCAGGTTAAGGAAGGTGTGGAGCGTCCGAAGCCGTCCGTCACCTTCGAGGTTGGCGAGCAGGTGCGCGTCGCAGACGGTCCGTTCAACTCGTTTAACGGGTTGGTTGAAGAAGTTGATGAAGAACGTGCGCGTCTCAAGGTTGCGGTCAGCATCTTTGGGCGTGCAACGCCGGTCGAGTTGGAATATTCGCAGGTCGAGAAACTCTGACCCGGCAAACCCGTGTGGGAGGCAAGCCTACGCCGGACCACGCACTCAGCGTTGGGATAACCCGACAGTAACCGAGGTCGAAGACCTCACATTTTGATACTGAGGACACAATGGCAAAGAAAGTCGCTGGCTACGTAAAGCTGCAAGTGCCGGCGGGGCAAGCTAACCCGTCGCCGCCGATTGGTCCGGCCCTAGGTCAGGCCGGACTGAACATCATGGAATTCTGCAAAGCCTTCAATGCTGAAACGCAAAGCCTGGAGCCGGGTATGCCGATTCCTGTGGTTATTACGGCGTATCAGGATCGTACCTTCTCGTTCATTACCAAAACGCCGCCAGCCAGCTTTTTTCTGAAAAAAGCCGCCAAGGTAAAGAAAGGCTCGGGTGTGCCCAACCGGAACAAGGTTGGTAAAGTGACGATGGCGCAAGTCCGTGAGATCGCGGAACTCAAAATGAAGGATTTGAACGCACACGACATTGATGCGGCGGCGCAAATGATCGCTGGTTCGGCGCGTTCCATGGGTATCGAAGTGGAGGGCTCGTAATGGCACGTAAGGGAAAACGTTACGCCTCGGCATCGGAAGCAATTGATCGTAATGCCGAATACACCATCGCGGATGCCGTGAAAATCTTGAAAGGCAATGCCAAGGCGAAATTCGACGAGACGGTCGAAGTGGCCATGAACCTGGGTGTCGATCCGCGTCACGCGGATCAAATGGTCCGGGGCACGGTGTCGTTGCCACATGGGACCGGTAAATCACTGCGGGTCGCTGTGTTCGCCAAGGACGCCAAAGCCGACGAGGCGAAGGCAGCTGGTGCCGATTTGGTCGGCGCCGAAGACTTGGCTGAAAAAATTCAAGCCGGTGAAATGGACTTTGATCGGTGCATCGCGACACCTGATATGATGGGTGTTGTCGGCCGGTTGGGTAAGGTTCTGGGGCCGAAGGGTCTAATGCCGAACCCGAAACTGGGTACTGTGACCCCGGATGTTGCCGGTGCTATCCAGGCGGCCAAAGCTGGCCAGATTGAGTTCCGTGTTGAAAAGCAAGGGATCATTCATGCTGGCGTCGGCAAAGCCAGTTTCTCTGAAGAGCAATTGAACGAGAACATTTCAGCTTTCGTTCAAGCAATTCAGCAGGCCAAACCGTCGGGCGCGAAGGGGACATACCTCAAAAAGGTCAGTGTCACATCGACGATGGGACCCGGGCTGAAGCTAGATGTGAGTGCGCTTTAAGCATTCAGGACTTGAAGAACTCGGCGGAAACGTTTAATCGTCCCGTCGTGAAGAGGCAGCCCAAGGTATTTTTGTGGCTGCCTCTGCCTGTCCGAGACAGCAGGTGAAGCCGGTACGCCGGTTTCTTAATGGTCGTTTTGCCTGCTTAGACAGTGTTTTAGCTGATTTCATTGAGACATTTCTCAATTGATTGGCTTGAACTGTTGCATTGGACAGGGCGAGCCGGCCCAGCCGGAAGAGAGCCCAGTCTGTGGCTCTTTTGTCTGGGTCAAAGTGCAACGGTGGTGTTTTTACCACCTTTGACTGGAGACGATCTGTGGACCGATCGGAAAAAACGGAACTGGTCTCGTCGCTCCGCGAGACGTTCGAATCGTCGTCTATCGTTGTCGTCACCCATTACACAGGGTTGACGGTTGCCGATATGGGCGAACTTCGGGCGCAAATGCGGGACGCCGGCGCGAGTTTCAAAGTGACGAAAAATCGGCTCACGCGTCTCGCTTTGGAAGGCACGCCCTACGAGCAACTCGGCGACATTTTCAAAGGCCCGACGGCCATCGCATATGCCGATGACCCGGTAGCGCCGGCGAAAGTTGCTGTAAATTTCGCGAAGAAGAACGACAAACTCGTCATTCTTGGTGGCGCCATGGGCGATGTCCGTTTGGACGAAGCCGGCGTCAAGCAACTTGCGACATTGCCGTCGCTGGATGAGTTGCGCGCGAAACTCGTGGGGATGATCAGTACTCCTGCAACCCGGATCGCAGGCGTCTTGCAGGCGCCAGGTGGCCAGGTCGCGCGGGTGCTGAGCGCACGTGCCCAACAAAGTGAAGCGGCGTGACGCCGTTCTGATTGTCAAAGTTCAAGCCTACAGGAGATATGAAGAATGGCTGACTTAGAAAAAATTGCTGAAGAACTGTCGAGCCTGACGGTTCTCGAAGCTGCTGAGCTTTCCAAGCTCTTGGAAGAAAAATGGGGCGTTTCCGCTGCGGCACCTGTCGCGGTTGCGGGTGCAGCTCCGGCTGCTGGCGGTGACGCCGGTGGTGCGGCCGAAGAAAAAGACGAATTCGACGTCATCTTGGCCGCTGCAGGCGAAAAGAAAATCAACGTGATCAAAGAAGTACGTACGATCACGGGTCTTGGCCTGAAAGAAGCGAAAGACTTGGTCGAAGGCGCGCCGAAGCCCGTTAAAGAAGGGGCGAAAAAGGACGAAGCCGAAGAGATCAAAAAGAAACTTGAAGAAGCGGGCGCTACCGTCGAACTCAAGTAAGTTTGGATTTGCGTGCAGCTGGTCCGGTATCGGCTGCACGCAAACCGTTTCCAGCGATCACGATATCGATTGCTGATCTGGCGAAGCCCATGCTTCGTCGTCCGGAACGCCGGACACGCAAATGACGTGCTTTTGCCCGTATAGGCCTTGCCGCGGCCGGGAAAGTAGAAGCGCAGATTATCGCGGGCCGGGATCGTTGGCGCGGCAAGCCATTGGTCTCTCCCAATCGAAAACGGAGCCCTCCGACGCCTCACGCGTCAGAAGGGCCGCAGATGGAAGATCGAGGAACGTAATGGCGACTAGCTTTACGGGCAGCAAACGCGTGCGGAAATACTTTGGCCGGCTGCAAGCCGCGACCGAGATGCCAAATCTAATTGAAGTGCAGCGCACGTCATACGAACAATTCCTGCAGCGCGAGACGCCGAAGAATGAGCGTCCGGACCTGGGGCTACAAGAGGTCTTCAAATCTGTCTTTCCGATTAAAGATTTCTCCGAACGTGGCACGCTCGAGTTCGTGGCCTATGAGTTCGAAGATCCGAAATACGACGTCGAGGAATGCCAGCAACGAGGCATGACCTATGCCGCGCCGTTGAAAGTGACGCTTCGGCTCGTCGTTTGGGATATCGATGAAGAGACCGGCGCACGCTCGATCCGCGATGTCAAAGAACAAGACGTATACATGGGTGACATGCCGTTGATGACGGACAAGGGCACCTTCGTGATTAACGGAACCGAGCGGGTCATTGTATCGCAGATGCATCGTTCGCCTGGTGTGTTCTTTGATCACGATAAGGGCAAAACCCACTCGTCCGGTAAGTATCTGTTTGCGGCCCGGATTATTCCGTACCGTGGTTCTTGGTTGGATTTCGAATTCGATGCCAAGGATTTGGTCTACGTTCGTATCGACCGCCGGCGGAAACTGCCCGTAACGACCCTTTTGCTTGCGCTCGATAACGATGAAACTGTGGCCAAGCGTGCGAAGGCATTGGCTGATGATGCGGCGTTGGCCGTCGAAGATGTCGAAGGCATGACGCCTGAAGACATCCTTAACTATTACTATGACTCCGTAAGTTTCGAGCGGGTTAAACGCGGATGGAAAACGGCGTTCAATCCCGAGTTGCTGCGCGGGGTGAAGCTGACAAACGATCTCATCAACGCAAAATCCGGTCGGGTTGCCGCGGAAGCAGGCACGAAGATGACCCCGCGTTTGCTTCGTCAGTTGGCCGAGAAGGGCATGGAAGAACAGGTCGTCGCCGAGGAAGAATTGATCGGGCGTTACGTCGCCCGTGATATCGTCAACGTTGAGACCGGCGAAATCTATGTGGAAGCCGGCGACGAAATCGTCGAAGAAACGTTGGAAGCGCTTGAAGCGGCAGGCGTCGATGTCATCGAAACACTGGCGATCGACCACGTGAATGTCGGCCCGTACATGCGCAACACCCTGGCCGTCGATAAGAACACCAGCCGTGACGAAGCGCTGATCGATATTTACCGCGTAATGCGTCCGGGTGAACCACCGACCTTGGAAACAGCCGAAGCTTTGTTCCACGGTCTTTTCTTTGATGCCGAACGCTACGACCTTTCGTCGGTCGGTCGTGTGAAAATGAATGCGCGCCTTGGGTTCGAGACCGAGGATACGATGCGTGTTCTTCGTCGCGAAGATATTCTGGACGTCGTCAAAACACTGGTGGAGCTAAAAGACGGCAAAGGCGAGATCGATGATATCGATCACCTCGGTAACCGTCGGGTCCGTTCCGTCGGTGAATTGATGGAGAACCAATACCGGGTCGGTCTTTTGCGGATGGAACGTGCCATTCGGGAACGGATGAGCTCGGTGGAAATCGACACCGTCATGCCGCACGATTTGATCAACGCCAAGCCTGCCGCCGCCGCCGTGCGGGAGTTCTTCGGCTCGTCGCAGTTGTCACAGTTCATGGACCAGACGAACCCTCTGTCGGAAGTGACGCACAAGCGACGCCTATCGGCGTTGGGCCCGGGTGGTTTGACCCGCGAACGCGCCGGTTTCGAAGTGCGCGACGTCCACCCGACGCATTACGGCCGGATTTGCCCGATTGAAACGCCGGAAGGCCCGAACATCGGTTTGATCAACTCGTTGGCGACATTCGCCCGGGTCAACAAGTACGGGTTCATTGAAACACCGTATCGAATGATCAAAGACGGCAGAGTCACCAACGAAGTGGTCTATATGTCGGCAATGCAAGAAGGGCGTTATACCATCGCCCAGGCAAACGCCGAGTTGGATGCCAAAGGCATGTTCGTCGATGACTTGGTGAGCTGCCGGAAGGGTGGAGACTTCCTTTTGGCGCGACCGGAAGTGATCGACTATATCGACGTATCGCCGAAGCAGCTGGTATCGGTTGCGACATCGTTGATCCCGTTCTTGGAAAACGATGACGCCAACCGGGCGCTGATGGGCTCGAACATGATGCGCCAGGCTGTGCCGCTGATCCGCGCCGAAGCACCGTTCGTCGGTACCGGTATGGAAGCTCCCGTGGCTCGTGACTCTGGTGCGACCATCGTCGCCCGCCGCTCCGGTGTCGTCGATCAGATCGACGGTGCGCGGATTGTTGTGAACGCCACCGAAGAAACCAATACCTCTGAGACCGGTGTCGATATCTATAACCTTCTGAAGTTTCAGCGTTCGAACCAGAACACCTGCTTGCACCAGCGACCGTTGGTCAAAGTGGGTGATCTTGTCGAAGCCGGCGACACGATTGCCGATGGCCCGTCCACCGAACTCGGTGACTTGGCCCTGGGCCGTAATGTCCTTGTCGCGTTCATGCCTTGGAATGGGTACAACTTCGAAGACTCGATCTTGATCTCGGAGCGCATTGTTCGTGACGATGTGTTCACATCGATCCATATCGAGGAATTCGAGGTGATGGCCCGGGATACAAAACTCGGCCAAGAGGAAATCACCCGCGATATTCCGAACGTCGGTGAAGAAGCCCTCAAAAACTTGGACGAAGCCGGGATCGTTTACATCGGTGCCGAAATCGAGCCGGGAGACATTCTGGTCGGTAAAGTGACGCCCAAAGGCGAAAGCCCAATGACGCCGGAAGAAAAACTGCTCCGCGCGATCTTTGGGGAGAAGGCCTCCGACGTTCGCGATACGTCGTTGAAATTGCCGCCCGGCGTTGCCGGCACGGTCGTCGAAGTGCGCGTCTTCTCCCGTCGCGGGGTCGACAAGGACGAGCGCGCCATGGCGATCGAACAAGCAGAAATCGAAAAGCTGGCAAAAGACCGCGATGACGAGCGTGCCATTTTGGAACGTTCATTCTCCTCGCGTTTGAAGTCGCTGATCCTCAAGAAAAAAGCCGTTGGTGGTCCGAAAGGCCTGAAAGACGGCACCGTGATCACCGAGGATGTCTTATCGGAGTACACGGTTGGGCAAATGGCGCAGATCGTTGTCGGCAACGACAAGGTGATGGCCGATGTCGAAGCGCTAAAAGCCAAGTTCGAAGCCGATATCGCGTTGTTGCAAGCACGCTTTGAGGACAAGGTCGAAAAGCTGCAGCGCGGCGACGATTTGAGCCCGGGTGTCATGAAGATGGTCAAAGTCTTCGTCGCGGTGAAGCGTAAGCTTCAACCGGGCGACAAAATGGCCGGCCGTCACGGCAACAAAGGTGTGATTTCGAAAATCATTCCGGCGGAAGATATGCCGCATACCGAAGATGGGACGCCGGTTGATATCGTTCTTAACCCGCTTGGCGTGCCTTCGCGGATGAACGTCGGCCAGATTCTCGAAACCCATTTGGGTTGGGCGTGCCGTGGTCTCGGCGAACAGATTGGTGAACTGCTTGATTCCGGCAAGTCGGCGCAGACGGTTCGTTCCAAGCTGAAAGAAGTGTACGGCGAGAAAAACTACAAGGATGAAGTCCAGGCGCTCGATGACAGCCAGGTCATGGAGTTGGCAGGCAACCTTCGTCCGGGCGTTCCGATTGCAACGCCTGTCTTCGACGGCGCGCGCGAGCCTGACATCGTCGAGATGCTGGAGATGGCCGGCCTCGACGCATCGGGACAAGTGACGTTGTTTGATGGCCGTACCGGTGATCAATTCCATCGTCCGGTGACTGTCGGCTACATCTACATGCTGAAACTGCATCACTTGGTCGACGATAAAATCCACGCCCGTTCGATCGGTCCGTACTCGCTTGTCACGCAGCAGCCGTTGGGTGGTAAAGCGCAGTTCGGTGGTCAGCGATTTGGTGAGATGGAGGTCTGGGCCCTCGAAGCATATGGTGCAGCGTATACGTTGCAGGAGATGCTGACGGTCAAGTCCGACGACGTATCCGGTCGGACCAAAGTCTACGAAGCTATTGTTCGCGGCGACGACACCTTTGAAGCCGGGGTGCCGGAATCCTTCAACGTTTTGGTGAAGGAACTCCACGCCCTCGGTCTCAACGTCGAACTTCGCTAATCGACACGTCCCGCACATAGGAGCGACATTATGAATGAGCTTTCGAAAATTTTCGGCCAACAACAAGGGACGCAGCGGTTTGACGAGATTCGTATCTCGATTGCGTCTCCCGACCGTATCCTGAGCTGGTCCTTCGGTGAGATCAAAAAACCGGAAACCATCAACTATCGGACCTTCAAGCCTGAACGGGATGGCCTGTTCTGTGCTCGGATTTTTGGTCCGGTAAAAGACTACGAGTGCTTGTGCGGCAAGTACAAGCGGATGAAATACAAAGGCATCATCTGCGAAAAGTGCGGCGTTGAAGTCACTCTTCAAAAAGTCCGTCGTGAGCGTATGGGCCACATCGAATTGGCGTCGCCTGTCGCTCACATTTGGTTCTTGAAGTCATTGCCGTCGCGTATCGGTTTGCTGGTGGATATGACCCTTAAGGACCTTGAGCGGGTTCTTTACTTCGAAAACTACGTGGTGGTCGAGCCCGGCACCACGCCACTGAAAATGCATGAGCTTCTAAGCGAAGAACAGTATCAGAACGCCGTCGAAGAGTATGGCGAGAGCGAATTCAGCGTCGGTATCGGCGCGGAAGCGCTTCGTGAAATGCTGGCCGCGATCGATCTTGAGGAAGAGCGTGAAATCCTCAAAGAAGATCTGAAAGAAACGAATTCGGAAGCCAAACGGAAGAAGTTCGTCAAACGATTGAAACTGGTCGAGGCGTTCATCGAATCCGGTGCGCGTCCGGAGTGGATGATCTTGACGCATATTCCGGTCATTCCGCCCGAACTCCGCCCTTTGGTTCCTTTGGACGGCGGCCGCTTTGCAACCTCGGACCTCAACGACCTGTACCGTCGGGTTATCAACCGCAACAACCGCTTGAAGCGGCTGATCGAACTTCGTGCGCCCGATATCATCATTCGTAACGAAAAACGGATGCTGCAGGAATCCGTCGACGCATTGTTCGATAACGGTCGTCGCGGTCGTGCTATTACTGGTGCGAACAAACGTCCGTTGAAGTCGCTGTCTGACATGCTCAAAGGCAAGCAGGGCCGGTTCCGCCAAAACCTTTTGGGTAAACGGGTCGACTACTCCGGTCGTTCCGTGATCGTGGTTGGCCCCGAGCTGCTGCTACACCAATGCGGTTTGCCGAAGAAGATGGCGTTGGAACTGTTCAAGCCGTTTATTTACGCCAAGCTCGAACTATATGGACGCGCAACGACCATCAAGGCAGCGAAAAAGATGGTCGAAAAAGAGCGAGCGGAGGTCTGGGATATTCTCGAAGAGGTTATCCGTGAACACCCGGTGCTCTTGAACCGCGCACCGACACTTCACCGCCTGGGGATTCAAGCGTTTGAGCCGGTTTTGATCGAGGGTAAGGCGATCCAGCTCCACCCATTGGTCTGCGCGGCCTTCAATGCCGACTTCGATGGTGACCAAATGGCCGTGCACGTGCCGCTGTCGCTCGAAGCGCAACTCGAAGCGCGTGTTTTGATGATGTCGACCAACAACATCCTGAGCCCCGCGAACGGCAAACCGATCATCGTGCCGTCGCAGGATATCGTACTTGGTCTCTATTACATGACCATGGAGCGTGATGGCGAATTGGGCGAAGGCATGGTCTTTGCCGACGTCGGTGAAATTCAGCAGGCGCTCGACGCTGACGTCGTTTCGCTCCATGCTAAGGTTAAGGCCCGTTACGAGACCATTGACGAAGAAGGGAATCCGGTAACGCTTCGTATCGATACGACGCCTGGCCGGATGCTGCTGTCGGAAATACTGCCGAAACACCAGAAGGTGCCGTACGGCTTGATCAACCAACTGTTGACGAAGAAAGAGATCACTAACGTGATCGACGAGGTCTACCGTCACTGCGGTCAGAAAGAGACCGTGATTTTCGCCGACCGGATGATGGGATTGGGCTTCAAGAACGCTTGCCGTGCCGGCATCTCGTTCGGCAAGGACGATCTTATTATTCCTGACTCGAAAGTGGGCCTTGTCACCGAAACCGAGGACAAGGTGAAGGAATACGAGCAGCAGTATCAAGACGGTCTTATTACTCAGGGTGAGAAGTACAACAAGGTCGTCGATGCGTGGTCGCATTGCACGGATCGCGTCGCCGATGAGATGATGAAAGAGATCTCGAAGGTCGAAACTGGTACGCCCATCAACTCTGTCTACATGATGGCGCACTCCGGCGCGCGTGGTTCGGCGGCGCAGATGAAGCAGCTTGCGGGCATGCGGGGACTGATGGCGAAGCCGTCCGGCGAAATCATCGAAACGCCGATTATCTCGAACTTCAAAGAGGGTCTGACCGTGTTGGAGTACTTCAACTCCACGCACGGTGCGCGTAAAGGTTTGGCGGATACGGCGCTCAAAACGGCCAACTCAGGATATCTGACGCGTCGATTGGTCGACGTTGCGCAGGACTGCATCATCGTTGAGGAAGATTGCGGTACCGAAGAGGCTATCACTGTCGCGCCCGTGGTCGAGGGCGGCGACGTCGTATCGCCGTTGTCCGAGCGTGTGTTGGGTCGGACAGCCGCTGAAGATGTCATTAATCCGGTTACCGGTGATCTGATCGTCAAACGCAACGAGATGATCGAAGAGACCCATTGTGTCCAAATCGAAGAAGGGGAAGTAGAGAGCATTAAAATTCGCTCCGTGCTGACCTGTGAACTCACCAGTGGGGTTTGCGCAAAATGCTACGGGCGCGATTTGGCACGCGGTACAACGGTCAACATCGGCGAAGCGGTTGGTGTCATGGCCGCTCAATCGATTGGCGAGCCGGGAACGCAACTGACGATGCGCACATTCCACATTGGGGGTGCCGCGCAACGGAGCTCAGAGCGTTCTTACATCGAGTCCGTCACCGACGCGAAAGTGAAATTGGTCAACTGCACGACCGTTAAGAACTCTCGCGGCGTCCAGATCGTCATGAGCCGGAATGCGGAATTGACGCTGGTCGATGATAAAGGCCGGGACCGTGCCAAGCACCGCATCCCTTATGGTTCGCAATTGATGGTCAAAGACAATGCGAAAGTATCGCGTGGCGATAAGTTGGCGGAATGGGATCCGTATACGCTTCCGGTGATCACCGAGCGTGAAGGCATCGCAACCTACGTCGATCTTGTCGACGGGATCTCGCTCGCCGAACGGACCGATGAAGCCACGGGTATTTCGTATAAGGTGGTGACGGATTGGAAGTCGCAACCGAAGGGTTCTGATCTTCGTCCGCGTATTACCCTACGTGATAAAAAGGGCGAAGTCGTTACCTTGGATAGCGGACACGAAGCCCGCTACTTCCTGTCGGTCGACTCAATTCTGTCCGTCGAAAACGGCCAGGAAGTTCATGCCGGTGACGTCGTCGCACGGATTCCGCGTGAGAGCGCGAAAACCCGAGACATTACCGGTGGTCTGCCCCGTGTTGCGGAACTGTTCGAAGCACGCCGACCGAAGGATCACGCGATTATCGCAGAGAGCGAAGGTCGCGTTGAATTCGGTAAGGACTACAAGAACAAGCGTCGAATTATGGTTCAGCCCATCGATGACGGAGATGAAGGGACCGAGTACTTGGTGCCCAAGGGCCGTCATCTGTCGGTTCAAGAGGGTGATTACGTCCAAGTCGGCGACGCGCTGATGGATGGTAATCCGGTGCCGCATGACATTCTACGAGTCCTCGGTGTGGAGGCGTTGGCGGAATACCTGATCAACGAGATCCAGGATGTCTATCGACTGCAAGGCGTGAAAATCAACGATAAACATATCGAAGTGATCGTGCGTCAAATGTTGCAGAAGGTTGAAGTGACTGCAGGTGGTGATACCACGCTGCTCGTCGGCGAATTGGTGGATCGAATCGAATTTGATGCGATCAATGCCAAGGCTGTTGACGAGGGCGGACGCCCTGCGGTCGGCGACCCAGTGTTGCAGGGGATCACCAAAGCTAGCCTGCAAACGCAGTCCTTTATTTCTGCGGCGTCATTCCAAGAGACCACACGCGTTCTGACAGAAGCCGCTGTTTCCGGTAAGGTCGACGATTTGATCGGACTTAAGGAAAACGTCATCGTCGGCCGCCCGATTCCAGCAGGGACGGGTGCAATCATGAACGAAATGCGTGAAATTGCCGCCGATCGCGATGCCGAAGTGGCAAAGACACTTCCAGCCGAGGAAACGGACTTAATCGAAGCCCCACAAGCGGCGGAAGCCGACTAGAACGGCGATTCGATTACCGACCTTTGAAAGGGGGCGCCCATTGTCTGGGCGCCCCCTTTTATTTGTAAAAAGAGATGCGTTTGCCGCTTCGCACTTCTATATCGTGTGTCTGTGTCGAGTTTCGGCACTATAAATTCGCTAACATATTGTTTTTTATAATATTATTTTTCGAAATTAACGGTTGACGGGGTGCGGCACCCCTCATATATTCCGCCGCACTCAAGAGGTTGGTGGTAGTCATTACTGACTAGACGCAGCCGGTGCCTTGGGTGACGAAGAAAAATTTGGCGGTGCCTTCGGCTTAGTTAAGTCAAAGGTGCTTTTTTTGAGCTAGCGTCGCGACGCAATGGATAAGCGCGACGTGCTGGCTCTACTCATTTTGAGTGTCCCTCGGGGCAATTGATCTCAAGGAGTTGGACTGAGCGCATGCCGACGATCAATCAATTGATTCGCAAGCCGCGGAAAGCGCCGGTAAACCGAAATAAGGTGCCGGCATTGGAAAGTTGCCCGCAGAAACGTGGCGTGTGTACCCGTGTGTACACCACGACCCCGAAGAAGCCGAACTCGGCTCTCCGGAAAGTCGCCCGCGTCCGTTTAACAAACGGCTTCGAAGTAACGAGTTACATTCCAGGCGAGGGGCATAACCTTCAAGAGCACTCCGTGGTGATGATCCGTGGCGGTCGCGTAAAGGATTTGCCGGGCGTTCGTTATCACATTGTTCGTGGCACCTTGGATACCCAAGGCGTTGCCGACCGTCGCCAGCGTCGTTCGAAATACGGCGCCAAGCGTCCGAAGTAAGGAGCAGTAAATGTCTCGTCGTCACGCTGCCGAAAAGCGCCAAGTGCTTCCCGACGCCAAGTTCAAGGACATTGTCGTCACCAAGTTCATGAATGCACTGATGCTGGATGGTAAAAAATCTGCGGCTGAACGCATTGTTTATGGCGCTTTTGATATTATGGAAACGAAGGGGTCGTCTGATGCCCTGAAGCTGTTCCACGAGGCGATCGATAACGTGAAGCCGATGGTTGAGGTCCGCTCTCGCCGTGTTGGTGGTGCGACTTATCAGGTGCCTGTTGAAGTCCGCTCCGACCGTCGTCAGGCATTGGCAATTCGTTGGTTGGTGGAGACCGCCCGCAATCGTTCGGAAAATACGATGATGGAGAGGTTGTCTTCGGAATTGCTGGACGCTGCGAACAATCGTGGTGCTGCCGTAAAGAAACGTGAAGATACGCACCGGATGGCGGAGGCTAACAAAGCCTTCTCGCATTACCGCTGGTAAGCCCTAGGAGCCGTAAACATGTCCTCCCGCACCCACGCGCTCGATCATTACCGTAACATCGGCATCATGGCTCATATCGATGCTGGCAAGACCACGACCACGGAACGTGTTCTGTATTACACCGGCAAATCCTACAAAATCGGCGAAGTCCACGATGGTAACGCCACCATGGATTGGATGGAGCAGGAGCAAGAGCGTGGCATTACGATCACGTCCGCTGCGACAACTACGTTTTGGCGTGATCATCGGGTAAACATCATCGATACGCCTGGTCACGTCGACTTCACGATTGAGGTCGAGCGTTCCCTCCGTGTTCTTGATGGTGCCGTCGCTGTTTTCGACTCGGTTGCTGGTGTTGAACCGCAATCCGAGACCGTTTGGCGCCAAGCCGACAAATACGGTGTCCCGCGGATGTGTTTTGTCAACAAGATGGACCGTATCGGTGCTGACTTCTATCGCTGCGTCGACATGATTGTCGATCGGTTAGGGGCGACCCCGGCCGTATTGCAACTACCGATTGGTGGTGAGTCCGATTTCGTCGGCGTCGTTGATTTGGTCCGCATGCGGGCGATTGTTTGGAAAGACGAATCGCTGGGTGCTGAGTTCGAGTATACCGACATCCCTGCCGATCTGGCCGACAAGGCTGCCGAGTACCGCGAGAAGCTTATCGAAACCGTCGTCGAAGTGGACGACGATGCAATGGAAGCATACCTCGAAGGCAACGAGCCGGATGAGGCGACGATCGTGAGTTGTATCCGCAAGGGTACGATCGGCCTTAACTTTGTTCCTGTCCTGCTTGGCTCCGCGTTCAAGAATAAGGGTGTCCAACCGATGTTGGACGCTGTTGTTGATTACATGCCGTCGCCGCTCGACGTGCCGGCCATCAAAGGGGTCGATGTCGATGACCCCGAAAAAGAGATGGTTCGAAGCAGCTCTGATGACGAGCCTTTTGCGGCTCTGGCCTTCAAAATTATGAACGATCAGCATGTGGGCTCTTTGACGTTTTGCCGGATCTATTCTGGTACCGTTAAGCAAGGCCAAACCGTCGAGAACACGGTCAAGGGTAAGCGCGAGCGCGTCGGTCGGATGTTGTTGATGCACGCCAATAGCCGAGAGCAGATCGAAGAGGCGAACGCCGGCGATATCGTGGCGTTGGTTGGCCTGAAAGACACCACAACGGGCGATACGCTTTGTGACACGTCTGCGCCGGTCATTTTGGAGCGTATGGAGTTTCCGGATCCCGTTATCGAGGTCTCGGTTGAGCCGAAGACCAAGGCCGACCAGGAGAAGATGGGCGTCGCCCTGTCGCGTTTGGCGGCAGAGGATCCCTCATTCCGTGTGTCCAGTGATGAGGAGTCCGGTCAGACGATCATCGCTGGTATGGGTGAGCTTCACCTTGATATTTTGGTCGATCGTATGAAGCGTGAGTTCAAGGTTGAGGCCAACGTCGGTCAGCCGCAAGTCGCGTACCGAGAAACCATCAGCCAGCTGAACGACATCGACTACACGCACAAAAAACAAACCGGTGGGTCCGGTCAGTTTGCACGCGTAAAAATCAAGTTCGAGCCGCTACCGCCGGGGTCTGGTATCGAATTCAGCAACTCGGTCGTCGGCGGTAACGTTCCGCGCGAATTCATTCCGGGTGTAGAAAAAGGCATTCGTAGCGCCTCGGAGGCCGGCATCATTTGCGGTTTCCCGATGATCGATTTTAAAGCCGAGCTTTACGATGGTGCGTCGCACGACGTCGATAGTTCGGTGATGGCCTTTGAGATTGCGGCGCGTGCGGCATTCCGCGAAGGAATGGCCGGTGCCAAGCCTGTATTGCTTGAGCCGATGATGAAGGTTGAAGTGGTGACGCCGGAAGAGTACATGGGCGATATTATTGGCAACCTGAACTCGCGGCGTGGCCAGGTCCAGGATATGGACCAGCGCGGGAATGCGCGGGTGGTGACGGCGATGGTTCCGCTGGCAAACATGTTTGGGTATGTCAACGAACTACGGTCTATGTCCCAGGGCCGCGCCCAATACACCATGCATTTTGATCACTATGCCGAAGTGCCGAACCAGGTCTCTGAAGAGATCCGGGAACGGCTTGCTGGCTAACTGAACACGGAGACGAAAGATGGCGAAGGAAAAGTTTGAGCGTACGAAGCCGCATTGCAACGTTGGCACGATTGGTCACGTTGACCATGGCAAGACGACGTTGACGGCGGCGATCACGAAGGTGATGTCTGAGGCTGGCGGCGGCGAGGCGATGGCGTTTGACCAGATTGACAAGGCTCCTGAGGAGAAGGCCCGCGGCATCACGATTTCGACGGCGCATGTTGAGTATGAGACGGAAGGTCGTCATTACGCGCACGTCGACTGTCCTGGTCACGCGGATTATGTGAAGAACATGATCACGGGTGCGGCGCAGATGGATGGCGCGATTTTGGTTGTGAACGCGGCGGACGGTCCGATGCCGCAGACGCGTGAGCACATTTTGCTGGCGCGTCAGGTTGGTGTTCCGGCGTTGGTTGTTTACATGAACAAGGTTGACCAGGTTGACGACGAGGAGTTGTTGGAGCTGGTTGAGATGGAGATTCGCGAGCTTCTGTCGAGCTACGATTTCCCTGGCGACGATATTCCGATTGTTAAGGGGTCTGCGTTGGCGGCTCTTGAGAGCCGTGATGACGAGATCGGCAAGAACTCGATCCTGGAGTTGATGGCGGCGGTTGATGAGTACATTCCGCAGCCTGAGCGTCCTGTTGATCAGGACTTCCTGATGCCGATTGAGGATGTGTTTTCGATTTCGGGTCGTGGGACGGTTGTGACGGGTCGTGTTGAGCGCGGCGTGATCAACACCGGCGACGAGATTGAGATTGTTGGTATTAAGGACACGCAGAAGACGACGTGCACGGGCGTTGAGATGTTCCGTAAGTTGCTTGACGAGGGTCAGGCGGGCGACAACATCGGTGCGTTGTTGCGTGGCACCAAGCGCGAGGAAGTTGAGCGCGGCCAGGTATTGGCGAAGCCGGGTTCGATCACGCCGCACACGAAGTTTTCTTGTGAGGCGTATATCCTGACGAAGGAAGAGGGCGGTCGTCATACGCCGTTCTTTGGCAACTACCGTCCGCAGTTTTACTTCCGCACGACGGATGTGACGGGGACGGTTGAGTTGGCTGAGGGCACGGAGATGGTGATGCCGGGCGATAACGTCGCGATGAACGTGACGTTGATTGCGCCGATCGCCATGGACGAAGGTCTTCGGTTTGCGATCCGCGAGGGCGGCCGCACCGTCGGCGCCGGCGTCGTCGCCAAAATCATCGAATAACGGGTTCTGGCCGCCCCGGGTTAGTTTCGGGGCGGCGCATTTTTTCTAGAGGCCATGGTCATGGAACAACAAAATATCAGAATTCGCCTAAAGGCGTTCGACCACCGGGTGCTGGACCAGTCCGCACGTGAAATCGTGAATACGGCTCAGAGAACCGGTGCCAATGTCCGTGGGCCGATCCCGTTGCCGACGCGGATTGAGCGGTTTACCGTCTTGCGCTCCCCGCACGTCGATAAGAAGTCCCGCGAGCAGTTCGAAATTCGAACTCACAAGCGGGTGCTCGATATCGTTGACCCCACGCCGCAGACCGTCGATGCGCTGATGAAGCTCGACCTTGCGGCCGGCGTCGATGTTGAAATCAAACTCTGAGGAACGTCTCATGCGTACCGGTGTGATCGCACAAAAAATTGGCATGACTCGCATCTTCGCCGATTCCGGCCGGAATATTCCGGTCACCGTTTTGGCTTTGGATGATGTTCGGGTTGTCGCTCAGCGGACCGAAGAGCGCGACGGGTATACCGCCGTTCAGCTCGGAAGCGGAAAAGCGAAGGTAAAGCGCGTATCGAAAGCAATGCGCGGTCACTTTGCTAAAGCAAAGGTCGAGCCGAGCAAGCGCCTGGCCGAGTTTCGTGTCGCTCCTGAGAATCTTGTCGACGTGGGTGCCGAGATCGGCGCCAACCACTTCGTTGAAGGCCAAAAAGTGGATGTCGCCGGAACGACGATTGGTAAGGGCTTTGCCGGTGCCATGAAACGGCATGGCTTTGGCGGACTTCGTGCATCCCACGGTGTTTCCATTAGCCACCGTTCGCATGGTTCGACGGGACAGTGTCAGGACCCGGGGAAGGTCTTCAAAGGCAAGAAAATGGCCGGGCAGATGGGTAACGTTCGCCGGACTCAACAAAATCTTGAGATTGCAGCCGTCGATGTCGAGCGTGGCCTCTTGCTCATTAAGGGCGCGGTTCCAGGCGCCAAAGGCGGTTATGTGTTTGTGCGTGATGCGGTCAAGCGCGCACTTCCCGACGACGTTCCGTTTCCCGCTGGTTTGAAATCCGGGCCGGAGACGCAGACGGCAGATGCATCTGCCGCGGAGGCTGAGGCGACCGAGACCGACGTAGCGGTTGAAGAAGCTGCTGCCGAGGAGGCGTCGACTGACGACGCCGAAGAGAATAAGGAATAAGACCATGAAATTGGATGTGGTCAGTCTCGACAACAAGAAATCCGGGTCCATCGACCTTGATGACGCCATCTTCGGTTTAGATGCGCGGGGCGACCTTTTGGCTCGCGCTGTCAATTGGCAGCTGGCAAAGCGCCGTTCGGGCAATCATCAGGTTAAAGGGCGTTCCGACGTTAAGGCCACCGGTTCGAAGCCTTTTAAGCAGAAGGGTACCGGGCGTGCGCGTCAGGGAACGTCTGTGGCTCCGCAAATGCGCGGCGGCGGTGTCGTGTTTGGCCCGCACACGCGCGACCACGGTCACAAGCTTCCGAAGAAGGTGCGGAAACTCGCCCTTGCAACGGCGCTGAGCGCCAAAGCCAAAGAAGGCAAGCTGGTTGTTATCGATGAAGCCAAGATGTCGGCTCCGAAAACCAAGGATTTGTCGGCGAAGCTCGATAAGTTGGGTTGGGGCCGCGCATTGGTGATCGATGGCGAGGCGGTTGATGAAAACTTCGCCCGGGCCGCGCGCAACATCATTGGTATCGACGTTCTTCCGAGTGCCGGTGCCAACGTTTACGACATTCTTCGCCGCGATACGCTGGTCCTTACCAAGGGCGCGGTTGAGAAATTGGTGGAGCGCTTGAAATGAACCGTTACAGCCCGCAAAACTTCCAGCCGAGCAAAGAGCGGATTTACGAATTGATCCGCCGACCGATTATCACCGAGAAAGCCACCCTGTTGTCCGAATACAACCAGGTGACGTTCGAGGTCCCGGTCGATGCCAATAAACATGAAATCAAAACGGCAGTTGAGGAACTGTTCAAGGTCAAAGTGACGGCCGTGAATACGATCCGCAGCAAAGGCAAGACGAAGCGTTTCCGGGGCCAACTTGGCCGTCGGGTAGACTCGAAGAAAGCTGTTGTCACGCTGGCCGAAGGCGACACTATCGACGTCGCCACGGGCGTCTGACGGGAAGGTTAGGACCATGGCATTAAAACAGTTTAAACCCGACACGCCTGGCCAGCGCGGCCTGGTTCTGGTCGATCGTTCGCAGCTTTACAAAGGCAAGCCTGTCAAAGGTTTGACCGAGGGACTGCGCAAGAAGGGCGGCCGTAACAACCAAGGTCAGATTACGGCACGTCGTCGTGGTGGCGGTCATAAGCGCCGTTACCGCATGATTGACTTCAAGCGTGTGAAAATGGACGTCGAAGCGACGGTGCAGCGCATCGAGTACGACCCGAACCGTACGGCATTCATCGCGCTGATTGAGTACAGCGATGGTGAGCAGTCTTATATCTTGGCGCCTCAACGCCTTGGTGTTGGCGACAAGGTCATCTCGGGCCTGCGCGGCGTCGATATCAAGCCTGGTAATGCTATGCCGTTGGCGGCCATGCCGGTCGGCACCATCGTTCACAACGTGGAAATGAAGCAGGGCAAGGGCGGCCAGATGGCCCGCTCGGCCGGGACTTACGTGCAAATTATTGGTAAGGACCAAGGATATGCGCAGCTTCGCTTGAGTTCCGGTGAAATTCGACTGGTTCGCGCCGAGTGTATGGCGACCGTCGGTGCTGTATCGAACCCGGACCAGCAGAACATCAACCTTGGCAAAGCAGGCCGCAAACGCTGGTTGGGTAAGCGCCCGGCGGTCCGAGGCGTCGCGATGAACCCGGTCGATCACCCGCATGGTGGTGGTGAAGGTCGGACCTCCGGTGGCCGTCATCCGGTCTCTCCGTGGGGTAAGCCGACCAAAGGTAAGCGTACCCGTAGCAACAAAAAGACGGATCGGCTGATTATGCGCAGCCGTCACGTCCGTAAGAAACGATAGAGGAGGGCGAAACAGTGCCTCGCTCCGTATGGAAAGGTCCGTTTGTCGATGGCTATCTGCTGAAAAAAGCAGAGGACGCCCGCTCGGCCGGACGGAAGTCGGTAATCAAGACGTGGTCGCGTCGTTCGACGATCCTGCCGCAATTCGTCGGTCTCACCTTTGGTGTTTATAACGGGCAAAAGTTCGTCCCCGTTTTAGTGACCGAAGAAATGATCGGTCACAAGTTCGGTGAGTTTTCGCCGTCGCGCACCTACTACGGTCACGGCGTCGACAAGAAATCGAAGAGAGGCTGATCATGGGTAAACAGGCAGCCGAACGGCAATTGAGCGAGCTGGAAGCGATGGCGTTTGCCAAGCACATCCGTGTCTCGCCGCAGAAACTTAACGTTGTCGCCCAGACCATTCGCGGAATGGATTGCGCCAAAGCGTTGGCACAGTTGGAGTTCTCGCCACGGCGGGTCGCTCAAGATGTGAAAAAGCTGTTGGAAAGCGCAATCGCCAATGCGGAAAACAACCATCAGCTTGACGTTGACCGTTTGTATGTGTCCGAAGCCACGGTCGGAAAAGCCATGGTTATGAAGCGCTTTCGCGCACGGGCGCGAGGTCGTGTCGGTCGCATTCAGAAACCTTTCAGCAATATGCGTTTAATCGTTCGTGAACGTGAGGAGTCGGTTTAATGGGTCAGAAAGTTAATCCGATCGGTCTGCGTCTCGGGGTTAACCGGACGTGGGACTCGCGGTGGTTCGCGGATGGCAACTATGCCGAACTCTTGCACGAAGACATTCGTATTCGCGAGCATCTGCGTAAGAAGCTGGCGCAAGCCGGCATCTCCAAGGTGGTTGTAGAGCGTCCCGCGAAGAAAGCGCGGGTAACGATTCATACCGCCCGACCTGGGGTCGTAATTGGCCGGAAGGGCCAAGACATCGAGAAGCTTCGGTCCGAGGTCGCGAAGATGACGGATGCCGATGTGCATTTGAACATCGTCGAGATCCGTAAGCCGGAAGTCGATGCTCAGTTGGTCGCCGAGAACGTTGCTCAACAAATCGAACGCCGAGTGTCGATCCGTCGCGCGATGAAACGCGCCGTTCAGTCCGCCATGCGGATGGGTGCTGGTGGCATCCGGATTAACTGTGCGGGCCGTCTTGGCGGTGCGGAGATCGCCCGTACCCAGTGGTACCGTGAAGGCCGCGTGCCGCTCCATACGTTGCGGGCCAATATCGATTACGGCGAAGCCGAGGCGCACACCACCTACGGTGTCTGCGGCGTCAAGATTTGGATCTACAAAGGCGAAATCATGGCCCACGATCCAATGGCTGTCGAAAAGCTGCAACTTGATCAGCAGCCGCAGCGCTAAGCGGGCGATAGAGAGAGGATAAGACAATGCTGTCCCCGAAAAGAACGAAATTCCGCAAAGCGCACAAGGGCCGTATTCACGGCTTGGCCAAGGGCGGTACCACGCTGAACTTCGGTGCTTACGGTCTAAAGGCGGTGACGCCGGAACGCGTTACGGCACGCCAGATTGAGGCCGCCCGTCGCGCGATGACCCGTCACATGAAGCGTGCCGGCCGCGTTTGGATCCGTGTGTTTCCCGACCTGCCTGTGACCCAGAAGCCAGCAGAAGTTCGCCAAGGTAAGGGTAAAGGGTCTGTCGAATACTGGGTTTGCCGTGTGAAGCCGGGCCGCATCATGTTTGAGATTGATGGCGTGCCAAAGGATATCGCGCGCCGTGCGTTCGAATTGGCGGCGGCAAAATTGCCGGTTAAGACCCGGTTCGTAACGCGCCTGGGCGAGGAGGGTTAAGCAATGAAAGCTGCCGATCTGAGAACCAAGACCGACGACGAGTTGAAAGACCAGTTGGCGGATTTGCGGAAAGAGGCCTTCAATCTTCGTTTTCAGGCTGCCTCGGGCCAGCTTGAAAATACGGCCCAAGCCAAAACTGTTCGTCGCGATATTGCGCGAATTAAGACAATCATCGGTGAGCGGACGTCAGCGTCCGCGGCGTCGCAAGCGTAAGGAACGACAAAATGCCGAAACGAATTATGCAAGGCGTCGTTGTAAGCGACAAGCAAGACAAGACAGTGACTGTCTTGGTCGAGCGTCGCGTTATGCACCCGCTCTATAAGAAATACGTCAAGAAGTCGAAGAAGTATGCGGCTCACGACGAAGGCAACGCGCACAAGGAAGGCGATCAGGTGTTTATCCAAGAATGCCGTCCGATATCGAAGCGCAAGCGTTGGGAAGTAGTGTCCGAAGGCGCTTAAGCGCAGCGGACGGAAAAAGGAACAAGAACGATGATTCAGGCCGAATCGAACCTGGAAGTCGCCGACAACTCTGGCGCACGCCGCGTGCAGTGCATCAAGGTGCTTGGCGGCTCGAAACGCAAATACGCGTCGGTTGGCGACGTGATTGTGGTTTCGGTCAAAGAAGCCATTCCCCGTGGTCGCGTCAAAAAAGGCGACGTTATGCAGGCAGTTGTCGTGCGGACAGCCAAAGACATTCGGCGCCAAGATGGCACGACGATCCGATTCGATGCCAACGCCGCGGTGTTAATCAACAAGCAAGGTGAGCCGATTGGGACTCGTATTTTTGGTCCGGTTACCCGTGAACTTCGTGCCCGCAAGTACATGAAGATCATCTCGCTGGCTCCGGAGGTGCTGTAATGGCTCAGAAAGTTAAAAAGGGTGACAAGGTCGTCGTGCTGACAGGTCGGGATAAAGGCGTGACCGGCGATGTTGTCGAATACCTTCCGGCCAAAGGCCGCGTCGTCGTTCAAGGTGTGAATCGTGTGAAGCGTCACACCGCGCCGTCCGCGTCCTCCGCAGGTGGCATTATTGAAAAAGAGCTGAGTGTCGATGTGTCGAATGTAGCGATCGTCGATCCGAAAGACGGCAAACCGACGCGAGTCGGTTTCAAGACGCTCGAAGACGGTCGGAAAGTGCGTTTCGCAAAGCGCTCCGGCGAAGTCATCGACGCATCTTGAGTGAGTGGAGAGTAAGACAATGACCCCACGCTTGCGTGAAGTTTACGAAAGTCAGGTTATTCCGGCTCTTAAGGAAGAGTTCGGCTACGCCAACCCGATGCAGGTGCCCAAGCTTGAGAAAGTGGTCATCAACATGGGCGTTGGTGAAGCGACTCAGGACCGGAAGAAAATGGATGGTGCCGTCAGCGATTTGACGCGGATTGCCGGCCAGAAGCCGATCGTTACCCGTGCCAAAAAGTCGATCGCCGGTTTTAAGCTCCGTGATGACATGGTCGTCGGATGCAAAGTTACTCTCCGTAAGACCCGCATGTACGAGTTTATGGATCGTCTAATTACGATCGCTATGCCCCGAATTCGGGATTTCCGTGGCCTCAACGGCAAGAGCTTTGACGGGCGCGGAAATTACGCCATGGGCATCAAAGAACAGATCGTTTTTCCGGAAATTGACTATGACAAGGTCGATGAAATCCGGGGCATGGACATTGTGATTTGCACGACCGCCAAGACGGACGCCGAAGCGAAGGCGCTGCTCAAGGCGATCAACATGCCGTTCGCTAATTGAGCGGCAAGAGGAGAAGAGCGTAATGGCTAAGAAGAGCGCGGTTGAGCGTGACAAGAAGCGGACCCGGTTGGCGCAAAAGTATGCGTCTAAACGGGCGCGGTTGAAGGCGGAAGCCAAAGACGAAAACCTGTCGCCAGAAGACCGCTTCAATGCCCGTTTGAAGTTGGCCGAAGTTCCGCGGAATGCGGCTCCGAGCCGTCAGCGGTTGCGCTGTGAGTTAACCGGACGTCCGCGGGGTAATTATCGCAAGTTCCGCTTGTGCCGCATTAAGTTGCGTGAATTAGCGTCTGCCGGGCAGATTCCCGGCATGGTCAAGTCGAGCTGGTAAGGGAGAGACGCCGATGTCGATGACGGATCCCCTGGGTGATATGCTGACCCGTATTCGTAACGGTCAGCAAGCCCGTAAGAATGCAATTCTGTGCCCCGCGTCGCGTTTGCGCCGCAACGTTTTGGAAGTTCTGAAACGAGAAGGGTACATCCGCGGCTTCGAGCAATCCGAAGTGCGTCCGGGTATCGCAGAAATTCGCATTGAGTTGAAGTACCACGAAGGCGATCCGGTGATTCGTCACCTGAGCCGCGTATCAAAGCCTGGACGTCGGATTTATTCCGGTGTTCGTGACTTGGACCGGGTCTACAACGGTCTTGGGATTGCAATTTTGTCGACGCCGCGTGGCGTGTTGTCGGATGCCGAGGCGCGTGCGCAGAACGTCGGCGGCGAAGTTCTCTGCGAAGTGTTCTAAGAGCGCTTGCGGATTGGAATGAGGATTTAGGCTATGTCACGCGTTGGAAGTAACCCCGTTACCGTTCCGGACGGTGTTACCGTTCAGTTGGATGGTAAAATCGTTACGGCGAAGGGCAAGCTGGGTGAGTTGTCGGTGACTTTGACCGACGACGTCAAGGTTGAGCAGTCGGACGGCACCATTACGGTAACGCCGCTTGCGCAGCACAAACGCGCCCGTCAGATGTGGGGGACAGCGCGCAGCTTGATCGACAATATTGTGGTTGGGGTGTCCGAGGGTTTCACCCGCAAGTTGGAAATCAACGGCGTCGGTTACCGCGCGCAGGTGCAGGGAAAAGACGTCGTGCTTCAGCTCGGCTTCAGCCATGAAGTTCGTTATTCAATTCCGGAAGGAATTAAGATCGAAGCGCCTGAGCAGAACCAGTTGATCATCAGCGGTGCCGACAAGCAGCGTGTTGGTCAAGTGGCTGCGGAGATTCGCTCATATCGTCCGCCGGAGCCGTACAAAGGCAAAGGCGTCAAGTACGACGACGAGTACATCCTCCGCAAGGAAGGGAAGAAGAAGTAACATGCCTACTGCAAAAACTCTTTTTACGCGGCGTCAACTCCGTAACCGCAACAAGCTTCGCCGTTTGGGCGGCGCTCGCCCGCGCCTTTCCGTTTTTCGGTCGGGTAAGCACATTTATGCGCAAGTCATCGATGATGTTGCCGGCGTGACAGTCGCCTCGGCCTCTTCGGTAGACAAGGATCTGCGTAAGGACCTCAAAAATGGCGCGGATGTCTCAGCAGCGGTACAGGTCGGCAAACTCGTCGCTGAACGCGCAAAAGAAAAAGGCGTCAATGAAGTGGTCTTTGATCGCGGTGGTTATAAATTTCATGGGCGTATCAAAGCGCTCGCCGATGGCGCCCGAGAGGGCGGCCTGAGCTTCTAGGAGAAGAATAAATGGCTGACAATAAATCTCCGGAACGGGGCGGAAAAGGCGGTCAACGCGGTCGTGGCCGTGGTCGTGATCGTGATAACCGGGATCAGGACGATGGTGACGAACTGCTCGACAAGCTCGTCCACATCAATCGCGTGGCCAAGGTGGTCAAGGGTGGCCGACGGTTCTCCTTCGCAGCCCTGGTAGTGGTTGGCGACGGTAAAGGTCGGGTCGGGTACGGGACGGGTAAAGCACGGGAAGTTCCCGAAGCGATCCGAAAAGCGACCGACCAAGCCAAACGCTCTCTGATCCGCGTTCCGCTTCGTGAAGGCCGGACTTTGCACCATGACATCAAAGGTCGATTTGGTGCCGGTAAAGTCGTGATGCGTTCGGCGCCTCCGGGAACCGGAATCATCGCGGGTGGCCCGATGCGCGCTGTTTTCGAGACGATGGGTGTTCAGGATGTCGTTTGTAAATCGAACGGTACCCAAAACCCTCATAATATGGTCAAAGCGACATTTGCCGCATTGAAAAGCCTTCAGTCGCCACGCGCGGTCGCCGCGCGCCGCGGCATGAAAGTGGGCGAAATCGTTGCACGTCGTGGCGACGCCGGCGCCACCGTAGAGTAATCGGAGCGTATCATGGCCGAGAAAAAAACAACGGTAACAGTGACCCAGACGCGCAGCCCAATCGGGCGGCAGGGCATTCAACGTGATACGTTGAAGGGTCTTGGTCTGAATAAGATCAATCGGACACGGACACTTGAGGATACGCCTTCCGTCCGTGGCATGATCGAGAAAGTAAAACACCTGGTTCGGGTTGAGGAATCGGCCTAACCAGCTTAGGTCTCCATTGAGACGTTCTCAGTGATGGCCAGACGGAACGCAGAAGGATAGTTCGCGATGCGATTGAATGAGATCAAAGATAACCCGGGCGCTCACAAAGGGCGCAAACGCGTCGGTCGCGGTATCGGTTCGGGAACCGGTAAGACCTCCGCTAAAGGTCAAAAAGGTCAGAAATCGCGTAGTGGTGTTTCGCTACTGGGCTTTGAAGGCGGCCAAATGCCGCTTTATCGTCGTTTGCCGAAGCGCGGGTTCAACAACCCCTTCAGTAAGAATTTCGCTGAATTGACGACTGGCAAACTCCAGAAAGCGATCGATTCCGGCAAGCTCGACCCGAAAGCAGCATTAACCTCCGCCGAATTAGTGGCTGCTGGGGTTGTGCGTAAATCCAAGGACGGTGTCCGATTGATTAATCGCGGTGAATTGACGGCTAAGGTCCAGTTAGATGTGGCACATGCCTCACAAGGCGCAATCGCGGCGATCGAAAGTGCCGGCGGTTCCGTGACAGTCGCGCCGAAGGTCGAACGTGTCGTGGGTAAAGGCCGAAAGCGTGATCGCTTGTCCGCAGAACGCCAAGCAAAGTACGAAGCGGCGCGGGCGGGAGACGTCCAGAGTATCGATCCGGAAGGGGACGAATAAAACCCCATGGCATCCGCCGCTGATCAATTTGCCTCCAACGTCAGTTTAGGCGCCTTCGCAAAGGCGACCGAGCTGAAAAAGCGCATCTGGTTTACCCTGGGTGCGCTCGTTGTGTATCGGCTTGGAACGTTCGTGCCATTGCCTGGTGTGGACCCGACAATCCTGCAGGACCTGTTCAACCAAACGGGTGGCGGGATTCTCGGAATGTTCGATATGTTTGCGGGCGGTGCATTGTCGCGCATGACAATTTTCGCTCTCAACATCATGCCGTACATTTCGGCGTCAATTATTATGCAGTTGATGACCGCGGTGTCGCCGACCCTCGACCAAATGAAGAAAGAGGGCGAAACAGGCCGCAAGCGCATCAATCAGTATACGCGATATTTGACTGTCGCTATCTGTGTGCTTCAGGCATACGGCATTGCTGTCGGTCTTGAGAGCATGTCGATGGGCGGTTCTGTCGCGGTTGCGGACCCGGGCTGGTTCTTCAGGATGACGGTTGTCATCACTTTGACCGGTGGGACGTTGTTCCTAATGTGGCTGGGCGAACAAATCACGGCCCGGGGCGTGGGCAACGGGATATCTCTGATTATTTTCGCGGGCATTATTGCAGAGTTACCTAGCGCGCTCGCTGCGACCCTCGATCTAGGCCGGACGGGCGCCCTGTCGACGGCGATTATCGTTGGTTTGTTGGTTATGGCAGTTGCAACGATCTTCGGCATTGTGTTCGTCGAACGTGCCCAGCGCCGTATCTTGATCCAATATCCTAAGCGTCAGCGCGGTAACAAGATGATGGGTGGCGATACGTCGCACTTACCGCTCAAGGTCAATACGGCCGGTGTTATTCCGCCGATTTTCGCGAGTTCCATCCTGTTGCTGCCGATTACGATCATTCAATTCTCAGCGGGCAGCGGTCCGGAATGGATGAACGATGTTGCCGCCTACATGGGGCGTGGTCAGCCATTGTATCTCGTGACCTATATCTCGATGATCGTGTTCTTCGCGTTTTTCTACACCGCGGTTGTCTTCAACCCGGCTGAAACGGCGGACAACTTGAAGAAGTATGGCGGCTTTGTTCCGGGCATACGTCCGGGTAAGAATACCGCGAACTATCTCGACTGGGTACTGACGCGACTGACCGTTGTCGGTGCCGGCTATTTAGCGCTGGTATGTTTGATCCCTGAATTGCTGATTTCGCACTGGGCTGTGCCATTCTATTTCGGTGGGACGAGTTTGCTGATTGTCGTGACCGTGACGATGGATACGGTGACCCAAGTCCAGTCGCACTTGGTTGCACACCAATACGAAGGATTGATTAAGAAGTCCAAGCTCCGGGGTCGCAAAACATGATCATTATTCTTTTAGGGCCGCCGGGTGCGGGTAAAGGAACGCAATGTGAGCGCCTTGTCGAGCGTTACGGCATCGCCCATCTGTCGACTGGGGAAGTTTTGCGGGCTGCCGTCGCGTCGGGCACGGAAACCGGGTTAAGAGCAAAAGAGGTCATGGATCGCGGCGAACTGGTATCGGACGATATGGTCGTTGGTATCATTGCGGATCGGATTGAAGCGGCGGATTGTGCGGCCGGTTTTATTCTTGATGGGTTCCCGCGCACCGTCGCCCAGGCTGAGGCCCTTGATAAGATGCTGGCTGAGAAGGGATTGTCGCTCGACTCCGTAATCAGCATGGAAGTTGACGAGGAAGCTTTGTTCGCGCGGATAGAAAAGCGCGCTGCGGAGACCGGCGGGGCTCGCAGTGACGACAATGCTGAGACGTTGAAGAAACGCTTAGAGGTTTACCGCGGTCAAACAGCACCAATCATCCCCTATTACAGGGATAAAGGCGCTCTCAAGACCGTGGATGGTATGCAAGACATTGAGGCTGTTTCCGCCTCTTTGTTCTCGCTTTTGGACAATAACTAGTAGACGGGTTGATAGACGAAATTGCCGAGTTGACTTAGGGCGCTAACTCAATATAATCCGCGCTCTTCAACAGATTGGTATAGTCTTTTCGACCCAAAGTTTAAGGAGTTCGAGCTTTGGCGCGTATTGCTGGTGTTAACATCCCAACAGGAAAGCGTGCGGTGATTGCGCTGACCTATATTCATGGGATCGGCCGAACCACGGCCAAGAAAATTTGCGAAGCGTGCGGTATCGCAGAAGATCGCCGAGTGAGCGATTTAAGTGATGATGAAGTGGCGCGCGTTCGGGACTTGATCGATCAGGATTTCACCGTCGAAGGCGAACTTCGACGTGATGTGGCGATGAACATTAAGCGCTTGATGGATCTCGGCTGTTATCGGGGCCTTCGTCATCGTCGGCAACTTCCGGTACGCGGTCAGCGGACACATACAAATGCTCGGACGCGTAAGGGTCCGGCGAAACCGATTGCCGGTAAGAAGAAAGCGTAAGGGCGGATATAATGGCTAAGGCAGCAGCAACGCGTACCCGTCGTCGTGAGCGCAAGAATATTGCGTCAGGCACGGCGCACGTCAACTCGACGTTTAACAACACGATTATCACGATTACCGATGCTCAAGGTAATACGATCGCTTGGTCGTCGGCCGGTGCACAGGGCTTTAAAGGGTCCCGGAAGTCTACTCCGTACGCGGCGCAGGTCGCAGGAGAAGTGGCCGGACGTGCGGCAATGGAACATGGGATGAAGACGTTGGAAGTCGAGGTCAAAGGACCCGGCGCCGGGCGAGAGTCCGCACTGCGTGCCCTTCAGACCGTTGGTTTCACGATTACCGCAATTCGCGATGTGACGCCGATCCCGCATAACGGGTGCCGTCCGCGGAAGCGTCGCCGGGTCTAAGAAGGCCTTTGCCCGGCGATTTGAACCGCCGGGTGAAACATTGGGCGGGTCGATATCCACAAACTGGTTTCGATCCGATAACAATCCAGGCGGCCATCTGTTTTATACGCAGACTGGCCGCGCCTATTACGAGCGCGGGGTTACGGAAGTGCTTCAGAAGAACTGGCAAGAACTTATTAAACCGAACAAACTTGAAATCGTTCCAGGCGCGGACGCCGCACGTCGTGCAAGCGTTGTCGCCGAGCCGCTAGAGCGGGGCTTTGGTCTGACGCTTGGTAATGCGCTGCGTCGCATTCTGTTGTCGTCGTTGCAAGGCGCGGCCGTAACGTCGATCCAAATCGACAACGTCCTGCACGAGTTCTCGTCGATTGCAGGTGTTCGCGAAGATGTGACGGATATCGTCCTGAACATTAAGTCCATGGGCTTGAAAATGATGGCTGAGGGTCCGAAGCGGATGCACCTCAAGGCCGAGGGGCCTTGCGAGGTCACCGCCAGTATGATCGAGACGGGCGCGGATATTGAAATCATGGAACCGAATCTCGTTCTTTGTCATCTTGATAAAGGCGCGACGTTGAACATGGAATTCACGGTTGAGACGGGTAAAGGGTATATGGCGGCGGCTCAGAACCGCGCGGAAGATAGCCCGATTGGTTTGATTCCGATCGATGCTGTGTTCTCACCCGTTCGCAAAGTGGCGTACAAAGTTGAGAACACGCGTGTCGGCCAAGATACGGATTACGACAAGCTGTACTTGGATGTTACGACAAACGGTGCGGTGACACCGGAAGATGCCGTCGCGCTCGCCGCGCGCATTCTCCAAGATCAGCTGCAGCTGTTCATTAATTTCGAAGAGCCAAGTCGCGAAGTTGTTGAGGAAAGCCGAGAAGAACTGCCGTTTAATCGGAATCTCCTTCGCAAAGTCGACGAATTGGAGCTTTCGGTCCGCTCGGCGAACTGCCTTAAGAACGACAACATTATCTATATCGGCGATCTTGTTCAAAAGAGCGAAGCGGACATGCTTCGGACCCCGAACTTCGGACGGAAGTCGTTGAACGAGATCAAAGAAGTCCTCTCGCAAATGGGATTGCATTTGGGTATGGAAATACCGGATTGGCCGCCCGAGAATATTGAAGACATGGCCAAGAAACTCGAAGATCCGTTCTGACGCTGCGCAGGACACAATACCGGCGGGTTATCCGCCAAGAAACAATGAGCCCGCGGGTAAAATGGCACGCGTGGGAGATACATAGGAGCCTGACATGAGACACGCTGGCGGTTACCGCAAACTCAACAGAACGCATACGCATCGCAAAGCCATGTTTGCAAACATGACTGCGTCCTTGATTACGCATGAGCAAATCAAGACGACCTTGCCGAAAGCTAAGGAACTGCGGAGATTTGCGGACAAAATGATCACTTTGGGCAAACGGGGGACGATTCATGATCGTCGCCGGGCGTTCGCTTTTTTGCGTGATAATGGCGTTGTCGCGAAGCTCTTCGACGGTCTCGCTGAACGGTATAAAGAACGTCCGGGCGGCTATACGCGCGTTCTGAAAGCTGGATTTCGATATGGCGATAATGCGCCGATGGCGATTATTGAATTGGTTGACCGCGACCCGGATGTTAAAGGGGCGGAAGATCGTGCTCGCGCCGAGGCAGAAGACGACGGGGACGAGCAAGAGTGATCTTTTGATCAACTCGAGAATACTGGGAGCCGGCGCGTCAAGCGCCGGTTTTTCGTTGTGCAGACAATCGACACTGGAGCGACCGCACCTTACCTTAGGTCCATGAAAACAGTCACCGCCGTCCTCGCCCTACTTCTGCTTCTGTCAGATACGGGGCAAATAAATGCGCAGTCTCCAAGTGTTCCGGATAGTCGTGCTCAGATTCAGTTGTCGTTTGCCCCGGTTGTCGAGCGTGTAACGCCGGCTGTCGTCAATATCTACACTCAGAAGATCGTCACCCAAAGGCAAGTCGCGCCACTTTTCGACGACCCTTTCTTCAAACGTTTTTTTGGTGACCTTGGGGTCCCGTTCGGCAACGGACGGCCGCAAGAACGCCATAATTCGTTGGGCTCAGGCGTTATCGTTCGCGACGACGGTCTGATTGTCACCAACCGGCACGTTATCGAAGGGGCCGACAAGATCGTCGTCGTGCTTTCTGACAAGCGTGAACTCCAGGCTGAAGTCCTCGTTGCGGACGAACGGACGGACCTCGCTTTCCTTCGGGTTGAGCCAGGTACAGAGCGCTTGCCGGCATTGTCGTTGCGGGACTCCGACGAATTGAAAGTCGGGGACCTGGTCCTAGCGATCGGTAATCCATTTGGGGTGGGTCAAACGGTGACAAGTGGCATTGTTTCTGCGGTCGCACGGTCGGTTGGATCCGGAACAGAGTTGCGATCATTCATTCAAACCGATGCTGCGATTAATCCGGGAAATTCGGGTGGGGCACTGGTGACGATGGACGGCCGATTGGTCGGCGTGAATACGGCTATATTTTCACGAAGTGGTGGCTCCCATGGTATCGGGTTTGCCATTCCGGCGAATATGGTGCGCGCCGTCATTGCCGGCATGCGCCCCGGCGGCGTCTTGGTGCGACCCTGGTTCGGTGCGTATGGACAGGCAGTGTCTTCGGATATTGCGCAATCGCTTGGTATGCGGCGCCCAGAAGGCGTCATCATTAGCCAGGTTCATAACAGTGGTTCGGCGGGACGAGCCGGAATTCGTGCCGGTGACGTCATTCTTGCGATTAATGGCTATGCCATATTTACCCCGGATGACATGGACTACCGCATTGCAACACTACCGGTCGGCGATCAGGCCGTTCTTAGGGTTAGACGCGGCGATTTGATAACGCCCCTAACGATCGATTTACAGCCGGCGCCACGCGATCCGGCCCCGGACCGCACTGAACTGAGTGGCCGCCATCCGTTTTCTGGCGCAGTGATTGCAAATCTGTCGCCCGCGCTCGCCGACGAAAATGGCCTCAACCCTTTCGAGACTGGTGTCGTCTTGCTTGGCATCCGTCGCGGATCGATAGCCGCGAGGCTTGATTTTAAACCGGGTGATGTCTTGCTGACTGTCAATCAGCAGTCTGTCGACACAGTCGTTACAATGCGTGAATTTCTCGCAGCAACGGAAACCGATGAATGGCGCGTTCAGATTTCCCGCCGTGGACAACGGCTGCAGTTCGTCTTTCGCGGATAATAAGACCCTGCCGCTTGGCCGATTTTCCGCGATACGATAGTGTCTGAGACATCGTTAACGTGGAAGCGCTGCAACCTACACTTGGGAGATAGATTGTCATGAGCGGTCAAGAGGTAATGATTCCGGCTTCGGATGCAGGCGAATTCATGGGCTACTTGGCCTTGCCGGAATCTGGCTCTGGTCCTGGGGTCGTCGTCATTCAGGAAATTTTTGGTGTCAACGAAGTTATGCGTGGCATTACCGACGACTGGGCATCGCAAGGCTATGTCGCACTCTGTCCGGATCTCTTTTGGCGCCAGGAGCCGGGTATACAGATCACTGATCAAACGGAAGAAGAATGGGCGCGCGCATTTGAACTCTTCAATGGATTCGATCTGGAAAAAGGGGTCGGAGATCTAGATACAACCATCGAGTATCTGCGTGGTCATGACGCTTGCTCGGGAAAAGTCGGCTCAGTCGGATTCTGTCTAGGTGGCAGACTGGCGTTTTTGACGGCGACGCGAACGAAGGTTGACGCTGCGGTTGGATACTATGGTGTGATGTTGGAAGAACATACGGATGAGGTCCTTTCCGCACCTGTACTTTTGCATATTGCGACGGAGGACGGGTTCGTGCCGAAAGAAGCACAGGAAAAAGTTCATGCGGCCCTGGACGGCAACCCGAAGGCCAGTCTTTTTGACTACCAAGGGAATGACCACGCGTTTGCGCGCATCGGTGGCGAGCATTACGACGCAAACGCTGCCGCGCTGGCTCGTGAACGAAGTGCATCATTCTTCGCAGATCATCTTACTTGAATTGCGCTCGGCAGCGTGTCGTGACGACTTTGTTTCAGGCCGACGCCCACCGGCCGCTTGCGGATCGCCTGCGGCCATCGACGTTGAATGAGGTCGTAGGCCAGGATCATATTCTTGGTGATGATGGGGTGCTCCAGCGTATGGTCAGTGCCGACGCATTGCCATCAATCGTCTTGTGGGGGCCGCCGGGGACCGGGAAAACGACGATCGCAAGGCTCTTGGCCGAACAGACGTCCTTTCATTTTACTGCACTGTCTGCCGTTTTTTCCGGCGTCGCGGATGTTCGAAAGGCGATTGATGAGGCAAAAAGGCGCCAGGAAATGGGGCAGGGCACGTTGCTCTTTGTCGATGAGATTCACCGGTTCAACCGGGCTCAGCAAGATGGATTTCTGCCCTATGTCGAAGATGGGACCATTATTCTAGTCGGCGCGACCACGGAGAACCCGTCCTTTGAATTGAATGCGGCATTGCTGTCGCGCGCGCAAGTTATGGTCTTGCACCGCCTCGATGACGCGGCGCTTGAAACGCTTTTGCGTCGGGCCGAAGCAGAGCTGGATGTTACGCTCCCACTATCGGATGAAGCCAGAAATGCGTTGCGTGCCATGGCCGACGGCGACGGTCGGTATTTGCTCAATATGGTCGATAGCATCAACGCGGTGGCGGAGCCTGATCAAATCATAGACGAGGCAATCCTAGTGCAGATCGTACAGCGTCGTTCTCCGCTCTATGACAAGTCCCAGGAAGCTCATTACAATTTAATCTCCGCCTTACACAAGTCATTGCGAGGCTCCGATGTGGACGCGTCATTGTATTGGTTTGCGAGGATGCTGGAAGGTGGTGAAGACCCCAAATATATTGCCCGACGTTTGCTTCGCTTCGCCTCGGAGGATATCGGCCTTGCGGATCCGCAAGCCATGCTGCAGGCAATTGCAGCATGGGATGCGTATGACCGATTGGGCTCACCAGAAGGAGAATTGGCCCTCGTTCAATGCGTTGGATATCTCGCGACGGCACCTAAATCCAATGCGTTGTATAAGGCCGAAAAGGCTTCACGTAGTCTTGCGAAGCAAACCGGTTCATTGACGCCGCCAAAGCATATCCTGAACGCCCCGACCAAGCTCATGAAAGATCTAGGATACGGCGCCGCATATTCGTACGACCACGATGCCGAAGATGGTTTCTCCGGTCAGAACTACTTTCCGGATGAGATGGCACGACAGTCCCTTTATCGGCCAGTCGATCGGGGATACGAACGCGAAGTCGCCAAACGCCTGGAGTATTGGCAGAGGCTTCGTGAAACTAAAAAAGGAACGCCTGATCAATGACATTGTCGCACGTATTTTTCGTGGCTTTGGGTGGGGCCGCGGGAGCGGTTGCACGTTATGCAGTGATGTCTGGCACCACCGTCCTTCTTGGGCACGGTTTCCCGTTCGGCACGATCGTGGTAAACGTCGTTGGATCATTCGTTCTTGGTGTGCTTATCGAGCTATCGGCCTTAGTTTGGACGCCCAGCCCAGAACTACGGGCAATGATTGTCGTTGGTGTGCTGGGCTCATTTACGACCTTTTCAACATATTCACTCGACGTCGTAACCTTGTGGCAGCGTGGTGAGATGGGTTTGGCGACGGGGTATGCTATTACCTCGGTCGTGTTGTGCATTCTCGCCATATGGCTCGGCATGGTTTTGGCACGGATCGTTTTGACATGAGTGGCGTTCGGCAAATCGAAGTATCGGAGGACGAGGCGGGCTTGCGGCTGGATCGTTGGTTTCGCGCACACTTTCCGGCGCTGACCCACGGCAAACTTCAGAAATTACTCCGTTCAGGCCAGATACGTCTGGATGGCGCCCGGGTCAAAGCGGGAGATCGCGTTGCGCCTGGACAGACAGTACGCGTACCGCCGAATGTCGACGACAAGCCGGTACCCTCATCGAGTCGAAGGGTCCTGATCGATGACCGGGAAATTGAAAGCCTAGCCTCAGATTTGAAAAAGCGCATTCTATACATGGATGATGATGTGCTCGCGATCGATAAGCCGACCGGTTTGGCAGTGCAAGGCGGATCGAAAACGCAGGTCCATCTCGATGCTGTATTGGAGCGGTTAAAGATGGGGGCAAAAGAGCGCCCGCGTTTGGTCCATAGATTGGATCGTGACACCAGTGGTGTTCTGTTGCTCGCAAGAAACCGTTTGTCGGCGGCCCAACTTAGTAGCTCGTTCTCCGGACGTGACGCACAAAAAACGTATTGGGCACTCGTCGTCGGCGCGCCAGAGAAAGACGAGGGTGTCATTGATGCGCCGCTCGCAAAGGTCGCAGGCGCACATGGCGAAAACGTACGCGTCGACCCGTCGGACGGCAAGGTGGCAAAGACACGCTATTGGGTCGTCGATCGCGCCGGCCGTTCCGCGACTTGGTTGTGTCTTCAGCCGGAAACGGGAAGAACGCATCAGCTCCGGGTTCATTGCCAGGCGATAGGCACACCGATTTTCGGTGATAAAAAATATGGAATGCGCGTCAATGCGCTCTCCGACACGGGGCTGCCGGAGAAACTACATCTGCACGCCCGGCATATCCGAGTGCCCGCCAAGAGTGGCAAATTCATTGAGGTTGAAGCACCAATTCCGGCACATATGGCTCAGAGTTGGTCTGTCCTAGGATTTGATCCGAGAGACGAGAGGGCGCAACGCGATGATCTTTGACGGGACAATACTTGCTCCCATCGCAGCGGCGTGTAATGTCTGACGAAGTTTGATTCTACTTGCCCGATTTCGTATGCGTGGCGGGTCGAGATTTCGACCTGTTGCGGAAAGGAAGCCAAGTGCGGTTACTGCTCGTCGAAGATCATGAACGCTTCGCCGCCTTTGTGAAAGAGGGGCTGGAGGCGGGTGGATTCACCGTTGACGTTGTCAATAATGCCGGCGACGGGGATTTGGCGATGGACGCCGTGACATACGACGCGGTTATTCTCGATCTTGGGTTGCCGGATCAGGACGGTTTGGAGTTGCTCAAGAACTGGCGAGACGGCGACAACATGACCCCGGTGTTAATCTTGACGGCACGGGATGCCGTTGAGGATCGGGTCAAAGGACTGAACGCCGGCGCAGACGACTACATGCTCAAACCCTTTGCATTGGAAGAACTGCTGGCCCGTGTACGAGCGTTATTACGTCGACCTGGCGGGGTCTTGGGCACCGTCCTAGTCGAAGGAAATATTGAATTCGACACGACGGCGCGCGAGCTCCGAATTGCGGATAAGACAGTTGCCATTTCTCGACGCGAAATGGAAGTGCTCGAGCAATTGCTCCGCCGCAAGGGCCGGGTAGTTCCGAAGGATGTCTTGGAAGACAAAATCTATGGGTTTGACGAGGAGGTTTCGTCGAATTCGGTTGAAGTACATGTGTCGCGGCTGCGCAAACGATTACTTAGTGCGGGAGCTGACGCGTCCGTACACACGATAAGGGGCGTCGGATATTTGCTCTCGGGATCTGAGGAGCAAGGATGACGGAAGATTCCCATCGGGAATTTAATGCAGACGACTTGTTGTCGTTGGCACGGCAAAAGTCCGCTGAAAGCCGTGCCCGTTTGACTGAAATAATCGTCGATCTTTTTGACAATCAGGCGTCGGTATTAAACGAACGTCAGCGGTCGCTGATGTTCGGTATTCTCCAAAGTATTGTCGACGAGATAGAAGCATCGGTTAGGCAAGCCGTTGCTGGCCGTCTTGCGCTTTTCGATGATGTTCCTCGGGACTTAGTCATACGACTCGCGAACGATGAAATCCGAATTGCTTATCCGATGCTCAAGGACTCTGGCCTGCTTCGCGATGCCGACCTGATTGAGGTCATTAAACATCGTACCGAAGAGCACATGCTGGCGATTACTCTAAGGGGTAATGTGTCCGAGACCGTTTCCGATGCACTCGTCGAAACTGGCCGGCAACCGGTAATCATTTCATTGCTAAAGAACCCGAATGCCGAGATTTCGTCGCAGACAATGGAGTACTTGGTCGAGCAATCTAAAAGAGTTGATAGTTTCCAAGACCCAATCTTGACCCGCTCAGAGCTGGATCCGGAACTCGCAAAGAAAATGTTCTTGTGGGTATCGGCCGCGCTTCGTCAGCACATAGTTGAAGAGTTTGATTTAGATCGGGCGGTCGTAGATGAGTTGCTAGAAGATGTCGCCCAGCGAGAGACGTCAAATCGTCATGACACGCCCCAAAGGAAAGTGGAGCGGCTGGCCGATGCGCTGAAAAGCGAGGGGTTGGTGACGGTAGACATGCTGTTGACGGCGCTTCGCGAAGGGGAAATTCCCTTGTTCGTTGCGCTGTTCGCCAAAGTGACCAAGCTGCGGGAGCACTTAGTACAGCGTCTGCTGTTTGAGCCCGGGGGAGAGGGATTAGCGATCGCATGCCGCGGGATAGGTATGTCCATCGATGAATTCAAACGCATATACATAAGCAGTCACTCGGCGAAAGCCGGACCCGCGGGTGATATAGAGACTCAACTCCCCAAGTTGCTGGCATTCTATTCCGATACGCCGAGGAAGGCTGCGATCGACGTACTTCGGCTTTGGCATCGTGGCTCCGATTACCTCGGTGCGCTACGTGAACTTGAAGTTCGGTTGCGGGACCATGGCAACACGTAGATCCCGAAATTGGCCGTCGATCTCAGGCTCGCAGCAAATGCGAGCGACCGAAGCTTTTCGCCGTTTGGAAGACCTGACCCGGTTGATCTCTGACTGGGTTTGGGAAGCCGACGGGGATGGTACGCTTACGTATGTTTCTGATCGGATCATTGATCGATTGGGGTTATTGCCTTCGGATGCGATTGGAATGCGCCTCGACGAACTGGGCGACTTCGCGGATCGTTTCGGAGAGACAATTTCGCCGCCAAACCTAAAGCGGCCCTTCCGAGATATTGGATTTCGCGCGGCGGCGCATGATGGTGACGTACGAATGTTCTCGATCTCCGGTTTGCCAAGATTCGACCGCCAAACCGGAGACTTTGAAGGCGTTACAGGGATCGCGAAGGACATCACTGAAATCAATCGTATCGAGCAGGCGAATGCCCGTTTGGCGGACGCGATTGAGGTGATGTCTGAATACTTCGCGTTATATGACGAGGCGGATCGTTTGGTTATTTCAAACGCCCGTTTCCGTGAGTCGAATGCGGCATTTGGCAGCGCAGTGAAGCCGGGCGGTTCGTTTGAAGAGTTGCTCCGCTTGCAAGTGGAGAGCGGCCTTTTTCCCGATGCCGAGGCAAATCCCGAAGTGTGGATAAAGCAACGTCTAGCAAATCGGAAACGGCGTCATGAAGCGTTCGAATTGAGGCTGAACGATGGCCGTTGTCACCTTGTCGAGGAAGAACATCTTCCCGACGGAGGTATTGTTATGATGCTGCGTGACATTACGGCGATGAAAAAAGCAATTGCGGGACTGGAGAGCAGGTCTGAGCACCATCGGGAGTTCGCGTCGAGTGTAGCGCATCGACTGAGGACGCCTCTGGCCGTATTGCGGTCAAGTCTCGACAATCTCGGTGACGACGAGAAAATTTCGTCGCTTAAGCGCGAAGTTGATACTTTGGCACGAATGATCGAGCAGTTGCTGACCCTGACGCGCTATGAGTATTTCGTGCTGCAACAGGACGAGGTCGCAGATTTACATAGCGTGTCTGTGAATGTTGTTAGCAGCCTCGCGCCGATAGCGATTAAGGACGGGCGATCGATTGAACTGACCGGCGAAGCGGGCCCCGTATTTGTGCAAGGTAACTCCGGCGCTCTCGAACATGCGGTCCGAAACATCGTAGAGAATGCGATCAAGTACGCGTCCCGCGGTTCGACGGTTGAACTGAAGATCGATGGTGACCCGGCAACGGTCAGTGTTATCGATCAGGGACGAGGAATACCACTGGAACAGCGACGGGATCTCTTTGAGCCTTTCTCGAGCATCGATCGAAGGGGAGCGGGCGCCGGCTTGGGTCTGAATATCGTCAAAGCGATTGCCGAGATACATAAGGCCGAAGTATCGATCGCGGATAATCCGGCCGGAGGCTCAATCGTGGCGTTACGGTTCCCGCCGTTCGATGTCTCGAAAGCACCTCTGATTAGTGCTCTTTAGTTGCGCTCGGGGCGTCAGGGAGTCTTAAGGCAACGAAGCTAGTCTCATCCTCACTCGATAAAAGGTGAGGTTAGTCGTGCGACGATACTCCATATTTCCAGCCCTAATTTCTGCCTTCGCGGTGGCGTACGCGAATGATGCATATGCGGATCGTACACTGCAAATTGCGAACATCGATGCGACAAGTCCTGTCGTTGTTCAAATACAGACCGAGTGTAAGGGCGAAAATCCGGTATTCAGGCTGGTTAACACCGGTCCTGATTGGCCGAAACTGGCAAATGTCCGCATTTCGCGCACAGAAGATTCTGCATTGTTGTTCGACCGCAGCATGCGCATGAAAAACGGACAGAAAGCGTCGATTAGGCTGCCGGTGAAACGCGTTGGCGATGGCGAGTTTAGCATTACCGTTTTGCCGACGTGGTCCGAGAGATCAGCGCAACCGGATGCGACAATTTCGTGTAATTAGGCCATAGAGTTCTATCGCCGTTCCCGAATGTTTTCGGGGCGGTCACACTCCCCCTTGGGTCGCCTTTTGGCGGCCCATTTTTTTTATAAAGAAAAGGCGCCAGGTTTCCCTGGCGCCCATCGTCAGAAATTTAGCTGACTTAACGTGTGAATGTAATCGTCACGCGACGGTTACGTGCTTCTTTCGTGTTGTCACTCGTACTCACGGCAAGATTTTCTTCGCCGCTATACGCACGCTTCACCATGCTCCGCGATACCCCCTCAATCATCAGCTGATTACCGACAGTCGCCGCGCGCGCGCGCGACAGTCCTTCATTGTATGCCGTGTTGCCGGCGGTATCTGTGTGGCCTGTGACCGTAACGCCTTTGGCCCCTGCGGCCATTCCAGCCGAGGCTGCTTCTTTAATGACGGCCTCTCCAGTGGCGCTCAAGTCGAAGCTATCGAAATCAAAGTAAACCACGTAGGGGCCTGGAAGCGCGGAAGGCGTTGCGGCGCGGGCGGCAACCAGCGGTGGCCGCATTCCCTCGACTTTTGCCAGGGCTTCGTCAAAAGCAATCCGACAAGCGTCGATATGTTCCTGCTGTGTGTTCTCTTCTTGCTCTTGCATCCAGCAGTCGAACATCGCTTGAGCGCGTGCAGATTCCGCCGGTGCGTAATCCTTGCTGCCCGACAGGAGTGATGCACGTAACGCTTGGCGAGCGGCCTCAAGTTCCCATTGAACCTCACCCGTAATCTTGCGTTCCTTGAGAGGTTGCGGTTGCACATCTCCGCCGCCGGCGGCCGCTTTAGCTTTGTTGTTGAAGTAGATCGCGTCTTCGGTATCCCATTCTTCCGCTTCTGCTTTCGCAAGTGCGACGTATTCGGATTGAAGCGCTTTATCGAATGCGCTGCCGGAATTCGACATCGCCATAGTGGCATCGGTATCGGGTCCCATTGCGCATGCAGCAAGAAGTGGTAGGACCAGTCCTGCTGCGGAGAGTTTTAAGAGTTTCATGGTACGTCCCCAAGGTTTGTTTCGATTGATGAAATTCGGGATGGAGGCTCTCGCCGTCCATCTCAGTCGTTGGATGGATTGGCCCGGTCTATAGACGAATAACGGGCCGCGGATCGTGAAATTCGATGTGATTGTGCCTCCCTTGACATCGCTTTGCGTCGCGATTTCTCCTTGTGACGCAATACGTCGCCCAACATTTCTATCTTGCCCGTGTTTTGATCGCCGAATCAAGTGGTGCGCGCATTGAGGTTTTCCGAGGGTCTGCGTAAGTTCTGCCTAAGAACTAAAGACTTGCCCGAACATAGAGAGATATTCGTATGGCCGATAAGTTGGCGATTTTTGATTGTGACGGGACCCTTGTCGACAGTCAGTTCGCCATTCATGCTTGTATGGCCAGTGCGTTTATCGAAATGGGGTGCCAAGCACCCTCGGTTGAATGTGTTCGGCGGGTCATCGGTTTGCCCTTGAAACAAGCAATTTTGGTTCTTTGCGATGACGTCGCGGCGCCAATCGAGCAAATAGCGTCTGCATATTCATCGGCCTGGCAGCGTCTCAGAAAGAATGATGCCTTAAATGAGCCCATGTTTGACGGTATACTCGGCTTACTTAGAGGGCTTCGTTCTTCAAAGTGGCTGCTTGGCGTTGCGACTGGAAAGTCTTTAAGGGGATTGAACGCGACGCTCAAACACCATCGGATTGATGGTTTTTTTGATACCTTGCAGACCGCCGATCGTTCTCGCGGCAAGCCTCACCCGGAGATGCTCCACATCGCATTGGCCGAGACGGCGACGGAGCCCGAAAATGCAGTAATGATCGGTGACACTACGTTCGATATAGAGATGGCCGTTGCCGCGAATGTTCGATCTGTCGGTGTTGCGTGGGGATACCACACTGTCGATGCCTTGGAAGCGGCGGGTGCCGATGTCATTGTTCAGGATGTGGAACAGCTGTCATTGGAATTGAACCAAGCCTGAGGGAGAGGACGATGCGGAAATTTGCGAAGCTCCTGAGCTTCGGTGCAATCGCATTGGTCGCGTTGGTCGTTGCGGGCATCGCCATACTGGGGTCCGTCGACGTCAATAAGTACAAACCTATCATCGTTGATGCGGCAAAATCGATGACGGGACGTGATCTCCATATTTCTGGAGATCTAGAGTTGGAGCTGTCTTTGTCACCGAAGATCGCCGTCAATGATGTCCGCTTCGGCAATGCGGCTTGGGGGAGCCGCCCGGCAATGGTCGCGGTCCGGCGGCTCGCCGCCGAAGTAAGTCTTATTCCCTTGTTTAGGGGGGGCATAGAGGTAAATGAACTCGTTCTTGAAGGCGTTGATATTCTGCTCGAGACGGATGCGACGGGGCGCGTAAACTGGGCGCTGACGGACCAACCTGAAGTCGAGCCAAAAGGGCCTGACACGCGGACATTGCCGGCAGTTCAAGACGTCGTCCTAAAAGATGTTCAACTAAAGTATCGGAACGGTAAAACGGGAGTCACGCGTGAACTGTCGATCGACTCTTTTTCAGCAAATGCCGAAGCCGCCACCAGCCCAATCGCGTTCGACATGCAAGGGCGTGTCAACGGAGAGGAGGTCCGCCTCCGTGGAATGGTTGGGACAGCGCAACAAGTCATGGCGGTAGAGACGGAATTTCCAGCGGAGATTTTCGTAGACGCTGTCGACTCGTCCGCATCTTTTGACGGACGTATTGGTCGTTCAACAGCAGTTCCGATATCGGTCGACGGCAGGGTCACGCTTAGCGCGTCGTCCCCTCGCGAGACCGCGTCGCGGGTCGAAAGGCTGTTGGGTCTCAGTCCAGGTGGTTTGAAAGTTCCTGACCTCGAGGCGGTCAAGGTTGGTGGGGACCTTGTCATTGATGGTCAAACGATCACAGTCAATGGACTGTCGATCGTGGCCGGTCAGACAGATTTGGCGGGCAATGTTGCGGTTTCTTTGGACTCGCGACCTCGTATCGATGCGGCACTTGTATCAAATTTCATCGACGTCGGCTCCTTCATGTTAGTGAAAGCCGACGCTGCCGATAAGAGCGATGTCTCACGCAATCGCGTGTTTCCAGATGATGCGCTTCCAGTTGAAGCTCTTCGCGCCGTAGACCTGGATTTTAAACTCGATGCGAAGAAGATTGGAGTTAACGCCTACGAAGTTTCAGATTTGACAACACGTTTGACCCTGTATTCGGGTAACTTGAACGTATCAACGGTGAGGTTTCAGATAGCCGACGGCGAGGTATCTGGGACGATAAGTGCAGACTCAACTGGCGAGGCGATTTCTGTCGCAGCAGATTTGCGTCTCGAGGGCATCGATTATGGTGTGCTTCTCGCGCAATCGGGGCAGGCGAGTCTGATCGCGGGGCGGGCGGATGGCAATCTGCTAGCGTCTGGGCGCGGCACGTCGGTTAGGTCGATTATGGCGAGCTTGAACGGCAACGTGCGCGTAAGCACGGAGAACGCGGAAATCGAGAGCGGCGCTTTGGGCTTCTTGTCGTCCGATGTGCTCTCCGTCCTGCCGGGTCTAAGCGCGAACAACGTGACCACATTGCGGTGCGGCGTTATCGATGCCGAGATCGTTGATGGCATTGCGAAAGGGAGAGCAATTGTTTTTGAAACAGATGCCTTAGCGGCGATTGGCGTCGGTGGTGTTGATCTGGGCAATGAGGCCATTAATCTCGTGATTGACCCACGTGTAAAAAACACGAGCCTTGCAAGCGCAGCGGTTGTTCCCGTGACCATTGGCGGCACGTTCTTAGACCCTACGTGGTCGTTGGATGCCGCCGCACTCGCGACAGGCGCCGCGGGCACAGTTGCCAAGGGGGCCGCCGCATTCGCGACCATGGGCCTGTCATTGTTGGCAGAGAGTATTGCAAAACGCGCGGTCGGCGGCGTCGATACATTTGACTATTGTACGCCGGCCCTTGCCGGCCAAACTGTTGTTCCGAAGTCCACGGGTAATCCCCAGAATTCGTCTGCTGGCGACAATGAAGCGCCGTCGAACCAAAGTGGCGCTTCGGGTGTTGTCGACGGTGTCTCCAAAGGTATTAGATCGTTGTTTGGAAACTGAGCGGTGTCCGAGGATTCAGTGAGACCGCAATTGAAGCGATTTTATAATGATGTTGCGACGGACGGTCGCGACACCATGTTCGTAGTTCTTCTTGATGGACGAGAAGTTAAGACCCCCGGCAAATCCACGTTGATGGTGTCGACCCAACCATTGGCCGAGGCTGTGGCTGACGAATGGAAGGCGCAAGACGAGAATATCGATCCGAAGACGATGCCATTTACACAGATTGCTTGTACGGCAATTGATCGCATATCGGGCCATCGTTCCGAAATTGAAGAGCTTATTGCTAATTATATCGATACCGACTTGCTGTCGCATCGTGTCGACTCGCCATCGGATCTGGCGCGTATGCAGAACGACGTGTGGCAGCCGTACTTGGACTGGTTGCTCTCACGATACGACCTCAGTATTGCGGTAACGACGTCCATTTTGCCGATGTCGCCGGACCCCATGGCACATCAACGTATCCGACAGATTCTTGCGACATTCGACGATTTCGAATTGGCTGTCGTTTCAATCATGACGCAGGCATTGGGATCTGTGATTCTCGCCCTTGCCGTGGTCGAAGGTGGAAAAGAGGCGAAAGACGCGGCTATGGCATCGCAACTTGACGAGCGTTATCAAAACGATCGATGGGGCGTTGATCTTGAAGATGCGCAGAGGTTGGAAGATTTGATTGCGGATGTTTCCGCCGCTTCAACGTTCCTTACCTTGCACCGGCCCTGAAATTCGGGAAAATCCAGTCATTAAGATCGCTTGGGGGTAGTATGCAGGAAATAATCGCAGAGCTTGAGGAGCGGCGTAAGAGGGCGCGCCTTGGCGGTGGTCAAAAACGGATCGAGTCCCAGCACTCAAAAGGTAAGCTGACAGCGCGGGAGCGGATCGATGTTTTCTTGGACGAAGGCTCGTTCGAAGAATGGGATATGTTCGTGGAGCACCGATGCACCGAATTCGGGATGGCCGACACCTCGATTCCGGGTGACGGCGTCGTTACCGGTTATGGGACGGTAAATGGCCGGTTGGTGTTCGTCTTTTCCCAAGACTTTACGGTCTTTGGCGGCTCCCTCTCTGAGAGCCATGCGAATAAGATTTCAAAGGTTATGGACAAGGCGATGCAGGTCGGAGCACCGGTTATCGGGCTGAATGACTCCGGCGGAGCACGTATTCAAGAAGGTGTCGATAGTCTAGCCGGTTATGCTGAGGTATTTACGCGAAACGTTCTGGCGTCCGGCGTTATCCCGCAGATTTCCATGATCATGGGGCCCTGCGCTGGCGGCGCGGTGTATTCGCCGTCGATGACCGACTTTATCTTCATGGTCGAAGACACGAGCTACATGTTTGTGACCGGCCCGGATGTCGTCAAAACCGTCACCCACGAAGAAGTAACCGCCGAAGACCTTGGCGGTGCCATCACGCACACAACGAAATCTGGCGTTGCCGACAAAGCCTTCAAGAACGACATGGAGGCGCTTTTGTATTTGCGTCGCTTCGTGGACTTCCTGCCGTCCAACAATACCGAGAAACCGCCGTACCGACCGACGCCGGACCCGCATGATCGGGTTGAAATGTCACTCGATACCTTGATTCCCGACAACCCGAACAAGCCGTACGATATGAAGGAATTGATCTCGAAAGTTGTCGACGAAGGTGACTTCTTCGAGATTCAGCCGAATTACGCCGGCAATATCATTATTGGTTTTGCGCGGATGGAAGGCTCGACAGTCGGTATCGTCGCCAACCAGCCGATGGTTCTGGCTGGTTGCTTGGACATTAATTCCTCTATCAAGGCGGCGCGTTTTGTGAGGTTCTGCGATTGCTTCAACATTCCGATCGTGACCTTCGTTGATGTACCCGGCTTTTTACCGGGGACCAGCCAAGAATACGGTGGGATCATTAAGCACGGCGCGAAGTTGTTATTCGCGTTCACCGAGGCGACGGTACCAAAGGTTACGGTCATCGCGCGGAAGGCATACGGCGGGGCCTATGACGTCATGAGTTCGAAACACCTCCGCGGTGACGTCAATTTCGCATGGCCGAGTGCGGAGATCGCGGTTATGGGGCCGAAAGGCGCCGTCGAGATCATATTCAGGGCGGATATCGGTGACGAAGAGAGAATTGCCGAAAGAACGGAGGAATATCGGAAACGATTTGCCAATCCATTTATCGCCGGCGCGCGTGGTTTTATCGATGATGTGATCATGCCGCATTCAACGCGAAAGCGGATATGCAAATCACTACGTATGCTGAAAGACAAGGAACTCGAAAATCCATGGAAGAAGCACGATAACCTGCCGCTGTAGATGTTACGCCTCGCGCACCATAAGCACGGCATCGCCGCCATGTTTGATGAGCGGGTGCGGGACAACCGTGCGCTTCGCTCGGTCTGTGAAGCCCTCTCGTTGATATAACCGATAGGCTCCGACGTTCTCGTTGAAGCAGATCAAACTAATCTTCTTAAGCCCTTCCGCGCGGGCGCGCTTATATGCGAAGTCAAGGAGGCGTGTCCCGATACCTAGACCACGGAACTTGTCATAAATGGCGAGGCCCGAGATATATAGGCTGTTTGGCTCTTCCAACTCCAAGTACGGTCTCAGGATAGGGTCGGAGTCCACAGGGGGATCACCAACGTCCGAACCCATGTAATAGGCGTGAAGCATGCCAACGGGTTCGCCGTCCATTTCAGCGATATCGCAATTGGTGTATGAAAAGTCTGCGTCCTCGCGTGCGTACCTTTGTTCGCCGATGTCGATAAGTTCTATGTCGTCGTCACTCGGCTGCTTGAGGGTGCTCCAGATATAGTCGGCGACGCCTTCAGACGATATCTGAAACAACTGTGCGATGACGCGCGCGTCTGATGCCGTCGCCGGTCGAAATGTCACATCATTGGCAGTCATTCTTGTCCTCCCAAGCGGGCATGTCCCGCCCTCAATCCCATTTGGGCTGTTTTTCTGGGGTTATTCTGTGTGCGTGCAGACAACCATAAAAAGTCTAGGGAATTTCGACTTGATCGCCAAGGTCAATAGAGCGGCCACGGGTTATTCGGGAGGTTCGATTACACCCGTTTGTGCGGTAATCCGGGTGTATTGATCAACTCGGCGATGCCGCGCAAAGTCAAAAACGGATTTCTTGCCGAACACGGTGTCGTCCAAATCGATTTCGGCAACAATAACTTCGTCGTTTTCGGATGTCGTTAACGCAATAATTTCGCCTGTTGGCGAAACGATGCAGCTTTCGGCGAACATATGATGGCCGTCCTCGGTTCCCGCTTTTGCCGACGCGGCGACGAATGTCGAGTTCTGGTAGGCTCCTGATTGAAGTGACAATCGGTTGTGGAACTTACGTGTTTCCGTCGTTTCAGAGGATGCTTGGGAATTCTCTGATGGGGTATTGTAACCGAGCATCACAAGTTCGACACCTTGCAGGCCCATTTCACGAAACGTTTCGGGCCACCTGCGGTCATTACAGATGCACATTCCCATTATGCCGCCCATCGCCCGCCAAACCGGAAAACCTAGATCACCTGGTAGAAAATACCGTTTCTCCAAGTGTTGAAAACTCCGTTCGGGGTCATAGTCATCATGTCCCGGGAGGTGCACTTTTCGGTACTTGCCGACGATTTTACCGTCACGGTCTACGAGTATCGACGAGTTGAAGTGATCTCCCGCGTCTGTCAATTCGGCGTAACCGAGGTAAAAACCGACTTTGCGTCGTTGTGCGAGATCGAAAAGCGGCTGAACCGATCTATTCGGCATACTGGTTTCAAACCATGAATCCATCTCTTGCCGGTCTTGTGCATAATGTCGTGGGAAGAAGGTCGTTAACGCCAGTTCTGTGAAGACCACCAAGGTCGCCCCCCGGTCTGCGGCATCGTTCAGCATGACGCAAAGGCGCGAGACGATCTCGTCGCGGTGATCGGACTTTTGAATAGCCCCGGACTGTGCGACGGCGAGGACGAGGGGACGCGCCATGAATTAGTCTAACTGGTCGAATACGGCGCGATTTCGGCCTTGGGCTTTCGCGGTGTATAAGGCCCGGTCCGCTCGGTCCAGCAATTCTGCGATGACGACGTCCTGGCCGATGGCGCTAGCGATTCCGATACTAACTGTGTACGCGACATCCCCATCATCGCTTGGAACTTTGCTGTTCTCGATCGCGACCCTCAAGCGTTCTGCGATAACCATTGCCATGTCTGGTTTCGCACCAGGCAGGATCACCGAGAATTCTTCGCCGCCATAGCGGCCGACGATATCCGTTTTGCGAAATATTTGTCGGCAGTTATCGGCAAGATCCCTCAGGACATCGTCGCCAGTTCCGTGTCCGTAAGTGTCGTTGATTTTCTTGAAGTAGTCAGCGTCGACCATCATGACGCTAACCACGTGTCCCTCGCGCTTCGCCCGCTGTTCTTCGTGCTCTCCGAGCGTAAAGAACTCGCGACGATTGATGAGGCCGGTCAACTCATCTCGCGTTGCCATCTCGATAAGACGACGTTCAAACGCCTTACGCTCGGTGATATCCGTATAGAGCGTGATGACGCCGCCGCCTGGTATTGGATTGGCGCGGACACTCAAAACACGTCCACCATCCAAGTCACGCTCGAAGAATTGCGGCTTTCCCTCGCGTGACGCATCCAATTGTTGCATGAGCAGTGAACCCGGATCGACGGTATCGCCACCCTCCGTCATTATGTCCTGCAAGGATGCACCGACGGTCACCGTGTCGGTGTCTAACCCGAGATACTCAGCGGCCTTCGTGTTAAACAGAACAAGCTTGTCGTCGCCATCGATGATCGTCAGTCCTTCGGCAAGCCTATCGAGACTCTCTGTAATCAGTGACCAGTTTTCTTTAGCGACGCTATCTACTTCGGCAGTCACGTTTAATGTCAATTTATCCATACCCATGCCGGCTGTCTTTAATGCAATCAAATCATCAATTATTCGTCGGAAAATAAACGGTTTTTCGGAAGATCACCAACAGTTTAGTTTGTCTGAGAAGGGTAAGGACGGTGCGTCCTTTTTCTCGCCGCATAGGTCTTGCTTTACCTGCTTTGCCTACGCGAATTAATCACAAACGGATCCGGGAAGACGGCACAGATGAATCAAGTATCGGAACGATCCCAAATACGGTCTCAGGACAGGATTGACCTCGCCGCGACCTTCAGATGGTCGGCAAAGGTTGGTATGCATGAGGGGATCGCCAATCATTTTAGTTTCGCCGTGTCAGATGACGGGAAGTCGTTTCTAATGAATCCTTATGGTGTCCATTTTTCGCGGATTCGGGCGAGCGACTTGTTGCTGATCGATGCCGATGACGTCGATAAGCGCGATTCGAGATTGGATCCGACTGCGATTGCGATCCATGGTGCGATGCATCGGCAAAAGCCAAATGCAAAATGTGTCATTCATCTCCACCCGCGGTACGCGACTGCGCTGGGAACCCTCCGTGACCCAAGAATTCTTCCGTTGGATCAAACGGGCGCGCGCTATTTTAATCGAGTGGCATACGATGCCAATTACGACGGCATGGGGTTGGGCGACGAGGCTGAGAGATTGCCAGCCGTACTGGGCGACAAACGCGTGATGCTCATGGGCAATCATGGTGTAATGACGGTGGGCGATACGATCGCCGAGACTTTTGACACCATGTATTACCTTGAACGGGCCTGCGAGACACAAATGTTGGCAATGGCAACCGGACAGCCATTAAGTGTGTTGTCGGATGACGTCGCGGAGAAAACGGCGCAGCAATGGGAGAGTTATATGCCGTTGGTTGGCGCACACCTTGAGGCAATAAAACACACCCTCGACGCCGAGGGTGCGGACTACCGGGACTGACGCGACTGGCTGTGCGACCCGTATGAAGATACCCTCTAATGGCGACAATCAAACCGACCGACGGGATCGACGGCGATTGCGGCATTTTGCGTTTCATTTGCTTGGGTACTTTGTCGTGATGTTGATTATCGTGCCGGTCAATGTGGCCATGTCTCCGGAAAAACTATGGTTCGTTCTGCCGATGGTGGGATGGGGGGCTGTCCTGGCGGTTCACGTCGCTTGGGTCATGGGGCTGTTGGACGGATTGTTCCACCGGTCGTGACGATTTTGTGCACAGCAAAAAATGCTCGAAACCGCCGCCCTCAAATCGTAAAACATAGGGGTGGGGAAGGGGTAAGCAAAAAACATCATGATTAAGAAAATTCTTATCGCAAATCGCGGTGAAATTGCGTGCCGGGTCATCAAGACCGCACGCAAGATGGGTATCGGGACGGTCGCTGTGTATTCAGACGCGGACCGCGAGGCGTTGCACGTGTCGATGGCGGACGAGGCGGTGCATATTGGTCCGCCACCGAGCGCCGAGAGTTATCTCGTGGTTGATCGTATTCTTGATGCAATCCGCGCGACGGGCGCGGATGCCGTGCATCCCGGTTACGGATTTCTCTCGGAAAACACGGGATTTGCCGAAACTCTCGCTAAGGAAGGGATCGCCTTCATCGGTCCAGGACCGCGCGCCATTACCGCAATGGGCGACAAGATCGAATCAAAAAAGCTTGCCGCGAAAGCGGGTGTGTCGACCGTCCCCGGGCATCCTGAGGCCATTGCGGACGTGGAAGAAGCGGTCCAGGTCGCGGACGCCATTGGCTACCCCGTGATGTTGAAAGCCTCCGCCGGCGGCGGGGGCAAGGGCATGCGGATCGCCTGGACTTCAGAGGAAGCGCGCGACGGGTTCCAGCGTGCAACGAATGAGGCGAAGGCGTCATTCGGCGATGACCGTGTGTTCGTCGAAAAGTTCATCGAGGATCCGCGTCATATTGAGATTCAGATCATTGCGGATACGCATGGCAATACGGTCTATCTGGGCGAGCGCGAGTGTTCGATCCAACGTCGACATCAAAAAGTAATCGAGGAAGCACCGTCCCCATTCTTAGACGAGGCGACGCGGAAAGCGATGGGCGAGCAGGCCGTGGCCCTGGCGGCGGCGGTCGATTATCACTCTGCCGGAACCGTTGAGTTTATCGTCGACAAAGACAAAAACTTCTTTTTCCTTGAAATGAACACGCGTCTTCAGGTCGAACACCCGGTGACGGAGTATGTAACGGGCCTTGATCTTGTCGAGTTGATGATCCGCGTGGCTAACGGTGAGGAACTCCCGTTCGGTCAAGCAGACGTTTCATTGACTGGTTGGGCAGTCGAAAGCCGGATTTATGCTGAAGACCCGTTTCGGAATTTTCTGCCTTCTGTCGGGCGTTTGGTTCGATATGGGCCGCCAAGCGACGACGATGAAAGTGTACGCGTGGATACCGGTGTCTACGAGGGGGGGGAGATATCGATCTATTACGATCCGATGATTGCGAAGCTGATCACATATGGGGCCGATCGACCCAGTGCAATCACCAAGATGCAAGAAGCCTTGGACTCGTTCGTCATCCGCGGTGTTCAGCATAATATCGCTTTCCTGAATGCTTTGATGACCCATCCACGGTTTCTCGAAGGAAGATTGACAACGAATTTCATCGCCGAGGAGTACCCCGAGGGGTTCAATCCTTCGGATGTAGCGCCGAAAAGCGATTTGATGTTTGCGGCGGTCGCCGGCGTGATGCACTCCCGCTTTCAACACCGTGCGGCGCAGATATCCGGACAGCAGGCTGAACACGTACGTGTCGTTCAAAGCGAATGGGTCGTCGTGTTCGGCGAACAGTCGTATGACGTCAGTATTGCCCTGGATGATGGCACCTACGACGTCACCATAGGCGGACAGCAAATGGCGATGTCGACAGATTGGGAACTCGGCGACATACGGTTCAATGCGACGATCGGGGATGAGAAGTTATGTTTCCAAGTCGCGCGTGCCGGCGTCGCATATTCCATCGCCCAAGGGGGCGTGGAAATCGAAGCATGGGTCTTTTCACCACACGTTGCGCCGTTGAATGACTTAATGCCGCACAAGGAACCACCGGACACCTCGAAGATGCTTTTGTCACCGATGCCGGGCTTGCTCGTTTCTCTCGCAGTTGCTGAAGGCCAGACAATTAAGGCAGGTGAGGAACTCTGCGTTGTCGAGGCAATGAAGATGGAAAATGTCCTGCGCGCGGAAAAAGATGGGGTGGTCTCGACCCTATGCGCTGAGCCTGGCGACAATCTGGCGGTGGATCAGGTCATTTTGGAATTTGAGTGAGCGACGCACCGGAAAAGGCGGTACACGTCTTCGTTTCGGGGCGAGTTCAAGGTGTATGGTTTCGTGGTTGGCTTGCGAAGAAGGCTGACGTCCGTGGAATAAAAGGCTGGGTTCGCAACCGGCTAGACGGTCGGTTGGAAGCTGTCTTTGTCGGTGCGCCGAACGATTTAAAAGCGATCTTGGCGGATTGCCGCAACGGCCCGCCGGTCGCGCGCGTCGATGATATCCATACGGAAGCAATCGACGTACCTGCGTCCTGCACGGATTTTAGTCGTCGGCCGACGATTTGATGATCATAGGATTCGTCTCGATCATGCATTGATGACGACACGATTGCGACCGGCTGACTTTGCGGCGTACAGCGCCTGATCGGCTCGCTCAAGCGTCCGTTCAATGTTTTCTTCGGCGTTAAGCGGTGCCGCACCGAAAGAGACTGTGATGTTCAGTTCTTTCTCGCCGCCCACTGAAATGCCTCTTCTTTGAACGGTTGAACGCAAACGTTCCAGGACTTGCTTGGCTGTCGTTCCGTCGGCATCAGATAAGAGGATAAGAAACTCCTCCCCACCGTATCGAAATACCTGGTCGTAAGCCCGTAGGCCTTCTGCCAACAGTCCAGCTGTGTATGCCAGCACGCGGTCGCCCGCCGTATGGCCATGTCTGTCGTTCACGGCTTTAAAATGATCGATATCCGCCAAGGCGATAAATGAGGTCTGGCCACTCCGCACGAGCCTTTCCCGTTCATGGGCGAGCGCCCGATGCATGGCGTGGCGATTTTGAATGCCTGTCAACACGTCGAGTTCAGAGGAAGCGATGGCGAAAGCGCGCTCAAGCCGCCGCGCGCTCTCGATGAACGCCCGCATGTCGCTCATCAGTTCACGGTACGCTTGTTCGCTCGTTGGGGCGCCATTTTCAACGATGGTGGCGGATGCCGCTCGGATTTTCTTCAATTGCGCCAACAGCGACCGTACGCTTGCTTGATTGAAAATGGCATCGCCTTTGTGCGTTTCAAACCATTCTTCCAACGGCAGCAAATGCCGGACCGCCCGCGTTAACTGCGTTGGGTCCGGGACCCTTTGGTCAACAACAAACGGAAGGTGAAACTCCGTGCACCATGACAACAGACCATCGATCGCGCCGTCCAAATATTGCGTCAGGTCTCCTGTCCCGGTCGCTTCGTCTTTCATCATACCTTATGCTACCGGCTCAACGGTCTTGGTTTGGAACACATCCTCGAACGTTGTGCGAAGCACCGTGTCTACCTCCGGCATGGTCGCCGTAACGCCCAGATCCCATAGGGACGTTACGCCATGTTCTTGAATGCCGCACGGAACGATACCTGAAAAGTGCGATAAATCGGGTTCGACGTTGATCGAGATACCGTGAAAAGACACCCATCGACGAATCCTCACGCCGACGGCGGCAATTTTGTCCTCGGCGGCCAACGTTTTTGATGGGGCGCCTCGTCGAACCCAGATTCCGACCCGACCCTCGCGACGTTCGCCGATCACATTGAACTGACCCAACGCACGGATGACCCATTCCTCGAGATTGTGGACGTAACACCGGACATCGGCACCTCGATTCTTGAGATTGAGCATCACATAGGCGACCCGTTGGCCAGGGCCATGATAGGTGTAGCGACCGCCGCGCCCGGTTTGAAAGACCGGGAAACGATTTGCCTCAAGCAATTCGTCATCGGATGCACTCGTTCCCGCCGTGTAGAGCGGCGGATGCTCCAACAGCCAGACGCATTCGGGGGCGCTTCCCGCATAAATTTCTGCGGCTCTTTGTTCCATGAATTCCAGTGCATCGGGATATGCAATCAAGGTGTCGCTGATCCGCCATTCAACAGATGTACCGGTGGGCGATTTCAGGCTAGGTTCGCATTCGTCAGTATTCATCCCTCAGATATGCCCAGCCCGGCCGACCCGCGCAAGGTGCAAACTTCTCGCCTTCCGACGATCAAGTGCCAAGTGATTGAATCTATGCCTAATTACTGTGGGCGAAGGCCATTGAAACCTGAAAAAGTGGCTGCTTGACCGAACAGCAGTGACCTGATACTCCACCCTCCGTGCGGTCGTGGCGGAACTGGTAGACGCGCAGCGTTGAGGTCGCTGTCCCAGCAATGGGGTGGAAGTTCGAGTCTTCTCGACCGCACCATTTTCCTTAACATTTCATTATGTGTTTCATGGCATTTCAGATGACAATGCCGTGGGGTTAGAGACGTTCATTCTGTGTGAATGAATGCAACCCTCGTTATGCGCTGGAGTTTTGATGCAGGCGATGACGTCTGCCTCGCGTAACATCCTATTGATCGGAGTGAGATCGTGGCTGAAGGCGACAATAGCGATCCACCAGTTAAGTCGACAGAAGTTGCTGGCGATATTACCGATGTTGAAGCCATCGTCGCCAACGCGATCGACAAAGGCGACGCTGAAGCGCTGTTGGACGCGACGCGCGATCTCCATTACGCCGACGTTGCGGATCTCCTTGAACGGCTGAGTAGGGAAGAGCGCCGAGGTTATATCGAACTTGTCCGCGATACCTTCGAGTTAGAAGTCCTCTCGGAACTCGACGATACCGTTCGCGAAGAACTGGTATCCGTTTTGGATGACGAGACGGTGGCAACGGCGCTGTCGGAACTCGATAGTGATGATGCGGTTCAGATCATTGAAGAGTTGGACGAGGATCGGCAAAAACTGGTCCTTGACCAAATTCCCGACGAGGATCGGACCCTAATCGAGGAGGCATTGAGTTATCCGGAGGATAGTGCCGGACGATTAATGCAACGCGAAGTGGCGACGGTGCCGGGCCATTGGACTGTTGGGCAGTGCATTGACTATTTGCGCCAAGAAGCGGAACAGGATCCGCCGACGCTACCGAATGTCTTCTACGATATCTTTCTTACCGACCCGCGCCATCATCCGATCGGTGCCGTATCGCTTAGCGACCTTCTGCGAACTAGGCGACAAGTCCCGATGGCCGACGTCATATCCGATGATATGCATCTGATTGACGTCAATACGGACCAGGAAGAGATTGCGTTTCTGTTCCGCCAAAGAGACTTGGTCTCGGCGCCTGTCATCGACAGCGACGGGCGACTTGTCGGCGCCATTACGGTTGATGACGTCGTCGATGTCATCCACGAAGAGCACGAAGAGGACCTGATGCGGATGGGGGGCGTCTTCGAGGGGGACTTGTACCAGGCCGCAATAGACACGACGCGGACGCGTTTCAGTTGGCTGGTGGTGAACCTCTTGACCGCAATCATGGCATCCCTCGTTATCGGACTTTTCGACGCGACCATTGAACAAGTCGTCGCTCTCGCCGTTCTTATGCCGATTGTCGCCTCAATGGGCGGGAATGCCGGCACCCAAACTCTGACCGTCACAGTCCGTGCATTGGCGACAAAGGAACTGACGACGAGTAATGCGCTGCGCGTTATTAAAAAGGAACTTATCGTTGGAACGTTCAACGGAATGTTGTTCGCGGTATTAGCAGGCTTAGTAGCGTGGATTTGGTTTCAAAGCCCAGTCTTGGGGGCAGTTATCGCCGTCGCGATGGTCATCAATATGATCATTGCGGGGTTGGCGGGAACCGTGGTTCCCATTGTCTTGGATCGGGTCGGCGCGGACCCGGCTGTCTCTTCCAGTGTGTTTCTCACAACGATAACCGATGTTGTCGGCTTTTTTGCTTTCTTGGGGCTGGCGGCACTCGTGTTGTTGTAATTTTGTTCGTGACGTTTAATTTTGCGGCACACGAAACAGCAATTCTTCTCAGACAGGAAAATCGGATTGGAGAGGCGGCATGACCGTAATAAGTGAACCGTTGCGCGTTGGGGTCGCCGGATTGGGCGCCGTTTGTCGCCCCGTTGTCGAGTGGCTTGATGATGGTGCCGAAGGTCTCTCGTTGGTTGGGGTTTCGGCAGGTAACCGCGAGAGTGCGATAGAGCGCTTAGCAGGATTAAAATCACCGCCCTCGCTTATGTCGTTGGCTGAGTTGGTTGAGGCCTCCGATGTGATTGTCGAAGGGTTGCCACCCGCCATGTACTTCGATTTGGCGGAGCCGGCGATCGAGGCCGGAAAAACGTTGGTTGCCGTGACGGTAACGCGTTTGTTGGAGCGGCCGGAGTTGATTGACCGCGCGCGTGAGACCGGTGCGCGGATCATTGTTCCGACTGGCGCGTTGGCCGCTTTCGACGCCGTTCGGGCGGCATCGAAGGGGACTATTCATTCTTTAGTTATGGCGACGCGAAAACCGCCGCAAGGGCTCGTCAAGGCGCCGTTCGTGGTCGAGCAAGGAATCGATCTTTCCAACTTAATCGAACCGATGTGCTTGTATTCCGGAACCGTTCGCGACGCGGCGGCTAAGTTTCCAGCTAACGTCAATGTGGCTGTCGCATTGAGTTTGGCGGGCTCCGGTCCGGACAATACGTCCTACGAGATATGGGCTGATCCCGCAGTCGACCGAAACACACATTCCGTTACGCTTGATAGCGATTCAACGCGGTTGGAGTTCACGATTGCCGGTGTCCCGACAGAGAGCAATCCAGCGACGGGGAAACTGACGCCGCTCGCGGTCATCGCAACGCTTGAGGGAATGGTCTCGCCATTGAAGATTGGGACTTAGATCCGCTTAATCCGCAGCGTCGTACATCTTGGGTGCCAGAGTGGAGACAAATTCCTGAAATCCAATGTCAGTCAATGGCCGGCTAAAAAGATAACCCTGATAGGTCGTACATCCGTGTCGCGTCAGGAAAGCTAACTGTTCCCGCGTCTCAACGCCTTCTGCGATGATGTCGTATTCGAGCAACTGCGCCATTGTAATGATGCTTGTGACGATCGATGCCATATTGGTGCCATCGTTGATGGCGCGGATAAACGACTGATCGATCTTAAGGATGTCCAACGGTAGTTTGTTGAGATAGGCCAACGACGAGTATCCCGTACCGAAGTCGTCAATGGCGAACCGTACCCCGATCGCCCGTAACTCCATCATCGTCGTGACGGTATCTTCAAGATTATCGACGACAATGCCTTCGGTGAGCTCAAGTTCCAGTTGTCCCGGACGGATACCCCATTTCTTCATCACGGCGGAAACGGTTTGAACAAACCTTGGTTCCCTAAACTGAATCGGGGAAATGTTTACGGCGATACGTTGCGGTGCACCGAAAAATTGCGACTCGTTCCAGCTATGAATTCGCTGGCAGACTTGGTCCAAAAGCCAATCACCAATTTCGAGTATCAGACCGGTTTCTTCTGCGACAGGAATGAATCTCACGGGTGATACGGCACCCAACCGCTGGTCATTCCACCGGAGCAACGACTCTGCGCCCATCAGCCGATCGTTACCGACTTTCGCCTGAGGCTGGTAGTAGACTTCGAGAGCTTGGTTTTTTACAGCCTCGTGGAGTCTCGTTTCGAGTTTCAACCGCTCTGCGGCGGTTTTCTGCATTTGCGGGCGGTAGTATCGTACGGTACCCGGCGCAGCCCTCTTTGCCCGGTGCATCGCCGTATCCGCTTGTTTCAGCACCTCGTTCGCGTCGTCGTCTTCGCTGTCGAACAGCGTAATCCCGATTGTGGGTGAAACTCGGAGGCCGTTGCCTTTGGCCGATAACTGTTCGGAAAACTCATTCATCAATCGCTCTGCCGCACGTCCGGCAAATCGTGCGGCAAGTTCCGCGTCGCTACTTAACTCGGGGATCAGCCATACGAATTCATCGCTTCCCAAGCGCGCAATCGTGTCCTCGCCACGGCGGCAAGTCTCAATTCGTGTTGCAGTCTCGCATAGAACCTCGTCGCCGATTTGATGGCCGAGAGACTCGTTTATTGTTTTGAAGCGGTCTAAATCTATGAAGAGAACCGCACCATAGTGGAGGTGCCGTTTCGCGGACTTTAGGGCCTGGGTTAAACGGTCCAGAAATAACGCGCGGTTCGGAAGCCCCGTCAAACAATCGAAATATGCCAGCCGGTGCACTTCCCGTTCCGCAGCCTTCGCCGCCGAAACGTCGTGTGCAAAAACCGCGACCCCCATGCATTCACCGACGGCGTTCAATGCGGGGTATGCACGATAATTGAAAGTTCGGCCGTCTTGTTCCGCTTCAAATTTAATGGCCGATTTGGAGTCGCGCACTTTCGCGATCTCTTCGAAGTATTCCGGCGCTAGTTGAAAATTCGCCAACTTGAGATTTAGGTCTTCATCCCAGTACGCCATGTAGTCGTCAGAATTGGCATTGAAAAAGGCGCGAAACATCTCTTCCGACGAGGAAACAAGAGACTGTGACGCCTCCGTATTCCCCGGCACCGTCTCGTTCGCCGTTTTCTGTTTATCCGTCATACACCAAATACACGGTCCAACACTGTCTTAAGTCACCTAAGTCGTGTGAGAATGCCGATGTTACCCTGTTACTTTATCGGTGCATTAAATGAACCCGAATGCGCCGCTATTTTATGAACGTAGGAGAGCGGGGCGCCCAATGCTATGAACATTGGGTCCGTTGCTGGACTTATTTCTTCAAATTTTAAAAGATTCCGAAGAATTGCCCTGCAATTTCTAGCAAAAGGTTCAGTGAAATCACGGAATATGCAATGACTGTAGTAATGCTGGCGAGGTTGCCAGAGGTGATGACCCAATTTTGACCCAACACCTCTGGCGGATCTGGGTTAGGGTATGGTTCCTTAATGCAAATGGACGTGAGGTGGCATGAATCAACTCACGCCTGGAACATGAGCATGCTTTCGAACCAGTTTCCGACCCTCGATTTCGATCTCGGCACGGATGTCGATATGCTTCGTGAGTCCGTGCAGCGCTTTGCCGAAACCGAAATCAAACCTATCGCTGCCGAAATTGATCGTAGTAACCAATTTCCTCAGCACCTTTGGGGTAAACTCGGGGACCTGGGGTTGCTCGGGATTACGGTCGACGAGGAGCATGGCGGCTCGGGTATGGGATACCTCGCCCATTGCGTCGCCATGGAAGAGATAAGCCGCGCCTCGGCATCTGTCGGACTTAGCTATGGCGCGCATTCAAACCTGTGCGTCAATCAGATACATCGCCATGGCTCAGCCGCTCAAAGAGAAAAGTATCTAAGACGCTTGGTTCGTGGCGAAGCCATTGGCGCCTTGGCGATGAGCGAGCCGAACGCCGGATCCGACGTCGTCGGGATGCGCTTGAGGGCAGAGCGAAAAGGTGATGTTTTTGTTCTCAACGGGCGAAAAATGTGGATCACCAACGGTCCTGACGCGAGTGTTCTTGTGGTCTATGCGAGGACGGACCCGGATGGGGCGTCGCGCGGTCTGAGCGCCTTCATCGTTGACGACATGACACCTGGTTTTTCCCGCGCGCCGAAATTGGACAAACTGGGCATGCGTGGCTCCAACACCTGTGAATTGATATTCGAAGACGCGGAGGTACCGGCAGGCAATCTGTTGGGGTCGGAGGGCGATGGGGCAAAAGTCCTGATGAGTGGTTTGGACATTGAACGCGCCGTCTTGGCCGCGGGCCCCCTTGGGATCATGCAAGCCTGCTTGGACATCGTGATCCCGTATATTCACGACCGAAAGCAGTTTGGCCAAGCGATCGGTGAATTCCAAATCATGCAAGCTAAATTGGCTGATATGTATACGACGATGAACGCGGCAAAAGCTTACGTGTATGCGGTCGCCAAGGCCTGTGATCGAAATCAGACAGCACGGAAGGATGCCGCTGGAGCGATCTTGTTTTCGGCCGAGAAAGCGACTTGGATGGCCTTGGAGGCGATTCAGTGCCTCGGTGGTGCCGGCTATATGAACGATCTTCCGGCAGGGAGATTGCTGCGCGACGCAAAGCTATATGAGATCGGCGCAGGCACGTCGGAAATTCGCCGTTGGCTGATCGGTCGTGAACTCTTTGAGGAGACCGCGTAAGGTTGGTAGAAGCAACACCAACGATAACAATAGTGTGCGCGATATGCGCGAAGGGCGATTAAATGTCAGATCACGGCGGAAGTGGCAACGATAGCGGTCCCGTCTTTGTTGATGTCTATGGAACGTCACGGCGCTTGGGAATGGATGTCAGTAAGCCCAAAGCTGGCGGTGGTGCGCATGGATTTGAAGGACCGCATCCCGACGGCGCATTTTGGAAGCGAAGCTTACGAGGTGATGTGCCTCTTTGGGTTACTTTTTGGGGCGGCTTCTTTTTCGGTCACGGGATACTATTGGCGGTAACTGTTGGTTTCTTATTGCTGGGAACGGTGTTTGGCCTGGCAGTAAATCCGCAGGGCGCTGGCAAGTCGTTTGTCACGGCATGGGGCCTGGGTGGGGGGATCGCGTTGATTTGCGGGGTCTTTGCTCTTTGGGCGGTCGTTTCGGTATGGCGGTGCGCCAAGAACACCGATGAAAAGAAATGGACTGTTATCGCCCGAGGTTTGATGCTCGCATACCTTGGGGCCTGGGGCATCGCCATATACAATATCCTGACGTGACCTCATGGGGCTTTCGAACGACCCGATTGTAATTGTCGGCGCTGCGCGAACGCCCATGGGGGGCTTTCAAGGCGAATTGTCGCAGACGACCGCGCCCGAGTTGGGCGGGCATGCGATTGCCGCAGCCATTTCCCGCGCCGGCTGCGGTCCTGACGATGTTGACGACGTAATCATGGGCTTGTGCCTGTTCGCCGGCCTTGGTCAGGCGCCGGCCCGTCAGGCGGCGCACAATGCCGGACTACCATGGCAAACGGGTTGCACGTCATTGTCAAAAATGTGCGGTTCCGCAATGCAGGCGACAATTCTAGCCCATGACAGTATTCAAGCAGGCTCGCACGACGTGATGGTGGCCGGTGGCATGGAGAGTATGTCTAACGCGCCATATCTGCTGACCCGAGCACGCCGGGGTTATCGGCTGGGACACAGTGACCCCGTGAAAGACCATATGTTTACTGACGGGCTCGAAGACGCCTATGACGAGGGCAGACTGATGGGTACCTATGCCGAAGACACGGCGGCTCATTACCAGTTCACGCGAGAACAACAAGACGCGTTTGCTATCGAAAGCTTGACGCGTGCGAAAGCCGCAATTTCCTCGGGCGCCTTTTCGGACGAGATCGTTCCCGTGACCGTCGCCGGCCCTCGCGGTGAGACCATTATTGCGGAGGATGAACAGCCAGGTCGTGCGGACATCGACAAGATACCAGAGTTAAAGCCGGCATTCCGGAAAGATGGAACGGTAACGGCAGCGAATTCGTCATCAATCTCCGATGGAGCGGCCGCTCTTGTTCTTATGCGACAGAGTGCCGCCGAGAAACACGGGTGTTTGCCGCTCGCGCGGATCATAGCCCACGCGGTACATGCGGACGCCCCCGCATGGTTCACGACGGCTCCGATCGGCGCCATCGACAAAGTACTGTTGAAGGCCGGTTGGTCAAAGAATGACGTCGACTTGTTCGAGATAAACGAGGCGTTCGCGGTGGTCGCGATGGCGGCGATGCGGGATTTGCAACTGCCCCACGAAAAGGTCAACGTGTATGGTGGCGCATGCGCATTGGGCCATCCTATCGGTGCATCGGGGGCACGGATTATCGTGACTTTGTTGAATGCATTGGCGCGTTATGAGGCGAAGAAAGGGGTCGCTGCTTTGTGTATTGGTGGAGGTGAAGCAACGGCAATTGCGGTGGAGCGGGTCAAATGACGGTGCGCCGCCTCATATCGTCGGGGTCGGATTACGAAACGGCATATGGATATTCCCGGGCGGTCATGGATGGTGACTGGGTGTTCGTATCCGGAACCACCGGGTTTAATTACGAGACCGGCGAAATATCTTCGGATGTTACCGAGCAAACACGTCAGACAATTCGGAATATCGAAACAGCGCTGGCGGATACGCCGGCCAAGCTTTCGGACGTTGTTCGTGCCAGGTATATCGTCACAGATGCGGCCGACTGGCCTGCAGTCGGCGACGTCCTTGGTGAGGTTTTTGCCACAATCCGTCCGGCGGCGACGGCGATTATCGCTTCCTTGATCGATCCTCGAATGAAAGTCGAGATCGAAGTGACCGCGCGCATTCAAAATAAAAACTAGGAAACAAAATGCCTACTGTCTTGATCACAGGTTCTAACCGCGGCCTAGGCCTGGAGCTCGTTCGCCAATACGCTGCGGACGGCTGGAGCGTTGTCGCGACGTGCCGAAATCCCATCGGCGTTGGTGCGTTGGCGGAAATCTCGGGCGACATCGCAGTGTACGGTCTTGATGTAACTGATGACGTTTCAATCCAGCGGTTTGCCGGTGATCTTGCGGGTCGGCCGGTCGACGTTTTGATCAATAATGCGGGGGTCTATGGTCCTCGGGACGTTCATGCGGATGACGTTGATGTAGCCACGTGGATGACGGTTTTTCATGTAAACTCCATGGCACCTTTGATGGTCGCCCGCGCCTTGATCCCTAACGTACATGCCAGCGATCGGAAAACGATCGTCAACATCTCGTCCATCATGGGATCGATTGCGGAGGGCGCAGGAGGGAGCGAGTATATCTATAGATCATCGAAGGCGGCGCTCAATATGGTCATGGCGAGTTATGCCAAGGAGGTCGCCGATAAGGGCGTTACGGTAGCAATGTTTCATCCCGGCTGGGTCCGCACGGATATGGGGGGGCCGAATGCGAGTTTGAGCCCAGCGGAGAGTATCGAGACGCTCCGCCGATCTATCGAAGAACTGACATTTTCGGACACTGGTTGTTTTCGCAACTACGACGGGTCAGCGATGTCGTGGTAAGTCTCTCGCATGGAAAAAATGACATAGAGAGAGGAGTTCAATGTGACGTTGCCGGTTGATTTTTATTTCGATTTTTCATCGCCGTATGCGTACTTCGCGGCACAAAAGGTCGACGCGCTGATTGAGGGATTTGATCGAACCGTAAACTGGCACCCGATCATGCTCGGCGCTGTGATGAAAGAAACCGGCGGACAGCCGTTGACCCGATATCCAATCAAGGGTGATTACTGTCGGCACGATTGGGCGCGTTTGGCGCGGTTTCAGGATTTACCGTGGAAAATGCCCGATCCATTTCCGATTGCCGCACTTGCGCCTTCAAGGGCGTTCTACTGGATCGCCGATCAAGATACCGAAAAATCCAAAGCCTTTGCCTGGGATTGTCTTGAGACGTTCTTCGGTCAAGGAGTGGATATCTCGGGACCGGATACGGTTGCAGAGATTGCTAGCCGACACGGGTTTTCGCCCGACGTAGTTACGACAGCCCTGTCTGACGATGCCGTTAAATCGCGCCTCAAGGACGAAACAGCGAAAGCCATAGAGAAAGGCGTGTTCGGCTCGCCTTTCTTGATCGTCGATGGTGAGCCGTTCTGGGGTGCGGATCGTTTTTGGATGGTTAAGCGGTGGCTGCGTTCAGGAGGTTGGTAGGAGATTATGGCACTGAAAAAAGGGATCAAAGATCTTGTTGCGGAGGCCGAGTCCGTCGTTGAAACACTCGCGCTCGAAGATGCCATCGCCGCGCATGGTCGCGATGATATTGTTTTTGTCGACGTGCGAGACATACGGGAATTGGAGAGGGATGGAATGATCCCTGGCGCCTTTCACGCCCCCCGCGGCATGATCGAATTCTGGGTGGACCCTGAAAGTCCCTATTTCAAAGAAGCCCTCGGACGCGAGGATGCGACTTATGTCCTTTACTGCGCGGCGGCATGGCGGTCGGCGCTAACGGCGAAAACGCTACAGGATATGGGTATGACAAACGTCAAGCAGTTCGCGGATGGTTTTAAGGCCTGGAAGCAGGCCGGAGGGCCTGTCGCCGAGCGCCCTCGAAAAGCCGATTAAGCGGAACGGAATAGAATGTCTCGCGTCGACAGCAAAGTGAATTCTTCGGATCGTTTGTTTCGAAAGAATGCGGAACTTGTCTCGCAACTGGTCGAGGAGTTGACGGCTGAGATTGCCGAGGTCCGCGAGGGCGGAGGAGAGGCGGCGAGATCGCGACATGAGAGCCGCGGGAAGTTGTTCGTTCGCGATCGCATTCGTTCGTTGTTGGACCCCGGTTCGCCGTTCTTGGAGTTTTCGCAACTTGCTGCGCGAGGCGTGTATCAGGATGAGGTGCCTGCCGCTGGTGTCATTACCGGTATTGGTGTGATCGAAGCAACAGAGTGTGTTGTCGTTGCAAACGACGCGACGGTCAAAGGGGGAACGTATTATCCTCTTACGGTCAAGAAACACCTCCGGGCTCAAGAAGTCGCATTGGAAAACAATTTGCCATGCGTCTATTTGGTCGACAGCGGAGGGGCGTTCTTGCCGCTGCAAGACGAGGTGTTCCCCGACAAAGAACACTTCGGACGGATTTTCTTTAACCAAGCGCGTATGTCGGCAGTCAACGTCCCACAGATTTCGGTTGTTATGGGATCCTGTACGGCGGGTGGAGCTTACGTACCTGCGATGTCGGACGAAAGCATCATCGTTGAGGGGCAAGGGACGGTGTTTCTGGGTGGTCCGCCGTTGGTCAAGGCGGCAACCGGCGAGGTCGTGACGGCGGAGGAACTCGGCGGCGGTGCCATGCACGCCCGAGTATCTGGTGTTGTCGATCATCTTGCCCGGGATGACGGGCATGCCTTGCAGTTGGCGCGGCGGCTGGTACGAAATCTGAACAGAACAAAATCGGTCTCGATCAAAACTAGAGAACCCGTTGAGCCGATTGACGATCCAGAAGAACTCCTTGGACTGGCGCCGGTTTCACTCCGAAAGGCCTGCGATATGCGAGAGATTATTTCCCGCATCGTGGATGCATCCGAATTCGATGAGTTCAAAAAGACTTACGGGGAAACGCTGATCACCGGTTTTGCGCATCTATATGGGTATCCCGTAGGCATCGTTGCAAATGATGGCATCTTGTTTTCCGAGAGTGCCGAAAAAGGGGCGCATTTTATTCAGTTGTGCGCGCAGCGCCGGATTCCGCTGATTTTCCTGCAGAATATCTCGGGCTTCATGGTCGGTAAGGCATATGAACATGCAGGCATTGCCCGAGCAGGTGCCAAGATGGTCACCGCCGTGGCATGCGCCAACGTGCCGAAGTTCACGGTTGTCGTTGGCGGCAGCTTTGGTGCCGGAAACTACGCAATGTGCGGTCGCGCCTACGCTCCGAGGTTTCTGTGGACTTGGCCGACTGCCCGTATTTCAGTCATGGGTGGCGAACAAGCTGCGACCGTCCTGGCGACCGTGCGTCGAGATGGGGTGAAGGCGCGTGGAAAGAAATGGCCCAAGTCGCATGAGAAGACCTTTGTCGATGGCGTGCGTGCGCAGTACGAAGAACAGGGGCATCCGTTTTACGCAAGTGCGCGGCTATGGGACGATGGTGTTATCGATCCACGGGATACCCGGCGGGTTTTAGGTTTGGGCATTTCAGCGGCGATGAATGCCCCCATTGACCGGACGACGTTCGGCGTTTTCCGGATGTAAGAATTGAGAGTGGGGACTCCCGGTATGGCGAGAACGAAATCTAATTCACTTATTACTGAGATATCGGGGCGTGGGGTTGCGACGCTTACGATGCGTCGGGCTGAGGTGCACAACGCCTTCGATGAAGACCTGATTGAGCGTCTCCGGCGCGAGCTTCAAGGACTGGAAAATGATCCGGTTGTCCGAGTTGTCGTTCTCAAAGGCGACGGGCCCAATTTTTGTGCCGGCGCGGATTTGAACTGGATGAAACGAATGGCGGAGTACGATCGTTCCGCCAATCTGGAAGACGCCAAGAACTTCGGAAAAATGATGGCCGTGCTTCATCGCTTACGCCAACCGACCGTCGCGGTGGTTCAAGGGGCCGCATTTGGGGGCGGCGTTGGTCTCGTGGCAGCGTGCGACATAGCCATTGCGGCAGACGATGCGACATTCTGCCTGTCCGAGGTTCGATTGGGGTTAATACCTGCTGTGATTGGTCCTTACCTTGTCAACGCAATGGGGGAACGCCAAAGCATGCGATATATGATGACAGCGGAGAAATTCGATGCGGACGAAGCACTGCGCGCCGGGTTGGTTCAACTCGTCGTGCCAACGGATCAACTGACGTCCCGGGCCGACGATATGGTTCGTGATCTCTTGCTTGGCGGTCCGCGCGCATTGTCAGAAGTGAAAAACCTGATTTCCTATATGTCGAACTCTCCGGCGCAAGATGAAAAAGTTGTCCGTGATACGGCCGGGCACATCGCCCGCGTGCGTGCGACGGAAGAGGGCCTCGAGGGTGTTTCGGCATTCTTGGAGAAACGAAAGCCAAAATGGGTGAGGGATTGATGTGACGGCAATTCGCCGACTTCTTGTCGCGAATAGAGGTGAAATCGCTTGCCGTATTATCCGAACTGCGGCGCGCATGGGAATCGAAACGGTCGCTGTATACTCCGATGTGGATAGGAACGCGCCGCACGTGTCCGCCGCGGATTATGCGATTCATCTTGGTCCCGCACCGGCCCGTGACAGTTATCTAGATATTGGAAAAATAATCGATGCCGCCAAAACGGTAGGTGCCGATGCGATTCACCCGGGTTACGGATTTCTCTCGGAGAATTCTGATTTTGCGGCGGCAGTAGACGCCGCCGGTTTGATTTTTATTGGACCAAGCGCCGATGTCATTCGTGCGATGGGCAGCAAGAGCACCGCAAAACGATTAATGAAAAAAGCCGGAGTGCCATTGGTGCCTGGTTACTTTGGGCGTCGACAAGATACCGATACACTCACCGAGGCTGCGAATGACATCGGTTACCCATTGATGGTGAAGGCCTCGGCGGGTGGCGGTGGAAAAGGAATGCGTCTGGTCGAAGCGGCATCAGATTTTGAAGACGCGGTTTCGGCGGCAAGGCGCGAGGCGCAGTCAGCTTTTGGCGACGACAGATTGATTCTTGAGAAGTTCCTTAAGAATGCGCGGCATATCGAAGTACAGGTTTTTGGCGACCGGGACGGAGCTGTGGTCCATCTGTTTGAGCGCGACTGCTCCGTTCAGCGGCGCCATCAGAAAGTCATCGAAGAAGCACCGGCCCCCAAGTTGTCTCCGTTTATGCGGAAGACAATGGGGGAGTGTGCGGTCAATGCCGCCAAGGCTATCGGCTATGTCGGTGCCGGGACAGTCGAATTTCTGCTCGCGGGCGGCGAATTTTATTTCATTGAGATGAATACCCGTTTGCAAGTTGAGCATCCGGTGACGGAATCCGTTACCGGCCTCGATCTTGTTGAGTGGCAACTTCGGCTTGCGTCGGGCGAACTGCTGGTTCTCGAGCAGAGTGATATCGCTCTGCACGGGCACGCGATCGAAGCCCGTGTATACGCGGAGGACCCTGACAGCGATTTTCTTCCGCAATCGGGACGACTATCAAGGGTGGTCTTCCCGAAAGGCGAAGGAGTCCGAGTTGATACGGGCGTCGCGCCCGGTAACGACGTGAGTGTTCACTACGATCCCATGTTGGCCAAAGTCGTTGCCTACGGCGAGACCCGCGAAATTGCAATTTCTCGCCTTCACGGTGCGCTCATTCGAACGGAACTGGTGGGCATAAAGACGAACGTCGATTTTCTCATCGAATTGACGTCCAACAAGACATTTCGTGCATCGCGGGTTGATACGTTTTGGTTGGACCGACGGAAGAAGCCAAAGAACGGATGGAGCCGGTTGAGACCCGCAGAGCCGATCGTGATCGTCGCTGTGGCGGTCAGCGCGTTGCGACAGCATCGACTGCGGGCGCATCTGCTTGCAGAGCGTTCCGGCGACGCGTGCTCTCCCTGGCATATCTGTGACGCATGGCGCCTCAACGCGCCGGCTTGTCATTTGTATCGAATAGTAGATCGGGGTGATTCTAACCGATGTCATACGGTCACGTTGTATGAGGGGCGCACTGGTGAATTGGATGGACACGTTGAAAATTGGCAGGGTCATATTCTTGAAGATCAAGATGCCATCGAGGTCGACGGACAACGTGTGCCATTGCCAACGGTCGACGACATGGGCCGAGCCCATGTTTTTGCGGATAAGGCGCGTTATGAACTTGAACTGGCAAAGACCTCGGACACCGTATCCGCTGATGAGCACGACGAGACCGATGGGTGGCTAGCTGCACCGATGCCGGGAAGGGTTACAGCGTTATACGCAGCGCCGGGCGATACTGTCTCGAAGGGGCAACCGTTGCTGGTAATTGAGGCCATGAAAATGGAACATCCCGTTAAAGCTAGTGGGAAAGGCAGAGTCGGCGAGCTTCGCTGCGCACTTGGCGATCAGATCAAAGAGGGAGAGCCATTGGTCTTGGTTTCATCGGAGACATGATTTTGCCGAGCGATGTCCGGATTGTCGACGTCGGTCCGCGTGACGGCCTACAAAACCATCCGGAAACGGTGCCGCTTCAGACCAAAGTCGCGCTGATCGATGGACTGTCGGAGGCAGGGCTTCCCGCTGTTGAAGCCGGGGCATTCGTTTCGCCCAGGTGGGTGCCGCAAATGGCGGATACGGGAGAAGTGTTGCAGGCCATTCACCGCCGACCTGGCGTCGACTATCCAGTTCTTGTGCCCAATATGACGGGATATGAAGCGGCGCGACGTGCCGGCTGCAGAGAAATCGCCGTATTTGCGGCGGCGACTGAAACTTTCTCCCAAAAGAACATCAACTGTTCCATCAATGAGAGTCTGGAGCGATTTCGACCCGTCGTCGACGCCGCAAAGGCCGACGATATTCGGGTGCGCGGCTATATATCTTGCGTGTTGGGGTGTCCGTATGAGGGGAAGGTAGATCCCGTGCAGGTGTCGGTAGTCGCTCTACGATTGTTTGAAATGGGCTGCTATGAGATTTCGTTGGGCGACACGATCGGAACTGGGACGCCCCTTGCCGCACGGGACATGATCAACGCTGTAACGGTCGACGTACCTGTAGAGTGCGTGGCTGCACACTTTCATGATACCTATGGTCAAGCTCTTGCTAATTTACTGGCCGTGATGGATCTAGGCGTCCGTGTAATTGATACCGCCATAGCCGGCCTTGGCGGTTGCCCGTATGCAAAAGGCGCAAGCGGGAATGTCGCGACGGAGGATGTTCTGTATATGCTGGATGGAATGGGTGTGCGGACGGGTGTCGATATGGAGAAACTCTTGAAGACGAGCCGAGCTATTTCAAGAGCCATAGGAACGAGTCCTATGTCGAGGGTCGCCAAAGCCTATGCAGGAGGGGGACGATAAAACACGTGACCGTAAATCTTATCAAATTATGTGTTGGAATTGACGACCTTCCACATTTGGCCCTGGTCCAGAGCCAGCGCCTGAAACGGTTGCGAGCTGAGGGACAACCTTCCGAACTGGCGCATGTGACGCGTTCTTTTCCAAGGCGTGCCGCCGAAGTCTTGGATGGTGGCTCACTATATTGGGTAATCAAAGGTGTCATCCGCGTGCGCCAGCGGATTTTGGATCTGCGGGAGGCGGTTAATCAGCACGGCAAACCGGCCTGTGCGATTATCTACGACCCCCAACATATCGAAACCGAACGCCGCACCTTTCGTGCTTTTCAAGGTTGGCGTTATCTCAACCCGGAAGACGCACCGCCTGACCTGAAACGTGGATCGGACGGCGAAAAGTCGATTCCAGACGATATGGCACTTGAGTTAAAGGAATTAGGGCTATTGTGACGAACGTCACAGTCGCGTTATAGACTATTGATATTGTTGAATACGTTGGACTGCATTGCTACGCTTAGACAGTGAGTGCATTGCAGCTGCGCTAGTTAGGATCATTAATGGCCAGCGACGACCCCGAAATTATCAATCCGCCGACATCCCTCAAGAACAAGGTTCGCGAGGGTGGTCCTGGTGCCGTCGATCTTGAGACGCTTGAGCGTGCCGAGAACGTTATCGCAGGGATGACGGATAATTATATTGAGTGGGTGCAGGAGGATCTGCAAAAACTTGACGTTGCGTATAAGGCGCTAGCTGAAAGTCCTGAGCCGAGAAACGAAGCAGCGGATGCCGTGTTTCAAATCTCGCATGACATTAAAGGCCAAGGCGGGAGCTTTGGTTATGATCTAATGACGGTCATCGGCAACGAGTTGTGCCGATTGATTGAGCGCAGCGACCACATCGGACAGCCGGAAACAGATGCCATCAAAGTGCATATCGATGCCATGAAACTGGTTATTCAGAACAAGATGCGAGGCGACGGCGGTCCGAACGGGCAGGCGCTCGTCACGGGAATTCGGCAAGTCGGTGACAAGCTCAACAAGTGAACCGTTCTCCAAAGCGTTAGATTAAACGTCAAAGCGAGCCCACACCGGCGTATGATCCGACGCCTTTTCCTTGCCCCGCGGCGCCTTGTCTATTCCTGCGTCGCTCAATAGATCGGCTGCTTCGGGTGACAGCAGCAGGTGATCGATGCGAACACCATTGTCTTTCTGCCACGCACCCCGTTGATAATCCCAGTAAGAATACAGATGCGGCGCGGTGTGAAATGCCCTAAAGGAGTCGGTCAGGCCTAGGTTCATCAGCGCGTGAAAACGGGATCGGCTCTCCGGACGGCATAACGCGTCATTTGCGAAGCCCTCTGGATCGAAAACGTCATCGTCGGTTGGGCAAACGTTATAGTCCCCGGCAAGGACGAACGGAATTTCCATCTGCAACAACGCTTGTGCACGGGTGAAAAGGCGATCCATCCAGCCGAGCTTATAGGTGAATTTCTCGTGCAGTTCGCCGCTTTCAAGCAACGTTGGATTTCCATTGGGCAAGTATATCGACGCGACGCGGAGGCCACATGTATCCGCTTCGATGTAACGCGCTTGGGTGTCGTCAGGGTCGCCTGGCAACTCCCGTGTATGAATCTGAATGTCATTTTTGGACAGGACGGCAACGCCGTTATAGGTTTTTTGTCCAACCGTCTCGACGTGGTAGCCGGCGGCCTCGATTTCCATTCTTGGGAACGTCTCGTCAGTTGACTTCAGTTCTTGAAGCAGCGCCACGTCCGGAGAAAAACCCTCGAGCCATTCTAGCACCCGGGGCAAGCGAGCTTTGATGGAATTGACGTTCCATGTCGCGACGACGACCATCTTGCGCGCTTGGCTCGCTCTAACAGATCAAATGGAAAACGACGTGCCGCAACCGCAGCTTGAAGTGGCATTCGGGTTGTCGATTTGAAAATAGGCGGCGCCCAAGTCGTCCTTAAAGTCTACGACACACCCTTCAATGAACTCCATAGAGACCTCATCAGTCACCACTGCAACGCCATTGTGGTCGAAGGTCAAATCGTCGTCCTTAACGCTTTCGTCCAAGTCGAACGCATACTGAAAACCGGAACATCCGCCGCCGTTGACGGTAATGCGAAGCTTCAATTCGGGTTTATTCTCAATCGACTGCAGCTTTGCAATACGCGCAGCCGCACTGTCAGTAATGACCAAAGTGTGCTGATCTGAGTGTGTGCCGTCCGGCATGGCTATGCTACTCCAAGAGAAAGCGGCGATTGTTCGCGACTTAGGTCTGATCAATATGTAGTCAGCGATTGCGCGGTGTCAATTCGCCGCATACCTCGGTTCTCAACAAAAATTGCGCCATTGCCGCCGTCCGTGCACGTCGGTTACCGTGCGGTATGAGTATGCATACGAGTATGGATCGTCCTCCTTTAAAGCCTTACGCCTGTGTTTCCGATGAAAGCAGGGGGCGCCTTTATCCAGAACCGGAGAGTCGTACGCGTGGCGCATTTCAACGAGATCGCGACAGAATTATTCATTCCGCAGCCTTTCGCCGACTTGAGTACAAGACCCAGGTATTCGTTAATCACGAAGGAGATTTCTTTCGTACGCGTCTGACGCATAGTTTGGAAGTGTCGCAGATTGCTCGCTCGATCTGTCGTTCGCTGGGACTGAACGAGGATTTGGGGGAAACACTAGCGCTTGCTCATGATTTGGGGCATCCGCCATTCGGACATGCAGGTGAAGACGCCCTAAGCGACATGATGAAGCCATTCGGTGGCTTTGATCACAACGCGCAGTCTTTACGTGTCGTCACGAAGCTGGAAGCACGTTATGCGGACTTCGACGGCCTAAATCTGACTTGGGAGACGCTTGAGGGGGTCGTAAAGCACAACGGACCACTCATCAAAAAAGGGGCGACGCCGCGCAACTTGCCGCGCGGGATTGACGATTATGTTGCCATACATGACTTGCAACTTGATACGTTTGCGAGTGCGGAGGCCCAGATCGCGGCCATTTCCGATGATATTGCCTACAATAACCACGACATTGATGACGGCCTTCGCGCGGGACTGTTCGGAATCGAGGATTTGACTGACGTCCCCCTTGTTGGGCCGGTTTTTCATGAAGTTCGGTCAAAATATCCCGATCTGGATGACTCTCGCACAATCCATGAAGCGAACCGCAGACTTATCGGCTTGATGGTCGACGACTTGTTGACCATGACACAGTTCGAAATCGATGCGGCCGGGCCTGAAAAAGCGTCCGATATTCGCCAGTTGGAAAAGCCTGTCGCACGGTTTTCGGAAGAAATGCGGCAGAACGACAGGGCACTTAAGTCCTTCCTATTCGACAACATGTACCGTCACTACAAATTGAACCGAATGACCTCAAAGGCGCGACGCGTCGTAAAGGATTTGTTTCAGTTGCTCTTGTCCGAGCCGGAGTGTTTGCCAACGGAATGGCGTGACCATGCAGGTTCGCCCGGCTCGAAAGAAACTGCCGAATTGGTTTGTGATTACATTGCCGCCATGACCGACCGTTTGGCACTGGACGAACACAAACGGCTGTTCGATCTTCAGTCTCGAACATCCTAGGCGCAACCAGGTTCGCAATTTCTTTAGATTACGTCGTTTATCCTCTTCAATCGACCTCGGGAGCACTTCTACTTCCGGGGAATGAGGTATAATTGCGACGATTCGGTTCAAACACCGGTCCTGCTTCATGAGGAGTTAAATGCATGGCGCTGTCGGCTGAACCCGACTTGAAAGTCACGAAGTCCGAGGTGACGGAAGACTTAGGGGGCGATACAACCCGCACGACACCCAATTCCACACTCAAGGTGCTGGCGATTTTGGTCGGCGTGAGTGTCATCCTCGGTGGTGCATGGATTGGCTTCGGCCCTCGCATAACTGCGATGATTGGCGGCGATGGTGGCGAAGTTCCCGTCATTACGGCGGAAAAAGCACCGGCAAAGATCCGCCCCGAGAATCCCGGAGGCATGCAGGTCCCGAACCAAGGCCGTCTGGTATACGGTGTTGTAGATGGCAGCGCGACCCAACCTCGGATTGAGCGTTTACTCCCGTCGCCAGAAAAACCCGTCGCCGTGGAAGAGGTGCTGACGCGCGCCGTTCCCGAGGCCAATACGGTCGTTTCCGAGGCGGCACCGCGCGGTTCCGCCGACAGTGCGGTTTCAGCGGACGCCGACGCGCCGCGAAGACTGGAGCCGCGGTTGCCCGCAACGGCAGTACCCGCAGTGCCGACCGAGGCGGATGTTGCTGCAATCGGTGCCGCGCCGCCAGCACCTCCAGGGGCGCCAGAACGAACCGCGGCACCTGTATCGACGCCCACACCGGAAGCCACAACGGAATCGACTGCGCGCGTCGTATCGCCGACTACGACAGACGCGCCGCCAGTACCGACAGCACCGGCGGCACCGACAGAACAAAGGCCCCCCGCGTCGGCAGCCGCGCCTTCGTCCCCCGGTGCGGCAAGTCCCCAGGTCGTCGCTCGTACCGCTTCGGCGCCGGCTGCGCCCACCAATGATATCGGACAGTCATTTCGCATACAGCTCGCGGCGTCGCGTTCGGAGACGGGTGTGCGCGCCGAGTGGGACCGACTACGGCGGCGCCATATCGATTTGCTCGGTGATCTGAGCTTGCAAGTCACGCGAGTCGATCTCGGGGCGACGAGAGGGATTTTCTATCGCCTACGAGTCGGACCGATCAGCAGTGAGAACTCGGCAAAGGCTCTGTGCGAACGGTTAAAGCAGCGAAAATTGGGATGCCTTGTCGTTAAGCCCGGCGCATGATGCGCGACCCAAATAACGCGCTTCGCCCACGGGCGGCAATCCTCGGGTGTGCTGGCCTCGAGTTATCCGCAGAGGAGGCTCGTTTCTTTGCCGACGTCCAGCCGCTGGGATTTATCTTATTCAGAAGGAACTGCGAGTCGCCTGCCCAGGTCTCCGCCTTGGTCGCAGCGTTGCGCGCATCGGTTGGCCGCGACCAAGCACCTGTCCTCATCGACCAAGAGGGTGGGCGCGTTCAGCGTCTGGCTCCACCGAATTGGCCGCAACGCCCGCCCCAGGCAAGTTTTGCCGCCCTGGCTCGTCAGTCGCGCGACAATGCGATAGAAGCGGCGATGCTGAATGCTGCATTGATTGCCGGGGACCTATCGGCTTTAGGCATCGACGTGAATTGTTTGCCATTGTTGGATGTGCCGGTTCCGGGAAGCCACGATGTCATTGGAGACCGCGCTTTTGGTGGAGACCCCGAAATTGTTGCAGCGTTGGGTCAAGCGGTCGTCCAAGGGTTGCAGGCGGGAGGCGTGCTCCCGGTAATTAAGCACATCCCAGGACACGGTCGCGCAAAGAGCGATAGCCATATGGAATTGCCGACGGTGGATGCATCGTTGGAGGAACTTCGGGCATGTGATTTTGCACCGTTCAAGGCCCTAAACTCAGCGCCATGGGCAATGACCGCGCACATTGTCTATTCATCGATCGATCCAATGCAGCCGGCAACACTGTCTCCTCGGGTGATTGGCGATATCATTCGCGGCGAAATCGGTTTCGATGGCTTTTTGGTTTCCGACGACGTGACAATGAAAGCGCTAATCGGAAACTACGGCGAACTGGCCGCTGCTGCAGTTGCGGCCGGATGCGACGCCGTGCTGCATTGCGACGGCGATATGTCGGGCATGATAGACGTAATGTCCTCGGTCCCTGAGTTGTCGGAGGTGTCTTGGGGCCGCTTCATGAACGGCCAGGCGGTCGTGGGGCCGGATACCACTCTTGACCTGTCCGACGCCGAGCAACGTCTTAGAGAATTACTGTCCACAAACGATTAGAGTTCGTGCGCGCGTCTGCCTCGACGTGATAAAACACGTCGATGGATCACGATTTCATGACCATTGCCTACGTCGCGTCGACCTGGGTCTTGCCCGTGCTGATTGCCGTGACGCTTCACGAGGCGGCGCATGGGTGGGTTGCCATGAAACTGGGCGATCCGACGGCAAAACAAATGGGACGCGTTAGTTTCAATCCAATCAAGCATGTCGATCCAGTGGGGACTATTGTACTGCCTGCATTGATGCTGCTGGCCAGCGGCGGTAAGGCAATGTTTGGATTCGCTAAACCGGTCCCCGTTAATTTCGCCAAACTCAGGCACCCACGACGAGATATGATCCTCGTCGCTGCTGCTGGACCTGGGATTAATATCGCGCTGGCGGTGGCAGCGGCGATCACGTTTCGCGTCGTTGAGTTCGTCGTTGGCGATGCCGCTGCCTGGGTATACATGAACCTTGCAAATGCTATTTGGATCAATATCTTACTGGCGATTTTTAATATGCTCCCAATACCGCCATTGGATGGTGGTCGGGTCGCAGTCGGCTTGCTACCGTGGTCGATCGCCCGCCACTTGGCGAGGCTAGAAAGGTTCGGTTTGTTCATCGTTCTTGGGGTTATTTTTTTCCTTCCCTGGATCGGCAGCATGTTCGGAGTAAACTTGAATCTGTTCTGGTTGCTGGTTATTGAGCCGGCGGTTTTTATCCAAGACGTTATCGCCGCATTGGTCGGCATTTGATCGCGAGATGGGAATAGATGGCTGAGATTGTCGACTTTGAAGCCGAAGTAGCTGGTTCGAACCCAAAGACCGCGTTTGTTGTCGACCTCCAAGGGTTTGAAGGACCGATCGATGTCTTGCTCCAGCTCGCGCGGGATCAAAAAGTCGATCTTGTCCATATTTCAATTCTGGAACTTGCCGACCAATATCTGGGGTTCGTTGCCGAGGCGCGGCGGCATAATCTGGAATTGGCAGCCGATTACTTGGTGATGGCGGCTTGGCTGGCATTCCTGAAATCTCGACTTCTATTGCCGGATCTGACAAGCGAGGAAGAGCCGTCGGGTCAGGAAATGGCCGCTGCGTTGCAGTACCAATTACAGCGATTGGAAGCCATGCAGAATTCCGGTCAGGCGCTGATGGAAAATCCGCGCTTGGGCCGAGAATTCTTCGCTAGAGGAGCGCCGGAGAGGTTTAAACCGCGCGAGATCGAGATTTTGGACGCCACGCTCTACGATCTCTTGCGGGCCTATGCCGATCAAGAGAACCGCAAGAACGCGCACGAGCCGATGCACATTGAGCCATTCGAGATTTTTACCGTCGAGGACGCGCTGCAGCGACTTCGTCGGCTGCTTGGCAAGACACCGGATTGGCAGGATCTATGGAGCTTTCTGCCCGAGGATTTGCAGTCGAATATTTTAACGCGCTCGGCCGTGGCGAGTACGTTCGCCGCCAGTTTGGAAATGGCGAAAGAGGGTAAGGTCGCAATCCGCCAAACGTCGACCTTTGGCCCGATTTACTTGCGTGGAAGTCAAAGTGACGAAGATGGGAGCTTCTAAAGCGATGGGCGACAGACAAGCAATTGGCCATGCCAACGACGATTCCGAGGGCGAAGACGCTGACTTGGACGAGGCCCAGGAAACATCTGAAGACGATACCGCGAACGATGATATCGATCCTATTGAATGGCAAAAGCACAAGCGGCTCGTCGAAGCATTACTGTTTGCATCTGCTGAGCCGATGACGGAACGGATGTTAGGCAATCGCTTGCCGGATGGCGCCAATGTGAAAGGCGTCTTGGCGGAACTGCGGACAGAATATGCTGAGCGCGGCGTCAATCTGAATAAAGCCGGTTCGTCTTGGGCCTTTCGGACATCGCCGGACCTTTCGGATTTTCTGAACAAGGAAGTGGAAGTTGCGCGAAAACTAAGCAGAGCAGCGATCGAGACGCTTGCGATCATTGCCTATCACCAACCGGTCACACGTGCCGAGATCGAAGAAATCCGGGGAGTCAGTATATCCAAAGGTACTTTGGATGTACTCCTCGAGGCCGAGTGGATCAGGCCACGCGGCCGCCGACAAACCCCGGGTCGCCCACTGCAGTGGGGTACTACGGATGGCTTCTTGGATCACTTCGGTTTGGAGCGGGTCCGCGACCTGCCGGGGCTTGATGAGCTGAAAGCCGCAGGACTGCTGGACGCGTCCCCCGCGATAAATGCGTACCGGGCGACTGCGGACGCAGAAGCCATCGAAGACCTGTCAAAGGCAACGCCCGAAGAGGAAGATGCGCTACCCCTCGACGCATTGGACTCGGTCGGCGACGAGGTGGAAGAGCCGTTAGACCCAAACGACGATTACTAAGACCTAATCGCTGATCGGGCTGGTTGGTGACGCTCAGACCACAAATACCTTGCAAACCAGGATATCTACCGTATTTGTAATCTCTCCTGGGAGGGTGCGGCATCGACAAATGCCGTCGTCGTACTTGGAATGGTACGCCGTTCGTCCGAACCGCTCTCATCGGGATTGACTACAACGCGTTAGCTAATGGGATAGTTTCTAATGGGTGCGTTCAGTATTTGGCATTGGCTTATCGTTCTCGCGGTCGTCCTGGTTTTATTCGGTGGCGGTGGCAAGATCTCTCGGCTGATGGGCGATTTCGGTAAGGGTTTGAAATCCTTCAAAAAAGGCATGAAGGAAGAAGAGGCCGATGCCGAGTCCGGTTCGGACACGGGTGAGAAAAAGGCTATCGACTCCGAGGCGGGCGAGACGGTGGCAGCGCGCGAGACCGAAAAAGACAAAGCTGCGGGCAGCTGAGGCGGCCCGGGTCCGTGTTGTTGCGACACGGTAACTCGTGTGGGCGCGTAATCTGATCAGGGTCGATCGCCATGTTCGATATCGGCTGGCAAGAAATGTTTTTGGTCGCGGTGTTGGCGTTAATCGTCATCGGGCCGAAAGACTTGCCACGTGCATTGAAGACTATAACCGGCATGATCCGCAAAGTTCGCGGGATGGCGCGGGATTTCCAAAGCGGCTTGGACGATATCGTTCGGGAAACCGAACTGGCGGATATGCGCAAGGAAATTGAGGCCGGTGCCGGCGGTGACCTAAGGAAAGAAATAGAAGAATCCCTCGATCCCGATGGCGATGTCGCTAAGGACCTTGACGATATGCGCCGTATCGAAGGCGATTTGACCAAGGCGGCACAGGGCTATGCGGATGATGTCGCAGTTGCCGACGATAATGTGGCCAACACGCCCGTCGAAGCCCCGTCGGCCCCTAGCGTTGTGTCTTCCGACGCTGACGTTCGTAAGGATTGATCCGCGTGGCCAAGGACGACGACTACATCGAAAGTTCAAAGATGCCGTTGTTGGAGCATCTCGTTGAACTCCGTACTCGTCTGCTCTGGTCGGTTGCCGCGATCGTCGTCCTTTTCATCATCAGTTTCTATTTCGCGGCAGACCTATACGCTTTTCTGGTTCAGCCGTTAGCCGATGTTTTCGACGAAACGGGCCGTGATCGGCGATTGATCTTTACGGCGCTGCACGAGGCATTCTTTACCTACATCAAAGTCGCCTTCTTCACCGCGATGTTCGTCGGGTTTCCCTTTGTCGCATGCCAGATTTGGTTGTTCATCGCGCCGGGCCTGTACAAACATGAAAAGTCTGCGTTTCTGCCGTTTTTGATCGCGACACCGATTTTGTTCTTCATGGGTGGGGCGCTCGTCTACTACTACATCTTGCCCGTTGCCTGGGAGTTTTTTGTCGGGTTTGAAACGACGGGCGGTGGCGATAATCTCCCGATCGAACTAGAGGCCAAGGTCAATGAGTACCTGTCTCTCGTCATGCGCCTTATTTTCGCTTTCGGAATTTGTTTCGAATTGCCCGTCGTCCTGACGCTGATGTCCCGTGCCGGGCTGGTCACGGCCGATGGGTTGGCCGCGAAACGGAAGTACGCCATCGTTGCCGCCTTCATAGCCGCTGCCATTCTGACGCCGCCGGATCCGATCAGCCAAATTGGCCTCGCGATCCCAACGATTCTGCTGTACGAGATTTCAATCATTGCAGCCCGATTCGCCGAGAAAAAGCGGTTGCAACGTTTGGATGAACAAGATGACGACGAGGCGGACGCGACAGAGAGTAAGTCCTAATCGCCCACCAAACGCCCATGCGAGGTCGTTGGTTATCATCCTGTCGATGAAACGGGTGTTCGCACCGGTATTTCGTGCTAAGTGCAATCACACTCGTCTCTAGACTGTTTCAGGCACCTCTTATGTTCGATATCAAATGGATCAGAGAAAATCCGGATGCTTTTGACGCAGGTTTGGCGCGGCGGGGTCTTCCACCCACCGCGTTGCACTTGATTGCTTTAGACGCGGCGCGACGAGATTCGCAAACGAAGGCGCAAGAGTTACAGACGGAGAGAAACGCGCTGTCTAAAGAGATTGGTGCGCTGAAATCTCGCGGCCAAGATGCGACCGACGTCATTAATCGTGTATCCGAGTCCAAAAGCGCACAAGCCGAGGCTGAGGCAGCCGCCGCCGCGGCGTCCGACGACCTGTATGACGCATTGGCGGGACTGCCCAACTTGCCCATGGAAGATGTACCGGACGGCGTGGATGAGGCCGACAACGTTGAAGTGCGACGGGTCGGCGAGCCACGAGAGTTTGATTTTCCGGTCAAGGACCATGTGGACCTCGGCGAAGCACTGGGCATGATGGATTTTGAAACGGCTGCGAAGCTTGCGGGCGCCCGGTTCGTTTTGCTGTCGGATGGTTTGGCCCGGATGGAACGGGCGTTGGCTGCGTTCATGCTGGATCATAATGTAGATGAATTCGGGTTCATTGAGACCAATCCGCCAGCCTTGGTAAACGACAAGACAATGTTCGGTACCGGGCAACTGCCAAAATTTGGCGATGATCTTTTTAAGACGACGGATGGATATTGGTTGATTCCGACGGCCGAAGTGCCACTGACCAATATCGTTTCCGAGCTGATCGTCGATGAAGACTATCTGCCGCGACGGTATACGGCGATGACATGGTGCTTTCGCTCGGAGGCCGGCTCGGCAGGTAAAGACACGCGAGGCATGATCCGCCAGCATCAGTTCACCAAGGTGGAAATGGTTGCTGTTACGCACCCGGACGAGTCATTAACGGAACTGGAGCGCATGACCTCCTGTGCAGAGGACATTTTGGTAAAGCTCGGTTTGCCGTTCCGCACGGTGGTCCTGTGTACTGGTGACATGGGGGCCGGTGCGCGGAAGACCTACGATATCGAGGTATGGCTACCGGCACAGGATAAGTACCGCGAGATTTCCAGCTGCTCCGTGTGCGGTGATTACCAAGCGCGGCGAATGAATGCGCGGTTCCGTCCGAAAGGTGAGAAAGGCACGCATTTTGTGCATACGCTGAACGGGTCCGGTTTGGCGGTCGGCCGGACGCTGATCGCAATCCTGGAAAACTATCAGCAACAAGATGGCTCCATCGTTGTTCCCGACGTCTTGCGGCCATACATGGGCGGACTGGAGGTTCTTCGCGCCGATGCCTAAGGCCGGATTGAACCTCAAAAAAGCGCGCGTTCTGCTGTCGAATGACGACGGCATACATGCGCCGGGTCTAAAGGCGCTCGAAGACGCAATCAAACCGTACGTCGGCGAGCTATGGGTCTGTGCCCCCGAAACAGAGCAATCGGCCACGAGTCACTCGCTGACCCTCCGTCGTCCGTTGCGTATTCGGCACGTGTCGGAGCGAAAATACGCGGTCGATGGAACACCGACGGATGCGGTTTTGTTAGGCGTGCGGAAAATCATGGTCGACGTCAAGCCGGACTTAGTGCTTTCTGGGATTAATCGTGGAGGCAACCTGGGCGAGGACGTGACGTATTCGGGCACGGTTGCCGCAGCGATGGAAGGCGCCTTGCTTGGCATTCCCTCGGTTGCCCTCAGTCAGGTCTATGAGGACCGGCATAAAGTGAAATGGTCGACCGGCAAAAAATGGACGCCGCGAGTTCTCAAGCACCTTCTCGGCGCAGGTTGGCCCGAGGGAATTTTCATGAATGTGAATTTCCCGGACGCCACGGCGTCGGCGGTAACCGGTATCGAAATCTGCAAACAAGGACGTCGAAAGATTGGCGGTGATTTAACGCGCGGCGTTGACCCGCGCGGTGATGAATATTTCTGGATCGGCCCGCAACGGGATGAAGAACGGTTTCTGAAGGGCTCCGACCTTGCTGCCGTCAATCGGCATGCAGTGGCCGTCACGCCGTTGGCTTTGGATTTGACGCATTTGGCTACGTTGCGCGCGCTGAAGGGGCAGATGAAATGACGGCGGCCGCGATGAATGCGGCCACACTTCAGTCGGCATTGGTCGCGGACGGTATTTCCGACAAAGATGTACTGCAGGCGATGCGGGAGTTGCCGCGAGAGCTTTTTGTGCCGCCCGCCTTTCGAGACCGTGCTTACGAAAACTCGCCTTTGCCAATCGGACTTCATCAAACGATATCCCAACCGACAGTTGTGGCGATGATGACTGAGGCATTGGACCTGAGCGATAGGTCCAAAGTTCTCGAGATTGGGACGGGTTGCGGATACCAGACATCCGTATTGGCAAAGTTATCGCGCCGCGTCTACACGATTGAACGTCATCGCCCCTTGCAAGAGGAAGCGGAAAAACGGTTCAAGGCACTTGGCTTCACGAATATTGTTACGCGATGTGGGGATGGCTCGAAGGGGTGGCCGGAGCAGGCGCCGTTCAGCCGAATAATCGTTACTGCGGCTGCCTTGGACATTCCCGAAGTCTTACTCAGTCAACTAGATGACGGTGGGGTGATGGTTGTTCCTGTCGGCCTGGAAGAACGTGTGCAAAGCTTGCTGAAGATCACTAAATCCGGCGATGATGTTAGAACCGAGGAACTCGGTAGTGTTCGATTTGTGCCTCTCATCAGTGACGAGGACGAACCATGACGATACGGTTCTTGTTTGCTGGAGGCGTAGTCATCCTCGTGGCGGCGTGCGGAAACCTTCATGTGCCGGCACGTGACATCAATAAGCCGCCGCCAAGGCAAGAAATGTCGCGCGAACCTTTACGAGCGACCGCTGAACGCGCAACCCCACGAACGAATGCGGCATCATTTATCGGGGCGTCCGCTGTTATCGTTGGGCCAGGGGATACCGTTCATGCATTGTCCCGCCGCCACCGTGTTCCGGCTGCGGCGATCATCCGCGCAAATGGGCTTGAGCCGCCGTACTTGCTCAGCGTCGGACAGCGAATCGTGTTGCCGAGGGGGCAACAGTATCGCGTCGCATCTGGTGATACCGTGTACGCCATTGCGCAGCGGTTTGATGTCGGTGTCTACGAGTTGGCGCGCCTTAATGCGATTGACCCGCCATATACCATCAGAGTAGGGGAAGTCGTCGTAATACCCGGAACCGAACCGGTGAAGCCGGCCCTTGCCCGTAAACCCAGCCCGACGAGGGTCGCGCCTCCTCCGTCGGTTTCCGCGCCGCCTCCAGCGGTGCGATCTGCTCCGCCTGCGGAACGGACTGTCCGATTGCCGACACCGCCAACGGGAAGCGGAGAAATTGCGGTCATACCGCCGCAAAAACCGCCGATACCTGTTAGTGCGCCACCCGCCCGCTCGGGACGCGGGTTTGTCTGGCCACTTGAGGGGCGGGTTGTTTCTCGGTTTGGTAACAAGAGTGGCGGTCTGCGGAACGATGGGATCAATATCCGTGCAGCGCGCGGAACGCCGATCGCCGCCGCGGAAAATGGTGTCGTTGCTTACGCGGGAAATGAGATCCGTGGTTTTGGCAATCTTTTGCTGATTAAGCATTCCGATGGTTACGTGACAGCGTATGCCCATAACGATCGACTTCTCGTTCAACGCGGCCAAAAAGTTAAGAAGGGGCAGAAGATCGCAACCGTCGGGTCAACCGGTAGCGTTGCTGAGCCTCAACTTCATTTTGAGATACGTAAAGGCCGCCGACCTCGCGACCCCATGGAATACCTTAGCCGCACCGGCTAGGTGACGTTTTGCCTATTTTCCTGCTTGATCGTAGGATTTCATGCTACACTTTGCGCTATGTTGGCTGAGCTTCTTAGATCCCAACGTACGGCTTTTGTCGCGATTTCGATTATGATCGGTTGCGCCGTCAGTTTCGGTTATCAGTTTTATGGCTGGCTCGGGGTCGGTTTCGTTGGATTGGTCGGACTGATTATTTCGCTGCGCGCCGAGATTTTTGAGCACTATGGCGACCCGCACGAGCGCAACGCCGGGTATGTCGTGTCAGTCTACGCGCGCCAGATGCGCAATCGCAAATTTGACGGACCGGAAGGGGCCATGCGACGCGAAAGCGAGGCTGCGGCCCGACATCGGATGCATCGGGTTATTAATGCTGTTTTGGGCGCCATAATGCTTTTAGGCGGCGCGATGTTCGTCAGTCGCATGATCTGAGCATATCGACTTTAATCGAGAGATTTGCTTAATCGCCCTGCGAGATCCTGGATATACTGCCACGCGACGCGGCCGGAACGCGCCCCACGCGTAACGGACCATTCATTGGCTTCCGCGCGAAGGTCAATGGATGGATCGTCGAGTCCGTAATGGGCGGCATACCCTTCGATGATCGCGTAATAGGTTTGTTGATCCAGGTTATGAAAGCCGAGCCAAAGGCCGAATCTGTCGGAAAGGGAAACTTTTTCTTCCGTGGCTTCCGATGGACTGATGGCACTTGACCGCTCATTCTCGATCATGTCACGCGGCATCAAGTGACGCCTGTTGGAGGTCGCGTAGAATAAGACGTTGGTCGGTCGGCCTTCAACGCCGCCGTCCAGGACAGCCTTTAGCGACTTGTAGGTTTGGTCTTCGCTATCGAACGACAAATCATCGCAAAATATTAAGCATCGCTTCGCCTCGCGACGCAGACGCGTCAGAAGGATGGGCAACGATGGAATGTCCTCGCGATGAATCTCGATGAGAGCCAGAGAACCAGACTTTTCCTCGTTGATTCGGGCGTGAACGGCCTTAACGAGCGATGATTTTCCGGTTCCGCGGGCGCCCCAAAGCAACGCATTATTGGCTGGAAACCCCTCCGTAAAACGACGCGTATTATCGGCTAACTGGTCTTGTTGACGATCGATGCCGCGGAGCAGGCCCAGGTCGACGCGGTTCACCTTGGGAATAGGCTCCAGCCATTCGCCGTCGGCATGCCAAACGAATGCATCTGCGTCGTCGAGACTGGTTTGCGGTTTAGGCGGCGGGGCCATGCGATCGAGCGCATCGGCAATCCGGCCCAAAAGTTGTTGAATTTCTTGCATGTTTGTTTCGCTCATGGCGGCGGAAGGTAATCGCGGCCCACGGTAACGTCAATCGCGTTAGAATGTGAAGAAATATCAAGGTGCAAACGGCTCTTGAAGCGGTTGCAACTCGGGCCGGGACCGTTATAGTCCCGCAACTTTGCCGGACTGCTGCGGACCGTCGCGGCAGACCGCGATACTGAGGAGATAGACGGATGTTCATTTCGCCGGCATTTGCACAAGCAGCGGGCGGGGCCGCGGGCGGCAACGCTTTTCAGGCTTTTTTGCCGCTTATACTAATTTTCATCGTTTTCTATTTTCTGCTGATTCGTCCGCAGCAAAAGAAAATGAAACAGCACCGTGAAATGCTGGCCGCCGTCCGCCGTGGCGACAAGATTATTACCGGGGGCGGTATCTTGGCGACGGTCACGAAGGTCGAGAACGATAACGAATTGGTGGCGGAGATTGCGAAGGATGTGCGCGTGAAGCTACAGCGCAGCACCATTGCAACGGTCGTAAACCGGACGGAGCCCGTCGCGGGGCAAGCGGCAAATGATTCTGGACAAAAATCCGGTGGCCTTTTCGGCGGTTTGTTCGGTGGTGGGGCAAAGCCGGCGCAGGCCGCACCACAGGCCGACGAGAAAGCCGATACCAACGCCAACGATAGCGAAGGGGCTGATTCTGCATCGACGGAAACGCCAAAGGACACTTCGGACACGAAAAAAGACGACAACAAGGCTTAACAGCCTCAAGAGCTAAGGTCCTGGTATATGGTTGATTTTCCGACCTGGAAAAAAGTCGTTGTTGCACTGATTTGCTTGATCGGGCTTGCGTTTGCGGCACCGAATTTCGCGCCCGAGAAGTCGGTTGAAGCGCTTCCAGATTGGATTCCAAACCAGCAAGTTAATTTGGGTCTCGATCTACGTGGGGGGTCGCATCTTCTGCTTGAGGTAGAGGTGCAGGCGGTTATCGACGAATATCTCGAGTCCCTGGTTGATTCGGCGCGGGCCGCATTGCGGCAAGAGCGCATCCGTTACCGCGGCCTTGGCAAACAGCAGACCAGCATCAGTGTTTCGATTGCCGATCCCCAGCAGCGCGACCGGGCGCTCGAATTGCTGCGTGACCTCGATATTGAGGCCCGCGCCTCGGAAGAGGGCGATCGAATTGTCGTTGAACTCACCGACGCACAGATTACCGAACGTCGCGTCTCTGCGGTCCAGCAATCGATAGAGATCGTTCGTCGCCGGATCGACGAGACCGGCGTCCGTGAACCGACAATTCAGCGCCAAGGCGACGATCGGATTATTTTGCAGTTGCCCGGCGTTGATGACCCGGAACGGGTTAAGCGCCTGATCGGACAGACGGCTCGCTTAACGTTCCAGATGGTCGACGTTCAGAACTCACTGCAAGAAGCGCTAGCCGGTCGCGTACCGCCTGGTTCGGTGTTAATCCCAATGGCGGAAGGGGCCGCAAGCCCTGGTCAACCCGAGACACTCTTGATCCGCAAACGAGTGGCCGTCAGTGGCGAAAATTTGGTGGATTCACAGCCAAGTTTCGATGGGCGGACCAACGAACCGGTGGTGACTTTCCGGTTCGATACCATCGGTGCCCGTCGCTTCGGAAACGTAACGACAGAGAACGTGGATCGCCCTTTTGCGATTGTTCTGGACGGCGAGGTGATCTCGGCGCCGGTCATCCGCGAACCGATTTTGGGCGGCAGCGGTCAGATTTCCGGTACGTTCACGGTCGAGGAAAGCAATGACCTTGCTTTGCTCTTGCGGGCAGGTGCGTTGCCGGCGCCGCTTGTCATTCTCGAAGAACGAACCGTCGGACCGGGTCTCGGCGCCGATTCCGTTGCAGCAGGACAACTCGCCAGCATCATCGGCCTGGTCGGCGTGTTGATTTTTATGGCGCTTAGCTACGGTCGATTTGGCATTTATGCTGATATTGCGTTGGTGGCGAACATACTGCTGATCTTGGGTGCGTTGTCGGCGCTCCAGGCGACGTTGACCCTACCGGGGATTGCGGGAATCGTACTGACGATCGGCATGGCGGTCGATGCCAACGTACTTATCTTCGAACGTATTCGCGAAGAGGTTCGGGCCGGACGAACCCCGATTTCGGCCATTGATGCCGGGTATGGGCGCGCGTTGACAACGATCATCGACGCAAACCTGACGACCCTCATTGCTGCAATCTTGTTGTTTGCCTTCGGGTCCGGGCCCGTTCGAGGCTTTGCTGTGACGCTAGCGATCGGTATCGTTACGTCTATGTTCACGGCGATTATGCTGACCCGCCTGTTTGTGGTTACTTGGCTTCGGTCCAAGCGCCCCGACGCACTGCCGATTTAAGGAGCACACGATGAAGGCGATCAACCTCATTCCCGTGGATCCAGACATCTCGTTTATCACCAAGCGCATCATATTTTTTGCTTTTTCAGCCGCTTTGGTTCTCGCGTCGATCGGCATCGTTTTTGCCAAGGGGCTGAATTTCGGGATCGACTTCAAAGGCGGCATCTTGATAGAAGTGCGAACCGATACACCCGCCGATATCGGCGGAATGCGGTCGCAGCTGTCGACCCTTGGACTCGGTGACATCTCCCTTCAAGAGTTTGGCGCCGATACCGATGTGCTGATCCGTATTCAACGGCAGGACGGGGGCGAAGAAGCCCAGCAAGCGGCGGTCGCAGCTGTCCGTGGTGAGTTGGGAGAAGAGGTCGAGTACCGACGTACGGAATTCGTCGGTCCGAAAGTCTCTGAGGAACTGCTTCAAGACGGCATTATGGCGGTCTCGTTGGCGATCTTGGCGATCTTGGTCTACATCTGGTTCCGTTTTGAATGGCAATTTGGCGTTGGTGCCGTCATTGCCTTGTTGCACGATGTAATCACGACAATCGGCATATTCGCGCTGCTGGGGTTAGAGTTCAATTTGTCGACCGTCGCGGCCGTCCTGACCATTGCGGGGTATTCGATCAACGATACCGTGGTGGTCTATGACCGCGTTCGCGAGAAACTCCGAAAATACAAGACCATGGAACTGCCGGAACTTCTCAACCTGGCGATCAATAAGACACTGTCGCGGACTATTATGACCTCAGTGACAACGTTGATTGCGTTGCTCGCCCTTTACATCTTGGGTGGGGAAGTGATTCGGGACTTTAGCTTCGCGATGATCTGGGGCGTCATCATCGGAACGTATTCCTCGATCTGCCTAGCCGTGCCGCTGTTGATTTATCTGGGCCTCGACGAGCGCGCCCGCGGTGGAATTGACGGCAGCGACGAGGCGGGCCCGGAGCGCACCGCTTGAGTCCCAGCGATCTCGGACTCGACGTCAAACCTGTCGTTCTACAGGGCCGGCAGATGATCCAGGGCTACGGCGACGGTCAGTTCCGTATTTCTACGATCCAGTATCCAGGGAGCGTCCTTGTCTTTCCTGAGATAACCCATCCTTGGGTCGCGACGACTAGCGACGACGTCACGGTTGAAGCCCTCGCGCCTGTCTACGCGGCTTCCGAGTCTGTCGATATCCTGTTGGTGGGATGTGGGCTGGACTTTGTATCGGTTCCAGAAGGATTGAGGGCCAGCCTTAAGGAAACTGGTATCTCGTTGGAGTGGATGGATACAGGTGCCGCGTGCCGAACCTTCAATGTATTGGTTGCCGAGGAACGGCGCGTTGCGGCGGCCCTTATTGCTGTGTGAAGTGCGCACAGAAAAAAGGGCGCGATGTCATCGCGCCCTTTTTTTGCTCGTTCTTTGTAAATACTAGGCGTTCGCCAGGTTTTCCGAAGCGAAATCCCAGTTAACCAAGTTATCCAAAAAGGCAGCCAAGAAGTCCGGGCGGCGGTTTTGGTAATCCAGGTAATAGGCGTGTTCCCAAACGTCACAGGTCAAGAGCGGGGTTTTGCCTTGCGTAATGGGCGTTTCGGCATTTGCCGTCTTGACGATCTCAAGTGCGCCACCATCACCGACGACGAGCCACGCCCAGCCAGAACCGAATTGGGTCGCACCGGCTTCTTTGAATTTCTCTTTGAAACCATCCAGGCTGCCGAAGGCCGCGTCGATTTTGGCTGCCAAATCGCCAGACGGTGCACCGCCGCCATTTGGCGACATAGAATTCCAGAAGAACGTGTGGTTCCACACTTGCGCGGCGTTATTGAAGACACCTGCCTTGGAGGCGTCACCCGCGGTCGCGTTGATGATCTCTTCAAGGCTCTTGCCCGCAAAATCGCTGTCGGCAACGAGATTGTTCAAGTTCACAACATAGGTGTTGTGGTGCTTGCCGTGGTGAAAATCGAAGGTTTGCGCCGACATATGCGGTTCCAGTGCCGTCTTGTCGTACGGTAAGGCGGGAAGTTCAAAAGCCATATTGCTTCCTCTCGGGGCTGTAATGATTTAACCAAGGGAACGACCAGCATTCGCCGTGTTCCCTGAGAACCATATAAGGTGCTGGCTCCCGGGTGCCAAGGTGTCGATCATGTCTCTTTTCAAATACATATGACGACGAGCGAGATTAATATTTGCGCCGAACGGGTACGCATGTACGACAACGACCGTTTCTTGTCGGTGCTGTTCGCGCCGGCGGCGTGTCGAGACGCATTACTTGCCTTGTATGCGTTTAACTTGGAGCTCTCAAAAATCCGGGAAACGGTGTCCGAACCCTTGATCGGGCGGATGAGATTGCAGTTTTGGCGCGATGCGATGGAAGGCATCGCCGCCGGTTCACCACCGGCGCATGAAGTCGCACGGCCGTTGTCGGATGCCGTTCGGGCGCACGATCTTCAGATACGCGATTTTATGGAGATCATTGATTGCCGCGAGACGGATTTGGATGAATTACCTCCGTCCGGCATTGAGAACCTAAAGAAATATGCCGCCGGAACGGCTGGGGTCTTAACACGGCTGTCCATAAAGATACTTGGTGCCGACCCGGATCGGTTTCGTAACGTCGTTGATGCTGCGGGTATTGCGATCGCTTTTGTCGGATTGGCGCGCGCAATTCCGCATCAAGCGGCATCGGGGCGCGTGACATTGCCATCAGACTTGTGCCGGGTTGCCGGTCTCGATCCAAGCATACCATCACAGTGGCCGGACAATGCCGATTATCGGCCGATCACAAAGCCTTTACTGGACGTTGCGGAAGAGAAGTTGGAGATGGTGCGCGACGATGCCCGGTCCATGCCGCGGTCTCTGATTCCTGCGATGTTGCCGGTCAGTCTATCGCGGCTGTACTTACGGGGCTTGCGGCGTCACGACAACGACCCCGTGGCCTACTTGGCTGCACAACCCGGTATGTCCCGCCAATTGACGGTGCTGTGGCACGCCATGCGTGGACGCCCTTAGCCCACCGTAACTAGCGGGTTCGGCGCAAACGCATCAGTTCATGCGATGATACCTGCGGGAATATGGCTGCGGCATTGTGGTGATAGAGCATGACAGCACCCCGCGTCGTGTCTGGGAAGCCCCCCCGCGTATCGTCGAACTTGCGCACTTCTAGCACTGATATGACATTGTCGCGGCTACTCCGGCTGCGCCATGTCACTGTGGGATTGTCCATGCGCGGCTGCGCCAGGGGCGCAATCGAGCGTTTCCAAATTTCCGTTGGTTCGCCGTAGCGCGCCTGAAAATAGGCGACCACGTCTTCAAACTCGTTGGAGTCGAAGAGGGAGTGAAACCGAGAGGGAATGCCCTGATCGTAACGGGTAATTGCCATCGGACCTGTGTACAGGATGGTCGGAACGGAAAAGGCCTGCCGAAGGTCGGACGGCCAATCGACCGATTCGACACAAAACAGGGTCGTGCCACGGTTCTTCTTAATGCACTCATTGGTAGGGTCGAGACCATCTTGCTGCGGGGGCAGGGTGTTTTCTAAGGTCACGGACTCGCCGATGCTCAAAACAACGTCTTGGAGTGACGTTCGCGTCAAGGCGCCCGGTCGCGGACGCGGCGGGACCCCAATCGGTGCTGCTGCCGGGTCCACCTCTGTCACCGACCATTGGCTTTGATCCGGGAGTGCCATGGGAGTGCCGTCGCGAAGTGCTTCCGATAGTAATTCCTCTGCCGTTTGTTGGCGCTCGATATCGTCTAGCGCCTCCAATTCATTGGTGTCAGGGGTGGGGCCTTCGGGGCCAACCAATAATTGGCGGATCCGCCCAACCATGGATTGAACAGTGCCTTGCTCTGGTCGGATTTCGGAGCCGTCGTTGGGGGAGATCGCCGTCACACCCAGGGTGCGTCCATCTCCAGTTGGATCCGATCGTTCAACCGTCATGGTCCAGGGGTCGGGAATATCCGGTTTCGGTTTCTGGACGATCTGTTCCTCTGGGATATCAAGCGTGTTTAAACCGATGCCATTGTTGTCTCCGTTCTGCCCGGACACTGATGGCCCCCGCGTCTGGGTTGGGCCGAGTACGGATGTTAGGCGGTCCAAAAATCGTTCGTCCAATCGGCCATTCCGCGTTGCGCTCGCGCCGGGTTGCGATAATTCTGGCTGGGTCGAGGCAATGCCCGACAAATCCAATAGCCGGTCATCAACCACTTGGTTGCGCGCCGGATCGTTTTCGGGAATGAGGTTGTCGATGACGCGGGGGAGCGGTTCTGAAGCGACTGTGTTATTCGGCGGCTGCATGCCGACGTCCTCTTCCTGATTGCCGCGGAAAAATCGCGCGAGGGCGTGAATCCGAGCGTCGGTCTGGTCCTGGCGCGATTTCTCTAGTTCCGTAACGACGATATCCGCACGTGGCGGTGCCGTACCGTCCACTGACGGACGAACAATCGGCAGTCCGTAGATGTCGTCATCTGGATAGGGTCGCTCGGTGATCCGCGCGAGCCGATCCGCCAAGCGGCTGGCCGGTTCGTCCCGCGTCGTGATGCCCTTCGTCGGGGGCCTCAATTGATGCCCCAACTCCGTTCGATCACGAGCCGGCGCCGGGAGCAGCGGTTGAACGACGCTGGGTGGGCCGGCGCGGCGCTCGCGTGTCGACCGAAGAATAGCGGATGGGTCCCTGGGGGTGGTAACGCCGAGCGTATCAGAGGGACGTCGCGGTGTGTCGATGGACTCCGCCTGAACAGGCGGCTTTGCAGGTGCGCTCCCAATCGGTGGTACAGCGCCAGATGTGTCTGCCGTGCGTCCGCCAAATCGGTTTCGCACCTCTGCCGGTTCCCGATTTAAAATCTCGTCGATCCGGCGCAAGCGGTCTTGAAGTGCGTTGCTGCCGGGCGGCGGCAAGACGTTGGGGTCGTCGGGTTGGATTAAACCGCCCGGCCTGCGAAATTCTCCGGTTACCGAACCGGGAAGCGCCTCCAAACCGGGAATGTCCGCGATTCCCGTGCTGGGCGGCGGGATGATGCCTGGAATCTCATCGGACAGGTCCGGTTGTCGCAGGTCAGATGGAAGGCCTGGCACGCTGAGTTCCGGCGGTAAACCCGGGATATCCAGGTCTGCTGTGTCGACGGGTCCGGTTTCCTCCGAAAGTTCAGGAATACCAAGATCGGTATCGCTCGCCGGCAGCTCGATGCTGCCCGGTAAGTCTGGAACATCCAGTGGCGAGGGCACCGTCGCAACCGTCGCGCTAGACGCAATAGGCGGGACCAAACCTGGTACTTCACTAGGGGTTTCCGACGGCCCGTCCGGTCGAGGGCTCGTCTGTTGGAGGGGGGGCAGCGCCAACGATGGCGCACCATCATCCGTAGGATACACAGGAGGGACCACCGGCAGTTGAGGAAGGCCGAATTCGTTTTCAGTTGCCGTATCGGCCCCCACCATGTCACGCATGCGATCGACCATTCGACCGGCGGCGCTATCGCTTTGCGCGGCTGGCTTGGAAAAGAACCGATCGGCCGGGCTGCTTAGTCTTGGCGCGGCTGCCTGCTCCGCGGCTTCTGGCGGGGCTTGTTCCTCTTCGGCGTCACCGAAAAGCCCGCCGAGTGTGACAACGTCCTTTACACCGGACCACAGGCCAGAGAGCAGTCCGCCATCTTGCTCGGGCTCGTCGGCAGTTTGGGCCGGTGGTACGGCCGGCGTTGCAGGGAGTTCCGTTATCGTCGACTCTGGCGGCAATTCGGGCACTGGCGCCACAGGTTGAATTTCCGGCGTTGCTGTATCGTCGGCGAGAGCATCCGTTGTCGGGGGCGTCGGTCTTTGCGGCGGCGTGATGTCCGCGAGGATCGGATTCTGCCTAGGTGGTTGCGCCGGGCGCTGCGCGTCCGGGTCCTGTAGTCGCGCACGGGGGGCGGCGACGGCTTCGCGTCCTTTGTCCGTCACCCGCGGACGTCCATTCCGGCCTTCGGTTCGACGTGCGAGTAGGACGTGGGCGGCACGAAAGTGCCCCAGATCGACCGCCAAGTCCGCCGGGGTCATGCCGTCTTCGTTCGTTGCGGCCATATCGGCACCGGCGTCGATAGCGGCTTCAAGGGCCGAAATGTCGTTAATTGCAACGGCTTGGAAAAGTGCTTCTGTCGGGCTTTGTGCGCCGATTTCAGTGGGTGCCAATTGAAGAACGGTGAGAGCCAAAATCGCGCAGCCAGCGAGGCGACCGATGGAAATCCGTCGCATTTTCCGGCCGAGTCGGTGAAAAGCTACGTCCTTCATCGATTGATCGACTTGAGCCTCAATAATTTGCCAATGTTTACAATGCATTGGCATTGTGTCTTAAATTTGTTTCGACTCTACGCACGCGGAATCGTTTTGCCCCTTATGGTACTACGATTTGGGTGTATTCGACACCGCGATCATCGGGAATCATACCTGATATCGTGTCTTTCCTGCCTTTGGGGTCGAATATCTTGCGTCGTTACGGACCTGACGCGCATTAATTTGGAGGATTGCGAATGGACTACCGTCGATTGGGTAATAGCGGTCTACGTGTATCGCCCTTATGTTTGGGTGCCATGATGTTCGGCGGACGCACACCGGAAAAAGTGGCTGTGAAGATAATCGATCATGCGCGTGCTCAAGGTATCAATTTCATTGATACGGCGGACGCGTATAACGGCGGAAAGTCAGAAACGGTGGTCGGGCGGGCGATAAAGAAAACCCGTGATGACTGGGTCTTGGCGACCAAGGTCTACAACCCTATGGGTACAGGTCCCAATCAGCGCGGGCTCGGCGCAAAATGGCTGGCGCAGGCTTGCGACGCCAGTTTGAAACGGTTGGGCTCGGACTACATTGATATCTATTATTTCCACAAAGACGATGTGAACACGCCCCTGGAAGAGACATTGGAGGCCGCTGGACATCTAATTCAAAGCGGAAAGATCCGCTATTACGGTGTATCGAATTACTACGGATGGCGGATATCGTTGCTGTGCGCGACGGCCAGCGCTATGGGCCTGCCGATGCCCGTGGTTTGTCAGCCGTACTACAATCCGATGACGCGCGAGGCAGAGCGAGACATTTTGCCGGCCTGCAATCACTTTGGCCTTGGAGTCGTTCCATACAGCCCGCTTGCACGCGGCGTATTGACCGCCAAGTACGCGCCCGGCGAGGCGCCGCCGAAAAACACCCGCGCCGGTGTTGGAGACAAACGCATCATGATGACCGAATGGCGCCCAGAAAGCCTGAAACTGGCGCAACGGGTTAAAAAACATGCGGAACGCAAGGGTATGACAGCGGCTGATTGGGCAGTGAACTGGGTCATGGCCAATCCAATTATTTCATCTGTCTTGGCGGGACCCAGGACATTCGAACAATGGAAGGGCTATCTCGGTGCGTTGGATCACCGTGACAAGTGGGCGGATGAAGATGAGGCGTTTTGGGACAAGTTGGTCAGCCCAGGTCATCCGTCGACACCGGGTTACAACGATCCGCAGTATCCAATTACGGGGCGCCCCGTCTAGGCGTTATTCGGCGGCGACGGCGGTGTCCGTGGCTAACCACTCGGAAAGATCGATGAGCGCGCGCTTGGATAGCGCGTGTTTCCGATCTCGTCCCCTCGGACGCTGTTTTTTGGGTAAATGATCGGTATCGAGTGGCGGGAATAGCCCAAAGTTCGCATTCATGGGCTGGAATGTGTCGGCCTCGGCGCCGCCAGTGACGTGGCCGAGGATAGCGCCAATAGAGGTCGTCGCGGGCGGTAGGCTTGGCGTTTGCTGTCGCCGTTCGGCCGCCGCGAAACGGCCCGCAAGAAGCCCCATCGCCGCACTCTCGACGTAGCCTTCACACCCTGTGATTTGCCCGGCAAACCGCAAACGTGGTTGGCGCTTCAATCGAAGCGTGGAATCCAGCAGGCGCGGCGAATTGATGAACGTGTTGCGATGAATGCCGCCAAGCCGGGCGAATTCGGCGTTCTCCAGGCCCGGTATCATTCGGAAAATACGTTTCTGTTCACCGTACGTTAGCTTGGTTTGAAAGCCGACCATATTGAACAAAGTACCGAGTTTGTTGTCTTGGCGTAGCTGAACGATGGCGTGTTTTCGTTGGTCGGGTTTATGCGGGTTCGTCAAGCCGACCGGCTTCATCGGTCCGAAAGTTAGGGTCTTCCGCCCGCGTTCGGCCATGACCTCAATCGGTAAACACCCCTCAAAATAGGGTGTGTCCTTTTCCCATTCCTTGAATTGGGTTTTCTCACCGTCCAGCAATGCATCGATGAATGCGTCGTATTGCGCCTCATTCATCGGGCAGTTGATATAGTCTTTGCCGTCGCCTTTGTCGTAACGGGATTGAAACCACGCGACGTCGAAATCAATCGTCTCCTTGTAGACGATTGGGGCAATTGCATCGAAGAACGCCAACTGATCTTGCCCTGTCAGGGAACAAATGGCGTCCGCCAGTCCAGGCGACGTCAGCGGGCCGGTTGCAATGATGACGTTGTCCCAGTCTGCGGGGGGGAGGCCATCCACCTCGGTTCGATCGATTTCGATAAGAGGGTGCTCCGTCAGTTGACGTGTCACTTCCTCAGAAAAACCATCACGATCAACAGCGAGGGCGGATCCTGCGGGAACGCGGTGGGCGTCGGCGGCTCTCATAATCAAGGAATTCATTTGCCGCATTTCTTCGTGTAACAGGCCGACGGCGTTCCCCTCGTGATCGTCAGAGCGAAACGAGTTCGAACAGACGAGTTCCGCCATGCCGTCGGTATGATGCGCGTCGGTTCCGCGCACAGGTCTCATTTCGTGGAGGACGACGGGGAGACCTCTGCTCGCTATCTGCCACGCGGCCTCTGAACCGGCTAGGCCGCCACCGATGATGTGGATCGGTTTCTCGTTCGTGCTGTACGACATCGTTGCCCCAATTAATTGCTGATTAACCATGCGGACTTAACATTCCAGCTAGGTAGTGATGCGAGACACAGACGGCAACGCGCATGGCCATTAACGTTGGAAGGTTGGCGAGTCCAACCTATCCGATATCGTATTCACTACACTGGACGCAAGCTTTGGAACAATCGATGGCACTAAAAGACAATGATGACTTGGGGTCTGACTGGCCAAAGCTCTCGCAACATGAGCTCGATGAGGTTCTGGATCGCCATGAAGATTTCCTCAAAGGCGCGCGTGGTGGCGAGCGAGCCAAGTTCGGAATGAAAGACCTATCTTATTTGGACCTGAGCGGCAGGGATCTACGCCGTGCCGACATGGTCGGCGCGCTGCTCTGCAACTGTGAACTTGAAGACGCCAAACTGGACGAGAGTAATCTGTTTGCCGTCGATCTGACGAACGCCGTTCTAATCCGCGCATCTCTGGACCGTGCCGATTTGAGGGGGGCGTGCATGTCCGGTGCGGACATGACAATGGCGTCCTTTGTCGATTGCGATATGCGCGATGGCGTGTTGCTGCGTTCGGGCGACAAAGGCGAGTTGACGCCATTGAATAAATCGGACCCATCGCCGGGGATGGAAAAAGCAAAGGTTAGGGGCGCTGATATGACCGGCGCCAAGGTTTCGGACAGTGTCGTCGTTCAAACGGATTTGACCGATTGCAATCTTAAGAATGCAAAATTCATTCGTGCCAATCTGTCCTTGTCGAATCTGACCGGCTGTAACTTGGAAGGCACGGATTTCACCGACGCAAATTTATCTGGGGCCGTGTTTCAAGGGGCAGTATTTGTCGGGACGACCCTTGATGGTGCCGATTTGTCCGGCGCCGATCTCATCGGCGCAATGTTCGACAACGTTGATTTCTCGAAGGTCGATCTGTCAGAAGCGAAGATCGCACAGTCGCTTGAGAAAGTGGACATGTCGCTGAAAGATATTCTGGCCGAACATGCGGAATGGATTCGTTCAAATGGCAAGACCGGTAAGCGCGCGGTTTTTTCTAAGATGGATCTCAGCAACCAGAATCTCTCGGGCGTCAATCTTGCAGCGGCGGACTTTTCAATGGCCACAATGAAGGGCTGTGATCTGTCGAAGTCGGAGTGCTTGATGGCCGATTTTTCTTATGCCGATTTGCGAGGCGCAGTATTCGCGCGGGCCGACTTGCGTGGCGCGCGGTTTACACGCGCCAATCTCTCCAACGCGAACTTGGTTGCCGTCGATCTCAGCGATGTCATGGTTTCGACTCGCGCGGGTGGAGGTGAGTGGCGCTCAAACCTGGACCATGCGCGATTTCGTGGCGCACTTCTAAACGGTGCTAATTTGCGGAATGCGGACTTCACCAAGTGCGAGTTCTCCGAAGCGGATTTACGCAATGCTGATTTTCGCGGCTCTTTGCTTACGGATGCCAGCTTTGCCGAAGCCGACCTTCGTGGGACAAATTTGGAAAACACCGATAAGCGCGGCGCGACGGGATTGCCGAAGGTGGACGACGATGACGATGAGGATGTCTTCGTCCGCTAAGCTTTGCAAAGGGTCCGCTAATTTGACCCCTTGTCCTTAAGTGTGGGACCATCTTATCCGGCAAGAATGAGGTGGGGATATGCGTGGATTAATTGCAGCGACAATAATGGGGGTCGTCTTTGCGACGGGGTCCGCGACTGCAGCGCCGCAGATGCTGGGGGTCGTTGCCGCCGGTCAGAACGCGACGCTTCAATGTGATGGTCCAGTGTGTACGGCGGAACTGTCGACGATTTGCCTTCAGGAAAATAGAGAAACCCCGACGCGGCATTACCCATACACTGCGGTCAACCTCGACGATCTCTCGCTCATCGCCTCGACAGAATCGGGTGATATGGTGCAACTGCCTTTGAGGGGGGCATCTTTCAGATCGGAGCGCGGCTATACAGCAGTTACGGTGACCATTGGGACCCAGGACCTGTTGCGGCAAGGACTGGCGCCAAAGTCTTTGGTTGCAACGGAATTCGCGGCGTTCGTGCCAGTTTCGGAAGCCGGTGATCCCAATCCTCTGTCGGATGCGGAGGTAGATTTTGTTATGCGCGAGCTCAAACCGGCGTCGGCCAAGGTGTTTGCCGAGAATAGCACGGCGCATTCCGCCATTGGGATTGTCAACCGTTTGGTGAACGAAACACCCAGGAGCGGTCGTATGACTTCAGTGAACCGAGCAACGTTGTGGGAGCGGACGATGGGCGAAACGCCGCGAGAATCAACAAGTGCCGGTGCCGCGCGTGCGGCGGATATTTACGGCTATTGCCAGTATCGGACGAAACAGGGGCGCTTCTTCAGTGTGCGCCGATGCTTGGAACAGCGCCTCGATAGCTTCCTGATGGACTTGAACGCGACCTACTGGCAGTCAGTCACGCCCGGTTCCTAAATACATCAAAGTTGTTTGGACTTGATGATCAGATGACAGAAATGCTTTCCGACGTCGATGCACTGGCGGCAATGGTGCCTGACAGTGCGTTGCTTGCGTTGCCGCCTGAATATAGCTTCGTTCCGATGGCGTTGGTGAGAGCCATTATTAGACGTCAGGTTCGCCGGTTACATGTTCTGACCGTGCCGATCAACGGTTTGGCGGCCGATATGCTGATCGGTGCCGGTTGCGTCGATACCATAGAGTGTGCCGCGGTTTCATTGGGGGAGGCGGGATTGGCGCCGTGCTTTAGCCGAGCGGTCGAGAACGGAGATATCGATATTGTCGACAGCACTTGTCCAGCTATTCACACAGGACTGCAGGCGTCTGAAAAGGGCGTGCCGTTCATGCCGCTTGGGGGGCTGATCGGTTCCGATATCGTCGCCAACCGCGAGGACTGGAAGGTCGTCGATGATCCACTGGGGGAGGGGAACGGTCCAATCGTTTTAATTCCAGCCATCCAACCCGACGTCGCAATTATCCATAGCCCGCTAGCCGACAGAGACGGCAACGTATGGATTGGCCGGCGCCGCGAGTTGGCGACCATTGCCCATGCGTCGAAAACGCTCTTGGTCACGGTCGAGAACGTTCAAGACGAAAGTCTGCTGACGACGGAGGGCACTGCCGCGGCGACGTTGCCGGGCTTTTACGTGACGGCCCTGGCTCAGGCAAAGATGGGCGCCAAGCCGATGGGTTTGATCGAGCATTACCCGCCGGATTCTGATGAAATTGCGCGTTATGCCCGCGAAGCAAAAACCGATGACGGCTTTTCAAATTATCTTCGGCGCAACGTATTCGGTGATGCCGAGGCAGCCGAGTGAGCTATTCCCGTGACGAATTTCTGATCACGACTATCGCACGTTTGCTTCAGGGCGATGACGTTCGGCATGTCGCAGTGGGCGCGGCATCGCCCATCCCTGGTGCTGCCGCATTATTGGCCCGGCACATCGGCGGCGGAACGCCGCGTGTCGCTTTGATCCACGGTAAGGAAACCAATCCGTTCACGGACGGTGGGCGTGAAATCTTTGACGCTGCGGGGCAGGGGCGGATCGATGTTTTTTTCCTTGGCGGCGTTCAAATCGATGGGTCGGCGAATATCAATCTGGTCGGAACCGGGGAATACCCGAACGTTGACAAGCGGTTTCCGGGATCGTTCGGATCTGCGTACATGTACTTTACGGTGCCGAAAGTAATCTTGTTTCGGCCCGAGCACTCGCGGCGGGTCTTCGTGCCGAAAGTCGATTTCATCAGTGCGCCAGGGGTTAGTCCGCCAGACGTCGCGCGACCAGGTGGGCCGAAGTTCCTGGTCACGGAGTTATGCATCATGTCGTTTGATGCGACGAAAGGGCGTTTTCGCCTTGAAAGTGTTTCACCCGACCACAGTGTCGAGGAAGTACGGGACAATACCGGTTTCGATTTCGATATTCCGGATACGGTCCCGAAAACGCCCCCGCCTGAAGAAGACCGCTTGGCGCTGCTGCGCTCGACCGTCGGCCATGAAGTAGCAGATACATACCCCGGATTTGCCCGAGAGGTTCTTGGCGTCGCTGCTTAGTTAGCGCTGTCTTTAGGCCGGACAAGCGATCGATACGCATGCCATGTCGCATGCCCAATCAACGGTAGTGTTATGGCCAGTCCCACGAATGCCGTGGCCAGGCCGACCGCCGTCACAACAACGATGATTGCTGCCCATAAAATCATCGCACGTGGATTGAGCGTGACGGCGAAGATCGAGGTCAGCAGTGCCGGTAGAAAATCGGCGCGCTCGCCGACCATCATGGGCAACGACACGGCGCTCAGCAGATATGCGAAGACCGCGAATATGGCTCCGAGAAATGTGCCGATGGCCAGGAATGTCAGGCCGTCGACCGAGAAGAATGTCTGATTCAATAGATTGGGAAGCGTCAGCATCTTGTACGGAAAGTTGATTACGTACAGTAGCGCGGCGGTTCGAATCCAAATGATGAGGAAGAATGTCAGCGCAAGCCCGGCGCCAAAAATACGCCCCGGTGCCCGTCGCCAGGCATTTAGCGCTGTCGTAAATGAGATCTGTTCGCCGCGTTCGAGTTGTCGGCTGATTTCATAAAATCCGACGGTAAATACCGGCGCGACGAGAATGAACCCCGCGACGAACGGCCAAATCAGATAGTACTTGTCGGCGAAATGAAGGCTGAGGGTTACCCCATACCCAATGACGACGAAAACAAACGCGTAGGGGACGCTGATCCAGCGCGCCTGACGGAGGTCGGCCCACCCGAGCGCGAGCCATTGCCACGGTGCCGTGGTGTCGACTTGATTTATACGTTCCGCAAATGGGATCGCAGTTCCACTCGATTTGCCCGGCTCGGTCGTCGATTTCGGATCGTCGGACACATCACCCCCCTTGGATGTCGTACCTATATTTAGACTACCGCTGGCTAGGTCGAACGGCAATGTTGGCTCGGTGGCGTTGTCATTGCGGAACGAGCATCTAAACTCGCCCGATGTCATCTAAATCCACATCGCATGGACCGCTGCACGGCATAAAGGTCCTAGATCTTTCACGGGTTCTGGCGGGGCCTTGGTGCGCCATGGTGCTGGGGGATATGGGCGCCGACGTCATCAAGATCGAAAGCCCCGAAGGCGATGATGTTCGCCACTTCGGGCCACCGTTCGACAAGGGTGAAAGTGCCTACTTCATGGTGGCTTCGCGAAATAAGAGATCCGTTGTCGCAGACTTAAAATCCGATACAGGCCGCGATAAGGTTCGAAAGCTGGCGCAGTCCGCGGATGTGATCGTCGAGAACTTTCGCAAAGGCACGTTGGAGAAGTTTGGCCTCGGCCCTGATACCCTTCGCCGCGATAACCCAGGTTTAATCGTCTGCTCAATCTCCGGTTACGGCCGCACGGGAAAAATGGCCGATCGAGCCGGATACGATTTCGTCATACAGGCCGAAAGCGGACTGATGTCGATCATCGGTGATCAAGACCAGGAACCGATGAAAGTCGGCGCCGCGGTGACCGATATGGTCGCGGGGCAATATGCGGCACAAGGCGTTTTGGCAGCGCTATTCCACCGAGAACGAACAGGTGAAGGCCAAGATGTCGATGTTTCTTTGTTGGACGGTGCCGTGACGCTGCTGGCCAATCAGGCATCGGCTTATTTGATGACGGGGCAGCGCCCGGAGCGCCTTGGCAACGATCATCCGACGGTATGCCCATATCGGCCTTTCGAAACAGCCGACGAGCCCTTGGCGTTGGCGATCGGCGCGGATCGTCAGTTCGGAAAGTTACTGTCGGTGCTCGGGCTTTCTGATCTGACCGACGATCCAAGGTTTGCGACGAACCCGAAACGGGTGGAAAACCGCGCGGCGTTATATGAGGCGATGGAGGCAGCGTTCAGGACTCGCCGCCGTGATGAATGGTTGGTCGATTTGCACGCTGCCGGCTTGCCGGCCGGCGCCATTCGTACGGTCGATCAAGTAATGGAAGCCCCGGAACTGGCCGACCGGGACATGGTGGTTCCCGTCGACCACGATAAACTCGGCCCGATGCGCTTGGTCGGTTCGCCAATAAAGCTCTCGAAGACGCCGACATCGATTCGATTTGCGCCGCGGGCACTGGGTGCGGATGATCAAGACGCTGACTGGCGTTGAGGTAAGTAGACGACGGACTTCCTCGTTATCAAAAACATAGTGTAGGATGCGAAATGATCGATCCTAAGACCAGTCCAGTATTGGCCGCGTTCCAGCAGCTCCGTTCCGGTATCGGTAGTGCGTCTTCAACGACGGCTGAGACGGAAACGTATAAGCCAAAGGGACGCGAAGTATTCGATATTGTTGATCTGTCCGACGGGACGAAACTGGTCAATCTAGAGCGGGGGAATGGCTTGGCGGCGGAAATTCGTGCTGAGCAAGATCCGTCAAAAATCAGCGATATGCTCAACGCTGGCGCTCAGGATATCAGTCGGGTCGGCCTGTTGTTTCGAGAGGTTATGGCGCAACTTAAGGCGATCTTTGTGCGCTGACCTCATCGTTGACTTATTTTCTCTGAAGGATCATTTGCGTACATCGAAACAGGGCTATCGTCTTGCCATCGATTTCACGTACCACATCGGCATCCCAGACATGGGTCTTTCCGCCCAAATGACGCGCCGTCGCCGTTGCCCGGATCGCGCCATTCGTGGCCGTGCCCAAATGGTTGGATTTGAGTTCAATCGTCGTGAAGCTCTCACCATGATCAGGCAGGTGCGCCAACGTCGCATACCCGCACGTCGTGTCCGCTAGAGCGATCACAGTCGCAGCATGAAGGTAGCCATTGGGCGCTACGTGACGCCGTTCGATTTCAAGCCTTGCGACCAATCTGCCGTTGGCCACCTCGACCGGCTCGACGCCAATCATACCGGGAAGATAGCCATCGGCCCGGCTTTTCAACCAATCCAAGGTGACGTGCTGAAGCGGATAAGCGTCACTCATCCTCAAGATGCCTTCTTGCGCGTCCGTTTGGTTCGGAAGTAGGGGGCGAGGTAGTCTCCTGTGAAACTGCCTTTTGTCTTGGCGACGGCTTCCGGCGTGCCCTCGGCAACGATTAAGCCACCCTTGATGCCCCCTTCAGGTCCCAAATCGATGATCCAGTCGGCAGTCTTGATGACCTCCAAGTTGTGTTCGATCACGATGACCGTATTGCCTTGCTCGACCAAGGCCTGCAAGACTTCCAGCAACTTTTTGACATCATCGAAGTGCAGTCCCGTCGTCGGTTCATCTAGGATGTAGACCGTTTTGCCGGTGGCTCGACGTGACAGTTCCTTCGCCAACTTTACCCGTTGGGCTTCTCCGCCGGATAAGGTCGTCGCTTGCTGACCCAGATGAATATACCCGAGGCCGACGCGTTGAAGGGTCAGCATCTTATCGCGAATGGCCGGCACGGCCTTGAAGAATTCGACCGCTTCGTCCACCGTCAGGTCGAGAACGTCGGCAATCGATTTGCCGCGGAACCGTATCTCCAGCGTTTCGCGGTTGTAGCGAGCCCCATGGCAGACGTCACATTCGACGTAGACATCCGGGAGAAAATGCATTTCGATCTTGATGACGCCGTCACCTTGGCAAGCCTCGCAACGGCCACCTTTCACGTTGAATGAGAAGCGACCGGGCTTGTAGCCGCGTGTTTTTGCTTCGGGGAGGCTGGCAAACCAGTCGCGGATAGGCGTGAACGCCCCAGTATAAGTTGCGGGGTTCGACCTTGGCGTACGGCCAATCGGGCTTTGGTCGATATCGACAACCTTGTCCACAAATTCCAAGCCTTTGATATCCGTGTGCGGGCCGGGCACTTCACGGGCATTCATCAGGCGGCGGGCAAGAGCCTTGTATAAGGTTTCGATGATGAGCGAAGATTTTCCGCCACCGGACACACCGGTGACACATGTTAAGGTTCCCAACGGCAAACGCATATCTACATCGCGGAGGTTGTTGGCCGTAGCCCCCGTTAGCACCAGCGACTGACCTTTCTTGCCTGAGCGGCGCTGCGCCGGCACGGCAATCGCTTCCTTGCCGGAGAGGTATCGTCCCGTCAGGCTCTTGTCGTTCGCCATGATTTCCGCGGGCGTTCCAGCCGCGACGACTTCGCCGCCATGAATACCGGCACGCGGGCCGATGTCGATAACATGGTCGGCGGCGCGGATCGCATCTTCGTCGTGCTCGACCACAATCACGGTGTTACCGATATCGCGAAGCCGTTCCAAGGTTTTTAGCAACCGATCATTGTCGCGTTGGTGCAGGCCGATAGACGGTTCGTCCAGGACATACAGTACCCCGGTCAAGCCGGAGCCGATCTGCGAGGCCAAGCGTATGCGTTGGCTTTCGCCGCCTGACAACGTACCGGAGGACCGCGAAAGGTTAAGATATTCAAGGCCGACGTTGCGAAGGAAATGAAGTCGCTCTTTGATCTCCCGCAAGATCCGCCGCGCAATCTCGTTTTGCTTGTCCGTCAGCTTTGATTCCAATCCGTCGAACCATTCACCGGCTTCGTCGATGGACATATCGCAAACTTGGGCGATATCGAGGTGATCGATTTTTACTGCCAAGGCGCTTGGCTTCAGACGTTTTCCGCCGCAAGTCTCGCACGGCGCCACGGTCTGGTACTTCTGTAACTCGTCACGTACCCAATTACTGTCGGTTTCGCGCCAGCGGCGCTCCATATTCGGAACGACGCCTTCAAAGGGCTTGGTGATTTCGTAGGATCGGCCACCGTCCTTGTATCGCATCGTGATCTCGTCACGACCTGATCCGAATAATAGGATAGCTCGAACTTTTTTCGGCAACTTGGACCAAGGAACGTCGAGTTTAAAATCGTAGTGTGCAGCAAGACTTTCCAAGGTCTGGACGTAGTACTTGGAACTGCTACCGGCCCAAGGCGCAATGGCGCCGTCCGCAAGCGATTTTGTCGAATTCGGAATGACGAGTTCAGCATCGAAGAACATTTCCGTACCCAAGCCGTCGCACGCGCTGCACGCGCCGAATGGATTGTTAAACGAAAACAATCGGGGTTCGATCTCGTCAATTGTAAAACCCGAAACCGGGCAGGCGAATTTGGCGGAAAATACCGTGCGGCCCTCGGGAACGTGATCTTTGATTCCGCTTTTCTTCTCAATTTTATCGGGAAGGGCATCGGCATCATCGACATACGCGAGGCCATCTGCGAGTTCCAATGCGGTTTCAAAACTATCGGCCAGGCGGGATTCAATGCCTTCGCGCACAACCAGACGATCGACGACGATTTCGATGTCATGCTTGTATTTCTTGTCGAGGTCCGGGGCGTCTTCCAGGTCATACATCTCGCCGTCGATCCGGACCCTTTGAAATCCGCGTCGGGCAAGGTCCTGCATGTCCTTTTTGTACTCGCCTTTTCGGCCCCGAACGATCGGCGCCAAAAGGTACAATCGTGTACCTTCGTCCATCGCCATCACGCGATCGACCATCTGACTGACAGTCTGCGCCTCGATCGGCAGGCCTGTCACGGGCGAGTAAGGAATGCCGACACGGGCGAACAGCAAGCGCATGTAGTCGTAAATTTCGGTGACGGTGCCCACGGTGGATCGAGGGTTACGCGACGTTGTCTTCTGCTCGATCGATATTGCCGGTGACAACCCTTCGATCGAGTCGACATCCGGCTTTTGCATGAGTTCGAGAAACTGACGCGCATAAGCGGAGAGACTCTCGACATAGCGTCTTTGGCCCTCGGCGTAGATCGTATCGAATGCCAAAGACGACTTACCAGAACCTGAGAGGCCGGTAATGACGGTCAAACTATTGCGCGGGATATCGACGTCGATACCGCGAAGATTGTGTTCGCGGGCGCCGCGTACCCGAATGGTTTCGATCATAAGGGTCAATCCAGAGTGAATTAAGGCCTCAACCGGCCATCGATATACGGGATAACTGTGCGGGTAAAGGCGCTATCAGTGGAAAACTCGTCGGTCCCGCCGTCAAGCGGGCATTACGGCCAGCGTTACCGCCGATTTAGAATCTGCGGGTGACTCTCGCTGATCGCAAATTGCTTTCCTAATATCCTTCGACACCGTCATGAGACGGTCGATATCGACGTACTCCACTTCCATCGGATTTTCGCAAATTTTAGCGGTGATGTGATCGAGCTCATCACATAGTACTTTCACCGTGTTTGATCCCTCATCGCGGTATCGCTTCGATACGCATGCCGCGCTGCGTTTGAGTTGCTTGCTAAGGGCGGGGAATCTGGACTCCTCAGTGGGGGCCGCGAAGTCGACATTCATCTGTTCGGCGATCCAAACGATACTGTCGATGTCGCACTTCCCTTTGAGCTCAACGAGCCGTTCTCGGTGTTCATCAATATGCGCTAAAAGGACCCGTCGGGTCATACCGTCAGCAATGAGGCCGACCGGGTTTGGGACATCGACGAGTTCCGCAGATGCTTCATTGGGTCTGTTCGCACCTCGCCTGTCGGGACCAATGTAATTTGCCGTAATCACAAATGGTTTTCTCTCGGTTACAAAACTCAGGACACGTTTTTTGAGTGTCGAGAGTTCGATAGGTTTTAGTAAGACGCTATCGAAACCAGCATTTACCGCCCTGCTGAGGTGTTCTTGATCGGAGTTGCCGGTCAGCCCGATCGTCACGGGGAAGGGATTGTCGCTAAGATTCTGTGCGCGCAGTTCCTTAACGGTCTTGCACATGATTTCGTCACCTTGCTCGAGGTCGCAGATCAGAAGATCGACTTTCTTCTCGAGTAGTTCCTTGATCACGATTCGCGGATGTTCAGTATCGCAAATGTCTTTGAGCCCAGAGTCACGAAGCATGTGCCGGATCGCGGGCCTGAGATCGGTATCTTGATCGAACAGGACTGTTTTTATCTCGGAGAGATTGGACATAGGTAGGCCTTTAAGCTGGACGAGCAGATATCTCCCATCTGCAAAAATGCCGAACGGCGACTGCCACGACAGTGATTTTCGTCACTCTTTCCTTCCGCAATGCACAAAAACACCTCGAACCAGGCATAGACGCGGTAAGACGTTGACTCACTCTTGGCGTTTCGGCACTCAAGGGCCACCGAGGAGGGGCTTTTGCATGAGTGATGAAATTGAACGCGAATTCCAAGCGGCGGATATCATTCTCGCCGATGCGCTGAACGCTTTCCAAGAACAAGGCGTGAGCCAATACGTGTATGCGATGGCCTTGCTCGAGATCGGGGTGGCAGCACTGGTCAAACTCGAAGAAGAGGATGATGAGATCTTGGCGCAGGTCCGGCAATTCGCCGAAAAGGCCAGAGGATTCCAAGGTTCGGCGTTTCCGACGCCGCGTCAGTAAATAAACCCACGACGGCGTGATCGTGACTCCACTCCGTCGGGCTCAGTCGGTATATTGCAGTCACCATTCTGATGTAGCGGGGGACCGATGGCGGGTTCTGTTAACAAAGTAATTCTGGTTGGTAACTTGGGGCGTGACCCCGAGGTGCGTTTTTCGCAAGCCGGGCAAAAGATCGCGAATTTGAGTGTCGCGACCTCGGATACGTGGCGCGATAAGCAATCCGGTGAACGACGCGAGAAAACGGAATGGCACCGTGTCGTCATTTTCGATGAACGGCTTGCCGACGTCGCAGAAAAGTACCTCAAGAAAGGTTCCAAGGTGTACCTTGAGGGTAACCTGCAAACCCGGAAATGGACGGGGAACGACGGTGTCGAAAAATACACCACTGAGGTCGTGTTACAGCGGTTTTCCGGCGTCATGACGATGCTCGACTCCGCCGGAGGCGGCGGTGGTGGCGGCTACGGCGGTGGCGGTGACAGCGGCCCTTCTTGGGATGGCCCCGATAGCGGCGGCAGTGGGAGCGGAGGAGGCCGTCAAGGCGGCGGAACGCCAGGTGGCGACTTGGACGACGAAATCCCGTTCTAACTGTCCCATGACTCGCCCGCTTATTGCGGCGATTGATACGGATCAAGTCTCATTGCGTTCTAATGACGCATGGTGTGTGGCGGATTGGAACCGGCTGTATGCAGAATACGATACGCCATAACGTCGTGATCCTGGCCATGTGCCAGGCGCTCGCCATGTCGGGCACGACCTTGGTGATCGCCGTCAGCGTGCTGGTCGGCGCCGTTCTTGCGCCATCTCCGATCATGGCGACTGTCCCTCTGGCGGTGCAATTCCTTGCGACAATGGCAACGACTATCCCGGCGTCACTATTCATGGCAAAGGTTGGGCGCCGTTTTGGATTTACCGTCGGTCAGTGCCTTGGGATCGCCGGGGCGGGGCTCTCTGCCTATGCCATCTATCTGGGGTCGTTTCCTGTGTTTGTTGTCGGTGCCGCGCTGCTTGGGGCGCACAATGCGTTCTGGCAATATTTCCGATTTGCCGCTGCGGACGTAGCGACGGTCGAGTACCGTTCCAAAGCCATTTCGTATGTTATGGCGGGCGGGGTTGCGGCTGCTTTTGCCGGCCCGCAATTGGCAAAATGGACAGCTGATCTCTCGGCGGCGGCGTTTGCCGCAAGCTATCTGACGATCATCGCGCTTTGCGTTATGGCAATCGTGCTGCTGCAGTTTATCCAGATTCCAAAGCCGCAAATTGCCAAACTGGCGGATGTTGGCCGTCCCGTTGGCGAAATCATGCGCACGCCCGTTTTCATGGTTGCCGCTTTGTCGTCGATGGTGGGCTATGGCGCGATGAATTTCTTGATGACTTCGACGCCGTTGGCCATGAAGGTCTGCGGTTTCGCTTTCGTCGACTCGGCGACGGTGATTCAATGGCATGCGCTCGGCATGTTCCTACCTAGTTTCTTTACGGGGCATCTGATACGCCGTTTCGGCGTGTTGAATATCATTCTGGCGGGCGTGGTTCTGAATGCCGGCGCGATCATGGTCGCGCTGTCCGGTATCGAGTTCAGTAATTTCTGGTTTGGATTGGTCCTCCTGGGTGTCGGTTGGAACTTCATGTTTATCGGCGGCACAACGCTGCTGACCGAAGCGTACAGCGTCGAAGAGCGAGCCAAGACCCAAGCCGCCCACGATTTCTTGGTTTTTGGGATGGTTGCGTTGTCCGCCCTCGGGTCCGGCATCATGCACGAACTGTTGGGATGGGCCTCGGTGAATCTGTTGGCTGCGCTGCCGGTTGCGGCGACATTTTTCGTCGTCATGTGGTTCCGGGGCCATGCGGCCCGAGTCCCGGCCGAGTGATTGCGCGCCGGTGTTGTTTGTGGTGCCGCGAAATGGTAATAATTGGGGTGTTCGGCGAACCGCGTGGGGTGTCTCGTTCGCCGCTAGTAATAGATTGAAAATAAAGTGAAAAACCTCCATTGACCCAGCCTCCCGAAGCGCCGCCACCGGCGACTCCTGACGATGACGTAACGCCGGTTTCAATTATCGACGAAATGCGCAATTCCTACTTGGATTATGCGATGAGCGTAATCGTCAGTCGGGCTTTGCCGGACGTTCGAGACGGCTTGAAACCGGTGCACCGTCGGATTCTGTTTTCGATGAAGGAAAACGGTTACGACGCCGGTAAACCATACCGTAAATCTGCGCGGATCGTTGGTGACGTGATGGGTAAATACCACCCGCACGGCGATCAGGCGATCTACGACGCAATGGTTCGGATGGCCCAGAGTTTCTCGATGCGGCTGCCGTTAATCGACGGGCAGGGCAATTTTGGATCGATGGATGGCGATCGCGCTGCGGCGATGCGGTATACCGAGGCCCGCCTCGCGCATTCCGCGCATGAATTGTTGGAAGACATCGACAAGGAAACAGTCGATTTTCAACCCAACTACGATGAAACCGTCAGTGAACCAAAGGTTTTGCCGGCCGGTTTTCCGAATCTGCTGGTCAACGGAGCCGGGGGTATTGCCGTCGGTATGGCAACCAACATTCCGCCGCACAACCTAGGCGAGGTGATTGACGCCTGCTGTGCGTATGTTGCCAATCCGGAGATCACCGTCGACGAGATCATCGAACAGCATGTGCCAGGGCCGGATTTTCCGACCGGCGGCCTGGTGATGGGTAAAAACGGAATTCTCTCGGCATTTCGCACCGGTCGTGGGTCTGTCGTGATGCGGGGGCGTACCTCCTTCGAAGAGATTTCAAAGAACAAGACCGCGATCATCGTTCATGAAGTGCCATATCAGGTCAACAAAGCCCGAATGGTGGAAATCATCGCCGAGGCCGTCCGCGACAAACGGATCGAGGGAATATCCGATCTTCGCGACGAGTCCGATCGACGTGGAGTCCGGGTCGTCATCGAGGTGAAACGCGATCATGAGCCTGAGGTCGTCTTAAACCAGTTATTCCGCTTCTCACCTTTGCAGACCAGTTTTGGCGTCAACATGTTGGCGCTTCACAACGGCCGACCGCAGTTGATGAACCTCAAGGACATCATCGCGGCGTTTGTCGCTTTCCGTGAGGAGGTCATCCGACGGCGCACCATCTATGAACTAGGCAAAGCGCGCGAACGCGCCCATGTTCTGGCGGGTTTGGCCGTCGCCGTCGCCAATATCGACGATGTGATCGCCTTAATCCGCAATGCGCCCGACCCGCAGTCGGCGCGCGCGGAGCTGATGGCCCGGGATTGGCCGGCCGAAGACGTGGCACCGATGATCGCGTTGCTGGACGAACCCGGTCGCGGCGTTGTCGATGGGGCTTACCGGCTGTCGGAGACGCAGGCCCGCGCCATTCTGGAACTGAGATTGCATCGTCTGACCGGTTTGGAGCGCGACAAGATCGGCGCCGATCTTGCCGAGATCAGCGAACGAATTCGCGAATTTCTGGAAATTCTTGGCTCGCGGGAGAAATTGCTCGGCATCCTGGTCGACGAATTGACCGTGATCCGCGAAAAGTATGCCAACGATCGGCGTACCACACTGGAAGAAGACGCCTACGAACACGACATCGAGGACCTGATCCAACGCGAGGATATGGTCGTGACGGTGACCAACGCCGGTTATATCAAACGCGTTCCCGTGTCGACGTATCGTGCGCAGCGCCGTGGCGGGAAGGGGCGCTCCGGCATGGCCACCCGCGACGAGGATTTCGTTTCGCAGATCTACGTTGCCAATACGCACCAGCCCGTCTTGTTCTTCTCGTCGACCGGCATGGTCTACAAGATGAAGGTCTATAAGCTGCCGGTGGGAACGCCGCAGGCGCGCGGCAAGGCATTGATCAACCTGTTGCCGCTGGACCCGGGCGAAACGATTACGACGACCATGGCATTGCCCGAGGACGAGGAAACCTGGGGCGATTTGTTCGTGATGTTTGCAACCTCGATTGGCAACGTCCGACGGAACCGGCTTTCGGATTTCACCAACGTCATGGCCAACGGCAAGATCGCGATGAAGCTGTTGGAAAATGATTCATTGGTCCGCGTGCGAACGTGTAGCGAAGACGACGATGTCATTTTGTCGACCCGGATGGGCAAGTCGATCCGCTTCCGGGTAACGGACGTACGTGTATTCTCCGGCCGGACATCTGTCGGCGTACGTGGCGTTCGACTGAAACCGGATGATCATGTGATTGGGATGTCGATCTTGGGCCACGTCGATTTAGACACCGAAACCCGGGATTCATACTTGCAGGCCGAGCATGCGGCGCGGCGGCTCGTCAACGGGGACTACACCGACCGGCCCGAGGACGAAGCGCGTGACCGTGAAAATGCCGAGCGTATGGAGTCGGAGGCATTCCAGGCATTGCAGGAGTGCGAAGAGTTCTTGTTGACGGTGACTAGCGATGGTTTCGGCAAGCGATCGTCGGCGTTCGAGTACCGAACTTCGGGCCGTGGCGGGCAGGGCATCACCGCGATTTCCCTGGACCGGGGCAAGGACGAAGGGGTGCCCGATGTGGTGGCATCCTTCGCCGTTCTGGAAACCGACGAGATCATCATGGTTACTGATGGCGGACAGCTAATCCGGACCGGTGTCAATCAGATTTCCATCGTCGGCCGGGGCGCGCGTGGTGTCCGATTGTTCAACGTTGCCGATGAGGAGCGCGTCGTATCCGTTTCGCGGATACGTGAAGACATGGATGAAGACGACGTCGGCGAGGACGTCGGCGAGGACACCGTGGAAGCGGCCGATGAGGAGCCAAGCGCATGAGCCCGCGCATCGGCGTCTACCCCGGAACGTTCGATCCTGTGACCAACGGCCATATCGATGTGATCGGTCGCGCCGCCAGAATCGTCGATCAGCTGGTGGTCGGGGTCGCCGTGAATACAGGAAAGGGACCTTTATTCAGCCTGGACGAGCGGATTGACCTGCTGCAGGGGGATATCGCGTCCCTGGGCGAGGAAAAGGCATCTCGGATCAAGATCGTTCCGTTCGACAACCTTCTGATCGACTTCGTTCACGAACAAAAGGCGTTGATGATTATCCGGGGGCTCCGTGCCGTCTCCGATTTCGAGTATGAATTTCAAATGGCGTCGATGAATGCCCGGATGGACGGCAAAATTGAAACGGTTTTTTTGATGGCGTCGGAACGAAATCAGTTCATCTCGTCGCGTTTTGTGAAGGAAATCGGACGACTCGGGGGGGATATCGGCCATTTCGTCTCGGCGAAGGTCAAATCGCGATTGATCGAACGCTTTGCTCAGAATGGCGACTAATGTCGCGTCATACCCCGGTGCTTTGAAAAATCGTCATTTTCTGGTAAATCGACATTGACCATTGGGAGCCGTCTCCGTAATGTCCGGCCCGGTTCGACGCCGGGATTGTTCCCGGCCTTCCTTTTTTGAGGGCGCTTAGCTCAGTTGGTAGAGCACCTGACTTTTAATCAGGTTGTCACAGGTTCGATCCCTGTAGCGCCTACCAAATAACCCGCCGTCGCGATAATCGCCACGGCGGGTTTTTTGCATTCCGTTCCGTTTCGCCGTTGCCCGCGAAAAATATCTATGGTCGTATTCACGTCAATCAATAAACACTGAGGCGAATATGCGATTACTTATGATGCTCTTGTCTGTCGGTTTGTTGTCTGCCTGCCAAACCGCATCAAATTATTCAGGAGAAGGCACACTCACATTGAGCCAAAGTGCAGCGAGTGCAGCTGAAAAGTACTTCAAGAATTCCAACTCAAAGGCGATGGCTGTTTCGATGGGGGGGAGTTACTGGCGTACAAGTACCTGTAATCACACGAAGTGCCTCTATGACGGTGGCAGAGCTGCCGATAAGGCCGTTTATAACCGTTGCCTCAAGTCAGGGCGGAGCTGTGGCGTCTTTGCCGTTGATCATGACATCGTATGGAGAGGCCAGATATCGCTACCCCCCGGTCCGAACGGTGAGTATATCCTTCGCGTAATCGAACAGGTAGACGTAAACCGGACGCTAACCAGAACTGGCACGGCGCAACAGATCGATGGCACAGAGGACTTCGCGCTTAGCATCTATATGAAAGGGTCTCAGTGTAGCGGTAAGACAAACGCACAAGAAAAGACATGGAGATTGGATTGCGGGCCGTCTCTAGAGTCGTCGGGGACTATAGGTTCCGCGTCTGAAAGTTTGATTTGGGGGCAGTCCATTAACAAAAAAATCACAGTAAGCATCCAAGAAGGAGGCTGGCCGGTATTGCGAAAGAAGCTTGCTGAACGGCAACTAGAGGTCCCCGCGAGTCGCCCGACGACGAATGTCTCGAACAGGGGGCAAATCATTCCATCTGATTACAATGCTTCGCTCGATTGGCCGGGACAAGACGGCCAAGTGTTTGGAAAGATTACACGCTTAGGTGTGAGCAGCAGGGGTTCTTTATCTTTCAACAGTAAAGATCAAAAATTAAAATGTAAGGGCACGCTGGAAGTATTGTACGGCACAACAGGTTCGTGGAACTTGGCGTGCGAGAATGGTCAGCGGGCTGATGGAACGCTTCGCGTCGACGGCGACTTTGTAGAAGGCAAAGGGAAAACCCGTGACGGAACCAGCGTCACATTTTTATCATTGCGATAGAAAATCTTCAGTCCGTCTCGATCGTGCCAAGCACGGATAAGTCGCCGGTCTGACCCCGAGCGACGAACACAAACTCACCCGAGGACGGAAAGATATCGGTCAGCGCCGTGATGTTAACTTGATGGGTGACGAAGATCGTCGGTGTCGATAGATCGGCGGCCTTGATCCAATCGCTTAGGGCTGTGGTTTGCGGTCCGCTTTGCGCGCGATTGCGGAAGAACGAATTGACCGTCGGAAAGGCTTCGACAGCGCCCAACGCCATCAATTCGGACGTTTCCATGCACCGGCACCATTGACTGGAGAGAACGCGTGCCGCAGCGATGCCGTTGGCGCGGAATAGGTTACCCATTTCACGGGCCTGCGCACGTCCGGTATCCGAGAGGTTCCGCTGCGTCCTGCAATCGTTGACATCGAAATTCGATGGGTCTCCGGTTCCTGGTGCCAGGGCATGCCGGATCAGCACGACAGCATTTCCGGCTTTGACGGCGTCCCATAGTTGCGTCGGCGTCGCGGCGGAAGAAGATTGCCCGGGAAGCGACATAGGAACGACGAGCAGAGCGGCCAGGATGACCTTGATCGATAGAAAACGCATGTGTGTCACCTTGCACGTTTGGCGGACCGTATGAATGGTACGGAACTCGCCTCAAAGCCGATCAGTAAGACGCGACGACTAAGGCGCGACGGGCAGCACCCGTTGATTGGTCGAGCGAAGCTTCCGAGACAGGTCGAGAAACAGACTTTCGAAGAAGCGGGCTTTGAAACCGATATCGCCGTCGAGTAAACGTGTCACGTCATTGCGGGAAATTGCCCAAATTTCCGTCGGGCCGTCGGCGATCAAATTTGCACTGGCCCCTTTGCCATCAATGAACGACATTTCGCCGATAACCTCACCTGGGCCGAGCGGGCCGGCGAACTCGGCCGTCATTTCGTCCATGAACGTACGCGTAACACGAAGAAATCCTGATTTGACGATCAGCAGATCGGCGACGGTTTCACCCTCGGAGATGACGGAGTCTCCAGAACCGAATGCCAAAACCCTCGCGGCTGCAATCAGCTGGTCTTTTTCATCGTCTGTCAGCGCGGGAAAGGCCCCATCGAGGTTCATACGCAATCCCTTCGGTCGGTCGGCTGAGCCGGTATCTAATTTAGTCCCGGCATGCTACTTGTTTGTCATGAACCGTGCAAAGAATGTTCTGGTGCTCGCATGCGTGACCGGCTTGTTGGCGGGCTGTGCGAGGGTTTCGGCAGATGCGGATGGCATCTCGTTACGGCATGCTGCTACCACCGATCTGGGGATCCTGGCGGAAGCCATGGAACACTGCGCGAAGTTCGGAAAGACCGCGCTGAAGGTACAGCGCAGCCCAGTCGAGGCGCCTTATTTTTTTAGATCGGTTGTGACGACGTTCCGGTGCGTGCCCGACGAATGACTCAGTGAACTTTCTCGCCGACCGGGCGTTGTTCTTCGAGAAGCGTCTCGGCGACCTTGGCGATGCGGCGCCAGACTTCGCAGGCCTTTACGTTGCCGACGTCACTGAGTTGGTCGGCGCGAATGAACGCGCTGGCCGGTGCGAACTCGCCGTACTCTTCGACCAAGAGGGCGGCGGTTCGATAGACGTCGGCGGTGGTTTGTAGGGGCATGACAGGCTATTCCCCGGAGTCGAGTGCTTTACGGAGCCCAGACGGGCTTTTAACGACATCGCTTACGGTAACCCCAAGACGGTCCTCGACAACAATCACGCTACCGCGCGCGATGAGCTGATTATTGGCATGGATTTCGATGTCTTCGCCGACTGTCCGATCCAATTCAACGACGGCGCCCCGGCCGAGCTTCAAGATCTGACTGATCGGCATATCGGCGGTGCCAAGAACGGCCGACACCTCAAGCTTGACGCCGAGCACGGCCTCCATCTCGCTGCGCGAACCGTCGCTCTGCACGCCATAATCATCTTCTTCATCGGCCATTTGATAACCCTAGTGCCGCATGGTTAAAAACGCGTAAACGTCCAGGCGGACGAATCCGATATTATCATAAAATCAACAAAGCTTGCCCAACAGATTTACTCGTAATCGGCCAGTCCTATATTCCGCCCCCTTGGTCCAACTCACCGGTCAATTGACGAACTCGTGACATCAACGACAACAAGTCGGGTTCGTGAAACCCCTCGTCGAGAAATTTCTGCACGGTATTGATGAGATAATCGCGATTCAGCCCGCTGATCCCTTCGGCCCGCATGATGATAGCGGCAGCCTCGTCCAGAGACATCGCGCCGGCGTAGTTTTCGTGGTCAGGGTCGGCGACGAAAGTGTAGGCGTCGACAGGTCCGAAAGCCTCGGTATCGACAGACAGTGTAATCGGTTGGTACGCGTAACCGATTAATTCGCGCTCATTAAGATATCCAATAACTTGTGCGCGGTTATTAACATTAAACTTGAATGCAATGCCGTCACAGTGACCGCCGCTGTCCAGCCCCAAGACCAGCCCCGGCGTACCGACGGAGCCGCGGTGATAGTGGGAGTAAACACAGGGTGCGCGGTGGTATCCCTGCAGGCGCGCGGCACACTGCGCGACATGATCGAAACCGGGCCGCCACATGAGGGATCCGTAGCCAAAAATCCATTCGACGTCCGGAAGCTCCGGCGGGGCAGCGTTGGGTACCATACGATCAGCACTAATGGTTTTTTCGCCGCAAGGCCATGGGTAACCACTCAGGCCTCTGTAAGGTTCAATGGCTACGATTTCCCGCTGAACTGCAAGTGGCGGAATTTGAATAAAATTTTAGGAAATGTGATGCCAATCACTGAGGTACGCGCTAGCGTTTCGCATAAGAGTCGATAGCGTTGGCTCCGTTTACGTTGAGACCGCGCATGGGAATTGGGTTGGGCGGTCGTAAGAGCCTTCAAGGGGGGCTCGCATATGAATGTTTTTTCTCGGAACGGAGCGGGGCTATCGGCGGAGACCGATGACGCGGTGCTTGTCTCGGCGCAACCCGGCCAGGACATCGTCCTAGACGGGACGTGGTTCCTACGCGCGGATTTCGATCGGGTCGGCCCCGATTTAGTTATCATCGGCCCAGACGGCGAACACGTCATCGTTCGCGGTTACTTCGACATGGCCGAACCGCCTGATATTCGAACGGCCGACGGCGTGGTGTTGCGGGGCGAGACCGCCACCGTTCTGGCGGGGCCGCGCGCCGATGTCGCGTTCGCGCAGGTCGGCGGACCGGCGCAGTCCGAACCCATTGGCACCGTCGAGACTATCGAAGGCGATGTTTCCGTGACCCGCGCCGACGGCACTGTCGAAGTGTTGCAAGCCGGCGACCCGGTATTTCAGGGCGATGTCCTCGAGACCGGCGACGCCGCGGCGGTCGGTATCGTCTTCGCCGACGAGAGTACTTTCGCGCTCGGCGAAGAAGGCCGGATGGTCCTCGACGAAATGATTTACGATCCGGCGGCGCAAGAGGGCCAAGCGGCGATTTCATTGCTGCAAGGCGCGTTCACGTTTGTGTCCGGCCAAATCGCCAAGACCGGCGTCGACGCGATGACGGTGGAAACACCGACCGCGACCATCGGTATTCGCGGAACGGCGGGCGGCGGCAAAGTCAACGATGCCGGGCAAATGACGATTGCCCTCGCGAACGAGCGGGGGGATATCGTTGGTGAGGTGACGATTTCCACCGATGCCGGGTCGCAAGTCATCAACCAAGCCTTTCAGGCGTTGAGTGTCGCAGATCGCGGTGCTGCGCCGTCGGAACCGTTCGTGATGTCGCCGCGCCAGTTCGGTCAGGCGTTTGGTGGGGCGGCGACGGCGCTGCCCAATGCGGCGCAGGCGCTGCCGGACGACGTTTTGGAGCAGGTCGAGCAAGCGGTTCAAGAGCAGCAGCAGGCCGAACAAGCGGCCCAGGAAGCCGAAGAGCAACAACAGCAGGCCGAAGCCGAAGCCGAGGCCGCAGCGCAGGAACAAGAAGCAGCCGAAGCCGAGGCCGAAGCAGCGGCGGAAGAGGCCGGCGCAGCCGAAGAAGCGGCGGCGGCAGAAGCGGCGGCGGCAGAAGCGGCCGTGGCGGAAGCGGCGGCGGCGGAAGCAGCGGCGGCGGAAGCGGCGGCGGTGGCGGCAGCGGCCGCGGAAGCGGCGGCGGTGGCAGAGGCGGCGGCCGCGGCGGCAACGACACCTGAGGAACAAGCAGCGGCCGAAGCGGCGGCCGAAGCGGCGGCGGCAGAGGCAGCGGCGGCGGCGGAAGCGGCAGCCCAACAAGAGGCGGCAGCAGCAGCAGAAGCAGCGGCTGCGGCAGAGGCAGCGGCGGCGGCAGCAGCGGCAGCAGCAGCGGCAGAAGCAGCCGCAGCGGCCCAGGCGGCGGCGGCGGCAACTGCAGCCCAGGCGGCGGCGGATGCGACGAACGCGCAAGCCGAAGCGGCGGCAGCGGCCCAAGCGACCGCGCAAGCCCAAGCCCAGGCATTGGAATCCAGTGCGGAAGCGGCAGTGGTCGAAGCGGCGCAGGCCGCCGGTGTCGAAACGCACTTGGATTCACAAGTGCAGGAATCGCGCGCCGCTGTTCAAGAACAAGCCCAACAGGCGGCGCAGCAGGAGGCCACGGCCCGAGAGCAGGCCGCGGAGCAAGAAGCCGCGGCCCAGCAAGCGGCGGAACAAGCGGCGGCGGCTGAAGAAGCGGCAGCGCAGGCAGAGGCGGCAGCGACTGCGGCGGCAGCGGCGGCCGAGGAAGCTGCGGCCGCGGCAGAGGCCGTTGCCCAAGATGCCGACACAGGTGATGACGGCACGACCGATGACGGAACCACCGACGAGGGCACGACCGACGAGGGCACGACCGACGAGGGCGCGTCCGACGACGGTACGACCGACGATGGTACGGGCGAAGGCGAGACCGAAGGCGGCGGTGGACAAGACGATACCTTGGACGACGGAACGACTGATGACGGCACCACCGACGACGGGACGACCGACGACGGCACGACCGATGATACGACACTCGATGACAGCACGACCGTTTTGTCGCCGCCGCCGACCGTCGTTGTTTCACCTCCACCGCCCGTTGTATCGCCGCCACCGCCGCCTCCCTCGTCTTCGAACAATGATGATGACGACGAAGACGTAGACGAAGAAGAGGAACAAACGACAACCCCATCGGAAGCGGCCCAACCGACCGATCCGCCTGACGTTTCCGTCCAAGGGGACGTTGTTGATGGATATCTGCGGGGCGCAACGGTGTTCGTCGATGCCAACGGCAATGATACTTTTGATGAGGGCGAGCGGTCGACCGTAACGGACTCGCTCGGAAATTTTGTTTTAGATGTCCCAGATGCCGATGCGGATGCAACGATCATCGTCACCGGCGGCGTCGATATCTCGACCGGATTGCGTTTCGAAGGAATGATGAAGTCACCGGGCGGTGGAACGACCGTAACGGTGACGCCGCTGACGACGTTGATGCAGGAAATGATTGACGAGGGCGTGGCGGCGGATGCGGCATCTGCCCAAAGTCAGATTGCGACCGCATTCGGTTTGGACCTGACCGGTATAGACTTGCGAAACTATGACCCGGTTGCGGCGTCTCAGGCCGATTCGCAGACCGGCAAAGAAATCTTGCTGGCGGGGCTAAAAGTCGTTTCGACCGTGAATCAGCTTTCCGGCGCTCTGGGCGGACACCTGAATACTGACGATGCGTCCGCCGCGAACGCTGTTTTCGGTGCCGTCGCCTCGCGGCTAGATGTCTTCGATCCCCAGAGCAATGGCAACACGCCGGGGCTTTTCAGCGACGTGATCAATGATGCGGGCGCACAGTTGGGCGGGGATGTATCCGGCTTGACCGGAAACATTTCGTATATCCGTGATGCGGTGCAGGTCGCGAACACGGAATATGACAAACTGGACCCGTCATCGTCGGATACGGCGGGCTTTCTGAACAGCATGGCGCAAAACGCCTACGCGGCGATGGGGCCGGGCCGCGATGCCCTGGCCAACGGCGCGCGAGAAGGTTTCGCCGGCGGTTTCAATCATGATCACGTAGAGGAGGCGGGTGGCGCGTCCAACATTTCATTCACCACTATCAATGTGATCGGCACGTCAGGAAATGACAGCAGCACCGGCAGCGCCGGACGTGAATTGATCGACGGCTTGGCCGGCGATGACGACATTGATGCCGGTGGCGGTGATGACGTTGTGTTTGGCGGCGATGGCGCGGATATGTTGATTGGCGGCAGCGGCAGTGACGCCTTGTATGGCGATGCCGGCGACGACCTATTGTACTTCGATGCCGATGACTTTGCGGTTGATGGCGGAACTGGGACGGATACCGCCGTTGCCGATGGCGACTTCAATTTCTCGGTTGCCGACGCGGATTTACCGCCGAATTTTGCCGATATGGCCGATGTTTTTCAGGAGATTGAGAACATTCTGTTGGCCGGCAGTACCGGGAACGAATTGTACTTGGACGTCGGCGGTGTTGCCGACCTGACCGACGAAAATAATACCCTGACAATCGATGGCGATGGCGACGACATCGTCCGCGCCTTGGATGTAAGTGGCATTTGGTCGAGTGGCGGCACAGCCAACATCGATGGCCAAGATTACAATGTCTTCGTGGCCGATTACGACCACGATCAGGATAGCGGCACCGCCGATCAGACCATCACGGTCAATATCGCCGATACGATCGGCACGTCGACCATGACGACCGGATATACGCCGCCGCCGCCGGCACCTCCGACAATCGATAGCACAAGTGGATTTGGGAATAATACGCCGGACGGGCCGGATTTTACGGTCAACAGCATCACAGGCGGCAGCCAGGTCGATCCGGAAACCGTTTCACTATCCGACGGGAGTTTTGTCGTCGTTTGGTCGGCAACAGGGATATCAAGTCTGGGTGACGCCGATGGCGGCATCGTCGGTCGGTTATTCAACGCCGACGGAACCCCGAATGGGGACGATTTCATTATTAACTCGACGTCTTCGGGCGCCTCCAGCCAGCCATCGGTCGCTGCCTTAAGCGGCGGTGGCTTTGTCGTCACATGGACGGAGCCCAATGGGGATGGGGCGGGGGATGCAGTCATGGGGCGGCGCTTCGCCAATGACGGCACAGCGCTGAATATAGACGGCTCCACCAACGGTTCGACCGATGACTTCGTGATTAATACCGCGGCCGATGGCGGTCAGTCCGTAAGTAGCGTCGACGGTTTGGCCAATGGCGGTTTTGTGGTGAGCTACAACTCCGGGGCAACAGCGGTAAATGGTGTCGCCGCGAAGACCTATGCGGCCGATGGCACTGTCGCCAACGCTGAGACCTTGGTCTCGAACACTGGCACGTTTCACGAAACATCGGTCGTCGGGCTTTCAAATGGCGACTACGCCGTATTCTGGCGCGACGGTAGTGACGCCAACAATCGCAATCATTACACGCGGTTTTTCAACGCGGACGGAACGCCGATCACTGGCGTCCAAAACATTACGTCTTCGGGTGGTTTTATCCGCTCGATTAAGGCCACAGAGCTCGCAGATGGCAATGTTGCGGTTGTCTACGACCAAGGGAATTCAGCGCCCTACATTCAGGTGCTCTCATCGACCGGGGCCACGATCGTGTCCGAAATACGCGTCGATAACGTTCAAGATGCCAGCAACACGACGATTTTGGGTAATCACCCAGCGCCGAACATTACGGCCTTGGCGGATGGCGGTTTTATCGTCGCCTACAGTGACGGTGCATTAAATTATCACGGTCAGAAGTTCACGGCGGCCGGTGTCCATGACGGTTTCCCCTTCGTCATCGGCGACACGCATAATAATCAAGGGCTCAAGGCGATTGACCTGTTCGAGACGAGCAATGGTCAGTTGTTCACGGCGCGGTTAACGCTCGATAACAGTGGCGACATCGTCGGCGAGCTGTTTAATTTGAACCCGGCGCCAACCTTCAAAGAAGGCCTTGGCCCGGTCGTGATAGATCCGGGGCTTGTTGTTGCAGATACGGACTCGCCAAACTTTGACGGTGGGTCGCTGACCGTATCGGTCAGCGGAAATGGGACGACTAACGACCGCCTAAGCGTAATCAACACCGGCGACAGCATCGGCGAGATTGGTTTCAGCGGCGGCAACGTCACCTACGAAGGAACGCTGATTGGGACTGTAACCGGCGGGACCGACGGCGCGACGCCGTTGGTGATTTCCTTCAACGCGAATGCGACGCCCGATGCAGTTCAGGCACTGTCCCGGAACATTGCGTTTGAAAATGTCACGGCGCAGCCGGACGCGACGACACGCGATATCTCGTTTGTTGTAACTGACGGTGACGGCGGTACCAGCGGGACTTTCACTACGCAGATCAACATCGAGCTGAACCCGGTACCGGTCATTCAAGGTGCATCGATAACCGCTGGTGTACTGCAATTCGACGGGGTTGATGACCGGGTTGTTGTTGAGAATTCCGCGAGCCTTAACAGCTACGCGACGACCGACGAGATCACCGTCGAGTTTTGGGTCAAACCGACCGAAGATCCTGCCGTAACCGGTGAGTCTATCGTTCTTTCCAAACGAACGTTACCCGCCAACGACTCCGGTTATGTCGCCGTTATCTACGATGACGGGGGGACGCCGACACTACGGTTCTGGTTGAATACGGCGGCAACCGATACCCCGTCGAACGCAACATGGGATTTGGTGGAGGTCCAGGTCGATATCGACGATTGGGGGCACTACGCCGCAACGTACAAGGACGGCGACGGGCTGAAACTGTATAAAAACGGTTCGCTCGTAGACACCAATACCGCTGCGGCGGGTGAGGTCGTTTCCAACACCAATGATCTCTATATCGGCCAAAACGAAGACGACACCAGTAACTTCGTCGGCCAAATGGGCGAGCTTCGGTTGTGGGATGCCGCGCGTACGGCGGAAGAAATCCAAAGCAATTATCAAACCCGCATCGAGGACCCGGCGACCGAAACAGGGCTTCAGGGGTATTGGGATTTTGAGAACATTGGCGCCAGTGTCTTGGCCGCCGATCTCAGCGGCAATAACAACGATGCGGTTCTCGGTGATGGGCCGCCACGGAAGACCGTCCTCGATTTCGACGCATTGAACGATTACGTCGTTTCGAGCGGGGCTCCCGCGAGCATGACGCAGTTGACCTATGAGGCCTGGGTTCGTTCCGACAATCTTGGCGGCATCAATACGTTCCTAACCAAGGCGACGAACGACAACTCGGGGACGTCGATGGGAACCGAGGCTGGGACTGGGAAGCTCGGCTTCTTCATCGACGGGGCAGGATGGTTCTATTCGAACACGGCCCTGACACAAAGCGAGTGGCAGCATGTTTCAGTCACATATGATTCGGCCGCGGCGGGCGGCACCCTGAAACTCTATGTCGATGGTAACTTGGACGCGACGCACACCTCGGTCGGGGGCACGATTAGTGCTGCGACCGATATCGCCATCGGCAGCCAATCCTTTGGGTTCGCGTCCAACCCGATGAAGGGCGAAATGTCCGAGGTGCGGTTCTGGGATACCGTCCGCAGCGATGCGGAAATCGCCGACAACCGGTTTGACCAGTTGTCGGGGACGGAAAGCGGCCTAATCGGCTACTGGCCGCTCGACGACGGAGCGGGCGCGGTCGCCAATGCCGTTGTCGGCACCGACGGAACGATCATCACCGCGCCGTCGAACCCGATCTGGAACGAACTATCGGCTCAGCCAGATTTTCTGGGCCCGAACGTTGCGAATTCCCTGGATTTCGACGGCGCCACATATGTTGAGACCGATGTTACGAGCCTTGGTGTTAACAGCTATACGATCGAAGCTTGGGTGAATGTCGACAGTCTAGCAACTCAACAGGCCATTGCGTACAAACCAACGCTAACGTCCGGCCAAGACAATGTGAACAACGAGGCGAATTTCTACATCAACGCGGCGGGCAATGTGATCTTCCTCGCGGGCCTCAATGGAAACGATTACACCCGTAGCGCAACGACGGGTACGCCTCTTGGTCCGGCGAGTGTTTCGGTAGGTGAATGGAATCACCTCGCCGTATCGGTTAATGACAGCACCAAGACCATTACGGTCTTTGTTAATGGCGTTGCCGGTGATCCTATTGATTATTCTGGATATTCGCTAACGACGGGGTCGGAACCGCTTCAACTCGGCTTTTTTGATAACAGCAACTTACGATACATGGACGGCAAAATGGCCGACATGCGGGTCTGGTCCGAAGCGCGTACGGCAGCGGAAATTCAAGCCAACATGCACGATTTCGTGCCACCGACTTTCGATGGCCTCGTCGCCAATTGGCCCATGAACGATGCTCCGAGCGGCACGGCGACGGATGTCGATGAATCCGTCAGCGGCACACCGGACACGATCTTGGGAGCGGGGGCACTGACGCGGGGCGATAATGCGCCGCCTATGTTCGACGATACGATTACGCTATTCGAAGAGGGTGCCTACCGCGGCACGCTCTCCGCCACCGACGATAATGGTGTTGCGTCCTACGGCATCGCAGCGAATGGCGAGCCAAATCACGGCACATTGGTGGTCAACGCCGACGGCACGTTTACGTATACGCCCGACGTGAATTTTTCCGGTACCGATACGTTTACCGTGACCGCAACGGACAGCCTGGGCGGTATAGCATCGAAGGTGATCACCGCGACCGTCGGCGCGACGGACGACCCCGTCCAACTTGTCGGCGCGACGCAAGCCAATACCTTTGCCCAGTTGGATGGCGTGGACGATTACTTCCAAGCGAACGACAGTTTCGATCTGGATGTTGGGTTGGGTGATTTCTCGGCAGAACTATGGGTCAATCTTTCTGAACTTCCGGCGACGTCGCAGCGGATGTATTTGTTCGATAAGACCGAAAGCGATGGCGACGGTGTGTCGGCCTACATCAACAATAGCGGCACAATTACGTTGTCATTGGTCAGCGACAACGGCGCGACGTTTATCGACGCCAGCAGCACGGGTGCGGTTTCCGCAGATGGTTGGGTGCATTTGGCCGTCACCGTGGATCGCGATGGATCGGCGGATTTTTATATAGATGGCGTGTTCGATAGTAGCGCGCCGATTGGATCGTTGGCGGGTGAAATCTTGTCGAACAGCGAACCGTTATTAATCGGCAAAGACCGTTCCGAAAGTGGTCACTTAAGCGGCAGCATCGACGAAGTGCGGTTGTGGAGCGGCGTTCGCTCGGACGCCGAGATCGCCACGAATTATGCGACGAAAATAGCCGACCCGACGGCGGAACCGACGCTCGCCGCTTATTGGAACTTCGACACAATCAGCGAACAAAATGCCTCGGCAACTGACGTTTCCGGTAACGGCAACGCGCTGTTTGCGGGCGATCCGACGATTGATGACGGTGATACGGCGCAGAGCGAGCTCGTCGGGCATATCACCCAAGGCGTCAAGGTTACGGGTGGGGACGACATCTCCGTTACCATGCCGGGTAGTATCGACGGCAGTTTCACGGTCGAAGTCTGGCAGAAGCCCGAGAACGCAGACATTTGGTCGCACGTTGCCTATGTCTACGATGAGACCAAGGAAACGGATAATTTCACCAAGTACACCGATGGTGTTCTTGAGACCGGGAGCACCGCGACAAAGACGCTGGCGCAAGCCGTCCTCGCGTCTGGTTTGATTAATGCCGACGGCACATTTGCTGATATTCGCATTTGGGACGATGTCCGCACGGCGACGGAAATCAAAGACGGCAAAGACGCCTATCCGCAGCCGGATGCGGACGGCCTGGTGGCCCACTTCAAATTGGATGCCTTGGACGGAAGCGGAAATCCAATAGACGAGACGGGCAACGGAAACCTTGCGACCGCGACGAACGGCGTGGTTGTGAATGTGGCTGCGCCGATCTATAGCCTCGATATCAACGTCGGCGAGGATTTGGTCCATGCCGGCACATTGAATGCCGTGGATCCGGATGGCGATGCACCGGCGTTGACGTTTACGGCCGTTGCCGGGCAAATGACCTCCAGTGACGGCTCGGTGTCTATCAACGCCGACGGTACGTTTGTCTATACGCCAAAGGCAGGTTTCAATGGGACGGATAGTTTCTCCGTCACGGTGACCGATGCCAATGGCGACACCGATACGCAGACGGTGAACGTCAACGTTGGCGCTGTAGAGGATGCACCACAGGTATTGGGCAGCGCGTCACAAAGCGGCGGGCTGCAGTTCGATGGCGTCGATGATCGGGTCAGGGTCGACGGTACATACACACTTGGATCGCACGCGTTCGAGGCGTGGATCGACCCAGGCAGTGGCAACACCAACAGCAACATCATTGCATCCGGCAATGGCCTTGCGACAGCAACGAGTTTTGTAAGTTTCTCTATCAATGCCGATGACAGTCTCACGCTGTCCCTGCAATCGAGCACAGGTAATTCGGAAGCGCTGACGACGTCGGCCGGCGCGATTGATCCCGCATCGGGATATCAACATGTCGCGTATTCATTCGATCAATCGTCGGGCAAACTCGAGATATTCGTCGACGGCGTATCCGTTGCGAATGCGACAACGGCTAACACTGATTTGAAAACGGGTTCTTTCGATGTCCAAACGTTGGAGTTTGGATCGAATGTGCCTGGATTTGGAAACGCCTATTTTGAAGGATCGATGGATGATGTCCGGCTTTGGTCTGAATCGAAAACGGCCAGCGACATCTCGGCGCAGTATCAAGCGCGCATCAGCGATCCCGATATTGATATCGATCTTATAGGCTACTGGCGCTTCGATCATATTCAGGCCGATGGAACCGCGATTGATCTCTCCGGCAACGGGGCGGACGCGACTGTTGGTTATGGTACGCCGGTCGATCCCTATGCCGGTGCAATGACGTTCGATGGGACGGACGACTCGGTAACAACCGCGAGCGTCGCGCCGATTTCCGGCGCGCATAGTATGGAAGTTTGGTTCAAGACCACAGCATCCGGCGGCCAGGGCATTGTCTCGACGGCGGATATCAATGGGACGCCGACGCAATTTGCGCAGATCATCCTGATAAATGGCGTTCCCAGCATTCAGTTGGCGGACTCGGCGCTGAGTTATTACGCATTCAACGCTGCGGATACGGTCAATGACGGCGAATGGCACCACATCGCCTACAGCTACGATCCGGCGACGAATAATTTCGATGTCTACCTGGACGGTGTTTCCTATACCGGCGGCACCCATTCGCCGAACAATGCTGTGACCGGCTTGAACGTTGACGGTGTCCTGCAGATGGGCATGGATCGCCAGGGATCGAATGACTTCATCGGTGAAATCGCCGACGTTCGGGTTTGGGACGACGTTCGGACCGCAGCCGAGTTCCAAGAGAACTTCGACAAGAAGCTGCAAGGCAATGAAGACGGGTTGGTCGGTTGGTATCCGCTCGATGCCGATGGCTCCGACATGCAGACCAATGTCACCGCCAACAACGGCACGATCAACGGCGCAACCTTGGTCGATCAATCTGCGACGCCGATTCCGTTCGGGCGTGCCATGGAATTCGACAAGTCAGGTGACGCGGTGACCACCGGACTTACCGATGTTGGGGCGGCCTACACGCTTGAGGCCTGGATCAAGCCGGACGATGTTTCTAGCTTCAATCCTATTTTGTCCAAGATTACGGCGTCCGGTGGCAACAACGAAGATTTCGAGTTCGCGCTCTATCTCTCGAATGGGGATTTGAAACTATTACTTGGGGACGGCGCGACGATCGACGTCATGACCGCCAGCGGGGTCGTGACCGCGGGGGAATGGCAACATATTGCCGCAACAGTTGATACAGTCAGTGACAGCTTCTCGCTCTATCTTGATGGGCAGCATGTCCTAACCGAGACCATCGATATTTCCACTCCTACGACGTCTTCGCGACCGATTGAAATTGGCCGAATGGACAACCTTGGTGGTCCACATTACTTCGGCGGGGAAATAGCCGATGTGCGGGTATGGGATTCCGTCCGGACGACGTCTGACATCATCGATGGGATGAGAGGTTACGTTCCGAGCGATGCCGACGGCCTCGTTGCGAATTGGCACCTAAATGATGATATCGGCGCGACCAGCGCAGGCACCACTATCCTCGACAGCGCCGGAACGAATAACGGTAGCACCGCTGGCGATCCCGCTTTCAACTCAATCGCTGCGCCGGTTCATTCGCTTGATCTTTCGACATCCGAAGATGTTGCCGTTCACGGCTCGCTCGTTGCGACGGACGAGGAGGAGGCGGGACTGACGTTCACATTGGCGGACGGGGCCGAGAACGGCACGGTGTATCTCGGCACAGACGGATTGTTCAGCTACACGCCGAACGAAGATTACAACGGGCCCGATAGCTTCCGTGTTTCGGTCAGTGATGGTGTCACCACAACCACGCGGACGATCAATATCGCCGTCGACCCAGAGAACGACACGCCCGAGAAAATTGGCGCAGCAACGCCGAATGCGGTTCTGCAATTCGATGGTGTCGATGATTTCATCCAGATTGACCATCATCCCGATCTGAACCCGGGCGAAGAGAGCTTTACAGTCGAAGCGCGGTTCTTCTGGGATGGTGACACGACAGCGCCGGACAGACGACTTCTCGGTAAAGGACTGGAAAGCGCATCCAGTGGTGGATATGCAATTGATATCGGCCTGTCAGGTTTATTGTCGGTGGCTGTTGCGACGGAATACGGGGTCGACGGGGCGGGTCAGCAGTTCGATCTTTCCGGACTCGCATCGGGGTGGCATCACGTCGCGTTGGTCGTGGATGCGGCAAGTGGAACCGTCACAGGGTATTTAGATGGATCCAACGACGGCTGGTCGATGCATTCGGTCTATGGCGCGACGATGCCTGCTGAAACGGAAATCGTCCCGACTGATCCCCTGGTCATCGGTGCAAAAGGCGCGTCGGCCCGAAGCGACTTCTACGACGGACAGATCGACGATGTCCGCGTTTGGGGGGTCGCCCGGACCGCCGATGACATAGCCGAGAACCATCAGGTTGAGCTGTCCGGATCGGCATCGGGTCTCGTTGCCAATTGGCAAATCAACGGCAGCGAATTCGATGCGTCGACAATTTCGGACATCACCGGGAATGGCCATGACGGCACCCTCGGTGCGACCGAGGCAGGTGATGGTGCCGAGCCCGAGATGCTTGTCCTGCCGCAGCACGCGCTGAGTTTCGACCACGACAGCTTTGATTATGTCGAAACCGGCGTCACCGAACTGCCCGAAGACTTTACGTTCGAAGCGTGGGTCTATTCCGGAGACAACCCGGTGGACGGTGACTTCAAACCGATTGCATCGAAGCATACCACTGACGGATTAGGTAACGACGCGTCAGAATTTAACCTTCAAATCAACAACGCCGGTGTCGTGAATTTCTTTATGGGCGACGGCGTCAACGCCGGTACGCCGGACCTGAACTTGAACGGTCCGACAATCGGTGCGAACCAGTGGTTTCGTGTTTCCGTTACGGTCGATGGCGACGACGGATCGGGTCAAACCGCAGCCAAGATGTATGTAAATGGCGAGTTGGTGGCGTCGGATGTCGCGGACGCGGCGGCACGCCAATTCGGGTCCCAGGCCCTGCAGATTGGCCGTTACGACAATCAGGACGGCGGCGTTCAGTACTTTAACAGTATGATCGCCGACGTGCGGTTGTGGGACGATGTCCGAACCGCCGATGAGATCGCCGCCAGCCCCGGTGTCCAGCCCGGCGACACGCCAAACCTGATTGGCAATTGGCGGTTCGAAGATGCCGGCAGTACGTCCGTTGCCACGGACAGCACCGGATATGGCAATGACGGAACAATCAACGGTGCGACATATGTAAGTGTTGGCGCGCCGGTTTTGTCGACCGCGCTAGAGGTCGAAGAAGACACTGTCCTCTATGGTGAGCTGGACGCCACGGATGCCGATGGCAATGCGTTGACTTGGTCCCTTGAGGCCCAAGCGACGAAAGGGATCGTGGTCGTCAACGGAGACGGGACGTTCAGCTATACACCGGGCGAGAACATCACCGGCAGCGACGCGTTTACGGTCAAAGCCAGCGACGGGCTAGGCGGCGAACAGACACAGACATTCACGGTCAACGTCAATGATTTGAACGATGCGCCCGAGGTGCTTGGCGTGTCCGCCGACAGCAGATTTCTTCAATTCGACGGTGCGGCGCAAATCCTCAGCGTCGCCGACGCCCCAAGCCTTGACCCGGCGTCGGGCGACATCACGGTCGAGTTGTGGGCCGACATTCGCGATACGTCGACGCTTCAGTACCTGGCGGCAAAGGGAAATCAGTTTGCCGCCAATGAAGGCTGGTCGATTACGATTGATGGCAGTGACCGCTTAGTCGTTCGCGCCGCCGATGGCGTCGACACGGCGGCACAGTACTATGATTTGACGGGTGTCAGTGGTTTCCAGCACATCGCATTCAGTCTGGATCGCGATACAGGTGAGTTGAAAGGCTTCCTCAACGGCAGCAACGACGGCTGGCTGCCCGGAAATGGGTCGCAATACACGGATAGTTTGACGGATGTCGGTGCGATCGACACCAGTGCGAACCTGACGCTCGGCGCTGATAACGATCAGGCCCATCAATACACCGGTGCCTTGGGTGAAGTTCGCATCTGGTCCGAGGCCCGAACGGAACGCGAGATCGCCGAGAACTATCAGCTGAACTTGAGCGATGCGCAGGTTGATGCCGCAACCGACCTTGCCGCTTATTGGGATTTCGAAGAGACCGTGAACGGCGTTGGTTACGAAGATATCTCGGGCAATGACAACACCGCCGTTATCGGTACAACGACGCCCGCGCCGTCTCAACCCGTTCCGACGGTCTATGTGCACTTTGATGGCGATGCAACGGACGCCGGTGATAACATCGCGATTGCGAATGACGCGGCCTACAACGCGGCGTACACGAACAATACACTCACCCTCGAGGCCTGGATCCGCACGGACGATGCGACCGGCACGCATCGAATCATCACGCAACCAGAAGGGTCGAGTTTGGCCACCATCAGCCTCGCCGTGATTGACGGCAAGTTGAATAACATTTCGGGGACCAATGTTGCGGACGGCGAATGGCACCACGTCGCGGTCAGTCTGGATGGCAGCAATTCAAACACCGCATCTTGGTACATCGATGGCGGGCTCATCACGACGACGACTGTCGCCACATCTTCGGCCGACGGACAAGACTTGGTCATCGGCGATTTCAACGTCGATGCGACCAGCACGATCAACGAAACCTTCAACGGTGACATCGCGGACGTCCGGTTCTGGAAAACAGCGAGATCGCAAACCGAAATCAATGACAACAAGTCGAACTTCGACATTTCCGACGCCAACCTGATCGGCCATTGGAAACTCGATGAGCGCTCTGGCGCGACCGCGGCCGACAGTAGCGCCACTGACAACGACGGCACGTTGCAGAATGGTGCCGCGTTCGTCGACGAAGCGCCGCAGGAAGTCCCTGTCGGGGGCAATGCGCTGTCGTTCGATGGCGACGACATCGTCCGCCTGTCGTCGCCCGCGGATCTGGAAACCGGTACCGGTGCGTTCACGATCCAGGCTTGGGTGAAACCGGACGCAGCCGCTACGTCACGGATGGAGATATTCCAGCTAGGTGATGGGGATGCCAGCAACGATGCGGCGTTCCTGTACGTCAACGCCAGCGGGCAACTGCAATCCGATACCGCGTTCAATAGCGGCCCGGTCGGCACCACCGACCTTCGAGGGGCATGGCATCATGTGTCGTTGGTGTATGACGGCACGGCAGGTCCGGACAATTACACCATTTATGTCAACGGAGTCGCCGAAGCGACGGCAACGATGTCGCCGAATATCGTCAACGTGGAAAGATCTTCCATCGGACAAGCAGAGACGGGATCGCTGCAATTTGGTTTTGTCGGCGAGATTGCCGATGTTCGTTTGTGGAACCAAGCCCGGTCGTCAGACACGATCGCGAGCGATATGACGACCGCGGACGTCGACGGCAGTGATGCTTTGATCGGCTATTGGCCGCTTGACGACGGCGCAGGTGCGATTGCCCAGGACCTCAGTTCCAATCGGAATGACGCATCAATTGACGGTGCAACGTGGGTCGATGCCGGGCCGCAAGTATACACCAATGAACCTGTCGTCAGCGAAGGCGGTTACTTGAACGGTTTAATTGGGGTCGCCGATGCCGATGCAGGCGAGACATTCACATTCAGCGTGACCGAAGACGCCGAATTCGGCGAGCTAACAGTTGATGCGGCGACGGGGGCGTACACCTACGACCCGATCCCGAACTTTACCGGGCTGGACACCTTCACCGTCACCGTTGCGGATGCCGCAGGCGTAACATCCAGCAAGGTAATAACCGTCGAAGTCGACAATCTTCGCAATGAAAACCCGATGTCGAGCGCCCTGAATATCGGCGACTACGCGATGTCGTTCGACGGTGTCGATGAAGCGGTCGCAGTGACGACTCCAAGTCTGACAGACAATCAAGTTTTTACTATTGAAGGGTGGATCAAGCCGGACGGTGCCCAGACGACGGGAGCTGGTATTTTCAATTGGATCAACGAACTCGGTGGTTCGAACGACGGGTTCCGACTGGCCTTCGATGCGGCGGGAACCGGCGTCGAGGCGACGTTCCAGAGTGGTGCCAGCACGGTTACGACATTCGCAGGCCCACCCGTCGATCTGTCGGGCGGGACCTGGCATCATGTCGCGTTAGTCTACGACGGCACCAACGCCAAGATCGTGGTCGACGGCGTGTCCGGCGCTGAGAATGCGGTTTCATACGATGCGGCGAGTGTCAGCCTCCGCTTTGGCGATGCGTCAAACAACAACGGCGCACACGCGTACTACGATGGCTTGATGGACGAAGCGCGACTTTGGTCGGACGTCCGTTCTGACGATGAACTTGCGACCTATCGGCACCAGACGGTCGATCCGACATCGGCGGATCTCGCGGGCTATTGGCGGTTCGATGAAGGCGGTGACACCGCATCCAATGGTACCGTCCGAGACCTTACCAGCAACAATCTCGACAGCGGTAATGTCGCCAGCGACCGATGGGTTGCGCAAGATGGCGAACAGACTCCGATCCAGGTCGACAATAACGAACGGGCGTCATTGCTGTTCAGCGGATCGCAAATCCAGTCGTCGGCCATCACCATGACGGACGATGCCTTCGGTCTGACAATGTGGGCCAAGCCAACGTCGCTGTCGACCGATGGCGACCTCTTCGAGCTCGCGGATTCCACGTCGCCGATCCTCGTGCAACTGAATACCGACGGCGACGTTGTCGTGTCCCTCGTCGGAACGACCCTCGTTCATACTTTTGATGCGGGTCTATCGACGAACGACTGGGCGCACATCGGTGTTGGGTATGACGGTGTTGATCTCCGGGTCTACGTCGATGGCGACACGGTCGGAACCGTTGATGCGAGTGGCATAGATCTCAGCGGCCTCAGTTCGCTAGGCGCGCGGATGGGGTCCAATTACACTGGCCATCTATCGGATGTTCGGTTTTGGAACACCGATGTGACCGAGCCAATGGTGTTGTGGGATATGGCCGGAAACGTGCCGCCGACCAACGTCAGTGAGGCTTACGCGTATTGGCCGATGAACGAAGGAAATGGCGGGCATACGTTCGACGCCAATGGCGGTGGTTACGACATCTCGGTCACCGCCGCCACGTGGTCCGACGACGCACCGCCCCAGAACAACGCCGCCGGTATGGATTTCGACGGGGCGACCGGGTACCTGAAAATCGCGCACGACGGGGATGGCGATAACCCGTTGGCGTTGCGCGGCGACATGACGGTTGAATTTTGGGTCAATCCAGACAGTTTCGGCACCGGCCGGGTGCTCAGCTTCTCAGCCGAAAATCCCTTGAACACAGGCCTCGACGATGCGGCCAGTAACTCACTTTACGAGCTGTATATCAGCGCCGACGGTGACGTGAATTGGTTACAGGAATCGGGCTCGGGCGCCAATCAAACGACGACATTCACCAGCACCGGCATTCAGTTGGACGAATGGTCGCATGTTGCGGTTGCCCGCGATGCGTCGGCAAAGACCCTGACGCTATACGTCGACGGGGCGAAAATTGGAAGCCCGATCAGCATCGCCGCTCTACCGGACGGTGGGGATCGCGGGGAACTGTTCATCGGCGTGAAAGGTGACAATGCGCATCACTTCGACGGGCAAATCGCCGACGTTCGGGTTTGGAATGATATCCGCACCGCAACCGAGATCGACGCCAACAAAGGCGCGCTCATCAACGGTGGGGAACAGGGGCTGGTCGGAGCCTGGCCGCTAAGCGATGGCAATGGAAGTCGTGCCCTTGATGTGACGTTCCAAGGTCAGAACGCCGAAGTCTTTGGCGGTGTTGATTGGGTGCCGCAGGATCACATTACCAATGTTGCCGGCACGCCGATCAACGGTCGTATCGCGGCCCGTGATCTAGACGGCGATGGGGTGACGTATTCGCTGGTCGGTGCGTCGGCGCCGGTCGATACAACGGAATTCGGCGTCAATACCACGACCACGAATGATCAGTTTGACCCACAAGTTACAGGCTTGGCTGATGGCGGTTACATCATCGTTTGGACCTCGAACGGTCAGGATGTGGCCACGACCAACGGCGTATATGCCCAGCGTTACGATGCCCTTGGCAATCCGGTCGGGACGGAGACAATCATCAACGAAACAACGATGTTGGATCAGTCTTCACCTAGCGTCGTCGGGCTCGGGGATGGCGGATACGTGGTTGCGTATACGAATAACAGCGCCGGCGACGATGGAATCTATTTCCGTGGCTTTAATGCCGACGGCACGCAGAGATTCGGCGAGACGACCGTTTCCGACCAAGCGGCGAATAACGAGATTGGTTCAGAGATTGTTCAATTGGCCGATGGTCGAATTCTAGTTGCGTATCAAAACACGACCTCGCAGAACGGGGACATTTTCTACAAGACGTATCTTCAGGACGGTACGCTGGATGCATCCGGCACCATCGTGAGTGATACGAATTCCCAAGACGAATTCAAAGTTGCTGCGCTCGACGATGGCGGGTTTATCGCGGTTTGGGATGACAGCGAACTCTACATGCGTGCACAGCGATTTGACGCGACAGGTTCTCCCGTATCCGCCGACGGTATTACATCGGGCGCGGCTGTCTTTGACATCCAGGCAAATGCCGGCAATCCGGAATCCGACATCGGTTTGACTGTCCTGCAAAATGGCAACTGGGTGTTTTCGTGGCAACAGACCGGGTCGGACGAGGATGTTCGCTATCGTGTATTCGACGCAACGGGAACAGCGATTACCGGCGATTTAACGGCGCCGGCCGATAACACGGGAACCCAAAACATCACGTCCGTCAGTTCCCTCTCGGATGGCGGTTTTGTCATCACGTGGACCGACAATGACGAAATCCTTGGACAACGATTTGATGACGTCGGCGGGAAGATTGGGTCCGAATTTACGGTGAATGAAACCACGCCGGAAATTCAGACAGGATCGATGGTCGCGGGTCTTGTTGACGGCAGCTTTGTGACGGTTTGGCAATCAAATGTCCAAGATGGAAGCGGATACGGTGTTTTTGCTAAACGCTTCGATGCACCCGATAGCCTTGCTGCAACGACGAATGGCGTTGTGTATATCGATAGCGAAACCGGCGCGTACGTATACAATTCCGGCATGGCCGTTGGTGCGGCGGATGCGTTCACAGTCAAAATGACCGACGCCAACGGCGGCGTCTCATACGAGACCATTAACGTCGATATATTGAATCCAGTCGTTATCGAATTCACGTCTTTCTCGACCGATTTGCTTGATGCGAATAACTGGTCGACCTATCCGGATCTGCCGGGCGAATACGATTTGGTCGGTATTGATCTTTCAACGACAAGCGTCACGCTCAATCTCGGTGATCTGTCCGTTGGGCGCATCGCACTGGTCGGCACGAATGCATCAAACGATTTGCTTATCAGCGATGGTGATACGCTGACCCTCAATGCCGATGGTTCGTTCGTGGATGGACTCGCCACGTTGACCGTCGATGGCACATTGAATGGCGCTGGTGGCCTGGACGTTGCATCGACGGCCACACTGAATTGGACAGGTGGAGCGCTCGACCTGAATCGCGCTATCACCGTCGAAGGGACGCTGGATATCTCGCAGGGTGGAACGTATGCCCTCGAGAGCGACCTCGTGATCGCCAATGGCGGCCGGTTGGCCATTACGGGGGTCGTTCCAACGATTTCCGGTGAAGGCGCAATCTATAACGCAGGCACGGTCGAATACGACTTCAATGTCACAATCGATACGGATTTTGTGAATTTGACGGGGGGAGTGCTGCATCCCACCACCATTCAAGACATCGCGACTTTCAATGGATCGTTCACGAACTACGGCACGGTCGGCTCCACCGCGTCCATCGGCGGTGCGTTCGTTGTCGCGGGCCCGGCTGTCAACCACGGCACGATCGATATCGATGTGCCCGAAGGCAGTACCTTTGCAGAATTCGATGCGCGCGGTGGGTTCATTAACAATGGTATTTTGAATCTATCGCGGAGTGCCGATGTCGCCCGTGTCGCACAGTTGCAAGTGTCAGGCGGCGACTTTGTTAACAACGGCACGATCCATGTCAGTTCCGATTACCCGGGCCAGCCGGCGCACGACATCGACATGGGGACGCTGGTCAACCGGGGCATTTTGGATATCGATCATTCCGTCGATATAACGACCAGCGGCACGACGGTCATCCTCGATGCCCGTGGCGGCACCATCGATATTGCCAACGGGGCGACGTTGTCGGTCAGTGGTTCCGGCGCGAAAATCATCATAGACGATCAAACGACTTTTACCGGTGATGGCACGTTATTCGTCGGCAGCGGGGCGTCCGTCCAATTGGCCGGTGATTTCGTTTGGGACGGATCGCTGTCATTTGCATTCTACCTTTCGGGCCACGATTTCGAGTCTTATGACGGTAATGACTACACGTTCACGATCGCACAGGGCGCATCCCTCGATGTGCTCGAAAGATATGATTTCCAGTCGCAAATCCGAGTCATAAATCGCGGCGACATAGTCGTTCAGGATTTCGCGCAGTACTTCCAGGGCGGCATTGACAACGAAGAGACTGGCACGATCACCGTCCAAGGCGCTGGTAACGGTGGAATCTCCACCCTTCAGGTCACGGATGAATTGATCAACCGCGGCACGATTACGTTGGATGAGACCGATACGCTGGACAGCGAGATCAAGTTGCGGGTCCTCGGAGACGGTAATTTGGTCAACTATGGCACCATCCAAACCGTCAACTCAGGCGGACACACGATTGGCGCGGCGGGATCCAGCTTTGTATTGGATGCGCAGCTTCAGAACCATGGCACGTTCAACGTCAATCATGACATGACATGGGATACCGGCCTTGCGACGGACAATCATGTCAATTACGGCGTTTTGGATATCGCGTCCGGCGCGACATTGAGCATCACGGGTGGGGATACGTTTACGAACGAAATCACTGGGGTCATTCAGGGGGGCGGCACTCTTGACCTCACCGGCGTGCAGGACAACCCGGATGGTTTTGTAAACAAAGGATTTATCGCTGCCGCGGGCGAGGATGCGACGGGCACGTTGACGATCATTGGTGATGTCGAAAATACCGAAAGCGCGGTTTTTGAGATCGATCTCGGCAGCGCATCCAACGCCAACGACAAGATCGATGTTTCTGGTGTGCTGACCATGGCCGGCGAGTTGGAGGTTGGCTTCACAACAGCCGCGACACCGACTGCGGGGAGCATATTCAATGTCTTGGAGTTCGCGTCGGCGACGGGGTATTTCCAAGACATTCAAGGACTTGAAGGTGATTTGTCGATCATTCTCGATCCGTCATTCGGTGCGATGGGCCTTACGTTAACCGCAGTTGATAACGCGATCATGGCGACATCCGGATCGGATTATTTTGATGGATCTTCGATGGCCGATTATGTCGCCGGTGGCGCCGGGGACGACGACTTGGTCGGTGGCGGCGGGGCCGATGTTTTGATCGGCGGGGCCGGGGATGACGTTATCGAAATAAATGATGACACATTCCACTTTATCGATGGCGGTGATGGTACCGACACGCTCGTCGCACACAATGGATTGGACTTGTCACAAATCCGTAACGATGTCGTCGATGGATTTGAGATCCTCGATCTTGCGTTCGGTGATTTGACGATGACCGCCGACGATCTGGTCGGCATGACGGAAGGCACCAATGCGCTGACCGGGAATGCGAACTCGCTGATCGTGACGCGCAACGATTTCGGCGGCACGATCGATATCGGCACCGGTTGGACGGCGGTCTCAGGCACAACGGCGTTGACAGTGGATGGGGTCGAGAAAACGTTCGAGAGACAAACCCATGCCTCGACCGGGGCCGAGATATTTATCGAGACGGCGGTGACGAGCGTCGACAACCTGGACGGCGTGACTGGGTTCGCGATCCCCGATAGCACGAGCGCCACAGCCTACGATATCAACGCCATCGGCGACATTAACGGCGACGGCTACGAGGACTTCGGCTATTCGACCGTCAATGGCGCGGCGTCGACGCCGGCTTATGTCGTGTTCGGCACGGCGGTCGGTTTCGGTGCGTCATTCGACATTGCCTCTGCATTGTCCAGCGGCGATGCCGTGAGCTTGACGGGTCTGAGCGATTCTTCGACCGGGTTCACGCAAGCGGGCGACGTCAATAACGACGGCTACGCCGATTTTGCCGTCAGTTCCCCAGGGTTAGACGGTGGGGCCACGGACACCGGCCGCGTCGATATCGTCTTCGGCGGCGGCGATTTCGGCAGCGGCGGAACGATCGACCTGTCGACCCTGGACGGCACATCCGGTTACCGGATTACGGGCAATCAGGCGAGCGACCAAATCAGCGCCTACGGGGGCTTCGGCGATTTTGACGGTGACGGCTTTAACGACGTCGTTGTGACCGCCCGCGAGGACGGTACCACCCGGCCCGGGACCGGGTACGTGATCTATGGTGACCGACTGGCTGCGGCGGACGCGCTTGACGGCGTGACCGATGGGCAGATCGACGCAAGCCGGTTGGAACTCGCCGCTGGCGGCGACGTGACGGTCGGGTTCAACATGGATCCGGGCTTTGCAACGAACGCGTTCTTGACCCGCGGCGATATGAGCGGCGATTTCGACGGGGATGGATTGGACGACATTCTTCTTGGCTATCGGGCAGGTGACCCGGTCGGTGCGACGGACGCCGGTAAGACGTTCTTGGTGTTCGGTAGGACCGATCAGCCGGGACCGGATCTCGATATCTCGACACCGGACGGCACCTCGGTTGTTCGGATCGACGGTATCACCGCCGGCGCCCGCACCGCCGGGGCATACAACGCCGGCGATGTGAACGGCGACGGGCTCGACGATATCGTTATCGGTTCGACCCAAGACAACACCGCTTACGTCGTGTTCGGCCGTACCGATTGGAGTGCCGACGCGGTGATCGATCTTGCCGGCCTGGACGGCGCCGACGGTTTTGCGATATCGACGGGCACCGGCTCGACCCGCGCCAACGCTTATGCGCTCGGCGACTTCAATGGCGACGGCTTCAGCGATATCGGCGTTTCCGACAGCACGACGAATTCCGGCTACGTGCTTTTCGGTGGCGAAACGTGGTCGTCCAATATCAATGTCCAGACCATGAGCAGCCTGCAGGGCTTTGCCGTCGATCAAGCGGATGGCGCGGTAATGTCGGGTGGCGATATCAACGGCGACGGCTTCAACGACATTCTATTCGACTCGCGTACTGACAATTCTCAATACGTTATCTACGGCGGTGATTTCTTCGGCGAAATCGACTCTGTCGGCACATCCGGGGGTGACGACATCGTCGGTAGTTCCGACGCCGATGTGATTGCGACCGGCGGCGGTGATGATGTTGTGAATGCAGGGGCGGGTAATGATCGGGTGACGATTTCGGACGCTGGTTTCTTGGAACTCCACGGTGGCGGTGGACAAGACACGCTAGAATTCGTTGCCGGGTTCTCTCTCAATCTGACGCTTATTGCCAGTGAAGCCATCACAGGATTTGAACACTTCGATATGGATAACGGTTTGGGTAATGTCCTGGATATCGATTTCGCCAGTGTCTTGGACATAGGTGAGGCCATCGATCAGTTGGTTGGCGAGGCCGATATGCTGGTGATCTCTGCCGACGACACGGATACCGTAAACTTGATCGGCAACTGGACGAAGCGGGCGGAGCAACCTGCAGAGGCGCAAGCACAAGGCTATTCCGTTTACGATAGCGACGACTCCACGGCATCCGTTGCCGTTCAGAATTCAGCCAATACGATTGGCGCCTGATATGGCGCCGGATAGCGAACCTGCAAAATCCAGCGAGACGGCAGACACCGGTACTGCCGTCGGCGATGTGCCGGCGTTCGATATGTTCGCGTCGAAATATTTTGCCGCCTGGCTGGCCGGGCAGGGGTGCAGTCTGGCCTTTGCCACCGGGCGGACGTCGAAAGTCTTTTTGGTGGGGGTGGGGACCGAGGATCATCCCATCGTCGTCTCGGAACGAAACCTGGAGAACTGCGAAGGCCTGATCGCGCATGACCGGGCCCTATATGCCGCGTCGAAATGGCAGATTTGGCGGTTTCAAAATGCCCTCGGCACTGGGCAAGCCCTCAATGGGTGCGACGCGGTATATGCGCCGAAAGCCAGTCACGTTACCGGCGATGTGGGCTGTCGGGATCTGACGGTTGATGCCGACGGCCGGCTGATTTTCGTCAGCAGCCTATTCAATTGTTTGGGCTATCTGAGTAGGGATCACAGCTTCCGTCCGGCGTGGAAACCCAGCTTCATTTCGGATTACATCGCCGAAGACCGGTGTCATCTGACCGGACTTGCCTTGGTCGACGGGTACCCCGGCTATGTGACGGCCACGGCAACAACGGACGAAAAAGACGGCTGGCGGGATAAGCGCCAGGACGGCGGCGTGGTGATCGATGTCCGCAGTAGTGAGGTTGTCTGCGCAGACCTTTCGATGCCCCGCGCGCCTAGGATGCACGGCAACACCCTGTGGCTGCAAGACGCAGGGACCGGATACCTTGGACGGGTCGATACGAAAACGGGCAGTTTCGAACGGGTCGCGTTCTGTCCGGGTTACATGCGTGGCATGCAGATCGTTGGAAACTTCGCCGTTGTCTGTGTGTCCGCCGAATACGACGATGCGGGGTTAGACCTGCCGGGCAACCTGCGGGACCGTGACATGCAGGCCCGCTGCGGCGTCGTTGTGATCGATCTGACATCCGGAAACATGTTGCATTGGCTGCGCCTGGATGGCGTCGTCAACGAACTGCATGCGGTCACGGCGTTACCGGGCGTGCTGTCGCCGCGCCTTGTCGGTTTTAAGTCGGACGAGATCGCCCGCACCATCAGCCTGCCGACGGACATGACCTGACCCGAACCGGTTTCTAAGACTGTGGAGACTGCGATTTATGACGACAGTCGGGCTTCACAAACTTGACGGTATGAGCGTCGATCAGTCTGTTTTCCGGTCTGACAATCGATTAGTCTACAACTCGATTTCCGCTTAGTTACTGAGAGTCAAAGAAGAATGGACCCTGCTCAAGATCAAGATCTTGCGCACGCGCTCGAGATTTCGGAGAGGCGGAGAAAAGACAGCCAGCGGTTATCCGGTGTTGGTTTTTGGGAACTCAATCATCAATCGGAAACACTTTATTGGTCTGAGGAGATTTTCGCGATCTACGGTCTCCAACCCGATACCATTCAGCCGAATTACGATTTATTTCTCTCTCTCATCCACGACGAGGATTTGGAACGAGTCCATACTGCGTACCAGTCCTCCGTCAGCCAGGGGACCGATTACAACATTAGGTTCCGCATCAAAGTGGGATCGGGCGCTAAGTGGATAGAGGCCCGCGGTGTGACCTATTACGACGAAGGTGGTGCGCCAACGCGTTCGATCGGTACGGCTCAAGATATCTCCGAGATTGTCGAGGGGCAGCAACAAGTTGAGAAGTCGATTAGGGAAAAAGAAGCCTTGATCCAAGAAATACGTGACCGTGTGGAGGAAGCGGAACAGGCGAATGCCGCGAAGTCCAACTTTCTTGCCGCGATGAGCCACGATTTGCGGACTCCTTTGAACGCCATCGTCGGTTTCAGCGAGATTATGCAAGAACGGGTCTTCGGACCATTAGGCGACAGACACTACGAAGAGTACGCTGACGACATTCACAACAGCGGAATGCTGTTGGTGAACCTCATCAACGATATCCTCGATCTATCCAAAATCGAAGCGAACAAATACACCATCGAAGACGAGCCGATAGAAATCTTAACATTGGTGAAAGAGAGTATCGTGCAGAACCGGGTTGGCCTGCGCGCAAAAACTCAGGAAATCAGAACGCAGATCGATCCTGAACTGCCTCGACTTCGCGCTGACAGACGAGCCATGCTACAAGTTCTTAACAACCTGATTTCTAATTCCATCAAGTTCTCGCCAGAAGGGTGCCAGATCTTGGTCGTTGCCGAAATCGATGAAACCGGGGGGTACGTGGTATCCGTTTCCGACAATGGGTGCGGCATTGCCCCGCAGGATATCAAGACAATTGCCGAACCGTTTACGCAAGCCAAAGCCCATCAAGCACGAACCGATGAAGGTAGTGGACTAGGCCTCTATCTCGTCGATAGCCTTATGAAACTGCATGGCGGATCAATGAGCATCGATAGTGAACTGGACGTCGGGACGACGGTTAACCTGCGGTTTCCGTCGGAGAGAGTTGTTCGATCTGGCACGAATCCCTGACGCGTCTGCCCAAGTCTAGAGCGGCTACCGGCCTTTGTCGTTCGAGACATGGGTTTCTCCGGCGATCGCACGCGTCTCGATTATCAAATCTGTCTGGAAAGACGCCCCCATGGCAGATGGTAAACCACTGACCGCGCGACAGAATTCACACAGGCGATCGTGGGCCGGCGACGATGATGGCCGCGCCTACGATGCAGACGCCTGCCCCGATTACGTCCCATCTGTCCGGCCGGACGCCTTCGACGAACCAGAGCCAGGCAAGGGAACTGGCGATGTAAACGCCGCCGTAGGCCGCGAACGCGCGGCCCGCCGCCGCACTTTCGACCAACGTCAGCAGGTAGGCGAACAGCGCCAGACATGCGAGGCCTGGGACGACCCACCAGATGGATTTATCGAGCCGCAACCAAGCCCAAAACGCAAAGCACCCGGCGATCTCGGCGATGGCGGCGCCGACGTACGCGGCGATTGTTGGCATGGCATTGTTTCCTTCGGTCGCGAATGAGGGCAACGGTCGTCGGGAGCGCTCGCTTTGGCCGCTTACGCAAAACCGACGTGCCGAATTATGCCACATTTTTGTGCTACAAAGAGACCATGTGACGATTCATGGGGATTACGAGGAGGGTGATATGTCCATCAAACAGCTATCCGAGGAAACGGCACGCGAGATCATCGAAACTATCCATGTCGATGCCGGTGAGGCGGCGAGAATTACGCCGATCATTGAAAAAGTCTTGTTGGACGTGACCCAACAAATGCGTGTCGAGTGTACCGACGTCGTCAATGACTGCTGTCCGGCGGATCAAGACTTGGCGCACAAAATTGCCGACGAATTGATGCGGAAAGAGGCGCTGCTCGTTTCGAACTTGATGAGTATGCGTTGAGCGCAAGAACCAGAGAGACTCCTCGTTCTATATCGCTAACTCGCCGCCCAACACCAAGTCGACGTGTTCCAGTCGATCTTGGCCCCACAATTTCTGCTCGCCGATGATGTAGAATGGCGATCCCATCACGCCGAGACCAATCGCCGTTTCGGTGTTGGCGTTCCATTCGGCTTCGACGTCCGGATCATCGATGGCCGACAATAAGGCCTTACCGTCCAGGCCCGCCTCGTCGGCGATGGTTGCGATGATGTCGGGATCGGCGATGTCGCGCTCGTCCGCCCAGACGCCCTTCAAAAAACCATAGACCAATTCGCCGACCGGATGTCCTGCCCGTTGGGCAGCGATGACCACGGCGGCGGCGGCTTTGTCTTTGTTGGGGAAGAATTTCGGTTCCAGGTTCAGGTCGGTATTCCGGAACGCCCGCCAGCGTTTGAGTTCCTGCATCCTGAGCGCCTTGCGCGCTTCCGACCGTTGGGGCAGGGGAATGCCACCCGTTGCCTCGAACACTGCGCCGAGGTTGACCGGGATGTGACGGATCGCCGCGCCATGTTTTTCGGCATGAGCGCGCAGAATCGGATCGCCGATGTAGGTCCAGGGCGAGACGAGGGTAAAGTAATAGTCGATGGTTTTCATGGATGCTCCGGAGAAATGTCAGGTGGGCGACACGGGACGTCGTCGCGCGTTGTAATTTTATCACTCTTATCAGCAAATATGATGATTTGGCTGCGCTTCTTAAAGACCCTAATTGACAGATGGAAAAGGCTAATTAAGGATTTTGACATAAATCGGACACATACTTTCGTGAACAAGAAACGTTGTGTTCGATGAGGCTGGGGAGGCTACCGTTAATCAAGACACCTGAAGGGGGTCAACATGGAACGGACGCCACATAATGGAGACCAGGTTTTCGAGGTTTCCATCTATAATCGGGAAGTGCGATCTTTGGTCAAAGAGAACCTAAGTCACGCATTTTTCGACGATCACTGGGCAGATGAACAAGTTCGCGACGTTTGTGCGGAAAGTGCGGAGCAGGCGCGTAAGCGCGTGACCGAGCGATTCCCGCCGGATGAAGGTTTTGTCATCGCGGCGGTTACGCCGTGCGCCGCGGCAGGCTGGGAATAAGTCCCACGTCATTGCCGATCTGACTGCGCAGCGCGCGGTTGGTTTTCCCCGCGCCGGGCGGCTTCCCGGTCGCGCAGGTCTTTTCGCCTGATCTTTCCCGTCGAGGTCAGGGGCAGTTCCGCGACAAACTCGATATGTCGCGGGTACTCATGCGGGCTAAGCCGGCTTTTCACGAAATCACGGATATCTTGTTCCAGTGCGGTATCTGCCGCCGTGCCGTTTTTCACGGTAATGAAGGCTTTGATCGCCTCTGTGCGGACCGGGTCGGGCACGCCGATGACGGCGGCCAGGGTCACGGCGGGGTGGCGGGTCAGGCAATCCTCGATCTCGCCGGGACCGATCCGATAACCGGCCGACGTGATGACGTCGTCATCACGGCCGACGAACCACAAGTATCCTTCGTCATCGATAGTGCCCTGATCGCCGGTCAGCAGCCAATCGCCCATAAATTTGGCCTCGGTCGCCGGGTCGTTGTTCCAGTATTTAAGCATCATCACCGGATCGGGGCGTTTGGCGGCGATTTGGCCCACGGTTCCGGGCGGGACGATGTTGCCGTCGGCGTCGATCACGGTGACGATATGCCCGGGCATGGGGCGGCCCATGGACCCGGCCTGGACCGGCATGATCGCCTGGCAGTTTCCGACGATCAGGTTGCATTCGGTTTGCCCGTAAAACTCGTTGAACGAAAGACCGAACGCGTCGCGGCCCCAGTCCAGCAATTCCGTCCCCATCGGTTCGCCGGCACAGGCGATGGTGCGAAGATTTGCGCCGAAAGACGGGACGTCGGCCACGTTGCGCATCAGTTTTAGCGCTGTCGGCGGCATGAACGTATTGCGAACCCCGTGTGTCGCCATCAGCCGCAACGCTTGCTCGGGATCATATTTGGCGGCCCGATACGCCAGCACCGGCACTCCGTGAAACCAGGCCCCCATCAGACAATTCATCAGACCGCCGATCCACGCCCAGTCGGCGGGTGTCCACATCAAGTCGCCCGGTTGCGGAAAGAAGTCATGAAAAAACTCTACGCCGGTCATGTGGCCCAGCAGCGAACGATGGCCATGCAACGCGCCCTTCGGGTTGCCGGTGGTCCCGGACGTATAGACGATATAGGCGGGGTCGTCGGGACCGGTCGGCAGAGTCTCGTAGCGGTCGGAGGCTTGTTCAAGAGCGGCCCAGAAGCCCACGGTGCCGCCGCCGCTTTCCCCGTCGGTGACGACAATCGTTTCCAGATTTGGCAAAGACTCTCGTATCGCCGCGATCTTCGATAGGTGCTGCCGTTCCGTGATCAACACTTTGGCGCCGCTGTCAGTCAATCGAAACGACAGCGCGTCTTCACCGAACAAGCCGAACAACGGTATGGAGATAGCGCCGATTTTCCAAGCCGCCACATGGGCTAGCGCGGCTTCGATCGATTGCGACAGCAGGACGCCCACCCGGTCGCCTCGTCCGACGCAATGCGACCCGAGATTATTCGCCAGTTTATTGGCGAGGCGGTGAACTTCATGCCACGTATATGGGCGCGCCACGCCGGATGCATCGACCTGCAGTAACGCTATCTCGTCGGGGATCGACGCGGCATGTCGGTCGCATACTTGTTGCGCCATATTGACCCGCGCAGGGAGATGCCACGCGAAATTGTCATATACCGTCTCGTATCGATCAGCCTTGCGTAACAAAGGCATGCCGGCGCCTGCTCCTCCCGTTTTCGCCAGTATAGCAGGTCGTGGCCGGCCAAGAAGAGGAGGCTTAATGAGAGACGGGGGGGTGCTCTCCCGGGCGCAGGTCACTGAGGAGACGCATCAAGTGATCGAGATCGAACGGTTTGGTGAGGTACTCGTGAAACCCGGCGTCGAGGCCTTTTTCGATGTCCCGCGCGGCGGGATCACCGGTAATAGCGATGACCGGAATACTCGACAGGTTGGGGCGCCGCCGAAACTCGGCCAAGGCTTCGAGGCCGCTCATGCCCGGCAGATTTATGTCCATCAACACCACGTCCGGATGCTCGGCTTCGGCGATCTCGATACCCAGTTCGGCGTTGTGCGCCGAGATCAAGCGTGCGTTGGGTACGACGTCGATGACATCTTCCATCAAAACGATGTTGGTCGGATTGTCCTCGACGTACAGAATCTTGAACGGTGCGTTTTCGGACCGGCGCAAAGGGACCTGCCTGTGCTGTCTGTCGCGGGCCGGGTCATTTGCGTCGATGGCTCCGGGCAGCGTTACGATAAACTCACTGCCAATTCCTTCCGTGCTGCGGACATCGATGTCTCCCGACATCTGCAATAGCAATCGTTGGCTGATCGCCAATCCAATACCGGTCCCCTCGACCTCGCCGAGTTCATTGCCAAGGCGTGAAAACGGCTTGAAGAGATCCTTCATGTATTCATCCGGGATCCCCATGCCGGTATCGGTGACGACGATGCGGATCGTCTCTTTGTCTTTTTGTTTGACGGAGACGGTGACGTGGCCGTGGTCTCGGTTGTATTTGATCGCATTTGAGACCAAGTTCATGACGATCTGCTTGAGCCGCAGGCGGTCGGCGAACACCGTTGCGGTCTCGCTGTCTTCTGCCAGTTCCAAGCTGATGCCATGCTTTGTGGCCATTGGGGTCATCAGTGCCAAGGTGTCTAGAACAATCGGATCCAAGGGAACTTCCTCTATCTGCAGGTGTTCCTGACCGGACTCGATCTTCGATAGGTCGAGGACTTGATTGATCAATTGCAGTAGGTGCTCGCCGCTATCGAGAATACGGTTGACCGCCTTTTGCTGACTGCGGGTCAACGGGTTCTTCCGGTTGCTGTTTAAGAGCTGACCGAACCCGAGGATGGCGTTCAGCGGCGTCCGCAATTCATGACTCATGGATGACAGAAATTCAGACTTCGCCTTGGATGCTCGGGCTTCCTCGACTAAGGCGGCGTCCCGCGCGGAATCGGCGGCTTGGCGGCGCTTTCGCTCGTTAATCAGCATTCCCGCGACGCCGGCGCTGATCAACGTCATCAACGTCAGGCAAAATATTGCCGTGCCTAGCAGACCTTCGAAGGCCTCGCGAACCATCGCAATTCGTGAGGTTGTTGAGTTCGACACCGCGACGAGAACGGAGAACAGGCGGTTATTGAAGTCGCCAATCCGCTGCGCAAGCACGAGTGCATGATCGGCGTTCGCGGGCGATAGGGCGTAAATCTCGTCTTCCATTTCGAGGACAACCTTAGCGACGGCCTGGGCCACGGCGGGACCGTTCTCGACGTCTTGAAGGCGCCGCCCCAGCTCTCCTTCCGACAATAGATGCACGCGACTGATGAGTAGTTCGTAGCGGGTCTGCACGGCCGAAAGTTTTTCGGCGGTGGGTGTGATGCTGTAGTCGCGAAGACAGTTTGTGAGTTTCAGCAGGTCGATTTCGGTATTTGCCGCAGTCCACGTGATGTTTTCCGCCGCGATGGCGCGCGAGTCATCGATCTGTGTCCACAGATCGCCCAGCGCTGCCAGAAGAAACAGTAGTAACGAAAAAACCGCTACGATGGCGGTGTAGAAAATCGAGTCGTTGGACAATCGCCTCATCTGATTTCGATCCGGTTCAACTGCCAGATACTGCGGGAGAAAATCCGTTCGTCCGCCAGTTCCGGGTCGTCACTCCAGGGATAGATCACCCAAAGCGGGCCTTTGTCACGAATCCGCATGCGTTTGCCGTCGGCGGTATGTGCCAAAATGACGTCATGTGCTGTGGCGTCGCTCACAGGGATATCGACAGCATAATCGTTAATGGCCGTGGCTTTGATCTCTGTCCCGGTAGCACCGACATGTGCCAGCACATCTCGAAGAAGCGGCCCTTCAAACACAATCTCCCCGTCGGTCCATTTGGTCTCGGTCTTGACGGTATGCGTACCGAGTTTCGACAAGGTTTCGAAATCAAGTTCTATTTGGGAAGGTCCGGCAATCTTTCCGCTGATCGTCAAAAGGACGTGGCCATCCGCGCGCACGGTCGATGACATGACTGACAGTGAAGTGGTCGCCAGGGCGAGGATAAACACGATCGAAAGGCGTTGGGTCAATGTCATTGACGAAGATTCCATTCCGCTTGCCGCGAGTCGCGTCGCGCGGTTTAACAGGAGGTGGCACATATCCGTTCCTGACATAATCCTTACAGCCTAAAACGACCGCGGAACAATAAGGGACTTCCACATTAGCCCTTAGGTTTTAAGGGGATAAGCCAAAAGATTTTTTGATGACAAGCGTTGCCGGGGTGGTCTTTTGTGACGATATACACGTAACAAAAAATAACTCGGTCGGTCGCCGGCGACGTGATCACACAATGCATTAAATAAACAACAGAACAGGCGGAAATAAATGGCAAAATTGAATATCAATGGTGTCGAGCATACGGTTGACGCCCCCGAAGAAATGCCCCTTTTGTGGGCGATCCGTGATCTTGTCGGCTTGACTGGCACCAAGTACGGCTGTGGTCTGGCGCAGTGTGGGGCTTGTACCGTGCATCTGGACGGCGTCCCGGCACGATCCTGCCAAACCTTTGTCGGCGATCTTGATGGCGTGGCGATCGAGACCATCGAAGGCATTTCCGACAAGGTCACCGATGCCGTGCGTGCGGCCTGGATCGAGAACGACGTGCCGCAATGCGGATACTGTCAGTCGGGACAGATCATGGCCGCGGTCGCCTTGTTGCGCGAGACGCCGAAGCCGACCGATTCCGATATCGACGACGCACTGGCCGGCAACCTTTGCCGCTGTGCAACCTATCACCGTATCCGTGCCGGTATTCACGATGCCGCCCGCCGGTTGGAGGCCTAATCGACCATGATGAATATGATGAACAAACTGCAAGCGCCAACCACCGAGCCGTCGCGCCGGCAATTCCTAATCGGCGCCGGCGTTGTTGCCGGCGGACTGGTCATCGGTTTCTCGAGCCGGGCGGCCGCGCCGGCTACAGAGACCCCGACCGCAGCTATGAACCCGTTTCAGGGCTATCTTCGGATTGATGCCGATGGCAAAGTGACGGTGCTGTCGTCACAGTTCGATATGGGGCAAGGCAGCTATCATGGGCTTGCGACGCTGATCGTCGAGGAATTGGACGCGTCTTGGGACCAAATCGACGTTATCGGCGCCAGTGGCGATACCGCCTTGTACGGCAACATCGCCTGGGGCGGTGCGGTGCAAGGCACAGGCGGATCCACCTCGATCGCGACATCGTTTGATCGTTACCGCAAAGCCGGTGCAACGGCCCGCGCCATGTTGGTAATGGCGGCGGCGAAGACCTGGGGGGTGCCGGCCTCGGAGGTCACCGTTTCCGGTGGCGTGCTTGCGCACGCCAGCGGCAAAACCGCAACCTTTGGTGACATTGTTTCGGTCGCGTCGACAATGGAAGTGCCCATGGATGTCGCGCTGAAATCGCCGGATCAGTGGAAGCACATCGGCAAGGACAGCGTCGTGCGTTTTGATACCCCGTCGAAAACCGACGGCACCCACGATTTCACCATTGACGTGACGCTTCCCGATATGCTGACCGCGGTGATGATCCATCCTCCGAAGTTCGGCGCCACTGTCGCATCGTTCGATGCGGCAGACGCCAAGTCCATGCCGGGCGTGGTCGATGTTGTCGCCACCCCCCGCGGCGTCGCCGTGGTCGGTCGGCATATGTGGGCGGCCTTGTCGGCGCGCGACGCCGTTTCGGTCGTTTGGGACGAGAGCCAGGCCGAAACACGGGGCTCGGAGCAGATCTTGGCCGAGTATCGCGATCTTGCCGCGAAGGCGCCGAAAGCCATGGCGCGCAATGACGGCGATGTACCCGGCGCAATGGCGGGCGCGGCCAAGACCATCGAGGCGATGTATGAGTTCCCGTTTCTCGCGCACGCCGCGTTGGAGCCGCTGAATGCCGTGGTCCGCAAGAACGACGACGGCACGCTGGAGCTTTGGGGCGGCCACCAATTGGCGGGCGTCCATCAGGCGGTCGCCGCAGGCATCGCCGAGATCGATCCGTCGATGGTCAAACTGCATGTGATGAAAACCGGCGGTGGGTTCGGGCGGCGGGCGACGCCAAGTGGCGACATTGCCGCCGAAGCCGTCATGGTCGCGAAGGCGATTGGCTTCAAAGCACCCGTGAAACTACAGTGGACCCGCGAAGACGATATGCGGGGCGGTTACTACCGTCCGGCCTACGTACACAAACTAAAAGCCGGTTTGGACGCAGACGGCAACATCGTTGCCTGGGATCATCATATCGTCGGACAGTCGATTGTCGCTGGGACACCGTTCGAGGCCGCGTTGGTCCACAACGGTATCGACCATACCTCAGTCGAAGGCGCCTCCAACCTCCCGTATAGCCTACCCAACATTGCAGTCGGCCTGACGACGACGGATGTCAAAATCCCGGTGCTGTGGTGGCGGGCCGTGGGGTCGACTCATACGGCCTATGCGACGGAATGCTTCTTGGATGAAATTGCGGCAGCAGCTGGTAAAGATCCATTAGACCTGCGCCTGTCGCTGTTGAAGGACAAACCCCGCCACGTCGGCGTGTTGAAACTCGCCGCCGAGAAGGCTGGTTTCGGCCAACCGTTGGCAGAGGGCCGGTTCCACGGTCTGTGCGTACACGAGAGCTTCGCCAGCTTCGTCGCCGAAGTAGCCGAAATTTCGGTCGAAGACGGCATGCCGAAAGTGCACAAGGTGACGGCGGCCGTCGATTGCGGCATTCCGGTGAACCCGGATGTCATCAAGGCCCAGGTCGAGGGCGGCATCGGCTTCGGCCTCGGTGCCGCACTTGGTGAGCAACTGACGCTCGTCGGCGGCGAGGTCGAGGAGGGGAACTACGACAGCTATACCCCGCTTCGGATTGATGCGATGCCGGACATCGACGTGCATATCGTCGCGTCCGATGCAGCGCCGACCGGGATCGGCGAACCGGGCACCCCGCCCATCGCGCCGGCGGTCGGCAACGCGCTACTGCAAGCGACGGGGTCGACGCCGAAGAAGCTGCCGTTCAGCGCCGCCTGACGGCGTTATCAGAAGTGAGAAGAGGGACGGGCGCTTCGGCGCCCGTTCTTGTTGGTCGTTAATTCGCCGCGGCCTCGGGCATTGCCATCGGGGCGAATTCGGTGCCGATCTCGATGTTTCCTTCAAAGGCGAGGTAATTGCGCAATCCTTCGACGAGCACGCCGTCATAGCCTTGGCTGACGAGACCAAAGACGAAGGAATTCGGATTGCCGACGATGACCTGTTGCCAGCCGGGATTCCAATATTCGGCGAAGTACCGGTCGGGGTCGCCGGGGTACGGTTCGGCAATCCATGACGGGATGCCTTCGGCCCATCCCGGCTGCCAGTAATAGCGATAACTCGCGACGGTCCCGATATCCATTTTCGCGAAAACCAATCGCCGTGCGCCGAGTTTCTTGTATTTCAGGGTTTCGATCGCCCGTCGTGAAAGCGGTTCGCGCCCGGCAAACGGCTCGACGACAATCAGGTCAAAGTTGGTGTCGTGGATCTTTAGCGCAAATTGATCCTGTCGTCCGAATGCCGATGGATCGGAGATATAGAGAAAATTCCGTACATCGTTCAAAGACAGAATGTTATTCGGATTTTCTTTGTTCGGTCGACGCGGATGCGTCGGAATTTCCGTCATCTCATCGCGGCGGCGGGTGCTGACATTCGCCACGGCGCCAACCCTATCGGCAAGGGCCAACACTTCGTCGATTTGTGCGGTGTCCGTTGCGTAATCTTGGATCAAAACCGGCAATCCGGCGCGTTTTGCCCGATCAATCCGATCCAGCGTTTGATCGCGAATCTCCTCCGGCGGCTGTTGGCCAAATACACGATGGCCCAAAAATACGCCGTCGAACATGACGCCGTCGATCGAACGGGTGAACGTCCGCGCCGGCGAAATTACCCGGTCGTCTTGGACGCCACGTTTGATCATTAACTCCCCGGCATCGCGGGCAACGGTCAAGAAAGCTGGGTTGAGTGTGCGGGCATAGCGCGCGATTTCCGTCACCAGACTGCGCATTTCCTCGCGGTAATCGATCAATGGTCCCGTCAAGGCCGGCGCCGGAAGGAGCGGGGAGTCGCCGGTCAGTCCTTGGATGCGGGTGAATCCGGGGCCGCCTTCGTTGCCCGGCGCCTGCGCTGCGGCGTCGCCACTCGCACCAAGAACCATGACCACCGCCAAGTTCGTCAGTACGGTTGCCGGGATGCGCCAAAACGGTGTCTCTTGATGTCTCAGCGTCTGGTTCCTTTGTCGCTGTTAGACGGGCAACAATTCCTGGACGTCCTCGGCAATCGCCATCGACGACGTCAAACCCGGGGATTCTATGCCATACAGATTAACCAGACCTTTCACGCCGTGGACGGCTTCGCCCTGGATGATGAAATCCGTCGCCTGTGATCCCTTGGGATAGATTTTCGGCCGAACACCCGCGTAGCCCGGCTGCAACGCCCCGTCAGGCAGGCCTTTCCAGTATTTCCTGACGGCATCGTAGAACCGGTCGCCGCGCGCGGGGTCGACCGTGTAATCGATCTCGTCGATCCACTCGACGTCGGGGCCGAATTTGACTTGCCCACCAAGATCGATCGTGACATGGACGCCGAGCCCGCCCGCCGGGTCGGGAACCGGGTAGATCAGGCGCGTAAAAGGCGGTTTGCCGCCGGACAGCGTGAAATAGACGCCACGGGCAAAATACTGCCTCGGGATCGTATCCTCGGGGATGCCGTCGATCGATTTCGAAATAGGCTGGGCATATAAACCGGCGGCATTGACCACATGATCGCAAATCAAATCCATCGGTGCCTCTCCGCCGACGCGAAGCAATATGCCATCTTTGCGGATTTCGCCCCCCTCAACCGGGGCGTTGAACGCAATCATCGCGCCGTGATCCTCAGCTTCGCCCTGAAATGCCAGCATCAGGCCATGACTGTCGACCAGGCCGGTTGACGGCGATAACAGCGCCCCCGCGCAGGTGACGTTCGGCTCCAATTCGAGGACCTGTGCAGGCGTTAAATGCGTCAAGTTCGGCACCCCGTTATCGGCGGCTTTTTGTTTGATGCCATCCAGCAGCGCGACTTGGCTTTCATCCGTAGCGACTATGATCTTACCGCAGTTTTTGTACGCCACGCCGTGGCTTTCACAGTAGGCATACATCATGTCGCGGCCTTTAACGCAGAGCCGCGCTTTGTTGCTGTCGGATGGATAATAGAGACCCGCGTGAATGACCTCGGAATTGCGGGAACTGGTTTCCGTGCCGATCCACTGCGTCTTTTCCAGAACAATCACATCGTGTCCGGCCATGGCCAGTGCCCGCGCCGTTGCCAACCCGACAACGCCGGCACCGATGACGGCGCATCCAATTCTCTCGGTCATACAGTCCTCGTTCCTTGATGGCGAAAACAATACCGGCGTGCCCAAAGACGGCAAGCCCCGAACGCTCACCCGAATGTGAACAGTTGCGAATTGTCCGTTAATCACACCTGGCGTAGGGAAGAGGGATGAAAACCGTTCTTGCCGCCGCCGTCGTCGTCCTTGGTGCCATGACTGCAGACGCCGCGCTGGCGGAAGCCCCCAACGCCCGCTGGGCGTTCGAGTTCCCGAAAACCGAATGGTCGATCAAAAGCATCGATTTCGACGAGATCCTGTCGGGTGGGCCGCCGCGCGACGGAATCCCGCCGATCGATGTTCCGGCATTCGAGAAAGCGTCCGAAATCGAAGACATTGCCGAAACCGAACCGGTGATCGGATTGATCAAGAACGGCGAGGCAAAAGCCTATCCCCTTCGTGTTTTGATGTGGCATGAAATCGTCAACGATGCCATCGGCGGGGTCCCCGTCGCGGTGACGTACTGTCCGCTCTGTAATTCGTCGATCGTCTTTGACCGACGCGTCGATGGTCAGGTGCTCAGTTTCGGGACAACCGGTAAGCTTCGCAACTCCGACCTGGTGATGTACGACCGCCAGACAGAAACCTGGTGGCAGCAGTTCCTGGGGGAGGGGATCGTCGGCGAGATGACCGGTGTGAAGCTCAAAACCATCCCGGCGCGGCTCGAATCTTTTGCAAACTTTAAAAAGCGGGCGCCGGATGGCCGGGTGTTGGTGCCGAACGGACGGCATTTCCGCGATTACGGACGCAATCCGTATGTTCTGTATGACGATCAGAACGCACCGTATGACCTGTTTAGCGGGAATCTGCCGACGTATATCGAGCCGATGGCGCGCGTAGTCGTCGTCAACGAAGAAGCGTGGAGCCTTTCGCTGATCCGCGACAAAGGTACGTTAACCGACGGTGGCGTGACGATCTCGTGGACGGCGGGACAGAATTCTGCCGTGAATACCGCGGAAATCGCGGCAGGCCGCGACGTCGGTAACGTGGTTGCGCAAGTCGACGGAGAGGATGTCGTTTACGACGTGACGTTTGCGTTTGTTTTCAATGCTTTCTTTCCTGAGAAACGGGTCCGCATAGAATAGTTGGCCGGTCGTTTCGCCGTGCCCGTGCCTTGTTTGGCCCGCAGCGCACGGGTACATTTTGCGTATGGCACCCCTCGACGATAAACCGAATTGGTTCCGCACGGCTTGTCCCCATGATTGCCCGTCGACCTGCGCGCTGGAGGTCGAGCGGCTGTCCCCCGATACTATCGGTAAGGTGCGCGGCAACGCGTTGAACGACTACACCGACGGCGTGATTTGCGCCAAGGTCGCGGCCTACAAGGAACGGGTTCATCATCCGGACCGATTGACTAAACCACTCCGCAGGATCGGCGCCAAGGGCGACGGTGCATTCGAAGAAACATCCTGGGATGACGCTCTCGATCTCGTCGCGGAGAAGTTCCAGGCCGCCGCCGACCGGTACGGTTGGGAAGCCGTGTGGCCGTATCACTTCGCCGGGACCATGGGACTGGTGCAACGCGACGTCATCATCGGGTTTCGTCATGCCTTAAAAACCTCGCGTCAGGAAAACACCATCTGTGTCACCGCCGCCGCCGCGGGTTGGCAAGCCGGGTGTGGCAGCTTGTGGGGATCGGATTCTCGCGAGATGGCGGTTGCCGATATGAACGTGGTGTGGGGCTGCAATCCGGTCTCGACCCAGGTCAATGTGATGACGCATATCGCCAAGGCGCGGAAAGACCGAGGTGCGAAAATTTACGTTGTCGATCCGTACCGGACGCCGACGGCAAAACAGGCCGATGTGCATTTGTGTCTGAACCCGGGGACCGACGGGGCCTTGGCCTGCGCGGTCATGCATGTGTTATTTCGCGATGGATTTGCGGACCGGGAATACTTGGCCCAATACACCGACGTGCCGGACGCATTGGAAACGCATCTGCAATCCAGATCGCCGGACTGGGCGGCCGCGATCACGGGGCTGACCGTCGACGAGATCGAGAGTTTCGCCCGAGAGTACGGTGAGACACAGCGCGCCTATATTCGGATCGGTTATGGCTTTACCCGGTCCCGAAACGGGGCGGCGAACATGCATGCTGTTACGTGCTTGCCGGCCGTTGGCGGCAAATGGCGGTTCGAGGGCGGCGGTGCCTTGCATTCCAATCGCGAGTTATACGGAGTCGATCAGCAACTTGTCATGGCGATGGACTCCGCCGATCCGTCCACACGCATCTTGGACATGTCGCGTATTGGGCCGATTTTGACGGGCGAGGACGCCAATGTGAAGGACGGGCCGCCGGTCACGGCGATGATCGTCCAAAACGTCAACCCGGCCGAGGTCGCGCCGGAAACCCACAAGGTCATCGCCGGACTGAAGCGGGACGACCTGTTCGTCTGCGTGCACGAACAATTTATGACGGCGACGGCGGCGCTGGCCGATGTGGTGCTGCCGGCGACGATGTTCTTGGAGCATGACGATTTGTACCAGGGCAGTGGCCATACGTACCTTCAGGTCGGCAAGAAAATTATTGAGCCGCACGGCGAGGCGCGGTCGAACTTGCAGGTTCTGTCGGCGTTGGCGCAGCGACTCGGCTGCGATCACGAGTTATTCACCTTGGATGCCTGGGAGCTGATTGACCGGTCACTCCGCGCGTCGGGATACCCTGGCGCGGATGATGTGCACGCGAACGGATGGCAGGATTGCACCATGCCCTTCGACGCGTGCCATTTCCTGGACGGTTTCCCGACGCCCAGCGGCAAGTTCGAATTCAAGCCCGATTGGTCGCGCATCGGCGCCGATTTTGCGGGAATGCCGGTATTGCCGGATCATATGGACGTCATCGACAATGCAACGGACGACAAACCGTATCGGTTGGTGGCGGCTCCGGCGCGACGGTTCTTGAACACATCGTTCAGCGAAACCCCGACTTCGATCAAAAAGGAAGGTCGCCCCACGGCCATGCTTCATCCCGACGCGATGCAAGACCTTGATGTCGAGGACGGAGATGAAGTGACTCTCGGTAACGAAAAGGGCGAGGTCGTCGTATTCGCCAAGGCGTTCGAGGGGCTACAGCCCAAGACCGTGATCGTCGAAGGGATCTGGCCCAACAAGTACTTCAAACACGGTGTCGGTATTAACGTTCTGATTAGCGCCGACCGCGCATACCCGAACGGTGGCGCCGTGTTTCACGATACCGCGGTTTGGATTCGATCGGGCGGTTAATCGACGTGGCAATCAACGGCGCACACACCATCGTTATCGGTAACGAAAAGGGCGGCAGTGGAAAATCCACGACGGCGATGCATGTTGCGGTTGGACTGCTGCGACGCGGGTATTCGGTCGCCACCATCGACGTCGATGGTCGGCAAGGGACCCTCAGCCGTTATGTCGCCAATCGGCAGGCTTTGAATGAAAAACTGAACCGCGATTATCCGGTGCCCGAACATCACAAAGTTGCGGCCCACGATGCGGCCGGCGCATCGGAAGCCGAACTGGCCGCCGAAGCCGAAAAGTTAAAGCTGTTGATCGAGGGACTGGCCATCGCCCATGACGTCATCCTGATCGATACCCCGGGGGCTGCCAACCGGCTGTCGTTTCTGGCACATACCTATGCCGATACCCTGATTACGCCGATGAACGATAGTTTCATCGATTTGGATGTGCTGGCGCACATGGACAGCCAAGGGCTGACCGTTAAAGGACCGAGCCACTACGCCGAAGCGATCTGGGACGCAAAGAAGGACAGAGCCGATCGGGACGGTGGCAGCATCGATTGGATTGTTTTGCGTAATCGTTTGACCAATCTGGACGCCTACAACAAGCGCGAAATGGAGCAGGCGCTCCGCGAATTGTCGCAACGCATGGGGTTTAGAATCGTCCCCGGGTTTTCCGAGCGGGTGATCTTTCGGGAATTGTTCCTGGTTGGAATGACGATCATGGATCTCAAGGAAGCGGCGGGTGGCGGCGCGCTCAGCCGATCGCACATTGCCGCTCGGGACGAGGTATTCTCGTTGCTCGATAGCCTCAGACTATCCGATTCCGCAGCCCGTCGTGAATAGGCATCCACGGTGGGCGGCTACGCAAATTTGTATGAAGACAGCGGATTAATGCGCGACGTTTTTTGATTCAGAGGCGCAGACGCATGTCGCGATGCATGGGTCGAAGCGGATCAATTCTTGGGTTAAGGTCACGAGATATCGAGGCTGGTACGAAAAGGGCGCATAACGTACCGGTAAGATCATGGGTCTGGAGTAGCCGATGTCGAAGAGACTAAGTCGTACTAACTTGGAGATTCCAAGTAATACCGTCAGCGAGTTCGCGAGGCTTTTGGAAGTCCAGCCGTTTTCACTCTTTCGCTTGCCGGAGTTTATCGACGCTATTGCCTTGATGCGCCTGAAAGAAGTGTCAGTCGACAACATCGAGGTTTCAACGACAGTTGATGATGCCGCCATCGATAACGTCACAAGTTATAATTTGGATATGTTGAAGAACATCGAGGGCTATCGCCATACCCTGCGGCGCCCCGCCCATCTTGTCGATGCATTAACCAGCATTTCGTACATCCGAGAAAAGGCACGAACATTGAAGGTACTCTGTATCGGCCCAAGGACAGAGGCAGAGTTCTTTATGTTCATGGGCGCCGGTTTTTCTCCGGCGAACCTAACAGGGTTGGATTTGATGTCGTATTCTGAGTTTGTCGACGTGGGTGACATGCACGATATGCCCTACCAAGATGGTACATTCAACATTGTGTTTTTGGGTTGGACCTTGACGTACAGTAAGGACATCCAAAGAGTTGCGGACGAGTGTCGGCGAGTCGCGAAACCAGGGGGCTATGTCGCCATCGGCGTTGAGTCGAATCGCGTTCAAAAACAGGACCCCGGCGCCTTCACGGATGTGACCATACTGGATGATACGTCGCAGATTTTGGATCTGTTTGAAGGGCATATTAACACCGTGCCGTTCCGACATGATGTGCATAGGACAAAGGCTCAAACGATTGATCATTTGATGGTGGTCATCGAGTTAGAATAGCTTCGAACATAGACACCTATGTACGCGCTTTGTCGTTTATCATGGTCGTACGTTAGATCGATGCATAATGCACGCGACTGACATCTGTGCGGAATACAACATGCGATCCGGTCGTTTGGCGCGATTTCGATTACGCGCCTTGGAGTTCTTCGTCGGTTCGGCGGATCTCATCAATCGGCGGTGACATATCGCAATTTCGCGCCCAGTCAGGTGCATCCCCATGATTTCTCGTCGGTGAGAACGCATCGAACGGATCGATAAAGCCAGCATTGAAATTTGCGCCATGTCGCAGGATCGTTCCAAAGTTCTCTGCGAGACGCTCCTGCCACGGGACCGGACTTGGAATAAAAATCAGAAGAAGCGAGTCTCGATGCCCAACGGTGGGCCGAACTGCCTTATGTAACAGCCGTGGCGCGCCGAAAATGATTGCGCCACCAGCACTGCATTCCACCGTGGTTGCGCCGTCATCATTGATGTCAAATCCACCGCCGACATCTTTCAAGTGGACTTTGCGATCCTCTACCCGTGGGTAGGAATATCCCGCAAGCGCAGCTAGGCGTGACAAACGCAAATCAGCCAATTTTGTCGTGCCTGTATTTTCAGATGCTCCCGAGAGATATGCTATCATGTGTGCTTGTTGCGGCGGTTCATGGTCACGGTGCCATAAAAACGAATCGCCGTGGTTCCTCTCCGCAAAGTGACGGGTCATGCTCAGCGATAAAATCTGAAAATGGCACCCGTAGTAACCTTCCAATTGGGCGCATGCGTCCGGTGTGATAATGTCCGGTAGCATTTGACGTAAAGCCGTGCTGCTTTTGTGTGTCCAAATTGCTTCAACCGTTTTTTGATTTTCGACATCTCTCGGTCGGCGTCGACGTCCGGCTGCCTGGTCTAGTATCGAACAAAGCGTATCGCACTTATCTTGCGGGAGTACATTTGGTATTTCGGATAAGCCACGGGCCTCTAACTCTTGGCTAGTCTCGCCGGAAACAGACGATCCCGCAGATTTTTGGTAGTAATGTTTGCAGATTTCATGGTGTAGCCAATGTCTGTAGAACCCATTGCGGGCGTCCACCCACGACCGCAAATGATGAGACAATTGAACAACCCCTCTTGAGTCGACACTGTAACTCGATGGTGCGAATTCCACGATTGTCTCCGAGCGTCAAATAATCGAGGCCAATGGGTAACAGAGTTCACGCAAACGGCATGGGAACCGGCGCGACTCTCTCATCGCAACCATGATATCACGCATTATCACTGCCAGGCAGTAGCCTGAACTCGAAAACTAACTTTTTGCTAGATGATCCATGAGCAAACGTTATTCGAATACTTAGTTAGTTGATAGGCGGATGCAGCTGCATTCGTCGGTTGACCCGATTAATGGTGCTGGTTGGGCATTCGGTTGGAAACGGGGTAGTTCCAATGGTTTTTACGGTACGTCTGTTTCTCGCGGATAAACCGACCTTGGCGCGACTAGCATGTCAGGCGTCAAGGTTCGTAGTTTATAATTTGAGTCGAAAGGGCCTTACGAATCGGATCATTCGGCCCCATTTTTAAGACATGAGTGACGAAAGGGCAGCATGGCCAAGGACCTGACCGATAAACCGACTGCGGGTGGCGACGTCGACGCGTTTTTGTCGAAGGTCGCGGCGACGCCGAAGCGTGCCCGCACGGGCGGAAAACGTGGCCGGTTGCTATTTGCTATGGATGCCACGGCGAGCCGCCAACCGACATGGGATACGGCGGCCCGCATTCAGGGTGAAATGTTCCTGGAAACATCCGCGCTTGGCGGCTTGGAAGTGCAGCTTGCGTTCTATCGCGGATTTGGAGAGTTCAAAGTCGGTCGCTGGACCGACAATGAAAAAGAGATGTTGCGCCTCGTTTCGTCGGTTTTCTGTCTGGCCGGCGAAACGCAACTCCACAAAGTACTGCAACACGCCGTCAACCAAGCGAAGACCGAGCATCTGAGCGCGTTGATTTTTATCGGGGATTGCGTCGAAGAAGACATCGATAAGATCGGCAAAGTGGCCGGAGAACTCGGGTTGCTGGGTGTGCCGGCCTTTATGTTCCACGAGGGAGCTGACCCGGTCGGCAGGTTTGCCTTTGAACAGATTGCCAAACTGACCGGCGGCGCCTGCGTCAGTTTCGATCGATCCAGCGCCGAAACTTTGAAGAAATTGCTGGGCGCCGTCGCCGTATATGCCGCCGGCGGCCATAAGGCTTTGGAAGACAAAGCCAAACATGAGGGTGGCGCCATTCTGCAGATTACCGACCAGATGCGGCGAGGACGCTGATGGCGTACCTGATATTAGGCGTGGCGCTATTGGCGGGGTTCCTGTTGGCCGGGCGTTGGTTCGTAAACGCCGAGCCCAAGAACATCATCAAGGTCGCGAAGTGGAGTTTATTCGGCGTTATCGGACTCGTCGTCCTGTTCTTTCTGCTGACCGGTCGGATTGCGTGGGCCTTGTATGCGCTTCCCGCGTTGCTTCCGTGGCTATTGCGCGCGCGGGCCTTATCGCGAATGGCGAAGAACTTTTCTCGGATGTCCGGCGGTGGCAGCCCCGGCATGTCCAGCGAAGTCGACAGTGCCTTTCTATCGATGAGCCTCGATCACGACACCGGCGATATGGACGGCATCGTGCGCCAAGGCCGGTTCGAAGGTCGGCACCTAAGCGCACTGTCCTTGCCCGATTTGATGTTGTTGTACGAGGATTATACCCGCGAAGACCCCGAATCGGCGCGTTTGTTAGGCGCGTTCCTGGAACGTGTGCACCCCGAATGGCAAGAGGGTGCCGCCGAGTCCGACGGACCGGAGCGACCCGCATCTAGTGGCCCGATGCCTCGCGACGAGGCATGCCGCATTCTCGGCGTCGAGGAGGACGCCACGGAAAAAGAGATAAAGGCCGCATACCACCGTCTAATCGCCAATCTGCACCCAGACAAAGGGGGCTCGGCGTATCTGGCGGCGAAGATCAACGAAGCACGGGATGTCTTGCTCGGGTCTTAGAGAGCCCCCCTCGGCTTTGCACGAAAACGCCATATCCGGAGTGCTTGTCCGGCTCCATTCCCTATGGCAGAACCCACGGATATCTGCGCGCTGGCGTCGGCCCGGCAATTGCCGGACAATGCCCGCTCGCAATGGGATGACCAGAGAAGACGGCGGGGTTGAGGTATGCGTGTGGCGATGGTGGGGACCGGTTACGTCGGTCTGGTGTCGGGGGCCTGTTTTTCGGAATTCGGCCATGAAGTGATCTGCGTCGACAATGACGAAAAGAAGATTGCCGGTATACAGGATGGGATCATGCCGATCTTCGAACCGGGCCTGGACGATTTGGTCGCCAATAACGTTCGTGCCGGTCGATTATCCTTTTCGACCGATCTTACCGCGTCCGTCAAAGGGGTCGACGCCGTCTTTATCGCAGTCGGCACACCGAGCCGACGTGGCGACGGTCACGCGGATCTGACGTATGTCTATGCCGCGGCCGAGGAGATTGCGTCCGCACTTGATGGTTATACCGTTATCGTGACGAAATCGACGGTGCCGGTCGGCACCGGCCGGGATGTGGAGCAGATCGTCCGAAAGGTCCGGCCCGACGCCAGTTTCGATGTCGTCTCTAATCCGGAATTCCTGCGCGAAGGCTCGGCCATCGAAGATTTCATGCGACCGGATCGCGTCGTCATCGGGACAACGTCCGAAAAAGCACAAGACGTCATGCGGGCGCTTTACCGACCCTTGTATCTGATCGAGAAGCCGATCGTTTTCACGTCTCGGCAAAGCTCGGAAATGATCAAATACGCGGCGAACACCTTCCTCGCGACCAAGATCACGTTCATTAATGAGATCGCCGATCTCTGCGAGGCCGTGGAGGCCGATGTTCACGACGTCGCGCGTGGCATCGGACTGGATGGGCGGATCGGTCGGAAATTCCTGCATGCGGGGCCGGGCTATGGTGGATCGTGCTTTCCGAAGGACACTCGGGCTCTGGTTTCCACCGCGCAAGAGGCCGGTAGCCCGCTGAAGATCATCGAAACCGTTGTGGCCATCAACGAAGATCGCAAGAAGCGCATGGCGCAAAGGGTCATCGACATCGCCGGCGGTAGCCTGGCCAACAAGACCGTGGCGGTGTTGGGTCTCACCTTCAAGCCGAACACCGACGATATGCGCGAAAGCCCAAGTTTGGATATCATTCCAGCCCTGCAAGCGGCAGGGGCGGGCATTCGCGCCTATGATCCGGAAGGAATGCGCGAGGCGCGCACCATGCTGAAAGACGTCGACTGGTGTGACAATGCCTACGACACCATGCCGGACGCCGATATCCTGGTTATCATCACGGAATGGAACGAGTTCCGCGCACTGGATTTGGCACGGGTAAAGGATTTGATGAAGACGCCAGTGATGGTCGACCTCCGTAATGTTTACGAGCCTCAGGATATGGCGGCTCGCGGCTTCGCGTATCATTCCATCGGTCGGCCGCTGCATGACGTTTCGGCGACGGACTGATCGGCATGCGTGGTCAAAGGACTCTGTCGTCGGAGATCTTGCGCGCCTACGACATTCGCGGACGTGTCGATGTGGACTTAACGGTCGATGACTTGTTCGCCATTGGGCGGGCGTTTGCCGTCGAGATGCAAAATGTTGGGGCGACGAGTGCGGCGGTCGGTTTTGACGGCCGTCTTTCGTCACCGTCGTTGGCGGCAGCCTTGATCGAGGGATTGACGGCGTCAGGCATTGATGTGTTCGACGTCGGCTGCGGGCCATCCCCGATGCTGTACTTTGCGAATTATCATCTTGAAACAGATGCCGGCTTGATGATTACGGGGTCCCACAACCCGCCTGACTACAACGGGCTGAAGATGACCTTGCAGGGGCGGGCCTTTTTCGGCGATGACATCCTGCGGCTGGGTGAACACGCCGCGAATGGGGATTTCGTCGATGGCAACGGCAATTGCGAAAAACGGTCGGTGTTTGACGCCTACGTCAATCGCCTGGCCGAGGAGTTTCGCGGAGCGAAATCGCTTCGGGTCGCGTGGGACCCGGGCAACGGTGCCAGTGGCGACGTGATCTCGGCATTGACCGCAAAACTGCCGGGCACGCATTTCTTGATCAACGAAGTGATCGACGGCACCTTTCCGGCGCATCATCCAGATCCGACGGTGGAGAAAAACCTGGAACAATTGAAAGCTGCGGTATCCGAGAACGCCTGTGATCTTGGTGTTGGCTTCGACGGCGACGGTGATCGAGTGGGCGTGGTCGATAGCCACGGGCGTGTGTTGTGGGGCGACCAATTGTTGACGGTCTTGGCCCGCGAGGTGCTCGCCGATCTGCCGGGCGCGCCGATCCTCTGCGACGTTAAGGCTAGTCGCGTGTTTTTTGATGAGATTCGCCGCCTCGGCGGGGAACCCGTCATGTGGAAAGCCGGGCATTCGCACATCAAATCGAAGATGCAGGAAATCGGCGCACCCTTAGCCGGTGAAATGAGTGCGCATATCTTCTTCAAGCACCGGTATTACGGATATGACGATGCCCCGTTCGCCGCGGTGAGATTGCTTTCGGTGCTTGCGACGGGGGACGAGAGCGTCGCCGACATCATCGATGCGATGCCGGTCATGCACAACACACCGGAAGTCCGGTTCGATTGCCCAGACGAGCGAAAATTTAAAATCGTCGACGAGATTGTCGAACGCGTGAAAGCGCGGCCGGGCGTCGAGTACTTCGACATGGACGGCATACGCGTTGAATTACCGGACGGTTGGTGGCTGTTGCGGGCGTCCAATACCCAGGCCATGCTTGTGGTGCGCTGCGAATCGGCGACGATGGAAGGCCTGGCTGCCCTGAAAGACGACGTCTGTGCCGAATTGCAAGCTTCCGGTATCGACGCACCGCCATTTTAGACTCGCGGCATGGAGACTTTCTTCTTTTACGGCTCATTGATGGACGACGATGTCGTCCGGGCAATCTTGTCCCGCAGGTTGCGGACCCTCGCACCGCGCCCGGCTACGTTGCGAGGATACCGTCGTGTTTATGCCGCGGGCACGATGTACCCTGCCATTGTCCCTAAACATTCGGCGACCGTCGACGGCCTGTTGGTAAGCGGAATCGGTCGGAAAGATCGGATCAAGCTCGACCGGTTCGAAGGGGTGGGGTATGCGGCTGTTCCGGTCGTGGTGACGGTCGACGACGGTGGCGACGAGACCGGTCTGGTCTATCTGCCAAAGCGCGGACTGCGGGTCACAGACAAGGAATGGACACTGTCGGTCTGGCAACGGCGGGATAAGCCGCAATGCCGGACGGATTGGCAGGGGGTGCTGCGGCCGCACCGTTAATTCGCGGCGGCGACTTCCTCGGGAACCTGTACCGTCAATTCCATGCAATCTTTAATTACCCGGCACGTCCGAAACGCATCGCGCTTCGAAATACCGACAATGCGTGCCCGATGCAGTCTTTTCCCGCTCCGTTTCTTGAGGGGAACGATCAGGACTTGACCGTGCCGCAGGTAGCGGGGGGCTTTTGCCTGTGCCATCTTCGCGGCGGCGCTGGCTTGATCGACGCGAGAAAACGCGCCGACTTGAACGGCCCAAACGGTTTTGCCGGTCACTTTGGCTTTGTTGTTGGGTTTCGAACGGGTAGGCGCCTTCGCAATGACAGTGCGCGGCGCGGGTGCCAATTTGGCGAATCCTTTATCCAGAAGCTTGGCCATATGCCTATTGCGCTGTTTGGAGGAGCGTCCGCCAAAGACGATACCAATGATCCGCCGCCCATCGCGGGTTGCGGAGGCGGCCAAATTAAAGCCCGATGCGCGGATATAACCGGTCTTCAATCCATCCATGCCGCGATAGGATTTAAGGAGCTTGTTATGGCTGCGATATGTCTTGCCCTGAAAGCGGAAGGTTGGCTTGGAGAAATATCCATAAAACTGGGGGAAATCGCGTTGCAAAGCCCGTGCCAGGATCGACATGTCCTTGGCCGTCGATAGCTGCCCGCGATGCGGTAAACCAGAGGCATTACGAAACGTCGTTCGCGCCATGCCGAGGCTTCGCGCCTTCGCCGTCATTTTCAGGGCGAAACTGCGTTCCTTGCCGGATATGTTCTCGGCGACCACCGTCGCAACGTCATTAGCGGATTTTACCACTAGTGCCATGATTGCGTCTTTGACACGGATCGTCGTTCCGGCACGCAATCCCAGTTTCGAGGCGGGCTGCCGCGCTGCTCGTTTGGAGACTTTAAGACGTGTATTCAATGTCCATTGTTTCCGCTCCAATCGATCGAACATCAGATACAGCGTCATCATTTTGGTCAGCGACGCAGGGTAGTTACGCGTGTCCTGGTTGAGCGCGTGCAAAACCTCGCCAGTGTCGGCGTCGATTACGTAACTCGCGTATTTTGCGGCGGCGGGTGATGCGATTGCCGTCGCGGCGATAAAGAAAAGGGCGGCACAAATGGCCCGAAGCGACAGTCTGCAGGACCGAGCACAGTCAAGAAACGTTGGCGTTCCAGGGCACACGCGCATTCCTAACTTCCCTTATCTTCGGCGTGTTCGCCATCGCGACACGCTTCGTTGCTAAATAGTACGATGGGACGATTCTCTCGTCGATTCAATACTTTGCTAGGCTTGATATCATAACAATTGATTAACTCGTCGGGGACGCAAGGAACCGCAGGGCGGCGGCTGGGCGCACGGCGTCATTTCGCTATCGCACAAAAACCACAATATTTATAAGCGGTTATGTATAACGTATTGATAAATAGTGGATATTTTTATGCGATGATATTGTGCAGTGCACAAATATTTATTGACACGAGGGTCATTGTGGGTAAATCTCGGAGCAATTGCTGCACTGCGCAAGGCGTTTTGTACGGCACCGCACTTATAGAAAACGGCGGAAATGTGGCGAATCCTCCACTCCGCCAAGCACCGAGGAGAAAAGAGATGACCACCCCAGCGAAGAAAACCACCCCCGTCAAAGCAACGGCTAAACCGGCTGCAGCCAAAGCGGCCCCGAAACCGGCACCGGCACCGGCACCGACCAAGGTCGAGCCCGTCGAAGCGGCCGTCAAAGCCAGCCAAGAAACTGTTGAGACGGTTGTAAAAACCAGCACGGCCGTCGCCAAGAAAGGCGTCGAGAAAGCCGTCGCGATAAGCCAGGACCAGGTTGCTGCTGCTGTGAAAGCCGGCAATGACGCCTACAAAGGCTACGAAGACATGATTGCGTTCTCGCAGAGCAACATCGACGCCATGGTCAAATCCAACGAAGTCTTTGCGGCCGGCCTGAAAGAGCTGAATGCCACGTTCTTTAAGCTCGCACAGGACAGCATGGAAGAAAGTGTGGCTGTGACGCAGGAGCTGATGAACTGCAAAACACTGGCCGAAGTTGTCGAACTGCAAGCCGAACTGGCGAAGAAGCAGTACGAGAAAACCATTGCCGAGAGCCGCAAGCTCTCGTCGTTGTCGAGCAAAGTCGTCGAAGACGCCTCCAAACCGTTGGCGTCCCAATTCGAGAGCGCCGTCAGCGTTCTCTCCAAGCCGATCGCTGCCTAACTTCCATCCCCCTTTTTGGAATTCGGCAGTCGATACGGGCGTCCGGCGGTCTCCTCCCACCGTCGGGCGTCTGTATTTCAGATAAAAGCCGTCGACCTGTCCCGGGTCGGGGGCTTTTTTTATCCGTATAATCCCTGCTTTTCGCGTCCCGCGAAGCCGCGTATTATTTTCGTGTACCCATGTTGGTGTGCCAGTTTTCGGACTATATAATCGGTGTGGCATTGAGATTTGTAGATGGGATCGCTGACGGAACATGGCCGATAAAAATGACCCGATAGGGCCGCCGAGCATCGACGGCGACGAAGCAACAGGTGTCGTCGTTAAGCCGCGCGAAAGAACCAAGCGCCCGGCCATGTACAAAGTTTTGATGCTGAATGACGACTACACCCCGATGGAGTTTGTCGTCCATGTGTTGGAGCGGTTCTTCAATAAGAACCATCAGGAAGCCACGCAAATTATGCTGCATGTACATCAGCGGGGCGTGGGCGTTTGTGGGGTCTTCACCTACGAGGTCGCGGAGACCAAGGTGTCGCAGACCATGGATTTGGCGCGACAGCACCAACACCCTTTGCAATGTACGATCGAAAAAGACGGGGACGGCGACGAAAGTTAAGAATGTCGAATTAAAATGTGGCGCGGGTATTTCCCTGCGCTAAGTCTAGAAAGGACGGCTCGTTCATGCTCTCTCGCAATTTGGAACAAACCCTACACCGCGCTCTCTCCCATGCTTCGGAGCGCCAGCACGAGTACGCCACGCTTGAACACCTGTTGTTGTCTTTGACCGATGATCAGGATGCGATAGCTGTGCTCAAAGCCTGTGGTGTGGAGTTAGAACAATTGGCGATGGATGTGGCGTCTTTCGTCGACAGCGAACTCGATGATATTCGGAGTGATCGTTCCGCCGAGCCGAAGCCGACAGCCGGTTTTCAGCGGGTCGTTCAGCGGGCTGTGATCCACGTGCAGTCATCCGGTCGCGAGGAAGTCACCGGCGCCAATGTTCTTGTGGCATTGTTCTCGGAACGGGAATCGCACGCGGTTTATTTTCTTCAAATGCACGAAATGTCGAGACTTGATGCGGTCAATTACATTTCGCACGGAATTGCCAAGGTTCCGGGCTACTCGGAACAACGCACGGTTGAAGGCGCGGACGAGGACGCGGATGCCGAAAGCATGGTCGAAAAAGGCTCCGAAGCGCTGTCGGCCTATTGCGTCAATCTAAACGAAAAAGCCGCCGCCGGGCGCATTGATCCGTTAATCGGACGTGAAAAAGAGGTCGACCGCACGGTCCAAATTCTCTGCCGTCGGAATAAGAACAATCCGCTCTACGTGGGGGATCCGGGCGTCGGCAAAACTGCGATCGCCGAAGGTTTGGCCAAACGTATTGTTGACGGCGATGTGCCGGAAGTATTGGAAGAAGCGGTGATTTATTCCCTCGACATGGGGGCATTGCTGGCCGGAACGCGCTATCGGGGCGATTTCGAAGAACGCCTGAAGAATGTCATGAACGAACTGGAGGAGGCCCCTCACGCGATCCTGTTCATCGATGAGATCCATACGGTGATCGGCGCGGGTGCGACATCGGGCGGTTCCATGGATGCGTCGAACATCTTGAAGCCGGCGCTGCAGAACGGTCTGCTACGTTGTATGGGATCGACCACCTACAAGGAATACCGCAGCTACTTTGAAAAGGACCGGGCGCTGGTGCGCCGGTTCCAAAAAATCGATGTCTACGAACCTTCCATCGAGGACACGATCAAGATTCTGAAGGGCCTAAAGCCGTACTTCGAAGAGCATCATAAGGTGCGTTACACAAATGAAGCCTTGAAAACGGCGGTGGAACTATCGTCGCGCTACATCGGCGATCGTAAGTTACCGGACAAAGCCATCGACGTTATCGACGAAGTAGGGGCATCGCGGATGTTGCTGCCCGAAAGCAAGCGCAAGAAAACCGTCGGGACCAAGGATGTCGAGGCCGTGGTTGCGATGATCGCCCGCATCCCGCCGAAGAGCGTGTCAACCGACGACCGCAAAGCGTTGTTGACGCTGGAACGGGACCTCAAGACGGTCGTGTTCGGCCAAGACGACGCCATCGATCAGTTGTCGAGTGCGATCAAATTGTCGCGGGCCGGTCTTCGCGATCCGCAAAAACCGATTGGATCGTACCTGTTTTCGGGACCGACCGGCGTCGGCAAGACCGAAGTCGCACGTCAATTGGCCCTGACATTGGGCGTCGAATTGGTCCGCTTCGATATGTCGGAATACATGGAGCGCCATTCGGTATCCCGCCTGATCGGCGCACCGCCGGGGTATGTCGGTTTCGATCAGGGGGGGCTGTTGACCGATGCCGTCGATCAAAACCCGCATGTCGTGTTACTGCTGGATGAGATCGAGAAAGCGCATCCGGATCTGTTCAATATTCTGCTGCAGGTCATGGACCACGGCAAATTGACCGATCACAACGGCAAGAATGTCGATTTCCGCAATGTGATCCTGATTATGACGACCAACGCGGGGGCAGCGGATATGGCCAAACCGGCCATTGGGTTCGAACGCGACACGCGGGTCGGCGAGGACAAGGAAGCGATCGAACGGATGTTCACGCCGGAGTTCCGCAACCGATTGGACTCCATCATTGGCTTTGCACCACTCGATCCGGAGGTTGTCGCCAAGGTCGTCGACAAATTCATTATGGAGCTTGAGGCGCAGTTGGACGATCGCAATGTGATGATCGAGTTGACCGATGCGGCACGTGAGTGGCTATCGACCAAAGGTTATGACAAGCTTTACGGTGCCCGGCCATTGGCGCGGGTGATCCAGGAGCACATCAAGAAACCACTGGCGGAGGAGCTGTTGTTCGGCAAATTGGCGAAGGGTGGACTGGTGGTTGTGGATATCGAAGACGATGCGCCGACGTTCACTTTTCCGGTCCCTGACGACGATGCCGATGGCAGCAAAAAAGAACCGGCCTATGTCGATTGAACGTACATCGACGATAGCGCCGGTATTTGATTAGTGTCTGACGACGGTGACAGAGACGAAGCTGCGTTTCAGGCGAGACTACGTGATTTCGCCCACGAAATACGAACGCCGTTAAACGCGATGATCGGGTATACGCATCTGATCGAAAAAGAGATCGAAGAAGAATTCAGCCCGGATCGTTTGCGCGATTACAATCAAACGATCAAGACCTCAACGGTGCGATTGTTACGGATTTGCGAGCGGGTCCTGGAGGACGCCATAGCCGGCGAACGTTCGGTTCGTGCCATTCCCGTCGACATGTCGGAGCTTGCCGCGCGCATACTCGAAACATTCCGGCAGCTGGCGTCAGAGCGAAGCATCGAATTGATTAGCGACTTCGCGAAAGACTTCCCCGACGTTCTGACGGATCCTCTGTTGGTCGAACAAGTCCTGTCCAATTTGGTGAGCAACGCGATCAAGTTCACGCCGACCGGCGGGACGATCACGATCAAGGGGGAGGTCGATACCGAAGAAAAGGCCATGATCTTTCTCATCCGCGACACGGGCCATGGAATCCCGGCCGACATCCTGGCAAAAATCCGTAATGGAGAGCCTCTGCCGCCATCGCGAAACTCCGGCCCGCGGGGATGGGGACGGGGACTGAAGATTTCCCGCGAAATCTGCGAACTCTTAGGGGCAACGTTAACTTTCGCACCTGCGGATACGGGTGGCACCATTGTGATGTTCAAGCTTCCGCTTCCGGACGGCGAGCCTCCCGGTTAGCGGCGATCACGCCTCGGCGGTATAGGGCGGGGCGGGGAAGTACTCGATCCCTTTTTGGACGAACCTGGCGAAGTCGCTCCCGTAAACCTCGCCCATCAACCACAATGCCATGTCGATACCGGCGGAGACGCCGGCCGACGTAACGACATTGCCGTCACGCACGAAGCGGACGTCCTCACGCACATCAACGCCGCCGGCATCGCGCAAGAGGTCAATGGAACGCCAGTGCGTCGTGGCCCGCTTTCCCTCCAAAATGCCTGCGCGTTGCAACAGCAATGCCCCGGTGCACACGCTGGTCACCCAAGTGCATGACGGTGCTTGTGCCGTAATCCAATCGATTTCCGGGCCGCCGTTCTTGAAGATCGGGCGTGTGCCTTGGCCACCGGGGACAAGGATCACATCCAAATCCGGGTGATCCCCGATCACGTGATCTGCGACAATATGAAGCCCTTTGGCGCACCGTACGTTGCGTTTGGTGACCCCAATGGTGCAGACGGACATGTCGGATTGTTGTTGTTTCGCAGCCCACGAAAAGACTTCCCAAGGACCGATTGCGTCGAGTTCTTCCAAATCGTCAAATGCAAGAATGCCGATGTTCATAGTCATGGCGGATTGATGACTCCTGTGTCGGGTGACGGATTGTCATCAGTCTGCATATCTTGGGGGAGAATCAAAGGAGTCAGGTATGAGAGGCGGTCAAGATTGGCAATCGATTTCGCCGAGTAGGCCGACTTGGCTAAAGCCCTTGGAGGCGACGGGTTGCGACTTTCGTGGCGAGATTTCCATGTAATCACGAACCCGGTTGGCGTCGTTTCCCGACCATCGCTCGATCGCCACGGCTTTGCACTGACCGCATCTGTTCACCAGGACGACGCCAAATTCCCGGTTCTGTTCCAGAGTAACGCAGGCTTGCTGCGTTGTTGGCGGCTCATTCAACTGATCCAGAAGGTTTTTTGTTCCGCCACGCTCGGAGGGACAAAGTCGATCGGACGTAATGCGGGTCCGGCCGGGGCCTCGGAACGGACCCGGAAAGGCGGTTCCCGCCTGAATGTTGAGGGTGCGATTGACCGGTACGCCACTACCGGGCCGGGCACGGACGACGGAAACGGTTCTGCAGACGTTGCACACATTGACGAACGTCTCGATGTTGCCTTGCCGCTGAATTTGGATGCAACGCTCAGCGGCCATGACCGGAGGCGGTGTCTGAATAGCGATCGCCAGTAGGGGCCCGAGGAATGTCAGAACCCGTGTGGGAGAGATTGTGACCTTCATGCCCACAGTTTCGGCGAAAATGGTTAACGAACATTAACGCTCGCGCCAAGAATCCCGATAAAAACTTTCACGGGCCCCACGCATTAGTCCTAATCGGTGCGCGTATCTTTGTAGGGCGAGTAATGCTTGACCACCATCTCCATCTCGCGGCGGACCGCCTCTTGTTCCTCATCGAGAAACCGTGCAACCGCATCACGCAGTCCCACGCTTCGGATATGATGGAGGCTATAGGTTTCCACCGGCAGGTATCCGCGTTGTACTTTGTGCGGGCCTTGGGCGCCGGCTTCGACGCGTGCCAGGCCATGGGTGATCGCATAGTCGATCGCTTGGTAATAGCAGCACTCGAAATGTAGGAACTTGAACCGCCCCACGGATCCCCAATTGCGGCCATAGAGGCAGTCCGACCCACGCAGGTTGAGGGCGCCGGCGACGGGTGTGTCATTGTCGAAGGCGAGAACCAAGGCAATGTCGTCGGCCATGGTCGCGCCAAGCTCCGAAAAGAACGCGCGGGAAAGGTAGCTCTGGCCCCATTTCTTGTCGGTTGTCGATAAATAGAATTGGTAGAACGCATCCCAATGGGTCTCGGTCAGCTCGTCACCGGACAGGGCACGGATATCCAATCCGCTTTCCGCCACCTTGCGACGTTCCTTCTTGATCGCCTTGCGTTTGCGCGAGGACAGCGTCGACAAAAAGTCGTCAAAATCCGCGTATCCTTGGTTATGCCAGTGAAACTGTTGGCCGACGCGCTGCAGGTAATCAGCACCGCCGACATCGCGCCAGGTCTCGGCATCGCAAAATGTGATGTGCGCCGAGGATATGTCCAGTTGATCGGCGATTGTAATCATCGCCTGAGCCAACAGCCGGCGATTGGCCCGGGCGGTCTCGTCGGACTGCTCGTGGCGGGTCAACAAACGCGGCCCGGGCACCGGGGTAAAGGGCACCGCACATTGCAGTTTCGGGTAATATCGACCGCCGGCACGTTCATACGCATCGGCCCATCCCCAGTCGAAAACATACTCGCCGTAGGAATGGGTTTTCAGGTACACCGGCGCACAGGCGTCGCTCCGGCCGGTGGTATCTTCGATAACGATATGATGCGGCAACCATCCTGTGTCGTCGCTGGCCGAATTCGAGACCTCAAGGGCGCGCAGAAACGCATGACGGACGAACGGGTTGCCCGTTCCCGCGCAAGCGTCCCAATCGGCGGCCGCAATCTCGTCGATGTTGCGGATGACCTTAACGGTTCTGGCGTCGTTGCCGTCTGGCATCTGACCTCTCGATTGTCCTATTGGCGTTCACGCCGTTTCGTATCTCTATACGAAGATCAGCCGTGGCCGATCAACGGCCGCCATCCCATGTCCCGATATTTCGGTGGCATACTGTCGAGGTGGAATATCTCAGCCAGGATTTCCGTGCTCTCGACCAGACGGGGACCGGGGCGATTGAAATAACTGTTGCCGTCGACGGCGAAAACGCGACCATGCCGAACCGCGGACAATTGCTGCCATTCTGGTTCAGCGAGACAGACGTTGGCCTCCGCGGCGCTCCGCTCGAGACCGAACCCGCACGGCATAAAGACGATCACATCGGGGTCGAGCGCCGCCAATACATCGAACGTGACCCACGGGGAATGCGCCCCTGGGGTTCCTAGGACATCCGTACCGCCGGCGATCTCGACCATTTCGGGAACCCAGTTTCCGGCCGCCATCAACGGCGCCGTCCATTCGATGCAGGCGACGCGCGGGCGTTGCAGATCCGCCACCTTGGCGCCGAGGGTATCAAGACGTGCCATCAAGCCGCGGTGCAGAGCCACGGCGCCGTCAGCCCGGCCTAGCGCGTTCCCGCAGGTCACGATGGTATTGAGTGCGTCGGCCAGTGTCTGGGGGGCCAAGGAAATAATATCGATGTCGGTATCCAACCTTGTCGAAACGGCGTTTTCGACATCTGCAAGCGCGACGGCGCAGACATCGCATTGATCCTGCGTCACGATGACGTCGGGCCGCACCGCGCGCAGCGCATCATCGACGATATCGTAGATAGAGGCGGCATCGGCCAAGTGCGATTTGACCTGCCGATCGATATCGGCGCTGGCCGCATCGGCGTCGATGTTGGCCCGTGTACACACGGGAAGATCATCCAATCCGCTCGGATAATCGCATTCGTGAGACCGCCCGACGAGCTGGTTTCGCAGGCCCAGCGCACAGATAATTTCCGTCGCCGATGGCAGCAGGCTGACGATGCGTCGGGGCGTTGCCGCCGTCACGAAAGTTCGAAGATACCGTCCACCTCGACGGCGACATTGCGGGGCAGGGCACCCGCCGAAAGCGCGAACCGCGCGTGTTTACCAGCCTCGCCGAAGACTTCGACCATCAAGTCAGACGCCCCATTGACGACTTCCGGCTGGTCGGTGAAATCGGGTGTTGAATTGACGAAACCGCCCAGTTTGACCACTTGCTTTACGCGATCCAAATCGCCGCCGGCGGCTTCGCGGATCTGCGCCAAAAGGTTTAAGCCGCAGAGGCGTGCGGCTTGATAACCGTCATCAACGCTGAGATCGTCGCCGACGCGGCCTTTGAACTTGATTTCGCCGTTCCACAAGGTGATTTGCCCCGCGACAAAGACCAAATTACCGGTCACGACATAGGGAATGTAGTTCGCCGCCGGTGATGCCGCGGCCGGCAGCTCGATACCAAGATCGGCAAGACGTTGTTCGATGGTTCCGGCCATGGGTGGTCTCCGCTTCGATGATGTGGGGATTAGAGTCTGAAAGTATCGCCTTCGTGCGGCGCCAAACATTCAACATTGCTGCCGAGATCCTTGAGTGCGGCGAGGGCCATTTCATGCTTGGCATCGATGGCATCGTCGGACTGATCAGGGTCGTGATGGAAAAGATATAGCTGTTTGACGTTCGCGGTATGCGCCCATTCACAGACTTTCGAGATGCAGGAATGTCCCCACGTCACCTTGGTCTTGTACTCTTCGTCCGTATAAGTGGTGTCGGTGATCAAGACGTCCGCGCCTTCGGCGAACTCGCTAATCGTTCGTTCGTAGTGGGCGTCGTAGTGGGCGTCATCGTTAAGAAAGAGTTCTTGGTCTGTGATGTAACAAATGGATCGGCCGCCATAGTTGACGCGGTAACCTAGTGCGCGGCCCGGGTGGGCGAGTAACTTGGTTTGCACCTCGATGCCGGCAACGTCGTAGGAGCCTTCTTCGAGATCGCGAAAATAGGTGCGTGCTGCGAATTCTGTCAGGGTGATTGGGAAATAGACGCCGTCCATCTGCGCCGAAATGAGCTCGCGCATTGAAATGTCGCCTTGTCGGGCGCCAAGAATTTCGAACTCGTTGCCCTGAACGTAAAGCGGGGCAAAAAATGGAATAGCGTTGATGTGGTCCCAGTGCGGATGTGAAATGAACAGTTTGGCATTGATCCGCTTGCGGTGTTGCGCCATCAACGACGCGCCAAGTTCCTTGATGCCCGAACCACCATCGAAAATAAAGAATTGCTGAGCCGGGAATTCCAAGGTGACGCAGGACGTGTTGCCGCCGTAACGCAGCGCATCCGGACCGGTCTTAGGAAGGGTGCCGCGCACGCCCCAAAAGGTCAGGTCAATATGGTCATCGACGATTCGAAGAAGGTTCGAGACAAAGGTCTCGGGATTGATCGGTTTTCGAAGAAATCCGTTGGCGCCCAGTTTCATCGCCCGGTCCTCATCGGACGCGTAGGCCTTGGCCGAAACAACGATAAACTTGGTGTCGCCGATATCCGGGTGCGCACGCACCCGCTCGCACAATGCGAACCCGTCGACTTTCGGCATCATCAGATCGGAAATGATAAAATCCGGGCGAACCCGTTCAATGACGCTCATCGCCTTTGTGCTGTCGGCGACCGTTTCGACCTCGATGCCTTCCCGCTCCAGCAAGGCTTTGACTAAGGACAGCGTGATATCGTCGTCGTCAACGGCGACGGCCTTTGTCGCGCCCTTGTTTTCGCTCATTCGTGTCGATCCTTGCCGTTAGGTTCAGTGCCGACCTTAATCCCGGCGACGCTGGAAGTCGACAGTGGATTGGCCTTGTATTTTGTATGGATAAGAGCCGGTTTGGCTCAAAAAACTGGGCGCGCACCAGGCTGTTGCCCAGTACGCGCCCCAAGTTTCCCAGGGAGGATCCGTTGCATCCTCAGGAGTCCCGTTTCATCGTCGGTGGCTTTACGAACATCCGGTCGTCCCGCCACACGTGTTGCATTTCAAACAGGTGCCGTTGCGGACCAGCGTGAAGTTGCCGCATTCGCCGCATGGGTCCCCCTCGTAACCTTTCATGCGGGCTTCGCGGGCCTGATCCATTTGCGTATCGACTTTTTCTATGACTTCTGTCGATACCATCACCGCCGCTTGTTCGGTGATGACTTGTTGCGTGCCGCCGGCCGCCGATTGTGCATTGGATGCCGGGGCCGCCGACGCCGTTGCGGTCATGGCCGGAGCCGTCGCGACAGCCGTCTGTTTCGCCTTGGCGCCGTTGATGACCAGGAACTTGGTCCGCATATAGCCAGGGCTGACATTGGAGGAGACATCGTCCGGCGCCTCGGTCGAGCTTTGGTCCGTTCCCGTTCCGATACTGTCGGGCAGCAGGTCCGAGGGCTCGACATGGGCAAGATCGTTACGGCCCATATAACTGACGGCCAGTTCGCGGAAAATGTAATCGAGGATCGACGTCGACATCTTGATCGTGTCGTTGCCACGGACGATGCCGGACGGCTCGAACCGGGTAAACGTAAACGCCTCGACATATTCTTCCAGCGGAACGCCGTATTGCAGGCCGATCGAGACGGCAATGGCGAAGTTGTTCATCAACGAACGGAACGCCGCGCCTTCCTTGTGCATATCGATGAAGATCTCGCCGATCTTGCCGTCTTCGTATTCGCCGGTTCGCAGGTACACTTTGTGCCCGCCGACGGTGGCTTTCTGCGTGTAGCCTTTGCGGCGGTCTGGCAGACGGCGGCGCTCTGCAATGTAACGCTCGATGATCCGTTCGGTGATGGCTTCGGCGCGGGCCACCAGCGGCGCTTCGGCGATATCCGCAGCGACCTCGTCGGCATCCTCGACATCGTCGTCGATCAACGCCGCCGACAGCGGCTGAGACAGCTTCGATCCGTCACGATACAGCGCATTGGCTTTGACGCCGAGACGCCAAGACAGAAGATACGCTTCCTTGCAGTGCTCGACCGTCGCCGAGTTCGGCATGTTGATGGTCTTTGAAATCGCACCGGAAATGAACGACTGTGCCGCCGCCATCATGCGAATGTGGCTTTCGACCGACAACGCACGTTTGCCGATCCGGCCGCATGGGTTGGCGCAATCGAAAACGGATAGATGCTCGTCTTTCAGGTGCGGTGCGCCTTCGACGGTCATTGCCCCGCAAACGTAGGTGTTCGCGGCCTCGATGTCGTCTTTGCTGAAGCCGATCGCCTGCAACAGGTTGAAGTTGAGATCGTCGAGCGACGCTTTTTCAAGTTTCAGCACTTCGGTGCAGAATGCCTCGCCCAGACTCCACTTGTTGAAGGCGAACTTGATCTCGAACGCTTCGCCCAAGTTCTTTTCGATCTTGTCGATTGCGTCCTGGGTAAAGCCTTTCTTCGCCAAGGTTTCGTGATTGATCCCCGGCGCGTCTTTCAAGGTGCCGTGGCCGACCGCATAGGCAATGATCTCTTCGATCTGGTCCTGCGGGTAACCCAGGGTCTGCAGGGCTTGCGGGACCATCCGGTTGATGATTTTGAAGTACCCGCCGCCGGCGAGCTTCTTGAACTTTACCAGCGCGAAATCCGGCTCGATCCCCGTGGTGTCGCAGTCCATGACCAGACCAATCGTGCCTGTCGGTGCGATGACCGTGGTCTGGGCATTGCGGTAGCCGAATTTTTCGCCCAGGGCGACGGCGCGGTCCCAGGCCTCGGAGGCCGCGGCGGCCAAGGGCGCGTCGGGGCAATCGTCCGCTTTCAGCGGGACGGGATTAACCGAAAGTTCCTCGTAACCGTTTGATTTACCGTGCGCGGCCCGTTGATGGTTGCGCATGACCCGCAGCATGTGTTCGCGGTTCGGCGCGTACCCGGGGAAGGGACCCAATTCTTCGGCCATTGCCGCCGATGTTGCATAGGACTGTCCACACATCAGCGAGGTGATGGCGGCGCAAATCGCGCGGCCTTCGTCGCTATCATAGGACAAGCCCGACGCCATCAAAAAGCCGCCGATGTTGGCGAAGCCGAGCCCCAATGTGCGGTATTCATAGCTCAGTTCCGCAATCCGGCGCGACGGGAACTGTGCCATCAGAACCGCAATTTCCAGCGTGATGGTCCAAAGTGTCACGGCATGGGTGAACCCCGGGACGTCAAACGAGCCGTCGTTGTTTCGGAACGTCATCAGGTTCAACGACGCCAAATTGCAGGCCGTGTCGTCGAGGAACATGTACTCCGAACACGGGTTCGAGGCATTGATGCGACCGGATGCCGGGCAGGTGTGCCATTCGTTGACCGTGGTGTCGAACTGAATTCCCGGGTCGGCGCAGGCCCAGGCGGAAAAGCCGATATCGTCCCAAAGTTTGCGGGCGCTGATCCGTTTTGCGACCTTGCCGTCCTTACGACGGATCAAATCCCATTCACCGTCGTCCAATACCCGTTGAAGGAAATCGTTGGTGACGCGGACCGAGTTGTTGGAGTTTTGTCCGGCGACCGTGACATAGGCCTCGGAGTCCCAATCGGTATTGTATTCCTTGAACTCGATCGCGGTGTACCCTTGTTGGGCGAACTGGATGATCCGCTGGACGTAGTTTTCCGGGATCATTGCCTTGCGGGCTTTGCGGATCGCCGTCTTCAGCGGGTCGTTCTTTTTCGGGTCGTATTTCGCCTCGTCGTCCAGGTCGCTGTCGACGCATGCCGACATGACTTCGTTCAGGTGCTTGTTGGCGAGTTTCGAGCCGGCGACTAGGGCCGCGACTTTTTGCTCCTCGACCACTTTCCAGTTTACGAAATGCTCAACATCCGGGTGATCGACGTCGACCACGACCATCTTCGCGGCGCGGCGGGTGGTGCCACCCGACTTAATCGCGCCGGCGGCCCGGTCGCCGATCTTCAAGAAGCTCATCAATCCTGACGACTTGCCGCCGCCAGAGAGCGGCTCACCGTCGCCGCGAATGGCCGAGAAGTTCGATCCCGTGCCGGAACCGTATTTGAACAGCCGTGCTTCACGGACCCACAGATCCATGATCCCGCCTTCGTTGACCAGATCGTCACTGACGGACTGGATGAAACACGCGTGCGGCTGCGGGTGTTCGTACGCCGATTGAGACTGCACCAGCTTGCCGGTTTCGAAATCGACATACGAATGGCCTTGCGCCGGACCGTCGATACCGTAGGCCCAATGCAGGCCGGTATTGAACCACTGCGGCGAGTTCGGCGCGCCCGACTGGGTCGCCAAGATGTAGCGCATTTCGTCATAATAAGCCTGGGCGTCTTCTTCGCTATCGAAGTAGCCGCCTTTCCAACCCCAATATGTCCAGGTGCCTGCCAACCGATCGTAGACTTGTTTGGCGCTGGTCTCGCCGCCGAAGCGCTCGTCCTCGGGCAACTCAGCCAGAGCATCTTCGTCGGGAACGTGCCGCCACAACCATGACGGAACCGCGTTTTCTTCATATCCTCGCAAAATCGCCGGGACGCCCGCTTTACGGAAATACTTCTGGGCCAGAACATCGCTCGCGACCTGCGTGAACTGTGCCGGGACCTCCATCTCTTCAAGGCGGAAAACAATCGACCCGTCGGGGTTTCTGATTTCGCTCGCCGTGGTGCGGAATTCAATGGCGTCGTACGGTGATTGGCCTTCGGTCGTGTAGTGTCGCGAAATACGCATCTGTTCCCCATCTCATGTCTAGGGTTGCAAGCTCATGTTTTTATTGGACCTTTAACGGCCCCCCGGTTGCCCCTTCGGCGTCGGTTGTCCCGACGTTCACAGTAACCGCGTGACACTAGATCGTGTGTCTGCCCAGGTGCAACGTGCGATATCTAGCCACAGGTGGTTTTTTCGTTCAACCACATTTCGTGTGGGGAATGTGCATAAAGCACTACATTTGGAGTTGACATCCGCTGTGTCCCGCAGAAATCCGCCATCTCCACATTGCATTTTTTTTTCACTTTTGCGATTTGACCGTGCGACGGCAAAGTCCCGGTCAGCGGGCGATGCGTTAACCGTCTTCGGCACCGAAGCCGCGAAGATACCGATATCGCCTGGGGAAAGATCGTTAACGTCATTGGACGCCGATTTGTAACAAAACGTCCGGGGACCACCCGGCTGGGTACGATTCGTTCCCGAGATTCCGCCGAGTCCCGTCATTTGGTGTCAAATAATTGCCGTGTTCTTGCCCTTGTTAGACCACTTGCCGCCGTTCCCCGGGAGTGCGATATTGCGACATCAACCGGACCACGAAGGATGCGAGACGGTATGAACATCGGCACCATGATCTTTACGTGGCTCACCGGCCGCCAAGTCGGGACGGACGAATTCGGAAACCGATATTTCGAATCCAAGAAGGGCGACAAGCTTCACAATCGCCCGCGCCGATGGGTTCTTTTCAAAGGCGATGCCGAAGCGTCAAAAGTCCCGCCGGAATGGCACGCGTGGCTACATCACATGACCCCGGAACCGCTGACCGACCAGGCCGCCAACGCACGTCCTTGGCAGAAGCCGCACGAACCGAATCTTACCGGGACGATCCATGCCTACCGACCGAAAGGGCATGACTTCCGGGGTGGCAAGCGCGCCGAGGCAACCGGGGACTACGAGGCATGGACCCCTGAATGAGTAATGACACCCGCGAAATCACCGTCGGTGCGATCGTTTTTTCGATCTTTATCGGTGTGATGATCTATCTTTACGGCGGCCAGGAACAGGCGGCCGGGATCGGCGAGGGCGTTAGGGTCTCGGCCAGCTTCAACCGGGTCGATGGCTTGGTAGAGGGAGACCCAGTATATCTCTCTGGTGTGCGGATCGGCACGGTTGAGAGAATGCACCTCGATGCCAACTATCGCGCTGTCGTCACGTTCTGGATCAACGACACCGTTTTGGTGCCCAGCGATAGTTCCGCGGCGATCCATACTGACGGCTTGTTCGGCTCCAAATTCGTGGTGCTTGAGCCCGGCGCAGAAGAAACACCCATCGCCGCCGGCGACGTCATCACCTTTACCCAAGATGCCGTCATCGTCACTGAACTGCTGGACCTGATCATCTCCGAAGGTAAAGCGAACCAGGCGAAGCAATGACGTTAACACAAGACCGAAAAGGCGCCCGCCATGATACGTAGCAACGCCGTCGAGACCGTCCTAGGCGCCGTCGTCCTCGTGGTGGCGGGGTATTTTCTGATATTCGCCTTGAATACCGCGCAGGTCCGTACGGGCAACGGCTACACTGTCAGCGCCGCGTTCCTGAAGGTCGGCGGCTTATCGAAGGGCAGCGATGTGCGCCTGAACGGAATCAAGATCGGCACCGTCAACGAAACAGTCCTGGATGCGGAAACCTATGACGCCGTCGTCACCATGACGATCCGAGATGACGTCCAGTTGCCTGTCGATAGCGTCGCGACCATCGAAAGCGCCGGAATCGTTGGCGGCAAGTTCGTCGGCATTCAGCCGGGCGGGTCAAAAGAACTGTTGGTGGCGGATGGACGAATTGCGCGGACCAAGGATTTCCGCTCGTTGGAGGACCAGGTCGGGGAAATCATCTTCCTGGCGACCGGCGGCGGCAGCTAAGCGTTTCCTTGGGTCTCGAACCGGCCTCTAGCATCATGCTCAATCGCACCGCTTTGATCACGGCCGTCGTCACCTTCGCGGCAGGCCTGATGCCGGTCGCAGCGGCGGCCGAACCCCACGATGTCGCCGTGCTTCAAACGTTGGATAAGGTCACGGCTCGCGTCTCGACGGTCGACGTGCCGGTCGGCGGTGCGGCGCGGTTCGGCACTTTGCTCATTCGCGTCATGCACTGTGACAAGCGCCCACCCGAAGAAACACCGGAAAGTGCGGCGTTCCTGGAGATTGCCGAGCAACGCGTCGGCGAGAGCCCCGTGCGCCTCTTCACGGGATGGATGTTCGCCTCCAGTCCGGCGCTCAATGCGTTGGAACACCCGGTCTATGACGTTTGGGTCTTGGATTGCAAAGAGCCTCAAACGGCCCCCAACTGAACCGTCCGTATCCCGCAAGAAGATTATGGGCGAAATGCCCTCAGCCCTCGTTTATACCTGAGTAAAATACTAGGAGATAGGCGATGGACGGAATTCAGACCGACGCACGTTGGCACGAGGCACTGGCGCTAACCGACTTCAACGGGACAAAACGACGCGTCGTTAAGATCGACGACCGCCAGATCGCGATTTTTAAGATCGGTGACGAAATACTGGCTTGTGACAATCGGTGCCCTCACGAGGGATATCCCCTCGTCGAAGGAACCATGACCGACGCCTGCGTCCTGACATGCAACTGGCATAATTGGAAATTCGACCTGAAGAGCGGTGAGACCCTGGTCGGGGGCGATCGATTGCGACGATATCCAACGGAAATCCGAGACGGGCGGGTATTTGTCGATGTTTCACCGGTACCAGCGCAGCAGGTTATTGCGATGGCGACGGAAGACCTTTTGGAGAGTTTCGACGATCACGATTACGCCCGGATGGCACGGGAGATCGCCCGAATCCTGCGTGCAGACGGCGACCCAAAGGCGGCTGTTAGAGCAGCAGTTTGGGCGAGTTATGATCGTTTTGAATTCGGCATGACCCACGCCATCGCCGCCGGGGCCGATTGGTTGCGGGCGTATGATCTGGCGACGGATGATACAGCCCGTCTGGCTTGCGTGACCGAAACCGTTGCGCATGTTGCCTGGGATTGCCGGATGCAGCCGACGTACTCGTTTTCTGATAAAAAAATACCCTTTGATTACAACGGGTTCATTGCATCCATTGAATCAGAAGATGAGAATGCCGCGGTCGCTTACGTTCGAGGCGGACTTGCGGCTGGGGCGTCGTTTGATACGTTTCATAAGGCGCTGGCGGAGGCTGCCCTGGCCCATTATCAGGACTTCGGTCATTCGCTCATTTACGTCGAAAAAGCGCGCGAATTCGTTCAACGCGCCGGCGACGACTGTTTGGAACCGGTGCTACTGATGCTGGTACGCGGGTTGATCTATGCGACGCGCGAAGATCTGATCCCGCAATTCAAAGCGTATGCTCCCGCCGTGGCCGAATGGCGGGATGGGGAGGGCGTGCCCGATCAGGACGACTTGCGCACGGGAAGTGTCGACCGGGTCCTCACCGCTATTCGTGACGCCAAGGACGATCCGATGGTCGTTTACGACTCGGTCCTAATGGCCGGGGCCTGGCAACTGCTGCACATGGATCTGTCGTATTCTCAATCGCGATCCGGGCCGGTGCAGGACAATGTCGGTTGGCTGGATTTCACCCACACGATCACGTTTGCCAACGCGGTCCGCCGCGCGTGCAGCGCCTTTCCCGACTTGTGGCCGCAAGGTTTGCTGCAGATCGGCTGTTTTTTGGGTCGGAACGCCAAGTACACCGATGCGCAGCAAGATGTTACGATGTGGGCGACCGACGATCCGCTGACTTTCGCCGCCGAAGCGGTTGAGGGCGCGCTGGATCATGGCGAGGCTGAGTACATCGTTGCGGCGCACATCATCAAGCTGTCGACGGCGGTGCATGAAGAGATCGCCGCGCGGCCAAACGCGCCGTGGGCCGGACTGTTGGCGGCGTCTCTTAACCGCTTTTTGAACAGCCCGCTCAAACGGAAACACACGCTGCGCACCGCGCATCAAGCGATACAGATGGTAGCGAAGAGCTAACGGACCGGCGGCTGGCCCGCAAAGACAGCCTCCAGTTCCGGCTTTAGGGTTTCGTCGTCGATATCGGCGGGGAACAGGCAATGGATGGCGAGCGCGGATTCCAGTTTGATGAGGAACTCCCGCGCCGGAACGTCGATGGCGCCGAAACGTCTCAAATGTTCGGTTGTGAACTGTGTATCGAGCAACTTAAACCGACCAATCCTGAGCCGCGCAACCAGATGTACCAGGGCAACTTTCGATGCATCGGTGGCACGTGCAAACATGCTTTCTCCGAAGAAAACGCCGCCCAAGGCTACGCCATAAAGTCCGCCGACCAACTTGTCATCTAGCCAGCACTCGACGCTGTGGGCGTAACCCATTTCGTTGAGGCGAGTTACTGCGTCCTCGATCTGCGTATTGATCCACGTCTCCCGCCGCCCGGTTGTTCGTTTCGCGCATTCCCGCACAACTTCGGCGAAGGCCGTATTACAGCGGACATCGAAGACCTGTTTGCGGATTGTTTTGCGCAGGCTTTTTGGCACATGAAGTGCGTCCAAAGGCAGGATGCCGCGATTGCGGGGGTCGATCCAGGAAATGGTCTCGGCGTCTCGGCTCTCGGCCATCGGGAATACGCCGACCGTATAGGCGCGGAGCAACAACTCCGGTGTCAGTTCGAAATCATCCGCGCCGCGGTTGCTCATTCCGTCGCGTTGGCCCCACCTTTTGCCAAGTATTCTTCGAGCCAGTGAATATCGTACGACCCGTTGATAAAATCATCGTTCAAGATCAACTCCCGGTGCAAGGGAATTGACGTGTTGATCCCGTCGATGACGAATTCCAGCAACGACCGCCGTAGCCGCATCAAGCACTCGGACCGGGTCTGTCCGTGGACAATCAGCTTCGCGACCATGCTGTCGTAGTGCGGCGGCACGCGGTAGCCGGAGTATAGACCGCTATCAACCCGAACGCCGAGACCGCCCGGGGCATGATACTCGTTCACCGTGCCGGGCGAGGGGACGAAGGTGTAAGGATCTTCGGCGTTGATGCGGCATTCTATGGCGTGGCCGTTAAACTCGATCTCGCTTTGATGAAAACTCAGTTGGCGGCCGCTGGCGATGCGGATCATCTCGCGGACCAAATCTAAACCTGTGATCGCCTCGGTCACCGGGTGTTCGACTTGAAGGCGGGTGTTCATTTCGATGAAATAGAACTCGCCGTTTTCGTAGAGGAACTCGACGGTGCCGGCGGAATAGTAGCCGAGTGTCCGCATTGCTTTGACCACGGTATCGCCGATGTCGAACCGTGCCGTACCGTTGAGGGCCGGGGACGGGGCTTCTTCGAGTATTTTTTGATGCCGCCGCTGCAGCGAACAATCCCGCTCTCCCAAATGCACGACATTGCCGTCCATGTCGGCCAGGACCTGAACCTCGATATGCCGGGGCCGATCCAGGTACTTTTCCATGTAGACGGCGCCGTTGCCGAACGCCGCCTCGGATTCTTGGCGCGCCATGTCGAACGACGACTGTAGATCCTCTTCGGATCGCGCCACCTTCATGCCGCGCCCGCCGCCGCCGTGCGCCGCCTTGATCAGAACCGGGTAGCCGATGTCGGTCGCCCATTTCTTGGCTTCGTCGAACGTGTGAACTTCCCCGTCGGAACCGGGAACGACGGGGATACCGGCGTCCCGCGCCGCTTGCTTGGCGGTGATCTTGTCGCCCATCAACCGGATATGCGCCGGTGACGGGCCAATGAAGATCAATCCATGCTCGCCGATCATCTCGGCAAAATCGGCGTTCTCGGACAAAAAGCCGTATCCGGGATGGATGGCGTCGGCGCCGGAAATCGTTGCGGCGGACAGGATCGCCGACATGTTGAGATAGCTCTCGCGGGCCGGCGGTGGACCGATACAAACGCTCTCGTCGGCGAGACGCACGTGCATGGCATCGGCATCGGCCGTCGAATGCACCGCGACGGACTGAATGCCCATTTCGCGGCAGGCACGCAGGATGCGGAGTGCGATCTCACCGCGGTTGGCGATCAGAACCTTTTCGATCATCGACCGCCGCCTACTCGACGATGACCAAAGGCTCGCCGAACTCGACGGGGGTTCCGTCGGCGACCAGGATCTTCTTAACCGTACCGGCCCTCGGGGCTGTGATGGGATTGAAGACCTTCATGGCCTCGATCAGCAATAGCGTATCGCCCGCTTTGACCTGATCCCCCTCCGCGCAAAACGGCGGACTTTCGGGGTCGGGCGCCATGTAACACACACCGACCATCGGCGAGGGGACAGCACCGGGATGGGCGGCGGCGTCATCTGTGCCCTCGGCGACAATGGTGGCGGCCGGAGCCGCAACGGGTGCAGCAGCCACGGGAGCCGCACTTGCGGTCGTAGACGGTTTGGCGACGCGGACCTTGCGGTCACCGTCTTCCAACTCGATCTCGCCGAGGCCCGTCTCGTCCAGCAAACCCGCCAACTGGCGAATCAAATCCTCGTCGACCGAAAGTCCCGAAGTCGTCTTTTTTGTCATATTAACTCGTCTCGCTATGCAGTGGGCTCGGAGAGCAATCTGTCGGCAATTGCCTGCAGCGCCAGATCGTAGCCGATGGTGCCGAGACCGCAGATCATGCCGTCCGCAGCCTGGGCGATGAAGGAATTATGCCGAAATGCTTCGCGCTGATGGATATTCGAAATGTGGACCTCGATGATTGGCGGATCGTAGGCATTGAGCGCGTCGAGCAATGCCACCGACGTGTGCGTATAGGCACCGGCGTTGATGATGAGGCCCTGTGTCGTTGACCGGGCATCCTGAATCCAGGTGACCAACTCGCCTTCAATGTTCGATTGGCGAAAGTCCATAGACAGACCCAAGTCTGTGGCCATCGACCGGCACCGATCTTCGACGTCGGCGAGTGTCTCGCTGCCATAGATGTCGGGCTCTCGCGTGCCGAGCAGGTTCAGATTTGGGCCGTTTAAGATCAGAACTGTTTGGGTCATTTCTGCGCGTTCGCCAAGACCCCCGGAAATCGGGGTGATTCGTTAACTTTATATCATGTGCACGCCCTTGAGAAACAGGAGGATTTGTCTCATTGTGACATCGTGCTTTGCTTGACCGCGCAACGGATGAATGCGCGACGGAAAAAAGAGAAAAATCGATGAATATTACCCTCAACGGCGAAACCCGTACCCTTGATGCGTCTATGAGCGTGGATTCACTTTTGCGCAATATCGGTCTGGACCCTGCGAAAGTGGCTGTCGAGCGCAACCTGGAGATCGTTCCGAAGTCACAATACCAGGAAACCGCAGTGGCTGACGGTGATAAATTCGAAATCGTACACTTTATCGGCGGTGGTATGCCGGACAACGGACAGATTCCAGATGACGATCCCTTGGTCGTTGCGGGGCAGACATTTCATTCACGGTTGATCATCGGGACCGGCAAGTACGAGACCTATGATCTGAATCGTCAAGCCTGCGAAGCTGCCGACGTCGATATGGTGACTGTGGCCGTTCGACGGGTGAACTTGACCGATCCGGATCAACCCCTGCTGATCGACTATATCGATCCAAACAAATATACCTACCTGCCGAACACGGCCGGGTGCTTTACCACGGATGATGCCGTGCGCACATTGCGCTTGGCCCGCGAGGCCGGCGGTTGGGACTTGGTCAAGTTGGAGATCCTTGGCGAGGCACGGACATTGTATCCGATGATGCCGGAAACGATCGAAGCCACGGCCGCACTGACCGAAGAGGGCTTCAAAGTGATGGTCTATTGCTCTGATGATCCGATCTTGTGCAAACGGGTCGAAGAGGCCGGAGCCGTTGCAGTGATGCCGCTGGGCGCGCCGATCGGGTCCGGATTGGGGATACAGAACCCGGTCAATATTCGCCTGATCGTCGAGCAATCCGAGGTGCCGGTGATCGTCGATGCCGGCGTAGGGACGGCGTCCGACGCCACGGTGGCGATGGAACTTGGCTGTGACGGTGTATTAATGAACACGGCGATTGCGGAAGCCAAAGACCCGATCGCCATGGGCCAGGCCATGAAGCATGCGGTGATTGCGGGACGCAAAGCGTATCTGGCCGGGCGTATGCCGCGGAAAATGTACGCCGATCCGTCATCGCCGTTGTCCGGTTTGATCTAGTCGTTCGTCGCCGAAAACATCTGCCAAATGACGTTATGGACCATTTGGTCCATAAATGATATTGGGTGCGCTGGGAGGAGACTTCAATCATGGCGCGCCCAAAAGGTTTCGATGCAGATACGGCCATGGATCAGGCCATGCACGTGTTCTGGAGCCATGGCTACAAGGCCACGTCGCTCAACGAGCTGACGGCCGCGATGGGCCTGTCCAAATCAAGCTTCTACGAAACCTTCGGCTCCAAGCGCGATCTTTTTCTTGCGACGATAGATCGGTATGCGCAGACGGTCACCTCGCAGATCGAAAGCGCAGCGTACATGGATGCGCCGGCGAGGAAGATCATCCGCGCGCTGTTTGACCGCGCCGTGCAACGCATGGTGCATCGGGATAGTCGGCGGGGGTGCTACCTGAACAATTGTGCCGTCGAAGTATCGATTCACGATAACGATGCGGCGGCGCGGGTCACGAATGGTCTCGACATCATGGAAGGTGCGTTCTTCGAACTCGTCAAACGTGGGCAGCGCGAAGGCACCGTCGGTGTCCGTCATGATGCGCGGGCGATGGCGCGGTTTTTGACAGCGTCATTGAACGGTATCTTGGTGGTCGGCAAGGCCAACCCGGACGAAGAATCCCTCTATGACATTGCCGATGTGGCGCTCGCCGCACTCGACTGAGGCGATAAAAAGCCCCTCCGATTCGCCGTGAGTTTTGTCATGGTGTATACTTCGCCGGATCAAAAAACCGGAGGGATGCCATGTGGAAACGATTGTTTTTCGTGACCTCGCTATGTATCGGCCTGACGGTCACGGCGGCGCAAGCGACGATCCTGAATGACGACGGCCTGCACGAACAAACGTGGTTCACGCAGACGTTCCTGGATTTCAGCGAAGATATCACCGACGCCGCCGCGGAGGGAAAACGGGTGGCCGTGTTCATCGAACAGCGCGGTTGTCCGTATTGCCGGGAAATGCACGAGGTCAATCTACAGGACGAGCGGATCAGTTCCTTCATTCAAGAGAACTTTACCGTCGTGCAATTGAACATGTGGGGTGCGCGCGACACCACGGACCTTGACGGAAATTCAATGGAAGAACGCGACTTAATTCGAAAATGGCGGGTGAATTTCACGCCGACAATCGTGTTTCTTCCGACGCCCGAAGAAGCGGCTGAGGGGGCCACCGAGGTTGCCCGAATGCCGGGGTACTTCAAGCCGTTTCACTTCATGTCGATGTTTGAATTCGTACAGTCGGGCAGCTACCAAGAGGCGGGCTTCCAGCGCTTCTTGCAAAACAAGTTCGAAAAGCTGCGCGAGCAGGGGGTGAGCCCCGACGTTTGGTGAGTCGGCTGTCTACGACGCACAAATGTCGCGAAGCGCCGCCAATGCCGTTTCAATGCCATCGACATCGACGTCCAGGTGTGTGACGGCGCGCATCTTGGTCGGACCAAAGGGGCCGATCCGAATGCCGGTTTCCGCCAATTGCGCGGCGATGTCGGGCGCGGCCTGACCGGTCCCTTCGACGTCGAAAAAGACGATATTGGTCTCACACACGTCATTTTGTAGTCGAATACCGGGGATGTCCGCCAACCCCCGATGCAGCCGTCGCGCATTGTCGTGATCGTCGGCCAGCCGCGCGACGTGATGATCCAAGGCATACAATCCTGCGGCCGTGACGATCCCCGATTGCCGCAACGCGCCGCCAAACTGATGCTTCATACGGAACGCTTCTTCGATGAAGTCTTCGGGCCCGGCCAGGACCGCGCCGACCGGACAGCCGAGGCCTTTCGACAGGTCAATCCAAACGCTGTCGACACCGGCGGCGATTTCGGACGGGGCAATGCCGCTTGCAACGCTTGCATTCAACAATCGCGCGCCGTCCATATGGAGGATCAGGCCATGGGTCCGTGCTTCAGTCACAACGGCAGTCAGCTCGGCCATCGGCCAGACCCGACCGCCGCCAAGATTGGTCGTATTTTCGATGTTCAGGACGCGGGGCCGGGGCCCGTGACGCCCCGCATGAGCTGCGGCCACGGCTACGTCGGTCGCCGAAAAGATACCGTCGGTCCCGCCGATCGTCTTGATCATCAATCCCGACAGGGCTGCGGGGGCGCCGGTTTCGTAAAGCAGCGCATGGCCTGTGGTATCCATCAAGACGGCATCGCCTTGCCGCGCCCAAACGCGATAGGCGATCTCGTTGCACATGCTGCCGGACGGTAGAAAAACCGCCGCCGGTTTGCCCAACAGCTCGGCCACCCGTTCCTGCAGCTCGTTCGTCGTGGGATCCTCAAGGGCCTGTTCGTTGCCGCACTCGGCATTCGCCATGGCGGTGCGCATGGCTCTGGTCGGCTTCGAGTTGGTGTCCGAGAAAAGATCGACCTTCAGCGTCGCGGCATTTGCCGCTGCCTGGCGTGCGGCGTGACGTAAGTCGATGCCGACCAAGGTTAGTCCTCGGTGGCGCGTTTCGGCAGGTCGACCTTTTTCATCATGAAGGCCGGCATCTGTCCGCCCCATCCTGCATCGTTTGCCGCGGGGCCTTTTGACTCTGGGGCATCTTCCTGATCGTTGCGTGGCTTTCGCGCGCGGGCCGGTTTCTTGGGCGCCGCCGCCGATTTGTCGTCGGCGCCATTGTCTTCGGATTTCTTGCGGCGGGCCGGGCGGCTGCGTTTTTTGGGTGCCGCTGTCTCTTCCGGCGTCTCGTCCGACGTTGCCTCGGGCGCGCTCTCGACCGAGCTTTGACCATCCTGCGCATATGGCGGAATGGGCTTGCCGATCAACTGCTCGATCCCGCGGACGTATTTATCGTCAAGGGGCAGGGCGATGGTGAACGCATGGCCCAAGCGCCCAGCCCGTCCGGTTCGACCGATCCGGTGGACGTAATCCTCGGCATGGGTCGGCACGTCGAAATTGAATACATGGCTGACGTTCGAAATGTCCAAGCCGCGGGCGGCAACATCGGAACAGACAAGGATCGTGACCTCGCCATTCTTGAATTTGTCCAAGGTATCCATGCGAACCGACTGCACCATGTCACCGTGCAATCGCGCCGCGTTATAGCCGTGTTTCTGCAACGATTTGAACACCACGTCGACGTCACGTTTTCGGTTGCAGAACACCAAGGCGTTTTGAATATCGGTTTGCGACTCAATCAATTTGCGCAAGGCGTCTCGTTTTACCTTTTGCGCTTCGCCCGGTTTTTTCGAGATGGGGCCGAGCTTCAGCAAACCTTGGGTAATCGTGTCCGCCGTGGTTGCGGGCCGCGAGACGGTAATTTCTTTCGGATTGGACAGGAACTTGTTCGCAAGATTGCGAATTTCCTTCGGCATCGTCGCCGAAAACAACAACGTGGTCCGCATCGGCGACAACAGGCTGACGATTTTCTCGACATCGGGAATGAAGCCCATGTCGAGCATACGGTCGGCTTCGTCGATGACGAGGACTTTGACGTCGGTCATCAACAAATGACCGCGGTCAAAGACATCCAACAATCGGCCCGGCGTTGCGATCAACACGTCAACGCCGCGGTTCAGCACCTTGAGCTGCTCTTCCATGGACGAGCCGCCGATCAATAAAGCTTTCGACAGCTTGTGATGCTTGCCGTAAATCTCGAAGTTTTCCGCGACTTGGGCCGCCAGTTCACGGGTCGGCTCCAAAATCAAAGAACGCGGCATTCGCGCCTTTGCCCGGCCCGAGGCCAGGATATCGATCATCGGTAATGTGAACGACGCGGTCTTGCCGGTGCCGGTCTGCGCACATCCCAGGACGTCGCGGCCCATGAGGACGACAGGGATGGCTTGCGCTTGGATCGGGGTTGGTTCCTCGTATCCGGCTTCGGTTACGGCTTTGAGGAGTTCGTCGCTAAGACCGAGGTCTGAAAAGTGCATGTGGAGATTTTTTCCAGGGTTGCGCCACCTAGGCAAATGCCCGTGTCAGGTTTGAACGCATATCCCATTCTTCAAAAACGCGCGGAGTGTAGGGTTTGCGCGAGTTAAGTCAATATCTTCCGCACGTTAAAGCCGCGCGATCCGTTATGAACCGCGCGGCCTAAATGACGCTAGTAGTTAGATTGTCCGTTGGTTAAGCGTATTCCCACACCACAACGGTTCCATCGGCACCATCGCCACCATTACTGCTCCCGGCACCACCATCCTGATATCCAGCAGCACCTCCAGAACCTGCTGCTGAACCGGAGTTGCCGGTTTTCGGAGTGGCGGCTGCATTATTCGTGGCAGCGGTCGCGCCGCCAAAGAAAGATCCGCCGCCGCCGCCGCCCGTATTGTTGCTTTGATTTCCTAACTCACCAGCGCCACCGGTCATATTGACATCGCCGCCTGTACCAGCGCCACCGGCGCCCGGTTCGCCGACTCCGGAATTAAGAGCCCCTCCACCACCGCCAACGCCGCCACCGGCAGAACAGTGTGCGCCGAAAGAGCTCGTTCCACCAGTTGCTCCGGTCGCACCAGCCGATGTCGCGCCCGCGCCTCCAGACCCAATGGTCACGGCTTCAGATGAGACTGCAGAGACATCAATGAACTTGATTGATGCGCCAGCACCACCGCCGCCACTGGGCGCATCGCCACCGGAAATAGTGCTGTTGCAGTTTCCGCCGCCGCCGCCGCCGCCGATGACCCAGACGAGAACGTTTGAAATACCTGGCGGTTTTGTCCATGTGCCGTTGGTTGCAAAGGTCTGGACCGATTTCAGTCCACCAGTTGCGGCGAATGCTTGGAACGTCGGCGCGGCACCTGCACCATTGCTGGTCAGGACCTCTCCGGTATTCCCGGTCGCAACGGCGACCGGATCACCGTTTGCATCATAGGAAATGACGTTCCCCGCCGTGCCGCCGGCCATCTTTGCGAGGGTCACACCGTCATCGGCGATCGAAATAATGCCGGTATTGGTGATCGGCCCACCGGTGAGGCCACCGGACGTATCGATCTGGGTTACGGTGCCGGTACCCGTGGCATTATTCGCCAGCGACTTCCATTCCGTGCCATCGCCCCGAATCCAGACCCAAGCGCCTGTCGCCAAGCTGGCGGATGGATTACCGTCGATCAATTCAGGTGAGACCGGTTGGATGAGAAGGGCACCAGGTCCGATATTGCGGATGACGACGTTGAATCCGTTTTCGATTTCCAACACAGACGGAAGCTGCGCGGTCAGCGCCGATACGCTTTGAAACTGGATTTCTCGTCCGAAGTCGCCGTCCACGACGGCGTAAGAAGTTGTCTTGATCGTTGCGGGGAGTTCAGTTGCAATACGTTCTGATATGGGCATGTGATATCTCCTATCATGACTTGGTTGATTGACTGAACGACGAACGCATTAATGCGTGTGTTAAAGGCGGAATGATGTCGCATAGGTGGAGTTTGTTTGTTCATTGCGAGGCGGCGTCTCTATGACTGAAACGCAGACGCTGGCGGATGGTGTTTTATCCGGCGATATCCGCGCCATCGCGCGATTGATGTCGGCCGTCGAGGGCGATCCGGAACGCGCCGCGGCGGATATGGCCGTGATCCACCAGCACAGCGGCCAAGCCCATGTTGTTGGACTGACCGGGGTGCCGGGATCGGGCAAGTCGACGCTGGTGGCGTCGCTTGCAAAGGAATTTCGCAAGGCCGGAAAGACCGTCGGCATCGTCGCCATCGATCCGTCCAGTCCGTATTCCGGCGGTGCGATCCTCGGCGATCGGGTGCGGATGAGCGACCTGGCCACCGACGACGGCGTGTTTATTCGTTCGCTCGCGACCCGAGGGGCCCTCGGCGGGCTGGCACGGGCGGCCATGGACACCGTCGAGATTCTTGATGCAGCCGGGTTCGACATTGTCATGATCGAGACCGTCGGCGTCGGCCAGGACGAGGTCGATATCGCCGAGGCCGCGCATACCGTGTTGGTCGTATCCGCACCTGGTCTGGGCGACGATATTCAAGCCATCAAAGCCGGCGTGCTTGAAATTGCCGACATTCATGTGGTCTCTAAATGCGATAAACCCGAGGCGGCGCGTACAGCCGCCGATCTAAAAGCGATGATGAAACTGGGCACGACGGCACGCGACCGTCACGGTTGGAACGTTCCGGTGATCCGCACTAGCGCGCAGACAGGACTGGGGCTGGCGGATTTGTCGGCGGCCATCGATGACCATTCGGCGCACTTGACGAAATCGGGGGAGGGGGACGTCCGCCGCCGTCGGATCATGGCGCAACGGATCGTCAAAACGGCCGAAGATATCGTTCGGGCGAGGATCAATCGGGGCGATGTGCTGACAGACGCCGTCGAACGGACGTTATCCGGCGAGGAAACGCCCCGTATGGCGGCTGCGCGCTTGGTCAACGCAGTGTCACGCGACTAGTTTCGTCCCTTATAAAGGTTGCCGGTACTTGATAAACGGCGTCAACTCGCCGACGCGGTCGTAAAGAACCCGCGCGACACTATTGAAATGCTGGGTCGTCCAGTAGACTTCGATAGCGCCGTGGTCTCGGGCTTCGGCGTAGACCGCCTCGATCAAGGCACGTCCGGCGCCCGCAACCCTATGCGCGGGGTCGACAAACAGGTCCTGCAGGTAGCACTTGTCGGCAACCGAAAGGGTCGACGCATGGTACAGGAACTGAACCAGCCCAATGACGATGTTCTGATCGCCGTCATCGATGCAGGCGACGAGACAATGCGGGTCAGCGCCTCCGGTCAGCAAGCGTTCCCAAAGCACATCGACATCGCGATCGTTGATCGGCATTTCGTAGAATGTGCGGTAACCGCACCAGAGGTCCTGCCATCTTTCGCGATCATTGAGTACAAGCGGTCGAATGAGAATGGACATCAAAGTACCTTTGCCGTTTGCCGATGTTTGGAATAAGTGGTTTTATTTTGTGGCTATGACCGCCTAGTTAATAGAGCCATTTTAGATATTATGCCCAACAGCGCCAATCGAACGCCGCTCCTGAGCCTTGTTATTGATCCTGACGCGCCGACCCCAAGATACCGCCAGGTATTCGAACAGTTGCGCTCCGCCATCCTCGACGGCCGCCTGCGGTCAGGGCGTCGGTTGCCCTCCACCCGTGCCTTGGCCAAAGAGCTCGGCGTGTCACGAAATACGGTGATGGCCGCGTATGACCAATTGTTTGCCGAGGGATACATCGACGGGACCGTCGGATCCGGCACACGGGTTTCCGACACGGTGCCCGAGAATGTGCTGGAGGCACGGAACCCATCCGGCGGACCTGTAGCCGCAACTAAAACATCGCGCCGCGCGATATCGAAAACGGCCGATGCCCTGCAATCGGCGCCGGGACGCACCCGCACGGGAAACGACGGCATTGCCTTTCGGTCCGGATCGCCGGAGATCGATCAGTTCCCGTGGAACCTGTGGAGCAGGATGACCTCGCGCTTCTGGCGGCAGCCGCCACGTCAATTGCTCTCGTACGGGGCTGTTGGAGGCTATATGCCTTTGCGCACGGCGATCGCCGATTATTTGCGCGCGGTACGCGGCCTCACATGCGAAGCGGAACAGGTCATCGTCACGACGGGTGCCCAACAAGCGATTGACCTGATTGCCAGGTGCCTCTTGAACCGAGGGGATAGGGTTTGGGTTGAAGAACCCGGGTACGCCGGTATTCGTGGGGTTATGACGGCGGTTGGCGCGAGTTTGGTTCCCGTTCCCGTCGACAAAGAAGGCCTGGACGTCGATACCGGCCGCACAATGTGTCCCGACGCCCGCATGGCGATTGTCACGCCGTCCCACCAATATCCCTTGGGTGCCGTGATGAGTTTGCCGCGTCGGTTGAAGCTACTGGAGTGGGCGGCGGCGAACGACGCTTGGATCCTCGAAGACGACTACGATAGCGAATATCGCTATGCAGGGCGCCCGATCTCGGCTCTACAAGGGTTGGATGCCGACGGATCGGTGATCTACGTCGGAACGTTTTCGAAGGTCCTGTTTCCGGCTATCCGACTGGGCTACATGGTGTTACCGCCCAATCTGGTCGATCCGATGATGCGAATACGAGAATGCTTGGATGAACAGACGCCGATTGCCATGCAGCCGGTGCTTGCGGAATTCGTCGAGAGCGGCCATTTCGCCGCTCATGTCCGCCGGATGCGGGTCTTATACGCAGAGCGGCAAGCCCTTTTAATTCAATGCCTTGAAAGAGAACTCTCAGATGCATTCGAAGTGTCGCCGGACGAGGCAGGCATGCATATCGTGGTCCGTTTCAAGCCCCATGTGCCGATCAATGATACCGAGCTTGAACATGCCGCCGCAGCGGCCGGTTTGTCGGTTCATGCACTCAGCGGCTACTACGCGGGCGATGTGCGAGAAAACGGCCTGATACTAGGCTACGCAGGGGTGGAACCGCGCCTCATCGAGCGGGGCGTCAAAACGTTGGCAAGAGTCTTCCGCGAAATCGCCAGGCAATAACCCCAAGCGGCAGCGCTAGTCCTCGGCGGACATCGCCACGTAGGTGCCCGGTGCATCGCAAAGCGCTTTCAACTTGCCGTCGCCAGGCTGACGGGCGGGAACGTTTTTGGCTCCTGCCAGCGGTTTCAACCACTTGTCCCAATCCGGCCACCAAGAGCCCTCGTGTTGTTCAGCGCCTTCGAGCCATTTCACCGGGTCCGGCGATGTGTCGCCGTCGTTCGTCCAATAGCAGTACTTGCCCGCCGCCGGCGGGTTGACGACCCCAGCGATGTGCCCGGACGCCGACAACACAAAGCGCATAGGCCCGGAATAAATCTGCGTGGCCTTGTAGGTGGCTTCCCATGGCGCGATATGATCTTCGCGCGTTGAAATCAGATACGTCGGCACTTTGATTTTTCTGAGATCCAGCTTCACGCCGCCGAACTCAAGCCCATCCGGCTGCGCCAGTTTGTTCTCAAGGTACATATTGCGCAGATAAAAGCTGTGCATCGCGGCCGGCATTCGCGTCGAATCCGAGTTCCAGTACAGGAGGTCGAACGGGAAGGGGTCTTTGCCGAGAAGATAGTTATTGACGACAAACGACCAGATCAAATCGTTGGCTTTCATCATGTTGAACGTGGTCGCCATCTCGCTACCTTCGAGATACCCACGTTCGTTCATCTTATCTTCCAGGTTCTTCAGCGAGCTGTCGTCGATGAAGACGCCCAGGTCACCTGCTTCTTCGAAATCGACCATGGTCGTGAAGAATGTCGCCGATTTGATGCGGTCATCCTTTTTCGCGGCCAGGTAGGCCAGCGTCGTGGCCAGCAGCGTGCCGCCAATGCAATATCCGACCACGTTGACTTTGTCTTCGCCTGTCGCGTCCTTAATTGCATCAAGCGCCGCAAGCGTGCCCTCGAACATATAGTCTTCGAATGTCTTCATCGCGAGCTCACGGTCAGGATTGACCCAGGACACCACGAAGACCGTATTGCCTTGTTCCACCGCCCAACGGATGAAGGAGTTCTTCTCGCGAAGATCGAGAATATAGAATTTGTTGATCCACGGCGGGCAGATCAGCAATGGCGTTTTCGAGACCTTTTCGGTCGTCGGCGTGTATTGGATGAGTTCCATCAAATCATTGCGGAACACAACTTTACCCGGCGTTGTGGCGACGTTCTTGCCGACCTCAAAGGCTTCTTCATCGGTCATGCGAATGGCAAGTTTGCCGTCGCCGCGCTCCAGGTCTTCCAGCAGATTGCGCAACCCGTTGACCAGGTTCTCGCCCTTACTTTCGATGGTCGTTTTCAAAACTTCCGGATTGGTCATCACGAAGTTCGTCGGTGACAGGGCGTCGACGTACTGCTTTGTGAAAAATTCGACCTTTTTCTGAGTTTTGTCGTCCAGTCCCTCGATATCGCCGACGGTCGACTCCATCCAGTTCGAAGTCAGCAAGTAGGATTGCTTGATGAAATCGAAGACTTCGCTCTCCCAAGCCTCGCTTTTGAAACGACGGTCATCCTTGTTTGGTTCGACAAGGGGCTCCGGCTCTTGGCCCATCATCCGCGACGCCGTGTTTTGCCAGAGCTTCATATAGTCCTGCCACAAATTGACGTTTGCTTGGACCAGCTTATGCGGTTGAGTCATCATCTGCGTGGTCATTTCGAAAAAGGCGCTGCCGATTTCGAGCGGGTCGTGCATGCCCATGCCACCGTGGCCCGACTGCGCCTGTCGGGTCAGAAAATCCTGAACCAATCGTTGAGATCTGGAGGCGATATCCACCATGGTTTCGGAAATTTGTGATTCATCGATTTCCGCGACTTTGTCTTTGGATTGGTCGGTCATGGTGTTCGCCTTCTCGTCTTCGTTCGGCAAGCGCGACGCTCGCCATTTATTGTGCACTGCAACATAATGGGAAAATGTTTGTAAACTTTTAAGACATCCAGGGCAACGTAAAATCTTGCAGACAGATAGTTTAATGTTATCAATGTGTACCAGGGAGCAATTCGGGAAGAGCGGTGCAAGCCGTCACACCCCGACACGCGCAACGAGGAGAGAGTATTGGTCATGAGTTCGCTGAAACTGCGGCAAGAGAGCCCCCGTTCCCGCCAAGGCATGATGCCGATTGTCGGTGCGTTGGCAGCGGTAATGCTCACCAGTGCTTGTTCCAGCGTACCGGACGCCGTGAACCCCGTCGCATGGGTCGACGCGGTCACCGGATCGTCCGAAACGTCCGAGGCGGAACCGGCGTCGCCACCGGGGGCCGACGAACAGTTTCCGAATTTAAGCCGGGTGGATGAACAAGCTGCCGCCAAAGATAACATGAGCGGAGGGCTTACTGCCGATACCGCCGGTCGCCAATACGCCGACAGTATCCAACGTCAGCAAGAGGCGCCGCAAGGCAGCCTTTATGCCGAAGATAAACCGCCCGCGGCCGCAGAACCGGAAGTGGCCGCCGCAGCGCCGCCCCCGCCAACGCCGCAACCGGTAGCGCCTGTCGCCACGCCGTCACCGGCACCATCGACGACCATCGCCGCGGCACCTGCGCAATCGGCGGGTGACGATGCAGCGTACAGCGTCGACGAGGGGATGCGTAATCGGCTGGCGCAGCAGTTAGCGGAAATTCAAGCACGGGCTGCCGATCAAGGGTCGCTTTTGCCGCCCGACCTGACCTCGGGTGGGATCGGGCAGCCCACCGTCATCGTTTCGTCTGGCGGTATTCAGACGGCAACGCCGGCGGCAACGTCACTTTCGACAATTCCGGGCGTCGCCGGGGCGGGACAGGTTTCGAATATGGGGGCCTTACCCGTACCGTCGACGGCGACACGCGTGGCCACTATCTTGTTCAGAAACGGGTCCGCTGCGTTGGACGCGCGCGACCGTGAAATCCTCAATGCGGTGGCGCGCCTGCAAAAGCAAAACAACGGCACGCTTCGGGTGATCGGCCATGCCAGCCAACGAACGGCGAACATGGACCAGATGCAGCACCGGGCGACAAACTTGCGAGTCTCGGTCAGCCGAGCCGAAAAAGTGGCCTCGGCACTAAAGGGCCTGGGCGTTGCGGAAGGTAATATTCTCGTCGCCGCGGTCGGAGACAATGAACCAATCTATGCCGAGGTCATGCCGTCTGGCGAGGCGGGCAATCGGCGTACTGAAATCTTCCTGTCTAACTAAGACAAGTTTCTCAGCGCCGAATTCGGTCTTGCCGAACCCGGCGGGTTCTGTGATGAAAGGCCGCCATGGACCGCGATTTTTATAAAATCAGGCGTTTGCCGCCTTATGTCTTTGCCGAAGTCAACGACATGAAGGCGCGTGCCCGCGCCGATGGCGCCGATATCATCGATCTGGGCATGGGCAATCCGGACCTTCCGACACCACAGCACATAGTCGAAAAGCTCAAGGAAACCGTCGATAATCCGAAAACCCACCGGTATTCGAACTCGCGGGGTATTCCAGGTCTGCGAAAGGCGATTTCTGCATATTACGAGCGCCGTTTCGGCGTGTCGGTGAACCCCGATACGCAAGCGATCGTGACGCTCGGCTCGAAAGAAGGCCTCGCCAACCTGAGTCAGGCGATCACCAGCCCCGGCGATGTGATCCTTGTCCCGAACCCGAGCTACCCGATCCACCAGTTCGGGTTCATAATCGCCGGTGCGGCGGCACGTTCGATACCGGTAATCCCCGGACCCGAATTCATGTCTGCCCTTGATCGCGCGGTCCAACACTCGGTTCCGAAGCCGACGGCTCTCGTGCTGAACTATCCGAACAATCCGACGGCGGCACTTGCCAGCCTCGATTTCTATGCCGAGGTGATCGAATTCTGCCGATTTCACGATATCATTGTCTTGTCGGACCTCGCATATGCCGAAATTTATTTCGACGATCAGCCGCCGCCGTCGATTCTAGAGCTGCCGAAAGCCTGGGATGTCGCGGTCGAATTCACCTCGATGAGCAAAACATATTCGATGCCGGGCTGGCGGATCGGCTTCGCGGTCGGAAACGAAGCACTCATCGGCGCATTGGCACGGGTAAAGTCATACCTCGATTACGGGGCATTTACGCCGATTCAGGTGGCAGCCGTCGCAGCGTTAAACGGCCCGCAGGAATGCATCGACGAATTTCGCGGTGTCTACAAGGAACGCCGGGATATCCTTATCGACGGATTGGCATCGGCGGGTTGGGATGTGCCGCCGCCACCGGCGACGATGTTCGCCTGGGCGCCGATACCGGCGCCGCTCAAAGAGCTGGGATCCGTCGAATTTGCCAAGCGGCTCCTGGCCGAGGCCGACGTTGCCGTCGCCCCGGGATTGGGATTTGGCGAACACGGCGACGATCATGTGCGTATCGGCCTGGTCGAGAATGGCCAGCGCATTCGCCAGGCCGTCCGCAATATCAAAGCCTACTTTAAAAAATCCGGAATTAATCAGAGCGGCGACGCCGTCGATCGGGAGGCATCGTAAACCCTATGACGACCTTGAACATCGGTATCGTCGGCCTTGGTACGGTCGGTGCCAGCACTGTCCAAGTGATCGAGACGCATGCCGGAGTCCTGGCGCAGCGTGCGGGTTGCGATCTTCGAATTGTCGCCGTATCCGCGCGATCCCGCCATCTTGACCGCGGCATCGATATCGACGGTTATCGTTGGTTCGATGATCCGGTCGATATGGCGTCCGACGACGAGATCGATCTTGTCGTTGAACTGATTGGCGGGTCGGATGGTGTCGCCAAGGCGCTGGTCGAGAGATGCCTCGGAAACGGCAAACACATTGTCACCGCCAATAAGGCGTTGATCGCCCATCATGGCACGGAGTTAGCCGAGATCGCCGAGAGCAACGGCGCCGCCTTGTTCTGTGAGGCCGCAGTTGCCGGTGGCATTCCGATCTTGAAATCGCTGCGTGAGGGACTGGCGGCAAATGCCGTGACCCGTGTCTACGGGATTCTCAACGGCACCTGTAATTACATCCTTACGGAGATGCGTGATACCGGTCGGGCCTTCGATGATGTTCTTGAGGAAGCGCAAAAGTTGGGCTATGCCGAAGCCGATCCGACATTTGATATCGACGGCATAGATGCCGCTCACAAATTGTCCATTCTGGCCGCGTCGGCATTTGGAACCCGGGTGGACTTTCAGGGTGTACATACCGAGGGAATTCGACGACTGACCCCATTGGATTGGGAGTTCGCGCGCGAGCTGGGCTATGGCATCAAGCTGCTGGGCCTCGCGTCCGTCGACAATGGGACGATCGAGCAGCGGGTCCACCCCTGCATGGTCCCGGTCGACGCGCCCATCAATCACGTATCGGGTTCTTTCAACGCCGTAGTGGCAGACGGAGATTTCGTCGATTCAGTCCTTCAGGAAGGCCGTGGTGCCGGAGGTGGACCGACGGCGTCCGCCGTGATCGCCGATATCATCGATATTGCGCGGGGAAACCGCACGCCCTTGTTTGGCATTCCGACGACACACTTACGCGACACGGCGACGCGCGATATGAAGGCCCATGTCGGCGCCTATTATCTGCGGTTCAGCGTTATCGACCGGCCGGGCGTGTTGGCGACGATCGCCGAAACCCTGTCGGCGCACGATGTCTCCATCGAAACCGTGATTCAACGCGCTCGCAACCCGGAACAGATGGTTCCACTGGTTATGACCGTGCACGAAACCCGGGAAGAAGCGATGCGCAATGCGATCGCGAAGATTTCGGAGATGGATACGGTAACGGAAGCCCCGTCGGTCATACGAATCGAAGCCCTATAAACGTCTCCGAAATTCCTCTGTCCACCGTGCATGTTGGGGCCCCCCCTCGAAAACCGCCAGTTTTCCGCAGATAGCCGGTTGTGGCGGCCGACCTTTGACTCGTCCGTCGAACTCTTCACAATACGGTTATGTCCGAACCAGCCGCCAAAGATCGCAATCTCTCTTTAGAACTCGTCCGTGTGACCGAAGCCGCCGCCTTGGCCGCGGCGCAACACATGGGGTCGGGCGATCATATGGCTGCGGATCGTGCTGCCATCAGCGCGGCGCAGACTTTGCTGTCGAGCTTGGCGATTAACGGGACCATTCGCGTCGGCGAAGCCTGCGGCGAGGACGGAAAAGACTTGTGCGTGGATACCAACGTCGGAACGGGCGAGGGACCGGACGTCGACGTCGCTATTGTCGCGTTGGAAGGGGCGAGCATCGTCGCGCGCGGAGGACCGAATGCCGTCTCCACCATTGCCGTGACGGAGGGCGGACATTTCTTGCGCGTCCCGGAAATGTATATGGAAAAACTGGCCGTCGGACCGGGTGTGCCAAGTGGCGTGCTTTCACTCGATCAATCTCCTGCGGAGAATCTTCAAGCCGTCGCCGCTGCAAAAGGTGTCGATCCGTCCGATTTGGTCGTTTGCATGCTCGATCGTCCACGCCATGGCAAGCTGCTCGATGCGGTCCGCGCGACCGGCGCCAAAGTGCGTTTGATCCTGGGCGGCGATGTGTCCGGTGCCGTGACGACCGCAATGCCGGAAACGGGTGTCGATGTGTACATGGGGATTGGCGGCGCGTCGCAGGGTGTTCTAGCCGCGGCCGCTCTGCGTGGTTTCGGCGGACAGATGCAAGGTCGACTGGTCTTTCGCGAGGATGTCGAGCGGCAAAAAGCAGCCGATCTTGGCATTGACGATTTCGATCGGAGCTACAGCGCCGGTGAAATGGCGTCCGGCAATGTTACGTTTGCGGCGACCGGTGTCACTTATGGCGCCCTGTTAAAAGGGGTGCGTAAGTCCCAGGATGGCGCAAGGAGCGAGTCTCTGGTCGTCAGATCCTTGACCGGTACATTCCGATATATCGACGCCTACCACGACTTTACCCGCCGCGCGCCGGTTGATTGAGGCCGCGGCAATGCCGACGGCCCCGGACCAAATGACAAATGGCGTCGCGCCGCCTTTATCGGCAACAGGGCGGCGGTGGTCTCTTCGGTCTCAAGACGCCCGAACGGCACTTTCGATCTCTCAATCCCTTGGGGTCCCGGAAATCGTTGCGCGAATTCTCGCCGGACGCGGATTAACGGCTGATACGACACCGGCCTACCTCGCGCCAAGCTTGCGCGACTCGATGCCGGATCCCAGCCGTTTTCAGGACATGGATACGGGCGCATCGGCATTGGCCGACGCGATTGCAGAGGGTCGTCACATTGCGGTCTTTGCGGATTACGATGTCGATGGCGCGACGTCCTCGGCGATCGTCCGGCGCTTTGTCCGGGCCTGCGGCCTTGAAGCGTCCGTGTACATTCCAGACAGATTTACCGAGGGATACGGGCCTTCTGCCGCCGCACTACAGCAACTTGCAGATGGCGGTGCGGACATCGTCGTGATGCTGGACTGCGGTACGACGGCGTTCGATCCGATTGCCGCCGGCACTGACCGAGGTCTTCGCATCATCGTCATTGATCATCATGTGGCGGAACCAAAGCTGCCAGATGCCTTTGCCGTTATTAATCCCAACCGATTGGACGAGGACGGGACCTTTGGACACCTCTGTACGGCAGGTCTCGCATTTCTGTTCGTTGTCGCCGTGAACCGCGAACTCCGCGCGCGCGGATATTGGGAAACGCGGCGCGAGCCCGACCTGCTGCGATGGTTGGATCTGGTTGCCTTGGGCACTGTCTGCGATGTCGTCAAATTGGAGGGGCTTAATCGCGCTTTCGTTGCGCAGGGCTTAAAAGTTCTGGCAGGTCGCGATAACCCCGGTCTACGGGCGCTTGCTGACGTCGCCGGTCTGGATGCCACCCCCGAAGGGTATCATCTTGGCTTCGTCTTGGGCCCGCGGATCAATGCCGGCGGCCGGATCGGTAAGTCCGATCTGGGTGCCAATCTGTTAGCCACGGATGATGCGGGGGAGGCGGCAGGGATCGCCACCCACCTTGACAGTCTAAATGCCGAACGGCGGGAGATCGAAGCCGATGTCCACGCCCAAGCGTTGGAGATGGCGCTTTCGCTCCCGGGCGATGCCGCGGTTACGGTTGTTGCCGGACCCGGTTGGCATGCTGGCGTCATCGGGATCGTCGCCAGCCGATTGGTCGAAAGGTTCCACCGTCCGGCTTGCGTGCTCGCGATTGATGGCGACATGGCGACAGGGTCCGGACGCTCCGTACCCGGCGTCGATCTTGGCGCAGCGGTCATCGCCGCACGGCAAAAGGGGCTCCTGCTTAAGGGCGGTGGGCACGCCATGGCGGCCGGTTTTTCCGTGCTAACGGATGGAATTGAGGATTTTGCAACGTTTTTGGATGCGCGCATTTCTGCAGCCGGTCAGGATGGCAGCACCCAACCGTATCTTTATCTGGACGGCGCGCTCTCGGTACGCGGCGTAAGTGTCGACCTGGCCCAGGAAATCCGGTCTTTAGCCCCGTTCGGCCCGGGCAATCCGGAGCCGCGTCTGGTACTGCGGGGCGCTCGGGTGCAATTTTCCGATGTCGTCGGTAAAGATCATTTGCGTCTCACCCTGACCGCCGACGGTGGCGGCCGCATCGATGCAATTTGCTTTCGCTGCATAGGGACGCCGCTGGGGTCTTTTCTGCAATCGACAGGGGAGACGCCCATCTCGGTCGCAGGGCGAATAAAGCTAGATACCTGGCAAGGCCGCACGAAGGCGAAGTTTCATGTTGAGGATGCGATGGCAGCGCCATGGCCCGCACCTGACGGGGAGAGGGAATGAGATATGACACCGAGTAACGAACAGCCGTACTTCAGCCCGAAATGGGACCAACGGTTCATGGAATTGGCGGGCTTCATCGCCCAATGGTCGAAGGATCCATCGACAAAAGTGTGCGCCGTTATCGTCGATCCCCGTAACAAGCGGATCGTGGCCACGGGGTTCAACGGGTTTCCGTTCGGCGTCGAGGATACGGCCGATAGGCTCGAAGACCGCTCGATCAAGTACGAAATGATCGTCCATGCGGAGACAAACGCGCTGATGTTCGCCGGCAGTGAAGCCGCCGGATGCGCGCTTTACGTGACGCCGTTACCGCCGTGCGCGCGTTGCGCCGTGTTGATTATTCAATCAGGCATATCGCGGGTTGTATCGCCAACTCCGGACACGTCGAAGGAGCCTTGGAAAACCCAATTCGCGATCTCGTCGCGGATGTTCACAGAAGCGGGTATCGCCGTCGATTTTGTAGACCTATAGCGAATTGTCGAACAGCGTCGGCGAATTGGCTTTGCCGACGCCGTGTGATACCCATCCGTCCAATCATCAATAAGGTCATCCAAGAGGAACACCGTGTCTTACCGAACTACCTTGAAACATTTCATCATGCGTCAACAGACTGAGGTCACCGGCGCGACCGGGGAATTCACGTCGCTATTGGGCGATGTCGGTTCGGCCTGTAAAGCCGTCGCGTATCTGGTCAGTCGCGGCGAATTGTCCGGCGAATTAGGTGCCGGCCTGGGCGAAAACGTACAAGGTGAACAACAAAAAGCCCTCGACGTCCTCGCAAACGAGTTGGCGATCAGTTGGTGCGAGCAGGGCGAACAATTGATGGCTATGGCGTCCGAGGAAATGGAAGACGTTTACCGGGTTCCCAAGACCTTAAAGCGCGGCAAATACCTGCTGATCTTCGATCCGTTGGACGGGTCGTCGAACATCGCCATCAATGGTCCCATGGGAACGATTTTCTCGATCTTGCGGATGCCCGAGTCCCCCTCGGACGATCTGACTCAGGATTTCCTCCAGCCTGGGACACATCAGCTTTGTGCCGGTTATGTGTTGTTCGGTCCGGCAACGATGCTTGTCCTGACCACCGGAAATGGTGTGTTCGGATTTACGCTCAATCCCGATATTGGCGAATTCGTACTAACGCATCCCAACATGCGGATTCCCGAAAGCACAAACGAGTATGGAATCAATGCGTCGAACCGCCGTTTTTGGGAACCGCCGATGCAACGATATGTCGAGGAGTGTCTTGCCGGCGAGACGGGACCACGGGGAAAGAACTTCAATATGCGTTGGGTCGCCGCCATGGTTTGCGATGTGCACCGTGTGATGTGCAGAGGTGGGACCTATCTATACCCGATCGACGAGAAAATCCGGGATAAAGGGGGACGCTTGCGCCTTTTGTATGAAGCCAACCCGATGTCGTTTATCGTTGAACAGGCAGGCGGACTGTCGTCGACCGGGCGACAACGGATCATGGACGTTCAGCCGACGGACATCCACCAACGGGTACCGGTGATTCTGGGGTCGAAAGAAGAAGTCGAAACCATCGTCCGCTATCACGCCGAATTCGACGCTGGTTAATCGATCCAACCGATCTAACGTTCGCCGGCCTTTAAAGTCTCCAAGACCGTTTCGCCTTCATCGGTGACCCTGCCGTGCCGATCGATCCAGCCATGCAGACGAGCCCCATCCAGGATATTTTCTTGTCCAACTGGGCCATCAAATTGTCCCTGATTGAACAGCCGCTCCGCAAAGCGACAAAGGTCGTCAAATCCGACCGCTTTTTGTAAATGCATTTAAAAAATGGCTCCCTGTGAGTCGTTGCTCCCTAAATAAATTTTATAAAAATTACTTGGTTGATCCGATTTAAGTTTCAAGAGTGGTAGCGCACAAACGCAATGTCAAAGGCATTCGTGGTCGCACGCTCTCTACCCGTGTGTGCTGGACAAAGCGGGTACGCAGCAAAAAAGCCGCCAGGGTCACCCCAATGGCGGCTTTTTTGCTGTTAGAGAAGTGGCGTCCCCTACGGGACTCGAACCCGTGTTTCCGCCGTGAAAGGGCGGCGTCCTAGACCGCTAGACGAAGGGGACGCGGCGGAGGAGGGTGTAGCCATTCGACGCCGGGAGATCAAGCGCCAAAACGTCCCATACGAAAAAATGTTTGCTCTGCCTTCCGGTTTGGCACGAGAGGGCGTGGCAGCGGCTAATTCTCGTCTTTAACTTGCTTGATCAAGGCGTCGAGGCCACTGACGGGCTTGCGGGCCTCCATGTGTTTTTCGAAATAGTAATTGTAGATCTGCATGAACTCGTCGGCGAAAAAACTGGGATCGACCGCATCGGGTCGATCGGCGTTGGCGACCGTGAACGCGGTAAAGTTGGCAGCGGCGTGGCGCAGGCCAGCGGCAATGTCCAGTGGGTCCAGTCCTTCTTCCAAGCGATTGTTCGCAGAATTAATGATTTGGTTGGCGATTTGGACGCTCAACGTGTGGTGATCTTCTTGGTCGGCCATGATATCCTCTTGTCTTCGCGGCGGCGACTTTAGCGAAGCCACCGCACCGGGAAAAGCACAATAGGCGACATCGGTATCGATGTGTTGTCACAGTTTGCGTCGAGCGGTATGTTTTCTGTCGGTTGAGGAGACCCGATTTATGGCCGATCAAAAATTTCGTTTATTGACCCGCACAGACTTCGACGGCGTGGTGTGTGGCGCGCTGTTCCTGGAATTAGACATGGTCGATTCCATTGAGTTCGCGCAGCCTTCCGACGTACAGCACGGTCGCGTCGCTGTGACGGCCAACGATATCACGACGAACCTACCGTATAGCCCCGAGGTTCACCTGTGTTTCGATCACCATTGGAGTGAGATGGAACGCGTCGGCCAAAAATCGAACTTCATCATCGATCCGAACGCACCGTCGGCGGCTCGCGTCGTTTATGAATATTATGGCGGCGAACATCGTTTCCCCAATATTTCGCAGGACTTGATGGATGCCGTCGACAAAGCCGACAGTGCGCAGTTCACGGAATCCGAAGTCTTGGCGCCCGAAGGTTGGACCTTGTTGAACTTCATTCTGGATGGCCGAACCGGGCTCGGCGCGCTGAACCATTTCGCAATTTCCAATGAACAGTTCATGAAAGACCTGATGACGTATTGTCGTCACAATCCCTTGGACGAGATTCTGGCGCTACCGGACGTGCAGGAGCGGGTCAACGCGTATTGGTATCATAAGGAGTTCGGCGAACGGCAGATCGCCGACTCGAGCCGAATGGTCGGTCAAACCGTGATCTGCGATCTGCGCGGACAAGACCCGATCCATGTCGTCGATCGTTTTTTGATCTACGCAATCTTTCCGCAAAGCGACTTGTCGTTGACGCTCAAGGAATCGGATCAGCCAAATATGACCGAGATTGCCTGCGGCAAGTCGATCTTCCGTCGGACATCGCGCGTCAATGTCGGCTCGCTTATGCTGAAATTCGGTGGCGGGGGACATGCCGCGGCCGGCACGTGTCGCGTCCCCAACGATCAAGTGGACGATACACTCAACGAGATTCTGGCCAGCTTGGCGGATCAAGCCGCCTAAAGTCTATTCACCCAGGAAGGCGATCGAATTGGTTCGTGGCTTCGTTTGCAACACGCGAGTGTTCAAGCGTGCCGCACGATCACGCACGGAAATGTCGCACCGGGTAAGTTACATGTTTAGACTGTGTGGGTCGCATCGACGCTAGAGAAGTGGTGCCGCGACGATGTCCAATGTCCGGATTGGAAAGCCATATTTATGCAAGATCCAACCCCGCCCGAAGTTAGAGACACAGCCGACACCGATGCCAGCGGAAACCGTTGGCTCGAACGATTGTTCGATAACGCGACATTGACGTCCGTTTCCGATGACGTGTGGGTCCCGCCTGGAATGGGCAGTGCGATGCCTCGTGAGTTGGACGTTTCGTCCGATGATGTAGGAAATGATGAGCTTGATGTTATCGTCCAACTCGACGTGTCGGTGGGTATCGACGATGTCGAGATACTCAAGACTATCGACCTGCAATTTAGCGGTTTGCCGCCCTCCGCGCGGTTGACCCATGGTACCGAATCGACGCCGGGAAATTGGCAAGTCAATGCCCTCGACCTCGCAAACCTGTGCGTGTTGATGCCACCCGCTTGTCCGGATTTTGATCTGCTTGTGGAAATGGAAAATGCCGACCACCCACCGCAGTCGGCCCGTATCCGAGTCAGTGCATCTGCCGGTGCCGTACAATCGAATGCGTCCGTTGTCATTTTATCGGTCGGGCCGTCGACCATGCAGGATGATATTCGTTTCAAGGTTTATGCTGACGGCGTTCCCGTTTTTGACCGGGTCATCAACTGGTCGGAAAAGACGGATGCCCGTCAGCGCTTATCCGTTCCGATATCCTGGGGAGATAAGAAGCCGTTCGAATTGCTGATCCGATGGCAGGGAACGGATGCAAACCATCCGCCGGAGGAAGGCCCCGTGCTCTATAGTATCGAAACCCCGGATGGTGACATCGTCGTCCCCTCAGCGGCCATGTCAGGTCGATATCAGTCGAGGAACCAAGGAGTATCGTGGCGCGGGGATTTGACGGTGAGCCTGATGAACTTCGCAGATGGTCCATTGGACGATGTGCCGCCGCCATCCGAAGAGACCGCGGCACCTGTTGATTTCGTCGCCCAAGCAGCGATGCCGACCGTTGCTCCGCCCGCGGAAGAGGATATGGAGGACATGGTAGGGTCGGCGCAGAAAAGAGAGGTTATCAACGCTGAGACGTTGGAGCTTCATATTGACACGTCCGATCTGCACCAACACGCTTTTGTTGATGAATTACGGAATCTCAAAGACTTCGTTTTGGCACACGGTGACGGCGATCATGAATCCGTTTACGAGCGACTCAGCATCAATGTTGGAAAATGGCACAACATGCGGGTCATTGGCCCCTCGGGCGCCGATGTAGAACTAGACGCCCAATTCCCCTCGCTGGGCCCGCTGGGCGGGCTTGATGGTGGCCGCCCTTTGTATCATGTCGCGCAAGATCTCTCCGATACCCAAGCACCCGGCGATATACGGATATCCGGACTGCCTGCCGGCACGATTCTGACGCATGGCCGGAACCTCGGTGATGGTTGCTGGATCGTTGACGGCGAGGCGCTGGACAAAGTTGCCGTATTGGCACCGATCGGCCATCTTCAGACTATTCGCGTTCTTATTGAACCCGTTGCGTTCGAACGGGGTGGGGCCGTTCGAACGGCATTGGTCGGTGGCGTATTGGCAAACTTGACGCCGCCGACAGAGACAATGAATTTATTGCCGTTTCCGATACCGCTCCATGTGTTCGATCCCGAAAACCTTGGTAGTCTTGCCATCACTGTCGGGGACCTTCCACCAGGCGTTATGCTGAATATGGGAAGTAATCACGGTAACGGAATATGGAGTTTAGAATGTAACTCCGACGTGCCACTGGTGATTGCGATCCCCCATAATCAAGGGATGTTCGAGGCTTCGGTGACGTGTGTTGCGACCGGCGACAATTCAGCCGAGAGTTCAGTTGTTACGCGTCGAGTACGGTTCGCGGCTGCATTGGACTACGCCGAGGTCGAAGAACCGGCGGGTTTCGCAGACAGAGCGGGCGCGTAACCATTATCACGTGACAAGGATCGATCCTGCCACTGTGATTGCATTTTTGCCTCAAAAAGCCTATTTTGGAAGGCTGTAGGAGCTATATTCGGCGTAGTGCACGCGGTTTCTAGAATCCTCGTGGGACAAATTGTGGATAGAGGCGGCCACTAAAAATGGCGTTACTGCCTAAAACAACAGCAGTACCAGCGACCGCACCGGCATCGAGCGCACGCTCGGTTCCGGCGGGCACGCGCGTGGCTGCCATCTCTACGTCCCAAGTAGACGAATTGGAAACAGGGACAAATATCTCGTTTGATGCGGCTGCCTCCAGCTATCAGCAGCAGCAGGATAACAATCGACTGACGCGAGATGGCGGTGGGCAGAAGCACCCATACCCGGATCCGACAGTTGGCCGACTGTTTTCTTCGAATTCTCAATCTTTCGCTGAGATGTTCGAGGAGGGCGGAGCGAGTGGAGCGCCCGATACACGAACTGGGACGCCGTCTCCCAGCAATCGAGAACCCGTCGGAAAGGTTGTCGCGACCTATGAAACCAACGCTTTGATCATTAGCGGGCAGCAGCCAATCCGCGGAACCTCGCTGAGTATTTCGCTCTAGGCCTTCGCGTTTCCCGTCTAACTTTCCGTACTCTATTAAGATTAGCGTTACCATACTTCGCTACGGTATTATCTCTCGAGTAATGCAACAGCGAGAGACGGCTGAGTGGACCACTGGAATCTCCCTGCAGATGTGAGTAATGCGTTTGACGTGGCGTTTTGGTTTGCCGACACCGCGCTCAACGAGAATGAGTATCTGCAACCGCAAAAACTGCAACGGCTCTTGTTCTTGGCGCAGTCATATTATGCCATCGTCCAAAAGGGCCGAAAGTTGATGCCTGCGATTTTCGTCGCTGACGAGATTGGACCTGTCGAGCCAAACGTTCACATGGCGTTTTCGAAAGGACGACCGGACATCGATGCCGAAATATTTCTTCCCTATGAAGTTGAAGAGTTCCTCGGCAGCATCTGGCGCCGGTTCGGTCACATGTCCGTCGAACGATTGAACAAGATTACCAATGACACGCCCGCCTACCGCGATGCATTTGAGCGCGGCCCGCGCGCGGAAATCCATCTCCGAGAGATGGCGGCTTCGTTCGTGCAAAATCGCGAGGCGCCGGCGCCGACGCAGGTCGGACCGCAAAAGATTTACCGGACACAAAGTGGCAAACCCGTTCAGGTAAAAGCCTGGGTCCCAGGTTCAAAGTAGCCGTTAACAGCTAAGCGGATGCGCGAATCGGCACAGCATATGTCCGGCGTTTCTTTGGTCAGATCAAACCAAGGCATTCCCGGCGCAAGAGACTGACAATGCCTGTGCCTTCGTCTGTTCGCGTAAATTCATTCAATGTCGAGAACGGCTTACTCATTTCAAAGGCAGACAAGTGTATGCCGTTAAAGCACCTGTGACGCGTCGCACTTCCGCCCGCGCGCGCATCCTGTTATAGAAACCCCTGCACATCGACGGGAGGTTTACTGATGGCGAAGGCAACAACCGCGGCGGCGAAGAAGCCGGCGGCAAGGAAGACGACGACACACGCGTCGGCAGCGACGAAGAAACCCGCAGCGAAATCGACGGCGCGCAAACCGGCGGCGAAGAAGCCGGCGGCACGGACCGCCGCTGCGAAGAAACCCACGGCGAAATCGACGGCGCGCAAACCGGCGGCGAAGAAGCCGGCGGCACGGACCGCCGCCGCGAAGAAACCCGCGGCGAAATCGACGGCGCGCAAACCGGCGGCGAAGAAGCCGGCGGCACGGACCGCCGCCGCGAAGAAACCCGCGGCGAAATCGACGGCGCGCAAACCGGCGGCGAAGAAGCCGGCGGTACGGACCGCCGCTGCGAAGAAACCCACGGCGAAATCGACGGCGCGCAAACCGGCGGCGAAGAAGCCGGCGGCACGGACCGCCGCCGCGAAGAAACCCGCGGCGAAATCGACGGCGCGCAAACCGGCGGCGAAGAAGCCGGCGGCACGGACCGCCGCTGCGAAGAAACCCGCCGCGAAATCGACGGCGCGCAAACCGGCGGCGAAGAAGCCGGCGGCACGGACCGCCGCTGCGAAGAAACCCGCCGCGAAATCGACGGCGCGCAAACCGGCGGCGAAGAAGCCGGCGGCACGGACCGCCGCCGCGAAGAAACCCGCCGCCAAATCGACGGCCCGTAAACCGGCGGCGAAGAAGCCGGCGGCACGGACCGCCGCTGCGAAGAAACCCGCCGCCAAATCGACGGCCCGTAAACCGGCGGCGAAGAAGCCGGCGGCACGCAAACCTGCAGCCAGAAAGCCGGCCGCAAAGAAAAAGTAGCGGATGAGGAGAGGGCTACGATCCTCCCTTCACATAACGGATATGCGAAGGCGCCGAGAACCCATCGGCGCCTTCGTCACGTTTGCGGTCTCAGATAATCGAAGTCGCATCCCTCGTCCGCTTGCAATACGTGATCGAGAAACAAGCGACGATACCCGCGTTCATTCATAGGCTCGCTATTCCGGGTAGAAGTGCGGGCATGCCTTTCTCGAAGCACCTCTGGAGACACAACGAGGTCCAATAGGCGCGCCGCCACGTCGAGGCGGATCAAATCGCCGTTCTCAACCAACGAAAGTGGCCCGCCGACCGCACTCTCGGGGGCGACGTGTAGAATGATCGAACCAAAAGCTGTTCCGCTCATCCGCGCGTCTGATATTCGAAGCATGTCCTTGACCCCGGCCCGAGCCAATTTTTTTGGGATTGGAATGTAGCCGGCTTCCGGCATACCCGGCGCGCCGATTGGTCCCGCATTGCGTAAAATCAGGACATCCTCCGGCGTGACATCGAGATCGTCTCGATCAACTCTCTCCGCCAGGTCGGCCAATCCATCGAAAACAACGGCACGTCCCTGGTATTGCAAGAACTCAGGCGATGCCGCCGCCTGTTTCATGACCGCGCCATTCGGCGCCAGTGTCCCGAAAAGCGGCACAATGCCTTCCTTCTCGAACAAAGCATCTTCGATGGGTTTTACAATCTTCTGCGGCCATCCATCTCCCGAGGTACCTATAACTTCGCCCAACGTGTCTCCGGTCACTGAGTCGGCATCCTCATGCAACGTTTTGCGCAAAGACCGAAGCACCGGTGCCAACCCGCCAGCCTTATGCAAATCATCCATGTAGTACTGCCCAGCTGGTTTGAGATCGACCAGAACCGGCGTCTGTCGACCGATGGCGTCCAGTCGTTGCAATGACGCATCCAGCCCCAAACGTCCGGCAATCGCAGCCAAGTGAACCACAGCATTGGTTGAACCGCCGATGGCTTGTAAGACGCTGATCGCATTATCGATGTTCTTTTGGGTGATGAATTGACTCGGACGACGTTCCGATTTGGCCAGCGCGACCGCCGACGTTCCCGTCCTTTCGGCATGGCGCAATCGATCGCTCAAGACGGCGGGAATAGCCGCACCGCCCGGCAACATAACCCCCATGGCTTCGGCCATCAGCGCCATGGTGGAGGCGGTTCCCATCACACCGCACGTTCCGGCGGACGGTACCAACTCGTTGCTGGCGGCGACTGTTTCTTCCTCTGATAACCTGCCGCCCCGGAACTCTCCCCACAAGCGGCGACAATCGGTGCAAGCACCGATCCGCTGACCTTTCAGGCTTCCCGATAACATCGGCCCCGTCACCTCAAGGATGCAGGGGCGATCGGCGGAAAACGCCCCCATCAACAAGGCAGGTACGGTCTTGTCACACCCACCGATCAGTACCACCGCGTCCATTGGTTGGGCGCGGATCATTTCCTCGACGTCCATCGACATCAAGTTGCGCAGATACATCGAGGTCGGGTGAGCAAAGCTCTCATGCAGGGATATGACGGGGAAGGGCACGGGCAGTCCGCCGGCCAACATGACACCGCGCTCAATCGCCTTAATCAACGACGGCACGGTCGCATGGCATGCATTAAACCCAGACGAAGTGTCGACGATCCCGACGATCGGTTTCGACAACGCATCATCGGTATATCCCATCGCCTTAATAAACGATTTTCGGAGAAACGCCGCGAACGCCGGATCACCGTATTCCGTTAGGCCACGTGCCATGCCAGATCGCTTGTTTTCGTCGCCTGCCATTGATCCAAACTCCGCCCATGAAAAAGTGACGAGCATTGTGTCTGGCAAGCCGGGTAGAGATCAACGCCACAAACAGGCATACCGCACAGGCGCGTCCTATCATTGAATTTATTTGTGAAACTTCTATGGTGTTGGCTTAAGGGCCCTTTGAGAGGCCCCATAGCAGGGCAACGAGTACAGTGTGACCGAGACGTCGGCGGACCCACCAAAACCTTTTGACGAAATGCTGGAGCCAGACGGCACTGTCCGAATGGCCTTTTCCCGATATGCAGAGTGGTTGGAAGGTGCGTCGAAAACCTTTCTCAGCCGCAAGGATGCGCAGGCGGACCTGATGTTCCGCCGTCTCGGGATTACGTTTACGGTCTACGGCGACGGCGCTGCGACGGAACGACTGATCCCGTTCGACATCATCCCAAGAATCCTTGACCCGAAAGAATGGGATTTCCTGGCCCGAGGAACGATCCAACGGGTTGATGCGATCAATGCCTTCTTGGATGATATCTATCATGATCAGGCGATCCTAAAGGCTGGACGCGTCCCTGCGGATTTGGTTCTCAACAATGACGCGTTTCGCCCAGAAATGCTGGATCTGGATTTGCCGAGACGAATATACGGCCACATTGCCGGCGTAGACGTGGTGCGGACAGGAGAACGCGAGTTCTTCGTCCTTGAGGACAATGTGCGTACGCCGTCGGGTGTCTCTTACATGCTGGAGAACAGACAGACCATGATGCGTCTGTTCCCGGAGTTGTTTGCATCCAATAACGTCGCCCCGGTTGAACGTTATCCGGCGGAATTGCGAGCCAATCTTCGTTCCGTTGCGCCGCTCGGCGTTGATGAGCCGACCATCGCTCTTTTGACCCCAGGGCAATTCAACAGCGCCTATTTCGAACATGCTTTTCTGGCGACGGAGATGGGCATCGAATTGGTCGAGGGGCAGGACCTGTTCGTCGACGAGGGCCTGGTCTTTATGCGCACAACCGACGGCCCACGTCGGGTCGATGTGATTTACCGGCGCGTAGACGACGACTTCATAGATCCGCTGGCGTTTCGATCCGACTCCATGCTGGGCGTCCCGGGTCTTCTGTCGGTCGTGCGTCGGGGACGCGTAACCCTCGCGAATGCTATCGGCACCGGCGTTGCAGACGATAAGGCGATGTATGTCTACGTACCTGAGATGATCAGATTTTATCTGGGCGAAGAACCGATCCTTCAAAACGTCCCGACGTATTCACTTCGAGAACCAGATGACTACGCCTACGTCATGGAGAACCTCGAGAGTCTTGTGGTCAAGGAAGTCCATGGTTCCGGTGGTTACGGGATGTTGGTCGGCCCCAAAAGTACGAAGGCGGAACGAGAGGAATATGCCTTGCGCCTGAAAGCGGAGCCAGAGGCGTTTATCGCCCAGCCTACCTTGGCGCTGTCGACATGTCCGACCTACGTCGATGAAGGTGTGGCACCGCGACATGTTGACCTCAGGCCATTTGTTCTTTCCGGCCAGAAGACAACTGTGATGCCGGGCGGGTTGACCCGCGTTGCCTTAACAGAGGGGTCCTTGGTTGTGAATTCGTCACAGGGTGGCGGCACCAAGGACACTTGGGTTTTGGAGCCGTAACATCGCCATGTTAAGCCGCACCGCAGATAACCTTTATTGGCTCGGCCGCTACGTCGAACGGTCAGAGAACACCGCGCGCCTATTGAGCGGAACGCAGCGTCTCAGTCTGATGCCGATTCCTGCGCCCGAGCAACAACAGCTCTGGCGGGATCTGTTTCAAACCGATTTGGAACGGGCGGCGTTCGAAGAAAAACACCCGAGTTATACTGAATCTCCCGTGATCGAGTTCATGTGCCTTGACGACGGAAATCCGTCCAGCATCCGTTCCTGCGTATATTCCGCGCGTGAGAACGCCAGGGCCGCACGGCATGTCCTTACCACTGAAATATCGCAGACGGTCAACGAGACATGGATGGACGTCTGTTCCTGTACAATGAACGAGATTACGGACCAAGGTCCGCAAGACTATCTGGATAGCGTTCGCGAACGCGCACATCTGCTTCGCGGTGTCATTTACGGCACGATGCGGCGCGGTGAACCATTTATGTTTTGGGAAATGGGCTCGGTCCTGGAACGGGCTGAAAATACGACCCGCTTAATGCTAGCGCGCGCATCGTCATTTCATCGGGCCACGCGTCGTGACGATGGTTTCGACTTTTATCGTTGGGGAACGTTCTTGCGTGCCGCCAATGCGTACAGTGCCTACCGGCAATTGTACCGTGACTTAGACCCGGTATCGGTGGCCGATTTGTTGATTCTTAATCCGGAGATACCCCGGTCACTGCTCTCATGCATTGAGGATTTATCCGAGATTCTTCGGGCACTCAGACGCGATGCGCCCTGTACACTCGCGGCGGATCGGTTGGCTTCCGAAATCCGCACAGTGCGGCTCGATCGCGTATTGCGTTCCGGACTACAAACCTTTCTGTTCGATTTCCGAAAGAGCGTTCACGAGTTAAGCGATCAAATCCGGACTGACTTCATGATGGCGCGTTAGGATACGACATGCGGTTGACCATCGTCCACGAGACGCACTACCAGTTCACGGAGGCGGCAAACCATTCGATTCAGTATCTGCGTTTGACACCGCGCCAAGATACCTGTCAGCGCATGTTGTCATGGTCTGTCACAACGCCGGGATCGTTAACGCCTTGGATCGACGGGTTCGGCAACAATGCCCATGTCTCAACCATCGACGAACCCCACGATGAAGTAAAAGTCGTCGTCGAGGGCGTTGTCGAGACCATCGATACAGTAGGGGTGCTGCCGACGCGCGACGGTCTGCCGCCGATGCTGTTTCTGCGTGAAACGCCTTTGACCGAGGCCGGAGAGGGCGTCGCAGATATCTGCGCGGCGGCAAAATCAGCGATCGATAACGACACTGTCACCGGACTCCACGCATTGATGAACGAGATAGCGGATCGGGTTACGTATCAACAAGGGACGACGACCAGCGAGACTGAGGCAGAAGAAGCCATCCGACACGGAGTCGGGGTTTGCCAGGATCATGCGCATATCTTCATTGCCGCGGCGCGCCACCTGCGCATCCCGACACGGTATGTCAGTGGCTATATCCTGGCGGGCCGGGGCAATGATAGTCATGTGGCCTCGCATGCATGGGCCGAATCCTATGTCGACGGGCTTGGTTGGGTGAGCTTCGACCCCAGTAATCGGCAATCGGCGACAGAGGAATACGTCCGCTTGGCGATCGGATTCGACTACCCGAGTAGTGCACCGGTTCGGGGATCACGCATCGGTGGCGGGGTTGAGGAACTCACCGTTCGGGTCCAGTTGGATCAGTAGCCTCCCTCGTTGACGCGAAACAAAAGGGCGCTTGATCACGGGTAAATTTCATGGCGAAGTACTGTCATTACCTTGATCCCTTTGTGAGCCAACATGACCTATTGCCTGGGAATCCGCCTGAATGATGGTTTGGTGTTCGCGTCCGATTCACGAACCAACGCCGGCGTTGATAATATCTCGACTTTCCGCAAACTATTCACCTTCGAAGAGCCCGGAAAACATCTGATTTGCGTCCTGACGGCTGGCAATCTCGCCGTCACGCAAGCCGTGATTACGCAGTTAGAGGAAGGCCTCGACGACGGCGGTCCGGATGATCGGATGAGCAATGTCGAGTCCGTTCTGGATGCAGCAAAGATGATTGGCCGGGCGATCCGGAACGTCCGCGCCCGCGATGAGGAGTACTTACGAGCCGAGGACGCCGACGCGTCCGCGACCTTTATTGTCGGTGGACAGCTCCGCGGCAGACGCTTGCGGCTTTTTCAGGTGTATTCTGCAGGGAATTTCATCGAAGCCACGGAAGAGACGCCATACATGCAGATTGGCGAATCGAAGTACGGCAAACCGATTCTGGAAAGGGTCGTCAAACCGGAGATGGACCTGTTGCAGGCGGCGAAGTGCGCCTTGGTGTCGCTCGACAGCACGATAAGATCCAACGTCGCGGTCGCCCCCCCGATCGATATGTTGATCATGCGGGCAAACGAATGCCGGACGTGCGTCCGCCAAACGATCGAAAGCGACGATCCCTATTATACCGACATTTCACGCCGTTGGGGCGAGGGGCTGAGCAATCTGTTCCATGGCCTGCCGGCCCCGGCGTGGCTAGACGATGTCAGCGGCGACTTGTTCTCAGAAGATTGTCACCAACAAAAACAAGAGTAAGACCGACACAACGACCAATGCCATGGTCCCGGCATGAAGCGTTCCGGACAAGTGTGAATTCGGTCCATGCTGACGTTCGACGATACCAATGATATCGCGAATGATCACATGTGATTCCGAACGCAACGCGCGATCGATGCGCCCGATAATGTTACCGATCAGACGAACGACGATCGGCAGCAATTTCCGATAGAACCAATCGGTATCCAAATGCACGACATTCATCGGTTTCGGATAAACGCGATAGAGGATCGCCAATCCAAACAGCAATGCCGCAAAGCCGAGGACTTGCAGCTGTTGGACGACGTGCGCGACCGTGTACGGCTCGTACGCCACGGCATAGGGCAGAAGATCGTACAAGGCTGCCGGATAGACGCCGACACCGATGCACAGCGTCGCCGTCAGCGCCATTGCCAGCCACATGTTCCAGGGTGCTTCCTTGACCCGATGACCACTGTCGCGCCCGAAGAATGCGAAATAGGGGACTTTTAGGCCCGTATGAAGCAGGACGCTTGCGGATGCCATCAGCATCACGCCCCAAATCATGGTTCGATGTTCCTCGGCGATCGCCGTCAAAATCATCGATTTCGAGACGAAACCGGAAAACAGCGGAAAGGCGGAGATCGACATCGCACCGACAATGCAGAAACCGGTTGTCCACGGCATAGATTTATACAGTCCGCCAAGATCGGTGCACTTCGCCGAGCCAACGCGATACATCACGGCGCCTATCGCCATAAACAGAAGCGCTTTATAGAGAATATGCGTGAACGCGTGCGCAGCAGTACCATTCAACGCCATTTCTGTGCCGATCCCGACACCGACCACCATGAACCCGAGTTGATCATTTAACGAATAGGCAAGCACGCGGCGCAAATCGTTTTCGATCATGGCGTAGAAGATCGGAAACACCGCCATCGTCGCACCCACGTAAATCAAGAACTCGGTACCTGCGTACCCGCGGGCGAGTGCATAAACGGCGAGTTTCGTCGTAAAAGCACTAAGCACGACCGTGCCGGTGATCGTCGCTTCCGGATAGGCATCTTGCAGCCAATTGTGTAGCAACGGAAATGCGCATTTGATCCCGAACGCGATGAAGATCAACTTGCCACCAAGGGTCTCGGTGCCGATCTCATCAAACGCGATGCTTCCGGTCGTGGCATACCATATCAAGACACCGGACAGGAGGATGACACCGGAGCCGACCTGGATCAGCAAATACCGCATTCCAGTCCGATACGCGCTCTCCGTACGTGTCGCGAAGATCAGGAACACCGACGAAATCGCGGTCAGCTCCCAAAATACAAACAGGCTGACGAGATCACCGACGAAGACCGCACCGACCGCCGCGCCCGCATAGATCGGCGCCGCTACCTGTTGCAGGGTGTCTTTGACGTGCCATGCAAACAGCATCGCCAAGAACGCCGCGATATTGAAGATATACCCCCAAACGAGCGCCAGCTTGTCGACGCGAAGGATTTCAATCGACATGCCCAGAGTGTCGATGATGACGGTGGTGCCGGGGCTCAGGTTATGTACGGCCGCCAACCCTGCCAATGGCAGTGCCAACAGGTATATCCGACGCACCCAATGCGGCAATACCATCACTGGCAGGGCACCGAGGATCAAAATCAAACCGGGGTTGAGGCTACTCATCGGTGTCGTAATACCTCTCAGGTTTGATCAATACGGCGCGCAGCAGCCGAGCGAGAATGACCAATACGGCGCAAACCCCGAAACTGAACAGAGCATAGAAACCGAACCAGCTTTCGGCGGTAAAGTGGGAATGTTTATGATACACGGCGTCGGCAAAGAAGAAGGCCGCGCAAAGAACACTCAAAGCAATAAGTATCCTCTTTGCGCTCGTCGGTCGGTCGAGCCATGTCGGATGCGGATCATGGATTGTCGGTTGTTCGTCGCTCACCCGTCTATCCTCCAAATACCGGCATCAAGAAAACGCGTATGCGCTCAGCGTAGAAGAACAAGGCCAAGCAACCCGCCGTCGTCAGCACGATCGGGGCCAGACAGATGACCGGCGCATCGGCGACGCCGGCGCGGCCGAACGTCATTGGTCGCAACAGTGGATGTGTTGACGGTGGGTGATGATGCGCGTGGTCGTCGCCGTGATGCTCTGCCAAATCATCATTCGATTTTCCGAAATATCCCATCACCACGACAGGCATTAGATAGGCGATATTCAAGAGCGACGAGATCATCAGAACGGCAATGAAAACAAACTGCTCCGTCTCTGCGGCCGCGAGCGCCAAGTACCATTTCGACCAAACCCCGCCCATTGGGGGAAGGCCAATAATCGATAGCGCCGCAAGAAAGAAGCAGAAGAACGTGACGGGCATCTTGCGTCCCAAGCCACGCATGCTCGAGATGTCGGTCTTGTGCGCGAAGACGATGATTGCGCCGGCGCAGAAGAACAGAGTGATTTTGCCGAACGCGTGCATCACGATGTGAAGTGTCGCGCCGAGCGCGCCAATGTTCACGGCCAACATTGCGCCCAAGACGACATAGCTTAATTGCGAGATGGTCGAGTAGGCCAACCGCGCTTTCAAATTGTCTTTGCGCATGGCGACAATCGACGACAACAGGATGGTGATCGCCGCAACGTACGCAAGCCAGGTCGAAACACCGGTCTCGGCAAGCGTCTCAAGACCAAATATATACACGCTCACCTTAACGACGGTGAAAACCCCGGCTTTGACCACGGCGACCGCATGCAGCAACGCGCTGACCGGCGTCGGCGCGACCATCGCCGCAGGAAGCCATCGATGAAACGGCATCAGCGCCGCTTTGCCGATGCCGTAGATATACAGTGCGAACAACACGCCAATAACGCCGGTGGACGCGTTGTCCGCCAAGATTCCGCCCGCGGCGAAATCAAGTGTGCCTGCCTCGACGTACGTCCAGATCGTCGCTGTCAATAGGAACGTGATCGAAGTTCCGAGCAATATGCCGAGATAAACACGCCCGGCGCGACGGGCCTCGTCCGTCCCGGAATGTGCCACCAAGGGAAATGTCGAAATCGTCAAGATTTCATAGAAAACAAACAACGTCAGCATATTGCCGGAAAATGCGATGCCGATGGCCGACATGATGGCGATGGCGAAACAAAAGAAAAATCGGGTTTGGTTCTTCTCGTGATGACCACGCATGTACCCGAACGCGTAGAACGACGTAATAATCCAGAGGAAACTGGCAATCCCGGCGAATACCATGCCAAGCGGTTCGAGTGACAACGTGATGGACAGCCCCGGCAACATCTCCAACAACGTGACGCTCGGTCGTCCCCCGGCATCGACGATTTGAACGAGCTGCCAGACAACGGCGAATAAGATCGCCGCCGTTATCACCGTCAACCCGTCGCGAATGTTCTCGGACCCGGGCCCCGCAAACAGGACAAACAACGATCCTATAAAGGGAATGGCCAGCGCCAATAGCATGAGATGCTCCGGGGTCATCGACTGCCCCCCAAGAGCGTCTCGGCAGCACTCAAGGCAACTTCGCCGGTCATAGATGCGTCAATGCCGAACCAGAACGTCGCCCCAATCAGAACGTAGGTTGGGATTAGGAGTGACAACGGCGCCTCCTGAACATTGCCGCTGCCGACGGCGGGATTGACGAAATACATCATCTCGACGACCCGCCAGACGTAAATGACGGCCAGTAACGAAGACAGCATGATCAGGATCGCGATTGGCCACCACCCGCCTGCGAACGCGCCTTCGACCAAATACCACTTGGAGATAAACCCGGCCGTCAATGGCACGCCGATCAATGAGAATCCGCCGGCCACGATGGCTGCTGCGGTCAATGGCATGCGCTTTCCAAGGCCGGCCATATCTTGCAGCTTCACCGAACCAATAACGTAATAAACCGCGCCCATCGCCATGAACAAGCCGCCTTTCATCAAGGCGTGATTGAACATATGGATGATGCCGCCTGCCAAGCCTGGCGCATTCCCCATCGAGACGCCGAGGATCATGTAACCGACCTGCGCCACACTGGAATATGCCAACAACCGTTTGACGTTGTCTTGATAGATGGCGATCAGCGACCCCGCGAACATACCGGCAATGGCGAGGATAATGATCGCTGGGCGGACGTTATACGTTTCAAGCGGCTCGACGTCGCCGAACACCGTGTAGGTCAGCCGGATCAACGCATACACGGCAACTTTGGTTGCCGTCGCCGCAAGAAACGCCGTCACCGCCGACGGCGCGTAGGTGTATGCATTCGGCAACCAGACATGCAACGGGAACAAGGCGATTTTCAGGCCAAAGCCGACAAAGACGAAGGCCAAGGCCACGTGAACGGTTCCGGTATCTTGTACGGCAGGGAGCAATCCCTCGAGGTCCGTCATGTTGAGCGAACCCGTCATCTGATACAGCATGCCCAGGCCGATGACGTAAAACGTTGCCCCCAAGGTGCCGAGAATTAGGTACCGCAAAGCCGCCGACAGTGCGCGGCGATCTTCGCCCAAGCTGATCAAGACATACGTTGCGAGCGACGAGATCTCCAAAAAAACAAATAGGTTGAAGGCATCGCCCGTGACGGCCATGCCGATCAGTCCAGCGAGACACAGTAAGAACATCGAGTAGATGAGATAGTGCCGCTCTTTTGGCACCTCGCGATCGATACTGGTCTTTGCGTAGGGCAGGGCGACGGCCGCGATCGCCGCGACGATCAGGACGACAAACGCGCCGGCTTCATCGACCCTGTAGACAATCCCCCAAGGAGGCGCCCAATCGCCGAGTTGGTAAACGATAGTGCCGGTCGTGAGGACATCGCCGAGCAGGATAATGGAAAAAGCGAAAATCAGGATTGAGACCGCGGTCGCCACCAACCACGCAATGCCTCCGTGTCGCACCAGGACGCAAAGCGCCGCCGCAATCAACGGAATGATAACGACCAGAACCGATTCATGTTCTGCCAGGAACGTCACTCTTGACGCTCCTCCAACTCGCGGACCTCATCGTCCTCAATCGTGCCGTAAGCTTCCTGGATGCGAACAACCAAGGCCAATCCCAACGCCGTCGTCGCGACACCGACGACGATCGCGGTCAGGATCAGGACGTGGGGAAGGGGATTGGAGTACACTGCGATGGCACTATCAAGGATCGGCGCCGTACCGCCTTTGATCTTGGCGATCGAAATATAGAAAACGAAGACCGAGACCTGAAACACGTTCAAGCCGACGATCTTTTTGACCAAGTTTTCATGCGCAATGACGATGTACAACCCCGTCATCATCAGCAGGAAAACGATCCAATAATTTAGTAATCCGGGGAAAATCAACTCATTCACGGGCCTCTCCCGACAATCCCAGGCGACCCTTCTCCGCATCGACTGCGGCGCGTCCGGCGAACGCGCAGAAAATGGTCACGATGGCGGCAAAGACCGTCATGCCGACCCCAAACTCGACCAGGATAATTCCCACGTGCTGACCCGCCGTCGGTGTCGTTCCGAGCACGTTGTAATCCAGAAACTTCGAACCGAGGATCATGGTTTCCACGCCGACCCCGGCATAAAGCAGAACGCCCAGCGCCAAAACCGTACGTGTCAGCCAGGCCGGCAGTGACGCACGCAATGTGCCCAACCCAAAAATCAGCGCATATAGGATGAACGCGGCGCCAAAGATGACACCGGCTTGGAAACCACCACCTGGGCCGAAATCGCCATGCCACTGAACGTATAATCCGAACAACAAAATAAACGGAATCAATAATTTAGAAACAACTCGCAATATCAGTTTCCGGTGCATCTGCCGACCGGCTGCCACGCTTTTTGCCGCGCCGGAGACCGTTGTCGATTTGCCCCGTCCGATCAGCGCAAGAACACCTACGGCGGCGGTGAAGATCACGAACGCCTCGCCCATGGTGTCGTAGCCCCGATAGCTGGCAAGGACCGAAGTCACGACGTTCGGCAAACCGATTTCCACCAGTGATTCACCCAAATATCGGGGAACAACGTGATTATGAATCGGCGCATCCGGATCGCCATACAGAGGCATATCCAAACTGCCATAGACCAACGCGGCGCCGATCAAGGTACAGATCAACACCGCCTTTAAGGATTGTGCATTCGGCGTCGCTTTTTCCTCCGACGACGTCAGAGCCAGGGTGCCGATCATCAGGACGGTTGATGCCCCGGCGCCGACCGCGGCCTCGGTAAAGGCAACATCGACCGCATCTAGAACGACATACAGCGTCGCCCCCATAAGACTGTAGATTCCGCTCAGCATAACAACCGCAAACAGATTTCGAATCCGTGCGATAGCAAAGCCCGTAATCGCCATGAATAGGAGCGTCAGGATATCAAGAGCGTCAGAGGCGATGATCTCGAGAGTCATTTCGGCTCCTCGGTCAACCGCGTGCGGGTCTTACGGACTGTCTCGATCTCGGCGTCCGTTTCGACTTCCGGCATCACATTATGGTTGATGGCGGCACGGGCGAGGGCATGAGTCGCCGTCGGGCTGGTGAAGAACACGAAAATGAGGATAAGGACCAGCTTCGCCGCGGCCAAAGTAAAGCCTGCTTGCAGGATAAGGCCGAGGAAAACCAATCCGATCCCGAGAGTATCAATAAGTGATGCCGCATGCAGCCGCGCGTACATGTCCTTCAACGTAATCATGCCGTAACCGCCGATCAGACAAAACGCGATACCCACGAGAATGAGAGCCCAACTGAAGATGTCTACGATCAGCATTAGATGTCGCCCTCCGGGTCGCCGTCGTCCCCGTGGCCCATATCCGAAAACGTGATGTATTTGGCGACCGCGATGGTGCCGATGAAATTAATCAACGCGTAAACCATGGCGAGATCGAGAAAGTCGGGACGGCCGTCTATAAATCCGTAAACGGCAATCAACATCAACGACAGCGTGCCGAATACGTTAACAGCCAATATACGATCGAAGGTGCTGGGGCCCGCTAACGCGCGCACCATAACCAGCGCCATCGTGGCAACCAAACCGGCGGCAGCGGCGGAAAACATCATGTCGGTGGGGTATCCGGTTTAGGCGCTGCTGGGTCAGGATCGCCCACAAAACGGCACACCCGGGTACTCATATCGCCGGTTCGAAGCCCGTCCGCCGTTTCGTCCATCAGCGCGTGCACCACCAAGGTCTCGTCATCGACGGCGATCGTCACGGTGCCAGGCGTCAATGTGATTGAATTGGCGTACACGGTAACGCCCAAGTCCGACGACTGATCGGCGGAAACCACCAATACTTGCGGTTTAACTGTCTGATTACCGCCCAAGATCGCCTTGGCAACGGCAATATTCGAAACGACAATCTCTTTCAATAACCAGGGAAAGTAGGCGAGGCTCCGAGCTGTCAATTGGATGGGATATCCTTCGTGGTCAGTGACCTCAAGGCGATGCGCGATCCAGACACACAAGGCAATTGACGCCACGCCCAACGTGACGATCAGCGTCAGCCAATACCCCGATAGCAGTATCCAAAATATGGCCAGCGCACCGGCCAATCCCAATGAACGCAGCAAATGATCCCCCTGTCGCTTTGTCGCCACTGATCCCTTACATTGTAAACTAATGTGGATCGTTTCCGACTGAAGCGCCTCCATCAAAATCTAAGACCCGGAGCAAACGGTGACCAGCAAAAAAACGCACTTTGACATCAAGCTGTTATCACCACTCCCGCCTGTACTCATGGTTCTTTGTCTGGTGTTCATCAGCCTTTCGGCTCTGAACGCCGCGCCGATGGCGCGCGTCGCCATTGCCACAGAGACTGGCAACCACAGTTTCGACGTCGAGGTTATGAGCACCCCCAGTGAACGCGCGAAAGGACTGATGTTTCGAAAAAGCCTACCAGCCGACCGCGGCATGTTGTTCGATTTCGCCGAGAACACGACCATTCGTATGTGGATGAAGAACACATATCTCTCACTCGATATGATCTTCATCGATTCCAGCGGCCGTATTATCGACATTTCGACGAATACCGTCCCGCACTCGACCGACATCATTCGCGCCGGTGGGCCAGCGCGCTACGTTTTAGAAGTCATCGCCGGTTCCTCAGCGCGGATCGGTGCACGGATCGGTGATCGCGTCACATTCGAGTACTGAGGCTTACGTCGCGTCCTCTTCGGACCGACGCGGTGGAAAGGAAAGCGTAACCATGGCGCCGCCACCTGGCGTGCTGTCGATCTTCACCGATCCTGCGTGCATATCCATTAACGCTTTGACGATCGGCAACCCGAGGCCAGAACCTGGGATCGATCTCGTCATGGGATTTACGATCCGCGCAAATGGCTCCAGTGCTTTGTCGACATCACCGATATCGAAGCCGATCCCTGTATCCGACACCGCGATATCGACCCCACCGCCGTCCGTCCTCACCGAGACAGTCACCGATATCGCGCCGCCGTCATGATTGAACTTCTCGGCGTTCGACATCAGGTTCAGGATAACTTGCGAGAAGGCCCGACGGTCGGCCCACAAAATAGTCGCGCCTTCTTCGATATCAACGGTTAGGCTAAGGCTTCGATTTTTTAGGCGCTGGGTAAACAGCTTGGTCGATTGCTCGAGCATCTCCGCGATGTTGATTTCTTCTGGGAAAATTTCGAATCGACCGCTTTCGATCCGCGATATGTCCAACAAATCGTTGATGAGACTGAGAAGATGTTGCCCGCTAGCATTGATGTCGTTGGCATATGTGACATAGGAGGGATTAGTGATCGCGCCGAAAAGCTCTTTTCGTATCATCTCCGAAAAACCAAGAATTGCATTGAGCGGAGTCCGTAACTCGTGGCTCATGTGAGCCAGAAATTCAGATTTGGCGCGGTTCGCCTGTTCCGCCCGATCACGCTCGATCCGCAATGCTTCCTCGGTCTCAATTAACTGCGAAACGTCGCGCCCAACCCCTCTGTAACCCATAAATTTGCCATTCTTCTTGAACACGGGTTTCCCGCTAAGTGACAAATGAATGCGGATTCCAGGTTCCAGGGTGCGCGAAAAACGTACATCCTGAAACGGTTGCGGACTATCCTCCAAGCTCAAATTACGCCGTAATTGATCGGCAAAAAGGCGTAAGAACGATGTATCCTGTGTTTGCCTGTCCGCGGAAGCATCGTTGCCAAGCGCCAAATCCCCTTCGGTTGTTGCATAGACCACATTGTGTTCGTCGTCTGTCTCCCAGAACCAATCTGCTGCGACACTTCCGAAATCCCGAAGACGGGCTTCGCTCGCCCGCAGGGCTTGTTCCGTAGATTTCTGCACGCTGATATCCATGGTCAGCATGATGGTGCTGCCATCCGCCAAGCGTGCCTCGTTGATCGAATACACCTTACCACTTGCCCGCTCTTCCTCGAACGACCCCGTTGGGTTGCGATGATAGGCCAGTCTCTTGGCGATCCAGGCTTCCGTATCGTCAGTGACGGATGAAAACGCACCGGCAGCTAACGCCGCGCGAAGATGGTCTTCAAACGCCACGCCAGGCTGGCAATACGCCTCGGTGGCAGAATTCAGGTTCCGGAAATTCTCATTGCAAACCACCAATCGGTCCTCGGGATCCCAAAGGGCAATGATCGCGTCCAATTCATTGATGGCGGCGAATAAGTTCGCCTCGGCTTTTTGTGCACGCGCCTCGGTCGCAAGATCATGCGTGATGTCGCGGGCAACACCGACATAACCGTCAAACGTGCCGTCTTCGGCGAAAACGGGGTTTCCCGAGGTTCTAATGTGGCGAACTTCACCATTCTCATCTTTTCGTGTGTATCTGAAGTCACGGAACGGACGATGTTTTTCGATGGCTTCCAGATGTCGTTTCCAGCGGCCGCTGGTCAAATCATCATGTGCAAGCTCAGCGCGCGTCTGTCCGAGCTGCCGCTGCACGTCGATATTGACGATTTTCATAACGCCGGGGGACATATATGTGAACCGGTGATCGCGGTCCGTCCGCCAAAACAACTCCGAGGTGGTTTCGGACAAGCTTGTCAGTAGAGTTTCAGCCTGGGCTAATTCACGCCGAAGCCGCGCGACTTCCTCCGTTAAGTCCTCCAAGGAGCCGGCACCATTACGTTCGGCGACTTTGGCAGTCTCGTTTGCGCTCAAGTCATCGACCTTCATGTATGAATGACGGCGTATGACACGGGCAAACCGTTACTAGGTCAAGGATTTGCTTTGATTTTTGCCCAGGTATCGCGAAGCGTCATCGTTCGATTAAAGACCGGCGCATTCAATGCACCGTCCCGATCGGGTGTGAAATATCCTAGCCGCTCGAACTGAACACACTGGCCGACATCCCAGTTTTCTAAGGACCGCTCCAACATGCAATTGCTCAGTACCTCGACGCTGTCGGGGTTTATTGCGTCGATAAAATCACGGTCCTTTCCGGGGGTCTCGTCGACGAAGAGATGATTGTACAACCGAACCTCCGCAACGGCGGCGTCGGCCGCATTCACCCAGTGCAGCGTGCCTTTGACCTTGCGCCCGTCCGGCGCATCACCGCCTTTTGTCGCTGGATCGTAAGTGCATCGAAGTTCCACAACGTTGCCTTCGGCGTCCTTGATAACATCTTTGCACGTGATGAAATACGCCCAGCGCAAACGAACCTCTCGACCTGGCGCCAAACGGAAGAATTTCTTCGGCGCATCCTCCATAAAGTCGTCCTGTTCGATGTATAACTCGCGTCCGAAGGTTACCTGACGAGTCCCCGCAGCCTCATCCTCGGGATTATTGACGGCTTCGAGAGTTTCCGTCTGGCCGTGCGGATAGTTCTCGATCACCACCTTCAACGGTCGCAATACTGCCATGCGCCTCTCTGCAATCTTGTTCAGATGGTCGCGGACGCAATGATCAAGGAGCGCGGGGTCGACGACGCTCTCCGATTTGGTGACGCCCAAGCGCGACACAAAGTCGCGCACGGCGGCGGCCGGAATGCCGCGGCGGCGAAGCCCTGATAACGTCGGCATCCGAGGATCATCCCAGCCATCGACATGGCCTTGTTGCACAAGTTGCGTCAATCGCCTTTTCGACAGGACGGTATAGGTCAAATTCAACTTCGCGAATTCGTACTGCCGTGGCCGTGCCGGAGTCGGCAAGTTTTCGATCAGCCAATCATATAGTGGTCGGTGGTCCTCGAACTCCAGCGTACACAGCGAATGCGTGACCCCCTCGATCGCATCCGATTGCCCGTGCGCGAAATCGTAGGTGGGGTAGATGCACCACGTGTCGCCGGTCCGTGGGTGAGGCTTCTTGACGATCCTGTAAATCACGGGATCACGCATATTGATGTTACCCGACGCCATATCGATTTTGGCCCGCAATGCCCGTGCCCCGTCTTCGAATTCGCCGGCCCGCATGCGCCGGAATAAATCCAGGTTCTCCTCGACCGACCGGTCTCGGAAAGGACTGTTCTTGCCCGGCGCCGTCAATGTGCCGCGATACTCACGGATTTCCTCAGCCGAGAGATCTTCGACATATGCCTTACCTGCGCCGATCAAGTGTTCGGCCCACTCGTACAGGGTTTCGAAGTAGTCCGAGGCGTGTTTCGGCTTTCCCTGCCATTCGAATCCAAGCCACCGAACATCGGCTTCGATAGCATCAATGAACTCTTGTTCTTCCTTGGCGGGATTGGTGTCATCAAAACGCAGATTACAGGCGCCACCGAATTCCTGAGCGACACCAAAATTTAGGCAAATCGACTTCGCGTGACCGATGTGAAGATATCCATTCGGTTCTGGCGGGAACCGTGTCACGACCGTATCTGTCTTGCCGTCGGCAAGATCGCTGCGGATCACATCGCGAACGAAATCCTTTGGGACGACCTCGTTGCTGGTGTCTTTACTTTGATCGCTCATGGTGGTGTTCGGGCTCCAAACGTGGCCGAAGTCGGGGCTTGTAAGGCCCAACGGCAAGGTTGCGGCTATGTCTGCCAAAAATTACCGGAAAGGGAAAGGGAAACGGCGCTTGCCAAGAATAAACGAAAACCGTAGTTTCCGCCGCAGTCGGGGAGTAGCTCAGTCTGGTAGAGTATCCGGTTTGGGACCGGAGGGCCGTAGGTTCGAATCCTATCTCCCCGACCATCTACCGACATAAATTGGGTTTATCGTTCGCTTGCCGCCAATTTGAGCGCCAAGCCGATAAACACAACGCCCGCCAGCTTATTCATAATGCCTTGCGCATTCGGCGACTGGGTCAGCCATTTATTCAGGCCACCGGCAAGAATCGCAATGCCTGAAAAGACGACAAACGTCGCCCCCATAAAGACTAAGCCGAGAATTCCGACCTGAGCGGCGATGGACCCATAACCCGGATCGGTGAACTGCGGAAACAAGGCAAGAAAGAACATCGCGACTTTAGGATTGGTGATGTTCATGATTACGCCCCGTCGATACAGAGCGAAGCCACTCAGCACCGATTCACCTACCGCAGCGACCGCTGAGGCGGAGGCGCGGAACGCGCGCCAGGCCAAATAAAGAAGATAACACGCGCCAATGATTTTTAGGGCGTTAAACGCCGTCGCACTGGTTTGAAAAATCGCCGCAATGCCAAGCGCGACCGCCGCCGTATGTACGATCAGACCGCTGCAGAGACCCAAAACGACAAACAGTCCAGTCCGAAAGCCACTGACAGCAGACTGTGTCAGCACGAACAGGTTATCGGGACCGGGCGCAAGGGCCAATAGAACGGCGGCAACGGTGAATGCGGAGAGGATTTCAATCGGGATCATGGCGTTGGCTTATATCCTTGTCTGCGAACGGGGTATAGCAAGAAGTCCTGGCCGAGGCTATCGTCGGCACGAAAACCCATTGCCTGATCGGAAAAGTGGCGTATCTTTCGATGCATCAAGGCAGCAGCCAAGGGAAGAGCGGGAATGGCGGACGTACGGATCTACAAACCGGCGAAGACGGCGATGCAGTCGGGCCGCCGAAATACCCAAAAATGGGTGCTGGAGTTCGAGCCCGGCGCGCGCAAGGAAACCGATACCTTGATGGGTTGGGTCGGTTCCCGCGACACCAAAGGGCAGGTCAAAATGCGCTTCGAAAGCAAAGAGGACGCTGTCACGTTCGCACAGAAAAACGGCCTGTCATTTCAAGTGTTCGAGCCTAAGAAACGCCGGATCAAACCGAAGGCCTATTCAGATAATTTCGCGTTTGGGCGCAAAACCCTCTGGACCCACTGATCTCGGGGCGCTGCTTGGTTTATGATTGATGCGGTACCGCCCTGGCGTTAGGGTCCGCGCCAGCGGCCCCGTAGCTCAACTGGATAGAGCAGTCGACTTCTAATCGACAGGTTGAGGGTTCGAGTCCTTCCGGGGTCGCCAACGCCAATGTGTCGCTGATCACTTTCGCAGAACGTCTTTTCTCGCTATAGTGCGGACATGATGCAGCAGAAAGCTCTCATTCTCGGCAGAAACGCCATTCTCGCGATGTGTCTCGCGCCTGTGCTCTTGGCTACGGGCGGTGTAGAGGCTCAAACCCGCGTGAAGGGCGAATACGCCCAATCCCGTCAGCCTGTTTATCGAGTCGGCACGTTGAACCAACGCTTGTCCGCACTTTGCCGCAAGGGCCTGTTCAAACAACGCAAACCGTATCGCCTGTCCATCGGATATGTCGGCGACCGCGGGCAGGGCATTACCGGCATCGCGCAAATGGGATGGAACCTGCATGACCCGACACGCGCCGCCGAACCCGAGCGCACCTATCATTTCTTCAATCAGGGTTACTCCAACTGCCGGGTTTACGTCGCCGTGACGCCGCCACCGCGAGCGCGATAGTAATCCTCTGCAGATGACAGAGTTTCTCGATCTTTTTCCGACCAAGTTCGTGCGCAGAAATCTGACCGATTTCGAAGAGCCGACCCGCGATCTTGTGAAACTTGTCCGGGAAATGGAAAAATCGAATAAGTCGTTAACGACGGACTACCGCGAAAATAACCCACTCGAGTATGACCGCCCGGGTCCGAACTGGTTGCGCCAACAAATCAACGAGACCGTGATAGCGTACTTGCGCGAGATTGGGATCGATTATGGCGTCAACTGGCAGATTCACGCCTGGGCCAACATAAACCGCCAAGGCGATTACCACGATCCGCATAATCATCCGCACGCGTACCTCAGCGGCACCTATTATTTGAAGATGCCGGCTGCGTCGGCCAAGCGCAGACAGCGAAGTGATCTAAGGCCCAATCATATTTCGTTTTACGACCCCCGAACCGGCTTCAACATGACATCGATCCGAAACGACCCCTATGTCGATCCGGAGTTCACGATTCTACCGACACCGGGTCTTCTGATGATGTGGCCAGGATCTCTCATGCATTTTGTGCATCCGAACCTGTCGGACGAGACCCGTATTTCGTTGAGCTTTAACATTGTCTTGAAATGGTCGGATGACTATCTGCCGCAGCAGTGACCGGCGATGCAGCGACTTCAATAATTGTTAATGAATTTGCGCATAGGGTGATTCCAGACGCCTCAATCTGGAGTTTTCATGTCCGCAATCCACGCATGGCCCGACGAAAGAACCGCCGAGCATGGTGCACGGCAGGGGTTTGTACGCCGAAAAAACCACCGAGTGACGGTACCCTCCCTGGTGGTTTCGATCCGAGGCACACGGTACGCCGTCGAAAATTGGAGCCTGGGTGGGCTTCTTATTCGCGGATACACCGGTTCGTTGGTAATCGGCGATCAATTTGAAATCGACACCCTGTCTTTTTCGCCCAAACGGACGTGGCCGGTCATGATCCAGGCACGCGTAATCCGCTCCGGGGACCACCAGACTGGACAATTGGCCGCGCAGTTCACAGCACTGAATACGCTTGCGTTCGATGTCTTGGAAGGCGTGCTTCTCCGGCGGGAAGCCTACCGTTCCGTGGCCTAGACCGACGGTTCCTCAGCCATAAAGGTCCTTGGGGTCAATCTCGACATTCGCGATCTCGGTAATCTGACCGTCCCGCACCGCATTAAAGAAACAACTGCGACGCCCTGTGTGGCAGGCGACACCCGATTGATCGACCATGAGCAACACGGTGTCGTTGTCGCAATCCCAACGAAACTCGATCAATTCTTGCGACTGGCCAGACGACTCCCCTTTGCGCCATAACGATTGACGAGACCGGGACCAGTAACACACTCGCCCCGAGCGCAATGTTTCTTCGACGGCATCCCCATTCATCCATGCCATCATCAGGATTTCGCCCGTGTCGTGTTGTTGCGCGATCGCCGGGATAAGGCCGTCACTATTGAAGGCCAATTGCTCGACGACGTTTTCGACAACATTGTCCGTCATGCCGTGCGTGCCTTGTTGAAACGATCGAAACCCTCGGACAGGTCGTCAATAAGATCCGCAGGCTCTTCCAATCCAATATGGAATCGGACCACCGGCCCGGTGCCCGACCAAGGGCGGGCCGTGCGCAGCTTCGCGGGATGGGCCGGAATCACCAGGCTCTCATAGCCGCCCCAACTCGCACCGATTCCAAAGAACGCGTATTCATCCAGCATTGCCGCCACCGCCGCCTTCGGAGCATCGACAAGTTCAACGCCCATCAGACCGCTGGCACCACTGTGGTCGCGCTTCCATATCTCATGGCCGGGATCGCTCGGCAGAGCGGGGTAGAGTACTCGCACGACCTCTGGACGCTCGTCGAACCACTGGGCAACGCGAAGTCCGTTTTCGAAATGACGATCAAGTCGCACGCCGATTGTGCGCAAGCCTCGTTGTCCCAGATAACAATCATCGGGTGACGCATGATAGCCATAGCTATTCGCCATGCCTTTCAACAATTGATAGTGCTCTTCGGTCGCGACAGTGACCGTGCCAAGCATGGCGTCGGAATGTCCGACTGTGTATTTGGTTGCGGCTTCGATAACGATATCCACGCCGACCGATAGCGGTTTGAAAAAGTAACCGGACGACCAAGTATTATCGATCAAAGTCACGACGCCTTTTGACCTTGCCACTGCCGCGATGGCCGGGACGTCCTGCATCTCGAAGGTCAGCGACCCGGGACTCTCCAGGTACACGGCAGCCGTGTTGGGACGGATGAGCGTATCTATCTGAGCCCCGATCAACGGATCATAGAATTCCACCTCGACACCCGAACGCGCCAAGATCGTTCCGCAAACGCGCGAGCGCATGGGCCCATACACGGTATCCGCGACAAGAATATGATCGCCGTTCTTGACGAACGATGTGACGGCGCCGGCCACAGCGGCCAAACCGGACGGGTAGGAGACCGACTTGTGACCTTTGTGTAGCGCCGTCGTCGCCGCCTCGAATGCAAATTGCGTCGGCGTTCCGGACCGACCGTATTGCGGACCGCGGTAGGGCGGACGGTCCCGCGTCTCGAATTCCTCAAGTGTCGGGAAGGTGATAGTTGATGCGTGGTAAACCGGGGGGGTTACCACGCCGTGATTGGCTTCAGGGTCACGTCCTGCGTGGGCGATCACAGTGTTCTGGTGACGACTTTCCAAAGACTTCTTACTCATAAACAGACTCTTTTTTCTATGACCGGCGGACCATAACCGACACGCTCGCAATTGGCGATAGACCAGATTGGGCGTGCCGCGGGGAGAATTACCCGCAGATAACGAACGTATCTCTATTTACGAATGTTATGAGAACATTGCGTTTCGCCTTGAGGGGGTTACGAAATTCGTGTTACGGATTCATGTCCTGGGAAAGGGGTAACGGCTTTTCACCAGGACTCAAATCAAATGATTAAGTCTTCAGGGAGTCTAACCACTATGAAGAAAACTTCGATTTTCACGGCCGCCGCCGCTGCGGTTGCGCTGACCGCAGGTGCGGCCAGCGCTGCCACTTTGGACGACGTCCGCGCCACCGGCGAACTTCGCTGCGTGGTCTCGACCGGTCTGACCGGTTTCGCGTTTACTGACGCCAATGGCGTCTACCAAGGCTTTGACGCCGACTTCTGCCGCGCGACCGCAGCCGCCGTTCTCGGCGATGCGAGCAAAGTGAAGTTCGTCCCGGCCACGGGTAAAACGCGTTTCACCATTCTGAACTCCGGCGAAGGCGATGTCCTTTGGCGGAACACGACCTGGACATACGTTCGTGACGTCGACGTCAAGCTGACGTTCGCCGGCGTCAACTACTACGATGGTCAGGGCTTCATGGCACCTGTCGCACTTGGTGTGAAATCCGCCAAAGACCTCGACGGCGCCACGGTTTGCATCCAAACCGGCACCACGACCGAGTTGAACCTTGCGGACTTCTTCCGTACCAACAAGATCAGCTACGAGCCGGTTCCGATCGAAACCAACGACGAAGCACGCACCAACTACCTCGCCGGTCGTTGCGACGTGTTCACGACGGATGCCTCCGGTCTTGCCGCCACGCGGTCGACCTTTGACGATCCGAAAGCACACGTGATTCTTCCGGAAATCATCTCCAAAGAGCCGCTTGGCCCAGCCACGCGTCAAGGCGATGATCAGTGGGCAGACATCGTCCGCTGGGTGCTGAATGCCGCTATCGCCGCGGAAGAACTCGGCATCACGCAAGCTAATGTCATGGACCTCGCCAAAGGCACCAACAATCCGGAAATCAACCGGATGTTGGGTTCCGAAGGTGACCTCGGCGCCATGCTTGGCCTCGAAAAAGACTTCGTCGTGAAAATGATCGCTGCTGTGGGCAACTACGGTGAGATCTTTGAGCGCAACATCGGCCCGAGCACGCCGATCGCTCTGGAGCGTGGCTTGAACGCGCTTTGGACCGATGGTGGCCTGCTCTACACGCCGCCGTTCCGTTAAGTCGGAGCGTTTCCGGCGCGGTAGCGTCGGAAACTAGGATCTTCGCGGGTGGACGCCGTTTAGGCGGCGTCCACCTCGCAAAGTCCACAGTCCCTTTAAGATCATGCGATCATGACATGACACCGGGGACAGGGAGGTGTTTCGAGGCGGCCCGATAGTACGTCTCGGCCACGCTAAATTCGGGGGACCAACGGGTTATGAGCACGACAACCGTGGACCAGGCGGGGGATGATCGCTCAGCGATCGCTAAGCTATGGACCAATCGTGAAGCCCGATCTGTCATTATTCAGATCATCACCATGGCGGGCCTGATCGGCTTCGTCGTATTCATCCTTTCAAACGCCGTCGCGAACCTTGCCGAAGTGGGCAAGACGTTCAGCTACGACTTCCTCAATGAACCGGCCGGGTACGATATCAACCAGGCGTTGATACCGTATTCATCGCAGGATACGCATTTCCGGGCGGGTCTGGTCGGATTGCTGAACACCGGATTGGTCGCAATTTCCGGGATCATCCTATCGACGATCCTCGGCTTTATCCTTGGTGTCTTCAGACTATCGCCTAACTACCTGATCAACCGGATCAGTTACTGTTTCATCGAGTTCACCCGAAACGTTCCAATCCTCCTGCACATCCTTCTCATTCATGGGATCGTGGTGACGTCACTGCCGCACCCCCGCGTCGCCAAAGACGAATACAACATCGCGGATTTGTTTTTCCTGTCGAACCGCGGCGTATTTGCACCGGAGCCAATAGCCGAGAGCTTGTTGTGGCTGACCGGTGTCGCATTCGTCATCGGCGTCGTGTTTACAGTTTGGTTTCGCGGCTACGCGCGTCGGATCCAGGACGCAACGGGCAAAATTTATCCGGTCTTTTCGATTAGCCTTGGCGCCATCATTGGTTTTCCGATCGTCGTATTCCTCGTCACAGGGATGCCAGTCTCGTGGGACGTACCCGAGTTCCAACGCTTTAACTTCCAAGGCGGCATGGTAATTCGACCGGAGTTCATGGCTCTTTGGCTCGCGCTGTCGCTCTACACCGCCGCATTTATCGGTGAAATCGTCCGCGCCGGCATCACGTCGGTCAGTCACGGTCAATGGGAAGCGGCCGGGGCTCTGGGTATCAAGCGTAGCCGGATATTGAATCTTGTCATTATCCCGCAGGCGCTGCGGGTCATCATCCCGCCGCTCACCAGTCAGTATCTGAACCTGACCAAGAACTCATCGCTCGCCATTGCTATCGGCTACATGGATATCGTCGCCACGTTGGGCGGTATTTCGTTGATGCAAACAGGCAAGGAGATGGAAACGATGATCATCGTGATCGCCATATATTTGGTGATCTCGCTCGTGATCTCGATGTTCATGAATTGGTACAACCAACGCATAAAGCTGGTTGAACGGTGAGGGGGAGATAAGACATGAGTGAACAAGCACAATCTTTCGCCCCTGGCACCCATCCCGATTTACCGGCGCCACCGGGCCAATCCGGCGTTCTTCTATGGTTGAGAACCAACTTGTTCTCATCCTGGATAAACACCTTGATGACGGTGTTCTCGGCATATCTGTTGTATCTCATTATCCCGCCACTGTTGGACTGGGCGGTGTTTAATGCGGTCATGGAGGCGAACAGCCGCGCGGAATGCCGAGAAATCGCCACAGGGGCTTGCTGGGCCTTTATCGTCAGCCGCTTCAACATCCTGATCTACGGCTTCTATCCGGACGCGGAGCAATGGCGCGTCAATCTGGCATTTGTTTTGTTGCTGGTCGCCCTCGTGCCAGTCTTGTTCGATAAGGTACCGTTCCGGAAACCGGGGATGATTTATTCCTGCCTTTACCCGTTTATCGCGGGCTGGCTACTTCTCGGCGGTTTTGGGCTGGAGCCCGTCGGCACCGACGAATTCGGTGGGGCGATGTTGAGTACCGTTATCGGTGTGACCGGGATCGCGTTCTCGTTGCCGATCGGCATTCTTCTCGCTCTGGGGCGTCAGTCTCATTTGCCGATCGTTAAATCCATCTCGGTCTGCTTTATCGAGTTCATCAGGGGCGTGCCGCTGATCACACTGCTGTTCGTCGCGTCGACCATGCTTAACTACTTCCTACCACCAGGAACGACATTCGATCTGTTGCTCCGCGTGTTGATTATGGTCACGCTGTTTGCGTCCGCCTATATGGCGGAGGTGATCCGCGGCGGCCTTCAAGCCATACCAAAAGGGCAATACGAGGCCGCTGACAGCATGGGGCTAAAGTACTGGCAATCGATGCGTCTGATCGTCTTGCCGCAAGCGCTCAAGATCTCGATCCCCGGCATCGTCAACACCTTCATTGGGTTGTTCAAGGATACGACGCTCGTCTTGATTATCGGCATGCTTGATATCCTGGGCATCATGCGCTCGTCTTTATCAGACCCAAGTTGGAACGGTCTGCCGGAAGAAGGCTATATCGCCGTTGCGGTGTTCTTCTTCATCTTCTGCTTCGGCATGTCGCGGTATTCCATCTATCTCGAAAAGAAACTTGAAAGAGGCCACAAGCGCTAAGGCGCGGCTAGGAAAGGTAAGAATCATGGGTGAAGTAGACACAACCGAGACAACTCCCAGAACGCCGGTCCAGTCGGCGGCCAGTACGGATGAGCTGATCCAAATTATCGGCATGCATAAATGGTATGGCGATTTCCATGTCCTCAAAGACATCAATCTGCACGTCAAACGCGGCGAACGGATCGTCATATGCGGGCCGTCGGGTTCGGGCAAGTCGACGATGATCCGATGTATCAACCGGCTCGAAGAACATCAAAAGGGTCAGATTATCGTCGACGGGATTGAATTGACGAACGACCTCAAACAGATCGATGCCATCCGCCGCGAAGTCGGTATGGTGTTCCAACACTTCAATCTGTTTCCGCATCTGACCGTGCTTGAAAACTGTACACTCGGTCCAATCTGGGTGCGTCAAACGCCGAAAGCGGAAGCCGAAGAGACGGCAATGGAGTATCTGACCCGGGTTAAAATTCCGGAACAGGCATTAAAGTATCCGGGCCAGTTGTCGGGGGGGCAACAGCAGCGCGTCGCGATTGCACGATCCCTATGCATGAATCCACGGATTATGTTGTTCGATGAACCGACCTCCGCGCTCGATCCAGAAATGATCAAGGAAGTGCTCGATACCATGGTATCCCTTGCGGAAACGGGTATGACGATGCTTTGCGTAACCCATGAAATGGGCTTTGCGCGAACGGTTGCCGACCGTGTCATCTTTATGGACGGCGGCGAGATCATCGAACAGAACGAGCCGGAGCCTTTCTTCAGCAACCCGCAGCACGAACGGACACAATTGTTCTTGAGCCAAATCTTGGGGCACTAATCGGCTCAGGAACGACGCCATCCAGAGGGGGGATGGTGAGGCGGCCCGCAATCTCTTTCGGGAGGATGACGGGCCGTCTCCTTTTTTGGGTCCAGCGTTTCTTCAGAAAACGTCAATCGTTCTCGGATCGACTATAACCTCGGTGATCTGATCATAAGGCTCGAACCCGCCTTTCTGATAGACTGCTAAAGCGTTCGGATGATCCAAGTCGCAGGTATGAACCCACAAACGCCGAATTTCGCGGGACCACGCCTCGTCGATTGCGGCACGTAACAAGTACGCGCCGTAGCCGCGTCCGACGAAATCCGGCAATAAGCCGAAGTAGGCCAATTCCATCTCTTTGCGTGCATCATCGGCCGCAAGTTCAAAGTACCCGGCCGGCACGCCTGAAACATACAGAACAAATATATCGACGTTGTCGGCGAGTACAGCGTCGGCCAATTCCTTATCCGATAGCAAGCGCCGCTCCCACCACAAGTGCGGGGCACCAACCGTATTATATAGATATCGATAGAACGGCACCGTCATCGCCGATGCGAGAAGTAAGGCATGAGACGGATGCGGGGGCGGGGGCGATGATGGCGGTGCCGTCATCTCAAGATACGTGACGACCGTCTCGATTTTGTCGGCTCTCGGCACAGATAAAGGTTTCTAGTCGAGGGTTATGGGCGTGTCATGACGGCTGCCCCATTCGGCCCACGACCCATCGTAAACGGCCATGTCGGACTTGCCGATCAGATGCGCGGCAAAGGCAGCGACGCATGCTGTCACACCGGACCCGCAGCTGGCGACCACGGGTTTCGACAAATCGACCGCTGCATCGTCGAATAGCTTCCGGATCGCATCCGCATCCCGCATCACGAAATGATTGTCTTTGTCTTGGAACACATTGAACGGAATGTTGACGCTATTCGGTATGTGTCCTTTGCGCAGGCCGGGGCGCGGTTCGTCCGCTTCGCCAGCGAAACGCGCGGCGCTTCGGACATCGAGAACCTGATCGCGCCCGCTATTCACGTTGTCGATCATTTGTTCGACCTTACGGACGAGAAAATTATTGGTCCGCACCGTGAAATGCCGTTCGCGCGGCACCGGCGGAAGGTCGTCCGTTGGACGATCTTCGGCGAGCCACTTGGGAAGACCGCCATCAAGAACAGCGACGTCTTCGTGTCCAAACAACCGAAACATCCACCAGACCCGGCACGCCGCCATCGCGCCGCCGTTTGCGTCATAGACAACAATCCGATTGCCATCGCCAAGTCCGAGGCGCCGAACCCGGCTAGAAAACTTTTCCGGCGACGGTACCATGTGCGGGGTCTCGGCGGTCTCGTCGGCGATATCGTCGATATCGAAAAAAACGGCTCCGGGAATGTGGCAATCGCGGTATTCCGACTTCGCATTCCGACCTGTACCCGGCAGAAAGGTCGTCGCGTCGACAACGCGGACGTCCGGCGCGTTCAGGTGTTCAGCCAGCCATGCCGTGCTGACCAAGGCATCGGGGTTTGCATATGTCATGGCCATTTACTCCAACCAGTCGGGCACCGGCAATTCCTTACTACGCAGAAATGTCGGATTGAACAATTTCGATTGATAACGATTTCCGGGATCGCACAGGATCGTCACGATGGTGTGCCCAGGTCCCAAATCCTTCGCCAGGCGGATTGCCCCCGCTACGTTGATGGCACTGGAGCCACCCAGGCACAAACCTTCGTGCTTGAGCAGATCAAAGACGACCGGCAATGCTTCGGTATCGGGGATCATGTAGGGATACTCGACTTTGATGTCTTCAATAATGGCCGTCACCCGGCCGAGCCCGATGCCTTCGGAAATGGACCCACCCTCAGACGCCTTGGCCTCGCCATGTTTGAACAGATTGTACATTGCCGCGCCCAAGGGGTCGGCGCATCCGATAACGATGTCGGATTTCTGTTCACGGAGATACGTCGACGTCCCGGCAAGCGTTCCGCCGGTGCCCACGGCACAGATAAACGCGTCGACGGTGCCATCGGTTTGGCGCCAGATTTCGGGACCCGTCGTCAGGTAATGCGCTTTTCGGTTCGACAAGTTGTTCCACTGATCGGCAAACAAACATCCGCCTTCGGCATTCTCCGCAGTCTCTTCTGCTAAACGCCGTGCGATGTGTTGATAGTTGTTGGGGTTCGAGAACGGTAGTGCCGGCACTTCGATCAACTCGGCGCCACACAGTCGGAGCATGTCTTTCTTTTCTTGGCTCTGAGTTTCCGGGATGACGATCTTGCAGGGATAGCCGCGCGTGTTCGCCATCAGCGCCAATCCGATACCGGTGTTACCGGCGGTGCCTTCAACGACGATCCCACCTTCGCGGAGTACGCCGGTTTCCTCGGCATCTAGAATCATTTGCCGGGCTGGACGATCCTTGACCGACTGACCCGGATTCAAAAACTCCGCCTTACCGAGAATTTCGCAACCAGTCGTCTCCGACGGACCTTTCAGTCGGATGAGCGGGGTGTTGCCAACCGCCTCTTCAAAGCCGTTTTTGATATCCATGGATGGGTTCCCGATTAAAGCGATTATTGATTGTTGTGAACATTATCGGCGCACCTTGCGACGATCAAGCACAGCCCCGGCAAATCCCATGAAACATTCGTCAGGTTTCTAACCATTGCTGTTTGAGGGACACCTTGTTGAGTTGAAGCCACTGCAGGGCAATAATCGTCATGGCATTTGAGATGCGACCCGAGCTGACGGCGTCAAACGCATCGTCCGCGGAAACAACGAATGGGCGAATGTCCTCGCCCTCATGCGCCAGTCCGTGAAGTCCATCAACAGCGGTAGAATCGATCCGGCCAATAAAGACGAACACTGTCTCGGAACTCCCGCCCGGGCTGACGAGGTAACGGCAAACCTTGGCAAGCGCAGTCACGGCGGTCCCGGTCTCTTCGATTGCCTCACGATAGGCGACGTCTTCCGGGTGTTCGCCTGGGTCAATAATGCCTGCCACGGTCTCAATCAACCAGGGGCTCTCGTTGCCCGAGAACCACGGCGATTCCATTGCCGCAAAGGCACCGCATCGAAACTGCTCGATAAGGACGACTTGATCCGTTGCCGGGTCGTACGGCAAAACGGTAACAGCGTGACCGCGTTCGAAAATTTCGCGGTGAACCTCGTTACCAAGCCCGCCGGCAAACAATTGATGGCGAAACGTGTAGGAATCGATCTTGAAGTATCCGTCATATGCGCGTTGGCGTTGTATGACTTCAACATCGTCTCGGGAGAAACTTGGTCGGTCCATATTCACCCTCATGGGAAGACACTTTGTCGCTCCGCAACAAATCGTTTAAAAACACCCAATGGAGGGGCAGCAGAACCCATGAGCGATCACGAAAAACAAAGTGTATTGGTTGATATCGACGAACGCGGCGTCGCCAGAGTCACGTTGAACCGTCCCCATGTCAATAATGCCTACGACGGTGAAATGATCGAAACGCTGTTGCAGGGCGCACGCACCCTTGGTGCAGATCCCAAGGTACGGGCAATCGTGATCGCCGCAAATGGCAAACATTTTCAAGCCGGTGCCGACCTTGATTGGTTGGATCGCGTACGGCTTGGAACGCCGGTCGAGAACCTCTTCGTCTCTCAGAATACAACGGATGCGGTCCGCGAATTCGATACCTGTCCAAAACCAACCATCGCCTTGGTACACGGGGCGTGCTTTGGCGGTGGAACCGGGATTCTCGCCGCCTGCGATGTGGTTGTTGCAGCCGATGATGCCATATTCTCGATCGCCGAGGTGCGCTGGGGGCTCCATGCCGGGCCTATCATTCCACAATTATGTGCTGCAATGGGGGCCCGCAACGTTCGGCGTTTCGCCATCACGGCGGAACGATTCGACGCCGAGGCCGCAGCTCGTATGGGATTGGTTCATTTGGTTTGCGCGCGCGATGATCTGGCAAACGTGGGAGAGAGGATTGTGAAGTCGATCCTATCGAATGGGCCGACCGCCGTCGCGGAAACGAAACGGATCATTCTTCAGTCCGCGGGACTGGTTGTCTCGGATACCGATGCGTCGACGCTTGCGGAAAGTCATAGTCGGCAACGACAAACCGAAGAAGCCGCCGAGGGACTCGCCAGCTTCCAAGAGAAACGACCGCCCGCATGGGCGACATAGTTTCGTGTTCATTTACCGATTCGGTGTAATTCTGCGGTCAACTGCGGCCGCTGTACGGTATCTAGGGCCATGATGAAGCCGCTAACCATATCCGAGATCGCCGACCCTGAGGCATTAACGCCCAATTTTCAGTCGTGTTTTATGCTCTGGCAGCAGCTTGAACAGAACAGCGGCTTACCCGAATACAAATCCTTCGAATTGGACAAGTTGCCAGCCGCGCTTTTACCGTGGACCGTGGTCGTCGATGTGACGCAAGATCCAATCGATTACCGGTTTCGTTTCTGGGGAACGGAACGGGCGAAGCTGATCGGAGCAGAAATGACCGGCAAGATGCTATCAGACATTAGTAATCTGGAGATGCGGGCCGGAAATCGACAGGAGTACGACGCGATTTGCGAGCGCAGAAAACCGTTGTTGTGCGACACGCCGATCACCACAGCAACTGGACGGCAACTATCGATGATGTCTATTCGCTTACCGTTTGGCGATGTCGAAGGGCAGGTCACCCAGGTCCTGTCAGCGATTGATGCAAGCATCGTCACAATGGCGCACTACGACCATTTTGGGACACAGCCGCGGCCGGGCATATAGCCGGTCGCGGCGTGAGCGCAACACTGAACACTTAGGGGAATATGATGGCGGGAAAGAGTGAAAAAGTTTCCTTCACAGGAGCATTGGGTGACGTATTGGCCGCACGGCTTGACCGACCTGAAGGCACGACAAAAGCTTATGCCTTGTTTGCACACTGCTTCACCTGCTCGAAGGATATTTTTGCCGCAAGCCGCATCGCCGAGGGCCTCAACGCAAACGGAATCGCCGTCTTGCGTTTTGATTTCACAGGATTGGGGGCGAGCGAAGGCGAGTTCGCGAATACGAACTTCACATCCAATGTCGGCGACCTTGTCGCCGCCGCGAATTACATGCGCGAAACGCTCGACGCGCCGAAAATCCTGATCGGTCATTCATTGGGCGGCGCTGCGGTACTCGCCGCCGCCGGCGACGTACCGGAGGTCGATGCCGTTTGCACCGTTGGCGCCCCGTCGGACCCGCATCACGTCGCCAATAACTTCAAGGATGACATTGAGCGGATAGAGGCCGACGGCGAGGCAGATGTGACCCTGGTCGGACGGCCGTTCAAGATTAAAAGACAGTTCCTCGAAGATATCGCGTCGCAACGCTTGATGGATAAAGTGGCAAACCTGAAAAAGGCGCTGCTGATATTTCATTCGCCGATCGACGCCACAGTTGGGATCGAAAACGCACAGGATATCTACGTCGCAGCAAAACACCCAAAAAGCTTCGTGTCCTTGGACGATGCCGATCACCTTTTGTCGCGCCGCGCAGACGCAGTGTACTGTGCCAACGTCATCGCCGCCTGGGCGACGCGGTACATCGGATCTGCTGAAGATGTCAAACGGCCCGAAATTCCGAGCATCGAAGATGGGGTCGTCGTACAGGAAACCCGGGCCGGAAAATTCACCAACTTGGTCTCGATAGGCGGCCGACATCTGTTATCGGCCGACGAACCTCTAAGCGTCGGCGGCAACGACACGGGGCCAACGCCTTACGATTTCCTTCTGGCAGCACTCGGCGCATGCAAAACCATGACGATGCGAATGTACGCGGATCGCAAAGGCTTAAACCTCGATCAAGCTCGCGTCACGCTCCGGCACGCAAAGATACACGCCGAAGACTGCGAAAGCTGCGAGACCCAGGAAGGCCGCATTGACCAAATCGAGGTCGCGGTACACATCGAGGGAAATCTAACTGACGAGGAGCGTCAAAAGGTTTACGAGATCGCCGACCGCTGTCCCGTCCATCAAACGCTGCGGAACGAAGTCAGCATAGCCTCCAAGCTGGAATAGGGCTGATCAGGTCCAAAGCCGCCCGGATGCGCCCAACACCACCGTTATCAATCCAATGACCAGATTGATGCCGACGATCTTTCGAATGCGGTCCAAGTGAACGCCCGCCGTCGGCCAATCCTCTGCCGCGACAGCCGTCCGAAACGCTTTGTACGGCTTGGTGTATAGATAGACGAAGAGGGCGATCATAATCCATCCGGTGCCATGCATCCAATGGATGTGGAGCCCGGCGCCCTTGAAGCCGCCGAAATCGAACATGGTTTGCCAGTAACCGGTGGCCGGCAAAACGATGACGGAGATCCAAACCCAAAAAAAGAACTTCGGAAATACGCGTGACCAAAGTTTGAGACGCTCCGGGGGTGGTTCGATACCCGGAACGCTAGGGCGGAGAATCTGATAGGCGAAGAACATACCGCCAACCCATATGGTTGCTGTCAGCGCGTGTAACGCCAGCATGATCGGAGATAATTCGGTCATTTCGCGATACGCTCCAATTCTCGGGTGATTGATCGTATTTCTTCGGCCGCCTGGCTCGACGGTTCGCTCTCTGTCACGCCCATGCCGTCCATCATCGACGCGGCAAAAGCCACCCGATTGCCAAGGGCGTTGTTCGACAATTTCAATTTCTGGTCCTTCAACATCTCTTGAACCTTTTCGACCAGACGAGAGCGCGGTGGCACACGGTTCAGAATAAGGCGTACATCGGTGCCTTGGTCGGCGGCGAATTCGGCTGTCGGCGCCGTTGCCCAAACATCCATCGGCGAGGGTTGTACCGGGATCACCACCAAGCTCGACGCGCGCATGGCATTCTTGGTTTCGGTTTCGGCGTGCGGCGGACAGTCGATTAAAACGATTTCGAAGTCGTTCTTCAGACGGTCCAGTTCGGTGCCGACGCGCCACCCGGAGACATCGCTCAAATGGATGTCGCTGAGTGCTTTCGGGTTAGCAACGCGGAGACCGTGCCAAGCACTCAAGCTCCCCTGCGGATCGATATCCATGACGGCAACCGATTTGCTGGCGGCCCAAGTTACGGCCAGTTGCGCCGCCAATGTTGTTTTGCCGGCGCCGCCTTTTTGTTGGGCGACGGCGATTACGCGTGCAGTCATCAAACGTCTCTTTCAGGTGCTATTGTTTTGGCAACATGCCGCGTTTCACGGCCATGTCTGTGAATTTGTTCAAGGCGCCCGTCATGCGTTTGAACACTTCTGTGCGGTCCGTGATGTCATAGCGAGTCGCAAGCCACGCCGGATCGGTATACGCCAGCATCGTTTTGCCGTTTGCATCGGTCCAAGCGACGGCCTTGAGCGGCAAGTCCAAACCAATAGCTGGGTTGGATTGCATCAAGGGCGTGCCTAATTTCGGATTCCCAAAAATCATCACTTGCGTCGGATCTAAGTCCAACCCGACAGACGCTGCTCCCTTGTCGTGGGGAATGCGGGCGAACACCTTAATACCGGCGCGCTCCAGTGCGATCCCCAGGCGGTCCAACGTTTTGACAACACCGAAATCGGACTCCTTGACGATCAATCCATCGCCTGCGGCATTGGCTGCGGGCAGTGCCGCGACAAGAAAGGAGAAGGCGAGTACGATAACGGGCAGGCGTAGTAAATTGGGCATGAACGTGTCTCCTAGCGCGGGAATGATGCCGTACCATAGATATGGGGGGTCTCATGCTCAATGAAAGTTCCGAGATGGAATGCTGATCTGTCGGGCAACTTGGGCATCCGGATCTTCCAACAGACCGAGGAGCGGCGTCAGGTTTTCCGCGTCATCGACCAGCAGATGGATAACATCACCTTCACGCTGGACGACTCCATCGACCCCTAAAACCTGCGAAGCGATGAGCGTTGGGCGGAATTTCTCGACATTGTCCGGCCAGACAATCAAATTGGCGATGCCTGTCTCGTCCTCCATTGTGATGAACATGACGCCGTTGGCGCTCCCGGGCCGTTGGCGGGTGGTCAGCAACCCAGCAATCCGCAGCCGCTGCCCGTGCTTTGAGGATTTCAATAAATCAGCGGCTTGATAACGTTGTTGTGTCAGCCGCGCACGCAATAGACCAAGCGGGTGCGCCTTTAACGAAAGAGATATGGCCCGGTAATCATCGGCGACTTGTTCCCCCAAAGCCGCAGGGGGAAGGGCGGCATTCGGCTCGTTCCGGACCTTTTCGACCGCAGCGAATAACGGCATCACGCGATCGTCCAATCCCTTGACCCGCCATAAGGCATCGCGCCGTGAAAGATGAGCACTCTGAAAACCATCTGCACGGGCCAGCTTTTCCAATACCGGTTTTGCCAATCGTGTCCGCCGCCATACGTCTTCAACATCTTCAAAGGCACCCGATGCGGCACGCGTTTCGACCAGCCGCAACATATCCTCTTCGCGCAGGCCCTTGGCTTGACGAAAACCAAGGCGTAGTGCAAATGCCGCGGCGTTCGGCTCTACCGTGCAGTCCCAATCACTGTGATTGATGTCGACCCCTCGAACCTCGACCCCATGGGCGCGGACATCACGGATCAACTGCGCCGGCGCATAAAACCCCATCGGCTGTGCATTCAATAACGATGCCGTGAACGCGGCGGGGTAATAGCGTTTCAGCCAGGACGAAACGTACACCAGTAATGCAAAGCTCGCGGCATGGCTTTCGGGGAAACCGTAATCGGCAAACCCCTCAATCTGTCTGAAACATCGCTCGGCAAAATCGCGGTCATAGCCGTTCTTCAACATGCCGTCGATAAACCGGCTTTGAAACTGCGCGATATCCCCGTGATTGCGAAATGTCGCCAGGGCGCGGCGCAACTGATCGGATTCGGTCGGCGTAAAGCCAGCCGCGACGATGGCGACCTTCATGGCCTGTTCTTGGAACAACGGCACGCCCAACGTTTTTCCCAAAACATCGCGTAAAGCCTCGGACGGAAAACTGACGGCTTCTTCGCCGCGTCGGCGTCGCAGATACGGGTGCACCATGTCGCCCTGGATCGGGCCGGGGCGAACGATCGCCACCTGGATGACCAAGTCATAAAAATTCCGAGGCCGCAGACGGGGCAACATGCTCATTTGCGCACGGCTTTCGACCTGAAATACGCCAATGCTGTCCGCCGCGCACAACATGTCATACACGACCGGGTCTTCGGCGGGAATGGTCGCCAGAGTCAAATCACGGCCTGTATGCGATCGGATCATGTCAAAGCAGATTTGGATCGCCGTCAGCATACCAAGACCGAGAATATCGATCTTCAATATCCCCAACGCATCCAGATCGTTCTTGTCCCATTCGATCACCGTCCGTTCGGCCATCGCCGCGTTGGCGATCGGCACCACATCGCAAAGCGGTGTATCCGTTATCACCATACCGCCGGTGTGCTGTGACAAATGACGGGGAAAGCCGATCAAATCGCCAGCCAACAGCATCGTCATCCGCACCATCGGTAGATCGGGGTCGACGCCTGCATCGCGAATATGATCCGGCGTAATCTCGTGCCAGCGCCGGCGCCAGCATGCCGTCTGCAACGCCTTGATGGTTGCGTCTGTCAGGCCCAAAGATTTGCCGACTTCACGGATAGCGCCTTTTGAACGATACGTAATCACTGTCGCCGTCATACCGGCCCGGTGCCGTCCGTACTTTTTGTATACGTATTGAATGACTTCTTCACGTCGACCGCTTTCGAAATCGACGTCGATATCGGGGGGCTCGCCGCGTTCGGCGCTGACGAAACGTTCGAACAACAAATCGTTGCGGGCCGGGTCAACCGCGGTGATTCCAATGCAATAACACACGGCGGAATTGGCGGCAGACCCCCGGCCCTGACACAGAATATTCTGCGAGCGGGCAAAGCGAACGATGTCATGAACGGTCAAAAAATAAGGGGCGAACCCCAATTCGTCGATTAGCGTCAATTCATGCGTGACCTGATCACGCACTTTGACGGGCACACCGTGCGGGTATCGATCTTCAGCACCTTTCCACGCAAGGCGTTCGAGCTCGCCTTGCGGCGTCGTACCCGACGGAACCGGGTCAACCGGGTAATTGTAACGAAGCTCGTCCAAATTGAACCGGCATGCCTCGGCAATCTCTGTCGTTCGCGCGACGGCTTCGGGAATATCGGCGAATAAACGCGCAATCTCCGTAGGCGTCTTCAAGTGCCGTTCCGCATTGGCGGCAAGACGAAACCCGGCGGAATGAATCATGACGCCTTCGCGGATACACGTCAGCACATCCTGCAATGGACGCCGTTCCGGGGTATGAAAACGAACATCACCGGTCGCAATCAACGGCACATCCGTGCGCCCGGATAGGTCACGTAACGCATGCAGGCGTTGGGCATCGTCGCCCCGATACGCATATGACACCGACACATGCAAACGATCACCAAAGATATCTTTGATATCCGAGAGACGGCGCGTAAACGCCTCGGTCAATCCCTGCGGCGAGACGACGACAGCCATCTGCCCGGTACCGCCGGCGAAATCCGATGATGTCAGATCGGAAACCGTCAGATTGCACGCACCTTTGGGCGCACGCCGCTTGCCTAACGTCAACAAGCCACACAACCGGCCATACGCCGCACGATCCATCGGATACATTAAAATATCCGGTCCGTCACAGAGTGTGACTCGCGTCCCGATGATGAGCTGGATGCCGTGCTGTTTGGCAGCAATATGCGCACGCACCAAACCGCTGACGCTATTGTAATCGGTGATCGCCAGCGACGTGTATCCAAGGGCGGCAGCCTGCAACACCAATTCCTCCGGGTGCGACGCCCCTTTGAGAAAACTGAAATTGCTCATGCAGTGCAGTTCTGCGTAGCCAGTCATGGAAACAGCCCGTGCACATACCATGTCGGCGCCTTATCGGATTGATATAGCCCAGCCCGAAACAGCCAGTACCGCGCCCCGGTTTCGTCTTCGACCCGGTAGTAATCTCGCGCCCGGTTATGCCCAGCGGCCAAACACGCGGGATCCTCGAGCCACCATTCCGGTGCGATGCGTTCGGGCCCGTCTGCACGAACGATGCGATGGGTTTGCCGCCGCCATTGAAACATCACCGGCGGACCGTCGGGAACCGGCGCCATGGTTTCGACAGGTTCCGGAGGACTGAGAAGATGCAGCGGGCGGGTCAGACGAGGCGACTGCGCTGCCGATGGTGTGGACACAACAGGATCGATATCCCGAGTAAAAGCACGTTCCGGGATATGGCTCTCCGCCGTGCCGATATGACCCAATCGACGTATCCCTAGGCGATTGGCCAAACGGTCTTTCAGCTTTGCAAAATTCGCATCGACTGCGCTGGTACCTGAAAGATCATGCTGTGCGCATGGCAGCGGGTCGGTGGATGTCGCAGCGAGGGTCATCACTTCGATGCCAAAACCTGGATCGAAAGTGTCGAACTTTTCGCGCATCAAGCGTTCGATATGATCGCCATCACGGCTGGCGGCGCCGATACCGATCATTAGTCGCGCGACCGTGCCGTCGGCCCGGTATCCCGTCAATTCCAAACACCGCACGCCTTCATCGCTTTGTTCCAAACGTTGCAGCAATGCATCCAGCAACCGCACGAACCCAGCCCACAGGTCATGGGTCAGGCCGATCGGATCGGGAAACGTCATCCGCACCCGGTTTGAAGGCACTGGGCGTATCGGCGACAACGGTTCATCCCGGCGGCCAAGCGCTTGATCGAGGCGCTTCAAGGTCTCCGCTCCAAATCGAGCCGCAACCGGTCCGCGCGGCATTGGGTATAAGTCACCGATCCGACGGAGGCCTAGGCGTCGTAATCCCTCGGCGGCATCGGACGACAACCGCAGCGCGGCGACGGGGAGCGGGGAAAGAATTTCTCGCTGCGCACCGGACTCGACCACTGTGATATCCATCCTGGTGCCAAACCGCGCCGCCGCCCACGCAGCCCCAGGCGTATCGGCAACCGCCGCGCGCATTGCAATATTTTGCGCTTGGAAACGTCCAGCCATATCGTTCATCAACGCGTGCTCGCCGCCGAACAAGTGCTGACATCCGGTGATGTCCAACCAGATACCACCGCTGTCATCGGTCGCCGTCCAGGGCGTGTAACGCCCACACCAATGCGCAACCCGCTCGGTGGTTTTGATATCGTTCAGCAATTGTGCGTCATGCGGACAATCGCCGGGTCCCATGGTCGGCGACTGCCACAATCGGGCGGTCGTCAACGCCGGTAACCACAGCGAAACAACCCGACGACGGTTTGGTGTCGTCATATTGCCACTCCATGATCCATTGACGGGGTGGAACACCCCGGGCACGTAAAAGCCGTACATCGAAACGAGGACAGCCCGGCCATGCCGCATCTAATGCACACGGCTGGCTCGGAGCCGGGGTCACGGACCAACGGGTTGTGACCGGACCAGCGGCGCGTTCCGCCGTACCTGCCCGCAATAAAAAACCAGGAATACCGTTCCGTTCCGCCGCTAATTGGAGGCGACGAAACGCCGTATGAGACGGGTTATCCGCTTCACCGACGACGGCAGCGACGGCACCGCTGCGGAGGCCTTCTTCCATCGCCCAGAGCATATCGGTATCGTTTTTTGGGTGTGCCAACAGGACATGCTCGATCGGGACGCCATAACGCTGCAACCCGGGCGCATACAGGTCGTGATTACGACGGCACCACAAAACCGGCTTCTGCCGGTCCGCCATCAAGCGCCCCAGTAATCCGGCGACGAAACCACTGGCAGCGCCAGCGGCCATCATACCGTGCGGCACGGACGAAGAGGGGGGGGCCAGCACCTCGTGCAGACCATGTCGCGACAGACCGCCTTCGGGTAAGGCGATGTCGACGTCCACGGCCCCGGTACGCAAGACCGGTTTTGCCCGCCGGGCAACGATGTGCCCGCGTTCCAACCTGTCGATATCCGCTTGCAATCGCCGCAAATCGGGGCCGGTGCGCATGTGCATATTGTGCTCCAATGGTTAAAATGTTCTTGATTTGTTCTATCATGTTCGATCGACGTGTCCAAGTCGGTCACATGTGGAAAAATTTTTCCGTGGATCGGTTACGGTGTACTCTCCGGCCATGACCGGACCGGAACTCCTCAGTGTCAAAGAAATGGGTCAGGCGGATGCAACCGCCATCGCCGATGGCACGCCTGGGCTGACACTCATGGAGAACGCGGGACAAGCGGTCGCCAACGCCACCGCCACACTTGCAAAAAGTCGGCCGATCTTGTGTCTCTGCGGTCCGGGTAACAACGGCGGGGATGGCTACGTCGCGGCCCGGTATCTGAAGAACCGCGGCCATACCGTCACCGTCGCGGCATTGGGCGACCCAAAAAATCTCACCGGCGACGCGCTCGCCAACTACCAACGCTGGACCGGTGACGTTGTTCCGCTCTCGACCGACGTGCTGAGCGCAAATACGGTGATCATCGACGCCTTGTTCGGGGCCGGCCTGCAACGCGATATCGAAGGTCCTGCGGCAGAGGTCCTAAACCGAGCCGCAGAGATGGCGCTGCCGTCCGTTGCCGTCGATTTGCCAAGCGGTGTCAACGGTGACACCGGGGCGATCATGGGAACGGCCCTCCGCGCCGCAACGACAGTCACGTTCTTTCGCAAAAAACCCGGCCATTTGCTATTTCCAGGACGCGGGGTGTGTGGCGACGTCGTCGTCGCCGATATCGGCATCGAAGAAACAGTCCTAGATACGATTCATCCACATGCCTGCGAGAACATCCCGGATATCTGGCGAGACTTGCTGCCCTTCAGAATGCCGGAAACCGCCCACAAATATGACCGCGGTCATCTTGTGATAGTCGGTGGCGCGGAAATGACCGGCGCGGCGCGTCTTGCTGCGCGGGCAGCGCGGCGCGCCGGCGCTGGCCTTGTGACGTTGAGCGTGCCCAAGGATGCTGCCGCCACCTATCGTGCGGGCGATCCTGGTAATATCGTCGAGGCGCGCGGTGATCTCGCGGACATGTTCGCCGATCATCGGCGCAATGCCATATTGATTGGACCGGGTCTTGGTACTGGGCCGGAAACCCGGGACATCGTGAAGACCGCACTTGCCACCGAAGACCGACGATTCATCCTCGACGCCGATGCGGTGACGGCCTTCGCCGACGACCCAGAAGACCTGATCGACCGGTTGGACGGACGGGCGATTATTACTCCGCACGAGGGCGAATTCCGCCGCATCTTCAATCTCGAAGGCGACAAACTGAGCCGCGCCCGCGACGCCGCGCGCGAGTCCGGAGCAATCGTCTTGCTGAAAGGTGCGGACACCGTCGTGGCGGCACCAGATGGGCGCGCAATCATCAACGCCAATGCACCGAAATGGCTGGGCACCGCCGGATCCGGCGATGTGTTGGCAGGCCTCGTCGCGGGTTTTACCGCCACCGGCATGCCACTATTCGAGGCAGCATCCGCCGCAGTCTGGTGCCATGGCGCCGCGGCAGCCATGATCGGCCCTGGTCTGATCGCCGAAGATATTGCCGAATTATTGCCAGGCGTTTTTCGCCGTTTTTAGTGGCCCAACACATCGTGCAACAGTTGCGGCAATTAGCAGAATAGGTCAGTTTAAGCACCATGGATGGAGAACAAACGAGCTTCTTAGATCGTACGATCCGCAACTTAAAAAGCGGCTGGCGATCCATTGCCGGAACCGCCTATGACGCGACGACGGCGACCGCGCGACCGGATTTGCCGGATTCGGACCTCGAGATCGTTCGTGCTCAGATGCGCGCGTGTCTGGACAACAAGGGCGGGGAAGTCACCGCGCGCGCCGAAGCGGCGAAATTAGGTCAAGTCTATCTGGCCCTCGACGACACAGGGCGGCAACGGTTCCTCAGCCTGATGGCCAGCGAATTCGACACGGACCCGACCGCCGTCGATGCCGCCATCGATGCTGTGCAACTGGCGGAAGATGACAGCGAGCGGCACGAGGCGGAGCACAAGCTACGCCAAGCGCTCGAAGCGCCGCGGACGCGACTTTTGACGCAATTCAACGCACTCCCGGATGGCGTAAAATTCCTCGTCGACATGCGCGCGGAATTGTTGCGTTACGCACGGCAGGACAAGTCGTTGAAGGCTCTGGAACGCGATCTACGTGCGATCCTGATATCGTGGTTCGACGTCGATTTTCTCGAACTTCAAGTGATTACTTGGGACGATACGCCGGCGGCGGTTTTGGAGAAATTAATTCAGTACGAAGCTGTGCACGCAATCGCCAGTTGGGAAGATTTGAAAAACCGGCTGGATTCCGATCGTCGATGTTTCGCGTTTTTTCATCCGCGCATGCCGGACGAGCCGCTGATTTTTGTTGAAGTCGCGCTGGTCAATGGGATCGCAGGCAACGTTCAGGAATTGTTGGACGAAGGGGCGCCATTGCAAGACCCGCACTCGGCGGACACGGCAATTTTTTATTCGATTTCAAACGCGCAGCAGGGATTGGCAGGGATTAGTTTCGGAAACTTCCTGATCAAGCGGGTCGTCGGCCAACTGCGTGAGGATTTCGAAAATCTTCGAACCTTTTCGACTCTTTCGCCGGTCCCCGGTTTTCGGAAGTGGCTGGACGGACTTTATGCCGAAGGCGAACCGAAATTGCTACTGCCGGCTGAACGCAAAGCATTGAAAGCCGCTGCTGGGGGCAAGTCAGGTGCAAAAGGCCTATTGAAGGATATTGTCAATCGTCCGGATTGGTATACGGACGATACCTTGGCCGAGGCTGTCCGTGCGCCGCTGATGCGACTCTGTGCCAGATATCTCGTTGAGGAGAAGCGAAATAATGCGCGGGCACTGGACCCGGTCGCACATTTTCATTTGTCGAACGGCGCCCGCGTCGAGCGATTGAACTGGCTTGGCGACACGTCTGAAAAAGGTATTCAGCAGGCGGCGGGCATGATGGTCAATTACCTCTATAATCTGAGTAAAATCGAAGAAAACCACGAGGCCTATCGCGCCGGTCGGAAAATCGCCGCCTCAAGCAGCGTCCGCAGCCTTCTGTAAGCTGGACGGCCTCGTAGATCGGTCCAAAAATGTCCCGGATTTCCGGCGCTTCGGGCGATTGACACGCATTCGTAAATAAGTAGAGTACCGCACCGCTTTGGGCGGGGGCGCGTGGTCAGACCGCGCCAAGGCAAAAGCGGGCGTGGTGGAATTGGTAGACACGCAGGTTTTAGGTACCTGTGACGCAAGTCGTGGGGGTTCAAGTCCCTCCGCCCGCACCATTTTTCATCAAGGCCGCTTGTACCTAACGCGTCCAACGCCGACATAGGGTCGGATCGATACACAGAGCAGAGAAGTTTGGAATTCCGATGCAGGTTACCGAAATCAAGTCCGAAGGGTTGAGCCGCGAGTTCAAGATCGCATTGCCGGCCAAGGATATCGCCGAAAAAGTCGATTTAAAGCTGAGCGAGATCGCCAAGACCGCCAACATGCCGGGGTTTCGTCCGGGTAAGGTGCCGGTCTCTTTGCTTCGCAAGCGCTATGGGCAATCCGTCATGGGCGAGGTCCTGGAGAGTGCTGTTTCGTCATCGGCACAACAGGCATTGGCCGAAAAAGGCCTGCGGCCGGCCGGACAACCGGAGTTCGACGTCTCTTCATATGAAGACGGCAAGGACCTGGAATACACGATTGCCTTCGACATTCTGCCGGATATCTCCGTGCCGGATTTCGCATCGATTGAACTTGAGCGCCTGGTGCCCGAGATCGACGAAAAAACCATCGACGAGACATTGGATCGCATCGCCGAGGCCAACAAGACGTCGGAACCGATCAGCCGCAAGCGCAAATCCAAATCCGGCGACGTTCTGGCGATCGATTTTGTCGGCAAGGTTGATGGCGAAGCATTCCCCGGTGGAAGTGCGGAAGGATACCACCTCGAGCTCGGCTCCGGTAGCTTCATCCCCGGCTTCGAAGATCAGTTGGTCGGGGTCAATATCGATGACGAACTGGAAGTGAACGTAAAGTTCCCAGATGAGTACGGTGCCGAAGACCTGGCCGGGAAAGACGCCGTCTTTGAGGTCAAGGTGCACGAGATTCGTGAGGCAAAACCGTCGCCCATCGACGACGATCTCGCCAAAAAGGCGGGGGCAGAGAACCTCGAGAAATTACGTGAGATGGTTCGCGAAGAACAAGGCCGCGAGTTCAAAGAATACGGGCGCATGTTGATAAAACGCCGTCTGCTGGATTCACTTTCTGACCAAATCGATTTCGATGTACCACCGACACTGGCCGGTCAGGAGTACCAATCGATCCTGCATCAATGGCAACATGAACAACACGGGTCGGACCCGGCCCACGGCGACGACAAGGATCACGAAGAAGCCCATACGATCGAACCTGATGCCGATCAAAAGGCTGAGTTCGAGACCATTGCCGCGCGTCGGATTCGCTTGGGGCTGCTGCTGTCGGAAATCGGCCGCGAGAACAATATCCAGATCGGTCAGGACGATATCAACAAGGCCATCATGCAGGAAGCCCGAAAGTACCCGGGACAAGAAAAACAAGTGATGGAATTCTTTAAGAGCAATCCGCAGGCGATGGAACAAATCACCGCCCCTGTATACGAGGACAAGATCGTCGATTTCATTCTTGAAATGGTCAAAGTCACCGATAAACCAACGACGATGGAAGACCTCGTAAAGGAGCTGGAAGCGGACAACGAAGAGGCCAAAGCCGCTGAAAAGAAACCGGCGGCGAAAAAGAAAGCAGCACCGAAAAAGAAAGCAGCCGCAAAGAAAACCGACGGCGAGGCGAAACCAGCCAAGAAGCCAGCGGCCAAGAAAAAAGCTGACGCAGACAAGGCTGAGTAGTCAACTAGGCAAAGGCGGCACCCGGACGGAACATCGGCCTTGCATGGCCGTTCCGCCCGGATTATCTCGGGGGAGCATCCCACCGCAGGAGAGTAGAAGAATGTCCGAAATGATCGAGCCGCATATGAACGCATTGGTCCCCATGGTCGTCGAAACGACCAATCGCGGCGAACGCGCATACGACATTTATTCGCGGCTTCTGAAAGAACGGATCGTCTTCTTGACCGGCGCCGTTCACGATGATGTAGCCAGCCTGATTTGCGCACAGTTGCTGTTCTTGGAATCGGAAAATCCGGACAAGGACATTTCGTTTTACATCAATTCACCGGGGGGCGTAGTGACGTCTGGTCTCGCGATTTACGATACCATGCGCTACATCCGTCCCGACGTATCGACGGTGTGCATCGGTCAAGCCGCGTCCATGGGCTCGCTGTTGTTGTGCGCCGGCACCAAAGGAAAACGCTACGCGTTGCCGAATTCGCGCATCATGATTCACCAGCCGTCCGGCGGCGCACAAGGCCAAGCGACAGACATCGAAATACAGGCCCGTGAAATCTTGAAGCTGCGCGAGCGCCTGAACAACATGTATGTCGAGCATACCGGCCAGGACTTCGACACGATCTCGGCCGCCGTCGAACGGGATAATTTCATGAGCGCCGACGAAGCCAAGGAATTCGGCCTTGTTGACGAAGTCGTGGCCGACCGTCCCGGCACGGGCGAGTCCAAAGACGATTAAGACCCCTCTTTCCGCCGGCCTCTCGCAGTTTTCGCAAGACGGATTTTCCGGCCGAAAGAATTGGGGATTGTACCGCGCCGGGTGCGGCGGGTAACATGCGATACACAATGATCTCTGCGATCAAGGAGTCCTAATGAGCAGCAAATCCGGCGGAAGCGGTGATTCGAAGAATACGCTGTATTGCTCTTTCTGCGGCAAGAGCCAGCATGAGGTACGCAAACTCATCGCCGGCCCGACCGTGTTCATTTGCGACGAATGCGTCGAACTATGCATGGACATCATCCGCGAAGAGCATAAGACCAATCTCGTCAAATCAGGCGAGGGGGTGCCGACGCCGATCGATATTTGCACGGTTTTGGACGACTACGTGATTGGCCAAGCCCGGGCCAAACGGGTCTTGTCGGTTGCCGTTCACAACCACTACAAACGGTTAAATCACGGCGGCAAGAGCAACGACGTCGAGTTGGCGAAATCGAACATCTTGCTGATCGGCCCGACCGGGTGCGGTAAAACGCTCCTGGCGCAGACTTTGGCGCGGATTTTGGATGTGCCGTTTACGATGGCCGACGCCACGACCCTGACCGAAGCCGGCTACGTTGGTGAAGATGTCGAGAACATTATCCTGAAGCTGCTGCAGTCGGCAGATTACAACGTCGAGCGGGCGCAGCGGGGCATCGTCTACATTGATGAAGTAGATAAAATCAGCCGTAAGTCGGACAACCCATCGATTACCCGTGACGTGTCCGGCGAGGGCGTTCAGCAGGCCTTGCTGAAAATTATGGAAGGGACCGTCGCATCGGTGCCGCCGCAAGGTGGACGCAAGCATCCGCAGCAAGAATTCCTGCAAGTCGATACGACGAACATATTGTTCATCTGCGGCGGTGCATTTGCCGGCTTGGACAAGATTATAGGTGCGCGCGGTAAGGGGACAAATATCGGTTTCGGCGCTGATGTCAGCGGACCGGACGACCGCCAGACCGGCGAGATTCTTGCCGAGGTCGAGCCGGAGGATTTGTTGAAGTTCGGATTGATTCCCGAATTCGTCGGCCGTCTGCCGGTATTGGCGACGCTCGAAGACTTGGATGAAAGCGCGCTGATCGAAATCCTGACAAAGCCGAAGAACGCCCTGGTCAAACAGTATCAGCGCCTGTTCGATATGGAAGACGTCTCGTTGACGTTTCGGGATGAAGCCCTCGAATCGGTGGCGAAAAAGGCGGTCGAACGAAAAACCGGGGCACGTGGCCTGCGGTCGATCATGGAAAACATCCTTCTCGACACAATGTTCGATCTCCCAGGATTGGATGGCGTCGAGGAAGTTGTGATCAACGAAGACACAGTTGATGACGGTGCGCCGCCGCTGTTTATCTATGCGGACCGCCAAGAAGAGATCGAATCTTCCGCGTCTTAACCCGAATCATCTCGATATTTCAGGTAGTTGATCAGCACACTGATCTGTTGCAGCCCTGCGGTTCGTATTGAAGGATAGTTATCGCCCAAATATTGTGGTGGTGGCATCGGCATACGCGGATTCCATGAAGGAATCACGATGTAAACGGGTCAAATGCACCCACAGGTTTGACCGGGTTAGCACTTGCACATAACCGTGAATAAGCCCACTTTCTAAGCAACCGCAATACACTGGGTCGCTGCGCGAAAGCGGGGGGCGCGACCCGACCTTAACGGAGACCCATCAATGGACTCAGAAGATAAAAAAGACGTTTTTCCGGTCTTGCCGCTGCGCGACATCGTCGTCTTCCCGCATATGATCGTGCCTCTCTTCGTCGGACGCGAGAAATCCGTCCGCGCGCTAGAAGACGTGATGAAAGACGACAAACAGATTTTACTGGTTGCGCAGAAGAACGCCGCCGAGGACGACCCCGGCAAGGACGATATTTACGATATCGGCACCGTATCCACGGTGCTGCAGTTATTGAAGTTGCCCGACGGCACCGTGAAGGTTCTCGTCGAAGGCATTCAACGCGCGAAGATCGATACGTTCACCGAAACCGAGAATTTCTTCCAGGTCGAAGCGACCCGGTTGCCGGAGACCGAAGAAGACGAGCAGGAGCTCGAAGCTGTTTCCCGTTCCGTGGTGTCCCAGTTCGAAAGCTATATCAAGCTGAACAAAAAGATCCCGCCGGAGGTCCTGGTCTCCGTCAACCAGATCGACGATCCGTCGAAACTGGCCGATACGATTGCGTCGCACCTTGCGATTAAAATCTCTGAGAAGCAGGAGCTGTTGGAACTCGAAACCGTCATCGAACGGTTGGAGCGCGTCCTTGGTTTCATGGAAGCCGAAATCGGTGTCCTTCAAGTTGAGAAGAAAATCCGCAATCGCGTGAAGCGCCAAATGGAGAAAACCCAGCGCGAGTACTATTTGAATGAGCAGATGAAAGCCATTCAGAAAGAACTCGGCGAAGGGGAAGACGGCAAGGACGAGACCGCCGAACTCGAAGAGAAGATCAACAAGACCAAGCTCACCAAAGAAGCCAAGGAAAAGTCCCTGGCCGAGCTTAAGAAACTCAAGAGCATGTCGCCGATGTCGGCGGAAGCCACGGTGGTGCGGAACTATCTCGACTGGATGCTGTCCATTCCGTGGAAGAAACGCACGCGCATCAAGAAAGACATCAAGAAGGCTCAGGAAACCCTGGATACCGACCACTACGGTCTCGAGAAGGTCAAAGAGCGTATTCTCGAATATCTTGCGGTCCAGCAACGGACCAACAAAGTGACCGGGCCGATCCTTTGCCTCGTTGGGCCTCCGGGTGTCGGTAAGACGTCATTGGGCAAGTCGATTGCCAATGCGACGGGACGGAACTTCGTTCGGATGTCGCTGGGCGGCGTGCGCGATGAATCGGAGATCCGCGGCCACCGCCGGACCTACATCGGCTCGATGCCCGGCAAAATCATCCAATCGATGAAAAAGGCGAAATCGTCGAACCCGCTGTTCCTATTAGACGAGGTCGACAAGATGGGGAACGATTGGCGCGGCGATCCGGCATCGGCGCTGTTGGAAGTTCTCGATCCCGAGCAGAACTCGACGTTCAATGACCATTATTTGGAAGTCGATTACGACCTGTCCGATATCATGTTCGTGACCACGGCCAACACCCTGAACATGCCCGGACCACTGCTGGATCGGATGGAGATTATTCGTCTATCCGGCTACACGGAGCATGAGAAGGTCGAGATCGCCAAAACCCATTTGATCCCGAGACAAGTCGAGAAGCACGGTGTCAAAGAAGGGGAGTGGACGATTACCGATGAGGCGATTATCGATTTGATCCGCTACTACACAAAGGAAAGCGGTGTTCGGAACCTTGAGCGCGAGTTGGCGAATTTGGTTCGTAAGGCGTTGAAAGACATCTTGATGGGCGAACTCGACAAAGTCGAAGTGACGCCGGAAAACATCGATAAATATGCCGGAGTCAAAAAATACCGGTTCGGCGAGATCGAGTCCGAGGATTTGGTCGGCGTCGTCACCGGACTTGCTTGGACCGAAGTCGGCGGCGAGTTGCTGTCGATTGAAGCTGTCATGGTGCCTGGCAAAGGCAAGATGACCATCACCGGCAAGCTCGGCGATGTGATGCAAGAGAGCATTCAGGCCGCCAAGTCCTATGTGCAGTCGCGCTCACATACCTTTGGTATCCGTCCGCCGCTGTTCAATCAGAAGGACATTCACGTCCACGTGCCGGAGGGTGCGACCCCGAAAGACGGACCGTCGGCCGGCGTCGGCATGACGACGTCGATCGTATCCGTATTGACCGGCATTCCGGTACGCCGCGAAGTTGCGATGACCGGCGAAGTTACGCTGCGCGGTCGGGTCTTGGCGATTGGTGGGCTCAAGGAGAAACTCCTCGCAGCGCTGCGCGGCGGAATCAAAACGGTACTGATCCCACAAGAGAACGAGAAAGATCTCGCCGATATACCCGATGTCGTCAAAGACGGGCTTGAAATCGTTCCTGTCTCGACCGTCGACGAGGTTCTCGAGCGTGCATTGGTGTCGCCGCTTTCGCCCATTGAGTGGACGGAAGAAGACGAAGCCGAAGCTGCAAGCTTGGCGTCGGACACCGGTAGCGAGAAGGCAAAGGATTTGGTTAAACACTAGGCCGTCTCGATATTCAAACGTCGAAGGGCGCGGTCGGAGACGGTCGCGCCCTTCGTGTTTTTGCCCGCACGCCTCCCTAGTTCGCGCAGTCTTCAATCGAATCGATTTTCGGGAATCGCGCGTTTTTCCCAGAAACCTGGGGTTTTTGCGGATTTCGCTCCGAAATAATGAAAATAAGGTCAAAACTGCCGATCGGTATTTTGCCATATATATCAACGTATTGTGGCTACCGCCCAGAGTTATCCCCCATATTTTGCGGTTTTATCGGGACGCGAATTGACGCTGATCAGCACAAAACCATAGACTCTGTCTGCACGCCGCAGCGGCGGAAACCCTTGGTTTTCCGCCATGTTGCGGATTTTTAGTATCCCTCAACCTTATGAAAAAGGGGGCATTTGCCGTGAATAAGAATGATCTCGTCGCCGCCGTTGCTGATGCAGCCGGCCTGACCAAAGCCGACGCTGCGAAGGCCGTCGATGCGGTTTTCGATTCCGTCACCAGCTCGCTGAAATCCGGTACCGAAGTTCGCCTCGTTGGCTTCGGCACGTTTTCCGTGGTTCAGCGCAAAGCTACCACCGGTCGCAACCCGCGCACCGGCGAAACCATCCAAATCGCCGCGTCGAAACAGCCGAAGTTCAAGGCTGGTAAGGGTCTTAAAGACGCCGTCAACTGACGTAACGTTTCTTTCGATCGCGAAAACGCCGGTCCAATTTGGGCCGGCGTTTTCTTTGTGCGGATACTTTCGAGTTCTTGCCCTCATCGACGTGGCAAAGTATACCATCGTCCATTCGTCAAGAGGGCGGTTAGCTCAGCTGGTAGAGCATCTCGTTTACACCGAGAGGGTCGGCGGTTCGAACCCGTCACCGCCCACCATTTCCAAGCACGACGAGAATAACCTGAGGTAACATCGAAACGGTCGGGCGGCCAACCATTCGATGAGGCATTAACAGCCATATTTTACCTTCATCCTCAGACAAAAATAGAATTGACCTGAGTCCCGCTTGACACCCCCATGGGGGTGCTTTAGATGATCGCTTCTTCGCCGGTCACATGACCGTCGCGATCCCCCAAGGGGGTGTAGCTCAGTTGGTTAGAGCGCCGGCCTGTCACGCCGGAGGCCGCGGGTTCGAGTCCCGTCACTCCCGCCACTATCCTTACATTCATCCTGTATCTGAATTGCTTAGTACTTCTACGCATTGCAGACATGTAGGCGTCTGAAGCAAAGTGACCGCGTTTTCCTGGATTTCCGGTAGTGATTTCAGCAGCGTCATGAGCCCATTAAAATCAATTGTTACTCGGACCAAAGCCGCGATCTTCTCGGCGATGGTCTTGCCTGTCCTCGCAACAACTGCCGCGCTGTATTTCTTGGTCGCCATCCACGAAGAAACAGAGAAAGTCTCAAATTATCTCGTTCCTACCGTTCAATCGGTGACTGAAATAACGGTTCTGCAATTGCAGCAGGAAATTCATTTGGAGCGCGCGATCGCCGCGTCTACCGGGCAGACGCCAAGCAATAAGTTGGATGACCTTTTCGCGATCAACGCCGAAAAGTTTTATTCGGACGAGGAAAAAATTAGCCGCCTTTTCAAGGAGACGTTGGTACAGCTCGATTCTGATAAGGAGAGCTCGAGCGGATTTACCTTTGATCCTGCATATTACTCGGTCGGCAATGCGGTATCTGGCGCTTGGGAATTGCACCAGGAGTATGCGGCGACTGGCGGTCAAATCTTGGAAGCGTTGGAACGGAATGACCACGGCCCGAAGATCTTGCTGTTTCCGAAGACTACGAGCCTCGCCGAACAGCTGGACCAAAAGCTCACCGCATCCCTTCTCGAGGTTGAGGAGGCAACGAGAAACAGGGCAATGAAAATGGAGGAGTTCGAGCGCTCCGCCATCACGATCATCATCGCCTTGCTCTCGGTCGCGATTATAGTAGGTACGATTATCGGATCGGTCTTCGGCAATAGGATCAGTCGTCCGCTATCTGCACTGAGCCATGCCCTTGAACGGCTAAATAACGGACATATCGATCAACGGATACCCGAACAGAAGAACCCCTCGGACGAAATCCGCGTCCTCGAGGCGTCAGTCCATCGTTACCGCGAAAGCCTGATCGCCGCGTCGGAGGCACAAGCCCAAGCTGATCAGCATCTGGCGCGGTTCGTGGCCACGGTCGAGACGGCAGCCGATGCCATCATTGTGACCGACAAAGAAGGCCGCATTGAAATCTTCAACAATACCGCAGCCGAGATTTTTGGCCGCGAGGCGTCGACCGCTTTCGGAGCACATATATCGGCTGTTCTACCGGTCCAGAACGATGACGGATTTTGGCACGACCTTTACCCATCAATCCTGGGCGAGCAGGCCCAAGAACGTCTCAGGCGGGGTATCGATTTGATCGTGGAAGGTGGATGTGGTCGGCACATTGACATCGAAATGTCGATCGGCGTTACAGGGGCGGAGCAAGATGGTTCAGTTGTTGCGGTTCTACGTGACGTCTCCGAACAGAAGAGGACAACCTTGGAACTCGCCAAAAAATCGACCGATCTTGAACTGGCGTTAGACCGGGAAATCGCCGCACATAAGCTTCAAAAAGACTTTCTCTCAATGACCTCGCATGAGTTTCGAACACCACTTGCGATTATTGACGCAACCGCTCAGATGTTAATGCGACGGCTTTCGCCAAACGACGAGTCGCAAGCGAACATCTCAAAGCGGCTCGCATCGATCAGAAAGAACGTTGTTCGCATGACCGGACTCATTGATGCGGCACTTGATGTCGCTAAAATCGACGAAGCGGAATTAACGCTGCAAAAGTCTAACTTCTCGCTAACTCAGGTATGCGCCGATGTTTCAGCGCGCATAAACGAACTCTGCGGTTGGGATAGGGTATCTTTTGCATCTTCGGGCAATGAAATCGACTTATACGGAGACCAAAGTTTGATTGAGCGGGTCGTCGAAAACCTGGTCACCAACGCATCGAAATACTCCCCTCGTGATCAACAGATTGATGTCTGTATCGAATTCGATGATAGCAGCACATGCGTGACGGTAACGGACCGCGGGACAACGCTGTCCGAGGCGGATTTAGCAGACGTCTTCGAGAAGTTCTATCGCGGCCAGAATAGCGGTGGCACAGCCGGAACGGGCCTCGGTCTCTACATGTGCAAGCGACTTGTCGAGTTACATTCCGGCGAAATACGGGCGGAGAAATTACAGCCGCCGGAAAGTGGAACGCTGTTCCAGTTTCGTCTGCCGACAAACACGCAATCGGAAGGCCCGCGAGCCGATAAGACCGCAAACGCAATTGCGTCTGATCGTCATTAGATATGCTCCCGGCGCAGTCTAAAGACGATGCATTGCACCTGCGAAAAAATACCGTGCATTGTGTCGGTAGGGCATTGAATTAACGTAGGTTCTCGGGCATACCAATAGTGTTGGTGGCGGCGACGCGGGGATCGATTGCATGCTTTCTACCGCAGACAAACTGACAAACATGGGGGTTTAAGACTTGGATAGTCTTTTAAGTGAGTATCTGCCGATCCTTGTGTTCTTGGGGATCGCAACAGCCATCGCTTGCGTGGCTGTGCTGGGGTCATTCATCGTCGCGCCGCAACGTCCGGATATTGAGAAAAACTCCGCCTACGAATGTGGCTTCGAGGCGTTCGAGGACGCCCGTCACAAATTCGACGTCCGCTTTTATCTGGTCGCAATTTTGTTCATCATCTTCGACTTAGAAGTCGCGTTCTTGTTTCCCTGGGCGATTACCCTCGGTGAACTTGGTGTCTTCGGATTTTGGTCGATGATGATCTTCCTCGGCATACTGACCATTGGCTTTATTTACGAATGGCGAAAAGGAGCACTGGAATGGGAGTGACCACCCCCACGGGCAGCGACGCTGCGCCATTGCCCCCTGGTCCGGAACAGGACGAGATCCTTCGACAAGTCACCGGAGAGCTGCAGGATAAGGGCTTTGTTCTGGCCTCGGTCGACAATCTGGTGAATTGGGCGCGGACCGGCTCGCTCTGGCCAATGACGTTCGGGTTGGCCTGCTGCGCGATCGAGATGATGCACGCCTACGTCAGCCGTTACGACCTCGACCGTTTCGGTGTCGTGCCGCGGCCCAGCCCGCGACAATCGGACGTCATCATTGTCGCCGGCACCCTGACCAACAAAATGGCGCCGGCCTTTCGCAAGGTTTACGACCAAATGGCCGAACCGCGCTACGTGATCTCCATGGGATCCTGTGCCAACGGCGGCGGCTACTATCATTATTCCTATTCGGTCGTACGCGGATGCGATCGCGTCGTCCCAGTTGACGTCTATGTGCCCGGTTGCCCGCCGACGGCGGAAGCTTTGGTCTATGGCGTTATGCAATTGCAAAAGAAGATTCGTCGTACGGGAACGCTGTTCCGCTAGAGCTGTTCAAGGGCGCAGGCATCGATATGAACGAAGTACTCACGGAAATGGGCGAAGTCATCGCCGCGCAGCTGGGACCGGCGGTGACGGGCGTTGAACAACGCCTCGGCGAATTGACGTTGCATGCGCAGCGCGACGAAATCCTCAAGGTCCTCAAATACCTGCGTGACGATGCCAACTGCCAGTTTTCAACACTCTGTGACATCTGCGGCGTCGATTACCCCGAAGAATCCGAACGGTTTGAGGTTGTCTACAACCTTTTGTCGATGGTCCATAACACACGAATTCGCGTGAAAATCCGAACCGATGAAGACACACCCGTGGACAGCGCCACGACGCTTTTCAAGTCCGCCAATTGGTGGGAACGCGAAGCTTGGGACATGTTCGGCATCGCCTTTATCGGCCATCCGGACTTGCGGCGCATTTTGACCGATTACGGGTTCGAAGGGCATCCGCTGCGTAAGGATTTTCCGCTGACCGGTTATGTTGAACTGCGCTATGACGATGAGCAAAAGCGCGTTGTCTACGAGCCCGTCAAATTGACGCAGGAATTTCGAACCTTCGATTTTCTGAGCCCCTGGGAAGGGGTGCAGCGTATGTTGCCGGGTGACGAGAAAGCGGACCAGGAAGGGGAGCCTTCCTAATGGCTGAGACACAGATCAAGAATTACAACATCAACTTTGGGCCTCAGCATCCGGCCGCGCACGGCGTTTTGCGCCTGGTCCTGGAGATGGATGGCGAAGTTGTCGAACGCGCCGACCCACATATCGGCCTGCTGCACCGCGGCACCGAGAAGCTAATCGAGCACAAAACCTACGTTCAGGCAGTGGGTTACTTCGATCGCTTGGATTACTCCTCACCGCAATGCCAAGAACATGCATTTGCCCTGGGCGTCGAGAAGCTCATGGGCTTAGAAGTTCCGCATCGTGGGCAAGCGATCCGGGTTCTTTATGCCGAAATCGGCCGCCTGCTGAACCACCTGATGAACATTTGCGCATTCGCGATTGATCTTGGGGCGATGACCCCGATGTTGTGGGGTTTCGAGCATCGCGAGAAGTTGATGGAATTCTGCGAACGCGCCTGCGGTGCGCGGATGCATATGCACTATTTCCGTCCGGGCGGTGTGGCCTTCGACGTGCCGCAAGACCTGCTCGACGATATCTATGCGTGGTGTCCGGAATTTCTGGAATGCTGCGACGATATCGAAACGCTGCTGACGGAAAACCGAATCTTCAAACAGCGTACTGTCGACATCGGTACCATCACGGCCGAGCAATGCCAGGACTGGGGCGTCACCGGCGCCAATCTGCGCGCATCCGGCATCGCCTGGGATCTCCGCAAATCGCAACCTTATGACGGATATGAAAAGTACGATTTCCAGATTCCGGTCGGCACCAACGGTGACTGCTATGACCGCTATATCGTCCGCATGCTGGAGATGCGCGAAAGCGTCAAAATCATGCGGCAAGTAATCGAGAACATACCGCACGGCCCAGCCAAGTCCATTGATCACAAGGTTACGCCGCCGAGCCGGGGCGAGATGAAGCATTCGATGGAAGCGCTGATCCACCATTTCAAACTTTATACCGAAGGCTTCAAGGTGCCCGCCGGCGAGACATATACCGCGGTTGAAGCCCCGAAGGGCGAGTTTGCCGTGTATCTGATTTCGGACGGCACCAACAAACCCTACCGGTGCAAGATTCGCGCCCCGGGGTTCGCCTCGTTACAGGCGACGGAATTGCTGTCCAAAGGACACATGCTGGCAGACGTGGTTGCCAATATCGGGTCCATCGACATCGTGTTTGGGGAGATCGACCGATGACCGATGCGCCGGAAACGTTCGAATTCGACACCGTCAGCAAAGCGCTGGCCGATGCGGCGGTCGCCAAGTACCCAGAAGGCAAGCAGCGCTCCGCCGTGATGCCGTTGCTCGATATTGCGCAACGCCAGTGCGGTGGGTGGCTTCCGATGCCGGCCATCGAATATGTTGCCGACTATCTCGACATGCCGTCGATCCGGGTTCTCGAAGTCGCGTCGTTTTACACGATGTACAACCTGAAACCGATTGGAACGTATTTTATTCAGGTTTGCGGCACCACACCCTGTTGGCTTCGCGGCTCGGATAATGTCATGCGGACCTGTCAGGACAAACTCGGCATTAAGAACGGAGAAACGACCGAGGACGGTATGTTCTCACTCTTGGAAGTCGAATGCCTGGGCGCTTGTGTCAACGCACCGATGGTTCAGATCAACGACGACTATTATGAAGACCTGGACAGCGATATGACGGCGGAAATCATCGACGCACTTCGCGCCGGAGAGACCCCGCCGACTGGCACACAACTCCCTCGTGCGTCGTGTGAGCCGCTGGGCGGATTGACGACGCTGACGGACCAAGAAGACCTGCGCGCCGAACGCGTAGGGGCGAAGGAGAACGCCTGATGCTTGCTGATCAGGACCGGATTTTTACCAATATCTACGGGCTTCAGGACACCAGCCTGTCCGGTGCCCGCGCCCGCGGTGATTGGGACAATACCAAGGCCTTGATCGAGAAGGGCCGCGAGACGATCATCGAAGAAATTAAAGCCTCCGGTCTGCGCGGACGGGGCGGGGCCGGATTTTCCACCGGCATGAAATGGTCGTTCATGCCGAAAGAAGTCGGCGAGCGCCCGCACTATCTTGTCATCAACGCGGACGAGAGCGAACCCGGTACCTGTAAAGACCGCGAGATCATGCGCCACGACTCGCAAAAGCTCATCGAAGGGGCGTTGATCGCTGCCTATGCCATGAACGCCCATGCGGCGTACTGCTACGTTCGTGGTGAGTTTTTCCGTGAAGCCGAAGCCCTGCAACGCGCCGTCGACGAGGCATATGCCAATGGTCTGATCGGCGACAATGCCTGCGGCACGGGATGGAAATTCGATTTTTACATCCATCGCGGCGCCGGCGCGTATATTTGCGGCGAGGAATCGGCCCTGATCGAGAGCCTTGAAGGCAAAAAAGGCCAACCGCGCCTAAAACCACCATTTCCTGCGAATGTCGGCGTATGGGGATGTCCGACAACCGTGAATAACGTCGAAAGCATCGCCGTCGTGCCGACCATCTTGCGGCGCGGGCCGAGTTGGTTTGCCGGTTTAGGGCGTGAAAAAAACACCGGTACCAAGCTCTTTAACATTTCCGGTCATGTGAACAAGCCATGCACGGTCGAAGAGGAAATGGGCATTCCGCTGAAAGAACTCATTGAAAAGCACGCTGGTGGGGTTCGCGGCGGATGGGACAATTTACTGGCCATCATTCCGGGTGGCTCGTCCGTGCCGCTGTTGCCGAAAGAAACCTGTTCGACCGTCTTGATGGATTTCGACTCGCTTCGCGAAGTTCAATCCGGTCTTGGAACCGCCGCTGTTATCGTCATGGACCAATCGACCGACGTGATTAAGGCGATCCGGCGCTTGTCGAAATTTTACATGCACGAGAGCTGCGGCCAGTGCACCCCGTGCCGCGAGGGTACCGGGTGGATGTGGCGGATGATGGGCCGGATCGTCGACGGCGACGCGTCGTCCGCCGAAATCGACCTGTTGGAAGAAGTCACCAAGCAGGTCGAGGGCCACACCATCTGTGCGCTCGGCGACGCGGCGGCATGGCCGATCCAAGGATTAATTCGGCATTTCCGTCCGTTGATGGAAGAACGCTGTGCCGGTGGCGCCAAACAGGCGGCGGAATAAAGGTAGGGGCAGGGAAACCGATATGCCGAAACTGACCATCGATGGGCAAGAGGTCGAAGTCGACGCCGGACTGACGGTGCTTCAGGCATGCGAGCAGGTCGGCATCGAAATTCCGCGCTTCTGCTACCATGAACGGTTATCGATCGCCGGCAACTGCCGGATGTGCCTCGTAGCGCTTGAACGGGCACCGAAGCCTGTCGCGTCCTGTGCGATGCCGGTGGCAGACGGCATGGTCGTTCACACCGACACCCCAGAAGTGCAGAAAATGCGCAAGGGCGTGATGGAATTCCTACTGATCAATCATCCGCTCGACTGTCCGATCTGCGACCAGGGCGGCGAATGCGATCTTCAAGATCAAGCCATGGGCTACGGCCTCGATCACTCGCGTTACACCGAAAACAAGCGCGCGGTTGAAGACAAAGAGATGGGCCCACTGATCAAAACCATCATGACGCGGTGCATCCATTGTACGCGCTGCGTACGTTTCACGACGGAGGTCGCCGGCGTGACCGACATGGGTATGTTGTTCCGTGGCGAACATGCCGAAATCACGACGTACTTGGAAAAGGCCTTGGATTCCGAGATGTCGGGCAATGTCATCGACCTTTGCCCGGTGGGTGCATTGACGTCGAAGCCATATGCTTTTGTGGCGCGGCCTTGGGAACTCAAAAAGACCGAGACCGTCGACGCGATGGATGCCGTCGGCTCCAACATCCGTGTGGATGCGCGGGGTGCCGAGGTCATGCGAGTACTGCCGCGCCTGAACGAGGACGTCAACGAAGAGTGGATTTCCGACAAGACACGTTTCGCCTGCGACGGTTTGCGGCGGCAGCGGCTCGACAGTCCTTACGTTCGCCGCGACGGAAAGTTGCAGCCCGCCAGTTGGGACGAGGCGTTCGCCGAAATCAAATCGCGTCTTGGTGGTCTCCAAGGGCCCGAGATCGCGGCCATTGCCGGCGACATGGCCGATTGCGAGGCCATGGTGTCCCTGAAAGCACTGATGACGGCGCTTGGCTCGCCCCACATCGATTGCCGCCAGGACAGCGCCAAATTAGATCCGACGGTGCGCGCCGGCTATGTGTTCAACAGCACCATCGCCGGGATAGAAAATGCCGATGCCTTGCTGATCGTTGGATCAAATCCGCGATGGGAAGCTGCAGTTTTGAATACCCGCATCCGCAAACGGACACTCATGGGGGATTTCCCGATCGGCGTCATCGGCGAGGCGGCGGATCTGCGTTACGACTATGAGCATCTTGGTACAGGACCGGATGCGCTCAAAGCCGTGCTCGATGGGACCTCACCATTTGCGGATATTCTGAAATCCGCAAACCGCCCAATGATCATCGTGGGGCAGGGCGCCTTATCGCGCGCCGATGGGGCGGCCGTTCACGCTATGACCCACGACATCGCCGAAAAATACGGCATGATCGATAAATCGTCAGGTTGGAATGGCTACAACATGCTGCACACGGCCGCCGCCCGTGTCGGCGGATTGGACCTTGGGTTCGTGCCGGGCGACGGCGGCCTGGATACGGCCGGAATCATCGGCGGCGCCGGCAAAGGCGATATCAAAGCGGTCTATCTACTTGGGGCGGACGAGGTCGATACGGCGGCGCTGGGCGATGCGTTCGTGATCTACCAGGGCCATCACGGGGATGCCGGGGCGCATCGTGCCGACGTTATCCTACCGGGCGCAGCGTATACCGAAAAGAACGCGACTTGGGTCAATACGGAAGGCCGCGTCCAATTAGGCCGGATCGCGGCATTTCCGCCGGGCGATGCGCGCGAGGACTGGACCATCATCCGCGCACTCTCTGGTGTGCTCGAAAATCCACTTCCTTTCAATGACTTGCGTGCCGTGCGCGGCATGTTGGTCGATGCAAACGCGTCGTTCATGAACATTGACACTTGCGCATCCACGACTTGGAAGCCGTTTGGAATGTCGGGCGATGTGACATCGGCGCCCTTCGTGTCGCCGATCGAGAACTATTACATGACAGACCCGATCAGCCGGGCTTCGGAAACCATGGCCAAGTGCACCGACACCTTTGCATCCGCCACAGACGTAAAGACCGGTACCGATGGCTGATTTCATGGACTCACAAATCTGGGCCGGCATTTGGATGGTCCTCAAAATCCTGGTGATTGTCGTCCCGATCATGCTGTCGGTCGCGTATTTGACGTACTTCGAGCGCAAGGTCATCGGTGCGATGCACCTCCGCAAAGGCCCGAACGTCGTGGGTCCCTTCGGATTGCTGCAGCCGATCGCCGACGGCGTCAAACTATTCTTGAAAGAGACGGTCATACCGACTGGCGCCAACCGGGGTGTCTTCGTTGCAGCCCCCATGATCACATTTATTCTGGCCTTGGTAGCGTGGGCCGTGATCCCGTTCGACGCTGGCTTGGTCCTGGCCGATATCAATGTCGGGATTTTGTTCCTGTTCGCGATCTCGTCGCTCGGCGTCTATGGCATCTTGATGGCCGGCTGGGCGTCCAACTCCAAATACGCGTTCCTAGGCGCGATGCGGTCGGCCGCGCAGATGGTCTCCTACGAAGTCTCGATGGGGCTCATTATCATCACCGTGCTGCTGTGCGCCGGGTCCATGAATTTGTCAGATATCGTCGAGGCGCAGAAAACCGTTTGGTATGTCATTCCGCTATTCCCGATGGCCGTGATCTTCTTCGTCTCGACGCTGGCGGAAACCAATCGTCATCCGTTCGACTTGCCGGAGGCAGAGGCCGAATTGGTCGCCGGTTATAACGTCGAGTATTCGTCGATGACCTTTGCGCTCTTCTTCCTGGGCGAATACGCCAACATGATTTTAATGTCGGCGATGACGGCGATCTTGTTCTTAGGCGGGTGGCTGCCGCCGCTCGACATTGCGCCGTTCAATTGGATTCCAGGGCCGGTTTGGTTCGCGTTGAAGATCGCGTTCTGTTTGTTCATCTTTATTTGGGTGCGGGCGACATTCCCGCGCTATCGCTACGATCAACTGATGCGCCTTGGCTGGAAAGTGTTCCTGCCGATTTCGCTGGCTGCGGTTGCCATCGTGTCTGGGGTTCTCGTGGCCTTTGACATGGCGCCGGTCCTGGCGGCGAGCTGAGAGGGATTGAGACCATGAGTTTCATCGGACGCAGCGCAAAAACGGTCTTCCTGTCGGAACTGGTTTCCGGCATGGCCCTGACCTTGCGGTATTTTTTCCGAAAGAAGGTGACAGTCAACTATCCCTACGAAAAAGGCCCATTATCGGCCCGGTTCCGGGGAGAACACGCGCTGCGCCGCTATCCGAATGGCGAAGAACGATGCATCGCATGCAAGTTATGCGAAGCCATCTGCCCGGCACAGGCAATTACCATCGAAGCGGAACCGCGTGATGACGGATCGCGTCGAACCACGCGTTACGACATCGATATGGTGAAATGCATCTATTGCGGTCTCTGCCAAGAGGCCTGCCCGGTCGACGCCATTGTCGAGGGGCCGAATTTCGAATTCGCGACGGAAACGCGCGAAGAACTGCTGTACGACAAGGACAAGTTATTGGCCAACGGGGACCGGTGGGAAACCGAGTTGGCAGAACGTTTACGGATCGAGGCACCATACCGCTGACGCGGGTCGTGGTGCTGACATAAGGGGTTTCGTGGGGGATTGATGATACAAGCGATTGCGTTTTATCTGTTCGCGTTTGTCGCGGTCGCCGCCGGGGTGCTGGTCATCTCGTCGCGCAATCCCGTGCATTCCGTGCTGTTCCTGATCCTCGCATTCTTTAATTCCGCTGGGCTTTTCGTGCTGATGGGCGCGGAGTTTCTGGCGATGATCCTTGTCGTCGTCTATGTCGGCGCGGTCGCGGTGCTGTTTATGTTCGTCGTCATGATGCTGGACATCAACTTCGTCGAAATGCGCCAAGGTTTCTTACAGTATCTGCCCGTCGGCGCGCTGATCGGCCTGGTCTTGTTGGTCGAATTGTTGGTGGTGTTCGGTGGTTGGGCGTTCGCGCCCGAGGCAACGTCCCTTGTCGCCGCTCCGGCGCCGGCACCCGACGCCGTCTCCAACACCCACGCGATTGGCCGGCTGATGTACACAGAGCTTGTATATCTGTTCCAAACGGCGGGACTTGTTCTATTGGTGGCGATGATCGGTGCTATTGTGCTGACACACCGACACCGCGAAGGCGTCCGCCGACAGGATATCTCGAACCAGATTGCCCGCGACGGCAAGGAAGCGGTTAAGCTCCGCGACGTCGAGACGGGGAAGGGGATCTAAGACATGGAAATCGGTCTGGGTCATTATCTCTCGGTCGCAGCGATCCTTTTTACCCTGGGTATCTTTGGCATCTTTTTGAACCGCAAGAACGTCATCGTCATCTTGATGTCCGTCGAATTGATGCTGTTGGCCGTCAACATCAACTTCGTCGCGTTCTCGACCCATCTGGGCGACTTGATGGGGCAGATATTCGCTATGCTGGTGTTGACCGTGGCTGCCGCCGAAGCTGCCATCGGGTTGGCGATCTTGGTCGTGTTCTTCCGGAACCGCGGGTCTATCGCGGTCGAAGACGTCAACATGATGAAAGGCTGAGCGCATGACCGAGATCATCCTCGTTTTCGCCCCGCTGATCGGCTCGATCCTCGCCGGGTTCATCGTGTTCGCCTCTATCGGTGCCGATAAGGACCGTAAGCACAAGCTGGACCTCGCATCGCAAGTCATCACCTGTGGCCTGATGGTGCTGTCTGCTGTGCTCGCCGTCGTCATATTCTTCGACGTCGCGATTGCCGGAAACGAGCGCACGACAGAATTGTTCACGTGGATCGAAAGCGGCACGTTCGCATTCTCTTGGGCGCTTAAAGTCGACACGTTGACCGCGGTGATGATGATCGTCGTCTGCGTCGTTTCGGCCATGGTGCATGTCTATTCGGTCGGTTACATGCACCATGACCCGTCGGTCCCGCGGTTCATGTGCTACCTCAGCCTCTTCACCTTTATGATGCTGATGCTGATTACCGCCGACAACTTGGTACAGATGTTCTTCGGGTGGGAAGGCGTCGGCCTGGCAAGTTACCTGCTGATTGGGTTCTGGTACAAAAAACCAAGCGCCAATGCGGCCGCCATCAAAGCGTTCGTCGTCAACCGGGTCGGCGACTTCGGCTTTGGGCTAGGTATTTTCGCGACATTCCTGTTGTTCGATACCGTCAATCTGGACACGATCTTTGGCGCCGTTCCGGACAACGCCGATGCGGTCTTGAACGTCTTCGGTGTCGAATTTCATGCGATGACGATTATCTGCCTGTTGTTGTTTGTCGGTGCTATGGGCAAATCGGCCCAGCTCGGCCTGCATACCTGGTTGCCCGATGCGATGGAGGGGCCGACCCCCGTGTCGGCGTTGATCCACGCGGCAACCATGGTGACGGCCGGTGTCTTCATGGTCGCGCGCTTATCACCGATGTTCGAATATTCGGACGTGGCACTGACCGTCGTAACCGTCGTCGGTGCCTCGACAGCGATTTTCGCCGCGACGATCGGCTGCGTCCAGAACGACATCAAACGCGTGATCGCGTATTCGACCTGTTCGCAACTCGGTTATATGTTCTTCGCCTGCGGTGTTTCGGCGTATTCCGCCGGGGTATTCCACTTGATGACGCATGGGTTCTTCAAAGCGCTGTTGTTCCTAGGCGCCGGTTCTGTGATCCACGCCATGTCCGACGAACAGGACATGCGCAAAATGGGTGGGATCTGGAAAATGATCCCGGTCACTTATGCGTTGATGTGGATCGGGTCGTTGGCCTTGGCCGGTATCCCGCCGTTCGCCGGGTTTTTCTCCAAGGACATCGTGCTGGAAGCCGCCTACGCCGCGAATACGGGCGTCGGCCAATATGCGTTCTGGATGGGACTTCTCGCGGCCTTGCTGACGGCGTTTTATTCCTGGCGTCTGTTATTCATGACGTTCCACGGCAAGCCGCGCTGCGACGAAAAGGTCCTGGCGCATGTGCATGAGAGTCCAAAGGTGATGATCCTGCCGCTTTTCGTACTCGCCTTGGGTGCCGTGGGCGCGGGTTACGTGGCCTATGACCTATTTGTGGGCGAGGGTGCGCCGCAGTTCTGGGGCGACGCTATCTTGATTTTGCCGCATCACACCGCGCTCGTTGACGCCCATCACGTACCGACCTGGGTCGTACTTTCACCACTCGTGGTCGGGATCATCGGCATCGCAGCAGCCTACGTCATGTACATCGCGCGGCCGGACATCCCCGGCAAGATCGCGGCGTCTGCGCAGGGAATTTATCAATTCCTATTGAACAAGTGGTATTTCGACGAGTTGTACGACAAGATTTTCGTCCGCCCGTGCTTCGTCCTCGGTCGCAGCCTCTGGAAAGGCGGCGATGGCGCGTTGATTGACGGCGTCGGCCCGGACGGTGTCACCGCCGCAGTCAAGGTGATGGCGCGTCGGGTATCGGCGCTTCAAACCGGTTACCTATATCACTATGCATTTGTCATGCTGATCGGCATTGCCGCCTTGGTCAGCTGGTACATGTTTACGAAGGGGGCGTAAGGCCGAATGTTCGACTTTCCACTCCTTTCCATTCTGACCTTCGCCCCGCTGATCGGCGCATTGGCGATCCTCATCGTTCGTCACGACGACCCGGAAGTTGTCGCCAACAATGCCCGCAGTGTGGCGCTGTTCGTCTCGTCGGCGGTGTTTTTGTTATCGCTGATCCTTTGGTTCGGTTTCGACCGCACGACAGCGGATTTTCAGTTCGTCGAAAAACTGGCTTGGATGGACGATTTCGGGATTTCCTATCACATGGGCGTCGACGGCATTTCAGTGCTGTTCGTCCTGCTGACGACCTTGTTGACGCCGATCTGTATTCTGGCGAGCTGGACGGCGATCAAAGAACGGGTCAAGGAATACATGATCTCGTTTCTGGTGCTGGAAACGTTCATGATCGGCATGTTCTGCGCGCTCGATCTGTTCGTCTTCTACATCTTCTTCGAGGCCGTGCTGATCCCGATGTTCATCATCATCGGGATTTGGGGCGGCGCGCGGCGCGTTTACGCAGCCTTCAAGCTGTTCCTGTACACGTTGTTGGGTTCGGTTTTGATGCTGGTTGCCATGCTGACCATGTATTTCGAGGCCGGAACCACCGACATCGTGCAATTGATGGGACACGAGTTCCCGATTGATCTGCAAAAATGGATGTGGCTTGCGTTCTTCGCATCCTTCGCCGTCAAAGTGCCGATGTGGCCGGTGCACACGTGGCTCCCCGATGCGCACGTCGAGGCGCCAACCGCAGGGTCGGTCATCTTGGCGGGCGTCTTGTTGAAATTCGGTGGATACGGGTTCCTGCGCTTTTCGCTACCGATGATGCCGGAAGCGAGCCTGTTCTTCACGCCGCTGGTCTACACGCTGTCAATCGTCGCGGTGATCTACACGTCGCTGGTCGCCTTGGCACAGGAAGACATGAAAAAACTAATCGCGTATTCGTCCATCGCCCATATGGGGTTCGTGACCATTGGGACATTTACGCTGACGATCCAAGGGGTCGAAGGCGCGATTTATCAGATGCTATCGCACGGCGTCGTCTCCGCCGCCCTGTTCCTCGTGGTCGGCGTCATATACGACCGCATCCACACGCGCGAGATCGACGCGTATGGCGGTTTGGTCAATCGAATGCCGGCGTATGCGCTCGTCTTCATGTTCTTCACCATGGCATCGGTGGGTCTGCCAGGCACGGGCGGCTTTGTCGGCGAAATTCTGGTGCTGGTGGGTGCTTTCAAGGCAAACACGTGGGTCGCAGCGCTCGCTGCCCTCGGTGTCATTCTGGGCGCCGCCTATATGCTTTATTTGTATCGCCGCGTCGTTTTCGGCGAGTTGACCAAAGAGAACCTCCTGAAAATTAAGGATATGAGTCCCCGTGAATGGGCCGTGTTCGCGCCATTGCTGATCATTACGTTATGGATGGGCGTTTACCCGACCGTTTTCCTCGACTTCATGAGTGTCTCGGTCGCCAATCTGTTGGACAACGTCAACGCATCGCTCGTCGAGAGTGGTATGCGTGCCGTCGCCGGACGATAAGAGGACCGATCGATGAACGAGCTTCCAAACATCGTCCCCGCACTTCCGGAGATTTTCCTGGCCGGTGTCATCATGCTGTTGCTGATGTTCGGCGTGTTCCAAAAGGGTGGTCTGAAGGACAATGATGCCGCGACCTACCGTGTCGTCTCGATGTTGTCCGTGGTGTCGCTGCTGCTTGCCGTCTTATTGCTGATCCCTGTCGCAGGCGGACGTGTGGTGACGTTTGCCGACATGTTCGTCACGGACAGCTTCGCCGTGTTTACCAAGGCTTTGGTGCTGATCGCCGCGGCACTCGGCATCATCATGTCGCGCGATTTCATGGAAAAGCATCATGTCGCCAGGTTCGAGTATCCAATCCTGATCGTCTTTGCGGCGCTTGGCATGATGCTAATGATTTCGGCCAACGATTTGATCAGTCTCTACATGGGTTTGGAATTACAATCGCTGTCGCTCTACGTTTTGGCGGCAATCCAACGCGACGACAATCGGGCGACCGAAGCCGGTCTCAAGTACTTTGTCCTCGGCGCCGTGGCTTCAGGCCTGCTGCTCTATGGCTCGTCTTTGGTTTACGGCTTTACCGGCACAACCAACTTCGATGTGCTGTCGGCCCTGTTTGTCAGCGGCGGCGATGTATCAACCGGACTGGTGATCGGAATCGTCTTCATACTGGCAGGGCTCGCTTTCAAGGTTTCCGCGGTGCCGTTCCACATGTGGACGCCGGACGTCTACGAAGGTGCGCCGACGCCGGTCACGGCTTTCTTTGCCGTGGCGCCGAAGATCGCTGCCTTGGCATTGTTCGTGCGCGTTATGGTCGGTCCATTTGGCGATCTACTGGCCCAATGGCAGCAAGTCGTGGTGTTGATCTCGATCCTGTCGATGATCCTCGGGGCCTTGGCGGCCATTAACCAACGCAATATCAAACGCCTGATGGCGTACAGTTCCATCGGTCACGTGGGCTACGCCTTGGTCGGCCTCGCCGCCGGCACCGAGGAGGGGACCCGCGGCGTTTTAATCTATCTTGCGATCTATCTTGTGATGAACGTCGGCACCTTCGCCTGCATCCTTTGTATGCAGCGGGGCGGGCGAATGGTCGAGGGTATCGATGACCTTGCCGGACTGGGAAAGACGCATCCGCTGTTGGCGGCGACGCTGGTCGTGTTCATGTTCTCCTTGGCCGGGATTCCGCCGCTCGCAGGGTTCTTCGGCAAACTCTACGTATTCCTAGCCGCAATCGAGGCTGGCTTGTTCGCGCTGGCGATTATCGGTGTCGTCACCAGTGTCATCGGCGCGTTCTATTATCTTCGTATCGTCAAAGTCATGTATTTTGACGAACCGGTCGATGCCCTAGATGCGCCCATCGGACGCGACCTGTCGCTCGTCATCGGGGCGACGTCGGTCATTGTCTTGCTGTTCTTCGTCTATCCGGCCCCCGTTCTTTCCGGTGCCGCCAGCGCGGCAGCGTCATTGTTCGCAGGCGGCTGATGTCGAATACGCCTGCCGTCGTCCCGCCATTACCGGCGGCCTATCAACTTAAGGCCTACGAGTCCGTTGGCAGTACCATGGACGAGGCGCGGGCACTTGCCGAACAAGGCGAAGAGGCGGCCCCGGACGGCACGCTTGTGTGGGCCCGAGAGCAAACCGATGGACGCGGTCGACGCGGCAATCCTTGGGAAAGCAGCAAAGGCAATTTCCATATTTCGTTAATCGTTCGACCGGATGTGACTGCGGCGGAAGCCGCACAACTCGGTTTCGTCACCGGTTGCGCCGTCTATGACACCGTCGGAGAGCTCTGCGAACCGGGTATTGATTGCCGCCTGAAATGGCCGAACGATATCTTGGTCAATGACGGAAAGGTTGGTGGATTACTCCTCGAAGCAAAAGGCGAGGCTGGCAAACCCGTCGATTACGTGATTATAGGCCTCGGCGTTAATTTGCTGTCGCATCCACGCCATGCCGCATTTCCCGCGACCGATTTCATGTCGGAAGGACAAGCCATCCCGGACACCGACTTTTTAATGTCGTTCGCGCGGCATTTTATGGAGTGGGCGGGACGTTGGGTTGAAGAGGGGTTCGAGCCCATTCGCGGTCATTGGAAATGGCGGGCACGGGGCCTCGGCGACGAGATCATCGTAAGACTTCCGGATTCCGAGATCGCTGGCACATTCGAAGATATCGCAGAAGATGGCAGCCTGATTCTCAAGACAGACGGAGAAACACGAAACATCTCCGTGGGTGATGTCTTCTTCCCGGATTTGATGACTTAAGGCAAAGGTGCGGCGAATGCTCCTCGCCATTGACAGCGGTAATACCAACACGGTGTTTGCAGTGTTCTCCGACGAGGGTGACATCGTCGGGCAGTGGCGCGCGTCTGCCAAAACGGCGCGAACGGCCGACGAAATCGCAGTTTGGCTGCGGCAACTCATGAAACTCGAAAAGATCCACCTCAATAAGATCGATCAGATAATTATCGCCTCCGTCGTCCCCAATAATCTTTTCGACCTTCGCCAGTTGGCAAAGAAGTACTTCGACTGCGACGCATTGGTGGTGGGCGACGACGGCGTCGACATCGGCGCCGAGGTCAATGTCGACCGGCCTGACGAGGTGGGCGCGGACCGGGTCGTGAATGCCGTCGCCGCGTTCGCGGCCTATGGCGGCCCCCTTTTGGTGCTGGATTTCGGAACAGCCACAACGCTCGATCTCGTCGGCGAGACGGGCGCCTATCAAGGCGGCGTGATCGCACCGGGCGTGAACCTCTCGCTGGACGCTCTGCAGGCGGCGGCGGCAAAGCTGCCGCGCGTCGATGTGGCGCGACCAGAAAAAGTTGTCGGCACCAATACAATTTCGGCGATGCAATCCGGAATATACTACGGATACGCGTCGATGATCGAAGGTCTGATCCAGCGCATTCGCGACGAGACGGCGATGCGAGACCTACCAGCCATTGCAACGGGTGGACTGGCGTCGGTGTTTGCCCCCGCTTGTCCATCAATTCAGCACGTCGATTCCGATTTGACACTCCGCGGATTATACGCGATCAACCGGCGCAATCGCGCGTAATCGCGCGCCGACAAGGATTCGCATGACCGACGAACTTCTCTTTTTGCCCCTCGGCGGTGCCGGCGAGATCGGCATGAATTTGAACCTTTATGGGCTTGGCGATCCCAAAGACCCCACATGGTTGATGATCGACCTTGGCGTGACGTTCGGCGATGGGCGCCCGCCTGGGGTCGACCTGATCACACCGGATCCGACGTTTATCGAAGAACGTCGCGATCGGCTCGCCGGTTTAGTGCTAACTCATGCGCACGAAGATCATCTGGGCGCCGTCCCTTATTTGTGGGAGCGGCTCCGCTGCCCGATTTATGCGACACCATTCACTATGGAAATCCTCAAACGGAAACTTTCGCATACGGATTTCGGCGACAATGTCCCGTTGCACGAAGTTCCGTTGGACGGTGCATTCTCCGTCGGCCCGTTCGAACTGGATCTAATCACGTTGACCCACTCGATCCCGGAACCAAACGGCATTGCGATCAAGACGCCCCTTGGCACGGTTTTACATACCGGTGATTGGAAGTTCGATCCCGATCCCGTGATCGGCGAGGTCTCCGATGAGGTGGCGCTCCGACGGCTGGGCGACGATGGCGTTTTGGCGATTGTGTGTGACAGCACGAACGTCTTTTCACCCGGACACTCTGGTTCCGAGGCGGACCTGGAACCGGATCTGGCACGGATCATTTCGGAGAGTCCGGGCAAGGTCGCGGTGGCATGTTTCGCGACCAACGTCGCTCGCCTTGAGACCGTCGCAAAAGTGGCCGAGAAATGCGGACGGGACGTTGTCTTGGCGGGGCGCTCGCTGCAACGCACGACGACGGCGGCGCGCAAATGCGGATACCTCCAGGACGTTCCCGCATTTCTGGACGAAGATGCCGCAGGGTTTATTCCAGACGAGAACTTACTCATCATCTGCACCGGGTCGCAGGGAGAGCCCCGTGCCGCCTTGGCCCGGATTGCCACCGATAGCCACCCAAGAATCACGTTGGGTAAAGATGACACGGTCATCTTCTCTAGCCGCGTCATCCCGGGTAATGAAGTCGGGATTTCGGCGATGAAGAACAATCTCGCGCGCCGGGGCGTTCGGATCGTCGAGGATACGGATGGCCATATTCATGTTTCGGGGCACCCCAACCGCGAGGAACTGGTCGAGATGTATCAACATGTTCGTCCGACCATTTCTGTGCCCGTGCACGGAGAACGCCGGCATCTTGAGGAACACGCTGCGCTCGCCCGCGACTGCCAAGTCAGCCACGCCATCATCAACGAGAACGGCGGGATGATCAGGCTCGCGCCCGGGGACCCAGACGTTATCGACACGGTCCCATCCGGACGTCTCGTTCATGACGGCAATCGAATGATCCCGTTACAAGGCGAGGCCGTTCGAAGCCGAGTGCAGGGACTATGGAACGGGACCGCAACGATCAGCCTGGCCGTCGATCGCGGTGGAAATATCGTTGGCGATATACACGTTTCGACGACGGGTTTGCTTGAGCGCCACGAAGAGGACGATATCCTGGATGCCGTTGTCGACGACATTGTCGAGGTCGTAGACCGGACGGCGAAAAAACCGCCCGGAAATGACGACACCTTGTCAGAAAATGTCCGCCTGACGGCGCGGCGTGCCTTTCGCCGATTGCTTGACAAAAAGCCGATCACAGACGTTCATCTGATCAGAGTGTGACCAACTAAAGAGGCAAAGATGATAGGACGACTCAACCATGTCGCGATGGCGGTTCCGGACTTGGAAAAAGCCGCCGCAGTATATCGCGAGACCCTCGGCGCCAAGGTTTCGGATCCCATCGACGAACCGGATCACGGCGTCACGGTGGTTTTCGTCGAACTACCGAATACGAAGATCGAGTTACTGTATCCTCTCGGCGAGGACTCGCCGATCGCCGGGTTTCTTGCCAAAAACCCCGGTGGCGGGATGCACCATGTCTGCTACGAGGTCGACGACATTCTTGTCGCTCGCGACAAGATGCGGGCAGACGGCGCGCGCGTCCTAGGCGACGGCGAGCCGAAGATCGGCGCCCACGGCAAACCTGTCCTGTTCCTGCATCCAAAGGATTTCTGCGGCACGTTGGTCGAGCTGGAGCAAGTGTGAATGGACAATATCGTAACCGGCACGGCGGTTTACGTCGTGACATGGTGGCTGATCTTGTTCATGGCCTTGCCGTTTGGCGTTAAACGGACCGAAACCGAGGATCTGGAACCGGGCCAGGAACCAGGCGCCCCCGCCAAACCCATGATGTGGCGTAAGGTCTTCATCACGACGGTGATCACCACAGTCCTGTGGTTCTTCTTTTATTGGCTCGGTGACAGCGGACTGGTCAGTTTCCGCCCCGAACGCTAGGACACGTCCGTGTCTGATGTTGCGTCGACGGTTCTCGCCATCAATCGCCAACGGCTTGGCCTTGCAACTGTGTCGCCGCGTGCCGACGACGCGACTTTCTCGACGGACAACGGGGCTGATAGACGTCTTTGCGTTTACGGTCGGATGCGGCCGGGCGGGACCGATCATCATATTCTTCAGCAACTCGATGGCGATTGGGAAGCTTGCCAAATGAATGGGGTGCTCCAAGATCCGACGGCGTGCATTGTCAGTGGAGAATGTCCGGGACTGATTTGGAATCCGTCGGCGGAACGCCAAGACGGCTTTTTGTTGACCGCGTTCAAATTAGCGGACAAATGGATGGAATTGGATCGGCACGAGGATGACGACTATATCCGGCTGTTGACGCAAGTGGACACGGACGCCGGGCCGCGTGTCGCCAATGTATATGCCGCCGCAGCTGCCACCCGGGCGCAAGTCTTATTGCTTGACGGATACAACGTTCACGACGACGTGGATTGATCTTATGACAACGCACTATTGCGACTACGCACCCGGCGATCCGCTTCACCAGTCCTATCACGATACCGAATACGGGTTTCCGACCATCGATGAGACTGTGTTGATGGAGCGGTTGGCCATGGAAATATTTCAAGCCGGCTTATCGTGGGGATTGATCCTTAAAAAGCGTGCCGGCATGCGCACCGCGTTCGACGGCTATGACGTCGAGACCGTGGCACGTTATGGCGACGCCGATATCGCGCGGTTGCTGGATGACGCCGGCATCATCCGGAACCGTCTGAAGGTTCACGCAATCATCGAAAACGCGCGGCGGATTCTTGCAATGCGCGACAGTCATGGCGGATTTGCCGCGTGGTTGGATGCTCATCATCCGCTGCCAAAGGCTGCATGGGTGAAGCTGTTCAAGAAAACGTTTAAGTTCACGGGCGGAGAAATTACCGGGGAATTCTTGATGAGCACCGGGTACCTCCCAGGGACGCATCGGCCAACCTGCCCGGTTTACGGCAGGATTGCGAAGCTTGAACCGCGTTGGATGACGGCGCCAGCGTCGACATACGACGCAACATAAGTTTCAGAATTTTCTGCAACAAAAAAGGCAAGGTCAGAAACCTTGCCTTTTTGTCTTTTTCCTCCCACACCCGGGCCGAAATGGAGGGTTATTCCCCTCACACCCGAAAGCAGGATGCCGTTATACTTAACGAAGTCTGACATGTCACGAGGAATCATCATCGGACACGCAATTTTCGGAAAGTTTTTTCTCCTTTTTTATACGAATGCGAACTTTAGTACGAAAGCGACGGCAATGACGTAGACAGCCACCGGAACTTCCCGGCCGCGACCGGCAAGCAATTTTATTGCCGCATAACTGATGAACCCGAGCCCGATCCCGTTGGCGATCGAGAACGTCAGCGGCATGGTGATCGCCGTCAAAACAGCGGGCACCACTTCGGTCAGGTCGTCCCATTCGATTTCCGCTAATCCGCGCGCCATGATACACGCCACGAACAACAACGCCGGTGCCGTCGCATACGCCGGAATGGTGCCGGCGAGCGGGGAAAGAAACAGCGACAGAAGAAAGAGAACAGCGACCACGACCGCCGTCAGTCCGGTCCGTCCACCGGCCTTAATTCCCGCCGCACTTTCGATGTAGCTCGTCGTCGTCGAAGTACCGAGTGCAGCACCTGCAACGGTTGCGGTCGAGTCGGCGAGCAGTGCATTGCGCAAACGCGGCAATCGGCCATTCTCGTCCAACAGTTTCGCCCGATGCGCGACACCGACAAGGGTGCCGGCCGTATCGAACAAATCGACAAACAAGAACGCAAAGATGACCGAGAGCAGTCCGATGTTGAGCGCGCCTGCAATATCCATCTGCAGGAATGTCGGCCCAAGAGATGGAGGCATCGAGACGATTCCTCCCGGCGGTGAGACACCCAACGCGATGCCGGTCGCCGTGACGCCAAGAATTGCGATGATGATGGCACCTGGTATTTTCCGTGCATCAAGCGCGGCGATGGCAATCAATCCGCCCGCGGCCAGCAGCGCAGGCGCGGCACCCGTATCGCCCAGGGTTACCAACGTGGCCGGATGATCGATAATCCAGCCCCCGTTCTTCAGGGCAATAATCGCCAAGAACAGCCCGATACCGGCCGAAATCGCCTTCTTCAAACCTGATGGAATCGCATTAATGATCCATTCTCGGATTGGGAGGATACTGAGGATAAGGAAAAGGATACCGGACAAGAACACGGCGCCCAATCCGACTTGCCATGTATAGCCCATGCCGAGAACCACGCCAAAAGCGAAGTAAGCGTTCAGCCCCATACCCGGTGCCAAGGCGACCGGATAGTTGGCCAGCATCCCCATAATGAGCGTTCCGATCGCCGCCGCGAGACATGTGGCAACGAAAACCGCCCCCCGATCCATACCCGTTTCCGACAAGATCGACGGATTGACGAACATAATATACGCCAACGTCAGAAAGGTTGTGACGCCGGCAATGACTTCCGTCCGAACCGACGTGCCATTTGCTTCCAGTTTAAAGAAATCGTTTAGCATCTGCGCTGATCCCCCAAGAATTGTGCAGGTGCGAGATCATCGCCCAGGATTATTAATGTGACAAGGGGATGAATGATGTTGGCGGGGGTGCCATCATCGTAAATACTTCGGGGATGGAAGACACCCCGGCCCGTGGTTTTTTGACGAGTGAGTTCGAGACAAGAACGGCGGAAGCCCAAGCCCTCATGGCGGCGTCTAATATCGCGGCGCTTCTTCTGACGACCGAGCCCGAGGTTCGTTATTTCAGCGGTTTTTTGACACCTTTTTGGCTGAGCCCGACCCGTCCTTGGTTTGTTGTTGTTCCAAGCAACGGCAAGCCCATTGCCGTCATCCCGGAAATTGGTGCTTCGGTAATGACGGATACCTGGATCGACGATGTCCGCACGTGGCCGTCGCCTCAACCCGACGACGAGGGCGTCAGCCTCGTCGCGGATGCACTGGCGAACCTCAGCGGTGGCGGTTTGATTGGCGTTCCCATGGGCGCTGAAACCACATTGCGGATGCCGCTTCGCGATTTCGAGCGACTTAAAGACTCGCTTCCTTCCTGCTCATTCGTTGACGCGACCCATATCATCCGGTCGCTCCGAATGACCAAATCGGAGGCCGAGATCGACAAGATCAGGTTTGTCTGCGGTGCGCTATCCGCTCTATTCGATGAATTACCGACGTTCGTCAGGGCGGGGATGTCTGAGATCGAGATCTTTCGTGTGTTTCGACAACGCGCCTTGGACGCGGGGGCAGACGACGTGCCCTATCTTGTCGGCGGGTTGGGGGCAGGGGGCGTCGAGGATATTATATCCCCGCCGACTCAACGTGTCGCAGGCCTCGGTGACGTTCTGATGTTGGATACGGGCGCAACGTTCGACGGGTATTTTTGCGATTTCGACCGGAATTACAGCTTCGGCCCGCCGTCGGAGTCCGCCGCCCGGGCATATCGAACAACCTTTGAGGCGATGCAAGCGGGTTTAAGTGCGGCACGTCCTGGAGTGACATGTCGCGCTTTGTTTGAAGCCATGCAGGGGGTGCTCGTCGAAGGTGGCGCACTTGGCAACGATGTCGGTCGGCTCGGGCATGGGTTGGGCATGCAATTGACCGAGTGGCCGTCGCATGCACCGCACGATGAAACGGTACTCAAGTCCGGTATGGTCATTACGCTGGAACCCGGCATGACATTCGCGGAAAACAAAGTCATGGTGTTGGAGGAAAATATCGTCGTCCACGAAGATGGATACGAATTGCTGACCGGACCGGCAGAACCGGAGATACCGATCATCGGCTAGGATGAGAGATATGGCACTCCCCTATACTTTTGCGGATGATCGCGGCCCCGCCGTCGGTGTCATCGTCCTGCAAACAGACGAGTTGGTCGAACTGGAACTGAACCGCGTCATGGATAGTCATGGGGTTCGCGCCTATATCAGCCGAATACCATCGTTGCCGAACGTGACGCCGGCCACCCTTGCGACGATGGGCGATCACATGACCGCCTCGGCCGAACTCCTACCGCGTGGTGCAGAGATAAAGGCGGTTGCCTATGGATGTACGTCGGGCGCGACCGTCGTCGGCGAAGACCGGGTCACATCGCTGGTCCGCAACGCCCATCCCGATGTCGAGGTAACCAATCCGATGAGCGCGCTAAAGGCGGCGTGCCGGGCGCTCGGCATATCCCGTATCGCCATGGTCACCCCGTACGATCCGTCGGTATCCGACGCCTTGGTCGCCACACTCTCCGGCGACGGCATCACCACAACCGACCTGCGGTCATTCGAGCAACGCGAAGACGCATTGGTCGCGCGGATCGCCCCGCAGTCGGTTCTGGACGCCGTTGTCGACGCGGGCCGCGGTGACTGCGATGCCGTGTTCGCGTCGTGCACAAATCTGCGGGCTTTTGAGATCGTCGCTGAGGCCGAGCGGATTCTGGATAAACCAGTCCTCTGCAGCAATCAGGTGATGGCTTGGCACTTGTTGATCTGCCTTGGAATCACCCCAGAATCGCCATCCGACGGCCGCCTTTTCAGCATGTCTTCCGGGAGTTGAAGACACTCCCCCATCCCGTACAAGGGTCGCCTTGAATAGGAGCACACGGTACGATGTTCTCGGCCTTTGAATGGATGATGGCGTTGCGCTATCTGCGCGCCCGACGCCAAGAGGGATTTATTTCCGTCATCGCTTGGTTTTCGTTGGTCGGCATCGCACTCGGTGTCGCAACGCTGATTATCGTCATGTCGGTAATGAACGGTTTCCGCCAAGAGTTGTTGGAACGCATCCTCGGCATCAATGGACACCTGAGCGTCTACGGACCTGTCGTTGGCAAAATGACCGACTACGAGCCGACCATTGCTAAGCTGCGCGAATTGGACGGCGTCGTATCCGTCAATCCCTTGATCGAAGGACAGGTCATGGCCAGTGCCCGCGGTGTCGCCAAAGGGGCCATCGTGCGCGGTATCCGCCGCGAGGATCTCGCGGCGCGTAAAATCGTCGCCGACAATATCGTCCGAGGGTCGCTGCAATCGTTCGAAGGTAATAACGTTGTCGTCATCGGTGCGCGGCTAGCGCGCAGCATGGGTGTCACCGTCGGCGATGACATCACCCTGATCTCGCCCAAAGGCAACGTCACCGCATTCGGAACGGTACCGCGGATGCGCGCCTTCAAGTTGGTCGCGACATTCGACATCGGCATGTTCGAATACGATTCCGGCTTTGTATTCATGCCGCTAGAGGCGGCGCAAATATACTTCCGAATGCCGGGCGCGGTCTCCAATGTCGAGGTCTTCATCGATAACCCCGACGCCGCGCCGCGTATCGGTCCGTCCATTCAACAAGCGCTCGGCGGACAGGCGTCAGTCCACGACTGGCAGCGGGCCAACGCAAGTTTCTTCAATGCGATACAGGTTGAACGCAACGTCATGTTTCTCATCCTGACGCTGATTATCCTCGTCGCCGCCTTCAACATCATTTCGTCGCTGATCATGCTGGTCAAAGACAAAGGCAAGGACATCGCCATTCTTCGGACCATGGGGGCGACCAAGGGTATGATCATGCGTATCTTTTTGATCGCCGGCGCCAGCGTCGGGATTATCGGAACCATGGCCGGTTTCGCCTTGGGCCTGTCTTTTGCCGCCAATATCGAAACCATCCGACGATGGATCGAAGGCTTCACCGGCACCGACTTGTTCGCCGCCGAGATCTATTTCCTCTCGCAACTGCCGGCTGTCGTCGATCCGACTGAAGTCACGGCGGTGGTGATAATGGGCTTGGGGCTGTCGTTCCTGGCGACCATTTATCCGAGTTGGCGTGCCGCCCGTATCGATCCCGCCGAGGCCCTGCGGTATGAGTGATACGACCGAACCCACGACGGTCTTGGAACTGCGCAAGATCAGCCGGACGTTCGGTTCGGGAAAATCCCAACTTGATGTCCTGCGCGGCGCCGATCTCGCCGTTGCTGCCGGCGAAGTTGTCGCCCTGGTCGGTCCGTCCGGCGCCGGGAAATCGACGCTGTTGCATATCGCCGGATTGTTGGAACAACCCAGCAGTGGGGAAATATTTATCGACGGCCAATCATGCGGGGGCCTATCCGACGACGACCGCACCAAGATTCGTCGCTACAACATCGGCTTCGTTTACCAATACCATCATCTATTGCCCGAATTTTCGGCCCTGGAAAACGTTATGATTCCTCAGATCGTCGCCGGACTGGATAAGGCCGCTGCCAAAGGCCGGGCGCTGGAACTGTTGGAATGGATGGGACTGTCCGAACGCACCGAGCACCGTCCGGGCAAACTATCGGGTGGAGAGCAGCAACGTGTCGCGATCGCGCGTGCGCTCGCTTCGTCCCCGCGTGTGCTGCTGGCCGACGAGCCGACGGGGAATCTCGATCCGGAAACGGCGGACGATGTATTCGGGGTGCTCATGCATTTGGCGCGCGGTGCCGGACTAGCCGCACTGGTCGCCACACACAACCCCGATCTAGCCCGGCGAATGGATCGGATTGTCCGCGTTGAGAATGGCGTTCTGGTCGAAGCATAGGTCGTTCCATGTCGAACATTCCCGTTACGCTTTTGACCGGCTTTCTCGGAAGTGGGAAGTCGACATTGCTGAGTCAGATTTTGCGTGACCCCCGGTTCAGCGATACCGCCGTCGTCGTCAACGAGTTCGGAGAAGTCGGCTTAGACGGCTTCCTAGTCGAACACAGCGGCGATCAGATGATCGAAATGACGTCGGGGTGCCTGTGCTGCACTATTCGCGGCGACATACGGCAAACGCTGCTAGATCTGCATGCGCGGCGCGACCAAGGCAAAGTGCCGATGTTCGAGCGTCTAGTCATCGAAACCACAGGCTTGGCCGATCCGGCACCTGTCATACATACCCTGATGGCGGATCCCCGGCTCGACCGGCGGTTCATGTTGGGCGGCATTGTCACGACGGTCGATGTCGTCAATGCAGAGCATACCCTCGATACCCAACTCGAATGCGTCAAGCAGGTCGCCGTTGCCGATCGCGTCGTCCTGACAAAAACCGATCTAGTCCAAGACCCGGTATCCCGCCGCGACGTCGATCAATTGCGGGCCAGGGTCGCAAAACTCAATCCGGGCGCACTGGTCGTCGACAAGAACGCGGCGGAATTCGATCTGCGGCGGCTGTTCGATACGTCGCTTTACGATCCGGTCACAAAAACAATGGACGTGCAAAAATGGCTGAATGCTGAGGCCTATGACGACGGCCAACCGCATAGCCACCATGACCATGATCATCATCAAGATGTGTCGCGGCATGGTGACGATATCCACGCCTTTACACTCGTGCTGGACGAACCTGTCGATACGATGACGTTTACTGACGCGTTGGAGTTGTTAATTGCCCGACAGGGGGAGAGCCTTTTGCGGGTCAAGGGAATCGTCAACATTGCCGAAAGCCCTGACAGGCCGTTGATCGTTCACGGCGTGCAGCATGTCTTTCACGATCCGGTTTGGTTGGACTCGTGGCCGGATGAAGACCGGCGTACACGGATCGTTTTTATTGCCCGCGGCTTGTCGGAACACATCGTTCGCGCCTTCCTCGGTACATAACATAAGGCGATAACCGGCGACACAGATGAAACAGAGGTCGAATAGGCGATTTCTGTACACTTCTTGTATACTTCACAGCAGTCCTCGCGGCGACTGGGTGATTAATGGACGTTCAGGATTTCCTCGGATGTGTCTCGGATGCGCGCATCCACAAGCTGTATAAATTCTGGGTACGATCTCGGGGTATGCATGATCTGCCGGGACAAAACGACTTAGATCTGATCGTTATACCGAAGCTCCTGCCCCATGTCTTCATTATAGATGTCGCTGGCGAACACGACTTCCGCTACCGATTCATGGGCACCCAAGTGGACAGGGCGATTGGTCAGTCGGTCACCGGGCGATTGATCTCGGAGTTTCGCACCGGAAGAACCTTAATCGAGACGATTGCTTTCTTTCGTCGCATCGTGGAACACCATGAAATGGGTGTCATGCGTACCCATTTGCCGTCGGAGACCCATGAATGGATGCAGTATACTCGATTCGGGATTCCGCTCGCGGACGACCATACCACGCCGAATAAAGTCCTTGGATTGCTAAAAGTCGACGTCGCGAACAACCAACACTCGCCACCCCCGACCGTGTTCGAAGTTGAGCAAGATGAACGCGGACATGTCGAAAGGCATTTCGCGCCCGTCGCCTGACTGCCTAAAGAATGGCATTTGTTGTGGATAACTTGCATTATTCGCCCAACATATGGTGACAGCGATCATGGACTGTGGGATGGTTTGGGATGGCTCGCGCTGACTTCGTACATCTCCGCACGCATAGTGCCTATTCCCTCTGTGAAGGCGCCGTACCGGTCAAAAAACTGGTCAACCTGGCGGCTGAGAACGCCATGCCCGCGGTCGGATTGTGCGATACGGATAATCTGTTCGGCGGGTTGGAGTTCTCCATGGCTGCCGCAAGCGCCGGCGTGCAGCCCATTATCGGCTGCCAGATTTCGATCAAAATCGCGGGCGACGCAGCGGCCAAGGGGTTAGGCAAGCGCAATCAGTTCGAGGACGGTGCCGTTGTCTTGTTGGTCCAGAACGACGACGGCTATCGGAACCTGCTGAAACTTTTGAAAACCGCTTACATGGACAGCGAAGACGCACACCGTCCCGGCGTAACGTGGGACCAAGTGTCCACTCATCAAGAGGGGCTAATTCTATTGACGGGCGGCGCGGACGGTCTTTTCGGCCGACTGATCCGCATGGGCCAAGCGGACACTGCGTCAGAGATGTTGCGCGACGCCGCCTCGAGATTCACGGATCGCCTCTACATCGAGATCCAACGCCACGGCATGCCCGAGGAAAAATTAACCGAACCACAGTTTATTGACTGGGCATACACCTTAAATCTGCCATTGGTAGCGACCAACGAACCGTATTTCGCCGACGCCGGATTTCATCAAGCCCATGATGCCTTGCTGTGCATTCAACAGGGTACGGTTTTGTCGGAGCCCGACCGACGGCAGATGACCTCAGATCACTACTTCAAGACTGCAGCGGAAATGCGAGCATTGTTTGCCGATCTGCCGGAGGCCACCGACAATACCGTGGTCGTTGCGCAGCGCTGCGCGTTCATGATCGAGAGCATCAATCCGATCTTGCCGCCGTACGATTGCGGCGAGGGTAGGGACGAGGTCGATGAGCTTCGACGGCAAGCCCATGAAGGCCTGTCCGACCGTCTGCAGGAGCAAGTGGTCACGGACATCATGAGCGATACCGAACGGGAAGCGGCGGAGAAACCCTACCGCGAACGGCTGGACTATGAGCTTGGCGTGATCTCCGACATGGGTTTTCCGGGTTATTTTCTGATCGTTGCCGATTTCATCAAATGGGCAAAGGACAACGGTATACCGGTTGGACCGGGACGGGGGTCTGGAGCCGGCTCCGTCGTCGCCTGGGCGCTAACGATCACCGATCTCGACCCGCTCCGCTGGGGCTTGCTGTTCGAGCGGTTTCTGAACCCTGAACGCGTGTCGATGCCGGACTTCGATATCGATTTTTGCCAAGAGAAACGCGACGCCGTCATTCAATACGTACAGCAGAAATACGGCCGTGATCATGTCGCGCAGATCATCACCTTCGGAAAACTTCAGGCGCGAGCGGTGTTGCGCCATGTCGGTCGGGTTCTTGAAATGCCGTATGGGTATGTCGACAGAATCTGCAAAATGGTGCCGAACAATCCGGCCAACCCAGTCACTTTGCAGCAAGCCATCAATGGCGACGACGCCTTGCGGGAGTTGATCCGCCAAGACCCGGATGTGGGAAGATTGGTCGAAATCGCCTTAAAACTGGAGGGTCTGTATCATCATGCGTCGACCCACGCCGCCGGCGTCGTCATCGGCGACCGCCCGCTGGAGGGCTTGATCCCGCTATATCGCGATCCTCGATCGGACATGCCGGTGACGGGCTTCAATATGAAGTACGTCGAACAAGCGGGCTTGGTGAAGTTCGATTTTCTTGGCCTAAAAACACTGAGCGTCCTGACAAAGGCCGAACAGTTCGTCAACGATCGCCGGGCGGCGGATACACCGGCGCTCGACCTCGCGCGGCTTCCGCTCGACGACCGGCGAACCTTCGACATGATCAGCCGTGGCGACACCACCGGGGTGTTTCAGTTGGAAAGCGCGGGAATGAGAGACGTTCTGCGGGGTCTGCGTCCCGATACCTTCGAAGACATCATTGCTGTCGTCGCGTTGTACCGTCCAGGTCCGATGGACAATATTCCCAGCTATGTTCGACGCAAACACGGTCAGGAAGAACCTGACTATCTTCACCCGACGTTGGAGCCGGTTCTCAAAGAAACCTTCGGCATCCCGATTTATCAAGAACAGGTGATGCAAATCGCGCAGGAACTGTCGGGTTACTCGCTCGGCAATGCCGATTTGTTGCGCCGAGCGATGGGCAAGAAAATCCAAGCGGAAATGGACCTGCAGCGTAAGGGATTTGTCGAGGGTGCCGTCGCCCGCGGCGTCGAAGAGCGCAAAGCCGATGAAATCTTCGATATCGTCGATAAGTTCGCCGGGTACGGCTTCAACAAGTCGCACGCGGCCGCCTATGCATTAGTGGCGTACCAGACCGCCTACATGAAGGCGAACCATCCGGTTGAATTCTTGGCCGCCTCGATGGCGTTCGATATGACAAATACAGACAAGTTGAATATCTTCCGACAGGAGATTGATCGATTAGCGATCCCGTTGCTGCCGCCGGACATCAATGCGTCAGATGTCTCGTTCACCGTCGAGGACACGTCTGATACGAGCGGCCAAAAGGCTGGAATCCGCTATGCACTGGCGGCCATAAAGAACGTCGGCGCGGCAGCGGTCCAAACCGTCATTGATGAGAGATCAGGAAACGGCGAATTCGCGTCGGTATCCGATTTCGCCCACCGAATTGATCCACACCAGATTAATAAGCGGCAGTTGGAAAACCTCGTCCGGGCCGGGGCTTTCGATCGATTGGACCCGAACCGACGGCGCCTCTATCAAGGCCTGGAAACCATTGTCGCCATGGCCAGTACCGCCGCCAATGATCGAAACTCGAACCAAATAGGGTTGTTTGGCGGGGAAGACGCCGAGCCGGAGGAAATCCGACTTCCCAGTGTCGAGGATTGGGCGTCAATGGACCGGCTTCGTGAGGAATTCGACGCCGTCGGGTTCTATCTCTCGGCCCACCCATTGGATGCTTTCGCCCGAATTCTGGCGAAAAAACGCGTGCGGCCGTCCGCCGAGGTGTTTGCTAAGCAGGAAAGTGGCGCGGTCCGACTTGCCGGGACCTTCATTTCAAAGAAAGAACGTACGTCCAAATCCGGAAAACGCTATGCTTTCGTGTCGTTCTCGGATGCGTCCGGCGTTTACGAAGCAACGGCCTTCTCTGAAATCCTTACTCAATATCAAGAGCTTTTAGCCCCAGGCCAATCGATGATCCTCGATTGTGCCATTGCTTTCGAAGGCGAAACGCCGCGTATCACTATTCAACGGATGGAAAGCATCGACGCGGTGGCGAATTCCGCGGCCAATGCCGCAAGGGAAATGCATGTCTTTGTCGACAGTCTGGACCCGCTGCCGCCGCTCCAGGATATCTTGTCGCGTGACGGCGGTGACCGTCGCAGCAAGGGCAAAGTGATCGTCACCGCACGTCTCAAAGATGCCGAGCAAGAAGTCGACATCGATATCGGCAACAACTTTCCGTTGTCACACGAATTGTCGCTGGCCGTGCGTTCGTTGCCGGGTGTGCTTGACGTTAGGGAACTATAGGCGATCGTCCACGCACTTTCGCGGTCATCTCGGATAATGCCGTTTTCTGCCGTCCTTTTTCATCGAAGTTATCGGATGCCAGCCAGTTTTCGAATGCGCGTCGCAAAGGCGGCCAGTCCTCATCGATAATAGAGTACCAGGCCGTATCCCGGTTCCTATTCTTGTAGATAGTGCATTGACGGAAGATGCCTTCAAAGACAAATCCCAGGCGCTCTGCCGCCGCCCGGGACTTGGCGTTCAAGCTGTCGCATTTCCACTCGTACCGGCGATACCCAAGATCGGCGAAGGCATGCTTCATCATCAGATACATAGCCTCCGTCGCAGCTTGGGTCCCCTGCAGGGGTGGGGCGAAATTGATATGACCCACCTCGATCGAGCCGACAGCCGGTTCCAGGCGAAGATAACTAGCCACGCCACTCGCCGAACCGGTACCTAAGTCAATAACGGCAAAGAACATGGGATCCATGGAGCCGGCCATTGCATCGACCCATTCGGAGTAGCTTTCCAGGTCTTCAAAAGGACCGTAGCCGAGATATGTCCATATGCGGCGCTCAACATCGGTCAGGTTCGCGGCGTGCAAATCGGGCGCGTGCGCCGTCGTCAGCGGCTCGAGGCGGCAATATTGTCCGTCCATAACTGCGGACGGCGGCAGAGCACATGGCGTCCAGTCGGCTAGGGCAAAGCCGACCGGCAGTCCCAATTCGTTGATATCGTTCATAAAAACTCCCGGATTTCGGCAATTATCCCTTACAATTAGCGACATCAGATCGGGGATTGTAAGGTCCATTTGCCGCCCAGCGTGGGAACCATAAGAAATCCTTGGTCAGCCGCAAAACCGTCGATAATGTCCGCAAGCATAAAGCACCTTGCATTCCAGGGCGTCAGGGATTAAATCACCCTCGATTTCGCACGCGGGTTCGCGGTCGTTCATGCAAATTCATGAACAGTATCGTTCCGGTGCCGGCTTTGTCGGCCACGCCCGCGGAGGCTCAACCGGAAAAGGAGTAGGCCCGATGGCACTTCCCGATTTCTCTATGCGCCAGTTGCTAGAAGCTGGTGTTCACTTTGGTCACAATACCCGTCGCTGGAATCCCAAGATGGCACCCTACATCTTTGGTGACCGCAACGGCATCCACATCATCGATCTGCAACAAACCGTGCCGCTGCTACACCAAGCCATGCTCGCCGTGCGCAACGTCGTCTCGTCGGGCGGAAGGGTTTTGTTCGTCGGCACTAAACGCCAAGCACAGGGCCGCATCGCCGAAGCGGCGAAACGCTGCGGACAGTACTACGTCAACCACCGCTGGCTGGGCGGCATGCTGACCAATTGGCGGACCATCTCCAACTCCATCAAACGATTGAAGGAATTGGAAGAAATCCTGGCAAGCGAAGCCAGCACGCAGGGTCTGACGAAGAAAGAACTGCTTATGCTGACACGCGAGAGCGACAAGCTTGAGCGGGCGCTTGGTGGGATCAAGGATATGGGCGGCCTGCCGGATATCCTGGTCGTCATCGACACGAACAAGGAAGACATCGCAATCAACGAAGCCAACAAACTGGGCATTCCGGTCGTTGGTGTCATCGACTCCAACGCCGATCCCGAAGGCATCACGCACCCGGTACCGGGCAACGACGATGCGATCCGCGCGATCTCCTTGTACTGCGACTTGATGGTCGGTTCTGTCCTCGACGGTATTCAAGCGGAAATCGGCACAACCGGCGGCGATATCGGTGCCAGCGAAGCACCAGCTGAGGAACTGCCGACCGAAGCTGTTGTCGAAGAAGCCGCCGCCCCGGTTGCCGAAGAGGCCGCCGCTCCTGCTGCCGAAGAGACACCTGCTGAAGCGCCTGCCGAAGAGACACCGGCTGAAGCGCCTGCTGAAGAAGCTGCGGCTGCCACCGAAGGCGACGCCGAAACCAAGTAACGGATACCCCGGCAGGGATTGGACAACGATCGCTGCCGGGCCACCCATTGTAATTCAGAGGATATGAGATGGCTGAGATCACGGCTGCATTGGTGAAAGACCTGCGCGAAAAAACCGGCGCTGGCATGATGGACTGCAAGAAAGCACTGAACGAAAACGATGGCGATTTGGAAGCCTCGGTCGACTGGCTGCGGACCAAAGGCTTGGCCGCTGCGGCCAAAAAAGCTGGCCGCGTCGCCGCAGAAGGCCTGGTAGGGGTCTTTGTGGACGGCACGAAAGGCAGCATCGTCGAAGTCAATGCCGAGACCGACTTTGTCGCGCGGAACGATACGTTCCAGGAATTCGTTAAAGCTGTCACGGAATTGTCGACGCAAGCGGGCGGCGATGTCGAGGCCTTGAGCGGACTGCCGTATCCTGGCTCGGAGCGAAACGTCGGCGAACAACTCACCCACAACGTGGCGACGATCGGCGAGAATATGAACATTCGCCGCACCGCGACTTTGGAAGTTGGCAACGGCGTTGTGTCGCAGTACGTCCACAACGCATTGACGGCTGGCCTTGGCAAGATTGGCGTTATCGTCGCGTTGGAAAGCGATGGCGGCGTCGATGGGCTGGATGAAATCGGCAAACAATTGGCCATGCACATCGCCGCGGCGCGCCCGCAGGCCGTCGGCCAGGACGATCTTGACCCCGAATCCATCGAGCGTGAACGGCAGGTCCTGGTCGAGCAGGCCAAGGAATCGGGTCGTCCCGACAACATCATCGAAAAGATGGTCGAGGGCCGGCTGCGCAAGTTCTACGAAGAAGTCTGTCTTTTGGAACAGACCTTTGTCATTGATGGCGAGAGCAAAGTATCCGCAGTCGTCGAACAAGCCGGCAAAGCTGCCGGCGGGGCCGTTCGCGTGGCGGGCTTTAAACTGTTTGTTCTCGGCGAAGGGATTGAGAAAAAAGAAGAGGATTTCGCCGCCGAAGTGGCTGCTGCTGCCGCTGGGGCGTAAGAATTCCGTTGGCGGAATGCGGCGGCTCTAGCGATTTGCTGTCGTCTTCCGTTTCGCCATTGTGTAGACTTTCGAGATTCCGCGTGAGCTTGGTCGCCTCGCGGGATTTCGCTATCCATAGACGGCTTTTCGCCAGAGGCTCGCATCCATGACGACGTCCCCCACCTACAAACGCGTTCTTCTCAAGTTGTCGGGAGAGGCGCTTATGGGTGATCAGGGATTTGGGTTGGATACGTCGACCGTCGATCGCATCGCCAATGAGATAAAATCCGTTCACGAGGGTGGTGTTCAAGTTTGCTTGGTGATTGGCGCCGGGAACATCTTTCGTGGCGTCGCCCTGGCCAAGGCCGACATTGAACGCACGACCGCGGACTATATGGGCATGCTGGCAACCGTACTGAATGCATTGGCCATGCAGAGCATGCTGGAAAGCAAAGGTGTTCCGACCCGCGTTCTCTCGGCCATTCCCATGGCCAGCGTTTGCGAGCCGTATATTCGCCGCCGGGCGACACGGCATATGGAGAAGGGCCGGGTCGTGATCTTCGCAGCCGGCACGGGTAATCCGTTCTTTACCACCGATACTGCGGCGGCATTGAGGGCGGTCGAAATGAATTGCGATGCGATCCTGAAAGGCACACAAGTAGACGGCGTTTATACAGCCGATCCCAAAACCACGCCCGACGCAGAACGATACGACCATCTTACTTATCAAGACGTGTTGGCGCGGGATCTGCGGGTCATGGATACCGCAGCCGTGGCCCTGGCGCGGGAAAACGACGTTCCAATCCTGGTGTTTTCCATTCACAATCCCGGCGCGTTCAAAGAAGTCGTGTCCGGCCAAGGGATATTCACAATCGTCACTAAGAATGGTGCCTAAGGGAGCAAGATAAAATGAGCGATATCAATGGGATGCGGAAAGACATTGAACATAGAATGTCGCGCGCCGTGGATGTTCTGCATGAGGAGTTTTCCGGTTTGCGCACAGGTCGCGCTTCAACCAGCTTGCTTGATCCCATCACGGTGAACGCTTACGGCAGTCCTACGCCGCTCAATCAAGTCGGCAGCGTTTCCGTCCCAGAACCGAGGATGCTGTCTGTCCAGGTTTGGGACAAATCAAACGTTAAAGCGGTCGAAAAGGCCATCGTCGAATCCGGTCTGGGACTGAATCCCGCCGTTGACGGAACACTCGTCCGTATTCCGATTCCGCCACTGACGGAAGAACGCCGACAGGAATTGGCGAAGGTTGCCGGCAAGTATTCGGAAGAAGCGCGCATTGCGGTCCGAAATATCCGCCGACACGCTCTCGACGAGATCAAAAAGGCCGAAAAAGACAGTGATATTGCCCAGGATGCCGCGCGTGGGTTCTCCGACGAGGTGCAGAGTTTGACCGACAAGTATATTGCCAATGTCGATGAAGCGCTGGCCAATAAAGAACAAGAGATCATGCAGGTCTGACCATGAGTGTCGCGCCGCTCGCCACATCAGGAAATGCCCGATTTCCTGCCCATATTGCCATTATCATGGACGGTAATGGCCGATGGGCGACAACGCGTGGCAAGGCGCGGTCCGCGGGCCACCGTGCCGGCGCAGAAGCCGTCAGGCGCACGATCGAGGCCGCGGTTGCGGAAGGGGTTCAATACCTCACCTTGTACAGTTTTTCGTCGGAGAACTGGCAACGGCCCGCGTCGGAAATCGCCGATTTGATGGGATTACTTCGACTTTACCTCAACAAGGAACTCAAAACCCTGATGCAGCAGGGCGTTCGATTTCTCGTGATCGGAGATCGCGAGCGGCTGGCCCCGGACATTGTCGACGCCATTGAACATGCCGAAGCAAAAACCGCTGGAAACTCCCGAATGACACTCGTCCTCGCGCTAAGTTATGGCGCGCGAGATGAAATCGTCTCGGCGGCTCGGTCATTGGCCGAAAAATGCCTCGACGGGACCTTGTCACCGGAGCAGATCACGTCGGACGATTTCGAAAATAGTTTATTCACCAAAGGGATACCTGACCCCGACCTGCTCATCCGTACCAGCGGCGAGAAACGAATCAGCAATTTTCTGTTGTGGCAGTTAGCCTACGCAGAGTTCTTGTTTATCGACAAGCATTGGCCCGATTTCGGTGCCGACGATCTCGCCGATGCGATACAGGAGTTCGGACGCCGTGAGCGCCGTTTCGGAACCAGCCCCGCATAACGAGCCGACCGCGCGTTGGTCAGGCCTGAAGACGCGGGCCATATCGGCGGCGATCCTGTCTTTGCCGGTATTGGGTGCCGTCTACGCCGGTCCGCCATTTTTTACCCTGTTAATTCTTCTCGTTGCGGGAATCATGGGGTGGGAGTGGTCTCGCATGTGTGACTGCCAACCTAGTTGGCTTGTCGTTGGCGCGATCTACATCGCCTTGCCATGCGGCGCACTGATCTGGCTTCGCGGCGGCGATACGGCTGGGATGGTGACCATCTTTTGGCTTTTCGCCGTGGTCTGGAGCGCCGATATCGGCGCCTATGGCACAGGAATGACATTTGGTGGGCCGAAATTGGCCCCTCGGATCAGCCCGAAAAAGACCTGGTCAGGATTTGTCGGCGGTATACTTATCGCGGGTGTGGTTGCTGCGACGTTCACCATTGTTTGGGAGGGGGATCCTCTCGCTCTCGCACTTTGGGGAACCGCGGTCGCGATAGCCAGCCAGTTGGGCGATCTTCTGGAAAGCGCTGCCAAAAGGCATTTTGGCGTCAAAGACTCATCGTCGCTCATACCTGGACATGGCGGGGTTTTCGACCGGGTCGACGCCTTGATCACCGGCGCTTTGGCCTTGGCCTGCCTTAAATTCATTCTTGGCAAATCGGCCTTACCATGGCTCTAAGTACCGTCCCGATTCAGGATAGCGCGGTCGCACCGAAAACCATTACCGTGCTGGGCAGTACAGGCTCGGTGGGGTGCAGCACCCTTGATCTGATCTTTCACACGCCCGGTGGGTTCGCGGTTGAAGCGTTGACCGGGAACAGCAATGTCGATTTGCTCGCGGAACAAGCTATCGCAACAAATGCAAAAATCGCCGTGATTGCAGATGATGCGCGGTATGACGATCTCAAAAGCGCCCTCGCCGGAACGACTATTGAAGCAGCTGCAGGGCAGAACGCCTTGATCGAAGCCGCAAGTCGGCCGTCCGACATCGCCATCGCCGCAATCGTGGGTGCGGCAGGGCTTGCGCCGACCCTCGAAGCGGTCAAACGCGGAGCTCTGGTGGGGCTCGCCAACAAAGAATGCCTGGTATCGGCCGGTAATTTCTTTTGTCATGAAGTTCAAAAGGCGAATGCAACCCTGATCCCAATCGATTCCGAACACAGTGCCATCCACCAGGTTTTCGATTTCGACCGACCGGAACGCGTCGAACGCATTGTCCTAACGGCATCGGGCGGTCCGTTTCGCGAGTTTTCGCTTGCCGACATGCGCAGTGTGACGCCAGCCCAGGCCGTGTCGCATCCGAACTGGTCGATGGGGGCCAAGATATCTGTCGACTCAGCAACCATGATGAACAAGGGTTTGGAGTTGATCGAAGCCTATCATCTGTTCCCGGTGCGTAATGACCAAATCGACATCTTGGTCCACCCTCAATCCGTCATTCACAGCATGGTCGACTACGTTGATGGGTCCGTTCTGGCACAGTTAGGGGCGCCAGACATGCGAACGCCGATCGCACTGGCCCTGGCCTGGCCCGATCGTATGCCGACACCGTCGCCGCGCCTACGCTTGGAAGACATCGCAACACTGACCTTCGAGGCCCCGGACCTTGAGCGTTTCCCAGCCCTGCGGTTGGCGCGGCGATGTCTCGACGAGGGGAAATCGGCGCCGACCGTTCTGAACGCAGCAAACGAAGTGGCGGTCGACGCGTTTTTGTCGGGTAGGCTTGGATTTCTCGATATTCCTAGGGTCGTCGAGAACACTCTGGATACACTCATGCCGCAAGACCTCGGATCCATTTCGGACGTTATCGCGACCGATGCGGCGGCACGGCAGGTTGCCGGCGAGCAGGCGCGCCAATTAAACTGACATTGCGGACAGAAATCGCGACCAAGTCATTGACGGAGCGGCAATTTCTGCACATATCGTAGGCAATTGTCTGAAACAGGCTTTATCGTCGAATAGGAAGACCTCTCCATGGATTTTGACACGCTGAACACGATCTTGTGGTTCCTTGTCGTACTGTCGATCATCGTCTTCGTCCATGAATGGGGCCACTACTACATCGCCCGACGAAATGGTGTCCGCGTCGAGGTGTTTTCGATCGGTTTCGGACCAGAGATTTTCGGTTGGCATGACAAATCCGGAACGCGCTGGCGGGTAAGCGCGATACCACTAGGGGGATACGTCCGGATGTTCGGCATGGCTGAAGAAGCCGAGCCGGATGTCGACGGGGAGGACGTCAAACATACCGCGATGGCCGTTCTTGAGGGGGAATCCCAGGCCATTACCGAAGAAGAAAAAGAAGTCTCGTTCGCCCATAAGACCGTTGGGCAGCGCGCAGCAATCGTCTTTGCTGGACCGGCCATTAATTTCTTGTTCGCAATGCTGATCCTCGGTGCCATCGCGATGACGGTCGGCGTGCCGCAGGTACGCGTTGCCGTCGGCGAAGTCGTGGCTGGCTCGGCGGCGGACTCAGCAGGCCTAGCGACCGAGGACGTGATCATCTCCATCAATGACGCGGAGATCACAAGTCCGCGGGATGTGCAGCAAGTCGTGATGAAGAACCCTGGCGTTCGCCTTCCGATGGTGGTTTTCCGCGACGATCGCGAAATTCAACTATCCGTGATCCCCGAGGCCGCAGAACAGGATGGCCAAACGGTCGGTCGGTTGGGCATCCGCATGCAAGGCGAACTCGGTGACTATGAACAGTTGAATCCGCTTTCGGCTGCCTGGTTTGGCATTCAAAGAACCGCAGAAATCACCTGGCAGGCGTTGGTAAATATCGGCAATCTTTTGATCGGCCAAGGCAACTTCAAGGAATTGGGCGGTCCCATCGCCATTGCGCAGATGTCGGGGCAAGCGGCCGAACAGGGTGTTCTTCAGTTCTTTTTCTTCATGGCTGTGCTGTCGATCAATTTGGGGCTGATCAATCTGTTCCCGATCCCCATCCTGGACGGTGGACACTTGATGTTCATGGGGATCGAGGCACTGCGCGGGAAACCGCTTGGTGAGCGTGCGCAGGAATACGGCTTCCGAATAGGTCTGGCCCTTGTCCTAGTTCTCATGGTATCAGTCACGTGGAACGATATCGTGAGGCTGATCGGACTATAGGAAGGCGCTGAGTCTAATAGGTTTTTTCCGGCTCTCCGCAAAACGATCCGACAAAGGAAACGTCGACGTGCCTGGAACGGCGAAGGTACTGCTAACACTTGTAATGACAGCGGCCCTCGGGCCGCTTTCGTCGTTAACCATGCCGGCGTTCGCGGGCCAGCAACCGATCGAGATTGCCCAAGCTAACATCATCGGCGCCATCGAAGTTCGAGGCGCGCAACGGGTCGACCCGGGTACGGTTCGCTCTTACATGGTCATCAGAGAAGGCGATGCCTTCGATGCGCGCCAGATCGACCGTTCATTGAAAAGCTTATTCGCAACGGGCCTATTTGCCGACATCTCGTTGACCCGGGAAGGCAGCACGCTGGTTGTCAACGTGGTCGAAAATCCCGTCATTAACCGGATCGCTTTCGAGGGTAATAATGAGATCTTGACCGAGACCCTCAGTACCGAAATCACGCTGCGGCCGCGCGTCATCTACACCCGTTCGAAGGTGCAAAATGACGTGCGGCGGTTATTGACGATCTATCGCCAAAGCGGACTTTTTGCCGCCTCGGTGGAGCCGAAGTTGATCCAACTCGAACAGAACCGTGTCGATTTGGTGTTTGAAATTAACGAAGGCGATGAAACACGTATCAACAGCATCCGCTTCATCGGCAACCGCGAGTTCAGTGATGGCCGACTGAGAGAGGTCATTCAGACCCGCGAGACTGCCTGGTGGCGGTTCTTTAGTGCCGACGACGTGTACGATCCGGACCGTCTCAATTTCGATCGGGAGTTGCTGCGGCGATTTTACCTGACAAATGGCTATGCCGATTTCAAGGTGACATCGGCCGTCGCTGAACTCACTCCGGACCAAAAAGACTTCTTCATCACCTTCGCCGTTGATGAAGGCGAGAGGTATCAGTTCGGAGAACTGGGTATAGATGCCCGCCTGAAAGACTTGGACGAGGGTGACCTTGCCGGCACGATTGAGGTCGAAGCGGGAGATTGGTACAGCGCCGACGAAATCGACAGGACGCTTGATCGCATTACCGAAGCCGTCGGCACCTTGGGCTATGCATTCGTCGAGGTACGACCCAGGGTCAATCGGGATCGCGAAAACCGCAAGATCAACGTCACATTTATCGTCAACGAAGGGCCGCGCGTATTCGTTGAGCGGATCAATATCTCAGGGAATGTCAGAACCTTGGACCAAGTCATTCGACGAGAATTTCGTATCGTCGAAGGAGACGCTTTCAACGCCTCAAAGTTACGTCGCTCTCGATCACGTTTGCAGAATTTGGCCTTTTTCGAGTCCGTAGAGATCGAGCAAATTCCAGGTTCGGCGCCGGACCGCACGGTTATCAATGCGACCGTCGAAGAACGCCCGACGGGTCAAATCAGTCTCGGCGCCGGCTTCTCGTCCAGCCTGGGCGTCTTGGGCGATATTCAACTACGTGAGCGGAATTTCCTCGGCAAAGGCCAAGACCTATCACTCAAACTGCAGATCGCCGCAGAAGCGTCTGAGGTCGACCTGAGCTTTACGGAACCCTATTTTTTAGGCCGTGAGTTGCAGGCTGGTTTTGATATTTTCCGCGTTGCCCGTGACCTGCAAGATACTAGCTCATTCGACCTGGAAAGAACGGGATTCGCGCTTCGTACAAGTTACAGGATCGATGAATATCTGGCGCAATCGTGGCGTTATACGTTCCGCCTCGACGAGGTTTCGGATGTCGACGACGAGGCCTCGACGTTGATCCAAGCTCAAGAAGGCGACGAGTCCATTTCGCAGGTTAGTCATGTTGTCGCCTATGATCGCCGCAACTCGCCGTTGAATCCAACGAGTGGATATGTCACGCGGCTGAGCACGGATCTGGCCGGGCTCGGTGGTTCCGTCCGTCACTTCCGTAATACGTTGGATATTAGTTCTTTCTATCCTCTTGCCGACCAATGGGTTGTGTCGGCCCGCGGGAAGGCGGGATATATCGTCGGCATCGGTGACGATGTCTTGCTGGCCGAGCGGTTTTTCGTCGGTGGTGATGACGTCCGCGGCTTTGAAACGTCCGGGTTTGGACCGCGCGACACGGCGACCAATGACGCCCTCGGTGGTGAATGGATGTACTCGGGGTCTCTCGCCATGAAGTTTCCAACCGGGTTACCCGAAGAATTGGGGGTGACTGGTCGTATATTCACCGATTTCGGCTCATCCGGATCGCTTACGCCTGTCAATGCGACGACGGAGGACGAAGCATCGTTGCGGATGGGTGTCGGCGCCGGTGTGACCTGGATATCGCCATTCGGTCCGCTTGGTGTTGATCTCGCGTTTCCGGTCCTTAAAGAAAGCTTTGATGAAGAAGAATACGTACGCGTCAACTTCGGCGCCCGTTTCTAGGAGGTTTTTGTGGCTTTTAGATTGTTTTTAGCGATTGCCATTCTTTCTGTTGTTTCAGTTTCGCCCTTGGCCGTTCAAGCACAAACGGCCGGAACGGCGGTGCTTCCGACCGTTACCGTACTCGATGTCACGGCAATCCGACGCGATGCCGCGTCGATGAAGTCTATCCGCGAGCAGATCATCAAGTATCAGAATGAGTTGCAGAGCGAAATTCAGAAAGAACAGGAACAACTGCGCACGGCGCAACAAGAGCTGGCCAAGAAGCAATCGCTGCTGGCCCCGGAAGCCTTTGCCGCCGAGCGTCGCAAATTCGAAGAAAGCGTCGTCGGCGTGCAACAACTTGTACAACAGCGACGCCGCAGCCTCGAGGAGAGCCAGGCTAAAGCGATGCAGCAGGTTGAGATTGCTCTCAATGAAGTCGTCGCCACGTTGGCACAGCAAAACGGTTACGCCGTGGTACTCAGACGATCGCAAGTCGTGATCGTCGATAGTGCATTGGACATCACCGCCACTGTCATGACGGAACTCGATCAAAGATTGCCGACCGTCAGTGTCGATGCACCGGCCCCACAGTAGACGGCGATGCCTGATCCCAGGTTCTTTAAGCGGGCCGGCCCATTCTCGTTGAGTGAATTGGCGACGGCGGTCGGAGCCGACGCAAAACCGGGCGAGGCGGGGCCGGGCGAGACGTTTGTGGACGTTGCACCACTGCAATCGGCCGAGGGCGATTGCATCAGTTTTTTGGATAACAAGAAATACATTGAGGCCTTCAAGACGACGAGGGCCGGTGCCTGCATCGTTGCCCCCAATATGAGTGCGCTGGCACCAACCGGCACAGCACTTATCGTCACGCCGGAGCCATACCATGCCTATGCCCGGATTGCCCAGATGTTCTATCCGGACAGGCCGGCGACAGGCGCTCGGTCGTCCAGCGCCATCATCGATGCGTCTGCCCGGATCGCCGATTCCGTCGATATTGCCGCCGGGGCGGTTATCGGAGCGGCGGCCGAGATCGATGCGCACTGCCGAATCGGCGCGAATGCCGTGATCGGCGGGGGCGTTCACATCGGAGCGGACACAATCATAGGCCCCAGCACCACTATCGCATGTGCCGAAGTTGGCGCACGCTGCATTGTCCACGCCGGCGTTCGCATCGGCCAAGACGGCTTTGGCTTCGCACTCGGCCTCGCGGGTCACGTCAAAGTGCCGCAACTGGGGCGGGTGCTCATTGGCGACGATGTCGAAATCGGCGCCAATACCACTATTGATCGGGGTACGGGTCCTGACACGGTTATCGGCAGCGGCACAAAGATCGACAACCTGGTCCAGATCGGTCACAACGTGGTGATCGGTGACAACTGTGTGATCGTCAGTCATGTCGGTATATCCGGAAGCACCGAGTTGGGCGACTTTGTGGTCGTCGGCGGACAAGTCGGCATTGCAGGCCATCTCCACGTCGGTTCCGGCGCAAGAATTGCGGCGCAAAGTGGCATTATGCGTGATGTCCCGCCAGGACAAGAACTTGCTGGAACCCCGGCGAAGCCAATGCGGCAGTGGTTTCGGGAAGTTGCAACACTTGAGAAGCAAGCGAAGAAGAGGGGAGATTAATGGACGCGGAAACCTCTATATCGACGGAAAATGTCGATATCACCGGCATTATGGCTCGGATACCTCATCGTTATCCCTTCCTGTTGATTGACCGCGTCGAAGACATCGTCGCCGGAGAACGCGCAATCGGAATAAAGAATGTCACCGCAAACGAACCCTTTTTTCCCGGGCATTTTCCGGATCACCCGATTATGCCTGGCGTCTTGATTGTCGAAGCCATGGCGCAGACCGCCGCTATCGTGGTGATCGAGTCCTTGACCGAAAAAGCATCCGACAAACTAGTGTATTTCATGTCCATCGATAATGCGCGATTTCGAAAACCCGTCCTGCCCGGACATGTCCTCAATCTTCACGTCGTCAAGCAACACGGCCGAGGAAAGGTCTGGCGCTTCGGTGGCGAGGCCCGCGTCGACGGCAACCTCATGGCCGAGGCGACGTTTACCGCAATGATCGTCGATCAGCCGGAGCCGCCGGCATGACGAATATTCACCCCACCGCCGTGGTGGACCCCAACGCCAAGATCGGCCAAGACGTGACGATCGGGCCGTTCTGCGCCGTGGGGGAACATGTCTCGCTGGCTGACGGTGTGCGGCTGATATCTCATGTTGTCGTCGACGGTCGAACCACGATGGGCGCGGATTGTACGGTTTATCCGTTTGCATCCATCGGTCATGCACCGCAGGACCTGAAATACGGGGGAGAGCCGTCGACGTTAGTAATCGGCGCGCGCAACTCCATCCGTGAACACGTAACCATGAACCCGGGTACCGAGGGTGGCGGAATGACGACGACCGTAGGCGATGATTGTCTGTTCATGGTGGGCGCTCACGTCGCTCATGATTGCCGTATCGCCAACAATGTAATCTTAGTCAACAATGCAACCCTCGGAGGCCATGTCGAGATCGGCGAATGGGCGATCATCGGCGGGTTGGCGGCGGTTCATCAATTTGTTCGGATCGGGCGGCACGCGATGATTGGCGGAAAAACCGGCGTTGAACACGACGTCATTCCCTATGGCACGGTGACCGGCAATCGCGCCCGCCTTGAGGGACTGAACATCGTTGGTTTGAAACGTCGAAAGTTCTCACGCGAGACGATCCATGACATTCGCAAGGCCTATCGCATGATCTTCGCCGAGGAAGGCACGATGGCCGAGCGTCTTCAAGATGTCATTGAAGATTTCAGCGACAATGAACCGGTGATGGAAATCGTCGACTTCATTAAATCCAATTCTTCGCGTCGCATATGCCAGCCGCACATGGATGATGCCGCCTGAGGGTAAAGTCGGCATCCTCGCCGGTGGCGGTGACTTGCCGCTCCGCGTCGCGGACGCCTGTGTAACGCAATCACGCGCTGTTTTTGTCGTCGTTTTCGAAGGACAAGGCGACGCTGCCGCGTTCGAGGCACGCGACGTCAATCACGCGACCATTCGGCTTGGCGCGGCGGGCAAGGCAATTTCCCGTTTGCGCGACGAGGGTTGCGAAACTCTGGTGATGGCCGGAACGATCCGTCGCCCATCGCTCAAAGATCTTCGTCCAGATTGGTGGGCAATGAAATTCTTCGCAACGTCTGGCGCTGCATCGATGGGCGACGATGGCCTATTGCGGGCCTTGATCAAGGCGCTCGAAGACGAAGGTTTTGACGTCTGCGGCGCGGACGCGTTTCTGCCAAGTCTCCTCATGCCGGAAGGACTCCTAGGCACGGTCTCGATGGACTCTTTTGCCGACGATGTGACATTCGGCATCACTGCCGCTCGACAGCTGGGCGGCGAAGACAAAGGTCAAGCCGTGGTCGTACGCGGTTCCAAGATCATCGCCGAGGAGGGACCGGACGGAACGGATGCGATGCTGGCGCGGCTTGCCGAGAACAGCAATGTTGGCGGCGTCTTGTGCAAAACACTCAAACCCGGCCAAGAGCGGCGCGCCGATCTACCGACGGTCGGCCGATCAACAGTGGAAAATGCCGCGCGTGCCGGATTGGACGGGATCGCCGTCGACGCCAAGAACGCCTTCATGATGGACCTCGATGACACCGTGGCGGCGGCAGATGCGCACAACATGTTCATCGTCGGCGTGTCGACGGATAGGCCATGAACCAGCGGACGCCTTTACATGTCTATGTCATCGCCGGAGAACCGTCGGGGGACGCGCTGGGAGGGCGACTGATAACAGCCCTTAGCGCTGCTGAGGGCGATAATCTCGTTGTTTCCGGTGTCGGTGGCGAGGCCATGGCTGAGGCTGGATGCCAGAGCCTTTTCCCAATGCACGATCTAACGGTGATGGGCATCGCCGAAGTCCTTCCGCGGCTGCCGCTCTTGCTGCGCCGGATCCGCGAGACGGCGGATGATATTAGGACAACGAAACCGGATATCATTGTCACTATCGACGCTCCGGACTTCTGTTTTCGGGTGGCGAAACGTATCGCCGGGTGTGGCATTCCGATCGTTCACTACGTTGCGCCATCGGTTTGGGCCTGGCGCCCCGGCCGGGCTCGAAAGGTTGCACGTCTGGTCGACCATATCATGTGCTTGCTGCCGTTCGAACCACCGTATTTTCACCGTGAAGGTCTGGATGCGACCTTCGTTGGGCACTCTATTTTGGAGAGCAACGCCGGCTCCGGCGATGGGCCGGGATTTCGGGCACGGCACGGGATTCCCGCCGAGGCCAAGCTGGTGTCTTTGCTACCGGGCAGCCGCTCGAGCGAAGTGACACGTCTTCTGCCGGTTTTTACAGATGCTATCAAACGGATCAATGAATCCTTCGAGACGCTAGAGATCGTCATTCCAACAGTCCCCGGTGTCGTCGATGCTGTTCGCGACGCGACGCAATCCTGGCCGAACACCTGCATCGTCCTGGGCGATGAGGAGAAATACGATGCGTTTGCAGCATCTGATGCGGCGCTCGCCGCCAGCGGCACGGTCTCGCTGGAACTGGCAATGGCCCGTGTACCGACCTTGATCGCTTACAAGGTCTCGCCATTGACGGCGGCGCTGGCGAAGCGATTGCTGAACGTAAAATACGCCTCGATCACGAACTTGATCCTCGAACGCGAAGCTATCCCGGAGTTCATTCAGGAAAAATGCACGGCCGATCACCTGGTGCCGGCGATGGCGGAGTTGCTTGGCGGCGAGACCGCCCAGCGTCAAAGCGAAGATATCGACGAAGCATTGCGGGCGTTGCGAGCAGGGGATGCCATTCCTTCTGTCGCGGCCGCAGAGGTCGTGCGACGGGTCGCCGGGCGGGGCAAAAAAAACGCGGGGCTTACGGCCCCGCGTTAAGAAGAAGCTTCGTCGACCGATTACCGATCTTCGACCTGAACGTAGTCGCGTTTCTCGGCACCTGTGAACAATTGACGCGGACGACCGATTTTCTGGCTCGGGTCCTCGATCATCTCGTTCCATTGCGCAATCCAACCGACAGTCCGCGCCACCGCGAAGATCACGGTGAACATGGATGTCGGTATGCCCATGGCTTTAAAAATAATCCCGGAATAGAAGTCCACGTTCGGGTACAGTTTTTTCTCGATGAAGTAATCGTCTTCGAGGGCCAACCGTTCAAGTTCCATGGCGATTTCCAACAGCGGCTCGTCATGGACACCAAGCGCGTCCAAGACTTTGTGGCACTGCTCGCGCATCACCCGGGACCGCGGATCGAAGTTCTTGTAGACCCGGTGGCCAAAGCCCATCAGGCGGAATGGATCATCCTTGTCCTTGGCTTTTTCGACGTAAGTCGCGATTTGCGAGGCGTCGCCGATTTCTTCCAACATCTTCAACACAGCCTCGTTGGCACCGCCGTGCGCCGGCCCCCAAAGCGAGGCGATCCCGGCCGAAATACAAGCAAACGGGTTGGCGCCGGACGAGCCGGAAAGTCGCACGGTAGACGTCGAAGCATTTTGTTCGTGATCGGCGTGCAGGATCAAGATGATGTCCATGGCCTTCGCCAGCACGGGGTCGATCTCATATTGCTCACATGGGTTGGAGAACAACATGTGCAGGAAGTTCTCCGCATAACGGAGTTTGTTCTGCGGGTACACATATGGCTGCCCGATCGAGTACTTGAAGGCCAAGGATGCGATCGTCGGCATCTTGGCGATCATTCGATACGACGAGATCATCCGGTGTCGTGGATCGCTGATATCGGTCGAGTCGTGATAGAACGCCGATAACGCGCCAACCATGCCGCACATAATCGCCATGGGGTGGGCGTCCCGACGGAATCCGCGCAGGAACGTCTGCATCTGTTCGTGGACCATCGTGTGATAAGTGATGTCGTATTCGAACTTCACCTTCGCGGCGGCATCCGGCAATTCCCCGTACAGGAGGAGATAGCAGACTTCCATGAAATCTGAGTTTTCAGCCAATTGCTCGATCGGATAACCGCGATACAACAGGACACCTTCGTCGCCGTCGATAAACGTGATTTTCGACTCGCAGCTTCCCGTCGACGTAAACCCCGGATCGTAGGTGAAGCATCCGGTCTGCGCGTATAACTTGCGGACATCGATTACGTCCGGGCCAAGGGATCCATGCAATACGGGCAGTTCCCACGTATCTCCCGACTGATTATCGGTCAGCGTAAATGATTTTTCGTTGCTGCTCATTTCCATCTCTCCTCTACATACTATCGTTTGCCGGCATTCCGGCAGGCGTCCTTGACCGTTCAATCGGCCATCGAATGATGTGCAATGTCGTTAAATGGCGTCGTCTAGCCGACCCAAAGTTTCCTCGCGGCCGAGGACGGCCATAATCTCGAATACACTGGGCGAGACCGTACGTCCCGTCAGCGCCGCCCTGAGCGGTTGAGCGACCTTGCCAAGTTTCACATCCCGGCTTTCGGCGTAATCCTTTGCCAAGGCCAGCAATCCGTCTTCCGTCCAGTCCTCTGCATCAGCGAGTTCGGCTCGCATACCGAGCAGGTCGTCGTGACCATCACCAGACAAGATCTGGCTGGCTTTTTCGGTTATCGGGAGGGGTCGCGAAATTGCATAAAAAGATGCATTATCAGTAAGTTCTTGGATGTTTTTCGCGCGTTCTTTTAACCCATTCATGCCTAGTTTTACCCTGCCCACCGCGTCCTCGGCAAGCATTCCGTCGTTCGTTTCACGCAACCGTGTGACGACCATGTCGGCAAGCCGTTCGTTGTCGGCTTGGCGGATGTAATGACCATTTATCGATTCCAATTTTGCGAAATCGAAACGCGACGCGCCTTTACCGACAGCGTCCAATCCGAACCATTCGATAGCTTGATCCTGCGAGATGATCTCGTCGTCGCCGTGCGACCATCCCAGCCGCAACAGATAGTTACAAATGGCTTCCGGCAGATACCCCATTTCACGGTAGGCTTCGACGCCCAGGGCACCATGGCGTTTCGACAGCTTCGCCCCATCCGGACCGTGAATAAGCGGAATATGCGCGAACGTCGGCAACGCCCAGCCCATGGCGGTAAACAACTGAGTTTGCCGGAAGGCATTGGTCAAATGATCGTCGCCGCGAATGACGTGCGTGACTCCCATGTCATGATCATCGACAACGACCGCCAGCATGTACGTCGGCGTCCCATCGGCGCGAAGCAGGACCATGTCGTCGAGTTGTTCATTCTCGACCTCGACCCGGCCTTGAACGAGGTCGTCGATGACGGTGCTTCCGTCGAGCGGCGCACGGAGGCGTATCACCGGCTCCACGCCTGACGGCGCTTCCGCCGGGTCGCGATCCCGCCATGTGCCGTCATACATTCGCTTTCGGCCCTCGGCTCGGGCCTGCTCGCGCATCGCAGTCAGTTCCTCCGGCGAGCAGTAGCAATAGTACGCATGGCCGGATTGGAGCAGCGCTTCCGCCACCTCTTTATGGCGGTCGCGTCGTCCGTACTGCGAGATTGAGTCACCGTCCCAATCCAGCCCAAGCCAGGAGAGACCATCGTGAATGGCCGCAACCGCGGCATCGTCGGATCGTGCCCGGTCCGTGTCTTCGATCCGCAGCAAGAAGGTACCGCCGTCGCCATAACGCTCATGGTGCTTTGCAAAAAGCCAGTTGAAGAGCGCCGTGCGCGCTCCGCCAATGTGCAGAAATCCAGTAGGAGAGGGGGCAAATCGGGTAACGACGGGCATTCAAACACCTTGATTAACCACACGGAGAACGCCGCGCGCGCCGCGTTTTAGCACATTAATCTCGCGTGTGCAGCATAATCGACCCTCTTCCTCAGATGGCGCGATACGGGCCGGGCAACAACAACCGTCACAAAGGCAGCCGAATCGCTGCATATCCAGGGTTATGCTTACAAAAACTGTTCGATATGCAGCGCACACGCTGCATCAAGAACGTCCGTTCTGGGGCATTTGGCTGCCGGTCATATATGGTTCCGGCATCGGCATATATTTTGGGTTCGACTGGGAGCCGCCAGTTTGGGTCGCGCCGGCATTTTTTATGCTCAGCCTGTCGCTATATCCATTGGCGATGACCGAGGTCCGTAAAGTCCTGTGTCTGTCAGTCGGCGCGCTCGCGGCCGGCACCGCCACCGCAGACATGCGTACGGCATATCTACAGGATACGACGCCATATCTAGTTGCCGGACCAAAGACGGTGGTCGGGACGGTGGATCACGTGAACCGCCGTCCGTCCGACACTCGCGTGATAATTCGAACGAGTTTGGACGACGGCGCCCATGCCGGATACCGACTTCGGATTACCGTGAGGGGTCAGACAAGCGGTCTCAGAGGCTTGTCAGCCGGCGAGACCATTCGGGTTCGGGCTGTTATTCGTCCACCGCCATCGCCGGTCATGCCGGGAGCATTCGATTTTCAACGCCATGCCTTTTTTCAGGATATTGATGGCTTTGGTTTCGCCGTCGGGCCGGTCATCCGTTCTTCGCGTCTTAAAAAGTCCGGATTTCGGGGATATTGGCCGATCATCGACGGCATCAGGGACGCCGTTACCACACGTGTCCTTTCGGCCCACCCAGATCAATCGGGGGCGGTCGCCGCCGCCTTGTTGACGGGGCATCGAGAACATCTAAACGAAGCCACGCTTCAAACCATGCGGGATGCGGGCATTGCCCATCTTTTGGCCATTTCCGGCCTGCATATCGGTTTGGTCGCCGGGTTTGCCTTCGCCGCAACGCGCCTTCTCATCACCCTATACCCGCCTGTCGCGCTGTCTTACGACGGCAAGAAGATTGCCGCCGCGGCGGCGATGGCGGCGGCGTTGTCCTATGCGCTATTGGCCGGTTTCACCGTGCCGACACAACGCGCCTTTATGATGACGGCGCTTGTTCTCGTCGGGATGATGCTTGATCGCCGTCCGATTTCGTTAAAGAGCGTGGCCATCGCCGCCGGCGCGATCCTCATATTCCGGCCGGAGAGCCTTCTGCAGCCCGGGTTTCAGATGTCGTTTGCCGCCGTCACGGCGCTGGTGTCGGCGCATATGGCCTACACAAGGTGGGCTCGCCGGCGGGGCATGCGACGTCCCGCATCCAACATAATCGTGACTGCGCTTAGGTATCTCGGCGGCGTCATGGCCGTGAGCCTTGTCGCCGGCGCTGCGACCGCACCCTTCGCAATATACCATTTTCAACACATGGCGGCGTTCGGCATTGTCGCCAATATTCTGGCCGTTCCCATTGCTGCCTTCTGCGTCATGCCTGCCGGAATGTTGGCGCTCGTGACAATGCCGTTCGGCGGCGAGAGCCTTCCCCTTGCGGTCATGTCCGCAGGTATCGATTTGATCCTTTTCGTGGCGTCATGGGCTGCCGGCTTGCCCGCCGCCGCCATGGACCTGCCGGCCATGCCTGTCGGCCCGCTGAGCGTGCTGGTGTTCGGGGCGCTGTGGCTGACTTTGTGGCAAAAGTCTTGGCGTCTATGTGGTGTTCCAATCATGCTTGTCGGCGTGATTTGGACCCACTATGAACCTGTCCCTGACGTCATCATCGATGGCGCAGCACGGATTGTCATGTTGCGCGACGGCGCAGGGCAATACTTCGTTTCGTCGCGACGCCGTGCAACCTTTGCCGCGAAAATCTGGCGACGTCGAGGCGGCAGTTCAGATCCCCCAGGGCTGCTGCCGAAGGACGCTAAAGCGCCGTCAGAGGGTCTCTTCTGTGACCGGTCGGGCTGTATACTCGATAAAAACCAGCGGCGGATCGCCATCGCGTTTGACCAGGGCGCCCTCATCGACGACTGCGCTCGAAGCGACTTGGTCATTTCGTTCGTCCCGATACGAAAGGCGTGCCAGACGAAACGGATCGATCGCTTCGACCTGTGGCGATATGGCACGCATGCGATTTTTGTTAATGAGACGGGCATCGAAATTCGAAGTGTCAACGGCCAGCGCGGACATCGTCCATGGACCCGCGTGCCGGCGGCACCGCAGGTCAAAACCGTCAATATTGGCGATAGAGCGCTTTCAGAACACCCTGGACCCTGACTTGATCCGGTCCGAAGATGCGAGTTTCAAAGTCTTTGTTCGCCGGTTCCAAAGCAATGGAATCACCACGACGACGAAGACGTTTCAACGTCACTTCACCGTCATCGACCAAGGCCACCACGATTGCCCCGTTCTCGGCCGTTTCGGTCTGCTTGATAATCACCGTATCGCCATCGAGGATTCCGGCCTCGATCATCGACTCGCCATCTACCTCAAGGGCGTAATGATCGCCACCGGCGACCATCGCCGCTGGAACATCGATGAAATTCCCGGGATCGCGCAACGCTTCGATCGGCGTGCCCGCCGCGATCCGACCGTACAGCGGGAGTTGCACAGAGTCCGTGATTTCCGCTTCGACGTGCGCCCCATTTAGGTGAAAGTCCCCTTCGATGACGCGAGGCGTGAACCCCACTTCGGCCTCGGGCTCATCCGGGACGATGACCGCCGCATTTTCCGGGAGTTTCAGAACCTGCAGCGCCCGGGCGCGATGGGGCAGCCGGCGCAAGAAACCGCGCTCTTCGAGCCCGGTGATCAATCGATGGATACCCGACTTGGATTTAAGACCCAGCGCTTCCTTCATTTCGTCGAACGAGGGCGAGACGCCGCTGTCCTTTAAGGACGCGTCGATGAACATCAAGAGCTGGTATTGTTTTCGCGTCAACATGTCGCTACCGTCTCCAAAATCCGATAAATATTCATAGTCGCTCAAACGCGATCATGAGGGGATCAGAACCAGAACATCGGCTAGATATTCCACTTTTGTTCTATTTTAGTTCTCGGAGAATGTCAAGATGTTGGCTGTCTCTAACTCGCCCCCCTAAAAACGGTGGCTGGCCATGCGCAAATCGACGATCTTGACGATGTCCCCGGCTTTGGCGGCGGGGGCATCGATTTCGCGCATTAACAAGCAATCGGCATCGGCGAACAGAGCCATCATCGAACTGTCCTGCCGATCGAAGGGCGTCACCGTCGGGAGTGCTGTTTCCGATGGATCAAGCCGTGCCCGCATGAAATCGAGACGGCCCCCATTGGCGCCCACATCGACACCGAGGATCGCGGCCTGGTAAAGCGGCGACCCATGTCGTCCCAATAGTGCCTCGAGCGCCGCGCGCATAAAGATGGCCGCCGTCACCCCGGTCGATACAGGATTGCCGGGCAGACCCAACATCAGCGTGTCGCCTAACCGCCCGAAGATCAGCGGCTTTCCCGGTCGCATGGCGATCCGATAAAATCCAAGATCCAGCCCCTCATCCCCGAATACAGAGCGTATCAAATCATGGTCACCGACGCTGGCGCCGCCGGATGTCACCAACAGATCGAACCCACGCGCATCGACCAGCCGCCGCCGCAGGTCGTCGGGGGAATCCCGGGCGACACCGAGAGAGACTGCATCACCGCCCAGGACATGCACGTAGGAGACCAGCGCGACCGAATTTGAACTGACGATTTGGTCGGCGCGGCGCGGCACCCCCGGCATCACGACCTCGTCGCCGGTCGACAGGATCGCGACACGTGGCTTGCGCCGCACACGAATCCAGGTCGCGCCGGCTGCCGCTGCGACGCCGACATCGCGCGCCGACATCAAACGTCCGGCAGGCAGTAGTGTTTTACCGGCGGCGAAATCCAGACCTTCGGCTCGCACCCATTGGCCAAGCTTGGGCACCTCGTTCATCGTGATATCGGCGCCGTCGGCGTCGGTGTCTTCCTGGATGATGACAGTGTCGGCCCCATCCGGCAGCGCAGCGCCGGTGAATATCCGGGTGCATTCGCCGGGCCCGACGGTGCCGTCGAACACATGACCGGCGGCCGCTTCGCCAATCTGCCTTAACCTCGTCGGCGCGGCCGATACATCGGCCGCGCGTACCGCATACCCGTCCATCGCCGACACTGCCTGCGGCGGATGGCTGACGGAGGCGATCACGTCTTCGACGAGAACGCGCCCCAGAGCAATAGTAATGAAAATCTCTTCGCTGCCGACCGGTGAAACATCGCCGCGAATTTTATCGAGCGCCTCTTCAATGCTCAGCATTCAGGGCGCCTCGAAGGTGCCCGACTTGCCGCCGGACTTATGCGTCAGCCGAATATCCATGATCTGCATCCCACGGTCGGCTGCCTTGCACATGTCGTAAACGGTCAGTGCGGCGACGGAAACCGCCGTCAAAGCTTCCATTTCGACGCCGGTCTGGCCCTTTAATTTGCAGGTCGCAACGATATCGATAGCGTTACGGGCCGGGTCCGCCGCCAAATCCACTTTGACCGAGGTCAACGCCAAAGGGTGGCAGAGCGGAATCAAGTCGGGTGTCCGTTTCGCCCCCATGATCCCCGCCAACTGGGCGACCGACAGGACATCGCCTTTCTTGACGCCGCCAGCCATGATCTTGGCCACGGTTTCCGGCGCCATCAAGACCGTGCCTTTTGCGGTTGCCATGCGCTCAGTTTCACTTTTGTCCGAAACATCGACCATCACGGCATTGCCGTCGGCATCGATATGCGTGAATTCCGTCATACCGCCACCGATGGGTTGAGAAGGGCGCTGGTCGCCGCCGTAACGTCGTCATGCCGCATCAGACTCTCTCCGATCAAGAAGCACTGCGCACCCACGGCGGACATGCGATCCAAATCCGCACGCACCGATAGCCCGCTTTCGCAGACCATTATCTTGTTATCCGGAACGCGTGCGGCAAGGTGCTCCGTCGTCGCAAGGTCGACCTGCAAGGTCTTAAGATTGCGGTTATTGATGCCCAACAACGGTGTTTGTAGAGCCAGCGCACGATCTAACTCGGCTGCATCGTGCACTTCGACCAGGACATCCATCCCGTATCCATGGGCCGCCGCCTCAAGCTCGGCGGCCTGCCCATCCGACAACGCGGCCATAATCAGCAGTATGCAGTCAGCACCGAGTGCCCGCGATTCCGCGATTTGATAGGGGTCGAGCATAAAGTCCTTGCGCAAGGCGGGTAGGGATACCGAACCTCGTGCGGCCTCAAGATAACTGTCCTCGCCCTGGAAATACGGGGTGTCGGTCAACACACTGAGACAGGCCGCGCCGCCGGCTTCGTAGGCCTGCGCCAAGCGGGGCGGGTCGAAATCCTCTCGGATTAAACCCTTGGACGGCGACGCCTTCTTCAACTCCGCAATCAGGCCGTAGCCGCCTTCGTCGACCTTGCGGCGCAACGCCGCGATAAAACCGCGCACCGCCGAGGCAGAGACCGCGGCAGCATCAACCTCGGCCATGCCGCGTGACGCTTTGCGCGCACGCACCAACTCTTGCTTTACGTCACAAATCTCTTGAAGGACGTCGCGCACGATATGGGACTCTTTAGGTTTCGTTGGTTATAGCGACGAGACGATCCAGCGCGGCTCTTGCATTTCCACCATCGATCGCCTCGGCGGCCATCGCAACACCGTCGGCTAGATCACTGACGCGACCCGCTACAACCAATGATGCACCGGCATTCATCAGGACAATATCCCGATAGGGTCCTTTATCACCGTTAAGCAAGTCGCGAATGGCCTGGGCATTCGTCTCCGGGTCGCCGCCTTTCAACGCCTCGGGCGCGACGCGTGTCAAGCCTACGTCTTCGGGCGTCACGTCGAATTCGCGAATATCGCCGGCTTCGAGCGCTACGACGTGCGTTGGACCGGTCGTCGTTAACTCGTCTAGCCCGTCCGACCCATGAACGACCCACGCCGCCTCGCAGCCCAAATTGCGCAATGTCTCAGCCATCGGGCGCAGCCACGCAGCGGAGAAAACGCCGGTAAATTGGCGTGTCACACCGGCCGGGTTGGATAGGGGGCCCAAAATGTTGAAGATCGTCCGGACTCCCATCTCGACACGAACGGGACCGACAAAACGCATCGCGCTGTGGTGCCGTGGCGCCATCAAGAAGCCGATCCCGGCCTCAACAATCGCCCGCTCGATCGAGGCAAAATCGGCATCTAGATTGACGCCCAATGACGATAGCACATCTGCTGCACCCGACTTTGACGACAAGGCGCGGTTGCCATGCTTGGCGACCGGCACTCCGGCGCCGGCGACGACGAACGCGGCCCCGGTTGAAATATTAAACGTGCCGGACCCATCACCGCCGGTTCCGACAACATCAATGGCACCATCGGGCGCCGAAATCGGCGTCATCTTGGCGCGCATAGTCCGCACCGCGCCGGTGATCTCCTCGACCGTCTCGCCACGAACTCGCAGCGCCATCAAAAAGCCCGCGATCTGAGCCGCCGTCGCCTCGCCGGACATAATGATGTCGAATGCCGTTTCAGCCTCGTCGGCGCTGAGGCTCTGGCCGTCCGCCACACGGTTCAAAATGGGCTTCATGTCGTCACTCATTACGCCGCCTCTTTGTCTCGGGCCATCTCGATGAAATTCCGCAAAATATCGTGCCCATGTTGGGAAGAGATGCTCTCGGGATGGAACTGCACGCCATGGATCGGCAAGGCGACATGCCGTACCCCCTGGATCACCCCATCGTCGCTGTGCGCATTGGCGATCAAGACGTTTGGCATCGTCTCAGGATTGATAGCCAATGAATGGTACCGGGTTGCTTCGATCGGCGAGGGGATGCCGTGAAACACGCCGGTTCCGTCGTGCTCGATCTTGGATACTTTGCCGTGCATCGGCTTCGGCGCGCGGACGATTTCGCCGCCGAAAGCCTGTCCAATAGCTTGAAATCCGAGGCAAACCCCAAACACGGGCAGCTTGGCATCGATTGCACCGCGGACCAGGTCGAGACAAATCCCCGCCTTGTCCGGGTCGCATGGCCCGGGCGAAATAACGATCCCATCAGCACCCGCCGACAATGCATCCGCCACCGTCAACTCGTCATTGCGGGCGACCGAGACTTCGGTGCCCAGCTCGCCAAGATAATGCAGCAGGTTGTAGGTAAAACTGTCGTAGTTATCGATTAGCAGGAACATGTCCGGATTCCGAGGCTCGCAATCGCGGCACAATGCCGTCCCACTCCTGACGGGTCAAGCGTACGAACCCAAGCCTCCGATGGATTATATCGCCGAACGGCGGTCGTATCCTGTATAACCAATGGACTCCCGCCGACGACGGTCGGGTCCGAAGAAATCGGAGACTCGGACAAAAGGCCGGGGATTCTCGATCACGGCGGTCAATCGCGAGTAAATGGTTTTCGCCGAGACGGGCTTCGCCAGGAATTCCGTCATCCCGTTATCACGGGCAATACAGACGTGGCGCAGTTCCGTATTCGCCGTCACGACGACGATGGGAACATATGGGTTGGGGCTTTCATCGGTCAGTCGGACCTTGCGAATGAACTCTATGCCATCCAGGTCGGGCGTCCAGTCGCACAGAATGATGTCGGGAATCATCTCGACGAAATATTTAAAAGCATCCGCGGGTTCCGGCGTCGAAAAGACGTTGGCAACACCGAATTCACTGAACACGTCGGTCAACAGTCTGCGCACGAGAATATGTTTCTCGAGCACGAGAATGTTCAACTGCGAAAGATCGTAGGACTTCAATGTTTGCCCCCAAACAAGATAATTGGCGCCTCTTACACCTTTAACCTTAAATTAACCTTACAGAATCCTGACATATTACATATTTGGCTACTCGTTCATCGGCATGATTGACCGGCTAAGTTGCATGGGATACCCACACGGAAACGATCGTTGCAGATATGAAGAACCCGATGGCGCCCAAATCCAACCGAAAACCGGCCAACGCACGCGGAGACCGGCTAAAAGGCTGGCCCAGGCCACAAACGAATATTACCCGCGCCGCCGGTCTGAACCCGGTCCGGATGGCGTTATTGATCGTATTGGCCTTGGGCGGTGTCTTTGGGGGGTACTATATCGGAAAATACATTAATCCGGCCCCCACAGCGCCCGACAAACCGGCACCGGAATCAGCAGTCGACCCGGAACAAGCGGCACCACCGCCTTCGAGCATCGATTACGCGTCGCACACACACGAAGAACCCTTGCCCCGCAATATCGTGGTCCAACAGGACGGTATCCTGCAGCGGATCGCGTTGCCGGCACCCGAGATCGAAATTGATTTCAGTGCATTGGCACCATCTCAGCCGTCCGATCCGCCATCAGGCGTCGCCCCCGAAGCCGATGCTCCGGCGACGGACAGCGGACCCGCAGAACCACGCGCACCAGCGCCGGCACCACCGATCCAGTTGACTCGCGCCATGCCCGACGGGCTGGCTGACATGCAGCGGTTAAACCGGGACGCATTGCCGCCGTGGCAACGTTATGCGCTGCCTGTTGATCTGGATGAACGCCCCAAGATTGTCATCGTCATCGACGACGTGGGATTGGACCGTCGACGTGCCCGCCGGACGTGGTCACTGCCTGGCCCCCTGACACTGTCGTTTATGGCGTATTCCGAAGGTCTGGCCACCCAGACCGAAGCCGCCAAGGACGCCGGGCACGAATTGATGCTTCACATACCGATGGAGCCCACCTCCGCCAGCATCAACCCGGGCCCTAATGTCCTACTCAGCGGGATGCCGGGCGATGAGTTACGGAAGAACGTGATTTGGAACTTGGATCAAGTGGACGGCTATGTGGGCATTAACAACCACATGGGCAGCCGCTTTACGTCGGACCGAGCCGGCATGGACGTTGTCGTCGCGGAACTGCGCAAACGTGGCTTGTTGTTTCTTGATTCGGTCACGTCGAGCCGATCGGTCGCACATTCTGCAGCCCGGGCGGGCGGAATTCCGTATGCGGTTCGGAACATCTTTCTCGATCACGACGACGATTTGGCGGCGATCAACCGGCAACTCGCCCGGTTAGAGCGCTTAGCCAAGAAATCGGGGGTTGGAATCGCCATCGGACACCCGCGCGACAAGACATTGGAGGCGCTGGCAGACTGGTTGCCGACCTTGGACGACAGGGGATTTCAGTTGGTACCGATATCCGCCGTTGCGCAAATCGCGTCGGCGGAATAACCGCTCAGGATTTGGTAAATCGGGCCGCGTCCTCGGCAGCCTTGATCAAGGCCTGTGCCTTGTTGACCGTTTCTTGGTACTCAAACTCCGGGTCACTGTCGGCGACGACCCCGCAGCCGGCCTGAACGTACAGCGACTGGTCCTTGATCACCGCGGTCCGCAAGGCAATCGCCGTATCCATGTCGCCGTTGGCGCCGAAATACCCGATGCAGCCCGAATACACGCCGCGCCGTGTCGGCTCGACCTCGTCGATGATCTCCATGGCGCGGATTTTCGGCGCGCCGGAGACGGTGCCGGCGGGAAATCCGGCGAACAAAGCATCCAGCGCATCTTTATCATCCGCCAGATCGCCCTCGACGTTCGACGAGATATGCATGACATGGGAATAAAACTCGATAATGAATTGCTCGGTCGGCGCCACGGTGCCGACTTTGGCAACGCGACCAACGTCATTTCGGCCCAAATCCAGCAACATCAAGTGCTCGGCGCGCTCTTTTGGATCCGACAACAGATCCTCGGCCAGTGCTTTGTCTTCGGCCTCGGTGGCGCCACGTTTGCGGGTTCCGGCAAGCGGACGCAGGGTGACGCGGCCATTGCGGACGCGGACAAGTATCTCCGGGCTGGAGCCGACCACATGAAAGTCGCCGAAATTCAGGAAAAACAGATACGGCGACGGGTTTAATCTCCGCAACGAGCGATAAAAGGCAAATGGCGGATGCGCAAACGGCACCCGGAACCGCTGCGACGGTACAATTTGAAATGCGTCACCGGCATGAATGTAGTCGACGCAGCGGCGAACGATCCCGTGAAACGTCTCGCGATCCATGTTGGAGGTAGGATGTAGCGGTGTGACGTCGGCATCGATGTCGGCGCGCGTCAACGCGACATCGCGGTTCAGATCGTTCACCACAGCGTCGATGCGGGCCAACGCGGCGGCGTATGCGGAATCGGTATCCGTTGCGGCGTCCGGCCAAACAGGCGTGACGATAAAGAACGAGTCTTTGAGGGAATCGAAAATCGTCATGACCGTCGGACGCAACAGAATGCTGTCCGGTACACCCAATTCATCCGGGTTATCGTCGGGCAGTTTTTCAGCCAACCTGGCCATGTCGTAGGCCATGTATCCAACCAGGCCCGACGCCATCGGGGGAAGCGACGCCGGCAAGTCGAATTGGCTTTCTTCGACCAGGGCGCGCAGAGAGGCCAGCGCCCCGTCCTGTGCCGCAATCGGGCAGGGGGCGAAGGCGTCCGGATCGTTCAAGGCATGTCGATTGATCTCGACCTCGGTCCGGTAACAGCGCCAAACCACATCGGGCGCAAAGCCGATGATCGAATACCGGCCGCGGGTCTCTCCGCCCTCAACGGATTCCAACAAGAAGCTATTGGGCCGATCGACCGCCAGTTTGAGCATCGCCGAGACCGGTGTCTCCAAGTCGGCAATGACTTCGGTCCAAACGGCTTGCGCTTTACCGTCGGCATAGACCTCGGCAAAGCCGTCCTGGTCGGGGAAATAAACCACGAAAGCCGTCCGGTTACATCGCCGTATGGCGTTGGTTCGGGTTATTGGCCTGATACGGTCCAGGTTCCAGAACCTCTTCGTACACGCGCTCGTGGACGTCGACGCCGAAATCGCTCCGAACGGCTTGCAGCATCTGCGCAATCATATCCTGACCGACGGACTGGATGAGTTCATCTCGAAGGTCATCTGCCGTGGGAACATCGCCGCCATCGGCAATCGGCGCAATGCTGGCCGTCACCCGAAGCACCACATAGCCGCCGTCGACCTTGGCGATATCCGAGGACTGCTCGGGGACCGCGAACATCTGTGTGACGATGGACCGCTGCGTCGGTTCTCCGCCGTTACGACGGACCGGGCCGATCACCTCAACCTCGCCGGGAACATCGGCTGCAAGCGTGGCCAAGGAGCCGCCATTGCGGACCTTTTCAGCATATTCCATGGCGATATTGCGCGCCGCTTCTTCGCGGGCATTTTCGGCCCAGGCGGCCTCAACATCGGCGCGAATACTGTCCAGCGGTCGCAGGGCAGGGGCGATGATGCCATCGACGCGGACCATGAAAAAACCGCGCTCGCCGGCTTCGGTCAGCGGGCTTTCAATGCCTTCTTCCGCGGCAAACGCGACCGGAAGCGCACTCGCGATCTGCGGCAGGTTGCCCGCCGGCGCGCCGGCCTGGGTGTTGCCCTGGCGGTCAACGGGGCCCAGCACGATCGATTGGACACCGATTTCCGATGCGGCTTCCTCGACGGTGGCGCCGCCGCCGATCGCATCTTCGAAGCGGATCGACAAATCGTATAGCGCATCGACCGCTTTCTCCCGCGCCGCGAGGCGGCGGACTTCATCGCGCACATCGTCCAGGGTGCGGACTTCGCCCGGGAATACTTCCGGGGCGGCAAAAATGTGCCAGCCGAGCGGCGTTTCAACCGGGTCCGTGGTTTCGCCTTGGGCAATGCCGAACGCCGCGTCCGCCAACATCGGCAACAGACCATCGCGGGTCATGTTGCCGAGATCGATGGCCGCTTCTTCCATCTGGGCGATTTCTTTGGCGACGGTGATGAAGTCCCGCCCTTCGGCCAACTGCTTTTTCGCTTCATTGGCTTGTTCTTCGGTATCCAGCACCATTTGCTGAATGTGCCGCGTTTCCCGCCGGATGAATTCTGCCGCATTCGCGTCGTAGGCAGCCTGCAGCTCTTCATCATCGACGGTGATCTCGTCGATCAACGACTCGGGATCCAGGTGAACATACGTGATCGTGCGGTACTCAGGGGCGGTGAAACGCTCCGCTTGCGCCTGATGAAAAGTCTCCAACTGCTGTTGCGTCGGTGCCGCCGGCTGCGGCTGATCTTCGGCACGGATGAGCAATGTTTCAGCAGTACGGGACTCGTAACGATAGCTCCGCACCAGTTCCGACAACCGTTTCGGCACGGCCGCCGCCGACACCGCGACGGCATCCAACAATTGCGTGTTGGCGAGTTCGGCGCGAACGCGCTCGATATACATCTGTTCGGGAATGCCCGACCCGTGCATTATTTCGTTAAACCGCGCCCGGCTGAACCGCCCATCGAAGCCATGAAAGTTCTGGTCGGCATGAATTGCGCGCGTGACATCGTCGTCCGATACGCGCAACCCAATGTCACCCGATTTCAGCGACAGCGCGGTGTCGTTGATCATCCGCTGCAACACCGAGTTGCCGACGCCCAGTCCGATCAACTGTTCATCCGTCAACTGTCCGCCAAACGCCCGGCGCATCCGCTGGGTCTCGCGCTGGACCTCGTATTCGAATTCAAACGGATCGATATCGATGTCGCCGACCGTCGCGACCGAGGTGTCCGTCGCCCGGGCACCGATAAAGTCCTCGATCCCCCACGCGGCGAAACTGATGATCAACAAGCCCGCGAGGGCTTTGACGACGATCGACGCGGTTTTGCTGCGGATGGCTTGAAGCATGTCTCGATGGTTCCCGTCTCGGCTTATTTGAGGGCGCAGAGGCGTATCGGCCTCGGCGGCGCGGGCGGCATCTTAGGGAACGCACCGCCCCCCGGCAATAACCACCTCATCGTGTGGATGTGTGTCGTTTAAATGCCTCGGGATTATGGTCATTTGAAGGCGTTTTGGCCACGTGCTATCACCCGGCCAAGCATTATGTTTTTGTAATCGAGAGGACAAAGTCGATGAGTGCGCGAACGCGACTGATAGCTGGAAATTGGAAGATGAACGCCGATACCGCGATGGCACGTAGCCTCATCAAAGGATTGCGCGCCCACGCCGTCGACGGCGTCGAGTTATTGATCTGTCCGCCGTTTCCGTACCTTGGCCTTGCGGCGGAGGCCGTCATGGGTTCCGCCATCGGGCTCGGCGCACAATATTGCCACGCCAATGCGTCCGGCGCCCATACCGGCGACGTTGCGGCGGAAATGCTGGCCGATGTCGGTTGTCATTACGTGATCGTCGGCCATTCGGAACGCCGCGCCGACCACGGCGAAACCGACGCCGATGTCCGCGCCCAGGCCGAAGCGGCGCACCGCGCCGGTCTGCGGGCCATCGTCTGCGTCGGCGAGACCGAGGCGGAGCGAGACGCCGGCCGCGCCCTGGACGTGGTCCGCGAACAGTTGGCGGGATCGGTGCCGGACGCGGCTGACGCCGGCAATACGGTGATCGCGTACGAGCCGGTCTGGGCCATCGGCACCGGGCGGACGCCGACCCCCGGCGACGCCCAGGAAGTCCACGCGGCGGCGCGGCTTGCCCTGTCGCAGCGGTTCGGGGCAACCGTCGGCGACGGCATGCGCATCCTGTATGGCGGGTCGATGAAACCGGGCAATGCGGCGGAATTGTTGGCATTGGCCGATGTCGACGGCGGTCTGATCGGTGGCGCCAGCCTGAACGCCGAGGACTTCATCGCCATCGCTAACGCGGGCGAGTGACGTATCGCAGCAGTCCTCGTCATCCCCGCGAAAGCGGGGACCCAGGCAACGCCAAGGCTCTCAAGAGAGTGACTTTCTGGGTATTAGACGACAGAGTTGCGTCCAAGCATCGCGCGGTTACCATGCTCGCATCAGTCGTACAAAGTGTGGCGAAGCCCTAAAGTACTCATATTGACCATGCGGCGACAGAAATAAGAGATTTGCCCGTGATATTTTCTCCGCCGAAAGCACCAATCCCTAAGCGTCGCGGCAACTGCGGAGACACTGCGGATGTGTCGTATTGAGAGATGTTGTGCGTAAAATCAGAGGTATGAGATCACCCGTAATTGCGCTGTTCTTGAGTGTGGCATCGATGTTTTTGGCCGGGTGTGGCCTATCCGGTGGAATACAACTCAAGAACGTCGATGTCTCGCCCAACGGCGCGCATGTTGCCGTGTCCTATCGCTGTGGTTCGGAACCGATGCGTATTGGGATTATCGATATTTCGACACAGCAGATTGCCGCACATATCAAAGGGCGTCGCGGGATGTATGCCGACTCTCCCGCATATTCGAACGACGGGTTGAAGATTGCATATACGTCTGGAGTGCCCCGTGAGTTCCCGAACAGCATTCACGTATTCGATCTGCGTTCAAAGACATCTACGGAAGTTCTGTCGTCAGAGCTGCCAAACGGTTTTCCCGTGTTTTCTCCCGATGACCGTCGCATCGCCTTTGTGCGTGCAGGTAGAATTCGTCCAAAGAACGCTATGTTCGCCGTCGGGGACATCAATGTTTTTGAGGTGAGTCTGGCATCAAAAAAAGTCAAACAGGTTACGTTTGTTGGAAAGTATGCGATCTCAGGCCTTGAGTATGCATCTGACGATAAATTCGTTTTGAGCGGCCCAGGCGCGGCAAGCGGACACGAGGACGCCGCGATCATTTCAATCGGTTCATCAGATGATGTGATGGCGATCGAGCTTGGGAGAGACGTCGGTAGCGTCAATTACATTCCGCCCAAGAAAGAGTTTCTATTCACGGCATTTGCTGGTCATGGCCATGGGAATCATAATTACGAGGTATTTTCGCTCCGGAACGGTGTTCGGCGTCAGATTACGCACCGATCCTCATACATTGTATCCCTTGCCGCATCGGCAGATGGTCGAGTTATAGCCTACCTCTCTGATCAAGAGCGGGACCGTAAATTTGAACTGATCATAGCGGATTTATCGGATGGTTCGTCGATAACCATCGAAGATAGCGTTTTTGCGGACTGCGTCTCGTAAAGTTGTTGCACGCTGCGGCTATCAAAACCGGTTCCGAAGTGTTTCCCGATCCGGACGCGTCCTGGGTCCCCGCTTTCGCGGGGATGACGAGGAAAGGACGGGGTGACGAGGCAGAACGAGGACGACGAAACAGAGCGGAGGCGATACGTCTCTCCGCCGAGTAATTCCCGCATTAGCATAGGCTTACGAAAGTCTTGAGCCCTGCGGGGGATGGGGCCAATCGGTCGAAAAGGCAGGACCCAGGCGCACAACAATCGCCCAGAAATATTGGCATCCCGCCGCATCGTCGGTCATTATTCATCCCCTTGGATGAGGGGGAGACCTGACGAGTGGCGGAATTACCTTCGACGGCACGGGTCGTCATCATCGGCGGCGGCGTCGTCGGCGTATCGGCGCTGTATCACCTGGCGAAAATGGGTTGGGCCGACTGCGTACTATTGGAAAAGAACGAACTGACGGCCGGATCGACATGGCATGCGGCGGGGAATGTGCCGACGTTTTCCGGCTCGTTCGCCATCATGAACATGCAGCGTTACTCGACCGAGCTGTATCGCGGCCTGGCCGAAGAAGTCGACCACCCGATGAACTATCATGTTTCGGGCTCCATTCGTTTGGCGCATAGCAAAGAACGCCTGCAGGAATTCAAGCGCGCCGCCGATATGGGCCGCCAACAAGGCATGAACCTGGAAATTCTCGCGCCGGACGAGTTACCGGCGCGCTATCCATTTATCGAAACCCACGATCTGGTCGGCGCACTCTATGACGAATACGACGGCGACATTGACCCGGCGCAGCTGACCCAGGCTCTGGCCAAGGGCGCGCGCGACCTGGGTGCAAAGATCGTGCGATTCACGCCGGCAACCGGCGTCGAACGGGACGGCGACGAGTGGATCGTCAAGACCGAGAAAGGCGATATCCGCTGCGAGTTCGTCGTCAACGCCGCAGGCTATTACGCCGCTGACGTGGCCGAATGGTTCCGGCCCTATGGCGGTCGCCAGTTGCCCATGGTGGTGATGAGCCATCAATACCTGATCTCCGAAACCGTGCCCGAAGTCGAAGCATGGTCGAAAGAACACGGACGCAAGCTGCCGCTGCTGCGCGACGTCGACTCGTCGTATTATCTGCGCCAGGAAATCATGGGGTTCAATCTGGGACCCTACGAGCGCGGATGCCGCGCCCATTGGCACACCCCCGGCGATCCGATGCCAGAAGATTTCAGCTTTCAGCTCTATCCGGACGATCTCGACCGCATCGAATGGTACATCGAAGACGCCATGGCACGCGTACCGCTGCTGGGAACGGCCGGCATTTCCCGCGTCATCAACGGTCCGATCCCGTACGCGCCGGACGGCTATCCGTTGCTGGGTCCCATGCCGGGTGTTCCGAATGCGTTCGAGGCCTGCGTATTTACATTCGGCATCGCCCAAGGTGGCGGCGCCGGTAAGGTGCTTGCGGAATGGATCACCGAAGGGGCGACGGAATGGGATATGTGGGCCGTCGATCCGCGCCGTTTCACAGGGTACGCCGACACGGACTATGCGATCAAAAAAGGGATGGAGGTTTATGGCCACGAATACGCCATGCATTTCCCATGGCATCGTTGGCCGGCGGCCCCCGATAAACGTTTATCGCCGCTGCACGACCGGCTGAAAGGCCTTGGCGCGCAGTTCGAAGCCTATAACGGCTGGGAACGCGCCACCTGGTTCGCAAACGACGGCGACGATACGTCCGAAGAGTCGACGCAAACCTGGGCGCGGACGGGTCCATGGTCCCCGCGCGTACAAGCCGAATGCGAAGCCGTCCGCGATAACGCCGGGGTTTTGGATTTGACCGGATTCAGCCGGTTCGAGCTATCGGGCGATGGCGCAGCGGATTGGTTGCGGACACAAATCGCCGGCGCCTTGCCGAAAGTCGGTCGCGTTACACTTGGCTATTTCCCGGATCATCGGGGGCGCTTGGTGACAGAAATGTCGCTGATGCGTCACGAAGACGACCGTTTCACCTTGCTGACCGCGGCCGCGGCGCAGTGGCACGATTTCGAATGGCTGATGCGCACCAAGCCGGACTCCCTCAGCTTAACGGATCGGAGCGCCGAGATCGGCACGGTACTGATCACCGGGCCCAAGGCACGCGATATCCTTGCCGACCTGACGGATGGTGACCTGACGTTACCTTGGCTGTCGCTGCAACATACGTCTGTCTGCGGGACCGACGCGATGCTGGCGCGGGTCAGCTTCGCCGGTGAACTTGGTTGGGAAGTCCATACCGCGCATGCGAACTTGCCCGCCATTTACGAAGCCGTGCTTGCCGCCGGGGCGACGCCGTTCGGTATGTGGGCGCTGGACTGTCTGCGGATCGAGAAGGGATACCGCGCCTGGAAACAGGATTTGTCGAGCGACTACACCTTGCTGCAAAGCGGGTTGGAGCGGTTTGTGAAACTGTCGAAAGACGATGACTTCCCGGGCAAGGACGCCTTGACGGCCGAGGCCGAGAGCGGCCCCAGCAAGATTGCCGTGACGCTGACCGTCGATACCGACGACACGGATGCGCCATACATGGCGCCGCTGTGGTCCGGTGACGAACTTGTCGGCGAAGTCACCAGCAGCGCCTGGGGCTTTCGCGTCGGCGCCAGTATTTCGCTGGCCATGGTGCGGCCCGATTTGGCGGCCGCCGGCACGGAAATGTCCGTCGATATCTTTGGCACACGCTGCCGCGCGACCGTTCAGGCGGACCGGTCGCTATGGGATCCGAACAACGAACGGCTGCGGGCCTAATCCCCGGACCTGCGCCGACGCGGTTTCTTGCGCGACGTCGGAGACACGCTTATCTCGTGCGGAGCGGGCGAAATCCGGGCTGGCCAAACCCGCCCGAAGCCGCTAGAACACGCGCCGAAACAGAAACAGACGGTCCGAACATGGAAACCATTGTCCTCGTCATACACCTGATCCTGGCCATCGCATTGGTCGGCGTGATCCTGATGCAGCGTTCCGAAGGGGGCGCGCTCGGCATGGGTGGCGGCGGTGGCGGCGGTGGCGGCGGCTTCATGACGGGCCGCGCCGCGGCTGACGTTTTGACGCGGACCACGGCGCTTTTGGCGACCGCCTTTATCTGCACCAGCATCGTGTTGGCGATCCTTGCCGGTAACCACGGCGAATCGCGTTCGATCCTGGATCAGACGCCGGCTCCGTCGGCGACGCCGATCGCCCCGTCGAGCACGCCGTCGGCCCCCGCGCCGACCCCGGCAACGCCGCAAAACTAAAGTAAAATCAACAGCTAACGGCGATTTCGCAACACCTCTAACTAGGTGTTGATAACCCTCAAAAAAAACCGCATTTGAGCGGTTGGCGGACCGATCTTTTGGTGTATGGTGTCCGCCCATGACGCGGTTCATCTTCATCACCGGCGGCGTGGTTTCTTCCCTCGGAAAAGGTCTTGCCTCCGCGGCTCTCGGAGCCCTCCTGCAGGCGCGCGGTTTTAAAGTGCGGTTGCGGAAACTCGACCCTTATATCAACGTCGACCCGGGCACCATGAGCCCCTATCAGCATGGCGAGGTGTACGTCACCGACGACGGTGCGGAGACGGATTTGGACCTCGGTCACTACGAACGGTTCACCGGTGTCGGCGCGCGGAAATCCGACAACGTCACCACGGGGCGGATTTATTCCGACGTCATCGCCCGCGAACGGCGCGGCGATTACCTGGGCGCGACAATCCAGGTCATTCCGCACGTCACCGATGCCATCAAGAATTTCGTCGTCTCGGATCTGGAGGACGAGGATTTCGTCCTTTGTGAAATCGGCGGCACGGTCGGTGACATCGAGGGTCTGCCGTTTCTGGAAGCGATCCGCCAATTAGGCAACGACTTGGGCCGCGAACGGGCCATGTATTTGCACCTGACGCTGGTTCCGTACATTGCCGCAGCCGGGGAACTGAAGACCAAACCGACGCAGCATTCGGTAAAGGAACTGCTGTCGCTGGGCATTCAGCCGGACATGCTGGTCTGTCGGTCGGAACAGCCATTGCCGGAAAGCGAACGCCGCAAGATCGCGCTGTTCTGCAACGTCCGCCAGGATTCGGTGATTCCCGCGCTGGACGCCAAAAGCATCTACGAGGTGCCGATCCGCTATCACAAAGAGGGTATGGACGATGCGGTCTGTCGCCATTTCGGCATTAAGGCAGAAGAACCCGACCTGACCACCTGGAAAGACATTCACGTCCGCAAAACCAAGCCGGACGGCGAGGTCAACATCGCCGTCGTCGGGAAATACACGGTTCTGCCGGATGCCTACAAAAGCCTGTCCGAAGCCTTGGACCACGGCGGCATCGCCAATAATGTGCGGGTCAAGTTGAACTGGATCGACAGCGAGATTTTCGAGGGCGACGCGACGCTGGACCATCTGGAGGACGTGCACGGAATCCTGGTCCCGGGCGGGTTTGGGGAGCGCGGCGCGGAAGGCAAGATCGCCGCCGCGACCTTTGCCCGTGAACGCGAAATACCGTATTTCGGCATCTGTTTCGGGATGCAGATGGCGGTGATCGAAGCGGCCCGGAACTTGGCCGGTATTGCGGACGCCAGCTCGACCGAATTCGGCGAAACCACGGAACCCGTGGTCGGTCTAATGACCGAGTGGCTGAAGGGCAACGCCCTCGAAAAGCGCCAGGCCGACGGCGACATGGGCGGCACCATGCGGCTCGGGGCCTATGCTTGCGCGTTGGAAAAGGGCAGCCGCGTCCGGGGGATTTATGGCGCGGAGAATATTTCCGAACGGCACCGGCACCGGTACGAGGTCAACACCGCCTACAAGGACCGGTTGGAGGCGGCGGGGCTGAAGTTTTCCGGCATGTCGCCGGACGGCGTATTGCCGGAGATCGTCGAACTGGACGGCCACCCGTGGTACGTCGGCGTGCAGTTCCACCCGGAACTGAAATCGAAACCGTTCGACAGCCATCCGCTGTTCACGTCGTTCGTCCGCGCCGCCGTCAACCAGTCGCGGTTGGTGTAACAGACTTCCTCTCGCTGCGGCGTGCACAGCACGACAGGTGACGGATTTTCATCGATGAGGCTCGGGACTTGTCGCCTTCTAATCCTGTCCTTCTCCTGGGAGTGAGGCCCCCCACCCATCTCCATTTCCCTTTTAAGGTGTGCACAAATCTGACAAAGCAGATTTGAATATGACAGCTTAAATCGGTCTCGATACAATCCGATATGGGCAGTCTCGTTTTCTATTCATTATGGGCGTTGGCTTGGAGCTTCTTACCGACTTTGGGGCTGCTTTTTTTCGTATCCAAATTCACCAGACGGAAATCAATCAGGTACGTGGCATTGTTCGCGTTTCCGACGCTATTCCTTTGGGATGAGTGGGCGGGTTTCGTGTATTTTCAGTCGTTATGCAATCTTGACGCTGGGGTGAAGGTATACAGGTCTGTCGAAAATGTCCGGAGGGTAAATCTTCCGTACATGCACCTAGATTGCAAATACACCTGTCAGTTGTGGTTGAGAGGCCATGGATACGATGTCGTCGAATCTTGGTCCCGAAAGCCGGGCCACGGAGGCCCATTTCATTTTTTGAGATTTGAACGAATTCACAATAGACAGGCCGACTGCCGAGGTGAGAATTTGCTTTTTTTTCAGAAGGATAAGACTTTTGAAGAAGATACTTGTGTGCGACGCACTATCAAAGAGTGGAAAGATTTCCGTTCCGACTACATGCTGTTATCTAATGAACCGGTAGAACTACTATTTCGGAACTCACTTGGTGTGTACGGCACTCGCCAGTCCGTGAGAGAAACTAAAAGCGGCGAAGTCCTCGCAGAACGAGTTGAGTATAATTTCCGAGGTGGATGGTTTGGGTACGCGACCCTTCCTCACGCCGTGGCCAGGAGGGAGAAATGCATCGGTCGAGCCGTGTCTCAAGATCTTTTGTTCCCTGGGAACAATATTGAAGACGCTGTGATTACCAAAATTCTCGTTCCGCGATCGCGCAGCCAGTGATAATCGGTTCGGAAATCCAAACCGTTCGACAGCCATCCGCTGTTTACGTCGTTCGTCCGCGCCGCCGTCAACCAATCGCGGTTGGTATAATCAGCTCACCCTTTGTCATCCCCGCGAAAGCGGGGACCCAGAATGAGCAATGCCGCCGCTTGAGTTCCCGCTTGCGCGAGAATGACCATGAGCAAGTAGTTTTTAGATCGCAATTTCCTTTAACGCAGCGCCAGAAACCGCTATCAGAACGCCATGACAAATTCAGCCCCGCAACGCACCGTTTCCGTCGGCCCATGGCAACTCAGCAACAAAAAACCGCTGACCATCATCGCCGGTCCGTGCCAGTTAGAGACCCGCGAACACGCGCTCGACATCTCCAACCGTCTCAAGGCGCTAAGCGATAAACTCGGCATCGGCATCATCTATAAAACGTCGTACGACAAGGCGAACCGCACCAGCGTTTCCGGCATACGCGGGTTGGGACTGGAAGACGCGTTGCCGATTTTCAACGAAATCCGTAATGATGTCGGCCTGCCGGTCCTAACCGACGTTCACGAACCGGCGCACTGCGCCGCCGTCGCCGATGCGGTCGATGTGCTGCAAATCCCGGCCTTCCTGTGCCGCCAGACAGACTTGCTGCTGGCTGCCGGCAATACCGGCAAGGCGATCAACGTTAAAAAGGGCCAGTTCCTGGCCCCCTGGGATATGAAGAACGTTGTCGGCAAGATCGAGAGCACCGGCAACACGTCCGTCACGGTGACCGAGCGGGGCGCCAGTTTCGGGTACAACACGCTGGTGACCGACATGCGCGGTCTGCCGACCATGGCCAACGACACCGGCTGCCCGGTCGTCATGGACGCCACCCATTCGGTGCAGCAGCCGGGCGGGCAGGGCACATCCAGCGGCGGCCAACGGGAATTCGCCCCGGTGATGGCGCGGGCGGCCGTGTCGCTCGGCATCGCGGCGGTATTCATGGAAACCCATCAGGACCCGGACAACGCGCCATCGGATGGGCCAAACATGATTCCGATCAATCGCTTAGAGGCGATTCTTCAGGATTTAATGGCATTCGATAATCTTGCAAAATCCAGTGCCCGGCCGGAAACACTGACCGCCGGGTGATCGGGGACTTCGGTGGATTCCATTTGCCTCCGCCCGTTCATATCGACCGACGCTGACGACGTCGAAGCCGTCATTTATACCACCATCGACACCATCTATGCGGATGTGTATCCGCCGTCGGTGATGACGTTCTTCAAAGATTTCCACACCGCCGGGGAAATCCTTAAACGTGCGGAGACCGGGTGCGTCCTGGTTGCCGAAACCGACGGCAAAGTCATCGGCACCGGGGCATCCGTCGACAACCGTATTTTCGGGATGTTCGTACGTCCCGAGTTCCAAGGCCACGGGATCGGCAAACGGCTGATGGCGGCGCTTGAATCGTCCATCCAGTCTGACGGGCACACCGCCGCTGTGCTGAGCATGTCGCTGCCGTCTCAGGCTTTTTACACACGCCTCGGATACCGTGAATACGAGACCTATTCGAAAACGATGCCCGACGGCGAGGAGCTCGTCTTTGCCGACGCCGCCAAGCAATTGTGACAGGCGTCCTGCAACAATCACGAATGCCGCTTTGATTCTCCGGCGCGCGGACGCTAAACCATCACCGCAGACGCCCGAACCCGGGCCCCAGGACGCAAAAAGGAAACCTGCCATGACCGCCATCATCGATATCATCGGCCGCGAGATTCTCGACTCCCGCGGCAATCCGACCGTCGAGGTCGACGTGCTGTTGGAAACCGGCGTCATGGGCCGCGCCGGCGTCCCGTCGGGGGCATCGACCGGCAAGCACGAAGCGGTGGAGCTTCGCGACGGCGACAAGAAACGCTACGGCGGCAAAGGCGTTCTGAAAGCCGTCGATGCTGTGAACGGCGAGATTTTCGACGCGCTGGTCGGGATGGATGTCGAAGATCAGGTGTTCCTGGATAACGTGATGATCGAATTGGACGGGACGGCGAACAAAAAGCGCCTGGGCGCCAATGCAATTTTGGGTGTGTCGCTGGCCTGCGCCAAGGCCGCCGCCGAAGAAGCCGGCCTGCCGACCTATCGGTCCATCGGTGGGTCGTACGCCCACATGCTGCCGGTGCCGATGATGAACATCATCAACGGCGGCGAACACGCGGATAACCCCATCGACATTCAGGAATTCATGATCATGCCGGTCGGCGCTGACAGCCTGAGCGAAGCCGTGCGCATGGGCGCCGAGGTGTTCCATCAGTTGAAAAAAGACCTGTCGGCGGCGGGCCACAACACCAACGTCGGCGACGAGGGCGGTTTTGCCCCGGCGCTAAATTCCACCGTTGAAGCCTTGGATTTCGTCATGAAATCCATCAAGGGCGCGAAATACAAAGCCGGCAAGGACATCGTGCTGGCCATCGATGCGGCCTCGACCGAGTTCTACAAGAAAGGCCAATACGTACTGGCGGGCGAGGGTAAGACCCTGGATGCCGACGGCATGGTCGCTTATTGGGCCGACTTGGTTGGCAAATACCCGATCGCGTCGATCGAAGACCCCATGGCCGAAGACGACTGGGACGGCTGGAAAGCGTTGACCGACGCCATCGGCGATAAAGTCCAACTGGTCGGCGACGATCTGTTCGTCACCAACCCGAAACGCCTGCGCGACGGCATCAAAAAAGGCGTCGCCAATTCGATCCTGGTTAAGGTCAACCAGATCGGCACGCTGACGGAAACGTTGGACGCTGTGCAGACGGCGCATCGGGCGGGCTATACCACCGTCATTTCGCATCGTTCCGGTGAGACCGAGGACGCGACCATCGCCGATATCGCGGTGGCGACCAACGCCGGGCAGATCAAGACCGGCTCGCTGTCGCGTTCCGACCGGATGGCCAAGTACAACCAGTTGATAAGGATCGAGGAAGAGCTTGGCCCGACCGCGGTCTATCCCGGCAAAGACGCGCTGGGTTAAACGCTTTCAATAGATGTTGAGTAGCGTGTATCTGCGCGCTACTTTTACATAATGAAGAATACATCGATTCTCGTTTTGACTGTAGTGCTGTTGGTGGTTGGCTTGGCGGGGTGCGTCAACAAACAGCTTTCAAATTGCAAACCAGTTTCGTTAAACTTTCTGTCAAAGCAGATTTACGGCAAGGATTTGGCTGCCGTTCGCAGTGTTTTGCGCGTCAATCCGACTTTCAAAGTGGAAAACAAGAATGGCGGCATCGTCCATCAGGTCGGCGCCACGTATGACTTCCAAGGCTATGGTGAGTATTCAAGGCTTCCGACGGTCTTTCTGACCTACCGCGAGTTGGAGCGAGCCCTACAGAGGATCAAACACGAGGGTGATCAGAAATTCTGGTGTGACTACTCGTAGTTTGTTCGCATCAATTACTTCTTAAACAACGAAAAAGGCCCGCTGTCTCCAGCGGGCCTCTTCCATCAGGTTCTTTACGGCAGGGGCGTTAGGCGCTCGCCTGCTGCAACTTGCGAATGCGGCGCTTAATCTTGACCGCTTTGTCGGCCATCTTGCCGTCCGGCGTTTTCATCAGATAAGCGTCCAGGCCACCGACATGTTCGACGGTGCGGATACCATAGGCCGAAACGCGCAAGCGCACGTTTTCACCGAGGGTATCGGACCACAAAGAGGTTTCCTGCAGGTTCGGCAGGAAGCGCCGACGCGTTTTGTTCATCGCGTGGCTGACATTATTGCCGGTTTGCACCGAACGGCCCGTCAAATCGCAACGTCTGGCCATGACATCTATCCTTCTCAAACGCGAGGGTCTTGCCGCTCGCCGTAAAACACGGATGACCGCGCATGGGCGCGGCCAAGTGAGGCGGGTTTTAAGAGGTTCGCGCCGTGTCGTCAAGTCCTGCATGATGCTTCAGCCCAATAGATTGGGAACCGTCTGCAGGCCGAGAGTCGCGGCAATAAAATCGTTCCTGTCAATCTTGTTTGGCACGCCGCAAGTGGGCACATTAAGCGCTATGAGACGACGTAAACAACCGCATCCGTCCTTGATCATCCGCGACGACATCGCCGAGGACGTCCGCCTGTGCGAGTGGCCGGGATGCCCCGGTCACGGCGAACACAAGGCGCCTCGCTCGCGCGATCAATTGCGCGAATACCGCTGGTTCTGCATGGACCACGTGCGTCTTTACAACAGCCGCTGGAACTATTTCGAGGGCATGTCGGATGTCGAGATGGAGCAGGCTCTGCGTCACGACATTACCTGGAACCGCCCGACCTGGCCGTTGGGCGACAGCGAAGGAAAAGGCGGGCAGGGCCCGAAACCCGGCAGCGGGTCATTCGGCTTCGATCCCGACTACGTCCAGGACATCTTTGGCATGTTCGAGGACGAACCCGGCGCGGGCGCCAGAGGCGAGACCGCATCGGCGAAGGGCACCAGCGCCGAGACGCGCGCCGCCCTGGCGTTGTTCGGGCTGGAATTTCCGATCACGGCTGACACCTTGAAGACCCGCTACAAAGAGTTGGTCAAACGCCATCACCCGGATGCCAACGACGGCAACAAGGCGGCCGAGGAAAAATTCAAGGAAATCTGCTCCGCCTACGATACTTTGCGCGCGTTCCTCGTGATCTGAACGCGGCCGCGCGGCGTAGCGAAATTAGTCCGTCACGCGGGAGTGGCCTTGACCATCCAGGGGTTTGCCCCTAACACCATCAAGGCCCATATCCCTTATGACCATTACGCACGATTGATCCCCACGCCGGCCCCCCGTGCTCCGGCGGTAATACGGAAGAGCTACGCATGTCTTCGACGCACCAATCCCAACCGCTTCTGATGCAGGAACCGGACATCACAGTCTCGGTCCGCCAGGTCTTCGGTATCGACAGCGATATGGAAGTTCCGGCGTTTTCGGAAGCCGACAGCCACGTGCCGGATGTCGATGACGCGTATCGCTTCGACCGCGATACGACGATGGCGATCCTGGCCGGGTTCGCCTATAACCGCCGGGTCATGATCCAGGGTTATCATGGGACCGGCAAATCGACCCACATCGAACAGGTCGCCGCACGCCTGAACTGGCCTTGCATCCGGATCAACCTGGATAGCCATATTTCGCGGATCGATCTGGTCGGCAAAGACGCCATCGTCTTGAAAGACGGCAATCAGGTGACCGAATTCCGCGAGGGGATTCTGCCATGGGCACTGCAAAACCCGACCGCGATCGTGTTCGACGAGTACGATGCCGGCCGCCCCGACGTGATGTTCGTCATCCAGCGTGTCTTGGAAGTCGAAGGCAAGCTGACGCTTCTGGATCAAAATCGGGTGATGCGCCCGCACAAGTACTTCCGCCTGTTCGCAACGACCAACACCATCGGCCTGGGCGACACCACGGGCCTGTATCACGGCACGCAACAGATCAACCAAGGTCAAATGGACCGGTGGAATATCGTCGCAACCCTGAACTATCTGTCGCACGACGACGAAACCGAGATCGCCATCGCCAAATGCCCGACCTATAACACCGCCGAGGGCAAGGAACGCTTGGCGGCGATGGTCGAATTGGCCGATCTGACCCGCGCCGGCTTCATGAGCGGTGATATCTCCACCGTGATGTCGCCTCGGACCGTCATTACTTGGGCGCAGAACGCCGAAATCTTCAACGATATCGGTTATGCCTTCCGGGTGACGTTCCTCAACAAATGCGACGAGTTGGAACGCCCGGTCGTCGCCGAGTATTACCAACGCGCGATGGGTGAGGAACTGCCGGAATCCGCGGCGCACGCGGTTCTGCAGTAAGGCCGGCACTTGAACCCGGAACATCCCGCCGAACTTTGGAAACGGGTCACCGCATCGACCTTGCGGGCGATGGCGCACGCCCGTGAACTGGACGTCAACTACGGCCAAAACCAGCCGGGCCTGACGTCCGACGCGGCACACATGCCGGCCCCGCAAGCGAACATGAGCGACGAGGCCACGGCGCGGTTCCGCGGCATGTCCGACGCCTTGGCCCTGCGCCTTCGCCACCACGACGCCGACACGCACCGCAAGAACATGCCGACCGGTCCCGAAGCCCGGCGCATTTTCGAAACCGTGGAACAAGTGCGTTGCGAAGTCCTGGGCGCCCAGCGGCTGGCCGGGGCCTCGCAGAACCTGGATGCGCTGTTGGAAGACCGCTGCCGCGCCAAAGGTCTGAACGGAATTAAGGAACAGGATGCCGCGTTGTTGCCGGAAGCCATTGGCTTACTGGTGCGCGAGCATATGCTGGGATGCGAGTTGCCGGACTCGGCGAAATCTTTCGTCGAACTGTACCGCAAGGACGTCGAATCCAAGGTCGGCGTACAGTTGGACCATCTGATCGACAATGCCAATGACCAGGACGCTTTTTGCAAGGCGATTCAACAAATCCTCGACGATTTGGACTTGCTGCAGGACGACACCGCCGACGACGCCCAGGAAGAAGACGACACGCAAGACTCCGAAGACGGTCAGGACGGCAGCCAGGATGCCGAAGCCTCCGACGCCGAAATGGATCAGGACGGCGCCACTGCCGGACAAATGGACGACGCCGACAGCACCGAAGGCATGGATTACGAACCGGACTTCTCCGATGAAGAATTGGCGCCGGGCGAGGGCGAAGAAGAACCCGCCGGACCGACGGAATACGACCCCGATTGGCGTCGCAACGATGTTGGTGAAACTCAACCGTATGCCGCCTACACCACCGAATACGACGAGGTCGTCTACGCCGACGAGCTTTGCGACACCGAAGAACTGGCCCGGCTGCGCCATCAATTGGACCAACAGCTTTCGCACCTCCAAGGCGTGGTGGCCAAGCTCGCCAACCGACTGCAACGCCGCTTGATGGCCCAGCAGACCCGGTCCTGGGAATTCGATCTAGAAGAAGGCATTCTGGACGCTGGGCGCCTGTCGCGCGTCGTCATCGACCCAGTGGCGCCGCTGTCGTTCAAACTCGAGAGTGATACCGAATTCCGCGATACCGTGGTCTCGTTGCTGATCGACAATTCGGGCTCGATGCGCGGACGGCCGATCACCGTCGCCGCGATGAGCGCCGACATCCTCGCCCGCACGCTCGAACGGTGCGGTGTGAAAGTCGAAATCCTCGGCTTTACCACCCGGTCGTGGAAGGGCGGATCATCGCGCGAGCAATGGGTCGGGCAGGGCAAACCGAAAAATCCGGGCCGGCTCAACGATCTCCGCCACATCGTTTATAAGGGCGCGGATATGCCGTGGCGCCGGGCGCGCAAAAGTCTCGGGCTGATGTTGCGCGAAGGCCTGTTGAAGGAAAACATCGACGGCGAGGCTTTAATGTGGGCGCACAACCGGCTGTTGGGTCGCCCCGAACAACGCCGCATCTTGATGGTCATTTCGGATGGTGCACCGGTCGATGACGCAACGCTGTCGGCCAACCCCGGGAACTACCTGGAACGGCACCTCCGCGATGTGATCCGGTTTATCGAAACACGCTCCGACGTGGAATTAACGGCGATCGGGATCGGTCACGATGTGACACGGTACTATCGCCGCGCCGTAACCATCGTCGATGCGGAGGAATTGGGCGGAACCATGATGGCCCGTCTGGCCGAGTTGTTCGACGAAAAAACGGCCGAAAAGGTCCGCGCCAGCGCGGGCCGGATGGCGATGTAAACGACGCATAATACCGCAACAGTTCCGGGCCATCGGTTCTTCTGACCATGTTCGGGCTTAGGCGGTGATCCGGCCTTCATCGCGGTCGTAGGTGAATTTCTTGTCGTCTTCGAGAAAGCTGATGTCGTGAATACCGACCGTGTCTTCGGTAATCGTCACGACGCCGTAGCCCGGAAACTCCCGGCTGGCGACCAAATCGGATGGGTCGGAGAACCCCGGATACACTTGATGCGCGGTCGATTTGACGGTCGAGAACGGCAGCCCACGCCAGCTGCCGTGAAACGTCCGATGCATATGACCGAAAAACAAGTGCCGGACTTTGCCGGCATGCTTTTCCAGCATCGCAGCCAAAGCGTCGGCGTTTTGCAGCCGGATTCGGTCCAGGCTCGCGAGCTCCGAGATCATGGGATGGTGATGCATGAACAGGAACGCATGACCGTCGATGGTTCCCAATTGCTGATCCAACCATGCCATTTGCTCGGGATCGATTTCGCCGAAATGCGCGCCCTCGATCACGGTATCAAGGACAAGGAAATGACCGGCCGAGACGTCTTGGCGGAAATAAACCTTATTCGACGATGTGTGCGGAACAGTCGGAAATCCGCTCAAGAATGCGGACCGCGAGTCGTGATTGCCGATCAGCGGATACCACGGCATCGACAGCTTTTCGAGGGCCTGCCGGGCGCGAATGTAGGCACCGGGCTCCCCCCAATGGGCGATATCGCCAGTAATCATGGCGATTTCCGCATCGCCATGGTCGCGATTGATCGAGGCCACGGCGTCGTGCAAACGCCCATCGACATCGATCCCATATAGGGCGCCGTCGGCCGTCAAATGCGGATCGGTAAGATGGATAAGTTTCATGTCGGTCCTCGGTTGTAAATCTCGTCCCAATCCTAATCTGCCAAGGTATGCGCGATTTCAGCGCGTTCTCGGTCGTTCAAGTGTTGGTAGAAAAACTATGACCCGTTCATGTTCCCTTTGTAACGAAAATCAGACCATCGGATTACGTGTGCTGTTTGCCATCATCTTTATGTCGTCACTTTCCTGGGCTTTCGCAACCTCCGCCGATCCGGTCGAGGTCGACAGCCGGCCTGTTCCGATGACCGAAGAGGCGCCCGATATCACAACCGTCGACCGTTTGATTTATCGCGGCGGCGTTCAGTTGCTTTCGCCGCATCCACGGTTCGGCGGCTTTTCCGGCCTCGGCGTCAGCGCCGATGGCGCTCGCATGGTCAGCGTTTCGGATGCCGGGTTTTCGCTGTCGGCCAACTTGATCTACGACGATGACGGAAACCTCGCCGGCTTGAAGGAAACGCGGCTGAGTACGTTGTCCGATTTAGACGGCACGCCTTTGGCGGGAAAACGCTGGTCCGATGCCGAGGCCATGTCACCGGGTGTCGAAGGGGAGATCATCGTCGCCTTCGAACGCGACCACCGATTGTGGCGCTATGATCCCGGCCAGACCGCGCCCCGGGTCCTGCGTCCACCGGAAGAACTGTCCGCCATGGGCGACAACGACGGAATCGAAGCGCTGACGCTGCTGAACGACGGGCGGCTGTTGGCCATTTCCGAGGGCTCTCCGCGCGAGCCGTCAACGATCGGATGGGTCAGCCGCCGAGGTGGATGGGACGTCTTGACCTACATCACCGAAGACGGTTTTCGCGCGACCGGCGCCGCGACTTTGGCAGATGGTCGTGTTCTGGTGTTGGAACGGTTTTTCACGCCGCGCCAAGGCGTGCGCATTCGCATCAAAGAAGTGCACCCCAACGATATCGAAGCGGGCGGCGAGGTGCGCGGCACGCTTCTGGCGACCCTTCGGCCCCCGACCACCGTGGATAACTTCGAGGGGATCGAAACCCGGATCGGTCCCCGGGGCGAAGCACTGATCTATCTGATCTCCGACGATAACTTTAACGATACACAACGGACGCTGTTGCTTATGTTTGAACTCAGCGATTAATCGTCGTCGCGGCCAACAACAGCGGAGACGCCCATGCGGCGGTCGGCACACTTTTGGATCGGGCTCTTATGCAGCGCCGTTGTTGGCTTGCCCGCGCCGTCGAATGCCCAAGATCGCGTGTCATTCGAGCATGCGGGCGTACGCATCGTCGGAGTGCCGAAACCGGCGGACCGAACCTTTGATATCGACGTGGCCAACCCCACGGCGGGCGCGGACCTTATCCGAGAGGCGTTGGATATCCTGCGTGCCGGCTCCCGTTACAACGCCCAAGCCATCGATCGGTTGAAGGCGAACGGCAACGTCGTCATCATCTACAACCCGGCATTCCCACAGCGGGAGCTTTCGCAAATCACCATCGCCGCTTTCTTTCCCGACTATTTCAAAAAGGGGACGGACACCAAGGATTTTGTGACCGTTGTCGGGCGCTACGGCGGCAAGTGGTCGGCGCGTGACTTGGCGCCGGTGCTGGCGCACGAGTTGACCGGGCATGGGATGCAGCACTTGCGGGGCAGGTTGGAACACGTCCGCGTCGTGGATTTGGAGTGCGAAGCTTACCTGTATCAGGAAAAGGCCTATCAGGACCTTGGCTTCGATAAACAAGAGCGCGAGATCGTCAATTTCCGCCAACAGCTCGAACGTCATTGGTGCGCCGATTTCCGGCGCTGGCAAGCGACGGCGCGTCCGCAGAATGCAGCCCTTTGGGATACCCTAAACCCGGATGTTCCAAAAATCCTCGACGACTACCTGGCTTATATCGAGAGCCTTCGGCAATCCGGCGTCGCTGGCGCTGCCATTGGCAAGGCATCCGCCGCCCGTGCCGAAGCCACAAGAGCCCAGATCGCGGCCCTGAAAGAACGGGCCGGGCCGGACGACCATTATCAGGTCGCACGCATCTACCTAGGCGGCATGGGCATCGACCAGGACAAGGCCGAAGGCTTGAAATGGCTACGGGCCGCCGCCCAACAAGGGCATACGCGAGCCCAGTTCGAGTTGTCGCGCGCCGCATCGACAGGCGAGGGCATGTCGCAGAACAAGGCTGAAGCCGCCGAATGGGCGCGCAAAGCAGCCGAGGGCGGCCATCGCAAAGCGGCCTACATCTATGGGGCCATGCTGGTCAACGGCGATGGCGTGACGCGCAACCGGCAAGCGGGCATCGACTGGCTGAAACGGGCAGCCGACGGCGGCGATCAGGCCGCGCGCGATGCGCTCGGCAAACTCGGCGTCGGAAACTGAATTCCCCCACCGCACTAACACCTTTTTAAGACTTTCCTGCAAGGCTCCGTCTCTGGGTTGGGACTGTTGGTCTGCACAGAACGTGACGGAGAGGTACCCGCGGTCCATGGGACTTTTTGACGATATTCGTAGGCGTGCGCGGCACGTTGCCGGTCCGATGCTGGGCATCGTGATGCTGGCTTACTTTGCCTACCACACGGTGCATGGCGATCGCGGCGTCTTGGCACTGATTAAAACGCAGGAGCGCGTATCCGAAGCGCAGCATCGCTTCGCCAAACTTCAACAAGAACAGGAACTGTGGGAACGGCGCGTCAAGCTGCTGCATCCCGAAAGCCTGGATCCGGACATGTTGGATGAACGTGTTCGTCTCATGCTCGGCTACGCACGCGCCGATGACCTTGTCGTACTTTTACCGAACCGCCACCAGGAATAGGAGACCACACCATGACATCCCTGGCTGATAACCTAGAACCGCCGTACTACGCGGCGATTATCGAAACACAACCCCACACCAACGCCGATGAACCCGCAAGCCCGGCCGATCGGCTGGTAACAACGGCCGTCCGGCGGCCAGGATTCCTGGGGCTCGAAACCGCGACCCGGAATGACGGTCGCGCCGTGACCGTCGCCTATTGGCGTGGCCTCGACGACGTCGAAGGCTGGACTGCTGAGGGCGTTGACGGCCCGTCATCGACGCTGCCGCTCGAAGTAAAGCGGGTCGGCAATGCCAACGATCCGACCATGCGGTCGCTTTACGTCGTAAAGGACAATAGCAGCACCACCTGGCGTTTCACCTGAGGTCAAGAATATGTCTAAGTTCGATCCGACACGCGATCCGCCGTACTATGCGGTTCTATCCAGATGCCCACCGCCGGGCGCCAACGCCGGCCAGTTTTTGGATGCCGGCGAGCGGATGATCGGTCTCGCAGCTGCCGAACCCGGTTTCTTGGGCATAGAAGAGACGAGCGGACCGGACGGCACACCCTATACGGTTTGTTATTGGCGTAAACCGACATCATTACGCCGTTGGCGCGAAGAGATACAGGACAACATCCCGGTCGGGATCGACGTCAATGATATCGTCTGCTTCGAAGGTTGTTTGTGGCATTGGTTGACCGATGTTTTCGATGCCGTGGCGCGGGCGGATACCTCAAATGTCGTTACGCTACACAAGGCAGAGGAGGCTGCTTAACCGACTATCGATTAACTATTTGATACAATACAGGAACAAATCGCGTTTTCTGCCGGACTTTCTTGAAATCGACGCCATAATCATCTATGTAAGCGACGATAAATGGCGACGTACACGTCGTCAGACACGACCCGGGAGGATACCGCGATGGCTCGGACCACGAAGTCCAGCAAGACGGCAAGTGCGCCGAAAACCACCACCAGACGATCCAGCAAGCCCAAAGCGCCGAAAGTCTCGGCCGACACCCTTCTTACCTATTACCGCGACATGCTGATGATCCGGCGCTTCGAAGAGAAAGCCGGTCAATTGTACGGCATGGGCCTGATCGGTGGTTTCTGCCACTTGTATATCGGCCAGGAAGCGGTCGTTGTCGGCCTGACGCAAGCGGGCGGCGATACCGACAGCGTCATCACCGCCTATCGCGACCACGGCCACATGCTGGCCTGCGGCATGGACCCGAAAGGCGTCATGGCGGAACTGACCGGTCGGCGGGGCGGATATTCCCGTGGTAAAGGCGGCTCGATGCACATGTTCAGCCGCGAGAAGAACTTCTACGGCGGTCATGGCATCGTCGGCGCGCAGGTCTCCCTCGGCACCGGTCTCGGCTTCGCCCACCAATACAAAGGCGACAACGGCGTCTGCCACACCTACTTGGGTGACGGCGCAGTCAACCAGGGTCAGGTTTACGAGAGCTTCAATATGGCGGCTTTGTGGAAGCTTCCGGTCCTCTATGTGATTGAAAACAACAAGTACGGTATGGGCACCTCGATCGAGCGGGCCTCTTCAAACGTCGAGTTGTCGGAACGCGGCGCGGCGCACGGTATCCCCGGCCATCAGGTCAACGGCATGGACGTTGTCGAAGTCGCCGAAAAAGGCGGCGCGGCGCTGGAGCATGCCCGCTCCGGCAAAGGCCCCGTGATCCTAGAGATGAAAACATATCGCTATCGCGGCCACTCGATGTCCGATCCGGCGAAGTATCGCTCTAAGGAAGAAGTGCAGAAAATGCGCAAGGAGCAGGATCCGATCGATAACCTGCGCGGCGTGATCCTCGAAGCGGGTTACTCCAACGAGGACGAGATGAAAGACATGGACAAAGAGATCAAGTCCATCGTCACCGCTGCAGCGGAATTCGCACAACAAAGCCCTGAGCCGGACGAGTCGGAACTGTACACCGACATCCTCGTCGACGCTTAAGCGCAATTATCGGACAAGAGATTAGAATTATGGCTACTCAAGTACTGATGCCGGCGCTGTCGCCGACGATGACCGAAGGCAAGATCGCCAAATGGGTCAAGGCAGAAGGGGACACCGTCGAAAGCGGCGACGTCCTATGTGAAATCGAAACCGACAAGGCAACGATGGAAGTCGAAGCCGTCGACGAAGGCACACTCGGCAAGATTTTGGTACCCGAAGGTACTGACAACGTCGCCGTCAACGACCCGATCGCGGTGTTGTTGGAAGAGGGCGAAGACGCCAGTGCCGCCGACAGCGCGGTCTCTGCCGCACCGGCACCCGCCGCGGCTGAAACCCCAGCACCGGCGCCTGCGGCACCCGCTGCCCCTGCGGCGCCCGTCGCCTCGGCACCGGCCGAAGCTGAATACAGCGGCCCGACCAAGACGCAGACCGTACGCGACGCGCTTCGCGACGCCATGGCCGAGGAAATGCGCGGAGACGACACCGTGTTCCTGATGGGCGAGGAAGTCGCCGAATATCAGGGGGCTTATAAGATCTCGCAGGGCCTGCTGCAGGAATTTGGCGATAAACGCGTTATCGATACGCCGATTACCGAACACGGTTTTGCCGGTCTCGGCGTCGGCGCAGCTTTCCACGGTCTGAAACCGATCGTCGAATTCATGACCTTCAACTTCGCCATGCAGGCGATCGACCAGATCATCAACTCCGCCGCCAAGACGCTGTATATGTCCGGTGGTCAGATGGGCTGCCCGATCGTGTTCCGCGGCCCGAACGGGGCCGCCGCACGGGTCGCCGCGCAGCATTCACAGTGCTACGCGTCCTGGTATGCGCATTGTCCGGGTCTTCATGTCCTGGCGCCGTGGTCGGCCGAAGATGCCAAAGGCCTTTTGAAAAGCGCCATTCGCAATCCGAACCCGGTGGTGTTCTTGGAGAACGAAATCCTTTACGGGCAGAGTTTTGAAGTCCCCGACACCGATGGCTTCACCGTGCCGATCGGCAAGGCGAAGATCGAAAAGTCCGGCAGTGACGTCACCATCGTCGCGTATTCCATCGCCGTCGGGATCGCCATGGAAGCCGCCGCGAAACTCGCCGAGGAAGGCATCGACGCCGAGGTGATCAACCTTCGCACGATCCGTCCGATGGACACAGCGACGATCATCGAGTCGGTCAAAAAGACCAACCGCGTGGTCAGCGTCGGCGAAGGCTGGCCGACCTGCGGGATCGGGTCCGAGGTCAGCTCCGTCGTGATCGAGCAAGCGTTCGATTACCTGGACGCCCCGCCGGCCCGTGTCGCCGGCGCGGACGTGCCGATGCCATATGCGGCAAACCTCGAAGCGTTGGCGTTGCCGAAGGCACACAACGTGGTCGATGCCGTTAAATCCGTTTGCTACGCGTAAGGGGGACAGAGCCATGCCAATCAAGGTATTGATGCCGGCGCTGTCGCCGACAATGACCGAAGGAAAGCTGGCCAAGTGGGCCGTCAAAGAGGGCGATACGGTCGAAAGCGGCGACGTTCTCGCCGAAATCGAAACCGATAAGGCCACGATGGAAGTCGAATCCGTCGACGAGGGAACCGTCGGCAAGATCCTGGTCGCAGAAGGCACCGACGGCGTCGCCGTCAACGACGTCATCGCGCTTTTGCTGGAAGACGGCGAAGACGCATCGGCGCTCGATAGTGTCGATACGTCCTCCGGGGCGGCTCCGGCACCGGCCGCCGAACCGGCGCCAGCACCTGCTGCCGCAGCACCCGCAGCAGCCCCAGCTCCGGCAGCTGCACCTGCCGCACCGGCAGCTGCGCCCGCCGCATCGGGTAACCGCGTCTTCGCCAGCCCCTTGGCCCGCCGTATCGCCGGCATGGAAGGCCTAGATATCGCGGCCATCACGGGTTCCGGACCGCACGGTCGGATCGTTAAACGCGACGTCGAGGCGGCATTGGCTTCGGGCACCGGAAAAGCAGCTCCCGCTGCCACGCCGACTGCGGCTGCGGCACCTGCCGCAACACCGCCGGCCGGCATCGATGCCGGTATGCTCGAACTGCTGCCAGATTTCGAAGAAATCCCGAATTCCGGCATGCGCAAAACCATTGCCTCGCGCCTGACGGCATCGGCGCGGGACATTCCGCACTTCAACGTTGCCGCCGATATCGAGATGGACGCGTTGATGGCGTTGCGCAAAGAGCTCAACGGACGCGAAGGCGCGGACTACAAGATTTCGGTCAACGATTTCGTCATCAAGGCGGTGGCGTTGGCATTGAAACGTCAACCCGATTGCAATGTCGCCTACACCGACGATGCGATCTTGAAGTTCGACCGGGTCGATATCTCGATGGCGGTCGCCGTCGAGGGTGGCTTGATCACGCCGATCATTCACGATGCCGGCTCGAAAGGCTTGGCGACGATCTCGTCGAATGCCAAGGAACTTGCCGGCAAGGCCCGGGACGGGAAACTGCAACCGCACGAATACCAGGGCGGCACGTTCTCGATCTCGAACCTCGGCATGTTCGGCGTGAAGTCGTTCAATTCGATCATCAATTCACCGCAGGGCGGTATTTTGTCGGTCGGCGGGGCGGAACAGCGTCCGGTCGTCAAGGACGGTGCCCTGGCCGTGGCGACGATCATGTCGTTGACACTGGCAGTGGATCACCGCTGCATCGACGGCGCCAACGCCGCAGCCCTGATGAAAGAGCTGAAAGGCATCCTCGAAGATCCACTGCAGTTGATGCTGTGATCTGAGCGGAGCCGCCGCGTGGTAGACAAAATCAACTTGGGTGACAAATTCAACAGCTTCACTGATCAGTGGAGCCCGAAGATCGTCGCCACCGTGGATGATTACGATATCAAGATCGTCCGCATCGAAGGGGATTTCGTCTGGCACGCGCACGAGGACGAAGACGAGATGTTCTATGTGCTGGACGGAACGTTCGACATGCATTTTCGCGATCGTCAGGTGACGCTCGGCGAAGGTGAGATGATCGTCGTCCCTAAGGGCACGGAACATCGGCCAAGCGCCGCGTCGGAATGCCGGGTCATGGTGTTCGAACGACGCGGCGTAGTGAACACGGGGGATGCGCCGGACGGCGAATTGACCGCCGGCATCGGTGAGAGGATTTAGACATGGCTGACACAAAATTCGACGTATTGATCATCGGCGGCGGCCCAGGCGGCTATGTCACGGCGATCCGCGCGGCGCAATTGGGCATGAAGACCTGCGTCGTCGAAAAGGAACACATGGGTGGTATCTGCCTGAACTGGGGCTGTATCCCGACCAAGGCGCTGCTGCGGTCCGCCGAGGTGTATCATCAGATGCAACACGCCGATGCCTACGGCCTGTCGGCCCAGGGCGTCAGCTTTGACATCGGCGCGGTGGTCAAACGCTCGCGCGGTGTCTCGTCCCGGCTGTCGGGCGGCGTTTCGCACCTGATGAAAAAGAACGGCGTCACCGTCGTCGACGGCGCGGCCAAACTGAACGGTCCCGGCAAAGTCGATGTCACCGGTAAGGACGGCAAGGCGCTTGGCACGTATACCGCCGATCACATCATCATCGCCACCGGCGCACGGCCGCGCGCGCTGCCGGGGATTGAGCCGGACAAGAAACTGATCTGGACGTATTTCGAGGCCATGGTACCGGAGAAAACGCCGAAAAGCCTGTTGGTCATCGGTTCCGGCGCCATCGGGATCGAGTTCGCAAGCTTCTTCAACACCATGGGCGTCGACGTGACCGTCGTCGAGGTGATGGACCAGATCATGCCGGTCGAGGACGCCGAAATTTCCGCCTTCGCCCGCAAGCAGCTGGAAAAACAGGGTCTGAAAATCATGACCAAGGCCAAAGTGACCGGCGTCAAAAAAGGTGCCGACAACGTCACCTGCACGATCGAAGACGCCAAGGGCAAAACCCAGGAAATCACTGTCGACCGCGTGATCTCAGCCGTCGGTGTACAGGGCAACATCGAAGACATCGGGCTTGAGACCACGAAAATCAAAACCGACCGGGGCTGTATCGTTGCCGACGAGTATTCGCGGACGGACGAGAAGGGCATCTATGCCATCGGCGATGTCGCCGGGCCGCCGATGCTGGCGCACAAGGCCGAGCACGAAGGCGTCATCTGCATCGAAAAAATTGCCGGCGTCAAAGGCGTCCATCCGATGGACAAAGGCAAAATTCCGGGCTGCACGTACTGCCATCCGCAAGTAGCCTCGGTCGGCCTAACCGAAGCCAAGGCAAAGGAACAAGGTCTCGACATCCGCGTCGGCCGGTTCCTGTTCGTCGGTAACGGTAAAGCCATCGCCCTCGGCGAAGACCAAGGCATGGTCAAGACCATCTTCGACAACAAGACCGGGCAGTTGCTGGGCGCGCACATGGTCGGCGCAGAAGTCACCGAATTGATCCAAGGCTTCGTCGTCGCGATGAATTTGGAGACCACGGAAGAAGACCTGATGCATACCGTGTTCCCGCACCCGACCTTGTCGGAGATGATGCACGAAAGCGTCCTCGACGCGTACGACCGCGTCATCCATATGTAATGGCGGTCACGGTCCGCGATCTGGAGGCAGGGGACGAGGCCGCCTGGCGGCGGCTTTGGGCCGGTTTCCTGGCGTTCAATAACACGGACATTGCATCGGAGATCACGGATCATACCTGGGCGCGGCTTCTTGACCCGTCGAACGCGTACTGGTGTTTGGTTGCTTGTGATAACGCCGGAGAGGTCATTGGGTTTGCCACCCACCAGTCCTTCCAAAGTACATGGCATGTCTCGGACGTCGTCTATTTGGAGGATCTGTTCGTTGACGAGGCGGCACGTGGGAACGGCGCCGGAAAGGCCTTGATCGACACCGCCATGGAGCGATCCCGCGCCAACGGCTATAAGGCCTATTTCTGGCAAATGGATAAAGACAACCAAGGCGCGCGGCCGTTCTACGACAAACTGACAGGCGGACCGACCAACCGCGTCACCTATGAGATCAGCTTGTAATCCTTAGCCTAGAGTGACTATTTAATCGATATGACTGACACCGAAACAGCACGTATTCGCCACCCGGAAAAAGCCAAGAATCCGGAACACACTCCGATGCGCAAGCCCGCGTGGATCCGCGTTAAGGCGCCGACCTCGGAAGGGTACAACGAAACCCGCAAGCTGATGCGCGAACGCAACCTGAATACGGTCTGCGAGGAAGCCGCATGCCCGAATATCGGCGAATGCTGGGCGCAAAAGCATGCGACCGTGATGATCCTCGGCGACATCTGCACCCGGGCCTGCGCGTTTTGTAACGTCGCCACCGGGAAACCGGGCGCCGTCGACAAGATGGAACCGGAAAACCTGGCGATTTCCGTCGCCGAGCTGGGGATGAAGCACCTGGTCATCACGTCCGTCGACCGCGATGACCTGGATGACGGCGGCGCCGATCAGTTCGTCAAATGCATCGAGCGGATCCGCGAGACGACGCCGGGCACGACGATTGAAATCCTAACGCCCGATTTCCGCGACAAGGACGGGGCCATCGAAAAGATCATCGACGCCAAACCCGATGTGTTTAATCACAATTTGGAAACGGTGCCGCGGCTGTATCCGACGATCCGCCCCGGCGCGCGGTATTTTCATTCGTTGCAACTTTTGGCGACGGTCAAGAAAAGCGATCCGTCGATCTTCACAAAGTCCGGCATCATGGTCGGTTTGGGCGAAGAGCGGGCCGAAGTGCTGCAAGTGATGGACGACCTGCGCTCCGCCGATGTCGATTTCCTGACCATCGGTCAATATCTGGCCCCGACCAAGCGGCACGCGCCGATTGACCGGTTCGTAACGCCGGACGAATTCGAGGAATACAAACGCCTGGCCCTGGCCAAAGGGTTCTTGCTGGTATCCTCGTCGCCGCTGACGCGTTCCAGCTATCACGCCGACAAGGATTTCGCGGAATTGCGGGAAAAACGTAACAACCGACTGAAAGCGATGAGCGTCGCCTAGCGAACATCAAATCATGAATTTATTCAGGGGAGACGGTGATCTCAACCCGTCTGTTTATTGGTTCACTGGTGCCATCCGCTGTCGGTACAGCTAGCTCAGTCTCTCCGAAAGCCCTCGTCTCAATCCTATCTCTGTCGACACCGAGTGAGACTAATCGGTCAGCAACCGCCTTCGCCCGTTGCAGAGAAAGACGCTCATTGTATTCTTGAGGTCCGACCGCGTCCGTGTGACCCGTGATTGCGATACTATAGGAAGGCTCGCGTGGCGGAAGTTCGATCAGCTTCCTTTTGGGTAGCGCGGCAAATTCTATTAACGGCAAGGCTTTCTCTTCCTCCGAGTAACCTTCCTCGACAAACCTAGGTTTGGGCACTGATAAGTCCAAGTCATCGACCACTTTAGACAAAATTGTCCCACCAATGTCGTCCAAGTTATCGCGATCAAAATCGAAGTATAAGACAAATTGCTTTGGCTCTTGTCGCGGTGCTGGAGCCGGCGCTGGAACCGGCTCATTCACTGAAAACGACCCACCTTGGGAGACAAAAATCTCGTTAGGCGGAAGTAATGCCTTGAGATAGCGCTTCAGTAAATTGTAACGATGTCTCAGCCACACAGCGACTTTAATAAGATAATTCTTTTGCGCCTGGCTATAAGGTGGTGGCCCGTCTTGATTTCCGCGAGCCTCGTCGTTCTTGAATTTTAGGCGCTCGCAAATTGTGACCGCTTCTAACAGTCGGGGTCGATTGCCCGCCTTAATATTTGAATGACAATCTACTGAGAGGGCATTGATCTCGCTGATCACGGCGTCGATTGCAGTTTCAGCGTCAGTGTCGGTCGCGCTAAAAATCACTCCGACGACCAGAAGCACAGTGAAGAGCAGACCTTTCATATTCATTATTTTGTTCATTTCGGACCGGGAGGAGGAGGCGTAGGCGGCGGATCGAACATTTTGCAGTCCTCAGGTGGCCGCTCTCCGGAGGCGCATTCGGTACGTCTAATGGCGTCTGAAACATTCGAGTCTTGGTTGCCGTCGCTCACAATGGGCAACGAAGAAAGCTGTAACTGGGAATTATCGCTTAGCGCCGTCCATCCGAGAAATGCCGCCAAAATGAAACACAACAATCCTGGCGCAGTTGAATTGAAGATTATTTTACCGCGATCTTTCCCATCGACCTCAAGCTTGAATGCACCGTCAGCCCCGAGCACGAACAAAGCGAATCCAACCGCGACCAATGAAAAAGCCAAACCGGTACCAACCACGGTAACCGCATTTCGATTCTGAACCGCGCGCGCCAAAAGTTCTGTGTCCAAGACCCGGTTCTTAAAGACGAAGTGGTTTGCGTCGTCACCGTGCTCTTGTTCGAGCGCCATCGAAACGGCCGTCCGCTGCCCTTCAAGCACGAGTTGCTGCGATATCGTTCTTTGCGCATCGAACACAACAATCCAGGCAACCGCCATATTTGCCGCAAAAACGATTACCGCGGCAACCAATGACACGACGCCGAATCGACCGACTAGCGTATTCTCTGTTCCAGCCGCCATACCCCCGCAATACCCCCTAGATATCAGCGCTTGCATGCACCAGAGGACGTTCTTGTTCATGTCCGATCGCATCCAATGGCTGAAAAAAGTTACGCCAGATCTATAAATATGCGAAGCCTTTTCTATTTTTGCGTAACAGCAAGCATATTTGACAAAGCGTGGTTATTACTATTTGCCGAGACCATTGTTTAATCCCGATTGACAGTATTGAACGCCTCAACGACATTTCGCCCATGCCGACCCACGCCGAAAAACGAGTCCTGCCGTATAGCCGTGAACAGTTGTTTGACTTGGTGTCCGATGTCGAACGCTATCCTGAATTCCTGCCCTGGTGTCTCGGCTGCCGCGTCAAGAAACGCACCGAGGACATCGTCGTCGCCGATATGATCATCGGCTTTAAGGTCTTTCGTGAAGGCTTCACGTCGCGCGTCAGCCTTGACCGCGCCCGGCGCGTCGACGTCGCGTACGAAAACGGCCCGTTCAAATACCTCAACAATCACTGGATTTTTAACGAGGTCGACGGCGGCACGGAGATCGATTTCTATGTCGATTTCGAGTTTCGCTCGCGCGTGCTGCAAACCGCTATTGGCGCGGTGTTCAACGAGGCTGTCAGGCGCATGATCGCGGCTTTCGAGGCCCGCGCCCACGACCTTTACGGCTAAGCCGCCAAGCGCCGCATCATCTGCATCGCCTTGAGTGCCGAGGCGACCCGGACCGCATGCCGGTCGCCGTCGAACTGACAGCGCTCGTGCACCGTCGTTGTCGCCGTCGCCGCGGCAATGTGCACCAGCCCGACGGGTTTTTCCGGCGATCCACCGCCCGGACCGGCGACGCCGGTGATGCCGCATGCAATGTTCACCCCGGCGGCGCGGACCGCGCCTTCGGCCATGGCGCGGGCGACCTCCTCGGACACCGCGCCGACGCTGTCGTACAAGGGCAGGGGGACGCCCAATAGGTCATGCTTGGCCTGATTGGTGTAGGTCACGAAGCCCCGATCAACCACGTCCGAAGACCCGGCGATTTCGGTCAGCGCGGCGGCCACCATACCGCCGGTGCAGGACTCCGCCGTCGCCACGGTCCAGCCCCGCGCCCGGCAGGCGACTAAGACCTCATCGGCGGCTGAAATCAGTGTTTGTTCCATATCGTATTACCCCATTCCCAGGACGCCTGGCGCATACGCGGCCAGCAGATACAGGCCGCCGGCCGCGAACATCCCGGCGACGATATCGTCAAGCATCACGCCCAAGCCACCGGCGATTTCCTGATCCAACCACGAAATCGGCCAGGGTTTGACGATATCGAAGATCCGAAACAGCACGAAGCCGATCAACACCGCCTGCCAGGTCAGGGTCGCGGCCACCGGCAACAAGGCGATCCACACGCCGACCACTTCATCGATGACCACGGCACCCGGATCATGCACGCCGGTCGCCTTCATGTATTGTTCAGCCACCCAGATGCCGAGGACACTCGTCATCAGGACCGCGATCAACAACAGATTCTGGCCGCCGAATTCGGCGAAAACCACGGCAAATGGCAGTGCGGCGACGGTACCGACGGTGCCCGGCGCCTTCGGCGCATACCCCGCGCCAAACCACGTCGCCAGTAGAATCGGCCAGTTGCGCAACGGCGGTCTTTGTCGCATTGCCGTCATTCATCGGCCCCAACGGCGCGTTCGCCCCCGCGCAATCGCGCGATAATTCGTCTCTCAAGATCACCAACTGGTTGGTTTTTATGCATTTTCTTCACATTTCCCGATTCTGAGCAGGGATTAAACTCTTGCATGAAAATCGGCAAATGGATACGTTCAAATTGGTGGCAGGACTGGCCGACTGACTGGTTCTCAGAAAGTCTCTCTGCTCTCCAATATCAATACCGCACGGGAAAAAACCGGCGGCAGAATTCCGACGCCGGTGCGACGAACGTATCGGTTCAGGGGCGAGTGCTTTAGACGGGGACGCGATAGATATGAGCGGATGGGACGACGATTTAACGTTCGGGGCGAAGCTGAAACGCGCCATCGACCGGACGTTCCCGGAACGCCAAATCCACCTTCGTACCCGCAACCGCATCAAGTTCTTTCGGATTCCGCAGTGGAGCCAGATCAGCGTCGCCGTTATCATGATCGGCGTCGGTGGATGGTTGTCCTATACCACGGCCAGTTACCTCAATCACAATGACGTGGTGGTCGCCAAGGACACGGAAATTGCCGATGCCCGCAAGGCTTACGACACGTTACTGCACGATGTAGACGCCTATCAGCGCCGTTTCGCGGAATTGACCAACGAGCTGGAAGACAACCATAACTTGATGCTCAGCTTGGTGGAACGAAACGCCACCTTGCAACGGAACCTGAGTACCGTGGAACGCCGCTTGAAGACCACCGAAAGCGAACGCGAGACGGTCGCCAGCGCGCGAGAGTCGCTGCGTGGTAAACTGTCCAATCTTGAGAACGAGATGCGCTCGCTGTCGAGCAAGAACTTCTCGCTCCGCGACAATCTCAGCAATGTCGAAACCGACCTGCAGACCGTCTTGCGCGAGCGTGATTTAGCGCGGCATTCCAATACACGATTGGAAAACCAAGTCGTCGCCCTCGAGGACCGCTTGAACAGCCTGCAATCGGCGCAAGACATCGCGGTCGAGAAAATGACCGAACGGACGATGGCCTACATCGAGTCCCTGGCCAAAGTCGTCGAAATCGCCGGCATAGAAGTCGACACGTTGTTGGAGGCGTCGGACGAGGTGGTCGTCAGCGAAGCACAAGGTGGCCCCTTCATTCCGGTAAACCCGGAAGAGGCCGGCGGCCAGCTGATGAAAAAACTGACCCGGTTGGATGACAGCCTCGGCCAGTGGGAGACCCTTCAACGGGTGATGGAACGGCTGCCGCTGGCGGCCCCGTTGAATACCTATTATGTGACGAGTTCGTTCGGCAAACGTCGCGATCCGGTCAACAAACGCTGGTCGGCCCATTACGGGACGGATTTCGGCGGGCCGATGAAATCGCCGATCTATGCGCCGGCGCCGGGGATCGTCAAAGTAGCCGGCACCAAGGGCCGCTACGGCCGCTTCATCGAAATCGATCACGGCTCAGGCATCGTCACGCGCTATGGCCATCTAAATCGGATAAACGTCAAACGCGGCGAGACCGTCGGTTTCCGTCAAAAAATCGGTGAGCTCGGCAATTCGGGCCGCAGCACAGGTCCGCACTTGCATTACGAGGTCGTGTTCAACGGCAAACCGCGCGACCCGATGAAATTCATCAAGGCGGGACGACATGTTTTCCAAACCAAATAAGAAAACATCGGCCATTTCTGAACCGCCCGCCGTGCCGGCACCGCCGTCGATCATCAGCCGCGATCTCAGCATCGTCGGCGACATGCTCAGCGACGGGGAGATTCAAATCGACGGCGCCGTCAACGGCGACATTCGGACCCGTGTTCTGATTGTCGGTGAAAGCGCAAAAGTGAAAGGCGAGATCGTCGCCGACAATGTGAAGATTCTCGGCAGCGTCGACGGCCAGATTCGGGCCAAAGCGGTCAAACTGGCGGCCTCTGCTCATGTCGTCGGTGATATTCTGCATGAAGACCTGGCGATCGAAACCGGCGCCTTTCTTGAGGGTCACTGCAAACGCATGGCCATGCCCGACGACATCCTCAAGAAAGGTGACGTTGAGAAGCCGAGTATGGGCAAGCCTGAGTCCAGCGGACCGATTAAGCCACCGGCGCCAAAACCGGTCAAACCGGTGACGTCCTAGTAGTCGACTCGTCCTAGAGTTCCCCTAGAAACGTGTTCAACGCCGCAATGCTTGCCGGCTCGCCTAGGCTTGGCGCATGCCCGACGCCAGGCACCGTAACCGTGCGCATGGCGGGGTGGCGACGCTGCATGTCCGCCAAGGTATCAGTCGACAGAATTTTCGATATTTCGCCTCGTACCGCCAACACCGGAAAGCGGGTAATCGACTGAAACAGGTGCCAAAGGTCATAAACCTCGGTCTTGTCCTCGAGGATCGGTTTAACCAGATTGTCGTCCCAGTCAAAGGTGATCCGGCCCGGCGCGCGTTCCACATAACTGTTTCGCGCGGCGTGAACCCAGATGGCGTCGTCGTCGATGGGGATTTGATCGCCAAAGGCGGCGCGCAGGTGTTTTCCGGCGTCTTCCCACGTCGACAAAGACGGCGGGTGGGTCATGTACTCGACGATCTTCGTCAGGTCTCGGCTTCGCACATTCGGGCCAACATCGTTCAGGACAAGACCGCGCAATACCGTCGGCATGGCGGCCCCCATCGCCATACCCAGAATACCGCCCAGCGACGTGCCGACGATGACGACCTCGTGCACGCCCAGCGCAGTCAGGATATCCTTGATGTCGGCGACGTAGGTCTCGGGCCGGTAATGCCGCCACTCCGGATCGTAGTCGGATTGCCCGCGTCCCCGCATATCCGGGCACAGCACCCGTCGTTGCCGACCATAAAATTTACCGATCCCGGCGAAGTCCTTGGAGTTCCGCGTCAATCCGCCGAGGCACAGCGACGCGGCGCGATGCGCGTCATGCGGTCCCGGGTAATCTCGGACATACAGCGACAGCCCATCGTTGCTCGTCACCCGGCGTTCAATGAAGTCGGATTGTTCGCCGGTCGTCACGTAAGCTTGTGAACTCATCCGTCGGCTACAGTCCCAACAGGCCGGGCAGGGCGGTCAAATCCGGCAACGTCGCCTTGGGTTGGCCCGGCAGATTCTCCGGCGGCTGGTTAAACCGGTTGATCCAGACAACCTGGAACCCGAAATTCGCCGCCCCCCAGGCGTCCCAAGCGTTGGAGGACATGAAACAGATACGCTCTTTCGGAAGATCCAAAACGTCGCAGCCCAATTGATATACCCGGAAATCCGGCTTGAAGATGCGAAGGGGATCGACGGAGATCACTTCATCGAGGTCGAGGCCGGCACTGGTCGTCGCCGCCTTCAACATGTCGGGTGAGCCGTTCGACAGTGTCGCCGTGCGGATTCCCGCGGCGCGCAGCGTGGTCAGCAGCCCGGGCACCTCGGGGTAGGCATCTAACTTGAAATAGACATCCAAAAGCTTCTGTCTGAGCGCATCGTCGCCGTCGCGGCCCAGCGCGCCCAAGGCATAATCCAACGCATCCTGCGTAATCTGCCAAAACGGCACGTAGTCTTGGGTCAACGACCGCAACCATGTGTATTGCAGTTGTTTGTCGCGCCAAATCTGCGACAGCGACATCCAATCGTCGCCGAGATCGGTCTGGCAATGCGCCGCCGCTGACGATACGTCGAACAGGGTCCCGTAGGCGTCGAATACACACGCCCCGATATCGTCGATGGCCGCCATCTCTTACCTCGCGTTCCGGATCATGCCATCAGAGTGTGGGGAAGGCCGCTATCGGTCAAGTCGGCGCCGCTATCATCGGCAGCATTATCCCTTGTCGCGCAGCAGTCGCGCTTTTTGCCGTCCCCAATCGCGGTCTTTGACCGTCTCGCGCTTGTCATACTTGTGCTTACCCTCGCCGAGCGCCAGCTCGCACTTCGCCATGCCCCGATTGTTGAAGTAGATTTTCAGCGGAATCAGCGCCATACCTTTTTGCTGTTGTTTGCCCAGCAACGTGGCCATTTGCCGACGATGCAGCAGCAACTTGCGATCGCGATTGGGCTCGTGATTGAACAGGCGCGAGGCCCCCTCGTAAACGGGAATATGCGCATTGAACAAATACATCTCGCCGTGCTTTTCCCCGGCAAAGGCTTCGTTCAGGCTGGCCCGTCCGGCGCGTAGGGACTTCACCTCGGTCCCAGTCAACTGCAGACCGGCTTCGATGGTATCGACGATTTCATAGTCGCGTCGCGCCTTGCGGTTCTGGGCAACCACATTGCCGGTCGGTGATTTCTTTTTCTTGTTCTTTCCAGCCATGGCCATAGCGCAGCCCACGTACCCGCTTGGGTACGCGGCACCGTCCTAGTTCAGCAGTCCGGCCGACTGCAACGCACTTTTCACCTGCGCCTTGGAACTGTCGGCAATCTCGCACAGCGGCAGACGGGTTTCGGGTCCAGATTTGCCCAGCAGCTCGGCCGCATACTTAACCGGACCGGGGCTGGCTTCGCAGAACATTGCCTGGTGCACCGGTAACAGGCGGGCCTGCAACTCCATTACCGTATCCATATCGCGGTTCTGCCACGCCACATGCAGTTCCGAACAAAGCCGCGGCGCGATGTTGGCCGTCACCGAAATGCAGCCGTCGCCGCCTGCCGCCAAGAACGGCACGACGGTGGCATCTTCGCCGGACATCTGGCAGAAATCGCCTCTGACATGCATCGACGTCGACATCGGCCGGGTCAGATCGCTGGTCGAATCCTTGACGCCGACGATGTTCGGAATTTCCGCCAATTTGGCCATGGTGTCGACCGACATGTCGACGATGCTGCGCCCCGGGATATTGTAGATGATGATCGGAATATCGACGGCCTCGGCGATGGTCGCATAGTGACGATACAGGCCGTCTTGCGTCGGCTTGTTGTAGTAAGGCGTGACGATCAACGCCGCGTCGGCCCCTGCGGCTTTGGCGTTTTTCGTCAGACGCAGCGCTTCGGCGGTCGAATTCGACCCGGCACCGGCAATCACCGGAACCCGTCCATTCGTTACTTCGATGCATAGTTCGACTACTTCGTCGTGTTCGGCATGCGACAACGTCGGTGACTCGCCCGTCGTGCCGACGGGAACGAGGCCGTGGGTTCCCTCGACGATTTGCCAATCGACAAATGCCTTGAACGCCTCTTTATCCACCTCTCCGTTCATGAACGGGGTGATCAAAGCGACGAATGAACCCTTAAACATCGTTCCCTCCTATGGAACCGTGGTGTGTAATCAGGCCCGGAACATATAGGCCGCCCCGGGATCGGGCAAGCGCGGACGGGAATAGCTCGCTCATGTTAACGTGATCATGACACTTACGAGACATTATTGTCCCGGCGTCGACGTCGGACGTATCATGGCGTCGTCGGCAAGGTTTGTGCGGCGCTGAAATTTTGGATAGGTCAAGCGTGTGCCCAGGGGTTTGAATATCGCGAGGACGGTCGGACTGTCGCTGCTGCTGTGTGCGGTGGTGTTGGCTGCGGCTCCGTCTCAGGGCGATACTTTGTCACCGCAGCAGGCGCGCGAGTTTTCCGCGGCGCTGAAGGAAGCCGAACGTGGCAGCAAGAAACGCCTCGAATATCATGCCCGACGGCTGACGGATCCTTTGGCGCGAAAGGTCCTTTCCTGGTACGTGCTGTTCCAGGGTGGATTCGGCACCGACTTCGAGGCAATCGACAGATTCACCAAGGCCAATCCCGACTGGCCGCGGCAAACGCGGCTGTTGGCCCGTGCCGAGGAAGCGCTGCCGATCGATTCCGAGGCTGCTTTTATCATCGGCTGGTTCGATGGGCGCGAGCCGGCGACAAACCTGGGACGCGAGAAACTGGGCGATGCCTTGATCCGGACCGGTCAACGCGAGGCGGGGCGGGCGCTGATCCGCCAGGCCTGGATCAACGGCAATTTCAGCAAATCGCACGAAAAATCGTTTTACCGCCGGCACAAGAAGCACCTAACGGCCGCCGACCATCGGGCGCGGGCCGAACGGTTAATGTGGCACGGCAAGTACTGGCCGTCTCGGCGCATGCTGTACCGGGTCGATGCCGCCTATCGCAAGCTGATCGAAGCGCGCATCAATCTGCGGCACTCACGCGGCAACGTCGATCGCCTGATCTCAAAGGTACCGGCGAAGTACAAGAACGATCCCGGCCTAATATTCGAGCGCCTGCGCTGGCGCCGCAAAAAGGATCGCGACAACGCCGTCGACCTGTTGACTGACTTGCCTGAAACCGTCCCGTATCCGGATATCTGGTGGCGCGAGAGGGCGATCCTGGTGCGCCGATTGCTGCAAAAGGGCTACGTTTCCGAGGCCTATCGGATTGCTTCAGAAAACGGTTTGACGGCGGAACACGCGGCGGAACACGCGGACGCCGAATGGTTGTCCGGCTGGATTGCGCTGCGGTTCCTGGACGATCCAAAATCTGCGCAGGCGCATTTCAAGCAAATGTATGACGGAGTCAGTTTCCCGGTCAGCCGGGCACGCGGCGCGTATTGGACCGGCCGCGCCGCCGAGGCGATGGGGAATCAAGACCAAGCCGAAACCTGGTACGCCACTGCGGCGGTGCATCCAACGACGTATTACGGCCAGTTGGCGACCGCGCGGTTGACGCCAGGCGCCGGACTACGGTTGCCGCGAGAGGGAGTCGTTCCCGCCGACCTTCGCGCCCGCTTCGATGCACACGAACAAGTTCGTGCCGTCCGCATGCTGGCCGCGGCGGGCGAGGAAGATCGGCTGTTCTCTTTCATTACACATATTGCAACTCTCGACGACGATCCGTACTGGCACAGCCTGACGGCCCGGCTGGCGCGGCTCAGCGGACGGCCCGACCTTGCCATCCGGGTCGCCAAAAACACCCTGAAACGCCACGGCCACTTCGTCGCCGGCGGCTATCCGACGTTGGTACCGCCGCGACTGCCGCGCAAAGTCTCGTCGACGCGGCCTGAAACGCCGTTGGTCCTCGCCGTCGTGCGCCAGGAAAGCGAATACGATGCCGCCGCCATCAGCCATGCCGGAGCACGAGGCCTGATGCAACTGATGCCGGCGACGGCGAAAAGCGTCGCCAAAAAAGCCGGTCTCCGCTACTCGAAATACAAACTGACTGCCGACCCGGACTACAACCTGGCCCTGGGACAGTCGTATCTGGCGTCCCTGATCGAGGATTACGACGGCTACTTGCCAATGGCGGTGGCCGCCTATAACGCGGGCCCGCATCGGGTTCGCCAATGGATCCGGCAATACGGCGATCCGCGCGACCCCGACGTCGACGCCATTGACTGGATCGAATTGATCCCTTTCACCGAAACGCGGAACTATGTTCAGCGGGTGTTGGAAAACGTCCAGGTCTATCGGCTGCGTCTCGCCGACACCGAAGTGGCGCTGCGCCTCGAAGACGATCTCGGCAAATGACCGACGACGACGATGCGCGCATGGCGGCGTTGTTTCGCGGCGCGCCGGGCACCGTGTTGGGCGCGCATTCGACCCCGTCCGAAGATACAAGCGCGACCAAGGCGAAAAAAAAAGCCGCCGCTGAAAAGCGATTGCCGCCACGTCGCGAACGAGGCCGTCGCGTCCCACCCGGCCAAGAAATCGTCACGGATTGGCCGGTCCTCGACCTGGGTCAGCAGCCGCACATCGACCCTGCCGATTGGCGCCTCGATATCAAAGGAGCTGTCGCGCAGCCGATCAGCCTGGATTGGGCAATGTATCAAACCCTCGCCACCGACCGGGTCGACGCCGACATCCACTGCGTCACCGCCTGGTCGATGTTGGATAATGTGTGGGAGGGGCTTCGCATCCAACGTTTGTTGGAGAACGTGCAGCCCACCGTCCGGGCCAAGCATGTGGTCCTGCATGCGCACGACGGCTACCGGACCAATTTGCCGCTCGCCCGGTTCGCGGCCGAGGACAGCCTGCTGGCATACCGACGCAATAGCCAATCCATCTCGCGCGAACACGGCGGGCCGGTTCGGGTCGTCGTTCCGTCATTGTATTTTTGGAAAAGCGCTAAATGGGTCCGCCAGATCACGATCTTGGAGCAGGACGTCAAAGGCTATTGGGAAGCGCTCGGGTATCATAACGAGGGCGACCCCTGGAAAGAGCAACGCTACGAATGACCGTCCTGCAATCGATCAATAACGCCGACGGCAGTTTGTGCGTTGATGTTTTCCGTCGCGACGACGGCAGCATCGGGTTCGAGGAATACCGACGCGACCCGGAAGACCCGGCCGGCGGCTGGTATCCCGTCGGCGGATACGCGGGACAAACCTATGGCAGCGTCGACGACGCGCTGTCTGCAGCGACAACCAATGTTGTCTGGTTCAAAGGCGTTTGAAATCCATCTGCGCCGTCGCCACGTAGAAATGGCAAAGAGCGGCGGAGTCACGGCAATGAAAAAATTATTTCTCATGGTTTTGATCGCCATCGGATGGTCCGTGCCGCACGGCGTGGGAGCGAACAACATGACGTTTCACGATTTCTCGTTCACCGCCATCGAAGGCGATCCGATGCCGGCCAGCGACTTTGCCGGTAAAGCGGTCCTGGTCGTGAACACGGCATCATTCTGCGGCTTCACGAAACAGTACGAGCAACTGCAGCAGACCTGGGACACCTACAAAGATCGCGGCCTCGTCGTTCTCGGCATCCCGTCCAATGACTTCGGCCGTCAGGAGCCGGGCTCCGAGGCAGAAATCAAGGAATTCTGCGAAACCAATTTCGCCATCGACTTCCCGATGACGACCAAGCAGCAGGTCAAGGGCGCCGAGGCGCATCCATTTTACGTCTGGGCCAAGGACCAGGTCGGGATCGTCGGATCGCCGAAATGGAATTTCCACAAATACCTGATTGCGCCCGACGGGTCGCTGGCGGAGTGGTTCTCGACGCCAACGTCGCCGACTTCTGCGAAGATGACGAAAGCCATCGAAGCGGTGCTACCGAATTAGTGACCGGCGCCGGCCGGCCACTCACAACGGTGGCCGCGACGTCCGCTCATCATTCCAACACGGTCAGTCAATGATCAGGCATCTGCCTTACGCCATGGCCATGTCGATATTTTCCTTTGTAGGATGATTGACCAAGATTTAATGACATGAGATGAGGCGGGTTAATTCGGTATCGGATCGAATGACAAAAAGAACGGATCAGTTTTGAGTATATCGTCAGACGACGTCCTGGTGCGCCGCGTAGCCCAACGAAATCCATTCCGTGTTGAACAGCTATGTTGGTTCTCGCGATTGCACATGGCCGCCTTTCGCCCCCGGCGCCGTCTGTCGAAACGGCTTGTCGGTCGACCGGCAAAGAAGCTTTTTAAATTCCTCTTCAAGCAGGATTGGTTCGTCGGTCAGTCGTCTTTCGCGCTGCAGGTGGGCGGGGACTGGCGCCGCATCTCCTTCTCTCCGCGCAACATGCAGTTCGGCGCCCTGTATATGCCGCAGAACCAACCCATCTATGAGCCCGAGACGTCGGCATTGCTCGATATCCTTGTCGCCGACGACAGCGTCTTTTTCGACATCGGCGCAAATTGGGGCTATTACGCGGCCTATCTTGCCAGTCGCGATGGGTTCCAAGGCAGGGTCGAGGCGTTTGAGCCGTTTCCCTCGACCCACCAGGACCTTGTATCGACCGTCGAACAGTCCGGGCTTTCCGACACGATCGGCGTCCACGGCATCGCGTTATCGGACCGGGACGGCACCGCCAATATGGCCGCGTGGGATGGGCTTCAAAGCGGCCTTGCGCGCCTCGGCGACGCCGAAAACCCCAATACCGCGCGGGTCGACGTGCCGCTTCGACAGCTCGATTCCGTCGACTTGCCGACGCCGGATGTGATCAAAATCGATGCGGAGGACCACGAAGAGGAAGTCTTGCGGGGAGCGAAAGACCTCTTGGAGAGTGCCCGCCCCATCATTGTGTTTGAAAACTGGCTCCACCCGGACAATGTGCGCCTGACCCTCGGTCCGCTGAACTTTCTCGCGGATCAAGGCTATCGTTTCTTCATCATCGGCTGGCAACGCGGCGGAAAAGACGGAAGCATGGTGCCGGACTTGCCCGCCGCCGGGAACGACACCGTGTCCCTGGCGCTCATCCCGTTCCTGCCGGAAAGCCGGTTTTTCCTTTCACAGCAACTCAACATTCTTGCCGTGCCCGAGGACAAAATGGACCAGCTGCGGGAAAAATTCGACCATGCCGGCGGATAGTTAGGATCTTTGTGGCAAGCCCGGCGAAACGGCGCCGTCCAGAGCATTTGTTCTGCAATCCCGACTCGGCTACAGTCCCGCAACACGCACAACAGTTCAGCGGAGACTTCAGCGGATGAGCGATAAACCGTTATTGCATCTTGTGTTCGGCGGCCAAGTCGCGGATCCCAGCGGTACCGATTTCGTGGACACCGAAAACCTCGATATCGTTGGTATTTTTCCTAATTATGACAGTGCCTTACGGGCTTGGCGCGGAGCTAGCCAAGCAAATGTGGACGACGCCAACACCAAATACGTGATTGTCCACATGCACCGATTGCTGGATCCGGATACGGATACGGACTAAGCCGTCGTCCCGCGATCGTCATCGGATCCGTCATCGCCGTCCAGGCGGTGATCGTCGACGTGCTGTGCGGACTGTTTCCGCCCGTCGTCGTCCGACTGCCGTTCGGCTTTGGTGCGACCATGTTTACGACGATTTTCAGCGGCAGTTTCCTGTTGCTGTTGTCTCTCCCGTGCTTTGCGGAATTTGTTCAAATTGACGATCTCTGCACTCACGCTGCGCCCTCGTGTTTTTGTGCGGTGAAATCAAACTCTAACGTGCGTTCACAGGTTCGAAAACCCGGATTCGGGCGCTATGCCGAGAGTAAGGGCCGCATTGCCGTGAACACGTCCTCGAACATCGGCACTGTCAACCGTCCGGTGTTCGTGTTGTAGCGCGAACAATGGTAGCTGTTGACCATCGTCACGCCGCTTCCGACATCGTGCTGCGCCAGATGCGCGAACTTGAAGGCGCTTTTGCGATGGCCGAGCGCCTGCAAAACGGCCCCGTGCGACAAGCCGCCCAGTGTCAAAATGACGCGAAGCTTCTCCATCGCGGTAATTTCGTTGCCGAGAAATTCGTTACACGTGCGGGTTTCCGGGCCGGTCGGCTTGTTTTGCGGCGGCACACAGCGCACCGCGTTGGTCACCCGGCAATTGACCAATCGAAGGCCGTCGCCAGCATGCTTGTCGTACGCACCCTGCGCCAAGCCGAATTTTGCAAGCGTGGCATAGAGCAGATCACCCGCGTAGTCGCCGGTGAACGGCCGTCCGGTCAAATTCGCCCCTTTGAGCCCGGGCGCGAGACCGACGATCAGCAGTTCCGCCGTCAAGTCGCCGAAGGCCGGAACAGGACCGTTGAACCAGTCGGGGTGGGCGGCGGTGTTGTCGGCGCGAAACTGCGCGAGCCGGGGGCACAAGGTGCACGTAGGGGATGGGTCGGCAAACATAGAGGCCGGTTATAAACTGCAACAGAGGGTCCTGAAAGGACGAGACGTCGATTAGGCGACGTGCGTCGCGGTGTCGATATCGCTGGAATCTTCGTCGTACTCGTGCGGTGGTACGATTTCGACGTTTCCGTCTTGCTCGGCGGCGGGGCGGCGCGGTGCGCCGGCGCGTTGGATTTCTTCTTGGATATCGGCCAACTCGATGAATGCGTCCGCTTGGCGGCGGAGTTCATCAGCGATCATCGGTGGCTGGCTCTCGATCGTCGAGACGACGCTGACCCGCACGCCTTTACGCTGGACCGCCTCGACCAGACGGCGGAAATCCCCGTCACCGGAGAATATGACAATATGATCAAGGTTTTCGGCCATTTCCATTACATCGATCGCCAATTCAATGTCCATGTTGCCTTTGATCTTGCGGCGACCCGCCGCGTCGGTGAACTCCTTGGTCGGCTTGGTGACCATGGTGTAGCCGTTGTAATCAAGCCAATCAACCAACGGACGGATCGGGGAATACTCCTGATCTTCCATCAACGCCGTGTAATAGAACGCCCGAATGAGACGGCCTTCCTTGCGGAAAAACTGCAAAAGCCGTTTGTAATCAATGTCGAAGCCAAGTGCCCTGGCGGCGGCATACAGATTCGATCCATCGATGAACAGCGCGACGCGTTCTTGATTATAAACCTGCATGATAAAACCTTTAAAAGTCCCGTGCGACCATACGCGTGGGCAAGAATCCAGGAAGCGATAATATCCCCGTCCTAGCCTCGACGGTGCGCCCCTGCATCCTGTAGGTAGGTGGTCGGCGACACGCTAACAAGAGGATATTTTTGTGATTTTCATCGGAATCGGGGGGAATTTGCCGTGTGCGCCGTTCGGCCCGCCGCGCGCCACCTGCGGCGCTGCGCTGGAATTGCTGGAACACCATGGAATCCGGGTTGTTCAGCGATCACGCTGGTTCGAGAGCGCGCCCGTACCAATAAGCGATCAACCGTGGTTTGTGAATAGTGTAATATGCGTTGAGACAGATTTGCAGCCGGAATCGCTGATCGAAGCGCTGCTTGCAGCGGAGCATGAACTCGGCCGAACGCGCAGCGTCCCGAATGCCGCGCGTACCGTCGATATGGACATCATCGACTATCATGGCCGGGTGATCGAACCGAAGAGCGATCAGGGCGTCGAAGTGCCACATCCGCGGCTCGATCAACGGGCCTTTGTTCTCATGCCGCTAAAGGACGTTGCGCCGGACTGGAAACACCCGAAGACGGGGCAGGGGGTCGACCAGTTACTGACGGCGCTACCGGACGGTCAGACCTGCCGGCCGATGCCCGACGCGGACGGCGTTTTCGGCACCGAATGGACGGGCTGAGGCGCCGTTTACCCTTGCACGCCGCGTCCGATGCCCCTATAACGCGTCGAAATTCCCGACATTCTGTGTGGAGAGCCCATCTATGGCACGCGTCACCGTTGAAGATTGCGTAGAACGAGTCCCCAATCGCTTTGATATCGTTGCCCTCGCGGCGCAGCGCGCCCGGCAAATTTCGGCCGGTTCCGCCATCACGGTTGAGCGTGACAACGACAAGAACCCCGTCGTGGCCCTTCGCGAGATCGCCGACGGCGAAGTCGCCGTCGACGAGTTGAAAGAAGACCTGATCAAGGGGCTTCAGCTCCACGTCGAACAGGACGAACCCGAAGAAGACAGCGTCGACGATACCGCTATTCGCCAGGAACTGACGGGCGCGCCGGTCCCCGGCGACGACGAGATCGAGGCGCTGGCCAAAACAATGTCGATTTCCGACGGTGCCGCGGACTCCGATAGCGCCGGTCAGGTGATGTTCGAAGACGTCGACGAAAACGTCGTCGACTAACGCGAAATCCAATTGTTTCGAAGGAAGGCGGGTGCCCAGCGGCCCCGCCTTTTTTCATGGCTCTCATGATTTCTAAGGTGGTGCGTTGTCCCGCCCGGGCGTGATAGTCTGCGTCCATTATGATGCGGCAATTTGAACTGGTCGAACGGGTTAAGTCCTACGATCCGAGTGCGGACGAGGAGGCCATCAACCGCGCCTACGTCTTCGCGATGAAGGCACACGGCGCGCAAAAGCGCCTGTCCGGCGATCCATATTTCTCGCATCCCATTGAAGTCGCAGGGATTTTAACCCGCTACAAAGTCGATACGGCGACCATCGTCACAGCCCTTTTGCATGACACCATCGAAGACACCGACGCCACGCCCGAAGACATCGAAGGCTTATTCGGCACCGAAACGGCGCGTCTCGTCGACGGCGTCACCAAACTGACGCGGATCAACTTCCAAAGCGACCAAGCCAAACAGGCGGAGAATTTCCGCAAGTTCCTGCTCGCCATGTCGGAAGACATCCGCGTTCTGTTGGTCAAGCTCGCCGACCGTCTGCACAACATGCGGACCTTGCGCTACATGAAAAAGCCCGAGTCCCGGCGCCGCATCGCCATGGAAACCATGGATATTTACGCGCCGCTGGCCGAACGGATCGGCATGGACGAAATCAAAACCGAGTTGGAGGATCTTGCCTTCGCCGAGTTAAACGCCGACGCCCGGAACTCGGTGGTACGGCGGTTGGAATTTCTCCGCGATCAGGGCGGCGATCTAGTCAATCGGATTATCCGCGAGCTGTCGGAACGCATGGCCGACAACGACATTCAGGCGGATATCCAAGGCCGGGAGAAATCGCCGTATTCGATCTGGCGCAAGATGCAGCAGCACGATGTCGGATTCGAGCAGCTATCGGACATCATGGCGTTTCGGATCGTCGTCGATACCATCGACGATTGCTACCGGACGCTCGGCGCTGTCCATGGCGCGTATCGGACGGTGCCGGGCCGGTTTAAGGATTATATCTCGACCCCCAAACCGAATGGCTATCGGTCTTTGCACACCGGCGTCTTCGGCCCGGAAAACCATCGGATCGAGCTGCAAATCCGCACTCGGGAAATGCACGAGATCGCCGAAAGCGGCGTCGCCGCGCACTGGAATTACAAATCGGGAGGGCGTCCGGACACGGCGCGGCGCGACGGGCCGCAATATCGTTGGCTTCGCGAACTTCTGGAAATCCTCGAACATGCATCGAACCCGGAAGAGTTCCTTGAGCATACCAAGCTCGAGATGTTCAAAGACCAAGTGTTCGCATTTACGCCACGCGGCGACCTGATCAGTCTGCCGTCCGGGGCGACGCCGGTCGATTTCGCCTACGCCGTGCATTCCGAGATTGGCGATCGGTGCGTCGGTGCCAAGATCAACGGCCGTATGATGCCCCTGCGTTCGACGCTGCGGAATGGCGATCAGGTCGAAGTCCTGACATCGAAAGCGCAAACCCCGTCGCCGACGTGGGAACGCTTCGTCGTGACCGGCAAGGCCCGCGCCCGGATCCGGCGGTTCGTCCGCAGCCAAGAGCGCGAACAGTACCACGATCTCGGCCGCTCGATCTTGCAGCGGACATTCAAAGAGTCCGGGAATGATTTTACTGACAAGGGCTTATCCGGCGTTCTTAAGAACTTCGACCAAACCACGGTCGAGGATCTTTGCGCCCAGGTCGGCGCTGGTCATATCACCGCCCGGGCGGTTCTGGAGGCCGTCTATCCGAGCCTGAAATCGAGCAATACCAACGACAAGGTCGTCTCGCTTTCGAAATCGCGGGTACAAAAGGGCGAACGCGGCAGCGGCGTACCGATCAAAGGATTGATCCCCGGTATGGCAATGCACTTTGCCGGTTGCTGTCATCCGCTGCCGGGGGATCGGATCGTCGGCATCGTCACCACCGGCAAGGGCGTGACCATCCACACCATCGATTGCGAACAGTTAGCCACCTTTCAGGACGAGCCGGAACGCTGGCTCGACGTTGCCTGGGACGGGTCCGGCGAGCCGCAGAACCACGTCGCCCGGGTCAACGTCACGGTGGTCAACAGCCCCGGTGCCTTGGGCGATCTGTCGACCGTAATCGCCAAAAGCGGCGGCAATATTTCCAATCTCAAGATCACCGACCGCCAGACCGACTTCTTCGATATGTTGATTGATATCGAGGTCCGCGACGTGCGGCATTTGACCGATTGTATCGCCGCGCTTCGGGCATCGTCGGCGGTAAATACGGTGGATCGCGCCCGGGGCTAGGAATAAACCCGGCAAACAGCGATCACAAAGGCGCCAGCACCCTTTCCAAGAGCCGACGCAATCGCTACTTATGGCGCATGTTCAAGAGACGCGATCCCTTACCCTGGCTGGTCAAGCTGCAGACCATGGTGTGGCCGAAATCCGGCTGGCGCCGGTCGTGGCAGTACACAATGTATCGTGTCGGCCGTCTGCCGGGTACCGGTTACGCCATTGCCGGTGGGTTTGCTTGGGGTGCGGCAATGTCGTTCACACCGTTGATCGGCCTGCACTTTTTGCTGTCCATGGCGGGCGCGTGGCTGACGCGGTGCAGTGTCGTCGCGTCGATCATCGGAACCGTCGTCGGCAATCCGTGGACGTTCCCATTCATCTGGATCTGGCTGTACAAGGCCGGGACCGCGATGGGCTTCGGCGCGACCGGCGTCGATGCCGACGCGATGGACTTCGCCGGCCTGTTCGGACGCGTCACGGAATCGCTGATCGCCGGCGACTGGGCGTATCTGGCCGACACCGCGTTGCCCATCCTGACACCGATGTTGGTGGCCGCCGTCCCCAGCGCGGCAATTGTTTGGGTAATATTCTTTCTGTTGCTGCGACCGATTGTCGAGCGTTACAAAAATGCGGTCGCTTCGCGTCGGGCTCAGCGGGCGGCAGCCGTGATCGAAGCGGTCCGGCAGGAATAGGGCCGACACCGTGACCGCATGACCGGTCGCGGGTTTGGAGCAACCATGAGCAATCTCCTCCGTCTCGGTGTTAACATCGACCACGTCGCCACCATCCGGAATGCCCGGGGGGGCGAATTTCCCGATCCGGTCCGCGCCGCAAAACTTGCCGAAAACGCGGGCGCCGATGGAATCACCGCGCACCTGCGCGAAGACCGGCGACACATTTCCGACAGCGATATCGAACATTTGATGGATGACCTGGTCCTGCCGCTGAACCTGGAAATGGCGGCGACCGACGAGATGTTGGCCATCGCGCTCAGGCACAAGCCCCATGCTGCGTGCATCGTTCCGGAAAAACGCGAAGAGCGCACGACCGAAGGCGGCTTAGACGTGATCGGCGGCCGCGCGTCGCTGGAACCCGTTATCGCCGCACTTAAGGACGCCGGCATCCGGGTTTCGCTGTTTGTCGAACCTGACCCCGAACAATTGAAGGTTTGCGCCGCCTTGGGCGCCGATATCGTCGAATTGCACACGGGGCGCTATTGCGAATTGGACGGCGCAGCACGGGCCGAGGAACTGACGCGGATCGTGGACGCCGCCGCATCGACGGCGGATTTGGGCTTGGAATGCCATGCCGGGCACGGATTGACCTTCGATACCGTTGGGCCGGTGGCCGCGATCCCGGAAGTGGTCGAACTGAACATCGGTCATTTTCTGATCGGCGAGGCGATCTTTTCCGGTCTCGACAGCGCGATCCGACGGATGCGGTCCTTGATGGACGCGGCGCGCAGCGACGCAGCGGGAAGCCGGCCGGCGTGATCATCGGGATCGGCACCGACCTCTGCGATATCCGGCGCATCGAACAAACTCTGGAACGTTTTGGCGACCGGTTTATCGAACGTCTGTTCGATCCCTATGAAATCGAGAAAGCCATGCGCCGGCAAAATCCGGCCAGCAGTTTTGCGCAGAGTTTCGCCGCCAAGGAGGCATGCTCCAAGGCGCTCGGCACCGGTTTCCGCCAAGGCGTGTTCTGGAAGGACATGGTGGTCAATAACCTGCCCACCGGGCAGCCGATCATGACGCTGAAGGGCGGGGCGCTGGTGCGCCTCGAACAGCTTACCCCGGACGGCATGACGCCAAAGGTCGATGTGTCGCAAACCGACGAATACCCCATGGCCCATGCGATGGTGATCATTTCCGCCGATCCGATTTAGGGTTATATCCCCATAGTCTCGTCATCCTCGCGGCGGCGGGGATGTCGGGGTTGGCGCAGTCGGACTCTAAACTCGTTGTCGTCCCGGTCGTCGCAGCGCGGCGGACCGGGATCCAGCCTGACGCCGATAGTCTCTCTGGGTCCCGGCCCTCCCTTCGGTCGGCCGGGATGACAGGGGAGCGCGGGCGTGACGGCTGTTGAATAATCCATCCGCGCTCACTGCCCCAACGCTTGCTCCAGATCGGCAAGTAGATCGTCTGCATCCTCCAGCCCGACCGAAAGGCGCAGCAAGTCTTGCGGTGTCGGGCTGTCGGGACCTTCGATGGGGCCACGATGTTCGATCAGGCTCTCGACGCCGCCCAATGACGTAGCATCGCGGAACAACTTGGTACGGGTCGCCGTCCGCGCCGCCACGTCAGGCCCGCCTTTGAGACGGATCGACATCATACCGCCGAACCCATCGGTCATTTGTTTCGCGGCGATCGCGTGGCCTGGATGATCGGCAAGCCCCGGATACAAAACATGCGAGACGGCAGGGTGATCCTGCAACGCCGTCGCCAGATGCATCGCATTTCGGCTGTGTTGCTTGACCCGCACGTCCAAGGTCCGGAGACCGCGAAGCAGCAGCCAGGCTTCGAATGCGCCGAGGGTCGCGCCCAGATTGGTGCGCATTCGGATGATACGCGCCCACAAATCGTCCTGTTTCTTTGTCACCAAGACACCGGCCAATACATCCGAATGGCCGTTGAGGTACTTGGTCGCCGAATGCATGACCACATCGGCGCCGAAATCCAAACACCGGGTCAGCGGCGGCGGTGCCGAGGTGCTATCGACGCACAGCGCCGCCCCATGGGCATGCGCGGCATCGGCGGCGGCGGCGATATCGGTGATCGACCAATCCGGGTTGGCCGGGGTTTCAATCCACACTGCTTTGGTCTCGCCGGGCTTGATGGCCTGGGAAATGGCATCGATGTCGCCGTTGTCGACCTGGGTGAACGACAGGCCGAAATCGGCAGCATCCGTCAGCATCCAGTTCCGCAGCAGCCAATACATGCTTTTCGGCGCGACCACGTGCGCACTGGGACCCAGCGCGATCAAAAACGCCGTCGCCGCCGCCATGCCCGACGCAAACAGCTTGGCGTCGGCGCCCCGGTCCAACGCGCACAGCACCCGTTCGGCGTCTTCCATCCCGGGACCGGTGTTGCGGTAATACAAAAAGCCTTTGTCCCGGTCATAGGTGGTCGCGGGCTTGATCTGCGGCGCCAGGTCGCCGGTGTCGGGTACGATCGCCCCAAGTGCGGCAGCGGCAATGGTGGCGGGCTTGTCGAAGTCGTCGGTCATGGTCGAATCTCCTTAGCCCCTAATCTGCCCACAGGGGCGGCGGGTACAAGGCAAAAGCGTTCCCATACATGTCGTGTTTGTGGCCGGTTGAACCCCGTCAAAGCCGCAGAATTCAGGGAAAATCGAAATATCCCCATCTTATCAAGCGATTGGAATCAACTTGCAAGGTGATGCTGGCTAAACTACATCAAAACCAGGATCATCAGTATCATTTTGGCATGGGCGCCCCGAGATTCGGCGACCAGCTGTGTGAATTTCGAAAACACCTAGAATTGCGGGAAAGTCATGAGTTTGTATACGGATTACTTGGCCGAGATCGAAGAACGTAAGACCCAGGATTTGCACCCGAAACCGATCGAAGACGGGGCACTCGTTGAGGCCCTGATCGAGTTGATCAAAGATACCGGCCACGAGCACCGGGAAGGGGCATTGAATTTCTTCATTTACAACACGCTGCCGGGAACGACGAGCGCGGCCGGCGTCAAAGCAGCGTTCCTGAAAGAAATCATTCTCGGCCAAGCCACCGTCGAAGAGATCTCGCAGGACTTCGCGTTCGAACTTCTCTCGCACATGAAGGGCGGCCCGTCCGTCGAAGTTCTCCTGGATTTGGCGCTGGGCAATGACGCGAACATCGCCAGTGCCGCCGCCGAGGTCCTGAAGACGCAGGTCTTCCTGTACGACGCCGACACGGATCGGCTGGAGGCCGCGCACAAAGCCGGGAGCGCCATCGCCACGGACATTTTGCAGAGCTACGCCAACGCCGAGTTCTTCACCAACCTGCCGGACATCGAGGACGAAATTAAGGTCGTGACCTACGTCGCGGCGGAGGGCGATATCTCGACCGATCTGATGTCCCCCGGGGCCGAAGCGCATTCCCGCGCCGACCGGGAATTGCACGGCAAGAGTTTCATCTCGGAGAAAGCCCAAAAAGAGATCGAGGCGCTCAAGATCCAGCACCCCGGTAAGCGCCTGATGATGATCGCCGACAAGGGCACCATGGGCGTCGGCTCGTCGCGCATGTCCGGGATTAATAACGTCGCCCTATGGATGGGCGAGCAGGCCAGCCCCTATGTCCCGTTCGTGAACATCGCGCCGATCGTCGCCGGCACCAACGGCATCTCGCCGATCTTTATGACCACGGTGGGGGTTACGGGTGGCATTGGCCTCGACCTCAAGAACTGGGTCAAACAAGTCGACGACGACGGTAACGTCATCATCAACAACGACGGCAACCCGGTCCTGGAAGAGAAATACTCCGTCGCCACGGGTACGACCCTGACCATCGACACAAAGAAGCAAAAACTTTTGAGCGAAGATGGCGCTGAAGAGTTTGCCGACGTGTCCGCATCCTTCTCGCCGCAGGCCGTTGAATTCATGAAAGCCGGTGGCTCCTATGCCATCGATTTCGGCAAAAAACTGCAGACATTTGCGGCTGAAACGCTTGGCGTGGAACCGAAACAGGTGTTTGCCCCGTCCAAGGTGGTTTCCCATCCGGGCCAGGGCCTGACGGCGGTCGAGAAAATCTTCAACCGGAACGCCGTGGGTGTCCCCGAAGGCACCGTCCTGCACGCCGGATCGGACGCCCGAGTGAAAGTGAATATCGTCGGATCGCAAGACACGACCGGTCCGATGACGGTTCAGGAACTCGAAGCCATGGCCGCGACGGTCATTTCTCCGGTTCTGGATGGCGCCTATCAGTCCGGCTGTCACACCGCCTCTGTTTGGGACAAGAAAGCGCAAGCCAATACGCCCAAGCTGATGGCCTTCATGAACAAATTCGGCCTTGTTACCGGTCGCGATCCGAAAGGCAAATACCACGCCATGACGGACGTCATCCACAAGGTCCTGAATGACATCACCATCGATGACCGGGCGATCATCATCGGCGGCGACTCGCACACGCGGATGTCCAAAGGCGTCGCCTTCGGCGCTGACTCGGGAACCGTCGCCTTGGCGCTCGCCACCGGTCAGGCAAGCATCCCGGTCCCGGAATCCGTCAAAGTGACCTTCAAGGGCAAGATGGCCGATCACATGGACTTCCGTGATGTGGTTCACGCGACCCAGGCGCAGATGCTGGCGCAATTTAACGGCGAGAACGTCTTCCAGGGTCAAATCATCGAAGTCCACATCGGCACGCTGCTCGCCGACCAAGCCTTCACGTTCACCGATTGGACGGCCGAAATGAAGGCCAAGGCGTCGATCTGTATTTCCAACGACGAAACCCTGATCGAATCCCTCGAAATCGCCAAAGCCCGTATCCAGGTCATGATCGACAAGGGAATGGAAATTGAGTCCGGGATGCTTCAAGGCTTGATCGACAAAGCGGACAAACGGATTGCCGGAATCAGATCCGGTGAAGAACCAGCACTCCGGCCCGATGACAACGCCAAATACGTCGCCGAAGTGGTGGTTGATCTGGACCAGATCAACGAGCCGATGATCGCCGATCCAGATGTCGACAACATTGATGTCGCGAAACGCTACACGCACGACACCATTCGCCCGATTTCCCACTATGGTGGCGACAAGAAAGTCGATTTGGGCTTTGTCGGGTCATGCATGGTGCACAAGGGTGATTTGAACATCGTCGCGCAGATGTTCCGGAACCTTGAAAAGACCAACGGCAAGATCGAATTCAATGCGCCGTTGGTTGTCGCACCGCCGACCTACAACATCGTCGACGAGTTGAAGGCGGAAGGCGACTGGGAGATTCTGCAAAAGTACGCTGGCTTTGAGTTCGACGACGCCAATCCCAAGACCGAGGCACGAAAAGCCTACGAAAATATCCTCTATCTGGAGCGTCCGGGTTGTAACCTCTGCATGGGGAACCAGGAGAAGGCGTCGAAAGGCGATACCGTCATGGCGACGTCCACACGCCTGTTCCAAGGCCGTGTTGTCGCCGACTCCGACGAGAAAAAAGGCGAATCGCTGCTGGCCTCGACGCCGGTCGTGGTTTTGTCGACCATTCTCGGCCGGACGCCGAGCATCGACGAGTACAAATCCGCCGTCGACGGCATCAACCTGACCAAATTCGCGCCGCCACGGGCGTAATCGCCGAGGACGTTTCTTCGTTTCCGCGTGTCGTCGCCGATCCCGGGGGCTAGATTACCCGTATGGATTGGCGAGACGACGGGATTGTGCTGAGCGTGCGTAAGCACGGCGAAAACAGCGCGATCGTCAATATTCTGACCGAACAACACGGCCGCCACGCCGGATTGGTGCGCGGCGGCACCGGAAAGCGGCTGCGCGGCACGCTGCAACCCGGCAACCGGGTGAACGCCGTGTGGCGGGCACGGCTGGCCGAACACCTTGGCAGCTATACGGTGGAACTGAACCATTCCTATGCCGCCGTGGCCATGGCCGACGCGGCGAAGCTTGCGGCGCTCAGCTCCGCCTGCGCGTTGATCGAGGCGGCGTTGCCGGAACGCGAACCCCATCCGGCGGTCCTGGACGGCCTTGAAGTCCTACTCAGCGCGCTGAGCGACGACACCGTCTGGCCGGTCATTTACGTGAAGTGGGAAATGGGCTTGTTGGCGGAACTGGGTTTCGGCCTCGACCTGACCGCCTGCGCCGCCACCGGTGTCACCGACGACCTGACCTACGTATCGCCGCGGTCGGCCCGCGCGGTGTCGACCGCGGCCGCCGCCCCGTACAAAGACAAACTTTTGCCGCTGCCGGCGTTCCTGATCGATTCGTCCGCCGAGGCCGATATCGCCGCCGGGCTGCGCCTGACCGGGTATTTCCTCGAACACCACGTATTCCAAAGCCGCGATGCCGCCATGCCCGCCGCCCGGGACCGCCTGGCAGCCCGGTTTTAGGCGTTTTTCCACCGGGCCCGCATTGACGCCGACGGCGGCGTAGCTACTATATCTCGTCTTTCTTGCCATCACGAGCCACAAGGGACGGGTCATGAGCAAACATGTCGCACCGGAGGAAATCCGCGAAACGCGCCTCGCCGAGGCGTTGTCGGAACGTTACCTGTCCTATGCGCTGTCGACGATCATGTCACGCTCGCTGCCGGATGTGCGCGACGGCGTTAAACCGGTGCACCGGCGTCTGCTGTACGCCATGCGCCAGCTCAAACTTGATCCCGCGTCGGGCTACAAAAAATGCGCCCGCGTCGTCGGCGACGTCATCGGTAAATATCACCCGCACGGCGATCAATCGGTCTATGACGCCCTGGTCCGGCTGGCGCAGGAATTTTCCCAACGCTATCCGCTGGTCGACGGGCAGGGCAACTTTGGCAACATCGACGGCGATAACGCCGCGGCGATGCGATATACCGAATCCCGGCTGACCGAAACCGCGTGGCTGCTGTTGGACGGCATCGACGAGGATGCGGTCGATTTCCGCGATACCTACGATGGCGAAGAAACCGAGCCGGTGGTATTGCCGGGCGCATTCCCGAACCTTTTGGCCAACGGCGCCAGCGGCATTGCCGTGGGCATGGCGACCAACATTCCGCCGCACAATGTCGCCGAACTGTGCGATGCGATGCTGCACCTCATCAAAACCGCGAAACATACCGCCGACGGCATCGCCAATTCGCGTGTGACCTTCGACAAACTGGCCGATTTGATCCCGGGCCCCGATTTCCCGACCGGCGGTGTCCTGGTCGAGACCCGTGAAAACGTGGTCGAGGCCTACAAGACCGGTCGTGGCAGTTTCCGGCTGCGCGCCCGCTGGGAAAAAGAAAACACCGGCCAGGGCCAGTATCAGATTGTCGTCACCGAGATTCCGTACCAGGTGCAGAAATCGCGCCTGATCGAAAAGACCGCCGATCTATTGCTGTCCAAGAAACTGCCGATGCTGGGCGATGTCCGCGACGAAAGCGCGGAGGACGTGCGGATCGTGTTCGAGCCGAAATCCCGCAACGTCGACGCCGAGATGCTGATGGAGCATCTGTTCCGCGAAACGGACCTGGAAACGCGCATTTCGCTGAACCTCAACGTTCTGAACCGCGACAACGTGCCGGGTGTAATGAACCTGCGCGAGGCGCTGGTGGCGTTCTTGGAACACCGCGAGGATGTGTTGGTCCGCCGCACCAAGCATCGCTTGGCCAAGATCGAACATCGCCTGGAAGTGTTGGGCGGCCTGCTGGTCGCCTATCTGAACTTGGACGAGGTGATCCGCATCATCCGCGAGGAAGACGACGCCAAGGCGGTGTTGATCAAAACCTTCGATCTGACCGACGTCCAGGTCGAGGCGATCTTGAACATGCGGCTGCGCCAGTTGCGTAAGCTTGAGGAAATGGAAATCCGCAAGGAGGACGAAACCCTCAAGGCCGAGCGCAAGGAACTGACATCGCTGCTGGACACCGAAACCAAGCGCTGGAAGTCCATTGAGGGACAACTGAAAGAGCTGAAGACCCAGTTCGGCCCGAAAACCGATCTCGGCAAACGCCGCACCGATATCGGCAAGCCGCCGACCACGGTCATCGTCCCGATTGAAGCCATGATCGAGAAAGAACCGGTTACCGTGGTGTACTCGGAAAAAGGCTGGATCCGCGCGGCGCGCGGCCACCTCGACGACGTATCCAGCCTGAAATTCAAGGAAGGCGACAAGCTGAAATTCTGGCTGCACGCCGAGACCACCGACAAGCTGATCGCCTTCGGCACAAACGGCCGGTTCTATACGATCGGCATCGACAAGCTGCCGGGCGGGCGCGGCCATGGAGAGCCGCTGCGCCTAATGGTCGACCTGCCGAACGGCCACGACGTCGTGGCGATGCTAAAGAACGAAAGCGGACGCCGGTTCCTGGTGGCATCCGACGCCGGGCGCGGATTTGTCGTCCCCGAAGACGATGTCGTCGCACAGACCAAGAACGGCAAGCAGGTCTTGAACCTGAGCGGCGACGAAGAAGCCCAGGCGATCGCCATCGTTCCCGACAACGCCGACCACGTGGTGGTCATCGGCACCAACCGCAAAGTGCTGATTTTCCCACTCGACGAGTTGCCGGAAATGACCCGCGGCAAGGGCGTCATTCTGCAGCGCTACAAGGACGGGCATTTGTCGGACGTCCAGGCCTTCGCCATGGCCGACGGCGTGACCTGGGCAACCGGGTCGGGCGTGCGATCGGAAACCAACCTCGCGGCCTGGATCGGCAAGCGGGCAGGGGCCGGATTGCTGAAACCCAAGGGCTTCCCGTCGAACAACAAGTTTTCGTAATAGTCGGCAGCCGCGTGGCGCGTCAGTCGTCCATCCGCTGCCAGCCGTCGGGCGTGATCCGCTCCAACGGCTGAAAACGCGACTTGTAGGCCATGTTGGAACAGCCTTCGATCAGAAAGCCTAGATAAACATAGGGAAGCCCCCGGCCATAGGCCTCGTCGATCAACCATAGGATCATCTGCGTCCCGAGGCTCCGCTCGGCGTTTTCAGGGTCAAAGAAGCTGTAAACCGCGGATAGGCCGTCGCTCAAACAATCGACTAGGCACGTGGCCGCCAGGGTGCCATTGGGACGGCGAAACTCGGCGACGAAGGTCTCGACCGGCGTATCCTCGATCAACGCCTGGTAATCCAGAAAATCCATCTTCGACATATCGCCGCCACCGTGGCGCAACCGCTGATAATCGGTGAACAGGGCGAATTGTTCGTGCGTTGCTACCGGTTCGACCACATCGACGGTCAAATCCCGATTGCGGCCCATAATCCGCTTTAACGACTTCCCCGGCTTGAATTCGTCGACGACGACGCGGACGGCGATGCAGGCATCGCAGCTGGGGCAGGCCGGGACATAGCAAATCCCGTGCGAGCGGCGAAATCCAGCCATCGACAGCTTGTCGTGCAACGCATTGGAATCGCGCCCGACCAACTCGGTGACGACGCGGCGTTCGGTACGTCCGGGGAGATACGGGCAGGGCAAAGGGGCGGTCGAAAAAAAGAACCGGGTCCCGGGTAATGCCTGATGCCGCATGCGCGTTGATGCCTCCGCTATTTGCTCAAGAGTACGGTATTGCGGACGATGGACGCAATCGCGCGGACGACAAAACGGCCCTTTTTTTCGGCTATTGCGAGAACCTCGGATCGATGTCGAGTTCAAGCTGCGGCAGCTCGGGCCGCTGCGGCGCCGCGGGCGCCGATTGCGGTACCGGCGCCTGTGCAGGCTGCTGTTGCAATTGCTGACGGCGAATCGCGTTCAGGCCGGGCAGGGTCTCCGGACCGTCATCTACCTCATCCTCGGGCGCGGGTGCCGCCGCTTCTTCATCTAGGTTTGCGGTCGGATTGTTCGCCCCGGTGCCACGCAACAAGATCACCGAGAGCCGACGGTTCGACGGATGGCGCGGATTTTCCGGGATCAGTGGTTCCGTCGCCGCCTTGCCGACGACCCGGTCGATGCGTTCTTCGGGGATATCGATTTCCTGTAGCCAGCGGCGAGCCGCATTGGCCCGGTCGCTCGACAGTTCCCAGTTGCCGTAATCGCCGCCGCCGCCGAACGGTACGGCATCGGTATGCCCGGAGATCGACACGTTCTGCGGCAGGGACTTAATGATTTCCGCGGCCAGCTCCAACAAACGCTTGGTGTGCAGGAACAATTCCGATCCGCCGCTTGGGAACATCGATAACCCGTCCTTATCGACCAACTGAATCCGCAGGCCGTCCGGCGTGTTGTCGATCAACAAGCTGTCCTTCATCCGCCGCAATTGCGGGATGCTGTCGACCGTCGCTTCCAACTGTTCTTTGGCCTGTTGAAACTGTTGTTGTTCTTGCTGACGCAGGAGCTCCGCCGCGGCCTCCGCGTCCGTGCCGCCGCCGCCGTCCCCCTCGGCCTGGGTTTCGGCGCTGTCTTCGCCGCCCGTACCGGCTTTCGGCGGCGGCAGGTCGACGGTGACGCTGTCGCGGGACGACGTATTTTGCGACGCACCGTCCTCGGACGTGGTCTGCCCGCCAAGGATGCCGCCCGCGCCGCTGGTCGACTGCGATACCGAGACCGGCGCAAAATAATTCGAAATCCCCTCGAGCTGTTCCTGGGTGACCGAGTTCAACAGCCATAACAGCAGAAAGAACGCCATCATCGCTGTCACAAAGTCGGCGTAAGCGATCTTCCAGGCTCCGCCGTGATGACCGTGATCACCCTTGTTGACCTTCTTGATGATAATCGGGCTTTTGCCGGCGCTTTCGTCGGCCATGACCGAAGCTCCTTATCCCGCCGCCGGCAAGTTCGAGCACACCTCTTCAAGCTCGGAGAATGACGGCTTGTATTCGTCAGGCAGCACTTTACGCGCGAATTCGACCGAGACCTGCGGCGCATAACCCTGCATATGCCCGATCAGACCCATTTTCATACAGACGAAGTAATTGTGCTCGGAGTTGAAGGTAGCCTCCAAAGAGGACGCCACCGGGGCGACGAAACCATAGGCCGCGAAAATCCCTGAAAAGGTCCCGACCAACGCCGCCGCGATCAGACCGCCCAAGACTTCCGGCGGCTCGGTGATCGAACTCATCGTCACGATCACCCCCAACACGGCGGCAACAATACCCAGCGCCGGAATCGCTTCGCCGCTGGTCCGGATCGCCGACGAGATCATCAGCTTATCGTGATGATGGACGTCCAGTTCCTGGTCCATGATGGCTTCGATTTCATGCGGGTTGCTGGCACCCAACGTCAACAAACGCAAGTAATCGCAGAAGAAATCGATTGCATGGTGATCGCTCTGGAACTTCGGAAACGCGCTGAACAGTGAACTGTCCTTGGGATTCTCGACGTGCGCCTCAAGCGCCAGGTCGCCTTTTGCCTTGGCCAAACGGAACACTTGATACTGCGCGCTCAACAGTTCGACGTAGGCTTCTTTCTTGTATTTCGGCCCTTTGATCAGGGTGCCCATGGATTTAAGCGTACCGGTGACCACCCGCATCGGGTTGCCCGCCAAATAGCAGCCGATCGCCGCGCCCCCGATGATCAAGTATTCAATCGGTTGCCAAAGAACTCGCAGATCGCCGTGGAAGGAGTATCCACCGAAAACGCACAGAAGAACCACGACGAGCCCGATGATGACAAACATGTCGCCTAAATCTCTGTTCCTGAACTGTAGCCCATTTCCCCGACGGGTGGGCCCCCATTACCCGCATCTCCGCTATAGAGCGGTTTTGTTTGAAACTCAAGCGTTTAGCGGGCATTCCGCATTAGGTAATATCCGAATATGAGTGATCCATCTGAGTTCGTTTTGCGTTTATCTACGGTAACGCATCAGGTAAACACCACGCATGTCTGTAAACTCGGATAGCTTCCGCCAAGCGCTCAGCCGATTCGCCAGCGGTGTCACCGTTGTCACCGGTCTGACCAGCGACGACCGGCCGGCCGGTGTCACGGTCAGCGCGTTTTGTTCCGTCTCGCTGACGCCGCCGTTGATTCTGGTCTGCCTCGACCTGCAAACCAAGAACCTCTCCGCCTATTCGGGCGCGCGGGGATTCGCCGTCAACATCCTGGCCGACGATCAGGCGCGGGTCTCAGATGCGTTTGCGTTTCCAGGCCCGGTGCCGCCGTTCGAGGTCGCCGGTTACGACCCGGCGGCGCGCGGCCTGCCGGTCTTGCGCGGCACGGTGGCGACGCTGGTGTGCGGCCCCCATGCCATTCACGACGGCGGCGATCACATCATTCTGGTCGGCCACGTCGAAGAAGCCGCCTGGCGCGCCGAAAAGAAACCCCTGATGTACGCACAGGGGGACTACACCGAACTGGCGAAGACCCCGGCATGAGCCGGCCGGCGTCGTGGCCGGTGCTCAAGACGGTACTCATCGCGGCATTGGCCGCCGCCTCGGCGATTGCCCTGCATCCGGCCGTCGCCGACACGATTCCCCAACCGCATATCGCCAACGCGCTACTGGCCGTCGGCGCCACCGGCGTCGCCGGGATTTTGGCGCAAATTCTTGGCCTGGGCCGCGCCTGGGCGATCTTGGCGGTGATCGCGACGCCGTGCCTGGTGCTGGTGCCGATCTATCGGCCGCCAGGCTGGATTTTTCTGGCGGCGTTCTTGGTTTTGGCCGGGTTCTACGTTAACGGCGTGCGGGAAAAGGTGCCATTGTACCTGTCCAATCGGCGTTGCCGCGATGCCGTCGCGTCTCTGTTCGACGGCCGAGACGGACAGGTGTTCATTGACCTTGGTTGCGGGTTGGGCGGCGTCGTCGCCAGTGTCGCACAGCGCCATCCCGGAGCCCGGGTCATCGGGGTCGAAACCGCACCGCTGTCGTTCCTGATTGCCTGGGCACGGATCGCCTTGTCGGGACGCCGGAACGCCGAGATTCGTTTCCAATCGATCTGGGCGACCGACGTCTCGGGGGCGGATTTGGTTTATGCATTCCTTTCGCCGGCGCCGATGCAACGGTTGAACGAAAAACTGAGCGCCGAGATGAAGCCCGGCAGCCTGTTCGTGTCCAACTCGTTCGCCGTACCTGGCCGGGAACCCGATGACATCGTCGCCGTCGACGATACGCGGCAAACGCAATTGCTGCTGTGGCGGATGCCGGAGACGGAAGACCGCCCCTAAGTCAGGGACGTGTCGGACAGCAACCGGGTCGGGTAACCGGCGCCGTCCAGGGCGTCCATCACCGCGCGAACATGGTTCGCGTCAATGGTTTCGATGGCGATGTCGACGTCGGCCTCTTTGACCGGTACGTCGCGGAATAAGCGCTGGTGCAGGACATCGACGATGTTGCCGCCCTCGGCGCCGATGATCCCGGCGACCTCGGCCAAGGCCCCGGGCCGGTCGGTCAGCGATATCCGCAGTTTCGCCAAGCGCCCGTCGTGCACCAATCCGCGCATCAGCACCGAAGACAACAATCGGGAATCGATATTGCCGCCGCACACCATCAATACGACCCGCTTGCCTTTGAAGCGCTCTTTCTGTTGCAGCAACAATGCCAGCGGCACCGCGCCGGCCCCCTCGACAACCAGACGCTGCGCCTCGACGAACAACTGCACCGCGCGTTCGATCTCGTGCTCGGTGACGACCTCGATGTCTTTCAGATGGTCGCGCAGGATCGGTGTTGTCAGCGCGCCGGGTTCCTTGACCGCAATCCCATCGGCGATGGTCGCACCGCTGCCGTGCGGACTTTCGCCCCGAAATGCTTGATACATCGACGGATAGGCATCGGCCTGAATGCCGACGACCTCTGTCGCGGGCGACATCGCCGCCGCGGCGATACAGGTCCCAGCGGCAAATCCGCCGCCGCCGACGGCGACCAGGATGGCGTCCACGTCGTCGATATCGTCCAGGGCCTCCAACGTTGCCGTGCCTTGCCCGGCAATGACGCGGGGGTCGTCATAGGGATGAATGAACGTTTTGCCCTCGGCCTCGGCCGCCGCCACGGCGATCTGACGGCTCTCGGCGACGGTGTCGCCGTCCAAGACGACCGTCGCGCCCAATGCTTCGGTCCGGGCAACTTTGGTGAACGGGGTATGCGCGGGCATGTAAATCGTGGCCGGAATACCAAGGCTGCGGGCGTGATAGCCGACCCCCTGGGCATGGTTGCCGGCGGACGCCGCCACGACGCCGGCGGCACGTTCAGTATCGTTGAGCGCCGCCAACCGCACGAACGAGCCCCGCACCTTGAACGAACCGGTGCGTTGCAGGTTTTCAAGCTTGAGATACACGTCCGCGCCGCTCATCTCCGACAGCGCCGGCGCGTGGACCGTCGGCGTGCGCAAAATCTTACCGTCCAGCAGTCTGGCGGCGGCGCGGATATCATCGATGGTGACGGGTGACTCAGTCATAGCGCCGGGTGATAGCACCGGAATGGCGTAGCGTCACCGTTTTTACGGCAAAAGGCGCACGGTCGCGATCGGCGGCGCGGCAAAGGTCACGTACGCACCGTCTCGCCACGGCCGCATCAAGTCGTCGTAGTGCCGGGACAGCGGGTTGCCCGATTGGCCGGTGGCCAGCGCATATTGGGACGGCGCGCCGGCCAGATCGTGCACCGCCCGCATGCCGGCGCCGTGAATATGCAGGAAATGTGCATTCGTGTGCGACCCCCGGCGTTGTCGATGGGCACCCCGGTTCAGAGTCCGGTTTCCCCCGTCGGTGGCAATCCGCCGCCCGAACAGGGCGCCGACGGCCGGTAAGCGGCTCAGCAACTGATGATCGAAGCGCCCCTGATGGGCGTCCCCCCAACGCCAATCGGCGGGATCGGCGCCATAGGTTTCGGCCAATGCCGACACTGCGGTCTCGAAACTCTCGGTCGGCGCAGAAACGCAGCCATTGTCCGCGCACAGCCCGGTGCCGTCGGCAATCATCGCATGCAGTTGGCGTGGGGCGGGCAGCGGCAGCTTGCCGAATAGTTCGCCCATTTTCTCGGCAAACACCGCCCGCGATAGTTCCGCCATCCACGCGGCATAGATCAAGGGTGCGGGTCGATCCCGCTGCATGCGACCGTCCCAGGTTTGCAAGATATCCCGGGCCGTCGCGGTGTCGCCGCTGACCGGCAAACCCGATAGCGTCTCGCGCCACAACGTCGCCGTGACGTCCAAGGTGTCCAATTGCGCGGCGATCATGTCATCCAAGCCAACATCGTCCCACGTCGCGGCCAAATCGCGCAGACGTTGCCCTCGCTCGTCGGCGGGCCAGTCGCCGACGACGGCAAATGGAGCACGGTCCAGCTCCGCCGTCCGTTCGTTGGCGTTACCGACATAACCGTCAATGGGATCGATCACGGTCGGCAACACATCATGCGCTAGGGGCGCGGCCCACGGGATGGTGCCAGCGGGTAGGGGGAAACGGCCGTTCAGGCCGCCGCGCGCCGGCAGTCGTCCGGCATGCACGCGCGCGATCCGGCCTTGGGTATCGGCGGCATGGACGTTCAGTAATGGCGCCGCGAAGTGCCGCAACGCCGCGACCGATTGATCGACGTTTTCCGCGAGGTTGAGACCCATGAACGCATCCGGCGTGCGGTCGTCGGCCCTGAGCGCCGTCGCCAACAAGGCAAATCCGCTGTCGCCGGTGCCATCTGCGATCGGTCCCGCGACCACCGGCGCGCCGTCGATGCTACGGATATCGATGGCGCGGACTTCGCCGTTCCGCAATCTAATGGTCTCGGTTCGGAGGACCGTGTCTGCGCGCGTCACCGCTATCACGTCCTGCAAATCGGCTTCGTTACTGGTGACCGACCACGCGACGTCATTGTTGCGCCCCAAGATCACGAACGGGGTCCCCGGCGCGGTCGCGCCTTCGACCCATCGATCGCCATGCTCCAAACGCGCAAAGTACCAGGTTCCAGGCAGCGACAAGCCCAAGTGCGGATCGCCGGCCAGCAAAGCGCCGCCCGTCGCACTCCGGCCCGGCGCGACGGCCCAGGCATTCGACGCACCCAAGGGTGTCGGATAATCGGTCGGCATGTCACCGAGGTTGCTTGTTTGGATGTCCGGGGGCGTTGCAATACCTGGCCAGATATCGGCGAAGGTGTCGGGACCCAGCCGGGCCAAGGCGTCGGCGCGGTACAAGTCCTGCCGCCATCGGGCTGACAGCTGGTAAGCCATCAACCGGCCCCAAAGCAGCCCGTGCCAGGGCTGCCAGGCTTCAGGCGTCAGCCGCGTCAGTTCGAACGGCAGGGGAAGGGCACCGCCCCGCGTCGCGAGATACGCATTTACGCCGCGGGCATAGCCGTCGAGCACGGCACGGGTCTCCGGTGCGAGGATCGCGTACTGCGCCTGGGCCAATGCCCCAAAGCCCAGCCGCCGTTGGCGCATATCGATATCCAGCGTCGCCTCGCCCAAGACTTCGGACAGTCGGCCGAGGGCGAAGCGGCGCATGCTCATCATCTGCCAAAGCCGGTCCTGGGCATGCGCGTATCCCAATCCGAACGCTGTCTCGGCGTGGGACGGCGCGCCGACCGTCACCAGTCCATTGACGTCGCGGACGATGCTGACGGCGTTGGCGACGCCCGTTCCGACAATATCGCGATCTGTCACGGGCAGCGATGTGCGCAACCAGAAATACGCGATCACGAACACCGCGCCCGTCAGCGCCGCGCCCACCGCAAAAGCTCGAAACAAGAACCGTTTCATGGCGCGGTTAAAGCCCGAAACAGACCGTCTGCCAAGTGACGAGATTGCCGCAACGCCTTGATTGTCGGTGGGGGCGGCTTTATGTACCCCCCAACCAAGAAACTTGAGGAGTGATCTATGCCCGGCCCATTGGAAGGCATCCGCGTATTCGATATGACCCGCATCCTGGCGGGTCCCAGCTGCACCCAGATCCTCGGCGATCTCGGCGCCGACGTCATCAAAGTCGAACGGTCGGGGGCCGGCGACGACACGCGATATTTTGCACCGCCGTACATCAAGACCGAGGCCGGCGACGATACCAGCGAGAGCGCGTATTTCTGCGCCGCCAACCGCAACAAGCGATCGATTACCCTGGATATCGCCAAACCGGAAGGCCAGGCACTGGCCAAGAAACTGATCGGCCAAAGCCAGGTTCTGGTCGAAAACTTTAAGACCGGTGGGCTTGCCAAGTACGGCCTATCTTACGATGATTTAAAAGATGAATTTCCGGACTTAATTTATTGTTCGATAACAGGATTTGGACAAACCGGACCGTATGCCAAGCGGCCTGGCTACGACGTCCTGATCCAGGGGATGAGCGGCTTGATGAGCCTGACCGGGGAGCCCGACGGCGAGCCGATGAAAACCTCCGTCCCGGTTGCCGACTTAATGGCCGGCATGTATGCCGCGACCTCGATCAACGCCGCCCTGCGTCACCGTGAAGTCACCGGTGAAGGCCAGCACATCGATATCGGTATGCTCGACGTCATGGTCGCGTTCACGACCATCATGGGCATGAATTATCTCGCCACCGGTGAAAACCCGAAACGACTGGGCAACGCCCACCCGAACATCGTCCCGTATCAGGCGTTCGAAACGTCGGACGGTGCGATCATCCTGGCGGTCGGCAACGACGGCCAGTTCCAACGTTTCTGCGACGTCGCCGGATGTCCGGAACTTGCCGCCGACGAGCGTTATGCGACCAACGGCAATCGCCTGAAGAACCGGGACGAGTTGATCCCGCAGTTGCGCGAGATCGTCAAAGCCAAGCCGATGGATTTCTGGCTCACAGAACTCGAAGCCAACTCCGTCAGTTGCGGACCGATCTATAAGCTGGATCAGGTCTTCGCCAACGAACACGTGCAGGCACGCGAGATGCGCATCGAAATGGATCAGCCGATCACCGGCGCCAAAGTGCCGCTGATGAACAGCCCGATCAAGATGTCGGCGACACCGCCGGAACCGCGCTTGGCGCCGCCGACCCTCGGCGAGCATACGGACTCGGTGCTTGGCGATCTGCTTGATATGTCGGACGCCGAGATCGCCGCTCTCCGCGACCAAGGTGTAATCTGATCATGATCCCGTCGCCGCCCCGGGCCGGCAGCTTTCTGTCCCTGGGTCCCAGCGGCTTTCACCGCATCGCGTTCACCGACTGGGGCGACAAATCGGGCCGCAAGGCAACGGTATGCGTGCACGGATTGACCCGCAACGGACGCGATTTCGACGTCCTGGCGTCGGCGCTGTCGGCGCGCGGACGTGTCGTTTGCCCCGACGTCGCCGGGCGCGGCGCCAGCGACTGGCTGGCCAATGCGCACGATTACATTTATCCGACGTATTTGGGCGATATGGCGGGTGTGATGAGCCATATCGGCGTCGAGCGGGTCGATTGGGTCGGCACGTCCATGGGCGGGCTGATCGGCATGATGCTCGCGGCCACGCCCGGCACACCGGTTCGCAAGCTGGTCATCAACGATATCGGCCCGTTCGTGCCCAAGGAAGCACTGGTTCGGCTGGCGGGGTATGTCGGCGCTGCGCCGACGTTCGAGGATTTGGACGCCGCCGAAGCTTACCTGCGCGAGGTTCACGCCCCGTTCGGCGACCTGACCGACGAGCAATGGCGGCATTTGGCGACCGTCAGCACCGTTCCGTCCGGCACCGGGCCGCTGCAACTGCATTACGACCCGGCAATTGCCGAGGTTTTTTCCGGCGGCCCTATCGAGGATATCGACCTTTGGGCCGTTTGGGACCGGATCGACTGTCCAGTTCTTGTCATTCGCGGTGAGAATTCCGATCTGTTAAGGGCTGAGACCGCCACCGAAATGACGGCGCGCGGCCCAAAGGCGGATTTGTTGACCGTTCCGGGCTGCGGCCATGCACCGGCGTTGATGTCGGCGGACCAGGTCGAGGCGATCGTTGAATGGCTTGGGAAGTAGGGGAAAACCCGCATCCAAAAAAGTTTGCAGTTCTATTAGATTATTGTTTGTGGTTTTATTTTTGCGCGGCCATCGCCGCACGATTGAACAAAAAGGATTTCAGATATGTCGAACGCTGTCGCCGTGACCGACGGAACCGATATCGCCACCCATGGGAACGAAGACCTGGATCAGTTCGTCACCTTTACGATCGACAACCAGTTGTTCGGTGTTCCGGTGCTGCGCGTCCAGGATATCCTGCAGACCGAGCAAATTGCCTCGATCCCGCTGGCGCCGGCGGAAGTCCGGGGTTCCATCAACCTTCGGGGCCGCATTGTGACCGTAATCGACGTCCGCGTTCGCCTCGGCCTGGACCCGGTCGACGAAGCATCCGACGAAAACCACATGGGCGTGACGGTCGAGCAGGGGCACGATCTATACACCTTGCTGGTCGACAGCATCGGCGACGTTATCAGCATCGCCAAGGACCTGCACGAAAAGACCCCGGGCACCCTCGATCCGCAATGGCGGGAATTTGCCTCGGGCGTCTACCGCCTCGACGGTCGCCTGATGGTTGTCTTGGACATTGACCGGATGCTCGATATTGGCAGCGAAGCCGCCTGATTTTATCCGTTCAGCAGGGTCGCCGCGTCGATGGCGTGATAGGTCAAAATCCCATCGGCGCCGGCCCGCTTGAAGCTCAGCAACGCTTCCATCATCACCTTGTCGTAGTCCAGCCAGCCGTTCTCGGCAGCGCCGCGGATCATCGCGTATTCACCCGACACGTTGTAGACGAACGTCGGCATGGCAAAGCTGTCTTTCACCCGGCGCACGATATCCAGATACGGCAGCCCCGGTTTGACCATCACCATGTCGGCGCCTTCGGACACGTCCAACGCAACCTCGCGCAACGCTTCGTCTGAATTTGCCGTGGTCATCTGATAGGTCTTTTTGTCGCCTTTCAGCGCCCCGCCGGAGCCGACGGCATCGCGGAACGGGTCGTAAAATCCGGACGCATATTTCGCCGCGTAGGACATGATCGCCACGTCCTGATGCCCGGCCGCGTCAAGACCTTGGCGGATCGCCCCGATACGCCCGTCCATCATGTCAGACGGGGCGATGATATCGCAGCCGGCCTCGACCTGGCAGAGGCTTTGTTTAACCAAGCAATCGACGGTTTCGTCGTTCAGGATCACCCCGTCGGCAACCAAGCCGTCATGGCCGTCCGAATTGAAGGGGTCGAGGGCGACATCGCACATCACACCGATGTCTGGTGCAGCAGTCTTGATGGCGCGAACGGCGCGGCAGACGAGGTTATCGGAATTCCATGCTTCCGCCGCATCCGGGGTCTTTTTCGACGGGTCGATAAACGGAAAGATCGCGATCGCCGGAATACCCAACGCCTGCGCGTGGATCGCCGCATCGCCCAGCAGATCCGGCGACACGCGCGCGACGCCGGGCATGGACGGCACGTCTTCACGAACCGCCGTGCCCTCGACGACAAAAACCGGCCAGATCAAATCGTCGGGGCTGAGGGTGGTTTCGGCAGTCAGGCGGCGCAGCCAATCGGTGCGGCGATTACGGCGCAGGCGGGTATGCGGAAAGCTCGGTGTCGGCGTGGTCATAGCGTCTCAGATGGTTAGTGATTGTTCCCCACAGTGTCGCGGCGCGGCCCGCCAAGGGCAAGGGTTTCGTTGGACCGGACCACGTTTCGCGGTCCCCGCAAACGCGAGGATGACGGATCCTCTTAGACCGGGAAACTAGCCACGTCGCGCCGGAAACCGCAGGGTAACCGTTGTTCCCGTCGCGGGTTCGCTCGCGATGTCGAGCGTACCGCCGTTCGTGTCGACCAACTCAGCAACGATCGACAGTCCGAGGCCCGTTCCCTTATCGCGCCGCGCCGGGTCGGTCTTGATCTGGAAAAACGGCTCGGTAATCATAGCCAATTGATCGGTGGGAATGCCTACGCCCGTATCGGCGACGGTGATGACGGTCGCTCCGTCCTGACCCGTTACGTGCACAGAGACGCTGTCGCCTGCGTCAGTGAACTTCAAAGCATTGGAAAGCAGGTTGAGAACGATTTGATAAATTGAGCGTTCGTCGGCCACCAGTTGCGGCAGCGGCGGTTCGACGTAAAGCGTCAGCGTAACATCTTTATCGGCCGCGATTTTCTCGAAACCGTGCACGCTTTTTTTCAGCAACGCCGGAAGGTCGATTTCGACCGGCTGCAATGTGCGCTTGCCGGCATCGATCTCGGCGATGTCCAGGACATCGTTGACCAACTCCAGCATATGATGACCACTCTCATGCACCACGTTCGCGTACTCACGGAACTTCGGCACGTTATCCCCGGTGATCGCGCGACTCAGCATTAATTCGCTAAATCCAATGATCGCATTCAGCGGCGTGCGGAACTCATGCGTCATGGTCGAAAAAAATTTCGACTTCGCCGCGTTCGCTTCTTCCGCCTCCCTCAGCGCCTGACTCAGTTCTTCGGTACGCTGCGCAAGGTCGTCATGCTGGCGTTTGATCGTGCGATCGGCCCGCGCCACCACGCGCAACAACAAGACGTAAAGGAGCGAAAGGCCACTGAGCAAAGCGATGAAAACCGGAATGATATGATGGTTCACGTCGTCCAACGCGACCGTCAGATCAGCGTCCACACGGATAACGGCGATAACCTCGCCGCCCTCCGCCGTCACGGGTGCGTAGCTGGACAACAGTTGGCGCGAGTTATCGGCGTTGCGGCCGGTCGTCTCAAGCGTTGCCGAGGAGAGCGTCCCGGCGACGGCGGTCTTGAAGGCCAGATCGGTCTCGGCCGTGTCGACGACGCTCGGGGAACCGGTGGAGACGATCTCCCGTCCCGCTGTATCCAGAATACGAACGCGAAGCGTGGCGGTGTCCTCGAAGTGCCGGCTGAGACGCGTCGATATTTCCTTGCCAAGCGGGTTGCCGGGTTCGACGACGTCGACGACGCGTGAAAATGGCATGATGTCGTGGGCGATGTAGTTCTTAACGATGTGAGCGGTGTGCGCATTTTTCCGCTCGTTGATTTTTACGATGTCCTCCACCGACACATGGCGGAAGAAGATCATCATCGCCACGCTGATCAATACGATAGCCATCGCGCTGTTGATCGAAAATTGGCGGAGCAGCGGGGACATAATTGCGATGACACGCGGGGTGTTCCGAATTGCAAACTCACACGATCATATGGACTGATTTCGGCTAGGCAACGACTTACCTTCTTCCATGTGCTGAACACTGTCATTTGTTCCGGCGGGGCGAGGGTTTGTTTGGATCGGGATCGGCGGCCGCGTCCCCGCCAAACGCGGGGATCACGTGCCGCCCCGAGATCTCCGGCTGCGCGTAGATGTCGGCGACACGGAGGCCGTAGGGGTTTCCCCGGCGACACCGAAGGTATAGGGATGAACGCCGGAGGAGCCAGCCATGTCGAAAACCATTCTCTACTTCGCCGATCCCATGTGCTCGTGGTGCTGGGGGTTTCAGCCGGTGATGGACAAGGTCCGCGCCGCCATCGGCGGCAAAGCCGCGATTCAGATATTCGTCGGCGGGTTGCGGCCGTTTACCGAACACGCGATGACCGACCAAGACAAGTCCTACGTCCGTAACCATTGGGAACACGTCGCCGACGCTTCCGGCCAGCCTTTCGACTTCGCGTTTTTCGACAAGGCCGGGTTCACCTACGACACCGAACCGGCGTGCCGTGCCATCGTTGCCGTCCGACGGATCGCGCCGGATTTGGCGCACGATATGTTAAACCGCCTGCACCGGGCATTTTACGCCGAATGCAAAGACACCACCGACCCCGACGTGCTGGCCGATCTGGCGCATGAAATCGGCGTACCGCGTGGCGAATTTCAGATCGCCCACGCCGACGAGGCGACGAAGCAAGAGACGCTAGCCGAGTTCCAATACGCACAGAATTCACAGATCACCGGTTTTCCCACCGTCATCGGCGTCACCGAGGGCGAAACGCCGGTTGCCCTGAGCCTCGGCTTCCGCCCGTGGGAGCGGATGGAGCCGGCCCTCAACGAGTGGCTGGACGCAGCCTAAACCACGCAATCCCTTGACACATAAGGGCTTGGCTGGCCATATCCCGGCGCGGCGCGAGCCGCATATTTTTTGACCCGCCGCCTGCCCGGAGCGAACACGTGAAAGAGACCCTGCGGACCGTCGTTTACGCCGTACTGATCGCGCTGTCGATCCGCGTCGCCGCGTTTGAACCGTTCTCGATCCCGTCGGGTTCCATGGTCTCGACACTGCTGGTCGGCGACTATCTGTTCGTCTCGAAATTCTCGTATGGCTATAGCCGCTATTCGCTGCCCTTTGGGCTGCCGCTATTGCCGTCGACACGGGTGTTCTTCACCGAGCCGGAACGGGGTGACGTCGCCGTGTTCAAGCTGCCGGCCGACAATTCGACCGATTTCATCAAGCGCATCGTCGGCTTGCCGGGCGACAAAATCCAAGTCGTCAACGGGATCCTCAACATCAACGGCACGCCGGTGGAACGCCGCCGCATCGATGATTTCATCTACGAGCGCTCGCCGGGGCAGTTCGCCCGCATGACGCAGTACAAAGAAGTCCTGCCGAACGGCCGCGAACACCTGATCGTCGAGGAAACCGACCAAAACCCCAACGGCGACAACACCCGGCTGTTTACGGTGCCGGAAAACCATTATTTCATGATGGGCGACAACCGCGACAATTCGAACGACAGCCGGTTTTCCGGGGTCAATTTCGTGCCGCGCGAAAACCTGGTTGGCCGGGCTGAGTTTATATTCTTCTCCATCGACGGCTCAGCCTGGAAAATCTGGACCTGGTTCGACAAGCTGCGTCCGTCACGCATCTTCTCCGGCATCGAATGAGCGACCCGCTCGACAGCCTGCAAGACGCGCTGGCCTACCGGTTCAATGACGCCGGCCTGCTGAAACAAGCCTTGGTGCATTCCAGCGCCACCTCGAAACGCGGCAAATCCAACGAACGGATGGAATTTCTGGGCGACCGGGTCCTGGGCCTGATCTTGGCCGATATGCTGCTGCAGACCTTTCCGGACGAGGACGAAGGCGAAATCGCGTATCGCTTCACCGCGTTGGCGCAACGCGATGCTTTGGCACGGGTCGCCGACGCCATCGGGCTGGCGGATCGGTTGACGCTGTCGACCGGCGAACATCTGACCGGCGGGCGGGAAAACCCGGGTCTGCTGGCGGATGCGGTGGAGGCCGTGATCGCAGCAATCTATCGGGACGGCGGGCTGGAGGCGGCACGGACGTTCATCGCCACCCACTGGACCGAAATGATGCGCGAAAACCGGCGCCCCCCCAAAGACGCCAAAACGACATTGCAGGAATGGGCGCAGGGGCGCGGCCTGCCGCTGCCGAAATATACGATCACGAGCCGCGACGGCCCGGACCATCAACCCGTGTTCACCGTCGCCGTCACGGTCAAGGGGCACGATGCGGTCGAAGGGTCCGGGGCCAACAAACGCGCCGCCGAACAAGCCGCGGCCGAGGCGATATTGGCGCAGGTGAAAGGCGATCAGGCATGAGCGACGAGGGAATCAAGACCAAAGCGGGATTTGTCGCCGTACTGGGCGCGCCGAATGCCGGCAAATCCACGTTCGTCAACAAGGCGGTAGGCAGCAAGGTTTCCATCGTCTCGCCGAAAGTGCAGACGACGCGGACCCGGGTGCTCGGCATTGCCATCGAAGACGACGCGCAGATCATTTTCATGGACACGCCCGGTATTTTCGCGCCGCGCCGCCGGCTCGACCGGGCGATGGTCGCCAGCGCCTGGGGCAGCGCCCAGGACGCCGATTTGATCATGCTGATGGTCGATGCCGACAAGGGCCTCGACAGCGATACGTTGCGCATCCTCGAAGGGCTGGAGCAGCGCAAACTCGACAAGCCCAAATCCCCGGCGCCTTTGCTGGTCCTCAACAAAGTCGACATCGTCGACAAGGGACGGCTGTTGGCGTTGACCCGCAGCCTGACCGAACGAGACCTGTTCGCCGAGGTATTCATGATCTCGGCGTTGACCGGCGACGGGGTCGGGGATCTCGTCTCGTTCCTGGCCGGTAAAATGACCCCGGGGCCGTTTCTATTCCCCGAAGACCAACTGAGCGACATGCCGTCGCGCCTGTTGGCGGCGGAAATCACCCGCGAAAAACTGTTCCTGCAATTGCAGCAGGAATTGCCCTATGCGGCGACGGTCGAAACCGAAACCTGGACCCAAGGCGACGACGGCTCGATCAAGATCGAACAGGTCATTTTCGTCCGCCGCGACAGCCAAAAAGCCATCGTGCTGGGCAAAAAAGGCAGCCGTATCAAAGAGATCGGCGCCGCCGCACGAAAGGAATTGGAGACCCTGTTCGAGACCCGGGTGCACCTGTTCTTGTTCGTCAAAGTCCGCGACGGCTGGGGCGACGACCCCGAGCGCTACCGCGACTGGGGCCTCGATTTCAACGCTTAGAAAGCAAATCGTCACCCCGGCGAAGGCCGGGGTCCACAGCAACCATGGATTCCGGCCTGCGCCGGAATGACGGGCTGAGCGTTACGCCTTATCCAGCGCCTGACCGATATCGGCGAGGATATCGTCGATGTGCTCGATCCCAATCGACAGACGCACGTAGCCCGGCGTGACACCCGAGGCCAACTGATCTTCCGCCGACAATTGCGAATGCGTCGTCGTCGCCGGGTGAATGGCCAACGACCGCGCGTCGCCGATGTTGGCGACGTGATACAGCAGTTCCAGGCTGTCGATGAACTTCTTGCCGGCCTCGCGTCCGCCTTTCAGCTCAAACCCGCACAGCGCGCCGTTGCCGCCCGGCATGTAGGTATCGCGGCGCCGGGCCAATTCTCCGGTCTGCAGGGACGGGTGAATGACGCTTTCGACCTTATCGTGGCTGCTCAGGAAGGCCGCGACTTTGTTGGCGTTCTCGCAATGACGTTCCATGCGGAGCGGCAAAGTCTCGCAGCCCTGAATGAAATTAAAGGCGTTCATGGCGCTCATCGTCGCGCCGACGTCGCGCAGCAGGATCACCCGCGCGCGCAGGATATAGGCAATCGGCCCCAACGGCTTCACGGCTTCGGTCCAAACCGCCCCGTGATAGCTGGCATCCGGCTCGTTCAAGGTCGGGAAACGGCTGCCGCCGGCTTCCCAATCGAAATTGCCGCCGTCGACCAGCATACCGCCGACCGACGTGCCGTGACCGCCGATGTACTTGGTGGTCGAATACAGGACGATCGCCGCGCCGTGATCCAACGGCCGGCACAGCAGCGGCGCGGCTGTGTTGTCCATGATCAAGGGGACGCCAAGCTCGCGTCCGATGTCGGCGACTTCCTTGATCGGAAAGACGTTCAATTTCGGGTTCGGCAGGGTTTCCGCGTAATAGCACCGGGTCTTGTCGTCGGTCGCGGCGCGGAACGCATCCGGGTCGGTCGGATCGACGAAGCGGCATTCGATGCCAAGGTCCTTCAGCGTGTTGGAAAACAGGTTCCAGGTCCCGCCGTAGATATCGGTCGAGCAGACGAAATTATCGCCGGACCGGCAAAGGTTGAGGATCGCATACGTCGACGCCGCCTGACCGGACGAAACCGCAAGCGCGGCAACGCCGCCTTCCAGCGCCGCAACGCGTTGTTCCAAAACGTCGCAGGTGGGGTTCATGATGCGGGAATAGATGTTGCCCAACTCTTTGAGGGCAAACAGGTTTTCCGCGTGTTCGGTGCTGTCGAACTGGAACGCCGTGCTTTGGTGGATCGGCACCGCCACCGCGTTGGTGTTGTCCTTGCGGTAGCCCGCGTGCAGCGCCAGCGTTTCCGGCTTCATTTTGCTCTGGTCCATGATGTCTCCTCCCGTCGAGATCGCCTGTGTTTTTGTTGCCCGGAAGGTCTTAGACCACGCGGCGTTTGTCAATTCGCAAACACATCGTGTTATCCGAACATCAATCTCGTCATCCCGCTGCCTCTCTCGTCATCCCCGCGAAAGCGGGGACCTAGTGCCAATGCGGAGTCAAACTGGGTCCCCGCTTTCGCGGGGATGACGACGGCGGAGGGGAGAGGAGTAGGGACGGTCTATCCGCAAGAGTCCCTCTCCCTCGAAATGGGGGAGAGGACAGGCCTGTGCCCGCGAAGGCGGGTTTGAGGGGGCGCGCGGTTCAGCCTTGGCCGCGGGGAGACCCCGGCCGTTCTTAATCGGATCGATCTTCCATCGCCGCCATTTGATCGCGGATTTTCGGTATCCAGGTCTTGCGCCGCGCGTCCAGGCGATCGGCGGCATCCAGTTCCTCCAAAATCACCAGCGCATCGCCAAGGTGCTTTATCGCCGCGTCGCCCTCCAGCAACGCGCCCAGACGCCAATGCGGCACGACCGAGTATACACGGAATTCGGTGTGATCGGGCCACGCGGTCATAAGACGATCATAAATCGTCAGCGCCGCCCGAAAACGTTCGATCGCCCCGGCCTCATCGCCGTTCTCCTGAAGAATACTGCCGAGCCTTTCGTGCGAGACCGACAGATCGCGCTGCCACCCCGCGTTGCCGGGCTCTTGCGCCGCCAACTGCTCGGCAATATCCAAACCGGCTTCATAGCGCCCTTGCGCCGCCGCCAGATCGCCCCGGTTCCACAACACGTCGCCGAGCTTGTTGTACGAGACCGACAGACCGCGCTGCCACCCCGCGTTGCCGGGCTCTTGCGCCGCCAACTGCTCGGCAATATCCAAACCGGCTTCATAGCGCCCTTGCGCCGCCGCCAGATCGCCCCGGGCCCGCGACACGTCGCCGAGCTTGTTGTACGAGACTGACAGATCGCGCTGCCACCCCGCGTTGCCGGGCTCTTGCGCCGCCAACTGCTCGGCAATATCCAAACCGGCTTCATAGCGCCCTTGCGCCGCCGCCAGATCGCCCCGGGCCCGCGACACGTCGCCGAGCTTGTTGTACGAGACCGACAGATCGCGCTGCCACCCCGCGTTGCCGGGCTCTTGCGCCGCCAACCGCTCACGGATCACCAAACCGGCTTCGTAGCGCGCTTGCGCCGCCGCCAGATCGCCCCGGTCCCGCAACACATCGCCGAGCTTGTTGTAGGAAACCGACAGATCGCGCTGCCACCCCGCGTTGCCGGGCTCTTGCGCCGCCAACCGCTCACGGATCATCAAACCGGCTTCATAGCGCCCTTGCGCCGCCGCCAGATCGCCCCGGGCCAGCAACACGTCGCCGAGCCTTTCGTACGAGACCGACAGATCGCGCTGCCACCCCGCGTTGCCGGGCTCTTGCGCCACCAACCGCTCGGCAATGTCCAAACCGGCTTCAAAGTGCCCCTGCGCCGCCGCCAGATCGCCCCGGGCCTGCAACACGTCGCCCAGATTGTCGTAGGAGATCGACAGATCGCGTTGCCAACCGGCGTTGCCGGGCTCTTGCGCCGCCAACCGCTCACGGATATCCAAACCCACTTCATAGCGCCCTTGCGCCGCCGCCAGATCGCCCCGCGCCCGCAACACGTCGCCGAGCTTGTTGTGCGAGACCGACAGATCGCGCTGCCACCCCGCGTTGCCGGGCTCTTGCGCCGCCAGACGCTCGGCAATGTCCAAATCTGCCTCGAAACGCGCTTGCGCCCCGGCCAGATCGCCCCGGGCCCGCGACACGTCGCCGAGCTTGCTGTGCGAGATGGAGAGATCGCGTTGGAGATTGGCGTCATCCGGCGCCATTTCGACACGCTGCAACAGGATATCCGACATCTCCGTATACAGGTCGGCAGCATCCGTCAGGTTACCGCGTTTGACAGCAATGTCCCCTAGCTCATGCAGTACGATGGCGTAGGTCCGCGCCTCGTTGCCGCCGGCGAGTCTGTCACGCAAGGGGATGAGCAGACCCTCAGCTTTCCCGAGATCGCCAGCCGTACCGTACAACCGTGCCAGATAGATCGAATCCCAGGGTTGCGTGTCGTCCAAGGCGACGACCCGTTCGTAGGCCTCGGTCGCCCGTGCCAAGTCGACGCCAAAGGCCAATTGCCCGATCTGACGCCACTGCTGCGCGGTCTCCACCTCTGCGGCTCGGGCCCTGATCGTTAAGAGTTCCAGGCCTGTTTGGACCTCTCCTTCGGCGATCAAACGCGCGGCCTCGCGCTCTTCCGGATTATCATTTTCAACCAAGGCTTGGGCTGCTTCGCGCCGGGCATCCTCCGCCTCGGCCGTCGGGTCGATAGTGGCGTCAGGCCGCATATCCGCTTCAAGACCATCAAGCACACGCTGCGCAAAAACGATCTGAAGGCTATTCAACTGCGCCTTTTGCTCATCGGATAGAATGCCCTGTTGCGCGTACTCGCGAAGAATCTCGATTCTCGTCCGTAAATCGTCGATCGAAGCGTCTTGGTCCGGCGGTAGCGGTGGTGGCGGCTTACACAATTCAAAGGCGTGCGGCGCCCCCACAATCCGCGACGCGTCGCAGACAACCTCGGGCAACGTGTCCTTGACGGTGCCATACGTCCCGAGAACGGCGACGACCGCGCCTATCAGCACAATCGGCCAAGATTTTTTGATCTTCTCCAAGGTGCGTTCCATCCGGCACGTCCCCCCGCGTTTCCCGTTGGGTCATCATTGCACGAAACCCGCTACCCCAATCAACCATTGTGTGTACCGAGACCGGCGCCGGGCGGCGTTTGTCAATCAATCACCCCTTTGTCATCCCGGCCGACCAACGGGAGGGCCGAGACCTAGACGACGCACGCTGGGTCCCGGGTCAAGCCCGGGATGACAAGGGCACGGTTGACCCTTGGCCGGATTGGACGGATCGCGCTACCATTAGGAAAGGAGACAACAGGACATCCAAATGCCCGACGAAGGTTCACAAACCGCTAAAACACAGGGATCACAAGGCTCGGGGAGCCCGGTGCGGTTCGTCACGGCGGCCAGCCTGTTCGACGGCCACGACGCGTCGATCAACATCATGCGCCGGATTTTGCAGGCCCAAGGCGCGGAAGTTATTCACCTTGGCCATAACCGCTCGGTCCAGGAAGTCGTCGACGCCGCGGTCCAAGAAGACGCCCACGGCATCGCCGTCAGCTCCTACCAAGGCGGGCACGTCGAATACTTCAAATACATGATCGACCGGTTGGCCGACGCCGGACGCAGCGATATCCGGGTGTTCGGCGGCGGTGGCGGGGTGATTGTCGCGCCGGAAATCGCCGAGTTGCACGATTATGGGGTGGCGCGCATCTTTTCGCCGGAAGACGGCCAGAGCCTCGGCCTGCCGGGCATGATCGACATGATGATCCACGCCGCCGACCGCGATCTGTGTGCCGATGTGCCAACGGGGGCCGACGTCTCGACGGCGGCCAACCTGGCCCGCGTGCTGACGGCCATCGAAAACAACCGATTGTCGGAATCCGACATCGTGTCGCTTAGAGAACAGGCGGCATTGTCATCGATACCGACGCTCGGCATCACCGGCACCGGCGGGGCCGGGAAATCGTCGCTGACCGACGAATTGATCCGCCGGTTCCGGCTGTATTCCGGCGAGCCGAAAATCGCCGTCATCGCCATCGACCCGACCCGGCGCAAGACCAATGGCGCGCTGCTGGGCGACCGCATCCGCCTGAACGCGGTCGATGCGCCGAATGTCTTTGTCCGGTCCGCCGCGACCCGGGGCGCGGCCCAGGAGATCCCGGCCTCCGTCGCCGACATGATCTCGGCCGCCAAGGTCTGGGGCGCGGATCTGGTGATCGTCGAGACGCCGGGCATCGGGCAGGGCGACGGCGCCATCGTCGACGTCGTCGATGCGTCGCTGTATGTGATGACGCCGGAATTCGGCGCCCAGAGCCAGTTGGAGAAGATCGAAATGCTCGACTTCGCCGACGCCGTGGCGATCAACAAGATGGACCGCAAGGGCGCCGACGATGCCGTCCGCGACGTCCGCAAACAGGTGCAGCGCAACCGCGAAGCCTTCGGCGCCGCCCCTGAAGACATGCCGGTGTACGGTTGCATGGCGTCGAAATTCGCCGATCCGGGCGTCACGGCGCTATACCAGGGCGCGCTGGAGATCCTGGCAGACAAGGGCTTCACGGGCCTGACCAGCGACCTCGCCCCAGTGGCAAATAAGGTCTCGCCGCCCGGCCAGGCCATCGTCCCGCCGGACCGGGCGCGGTATCTTGCCGACGTATCCGAGACCGTGCGCGGTTATCACGCCGCCACCGCCGCACAGTCGGCACTGGCCCGCGAAGCGCAACAGCTGCGCGAGACCGCACGGATGCTGGACGCTGCGGGGAAATCTTCGGACGACGCGCTGACGCTGCTCAACGAGCGGGAAAAAGGCCTGAGCGCCCGGAACCGCGCGCTGCTGGCCGACTGGCCGGCGGTCGCGCAAAGCTATACGCAACAAACGGAGGACGGCCCGACGCTGACCCGCAAGTCCCTCAGCGGCAACGAAATTCCGCGCGTCGCCGTGCCGAAGATCGACGACGACGGCGCGCTGCTGACGTTTCTGCGGCGCGAGAACTTGCCGGGCCGCTTCCCGTTCACCGCCGGCGTGTTTCCGTTCAAGCGCGACGGCGAAGACCCGACCCGCATGTTCGCGGGCGAGGGCGATCCCGCCCGCACCAACGCCCGGTTCAAGTTTTTGTCCCAGGATTCCGAGGCCAAGCGCCTGTCGACGGCCTTCGACAGTGTCACGCTGTACGGATTCGATCCGGCCGAACGGCCCGATATCTATGGCAAGGTAGGCAATTCCGGCGTCTCCATCGCGACGTTGGACGATATGAAAGTCCTGTATGACGGCTTCGATCTCTGCGATCCGAAGACGTCCGTGTCGATGACCATCAACGGCCCGGCGCCGACGATTCTGGCGATGTTCCTGAACACCGCCGTCGATCAGCAACGAGCCGCGTTCGAAGCCGCGCAAGGTCGCGCCCCGACGGACGCCGAGGCCGCCGACATCAAAGCCCGGACCCTGGCCACCGTGCGCGGTACCGTGCAGGCGGATATTTTGAAGGAAGACCAGGGCCAGAACACTTGCATCTTCTCGACCGAATTCGCGCTGAAGATGATGGCCGATATTCAGGCCTATTTCGTCGACCACAACGTGCGGAATTTTTATTCCGTGTCGATTTCCGGCTATCACATCGCCGAGGCCGGGGCCAACCCGATCAGCCAGTTGGCGTTTACCCTGGCGAACGGCTTTACCTTCGTCGAGGCATACCTCGCACGCGGCATGAAGATCGACGACTTCGCGCCTAATTTATCGTTCTTTTTCTCGAACGGGATGGACCCGGAATATACCGTCCTGGGACGCGTCGCCCGGCGCATCTGGGCAGTCGCCATGCGCGACAAATACGGCGCGAACGACCGGTCGCAGAAGCTCAAATACCATGTCCAGACCTCGGGCCGGTCGTTGCATGCCCAGGAAATGTCGTTCAACGATATTCGCACCACGTTGCAGGCGCTGATCGCGGTCTACGACAACTGCAATTCGCTGCACACCAACGCCTATGACGAGGCGATCACCACCCCGACCGAGGACAGCTTGCGCCGGGCCATCGCCATTCAGATGATCATCAACACCGAATGGGGCCTGGCGAAGAACGAAAACCCCAATCAGGGCGCGTTCATCATCGACGAGTTGACCGACATGGTCGAAGCCGCCGTGCTGGCCGAATTCGACCGGATATCGGAGCGCGGCGGCGTGCTGGGCGCGATGGAGACCGGGTACCAGCGCGGCAAGATCCAGGACGAGAGCCTGCACTACGAAACCCTGAAGCACACCGGCGATTACCCGATCATCGGCGTCAACACCTACCGCAACCCGGACGAAGGCGGCGACGCATCACTGCCGGAACTGCGCCGCTCGACCGAGGCGGAAAAACAAAGCCAGATCGACCGCGTGCACGATTTCCAGGCCCGGCATGCCGACGCCGCGCCAGCGATGTTGAAACGGCTGCAGGACGCGGCCATCGCCGACGAGAACGTGTTCGCGGTGCTGATGGACGCGGTCCGGGTCTGCTCACTCGGTCAGATCACCGACGCCCTGTTCGACGCCGGCGGCCAATACCGGCGGAATATGTGAAACCAGGGGGCTGATTTAGGATTTCCCCAATCGCTTCAGCCCCAAAATCGCGCCACCGGCGATCAATCCCCAAAACGCGCCGCCGATCCCGGCGATGCTGAGGCCCGAGGCGGCGACGACGAACGTGACGACGGCGGCTTCGCGGGTGTCTTCGTCTTCCAGCGCTGTCTTCACGGATGCCGCGAGCGGCCCCAATAGCGCCAATCCGGCGACCATTTCGATCAATAACGGCGGCGCGGCCTGCACGACGGCGACGACGACGCTTGCCATCAAGCCCAGGCCGACCGAGACGATCCCCATGGCCAGCGCCGCCCAGTAGCGTTTGTCCGGGTCTTCGTGGGCGTCCGGCCCGGCGCACAGCGCCGCGACAATCGCCGACAGGTTGACCGTATGCCCGCCGAACGGCGCGCACAGCATGGAAAACGCCCCGGTAATCGCAATCGGCGCGCGGGATGGCGGCGCGTAGCCGTTGACCCGCAACACGGCGATACCGGGAATGTTCTGCGACGCCATGGTCACGATGAACAGGGGCAGGGCGATGCCGATGACCGCGCCCATGGACAACACCGGCGTGATCAGGACCGGGGCCGGCCACAAGGTGGTGTCAGGCAGCGGATCGCCCAAGACGGCGACGACGATGACGGCGGTGACGGCGGCGGCGGGCACCGACCAAAGCCGCTTGAACCGGGCCACCAGCGCCCAGACGATAATCACGGGCAGGGCGGCTTCAGGCGCCGTCGCAGCGGCCTTCACCGGGGCGATACACAGCCCCAGCAACACACCCCCCAACGTGGCGCTGGCGATGGCACCGGGGATTTTCGCCACCAGATCGCCCAGCGTCTTCCAAAACCCGGCAATGACGATCAATGCGCCGGTCACCAGGAACGCGCCGACGGCGGCTTCGAATCCGCCTTCGACCGGACCGGTCGTGACCATCAACGCCGCGCCGGGCGTCGACCAGGCGGCGGCGATGGGCATGCGGGTCATCACCCCGAGGACAATCCCCGCCACGCCAAAGGCAATGGCCGCCGCCATCAGCCCCGACGAGGCCTGGGCCGGATTGGCACCGACCGCAATCAGCCCGGCGACGACGACCGCGAATGAACTGCCGAACCCGACGATCGCGGCGATGGTGCCGGCGGAAAACGCCTGCCAGCTGAAATCATGGAAAATCGATGTCTTCATAGGTCCCCGCATCGTGCCCGAGGCTGTGTAACATCGCCGAACGGTGTCGTCACACCGAAGATTGTTGCGGGGGCAATCGGCGCTAACCTGTCATCCCGGCCGACCCCAATTCACCGTGGGGGAGGGCCGGGACCCAGTTTGCAGCGGCTAGGTCCCGGGTCGCGCTCCGCTTGCCCGGGATGACGGGGGCGTTAAATCGATGGCAGGATGAAGTCGGGCACAATGCCACTGGCCGCGATACAGGCATCGACGTCCATGCCCTTCAACACCCCGTGCGCCGTCACCAGCGCCGTTTTCACGCCTGCCGCCGCACCGCCCAGGATATCGGTGTGCAGGGTATCACCGACCATCAGCACCCGTGCCGGGTCGACGTCGCCGATCAGGGTGTCCCGCGCCATGTCGAAGGCATTGGCATAGGGTTTTCCGTAAAAAGCCGCCTCGACACCCAGGTCGTCCATCAAGTCGTGCGCAATCGCGCCCGGCTGCCGGCGCAGCAAGCCGTCTTCGTAAGGCGCGACGAGGTCCGGGTTGGCAACCAGGATCGGTCGTGGTCTGGCGCGCAATCGATTCGTCAATTCGGCCTCGACCTCGGGCGTCCAGGCATGGGAGCTTAGCAAAATGAATCCATCCGCATCGTCCGGGTCGGACGGGTCGAAAAACATGGTTTCACCGGGAATATCCGACACGGCCGCCGATGTCGGTGCGATCACGGACCATCGCATGGACCGCCCCATGTCCATGATGGCGCTGAGCGTGACGGCCCGGCTGGACACGATCTCGGGCCCCTGAAAGTCGAACCCAAAGGCCGCGTACTTGGCGGGCAGGCCCGGAAGCGGCACGCTCGCCGCGTTGGTCAATACAATGACCTGTTTTCCAGCTTCCCGCAGGGCCGCGATCCGGGCCGCAGCCCCGTCAATCGGTGCCGTACCGACGTTCAACACGCCAAAGCTGTCGAAGAAAAAAGCGTCGAACCGTTCCGTCAGGGCGCCAAGGTCAGGCACGTGAGCAGGGGCCGCTGGAAACGATGCCGCGTGCGGCAAGCGATCGCGAATTTCCTCGTAGCGCGCGTAGGCCCAGGGGGCGTCGACAATGATATGACCCGACCCATTATCCGGCACGGCGCATGTCTCCAAAAATTTGGTCAGGGTGGTGCCACATTTCCCGTGGATTCACACGGAAAATATCTGCATAGTCGACATACCCGTGTAACAAAAACACCATAAGCTCGGGCTCTACTCACAAGGGAGGTATCCATGAAGTTCTTGTTTAGCGCCGCATTTGCAGCGGCCCTTTTCGTTTTCGCGCCGACCGCACAGGCGGAAGACTGCCATCGCGGCACCCTCGACAAACAGTACTGCGACCGTGACCGCGATCTGGTCGCTGATCTGCCGACCGATCCGTCGCAATGGGTCAATCCCGATACCATCATTTTCTCGTACACGCCTGTCGAAGATCCGGCTGTCTACGCCAAGGTCTGGGACGGCTTTATCAACCACATGGCCGAAGTGACCGGCAAAAAGGTCGTGTTCTTCCCGGTTCAGTCCTATGCCGCGCAATACGAAGCCATGCGCTCCGGCCGTCTGCATATCGCCGGCGTCAACACGGGCGGCAACCCGGTCGCCGTGTCTTGCGCCGGCTTTGTTCCGTTCGCCATGATGGCGTCCAAGGACGGCTCGTTCGGTTACGAGATGGAAATCATCGCCCCGGCTGACAGTCCGCTGGGCTCACCTTCGGACCTAAAAGGCAAGACGCTCGCCTTTACGTCGCCGACCTCGAATTCCGGGTTCAAAGCGCCATCCGCGATCCTAAAAAGCAGCTTCGGCCTGGTTGCGGACGAAGACTTCAAGACCGCGTTCTCCGGCAAGCATGACAACTCGATCCTCGGCGTCGCCAACAAGGATTACGAAGCCGCAGCCGTTGCCAACTCGGTCCTGAAACGGATGATTGACCGCAAAGCCGTCGATCCGGCTTCGATCAAGACCATCTACAAATCGCAAACCTTCCCGACGACCGGCTATGGCCACGCCCATAACCTGCATCCGGAAGTGACCGCGAAGATCAAGCAGGCATTCTTCACGTTCCCTTGGGAAGGATCCGACCTTCAGAAGGAATTTAAGAAAGAAGGCCGCTTTATTTCGATCAAGCACAAGTACGATTGGGCAGTCATTCGTCAAATTGATACCGCCAACGGCGTATCTTACGACTGCAAATAATCGAGCCTAAAGCGTTACCGCCCCGCGCCCCCTTTTGGCGCGGGGCGGTGGCCGTTGGCCTGATACCATAATCAAAACGGGGATTCCCGGATGCTGAAGCTGACCGACCTCTACAAACGTTACGCGACCGGCGACGAAGCCTTGAAAAAGGTCAATCTTGAGGTGCCGAACGGTCAGGTGATGGCGCTGATCGGACCGTCCGGTGCCGGAAAGTCGACACTGATCCGCTGCGTCAACCGCTTGGTCGAACCGACTTCCGGGACCATTCAACTTAACGACACGAATTTGACCACATTGTCGCAGGGCGGCCTTCGCAGGGCGCGGCGCGGCATGGGCATGATCTTTCAGGAATACGCCTTGGTCGAACGCCTGACGGTGATGGAAAACGTCCTGTCGGGCCGCCTCGGCTATGTCGGGTTCTGGAGCAGTTGGTTCCGCAAGTTTCCCGCCGACGACGTTCGCGAGGCCTATCGGTTATTGGACCGAGTGGGACTGATGCATATGGCCGACAAGCGCGCCGACGCCCTGTCCGGCGGCCAGCGGCAACGGGTGGGGATCGCCCGGGCCTTGATCCAAAATCCGGAACTATTGCTGGTCGATGAGCCAACGGCGAGTTTGGACCCGAAAACCTCACGGCAAATCATGCGGCTGATCTGCGAGCTCTGCCAGGAGCGCGGACTGGCGGCGATCATCAACATTCACGACGTGATGCTGGCGCAGATGTTCGCCGAGCGGATCGTCGGACTGCGCTTTGGCGAAATCGTCTATGACGGTCCGCCGAACGCCCTGACGCCGGACGTTCTGACCGAAATTTACGGCGAGGAAGATTGGGAGGCGACCATCGAAGTCGCCGAGGACGAGGAAGACGACGGCGAGATTCACATCCACGAAGGCGAGAGTTTCGAGGAAACCGCCGCCCGAGCCGGGGACTGACCGCCGCGATGCAGGACACCTCCGCCAAATATCCGTCAACGTGGAAGAAACCGCCCCTGATTGAGAACCCGACCCTGCGTTGGGCGCTCTGGTTTGGGGCGGCGATTTATCTGGCGCTGGCACTCGGGACGCTGGAAGTGAACTGGACCCGCGTCGCCGACGGTATTCCGCGTGGCACCCGGTTCCTCGCTGCGTTCTTCCCGCCGGACTTCACCAGCCGATGGGACGCCATTCAGGACGGCATCCTGGAAAGCATCTGGATGACGGTGATCTCCACCGTTGTCGGGATCGCGCTGTCGGTACCGTTCGGCTTGGGCGCCGCCCGCAATCTGGCGCCGCGCCCGGTGTATCTGTTTTGCCGCGGCGTGATTGCGCTGTCGCGGACGTTCCCCGAGGTCATCTTGGCGATTTTCGCCGTCAAACTGTTTGGCTTCGGGCCGTTCGCCGGGTTTATCGCGCTGTCGATCGGCACCATCGGCTTTTACGCCAAATTGTTGGCCGAAGACATCGAAGACATGGACCCCGGTCAGGCCGAGGCCGTGCGCGCCACCGGCGCCGGTTGGTTCCAATGGATCAACTATGCGGTCCAGCCCCAGGTCATGCCGCGAATGATCGGGCTCGCCGTTTATCGATTGGACATCAATTTCCGGGAATCCGCCGTCGTCGGGATCGTCGGCGGGGGCGGGATCGGCGCGACGTTGCTGACCGCGTTCGACCGCTATGAATTCGACTCCGCCGCGGCGATCCTGCTGGTCATCATCTTCATCGTGATGATCCTGGAATACACGTCGGGCTATCTTCGAAAGTGGGTGCAGTAAATGCCGACGATTGAAACCGCCGACGGCCCCGTTTGGAAACGCCGCACGACGAAGACGCAATTGGCCATCTGGTTCGGCTGGCTGCTGTCGGTCGCCATCGTGGTGTATTGCTTCAAACTGATCTCCGACAAGACGATCTGGTTCTTCGTTTTGGACGCGGGAACGCAAGCCGTCGATATGGCATCGCGGATGGTGCCGCCGGATTGGGCGTACATGGACGCGTTATGGCGCGCGGTGTGGGACACCATCAACATCGCCACGCTGGGAACAATTATGGCCTTGGTGATGGCGGTGCCGGTGGCGTTTCTGGCGGCCCGCAACACGACACCGCACAAGGCGGTGCGGGCGGTGGCCCTGTTCATCATCGTCTCGTCACGATCCATTAACTCCCTGATATGGGCGTTGATGCTGGTGGCGATCATCGGTCCCGGGATGCTGGCCGGCGTCATCGCCATCGCACTCCGCTCCATCGGTTTTTGCGCCAAACTGCTGTACGAGGCGATCGAGGAAATCGACGTCAAACAGGTCGAAGCCGTCGAAGCCACCGGCGCCAGCCGTGCGCAACAGCTGACGTTCGGCATCGCGCCACAGGTGATGCCGGCGTTCGCCGGGATCTCGGTGTTTCGCTGGGATATCAATATCCGTGAATCGACGGTGCTGGGCTTGGTCGGCGCAGGCGGGATCGGCATCCAGCTCGACGCCTCGATCTCGACGCTTGCTTGGACCCAAGTCTCGCTGATCCTGCTCGTCATTTTGGGCACGGTAATCGTCAGCGAGTGGGTCTCGGCCAAGGTCCGCCACGCCATTATCTAGGTGGCGCGGCGCCGCCAACCATTTCCAAACGCGGATCGCCATCTATAATCCGACCCATGAAACCCGAAGACGTCAAATTGGGCGCCGTGTATTTCGAGATGGTCTCGGTCGGAAACTACGTGCGCGTCTCGGCCATCGATTCCCGCACCAACATCGAAATCACCATGGTCGGCGATCCGCAGGTCGGCGAAGAGAACCTGAAACGGGCTGCGACCCAGAAGCTGCGCTACGTGATTGCAAAAAAGCGGCCCGATCCCAAAGATGACGGCTCCATCATTGCATAACTGCAAACGCCGAAAACGCGCCGGAAAATAGGACGTTTAAAACATGAAAATGCAGGGCGCGGTACTCTACGACAGCGGCAAATCCCGACCGTACGCCGACAGCAGGCCGCTGGTGATCGAGACCCTCGATCTCGACGGTCCGCAACAGGGCGAAGTGCTGGTGGAAATCCGCGCCGCCGGACTTTGCCATTCGGATTTATCGACCATCGAAGGCATCCGTGAACGTCCGCTTCCGGCGGTGCTCGGCCACGAAGCTGCTGGAATCGTTCGGGAAATCGGCCCCGGCGTGACCGACCTGAAGGAGGGCGATCACGTCGTCCTGGTTTTCGTGATGAGCTGCGGCGCCTGCGTCGAATGCACCTCGGGACGGCCGCATCTGTGCGGTGCCAGCTTCGAGAGCAAAATGAAGGGGGAGCTGATTGGCGGCGGTAAGCGCCTGAGTCGCAACGGCAAACCGATCAATCACGCGGGCGGTGTGTCATGTTTCGCGGAATATGCGGTGCTCGATCGTGGCTCGATGGTGCCGCTGCCCGACGACATTTCGTTCGACGACGCGGCGTTGTTCGGCTGCGCCATCATCACCGGCGTCGGTGCGGTGTTGAACACCGCGTCCGTGAAGCCGGGCGAGTCGGTCGCGGTTTTCGGCCTCGGCGGCGTGGGGCTCAGCGCCGTGATGGGTGCCGCGCTGGCGGGGGCGGAGCCCATCATCGCGGTCGATCTGCGCCCCGAAAAAATGCAGCTTGCACAAACACTTGGCGCCCATTTGGCCGTAGATGCAGCGGACGGGGCGGCGGTCACCGCCACCGCAATCAAGGACGCCACCAACGGCGGCGTGCTTCACGCGATCGAGCTGTCCGGCACGGTCCAAGGGCTAGAGGCCGCGTATGCCAGCCTGCGCCCCGGCGGAACGGTCACCGTCGCGGGGCTGACACCTGCCGATGCGAGGTTCGAAATCGCCCCCTACATGCTGGCGGCGAAAGAATTCAAAATCCAGGGCTGCTACATGGGCAGTTGTTCCGCGCCCGACGATATGCCCCGGTTCGTCGATTATTATCGTGCCGGAAAGCTGCCGGTTGATAAGCTCCGCACCGGAGAACTGCCGCTTGCCGACATCAACGCCGGTTTCGACCGATTGGCGGACGGCACGGCGATCCGCCAAATCCTCAAACCGCACGGTTAATTCCGCCGCACCCGGCAATAATTGCCGGGTAGAAGGCGTCACCGCCAATCGTTAACGTTCCGTAAACCATTGTGACTCCAGCGTTCCTTGAATGGCACGCTGCTTGCGTCGTTTTCCGTACAAAAACGCAACAAACACGGAGCAGGCAGTGACCAATATTCAACGTCGCCAAGACCCAGCCCCCCTCGATATCTCACACCTAGATGTCGGCCCACCGCTCGACGCACTGGACGACCCGCTCGCGTCCACGGCGCTGGTGCCCTATCGCCATCACTATCCGGCGCGCCATGGCGAGCAGGCCTTGCCGGGCGAGGATGTCCGGCCCGCGGTGGACGCAAACGTCAAAAAGCTCTCGCCGCCGGATGCGGCAGCACGTCGCGCGTCCCGGGGCCGACGGAAGTGGCACGATGTCCGGCGCATGAGTCCGCGTGAAATGCTGTCGTATAGCCAAAGCCTGTATGCCGCAGGAATACTAGGTTTCGACGACTATGAAGCGCTTGCGTTCCAACCGGATTTGCACCCAGCCTATGCCAACACCATCGGGGCTTTGACGGGTGAAATCGCCTCGCCCGACCGGCCACGCAACTTCGTTCGCGTCTGGCAGGAACGGCTGAATTACGCGCGTCGATACCATGCGGCGGACTCCACCGAGGTCAGACAAGCCGACCGCATTCTGACCGCATTGGTATCTTATCCGAGCGAAGCCGACGCGCTGTCTTAGCAATCGGCGAAAAACGCAAGATTTTTTGCGTCCTCTTGGCACGCACAGGCTATATATGGTACCACACACGGTGTCGGACCCGTTCCGACGCCCCGTATTCAGCAACGCTTGTGGAACCACGCCGGAATGGCCGATAAAACCATCGCAATCGCCAGCGATCATGCTGGTTTTGCCCTTAAATCGACCCTGAAAGACGACCTTGAAGCCGCCGGCTACGAGGTCTTGGACCTCGGCACCGATGGGCCCGAAAGCGTCGATTACCCGGATTTCGGCCACGCCATGGGTGACGCCATCGCCGATGGACGCGCCGACAAGGGGGTCCTTGTCTGCGGTTCGGGGATCGGCATTTCCATCGCCGCCAACCGCAATCCCGCCGTCCGTGCTGCCGTCGTCACCGATAGCCTGACCGCCAAATTGTCGCGCCAGCACAACGACGCCAACGTCGTCTGTTTCGGCGAGCGGTTGGTCGGCGAAGAGATCGCGCGCGATGCGCTGAAAGCCTTTCTAGATACCGAGTTCGAGGGAGGCCGCCACGCGCGCCGGGTCGGCAAACTCTCCACCGCAAACACCGACGCATAGACCTGACGACACGTCACTGAAGGAAACAAAACCCATGTCCGACGCGACCGCCGCCGATTATCCCTCCGACTTCCATCAGCGCTTTTTCACGGAATCGCTGGCCGAGCGGGACCCAGACCTGAATAAGTCCATTCTCGACGAACTGGCGCGTCAACAGCATCAGATCGAACTTATCGCCTCGGAGAACATCGTCTCGCGTGCTGTGATGGAAGCCCAAGGCGGCGTGATGACCAACAAATACGCTGAGGGATATCCCGGTCGGCGGTATTACGGCGGCTGCGAATTCGTCGACGTTGCCGAGCAATTGGCGATCGAGCGGGCGAAAAAGCTCTTTGACTGCGCCTACGTCAACGTTCAGCCACATTCCGGCGCCCAGGCCAACGGCGCGGTCTTTCAGGCGTTGTTGACGCCTGGCGACACCATTCTCGGGATGTCGCTCGCCGCGGGCGGACACCTGACGCACGGCGCGCCGCCGGCGCAATCGGGCAAATGGTTCAATGCCATCCAGTATGGAGTGAACCGCGACGACCATTTGGTGGACTTTGAGGAAGTCGAGCGGCTTGCCAAGGAACATAACCCGAAACTGATTATCTGCGGCGGGTCGGCCTATCCGCGCACACTGGATTTCAAGCGTTTCCGCGAGATCGCCGACAGCGTCGGCGCTATGTTGTTGTGCGATATGGCGCACTTTGCCGGTCTTGTGGCGACCGGCGTACATCCTTCGCCGCTGCCATACGCGGATGTGGTTACCACCACCACGCACAAGACCCTGCGCGGTCCACGAGGCGGTATGATCCTGTCGAATAACGAAGACCTGGGGAAGAAGTTCAATTCCGCCGTATTCCCAGGCTTGCAAGGCGGACCGCTGATGCACGTCATCGCCGCCAAGGCCGTCGCCTTCGGCGAAGCGCTGACACCGGAATTTCGAGGCTATTCGCAGTCGGTGGCGGAAAACGCCAAGGTTCTGGCCGCCACACTGATTGAGCGCGGCTTCGACATCGTCTCCGGCGGCACCGATACCCATGTGGTGTTGGTCGATCTTCGGCCCAAAGGCGTCAAAGGCAATGCCGCCGAGGAAAGCCTGGAGCGCGCGGCGATGACCTGCAACAAGAATGGTATCCCGTTCGACCCGGAAAAACCGATGGTCACGTCCGGCATCCGCCTCGGCACACCGGCCGGCACAACACGTGGGTTCGGCCCGGAGGAGTTTCGCAACGTCGGTCATTTGATCAGCGATGTGTTGGAAGCCTTGGCAATCTCGAACGGCGACAACAGTGCCGCCGAAGCCGAAGCACGGGCTAAGGTTCAAGAATTATGCAGCCGGTTCCCGATCTATGGCGGCGCATGAACGCACGTACGGCAAACTGGGGCGATTAAAGGGGAGATAAAGGGTCATGCGGTGTCCATTTTGTGGAAACGAAGATTCCCAAGTTAAAGATTCACGTCCGACCGAGGACAACGCAGCGATCCGCCGTCGGCGGTTCTGCCCGGCCTGCGGCGCCCGTTGGACGACGTTCGAACGGGTCCAGTTGCGCGAGTTGACCGTCGTCAAGAAAGACGGCGAGAAGTCGCCGTTTGATCGAGAGAAAGTGGCGAAGTCGCTGCATATCGCGCTTCGCAAACGGCCCGTTCCCGAAGACCGGATTGACCGTATCGTCAACTCGATCCAACGCCGGCTAGAAACCTTGGGCGAGAGCGAAATCCCGACGAAAGTCATCGGCGAGATGGTTATGGAGAACCTTCGTGAACTCGACCAGGTCGCTTATGTTCGGTTTGCATCCGTTTACAGAAACTTCCGTGAAGCCAAAGACTTCGAAGACTTTGTTGAACAGATAAGTGACGGGGTGGCCGACTAAACCCGTGTATGCCGACACCGACCGGACGCACATGCGCGCGGCGATTGGACTGGCGCGCCGTGGGCTCGGCACCGTTGCCCCCAATCCAAATGTCGGCTGCGTTATCGTCCGTCCCGATCTCGGCACCAATGGTCGCTTAGTCGGACGCGGCTGGACCCAGCCCCGCGGTCGCCCTCATGCGGAAACGGAAGCCTTGGCGCGGGCAGGGGGTCTTGCCCGTGGGGCGCATGTTTATGTCACGTTGGAACCTTGCAGCCATCAGGGTCAGACAAGCCCCTGCGCCGATGCCCTGATCGCGGCTGGGGTAACTGCCGTAACCATTGCTGCAAAGGACCCGGACCCTCGGGTTTCAGGACAGGGAATCGCGCGATTGCAGGCCGCCGGTATCGAGGTCCGTACCGGCTTGATGGCGGACGACGCACGGCAGGTCATGTGCGGGTTTCTCTCGCGCATCGAACGCTACCGACCCTGGATAACCCTCAAGACGGCGACGACCTTGGACGGCGCCATTGCGGCATTTACCGGCACCAGCCAGTGGATCACCGGTCCGGCGGCACGCCGGCGCGGCCATCTGTTGCGGGCGCAGAACGACGCCATTCTGACCGGCATGGGCACGGTCAAAGCGGACGATCCGACGTTGACCTGCCGACTCGTGGGATTGGACGACGTATCGCCGCTGCGGATCGTCCTGGATCCGGCCGGGGAACTGTCCACAGACAGCAACCTGGTCAAGACCGCGTCGAACGTACCCGTGTGGCAGATCGTGCGGCCGGATGTCGCGCCCTGCGGAGGAGACGTCGAAACAATGACGGGAACGCCGGTTTCGGGTGATAAAATCGATCTGATCAACATCATGGAAGCCATTGCATCGCGTGGGATCAATCGCGTGCTCGTCGAAGCTGGCGGGGCCGTATCGGCGGCGTTCCTGCAGGCGGATCTGGTCGACGAAATCGCTTGGTTTCGCCATCCCAGCATCATGGGCGCCGACGCCTTGAACGCATTCTCGAACCTTGGGCTGGAAACACCTGATGTTGCCACGTCATTCGAGAGAATTTCCGTTACCCCCCTTGAGGAAGACGTCATGGAGCGTTACCTCCGCAAGACGGATTAGGAGACCAGCAATGTTTACCGGAATTGTGACCGATATCGGTCGCGTGGCGGACGTGTCGGGCGATGGTGATCGGCGTTTCGTCATCGAGACCGCCTATGACATGAGTGACGTGGCCATCGGCGCATCGATTTGTTGCTCCGGCGCCTGTCTGACGGTGATTGAGAAAGACATCGGCTGGTTCGCCGTCCAGGCGTCCGACGAAACCCTGTCGAAGACAACGGCCGGCGCTTGGGCAACGGGAACCCCGCTGAACCTGGAGAGGGCATTAAAGCTGGGCGACGAACTGGGCGGGCATATCGTGACCGGACATGTCGACGGCGTCGGTACGGTGGCGGCGGTGAGCCCCGTCGCGGATTCCATCAAAATCGATATCGATGCACCGCGCGACCTTGCAAAATTCGTCGCCACCAAGGGATCCGTCACAGTGGACGGCGTGTCGCTCACCGTGAATGCCGTTGACGGAGTCCGTTTCTCGCTCAACATCATTCCACACACCCAGCAGGAAACGACGCTCGGCAGGTTAACGCCGGGGTCGCGGGTAAACCTGGAAATCGACGTGCTCGCGCGGTATGTTGCGCGCCTCAACGAAATGAACGGATAAGCCATTGTCCGCAAACCCGAATACCGAGGATGTTCCGGATCGTCCGGATGATTTTCTGTCGCCGATCGAAGAGATCATCGACGACGCCCGCAACGGCCGGATGTTCATCCTGGTCGACGACGAAGAGCGCGAGAACGAGGGTGACCTCATCATTCCGGCGCAGATGGCGACCCCGGACGCCATTAATTTCATGGCAAAATTCGGACGCGGCCTGATCTGCCTCGCGTTGACGTCGGCACGCGTGAAGGAACTTGAACTGCCGGCCATGTCGCGGCGTAACGGCTCACGCCATCAGACCGCGTTCACTGTGTCGATCGAGGCACGCGAAGGCGTCACCACCGGAATCTCGGCATCCGATCGGGCACGCACCATCGCCGTCGCGATCGATCCCAACAAAGGCCCCGCCGATATCGCCTCGCCGGGGCATGTCTTTCCGCTCGAAGCGCGTGAAGGTGGGGTTCTGGTGCGCGCCGGGCATACGGAGGCCGCCGTCGACGTGTCGCGGTTAGCCGGACTAAACGCATCGGGCGTGATCTGTGAAATCATGAACGAAGACGGCACCATGTCGCGGCTGCCGGACCTGATCGAGTTCGCCAAGCATCACGATTTGAAAATCGGCACCATCGCCGATTTGATATCCTATCGGTTGCAGCACGACCGAGTCGTCGAGCGGGTCGCCGAAATTGATTTCGACAGCCGTTTCGGCGGCGACTGGAAGATGTCCGTGTACGTCAACAAAGTCGCGTACGCCGAACATATCGCCCTGGTTAAAGGCGATATCACCGGTGATGAACCTGTTCTGGTGCGCATGCACGCATTGAACGTTTTGGACGATGTCTTGGGCGATGCGTCCAGCGGCAAGGACGGCGACCTTCAGCACGCGATGAGCGCCATCGGACATGCGGGAAGGGGTGTCGTGGTGTTGATCCGAGAACCCTATGCCATGGCGTTGTCGGATCGGGTCCGCGGACAATTGGGCGAACCAACGCCGGAGCGCCAGGAACTGCGCGATTACGGCGTCGGGGCGCAAATCCTATTGGACCTTGGGATTCAGTCGATGACGTTGCTGTCCAACACAAAACGGAACATCGTCGGTTTGGACGGCTATCATCTGAAGGTGGCCGGGCGACAAGCAATCCCACAAACACGCCGATGACTTCTGAAAGCGGAATATGACACAGCAAACCAATGCGAAGACGGTGCTCATTATTGAGGCCCGGTACTACGATAAAATCGCCGATGACATGGTCTCGGGCGCGATTCCCGTCTTGGCCGCTGCGGGTCTCGACATCGAAAGGCTACCGGTGACCGGTGTGTTCGAGGTACCCGCCGCCTGCGAAATGGCGATCCAGGCCGGACTGCGCGATCCGCATCGTCGCTACGCCGGAATCATGGCGACGGGCTGCGTTATCCGAGGCGAGACCGATCACTACGATCACATTTGCCGCGAGGCCAGCCGAGCGATCATGGACCTGACCATCCGCCATCAGTACCCCATCGGTTTTGCCGTTCTGACGTGCGAGACCATGCAGCAAGCCGAGGTTCGCGCCGACCCCGCCCAGAAAAACAAAGGGGCCGAAGCCGCCGCCGCCATCGTACGGATGCGCGACGTGCGCGACAATTTCCGGGGTCGCCGCGGCAATGACCACTAAGACCAAGGATTTGGACGCACGCCGCATGGCGGCGACCCGGCTTGCCGCGGTGCAGGCGGTCTACGAGCAGGACATGGTCGACGCCGACCTGGACGATATTCTGAGCGGTTTCGGATCGGGCCGGTGGACGGCCGCTGATGACGAACACGATGCCGAACTGGCGAAGCCGCGTCCGGGCGTCTTCGAGACCCTTGTCCGCGGCGTCAATGAACACAGTGAGCGGATCGACACCGCCCTTGCCGCCGAGTTGAGCATTGACGCCTCGCTATCCGACATCGAAAGCGTGGTTCGGGCCATCGCCCGAACCGGCTGTTACGAGCTTCTGGAGCGGAAGACCGTGCCGGCGCGGACCGTTATCACGGCCTACACGGGTGTCGCCGACGCGTTTTTCGACGACGACGGCCCGCAAGTAAAGCTGATTGCCGGGCTTCTTAACGGTGTGGCACGCACGGTCAGGCCGGATGAATTCACTATGCCCGAGACGGCTGTTGAGTGACGAATTCGCGATCATCGCATCCCATTTCGCGCCGTTGAGCCGCGCCGCGCCGGGCGCACTCGGCCTGACAGACGATGCGGCCCTTGTCACGCCGCGCATGGGCTACGAGCTGGTGGTGACCATGGATACGGTCGTCGTCTCCGTCCATGTTCCAGCCGATGCCCCCCCCAACGTTATCGCCGATAAATTGATGGGCAGTAATTTATCCGATCTCGCCGCCATGGGAGCATCACCGATCGGATGCACATTGTCGTGCGCATGGGGCCCTGCGGTGGACGAGCCCACGATTGCGGCCTTTGCCCACGCCTTGTCTACCTGGACAGTTCGATATGGAATTCCGCTGTTGGGCGGCGACACGGTCCGCACGCCCGATTCCGAGGCGTTTACACTGACCGCGATTGGCGAGGTACCGTCGGGCCAGGCGTTACGGCGGCGCGGCGCGAAGGTCGGGGACGGCGTCTACGTCAGCGGGAGCGTCGGTGACGGTGCCTTGGGACTCGTGGTTGTTCAGGGCGGCCTTAACGAGTTGAGCGACGAACACCGAACATTTTTGCGAAATCGCTACACGACGCCGCAGCCACGCGTAGACCTTGGCGTTCAGTTGCGGGGACACGCAAGCGCCTGTATCGACGTGTCCGATGGCTTAATCCAAGATCTCGGCCACATCGCGCGGCAATCAGACGTGCGGATCGACATCCTTCGTGACGCCATACCATTGTCACCGGCGGCGCGCGCGGCGGTGGAGGCCGATCCTTCGTTGTGGTCCACCGTCGTCTCCGGCGGCGACGATTACGAATTGGCGGTAACGGCGGCCACGGTCCCAGAGGATATCGACGTGATGCTGACGCGGATCGGAACCGTCGGCGGCGACGGACCGGCCCGCGTGATACTGCAGAATGCAAACGGTGATGAGATCGCCATCGCGAAAAGCGGATTCCGCCATTTCTGATTGCGAATCGGTAAGTTGAGAAATCGGCGCGACTTTGAAAAAGATGTCGTCTATGGTGTCGTCGCTTCGACTGAATGAAAGAGCGCGATGAAGAAACTCATCATTATTTTCGCCGCCGTCCTGCTGATTTCCGGTGCGACCATCGGCGCCATGAAATTTCTTGGCCTTGGGCCGTTTGCCCAGCCCGAAACGGCGGAACAGCCCGCGGAACCGAAATCGCGCGAGCCGGAAGCGCTGTTTGTCGATGTCGAGCCGATCATGATCAATGTCATGCAAGGCGGGGAACTGATGGCGACCATCCAATTGGAGATCAAATTGGAAACGGCCGGCCGCGATAACATCATTCAAATCAAGAGGATGCTGCCGCAGTACAAGAGCGCGTTCATGCAGGACCTGCATTCGTTCGTACCCCGCATGTTTCGCGAAATCGAGCGCATGGACCTGCCGACGGTAAAGAAGCGATTGCAGTTGATTTCGAACCGGATCGCCGGCGAACCCGGCGTCGTCAACGGCGTTCTCATTCAATCCATCGTCGATACGCCGTTGCAGCAGCAATAACGATCTGGCGGTCTCGACGCCGGTTCGACAACCCGTTGACGTGTCGCCACATGGACCGAACCGCGCAATCAAACCGCGTGTTGCTTTGTTCGAGGCGTTCTGGCATTTTCCGGGCGCTTTTTTGGGCCGGTCGCAGGGAGCGTCCGGTCGGTTTGCAGTGAAGCGATGGGCGACATGAACCCTTCGTACTGCACTTTACAGGGGAGAGAGGTAATGTCCTCCATCTATACTTTGGTCCTGGTCTGTGGCGCGATTGCGTTGCTTTATGGGGCCTATGCATCCCGCGCCGTCCTTTCGGCGCCCGCCGGTAACGAGCGGATGCAAGAAATCGCAGCCGCTATTCAAGAAGGTGCTGCGGCCTACCTAAACCGCCAATACGTCACGATCGCCGGCGTCGGCGTCGTCGTCGGTGTCCTGCTGGGCATTGCATTGGGTATGCCGGTTGCAATCGGTTTCTTCATCGGTGCGATCCTCTCCGGCGTTGCCGGTTACATCGGCATGAACGTATCGGTGCGGGCCAACGTCCGGACCACGGAAGCCGCCCGTTCCAAGGGCCTTGAGGGCGGTTTGGAGATCGCTTTCAAATCCGGCGCTATCACCGGCATGCTTGTGGTGGGCCTAGCGCTCTTGGGCGTTGCCGGTTATTACGTGATTCTGCGCGGCATGTTCGATCCGAACGATGCTGCGGGCATGCGCCACATCCTCGAAGCCTTGATCGCCCTCGGCTTCGGTGCGTCGCTGATCTCGATTTTCGCCCGTCTCGGCGGCGGCATCTTCACCAAGGGTGCCGACGTCGGCTCCGACCTAGTCGGTAAGATCGAGGCTGGAATTCCCGAAGACGACCCGCGCAACGCAGGTGTGATTGCCGATAACGTCGGTGACAACGTCGGCGATTGCGCCGGAATGGCCGCCGACCTGTTCGAGACCTATGCCGTGACCGTGGTGGCGACCATGCTGCTGGCCGCGATCTTCTTCACAGGCGGACAACAAGAAAGCATGATGCTGTTCCCGCTCGTTATCGGCGCGGTCTGCATCCTGGGGTCCGTCGTTGCCACGTGGTTTGTCAAACTGGGCCCGTCGAAATCCATCATGGGCGCGCTGTACAAAGGCTTTATCGCGTCGGCCGTCATTTCCGCCATTCTGATCGGCGGTTCGGTGTCGATGATGCTGGGCTGGGATACGGAATTCGCGATGCAGGATCGTATGGTGACAGGCGCCGATCTGTTTGTCTGCGCTGTCGTCGGCTTGGCCGTAACCGGCTTGATCGTCTGGATCACCGAGTATTACACCGGTGTTGATTATCGCCCGGTGAAATCGGTGGCTGCCGCCTCCGAAACCGGACACGCGACCAACATCATCCAAGGTATCGCCGTATCGATGGAAGCCACCGCGTTGCCGGTGATCGTGATTTCTGCCGGTATTATCGTGTCGTACGCGTTTGCCGGTCTGTTCGGTATCGCGATTGCCGCAACCACGATGCTGGCACTCGCGGGCATGGTCGTCGCGCTTGATGCGTTCGGCCCGGTGACAGATAACGCCGGCGGCATCGCCGAGATGGCCGATCTTCCGGAAGACGTGCGCAACACGACGGACGCCCTGGACGCGGTCGGTAACACAACCAAAGCTGTGACCAAGGGTTACGCCATCGGTTCTGCCGGTCTTGCCGCGTTGGTTCTGTTCGCGGCCTTCACCTACGATCTGGAGTACTACTTCCCGAACGTCGAGGTGAGCTTCCAACTGCAGGACCCGTATGTCGTCATCGGCCTGTTCCTGGGCGGCATGTTGCCGTACCTGTTCGGCGCCATGGGGATGATGGCGGTTGGCCGCGCCGGTGCTGCCGTCGTCGTCGAAGTCCGCCGTCAGTTCCGCGAACTGCCGGGCATCATGGAAGGCACGACCAAGCCTGAATACGGCAAATGCGTCGATCTGCTGACGAAAGCGGCAATCAAGGAGATGATCCTGCCGTCGCTGCTGCCTTTGTTGGCACCGTTCGTCATTTACTTCGTCGTTTACGCCGTCGCCGGACAATCGCAGGCGTTCTCGGCGCTTGGCGCGATGCTGCTGGGAACCATCGTTACCGGCCTGTTCGTCGCCTTGTCGATGACTGCCGGCGGTGGTGCTTGGGACAACGCCAAGAAATACATCGAAGACGGCAACCACGGCGGCAAGGGCTCCGACGCCCACCATGCCGCAGTGACCGGTGACACGGTCGGCGATCCGTACAAGGATACGTCAGGACCTGCCGTCAACCCGATGATCAAGATCATCAACATCGTGGCGATCTTGTTGCTGGCGATCCTCGCCTGACGCGACATGCCATCGGCACAAAGCGAAAAGGCCCCGGGCATTGCCCGGGGCCTTTTTCATTGACGACAGATCGTCACCGAAATCTTTTACTGCTGTCCCAGCCGCCCCAATCGATTGGCACTGCCGATCAGCTGATCCATGAACGTCAACTTGTTGCCGACCGTCGGCGTCGTCCGCTCTTCGGGAATAATATCGCGCGAGGCTTCCAATCCGTGGCTTTGAACCTCCGACACCAGGCCGTCGGCGCCGAATGTGATCATCACAACACTACGTTCGTTGACCTGTTTATCGAAGAACGCCAAGCGTTCCGTCGTTTCGCCAACATAAATCCAGGTTTCGCCGCCAAACATCGTAACGCTGGACGGAGACCCCAAAGCCCGCTCGACGTCGGCTTTGGTCGATTGTTGCGGCGTGATGCGTGAAATGTCGTCAACATCCGGCATAACGCCGCGCTGAACCACTTCGGGCGTGCAGGCCGCAAGCATGAACGAAAGCGCGCACGCGGCGCTCAAGGTCACAAAAGGTCTTGTGGAAACCCGGTCTCGCATCCTACATCCACTCTCGACGGCGGATCACGCGCTAGGCGATCCCAACCTATTTCAGTTGTTGGACAGTGCCGCCCGCAGGCGAAAATGTCAACGAGAGAGCCGGTTTTCGATCTTATGTTCAGACTCCGTAACCCCTTTAGAACGCCACCGGAACGGGTCGCCGGGCACGCCCTCTATACGGCCGTCATTGGCGCCGCCCGAGACCCAAAAGTGTTCACGTCCTGGAGTGTACCGGACACACCCGAAGGCCGTTTCGAGATGTTGGCCTTGACCACCTTTTTACTGCTGAAACGCCTGAAAACGGATGATGCCAATAAGGAGGTCGCACAGGCAGTCTTTGACATCATGTTCGAAGATTTGGATTCCAACCTGCGCGAACTGGGCGTCGGCGATGTCGGCGTATCCAAAAAGATCAAGAAGATGGCCGAGGGATTCTACGGTCGCATCAGCGCCTATCAGAGCGGCTTGGAGAATGGTTCGGACGATGCCGGTTTGATTGCTGCGCTCCTGAAATATGTCTATCGGGATCAGCCCCCGGACGAGTCCGCCGTCGCTTCTTTGGCGGCCTTTACACGCCGCCAGGACGCGCACTTGGCGCGCCAAAGCGATAAGACCCTCCGTAGCGGGCAAGTCACGTTTCTGGGCGCCGATACAATGGAGGAAACACCATGAACACCATGCCGCAGAACGAAATCGCAAGGCCGATCAAGATCGACGATATCGGCACATCGCCTCTACACCTTGAGTTGTCGACGACACCCGACGAGCGTGACGCCGTTGCGCGCCGGTTGGATGTGGTGTCGCTCGACCGCTTTGACGGGGACATCGATATCCGCCGAACACCCGGTAAACAGTTTCTTGTCGAAGGATCGATTCGCGCGGATTTGGTGCAATCCTGTGTCGTGACCGGCGATCCGGTGCCGATATCGCTATCATTCGCGCTGCGCCGGGTCTACGAAGAGGGTGCCGACCCATTTGCCGGCCTAGCCGAGGACGAAGATGAGATCGTCACCGAGTTGGAGGATGACGACCCCGATGCGCCGATCAATGGGATTATCGACGTCGGCGAGGCCGCCGTCGAGGAGTTGGCCTTGCAGATTCCCGCCTATCCGCGCAAACCGGACGCCGTTTTTGAAGAGGTTGACCCGTCGTCGGGGGACACGGACGGACGCGAAAACCCGTTTGCCGCCCTTGCCGATCTAAAAAATCGTTTAAAAACAGAATAGTAACGGTATTTTTTTAATGTGGCGACGAGCATTTAATTTTCACGTTCGCCACTTGCAGTCCCCGGTCAAATCCTCTAAGACATCGCGCTCGCGAGCCGTGGGAATACGATGAGGTAATTAAGATGGCCGTTCCGAAGAAAAAAGTATCGAAGTCGCAGCGCAACATGCGTCGGGCTCACGATGCGCTAAAGGGCACGAATATCATCGAATGCTCGAACTGCGGGGAGCTAACGCGCCCCCACCATGTATGCGCATCATGCGGTCATTACGACAGCCGCGAAGTAACGCCCGTCGAAGAATTAGCCTAACTGCCTTTCACGCGGGCGATTAGGTCCGTATTATTCGCATCTTTGGGTGATCAACGGGCACTCGCTGACGGGAAGGGGCCGTGACCGAACGCTTGACTTTATCCATCGACGCCATGGGGGGCGATAAAGCGCCCGAGATGGTGATCGAAGGCGTCGACTTGGCCGCCCGGGAAAATCCGAATCTTCGCTTCCTGCTTTTTGGGGACTCGGTGCGTCTTGGCGAATTGTTGGCACAGTATCCGGACGCAACGCGCGCCTCGGACATTCGGCATGCCGACGACGTTGTCGGCAGCGGCGATAAACCGGCTGTGGCGCTTCGGTCCGGGCGACAATCGAGCATGCGTCTGGCGATCAATGCGGTGGCCGACGGCGAGGCCGACGCGGTTGTCTCCGCCGGCAATACCGGCGCCCTGATGGCGATGGCGAAGTTCGTGTTGAAAACACTTCCAGGGATCGACCGTCCGGCAATTGCCACCTACTTTCCGACGGTCCGCGGCTCGTCGGTGATGCTTGACCTGGGCGCCAATATCGAATGCAACGGCGACAATCTGGTTCAGTTCGCGGTCATGGGCGAGGTCTTCGCCCGCAATGTGCTGAACCGGACGCACCCATCCGTGGGGCTCCTGAATGTCGGGGCCGAGGACCTTAAGGGAAACCAGCCGGTGCGCGATGCAGCCGTCATCCTTCAAAATTCGGAATTGCCGATCAAATTTCACGGTTTCGTCGAAGGCGACGACATCGCGAAGGGAACCGTCGATGTCATCGTTACCGACGGCTTCACCGGCAACGTCGCATTGAAGACCGCCGAGGGCATGACGGGGTTGTTCTCGTTTTTCCTGCGCGACGCGCTGACATCGTCTTTCCTGGGCAAACTCGGCGCGCTCATTGCGCGGCCGGCATTGCTGAAGTTTAAGGAAAAGTTCGATCCCCGGTTATATAACGGGGCGATGTTTGTGGGCCTCAATGGAATCTGCGTGAAAAGCCATGGCGGGACCGACGGATTTGGTTTCAAAAACGCGCTTGCCGTCGCGGTTGATTTGGTACGCAACAATTTCAACGACGGGATCAAGGAAGATTGTGCGCAACTTCTGACACTTGATGCCTTGAACGGCGAGGCGGACGCGACGGAAACGGCGGCGAATTGATATGTTGAAACGATCTGAAATCATCGGCTGCGGCTCCTATCTCCCGGAACGCATCGTCAAGAACGAAGAATTGGCGAAACAGGTCGACACGACCGACGAATGGATCCGCACACGGACCGGGATCGAGCAACGCCACATCGCCGCTGAGGGCGAGTTGACGTCCGATCTCGCCTACGAGGCGGCTATTCGCGCGTTAGAGCATGCCGACATTGACCCCGTCGGTATCGACCTCGTCATTTGCGCGACGGCGACGCCCGACAACACGTTCCCGTCGACCGCCACCAAGGTGCAGCATCGCCTTGGCATGGCGAATGGCGCGGCGTTCGATGTTCAGGCAGTGTGCTCGGGCTTCGTTTACGGGTTGGCCGTCGCCGACAATTTTATCAAGTGCGGCCAAGCGGAAACCGTCGTGCTGATCGGGGCGGAGACGTTTTCGCGCATCCTCGACTGGGAGGACCGCGGCACCTGCGTCTTGTTCGGTGACGGGGCGGGAGCTGTCGTCATGCGGGCCTTGAATGAAGACGACGAGATACCGGTCGATGGCGGCAACGGCCGCGGACACAACTCCGGACGTGGCGTGTTGTCGACACATATCCATTCCGACGGCGCTTATTACGACCTTTTGTACGTCGATGGCGGACCGTCGACGACGCAGGATGTCGGACATCTACGTATGAACGGACGCGAAGTCTTTCGCCACGCCGTGACCAACCTTGCGGCAGTTGTCGACGAAGCCTTGGAGGCCAACAATCTTGAACGCGCCGATCTTGATTGGTTGGTGCCGCACCAGGCGAACAAGCGAATCATCGATTCCACGGCGAAAAAACTCGGAATGAACGAAGAACGCGTCGTTTTGACGGTCGCTCAGCACGCCAATACGTCGGCGGCATCCATCCCGTTGGCTTTGGACGCGGCGGTTAAGGACGGACGGATTCAACGCGGTGATCTGGTGCTGCTCGAAGCGATGGGCGGCGGTCTGACATGGGGCGCCGGATTGGTTCGCTGGTAACATCGCGCAAAGTCAGCGTCGTTTGCTCCAAAAATTCTTATATCCCTTTGATATTGACGGATTTACCGGCGAACGATAGGCTCACGTCAATTGTGGCAAGGGGGAGATCGCGGGGCAATGTCGGGCAAAACCGTCACACGTGCCGATCTTGGGGAAGCCGTCTATCAAGAAGTCGGTTTATCTCGTAACGAGTCCGCTGATCTCTTGGAGAGCGTTCTCGAATACATGGCGGACGCATTAATTAAGGGTGAAACGGTTAAGGTTTCGTCTTTTGGTAGTTTTTCGGTCCGCCATAAAGGGCAACGGATCGGACGCAATCCAAAGACCGGTGAGGAAGTTCCGATCCTGCCGCGTCGGGTTTTGGTATTCCGCCCGTCGCAGGTCCTTAAGAACCGCATCAACGAGACCGAGGGCGACGTCCCGGACCCGTCAGCGCCATAATCGATGGCGGATAACGCCTCTACCCACGAGTCATCTCAAAAGAACGCCAAATCGGCGGCGGCTTTCCGCACCATCAGCGAAGTCGCGACGGAACTCGACCTGCCGCAACACGTTCTCCGGTTTTGGGAAACCAAGTTTCAGCAGATCAAACCGCTGAAGCGCGGTGGTGGCCGGCGTTATTACCGGCCAGAGGATGTGCTTCTGCTGCGCCGGATTCGCGATCTGTTATACATGGACGGCTATACCATCAAAGGCGTGCAGAAACTTTTGCGGCAAAGCGGCGGTGTGCGCAATTTCGTCGCCGATTCCGACACTTCGCCCACTGACGGCGACACGACGCCCGCTGTGGCAGCGCCCGGACACCGACCGGCCGCCTCGGACACTGCCGCCGACCCAGGTGAGCTGTCCGCTGTCATCGAAGAGCTAAAGAGTCTGAAGCGAGATCTGCAGGCGGCCGTCGAGTAGAACCGTTAGAGTTTCTATTGTACCGGCAACGCCCGGCGATTATAGTCCGCCGCGCGCTGCCCCCCAATCTGACGAACGCAGCGCACTTCCGGTCGGGGAGTAGCTCAGCCTGGTAGAGCACTGTGCTGGGGGCGCAGGGGTCGCAGGTTCGAATCCTGTCTCCCCGACCATTTCATTCATCGCAGCGCGTCGGGTCTCAATCCGATGATAGACATCGGTCCCGAGAACCTCGCCTGTGCCATTTATCCAACTGAGCGGAGCCGCTTGTGTAAGGTCGGCATCTGGTCGAAGTATGGACGGATGACAGATGAGGACGCGGCTTCGAATTCGTCATATGGACCGTCGAAGGAGACGCGCCCCTCGTGCAGCATGATAATGCGTGGCAAAAGTCGTCTAAGAAGGTCTTTGTCGTGGGTGATGATCAAGGTCGTGCGGTTGGGACGGTCCGTTTTCCCCATGACGTGGGTCTCCCAAATCAAATCCTGCACCTGCGCCGCGCTGGTCGGGTCTAATCCCGTTGTCGGTTCGTCATAGAAGACCAACTTTGGGTCCATGGATAACGCTCGGGCGATGGCCAGACGTTTGGCCATTCCTCCGGATAGACTATCGACCGAACTCTCCATGAAGTCGTCGTCCACCGGCAAGGCAACTGCCGTCAATGCGTTTCGCGCGATTGACGCAATATCTTTGTCCTCCAGGTTCTTGATCTCCGTAAGCCAGAGTTCAATGTTTGAATAGACGGTTCCCGAGAAGAGGGCGTTTCTTTGAAACACAACCCCCCAATGGGTGTGGATGTCGTCCAGTTTGTGTCCATCAAGTGTTGCCAGATCAACGAGAGGCGTGCCGTTTCGCGTATGATCAGCAACCCGGATACGACCTTTATCTGGCATCAGTTGTCCGAGAATGTGGTTCAATAATACGGTCTTGCCGCACCCCGAACCGCCGACAATCGCGACAATCTCGCCCCGGCGTATCTCGAGATCGACACCCTGCAACACCCGATGGTCGCCAAAAGACTTCTCCAGTCCGTCTACTTTGATTTCAACAGGAACTGGCATATTGAATGCAGCCGGTTTCTCAATGACCATGTCCCAACCCCAAGCGTGCCCACATGAATGACTGGCATGTAGACGAACTCCAAAGAAACGCAGCCTAAGCGACATGACCATAACACAGTGCATTGAAAATACACTGATACAGCGCAAAGCGTTTATCGCAACGAACTGAACCACGTCACAGGCGGTTGCCCAACCACCGGCGTTCGGTCGTTCGGAAAGAAGAAGCCGGGCGCAAGGCCCGGCCGGAGTTTGTGCTCTTGAGGGAAGGGAGGATTCCATGATGAAATCCATCCTTACGCGACATAAGCTCGCATATCTCTCTCATGCCGGAAGTGACCACCGTCACACACGAACAGTTTTCCAAAAATTGCTATCAATACGTCAGGAGCCAAGCAAATACGCGGGTGGCGTATCGTCGTCTTCGCGGCGGCCGCACAACGTTTCCAACTCATCGACAAGCGTCGGAATGTCAGCCATCGATGTTTGCAAATTGAACCGTCCGCCCGGCGCAAACCGGACGGTTGGACCGCGCGTACACCGGCCCATGCAGATGCTACGCTGCAGGTCGACGTTGATGCGACGTTCGTTCAGAGCCGCTTCCAGGGCATCGGCCAACGCCTCGGATCCGCGTGCCGCGCAGGACGGCTGATCGCCACGGAAGCGCCGGTTGATACATACCAGAACCTCGGCCGGGGTGGGTTGCGGCTTGGCGTCATCGTCTCGCATGATCAACGATCCACATAATCGTTTTGAAAAAGCAACGAAGTCAACTGCAATCGCAGTTAATCGAATGCCGACTCGTCGGGAAGCCGTGGCGCCGCGGCGGCCAAGGCACGGCCAGGCTCGGTCAAGCGGCAAACCAGCCAATCCGGCTTGATCGGATTGTTGAACCACGGCTCGGCCCAACCGTTGCGAATGCAGCTCCGAACCGTTTGTTCGCTGATTTTCTGTCCGACGCGATCGAATAGCGGCAGTTTACCGCCGGGCTGATCCAAGCCGCGTTGCAGCCACTTTATCTGTGCGTCGGTCGGCGAGGCCTTTCGGCCGCTCCCAACTGCATCGGCGTCACCCATATCGATCGTCGTTTCCGTATCGCTCATCCCGCCGCTCCGTTCCCGTCGAACAGTCTCGTCCCACCCTTGCACGACATGCTACGTTAGTTTCCGTCGCGATCAAAGTGGGAGGTTGTGGGTCATGGCCGACGCCGACGTCGTTCTGTTGTATGTCACTGTGCCGACAAAGGACGAGGGCCTTCGCCTGGGCCGAAGCCTTGTCGAGGATCGCCTTGCCGCCTGTGCCAACGTCTATGACGGCGCGACGTCCATCTTTCGCTGGGAAGGTGCGGTGCAACAGGAAAACGAGGCCTTGCTGATCGCGAAAACGCCGCGCGATCTCGTCGATGCCGCGACCGATCTGATCGTCCTCGAACATCCCTACGACTGTCCATGTGTATTGGCGGTGCCGGTGGCTGGCGGCCATCAGGACTTCTTGACTTGGATTAACGCTGAAACCGCGGACGAGGGGGATGACGGCGAGGGGTGAGCCCCGCTCAATCCATGACGACGCCGATCCGCTCGACGATCATGCGCGCCGCATCGCGCGAATTAATGCCGCCCGCGAACCCGGCTTGGATAGCCTGAGACAGAGGCTTCAACAATTTCACCTGGGTCTTGTCGGGCTCCTGCCCGGCGCAGGCGCTCAACCGGCGGGACACGGAAATCATCGCCCGGCATAACTCGGAAACATGATCATATTTGCTGTTTCGGAGCTGCAGCATCATTTCTTCGTTGAGATCGATGAGCATATTGAGGCCGCCAAGCGCGGTATCGTTGACGCTCGGCTTATCCAACATCGGCCCCAAACGCCCGACGAGGGCGGCGATTTCGGGACCCCGGTTCTCCAACTTGCGATTGTTCACCTCAGCCATGGCATCATTGATGCCCCGCTCGATCTCATGATAGCTGGGTTTGCCCCCGGTCGCCTTTTGCTCCAATGGATTGGGCGGCGCAAAGGCCCGCGTGGTATCGTCGCCCTTGCGGGCCGGACCGACGTACTGGTCCGAGACGATATAGGGACGTCGGTTGTGAACTTGCGTATGAATCCGGTCCAACATCGATTTGGTCGATATCGGCTTCATAATCACATCATCCGGCCCGGCGTTCATCACCGCCGTCACAAGTTCCGGTGTCGGTTCATCCAAGACGACGATAATCGGCAAGAAGGGATTATTACCAACGCGATTGGAACGAATGTCCCGGATCAGCTTGGTCACGTCGCCGTCATCGAATTTGGTGCCGGTGATCAAGAGATCGGGCATCGTTCGCGATATGACATCCAACAGGCGTTCCATGCTGGACCCCAAGGTGACATCGCTGAACCCATTGTTGGACAGAATCATCCGCACACCCTGGCGGGCGCCGAGATCGGTATCGACCAGCAATATATTGACGTTGTCGCGCGTGTATTTCGTCGACATCCACTTGGTCCCCTTGGCGCGACGCAGCGCCAACCCGCCTAGGGCTAAAATGTAACCGATCCGGGGAAGGGGTCAATGTAGGAGGCAGCTATGACGTCGGGATCAATAATACCGTCGTTTGCGCGGCAATTCCTTCACGGCGTCCCGCAAATCCCAGTTTTTCCGTCGTCGTCGCTTTGACGGACACATTCGCAACGTCGGTGTCCATGATCCGGGCCAAGTTTTCGCGCATGGCCTCGCGGTGCGGCCCGACTTTGGGTTGCTCGCAAATGATGGTGACATCGGCGTTGCCGACGGCGAGGCCCGCGTCCTCGGCAAGCGTGCAGGCGTGAGAAAGAAATACCTCTGACGCTACGCCGCGCCAACGTTCATCCGACGGGGGAAAGTGGCTTCCGATATCGCCTGCGCCGAGGGCACCGAGAATTGCATCGGTGAGCGCATGCATCGCGACATCGGCGTCGGAATGTCCGATCAAGGCGTGATTACACGCGATGTCGATGCCGCACAGGGTGACGCCGTCACCGGCACCCAATCGATGCACATCAAAACCGCTGCCGACCCGCGGTGTCTGCGGCGCAGTCCCGCGATCATTTTTCATAATCTCTTCCAATCGCCGTAAATCACCCTGTGTCGTGACTTTGAGACTGCGCTCCGCCCCCGGAACGACGATCACCGCATGTCCCGCCGTCTCCATCAGTTGGGCGTCGTCGGTCGCCGACATATCCGCCGCCGCGTCGTGCGCTGCCGCCAATAGATCAAAACGGAACCCTTGCGGTGTCTGGGCACGCCACATGTTGGCGCGGGGCACGGTGTCGGTCACGAGACCGTTGTCGTCGGTGCGTTTCATGGTGTCGACGACCGCCATCCCCGGAACCGCACCCGCATGGGTCTGCAGCGCGTCCAGTACCGCGTCGATCACCGCGTTGGGGACAAGCGGGCGCGCCGCGTCGTGCACCAGAACAAGGTCTGGCACGTGATCTGCGAGTGCCCGCAAACCGTTGCCGACCGAGGCTTGTCGGCTTTCGCCGCCAACCACGGGAGATAAACACGGAATACCCGCCAACGCGTCAGCGCACAAATCGGCGTCGTCGGCATGAATGACCGGCAAAACCGAACATACGGCGGGATGTGCCGCGAAAGTCTCCGCCGCATGGCGGATCAATGACTTGCCCGCCAACATCGCATACTGCTTTGGCCCGTCGCCGCCAAAACGCTCGCCGCGGCCGGCGGCCACAATGATCACTGCAACCCGGTGCATTCGTTTCAAACCCAAAATCCCAATGGCCCTCAGCAGTAGCGCGGACGACCCGGCGTGCCAAGGGCTAAGCCCTTGCCAAACAAGGTCGGCAGCGCCAAGGTGCAGCATGCATTTCAGCATCGTATTCGGGATCGCCGCGATCGCCACTCTGTTGACGGCGGTGGTGTTCAGCTGGCGCCAGACCTTTCGCCGCGAGGGGCCTTTTTGGGCCATCTTCGCCGCCTCGTGCGCCGTTCCCTTGGCCGTCGTCCTGGACCGAACCCACGCCGTTTGGCAGGTCGATTTCGCGACGACCATATGGGTCACCGTCGCGGCAACCCTGGCGCTTTTCATGGGGTGTTCGATTTGGTTTCGCGAAACCTGGAGGTTGGCGCCTTTGCTGAGCGCCTACATGTTGGTTCTCGGTCTGATCGGTTTTGCCTGGCAGCATGTTCCGCCGCACCCGGTCGAGATCGCCGGTGGCGCCATGCTCGTTGTGCATATTGGTTTTGCCGTCGGGACCTATGCCATGGCGACCTTGGCGGCGGTGGCGGCCCTGGCCGCCTTCATTCAAGAACGCGCTTTGAAGAAGAAGCGCAAGCCGGCGCTTGACGGTGTTTTGCCTGCGGTTACCGAATGCGACGGGATGGTCATCCGGTTCTTGGGTCTCGGGGAAATCGTACTGGGGCTGGGCCTGATTTCCGGGGCTGTGTTGAATCTTTCGGCGGGCAATCCATTGCTGACGCTAGACCACAAGACCTTGTTCACGTTGGCGGCATTTCTGGTCATCGGCGCCTTGCTGTTTCTTCATGCGACACTAGGCCTGCGCGGGCGACGCGCCGCACGATTGGTGTTGCTGGCCTATCTTCTGCTGACCCTGGGATATCCTGGGGTTAAATTTGTCAGCGACGTGCTCATCGGCTGAGCGTTTCTCCGTAATAATCGTTGCATATTCGTTGGCAATGCCTAATTTGTGGGCAGTTTCCAAAGGATGCCTACGCATGTCGAAAACCCGGTTGACCCCGATCCACATCGGCCCACTGCAATTGGACGGCCAAGTCGTCTTGGCCCCGATGTCCGGCGTGACGGATATGCCGTTCCGGCGGCTGGTCAAACGCTGGGGCGTCGGATTGGTGGTTTCGGAGATGATCGCCTCCAAGGCCATGGTGCACGCCGCCCGCAAGACCATGAAAATGGCCTCGAACTGCGCCGAAGAGCACCCGATGTCGGTGCAACTGGCAGGCTGCGAACCGGACGTTATGGCAGAAGCCGCAAAGCTCAACGAAGGGCGCGGTGCTTCGTTGATCGACATCAACATGGGATGCCCGGTCAAAAAGGTGACCAATGGCGATGCTGGCTCGGCACTGATGCGGGATCTTCGCCATGCCGGCAAAATTCTGGAGGCCACCGTCAAGGCCGTCAGCCTGCCGGTGACGTTGAAGATGCGCACCGGGTGGGATGACGCGAGCCGCAATGCACCTGAGCTGGCGCGGATCGCCGAAGAGTGCGGCATCAAGGCAATCGCCGTGCACGGCCGCACGCGATGCCAATTCTATAAAGGCCATGCCGACTGGGCCTATATCCGCCAGGTCAAGGAGGCCGTCAGCTTGCCGGTGTTTTGCAATGGCGACATTACGACCTTGGAAGATGCCGAAAACGCCTTGGCGCAGTCGGGCGCAGATGGCGTGTTGATCGGTCGCGGAACGTATGGCCGACCATGGTTCCCGGCCCAAGTCCAACACTACTTGGATACCGGCGGACAGGTCCCGGACCCGGCCCTCGAAGATCAGCGCGACACCGTGCTGGCGCATTACGAAGACATGCTCAGCCACTATGGCATCGACGCCGGGCTACGAATCGCTAGAAAGCATATTGGCTGGTATTCCAAAGGCTTACGCGATTCGGCTGAATTCCGGTCTAAAGTCAATAACCTGACCGATCCGGCCCTTGTCGTCCAGGCGGTCAAGGATTTCTATGCCATGAATGCCGATACGTTGGCGGCTTGATCGAATGACCGAGAAATCGGCCGCCTTGCGGCGTCACGCCGAAACGCCCAGCACAGATATAGATCCCGGTGCCGTCCTGAACGCGCTGGCCAGCGCGGTTCTGGTCGTCGACGCCGATAACCAAATCGTCCGTTTGAACCAAGCCGGCGAACAGTTGTTTCGCGGCAGCAGTGCGTTCCTGTGTGGACAAGCCCTGGAAGCCGTGGTTCCCGCCGACAGCCCCATCGTGAGCCTGATCGATCAAGCGCGTCGGTTCCGCAGCGTTGTCGCCGAATACGATGTCGTACTGGAAACCCCTCGGATCGGTTCGCACGCTGTCGATGTCCAGGCGTCCTGCATCCCCGAAGAGACCGGCGCCATTGCCCTGGTCATTCAACTTCGATCCATTGCCGAAAAGATCAACAGCCAACTCAACCACATGGGCGCCGCCCGCTCAGTCACCGCGATGGCAGCGATGTTGGCGCACGAAGTCAAAAACCCGTTGTCGGGGATTCGCGGCGCGGCGCAATTGCTGGAAACGGACATTTCCGACGACGACCAAAAACTGACCCGCCTAATTTGCGACGAAGCGGATCGCATTGTGAACCTTGTCGACCGGATGGAGGTGTTTTCCGACCGCTTCCCGTTGGAGCGGGAGCCGGTGAACATTCACATGGTCTTGGACCGGGTTCAGCAACTGGCGCAGACCGGATTTGGCAAACATGTTCGATTTCTGAATAATTTCGATCCGTCGTTGCCGCCCGTCGGCGGGAATCACGATCAGTTGGTGCAGGTATTCCTCAACTTGGTGAAGAATGCGGCCGAGGCCGTCGGTAGTGTCGGCGGCGAGATCGTGCTGGGCACTGCCTATAATCAAGGCGTGCGGTTCGCGCTGCCGGGCATCAAGAATCGCGTGCACCTGCCGCTGATGGTATGGGTCCGCGATAACGGACCGGGTATCCCCGAAGACCTGCGCCGTTACCTTTTCGACGCCTTCGTCACGTCGAAACCGAAGGGAAGCGGCCTGGGCCTGGCGCTGGTCGCCAAGATCGTCGGCGACCACGGCGGTGTGATTGAATTCGATAGCACACCTGGGCGGACAATTTTTAGGGTAATGTTACCGATGTACCGTCAGGAACGAGGGGCTAAAACGGAATGAGTGCAGGCGCGACGATCCTGGTCGCCGATGACGACGACGGCATCCGCGTCGTCGTGACCCAAGCGCTGTCACGGGCCGGATACGAGGTCCGGGCGACATCGAATGCCTCGACCTTGTGGCAATGGGTGGAGCAGGGCGACGGCGACCTCGTCGTGACGGACGTTGTCATGCCCGACGAGAACGGCTTGGACTTGGTGCCGCGCATTCGACGCATTCGGCCGAATTTGCGGGTTGTCGTGATGAGCGCGCAAAACACCCTGCTAACCGCCGTTAAGGCAACGGAACGTGGCGCTTTTGAATACCTGCCGAAGCCTTTCGATATCGCCGAACTGGTCGCCGTCGTCCGGCGCGGCCTGGAAGCACGGACCCACGATGACAACCTGACACGCGACAGCGCCCCGGAAGACGTCGAAGAGGCCTTGCCGCTCATCGGGCGGTCGGCGGCGATGCAGGAAATCTACCGCACCTTAGCGCGATTGATGCCGACAGACCTGACCGTCTTGATCAATGGCGAATCCGGAACCGGCAAAGAGCTGGTCGCCCGGGCGCTGCACGACTACGGCAAGCGCAAGGACAAACCGTTTGTTGCCGTCAATATGGCGGCGATTCCGCGCGAGTTGATCGAAAGCGAGCTGTTCGGTCACGAGAAAGGTTCGTTCACGGGGGCCGTCAATCGGTCCACGGGGCGTTTCGAGCAAGCCGAGGGCGGGTCGCTTTTTCTGGACGAAATCGGCGATATGCCGATGGAGGCGCAAACCCGGCTACTGCGGGTGTTGCAAGAAGGCGAATACACCACGGTCGGCGGTCGCACGGCGATCAAAACCAACGTTCGCGTCATCGCCGCAACTCACCACGACCTCAAGCGTTTGATCCGTCGGGGGCTGTTTCGCGAGGATTTATACTTTCGGCTCAATGTCGTGCCGATTCGTTTACCATCCTTGCGCGACCGGACCGAAGACATTCCAGAATTGGTCCGGCATTTCGTCGGCCGTGCGGCAAATGAAGGGCTGCCTTGGAAAATCATCGATCCAGCCGCCATCGAACTCCTGCAGCAATATGCCTGGCCGGGAAACGTGCGAGAGCTGGAAAATATGGTCCAGCGCCTGGCGGCCTTGTATTCCGAAGAGGTCATCGGCGAGGAGATCATCCGCACGGAATTGAACGATGGTCGTCCGCTGGACGCGGAACCGTTGCCGGGCACGGCGGGGGGTCTGTCGGACGCGGTCGAAGCACACTTACGCACGTATTTTTCGGCACATGACGATACGCTGCCGGCAGCCGGACTTCATACCCGGGTCCTCCGTGAAATCGAGCGTCCGCTGATCATCCTAACGCTACAGGCGACGCGCGGAAATCAAGTCAAGGCGTCCGAGGTTTTGGGGCTCAACCGAAATACGCTCCGCAAGAAAATCAAAGAACTCGGAATACCGATTATCAAGGGGTCCGGGTGACCGGCGCCGCGCGCAACCAGGCCGGCAGCTGGCTGAGCAACAGCAGCCTACAGCGTAAACTTGCCTTCGTCTTGGCGTTACTAGCCATTGTCGCCGGTGTCGCGACGGTCGCCTTAATGGCCGACAATTCATCCATTCAAAACCGGATCGAGCCGCTGCGCTGGCTGCTGATTATCGATGCCGTTTTGTTCATGGCCCTCAGCATCATCGTCGGACGCCGCCTCGTCGCACTTTGGGTCGCACGCCGCCGCGGGCAAGTCGGCGCCGGCCTGCAAGGTCGATTGGTCATGCTTTTCGGCCTGATCGCGATCGCGCCCGCCGTCCTTGTTGCCGTCTTTTCCTATCTGTCCCTGACCTTTGGCTTGGAGGCTTGGTTCAATGACCGTGTCTCGCGCGCATTCCGGGAATCGGTCGAAGTCACGGACGCTTACGTCAAGGAACACCGCGAGAACATCGCCAACCAAGCCTATAGCATCGCCTATGTGCTGGACTTGAACGCCGCGTCGCTTGTCCGCAGCCCATGGGAGTTCAATCGGCTGTTGTCCGCCAGCGCGTCGCAACGCGAGTTGCCCGAGGCCGTCGTCATCGACCGTTTTAGCAATATCTTGGCCCGCTCCGATTTCGCGCTATCAACGGTCGTCGAAGCCATACCCGACGGTGCGTTCAAGCAGGCGGACGAGGGCGGTGTCGCGCTGTTGGGCTCGGAACGGCAGGACAAAGTACGGGCGATGATCCGGCTGACCCGGTTCGTCGACGCCTATTTGCTGGTCGAGCGGTTCGTCGACCCGCGCGTGCTTCAACACATTACCGGCATCCGACAGGCCTTCGACGAATACAGCCAGTTGCAATCGACCCGAAGCGGCGTCCAGATCAGTTTCGTGTTGATTTATATGCTCGCAGTGATGGTCTTGCTGATGGCGGCGATCTGGATCGGCATGACTGTATCGGCACAGTTGGCGGCGCCGCTGACGCGACTGATCGGCGCCGCCGACAAAGTATCAAAAGGCGATTTGGACGCCCGCGTTGATACGGATGACGCGAGAGACGAAATAGGTTTGTTGAGCCGCGCGTTCAACAATATGACCGAGCGCATCGCCTCGCAGCGGCAGGGGCTAATGACGGCTAACGAAGAGTTGGACGACCGGCGCCGGTTTACCGAGGCCGTTCTGGCCGGGGTCTCCGCCGGGGTTGTCGGTCTTGACGAAGACGGCCGTATCAATCTTCCGAACCGTAGCGCGTCTGACCTGTTGGAAACGGATTTGACGGCAATGATCGGCCAGCCGATGCTGGACGCCTTACCACAAGTTGCCGGCTTGATCGACAAAGCCCGGGAACGGCCGGATCGCCTGCAACAGGACGAAGTTTCCGTCTCGGTTGCGCGCGGGTCGCGAAGTCTATTGGTTCGGGTTGCCGCGGAAACGTCGGAGGGCCAAATTACCGGCTATGTGGTTACCTTCGACGACGTCACCGAGCTGTTGTCGGCGCAACGAAAAGCAGCGTGGGCGGATGTTGCACGGCGCATCGCCCACGAGATCAAAAATCCCCTGACACCGATCCAACTTTCGGCGGAACGGCTTAATCGCAAGTATCTGAAAGAAATCGAATCCGACCCCGAAACCTTCGCCAAGTGCACCGACACCATCGTCCGCCAAGTGGCCGATATCGGCCGCATGGTCGACGAGTTCTCGTCCTTCGCGCGCATGCCGCAACCGGAAATCAAACGCGAAAATCTGTCGGAGTTGTGCCGTCAGGCGGTATTTCTGGAGCGAAATCGGGGCATCGACGTGGATTTCGAGATGCATTTGCCCGACGACGATATCAACGTCGACTGCGACGCCCGCCAGGTGTCGCGGGTGCTGACGAATGTCTTGAAGAATGCCGCCGAATCGGTCCTTGGCGCGCGGGAGGAGGGGCATGACGATGTCGTCGGCACGGTCGAGTTGACCCTTTCCCAAGTCGGTGACGGCGAGACCGTGCATATCGCCATCGAAGACGACGGGCGCGGTCTTCCGACCGAACAGCGCGACCGCCTGACGGAGCCATATGTGACCACGCGCGCGCGGGGGACTGGACTTGGGCTGGCCATCGTGAAAAAGATTATGGAAGAACATGGAGGGGGAGTGTCGCTTGTCGACCGGGATCCACGAGGAGCGCGGGTCATTTTGACACTACCGATTGATCACACGGGGGCGATCCCCGATGAGGATTTGCCGCAAGACCTCGCGGCAATGAACGTTGCAACATCGTTGCCGCGTGGTTGAGCCTTTTCACGGGAATAGAGTAGAGCGGCCATGGCGACCGACATTCTGATTGTCGATGACGAAAGCGATATCCGCGAGATGGTTTCGGAACTGTTGGCGGACGAGGGTTTCGAGACCCGCACCGCCAAGGACTCCACGAGTGCCTTGGCCGCCGTCGAAGAACGCCTGCCCAGTATGCTTTTGTTGGATATTTGGCTGCAAGGCAGCGAGTTGGACGGTCTCGGCATCCTTGCCGAGGTCAAACGCGAGCATCCCGACTTACCTGTTCTGATGATGAGCGGGCACGGGACGGTCGAGACCGCCGTGCAGGCCATCAAGGACGGCGCCTACGACTTCATCGAAAAACCGTTTACGGCAGCCCGCTTGCTGTTGTTGGTGCAGCGCGCCACCGAAGCGGCGCGGCTGAAACGGGAAAACGCCGAACTACGCGTACGCGCCGGAAACACCCTCGACCTGGTTGGCGAGTCGCCTGTCATACGGGATATCCGGACCGCGATAGACCGCGCCGCGCCGACCAACTCGCGGATCATCATTTCCGGCCCGCCGGGAGCCGGCAAAGAGGTTGTCGCGCGGCTGTTACACGCGCGTTCAAACCGCGCGGACGGCCCCTTCGCCGTAATCAACTGTGCCGCCATGCACCCGGACCGCATGGAGATGGAACTTTTCGGAACCGAAAGCGGCGGCGAGGCGGAGCGCAAAACCGGGACGCTGGAACGCGCCCATAAAGGCACCTTGCTACTTGACGAAATCGGCGACATGCCGCTCGAAACCCAGGGCAAGATTGTCCGCGTGCTGCAGGAACAGCTTTTCGAGCGGGTCGGCGGCACGGCGCAGGTCCAGGTTGACGTTCGGATTATTGCGTCGACGACAAAGGACCTGACGGCGCAAATCAATGACGGCGCTTTCCGCGAAGACTTGTACTACCGCCTCAATGTCGTACCCATCCATGTTCCGCCGTTGATCGAAAGGCGCGATGACATCCCGCTGTTGGCGGCGCACTTCATGGCCAATGCGGCGGGCGCGTCCGGGCAAGTTCCGCGCGGGTTTTCCGAAGATGCCGTGGTCGCGTTGCAGACCTACGGGTGGCCGGGTAACGTGCGTGAACTCCGCAACGTGATCGAACGGCTTTTAATCATGGCACCGGGCGATGCGGACCAAGAGATCAACGGCATGATGCTGCCCCCAGAAATCATGGGAAATGCCCCCTCCGTCGACGTCGAACGCAGCGCCGAAATCATGTCTCTGTCGCTCCGCGACGCCCGCGAAGTGTTCGAGCGCGAGTACCTCTTGGCGCAAGTGGAACGGTTCGGCGGCAATATCTCACAAACGGCGCAGTTCGTCGGGATGGAACGCTCCGCCTTGCATCGCAAGCTGAAATCCCTGGGCGTACGCGGCCAAGACAAGCAATAATATCCGCGAATTCGGATCGATAGGTACGACATGAAAATCATCGTCTGCGGCGCAGGACAGGTCGGATCGAACATCGCCCGTCATTTGGCGTTGGAAAACCATGACGTCACTGTGGTCGATCAATCCGAGACCCTGGTGCAGCAAATATCCGACGCACATGACGTTAATGGCATCGTCGGACACGGCTCGCATCCGGACGTGCTGGAACGGGCCGGCATCGGCGACGCCGATCTTCTAATCGCCGTCACCTTGGCCGACGAGACCAACATGGTGGCGTGTCAGGTCGCCCATTCGCTGTTCGGTGTGCCGACTAAAATTGCTCGAATCCGCTCGCAAAGTTATCTGGAACCGATCTGGGCGAACATGTTTTCGCGTGATCACATGCCGATCGATGTGATCATCTCGCCCGAGATGGAGGTCGCGCGTTCGGTTGTACGACGGCTTGAGGTCCCGGGCGCGTTCGAAATGATCCCGCTCGTCGACAACAAAGTGAAGCTTTTGGGCGTGCGCTGCAAAGACGACTGCCCGTTGGTCAACACGCCGCTGCGCCAACTGTCGAAGCTGTTTCCCGATATGAACATCGTCATCGTCGGTATCGTCCGCGACGGCCGGCCCAGCGTCCCGCGCGGCGACGATCAGATGATTGCCGGCGACGATGTGTATTTTGTCGTCGACAGCGATCAGGTCGACCGGGCCATGGCGGCATTCGGCCACGAAGAACGTGAAGCCCGTCGATTACTTATCTTTGGTGGCGGCAACATCGGAATGTTTCTGGCCACCGAGTTTGAGAACAATCACGACTGGGTGCGCGCCAAAATTATCGAGTTCGATAAAGCCCGCGCCGAGAAGATCGCCGGCACATTGGAGCGCACCATTGTCATCAATGGCAGCGCACTCGACCAAGACATCCTCGAAGAGGCCAATGTCCGCCAGGCGGAAGCCGTCATCTCCGTTACCAACGACGACGAAACGAATATACTTTCCAGCTTGTTGGCGAAGAAGTTCGGATGTCAGCGGGCCGTGGCTCTGGTTAACAACTCCAGCTACGAGGATCTGGTCGCATCCATCGGGATTGACGTGATCGTCAGTCCCCGGAACATTACGGTCTCGAAAATCTTGCAGCACGTTCGCCGCGGCCGGATTCACTCCGTTCATACCCTAAGAGAGGACTTCGGCGAGTTGATCGAGGCCGAAGCTCTGCAGACGTCGGATTTGGTCGGCAAGCCGCTGCGCGAGACGAAACTGCCGCAAGGCGTGCTGATCGGCGCCATCGTCCGGGAGGGCGAAACGGTCTACCCGAGCGGCGATACCATCATCAATGCCGGCGACCGGGTGGTCCTGTTCGCCGCCGCCGATGTCGTCCACAAGGTCGAGAAAATGTTCTCGGTGCAGCTTGAATTCTTCTGATCGGCGCAAAAAACCATGACATCCGTTTCTTTACCGCGTGCCGTCGTATTCGACTGGGACAATACCTTGGTCGACTCGTGGCCGGTTATTCACGACGCCTTGAACACGACGTTCCGTGCTTATGGACTGCCGGAATGGAGCCTTTCGGAAACGCGCACCAAGGTCCGCAAATCACTGCGCGACACGTTTCCGGGCTATTTCGGCGACGAATGGGAAAAGGCGGGCGATGTTTTTTATGCACGCTACGCGGAGATTCATGCCGATGCGATTGTCCCGGCAACCGGCGCGGCGGAGGTAATATCGCGATTGTTCGACCTGGGCGTCTATCTTGCCGTCGTGTCAAACAAGAAGGGGGCTTTCTTGCGTGAGGAGGCGGAGCAGCTAGGCTGGGCCGATCAGTTCGGCAAATTGGTCGGCGCCATGGACGCCGTCCGCGACAAGCCCGATCCAGCGCCGGTGCGAATGGCGCTCGAACCTGCAGGCTTGTCGCCTGGATCGGATATTTGGTTCGTTGGCGATACCGATATCGACCTGCAATGCGGCGTCGGATCGGGCTGCGTCCCCGTTCTTGTTAGACCGGAAGCACCCCAAAACGGCGAGTTCATCGACTGCGAACCGCACCATCATTTCGAAGATTGCCGACAGCTTTGCAATTTTTTCAGGACCATGTAAGGTTTCCGAGCGATAAAACACGATTTCGGACCGCTATGGTCCCAAAATCGGATTAAACAACAACCGAGCCCGCTCGATACGGGCCACCAGCCCAGGGGGAAAATAAGCATGTCCTCAGATAAACCCCAGAACGTGCAGGACGTCTTTCTCAACTACATTCGCAAGAACAAAACCCCCGTGACCGTGTTTCTGGTCAACGGTGTGAAGCTGCAAGGCATCGTCACCTGGTTCGATAATTTTTCCGTATTGCTTCGCCGCGACGGACATACGCAGCTTGTCTACAAACATGCGATTTCGACGATCATGCCCTCGACATCCGTTCAGTTGTTCGAACCCGAAAAGGACATCGCCGCCGAGGATGCGTGAGTAAAGACCGCGGCGCTGGGATCGATCGCCGGCCCATCAAAGAACGTTGCATCGTCGTCCATCCGGATTTAAGCGCCCAAGCCAACGAAGTCCGCGTCAAAGAAGCGCGCCTCGAGGAAGCCGTGGGGCTTGCCTTGGCCATCGACCTGGACGTCGCACACGCGGCGGCGTTCGGCGTCAAGAAACCGCGCCCGGCAACGCTGTTGGGAATGGGCGCCGTCGAAAGTGTCGCCGCCGCCATCGACGAGGCCACATCGCCGGATGATGAAAAACCAATCGCCATTGTCGATGCGCAACTGACGCCGGTCCAACAGCGCAACCTGGAACGGGCGTGGGACACCAAAGTCCTCGACCGGACAGGCTTGATCCTCGAAATCTTCGGTGCCCGCGCACGAACGCGCGAGGGACGCATGCAAGTCGAGTTGGCCCAGTTGACCTACCAGTTGGGGCGTCTGGTGCGGTCTTGGACGCACCTGGAACGGCAGCGCGGCGGCGTCGGATTCATGGGTGGTCCCGGCGAGACGCAGATCGAAACCGATCGTCGGCTGATCCGGCAAAAAATCGATCGATTGAAAAAAGACCTCGCAGACGTGTCTCGGACACGCGAACTGCACCGCGCGGCGCGGCGACGCGTCCCCCATCCGGTTGTCGCCTTGGTCGGGTATACGAACGCCGGAAAGTCCACGCTTTTCAACCGCGTCACGGACGCCGATGTGATGGCCAAGGATCAGCTGTTCGCGACGTTGGACCCGACCATGCGGGCCATCCCGCTGCCAAGCGGACGCACGGCGATCCTATCGGATACTGTGGGCTTTGTCTCCAATCTGCCGCACGAGCTGGTCAATGCCTTTCACGCGACGTTGGAAGAAGTCGTCGAGGCCGATGTCGTCGTCCATGTCCGCGACGTCGCACACCCGGACACCGACGCGCAGCGCGACGATGTGCTGACGGTTATGGGCACGTTGGGTATTGTCTCGGCATCGAGCCCCGCCGAGACGGATAAGCCAACGATTCAGAAACCGATCATCGAAGCGTTGAACAAAATCGACTTGCTGACCGACGAAGAACGGATATTTGTGATCAATCGCGCCCGGAGTGGGAATGAAATCGCGGTCCCGATGTCGGCCCAGACCGGCGAAGGCTGTGACGACCTGTTATCCGCTGTCGATGACTTGTTGACCCATCACTATCGGACCATGCGCATTAATCTGGATTTCGCCGAAGGGGCCGCCTTGGCGTGGCTGCACGAACATGGTGATGTTCTGACGCGGGACGACGGCGAAGAGGGGATCACGCTGACGGTCCGCATCGCCCCGGAAGATGCAGAGCGATTTCACGCCCAGTTCGGCAAGGCACTTTCCGAAATCACGCACTAGGTATCGTCCACGACCTTGCGTCATCGTCCAGTATCTACTAGTAGATAGTCATGGCGACAAAAACCGCGCAACAGAAGTGGCGACTGACCCATCGCTTCGTGAAGCGGCAGCTCAATGTTATGGCCCGCGAAATGACCCACAAGATGCTGGCCGATTACGCCACGCGTTTCGGCTTGCGTGGCAAAGGTGAGGCGGTCACATTCAACGCGTTCGTCGTACAGGCGCTGATCCAGAGAAGCGCGTTTTCCGACGAAGCCCGCACCATCCTGAAAGACGCGGAAGAGGCGTACCACCGTGACCGAGACCTCTACATCAACTGACGCCGCATCTGTCGATGTTCATGCTGTGGCGGATCACGTTCTGACCCTCATGGCGGACATTGCCGAGGCCGAAATACTGCCGCGTTTCAAGGCGTTGGCGGCCCATGAAATTATCGAAAAGCGTCCCGGCGATCTTGTCACCGCCGCCGATCACGCGTCGGAGTTGGCGTTTGAGGACGCATTGCCGGCGTTGATCCCAGGCAGCATCGTGCTGGGCGAAGAAGGCTATGAGGCCGACCCCAAGAACCTGGATAACCTCGCCGGCGATGCCCCGGTCTGGATTGTCGATCCGGTCGACGGCACGCACAATTTCGCACACGGCGAAACCCCATTCACCGTCATTGTCGCGCTGGCGCATCGCGGCGAGACGCTTGCCGGATGGATCATCGATCCCGTCACCGGACAGGCGGTTTCGGCCGTACAGGGGCATGGTGCCTTCTACAGAGACCCACATGGCGAAACCCTTCGCCTCGGCCCGTCTCAGCGTCCCTTCGATCAAGCCGTGTTGGTGGTTGGTGACCGGCTTCGGGCGCGGATTAACCGCGTGGAGGCATCGGAAAAACCGATCTGTACCCAGCGTTACCGATGTGTTGGGCGGGAATATATGGACATTGCGATGGGAAAACTCGATCTCGCGCGATATGGCGGACGGCTGAAGCCATGGGATCATGCGGCGGGTTGCCTGATCGTCACCGAAGCCGGCGGCGTCGCCAGTTGGCTAGACGATGCGCATCCGTACCGCGTGACATCGACACTTCCCGAACGCACGTTGGCCATTGCCGGCGCGCAGGATTTATGGCCGCCGTTACGAGAGATCGTGACGCGCGCCGACTCGCTCATTTCGTCCACGGGGTAAGAGCAGGTGGACGACATCGATACCCCTCCGGTGCCGCGGAATGGAACACCCACCCGTAAACAGGTATGGTCGAGCGTCGCCCGGTGGGGGGCGACGCAATCACATGAGGGACCACGGTGACGAACGACGACTATCGATGTCGGAATTGCGCAGCGCCGGCGAACCATACGGTCATTGATTTGGGCGAACAACCGTCCGCCAACCGACTGCTATCAAAGGATGATTTGGAACGAATCCAAGCTGGAACCGAAGAGCCCCGGGCGCCGCTGATCGTCAATTTCTGTCCCTCCTGTTACCTGGTCCAAGTCACCGATACCGCCGGCCCCGAACAGTTGTTTCACTCCGATTACGTGTATTTTTCGTCCTATTCCGGCAGTTGGGCGGCACACGCCGAACGCTACGTCGATATGGCCATCGACCGTTTTCAATTGAATGACCAATCCTTCGTTGTCGAGGTCGCATCGAACGATGGGTATCTGCTGCGCCACATGGTCACGCATGGGATTCCCTGTCTCGGGATCGATCCCGCCAAGAACGCTGCCGACGCGGCGCGCGAAAAAGGGGTCGAAACGATGGTCACGTTTTTCGACCGCACCTCTGCCGCCGAGATTATCGCCGGTCGGGGACAGGCCGACCTGATCGCCGGGAACAACGTTTTCGCCCATGTGCCCGATACCGACGGATTCGTCGCCGCCTTGGCAATGCTGCTGAAACCCGAAGGCTCGGTAACGCTGGAATTCCCGCACTTGGCGCGTATGGTCGACCAGACGCAGTTCGATACGATTTATGACGAGCATTACTCGTACCTGTCGCTTCGGTTCGTGATGGGCGTGATGGCGAAACATGGGCTGGAGGTCTACGACGTTGAGCGTCTGCCGACACACGGCGGGTCGCTTCGCGTGTATACTCGGCATGTGGGGGCGGACACCGGCCCCGTGCGCGACGCGGTGGCGGATGTCTTGCAAGAAGAACAAGAACTGAAACTGTTCGATCCCGCGACGTATACGGCATTTCGCGCCCGGGCAGAGAAAATCCGTGACGATTTTTGCCGAACCATTCAGGAGGAAAAGGCGGCCGGACGCCGTATCGCCGCATTCGGCGCCGCCGCCAAGGGCAATACGTTCCTGAATTACTGCGGTATCGGTGCCGACAGTATCGATTTCGTCGTTGACGATACGCCCGCGAAACAAGGCATGTTCTTGCCGGGGAGCCACATACCCGTGGTCGCCGAAAAAACCCTGCATCTAGAGAAGCCGGACTTGGTGGTGATCCTGGCCTGGAACTTCGCGACCGAACTGAAAAAGCGGCTGGCACCGATTACCGCCTGGAACGGCCGCGTGCTGACTGCGATCCCAGACGTGGTGATCGAGCCCCCATGACATCAATCCTCGTCACCGGTGCAACGAGCTTTGTCGGGCTCGAGCTATGCGATCGATTGGCGGTGCGGGGCATGGTCGCACATGCATTGGTGCGCAGCACGTCGGATGTATCCCGGCTGATGTCCCTGACAACGCCGCCGACCTGCCACATGGTGGAAGATGGGATGGACAATATGGCCGAGATCGTGGCCCGGGTTGGCCCCGATGCCGTCGTCCATATGGCTGGCCGGTTCGTTAAGAATGATGCCGACGCCGACCTCGCCGCGCTCATCGACAGCAACGTGACGTTTGGAACGTCCGTCCTGGCCGCGTCAGCCGCCGCCGGGGTCAAATCCTTCGTCAACACCGGGAGCTATTATCAATTCGACGACGGTGATCGACGGCATTCCTACAATCTGTATGCGGCGACAAAAGAGGCCTTCGAGGCCATCATTGCCTATTACCGGCAATCGTGGGGTCTTCGCACGACGACGCTGGTTCTCTTCGACACGTATGGGCCGCGCGATTGGCGCGGGAAACTTTTACCCGCGATCATCGGTGCCCAACGTTCAGGCGATGTGCTGCCGCTGCCGAGCGACGACCCGACGATGGACCTTGTACACGGCAGGGATGTGGCTGACGCGTTCATAGCCGCGGCCCAGGGTCTTAACGCCAGTAACGACCTCGACGGCCGGACATTTGCCGTGCGGACCGGCGATCCCGTCGGGGTTCGCGCGCTCGTCGCCGCCGTCGAGCGCGTCGGTGGAACCAACATCGCGACGTCGCCGGGCGCATGGCCGCCTCCGCCGAGGCCGTTGCCGCCGCTGTGGGATGGCCCGATGGTGCCCGGTTGGTCCCCGCAGGTGACACTGGAAGCTGGCATTCAAGAAATGATCGAGGCGTCGGCATGAAGTTCGAAAAGTCCGAACTGCCGGGCGTGTTGCTGATCCGCTTCGCCCCCATCGACGACGAGCGCGGCTTGTTCGTCGATGTCTATCGGGAGGCCGCATTTCAGGATGCCGGAATCACCGAGACGTTCACACAGAACGCTATTGCGCGCTCGAACCAGATCAACACGGTCCGCGGCCTGCATTTCCAACGTCCACCGGCAGCACAATCGAAGATCGTGCGCGTCCAATCGGGGCGTGTCTTCGATGTCGTGGTCGATCTACGTCGCGGCGAAGCGACGTATGGTCGACACATCGCCCTGGAGATGGCGGCCGATGATTTTGTCGCGCTTTATGTGCCGGTCGGATGCGCCCATGGGTACGTCACGCTCAGCGACGAGGCGGAAATTCATTACGCGATTTGCGGCGATTACAGCCCGGCCGACGCGGGCGGCGTGCTTTGGAACGATCCGAACCTTGGAATTCACTGGCCGATCGCTCCGAATGACGCGATCTTGTCCGAGAAAGACGAAGCACTTCCGCCGCTTTCGGCGTTACCGCCGATATTCGAGTAATGCGCGGCCAATGAAACGGAGAGAGTGGCGATGAAGGGAATCGTTCTAGCCGGCGGCACGGGGAGCCGACTTCACCCAATGACGGTGGTCGTCAACAAACAGCTGTTGCCGGTCTATGACAAACCGATGGTGCACTATCCACTTTCCGTTCTGATGTTGGCAGGCATTCGCGACATCTTGATCATCACGACGCCCGACGACCAACCGCATTTCCAAAGCCTGTTGGGCGATGGCGCGAAACTGGGTTTGTCGCTGCAATACGCCGTCCAGCCCAGCCCCGATGGTTTGGCGCAGGCATTCATCATCGGGCGTGATTTTCTCGCCGGCGAGCCATGCGCCATGGTCCTCGGCGATAACATCTTTTTCGGCCACGGGCTGCCCGACATACTGCGCAACGCGGCCAACAAGCCAAGCGGCGCGTCGATTTTTGCCTACTGGGTCCGCGACCCGTCCCGCTACGGGGTCGTAAACATGGCACCGGATGGGGCGCCGGTCGACATCGAGGAAAAACCGGAACAGCCGAAATCCAGTTGGGCCGTGACAGGGCTGTATTTCTTCGACGGCGACGCGTCGGACATCGCCGACACCGTCAAGCCATCGGCCCGCGGCGAGTTGGAGATCGTGGACATCATCAACGAATATCTGCGGCGTGACGATCTGGCGGTAGAGAAATTGGGACGCGGATTTGCCTGGTTGGATACCGGCACACCGCAGACCTTGCTACAAGCGGCAAGCTTCGTCGAGACCATCGAACAGCGCCAAGGCCTGAAAATATCGTGTCTCGAGGAAATCGCCTATCGGATGGGATTCATCGACCTCGAAGAGCTGGAGAAAACTGCGCACGACCTCGGCAACAACGCCTATGCCGACTACCTGCGGAATATCGTCGCCGTTGCCCGCGCATAGGGGCAGGGATCAGAGGCCCATGTCGGCACCTGTTCCGAGGCGTTCGCCCCGGTACACGCCGCTTTGAATTCGCTCCCACCACCACCGGTTCTCGAGATACCAACGTACAGTTTCCTCAAGGCCACGGCTTAAATCATGCCTCGGCTGCCAGCCGATCTCGGTGCGCACTTTGCTATCGTCGACGGCATAGCGGAAATCATGGCCCGGCCGGTCCTTTACGAAAGTGATCAATTCGGTCCGCGGACCGAACCCGGCTGTACCCAATTCCGCATCCATGACACCGCAGATGCGCTGAACGATATCGAGGTTCGTCATCTCCGTGCGGCCACCGACCAAGTACGTCTCGCCGAGGCGGCCTTTCTGAAGGATCTGCCACAGTGCCTCGGCATGATCTTCGACATGGAGCCAATCGCGCACGTTCTGGCCTGTGCCGTAAACGGGCAGGGGCTTTTCTGCCAAAGCGTTGAGACACATCAGCGGAATGAGTTTTTCGGGGAATTGATACGGCCCGTAGTTGTTGGAGCAATTGGTCGTGATAACCGGCAACCCATAGGTCTGGCCCCAGGCCCGCACCAAGTGATCGGCCGCCGCCTTACTGGCCGCATAAGGCGAGTTCGGCCGATAGGGGCTGTCTTCGGAAAACGCGCCTTCGGCGCCTAGGCTGCCGTAGACTTCGTCGGTCGACACCGAGAGAACACGAAATGCCTCGGCCTGCGTCGCGTCCAACCCAGATCGGTAGGCTTGCGCGCACTGCAGCACAGACATGGTGCCGACGACGTTGGACTCGACGAAGGCGCGTGGATCGTCAATCGACCGATCGACATGAGATTCCGCCGCCAGATGCATCACGGCATCGGGTCGATGCCGGGCGAACACCTCCGCAAGGGCGGCACTGTCTGCGATATCGACGTGTTCGAACGCGTAACGCGGGTTGTCCTCAACATCGCGCAGGTTATCCAGGTTACCCGAATACGTCAGCTTATCGACATTGACGACGGACACCTCGATATCGCGGACGAGATGGCGGACCAACGCCGAACCGATGAAACCGGCACCTCCCGTGACAAGAACCTTCATACCGGCCGCTCCGGCCGCGGCAATCTGGTCATCTGACACTCACTCGGCACTTGGACCATAGGACGCAGGCTTTCCTTGTAGAAACGTGAACGCGGCATGGGCTTTGATGTAGTTTCCCCGAATACGCTTGGGCCGAACGAACAAGACATACAACAGAGTCCGCATGGCCTTTTCGAAAAAAATTGATTTCGCCAAGCGACGGGCCGCCTCCGGATCGCCATGCTTGGATAGGAAATAAAGATTACTCCAAATCTTATGCCAATCCTTCATCGCTTGGATCTTCGTCGTTAACGTGACCGACTGTCCTCCTAGATGATGAGCGACCGCCTCTGGGACCAGGATGATGCTGTAACCACCATCGATCGTTCGCTTACAAAGATCGAAATCCTCGTGATACAGGAAGTATCGTTCGTCGAACCCATCGACGGACTTCCATGCGCTTATCCGAAACAGGAATACGGCACCCGTTACGAACCACGTACAAAAGGCGCCGGAAGGTCGAAAGTCCCGCACAAGATGCGAAGCGTTGTCGTTGGGACCACAAACGTACAGTTCGTAGTCACCGTCTTTTGGATTGACGAGAAGCGGGGCGGCCATCGCGCAATTCGCGTTTTCTTCGAGTGTTTCAAACAGCAACGCCAACGCGCCGTCGTCCAGAACTGCGTCTGGATTCATATGCAGGCCATAGGGGGTTTTGACGACCGCAAAACCTTGGTTTGCCGCCGCACCAAAGCCCTTATTCTCATCATTCGCAATGACGGTAACGGACGGCAAGACACGCTTGGCGACGTCAATAGTGTCATCGGTACTCGCGTTGTCCACCAGGACAACGTCGGCGAACGCGCCCAAACGGCTAAGACATTCGCCAATAACACCGGACGAATTGTACGAAACCAAAACGACGGTAACGTCTTTTTCAATATTAATCACAGCGTTATAAATATTTCTGTATCATTTTAAATATAACTACCAATTATATTTAAAGAACGATTTTAACTTCTGATTGTTCCGAATGTTCCAAACGATTTTCGCCAAGCGAGAAATGCGACGTTTTTTCTTCGCCAGAAACTTGGCGAACGCGCCGCTCTCATCCTCGGTTTTGGGGCGATCGAGCTGTTCGGAACTCTGGATCAGTTTTGTCGAGTCGCCATACCGGTAGTCGTTGGCATTCATCGTTTCGCCGTCATTGATCACGGGTTTCGACTGGACAGCGCACTTTTCCCGGTCAACTTCCAACACGACGATCGATTCATAGAATGCGACGCCGAATACCACGTCTTCATGCGGCTTGCCTTTACTCTTGAATTTGCTGAACCGGAAATTAAGCCCGTGCACCATGTTCATCGCAAAGGAGACAAAGGACCAACGCGAAGGCCCCCCGAACTCCCGCATGTACGACGTGTGGGTGTCTTCAACGATCAGGTAGCCACCGTCTTTGATGACGGGCAGCATTGAATCGACGGTCACGATTTGCTGTACGAACGTGTGGCCCCCGTCATCAAGAAGGACGTCGATATCGCCAACCTGGGCTTTAAAATCCTCCCAAAATGCGGGATCGGACTGACTGCCGATAAAAATCTCAAACCCATGATCTTCCCAATGTTTCGCCAGCGGGTTCAAATCGACACCGATGATGCGCGCCTTTTCGCCGAAGTAATCCCGCCACATAAACAGGGACCCGCCGTTGAATACACCGACCTCGACAAAGACGATTTCTTTGCCGACGAACTGACTGAGAAACTTATCGTAAACCTGAAAGTACGTTGAGTGCTTGATGCTCGAGTACGGGCTTTTCATGTACGAGTCGTAAGATGACTTCATCTATTAAATTTTCCCACTAACGCAAAATCCGAGACTTAGCATGTCTCGCTGCAAAACTCCGTCGGCACGGGCGTCGCAAGTTATGTGTTCGTCCAGTCCGCTTTTACCGCGTCAGACCCGTATATTTCCATGAAGAAGCGGCGAAAAGCGATATTTCATGCACCAAACGCAACGTTTTATCGCCACAATGGTGAGGAAGACGATAGAGTTGAGCAGCGGATATATCAATCTTCTCAATGGCTTTATTCCAACATGCGGGTGCCATGACGCGACAAGGGCACCGGGACGCCGCGCCCTTGCCTTATCCGGTCATTTTGGCGAAACCTAGAGCAGTCAGAGCACGCCCGCCAAACGTTCTTTTGTCGGGATCATCAAATAACCTAGAAAGATCCGGCACTGACGGGATCAGAAGTTTATGTCACCGTCCCGTCGGCGGGCGACGTGTTTAAGAGACGAGGAAGAGAGAAACATGGCAAAAGTTGCATTCATCGGTCTCGGCGTCATGGGGTATCCCATGGCCGGTCACCTTCAAAACAACGGACACGACGTAACGGTTTATAATCGTACCGCTGCGAAAGCCGAAAAATGGGCGGCGGAATATGGCGGCGCATTCGCCGATACCCCCGCCAAAGCGGCAGCGGGGGCGGCGTTCGTCTTCTCGTGCGTCGGTAACGACGACGATCTGCGCTCCGTCGTTTTTGGGGATGACGGCATTCTCGCCGGCATGGATGGCGGCATTTATTGCGATCACACCACGGCATCGGCCACGGTTGCCCGCGAAGTCGCCGAAAAAGCGGCGGAGCAAGGGATTGGCTTTCTTGACGGTCCCGTGTCCGGCGGCCAAGCCGGGGCGGAAAACGGTAAACTAACGGTCATGGTCGGTGGCGATACGGCGACGTTCGATGCGGCCAAACCGGTGATCGACAGCTACGCGCTCGCCGTCACGTTGATGGGTGACGTGGGATCGGGCCAGATTACCAAGATGGTCAATCAGATTTGCATTGCGGGCCTCGTACAAGGCCTATCCGAGGGGATTGCGTTTGCTCAAAAGGCCGGTCTGGATGCGAAGTTGGTGGTCGACTGCATCTCCAAAGGGGCGGCTGGCTCCTGGCAGATGGAAAACCGCGGCAAGACCATGGCTGATGACGAGTTCGATTTTGGGTTCGCCGTCGAATGGATGCGCAAGGACCTGGGCATTGCCTTGGACGAATCGAAAAACAACGGCGCGTCGTTACCGGTCACGGCCGTGGTCGACCAGTTCTACGCCGAGATTGTCGCCATGGGCGGTAAGCGGTGGGACACGTCGAGCCTGATCCGTCGTTTAACGCGACAGTAAGGCGTTAACGCACCTGGATTTTGAGCGCCGGTGTCGGCGCCAAGATATTGGCGAACTTCCACGTGTACAGCTGATATCCCGGTCCCTTGCTTGGGAACGGGCGAACCGTGTTGGCGTTGTGGCTAACCACGCGGCCGTCCGTAAACAACCGAAGCTCGCCAGAAGAATCCAAACCGGCGGCGCGAATACGGTTCTTGATCTCACGGCTGAGGGATTTGCCCAGCATGCTGATCTGTCCGGTATCGTTGTTGTAGCTGAAGCCGAGCATGTATTCGTTGCGGCGGAAGAACGTGAAAGATTTTGCCTGCAACAAATCCCCGGACCGCTGGTAGTTGACCCGGAAATGTCCCTTCGTGAAATACTCGAACGCCTGAGTTCCGGAATCCCGCTGAAAATCGTTGCGGATGACCTCGACCTGTTCTTGTTCTTCGCCGCGGTCGATTTTGCCGTCGACGATGTCTTGGTACAACTGCACCTTGGCGATGTAGCCGTCAAAAAAGAACTCGTAATATCCGGTCCGCGAAATATCGATTTCGGCGTCGTAGCGGACCGGCAAATAGCAACCCGCCAACACCACGCAGAGGAAAACCGTCATTATTCTGGATAGGCGTCGCGTCATCGGTCTCGCTTCGGGCCAGGGGCGAACTGGCGACATGATAGCCGCCGGACCCGACCCGGCCAAGTCCACGGAACATTAAAAATTTCAGATGCTTAGCCGACTTCGATCCAGGTCCCCATGCCGGCCATATGGTGTTCCAGCATATGGCAATGAAACAGCCATTTTCCCGGATTGTCGGCGACGAAGGCGGCCGAGGCGCGGTCGCCCGGCTGCATCAGTTCGGTGTCGCGCCACGGCCCCGGCGGTATTTCCGAACCGTTCTTGGCGATGATCCGAAAATGATGCCCGTGCAGGTGCATCGCATGCGGCCAGCGCGTGTCGTTGACCATGTCGATAACGACCGTCCGGCCGCGGGCAACCCGCAACAACGGTGCCGTCGGCATTCCGGCGACGCCGTTGAACGTCCACACCTTGCCTTTTTCCATCGCCAGGGTGCGGAGATCGAAGAGCTTGCCTTGATACGTCGCTTCGCGCAGCGCCCCCATCGCGCCACCTTCCATCAGCAGGTCGACCCGTTCCGCCGACGTCATGTCCAAGCGATACGGCAACGGATTGGCGGGCAGGGTGATGCGTTCGGTGCGGTGCCCCGAAATGGGCGGTCCGTCGACGGCGACAGTCGCGGCGACAATGGGCTCGCGGGTCGAGGCTTCGCGGATCGTGAAGACCTGCGGCCCATCGGCTGGGATATCGACGATCAGATCGGCCCGTTGACCCGGCGCCAGCCAAAGATTGCCATCGATATCCTCGGGCGTCGCCAGCGGCTGACCGTCCAGCGCCACCAAATAGGGTCGAAGTTCGGCAAAATCGAAGGCCATGACGCGAGCATTCGCCGCGCAAAGACAGCGAAGCCGCAGACGCTCACCCGGCCGCGCCTTCAACGTCGGTCTCGACGTGCCGTTTATCGTCAGCCAATTGCCCAACCGGCCGCCATGCGACGCATCGCGGAGATGACCCATACCCCCGGCGATTTGGCCGTCGTCGTCCAGCCGCCAATCGTCGGCAACGAAGGCGACATCGCGGTCGACATCGACCGGCGAGGACTCTTCGACGACCAGCATGCCGTAGAGCCCGCGCGCCACTTGTTCCCAAGACCGATGATGCGAATGGTACCAGTACGTCCCGGCATCGGGCGCCGTGAACCGGTAATCGAACGTCGCGCCCGGTTGAATCGGCTCTTGGGTCATTCCGCTGACGCCGTCCATGGCATTCTCGATCCGAATACCGTGCCAATGCACCGTCGTCGGCGCCTTCAGCGTATTCGTCACCGGAATGTGGACGGGCTGTCCTTGCGGAATCCGCAAAATAGGGCCGGGAACGGAACGGTTGAACGACCATACTTCGGTCGTTGGCGCATTTACGCCCATCAGAGACGCCGTCGCGAGACGCGCCGATAACGCATGGGTCGATTTGGCGGCCCGCGCCGTCAAAGGTGCAAAGACCGGGGCGGCTGCCAACATCGCCGCCGATTGAAGGAACTGTCGTCGGGAAATCGAATTCATGCGTCACTCACTACCATGGACCGCAACGCTAGTCCTTCCAGCCCCTAGAACGTCAAGGATTGTGGCTTATCCCTTGGGCAAAAACGTCTCATCGAACGCCGAAAGGTCCGGCATGTCGATAAGTGGCTGCGTGTCGAGCGTATTCATATAGGTTTCGAGGTCTTCCAACATTTGTCGCCGCGCCGCGCCGTCCACATAGGGCACGTGCCACGCGACAAACGGCTCATGCACCGCCAGGCCGACATATCCCAGTGTGCCCTGGAAAAAATGCTTCAACATGCCATCAATCAAGGGGCCATGCAGGGCGCGAGGACCGAACATATGCGACCGTCCGCCCAGAGAGAGTGCGGCGAACGCCCGCTTGCCGGTCAAACCGCCCTCGCTGTAGATCCGCCGACCACCGTAAAAAGGGCCGGAGATGAATACCCGTTCGATCCATCCCTTCAAGATCGCGGGCGGCCCAAACCAATGCACCGGAAACGTGAAACCGAGAATGTCGGACGCCAGTACTTGCTCGATCTCCGCCATGATATCGGAGGCGAGGGTGCCTGTTTTCCAGTTGTGCCGCTGTTCAAGGGCGTAGGTCAGATGTTCGGCCTCCGCGCGATCACCGAAATCGGCGGCTGACAGGACCGGGTTGAATTCCATCGCATAGAGGTCCGAGACGGTGACGTGGTGCCCGGCGTGCCTCAATGCCGCGATGATGGTGTCGCGCATGGCGGCGACGAACGAGTCGGTTTCCGGATGCGCATGAACCAAATGTACCCGCATGGGGCTGTTAGTCATCTTGTCCGCCGTGCGCTTTTTGCCATTCCGACGCAGCGACGGCCCGATCGATCCGATGCACCAAATCATCGAGGTAGGATGAAATGAGATCCGCCCCGGCCGATCCGAACAATCGCATCCGCCCGGTGTGTATCAGCAGCAACGTGCCGGATACGTGGGCAAAGTACGCTGCGGTCTCGGTGTCGGCCATGGCCTCATCACACCCCATGTCGTGCATGGCCTCGCGGAACGGTGCCAGCGACCAAAGCAGTTTTTCGTTCAGATCGCGATCCCAGCGCGGTCCGAGACCATGCGGTTTCAACCCGCCGCGAAACAGATAGAAACCGAGGTCGAGGTCACGCGGACGCTCGGCGTAATAGTCGAAGAACGCCAAGCCTGCGCGCCGCAAGCGATCTTCGGGCGCGTCGTGCCCGACCATCGCCGCGGTGACGGCGGCCGCCAGCGCATCGAGGGAGCGGTCGAGGAGGGCGCCGTAGATATCTTCTTTGGACTCGAAGTATGAATAAATCGCCCCGGCCGTGTACCCGGCCCGTTTTGCGATTTTGCGCATCGATGCACCGTCCATACCGTCGGCAGCGAACTCGGCGGACGCCGCATCCAAAATCATTGCGCGTTTCAAGTCCGTAACGGCGGACTGACGGGCCTGGCTCGTGGGCGACATCGTCATCTCCGAGATGGAAAGATATTGAATTTAATCGTAAAATCCCTGGAAATTCAACGTTGAGAAATTTTCTGAACACTGTTTAATGCGTTTGAATGACAATCAACGAGCACGCCACGAGGCGGGCCGCCAAACGACAGGAAACAAACCATGCCAGAGTCCAAGCCCATGTCCGGTGTGCGCGTCCTCGACATCGCGAGCTTTGTCGCGGCCCCGTTCGCGGCCTCAATCATGGGTGAATTCGGCGCCGACGTCATCAAGATCGAACACCCCCAAGGCGGCGATCCGTGGCGGCGGTATGGGACACCGACGACGCCGGAAAACGGCACTTTGGCCTGGCTGACCGAGGCGCGGAACAAACGTTCGGCCACCTTGAAACTTAGCGATCCGCGCGGCGCCGAGTTATTCAAGCGGATGGTCGCTGATACCGATGTGGTGTGCGAGAACTTTCGTCCCGGGACGCTCGAAAAATGGGGCCTCGGCTGGGAGGTACTGTCGGCAATCAATCCGGCGTTGGTACTGCTCCGCGTATCGGGTTATGGCCAGACAGGCCCTTACCGCGACCGGCCCGGGTTCGCGCGCATCGCCCATGCGTTCGGCGGATTGACATATCTGTCTGGCGAACCGGGTGCCACGCCGGTGACCCCGGGCTCCACATCTTTGGGTGACTACATGACGGGGATGTACGGCTGCATCGGGGTGCTGATGGCGCTCCGGCACAAGGAAACAACCGGACAGGGTCAAGTCGTCGATTGCGCGTTGTACGAGAGCATCTTTCGCACCTTGGACGAAATCGCGCCGCGTTACGCCATGAACGGCTTCGTCCGCGGGCCCGAGAGTACCGGCACCGTGAATGCCTGCCCACACGGGCATTTTTCGACCGGTGACGGCAAATTCATGGCCATCGCCTGCACCACAGACAAAATGTTCGAACGGCTCTGCGTCGCCATGAACCGTCCCGACCTACGGGAAAAATACGGCGATCAAGCCCGCCGTCTGTCGGCCCGCGAGACGGTCCTGGTGGAGGTCGAATCCTGGACCAAGTCGATGCCCCGAGATCGCGTCATCGAGGTCTGCACCGAACACGGTGTGCCGGCGGGGCCGATCAATTCCATCGCGGATATCTTCGCCGACCCGCATATCCAAGCGCGGGGTACGCTGGCCACCATCGACGTCCCCGGGGTCGGCCCGGTTACGGTGCCCAACGCCTTGCCACGGCTGTCGGAGACACCGGCGGAAATCACCAACCTCGGCCCCACACTCGGTAACGCCAACGATGACGTTTATGGCGATTGGCTGGGGCTCAGCCCCGACGATCAAGTGAACCTGAAGAAGGACGGCATTATATGACCGACCACGCCCACCGCACCTATCTGTTCACCCCCGGCAACCATGAACGCCGGGTCGAAAAAGCTCTCAGCCTCGGGGCCGATGCCGTGATCCTCGACCTGGAAGACGCCGTCGCGGTGGCCGAAAAAGTGGCTACCCGCGACATTGTCCGCGAGGTCTTGGACCGGCCGCGCAGCGGTGCTGCCTATGTCCGGGTCAATGCCTATGACACCGAGTTTTGCTACGGCGATATCGACGCCGTCGTCAAAAACGGGCTGGACGGGATCGTCCTGCCGAAACTGGAAAACACCGCCGATCTGCTCTCGGTGGAGTGGATGCTGCAAAACCTGGAGCGGGACCGCGGCCTGGACGTCGGGGGGATCGACCTGATCCCGATCATCGAAACCGCCAAGGGTGCTGCCTATGTCCGCGACATGGTGCAAGCGGAAACGCGGGTCAAACGCTTCGCCTTTGGGGCCGGCGACTATACCCGTGACCTGGGGATGGACTGGTCGATGGACGAGGGCGAGTTATTGCCGATCCGCTCGGAAATGGTGCTGGCATCGCGGCTCGGCGGGTTGGAACCACCGATCGACACGGTGTTCATTCACATCAAGGAACATGCCGCATTTAAAACTTCATGTGAATCCGTTAAGGCATTGGGATTTCAGGGCAAACTGTGCATTCACCCGGACCAAGTTTCGGTTGCCAACAATGTCTTTACCCCCGACGCCAAGACCGTCGCCTGGTCGGAAAAAATCGTCGCGGCCTTTGACGAAGCCGAGAAAGCCGGCGTCGCCTCGATCCAGGTCGACGGGTATTTCGTCGACTATCCGATTGTCGAAAAAGCCCAACGCACGGTCGATCTGGCGAATACGCTGCGCCGGCTCGGCAAATTGTAGGGGGAGGCCGCCATGCCCTTGATCGCGTCCACAAACGCCTATCGCGATAGCCTGCGATCTTTTTCGCCGGTGGTTTACCTAGATGGGCAAAAAGTCGACCGCGTTGCCGACGAGCCGCGCCTGGCACCCAGCATCAACGCCATCGGCATGACCTACGACCTAGCTGCCGACCCGGCGCTGGCCCCTCTGATGACAGCGATCGAGGCGGAAACCGGGCGCACCGTCAACCGGATGACACATATCGACCGGACGACGGACGATCTGCTCCGCAAGTTGGAGGCGATCCGCATCGTCTGCCGCGAAGCCGGGTGCGCGCAACGTTATTTGGTGCACGATGCGTTTAACGGCCTGTATCAGGCGACGAAGCGCTGCGACGCGGAGGAGGGAACGGCGTATTTCGAGCGTTTCCGGGATTTCATGACGGAGGTGCAGGACAACGATCTGACCTACGCCATCGCCATGACCGACGCCAAGGGCGACCGATCGAAAAAGCCGCACCAACAGCCGGTCAAAGATGCCTATGTCCACGTGGTTGAGGAACGGCCCGACGGTATCGTCATTTCCGGAACGAAGGCCATCGTCACGGCGGCCCCGACCGTGCACGGCTTCATCGTCATGCCGTCGCGCGCCATGACGCCCGACGATGCGGCGTTTGCCGTCTGTTGCGCGGTGCCCATCGACGCCCCAGGGGTGACCATTGCCTGCCGTGCCGCCGGACGCCCCGGCGAGGACGCGGCGGTGTTTTCAAAACGCTACGCCCAGACCACCGGCAGCGTCATTTTCGATAATGTGTTCGTGCCGTTTGAGCGGGTGTTCCTGAACGGCGAAACGGCGCAGTCCGAACACATCACCTATGGCTATGCGACGCACCATCGCCATTCGTGTATCGCCGCACGGGCCGGATTCGGGGATCTTCTGATCGGGACGGGTACTTTGATGATCGAGGCCAACGGCCTCGATCCCGACCGCCACGCGCACCTTCGTGACGACATGGTGGAACTGATCAAGATCGTCGAGGGGTTCTATGCCACAGGCGTTGCGGCCTCGACCTACGGCCAAACGGATCCAGCGGGCAACATTATGCCGGAACCGGTATTTTCCAACATCGGCAAGCTGCTGTTGGCGACGCAGATCTACGACATGCATCGCTTGGCCCATACGGTGTCGGGCGGGCTGATTGTCACGTTGCCCGGACCGGACGAAGATCATAATCCGGCGACGTCCGGTACTTTGTCGGACGTGTTGCAGGCCGCACCGGGTATTCCCGCCGCGCAACGACTTCAGACCGCACGGCTGATGGAAGACCTGACGGCCTCACACCAGGGCGGGTGGTATTCGGTGATTTCACTGCACGGCGGCGGTTCGCCGGAGGCCATGAAGCGCGAGATTTGGCGCAATTATCCGATCGCGGAAAAGAAAGAAATCGTTCAGCAATTGATGGACCGCGATTTGCTGGCGCGGACCGACGGCAAAGGTCCGGATAAACAACCCGGGCGCTGCTGCACCGTCGGCTGCCGCGTGCCCGATTTCCTTTTGACGCCGCCCTCCGACGCCAAAGACGCGGCGGAGTGAGCCGGTTGTGTGTCTACTAGTAGACAAGCGACTTGATCGCGGTGGCGCGTCATCTGCTAGACTGACGCCATGACCGATTTTCATGCGCTGGATCGCGGTGCCCGGACCTATGCCCTGGTCGGCCGGTTCTTCTTCGAGTGGGCATTGATGGATATGCAATTGCAACAGGCCCTGGGCAAAGCGCTGAGCCTGTCCGATATCAATACCCGCGTGGTTGCGACGAACATTCAACTGACCGACAAGCTCTACATCCTGCGCACCACGCTGCACCTGTCCGACGGGATCGACGACGAGCGGAAGGCGCAATTCAACAAGGTATTGAAGGAGATCGGCGTCTATTTACGGGTCCGCAACATGATCGCCCACAGTGCCTTCAACGAGGACCCCAACGGCGACGGCGTATCGTTCTACGTCATCAAGGCGCACGGCACGTATCGCACGCCTGCGGAAGACTGGACCGTCGCCCGTTTCGAGGATGAATACGAGAAAATCCGCACCTTTGCCGCGGCACTAGAGGACTTAACAGCGGAAATCAGCCAAGACGTGCTGTCGGAGGCATTGGCGAGCGGCCGCCTGTCGCCAAGCGACCTACCGATTGCCGACGTCGCCCGGCAGTAGCCCACATTCTTCAGCCAATCAGATCGGAACGCTGCAAACGGAATACGTCTCCATCCAATTTTTTATATGTAAAGTAGATTTATTTGTTACTTTACATGTTCTATCGAACCAATAGGGGGGCCACGCATGTATAAAGTTCTATCCATTGATGGCGGCGGCATCCGCGGTGTCATCCCCGCGGTTGTGCTCAAACATATCGAGCAACAAAAGGGGAAGAAAATCGCCGAAATGTTCGACTTGATCGTCGGGACATCGACCGGCGGGATTCTGGCTGCCGGTGTTTCGGTCAAAAAATCGAAACAGGTGAATAAACCGAAGTATTCAGCGGACGACCTTCTCAAACTCTATGTCGATTACGGCGCCGAGATCTTTAGCCGATCATTTTGGGACGGAATTACGTCGGGCGGCGGCTTGCTCGACGAAAAATACAGCGCCGACAATCTGGAAAAGCTTCTCAAAAAGTATTTCAAAGAGATGACCTTACGAGATGTGGTCAAACCGGTCGTCATCACCAGCTACGACATCGAGGCACGGTCTCCGTATTTTTTTAAGACGGTGCGCGCGGCGGAAGACCCAAAGAACAGAAATCACCGATTACGAGACGTATGTAGGGCAACATCGGCCGCACCGACTTATTTCGAAACGGCAAAAACGCCAACGGCCGGCAGACAGGGTCCGGAACGCGCGCTGGTCGACGGCGGCGTCTTTATGAACAATCCGGCGGCGGCCGGCCTGGTAGAGGCTGTGAAGACGGGCAATGGATTGGACAATATCATGGTCGTCTCGCTGGGTACCGGTATCAGCACGAGACCGATACCTTATGAAAAAGCCAAGAGCTGGGGCGTTGCGGGTTGGGTGAAGCCCGTCATCGACGTCATGATGGACGGTCAAGCGGATGCTGCCGCGTACCAGTGCGGGCAATTGCTGCCCAACATCGGAGCCGGAGATGACCAACGCTATTTTCGCTTCGATACACGGTTGAATATGGCCCTTGATGACTTGGACGCGGCAAATGCGGGAAACATCAGAAACTTGATGTACGAAGGGCACGAAATTCTGGAGGAGCAGGCGGACGAGGTGACACGGCTCCTCGACAAACTGTAGGAACGCATCACCTAGATTGAGTTACGACAATCTCCACTAGTAGATAATCGACATGCCGAAATGAACGCCCAGAGGACGTCAGCCGCCACGTTCGTCGGCCTTGACCCGCTGCCATAGCGCTTCGAGCGCGTCGAGGTCCATATCGGCCACATTGCGGCCATCGGCTTGGGCGTAGCCTTCGACCGCCTTAAAGCGACGCTCGAACTTGGCGTTACACCGGCGCAGGGCAGTTTCCGGATCGATTTTCAGCTTTCGCGCCAGATTGACGCAGGTGAACAACAGGTCACCCAGCTCGTCCTCCATCCGGTCGGCGCTGCCGCCGGTTTCGATTTCGGCCGCGACTTCGTCCAGTTCCTCGCGCACCTTGTCCACCGCCGGTGCCAGGGTCGGCCAATCGAAGCCCACGCGGGCGACGCGTTTTTGCAGCTTTTCCGCCCGCATCAGCGCCGGAAATCCGTGCGAGACATCGTCCAGCACAGATGGCACCCGGCCTTCGGCCTCGGCTTTGGCGGCGCGCTCGGCGGCTTTCTGGTCTTCCCAGGCTTTGGTCTGCGCGTCGGCATCTTCGACCGACATTCCGGCAAAGACGTGCGGGTGACGCTTGATCATTTTAGCTGAAATGGCGTCGACCACGTCGGCATAATCGAAATGCCCGGCCTCGGCGGCCATTTGCGCGTGAAACACGACCTGCAGCAGCAAATCGCCCAATTCGCCCTTCAGATCGTCCATGTCCGACCGGTCAATCGCATCGGCGACTTCGTAGGCTTCTTCGACGGTATACGGCGCGATGCTCGCGAAATCCTGCTCGACGTCCCATGGGCAGCCCGTTTCCGGATTCCGCAGATCGGCCATAATCCGCAACAGATCGTCGGTCGAGTAGGTCTTGTTTTCGGGCGCGTCGTCCATCGCTGCCGGCGCGTCAGTTGTTTTCGCGAAGAAAGAAATCGAGCGCCGCTTGCGTCTGGTCACCGCCCTGATTGATTTCCATCTGTGTCTGCTTTTCCCGCTGCCTTAGCCGGTGCGCGTATTCTTCGGGCATCACGCCGAACGGGTCGGTGACGCCCAACGTTTGCGCCGCGTGAGCCGGCCAGTCGGCGTTCCACAGCAATTCGCGGGCGAGGGCGACCAGATCGGCTTTGCCGGCCTGCAGGATGTCTTCGGCCTGCTGCGCCTCCGTGATCCCGCCGACGGCAATCGTCATGATGTCGGCATCGGTCCGGATGCGTTCGGAAAACGCCGTCTGATACATGGCAAAGCGCGGTACCAACGGCATCTTCGAGTTGCCGGTGATCCCGCCCGACGACACATCGATCATGTCGATGTCACGTTCCTTTAGCGCCTTGGACAGCACGACGGAATCGTCCAAGTCCCAGATGCCGCCGGCACCGTCGACGGCGGAAATCCGATAGAATAGGGGCTTGTCCTGTGGCCAAGCGGCGCGGACAACCTCGGCAACTTCAAGGGCAAAGCGCATACGGCCTTCGATATCGCCGCCGTAGGCATCGGTGCGATGGTTCGAACACGGCGACAGGAACTGATGGATCAGATAGCCGTGCGCGCCGTGCACTTCGAGGATGTCATATCCGGCCTCGGCGCTGCGTAGCGTCGCAATCCGAAACGCCTCCAGCACGTTCTTGATATCGTCGTGATCCATTTCCTTCGGCAGAAACCGGCGTTTCGGCTCGGGCAGGGGACTCGGTGCGATCCCCTGCCAAGGCGGCAGACCGTCTTCGGCGTCCCGGTCTTCCAGCGGCCGCCAATCTTCCACCGCGCCATGGCACGACGCCTTGCGGCCCGAATGGCCGAGCTGGATCGCCGGGACACACCCTTGCAGGCGAATGAAATCCGTCAACCGCCGGTATTCGGCGATGTGTTCTTCCTTGTACAATCCCGCGCAATCGTAGGTCTTTCGGCCAATCGGCTCGACTGCGGTTTCCTCGCCAAAGACAATCCCCGGACCGCCTGTCGCCAGACGCCCCAAATGCATCATCTGCCAATCGGTCGGTCCCCCGTCGACGGAGTGATACTGACACATAGGCGAGACGACAATCCGGTTGCGCGCTGTGACGCCACGCAGAGTAAAGGGCGTGAACAACAGCGGCAGATCGCCGGATACGGGGGCCTCAACGGGGGCGGCACCGGTGGACATAAGGCTTTCCTCAATGGCTCAAAGACGGCGCGATATCGCGCTCAATACAGTCCTTTGTTATAAGGGGCGCGGGCGCGGGCCTGCAAGGGCGCCAAAGTCTGCCAGCCGACACCAAACTCCTAAGAATTAGTGTTACAACCCGATGCCCATGGCCGCATACTTCGAACGTGCGGCACCGCATTCGCAACCCGGAGACCCACCATGTCTGCGTTCAAGATGGAACGGCATTTTTATCGAAACTACCAACGGCTGGCATGGATTCTGATCGCTGCCGCCTTTGCCGTATCGGGCTATCTGTTGATCACAAAGGGAGACTATCTGGGGGCCGTCATCACGCTGATCCCATTGACATGTCTGCCACTGGCCCTGGGCCTGTCCGACAAAGCGGTCTATACCCTCGGCATCGGCGCACATCTCGCCATTGCGGTTCTCGGCCAACTCTGGCCGTTCGGCGACCCGCCCAGCATGGCCGGGCCGATCTTTGTCCTGGTCCTCGGGCTCCTCTGGTCGCTGAAATACGTGCCCGCCGTCAGCAGCAACTGGAAAGCGGGCGATCCGATATAACGGCCGCCCGTCGACTCCCAGGCTCAGGCATTCACGCGCTGCATAAAGACGCCGATCTCTTTCTTCAGCGCGACGGTGTTTGTCGACAGGCTTTCCGACACACTGTTGACGTCGTTGGCGCAACTACTGACGATTTGCGCCGCGTCCCGCACGTTGCCGACGCCGGACGACGCCGCAGATGTTCCTTCCGCCGCTTGCGCCGCATTCATTGAAATTTCCTGCGTCGCCGCAGCTTGCTGCTCGACGGCCGCCGAGATCGCCGCGCTGATTTCATTGATCCGCTCGATTGTGCTTTCCACCGATTTCATGGCCGTCACGCTTCCCTTGGTATTGGCCTGCATGGCGGTAATCTGCTGTGAAATCTGATCCGTCGCCTTGCTGGTTTGCTCGGCGAGGGACTTCACCTCCGTCGCAACCACGGCGAATCCCTTGCCGGCGTCACCGGCCCGCGCCGCCTCGATCGTTGCGTTCAACGCCAGCAGATTGGTCTGCTCGGCGATATCGTTGATCAACTGAATAACGCTGCCGACGTCTTCGGCTGCTTTCGCCATATCTTCGACCGAACCCGCCGTCTCCCGCACTTCGGCGACCGCGCTTTGCGTCACCGTTGAGCTCTCCGCGACCTGTTGACTGATTTCGCGGATCGACGCCGAAAGCTGCTCGGCCGCCCCGGCCACCGTTGTCACGTTGCTCGACGCCGTATCGACCGCCGATGCGGTTTCTCCCGTTCGTACGTCGGAATCGCGCACGGCGTCATCCATATGTGTCGTCGACTTTTCCAATGCGGAAACGGACGATGACAGATCATCGGCAATCCGGCCCACCGTCTGTTCGAACTCGGACGCCAACGTCGCCATCGCTTGGCGGCGTTCCTCTTCGCCGGCCAATTCGGCTTGCCGCTGGGACTCCCGCAGTTGCTCGTTCTCTTCGGCCTGGCGGCTCGCTTCCATCGTCCTCTCGCGGAACACCTTCAAAGCCTTAGCCATCGCGCCGATCTCGTCGCGCCGGTCTTGAAACGGTACTTTCAACTCTTCGCGCTTCTCGGCCATCACCGACATGGTTTCGGAGAGAATGGGAAGAGGGCGCAGCATCGAGCGAAAGACAACCGTGCCCACCACAATACTGATAGCGACGACGCCAAGTGCCGAGACGGCAAGCGCGATTAAAAGGCTCATCAAGATTTGATCGACGTGAGATTTCAGGACGCCGGCGTACAAAATTCCGATGACGTTGTTGTCGGGCGTAAAAATCGGCTCATAGATCGTGTAATAGTCCTGCCCGAGGATGTTCGCTTCTCCACTAAAAGTCTCGCCCCGCATCAGAACGGCATGCACCGCGCCGCCGGTGCCCAACGGTGTGCCGACCGCCCGGTTGCCATCAGGCTTGATGATGTTCGTCGTCCGGCGCCAGAAATCGCCGTTGTCCTGCTCAAATGCGAAAACCGTCGCCGTCTCGCCGGTCAGCTGTCCGACTTTGTCGATCATATCGTGGGAGGTGAATTCCGGGATCTGGGGCAGGGTGATTCGCGCCACATTGCCCGACTCGTTGAACGCAACCTGGACTTCGGGATACGTGTCGGCCATGACGATTGCCGCGGCTCGCAAGCTCGCGGCCTGCCTCTCGATGACCTGGTCCTTGATCTCATCGGAGATGAGGTAGAGCACGACGGCGCTCACCAATCCGACCGAGCCAACAAGCAACAATATCGTTCCGGAAATGACACGTGGAACCAACGACTGCGACAAAAAACCAAACACTAGATAGATCTCCCAAACCGTTCTTATGGCGACGTCGCAGGCTCGCGCGTCGTTGTTACATTTCGGTAATACATCCCTAACGTGGGAAACACGGACCCACGAACAACCCAACTCGGGCGGTATCGCACCGGCTTTTAGGACCATCGCTCAACCCATCGACAGTGAAGATGAGGTTAAGCGCCTGTTTGCTTGACGGTTCGGTTACGCGCGGAAGTGATTTCATGAAGCGGAGACGCCGCGCTTGCGGATAACTCATTTCTCGTTCGCTAGGATGTCGCAAAAATTGAGCAACGCCGCATCGTCTTGGTTTCTTGCGTGGATAGCGCAGGCCGTCGTCAACGACAACGGACAGTCGGATCGCAACGGCACAACATCCAGGCCGCGTTGAAGATCGGTGAACGACGACGGGAGCAGGGCGATGCCCAAACCCGCCTTGGCCATGGCTATGGCTGCTAGAAACGTTTCGGCCTCAGCGACGATGTTGGCACTCAGACCCTGGCGCTGGGCGAAACCGACGAAGCCATCATACAGGCGCGGAGCGCGCCGCCGCACGTAGAACACGATGGGCAGGGCAAAGACATCGCGCCACGCGGGTTCCTGCGGCAGATCAAACATCGTACGATCCATCAACGCAAAGAACGGCTCGGTCTCAATCGTCTGGCTGATCAGGTTGGAGCGATCCAACGGCGGGTGCAGGATACCGATATCGATCTCTCCGTCGCCGAGCGCGGCCTCTTGTTCGATGGTGCCGAGTTCACGGATCGCGATCTGTATTTCCGGCCGGGTTTTGTGGAAGTCCGAAATTCGGCGCATGACGTCGGATACAATGACCGCCGACGTGACGCCAATACGAACTAGTCTTCCGCCACCCGATGCAATCGCCACGGCGGCGCGTTTCGCTTGTTCGGCGCGGCGCAGGATGCCCACGGCTTCGGTCCGGAACACGGCGCCGGCGCTGGTCAGCGATACTTCGCGTGTCGTCCGGTTGAAAAGGGCGACACCCAATTCGTCCTCAAGCCTTTTGATCTGCGCCGACATAACCGATTGCGTCACGCCCGCGCGATGTGCAGCGCGGCCGAAGTGCATTTCTTCTGCCAAAACGGCGAACAGCCGGATGTTTTTGAATTCCATCGTTTTTCCGATTTCTCAGCCCTGATTAATCGTTAAATCCGCATAATTGAGGGAGTCTTCAAAATTGTCCAGAGGGTCTTTGCGACCAAATGCGATGTGTTAGGGGCGCTATTGCCCGATTTGTCACCCTCAAAGAGATGGAACCTATGAAAACGATTCTGACCCCCAAGAAAGCCCTGTTGGCGGCCGCGATGACCGGTCTCCTCGTGACCATGCCCGCATTTGCGGGCGGACATTTAGCCGCCGAAAAAGCGGGCCTGCCGGGCATTGCCGGCAAAGCCGTCATTTCAATCCATGATGGCGATATGCTGGCATCGGCCTACGTCAACGGACAACTGGGCCCGCGCGAGAGCGAAGACGTGCTCAGCGTATTGTCCTTAAACGATCTGTCCGTGGCCACGGTACCGGTTTCGAACTCAGTCGCCGGCGCGCCGACGGCAGTCGCCGTTACACCCGACGGACGTTATGCGGTGGTCTCCGAGAGTTTCGGACCGCGCCCGGACAACGGCGAAACGTTTCGCGATCTGCCAATCGGCACCAAGGTCACGCTGATCGATCTGGCCGATCTATCGGCACCCGCGGTTGTCGATACCGCCGATATCGGAAACCGGCTGGACGGGCTGTCAATTAGCCCGGATGGTCGCATGGTCGCCGTCGCATTGCATCAGAATGACGGGCGGGGAATCGCCTTCGTCACCCTGGAAGATGGCCAATTCGGCAATGTCACTCATGCCAATCTACCTGCAATTACCGAAACCGATCGCGTCAGCCACGTCGAATGGCATCCGACCTCCGATTTTCTTGCCATTCATACCGTCGATGATGCCCGTGTCCATTTCGCCAGGGTCGCCCGCACCGGCGGCACTGTTGCGGTCGAACCTTGGGGCAATGCCGTGTTGACGTCCAAGTATCCTTTCATGGGACGTTTCACCCCGGATGGCTCTCACTACCTGAGCGTCGGACTGTATTGGGGCCCAGACGTTCCAGGCATCTGGACCGAAGCCGTCGACGGCGACGTCATGTCTATCCGTTTTGACGCCAGTGGAGAGGGTGACCGAGGCCCGCGCCATCTTATCGTCGGACGCAGCATCACTGGCGCATCCCCCGAAGGTATCGCCATTTCCCCGAACGGCGAATGGGCCGTTACGACGAATCTCGAAGTCTCCTATGCACCGGCCGATGACGAGCGTCATACGCCGTATTCATCCCTCAGCCTGATCCATATAGATCCCGCGACCCGTAAGCTGACGACCGTCGGCACCTACTACTACGACGGCATTCTTCCCGAAGCGGCGACCTTCGACGCGTCCGGAAACTACGTCGCCGTCGTCAACTTCGACCAGCATGTCGGCGGCGCCGAGGGCGGTTCCATCGACTTTTGGCGCTTGGTCACCGGCGAGGAGCCGAAACTCGTTCAGACGCGCACCAGCGTTCCGGTTCCACACGGACCGCATTCGACGACCTTGATCAACTGATCGCTGAAGAACCAGAACTGCCGGCGGTGCGTCACAATCGATGCACCGCCGGTGTGTCCGGCACAAGTCGACCTCAGAAAAGCACGCCTGTCGCATCGCAAACTGTGGTAGAGCTATAACATGCTCGTCGGAACTGTAATGCTGAACACATGAGCGACTTCACAAACTCGCTGGTTTTGCGCTTATCTCATCCGGCGATCCTGATCGTCGCATATATCGTTGTTGCCCTGATGCCTTTGGCGATCGCCTACGCACAGGGGTTTCCGGCGCGCCCGTTCATTGATGAGTTTTCCTCCGCGTTGGCGATGGTGGCCTTCGCCATGTTGCTGGTGGAATTCCTGCTCTCGGGCCGATTCCGGATGATCTCCGGCCGCATGGGTATCGATGTCACCATGCGTTTTCATCAGTTGATGGCGCGCACCATCGTGGTCTTTCTACTGATCCATCCGTTCATCTATTCGACGCCTTTCGGTCACCCCTTGCCGTGGGATGAAACCAATCAACTCTCCCTCGGCCTGAGTCCGACGACGCTCGCCACCGGGATTATCGCATGGATTTTGCTGGGCGTGCTGGTCGCGACCGGAGTCGCACGCGACAAGCTACCATATCGCTACGAGACCTGGCGCATTCTGCACGGAGCAGGGGCCGTCGCAATCGCGGTTGCCGGCACCCACCACGCTATTGGGGCAGGTCGATACAGCAGCCAGCCGTCCTTGGAACTTTTCTGGCTCGTCTTGACCGGCATCGCCGTGTCGACCTTGTTGGTGGTTTACGTGGTGACGCCCCTTCGCCAGTTACGCAATCCTTATCGGGTCGTCTCGGTCGAGAAATCGGCCGATAAAACCTGGACACTGCGGATTGAGCCTCAACACGGCGACGCAATCGACTTCGAAGCCGGACAATTCGTCTGGCTTACGCTTGGACGCTCGCCTTTTTCAATCACCGAGCATCCTTTCTCGATCAGCTCGTGCCCAGCGGAGCGGCCGCGTCTCAGTTTCGCGATAAAGGAAGCCGGCGACTTCACCGACACCATCGGCACCATTAAGCCCGGCGCGCGGGCCTTCGTCGACGGGCCGCACGGCAACCTGACGCTTTCCGGTAAGCGGGCAGAGGGCTTGACCCTGATCGCCGGCGGTGTCGGCATCGCGCCTATAATGAGCATCCTCCGAGAACTGCGCGAACAAGGTGATAGGAGACCGATCAGACTCATTTACGGCAACAGGACCGAGGAGCAGATCTTATATCGATCCGAATTGGACCAGATGACGCACGATATGGCATTCGAGATGCATCATGTCTTGTCCGAACCGACGTCCGCATGGACCGGCGAAACGGGTATCCTGGACGCACCAATGTTGATGAAATTGTTGGATGACGTGCCGCCAACCGATCACTTGTATGTCGTCTGTGGGCCGGCGCCCATGATCGATCATATCGAAAAAATCCTGCAGGGTATGGACGTTCGAATGAACCAGATCATATCCGAGAAATTCAGTTACGATTGAGCGGTCTCAGAAATGCGCCACCGATTACTCTTCTGGATATACATCGGCATCAGCATCTTACTGCTGGTCTCGTCGATGGTCTTTGGATTGCGCTGAACCCTCGGCGCGAAGCGCAAGAAGCGGGAACGATAATTAGATGCGACACGTCGACACCTCGTTGTCCGTCCGCTCAGCGAAGGTGTGGGAGCTCTCGGCCCCGCTTCAGACGCCGCGGCGCAACGCCTTTGGCGAAATGCGATCGCGACCGGCATTGTTGATTGAACTAACGCTGAACGACGGTGCCGTTGGTTGGGGCGAGGTGTTCTGCAATTGGCCGGCATTCGCGGCCCCACATCGCGCCCGTATCCTGACCGAAATTCTCGTTCCATTTGTTGTCGGCAAGGAATTTGAAAGCCCGTCGGCCATGACCAAGGCGCTAACCGAAGGAACGCGCCTCCTATCGCTGCAATCGGGGGAACACGGCCCGTTTGCTCAAGCCATCGGCGGAGTTGACATCGCGGCGTGGGACGCCGTGGCCTGTCGTGCGGACGAACCGCTGTATCGCGTATTGGCGGGCGAGCGACTGGAGGCCAACCCTCTGTACGCCTATGCCAGTGCACTGACGGGCGAGACCATGGCATCCCATGTCCCAAACTTGGTCGACCAGGGCTGGCGCGGTTTCAAGATTAAGATTGGATTTGGCCGCGACCACGATCTTGCCGCCCTCGACGGCTTAAAAGCCATGCTCGGAAACGAACATGCCATCATGACGGACGCCAATCAGATATGGACGCCCGGCGAAGCCGCGCAAATGATGGAACGCCTGAAATCATATAATTTAACCTGGGTCGAAGAGCCGATCTCGTCGGATGCCTCGTCATCCGATTGGACCGCGCTCACGTCCAACACGTCAGTGCCCATCGCCGCCGGCGAGAACTTACGCGGAATCCCTGCCTTCGCGGCGGCAGTGCAAGCGGGGGTCAAATATCTTCAACCGGACCCTGTGAAGTGGAGCGGTTTGTCGGGGATGGCCGATGTTGCGGCACTGACAGACAACCACAATGCGCATCTCGCGCCCCACTATCTGGGTGCCGGTGTCGGACTTGCCGCCACCGCGCATGGGGCGAGGGCATTCGGCGCAACGTGGATGGAACTCGACGTGACCGAAAACCGATTGCGGACCGACCTTATCGACATGTCCTTTGGTGTCACGGACGGACGTATCGAATTCACGGACGCCCCCGGGCACGGCGTCATGCCGCCGATGGAATGGCTGTCCGCACATGCCGTGACCTCCCACGCGAGCGGATAACTGTCCGAACCACCATCAAGAAAGTCGACTGTGATTTTTCGTCCGTCCGTTCGTTGATCCCAACCGATATGGCAGAGGGCACGGGCGCATCTATGTGGGGTGATTTATCGGGGCTGTCGACTTTCCCTTAACCGGATTCCAAACAACTCCAAATTAATGAGTTACCAAGTACGTAAATTGCCGGAATTTCCGACTTCTTACGTATTTTACCCCTCAATTAGAAGACAAAACGAAATGTAACTCGGCATCGCACGTCGTAACGCCAGCCATCGGCATTCCGGTTTAGCCCCATACTTGACATTTCTCAGGCGCGGGGTTGGTGTGAACCAGGATGATGAAACGAGGTTTGAGTTTTCTTTGCGGCAAAGATGCTGCCTTGCTGCGGGTACTAGCGATCGCGATAGCGATTATGTTCGTGATCCTTCCCCGGCCGCTCATGGCCGATCTGTCGGGTCGTCTCATCATCGTGACGTCGTTTCCGGAGAATTTGTTCAAGCGGTTCACCGTAGCTTTCGAAGCCCTGCATCCGAATCTCAAAGTACATGTTCGTTCGAAGAAGACATCGGCGGCTATCTCCTTCATCCAGGACCGCAAAGGCGAGCCGGTAGACGTACTTTGGGCGTCTGCGCCTGACGCCTTTGAAGTTCTGAAGAAATCCGGCCACCTCGTAAGATCCTTCGATATACCTCGCGACAAGATTGTCAGCATCGCGAACTATCCCCTCGACGACCCAGACGGTTTTTATCGAGGGTTCGCTGTTTCCGGTTACGGCATCATGTGGAACCGGTCGTACTTGTCGCGCGAAGCTTTGCCTACTCCGCGCCAATGGGATGATCTTCGCGACCCCGTTTACCTTGGGCATTTGGGCGTTACGGCGCCGTCGCGGTCAGGCACCACGCATTTGATTATCGAGACGATCTTGCAAGGGAAGGGATGGGACGCTGGCTGGGCAACGTTGCTGGAGATCGGTGGTAATCTGGCCACGGTGACCGCGCGGAGTTTCGGTGTTCTCGATGGCGTCCGACGGGGACGGTTTGGCGCCGGGCCGGTGATCGACTTCTTCGGCTTGTCAGCTATTGCCACGGGTGCCCCGGTCGGTTTTGCCTATCCCGATGCAACCGTGTTCTTACCGGCCAACATCGCACTCGTGAAAGGAGGCGAGAATGCGGAGGCCGCCCGCGCATTCGTCGACTTCATTCTCTCGCCACCAGGGCAAAAAATACTCCTCGAACCAGAAATCAGTCGACTGCCTGTAAGAGCCGCCGCCTACACGGATGCCCGACCGAGGTTTCCGAATCCCTTCGACGGCGAATTAACGCAAAAGGGTATTCGCTTCGACACGGAGCTTTCGCGAGGTCGATACCATCTGGTCAATGCCTTGTTCGATAGCATGATCACCTTTCGGCTGAGAGGACTCACCCGGGCCTGGAAATCGCTTCATGAGGCGGAAGCTGCCCTGGGGCCGACCGGCAGCGGGCCGCATGCCCGCCAACTGAAGAAGGTTCGAGATTTGTTGAGCCGCATTCCTGTCACTGAAAATCAGGCGTCCAATGCGGCATTTGCGGCGGAGTTTGTTCGAAGAAAACCGGGCTTGCCTGTCCCTCCACGCCAGATTGAGTTGGAGAAAAGCTGGGAGCGGTTCGCGCTGGAGAACCAAGCGGAGGCGCTACGAATTTCCAGGGAAGTGCTTGATTCATTGAGCAAACAACACTCAACAAACAAGCCATGACCTCGCTTCGCCTGTCCGGTATCCGCGGCCGCCTGTTTCTGGCTTTCGGTAGCATTGCGGCTATGACGGTTGCCGCCAGCATTGTCGCTTGGATTTCTTTCGGCGGCGTCGATGAGAGCCTTGATCGGCTGGTAAAAGACAATATTCCAACGGTCATGCTGGCGGCACGATTGGCTGAAAAAGGTGGCGTGATTACGGCTACCGCACCGGCGCTGGCATCTGCCGTCGATGAGCAAGACCGGGCAACAGCGTGGGCTACATTGGCGGAGAACCTGGAGAACATCGGCGGATTGCTTGAACGCGTTGACGCACTGCAGATCGACGCGAACGCCCGATCAGAGTTACGCGACATCATAAGTTCTCTTGAGATCAACCTGAGTGCCCTGGACGCGAATGTCCGTCGGCGGTTTTGGTATCGTGAAAGAAATGCAGACCTCGTCAATCGCTTGAGGTGGGCGCACGCCGATTTTTTGGACGAGGTCGAGCCAATGATCGAAGACGCCAGGTTTAAGATCGGCTTGGCCGTCGAACAGGGGGTCGGCGAACTAAGGGCGGGTGGCAGAGACCAAACACTTCAACTGGAAACTGGGCGGCAAGCGGCACTATTGCGCCTCAATGCAGCCGGCAACCTCGCCGTCGGGTTGATTGCACGGGCCGCGAGCTTACTCGAGGTCAAGGCACTTGATGACACAGGGTTGTTTCTGTCCGAGGTCCAGAGCCGGATCAGCGCGGACATGGAACAACTTAAAACGCTCCCCGAAGCACTCTCGCTCCGTCAATCACTGCAAGACGTGATGGCCTTCGCTGAAGGTCAGACCGATCTCTTTCAATTGCGCCGCGACGAGCTCGAAATTCTGAGAGCAGGACAGAATTTGGTGACCGCCAACCGCCAGTTCGTTAGCCAGCTCCAGAATCTGATTACGGAGCAGGTGGAAGCCGGGCATCGCACCTCTCTGGAAGCAGCGCAACAATCGGGCGCGTCAATTGAAAGAGGAAAACTTCTACTACTTGCCGCCGCAGGTTTTAGCCTTTTGGTCGCAGTATTAGTAGTTTGGCTTTATGTGGGTCGAAATCTGGTTCGGCGGATTACATCCTTGAGCGACTCCATGCGAGGGATCGCCGATGGCGACCTGGGTACTAGCGTCGCAACAGGCGGTACGGATGAGATTTCCAACATGGCGGAGGCATTGCGGACGTTTCGCGACACGCTGGCCGAAACACAGGCCGAACTCGTCCAAGCCGGCAAACTGGCGGCTTTGGGGCAACTCTCGGCCGGTGTTGCTCATGAACTCAGCCAGCCATTGGCTGCGATCCGCTCTTACGCACACAATGCCCGCCGGTTGATGGACAAAGACGATACGATCGCCGCGTCAGAGACAATGGGGCGGATTTCCGATCTAGTGGAACGGATGGGGGGAACGGTCAATCACCTCAGGACGCTCGCCCGCAGGCCGGCGTCCGAGATGGAAGCCGTCGATTTCACGGCCGTAACGCGGGACGCTCTTCAGTTGTTAGAAGGGCGTATCCGCGAGGCAGATGTCCACGTTGTCGTTGAACTGAATGAAGGGACATGGATCGTCAATGCCGAGGCTATACGGCTGGAACAGGTTCTCATCAACTTGATCAGCAATGCCATCGATTCCATGGCGGGCGAGCAAGAGCGCACACTTTCCATTTCAGCCGAAGACGCAGGATACCGCCGGACGTTGATCGTTCGTGACACCGGCACCGGAATTGCGCAAGACGTCTTGGAGCATATATTCGAGCCGTTTTTCACAACCAAGGAGCCAGGCGACGGTGTTGGCCTCGGCCTTGCCATCTCTTTCAACATCATCAAGGATTTCGGCGGCTCAATGCGGGTCAGCAGCGAACTCGGAAAGGGTACGGCTTTCCGCATCTCTTTGGAGAAGGCAGCATAGATTGTTTACTAGAGACATTTCATGAGCGTCTGGGGCCAAGTTCTATTCATCGACGACGAAGAGGACGTGCGACTCTCCGGTTCGCAAACCCTGCAGATCGAAGGGTTCGATGCGGTCGCGCTTGATCGTGCCGAAGCAGCCTACGACTACCTGACGACCGCCTGGCCCGGTATCGTTATTACAGATATCAAGATGCCGGGCGTAAGCGGTATGGAACTTCTCGAGCGGGTGATTGCCATCGATCCCGACCTGCCGGTGGTTCTTATTACCGGTCATGGCGATGTGCCCCTGGCCGTGGATGCCATGCGTCGCGGGGCTTATGATTTCGTCGAAAAACCCGCGGACCCGGACTACCTCATCGACGTGACCCGTCGCGCCCTGGAAAAACGTCGCTTGGTGCTCGAAAACCGCAATTTGCGCATGGAACTCGATTCAAATGCCGAGATGGAGCGCCGAATCATCGGTACAACTTCCGTCATGGCCGATCTTCGGCGCAGCGTTGCCGACCTTGCCGATACGGAAGTCGATATTTTGATTGTCGGCGAGACCGGTACGGGCAAGGAATTGGTGGCCCGGTGTCTTCATGATTTCGGCTCCCGGCGGGAGGGCAGGTTCGTCGCCCTAAATTGCGGGGCGTTGCCCGAATCTGTGATTGAAAGCGAGCTCTTCGGCCACGAAGTGGGCGCGTTCACCGGTGCAAGCAAGCGACGTATCGGCAAGATCGAGTACGCTGAAGGCGGCACGTTATTTTTGGATGAGATCGAAAGCATGCCGCCGGCCGTCCAGGTGCGGCTACTGCGTGTCCTCCAAGAGCGGACCATCGAGCGCTTGGGCGGCAATGATCCGATCCCCATCGATATCCGGGTGATCGCGGCGTCGAAAGTAGATTTGCGGGAGGCCGCCGATGAGGGCTCTTTCCGTGAGGACCTGTATTACCGGCTTCACGTGGCCAGTATCGCGTTACCCGCGCTTCGTGACCGGCAAGATGATATCCCAATCCTGTTCAAACAGTTTGCTGATTCAGCCGGCCATCGATTTCGACGGCGTGTCCCGGCAATTGACACCGTTAAGATCCAGGAACTGACGGAACGCCCGTGGACAGGCAACGTGCGCGAGTTGCGGAACGCGGCGGAACGGTTTGTTCTAGGCATGGCGGCATCGCAAGGCGGAGGCGGCTCAGATAGTGCGGGATCTGAGGATCTAAGTTTGAACGAACGGATTGATCGGTTCGAACGCAGCACTATTACCGCAGCGCTTCGGCAGAACGATGGTCGCGTCGGCGACACGGCCGCAGACTTGGGTATTCCCCGCAAGCGTTTGTATCTCCGCATGCAGAAACACGGTCTCAATCGAGACGACTTTCGTTAATCACGCCTTCGCAGTGAATGGGTCAAGTGTGACCCACGCCGATTGTTGGGCTGGGTCGATACTGTCCCAAATCGGCACGTTCGCGGCCACTCCCATCTTCTCATAACTCCCGGGTTTCCAGCGTTCTGGCTCGATTTTCCAAAACTGGCACGCAGTTTGCGCATACGGGTCGGAACCACCGGCGCCGCACAGCGGGACCGGGAGCGAAAACAACGGGAGACTCCAAATGAAACGTACACTGTTCATGGGTGCCGCTGCGATTGCCGTAGCTCTTGCCTCTACGTCGGCTTCAGCTCTTGAAGGCAAATTGACAATCGTCACATCCTACCCCCCTGACACGACGACAACTTTCGAAAAAGCTTTCGAGAAAAAGTATCCCGGCATCGAGGTAGAGATGCTGAAAAAGAAAACCTCGGCCGGCATCAAGTACATTCAAGAGACCGCTGACAATAACAAGGCTGATATGTTCTGGGCATCGGCCCCGGACGCATTCGAAGTGCTCAAGGGCGATAACCTGCTAGCCAAGTATACGGTCAAGGTCGGTGGCATTCCGGCCAAAGTTGGTGCCTTTCCGATCAACGACCCGGATGGATATTACAAGGGTTTTGCCGCGTCCGGTTACGGCATCATGTGGAACACCCGATATTTGAAAGCAAAAAAACTGCCGATCCCAATGGAATGGGTCGATCTGAAGAATCCGGTTTATCATGGTCACGTCGGCATGAGCGCACCATCGCGTTCGGGTACGACGCATCTCACGGTCGAAACTGTTTTGCAGGGCCTCGGCTGGGAAGAAGGCTGGGCTGAGTGGAAAGCGATTGCCGGAAACTTCAAAACGGTCACCGAGCGTAGCTTTGGTGTTCCCGATGGCGTCAATTCCGGCTCGTTCGGCGCCGGTATCGTTATCGATTTCTTTGGTTTGTCGTCGCAAGCCTCGGGTTTTCCCGTCGGCTTCAACTACCCGAAAGTCACAACGCTGGTTCCGGCCAACATTGCCATCGTTAAGAATGCCCCCAACACGGAAGCCGCCGGCGCGTTCATTGAGTTCCTATTGGCCACGGAAGGACAGGAATTGCTCCTCGATCCGAAAATCCGCCGTTTGCCCGTCAACCCGGCAACGTATGCCAAAGCGCCCGCCGATTTTCCAAACCCGTTTAAGGATAAATCCATCGGTGCGGCAGTGAAGTTCGATCTGGCCCTCTCGAAGAACCGCTACAACGTGATCAATTCTCTGTTCGACGTGATGATTACCTATCGTCTCGATGATTTGCGGGCCGCCACAAAAGCGATCCAGACGGCTGAAGCAAAGCTTGCAGGTAAATCCAATGCAACGGCAGCCGGACTCATCGCGGAAGCACGCGCACTGGTCAATGAAGTGCCCGTGGACGCCGCCAAGGCAAGCACCGAGGATTTCAACAACATTTTCAAGAAGAAGCGTAAAAAAGCGACCACGAAAGTCACCGGCCGTCAGGCCGAAGTCGAGCGTGAGTGGGATACCAAGATCAAGGCGAATTACGAACGCGCCAAGGAGTTGGCCGATAAGGCCGCATCCATGCTGTAGAGGTTTTCCTCCCCGGGGAGTCGCTGCACTCGTGCGGCGGCTCCCGTTCTTTTCACCTAGCCATCCCAAGCAATGAGATCAGTCATGACCGCAAACGTATCGTCCGTTCAACGAGGCCCGGCCGCTGTTGGCTTGCTTATCGCCTTATTCTTGTTGCTGTTCCTGCTGGTTCCAGTGGCCAAGGTCATCTTCGTAGCATTCCAGGACCCGAACACCGGGGCTTTCACTCTGATTAATTTTGCCGATTTCTTCCAAAACTCCTTATTTCAGGAATCGTTTTTTAACTCGTTTTACGTCTCGGCAATGTCCGTAGTGGTGGCCTCGATCATCGCCATGCCGTTGGCCTATTTCACCACACGATTCAATTTCGGCGGTGCCGTGTTGATTCAGACACTCGGCATTATTCCCCTGATCATGCCGCCATTTGTCGGCGCGGTCGCGATGCAATTGCTATTCGGCGCCAACGGCTCCGTTAACTTGCTCTTGGAAGAACATTTGGGGTTCACGATCCCCTTCATGGAAGGGCTGAACGGCATCATCTTAGTCCAGAGCATCCACTATTTTCCGTTCATCTTGATCAACCTCTCGGCAGCTCTGAACAATATTGACCGGGCCATGGAAGAATCTGCGCAAAACCTCGGCGCTTACGGTGTTCGACTTTTCCGCCGCATCGTATTTCCACTGGCGATGCCGGGCTATATTGCCGGCTCGGCCTTGGTGTTCATCAAAGTGTTCGATGATCTTGGCACTCCGCTGCTGCTCAACGTTAATAATATGCTGGCCCCGCAAGCGTTTCTGCGCGTCACGTCCATCGGAATCAGCGATCCAATGGGTTACGTGATATCGGTTATTCTGGTGGCATTCTCTTTGCTGTCACTTTGGGTGTCGCTGTTGGCGTTGAGAGGCAAAGACTACTCGACGGTGCAAAAAGGTGGCGGCGGGTTAATGCGACGCGATCTGCGCCCTTGGGAGAAGGTCGGATGTTACGCAGTCGTCATCTTGATTCTGCTTCTGGTCCTTTCGCCCCACATTGGCCTGACGCTTTTGTCATTCGGTACAGTCTGGTCCTTTGCCGTGTTGCCGGACGGTTTCACATTTGATCATTACGTCACTGTGTTCGGTTCAGCCTCGCAATACATTACCAATACGTTGCTGTACGCCGGCATTGCTGCACTGCTCGATGTTATCTTGGCGACCGGTATTGCCTATATCGTGTGGCGGACGAAGATCGTCGGGCGGAAATGGCTCGACTACGGTGCAACCGCCGCTTTGGCCGTGCCTGGCGTCGTTCTCGGTATTGGGTACCTCCGCACCTATCACAGTTTCGACGTCCCGATCGTCAACGAACCGTTGGCATCTTGGTGGGTGATCATCGTCATCGCCATGACCATCCGGCGTCTACCATATGCGCTTCGGGCCTGCGTCGCGGCAATCCAACAAGTCAGTGTGATGCTCGAAGAAGCGGCCGAGAACCTCGGCGCGACCAAGGGCCGTACGGTATGGCGGATTGTCGTGCCATTGATGTCTGGGGGTATATTGGCTGGTTTTGTGACCAGCTTCGCCACAGCGTCAGTCGAGCTATCCGCCACAATCATGCTGGTTGCCCAGGACTCGGATGCGCCGCTGGCGTTCGGCATTTATGAGTTCATGCAATCTGCGTCTGGCCGCGGCCCTGGTGCCGCCTTGGGTATCATTGCGGTGCTTTTTGTCGGGCTCGGCACCTATCTCTCACACGTCATCATCGAGCGCGGCAAAAAGGCGCGCGAGCCGAAATCCATTGTCGCGGAAGGAGCCACAACATGACCGCCAATTCCGAAAAATCTGCCAGTGTGGTTATCGAAGACCTCAACCTGTCGTTCGGTGAAACCCATGTCCTGAAGGGCGTGAACTTAAGCATCGCAGCGGGGGAGTTCTTTGCATTTCTCGGGCCGTCGGGATCTGGGAAATCGACATTGCTCCGCGCCATCGCAGGATTCGGGCCGACGCCGAGTGGGCGTATTCTCATCGACGGCGATGATATTGCCGGCCGGCCTCCATGGAAACGAGACGTCGGCATGGTGTTCCAAAGCTACGCACTCTGGCCGCATATGACGGTCCGCAAGAATGTCGCATTCGGTCTTGAAGAACGAAAGGTCAAGCAGGTTGAAATCAATAGGCGGGTGGATGCCGCCCTCGAGATGGTCGGTTTGCTCGATTTGGCCGAACGCCGTCCGTCTCAGCTTTCCGGGGGACAGCAACAGCGGATTGCGCTGGCTCGTACGATTGTCGTCGAGCCAAAAGTTCTTTTGCTCGATGAACCGCTATCTAATCTGGACGCAAACTTGCGGGTTCAAATGCGACGCGACATCCTCGACCTGCAGCGAAAACTTCAACTGACCACGATCTTCGTGACCCATGACCAGGAAGAAGCCAATACGACTTCGGATCGTATGGCGGTTCTTGATCAAGGCGTAATTCAGCAAGTCGGCGAACCGGTCGATTTATATGATCGTCCGGCAAATCTTTTCGTCGCAAAGTTTCTAGGCACGGCGAACGTGTTGAAAGGCAGCATCTCTGGAGTAGGGGAGACGGGTGTTTTCCGATCCGAAACAGGCGTCGAGATCGATCTGAACTCAGACCAGCGAGGAGATCGATCCATTGTATTCCGGCCGCAAAACGTCTTGATCGCGCAGAGCGGTTTGGCAGCCGACGAAAAGCGCGTCCGATTGAACGGGATTGTCCGTCACACCGAGTTCTTGGGCAGCATCATTCGCTATGCTGTCGAGGTCCGTGGCCACCTAATGCTTGTTGATGATACACACCAATACGGTGCTGAGGTCTATGCACCGGCGTCATCCGTCGATCTTATGGTTGCCCGTGATCAGATCATGGTGCTGGAGTCTTGATCGCAAGCAAAGGCGCTGGATCGATCATGAATTACAAATGACTTCCTTCGGGCGTTAATAAGGCCCCCGATCATTCGGAAGATATATGGGGGAGGGCGCGGCAGATCGATCCCCCGTGGCCAAACCGGCCTGATGGCGAACACCGGTCAATCCGGCGTTTTTGGACAATTGAGGTAACCCCGTATTGTTCCCATTTCCATCAGCCTTCATTCAGGTTCGCCTGACAGCAGCGGCGACGAAAATGTCTTGGATGCACCGGGCGATCCCGGATCGCATGGGAAACCGCGTTATCTACTAGTAGACTGCCAGTGGTGCGAATTGTTGGGGAGAAGATCCGCCGCAGGCGTTCCCGACAAAGCTGTGCAAAAGAGGATGACCGATCTGGACCGCAACAGCCTCTACCGAACCACGACGACCCCGACCAACGAGACGACAAATTCGGCCGCCCGGTCATCGTAGCACCGAACGACGTACGAATGCCGTTCAACTCAAAGCCTGCTAACCCACGTAACGCGCCGGGCGTGGTCGACAAAGGGCACGCATAAGTGAAGGGGCCACCACGATCGGCGCTCGTGTTGTCATTCCTAAATTGGCGACAGGTGAGAGCGCGTTTGCTGGGCCTACAGGCCTCCATTTGTCGCAAACTAGGAACTTTGGGCGGCTGTTGCGGCACCAGACACTATACCGAGATAGATAGTCGGCCGGTCCAAGCGAGTTCTATTGTTGCGATTGTCCCAATTACGTTTCTGTTGCGTCGGACGAGCTTATTCGATGAGACATCTCTCGACATAAGTACGTATCCAGAGGTGCAATTGTGCATCCAGATTGTTGCGTTAAGTGACGCTCTAACAAGTCTGATTTGATACCGCCGTCTATGGCGCCTCGTGTGCAAGTCTCCTCTTTTTCCATCATTCAGAGTCTGTTAAGGAGATGGTGACTTTGCCTTCTTTTGTTTTTCATTCAATCGCTGAAACCAGTCTCTGAAAACGTTCAACTCCGTGACCAAATCTGCATGTGAGAGTTCACTTGGATTCAGTGTTTCAGAACTTGCATGAATGTCTCCCAATTCAGAAAGCCGAGACCTTGCCGCCTCTACGTCTTTGACATCTTGTTCATCAAGCGGAAGAAGCTTGAAAAAACTTCCAGGCTTTATGTGACTATCCATTTGGGCGAGAACAGGCCGAACGAAATCTGCGATACCTTGCTCCCAGGAGCTTCGAATCTTCGCGATTATTCCAGTCGCCATCGTTGACCTTACATCTTCGGGGAGTTGATCAAAATTTCCTTTGCAGCTTTTCAACGTGCTGCGGATTGAATTCTCCATCGACCACGCTTGCCGCGCCTTAAATGGGAGATCGTCCTCGACAATTCCGGGTCCCCTTCGCGTTCTTCTCACGGTCCGGAAGTGCAAGTTTACGTTTTGATTCTCCGCATGCTTCGACAACTCAAAAAGGAATGTGAGGTCATGGGTAAAAACTACGACCTGGCGGTGTTCTGCCTCTTCCACCAGTCGATTGGCCACTTTCGCTCGGAATAGATGATCAAGAGAGGACATAGGGTCATCGAATACGATCCCCGAGTACTCATTGGCCGTCACCAACTCAGCCATGAACGCAGCCAGCGCTATGCATCGATGCTCGCCCTCGCTCAAGATGTCACCGATCGGTTGAGCAGGGCGCTCCGTTAGTTCGACATTGAAAAAGGACTGCCCGCTTCTATCTCTAGCTTTGACGAGATCCACAGGGGCTGAGATCATATTCAGTTTTTGGGTCTCTCGCCTAAATCGTCCACGAAGGCTCGCCGTCACTAACTGTTCTGAGAGTTCTCCCGCTCTTGCTGTTACGGCGTTTTTCGCGGTCTGCTTCATAGCGAGCTTTAGTTTTTCAATTTCGGAGAGGCGGCTCACATGTGATTCGACGTCTTTCTTAATCAGTTTCAGTGCTTTTCGGTCTTTGAGGCCTTGATATTCATTGACGAGCGCTTTTCTCGCGTCGCTATCAATCTCGGTATCTAGGTCGATAATGCGCTTCGAAATTTGGTCGATCAGCGGGGATATTGCGTCCTTTGGCACTGGACATGCTTCAACTGTCGGGTCGTTGCCGCGGAGGAGCGAACGCAGTCGAAAACATGCAACGACCCAACACTTGTGTAAATCAGCGGCAACAGTGGTTTGACCTAGTTCGTCACCGACCAAACTCTTCACTTCAAGCGCCTCAGATTTGCTAATTCGCTTTTCGGACACTTTTTCGACTTCAGATTTTAAAGCAGCAAGAGCAGCTGCTTCGTCCGCTTTTGTATTTCCTTTTACGAACTTCTCGAAGTCAGTCCATTTCTGCTTTGCCTCCGCGCCTACTGGTTGCTGACAAAGAACACAGAGGTCGATATCCGCTTCGACGTCAGGGAACGCTCGTTCTGGGTTCGCCTGTTGATCCGAGTAAGCACGCGCAGACTCCCAAAGGGCCTTCCAGAGATCACCGCCAATATCTGGCAATGGCGATGCCGCGAATAAATCTTCTGAAGCGGCCTTAGCCACAGCTGATTTCATGTCATACGCGGATCGCAACGCCCCCAGCTCTTGAAACTTGGAAGAGTTGGTATCTGCGACAAACCGCTCAAGATTCTCCAAGTGGCGTTGAAGTCTTCTCCTCTGGGCATCCAAGGTAGCAACGATTTTCTGCGGTTCTCCTGCGAGATCCGATTGAAGCTCTATTAGCCGCTTCTCTTCGTCATCGTTGAGTTCTGTCAGAAGATCAATTTCAGACTGTTTTGTATCTCCTGATAGCTTGCTGAGAAATGCGCCGGCAGCTGTATCCGGGTTGAATCGATCTCCCGATATTACTTCTGGGGTTTGCGCCTCCAACTCCTTTATTCTCGAGGTTATTCGGGACTTAATCAGATCACACAAAGTCGCCAGCTCTTTCAGGACAAGCAGGGGAAAAGGGGTGTAGGCTAAGTGATGCTGACCCGAGAGATGAGTGGTGGCACTTCTCGAGTCAAAGATGCTCACCGATGGCAGATGAGGGTGGTTTTCGATCTCTGGTGACCACAGAAACTCCTCGACTTCGGTGCCGATCTTGTAGGTAATTCTTGCACTCTGCTCGCCAGAATACGGTCGAGCTATGTCTGGTAAAATCTCGAACTTTTCGTCTCGAGAACGGCAAGCATCCTTCAGAATACGGACGTAACCGGATTTACCCGAACCATTGTCACCATAGACTACAGTCAGCCCGGTTGGAGAAAAGTCGACACCTTGGTCATCCACAAGAGCATTAATGCCGATGGGATTTTCAACAGAGATTAGCGAGATTGGTGATCCGGAAACGGCATCGGACTGCATATCTTCTTCGGTTAACGGACGAAAAGGTGCGCTGCTGTTGAGGCATATCTCGAATAGCTCGTCCACATCTCTATCGGTCAGAGAACCACTTTGCTTGATTAGGCGGCGCAAGGCGTCTTGTTGCCAATTAGGTCGACCGGCAGCGAATTGGAGAATCTGCCGGAAAGCGCCCGCTTCTGATAGCGGGGCTTGCTCAAGTTGTTCTACTTGCAAGGCTTCTGGTCCAACCGTTGCGGCCCTTTGTTCTCCGTCTTGTTCCGCAGTCAAATTCTAATACTCCATTCTCGAGGTTGTAGGTGGTTCTGGGGTCGTTTGAAAATCACCAGTTCTCTTGACCGATTGGATGCGTCTAGAAGGGAAGTTCCTCTTCTCTGGTTTCTTCGGAAAAACGAATTGCACTTCGCGACCAAACGTCTCTCTTTTTCGCCATTGATTTTAGTGAGTTCCCATCTCTCAACACCCAACTTGGAAGTTTCGGCTGGCCTCGCGTACCATCCAATCGTCGGATGCACTCCTCTAGGAACTCTCTCATTCGGGTCTGGATTTCGATGGGAGCGTCCAAGTATGCGCCGTCTTCAAGACGCAATAGAGGCTTGTACCTCAAGAAAATCGGGAGTGGATTACTTTTTCGCCACACTATTATCGGCATCTTTGCGACAGGGTATGAGGACGTCTCTGGCAAAAAGTGCGGCCCCACATCAACCATGTGCTCCTCCGTCTCAATCCAGTAGTGCGAATACTCTTCGTCGCAGCCAAATCCATAACCTTGTAGCCCGGATCGCTTATCTTCGCGTGAGACTACAAACGCGAGAAAGTCCCCACAGATGATATTCACCTTGATGTTCTGCTGGTTGAGCAGTCGTTGAATGCCAAATGCGAAGTACATGCACCGCTGACTGTAATCACCAGGAAACGTTGCTTTCAGCGTTCTAATCACGACGGCAATACTGCGCAGCAATCTGTTATATGAATTCATGATTGCAAAAATATACAAAATTCAATCATCTATGAAGTGCGTTTAGGTGCATTTGTCGATTTTGTTATCAGCAGTGAAACGGAAGTGCTTCCAATAGAGAGAGCCATCGGCGACACTAGATACGAAGCCGCAACGCACGGCTTCGGGGCTTAGAACACCCCATACTGAGCGGTTGTTGCTGACCGGAAACAGCGACGCTCCTGACTTCTGGTCGGGGTGCCTGGGCTATGTCCAGGCCACCCGGCTAAAATCCCAGGGGCCGTCTCAGTACGGCTGTTCTAACACCCCGATCACCAGTCTAGAGGTACTCCAACTTTCAGCGGGCGCGCTGAAGTTATTGGGGCCATATTGAAGGGAATATCGATGGGAGAGGGAGGAGTGTACTTCTCACCGGAAGGGTGGAAACGGAAAGAAGAATTGCGCCACCATTTGAAAGAGATATCGATCGCCACACTTGAGCAGAATCCCGCCGCAGGCGTTGAAGTGTTTTCTGCCTTTATTGAAGTGTCGTTGGATCTCTTGGTCAGCGTTGTGCCTGAAAAGCGAGATCAAATCTCCCTTATAGATCATTTAAAATTAGTGATCTTGAACAACGACAGTTCAAGGCCGCGTTCTTAGTCAAAAATGCGAAAACCAGTACTCAAAACATATCCTCGCGTTCTTGGGGAGGCGGTTGGTCGCGGTCCTCCATGAAATCCGACGAGACGTTACCCCTTTCATCAGGGTCGGGCATTGCTTTCATCGCCAGCAGCTTCTTCTCCGTCTCGATCCAATCCTCAAAGAAGCGACGCCATGCTGCCATACCGCCGAGTTCGCCGACAGCCAAGATCATCGCTCGATGGCTTTCAACCAACAGGTCGACACGCTGCAATAGCTCCTTGATCCTCTCGTCTCTGTCCGCGAGTTGCTCCACCAAAATCTTCTCAGATTGTTTCTTCCGACGTTCAACCCACTTCAGCATTTGTTTTTGTTTGCCCCTTGCGGCGTCGACACATGATTTTCTGGTCGGATCACGCGTTATCGAAGATGGTGCCACATTGGCCCTTCGGGCAACTTCGCGCGCAGAGATCCGAACCTCCTCATCGAGGAGTTCAGCGCATATCCGCTCTACATCAATGTCATCGCGTCTTTTCTTTCTCGAGTCAGGTTTCGTCATGTCTTTGGATCAATTCAGAGGACCACGGTTTGGATTGCGGGCGGGCACACTAAGATCGTCGCCTGATGGAAATACGGACTCTCCGGCCGCCGTCGCCAGTGTCTGACGAACAGCGCTTAATCGCTGTTCCGAGTGCATCTTCATATTTTTCTTTGCGCCGTCCGGTGCCGGGTGATCATCGATTTTTTCGATCAGCGTCTGATATCTCTTTTCGAGTGCGGCCAAGTTCTCGATGTGACGGGGCAACCCTGTCGCCATCAGGTGTCGACACCCGTCAAAACACTCTAGTGACTTTGGGCAAGGTTCAACCGTAAAAGAATTGACGCAATGACCATATGGCGTCGTGTGAAAACCATCCGCCTCTGTCGCGAGAAAAACGAACGCAGCCTCATCACCTTCTTCTTTCTGAATAAGTTTGAACTCGTCAATCATAGGACCGCGAGCTTTACCAGCCAAAATCAATCTCAGAACATCACGGGCCTTACCAGTGACGAGAGGCTCGGCTGCTTCTGGAATATCGATTGAGGCTAAGTCTTCTGCCAAAGATCGATGATCATACGCATACGACTGCGCAACGCTTCGTCTATTGAACCGCTTCGTGATGATGGTGTCAGCAACACCCAATCGAAACAGTTCGGTATTCTGCAAATGGCGGAATTGGTGCGTCGTGATTGAATGCGAACGCGCGTGCTCATCGCGGCCGTACTTCTCGAAGATGGAAGGGTGATGGCGAGAAGCTGATGAAAGACTAACGATCAAATCATTTGGCGCCGTCAAGCCGACAAACGCGTACTTCGTCACATCGCATATCCTACCTTCTCGCTCCTCAATGAGAGGGCGTTTTGGGGCAAGAAACAACATTTCCGCGGGCGTGAGTGTGCTTCCGTCAGCAAGGTTGAATGGAACTGTGTCAGATAGCTTAGTCGGCATGGCTTCTCGAATGAAATCTTCAAACTCACCGATCAAGAACTCATCTTTTTTGTAGTTTGCGTTTTTGCGATCGAGAAGGTTCAAGGGAGTACCGTCCTCGTCACGAAACGGTGGCCTCATTTGGATGCCCTTGCCCAATTTGTTTCCAAGATATACCCGGACTTGCGGCCTCAGTTTTGCGCCAGAACGTTTGAGATACAGCTGCCGTTTTTCTATCCTGTCAAAAATCGTTGGATCAAAATGAGTCCAGTACTCTTCGATCAATTGATCAATCTGGTCATCCTCGTAGACGAACGGATCGCCTGTTAATCGGGTGTACATTTCTGTGATAGGGACATGTTGATAAGTTTCATACTCTGGAAACAATCGCCCCGTATTAAACTGCTTACTGATACGTTCCCGCAACGCGATAGTAACATCTTCGACCTTGCGAAGCGTCTCGATGAGCGGGCTTTCAAAATCTTGAGGTATGTGCTGGACGGTCTCATGAAGGGCGACGCTGTCTACTCCGACAGTTCTTTGCTTTTCCGCAAAGTGCCGAAGCATTAGAGATTTCGAAATACCGCCCACGTCACCAGCTCTGACACCATTTATGTCGGTGTATTCGTGCCATCGCTCCCAATCCAATGGCACTTTTGTCGCCTCACCAACTCGAAGTCCGCACAGAATTAGCATCCTGAGTTGAGCGAACCTCAGAAAGTCGAGAAATGACCGTGGCTTTTCCGTCCAAACAATTCTGACGGTTTCCCAAAAAGCGTCCTCGGAAGGCAGGCGCTCTTTTCCTTTTCTTTCATCGAGATTATTTCTGACCTTCTTCGTGATCCGGTTACGCGCCGGCTTCCTTCGTTCTCCCGTTGCGATAGGGCAGTAGCGAGAGAGGCTATTTGCGTCAAAAACGGTTCGGGCCACGCCGATGACATCATCCGCGAGCTTTCCAGATTTTTGAATGGCGCGGGCCATCTCAACGGACGTTTCAACATCTTGGCGATTGATGTCCCAAGGATCTTTGTCTCGAGCGCAGGTAGCAAGAAACCGGAGCGGCCGGAAGACTCCATTCGATATCGATGTCGGTTGATTACGCGAGATAAATGCCCTTTCGATGACCACCGCTTTTAACAACTCTCGCCATTCAATGGGGAGGGCTTGCGGGCCTAGTTTGGCTTGCCGCTGATCCACGCTACTCGGTTCAGCTTGCGTTCGCAGCGCCCGTTTCTCGCATGAAAAGTCGCGGAGAATGTAACGTGGGGGAGGGGTCGCGCCTGTAAGTTCAGCTAAATCCCAGGCGAGTTCTTTTGGAACACGACCGTCTTCCATGATTGGAAAATCCCAACGCACGCCGTTTCTCTCGGCCATCGATTTCTGAGTTGCAACGAAGGCTGTAAAGTTATTGCTCACCGGCCCCCTCGTTCGCACTCTCGTTAATCAGCAGTTCAATAGCTTCGAGTGTTGTTCTGAGCTGCATAAACGCAGGGTTGCTCTGATCTCCCCGACCAGCTTCAACGAATTCCTTCACTAAGCCTCGGAATTCATTTCGTACACCTTGATGGACGCTGAGATCCGCCAGCGGCAGAAACTTTGGGCACGAATAACAAGAGATGGCAGGGTTTTTAGTGCATAGGGACTGACCAAGATTGCACGCGCCGATTCCAGCAACAGGAATGCCGTGCGGAGCTGCACCGATCTGATGATCAGACGGAAGCGCCGTTAAGTCTTCGGTGGATAATGAACCTGACTTAGCGAATTCTACGACTGTTCGGTAGATGGGTGATATTCCCAGCGCCTTGTTTACGCGATCAGCCTGGGTAGGCGATGCGTCGAAGTAAATCAGTCCGGTATCAATGTTAGAATGGCCCAAGAACTCTGCAACTTCGACTTCACTTGCCCCTCTGTCTACGAGTCGTTGAGCAACACTATGACGGAATTCCATCGGCGTGCGACGGATACCGGTCAATTCTGTGCTCAATTCCGATATCGCATTCGATACCGCATGCGGTGGCAACCCAAAGAGCGAGTTGGGTCGATCAGCTTCCGTGCAGATGCTATCTGGGTGCTCACGACGGAGTTCGATGAATATTGAGAACATCCAAACCCATTCTCGCTTCACAGATCGCCGAATAGTCAGTGCTTTGCCGGATTTACGTTGTTTCGCCTGAAAAAACGTCGCTTGAAGAATTGGTACGGAGTCCGAACGAGAATTGATCCAAATTGTGTCTTCTAGGTTTTGGCTCGCGATCTGAATCGGACGGAATGCATGTTGATACGACCAGTAAAGCAGGCACGCAGCTCGAAGATCATCAAGCTCCAGCGACTTGGCAATTTCTCCATGCTTTGCATTGATGCTGTCAAAGTACTCGACGATCTTACGCTCTTCCGCGAGCGATAAAATCGCATCGCCATTTCGGACACTCGAAAAGCGATCCGGTCGACCGAAAGAGCCGTAGCTCCACTTTGCGATCTGTGGGACATGCTCTGGCGACCATGGAGATACGCGCTCCTCACACAAGAATCGTAGTAAACTCTTTAGCCATGCCAATTCTGTTGAATCTTTGGCTACGGGCACGAAAAAAGAGGTCCAGAGCGCTTTCACTTCCATCGGAGATTTTTTAAAAAGACTTAGTATCTGATTTAGCCGCCAACCATTTCTTTGAGCGTAGTATGCATAGTTCTTGACGGTTGTTACGTCGTATGTGGCTAAAGCCCAATTGAGCCAACACTTTGCGAAATACTCGCTTTCGCTCGGAAAATTGGTCCAATGTACTAACTGTCGAGTACCATCTGCATCGATAGCCCACACCTCGGACTCTTCAGTTGGTCGAAACGAGCGGGCCTTACCACTATAATCATCAAAGTACTTCACGACCGATGGAAGAGGCGATAGTTCTAGCAAGACGTCTTTAAGGGCTTCTGTATCAAATCGTTTCGGCTCCGCTTCCCATTCCGCGACTGGAGGATTGGTTTGCGCCATACCTCGCTCACTCATCGACCATTGAACTCCTGAGGCTTGCTCTTAGGACATGCAAGTGGTCGTTAAAGTCACTCGCGATGTCTCTCGGGAGTTGTCCTTCAAAGTATGCGCGAGCGTAATGTCGCGGCATGTCTGAGGTCGGGGACCAGCCAAAAAAAACGCGAAGGCGTTCCATTGCTGACGGCATTGAATGACCTGTTGCGAGAAACTGCGTGAGACGGACAACAGCACAAGTATGTCGAAGGTCGTGGGCAGTCACCGAAGGCGATCTCATTCCGTCTTTCAGGGCCTGTCGCGCGTCGTCGGATAGGGATCGTGTTACTGCCTTGAATATGTCAGCCGTATAACGATTGGAGAGAGGTGTCCCACGGGAGTTTGAGAACAAGAACCCATGTTCTTGGCGACCGCGCCAGTTGTCGGCATATGCTGCCACAATTTCCGCGAGATCTGCGGAAAGGGGAAGTTGTCGCTGCGAGAAGTCGTTCTTGATCGACGGTCGCTCACTGCGGGTGTCCATTTCTTCGAGGTCAACATCGTAGCCGACATTTACCCAGTATCGAACCTGACCGCGTTCGATATCGTGCTCAGACTTGACAGCATTAGACGGAAGCAAAAGGGCTTCGCTACGACGGAGGCCGAGGCGCAATAAGAGCATGATCAAAACGAAATTTCGCCACTTGCCTCGTTCGGTGCGAAAGGGATTTCTCTCAGACAATGGCGATACGATTTCAACGATATCTTCAATAACAGGTGAGGGTAGGGCCCTGAGGCGAAACCGCTTTGATCCTCTAGGCAAGTGAAATCGAGAATACGCCTTGGATAGCCGAATTATTTTTTTTTGAAGCTCCGTCAAGTTATAGCTTAGATCGGGATCAGAGGCAGACCATTCGAGAACCGACATGACAAAATCGTACGCCGTATTCCAACGCTCGGAAGAGTCGCGGCCGTTTTGAACAGACGCGTTAAAAACAATCTGGCGGTAGGCACCTAGAACTTTCTCAATGACCGGAAAGTTTAGTCTCCACATCACCGTGTCGAACTGAACATCATCCAGCCTAATTTGATCGGAAGCCGTTTGGTAGAGGCCTTCAATTGCGTACAGCTTCTTTCTTATCGTCGTTTCCCGGAATTCTCCGCACTTTAGAGTCATCCAGACAGTTACCCAGTACCTTGGTCGGTAACTATCTCTCGAAATACTGATCAAGTCGATTGATCGGCTGGTGTTGGAAATACTGATTGAATGTAGGGCCATCTCTAAGCCTCACCATTCAAACATTCATCGTCAACATAAATGTTCTTGTTTCGTTCTATAGTTGCAAATCCGTTAGCCGGTCACTAATCAGGGATTTAAAGGCTTTTTGCGCTGTACGGCCCATGTCCCACAGTCTTGGCCGGGGCGTTTCCGTGGTTTTACTCTGATATTCATTGGACTAAGAGCGTGCCTGTGTCGGATCCGGCGTCGTTCGCGCTGTTGTGACACTCCACGCATGCGTCGGCACTCCCAATTGAGGACTGTCAAGCGTGGTTCTTGGTAATTAGATCAACTCTTTATGAGACCGGTCTGGCGGTCATTCTTTCAGGGTCTTTCGCCGATCCTCATATTCATCTTTATCGATTTCGCCCTTTGCGAAGCGTTTCTTGAGAATGTCGAGGGGGCTCTCGCCAAGTTCGCTGTGCCCGGAGTGGCGGTTTCCAGCCCCAATCAGCCAACGGCCTAAAAGTACGACCGCGAGAAGGATGAGAGCGATCAACAAGGTCATCATAACCGGGCCAAAGAACCCACCATGCCAACTGCCGTCCCACATGTGACGCCCCGGCGACTGAGAATATTGTTGGGCCCAAGCGAGTGAAGGTGCGCAAATCGTTAGGAGTGCGATCGCAGTCGATTTCGTTGCACGTAGTAGGCGGAAGCTCATGCCACATCAACCAAGCTAAAGACGTTATCATTCGAAAGGTGTGGAAAGCCTAAACTTTCCTCTTGCTAGAACCTCAAGTCGAAAAATAAGAGGATGTATTGGCGGGTGATGTTTTCTGTCGAGCTATAAGAAATTTCTTGACCTTCCTCTTACTGGAACATCGATAAATGCGGCCATGCGAATTGCTGTCGCCATTTTGTTGTCGGTTTTGTTCGTCACCAACCCATTGTTGGCGCATGACCACGTGACACACTCAGATCAACCGAGTGATGCAATGGTATCGATCATGGATGGGCCAATGCCGCCGGCATGCCAAACCAACTGTGATGACGAAGCTCTAAAGGGTTGCTGTGCGAAGACTGCGCTTCATTGCGCATCTGCCTTTAGTGTCCCGTTGACTACATCAACGGCAGGGCCGATCAGTTCAAAGAAATCATTTGGTTCACTAGAAAACAAAACGCTTCTGGGCCTCGTATTCGAGGCAGAAACACCACCTCCTCGAATCTGAACAGACTCTCTCAGCTCTTAAAAACCCTGATGCAGCAGCGGCACGACCGTTTTCTGCTAGGTCCGACTGTTCAAATTCATGAGGTATAACAATGACTAAATTACGTAATCGGGTTGCCGGTTTCTCCGGTATCCTTCTTCTTACGCTCGCGCTCACAGCAAATGTTGCTTTTGCGAGTCCGGGGCACAGCACAGGTAAGAAAATCGGCGAACCCGGAAACGCTGGGGACGTCACTCGCACGATCAACGTCAAGATGTACGACAACTACTACGAACCGGAATCGATTTCCGTGAAGGAAGGCGAAACGGTGAAAATCGTTGTCGAGAACGTGGGCCAATTGGTGCACGAGTTCAACATTGCGACCGGAGACATGCACAAGGCCCATCAGCCCGAGATGATGATGATGATGGACCACGGTGTCCTAGAAGGTGACCGCATCAACTGGGAAGCCGCCAAGAAGATGCAAGCATCCATGGGTCACGGCATGCACGACGATCCCAACAGTGTGTTGCTGGAACCCGGCAAAACCGGGGAAATCATCTGGAAATTCCCTGAACATGCGACCCTCGAATTCGCATGCAATGTACCGGGTCATTATGACGCCGGCATGGTTGGCAACTTCAAACTAACGCACTGACCCATAGCGCGGGGCGATCGCACGTCCCGCGCTCAAATCATTTCCGCAATTGAAAAGGAATTCCAAAATGATACGCAACGAATCCGTCTCAGCCGGACTGCTTGCCTTCGCGATCGCCCTGGCGGGCGTCAGCGGAGCCAAGGCTGGCGAGTACAATATCACGGTCGACCCGATCACGATCGATACCGGTGAATTTACCCGAACCGGAATCGGTTACAACGGCGCTTCTCCCGGTCCCGTGCTTCGGTTCAAAGAAGGCGAAGACGTCACGATCAACGTCACCAACAACCTATCGGAGCCGACATCCATTCACTGGCACGGCTTGATCTTGCCATTTGACCAGGACGGGGTGCCCGGAATCAGTTTCGATGGTATTGCGCCAGGCGAGACGTTCACGTACCGCTTCCCGATCGTTCAAAACGGAACTTATTGGTTCCATAGCCATTCCGGCTTCCAAGAACCCGACGGCGCGTATGGGGCTATCGTAATTGAGCCTGAGGGACGCGAGCCCTTCCGATACGATCGCGAATACGTGGTCCAGCTGACCGACGCGCATCCGCATCTTGGCGACCGGATCATGCGAAATCTCAAGATGTCGGCCGACTACTACAACCGCCAACAGCAAACGATCGGCGACTTCTTTTCCGAAGCACGGGAAAAAGGGTTCTCGGCAACGCTGAATGACCGTCTCGCTTGGGGCGACATGCGGATGATGAAAAGCGACGTCGAAGACGTTCAGGGTTTCACGCCGCTGATCAATGGAAAATCGACGATGCAAAATTGGACCGGATTGTTCAAACCGGGCGAGCGCGTTCGACTTCGCTTCATCAACTCTTCGGCGATGGCCTATTTCGATATCCGTATACCGGGCCTCAAAATGACGGTGGTTCAGGCGGACGGCAACAATGTCCAGCCGGTGACGGTGGACGAATTCAGAATTGCCGTTGCTGAAACCTACGACGTTATCGTTCAACCGAAAGAGGACCGGCCCTATGCCGTCGTCGCCGAATCGATGGGTCGTTCGGCTCTCGTTCGCGGAACTCTTGCAACCCAGGAAGGTGTTGTCGCCGAGGTACCTGACGGACGCGAAATCCCCGTGCTGACCATGGCGGATATGGGCATGGCACACGAAGGCATGGACCACGGCCAGATGGGACATGCTATGCCGGACGGGACCGTTATGACAGGCCAAATGGAGGGTATGCCGCATGGCCAAATGAGCAATATGCCCGCCCATACCATGCCGGATGGCTCATCAATGGCAGGGATGGATCATAGTGCGCATGGCGGCATGCAAATGGCGGAACGCGATTCGTTCTACGCGCCAGGGAGTGGCCTCACACCGGCCGCATATAACGGCGGTAAGTTTCTCTCATACGCCGATCTTCGAGCGCAAAAACCTCTATATGAAGATCGTGAGGCCACGCGCGAAATCGAATTGCGGCTTACCGGCAACATGGAGCGTTACATCTGGTCTCTGAACGACGTCAAGATGAGCGACGCGGAGCCCGTCGTGCTTAAGTACGGCGAACGCGTTCGCTTCAAATTCGTCAACGAAACCATGATGTCACATCCGATGCACCTGCATGGCATGTGGTCGATTATCGATGTCGGCAAGGGCAAGTGGGATCCCATTAAGCACGTCGTCAACGTGTCTCCAGGTACAACGGTATACATGGAAACGGAGGTCGATGCCCCAGGCCAGTGGGCTTTCCACTGCCACCTTTCCTATCACGCCGATAGCGGAATGTTCCGCAAAATCGTTGTTGAAGGTGGTCCGGATACGGCGGACGCGACCTTTGACACGTTGAGCGGAGGGTGACCATGAAACCCAATCTCATGATCGCCGGTGTCGTCGTCGCAACAGTTTTGTCGGCGCCACCGGTTTCTGCAGAGCCGCTGATTTGGGGCGTGCAGATCGAACAACTGGAATATCGCTTCGGTGAGAGCGGCGAGGACGTCTTGGCCTGGGATGGCGATGCCATCATCGGCACGGATGAGCTGAAGTTCGTTCTGCGGAGTGAGGGCGAATTCGAAACCGAGGGTGACGTCATGGAGGCGTTGGAAACGCAGGCGCGTCTTCGAAAACCAATCTCGACTTTCTTCGATGGGGTCGTCGGTGTCCGTGTCGATACCCCGGAGGGGCCTGACCGCGTGCACGGCGTCGTCGGTGTCAAAGGTCTGGCACCGCAGTGGTTCGAGATCGACGCGGACCTATACCTATCGGACCACCCGTCGTTCCGCTTCGAAGCCGAGTACGAGGCGCTTATCACGAACCGGCTCATCTTCATCCCCAGTGTCGAAATCGATCTTCCCTTTACGGATGATCGGGAAATCGAAATCGGTGCCTGGGGCCCCAAGGTCGAGATTGGCGCGCGGCTTAGCTACGACGTCTTGGATCGATCGATCGCACCTTACTTGGGCGTTCACTACGAACGCGTATTCGGTGAAACCCGCGATATCGCAATCGCGGACGGAAAAGATGACGACGCCATCTTCTTCGTTGCCGGATTGCGTTTGATGTACTGACGGCACGGCCCTCGGGACTTTTGAGTTCCAAGGGCCGTTCCTCCTTTGAGAGATCACATGAGCCGGTATCACGAATTTCTGCATTGGATTGTTCACCAACTCGGACACCATCTTGGTGAAAGCAGTCCCGAATGGCTGCATCCGATATTTCACATTGTCCTGATCTGGGCGCCCTTGGCGCTGATCATCGTCCTATCGGTATGGTTTATTCGCGTTGTCAGACAACGCTTTGAGAAGAAGCAACAAACACGATCACCGTCAGACCTCATTGATATCCCCGGGCTTCCCCTTGGTGTCGTTGGGTTCGTGCTGAAGTACTCGCCGAGGCAGCAACTGGTTCTCGTGATCCTTGGTCTCCTAAGCATGCCTGTCCTGTATGCGACCCTCGAACTGCCCAAGCGGATCATCAACAACGCAATTGATTCCGGGCATTTTCCCATTGTGGCTTTGGGCCACTCGATCACCCAGGTCGAATTCTTGGCCGGCCTAACAGGTCTATATTTCACTGCGATCCTTCTCAGCGGAACGGTGAAATACACAATCAACGTCTACAAAGGCAGTGTCGGCGAGACGCTTTTGCGGCGGCTTAGATTGACCGTATATCGACTTTGGCGATCCGGTGCGGGATCGCCCAGCCGTTCAGAGGTCATCCCGATCATCGCACAAGAAGTCGAGCCGATCGGTGGATACGCCTCCGACGCTGTTGCGCTACCCGTTTTTCAGGGTGGCACATTTCTGACGATTATTTTCTTCATGTTCATGCAAGACCCTGTATTGGGTGCAGCCGCGCTAACGCTCTTGCCTGTCCAAATGGCCATTATCCCTCGCTTGCAGAAGAAGATTAACGCGTTGTCGAGAACGCGAGTCCGAGAGGTTCGATCGTTGAGCGGACAGCTTGGCGATCAGGCAACATCTAGCGAGCGGGGGACTTCGACAATCAAGTCCGTTGGCGGATCGATAAAGACCATTAAGGAGATCCGCCTCAAAATCCACAGATCCAAGTATTTTATGAAGGGGCTGAACAACTTCCTGACATCGCTGACCCCCGTATTCTTTTACATGATCGGTGGATATTTGGTCATCGAAGGAAAGCTAACGATCGGGGCTTTGGTCGCAGTTCTAGCAGCTTACAAAGACTTCTCGGCACCGCTCCGGGAACTCTTCCGCTATTACCAAACATTTGAAGACGTCCGAATACGGTATGACGAGGTCAGGAAGTTCCTCGTGATCCGAACTGTATCAGCCCAAGACACCGCGACAGTTCATCAGTACCCCTATGCCAATGAAGAACCCGCAGGAAGCGACGACTTGGCGCCAGCGGTTCCCATTCAAAACAATGCGTAACCAGTCGTAACGAGCGATGGCGATGTTTGCGCGAACTGGAGATGAAAAGTGACCCAACCGAAAACCAAAAAAAGAAGCCTAGGTCGCCAAAACGAACACTCCAATGCCAAGAGTGCAACCGAACGCGACCCGGTCTGCAATATGGAGGTTGATCTCAACGCCGATCATCCGACCCATGAGCACGGCGGGCACACGTATCATTTTTGCTCGAGCCATTGTCACGACAAGTTTGCTGCCAACCCAGAAAGCTATTTATCGGGCTCGCCCAACTCGCAGACGACACGAGCAGCAGCTGGAACTAAATTCACATGCCCGATGCATCCGGAGGTGATTCAAGACAGCCCCGGCGAGTGTCCGATTTGCGGGATGGCGTTGGAGCCGATGGGCGTTCCAGCCGACGACGACGGCCCGAACCCGGAGCTCATTGATTTCCGCCGCCGATTCTGGGTTGGTGCCGTATTGACCGTGCCCCTGGTCGTCCTAACCATGGGACCCCTTTTCGGGCTCGGCTATTTGCGCGATCTTGCCGGTGAGCGGATGACGCTTTGGATCGAACTATTGCTCGGCACCCCTGTCATTCTGTGGTCTGGAGGACCATTCTTCGTACGGGGTCTAAAGTCGGTTATCAATCGCAGCCTAAATATGTTCACGCTCATCGCGATGGGCGTTGGGGCGGCATACCTTTTCAGCGTTTTTGCGGTGCTCGCCCCTGATGTGTTCCCGGATGGTTTCCGCGACGCAGAGGGACATGTCGGTGTCTATTTTGAGGCAGGGGCGGTGATCGTCGTCCTAGTACTACTGGGTCAGGTGATGGAACTTGGCGCTCGTGAGCGGACCGGTTCAGCCATTCGCGCATTGCTCGATCTCGCCGCGAAAACCGCCCGTATCGTTCACGACGACGGTACGGAAGAGGAAATTCCACTCGAAGACGTGAGTGTCGGGAATCAGCTCCGCGTGCGGCCCGGCGACAAGGTTCCCGTCGATGGCATCGTCATCAATGGAAGGTCGTCGATTGATGAATCGATGATTTCGGGCGAACCCGTCCCGGTCGAAAAAGTCGTTGGCGATAGCGTGACGGGGGCCACGATAAACGGCACCGGAAGCCTTATCATAGAAGCCAAACGCGTCGGTTCCGACACGATGCTGAGTCAAATCGTCGAAATGGTCGCGAATGCACAACGAAGCCGTGCGCCCATTCAAAAACTTGCAGACTCTGTGTCCGGTATTTTCGTTCCCGTTGTCATTCTGATCGCCGCCATATCTTTTGTTTCATGGTCGGTGTGGGGGCCTGAACCGGCTCTCTCTTACGGATTGGTCTCGGCCGTTGCCGTTCTGATCATTGCCTGCCCCTGTGCCTTGGGCCTTGCGACGCCGATGTCGATCATGACGGCAACCGGCCGTGGCGCGAGTATCGGCGTGCTGATCAAGAATGCCGAAGCCTTAGAACGTTTTGCCAAGGTCGATACTTTGATCGTCGACAAAACAGGAACCCTTACGGTTGGAAAACCGAAGCTTGTCGCAGTCTTGCCGCAGGCCGGTCATCAGGAAAGTGAAGTATTGCGTCTTGCCGCAAGCCTGGAACGAGGATCCGAACATCCTCTGGCCGAGGCAATCGTGGCGGGCGCCAATGAACAAAACATCACTCTGTCAGCAACGGGATCGTTCGAAGCAATAACGGGCAAAGGTGTTAAAGGCGTTGTCGACGACGTGTCGGTAGCGCTCGGAAACGTCAGACTGTTGAAGGATCTAGGATTGGAACCGGGAGAACTCTCGAAGGCTGCCAACAGACGGCGTGACGAGGGGGAAACGGTTATGTTCGTGATCATCGGATCGGAGATCGCGGGCTTGGTGTCCGTTGCCGACCCGATCAAAGAAACCACGCCCGAAGCCATCAAATCGCTTCATAAGCAGGGTTTTCGCATTGTCATGGCGACCGGGGACAACGAACGCACGGCAGCCGCCGTCGCGCACAAAACCGGTATCGATGAAATCCGCGCCGAGGTGATGCCTGAGGACAAAGCCCGCATTGTCCGGGAGCTTCAAGAACAGGGCAGGCGAGTGGCGATGGCCGGTGACGGCGTAAACGACGCACCTGCCTTGGCGCAAGCCGATGTTGGCATTGCCATGGGAACTGGTGCCGATGTGGCTATCGAAAGTGCGGGCTTCACGTTAGTGAAGGGTGATTTGCATGGTGTTGTAAGGGCCCACCGATTGGCTCGTGCGACAATGCGAAACATCAAGCAAAACTTGTTCTTTGCGTTCGTTTACAACGCAGCCGGCGTCCCTGTTGCGGCCGGCGTTCTTTATCCGTTTATCGGTATTTTGATTTCTCCCATTTTCGCCGCCGCCGCCATGAGCCTGTCTTCCATTTCCGTCATCGGAAACGCCCTTCGACTGCGGTCGGTGAAGATATAGAGAGCCGTAGACATCGATAGCATCGGCACATCCCTTAAAACGGAAGGTATAAACACAATGAACATCAAGAAATCGTATCCTGCTCTCGTCACCGCTAGCCTGATCAGCCTGATCGCCAGCATGCCGCAGGCCCTCGCAGCGCCCTATGTCTATGTCCCGCTCGGCAGCGAAGCGAAAATCGTTGTCGTGGATGCCGAAACCGACAGAATCATTGAGACAATTACCGGCATTGAGGCAGTCCACGGTCTTGCCAAGAGTCCTAATGGCGATTTTCTCTATGCGGGGAGCTTCGAGGAGCGAGATTCAACGGAATCACCTACAAAAAAACCGGCAGCGATCTCCGAGGACGAACACGCGGCGCACCACTCTGGTTCCTCCGCATTGGAGCTGGGTTCAGGGCAAGTCGTCAGTACTCTCTCCGTCATTAAAACGAAGACCGGCACGATTATCCGCCGGATCGATGTACCGGGAGCCGTTCACCATGTATCGGTCAGCCCCGATGGACGATTAGCTGCGGTCACCCATCCGAGCGAAGGCTCCATTAGCGTCCTCAATCTTAAATCTTATGAAGTTGTGTCCAGTGTGTTGACGGGTCCACTTCCCAACTACGCATTATTTAGCCCGGACAGTAAGCGAATTTATGTCAGCAATGCCGGAAACGGGACCGTAAGTGAGGTCGATACGGCGCGCTTGATCGTCCGCCAAAATTTCGTCGTCGGTGACGGACCAGAACATTTGGCGATGTCTAGAGACGGGCGGAACATTTACGTCGCTAATACGGATGGCGGCACGGTTTCTGAAATTACCGTCGACTCGGGCAGTGTTACACGCACCTTTGACATCGGTGGAGCCCTGCACGGCATCGACATCTCGGAGAGCATAGGCACTCTTTTCGTCAGTGCGTTGGACAAAGATACTCTTATTGGCATTGACCTGAAGTCGGGCGAGAAGCGGTTAGCACCCTTGGGTCCAGCGCCTTATCACGCCGCCGTGATAGGCGGAACGAGAAAGCTTTATATCTCCAGCGCCGATTTACCTGTCATCTGGGTTGTCGACAAAGACAGTCTATCCATTCGTGGCCGGATCGCAATTGGCGGCAAGGCGCATCAGATGGTCGTGCTGTCGGACAGATGATTTCTAATCGGACGGTCGTTTTCGCAAGGTGCCTTCTCTCACTTCATGATTTCCAACAACGAACAGGAGTCGACCCATGAAGACGTCACCAATCCCCAAATTGAAACCAAGTAAGCAGACATTCAGCTTGCGCGCACTGATGACCCGTCACTGGCTTATTTTTGCCGGTTTCGCCGCCATCGGAGGCTACTTCTTGTGGGCGGAACATCGCGCACACGTGTTGGCGTTTGGCAGTTGGTTGCCATGGCTGTTGATCGCTTTGTGCCCACTCATGCATCTATTCATGCACCACGGTCATGGTGACAAAAGTAATTCCTCTCAATCTGATGACACCGACCGATGAACGGCGAAATGCAGTCCGATTATGGTGTCTGGTCTCTTGTCGTGCTCAACACGGCGATCTTCGTCATTTTTGCGTTCAGTTTCTTCAAGCCGAGTACAACAAGGGATTGGCGATCTTTTGGCGCCTTCAGCGCTTTTCTGCTTGCGCTTTTCACCGAAATGTATGGTTTCCCGCTGACGATATATTTCATGTCCGGATGGCTGCAGTCCAACTACCCAGATGTAAATTGGCTGTCTCATGACGCCGGTCATCTTCTCGAGATGCTTTTTGGCTGGGAGAGCAATCCTCATTTTGGCCCGTTCCACTTGATCAGCTTCGCGCTCATCGGAAGCGGCTTTGTCCTTTTGTCGGCTGCATGGCGTGTACTTCACGCGGCGCAAAGGTTGGGGGAGTTGGCGCGGTCGGGCCCTTACGCTCGCATACGCCACCCACAGTATGTGGGGTTCGTTTTGATTTTAACCGGGTTCCTCTTTCAGTGGCCGACAATACTTACGTTGGCAATGTATCCCGTTCTCGTCGTGATGTATTGGCGCCTCGCCCTGGCTGAAGAGCGAGAAGTGGCGGAGGCGCTGGGCGATGTATATCGATCGTACGCGATCAATGTCCCTCGTTTCGTACCACGCCTGAGTTCCCGAGCAGGCTATCAATTTGCAGACCGGGAGTGAGACGGATGAAATCCTATTACGAGAAGAACAGCATCACGCTCATGGGCGCTATTTCCATGGGGACGGGAGTAATGATCGGTGCGGGTATCTTCGCTTTGACGGGTCAGATTGCCGATTTAGCAGGCCCCTGGTTTCCACTGTCATTTGTCGTCGGCGCAATCGTTACCGGGTTTAGTGCATACACCTACGTCAAGATGTCGAATGCCTATCCGTCCGCCGGCGGGATCGCCATGATTCTTCAGAAAGCCTATGGCCCCGGCGCCGTTGCGGCTGCCGCATCGTTGTTGATGGCCCTCTCAATGGTCATCAACGAAAGCCTCGTCGCTCGAACATTTGGGACATACGCACTGCGTCCGTTCGAGCTCTCTAACGACGAAATACTCGTGCCGATGCTTGGCGTCGGGCTGATTTTGTTCGCGTATGCGGTGAATGTATCAGGTAACAAGAGCGTCGGATTGCTATCGCTAATCATGGCAATCGTAAAAGTCGGCGGCATAACCCTTTTCGGGCTTTCCGCTTTGTGGGTGAGCGGTATCGACATTACGCCACCAGGCGACGCTCCAACTTCCTTTCCGACCGAAGGCTTCGTCGCCTCGATCGCACTCGCGATCCTGGCCTTCAAGGGGTTTACCACGATTACGAACAGTGGCGCGGAACTGGTTGACCCCCGTCGCAACGTCGGCAAAGCGATTGCGGCGTCGATCGGCGTTTGCATCGTTGTATATCTCTTGGTCGCGCTGGCCCTAAAATCGAGTCTTCCCATCCAAGATATCGTCGCGGCAAAAGACTATTCATTGGCCGAGGCCGCCAAACCCGTTTTCGGCGATCATGGTTTGTACGGAACAGTGATATTGGCACTGATTGCGACAGCGTCCGGGCTGCTCGCTAGCGTATTCGCCGTATCGCGCATGTTGGCCATGTTGACGGACATGAATATGATCCCGCACCGGCATTTCGGCATGTCCGGGGATGTGCAGGATCATACCCTGGTTTATACCGTCGTCATTGCGATCTTCTTGACGATCTCTTTGGATCTCAGCCGCATCGCATCGCTCGGTGCGTTCTTTTATTTGGTGATGGATATTCTGATCCATTGGGGTGTGTTTCAACGGTTGAGGCACGAGATAGGTGCGCAAGGATGGGTTTTGCTATGCGCAATCGCCCTTGATCTCGTCGTCATCATCGTATTCGGCGGATATAAACTCGGCACCGATCCGATCATTGTCATCATCGCCGCGACGTCTATTGCCGTCGTTTTCGTTCTGCAGCGCTTGTATCTTAAACGCTGGACTTCAACGTCAATAGAGGGGCACTCGCACGGATGAAGACAAACGACATGATTATCTCGGTAGTCCCGTTTTGAGGCTCTCGGTTCAACGTAAACTATGGTCTGTAGGGTTCTCGACCGTGGTCTTCACAGCGTTAATGGATGTTTTCATTAATGCGTTCGACGTCATCCACCATGACGACGTCTTGATCTCACTCGGTATCGGACTGACCGTCAGCATTTTTGAGACGTTTTATGTTCAGGGGCGTCCCGGTCGCTGGCTTCGGGCGTTGCATCCGGCCATCGCCGTCTCGTTCTATGCTTTTATGATCGTTTTGTTCGCGATGGCGGTCATGATGTTTTTCCGATTAGGCATTGGACATGATCACAATGCACCTGAGATGGCGGGGCATCACAGCTTGATGCCACCCATCTTCGTCATTCTGCCCGTTCTATTCCTGGTCTCGATCGTTGCGATCATGATCCTACGGATCATTGGATATATTGGCGCCAAAAATCTCATTCACTTAATGGTGGGAACTTACTTTCGCCCCGTTTCCGAGGACAGGATATTTCTTTTTCTCGACATCAAGGGCTCAACGTCAATCGTTGAACGCCTCGGCCCCCTCAAGGCGAGGTCCTTTATCGGAAAATTCTTCTTCGATATTTCGGCACCGATCACCGATTGGGGCGGTGAGGTATATCGTTTCACGGGCGACGGCGCCGTTGTCGTCTGGCACTGGGACGTCGGTATTGCCCACAATAATATCGTTCGCGCGATAGACGGTATAGACGCTGCAATCCGATCAGAGCGGTCATACTATTTGGATAAGTTCGGAGAAGTTCCAGAATACCGAATAGGCGTTCACGGCGGAACTATCGTGACCAGCGAAGAGGGGGATACGCGGCGCGCGATCGGATACTATGGCGATACGATTCATATCGCGGCTCGATTAGAGCGAATTGCGAAGGAACTCGGTGTGAATTGCTTGTTTTCAGGCGAGCTGGCCAAGTCATTGAGCGATATGAGTGGGAGACTGCGGCTGGTGACGACAATGCCCGTCCGGGGCATCTCTCATCCGATAGAAATGTACGAACTGTTGACTCGCGAGAACCGGGCGGAGGATCATTCACACCGGAACTGATTGATGAACCGAAACATACTACTCTCCTCAGTATTGGCCGCTTAGATTGCTCGTGTACCAGACGCAGTCACCGTCTGTTGAAGACGCGTTTGAGTTTCAGGAGATCTTTGGTTTGATCCGTTTATGTAGGGATCTTCAATAAATACCGTTCGCCCGCTGCAGTTCCCTCACGTACTGCACAACGAAGGAGATGTAATCCTCCGGCATATCTTTGACGGGTGGCATGGCACCGAAGCGCCAATGGTGCGGCCGCACGCCATTCTTGATGGCAACGTAGAAGGAGCCATCGCTGTGGTGACTGGGTTCGTAAATCTTGTGGACCAAAGGCGGCCCGTTTCCCGATCCGGTCGCATTCGCTCCATGGCATTCGATGCAGAATTTATTGAACACCAGCATACCTTGCTTCGCCTGCGCGGAGAGCTGAGGCACTTTGATCGGCGCCTGAGCTTTCGTATTGATGGCAACAACCGCACCGATCCCGACCATCGCCAACGTGGTCGTCAGAATGACAAACGTCTTCATAGTCCCTCCATGGCTATTCCGGATTGAGCGCACTTTGCCGCATCTGGATGTGCGGCGACCACGTGCTCTTGATGTACGACAAAACAGCGACAATTTCGGCGTCGCTCAGAATGCCCTCGTAGACGGGCATGTCGGTCTTGTAGTCACCGCCTGCAATCGCGGCGATGCCGCGCTTCGTCATGTTGAACAGCAATGCATCGGCATGATGCCAAGTATGGCCGCTCTCATCGTGCGGCGGCGCGGGGAGAAGACCGTCGGCGTTCCTTTGACGCCAATTCGGCTGCCCTTCCAGATTGGCACCGTGACAGGCGGCGCAATGCTCGACGTACACCGACTGGCCGAGAGCGACGACTTCCGGATTGTCCGGCCGTAACCGGACCGTGTCGTCGTCGGCGGGCCTCTGAACGACCAGAAGATACCCTGCCAGCGCGACAGCGATAAGTACCGCGCAGCCAAACCATAATTTCGTGCTTGTCAAATGCACCCCCTCTTAACCATCAGAAAACAATAGACTTTCCAGTTGGGGGAAGCTCAATACTTCACGCACGACGGCGCTTTGAACGATCGGATATCAAAAAGGCGCCGAACACCTCGTGCCGCTTTCAACGAAAAAAGGAAGGGAAAGAAACATGAGAAAGACGTTGATATCCGGGCTCGCCGCATTGTCGGTTGGCGGACTGCTTATTGGCGGTGCGTTCGCACACACCGGCGCCACGGGCATCGTCAAGGAACGCATGATGCTCATGGAAACGCTCGGCGACTCCATGAAGGAACTGACCGCGATGATGCGCGGCAAGGCGGATTACGACGCGGCGCGGGTCCGCGAGATTGCGACCAAGATGCGCGACCACGGTGGCGACGCGATGATCAAGTTGTTCCCCGAAGGCAGCCTCGACAAGCCGTCAGAAGCCTTGCCGACAATCTGGCAGGATTGGGAGCGTTTCGAACAGATCGCCGAAACCATGGCAACTTACGCGGGCGCCTTGGCCGCAGCCGCCGACAACGACCAGACAATGCCCGGTCCCGGCATGATGGGCCAGAGGTATGGTCAGGGCATGCCCGGCCCAGGAATGATGGGGCAGGGGTATGGTCAGGGCACGCCCGGCCAAGGAATGATGGGGCAGGGTCGGCGCGGCGGCGGCACACCAGGCCAAGGCATGATGGGTCAGGGTATGATGGGCGAAATGGTGGGGCCCGATCCGGAACACCTGGCGACCATGCCGCCGCAGGCCGTATTCCGTCACCTCGCCGCGACATGCGCCGCGTGCCATGAGGACTTCCGTAAACCGCAGTGAGTGGATGGCGTCAAAGTCGTAGCGTGGGTACAAAGTCGAGCCTCATCCTTTTGACCGTGTTCGGCGTCGTTGCTGCATCGGTGGTCTGGTTTGTCGGCGCAACCGAACGGCCCGCGCGCGACCTCGCCAAGTACGTCGGTGATGTTGAGCGTGGTGCTTATTTCGCCCGATTGGCCGGATGCATAGCGTGCCACACGGACTTCAAAAACAATGGTGCTGTTCTGGGGGGCGGTGCGCCGATTGAGACGGACTTCGGCCGGTTTTACGCACCGAACATAACGCCGCATCGCGAAGACGGGATCGGGTCCTGGACCTTGAATGACTTTGCGCGATCCCTGACGGAGGGTATCGATACGGACGGGTCGCATCTCTTTCCGTCATTTCCTTATACGTTCTATCGAAACCTGACCAGTCAGGACATTGTCGACCTTTGGGCCGCAGTAAAACCCGTGCCGCCGGTCGCAGGCGGACCGCCGCCGCACGATTTGGATTTCCCTTTCGGCTTCCGGTTCACCCTCGGTTTCTGGAAGACGCTGTTTTCCGAGCCGGAACCCATCCGGCCGATCCCAAGCAAGTCGGGGCTATGGAACCGTGGACGCTACCTTGCGCAGGGCCCGGCGCACTGCGGCGCGTGCCACACACCTCGGAATATCCTGGGTGGGCGTATTGAGACTGATCGTTATGAGGGCGGTGTCGGCCCCGGTAGTGAGAAAATACCGGCGATCACACCTGGAATTCTCCGCGACAAAGGCTGGTCGACGGACGATCTCGCCTACGCTCTGCGCACGGGTATCAAACCGAACGGCGACGTGATGGGGGGCTCCATGAACGACGTGATCCGCCATGGCACTCAATTCTGGTCGGATCGCGATCTCGATGCCATTAGCGAGTACCTATTGGAAGCCGACTAATAGGAGTATCTGACCTGCCCCCACCAACGACACCAACATTTAAGTTAGATTTGTCTACGTTGGGAAGGCCTGATCGGGCCAGAGCCTATATGTAGCGCCGGCCTGATCGGGCCTTCCTTCGATCCACGTTCTCGGTGCCGGGGGTCTCTGTAGCCCAGCGAGCTGTGCGGCCGCACCGTGTTGTAGTGGTTTCTCCATCTCTCGATCAGCACCTTCGCCTCCTTCAGCGTGTAGAAGATTTCCGTGTTCAGAAGTTCGTCCCGGAGCTTGCCGTTGAAGCTCTCGTTGTAGCCGTTCTCCCAAGGACTCCCGGGTTCGATGTAGAGCGTCTTCACGCTGATCCGCCTGAGCCAGGTTCTGACGGCATGGGCGGTGAACTCGGAGCCGTTGTCCGAGCGGATATGGTCCGGCGGGCCGTGTTCGGTGATCAACGCCGTCAGGCAATGCAGGACGTCGTCACTCCTGAGCTTCCGGTCGACTTGGATCGCAAGGCACCGACGCGTGTATTCGTCGATCACCGTCAGCATCCGGAACGCCTTGCCGTCGTGGGTGCGGTCCATAACGAAGTCGTAGCTCCAGACATGGTTCGGCCAACACGGCCTGAGCCGGATGCAGGATCCGTCATTCAGGTATAAACGGCCCCGTTTGGGTTGCTTCTTGGGAACCTTTAGCCCCTCGCGCCGCCAGATGCGTTCGACCCGCTTGTGGTTCACTGTCCATCCCGCGGCTCGAAGTAAGGCCGTGACCCGACGATATCCGTACCGGCCATACTGCCCGGCCAGCCGGAGGATGTCGCCGGTCAGCGCATCTTCATCGGATGGGACGACCAACGCGCGGCGCTGTGTCGATCTCGGCTGACCGAGGTACCGACAGGCTCGCCGTTCCGAAAGATCGAACTTCTGACGCACTTGGATGACACATCTACGGCGACGCTCGGGGCTTAGAAGTTTCCCTCCGCGGCCTCTTTCAGGACCAGCTTTTCCAAAGTCAGATCGGACACCGCACGGCGTAGTCGGGCGTTCTCCCGTTCAAGCTCCTTCAGCCGCCGGGCCTGGTCCATCTTCAGTCCGATATGCCGATATGCCGACAGACCTCGATGGCCGTCCGTCCCTGCGCCAACATGACGTCCGCCTCGCGCAGATAATTGATGATTTGTTCGACCGAAAAACGCTTCCTTGCCATCGTTTTATTCCCTTCTTCATGGGACCCAGACAAACAGCTTTCCTAACTATCCGTGTGGATCCGGTTAAAGGGGCAAGGTCAGGGGCCTGGATTCACACCCACTTAGAAGTTCGCGGAAAATTTGGGCTTGCGACCTCGCTTCTTCGCCTCGCGCTCAATGGCTGCAAGGAGAGCACGTTTGCTTGGCGTGCGCCGGCGCCCGTCATTTGCGGACACGAAATCCGATCCAGAGATACCCAGTTCGGCTTTGCGCCGTTCAATCCGTTGTGCTTGCTGTTCGAGTGTTACGATACGCATGGTGTACGGTACCAGAGCTTCATCTACGATAACAGAATTGCTAACGAACTTCTGCCTACAAGGCCGACCATTAAGGCACTGACAATGCCACAATCACGCAATCAAACCAATACAGCTGACAAAGATGAGGTATATCCGTCCGAAACGGAAGGACCCAATGTTTCGTCTACTCACAGGTGTCAGTAAACGAAACATTGGGTCGCGCAGTGCCTTGCAAGAGCGAGTCTACGTAACTCTGGGTTTCGACACCGGCCTCGCACACAACCTCAGTTCACCCTTTTGAGAATGAGGCACAGTTCACTCTTTAGCGTCCAATGGCCGATAGGGAACCTCTACGTTCAACCTTTATTGAGGTTCGACATTTTTCAAACGTCGGAAAAGGAGAGCGTGAAGGCCACAATCAAGCCTTCCGCGTCTTTTCAATTTTTGACAAATTTTTGCCGCTGACGCGGCAACGCCGCATGACAACCGCCAGCGTTATGGGCGCGCGGATTGCCATGCGGCAAGACTTCATTCAGTCCAACACTAAACGCAACACCGCAAACTTCCTTAAATTCTCAGCCACTCGATAATAGGGTAAGTGCGCTTTAGCAACGCAACGCAACGTTCCCCAAACTTCACGCGGGTCGCATAATTTATATTATGTAATATTTTATTGTTTTATTTTAAAACAACAACTTATCTGCCTTCACATACAACGTTAAACGAATCTTATTTCCGTGATTAAATCGCCGCTGATGCGCTTAGTCCGAAATCCGGATGTCCCCGCCCGGCCGGTCGATCTCGACCGTCATCTGGTCGAATGCCGGCACGACGTGATCGGGCGTCGCCGCATTCAATTCGTCGTAATCGATCCCGACACCAAGGTGCGTCAAAATCGCCCGCCTCGGCTTCACTCTCGAAATCCAGTCCAATGCCTGATCGACATCGCAATGCGTCCAATGCGTCTTCCACTGATAAACGCCGATGATCCAAAGATCCAATTCTGCGGCCGTCAGATCGTCCAAGACGGCATCGTCGAGGTTCTTCACATCGGTCGAATAAACCGTCCGACCGAACTGAAACCCGACCGTCGTCGAAAATCCATGATCTTGGGTGAACGTCCCAACCGGGACACCGACGGGCATGATTTCGTCACCGGGGATGAATTCGGTCATGTCCAATACGGGCCGATAAAAGTGCGTCGATTTTTCCGGCGGCAACGGGTCCAACGCATAAGCGAACCGCGCACGGATGCTTTCGTGCGTCGCGGCATCGGCGTAGACCGGCAGCGGCCGCTGGATGGCCCTGTTGATACCCCGAAGGTCGTCCAGGCCGTTCATATGGTCGGCATGGGCATGAGTATAGAGAACCGCGTCCAGGGCATGGATATCCGCACGCAGAAGCTGGGTCCGAAGGTCGGGCGTCGTATCCAGCAGCAGGCGTTTTCCGCCGGTTTCCACCAACAAGGACTGTCGGGAGCGTTCATTTCTCGGCTGATCCGGGTTGCACGCCCCCCAACCGATCCCGATACCGGGCACGCCGCTGGATGGGCCGCAGCCCAAAAACGTGATTTTCTGGCTGAAATCGCCCTCTTCGCTCACGCCGCGGCCCCGTCGATGACGGCCCCGGCCTTGGCAAACAGCCGCTTGAAATTGGCCGTCGTCAGATCGGCGATCTCGGCATTGGTGATGCCACGGACTTCGGCCACTTTGGCGGCGGTAAAGGCGGTATAGGCGGGCTCGTTGCGCTTTCCGCGGCGCGGCACCGGCGCCAAGTATGGGCTATCGGTTTCGACCAGAAGTCGGTCGTCGGGCACGGATTTGGCGACGTCGCGCAATTCATCGGCTTTCTTGAAGGTCACAATCCCCGAAAACGAGATATACATCCCAATCGCCGTCATTCGATCGGCCAGGGCCTGACTGGCGCTGAAACAATGGATCAGGCCCGGAAACGGTCCTTTGGCGTGTTCCTCTTCCATGATCCGGACGGTATCGGTGTCGGCGTCGCGGGTATGCACGATCAACGGCAGGCCGGTCCGGCGCGCGGCCTCGATATGGGTCCGGAACTGGCGCTCCTGCACGTCGCGGGGGCTATACTCGTAATAGAAATCGAGGCCAGTCTCGCCGATACCGACAACCTTGGGGTGCCCGGCGTGGTCAACCAGTTCGTCGACGCTGACTTCGGGCTCGGTTCCCGCCTCATGCGGATGAATGCCGACCGAACAAAACACATTGTCGAACCGTTCCGCCACAGCGCGAACTTGCGGAAACTTCGTGATATGCGTCGAAATCGTCACCATATGGCTGATGCCGGCGCGACCGGCCCGGGCGACGACCTCGTCCAGCTCGTCCCCGAAATCCGGGAAATCCAGGTGGCAGTGGCTGTCGATCAGCGGTGTCTCGAACGTCGGCGGTGTCTTGTCGGTCATGCTCGCCATGTTGTTCACGCCGGGCGCAGAGTCAACGCCGATCCCCTATTCCGGCTTATCCGCCAGCAAGTATTGATCGACGCGCGGAAAGGCGAAACGCCGGTCACGTGCATTGAACCCGCGCATGACGTTCTTCAAATACGCCTCCTCGCCGACTAAGAACAGCTTCGGATAACGCAGCGACGCCAACAGCAGCGCCAAATCGATATCCTTGCCGTCCTGAAACTTGTTGAACACTTTCGGCGCGGCCTTCTGCGACGCCATTTGGCTCAGCTTTGCGATCGTCTTTTGCGTCTCTTCATACGGATGCACGATCAAGCCGCCGATAAAGTCGCGCTCTTTTTCCGCCGGCGGCGCATAATCATCCGACGGCGCGACAATCTTCGCCCATATCTGTTTGGCCTGTTTGTTGCGCTTTTTCGTCAGCGCCACCGCTTCCTGCCACTCTTCCATCGTCATGCTATCGTCGAATTCGGGCTCTTCCATGAACTGCGAAACCAGCGATCTCATGATGTTGCGGCGCTTAGGCTGCGGCTTTTCCGGCGGCTCTTGCTGCTCCGTCAGGTTGCGCCACACCATCTTCCAGGCGTCGAAAAACCGTTCGCGAAAACGGACCTCGTCGAAGGTCTGCTTCATCGCCGCTTCGCGTTCGTTGGGATGCAGGCTCTCGGTCGCGCTGATCACGCGCTTATTGTAAATCAGCAGTTCGGGCATGAAATCGGTGCGGACGATCTCTTTCAGATGATCGCCAAACGCCCGCGAGACGAAATACGGCAGCGGCCGATCGGGCAGCGGCTTGATTCCTTCGCTGAGCAGGTCGAACACCGCCTGCAGTTCATTCAACACCAGATCGGTGAAGAGCCGGGTCGCCGAATCATCGTGTTCGTTGAGCGCCTGGGCCCAAGACCGCGGCTTGCGTTTTCTGCCGGCGCGGACGATCCGGTCGTGTTTGATCTCGCGCAGGATCGAGATGGTTTCCGACAACTTGTCGTCGGGCGGGCGGTCGTCGTTAAAAATAAGCGTGATCTTGTCGCGGTAACGATCCCGCAGCCGTGCATCACCCCGCCGCGTGTACAATTTCTCGACCAGTGTGCAGCAGATGTCGCCGAGGTTTTCGGAATCCTTGGCGCTTTGAATCCGCGCGATCAGCCCGGATTTCGGATCTTCAAAAACTTTTTCCCAGTCGGTGGCCGGCGCGGTGTTCATAGGGGCCTATCAAATGCAATGCGCCAAGTTCGGTCAACCGTGAACAGGTCAATCGCTGTCCTCAATGAACCGCGGGAAAACCCCTTCCGGTTTCGGCAGCGGGCTGCCCGGCGGCAACGCCCCGCCCGCCCCGTAGGCCTGGAAATCGCGTGCATCGGCGGCAACGCCCAGTTGGTCGAGCATCTTCGCCATGGACGACGGCATCACGGGCTGATTGATCAACGCCAGATGGCGGATCGTCTCGGCCAAAACGTAGAGCACCGTCGCCATGCGCGCCGGGTCTTCCTTGCGCAGTTTCCACGGCGCCTGACGGTCCACGTAGGCATTCGCGGCCCGCACCGTGGCCCAGATCGTCTCCAACCCGGTATGAAAGGCTTGGCGGTCGACGTGCGCGCGCACTTTGGCCAACAAGCCATGCGCCTCGGCCAACATCGCCGCGTCGTCATCGCTGTAGTCACCCGGCACCGGCACGTTTCCGTCGCAATTCTTGGCGATCATCGACAGCACCCGTTGCGCCAGGTTGCCCAGATCGTTCGCCAATTCGCCGTTCATGCGATTGACCATCGCCTGGTGCGAAAAATCGCCGTCATTGCCGAACGGCACTTCGCGGAGCATGAAGTACCGAACCTGATCGAGGCCGTAGCGGTTCGCGAGGTCGATAGGATCGATCACATTGCCCAGTGACTTCGAAATTTTCTGCCCTTCGTTGGTCCACCAGCCGTGCGCGAACACCCGTTTCGGCAACTCGATCCCCGCCGCCATCAAGAATGCCGGCCAATAAACCGCGTGAAAGCGCAGGATGTCCTTGCCGACCATATGCACATCGGCGGGCCAGTAGGTTTTGAAATCGTCGGCGTCGGTGTCGGGATACCCAACCGCCGTGATGTAGTTGGTCAGCGCGTCCAACCAAACATACATGATATGCGCATCGTCGTCGGGCACCGGCACGCCCCATTTGAACGTGGTCCGCGAGACCGAAAGGTCGTTGAGCCCCCCTTTGACGAAGCTGATCACCTCGTTGCGGCGGCTTTCCGGCAGGATGAAATCGGGGTTGGCATCGTAATGCGCCAGCAGTCTGTCGCCCCAGGCCGACAGCTTGAAGAAATAGCTCGGCTCCTCGACCCATTCCACCTCGGCGCCGGACGGCGCGATGCGCGAGCCGTCGGGCTGCTTGGTCAGTTCTTCCTCGCCGTAAAACGCCTCGTCCCGAACGGCGTACCAACCGGCATAGGCCCCCAGATAGATATCGCCGGCATCGACCAGTTTCTTCCAGATCGCTTGGCAGGATTGGATATGCCGGGCCTCGGTCGTGCGAATGAAATCGTCGTGGCTGAAATTCATGAAGTCGGCCAGATCGCGGAAGTTCTGAGACACTTCGTCGGTAAAGGTCTGCGGGTCCTTGCCCGCCGCCTCGGCCGATTTTTCGACCTTTTGGCCGTGTTCGTCGGTCCCCGTCAGGAACTTGACGTCAAATCCATCGAGGCGCTTGAACCGCGCCAACACGTCGCAGGCCAGCGTCGTATAGGCGTGCCCGATATGCGGCGCGTCATTGACGTAATAAATCGGCGTGGTGACGTAATAAGTCGGACGGTCGGCCATCGACGGGAGCCCCTTCGGTTAAACGGCCTCTTAGGTACGGCTGCACCGCCGAACGGTCAAGGACGCTGAGGCTTTAAGACGCTCTTAGGCCAACGAGAAGAACAGCGACTGCATAACCTGTTTACGGTCGAGGTTGAGCGGCTCGGCACTGCGGATCAGGCTTTCGGTTTCGTCCAGCCGCCGCAACCAGATCGGCAAGATCGCCGTATCGGCGGCGCGCGCGGCGATCGCGCGCTCTTCGGCGGTCAGGGTCGGGTCCCCTTCCGCGCCCCGCGACGACGCCAAAACGATCCGCGACAACCACCAACGGTACAGGTCCAAGCCGACACGATAGGTATCGTCGGCACCGGCCTTGGCCATCGCGGTGGCAAACCCCTGCACGGCGCGGCCGTCTATACGCGGCAGGGCGGCCAGGATGGCGACGATATCGCGATAGATGCGCAGTCCATCGGCGGACGCCATCATCATCGCCCGACCGATGCTGCCCCCCGATAACCGGGCCAGTTCCGCCGCCTCGTCCGGCGCCAAATCCGGCCGATACGTCCGCATCAGGTCGGTGATGATGTCGGCGGCAAGCGGTTTCAGTGCCAACGTCCGACACCGCGAGCGCGTCGTCGGCAGCAACCGTCCGGGATTGTGACTGACCAGCAGGATCACCGTATGCGGCGGCGGCTCCTCCAGTATTTTCAGGAACGCGTTTTCCGACGACCGGTTGAGGAACTCCGCCCCGTCGACGACGATGACCTTGTAGCCGCCCTCGCTCGACGTCTTGCGGGCGAAATCGATCGCCGCGCGGACGTCGTCGACACGGATTTGTGTGCTCATCTTGCCATTATCGTTTTCACGGCACTCAAGCGTGAAGAGATCGCCATGACCACTCGCCGCGACGCGGTGAAATACCGGCAGTTCCGGGTCGACAAAAAGCCCCTCGCCGTCCTCTGGCAATGCTACGGGCATCTCGCCGAACAGACCCGGTCCATCGTCCGATGCCGGCGGGTGGGTAAACAGATATCGGGCAAATCGGTACGCCAGGGTCGCCTTGCCGATGCCTTGCGGCCCGGTGATCAGCCACGCATGCGGCAAACGGCCGCCGCCCGCCGCCGATTGCAGTTCCCGTTCGGCATCCTCATGACCCTGCAACGCCGGATTTTCGCGCGGCGAAGGAATCTCGATCTCGGTGTCGTCCATATCGGTCATGACAGATCCATATCGTACACCGCGGCGACGGCCGCCGTCATCGACGACGTGACGGCGGCAATGTCGTTGTCGGCGTCGATCACCCGGCAACGCACGGGATCGGCGGCGGCAATAGACAAAAATCCCTGTCGCAAACGGTCATGGAATTCAGCGCCCATGCGCTCGAAGCGGTCTTCGATGCTGGTCGTATCGGCAATGCGTTTACCGGCGCGTCGCAGACCAACATCAACCGGCAGATCGAACACCAGCGTCAGATCCGGGCCGAAATCGCCCAGCGTCGCACGGTATACGGCGCGGATATCTTCCAGCGGCACGCCGCCGGCGTAGCCCTGGTATGCCATCGTCGAATCTGCAAAGCGGTCGCACAGAACCCAGTCGCCACGCGCCAACGCCGGGCCGATCAAATCGCGCACGTGCATGGCCCGGGCGGCAAAATTCAACAGCATTTCCGCCACCGGCGACCATCGGTCGACCGAGCCGCTGACGAGAATATCGCGGATGTCTTCTGCCGCCGGCGTGCCGCCGGGCTCGCGCGTGCAGACGACGGTCTCACCGCGCGCCCGAAGGACCTCCGCCAATGCAGCGATCTGGGTCGACTTCCCCGATCCCTCACCGCCTTCGAACGTGACGAATTTGCCGGCCATCGGAGCCCCGTCCCCTAGCTGGATTCACCCCAAAGCAGAAACTCAAGCGCCGCGCCAAGCCGTCCCAACATACCGAGTTGACCGACATCGGCCGTTGCCGTCAGCGGTACGGTCATGGTCTCGAAGTCGGGCGCCGTGACGGTCAGCGTCCCGACTTGCTGGCCGGCCGTGACTGGGGCCGCGATCGGCGACGAATACGAGACCGTGACCTTCATCTCGCGCCGCGCCTTCCGGGTCATGGTCAAGAATACGTCTTGATCGATTTTCATCTCCACCGTCGGCGCCGTGCCCAACCAGACCGGCGCGATCTCGACCGTGTCCCCGGCCGAAAACAGTTGATAGTTGTCGAACTCGCGAAATGCCCAGTTCAGCAGACGCTGGCTTTCTGTGGCGCGGGCTTTGCGGTTTTCCAGCCCGTTGACGACCAGGATCAGCCGACGGTCATCCCGTTTCGCTGTCGCCGTAAGACCGTATCCGGCCTCACTGGTGTGCCCGGTCTTCAAGCCATCGGCCCCCGAAAACCCATACAGCAACGGGTTTCGATTCGATTGCTTGATTCCGTTAAAGGTGAACTCCCGCTCCGAGTAATAATGAAAATACTCAGGGAAATCGCTGATCAGTCGGTTCGCCAAAATCGCCAGGTCTCGCGCCGTGGTCTTGTGCTCCGGATGCGGCCAGCCCGTGGCATTGGCGAAGGTACTGTCGGTCATGCCCAGATCGCGCGCCCGTTCCGTCATCCGCCGCGCAAATGCCTCTTCGCTGCCGGCCAGATTCTCCGCCACGACGATGCAGGCGTCGTTTCCCGATTGTACGATGATGCCGCGGATCAGGTCTTCGACGCGAACATCGGAATTCGGCGGCAGAAACATGGTCGAACTGCCGCTTGCCGCGCCGCCTTTTCGCCAGGCATTTTCCGACACCCGAAACGTATCGTCGAGCGACACCGCGCCGTTCTTGAGGTCCTCGAACAGCATATAGATGGTCATGATCTTGCTCATCGAGGCTGGCGGCATCTGTTCCACGCCGTTCTTGTCGAGCAATACGGACCCGGTCTGCGGGTCCATCAGAAAAGCCTCTCGGGCCGAGGTCTCGATCCCATCTGCGGCCGCCGAGCCGTGGCCAAGCACGCTCAGCACGGTGGCAAGCGCCAATGCGGGAAGCAATGTGGAAGTGCGGGTGGGGCGACATGTCATGGCGCTATCCTCTGGGCCAAATGTGCATCAAATATGGCGGTCTTAGTCAACAATGATCCGGGCGTCGCGATAGCCGCTTGCCACGACCTGGTTCAACATGGCGTCGGCTTGGCCAACATCGGCAAAGGGCCCGACGCGGACCCGGAATAAATCGCGCCCATTGATCAAGACCCGGTCCATGAACACGTTACCGAGCGGTTCCAAACGCGCCCGAACCTTGTTGGCGTTTTCGAAAAGTCCGAACGCCCCGGCCTGGACGAAAATCGACGTCGGCTGCACCGGGCGCTGTTCGACCGCAGCCTCGGGACTGACGGTCAAGGCCGCCGTTTCGCTTGGTGCCGTGGTATTCGGTATAGTGCCGGTCTGAACCGCATCGCTGGCGATGACGACGGTGCCTCGAGACGGCGGCGCTGCGGCCACTGGGGCCTCGGCAACGGTGGTCGGGGCGGATTCCGCACCGCCCGGAGCCGGAAGCGTCTCGGCGCTGACGCTGGCTTTTGGTGCCTTGTCGATGGTAATCGGCGAGCCGACGCGGGCCAGTTCCTCGCGGTTTTGCATCCGCGCCGCAACGGCGCGGGAGCGGTCGGCCAGAATCTGAACCCGCACCCGCGCCGTGCCTTGCTGCTGAAAGCCCAGCAACTGCGAACCGCGCCGGGAGATATCGATGATCCGCCCTTTCGCAAACGGGCCTCTGTCGTTGACCTTCAGGACCAGGGACCGGCCATTGTCCAAATTCGTGACCCGAACGTAGCTCGGCATCGGCAACGTACGATGCGCCGCGGTCAGGGCATTCATGTCATAGGTTTCGCCGTTGGCGGTGGCGCGGCCATGGAACTTGGCCCCGTACCACGAAGCAATACCGGTCTCGTCGTATTCGTAATCCTCGGCGGGGTAATACCAGATATCATCGATCTGATAGGGGTTGCCGATCTTGTAATAGCCCTCGCCCGTCGGCTCTGCGGTCGCTTGGTTGATCCGTTTCGCACTGTGCAGCAAGAACTGGGTTTCCGCACATCCGGCAAGAAAAACCACCGCCGCCACGGCGATGCATCCGACACGCCAATTCTTGAAGCTCATGCGTTTTCCGGTCCCTTGCTATTGTCACGCCGCATATAGATCGGTGTCACCGCCTATCCCCTCGTTGCATTCTGAAGCCGCTCCAACACGCCGAACGCCGGGTGGCCGTCGGCGGGCAGATTGTTGGCACGTTGAAAATCACGAATCGCGCGGCGCGTCATCGGCCCGGCCCGGCCGTCGATGCCACCGGTATCGAAACCGAGTTGCGTCAGCAGGCGCTGCATTGTCGAGATGTCCTCAAACTTCAGCATTTGTGCGTTCGCCGGTTTCGCCACGCTAAGCCGCGGCAGTCCGACCAGCCGGTCGGCCAGATGCCCGACCGCGACCGCGTACAGCTGCGACGAGTTCCAGCGCATGATGGTGCGGAAGTTCCCATAGACCAAGAACGCCGGTCCCGCCGCACCGGCCGGCAAAAGCACAGAGGCTTGGATATCGGCGCCCGGAAGGTCCCCGCCACCGACTTTGCGAACCCCGAGTTTCTGCCACTCCGCGATCGGTTTCTTTTCGTGCAGACCGGCGATGGCGAAATCGAACCCCTGCGGCAGTGTCACCTCTCGGCCCCATGTGTAATCGGGGTTCCAGCCGACCCGCGTTAGATAATTCGACGCCGAGGCAAAGGCGTCGCCCAAGTTGTTCCATAGGTCGCGCCGACCGTCGCCGTCATGGTCGACGGCATAGGCCTCGAACGTCGTTGGAATGAACTGCATATTGCCCATGGCGCCGGCCCACGACGCCTTCACGTCGATCGGCACATCCCCCATCTGGACAAGGCGCATGGCCGATAGCAACTGGGTCCGGAAAAAATCAGCGCGGCGCGCGTCATAGGCCAAGGTCGCCACCGCATTGAGCATGGGAAAGGCGCCGAAATTGCGACCGAAATCCGTCTCGACGCCCCAAAAAGCCACCAAAAAACGCGGCGGAACCCCGTATTTCTTTTCCACCTCGGCCAGTAGCTTGGCGTGCTTTTTCAGCATCGCTTTGCCTTTCTCGACGCGCGCGTCAGGAACGTAAAGCTCCATGTATCGCCACAGCGTCAGCATGAATTCCGGCTGACGCCGGTCAAGTTCCAGAACGCGGGGAACCGGGGCCATGTTGGCGTCGACGGCGGCAAGGGTGTCTTGGTTGACGCCGGCCTTCGCCGCATCCGCCTGTAACTGCGTCCACCACTGCTCGAACGTGACGTCGGCCGCACGGGCGCTCGTCGCTTGCAGCGCGGTTGCCATCCCGATTGCCGCCAGGGCGGTTGTCCATCTATTTCGCATTACGTTCCTTCCGCCGGGTTTTCTGTTTCGACTGGCCGCGGGAACAACGACGGTGTTCGCCCAGTCAACCAATACGCCGTCAAACCCAGCCATTCGTGGAGCCCGCGCGACAGCCCCCCCAAGCCTTTCGTCAGGCTCATCGGCGCGTCGTAGGTCGGATCGGGCGTTGTGTTAAAATCGACAGGATACGGCACGACGTTCCAGCCGACGTTCCGAAAAACCCCGACTGCGCGCGGCATGTGAAACGCCGAGGTCACCAGCAGCCACGTCTCCCCTTCCTTCGGTTGCATGAGACGATATCCGATACTCGCATTCTCCGCTGTGTTGCGGGCGTCGCGGTCCAAGGTCAAACGTGCCTGCGGAACGCCCAGTTGGGCATACAGCGTGGACACGTAGTCGGCCTCGCGCAGTTCGGTCTGCGTGATCGACCCCGAGCCGCCGGTATACAAGACTTGCGCGTCGGGATGAGCGATGGCGAGCCGCGCAGATTCCGTAATACGCTCAACGGCGCTTCCGAACGCCGGAGTCCCGCGGGCGGCACTGACGTCAGGCGATAACACCCCACCCAGCACGACGATTCCATCGACTTTTCCCGTCGATTGCGGTTTTGGGAAACGATTTTCCAAACTGGCTATCATCCAAGCGCCAAACGGTACCAACGACACGATCACCATGCCCAATACGGTCAGTCCGACCAGGGTTTTTCCAACCCGTCGAAGGCCGAAACCCCAAAGGGAAAAACCAAGCAACAACGCCAGCAGAAGCGCATTACCCGGGTCGGCAAAAAACCAAAGGATTTTCGACAAGTAAAAAAACATACGCCACGCCTCTGAGCCTGCTTACCCCGGCTGGCGCAGGGCGGCAAATTAACCCCATGACAGGCGCGAACGTCGTATCGCGCAACGATCGAGCTCTGATTCGCAACTTATTGTTAAAAAACGATAATATTGAATTACAATCAGCCCACAAAGCGGAAGGCGATCGGCTGTCCGCGCAAGGCGGTTGTGACGTATCAACGTCAGATCTGCGCCGATTCGTCGAAGCCGCCGCGCCTTACTTCGTCGTCGTGGCAATACCCGGGTCGGCGGATGTATCGGCAAACGACGGGAAGTCGCCGGAGTCCGGCTCACCATTAGTGACCAGGAACTCGCGGTTCTGTTCATACGCCTCGCGCTCGGTGACGTAAGGGTCGACGGCCCCTTTGTCGAGCGCCTGGATGGTGTCTTGATTGTCCGAATACGACACCGCACCATCGGCCGCCGTGACAACCAATGGCAACGGACTGGCGAGGCCGGTCAGAATATCGCCTGTTGCGTCGCGCATGTTGCTGGGCCCCAGGATCGGCAGCACGATATGCATGCCCGGCTCGACCCCGTGGGCGCCGAAGGCCTGGCCCAAATCCTCTTGCCGCTGCTCAAGCCCGAATTCGGTGGCGTAGTCGCTGGTGCCGGCAAGACCCAGCGTCGAGTTGATCAAGAAACGGCCTGTCGCGGTGCCGGCATTGTCCGCATCGCCCTGCAACAGTGAACTCAGTGCGGTGACCGGTTCGCTCAAATTCGAAAAGAAGTTGGAAACGCCCTGTTCTACCGGGTCCGGGGCGACGTACTGGTACCCGTCGATCAATGGGTCGATCACGGCACCTCGCAGCAACCGATTGACGTTCGACGTGAATCGGTTCAGAGGCTCCAACGGGTCAGAGACCGTTTCCGCCTCTGGCGCATCGACCGGCTCGATCACCGACGTAGCGGTATCGGCAACCACGCCATGCGCCGAAATTACGACGGCCGCCGCCATCGCGACAGCCACTGCGTCGCCCCGTTTCATCCGATTTTTCATACCATCCCCCAGGGATTATCCGCATCCGCCTCGTATATGGTTACGCAATCGTTAACATACATCCCGATTCGGTGCATCAAAAACCGCTAAAATTCGAACAAACCCATGCGCGCGCTGTTTGCTTGCTCGGGCGGCGCGGCACGGCTAAATTCCGCGGCGTCGACCGTCCGGCTCGCGTGCCGGACCGCGTCCGGTGGGGTGGCAGAGTGGTCGAATGCGGCGGTCTTGAAAACCGTTGGGCGTGAGAGCGTCCCGTGGGTTCGAATCCCACCCCCACCGCCATACGACAACAATAGTCGGACTCAATAATCGTATTTTTCCAGCAGCGGACGGTACTGCTCGTCGAAGCGGTCATTCAGCGCTGAGGGAAATAGATCTTTCCACTGCCCAGCGGTGGGGTTGCGGATATGCCAATCGAGCTTGCGTTCGCTTTTCGCACTATATCGATCGGCGAAGCGCTCCGCCGCGATCCGCGTGTGCAGGGGGAAATCGAAAAAGTCGTAAATCCGGCGAAAGGCCGGCCCCTCGTTGCCGACAACATCTTCGTACTTCACCGTCAGCACACGGGGATCGTCCGTCGGCCAGGCCATCATACTGTCGAAGTGGTGTTTGCGAAATTCAAGCTCGGCGGCGAGCCCCTCTTCGACCGACACCGCGTTCAGGTACGCCGAAAACGACGTGTCTGCCGGCAGCGCCGACGGCACGGGGGCGTTGACGACCGCCCAGTCGTCGTCCGTCGGGTTGACGAAGTCACACCAGCTCTCGGCAGATCGCTTGTGATAGAAGTAGCCGGATACAATCATATCGCGCGGGTCGCGAATAATATGGATCGCGCGAATATCCTTGAACCGGTCCAAGTCGGGCCGGTGCCCACTGACGGAACACAGGTTATAGCGGTCGCAGTCCAGATAGAACTCGTCCAAGCGGTGAAAAAAATGCCGGACGTCGCGTCGCAACGGATTGTTCCAAAGCATCGTCTTTTTCGAGACCCGTCGGAAATACATCGTCAGGCATTTATGATACCCACACTGCACGCGAACTCGGCGCTCGATCCGCCGCCCGTCGTCCAGGCGACGCGGTGCCAATGTCAGCCGTCCCAGCTCGGCGCTGGCGACAGCCCGGTAATCCCTGCCCCGGACGGTCATCACATCGTCCACCGCAACGGGGGTTTCCGGTGTCGTGACAACCCCGTTGAGTTTGACCTGGTCCTTGGCGAACCACTGCCCCTGAACCAGCTGATCGCCGATGCCGTAATGCTGAAGCATCTTCGTGACCGTGTATGAACTGTCGGATCGCGAATTCATACGGGCGTACTTTCCTTTACGACGGAGAAGTCATTTCGCCGCTTACGCGTTGCCGCGGCTGAACGTTTCTTGGCGCGAATGCCTCAATTGTCCAGTGGAAATGAACTGAAACTGCGTATCCGCGTCCGGACATGGACCAGTTGGGCCGCATAACCGAAGGTAATCATCGAATAAATAGCATCATATTCTTGTCTGCCCTTTTTAAGTGTGCGCATCGTGACGGCCTAAATGCTTTGGGGGAAAAAAGTTGAACAATATCTCACGTATCTTTGCTTCTGGTCTTGTTGGTCTATCTTTGGCAGCCTGCGCGACCCAGCCGGATGAAATGCAGTCCGCGTATGTGTCTGCGTCACAATACTCGAGCCTCGACTGTCAGCAACTGGGCGGCGAATTGAGCCGAGTCAGTGGTCGCGAGTTGGAGTTGCACTCGCAGCTAAAGAAGATGGCCGACAATGACGAGGCCCAGATGGGGATTGGGTTAATTCTGTTTTGGCCGACTTTGTTCCTGCTGGAAGGCGGAGACGGCCCGCAAGCGGCAGAATATTCGCGGATTAAGGGCGAAGGCGACACCCTTGAACAAGTCATGGTTCAGAAGTCATGCGACCAGGCGCTTCTGGCCCCCCGCGAAAAAGTCCTCGCACAGCGCGAGATTCCTAATCGACTGAAAAAACTAGATGAAATGCTGAGCGTCGGTCAGATCACCCAAGACGAGTACGACGCTCGACGGAAAGCAATCATCGACGAAATTTAGGTCTCGGCTTCGCTTTCTACGGAAAGGCCTGTTCCGGATCGCCGGTCTTCCACTGGGGGTATTTCTTCATGACGTCGACGAACGTCGACGCATCGAGGATACGCGCCAGCCAGGTCTGAACATGCGGTACGTCTTGGGCATCGAACCAGTCTTTGTCGGTGTTCGCGAACTGGCGCACGAACGGCGCGATGGCGGCGTCGGCCAGCGTCCACCGGTCGCCGAACAGAAAGGGCGATGACGCCAGCCGTGCCTCTAGCTTCTCGATAAAGGCCATGCCGGCGGTCCGATGCGGGATGGGGTCGGCATCGTCATAGCGGGTCGGATACTTGTACCGGTCCAGGTTCTCTTTGAACGGTCCGTCGTTTTCCGCAACCAGGGCGTCGATCGCGTCCACGCTGTCCACCGGCGGCGACAACCAGCCATCGGGATCGTTGCGGCCCAGGGCCCATTTCATGATGGCGTAGCTTTCATCGATCACACGGTCGTTGTCGATCACCAACACCGGCACGGTGGCTTTCGGCGAAGCTTCAAGCATCTCCGCCGGTTTATCGCGAAGGACCACTTCACGCAGGGCGCAGGTGTGGCCGCTGGCCAACAACGCCATACGCGCGCGCATCGCATACGGACAGCGCCGGAACGAATACAGAATGGGGGTCGCCTCGCTCACCACCATCCCATTTTATCTTTTTTCTTCGCCGGTGGATCGAAGTGTTTACCGATGTGCGCTTCGCCGCGCTGTTCGGCCAATTTGACCTGCTCGTGGCGCTCGGCATAGCGGCGGCGTTGGTCGTCCGTCCGTTGATGCGCGCAACGCGCGCACGCCACGCCTTCGATGAATTCCGGCGCCCGGCGGTCTTCTTCGCTAAGCGGGTGACGGCACGCCCGGCAAAGATCGTAAGGACTTTCTTTCAGGCCATGTTCGACCGCAACGCGGTCGTCGAAGACGAAACACGCGCCTTCCCACTGGCTGTCGGTTTCCGGCACGTGTTCCAGGTACTTCAGTATGCCGCCCTTGAGGTGGAACACATCGGCGAACCCCCGGTGCTTCAGGTACGATGTTGCCTTCTCGCAGCGGATACCGCCGGTGCAGAACATGGCGACCTTCTTGCCCTCGAAGGACTCGCGGTTTTCTTCGAACCATGTGGGAAAATCGCTGAAGGTCGGGGTCTTCGGATTGATCGCCCCTTTGAACGTGCCGATTTCGACCTCGTAATCGTTGCGGGTATCGATACAGACCACATCCGGATCGGCGATCAAATCGTTCCAGTCTTTTGGATCGATATAGTCGCCGACCTCGGCCGTTGGATCGACCCCCGGCACGCCGAGTTTGACGATCTCTTTTTTCAGCCGGACCTTCAGGCGATAGAACGGCATCTCGGTGGCCGACGATTCCTTGTGCTCCAATCCATCGCAACCGGGAAGTGCACGGATCGCATCCATCGCGGCATCTATCCCGGCCCGGGGGCCGGCGATGGTGCCGTTGATCCCCTCTTCCGCCATCAGGATCGTACCTAGAACGCCGTGCGGCGCGAGCGCATCACGCAGCGGCGTCCGCATCCCGTCCGGGTCATCGAACCGGGTAAAATGATAAAAAGCGGAAACGACGATTTCGGTCATCTGTGTTCTGACGGCAGTTTCAGTTGATCCGATTTAGTAGCGCACCCACTACCGGAACATCAAACACGGCAGTTTGCAGGCATGCACGACCGATGTCGTGGTCGAGCCGATAATGAAATTCCGCACCCGGCTGTGTCCGTACGCCCCCATGATCAGCATGTTTGCCTGAAAATCCGTCGCCGCGGCGAGAATTTCCATATCCGGGGCGCCGGGGCGTATATCCGTGCTGACCGTTATTCCGACATCCGACAGCCGGGCCGCGGCGGCCGCCTGCTTTCGCGCAATGGCGCTGTCACCCGCCGGTGCGACGGAAACCAGATGACACGCGGTATCGCGCAGAATGGGATTATTGACGACAAAATCGATGGCCCGTTCGGCACTGGCGCTGCCGTCATAGGCGATCAGACACGTGGTAATCGGCTGAAATTCGAAACTGGTAACCAGGATCGGTTTTTCCGCGCTGCGGAGCGCGCGTTCAAGGTTTGACCCCAGATGTTCCCGCGCATAACCGGATGCTTCGCCGCGCTTGCCGATGACGACCAGCCGGGCGTCCTCTTCGAACGAGACCAAGGTGTCGACGAAATCATCATGCCGCAGCCGAGGCGTCACCGGTTGTGCGGTTTTTCGCCCGATCCGCTCGCACGCGTCGTCGACGATCATACGGCCCCGTGCCTGGGCGAGCTTGGACCATTCCTCGTCCGCCTTTGACAGCTTTTCGAGCAAGTCCGTACGCGCGCCGAGTTTCAGATTACCGCTAAGATCGGCGGGCTCACTGCTGCGCGACCGGCGGCCCAAAATGTGGAACACCTCGATCGGTGTGCCCAATTGCTCCGCTGCCCAGGCCGCGTGGTCGCAGACACTGGCCGAATAGTTCGACCCGTCGATGAAAGCGATGATTTTCACGATGCCCCCCTAATGACCCAGCAACTTATCAAGCGCGCCCGGTTTGTCACTGATGCCCAACTTGTCGACAATGGTCACAGACGCCTCGTTCATGCCGACGATTTCGACATCGGTGCCCTCGCGCATAAATTTCAATTTCACCATGTCGACGGCGGCGACGCTGGAGATATCCCAGATGTGGGCGCGGCTCAGATCGATGATGACCTTGTCCAACGCTTCGCGATAATCGAACGATTTCTCGAACACCCCGGCGCTGGCGAAGAAAATCTGCCCTTCGACGGTATAGCGGCGTTCCCGCCCGTCTTCCGACAGCGTTTCCGTGACCCGGAAGATTTGCGCGATTTTGGCGGCAAAAAACAACCCCGACAGCAGCACGCCGAAGAACACACCGATGGCCAAATTGTGTGTGTAGACGACAAGGACAACGGTACTGAGCATCACAATCGACGAAGACCGGGGATGGTCCCGCAAGTTCTTAATCGAGGACCAACTGAAGGTTCCGATCGACACCATGATCATAATCGCCACCAAGGCGGCCATGGGAATTTGGCTGACGAAATCGCCCATCACCAGGATCATGAACAGCAATCCGCACCCGGCGAACAGGCACGATAACCGACCGCGTCCGCCGGATTTAATGTTGATGATCGACTGTCCGATCATGGCGCATCCGGCCATCCCGCCCATGAAACCGGTGACCAGATTGGCCGCCCCCTGCCCCACGCATTCGCGGTTCTTGTCGCCGGTGGTATCGGTCAACTCGTCGACGATCTGCGCCGTCATCATGCTTTCCAACAAGCCGACCGCCGCGACCGCCAGCGAATATGGCAGGATGATCATCAAGGTCTCTAGATTGAATGGGATATCTGGGATCAGGAAGACCGGCAGGGTATCGGGCAGTGCGCCCATGTCGCCGACGGTCCGCAGGTCGAGATCAAGGCTCCAGGCAATCGCGGTCACCGCAATCAGACAAACCAACGGCGACGGGATCGTTTTGTTCAGGATCGGGAATAGGTAAATGATCGCAAGGCCCAGCGCCACCAGGGCATAGGTCATCAACGGCACATTCATCAGTTCCGGCAATTGCGCCATGAAGATCAGGATCGCCAGCGCGTTGACGAACCCGGTCATCACGGACCGCGAAACGAACTGCATCAGCCGCGCCAGTTTCAGATACCCGGCAGCGATTTGGATGACCCCGGTCAGCACCGTACACGCCAATAGATATTGCAAGCCGTGATCGCGGACCAACGTCACCATGACCACGGCGGTCGCCGCGGTCGCCGCCGAGATCATACCCGGCCGGCCGCCGACAATGGCGGTCACCACGGCAATCGAAAACGACGCATAGAGGCCGATTTTCGGGTCGACACCGGCGATGATCGAAAACGCGATGGCTTCGGGGATCAAGGCAAGGGCGACAACAAGCCCCGCCAACAGGTCGGCGCGGACATTGCCGAACCATTCTTCTTTAAGCACTTTTGCCCAGTGCATTGGCGTCTCCATGGCGCAGGGGCGCACGGGACGCGCGCCGACAGTCGAAGATCGATGAACAAAAACAGGGAGTTACGCCACACGGCGCTATAAATCAGGAACCCGGTTCGGTGAAAATGATGACGATGCAGTCGACGGCGACGAAATAATCGCCGTCGTAATCGTCAGTCCTCCCACTCCACGTCGAAGGTGTCAACGACATCGCGAATTTGCTCGGGCGTCAGCATCGTCATATCGCAACCACGCAGCAGCAGCGTCAGCTTCGCGGTTTCTTCCAGTTCTTCGATAGCAAAACACGCGGCTTCCAGGTCCTTGCCCGCGACAACAGGGCCGTGCGCCGCCAGCTATGATTGGTTCCGCTCGAACGAAATTGTCGCTAGATAATTTCGTGATGAATAGATATATTTTTTCTGATATCTTCTATAGGTTGTGCACTGAATTGAAGTCTTAGTTTTTGGAGCGGGAATGGACGATAAAGACTGGTCTCAAATTGTAGGAAAGCCGAACCAAGTACAGTATGAGGACCGCATTCTTGCGCTTCGTGCAGCCGATATAGATACAACCTCTATAGAGAAAACCGTCAACCAAACTATAAGCAATTTGCAAGACAACGATTCTCGGTCATTCGTCATATTTGGTGAGCCCCAAAGTGGAAAGACCGAGATGATGATTGCATTGAATGCTAGGCTTCTCGATGAAGGCTACCAAATTATTGTAAATTTACTTACGGACAGTGTTGACCTACTTGACCAAAGCTTGAAAAGATTTCGAAGCTCAGGGCTTAATCCTTCACCTAAACAGTTTAGCGACTTACCTCACGACCCCAAACGGCTAAAAGGTCAAGATTGGGTTGTCTTTTGTAAAAAAAATGCACGCGATCTGGAAAAACTAATCGAGTTTTTAAGGCTTGAATCAAACCTAATCGTAATTGATGACGAAGCAGACTACGCATCACCTGATGGAAATGTTAACAAGCCCGAATACGACAAGACAAAAATAAACAAACTGATTTCGAGCCTCCTTGGCAAGGATGGTGTTTACATTGGCGTCACAGCGACGCCGGCACGCCTTAACCTCAACAACACTTTTAAGAATACAAGCGAGAGATGGGTGGATTTCTCTCCGCATGCTCTGTACGTCGGTCAGGATTTTTTCTTTCCGCATAGCGAGAAGTGTGGTTACCGATTGCATACGTTCAAGGCAGACGAAGGTGATGAACGAGCGGAAATCCAAAGAGCCATACTACACTTCCTTTGTGGTGTAGCTGAGCTTCACACGCATGGCAGAACAGAGAATTTTACTATGCTTGTTCATACGAGCGGGAAGAAGATCGAACACGCGGAAGATGTCGAACTAATCCAATCAACTTTAGCAACGCTCTCAAATGCAAACAGTCCAGGCTTTGAGCGCTTGCGAAAGAAACTATGGGCTGTCGCGCTTCAGTACTCGGACAATGATCCCGATGAAATCGGTATGTTCGTTTTGCACAACATCCGTCGCAACACTTTAGTAGAAATAAACTCTCGACACCCTAAGCCCGGAAAAGTCGCCGAGATCGCTAATCCAACAAGCCTTTTTTCCTTTGGCGTCGGCGGGAATATAATATCTCGTGGCGTTACCTTCGATAATCTCTTGTCGATGTACTTTACTAGGTCGGTAAAAGGTAAATTTTCTCAAGACACATACATTCAGAGAGCCCGCATGTTCGGTTCTCGGGAAAAATACAAAAGGTATTTTCAACTATGGATTCCAGAGTCTTTAATGGGGAACTGGAGTAAGTGCTTTGCATTCCATAAATTAGCCCTTGAGGCGTTAAGGAGCGGTTCTGGTGCGCCCGTATGGTTATCTGATCACAAAACCACTCCAACATCATCCGCTTCAATTGACAGATCGAGTGTCGACTTTGAAGGCGGTGAAATGTCGTTTGCACTTTTTGATTACGTCGAAGACGATATGTTCGCCTTATTTGATAGACAGGGTCGCGAGGACATTGAAATAATTGACGCTATTAGAGGCTGTTTAGACGATAGTGCGTTTCCTTCCTACGTATACAACTATTTAGCACAAGAGCTTAAGCCTGGATCACGCTTTGTCTCGTTTCATAAGCCGAGTAGCTTCGGAACGGGCGCGAGCAAGTATACAGAACAAGAAAAACGTGACATTCGACGCACCAAAGGGATCTTTGGGACAAACGAGTACGGACGCAGTGAACTTCCAAATGCCAGGCATCACCTGAAAGTTTTTCATAACGGCTCAGGCAGAGCCCGCCTTTTTTATAAGATTAATGGCGGGGCAATAAAGTTCATTCAAAACCGGCTATGATTTCTGATACTGCAAGATTCCATGGCTCTTTCTTTGTTCTTCTTTTTGAAGCCATCAAGAAACCCGTTTCTGTTGAGCGACTGGCCGATCTTGGTGGCGGCTATTACCTTATTTCTGAGACTGTTCCAGTCTATTTGAAACATTCCACAAAAAGAAAAGGCCCTTGGGCGTTCAACTTTTTTCAATCTCACCAGGAGGCTCAGCTTCGGCTTTTTCAGACTTATGGAGAGTGTTACACGTGTCTGTTATGCGGACGAGATGGGATCGTTGGTTTGTGCATGAAGGAGTTGAGGCAAGTGCTTGACGATAACTTCGAAGAGCAAGAGTGCATAACTGTTCGCAGGAAACTAAAGACAATGTATGAAGTGCGAGGTCGTGACGGATCCCTATCTGGTCGAATTGGTCGGCGTGAGATATTTGACAAGCTTCAGGTGGCACTTGATGAAGGTATGCATCTGTGATTCACATTCACCCTTTCCCCGCACGGATGGCACCTGAAATAGCCTTAAAGCGCCTAGAGTCTTTGCCTCACGACTATGTTGTACTCGATCCGATGTCTGGGTCTGGAATGGTCTTGGGAACAGCAGCAAAACTCGGTCTGACTGCGATCGGTTATGACCTCGATCCACTGGCACGAATGATTACTCGAGCTAATGGAAATTTCATCAGCGAAACAAGAGTTAGAGCCGCATGCGAGAAATTGCTTTCTCTTTGCCAAAAATCCGCTCCCACGGATTTCTGTCTCCCTTGGCTGGACAACGACTCAGAAACCTCACGCTATGTCAATTTTTGGTTTGCCAAGAAGCAGCAAGAGCAGCTTCGGCTTCTCAGCTATTATTTGGTAGCGCAACCATTCACTTCGAACCGATCTACATTAGATATTCTAAAAACCGTCGTATCACGATTAATTATTACTAAGGAGCCAAAAGCTTCCCTGGCTAGAGACACGGCACATAGCCGGCCTCACAAGACGATAACGAACAATGATTTTGATGTACTTGCCGCTATCCCAAAATCTCTTGATCATGTTTTATCTGCGCTAAGGCCTGCTGAAATCAAATCGAATGTAAAAATTTACAAAGGTGATGCGAGGAGAATGGGGCGCATTCAAAGTAACTACGTTGATTCAATCGTGACATCGCCTCCCTATCTCAATGCAATCGATTACTTGCGTGGACACAAGTTATCACTTGTTTGGCTCGGTTATAGCATTTCAGACCTAAAAAAACTCCGAGCGAGATCAGTGGGAGCTGAGGTCAGTGATAAGCGAAAACCTGATGCAACATTTCAAGAATTCGTGGCCGACCTTAATTTAGATGTAGACGAGAAAAAAAGGGAAATTCTAAAAAAATACTATAGTGACTTGTGCAAATTAACAGATGAAGCCTTCCGTGTACTTAAAAAAGGCAGAACCGCAACATACGTTATTGGGAACTCATCGATCAAGGGGCATGAAATTCGCAACTCAGAGTTACTTGTTGCTGCTGCCAAACTCAGTGGTTTCCGGGTAAGTCAAAGTGACGTTCGGGATATACCTGAAAATCGCAGGTATATGCCGTTAGCAAACTCAGGCCAGAGCAGTCTATCTAAACGAATGCGGACAGAACATATTATTGAATTCGAAAAAGCCGTATAAATTCTCGAATCCGAGAACAATGGCGTAGATTTCTTTGCCTTGGAGAGACAATGAACTCTTATTTTCTCGCCGCAAAATCGACAAGATGAGGGAACATGGAATCCAGTCAGTCCTCCCACTCCACGTCGAAGGTGTCAACGACATCGCGAATTTGCTCGGGCGTCAGCATCGTCATATCGCACCCACGCAGCAGCAGCGTCAGCTTCGCGGTTTCTTCCAGTTCTTCGATAGCAAAACACGCGGCTTCCAGGTCCTTGCCCGCGACAACGGGCCCATGCGCCGCCAGCATCACTGCCGACCGCTTTCCGGCCAATCCGCGCACCGCGTCGCCCATAGCCGGATCGCCGGGCCGGTAGTACGGCAGCAATTTGACCTTGCCCAACCGCATGATCGAATACGCCGTGATCGGCGGCAGGAAGTTGTCGGGATCGACATCCGGCATGATGGAGCGCGCGACGGAATGACTGGAATGCAGATGCACCACCGCATGCGCCGACGACCGGGTGTCGTAGAACGCCGTGTGCAAGTTCATTTCCTTGGTCGGTTTGTCGCCGTCGATCTGCCGGCCGTCGGCGTCGAAGCGGCTGAGCCGTGCGGGATCAAGCGCACCAAAGGTCGAGCCGGTGGGCGATACCAACAATCCGCCGTCCGGCGTGCGCGCCGATATGTTACCGGTACTGCCACCGGTCAGGCCCCGGTCGAACATGGATTTGGCCAAGCGGCACATATCCTCGCGGAGTTTGGCTTCGCTCATGCCGCACCCGCCGCCAACATGTCAGCGGCCTTGGCAAAGAAATCAGGCGCGCCGAAATTCCCGGATTTAAGCGCCAGGACCAAATTCTCGTCGGCCCGCATGGCAGGCACGCCGGGGTCGATCTCGGGCCCGATGTCCATCGCGGCGATGTCCAAACCCTCGACCACCGCGCCCGATGTTTCGCCACCGGCAACGATCAGACGCGTGATCCCGGCCGCGACCAAATGCCGGGCAAGCGCGGCAAAGAATCCTTCCAAGGCCGCGGATGCCTTTTCCCGGCCATAAGTGTCCTGAACGGCGGCGACGGTGTCCGGATCGGCGGAGCTATAAACCAGGGGCACGCGATCGGTGTGGTCCATGACCCAGCGGCTCAGCGCGTCAGGGGTGATCCGCCCATCGATCACATCGGCAGCGACGACTTCGAAAATCGGATGATCCTTCACGTGTTCCTCGATCTGGCCGCGCGTCGCCCTTGAACAGGACCCGGACAAGACCGCGCACGGCCCACTGTCACCCCGCCACGCGGGTGTTGCGTCGCCGATCAGCCCGCGCTCGCGGAAGTTCCTGGGAAGGCCTAATGCCACGCCGGAACCGCCGGTAATCAACGCAAGGTCCGATGCGGCCGCCCCAATGGTCATCAGATCGGGATCGTGAATGGCATCGACGACGATCAGACGGCGGCCGGCTTGTCCCTCGGACGTCAGCGCGGCGCGCACCGCGTCCGCGCCTTGCACGACCGTCTCAGCCGCCACATGCCCGACGGCGTGGCGTGTCTGCGGTGCCAACCAGCGGCGGATATCGGCGTCGGTCATCGGCGTCAGCGGATGGTCCTGCATCCCGCATTCGTTCAGCAACACGCCGTTCACGAACAGGTGCCCCTGATACAACGTCCGGCCCGCCCCCGGAAATGCCGGACAAACGATGACGGCATCCGTCCCCAAGGCGTCGGCCAAGGCATCGGCCACCGGGCCGATATTGCCGTACGGCGTGGAATCGAAGGTTGAACAGTACTTAAAGAAAAACTGTGTGCACCCCTGCGCTTTCAGCCAGTCGAACGCGGCCATCGATTGCGCCACGGCGTCGGCGACGGGGATGGACCGGGATTTCAGCGCCACGACCCCCGCCTCGACATCCGGGTCGGCATCGCCGGTCGGAATGCCAGAATACTGGACCGTGCGCATGCCCTGCTTGAACAGCGTATTGGCGAGGTCGCTGGACCCCGTGAAGTCGTCGCCAATGCACCCCAGCAGCATCAGCCATCCCCCGGCAAGGTCAGTCCCGCATTGCGGGCATAGACTTTGGCCACCGCGGCATCGTCTTCACGCCCCAGGCCGGAGCCCGACGCCGCCAAGAACTGCTGTAACGCCGCCGCCGTCAGCGGCGCGCCGAACTTCGCCCCCTTGGCGATGTCCATGACGATGCCCAGATCCTTGGGCCAGATATCGACCGACGAATGCGGTGTGTAATCCCCGGCGACGATATGGGGCGCCCGGTTTTCCAACATCCAACTGGTGCCGGCGCACTTGCTAATGACTTCGACGAATTTTTCCGGCGTAACCCCCTGGGTCATGCCGAAGGTCAATGCCTCGGCCATCGCCGCGATGTGCACCCCGGCCAACAATTGATTGACGGCTTTCATGGCCGAACCCGCACCTGCACCGTCGCCCAGCTCGAACACGGTTTCCGCCGTGGCGTCCAGAATTGGTTGTGCGGCTTGGAACGCATCCGCCGTGCCCGATGCCATCACCGACAGTTGCCCGGCGGCCGATTTGACGGAGCCGCCGGAAATCGGCGCATCCAAGTAATGTACGCCGACCGCTTGGCAGCGGGTTTCCATGTCGCGGGCGAAATCTGGCGGCACGGTGGCGCAGGCCATGACGACGGCGCCCGGTTTCAAGTGTTGAACCACGCCATCGTCACCGAACAGCACGCTTTCGGTTTGTGCCGCGTTCAGGACGACCACCACGACGCCGTCCAAGGTGCCCGCGATCTCGGACAACGGCGCATCGCCGCCGCCGTCGGCTTGGAACCGCGCCATGGCGTCGGTCGAGATGTCATAGCCGTAGGTCGCATGCCCGGCCCGCAGCAACGATTGCGCGATGCCGTAACCCATCGAGCCTAAGCCGATAACGGCGGTATGTTGTTCAACGCTCATGGAATCCTCGTGACGTCTAGTTCAAGGCCGGGGCCAAACCCCGGCGGAGACAATCTCATGCACATGCGATGTTGTCACGGGACGCGATGGCCAACTTGTTCAGCATTAATTCCGCAATGCCATATGGCCATTTCCGCATGCCGCGCGGCGCCGACGACAAAAAAACGCACATTGTGCGCATCATATGCTATAGTCCTTTGTTAATACGGTATTTAGACAAAGACGACACAGTAGGTCTATGGATACACTCGTGAATATTGTCGGCGGTGTCGCGCTGTTATTGTGGGGCATTCGGATGGTCCGGACCGGCGTGACGCGCGCGTTTGGCGCCGGGTTGCGACGTGCGCTTGCGGCCTCTGCGCGCAATCGTGTGACGGCTGCCGGGGCCGGCATGGGCGTGACGGCCTTGTTGCAAAGCAGCACGGCGACAACGCTCATCATTTCCTCGTTTGCCGGGCAAGGACTCATCGGCGGCATCGCGGCCCTTGCGATTGTCTTGGGTGCCGACGTCGGCAGTACATTCGTCGTGCAGGCGTTGTCGCACGACCTCAGCTTCCTCAGTCCCATCCTGATCGCGATCGGCGTGTTCTTGTTTCTGTCATCGGACGAAAGCAAACGCCGCGCCATCGCCCGCGCGTTCATCGGTTTGGGGCTGATGCTCTTATCGCTGAAGCTTGTCGCCCTTGCCTCCGTCACGTTGCGCGAAAGCGAACTTGTGTCGGTTCTTGTCGCACCGATGACCCACGAACCCCTCCTCGCAATCGTCGCCATCGCGCTGATCACGTGGGTGTCCCATTCCAGCGTCGCCGTCGTGTTGTTGATCATGTCCCTGGCGTCAATCCAGGTGATCAGTATTCACCTGGCATTCTCGATGGTGCTCGGCGCCAACATCGGCGCCGGGTTTATCGCCATGGGCCTGACGGCCCGCGCAATGCCGGCGGTCAGGCGGGTTCCGTTGGGAAACCTGATTATTCGGACCGCCGGCGTCGGCCTTATCCTGCCGTTCTTGGCTTACCTGCACCCGTATCTGGCGATGCTCGGCGATACGCCGGAGCGACTGGTCGCGAATTTCCATACCGGTTTCAACATCGCCCTACTGTGCGTCTTTCTGCCGTTGTTGAGCGCCGTTCACGCCATCAGTTGCCGCCTCGCGCCGGACGCACCGGCAACGGACGACCCTGGCACGCCGCAATATCTCGACGCCAACGCGTTGGAGACGCCGTCAGTCGCACTGACCGCCGCGACACGCGAAGCGCTGCGGATGGGGGACGCGGTAAAGACGATGCTGGAAGGATCGCGCAAAGTCTTGGCGACAAACGATGCGAGTCTACGGAAAATCGTCGAAGATACGGACGATACCGTCGATCGCCTGAACGAAGCGATCAAGTTGTACCTGACCGAACTGACGCGCGAGGAACTCGACAAGACCGAAAGCCAACGCAGCGTCGAGATCCTCAACTTCACGACCAACCTCGAACATGTCGGCGACATCGTCGACAAGAACCTGATGGAATTGGCCGCCAAGAAGATCAAGAAGCAGGTCAATTTCTCGGCCGAGGGACAACGCGAACTGGATGATTTCCACGATCAAATCCTACAGACGCTCGACCTCGCCATGCATGTCTTTGTGTCGGCGGATCGGGCTGCGGCTCGGCGTTTGCTGGATAAGAAAGTGCACATGCGCGATTTGGAACGGCGCTATAGCGAAACGCACTTCCATCGCCTCGGCGAACGCCATCCCGATACGCTGGATTCAAGCGCGTTTCACCTCGACGTGTTGCGCGACCTCAAAAGGATCAACAGCCATCTGACTTCGGCGGCCTATCCGCTGTTGGAGCGGGCCGGCGAACTCGCCGACAGCCGACTGATGCCGGAGTCCCGTCGCACCACGGAAGTAACCGCATCGTCGTAGTCAACAACAGCGTTGCGGCGCGGGGGCGCGACGTGCGGGACGCCTTTAGGTCAGAAAGTCTTCCATCCAGGCTTTGTAATCGCCGTCTCGGGTGACTTGTTTTTGCAGGTCGGCGGAGGCGACACCGATCAAGTCCGACGAATGCGTGCCGTCTTTGAGTGCCTTGAGGGTGTCGTGGACGGCCTGGACCCCGGCCCAGAACGGGTGATGTCCCTGCAAACAGACCCGAACGCCGCAGGACGCCAGATACGCCAAATCCAACAGATCGCGCGGCACACCGCCCAGCATCACCGGCGCGTCCAAATCCCGGCCAATGGCGTCGATATCTTCGCGGGTCTTGGTGCCGACGAACATGATCCCGTCGACGCCGGCGTCCATGTACGCCTTGGCCCGGTCGATCCCATCGGCGACCCCATTGATCCCGACGGCGCTGGTCCGCCCCAGGACAATCAAATCCGGATCGGTGCGTCCGGCGACGGCGGCACGCATTTTGCCCGCCCCCTCGGCAATCGGCAGTAACTCGGTGCCTTGGCTATTGAACGGTTTCGGCAGCACCGTGTCCTCGATGGTCAGCGCCGAGATCCCGGCGTTTTCAAGTTCTTCGACCGTGCGTTTGACGTTCATCGCATTGCCGTACCCGTGATCGGCATCGACGATGATCGGTAGGTTGCTGGCCCGGCAGATGCGCCGCGCGAGATCGGCAAACTCGCTCAGGGTCAGAACGATGATATCCGGTGCGCCCAAGACCGTGAACGAGGCGACGGAGCCCGCCAGCATACCGGCTTCGAATCCCAAATCCTCGGCAATGCGAGCCGAGATCGGATCGTAGACGGAGCCGGGATGAATGCACCGGTCACCGTCGAAAACGTGGCGCAGCGCCTTGCGGCTGGCATTGGCGGTCATGCGGAACTCCCTCGTCGCTTTTGCTTTGTGCTTGTTTCGGCGGACGACAGTAAACCACCCTTCCGACGCTTCAAGTCTTCCGGCGGCGGGGACATTCGATTACAGTCTCAGACCGTCGACAGGGGGACGTATGAGCATCGAGTTTATTTTGACATCATTAGTGGTCATCTTGCTGCCGGGTACGGGGGTTCTGTACACGCTGGCCATCGGCCTCGGGCGTGGATTTCGGGCAAGTGCGGCGGCAGCGCTCGGCTGCACGTTCGGTATTGTCCCGGCGGCGGTCGCCAGCATCGTCGGCTTGGCGGCGATTTTTCATTCCAGCGCGCTGGCGTTTCAGATCGTGAAATACCTGGGCGTCGCCTATCTGCTGTACATGGCGTGGAGCGTCCTGCGCGACGGCGGCGCAATGGACGTCGATGCCAATTCAAAACCCGTCTCGATGATCCGTACCGCCGTCAATGGCACGTTGTTGAATGTCTTGAACCCGAAGCTGTCGCTTTTTTTCCTCGCGTTCTTGCCGCAGTTCGTCGATCCGGGTCAGGCCGACGCGACGGCATCGATGATCGTCCTCGCCGCCGTCTTCATGGCGCTGACGTTCATCGTCTTTTTGGGATACGGCGGATGCGCCGCGATGGCCCGAACCTACGTGATCCGGCGCCCCGTCGTGATGACGTGGCTGCGCCGGTGTTTCGCCAGCGCGTTCGGGGTCCTGGGTCTACGCCTCGCGTTGAGCGACAGGTAACAGCGCCAACTCGTAAAGGACCAGGTCGTTCGCGGGACCGGGCGCTGTCCCCATCTCGTAAAAGTCACAACGCCGCAGCAGATCGTGCGAGCGCGCGTTCGGCGCATCCACCGCGGCTACCAATCGCGATAACCGGACGGTATCGCGCGCATGGGCGATCAAGGTCGCCAAGCCGGCATGTGCGAGCCCGCGACCCCAGTGGTCCGGCGCCACGGCGACGATGACTTCGACCCCGCCCGCCATCGCCGCCGGCGCGTCGGCCGCGACCGGTTGAAGACCGGCAATGCCCAGGAAACCGCCGTTCGCGTCGTCGATGGTCCAAAGCCCCAAGCCGCGCGGTTCCAGTTCTTCGCTGTGATCGATCATCGCCGAGATCGTCTGGCGCGGCAGGTCGACATCGTCACAGAGGTACCGGCGCACACCCGGCGTCCGCAGAAGGCGCACGAGATCGTCGAGATCGGCGGGCCGCGCCGGCCGCAGGCGACCCCGCGCGAATGGCAGAATGGGCTTCATTCGGTCCCCGTGGGCACGTCGCCGGCGCTACGCGGGGTTAACGTGCCCAAAGGCCGCCTTAGCCGATAATCTGGTTCAACGTCGCGCTCGGCCGCATGGCGGCGTCGCGTTTCGCCGCGTCCGGACGGTAATACCCGCCAAGATCGACCGGCGCCCCTTGGGCGGCGTTCAACTCGTCGACGATGGCCGTTTCGTTCGCCGCCAATGCCTCGGCAATCGGGGTGAAATGCGCCTTTAGTTCCGCATCGTCATCCTGTGCCGCCAGGGCCTGGGCCCAATACATCGCGACATAGAAATGACTGCCCCGGTTGTCCAATTCACCGACTTTGCGAGACGGCGACTTACCGGTGTCCAGCAGCTTGCCGGTCGCCGCGTCCAAGGCGTCGGCCAGGACTTGGGCTTTCTTGTTGTCGTTGGTCTGCGCGAGATGCTCGAAGGACGCCGCAAGGGCACAGAATTCGCCCAATGAATCCCAGCGCAAATGCCCCTCTTCGACCAGCTGTTGGACATGTTTCGGGGCCGAGCCGCCGGCACCTGTCTCAAACAGGCCACCGCCGTTCATCAGCGGCACGATCGACAGCATCTTGGCGCTGGTCCCCAATTCAAGGATCGGGAACAAATCAGTCAGATAATCGCGCAGCACGTTCCCCGTGGCGGCGATGGTGTCTTGCCCCTGTTTGCAGCGCGCCAGCGCGTGCTTGGTCGCGTCTTCGGGCGCCATGATCTGAATATCCAAACCGCTGGTGTCGTGATCCGGCAGGTACGCCTCGACCTTTTTGATCAACTGGGCGTCGTGCGCCCGGTCTTTATTGAGCCAGAACACCACCGGCATGCCGGATAACCGAGATCTGGTTACGGCGAGTTTCACCCAGTCCCGGATCGGCGCATCCTTGACCATGCACATACGCCAAATATCGCCTTCTTCGACGGCGTGTTCGAATAGCGTGCCGCCGGCCCCGTCGATAACGCGGAAAGTCCCGGACGACGGCGCTTTGAACGTCTGCGGGTGGGAGCCGTACTCCTCCGCCTTTTGGGCCATCAATCCGACGTTGGGCACGGTGCCCATTTCCGCCGGATCGAACGCACCGTTCTGTTTGCAGAACTCGACCGTCGCGGCATACACCGGCGCGTACGAGCGGTCCGGGATGACGCATTTCGTATCGTGTTCCTGGTTGTCGGGGCCCCAGCCTTTGCCGCCGCCGCGGATCAGTGCCGGCATCGACGCGTCGATGATGACGTCCGACGGCACGTGCAAATTGGTGATACCCTTGTCGGAATTGACCATGTACATGTCGGGCTGATCGGCCATGGCGGCCTGGATGTCGGCCTCGATCTCCGCGCGTTGCGCATCCGGCAAAGCGGCGACCTTGTCCATCAGATCGCCGAGGCCGTTGTCCGGCACCACGCCCGCCGCCGCCAAGGCGTCGCCGTGTTTGTCGAAGACCGGCTTCAGGTACGCGTACACGGCGTGGCCGAAGATGATCGGGTCGGACACCTTCATCATCGTCGCCTTCACATGCAGCGAGAACAGAACGCCTTGGGCTTTCGCTTCGGCCACTTGTTCAACCAGAAACGCACGAAGCGCGGCTGCGCTCATGAACGTCGCGTCGACCACCTCGCCCGGCTGCAAGGGATGATTATCCTTCATCACCGTCGCGGTGCCGTCGGCGGCGACGAATTCGATCCGCCCATTGCCGGCCTGCGCCTCCGTGATGGTCGTCGATTTTTCATTGGCGAAAAAATCGCCATCGGTCATCGCGGCGACGTGGGTTTTGCTGTCCGCCGACCACGCCCCCATCCGGTGCGGGTTCTTCTTGGCGTATTCCTTGACGGCGCCGGGCGCGCGGCGGTCGGAGTTGCCCTCGCGCAGGACCGGGTTGACGGCGCTGCCTTTGACCTTGTCGAACAAGGCCTGAATTTTGCGTTCTTCGTCGGTCGACGGCTCGTCCGGATAATCCGGCACCGGGTAACCCTGAGCCTGCAATTCTGCGACGGCCCCCTTTAACTGCGGCACCGACGCCGAGATGTTCGGCAGCTTAATGACGTTGGCATCGGGCGTTTTGACCAACTCGCCCAATTCCGCCAGATCGTCGGAGATGCGCTGATTTTCAGCGAGGTAGTCGGAAAACTGCGCCAGGATGCGGCCGGCCAGGGAGATATCCTTGGTACCGACGGTAATACCGGCCGGGGCCGCGAACGCCTGAATGATCGGCAGGAGCGATCCGCTCGCCAATTCCGGTGCTTCGTCCACCTTGGTGTAAATGATATCGGTCTTGTCGGTCATGCCGCACCCCATCCAGTTCGTTGTCTCAACCCAAATTTGCGGCTCCCCGCCGCGCTGCCGTGCAAATTAGTGTTTGCACCGGGGTGTGTCGAGGCATGACTGGGCGATCGGCTCAGGCGCGGGCGAAGCGATCCACCGCATAGGGTGTCGGGTCGATGTTCGACGGCGCATTGCGGACCAGGTCGGCGACGACGCGTCCCGTCGCCGGGGCCATGCCGAGGCCATAATGACTGTGTCCGAACGCGGCCAGCAGATTGGGATGCCCCGGTACGACGCCGATGGCCGGCAGATTGTCGGGAAATGACGGACGGATCCCCATCCACTCGCTTTTATTGGCGGTGTTCAGACCCGGCAGCACCCGCGTCGTCAGCGGCTCCAGCGCCCGGGCACGGGCGTAATTTGGCGGCGCGTCGACGTCGGCGAATTCCGCCGTGCCGGCGGTGCGGATGCCGCCCGTCATGGAACTGATGATTACCTTGCCGGCCATGTCCTGGACGGAGTTATTGAGGGTCACTCCCGGGTCGGCGAACTGCAGGTGATACCCCCGCTCCGCCATCAGCGGCACCGTGACGCCCAGCGGCGCCAACAGCTTGGCCGACCAAATGCCGCCACTCAATACCAGCCGTTTGGTCGCAATCGGGCCGTCCTTCGTCGTCAAGGTCACCGTCCCATCTTCTTCGGGTTTCAGGGCGACAACCTCGGCACGGATGAATTCAGCCCCGTGACGGCGGGCCTTGTCGGCCAGCACCGTACACAAATCACCCGGCGACAACGCACGGGCCTGATCCTTGATCACGGCAGCGCTGTGATATTCGTCCGAGATGGCGGGTTCCAGATCTCGAAGATCGCCGGCACCGATGAATTGAACCGTTGCCCCCCGTTCGACCCGAAGTCGCCAAACAACATCATCTTCCGACGGCCGCGCATTACCGCGAAAGATCGCCACTAAAAGACTATCGGTGATTAAGTCCTCCCGCCCCGTGTCGGCAAGATAGCGCCGATAGACGTCGACGTTGTTCTGCATCAAGGCATCCATCCCATCGGCGATCGACGCGACCTTCTCCGGCGTTGCGTTGCGCAGGAACTCGGCCGTCCACGGCAGGATCGAAAACATATCGCGCCATCGGATTTTGACCGGGCCTTTCGGATCCAGAAACCATTTCGGCACGTTCTTCCAGATCCCCGGCGTGCATTGCGGCACGCATGACCAGGGCGATATGATCCCGGCATTGCCGAAACTGGTCTCCGCGCCAGGATCGCCGCGGTCGACGAGGGCAACGGAGAGGCCGCGTTCCTGCGCCGCCAGGGCGGAGCAGATGCCGACGATCCCAGCACCAAGAATGGTCACATTGGGCGGGGACACCCTGGTCTCAGCCACGGGCGTGGCCCCTATCCGCTGGCCGCCACGGCCCGGTGCCCGCGCCGCTGAATGACCTGCCAGACGATCACCGGCGCGACGAAGGCCAAGGCGACCAAGTCCGCTTCCCAACTGGGCGCGATAAAGATCAAGCCGCCAAACGCGCCGAGAAGGCGTTCGATGCGCGTCATCGGGGCGAGGAAGTAACCGACAACCGATGCCGACAGCGCGACGACGCCGGTGATGGCGCTGGCCGACGCGTATGAGAACTCCAGGAAATTGAAACCCGTCGACGACACGAACAACAGAACCGGCGCATAGACGAAGGCCATGGGCGCGACGATCTTGCCCATGCCCAAGGTAAACGCCGATATCCCGGTCCTGAACGGGTTGGAGTTGGCAATCGCCGCCGCCGCATAGGCCGAGGTACAGACCGGTGGCGTGATTTCCGAGATCACACCGTAATACAACACGAACATATGCGATGCGATCGGCGGCACGCCCAGTTGCGCGAGTGCCGGTTGCGCAACCGACACCAGCATGATGTACAGCGCCGTGGTCGGAATCCCCGCCCCCATCATGATGCAGCAGATCGCGATCAGCAGCAGTGCGAAGAACAGTTGCAGTTCCGCCTGGCTGAACAACTCGAACGCGCCGAAGGACACAAACACATGCAGGGCCTCGGCGATGCTCGCCGCGCCCGACGTGACCATGAACCCGACACGAAACCCGATCCCCGTGGTGTTGATCACACCGACGACGATGCCGACCGCGGCGGACGCGGCGCCGACGGCCAGCGCATACTTCACGCCGGTCTCGATGGCGTCGACCAGGACCGGTAGTTTGATGCGTTCTTCGGGATTGAAGACGCCGATGACGGACCCCGCCACCAGCAACAACGTCATCGGCAGTTCGAACCCGCCGCCGATGAATTTCCAAACGACGAAGGCGATAAAGGCCGCCGGGTACATCAGGGTCATCGGCTTGGACAGGCGCGACGAACCGACGATGACCGCAAGGCTGATCCCGCAGAACGCCGACATGAACGGCGTGTAGCCGGAAAACAGCACCGCCAGCAGCGCGATCAAAGGGATCACGTTGGCCCAGCCTTGACGCCAAACCTCGGCGAATTTCGGCAGCATATCGGCGGCAAGACCCTTCAGGTCCAGTTTCCGCGCCATCAGATGCACGACGGCGAACACACCGACGTAATGCAGCAAGGCTGGGAAGATCGCGGCGATGACGATGGTGGTGTACGGCACTTCCAGGAACTCGGCCATGATGAAGGCCGCGGCGCCCATGATCGGTGGCGTGATCTGGCCACCAGCGCTGGATGCCGCCTCGACCCCGCCAGCGAAATGTCCGGGATAGCCCAGGCGTTTCATGTTGGGGATCGTCAGCGAGCCCGTCGACACCGTGTTGGCGACCGACGAGCCGGAAATCGTGCCGAAAAACGCCGACGAGACCACCGACACCTTGGCCGGACCGCCGGTGTACTTGCCGGCCAGGATCGTCGCGTTGTCGATGAACAGCTTACCCAGCCCGGTCCGCTGCGCGATGACGCCGAACAGCACGAAGTGAAAGACGATCGTCGAGACCACCCACAACGTCACCCCGAAGATGCCTTCCTGTGGGAAGTACATGGACGAGACGAAGGTGTTGAACTTGACCCCCGGGTGCTGCAACAGGCCCGGGAAATACGGCCCCAACAGCGCATACGACATGAAGACACAGATGATCAGCGGCAGTACCCAGCCCAACGTGCGGCGCGCGATGTCGAGCACCAAGACGATTAGGACGATGCCGAAGAACATGTCGAATTCGTTCGGATTGCCCATCCGAAACGTCTGTTCCTCGATGCCGAGGAAATCGATCCCGCGCCAGGCGAGGCCGAGGTAAAGCGACGACGCCACCCCCAGCGCCATCAGGATCAGGTCATAGATCGGGATGTTGCCGAACCGCAGAATGCTCGGATTATCGTCGAGCGCGGCGCGGGTCTTGAACAATGGAAAAAATGCATACGTCAATACGAACAGGCCCGCCAAATGCCAGCCCATATGCCAATGATCGGGGGGCAGCGCGAAACCGGCCGTCAGGTAGTGATAGACCGCAAAGGTAATCGCCACGCCGCGCAGCACCGTCGTCGCCTTCGGCCCGACGAACCGCGAAGACGACGCCTCGTCGTACTTCTCTTCGATGGCGGCGAGTTCGTCCGCCGACAGCTCGAAGTCATCGGTTTTCTTAGTATCGGCCATATCTACTCCCCCAAGAAGATATGGGCGACGGTCGGGTACGGGACCGTCGCCCGAGTGGTCGCGTTTGGGAACGCTTCGTCAGGGAGGCGTTACTTCAGCAAGCCTGCTTCTTTGTAGAATTTCTCGGCCCCCGGATGCAGCGGCACGCCCAATTCGGCGACACCGTCGAGCGCCGTTTCAGCCGTAATCTGCTTGCCCTTGGCATGCCCGTTGTCGAGCAACTTGCGGGTGTTGGAGTTCCACAGCGCCTTGGTGATGCCGTAGACCAGATCGTCGCTGAGATCGGACGATACGTTCAGCAACGCGCTGACCGCTGGCGTCAAGGTTTCGGTGGTGATCCCCTCGTACACACCGCCTGGAATTTTGGACGGGATGTAGGCCGGAATGATGCCGTTGATCTTTTTCAGATCGGCGTCGGAGAACGAATGCAGGCTCATGCCCTTGGTCGACGACAACTGCACCATCGCGGCGACCGGCCAGCCGGCGGCATAGAAGTATGCATCGAGCTGACCATCGGCCAAACGCTCGGCGGATTGGCTGTTGTTCAATTCCGCCTCGTCCATGTTGTCGCGGGTCACGCCCCACGCTTCAAGCATCTGCAGAACCGCAACCTGCGTGCCGGATCCGGCCTGCGCGATACCGACGCGCTTGCCTTTCAGATCGGCAAGGCTGTTGATCGATGCGCCTTTCGGCATGACCAAGTGTAGATCTTCCGGATAGAGGTTGGCGACAATGCGCAGTTTCGGATGCGGCTTGCCTTCGAACTTGCCCTCGCCCAGGTACATCGACCGGGTGACGTCGGCGGCGGCGAGACCGGCTTCCAATTCGCCGTTTTGGACGGCGGCGTTGTTGAACACCGAGGCCGTGGTCGATTGCGCGATGGCGATCAGACCGGGGACGCCGCACTGGCCGCCCTTGTCGCACGGACGCGCACCCGGAGGGGCGGAAATCCCGTTGGCGATGGTGCCGCCGATGGGGAAGTACGTGCCCCCGGCGCCGCCGGTGCCGATACGAAAGAACGTCGGTGATTGCGCCTCTGCCACGCTGGTGAGGGCAATGACGCCGCCGATCGCGGCGGCGAGAACTGTTGTTTGTAGCTTCATTTTTGAACTCCCTGGTGAACCCTTGCCGACTCTGTGGTCCGACAATCGGATAACGCTAAGGACATTTGACTATACAAACAAATTGTAATTTTCTTTATATCGATAGATTAAATTTATGGGGTGGATGGATGGATTTGAAACAGATGTCGGCATTCCGCGAGGTGATGCTGACGGGCTCGGTCTCCGAGGCGGCGCGCAATCTCAACCGGACGCAGCCGTCGATCAGCCACATGATCGCCCGGCTTGAGGACGAGGTCGGCATGAAGCTGTTCGAACGACGGCGCGGGCGGCTGTATCCGGTACCCGAAGCCCAGTATCTGTTCCAGGAATGCGACGATTTGATCAGCCGCGTCGGCAAGGTCCGCCAGAACATGCAGCGGATCAAGGCCATGGAGAGCGGCGAAATCCGGATTCTGTCGATGCCGGGGCCCGCCGTGCTGCTGTTGCCGGAACTGATCTCGGAACACATCGGCGAACATCCGGGAATCCGGGCGACGCTGTTGGCCCGCAGTTCGGATGCGGTGGTGCAATTGATGGGCGCCCAGCAATACGACATCGGGATCGCCGACCACGACCCGGCCAATCCGGTCGAAGGCAGTCTGATCCATGCCGAGACGTTTCATTTCGAATGTATGTGCGCAATTCCGGCGAACGATCCGCTGGCCGCCAAGGAATTGATCTCGCCGAAGGACCTTTCGGGTAAGCCCATGGCGGCGCTGTTCCCGGAACATCGTACCTTTCAACTGACGCAACGGATTTTCGACGCCGCCGGAGCCGATTTCGACGTCCGCTTCACCGGACAGTATTTCCTCATGCTGCTGACCTATGTGGAGCGCGGCCTCGCCTCTGTCGTCGTCGACCCGATCTCGGCCGCCTCGTGGCGCCGTTCCGCCAGCAATCAAGGCAGCATCGTTTTCCGTCCGTTTCAGCCGGCGTTGGAGTTTCCGGTCAATCTACTGACACCGGCGTACCGGCCATCGTCGCTTTTGGCGCAGTCATTTTACAATCGGCTTCGCGACCTGTTCGAAGGACTCGGCGCGGCGACGTAATCCGCCCACTTCAACGCGGCACCGGACCGCTTGAGCCACGAACGATCAGCCGTGTCTCCAAGGGTGCCGGTTCGGCGATCTGCTCGTCGTTGAGTTTCGCCAGCAGATACTTGCCGACCTCGGTGCCGATTTCACGTCGTGGCGTTTGGATCGTCGTTAGGCCCGGTTGAATGTGGGCCGCCAGCCACATGTCGTCGAACCCCGTAATCGACACATCGCCCGGCACGTCGATGCCGAGCGCCTGGGCTTCGAATATGGCGCCGTACGCAAACGGATCGCTGCCGCAGATGACAGCCGTGGGCCGGTCGACGCCTTGCATGATCAGTCGAAACGCTTCCCGGCCGTCGTCCGTGGTAAACGGCCGTTCCACGCGATGCGCCGGATCGATTGTCAGGCCCCGCGCCGCCAATGTCTCGACGACGCCCCGGTACCGCATCTCGGCGCGGTCGTTATTGTCGCGTTCGCCGCCGATCATCCCAAACCGCGTGTGCCCGAGATCGAGCAGATATTGCGTCACTTGGGCCGCCGCTTTGCGGTTGTCGAAGCCGACACTCGGATGGTCGGGCGACGACGTCGCGTTCCAGTTCAGCACATACGGGATACCCTTGCGCTTGATCATCTCGAAGGTGCGCGGGTCATGGGCGCCGCCGACCAGCGTCAGCGCGTCGACTCCGCTGACCAAAAGATTGCGGACATCTTCAACTTCTTTCTCCAGATCGAACCCGGTCGACGCGACGACCAGGGTATACCCCGATTTGGCGACTTCGACCTGTAGGGCTTCGAGCATGCCGCCGAACAGTGTCGAATCCAGGGACGGAAATACCGCACCGATCATGTTCGATCGCCGCGACGCCAGGGCCCGTGCCGCGCCATGCGGCACATAGCCCAGCGCGTCGACGGCCAGCATCACGCGGTCGCGTTTATCGGCGCGTACCGATTGCGGATCGTTCAAACATCGTGACACCGTCGCCGGCGAAACGCCGGCTTGCGCCGCGACATCGTTCAAAGTCACGGCGATTGTGGAAGCGCTTTCATCTTTTGGTGCGACCATCGCCAAACTCCGACATAAATATCGCGTAGCACACCTCTTGCTTTGGCCAGTATGCGTCAAACTTGCGCCTAAGCGGAAGTGTTTTATGGATAAATAGGTCCCTATTGACTCGGAAACTGAATTAATGATGTAATATTTCTTGAAAGCGCTTTCAAAAAAAAGGTATGCATCAGACATATCAGCGCTGACAGGGGATTAAGACGTGACGATTTCGTATCTGAAAGAAGCCGCGAAGCACGAAGAAACGCGTGATAACGATGCACGTCCCATCGTCCTCGACATGCTGGAAAAGATTAAATCGGGTGGCGAAGACGCCATCCGCGCATATGCCCGTGACCTGGACAAATGGGACGGCGATATCGTCGTCCCGGAGAGCGCGTTCGAAGATGCTGAGCGCCGCCTCCCCGAGACCACCAAAGACGATATCCGTTTTGCCCACGCGCGCGTCCGCGACTTCGCGATCATGCAGCGCGATTCCCAACAGGAATTCGAAAGCCCTCTGGTCGACGGCCTGACCGTCGGACAGCGCCTGATTCCCGTCACCACGGCCGGCTGCTATGTGCCCGGCGGGCGTTATGCGCATGCGGCGTCAGCGATCATGAGTTGCTGCACCGCCAAGGTCGCTGGTGTCGAAAACGTCATTGCCACCTCCCCCGCTAGTCCGGAACGCGGCGGCGTCCATCCGGCGATCCTGTATGCAATGCGCTTGTCCGGTGCCGACAAGGTCCTGACGCTGGGCGGCGTGCAAGGCATCGCGGCGCTGGCGTTTGGCCATTTCACTGGTGCGCCGGCGGATATCATCGTTGGACCGGGCAACCGGTTCGTCGCCGAAGCAAAGCGTATTTTATTCGGGCAAATCGGCATCGACGTGATCGCCGGACCGACAGAATCCATGGTCGCCGCCGACGACACGGCGGACCCGGCCATCGTCGCCGCCGACTTGGCGGGTCAGGCCGAACACGGCCCGGATTCCCCGGTTTGGTTGGTTACGACGGATCGCGATTTGGGCGAACAGGTCGCCAGCATCATGCAGTCGGTGATCGATACCCTTCCCGACCTGCAACGTGCCGCGGCGACGGCGGCGTGGCGCGATTACGGCGAGATCATTGTCGTCGACACCCGCGAGGAAGCGGCCCAAGTCTGCGACGATTACGCGCCCGAGCATTTGCAAATCCAGGCCCGCGATCTGGACTGGTGGCTTGGCCGGTTACGCAATTACGGTTCGCTGTTCCTGGGCGAGGAAACAACCGTTGCGTTCGGCGATAAATGTTCCGGCCCGAACCACATTTTGCCGACGCGCAAAGCCGGCCGCTACTCCGGCGGGCTGAACGTGCAGAAGTTCGTCAAGGTGCTGACCTATCAGCGGATGACCCGCGACGCGGCCCGCGAAGTGGCCCAGGTGTCGTCCCGCATATCCCGCCTTGAGGGGATGGAGGGACACGCCATGACCGGTGATGTGCGCCTTGCGAAGTACTTCCCCGAAGAGAAATTCCGCTTGGATGTGGATCCCGCCGAATGACAGTGACCATGGCACCGACCCCAGACACTGAAACGTCCGGTGCCATTTTCCGGGGCGACTTGGCCGCGCCCGAACCGATCCCCGAAGACGCCATCGCCGCCGCGGTCGAGTTGATGCGCGACGGACGACTGTTCCGCTATGGCGAAACCGGTGCCGCGATCCCGGTCGCCAGCCTCCTGGAAGAAGAATTCGCCGCCTACATGGGTACAAAGTACTGCGTGGCCGTGAATTCCGGCGGCTGTGCGATTTACCTGGGCCTGAAGGCCGCGGGCGTCGAGACCGGCGACAAAGTATTGATCAACGCTTTTACCCTGGCCCCCGTGCCCGGTGCCATTGCCCACGCCGGCGGTGACGCGGTGATGGTCGACATCGACGAACGGTTCGTCGTCGACATTGACGATCTTGACCGCAAGGCGGCCGAAAGCGGCGCCAAGTATCTGTTGCTATCGTACATGCGTGGCCACCTGCCCGACATGGACGCGGTCATGAAAATCGTCCGTAAATACGATCTGAAAGTGATCGAAGACTGCGCCCACGCCATGGGTGCGACCTGGGACGGCACCAAGATCGGCACATACGGCGTCGCCGGATGCTTCAGCGCCCAATCGTTCAAGCAGGTCAATTCGGGCGAAGGCGGACTGCTGGTCACCGACGACGAGGACCTGGCCGCCAAGGCGATTTTGCTGTCGGGCAGTTACATGCTGTACGAACAGCACCGCGCCCGGCCCGATATGGCCGTGTTTGACCGGCATAAATACGACACGCCGAATTGTTCCATGCGGATGACCGGCCTGGCCGCAACGCTGCTGCGTTATCAGATTCCCAAACTGGACGAGCGCAACGCCCGCTGGCGCGCCATTTACGATACCATGTGCGCGAAGCTGCGCGGAACCAATCGCCTGCGCCTGCCCGACCGGCCGGCGAAGGAAGGTTTCGCGCCGACGTCGTTGCAGTTCGTCCTGGAAGACGTCGACGAGACACACATTTCGCGTTTCATCGCCTTGGCCGGCGCACGCGGCGTACATGTGAAATGGTTCGGCGCCGCCGATCCGGTCGGCTTCACCAGCCGCCACACACATTGGAAATATGTCGAAACGCCGGGACGCGCCAAGACCGCAGACGATGTCTTGCATCGACTGTGCGACATGCGGCTGCCGATCTGGCTGACCGACGACGATTGCAACACCATTGCGGAGATTTTGACGGAATCGATTGCCGCCGCCTGAAAGCGGCATCGCCGGGACTGCGGGCCGCCCAAAAGGGTCCGCCAATAAGGGGGCGCATTCGGATCGATACCCGGGTGACAGCCAAATGTTCAGGAAACATGAGGAATAATATTTTTAACAGGAGTCTTCACTTATGAAACGCACACTCACAGCAATGCTCGCCGGGGCCGCACTGGTCACCGGCATGGGGGCCGCACAAGCACAAGACGAACTGACGGTCGCTTACTTCTTGGAATGGCCGACGCCGAACCAGTTCGCCCAGGCGAAGAAAATCTACGAAGAAGAATTGGGCGTTAAAATCAACTGGCGCTCGTTCGATGCCGGGACCGCGATGTCGGCCGCCATGGCGTCGGGCGATGTTCACATTTCTTTCAGCCAAGGTATTCCGCCGTTCGTCGTCGCGACGTCCGCGGGTCAAGATTTGCAGGTTGTCGATGTCGCCGTCTCGTACTCCGAGAACGATAACTGCGTCGTCCGCGCCAGCCACGAGATCGACGCGTCCAACGCCAAAGAACTCGAAGGCAAGGAAGTCGGCGTGCCGCTGGGTACCGCCGCGCACTATGGCTTCTTGAAACAGATGGACCATTTCGGTGTCGATACCTCGACCATGAAAGTCGTCGACATGGCGCCACCCGATGGTGCCGCCGCGTTCGCTAACGGCAACCTCGACATGGTCTGCGGTTGGGGCGGTGCGCTTCGCCGTATGAAAGAGCACGGCAACGTGTTGTTGACCGGCGCCCAGAAAGAAGAACTGGGCATTCAAGTGTTCGACGCCACGACGGTACCGACCGCTTGGGCCAAGGAAAATGCCGACCTGCTGGCGAAATTCCTCAAAGTCACCGCCGATATGAACGCCAAATTCGCGGGCGGCGATTCCGGCATGATGATGCCGGTCATTGCGCAAGCCGCGGGTATGGACGAGCCGGCGACGGCAGCGACGCTGAAGGGCTTCGCCTTCCCGACCATCGAAGAACAGCTGAGCGCGAAATGGCTGGGTGGCGGAACGCAAACGTTCCTCAAAGAGGTCGCCGACTTCTTCGTCGAGCAAGGCACCATCGACAAGGCCCGTCCAAGCTATGACGGCGCGGTGGACGCCAGCTACTTGGCCGCTGCCGCCAAGATGTAAGGCACAAGGCCGGTTGCGTCCCTGGGCGCAGCCGGCCTTGCCCCAATGATCGGATCACGGGGTTCCTCCCATCCGCAAGACCGGGCGGAGTCCCCTGTGTTTTCATCGCTCACACCCTGCCGGAGGTCATACGCCCATGTCCGGACTAGAAATCGATGATATCTCGATGCGCTTCGAGCTGCCCGACGGCGGCGCGGTGCAGGCGCTCCAGAACGTAACCCTAGATCTAAAACAAGGTGAGTTGATGTCGGTGCTTGGCCCTTCGGGGTGCGGCAAGACGACGTTGCTCAACATTCTCGCAGGTTTCCTCGCCCCGACGGAGGGGGTTGTGCGGCTGAATGGACACAACGTCGTCGGGCCCGACCCGGAACGCGGCATGGTGTTCCAAAAAGGCGCCCTGTTCGAATGGATGAACGTCCGAAGCAACGTCGCCTTCGGCCCGGCGATGAAGAAAATGCCGAAGAAACAGATCGATGAAATTGTCGATCATCTTCTCGATACGGTCGGACTTGGCGACTTCAAGGAAAAGGCCGTTTACGAACTGTCAGGCGGGATGCAGCAACGCGTCGCCCTGGCCCGTTGCCTGGCCAACGAACCCGATGTGATCTTGATGGATGAGCCCCTCGGCGCACTGGATGCCCTGACCCGCGAAAAAATGCAGGGGTTGGTCCTGAAACTTTGGAAGGAAACCGGCAAGACCATCATCTTGATCACCCACTCGGTCGAAGAAGCCTTGCTGCTTGGCGAGCGGTTGGTCGTCATGGCCCCAAGACCGGGCCGGATTCACAAGGAATACCGGCTGCCGTTCGCCGAAGAAGGCGTCGGCGCAGACTTGCGGGAAGTAAAGAAACACGCCGAATTCGGGACCCGGCGCGACGAGATTCTGACCATGATCTGGGACATGGAAGAAGAGATTATGGGCCGTCAGGAGGAAGCATCATGACCATTCTGCTGATCTATATCCTCATCTTCTTTGCGGCGATGATCATTTATCATCAGGCGCAACGGTTCGTTCACCACGCCCGCGATTTCACCAGCCTGAAAACGGTTACGTTCGGCGACGAAAGCGCTGTGACTGCCAACCGAACGGCGTCGATCGTCTCGGTCGTGTCGATCTTTTTGATCTGGGGCGCGTTCACAGGCTCCAGCCTGGTGCCGATCCACGCCCCGGGACCGTTCATCGGCGATACCAGCTTCACCTATACCGCCGAGAATGCCGCCAAACAGACCGACGACGGGACCGTTCATGTCCGCGTTCATCGGGTCGGCGACACGGTGGACGATCCGCAAATCCCGGCATCGGGCAATGATGGGTTCGCCAAGGACGATACGATCAAGGTCGGCGCCTGGCGGGCCAGCAACCCGACCCGTGTCCAGCGCAACGACGTCGACGGCATGGAAGAAGGTTACCGGATTCTCAGCATCGATGGTCAGGCCATCTCGCCTGGCGACCGTGTCGAAGTCGGCGACGGCGAAGTCCGGATGACCGCCAAGGGCAGCTTGGTGTTCGAACCCGACAAAGGCTGGCAGATGGAACCGATCTGGTTGCCGGCGCCCGAAGACGTCTGGGGACGATTGATCGAGATCGCCGACAAGGGTTATCAGAACGTGACCTTGTCGGAAAACCTCGGTTGGTCGTTGTATCGCGTCATCGTCGGCTTCATTCTCGGCAGCCTGGTCGGTATCCCGTTGGGCTATGCCATGGGACTGTCCAGTTGGTTCCGCGGCTGGTTCGATCCGATCGTCGAATTCATGCGCCCGGTGCCGCCGTTGGCGTTAATCCCGCTGGTCATCATCTGGTTCGGGATTTGGGAAACCGGCAAGATTTCGCTGTTGTTCCTGGCCGCTCTCTGGATCATGACGATTGCGGCGCGGGCCGGTGTCTCGGGGGTCAATATCTCCAAGGTCCATGCCGCGTATTCGCTGGGTGCGTCGAAAACGCAAATCCTGACCAAGGTCATCGTGCCCAACTCGTTGCCGGAAATCTTTACCGGCGCGCGGGTTGCGATGGGGGTTTGTTGGGGCACCGTCGTCGCGGCGGAACTTGTCGCCGCCGAGAAAGGTGCCGGCAAGATGATCATCGCCGCGTCGAAGTTCCAAAACACCGACATCGTGATGATGGGCATCATCCTGATCGGCATTATCGGTTACGGCATCGACATCCTGATGCGGATGGCCGAACGCTGGCTGGTGCCGTGGAAAGGTAAAAGCTAACTAACCGCCTCCCAAGGCGACCTGAGGCCGCATCCCACGCAAGGGATGCGGCCTTTTTTTATGTCGCTGCCGGATCAGGCTGCTTTGGCGATCGCATCGTCCGATACCGTCGACCATTCCAGGCCGCCGTCGTAGCGCTCGACGATCCGCCCTTCCCCGTCCATCCGGAACAGGTTCAGCCAACCGTTGTCGAGGAGATCGCGGACGCCGTCGTGCTTGTCGATGATCGCCGTCATCGCTTCGCTCGGCGCTTCGATCACCACCGACAGCCGCAGCGGCTCGTGCATCAGTTTATCGCCGTCGTGCACCGACTGCATCGGCAGTCCGGTGCGCAGGTCGCCGCCGTTGCCTTCCAGTACGCCGATCGTGCCGACGACGTTGTGCAGGGTCTTGTTGCCGCTGCCGAAGACGGTGTTGTCGACCGCCGAGCCGAAGTACTGCAAGCTGATCCAACTAGCCACCACCATCGGTGCGGTCATGATCAGTTCCAACACGCCGAAGCCGTCGTCCGCCTGCCAGTCGTAATCGTGCAGGAACGACCGGCCGCCAAGATCGATCCCGGCGGACCGATGCCGGGGCGCGGCGATAAACGCGGCGCAACCGGCGAGGCCCCATTCCGGGCGGACCTCGCTCCAATCCCGGCTTTTGGCGACGATGTCGGCGTCGACCGCGCTTTCCGGATCGAGGCCTAGCGATGCGGCCCGTTCGGTCCGCGCCACTTGCCCGGCCAAGGCCAGCCAGTCGCGCAGCTGCGCCAAGTCGCCGGCATGGCTGTCCGGCGTCGGCTGATCCTCGAACAGGGCGACGTCGTCGGTCGTCGTGTCGTGCAAACCGCCGAGGAAGATCGTGTCGTCGGGAATGACGATACCGCGCGCGACCAGTCCGTCCCGGACATGCGGCCGGTTGAGGATCGCCGCCGCGACCCGGGCATTGGCCTCGCCGGTGTGGCCGCCGCAGGCGCCGCAGTCGAGGCCGCTGGCATGCGGGTTGTTGACGGTGGTCGCGCCGTGTCCGGCAAGCAGGACGATCCGGCCGAAGTTCTCGGTCATCGACATCGCCTTCAGCACGCCTTCGGCCATGTCGAGTTGTTCTTCCGGGGTGAATCCCGTCTTCGTATCACCGTCTCCCTCGGCGTCGATCTTCGGCAGCAGCCGATGATGATACTTGCCGTCGATACCGTAATGGTCCGGGTCGACGGTCGGCCGGCTCAGCCCCCAACCGTCGCCGACCAGCTTGGCGACGTAGCCGAGGCCCAGCGCCTCGACGAAAGCGAACGACGAGACCGCAGCGTACTTGAACGACGCCTTGGCCCGGTTGACCCGCCGCCGCAGCGCCCGCAGGGTGCCGACCTCGGATTCCAGTGTGCCGTCCGCGCCGTCGATGCCTTCGCGCACCTTGGCGCCCGGCGTCAGCAACACCGGACACTGGGCGCCACCGTCGGCGTGACCGAGCTTGGCGTACTCGATGGCGAAGCCGAAGAACCCGGCAAAGCCGACGGTCTCGACCCCCGGTGCGACGCCCTCGAGCGCGCGGCGAAAGACTTCGGAGCGGACATCGATGCAGAACGCCACCTGGGCGGCCGGCCGGTCGGTTGTTTCGCCGGTCCCGCCCGCCTCGAACTTGGCGATCAAGTCCCGTTGCCAGGCGCGTTCGTACGCCGATTGCAAAATCCCGTCGACGACGAAGCTGGCGTCGGCCTGCGCATCGTCCAGGTAAACGGCGTTCGCCGTCGACCAGGCGACCTCGGCGGCGGCGGTATCGGGCACGGCATCCAGCAGCGCCGCGTCCCACACCAGCCGGATCGTCAGGAACTCGGCCAGCGTCGCATCGTCGTTGCCATACAGTTCGGCATTCCAAACCACATAGCGCGCGTAGCCGGCCCATCCGGCGACCGACATCAACAAGCGGTGGAAATACGGCGGCAGCGCTTCGGCCGGCAATCCCAGGCGTTTGACCGCCATCAGCGCCGCCGCGGCGGCGTCGTCCGGGTACGTGGCGACGATCTTCCGAAACTTCGGCAAGCCGTGCGCCTTGGCCGTGCGATCCGTCATCGCCTCGGCCCGCCAAGCGGCGTACGGGGTCGACGTTTGATCGGCGCTCCATGCGGCTTGGCCGGCATCGAAGTATCCCGCCGCCCAGGCCGAGATCCGGTCGACGACCAGACCCGGCCAATCCGTCCCGGTCTGGTCGCGGGCGATGTCGGCGATGGTCGGGTGGGTCGCGGGACGCGTCGGCTCGGTCTTCGTCGCGGCCATCAGGTCGGCGACATCGGCGGGCCGACCCGGCCCGGCCGGGGCAGCGGTCAGCGCCGCGGTGAGATCGTCCTCGGCGATCCGACCGGAGGCAATCGCATCGGCATAGTAGCTGCGCGGCATCGCCATCTTGGCACCGGCCGCCCGGTTCATGTCGTGCGCCGCCTGGGCATAGGATTTATCGGCCAGGCCAAGAAACGGATTGACCGCGACAAAGGTCTTGAGCGGCCACAACGGCGCGATCTTGGCGCCGGCGTTGGCGATGGCCTCGGGAACCATGGAGCCCAAAACGGTGTCATCGACGTTGGTCGGAAGGTTGTCGTTGATGGTCGGTGTCGCGAGGCTCATCAGTTGGCTCCTTTATGCGTCGGTGTGGCCGTGGCGAAAGCGCCGACCAGACGATTGAAATAGGCATTGGCGTAAAATCCGTTGGCGATGTGCACGCGCGCGGCGCGCCATGCCGCCGTATGGCGCAGGCGTGGCGCGACCAGTTGCAAGGCGGTGACGAGGGCGAACGATCCGACCGCCAAGGCCAGGACGAAGACCGCGATCGCATCGGGCGACGGCGCCGACGGCAACGTGCCGGCCATCAGTTCCGCCGATCCCCATTGCAGGGCGAAGTACGCCGTGGCGGTGATCGCGGCGAGGCCCAACGCCTTGCCGAAAACCGCGCGATGCGGCGTGTCGGACAGCGATTGCGCCATCAAGTGCGTTAGCCCAAGCACAACAATGGCACCCAGCGCCAAGACCGCCAGATCGTCCCGGTCGGTGTAGCCGAAGGCCCAACCGATACCGAGGAACACGACCATGGCGGTGACCAGCGCCACCGCACCGGCGGCGGGTTTAATCCGACCCAGCGACGGCAGCTTCGCGGTCTTGGACATTTCGACGGCGCTGCCGGACGACAGGAAGGCATGCGCCTTGTAGAGCGAGTGGGCGACGATATGCAGCACCGCCAGCGAAAACACGCCGAGACCGCATTGCAGCAGCATGAAGCCCATTTGCGCCACCGTCGACCAGGCCAGCGAGACTTTGACGCTGGTCTGCGTCAGCATCGCCACGGCACCGAACAGGGCCGTAAATCCGCCGACCAAGGCAAGGATGTGCATCGCCCAAGGCGCGGTCAACATAACGTCGGCGAACCGCACAACCAGGAAGCCGCCGGCATTGATGATGCCCGCATGCAGCAAGGCCGAGACCGGCGTCGGTGTTTCCATCACTTCGAGCAACCAGCCGTGCGTCGGGAATTGAGCGCATTTCAAAATCGCCGCAAACGCGATCAGGCAGGCGGCGACGGTAACCGCCCCGCTGGTCGCGGCGCCCTCGACCGCCATCGTCAAGATACGGGCGATGTCCGTCGTGCCGAACGCGGACGCCAGCAGAATCACCGCACCGATCAGCGCCGCATCACCCAGCCGCGCGGTAACGAACTTTTTCCGCGCCGCAACAACCGCGGCCTGCCGGTCCGGATAGAACACCAGCAAGCGATGCAATGCGAGACTGGTGGCGATCCAGGCCGCAGCCAGTTGTACAAGGTTTCCAGACAGCACCAGAAGTGTCACCGCCGCCACAGTCAGACAGAGTCCGCCGACGAACGCACCGTGCCGCGGATCGCCGTCCAGATAACGCCGGCTGTAGCGCACGACGATCATGCCGATAAAGGTCACCAGCAGGAACATCACGGCGCTGAGCGGATCCAATCGAACCGACAGACCATAATCGCCGACACCGATCATCAAGCTGGTGGCCGAGCCGAAGGCGTACACCGTGTAGGCCATGACAAGTGCTGTGGCGAAGGCGCCATACGTTGCGATCTGCGCCGCGGCCAGTACCCGTGTCGGTTTGGCGCCGGGTTGGCTGATGGCCAGCACGGCGACCGCGATCAGGGCCAGCGGGGCAAGAAGCGGCAGGAAACTGAGGACGAACAACATGGATCTCTCCGGCTCAAGGGGGCGTGTTAGCGGACAGATAAGGCCTCACCTTCAATATATAAAATTCATTGTTTGAAATAGATCGTTCTTTTTTATAGAACAATCATATGGCAATTCTGAACTATAACCATCTGCGGTACTTCTGGGCCGTGGCGACCGAAGGCAACCTGACGCGCACCGCCGACCGGCTGAACGTGTCGCAATCGGCGTTGTCCATCCAGATTCGGAAACTCGAAGACCAACTGGGACACGATCTGTTCGAACGGCGCGGCCGGCAGTTGTTGTTGACCGAAGCCGGGCGAATCGCCCTGGACCATGCCAACACTATTTTTGCCGCCGGCGACGAATTGGTCGGCACCTTGCAGGAATCCCTCGGCGAACGGCGGATTGTGTTGCGTGTCGGTGCCTTGGCGACGTTGTCGCGGAACTTTCAGATGGCGTTTCTAGCCCCGGTTCTGGGACGCGACGATACCGAGGTGGTGGTCAAATCGGGCAGTCTGGCGGAATTGCTCCAAGGGGTCGAAGCGCATCGCCTCGACGTCGCCTTGATCAACGGCGTACCACCGCGCGACGCCGCGACCCCGTGGATTTCGCACCGCATCGCCGAACAGCCCGTCAGTCTGGTCGGCACACCGGACCGCGTCGGCAAAGATGCCGACCTCGTCCGGCTGTTGTCGCGTGAACCGTTGGTCTTGCCGACCATGGCCAGCGGCATCCGTAACGACTTCGATGCCCTGGTCGAACGGATGAATATCCGCCCTCGGATTGCCGCCGAAGTCGACGATATGGCGATGATGCGTCTGTTGGCGCGCCAAGACATTGGCCTGACCGTGGTGCCGCCGATTGTCGTCAAAGACGAGATCGACAGCGGCCAGTTGATCGAAGCCCAGAAGCTGCCCGAGATCAACGAGGCGTTCTACGCCGTGACCCTATCGCGGCGGTTCCCTAATCCATTGTTAAATCAGTTGCTATCGGCCCCCGAGGCGCTGCACGATCTATAAACCGCGCGGCCTCTCCGCACGTAGGTCATATTATGGACGATCACAACACCACCGAGCCTGAAACGCCCCGGGCGACGAGCGACCAGTCGAACGGGGCCGAGCCCGGGCGCGAAATCGCCAAGCTGCTGCCGGGCGTCATCGGCATATTGGTGTTTATCGCCGTCATTCCCGTCATTGTCCTCGGCTTCATCGGCGCCAAGGACAACACGGCGCGATTGCTGCGGGACCACAACGAACAGATATTGCAAAGCGTGACCGACAGGCTTGATAGCGTGCTATCGCCCGTCGAATCGCAGCTTCGTCATATCCAACGCGAGGTCGCCGCGGGCAGCGTGGTCCCGGCATTCGAAAGCGGCAGTCCGTTTGAGGCCTTCGTCCTTGGTTCCCTCGCCGCATCGCCGCAGGTCAGCGGATACGGCCTGGTCAGAGACGACCAAGCCGTGCGCCTGTATAACCGCGAACGCGGCGAAGCCTTCGACGGTGAGTTGCGCCGCCTCCCCCGGGCGATGGAAGCCTTGGAAAGCGGCCGAGCTGCGACCGAGCCGGTCTGGATGGGCGTCATCTGGAGCGGCGTCCTCGGACAGCCGATCTTGCGGCTGGTGGCCCCGCTCCGCCGTCCCGATGGGACGTTCTACGGCACCATCGTTGCGGCCGTTACGACCAAGGAACTCTCGACCTATTTGCGCGATCTGTCGGCCGATCTGGGTGCCGTGAAGGCCTTCGTCCTGGTCGGGGAAGATCGTGTATTGGCGCACCCAACGCTGGTGTTCGAGCGCGTGAACGTCGATGTCGACGACCCCCTGCCCCGATTGGGCGAGATCGGCGATCCGGTCTTGCCGTTCATTCGGACCACAGAAAAGTTCGAGCTGACCGCCATCGCGCCCTTGCTCCGCTCGCAAGGCCATTGGACCTGGGTCGAAGGCGAAAGCCAGGTGTTCGTCTACACCACCATCGACCGGTACGGCGACATGCCGTGGACCGTCGGCATCCATGTCCCAGGCGAGGAAAGCCAGCGCAGCCGCTGGGTCGTCAACGGGATCGCCGTCGGCGGCTTGCTTATGTTGCTGATCGCGTTGGGCGTTTCACGTGTTGTCGGGCGGCGCATGGCCAAACCGGTTATGCAGTTGGCATCGGCGGCGCAAAGCATCGCAGCGTATGATTTCGACAAGGCGCGATCATTGCCGCGCGGCCCGGTTTATGAATTGAATGTGGCGGCTGCCGCCTTCGAACGCACGGCCGCCGGATTGTCCTTGTTCGAATCCTATGTGCCGACCGCCGTGGCGCGAAACCTGTTGGACGAGGATGGCGACAGCGCGCCCGTCGAAAGCGAAGGCACCGTGTTGTTCGTCGACCTCGCCGGTTTCACAACCATTGCCGAGGTGCTGCCCGCCGACGAAGTCGTTGAAATGCTGAACGAGTACTTCGACGCCGTGGCGACCATTCTGTCGCGCCATGACGGTGTCATTACGCAATTCCAGGGGGACGCCGTGCTGGCGACGTTTAACCTGCCGGTGCCGCATGAAACCCACGCGGCCGCGGCCATCGATGCGGCGAAAGAAATTATCGCCCTTGTCGGTAGCCGCACATTCGCCGGCCAGGACCTGGACGTCCGCATCGGTGTCAATACGGGCCGGATGATTGGCGGCTCGGTCGGTGCCAAAGGGCGGTTGAACTACACCGTCCATGGCGACGCGGTGAATACGGCGGCGCGTCTGGAAAGCCTCAACAAGGAATATGGCACAACGCTGCTGCTGTCGGAGGAGACGGTCAAACACGCCGGCCTGCTCGATGCCGCCCGGCGCGTCGGCCAAACCCGCATCCGCGGCAAATTGAGACCGGTAACACTGTATACGGTTGAATGACGGCAACTCACGCGCCCCCGTCGTCACCCCGGCGAAGGCCGGGGTCCATCAACGCACCAGATTTGGATTCCGGCCTGCGCCGGAATGACGGTCATTCGCAGATTGTCATCGGTGCCCTGGCATAACCGGAAACATGATAAAGCCGGGCTACGTTTACATTCTCGCCAGCAAGCGAAATGGCACGCTGTATATCGGCGTTACCTCCAATCTTTTGCAGCGCATTTGGCAGCATCGTAACGGGGACGTGCCGGGTTTTACTGCCAAGTACGATTGCAATTCACTCGTCTACTTCGAGCAACATGACCGCATCGCAGACGCAATCAGACGCGAAAAAGCGATGAAGGAATGGAAACGAGCGTGGAAGATTCGATTGATTGAGGAGAAAAACCCGTCGTGGACTGATCTATGGGACTCGATTGCGTCACCGTAGTCGACACACATCGTCACCCCGGCGAAGGCCGGGGTCCATCAACGCGAGCCATGGATTCCGGCCTGCGCCGGAATGGCAGTTTATCGGAAGGTGTCACCCCGGCGAACGCCCTCAGAGGTCTCAATACGTTCGTCACCCCGGCGGAGGCCGGGGTCCATCAACGCGAGCCATGGATTCCGGCCTGCGCCGGAATGACTGGTGATCGGACGGCGTCACCCCGGCGAACGCCCTCAGAGCTCTCAATACGTTCGTCACCCCGGCGGAGGCCGGGGTCCATCAAAACCCACTCATGGATTCCGGCCTGCGCCGGAATGACAGGATATCGGACTACGTCACCCCGGCGAACGCCCTCAGAGCTCTCAATACGTTCGTCACCCCGGCGGAGGCCGGGGTCCATCAACGCCGAGGCATGGATTCCGGCCTGCGCCGGAATGACAGGGTATCGGACGGTGTCACCCCGGCGGAGGCCGGGGTCCACGTTCACCGCGGTTTCAGTTTGCTTAGATCCACTTTCTCGACCGGCTCTATGGGGAAATCGTCCGGTCGGTGTTGGGTATATCCGAATGCCTCGAAATCGGCGCGATACAGATCGTTGACCAGCGCCACGGTGTCGCGTGCATAGTACTTCAGGTATTTGCCTTCGGCCGATGCCACGCCGATCCGCCCGCCTAAATCGTTGTATCGGGCGACCGGTGCCGGGGCGACGCCAAGAAGCTCGCCGAGCCTTTGCACATCGTCATCGAGAGTTTCCGCGCGTCCGAACCAATCGAGCGCATATCGGCCTTGATCATGGGTAAATGCCACCATGGGACAGAAGTTCATCCATTCGCCCGACCGGAGATCGGCGCGTGCAACATGGTTTTGCAGGTAGGCGTGATAGTCGTTTCCCGTTACATCGAAGATCGGCGATTTAAGACGCGACCACGCCTCGTACCGTTGGGCCACGGAAAAGTCCTGCAGAAACGCCGAGAACACCCGGTCGTAAGGATTTCGAACGAATGTGAATTTCGTGTACGTCCGACATTTTTCGGCATCCGGATAGTGCGACCAGAAACGGTCGAAAGGTACGTGTTGGCCCACAGTATCCGTGACCGGGTATCCCTCGTCCGTGAAGGCCTGCAAAGCGTGCCGGACGCTCGCCGACCCGCACTTTGGAATCACGAAATAAAGATAAGCGTGGCGGTGGGAAATATTCATTGAATCCGTCTGATGATAGGGCTGACGATAAACTGTCTAGTTGCCGCCGCCATGAGCCAGGGCCTCAGGTGGGATCGGGCCATCCGGCAGCACCGGCTGGCCCGGGATCAGCGACGGCAGCTGGACCGTACCGCGCGGCAGCAGCAATCGCCAGCCACGCGTCACCGGGACGGCTTGGCGAACGATATCGCCCTTCAGGCTCGGCTCGCCCAGGACTTGGGCATCGGCATGAACCCGCAGCAGTTCCGCCAGGACGGTGCCGACCGCAGGGGTTTCCGTCCCGATCCAGACCGTCAACCGGCGCGGCCGCACATCGCCGCGGGCGGGCGACAGGCTCCAATCCAGGCCGCGCCCGCGCTGCGACATCAGGCGAAATGCCCGGGACACCGGACCTGCCAATAAACCGGCGACTTGGCGCATCCCCTCCAGGTTGGTCTCGTCCGCGAGCCGACGGAGGTCGAGCACCAGCGCCGTGACCTCGTCCGGGCGGTTGCCCCAGGCCTCAACCAATGCCGACGCGTCGAACGGATCGGGGCGGAGATACAAAATCCCGTTATCGAGATCGGCGACCGTGTCGAAATCCTTGGTCTGCGACCAACGCAGGGCGGAATTGCCCGGTGCGTCCTGGGCGAGGGTCGCCGAAGGCCCGATGGTCTCGGCGATCCGGCGGGCGGCGCAGACGATGTCGTCGCCGCACTGAGCCTCGATCTCGGCCTCCGGCGGGACCACGTGCCCGGTTTTCTCCACCGCGTTCAACAAGACGCCGATGTCGCCGGCGGCACGCGCCGGGGCCAGCACCCCGGCGATTCCGATGGCCAACGCCAGGACGGCGGTTGTCGCCGTCAGCCCTCGCCGTGCGTTTTCCGATGCCTCGCCCATGATCCGCGGTCCCCGCTGCGCCGTATCGATTGCGTTCGCTACGGCGCCCCCTTATGTCTGACACGATGACAGTTTACGCGACCCCCGATGCCGATGCCACGCGCGATGCACCGCATGATGCACCGTCAACGTTGATCTTGGCGGCGCACGGCTCGGTCCGGCACGCCTCGGCGATCACGCATATCGACGCCTTGTGTGCGTCGCTCCGCGAAACCGGGCCCTATACCCAGGTTCGCGCTGCCTATCAGATGGGGGGCCCCGGCGCCGACGCGCTGTCGGATCTGACGGTCACGGCGGGCGCGACGATCGTTCCCTACATGATGACCGATGGCGCCCTGGCGGCGTCGATGACGGTGAAAATCGCCGATGCCCTGCAGCGCCGGATGCCGGATGCTGCCATTTCCGTCGGCCAGGCCGTCGGCACGCACCCGATGATTGCCGAGATCGCCGCCGACCGCGCCGCCACCGCCTTGATCGAGCAGACGATTTCCCCGGCCGACGCACAGGTCATGCTGATCGCGCACGGATCCGAAGCGCATCCGGCCTCCCGCCTCGCCGCCGAAGCGCAGATCGCGCGGGTCCGGCGCATGGGTCGGTTCGCGGGTGTTCATCTAGCCCTGCTCGAAGAAGCGCCCCGCCCATATGACACTTTTATGACACTTCGCGACCCGGGCGGGCCCGTTGTTCTGATCGGGCTGTTCGCAGCGCCTGGGGGGCACGCCATTGACGATATCGATGAAATCGATAACGCGGCAAAGGCCATCGATGAAATCGATTGTATCAACGGCGGATTTGTCGGCCTCGATACACGGATGGCCGAGATCGTTCTCGACCGCGCCCGGACCGCGCGCCCGGCCCCGTAATCCCGCGCCCCGCAATCCCAACGACAAAGGCCCCGACGTTGCCGGGGCCTTGTCTAACCTATCGGTCGTTGCCGGGCTGAATTAAGCCGCGGCACCCTCACGCCATGCCGCCGTGCCTTTGCAGGACGGGCACACGCGCTCGCCATAGTGGTGCGACTTAAACTTGCTGCCGCACATCAAGCACTGGCGGTGCTTGTGCTGTTCGGGACGATCAGAGCTTGGTTTCTTATTATCGGAGCTACGCGAAGCCATTAAGCTGCCTCCTGCAGAACGTTACCCTCCGCTGCAGCAGAGCGGGTCAGTAGTTTGGTGCCGAGATTCAACAGCTCGGCCGCTTCGTCCATGCGTTCTTGACGCTGTACTGCGTTCATCGACGAATCGTCGAGAAGATCCGCAGCACTTTCGGCGAGAAATCTCACCAAATCAGTGCGTTGCATCGTCATTATCCTCCATCTTCGGGCCAATCCCTTGGACCGTTATATACACACAATGTCATCATATTGCAACAAAATTGCTGCACCGCAGCAAAATTGCAGCGGATGAAAGAAGACAGTCGCCCTGGCAAGAATCAAATACAGGGTGATCCTTGAGGTGGGCGATATAAAACAAAATGTAAGGGTATTTTTTCACAAATGGTTAAGGAAGTCCACTATTTCAGTCGTTTAGGACGTGATAATCTAGTAATGTCCGGCCGCACGCTGGCACAATATATAGTCAATTGATTAAAAATTGTGCACATTGCCCGCAACCCGTCTCTTTGATTTTCGCCAAATGTCTTTGTAACCCATTGAAAATCGTGAAACTCTCTCGCCCGTAAAAATTGGCACGATCCCTGCTGAACACGGCGCATCCGGTCACGCCGGACGGCATGGCGACATTGGCCTTGTCATCGAATATTGAGGAAACACATCCATGAAAAAGATCGAGGCGATTATAAAGCCGTTCAAACTCGACGAGGTCAAAGAGGCCTTGCACGAAATTGGGTTGCAAGGGATTACCGTCTTGGAAGCCAAAGGCTTCGGACGTCAAAAAGGCCATACCGAATTGTACCGCGGCGCCGAGTATGTCGTCGATTTTCTCCCCAAAGTTAAAATTGAGATCGTCGTCGACGACCCGCTCCTGGAGCGCGCTGTCGAAGTCATTCAATCCGCCGCACAGACCGGCCGGATCGGCGACGGCAAGATTTTCATCACCCCTGTTGAAGAGGCGATTCGTGTGCGCACCGGAGAGCGCGGCAGCGACGCCATTTAACACGTGCTCCACGCCCCGGTTCTCGGGGCAGACAAACCACCCGAGTTAGGAAAGAAGGACGAAAACTATGGGATTGGACTTAAAGACCCCCACCGAAGTACTGAAGTTCATCAAGGACAACGACATCGGTTACGTCGACCTGCGTTTCACCGACCCGCGCGGCAAGTGGCAACACTTGACGATGGTCTCGGCGTTCGTCGAAGAAGATACGTTCGAAGACGGCATCATGTTCGACGGCTCGTCGATCGCCGGTTGGAAGGCGATCAACGAATCCGACATGGCGCTGATTCCCGACGCCTCGACCGCCGTGATGGACCCGTTCGCGGCACAGCCGATGATGATCCTGTACTGCGACATCATCGAGCCGACCAACGGCCAGCCGTACGAACGCGATCCGCGTTCGGTCGCCAAGAAGGCCGAAGCCTATCTCGGCACCACCGGCATCGGCGACACCGCCTACTTCGGTCCCGAGCCCGAATTCTTCGTCTTCGACGACGTCCGCTACAAGGTCGAAATGAACGAGTGCTTGTACTCCTTCACCTCCGACGAAGGCCCGTACGTATCGGGCACCGTGTTCGACGAAGGCAACCTGGGCCACCGTCCGGGCATCAAGGGCGGCTACTTCCCGGTTCCGCCGGTCGACCAAGCACATGACATTCGCGCAGAAATGGTCGCGGTGATGCAGGAAATGGGCCTGACCATGGACAAGCACCACCACGAAGTCGCCCCGTCGCAGCACGAGCTGGGCATGGCGTTCTCGACCCTGGTGCGCTCCGCCGACAACGTGCAGATCTACAAGTACTGCACGCACATGATCGCCGCCACCTACGGCAAATCGGCGACGTTCATGCCGAAACCGGTCGCCGGCGACAACGGATCGGGCATGCACACGCACCAGTCGATCTGGAAAGACGGTAAACCGGCGTTTGCCGGTTCCGGCTATGCCGATCTGTCCGACACGGCGCTGTACTACATCGGCGGTATCATCAAGCACGCGAAGGCCATCAACGCCTTCACGAACCCGTCGACGAACTCATACAAGCGTCTGATCCCGGGCTTCGAAGCGCCGGTGCTGTTGGCCTATTCCGCGCGCAACCGCTCGGCATCCTGCCGGATTCCGTTCGCCGGTTCGCCGAACGGCAAGCGGGTCGAAATCCGCTTCCCGGATGCGACCGCCAACCCGTACCTGGCGTTCTCGGCGATGATGATGGCCGGCCTCGACGGCATCCAGAACAAGATCCATCCGGGCGACGCCATGGACAAGGACTTGTACGACTTGCCGCCGGAAGAACTGGCCGACGTGCCGACGGTCTGCGGTTCGCTCCGCGAAGCTGTCGAGTCCCTCGACGCCGACCGCGAGTTCCTGACCAAGGGCGACGTGTTCACCGACGATCAGATCAATGGCTACATGGATCTGAAGTGGGAAGAAATCTACAACTTCGAACACACGCCGCACCCGGTCGAGTTCATGATGTACTACTCTTCCTAACGCGGGTTTCGGGCTTCGGCTCGACCGTGGGGACCCCCGTCGGCAACGGCGGGGGTTCTTTTTTGTCCGGGAACTTTGTGCGCGGGCAACGACATGCCGGACGTCGCACCCGGGACCTGTCACCCCGGCCGAGGCCGGGGTCCATATTCATGCACGGGGAACAGTTATCGGGTGATTGCAAGCAATGCGTCACCTCCGTGCAGACAAAGGTCAAGAGGCGACGACTTGATCCCCGCATACGCGGGGATGACGCCTTCCTCGACGCTTGCCTGCCCTCATTCGACTGCATAGCATACGCGCGGCGGTGGTAAGAGGAACGGCAGGATGGCCTTTGACGGAATCGCAGAACACGCAGTCGCGAAATCGAATGCCGACCCCGCTGCCCGATTTGGTGCGGACCACGTCGCGCGGACAGGCACTGCGGTTTGGCTGATGGACATGATCGCACCCTTCGGCGGCGCCGACGAAGCGATGAAGGAACTTCGCGAGAAAATCTTCCCGGGCCAGAAAATCAAAACCCTGCAACCCGCGCCCTCCGGCGACGGCATGGCGGTGGTGGAGTGGTGATTCAAATCGAAGATGTCGTACGCAATAATATATTTTCTATTTCCAATTTTATTCGGATTTTTAGTGATTCAGGTGCTCAATGTTCGAATATTCAGTAAAATTTATTGGAAGAGAAATATTTATACTAAGTTTTTGTCTGTTTTTATAGTTATTTTGCTGGCATTTTTAGTTAAAGCATTTGGGTCAGATTTAGCACGATTGCTATAAGGGTGCACTGTGGGTAGTTATCATTTACAGATTGTTTTTTCTCCGATCAGCTACGATGCGGCAACGAGGAAGTACTGGAGAGAGTACAAATATATTGACCAGTACGGTAGACAATGGGGCAGTACGCAGAGATTTGAAGGTAATGATGCCTCAGAGATTCCACGAGTAGAGTACCGCACGGCTTCCGGGGACAGCCACCGAACACCTCCACTAAATAGAAACTCCTTAACTCTCTCATCTCAACCTTGAATTCAGTACCTGTCCCCGATCAAGAAACATGGCGAAGCCTCTCATAGCATCCGCCAGATACACCAAATTGAGAGGACACTATGCCGAGACAACCGCGCCTGACCGTGCCGGGGCTCGCCCATCACATCACCCAACGTGGGAACCGCCGGCAACGGCGGGGGTTCTTTTTTGCCCGGGCACTTTGTGCGCGGACAACGACATGGCGGACGTCGCACCGGGGACCTGTCACCCCGGCGGAGGCCGGGGCCCACAAACCTCGGGAAACAGATTCCGGCCTTCGCCGGAATGACGGAAAGAGAGCGTGGGAATGACGGTGTGCGCCCGGCTGTGATCTGGTTCACTGCGTCATCGGCGGTCAGACGATAAGTTCACCTCATGTTCGACTGGCTCCGAAAACCCGCACTTCAGCCGCCGGTTCGCGACGATAATCTGCGGCTGGTTTATGCCGAACCGATGCGTCACGCCCTGGAAGAACGGGACAACGACCTAAAGTGCGGCGCGTTGATGCTGGTCATTTTCGTCCTGGCGACCGTGATCGCCTAGGGTACGGGCTCTGTCGCCATCGACGATCATTCCAACGGTATGGCCGCATGGTTTGCCGTGCTTGGTTTGTCATCTCTTGTGGCGGCTTTTTCGCCGATCATCGGCTTGATGCTTTTTGTGGAGCACCTGCGGCTGCGCCGCGAGCGCACCGAATTCGAGGCACTGCTGGCCCGATACGGACGTTGATCTGAAACTCCGGACCTTCTGCCGTCGTCTCTGTAAAAACGGGGCACCCTGCCCGTCTGCCGTCCCCGATCTTGTGGGAATAAAGAGAAAGGAGCGTCCCACATGCGCGGCACTTGCAATGAATGCAGTTTGCTTACACCTCAATCATGAGAGTCCAATTCTCTGAGGAGGAAACCATGAGCACCGTCGAAGTGACCTACACGGGCGACCAGCAATGTCTGGCGCTCGACACCAAGAACGGCAAGCAAGTGACGTCCGATTGCTCCATGACCCGCGGCCATGAGTTCGGTCCTGAGAGCCTCGTCGCGGCGGGGCTTGGGTCCTGCATGCTGATCTTGATGTCTTCATTCGCCGAGCGGCACGGCCTCGACGTGAGCGGCGCCCACGCCGATGTCGATGCGATTCTGGGCGGTGAACCCGAGATGCGGATCGCGAAAATCGACGTCACCGTTCGCGTCCCGGAGACCTTCAGCGAGGAGGACAAAGCGCGCCTTGAGGCGGCGGCGAACGCCTGCCCGATCAAGCACAGCTTTGGTCCCGACACGGACGTCACAGCGCATTTCGAGTTCGGCGCGGACGCTTGATCGCCGCGTGATATTCCGAGTTGCGCGCCCCATCGCGCAAATGCGTGACAATTCTGATCTTGATGTACTCGGGGCGGTTAAACACCGCTATGAACCGGGAATACGGACTTGGCCGCGACCGCTACTTCCTGGGCGGCAGTTTAAGCGTAAATGTCCGCGGACCGTCTTCATGCACGCTGTCGTAGGCGCGGATGATCACCTCCGTCACGCCGATGGGGATCTCGACGCGGGCCAGGCTGCGGGTAAACGGCTGTTCACCCACATGCGGGTGAAATAACGTCCGCGTATCGAGGACTTGGCCGTTCGGTCCGACCACTTCCCATTTGTTGGCGTAATGCTCCCACCCGGTATCGGCGTGGGCGATGGTCGCCGAGATGGCATAGGTTCCGTCCGGGTTGGCCCGTGCCGTCGCATCCAACACCGCCGCCTCGCCGGCGCCCGCCGCCACCGGTACGCTGCCGATCAGTCCAATAAGCAGTCCTGCGCCTATGTGTGACCGCATCTGACACCTCCCGCCTGTACGTGTTGAGCCTAGCTTCCCTCAAATACCGAGGCGAGATCAAGGTGAGACGAATGAATGACCGCAGAACACGCAATGCCGTTCAGAACATATTCCGTATATTCTCTCTATTTGTTCTTGTTTTGTTCTCTTTTTAGGGATATACCATAGCCAACCAAAGGGTTGTCCGTAGAAAAGGATTTCGACATGCAACGATGGATCAGCACACGCCGCTTTTTGACCGAATTTCTGGCCTTGGGGATGTTGTTCGTCTCCGCCTATATCAGCATGATGCTGGTCTAGGCCGTATCAAGCGTCGGGCACTTTGCGCTTCTGGCCGTTTTCGTCGAGCGCAACAAAGGTAAAAATGCCTTCGGTGACTTTGACGCGATGGTCCGGACTGCGACCGCGAAGCGCCCAGGTTTCGATCCGGATACTGATCGAGGTGTTCCCGACCCGCACCACATCGGTGTAACAGCAGACGACGTCACCGACGATGACCGGTTTGTGGAACGTAAAACCGTCGACGGCCACCGTTGCTACACGCCCGTCTGCCCGATTCCAGGCGGTAATACCCCCCGCGATGTCCATCTGCGACATCACCCAGCCGCCGAAAATGTCGCCGGACGGGTTGGTATCGGCGGGCATCGCCATGGTCCGAAGGGCCAACTCGCCCCGTGGTGCGTCGTCTTCGGTCTGGGCGGGATCGGGCATCGGTTTCTCCGTTTCGGCGTGATCGGGCAATGGGTCAGTTAACCACAAGATATGGCGATTTTTGATGGGTGGCCATACCCTATCATCCTTGAAGGCCCCATCGCATCTGGGTACAGTACCGCCATTGTTTGAACGGGGGAAACACCCGATTTATTGGGCGGAGCGCGAATATGGAGCGTAGCGATACGATGTCGGATCTATTTGGATCGGCCGAGCCCGAAGACACGAAAACCGCGCCTGCGCCGAAATCGGCGAAAAAACCGAAGGCCAAGAAATCCGCTCCCTCGGATAAAACCAAGGAAAGCTACAACGCCAGCGACATCGAAGTCCTGGAAGGGTTGGAGCCGGTCCGCCATCGCCCCGGCATGTACATCGGCGGCACGGATGATCGGGCGTTGCACCATTTGGCGGCGGAAATCCTCGATAACTCGATGGACGAAGCCGTTGCCGGGCATGCCTCGCGGATCGAGATCGAGTTGGGCGCCGATTACGCGCTGACAATCCGCGATAACGGGCGTGGCATACCGACGGACCCGCATCCGAAATTCAAAGATAAATCCGCCTTGGAAGTGATTCTGACGACTCTGCATTCCGGCGGCAAGTTCGGCGGCGATGCCTATGCGACGTCGGGCGGGCTGCATGGGGTCGGGTTGTCGGTGGTCAACGCGCTGGCCTCGGAATTAACCGTCGAGGTGGCGCGGGACAAGAAACTCTGGACGCAAGTCTACGAACGCGGCCAACCGAAAACAAAACTGACCGACGGCGGGGCCGTATCCAACCGGCGCGGCACCTCTATCACGTTTCTTCCCGATACCCAGATTTTCGGCAACAGCGCGCGCTTCAAGCCGGCCACATTGTTCCGCATGGCCCGGTCCAAAGCGTATTTGTTCCGCGGCGTCGAAATCCGCTGGTCGGTCGATCCGAAAATCCTGAAAGCCGACGACGACACCCCGGAGAAAGCCACCCTTCACTTCCCGGGCGGCCTCGGCGATTACCTGTCGTCGGTCTTGAAGGAACGGAAAACGCTGACGCCCTCCCCCTTCTCCGGCGATGCCTCGTTCGCCGACGACGCCGGACGCGTCGAATGGGCGGTGGCCTGGCCGGTCGACGAGGATGCGTTCTTCAACTCGTACTGCAATACCGTACCGACGCCGCTTGGCGGAACGCACGAACTGGGCATGCGCGGTGCGTTGACCAAGGGGCTCCGGGCCTATGGCGAGCTGATCAACGAAAAGCGCGCCACCAAGATCATGGCCGAAGACGTCATCGGCGGCGCCGACATTATGCTGTCGGTGTTCATCCGCGATCCGCAGTTCCAAGGCCAGACCAAGGAAAAACTATCCACGGCGGACGCGCAGCGACTGGTCGAAGCGTCGGTGCGCGATCATTTCGATCATTGGCTGTCGGCGGCACCGGAACAGGCCAAGACCTTGCTGACCCATGCGATCGAGCGCGCGGAAATCCGCATGCGCAAGCGCGAGGACAAACAGACCAAACGCCAGTCCGCGACCAAACGCCTGCGCCTGCCCGGCAAGTTGGCCGATTGCAGCAAAAGTGCCCGCGACGGCACCGAATTGTTCATCGTCGAGGGCGATAGCGCGGGTGGGTCGGCCAAGCAGGGCCGGGCGCGTGAGTTTCAGGCGATCCTGCCGTTGCGGGGTAAGATCCTCAACGTCGCGTCGGCGACGGTCGACAAGATGCGCGCCAACCAGGAATTGTCGGATTTGATCGAAGCCCTCGGGTGCGGGATCGGCGATCGGTTCATGATCGACGATTTACGCTATGAGAAAATCATCATCATGACGGATGCCGATGTCGATGGTGCGCACATCGCATCGTTGTTGATGACGTTCTTTTATCGGCAGATGCCGGAACTCATCGAAACCGGGCATCTGTATCTCGCCTTGCCGCCATTGTACCGTATCAGCCAAGGCGGCAAGACGATTTATGCCCGTGACGATGCCCACCGGATCGAACTGATGGAGACGGAGTTCAGCGGCCGCGGCAAGGTCGAGATCAGCCGCTTTAAGGGCCTGGGCGAGATGCCACCGGCGCAGCTAAAGGAAACGACGATGAACCCGGCCAACCGGACGTTGATCCGCGTGACCGTGCCCGGCGATCACACCGACGACGACAAGATCGAGGCCAAACAGACCGCGCGTCTGGTGGAACAGCTGATGGGTAAAAAACCCGAACTCCGCTTTCAGTACATTCAGGAAAATGCGCAGTTCGTCGACGAGATCGACGTTTAAGGGGCTAAGCGCCGCCTGTCCGCGACAGGCTTTCCGTCCAAACGAATTCCAACAGTCGCAGGGCCTCGCTCACCGTATGGGTATCGCTCAGGCCTGATATCGCGTGTTCGAACGATTGTGCGTGGGCCTCTTCACCGGCGCGCACGGCGGCGACGGCGCGTTTGGCTTTGTCCGTCGGGATCACGGTCACGGACCGGCGGTCGTGCTTCGTCGGTTTTTGCCTCAGATAACCGAGTTCCGTCAGTTTTCGCAGGTTATAGGAGACGTTGGAGCCGAGGTAATATCCCCGCTCCACCAGATCGCGGACGGCGATCTCCCCCTCCCCCACGTTGGCGAGCAACAGGGCCTGCACCCCGTTTAGGTCGTGGATATCGGCGCGCGTCAACTCCGCCCGAACAACGTCCAAAAGGCGGCGGTGCAGCCGTTCGACCAAATGGGTCATCTCGCGATAATCTTTGCTCAACTAATTCCTCCGTCGTCAACTGCGCCATTGGTAACAGTCGACCCCACGGTCACCTATGACCCCGGTCACACGACGCTTGGCGTTTACGATTTCGAAACAGAGGCTTATGGTGCGGTCTCATCGTAATTGGAGTCGTCCATGAAGTTTGTCAGATTTGGTCCCACCGGCGCCGAAAGACCGGGGATGGTCGATGCCCAAGGTCGGATCCGCGATCTCAGCGACAAAGTCGGCGACCTTGCCGGGGCGGCACTGGCGCCGGAAAGATTGGCGCGACTGGCATCGATCGATATCGATACGTTGCCGACGGTCGACAACGACGCACGTATCGGCGCGCCGGTCGGCGATATCCGGCAAGTCGTGTGCATCGGCCTGAATTACTCCGATCACGCGGCCGAGTTGGATATGCCGATCCCGGACGAGCCGGTGATTTTCATGAAATCGCCCTATTCCATCAGTGGGCCCTTCGACGATTTGGTGTTACCGAAAGAGTCCGTCAAAACCGACTGGGAAGTTGAACTCGCGATCGTCATTGGGGTGGCGGCAAATAATATCGATCGGGCCGACGCCATGAGCCATGTCGCAGGCTTCGCCGTCATCAATGACGTGTCGGAACGGGCATGGCAGTTGGAAGGCACCGGGCAGTGGACCAAAGGTAAGAGTTATCCCGGTTTCGCCCCGTTGGGCCCTTGGTTGGTGACACCGGATGAAATTGAAGACGTCCACGCGTTGAATATCTGGACCGAGGTGTCCGGGACGCGAATGCAAGACGGCAACACCAAGACGATGATCTTCGATGTCGGACATTTGGTGTCGTTTGTCTCGCAGCGGATGGCATTGATGCCGGGCGACGTTATCGCCACGGGAACGCCGCCGGGTGTCGGCGTCGGCAAGAAACCGCCGGTTTTTCTGAAATCCGGCGATGATTTCCGCTGCGGCATCGAAGGACTCGGCGAACAACGCCACGCGGTTGTCGACGGTTAACCCTGCGTTGACGCCCGCAACCCGTATACCTCTCCCCAGCCTAAGCCTGACGCCGTATTCGCGGATGGCCGGTACTCGCATCCGATGGCACCTGTATATCCGACGGTATCGACGAATTCGAAGAACTCCGTGGCATTGAACGTCCCGGTGCCGGGCTCGTTGCGGCCCGGATATCCGGCCACCTGCATGTGGCAAATCACATCGAGGTTGGCCCGCACACCGTCGATCGGGTTCTCGCCATTCATCAGGGCGTGATACGCGTCGTATTGCAGACCGACGTTGGGCTCGCCGATCATCGCAATCAGGGCACGCGCCTGCTCCGTCCGTTGGACCAGATAGCCGGGGATATCGATCCCGTTGATCGGCTCGATACTCAGGGTCAAACCCAACCTGGCAGCAGCACGCGCCGCCCCCCGCATGTTCTCGGCATAGGTTGCCATGGCAATGTCCACCTCTGCCTCGGCGATAACGCCCGACATCACGTGTATCAACGGGCATTCCACCGTTCGCGCATAGGACAAGGCCTTGGCGAAACTCTCCTGAAAGTCCGCCTCCCTGCCTGGCAACGCCGCCAAGCCGCGCTCTCCCATCGTCGCGTCGCCGGCCGGTGCATTGATCAGCACCATGCGCAGATCATGGACCCGCAAAGCATCGATGATGGTTTCGGCCGGTAAAATATACGGATTCTGATGTTCGACCATGCGAAAACCGGCTGCGGCAGCCGCGGCGAACCGGTCCTGCGGATCGAGATCAGCGAATAGAAACATCATACTGGCGGCAAAACGCGGCACGGGGCCTCCGATAATTGATTCACATCAATGCTCAAGGAGAACAATCCCCTGGATAGTCGCCCCATGACACAAGAACTCGCCGCACGATACAGTGCCCCGGTGCCTCGGTACACCAGCTATCCGACAGCACCGCATTTCAGCGATAATTTCGCTGCCGATACCTACGCGGATTGGCTGAGCGATCTATCGCCCGATGCCACCGCATCGCTTTACATGCACATCCCGTATTGCAAGGAAATGTGTTGGTATTGCGGCTGCTTCACCAAGATCGTCAATCGTTACGGTCCCGTCAGCGACTACGTCGACACATTGCTGGCGGAGACCGATCTCGTCGCCGCCGCCGTCGGCCATCCGCTCCGCGCCAAGTTCCTGCATTGGGGCGGCGGAAGCCCGACGATCCTGTCCGCCGACGACTGGCGCCGCACGATGGACCGGCTGCATCACAATTTCGCTATCGACGCAGACGCCGAAATCGCCGTCGAGTTGGACCCCCGCACGACAACGCCCGACTACGTCAAAGCCTTGGCCGAATGCGGGGTGAACCGGGTCAGCATCGGCGTACAGGACTTCGCACCGCACGTCCAACAAGCGATCAACCGAGTGCAGCCCTACGAGATCACCGAGCGCGTCGTGCGCTGGCTGCATGGCAACGGCATCGACATCATAAATTTCGACTTGATGTACGGCCTACCCCACCAATCCCTGGACGACGTCAAATCCATGACCGAGAAGGCCCTACGGTTGGAGCCTTCACGTATCGCATTGTTCGGGTACGCCCACGTCCCCTGGATGCGCGCACATCAACGGCTCATTGATGAAGATGCCTTGCCGGACAGCGCCATGCGTTGGGCGCAATCGGAAACCGCCGCCGCGATGTTGGCTGACGCGGGGTACATTCGGATCGGCTTCGACCATTTCGCGCACCCGCGCGATCCGCTGGCCGGCGCCGCCCACGAGGGAGAGCTGAGCCGGAATTTCCAGGGCTACACAACGGACAGCGCCGACGCATTGATCGGTCTTGGCGCATCGTCCATCGGCACGTTGCCGCAAGGATACGTCCAGAACACGCCAAGCCTGCGGCAGTATATGCAGGGTGTGTCGGAAGGCCGACTGCCGATTGCGCGAGGACTGCGGCTGTCCGAGGACGACGTCCTGCGCCGCACTATCATCGATCAACTGATGTGTAACCTCGAAATCGAAATCGGTGACGCCTGCACGGCGTTCGGCCAACAGCCGAGCCTTTTGGACGAGAGCATCGCGGAGCTCCGCGACATGGAGCGTGACGGACTTTTGCGGATCGATGGTCGTCGGATTGAGGTCACCGAACTCGGTCGTCCGTTGGTCCGGGTCGTTGCGGCAGCGTTCGACGCCTATCTGCCACACGGTGTCGCCAAGCATTCGAGCGCGATCTAGTTGTCTGGGACTAATTTCCGACGCACGGCCTCATCTGCGATCTGACCGGCAACGTCCAAGATCGGCGGCGCCCAATCGAAGTCCACATCACCGTCAAACGGTCGCGCATACCCAGCATCAAATAAACGCGCGTGCAACCGCGCATGCTTTTCGGTAATCAGCCCGGACGGCGCGAAGATATAGACGGGTTTTCCGGTCGCGCAGGCCTCGGAACACATTGAAACCGACTCGCCTGTCACGATCACGGAATCCGCCGCGCCGAGGATCGCGCGGTATGGATTGTCGCCACCACTGTCCCAGCGATACAGATAATGGTCATCCGCCAATAATTCGGCAATGACACTCACCGTCTCTCCGGTTCGTCGCGATGTCGTGGCCATAAGATGGCCGCCGCAAGCCGATACGGCCGCCAATGCCGCCTTGCATAGTGAACGCGCCATATCGTCGGTGAATGTCCGCCGACGTGTGGATCCACCAATTAGCATTGCGATCCTCGGCACCGACAAAGCAACAGCGACTGGCGGAAGCGTCTCGGCGTCGCGATCAAGCGAAATGCGCGTCAGTGCGTGTGGCGCTGCATCGATTGTAAGAACATTTTCCCCGTCACGCCCGGCGTCGTGCGCCGGCTGGCATATCAGGTCAAAGTCACGGTGTCCCGCGCCGGGATCCATGATCTGCAGCAAGCGTGTCCGATTGCCGCTTTGACGCTTAATCCAGCGTGCGACGGGTGCCGTCCGCCGCCCCGCTGCGATCACCAATCGCGGCCATGGCTCTTTGAGATTGATGCGGGTCTCGGCCGTCAATCCAGCAGACGATGCGCCCAATAGCGCATTGGGCAACCGCGCCCAAGGGCTATAGGTGATCTCCACACGGTTAACCGGTACCTTTAACCGTTCGGCAACACCGATGGCTTGGCTTCGATTGCCTGCACGGTCATCGAGGAGAACCCAGGTTGTTTCAGGAAGGTCGGACGTCATCTCGGCTTTCATTCGGCTGGCCTGTGCACATCAATATGCCATGGCCATGACGCGACATCAGCCTTATTCGGACGGCTCTAGGCAGTCGACGACACTTTCGGCAAGAAAGACGATCAACGGCTCCTCGCGGCCGCGGACCGTAATGACCGATGTCGGCAGATCGGCAACAGGTAAGCCGGCCAGTAACCGGACCGGATCGCTGAATATCAATTGAACTGCGTGTTCCTTGGTCGTCGCTTCAAGCCGTGCCGCCGTGTTCACGGTATCGCCGATCACCGTCACCTGCATGGCATTGCCGAAACCCATGGTCCCCCGGATCACGGGGCCCGCATGCAGCCCGATCCCGAGCCGCAACGGCTGATCCAGGTCATGCTCCAACTTGCTGTTGATCTCCATCAACTGTTGCGACATGCCGCGCGCCGCGCGAAGCGCGTCGGCCGCCCCCATGTCATCTGACTCCGCACCTCCGAACGTTGCCATGATCCCATCACCGATGAACTTATCGATCGTTCCGCCTGAGGCTTCGATCACTTTACCCATGGATTCAAAATACTGGTTCAATAGATAGACAACATCGAACGGCAGTTTCTTCTCAGATAACGTCGTGAACCCACGCAGGTCGGCAAACATCACCGTCAAATCGACTTCGTGTCCGGCAGTAAAACTGCCGGAATGCAAAGCGTCATTGAGCGACACGTCCGGCGGCAGCAATGGCTCACACGATATGCCGCGCACCGGCCGAATCTGGCAGGCCAATCGAACGTTCGACGGCAGCCGCAACCGGCGTAGAATGCGCTCTTCGTCCTCGGTCGGAGGATTGCAGTCACCCTCTGCAAGGCCCCTAATTCGCACCCGACACGTTGAACACCGTGCACGTCCGCCACAAACAGAGGCGTGAGGGATACCTGCGGCATTCAAGGTTTCCAAAAGCGTCGCACCCGGTTCGACTTTGACTTTCTCGCCGCTCGGCAGGTGCGTCACTTCCACGGCCGCTCGCCGGCTTTGCGTTAGAACGCGGACATAACGCAGCGCAAAGACCAACAGAACCGTACCGGTGTAACCAAGCATCCATTGATCGCGAATCTCAAATAAACGAGCAGCGGCTTCGTTACCCGGAAAATTGATCGCTTGGATCATCGCGAACAACCAGTTCGGGTCTTGCGCCAAAACCGCTACTTCAAGCCCGGCGGAAACGAAACCTGAAACCGCCAGGACAGGAATAATCAGCGCCGCTGCATAAAAGTGGCTTGCCCAATCGCGGTACCACTGTTTGACCTTTAACCAGTGATGCAACCCGACACACGCATGTCCCCATGCTGCGCACAGCAACGCCATTTGCAGCCACCCTTTGATGGGGTCGAAATGCCACATGGTGGCCAATACGTAATCGTAGTTAGGCTCCAACCCGTAAATCAGACGTGCATACCCTGTGCCGACCGCATGCTCCGCCACGAGGAGAGGAATGCTCAGTCCCAATAGGAGTTGGGTCCACTGCCAAACGGGCATATTGAGAGTCCGGCGCAAGTATATGACCCAAAGTGCGGAGCACAGGTGAAACAAGGCGGCCGCCGCCAGCACCAGAATTCCGATAGTGTTTGTCCATGGGGAAATCAGATACGTACGAGCCGCATTGAGAACCTCAAGCGAGATGACGCCGAACGCGTGATTCAGCATATGACCCAGCACATAGGTGAGTAGGGTCAGACCGGCGGCAAGGTGCAGCGTGCGCCTGTTAAACGCCATCCCCTCCCCCCAATCTTTGCGGTCGAATCCGACGTCCGTTAGTAGTTACCGGCTTTGCCTTCCGCGACGGCTTTTGACAGCTGCTGATACTCTTTGCAGTCTTGACCACACGCTGCCTCCAGCTTGGCTAGCATGTCGCGGGCTTCTTCAATACGACCGGTCTGAACGTACATTTGTCCCATGTAGTTCAACGCCCCTTTGTGATTGGGCGTAATCGTCAAGGCATTGGTGTACGATTTCGTCGCAGCGTCCAGGTCGCCCGTCATACGCTGCGAGAACCCAAGCGCATTCCAAGCATTCGCATGTCCGGGATGTTCACGAAGGATCGCCTTAAGCTTTTTGATTGCTGGTTCGTATTGCTTCGCAGCCACCAATTGCTCGGCCTCATCATAGGAATCCATCTGAACCATACCACCATCCGGACTCATCAAGGCGTGAGCGCTGATCGGCAGTGAAACGAGAAAAATACCAAATAAAAGGAATACCAAATTTTTCATTTTCGACCTTTTCCAATCACAAATGCGATGTGCGTCCTTCAATTAGGACACTAGAGGGTTTTGAGGAAATCAAGCACGTTCAACTTTTCCTGAGTAGACAGCTCTGAGGGTTGTAGTTTAGGCGATAATGACGGCCTTTCCCGTATGCCGGATACGTAATGCTCTATCACAGCTTCCAGGGTCCCGATAGAACCGTCATGCATATACGGGGAACGAAGGCGGACGCCGCGAAGCGTCGGCGTTTTAAATGCATACAGAGACCCTTCGTCGTTTGGCGCGTGTAATGCACGGCCAATATCCTGGCTCTCGGTCAAGCCAATGTCGTGGAACTTATCATCTGTAAATCGCCAACCAATGTGACAGGCGGCACACCCAGCCTTGCCAACAAACAAATCAAAACCGGTTTTCGCACTTTCCGACAGCGCCCCCGGGTCCCCTGCAATCCAAGCGTCGAACGCGGTTTTCGGCGGCACAAGCGTCCGCATAAACGCGGCCAAGCTCTGGGTTAGACGGGATATCTTGATGTCGGGAGAGCCGAATGCCTCGGCCATGTCGTCGCGGTATGCACCGGACTTCTCGAGTTCAATCACCAAGGCATCCAAATCCTGCCCCATTTCCTTGGCCTTGGCGATTGGCAACAGCGCGAACCCCTCAAGACTATCGACACCGAGGGACCAGCCCAATTTAGAGGTCCACCCGACACCGATCAGCGGTTGCGTGCGTCGAGTCAACGGATCCCCGTCGTCATTGAGACTGAACCGCAGACGATCAGTCCACCCAAATTCTTCGATGTGACAGCTCGCGCAAGCGAGTCCATTACTGCCGGACAAGCGTTCGTCAAAGAACAGTTTTCGTCCCGCCGCAATTTTCCCGGGTGTTGTTGGATTGAAGGCGAAATACGGTGCATTAAGGCTCTCGGGCCGAACAAAGTCCGCCAAATCGCGTGCCGCAGCGGACTTTCCGGCCGTCAAAATCGAAACAAACGCTATCGCCGCAAACGCGCGGAAAACCTTACACCGTAATGTCGGCACACACGCCTCGTGAGCAAGAAAACCACTTCGCCCGTGATGATAGGGTGCACGGCAAATTCGTCAAAACAAAGGCAACAAACAAGGCCGGCGAGGGCGTCCTTACTCGAACGCCGCGAAATCGAGATGTTCGGCGTATCTCTTCCAGCGCCCGATAGAAGACCGATAAAGCGGCTGTCGAACGTGCCAGTTTGCCGCGGTCAGCGCCGCCCCCGCGGAGTCATGTGGCGCCGCCATCGCCGCCTGCCAATCCATGCCGACAAACGCGGCCAGTTCCTTCGTGGTCTTTTCCGGCGTATCGATCAGACTCTCGTAGTCGACGTCGAGAATGGGAAGGGAGAGGACGTCGTGCCAGTGCCGCATCATACGCCCGACCGTTTTGGTATAGCGCCGGATACTCTGCAAATCGGACGACCATTGCAGCCCCGCCGCGTTGAAGCTGTGCATGTAGCACGACAGCGCAACATCCCGGTCGTCGCGGGTACAATGGACGACTTTTGCAGACGGAAACAAGACCTGCGCGAGGCCAAGGAAAAACACATTCTGCGGTGTTTTATCGACCACCCAAACGCCGTCATTGGGCCGGCGCGGTAGACGGCGCAGGTACGTATCGGCAAGGTCTCGGATTTGGTCCGGCGTCAATGCAGCGACATCATTCGGATAGTCTTCCAAAAGTCCGCTCAGTATGTCGACCTCGCCGACGCCATGAACACTAGCGTCCACCGATAGCGATTGCTCTACCAGGGTCGTTCCGGACCGCGGCATACCGCAGACGAAGATCATCTGTGCAGACGGATCGCCAAGGCCCTGCAGGCCCGCCAGTCGGTCGGCATCGAATGCGGCTATCACCGCATCGACCTCGGCATCAAAGGCATCTGCATCAAACAATGTCTCTGCCCGTGCCGCCAATTGTTGCTGCCGTTCGTTCCCGTTTCGAAACGCCGCCGCGGCGGCGGGATAGTCTTCCCGGGAGTCTTCGGCCATACCCAGCGCCAAGCAGAAGGCAATTCTGTCCGCCTCAGCCAGTCGGGAATCGTCGGCTCGCTTGCCAAGTTCCGAGATATCTTCGTCCGTTAAATTGCCCGCGTCGGCATCCACCAGGTTCATCCACGCTTCGCCGAAGCCCGGTCGGATTTCGATTGCGCGACGAAACCGCGTGACGGCCTCGTCGATCTTACCTTGCGCCAACAACACCTGTCCCAATCCGTGGACTGCTTCGGCAAAATGCGGGTGGTCCTCGATGACGTCCAGATAGATCGATTCCGCCTCGGCGAAGTCGCCCGACTTAAACTTGGCCCCGGCTAGGTTGGCCATGGCTTCGGCGTAACCGGCGCGTCGCGCCATCGCGTCCTGGAATGCGCGAACGGCACCCGGCAGATCCCCCAACTGAAGAAGAATATTGCCGAGCGCATTATGCGCCTCCGCATATCCTGGATCGAAGGCGATCGCCTCCAGGCACTGTTGTTCCGCGGTCGCCAACTCATCCAGATGACGCAGCGCGATCGCCAGATTGGTGCGCGCCATGGCATTCTCTGGTGCAGTTCGAACCGCGTCCGCGAAACTCTCGACGGCTGCCATATAATCGCCGGTCCGAAACGACAAGTTGCCGAGACTCAGGATTGCTTCCATGTATCCGGGTTTCCGCGCTATGGCCGCATTGAGGTTGTCGCGGGCGTCCGCGGTCTTTCCTTGTGCTTCGAGTGCCACGCCAAGGCTACAGTATGCCTCGGCCATATCGGGGTCGAGTTCCAAGGCAAAGCGCGCCGACGCTTCCGCTTCCATCGGGCGGTCGCAGACGTTCATGATGGCGGCGCAATTGGCGTGAACGGCGGGATCGGTTTCTTCTTGGGTGGCGGCTTTGACGATGGCATCCGACGCTTCATCCAGACGACCCTCGTTAAAGTCGATCATCGCCTGCAAATACCAAGCGCGGCTGTTCTCAGGGTCCAGCGTTTGGGCTTCTTTCAAGGCGGCAAAAGCAGCTTCTCGGTCGCCTTCGCTCAATCTGTTCTCAGCGGCACGGACCCGCGCCCGTGCGGTATTGATCGCCTTGTCGTCGGTAATTTCCGCCTGACCGCCCATTCGTTCCTGGCGCCGGCGTTCCCTGCGGTTCATTTTATTGTCTCCAACCCAACTTTGTTGCCGGACACGTCCGGGAGGAGACTTATCGCCGGATTGTCATTCCGATAACAAGCCCCTAAAACATCTTCATCTATGCTGAAATTCTAATTTTTAAAGAGGCGCTCTCCCATGTCCGAAGTTCTCAGTCTGCCAACAACCGCCCGGGGCATGGAGACAGCGCGCTTGTTACTCGATATCAAAGCGGTCAATTTCCGCCCGGAAGAGCCGTATATGCTGACCGCCGGCTGGGCCAGCCCGGTTTACATTGACTGTCGGTGGGTCATCTCGTTCCTCGATGCCCGCCGCCGGATCATCGAATTGGGTGCCGAGATGCTCTCGGAAGAAGTAGATATGAGCACCATCGATTATTTGGCCGGTGGCGAAACGGCGGGCATTCCCTATGGCGCGTGGCTATCCGAAGAGCTTTCAAAGCCCATGCTTTATGTTCGTAAGAAACCAAAAGGCTTCGGACGCAATGCGCAGATTGAGGGATCCATGCGCGACGGCGCGAATGTGATCCTGGTCGAAGACCTGACCACCGACGGCGGCTCGAAAATCAACTTTGTCGAAGCCCTTCGAAAGGCGGGTGCCAACGTGTCGGATATTTTCGTCGTGTTCTTTTACGGCGCCTTCCCCGGGGCCCAACAGACGCTCGACGAGATGGGCGTTCGTTTGCATTACCTCGCAACCTGGGCAGACGTGCTGGCCGCCGCCACGGAAGGTCAGGATTTCCCCGAAGAGAGCCTTGCTGGCGTGCGCGCGTTTCTCGAAGACCCCGTCGGTTGGTCGGCCTCCCACGGTGGGCGCGACACGCTCTGACCGGTCGTTAGCGCAGCGTTTTCAAAAACCCCATAACCTTCTCGCCCGCGCCGAAATTGTGAAGGTTGTTGTGCGCGCCACCGGCCACCCAAAGGGCATGCTTGGGTTGTTGTGCCGCCTCATAAAGGGCACGGCCGTGGGACTGCGGAACGACCCTATCCCGATCACCGTGCAAAATCAGCAGCGGCGTTGAAATCGATGCGATTTTAGCTGCGTTGTCGAAGCGATCCTTGACCAACAGCTTCGCCGGCACGAACGGATAGTGCCCTTGTGCCGCGGCCCCCATGGACGAGAACGGTGCTTCCAATATCAACGCTTTCACCGGGGTGCCTGACCGCGCCAAAGCTGCGGCGGTCTCAGTCGCGACGCCACCACCCAAGGATTCACCGTACAAGACTATCCGCTCAGGCCCGAGGCCTTGCCCCGCTAAATAGTCCAAGGCGGCAGCGGCATCGGCATACAACCCCGGCTCGGTCGGGTTTCCCGGATTGCCGCCGAACCCGCGATAGCCCGTCAACCAAACACCAAAACCCGATTTGATCCATGGCGCGACCTTGAAATCACGATCGGCGAGCGTGCCGGCGTTGCCTTGAAAGTACACAATTACCGGCTTTTCGTCTTTTGGCGGCATGTACCAAGAGGTTAGCTTCAGGCCGTCGTCCGTCAGGGTTGTCACCGGTGCCATCTCCGCGACGAGTGTCGCTCCGGGCGATGGCAACGCATGTCCAGGGTGATACATCAACCCGCGCTGCATGGCGTACAGTGCGGCTATCAAAGCCAGGTAGCCGCCCAGAACCCAAATCAATACCGTCATGATCGCTCTCACCGGCGAATATTGAATCTCACCCGAAGGTCACCGGGTGGGCGGTGGGTTGAGAAGGAACGTCGGAAACGGTTCGGACTTGGCAGTGGTCGATACATCTTCCGCGCCGAGGCCGAAACTTGGCGGCAACACGCCGCGTGGTGCATCGAAGGCCGACGTCGATGGACGCGATACAGTCCCCGTACCCGCAGCACGAGAACCTACACCGTCAACAGAAAGATTCGAATCGACACACGTAAAAACGGCGGCCACCGGGGCCCTCACCGGGCAGTTTTCGTAGGTCTGCTCAAAATACTCGGATTTGAGGCCGAACCGTCGGCATTCTTCCGCCGCCAGTCGGCGCACCTCGTCCGGTGTCGCGGCGTTGGACGCATAACAAACGGTTACCGTTGCGCCGTCAGTAAGTTCCGGACCGTCCGGAAAATCAGGTGCACCCCGATCAATCGCGTACGGACGAGAAACATACGGCGGTTCCGTAATACACCCGGCGATGACGAACACCACGGCGGAAACGGCGACAAACTTGGCGAAGTTATTGACTTTCATGTGGTTTTATAACCTTCTCCCGACGAGGTGACAATTCGCCGTTCAGGCGGAAAAAAAGATCCGAATGCAGCATGACATTCGTATCCGTCACATCGAGGTCGCGCTTTACGAGGGAAAACTGTGTCTGATCCTGTGCTTGTCGCTATTACCGGCGCGTCGGGGGCCATGTACGGCATTGAAACCCTGCGTTTGCTTAAAGACATTGGCCAACCGGCACACTTGATCCTTTCAGAAGTCGGGCGCCGCACCATTGAGATCGAAACCGACGTCTCGATCGATACGGTCAAGAGCTTGGCCGACGAGGTCCATTCAAACAAGGATCAGGCGGCCTGCGTGTCCAGTGGTTCGTATCGGATCACGGGAATGATTGTCGCACCATGCTCGATCAAGACGCTCTCCGGTATCGCCAATAGTTATGCCGACAATTTGGTCATCAGGGCCGCCGACGTCACATTGAAAGAACGTCGTCCACTTGTACTGATGGTCCGCGAAACGCCTTTCCATGCCGGTCATATTGACCTGATGGCACGTGCCACGGCAGCGGGCGCAATCATTTTTCCGCCCATGCCGTCGCTTTATACACGCCCCAGCAGCATCGACGAATTGATTCGCCAAAGCGTCGGCCGCGCTGTCGACCTTTTGGGCCTGCATCACGAAGAAATCACCCGCTGGACCGGGCCAACTTGACGGTTACCTCCTAGTCGGCAGGCAGCACTGCGCCCCGACTTGCGAAATCCATAAACTCATCGCGCGAAAGCGGACCACTGAGCAGATACCCTTGGACGGCGTCACAGTCCTGCGCTCGCAGGTACTCCATCTGTCGGTGGGTTTCGACACCTTCGGCGACGACCTCCATGCCAAGGTTTCGACCGACGGCGATAACCGCAGCCGCCAACCCCCCGCCGTTTTTGACATTCTGTTCGATGTCCGCGACGAACGTTGTGTCTATCTTGATGCCGTCCAGCGGGAAATTCCGCAAATAGCTGAGCGAGGCATACCCCGTCCCAAAGTCATCGGCCGTCAGGTGAACGCCGAGGTCCCGGATCGCACGCAAGGACGTGATCACTTCCTCCGCCCGTTCCATGACCGCACTCTCGGTAATCTCCAACTCCAAGCAATCTGGGTTCACCTCATATTCGATCAGATGATCCCGTAATTGCGCGAGAAATTCGCGCCGGGCGATCTCGCGCGCAGAAACGTTGATCGCCAAACGGATGTGACGGAGTCCCCTTTCCCGCCAAAAAGCAATGGCTTCCATCGCTTCGCGCAAGACGGAACGACCCAACTCGTGAATCAGCCCGGCGTCTTCAGCAAGTTGAATGAAATCGTTGGGCATAATGGTGCCGGTGACGGGGTCATGCCAACGGACCAAAGCCTCCGCACCGGTGACCTCACCAGAGCGCAACGACACTTTCGGCTGATAGGTCAAATGGAGATGGCCCTGCGATATCCCCCGACGGAGTTGATTGACCCGAGACCGACGTTCTCGTCTGCCGCTTTCCGTCGCATTGTCGAAGAACTGAAACGTACCGGTACCAGTGCGTTTCGCAAGGTCGACGGCGGCTTGAGCGTGCTCAATAAGTTCCTTGGCGTCCATGCCGTCCATCGGCGTTGTCGCGACACCGACGCTCGCCGTCAAAATGATCGGTTCACGTTGTCCTTTGATTTCGAACGGGCTCGCTATGCTGGCGATCAGCCGGCTTGCGACTGCAGTTATTCTCTCGGTCGACAATCGGTCCGGGACGATGACGATGAACATGTCTTCCGACTGGCGACCCAGAATGTTTGTCGCGCGTATGCTGCGCCCCAATCTTCGCGCGGCTTCAACGAGGACCAAATCACCCGCGACGCGCCCGTGATCGGTATTGATTTGATCGAATCGATCCAAATCGACGCAGAAGACGGATGCTTCCGCCGCCTCACCATGCGATGGGTTGAGTATACCCTCCAAGCGTTTGCGAATGAATGCCGCGTCCGGCAGGTTCGTTAAGGGATCCACGTTCGAGCCGGGAATCGGTATACTCGGATCGAAGTCCGGGCTTTGAACAGTAACCAACCATTGGGCCATGGCTTGTGAGTCGAGGGGAAAAAAAGCCACAGCCCGACTGTGTTCCAATTCGTCTTGGATCAAGAGCTGTGCTGCGACCCCGCCGGACAGGACTCCATTTACAGCGTCACGCTCTACCGGCAAAGCATCCCAGACCGCGGGCATCCCGGATTGACCGGCACGCTGGACGTTTGAATCGAATAAGTTGTTGAATAAGTCGTTTCGATCGACGATCCAACCACGGGCATCAACAAGAGCGGCCGCCCTGCTTAGGGCACGTAACATCGAGGATAGCGCAGTATCAACGGCCGACATATCGACCGTTTCGACATCTACACCACCGTCGGACACCGCGCGATTGTTCGGTCGTGATTTCACGGGACCAACCTAGTCGGATAGCGGCGTAAAACCAAGAAGCGCGACTTGAACGAACACAATGATCATGCCAGCCTATTCTGATTGGAGAGGAAATCATGAGTATCAGACGTCACCATGACATGGGGGGGCTCGACGCGGATACAGTTGTCCCCAGTGAGCACGATTTCGAAATCTGGGAGAAACGTGTCGATGCCATCGTTAAACTGTTATCCGATTCGAAACGCCGCCTTCTCTCGACGGACGAGTTGCGCAGAGCCATGGAAGACCTTGGTCCCGGCGTCTACGACGAGCTTAGCTATTACGAGCGCTGGATCACGGGGGCAACGAATCTGTTGCTCGAAAAAGGCGTTGTTACCGTTGACGAACTGGCGATGAAGATGACCGAGGTCGAGGATCGCTGGACCGCAGAAAGAAACCCGACATCATCATGAACGATCACGGATATTCGGTCGGCGAAACTGTCCGCGTTCGCGCCGACTTTCCGCCGGGACACGTACGCACACCGTATTTTATCCGCGGTTGCATCGGTGTCGTCGATCACACCGTCGGCGCATTCCGCAACCCGGAAGAACTGGCCTACGGGCGCGACGGCCTACCGAAAAAAACGTTGTACCGCGTTCGGTTTAAGCAATCCGATATCTGGCCGAGTTATGACGGCAACCCAGCGGATACCCTTGTCGTCGATATTTATGAACACTGGCTGGAGCACACATCATGAGCCCGCATGGCGATCACGACCACCACGAGCCCCATCCATACCAACCAGATGTCGAAGATGCGCCGTTCACGGATCGTATGGTGATGGCGCAGGCTATCGAAGAGTTGATGATCGAAAAAGGCGTCTTCGACGCAGATGAAATGCGCGCGCAGGTCGAGTTGATGGACAGTCGTGAGCCGGCACTTGGCGCCAAACTTATCGCCAAAGCGTGGACCGATGAGGCGTTCAAAGGTCGACTGATCGAAGACGTCAACGCCGCAGCCCAAGAAGTTGGTATCGACGCGGGCGGCATACCGATTCGCGCCGTCGAAAACACCGACGATGTGCACAACGTCATCGTCTGCACTCTTTGTTCATGCTACCCGCGCCTTTTGATCGGCTTGCCGCCGGATTGGTACAAATCCCGCGCCTATCGAAGCCGGACAGTTCGCGAACCGAGGACGGTACTCCAAGAATTCGGTACGGACATCGACCCGAAAAAAGAAGTTAGAGTGCATGACTCCACCGCCGATTTGCGCTACATGGTCGTTCCGCAACGGCCATCCGGAACGGACGGCTGGACGGAAGACCGCCTCGCCGAATTGGTCACCCGCGACAGCATGATCGGCGTAAGCGTGGTAAAGTCATCATCGTAAATGCGACAATGCTCCGATGAGCATCAAAGAGGACCGAATGTTACAGACTCCGCAATTCAAGTGGGAAGACCCGTTCTTGTTCGATAATCAACTTTCCGACGAGGAAAGGATGATCCGGGATACGGCCCGTGATTACGCGCAAGATCAACTCATGCCCCGGGTACTCGACGCCTACCGGGATGAGACATTCGATCCGGAAATCATGCGGGAGATGGGGGCGCTCGGTCTACTTGGCCCGACGATCCCTGAGGAGTTCGGCGGTGCCGGCGTCAACCACGTCAGCTATGGCCTCATTGCCCGTGAAGTCGAACGTGTCGACAGCGGTTATCGCTCGGCGCTGAGCGTCCAGTCTTCGTTGGTGATGTACCCGATCCATGCCTATGGCTCGGACGAGCAAAAACAGAAGTATCTGCCGAAGCTGGCGACGGCGGAACTGATCGGCTGTTTCGGGTTGACGGAACCCGATTTCGGATCCGATCCCGGCGGCATGCGCACCCGCGCCGAAAGGATCGATGGCGGTTACCGGTTGACGGGCTCGAAAATGTGGATTTCCAACGCGCCGATCGCCGACATCTTTATCATATGGGCCAAACTGGATGACACGATCCGTGGGTTCATCGTCGAAGCAGGAACACCTGGGTTAACGTCGTCGAAAATCGAGGGGAAGCTGTCCCTTCGCGCATCGATCACGGGTGACGTTTCGTTGGACGGGGTCGAGGTCGGCGAAGATGCCCTGCTGCCCAATGTTGAAGGCCTTAAAGGCCCGTTCGGGTGCCTTAATAAAGCGCGCTTCGGGATTGCCTGGGGCGTTCTCGGCGCGGCCGAGTTCTGTTGGCACGCGGCGCGTGATTACACGATGGAGCGTAAACAATTCGGACGGCCCCTGGCGAACAACCAACTGATCCAGAAAAAACTCGCCGATATGCAGACCGAAATTACCATTGCTTTGCAATCGGTCTTGCGGGTTGGTCAGTTGCTCGACGAAGGTTTGTGCGCACCGGAAAACATATCGCTTGTCAAACGGAACTCGACCGGCAAGGCGCTTGATATCGCGCGCGTATCACGGGACATGCACGGCGGCAACGGTATCGCCGACGAATACCACATCATGCGGCATATGCTGAACCTGGAGACTGTGATCACGTACGAAGGAACGCACGATATCCATGCCCTGATCCTGGGACGCGCACAAACCGGTTTGCAGGCATTTACCGGCTAGTCGCGGGTCCATATTTGCGTGACGCGATAGGCGGGGCTAGGCTCTGCATGGATTGGGGTCGTGCATGCAGTTGGAAATCATCTTTGATACGGTCTGTCCGTGGTGCTTCATAGGGAAGCGTCGGCTTGAGCGGGCACTGGCAAGAAGGCCAAGTGTGAAGCCAGATATCATTTGGCGACCGTTTCTGTTGAACCCGGAAATGCCCGCGAGCGGGCTCGATCGAACTGCCTACTTGATTAAGAAATTCGGCAGTGAAGCACGCGTCCGCCGCGTCTACGGCGCAATCGGGGAGGCCGGGCAATCGGTTGAGATCGATTTCGCCTTCGACCGTATTCGGAAAACACCCAATTCCGTCCCATCGCACCGCTTGATCGGTTACGCCGCCGAGCACATCGATACCGCCCTGTTGGTCGAGGAAATATTCCAGGCATACTTCACGCATGGCGCAGACATCGGCGATATCGGCCTGCTCTCGGACCTTGCGGCGCAACACGGTTTGTCGGCAAAGGCCGTATTCGCCTATCTCGCAGGAAACGTTGGAACAGAGCAGGTCTATGACGAAAATGCACGTGCCCATCGCCTTGGCATCAACGGCGTTCCCGCATTCGCTTTCGAGGGCCAAATGATCATCTCGGGCGCTCAAGAGCCCGAGGTGCTCGTCCGGATGATCGACGCCGCGTGCGCCGAGAGCCGCGCGCCCGACATCCGAAGCGCATAACTGGATGACTGGCCTCCATCAGCTGACAATGAGCTACGTGCCTGAACAAGATCGCATCTTGTTCAGGTTGTCGACCGTAGATAAGAAAGAATATCGAATGTGGCTGACCCGGCGCTTTATCGGTGTCTTATGGGGGGCGCTGCATCAAACGTTCGCCCAAAATGCCGAACTGACGAAGATCGTCGATAAGGATATCCAGGACGCCGTCCTTGGCATGAAACACCAAGAGGCAGTTCAAAACACAGATTTCGAAACGCCGCCCGTCGACGACAACACCGATGCGACCTCAAATACGGGGCCTCTATTGGTGACGGGCGGAAAAGTCCACCCCGGAGACAAAGTGACCGGCTTGTCGTTCACAACATCCGACGGCAAGGACATCCGCTTCAACTTGAACGAACAACTGATGCACGCTTTTTGTCATCTCGTCATCACAACCTCGATGCGTGCCGGCTGGTCTCTCGATCTCTCACTCGGCGATACCAACGTCGTCGTTCCAGAAAGCAATTCAGCGGCTGTTCATTAGAATAAGAGAAGCCGGAAATCTATCGGTCGTCTTTGGGCGGGCCGAGGGCATCGTTGTTTTCCGCGGCCGCCAGCGCCGCACCGCCAATCGCCCGCTTGTCGGCGTCTGAAAGCCCCTCGATATCTTCCTTCGTCGCACCATCTTCGTCTCCGGCCAGACGGACGGTCACTTCTTTATGCGCAAAGTGAATCCCTTCACGCTCGAACAACGCCCGCAAATCCGCGTAAACGCGTTTTCGCACGACAAATTGCTCTCCTGGTTTGGTCATGAATTTTACCCGCAGGATCATGGCGCTGTCCTCCATCGCGCTGACACCTTGAGACTTCAACGGCTCCAAAAACTTGTCGCCAATTTCCGGATCGTCCATCAATTCCTGCCCCAGTTTCTTGACCATCTTTCGGACTTTCTCGACGTCGGTGTCGTAAGTCACCCGAAGTTTGAGCTTCATCATCGCCCAGTCACGAGAGTAGTTCGTCATTTGCGTGATTTCGCCGAACGGAATCGTATGCAGCGCGCCAAGGTGATGTCGAAGCTGCAACGACCGTAGCGAGATATTCTCGACGGTACCTTTGACAACGCCGATATCGATATACTCGCCGCGCCTGAACGCATCGTCGATGAGAAAGAACGCACCCGAGAAGATGTCTCGGATCAACGACTGTGCACCGAACCCAATCGCCAGACCCACCACGCCGGCACCCGCGAACAGCGGCGCGATATCGATCCCGATTTGCGACAAGACGATCATGACCGACATCACAAGCACGGTAATCAGCAAGAAATTACGCAGTAACGGCAGCAACGTGATCAAACGCGACGCCCCACCGGCGGCACCGCCCTCATCTCCCGGTGTCGCCACCGTAAGCCCGCCTTCGGCCTCGATTTTCCGATCGATAGATATCCGTACCAGCTGAAACGCGAAGTAGCCCAACAAAGCGATGATCAGAATATCCATCGCTTGCAACAAAGGGCCGTCATGTGACCAAACGTCGACCCCCCAAAAGCGCAGGACTGTCGTACCGCCAACAACCCAGGCAACGAAGGTCGCAATTTGCTCGGCCAGTCGAATGAAGGGGTTTTCGACGACGTCGGCGATGGCGCCGTCATTTGGCGTCATGATACCGAAACGCTCGACAACGATATCGATAGCGATCAACAGCGCCCCATATAGCGCCGCCGCAAAAAGGACCGACACCAACGGTCCAATCACCAACCCAAACGCCATCGGCAAATCCAGAAGGATTCGCGCAGACGCGATGGCCCACGTCAGCAAAAAGTATACGACGGCAAGCACGTGCCACGAGCTGGCAAGAAGCCGCCGCCACGCGCGAACCGACTCATCGCCGGGCCGTGCGATCAACCCCGCAATCGGCTTTCTAAACCGAACGAAAACGAACGAAAAGACCAGGGCCGAGAAAAGCGAACCGAGGATCAGCATCAAGAAATGCGCATCGTGGCTGAGTCCGAGTTTGAACATCCACACACACGTCGCGGCGACTAAGCATGCGACGGCGGTTGCGCCAACGTACCCACGGTACAATGCCTTTGCCGCCGCATCGTCGAGCGCGAGCGAGCGATATGCCGGTAAGTCCGGTGCAAAAAATGCCCGATAGATGGCATTCGAAACACCAATGGCGGAAAACGCCGAAAAATAAGCAATATACGTCGAGCGGCTCGCGGCGATGTCGCCGTTAATCGCGAGACTGAGACCAAGCCCAACGAAGGTTAAGGCAATCACCGAAAGCAACGAGTATCCCGCGCGAAGGATCAGAAAACCAATTCTCTCCCGGCGTGACGTCGGTATGGCGTCAAAAAGATATGCCGTTTTGGTTTTCGCCCAACGTTGGACGAACCAACCCGCGGCGAGCCCAATCACCACCCCCAAGGCGAGGATGGAGAATGTTTCCGCGTGCCACGCTGCATCTCCCGTGGGACTTGCAGCGGCCAACGCGACCTCAAGGTCCGCAAAGAAGGCATCGGTGCCCGATAGCACCTCAAACAGGCGCTCCCGCAATATCGGGATTCTCTCCGTCAGTGCCATAAGTCCCCCTTCTGTGCATCGCCGACCGGCGATCGCTGGTCACATTAGGGAGCAATGATATTCTCGGCAACTCCGGCGATTATGCGGCGACGTTGACCGACGCCAACTCCCGCGTCAGGTACGCCAACCCCTGCATTCGTTCCTTCGGCGTGTCCCAAGCCCTGGAAAACACCAAACGATGATCCGGGCGGAGCTTCGCGGTCCCCTGTTGCGCGGTGATCCATGTAATCATCGCGGCCGGGTCCTGGACTTGATCGTTATGAAACTGAACAACCGCCCCCTTGGGTCCGGCGTCGAGTTTAGAAATCCCGGCCGCACGGCAGCGCGCTTTGATCTTTACGACTTCCAACAAGTTCTCGGCCTCGGAGGGGATCGGACCGAACCGGTCGATCATCTCTGCCGCAACCTGTTCGATGTCTTCCTCGTCGGTAATCCAGGCAATCCGACGGTACAACCCCATGCGCACCGTCAGATCGCTGACGTACCAATCCGGGATCAAAACCGGCATTCCGATGGAGACCTGTGGCGACCAATCTTTATCGCCAGCGGCAGCTCCCAATCCACGGGCGTCGGCAACGGCTTCTTCCAACATCTGCTGGTACAGTTCTATCCCGACTTCCTTGATGTGTCCGGACTGTTCATCCCCCAGCAAGTTGCCGGCACCCCGAATATCGAGATCGTGACTAGCCAAGGTGAAACCCGCACCAAGACTGTCGAGCGTCTGCATCACGTCCAATCGTTTCTCCGCCGCCTTGGTGAGCTGTTTACCCGGTGGCAGCGTCAAATAGGCGTACGCCCGTGTCTTCGACCGCCCGACCCTGCCACGCAGCTGGTACAACTGGGCGAGCCCGAACATGTCGGCACGATGGATCAGGATCGTGTTGACCGCCGGTAAGTCTAGCCCGCTCTCGACGATGTTGGTCGAAAGCAAGACATCGAACGCACCGTCGTAGAATTGAGAGATGGTCTCTTCCAGGTTTTTGACCGGCATCTGTCCGTGCGCCATGGCGACTTTGACCTCGGGCACCAACTCGGCCAAACGGTCAGCGAGTTTCTCCAAATCGTTGATCCGCGGACAAACGTAGAATGTCTGTCCGCCCCGGTATTGTTCGCGCAAGATCGCCTCACGCACGATCACCGGATCGAACGGCAGGACGAACGTCCGCACCGCCAATCTATCGACCGGCGGTGTCGCAATGATGCTCATCTCGCGAATACCGGTCAGGGCCATTTGCAAGGTCCGTGGAATCGGGGTCGCCGTCAGGGTCAAGACGTGAACATCCGCCTTGAGGCCTTTCAGGCGTTCCTTATGGGCGACACCGAAGTGCTGTTCTTCGTCAACGACCAGTAGGCCCAGATCGCGGAACCCAACATCCTTTGCCAACAGCGCGTGCGTGCCGATGACAATGTCGATATCACCGCGTTTAAGGCCGTCCTTGGCCGTTGCAACTTCCTTCGCCGACGCCAATCGGGAAAGTTGCGCCACCTTGACCGGAAATCCACGGAAGCGTTCTTGAAAGGTCATAAAATGCTGTCGGCACAAAAGCGTCGTCGGAACCACGACGGCAACTTGTTTACCCGCCAGCGCGACGGCGAACGCGGCCCGCAAGGCGACTTCGGTCTTGCCGAACCCGACGTCGCCGCAGACCAGACGGTCCGTCGGTCGGCCTTTTTGTAGGTCTTCGAATATTGCGGCGATGGCTTCCAATTGGTCATCGGTCTCGGTGAACGGAAACTTGGCGCAGAATTCCTCGTACGCGCCGTCGGGCGCAGCGATCTTGGGAGCCGGCTTCAACTCACGCGATGCCGCGATCTTGATCAACTCCTCGGCCATTTGTTTGACGCGTTCTTTCAATTTGGCGCGTCGGGCCTGCCAGGCGGCTCCGCCCAAACGGTCCAATTGCACGCCCGCGTCCTCCGACCCGTATCGCGTCAGCAGATCGACGTTTTCAACCGGCAGAAACAGCGTTGCTGTACCGGCATAACTCAACCGCAAGCAATCATGCGGTGCGCCCCCAACTTCGATTGTTTCCAAATCATCGAAGCGGCCAATGCCATGTTCGACATGAACCACCAAATCACCGGGCGCCAGTGACGACACCTCGGCGATGAAGTTTTCCGGGCGAATACGGCGACGCCCCGGACGGGCCAACCGCTCGCCGAGCATGTCGCTTTCTGTAATGACATGAAGATCACCAACGGAAAATCCACGTTCGATGCCCAGAACGGCGACCGCCGCCTCTTTCGATCCCGGCATCTCTTCAACGAGTCGAAGCGTCGGTGCACCGTGTTCTTGAAGCAATCCGCGAAGCCTCTCGGCAGCGCCATCACTTAGACCGCAAACGAGTACACGGCCGTCTTGATCGGCAAGCGTTCTAAGGTCGTTTGCCACGGTTTCGTAGACATTGGCGTTCGGGTCGACGCGCACGTCGGCATAATCGCGGCCGGTTTTCCCGCCTAAAGTTAAAGTGCCGTCGCCAAACGGCGACAGATCTATCACCGCGCGCAGAGCCAGCTTTGCCGCCAAGTCGTCCGCACTTGCAAACATGGTTTCTGGCGCGACCGGACGGTACGGGACGCCACTGTCTGAATCGGAAATCGTTAATCGGGCGGTGTAATATTCGGCAATCAAGTCGTGGCGCGCTTGGAACGCATCGTCGGCGCCCTGATCCAGCATCACCACCGCGCCGGGTGCGTAATCGAACAGTGTTTCGAGTTTTTCGTGAAAGAAGGGCAGCCAATGTTCCTGGCCTTGGTGTCTTCGGCCTTCACTGACCGACTCGTATAACGGATCATCCGTCCCCGCCGCCTGAAACACCTGCCGGTAATTGGTTCGAAACCGCGATATTGATTCGTCATCCAGCGGCGCTTCGCTGACCGGCGTCAGGACGATCTCGGCGATCTCACCAGTGCTTCGTTGCGTGGCAGGATCAAAAGACCGGAGGGTATCGACTTCGTCGCCAAAATAGTCGAGCCGAACCGGCCCCCCAGCCCCCGCCGCATAAACGTCGACGATACCGCCACGGACCGCGAACTCGCCCGGTTCCGTGACCGTCTCGACGCGAAGAAAGCCAAACCGCTGCAATTCTGAAATCAGGGCTTCGGGCGCAATCTGGGTGCCTTTGGTAACATGTGTACCGGCACCGTGCAGATATCGTCGGGGCGGCACCCTCTGCAGGATTGACGCCACGGTCGTCAGGATCAACCGTCCGCCGGTCGCATTTTCTGTCAGGCGACCGAGCCCAGCCAGCCGACGTCCGATGATCGCCCGGCGCGGAGAAACACGATCATACGGCAGACAGTCCCAGGCCGGAATATCGATGACGGTTACGTCGGGGGCGAAGAATTCCAGTGCCGCGATGTGCCGAGCCATACCGGCGTCGTCACGCAAAACCATGAGGACATCGCGGCCCGTCCGCACAATGCTCGCCGCCGCCAAGACGTCGACCCCTTCCGGCGCGCCACCGAGCGTCCGGCGTCCGCGTTCAAGCGCTTCGTTCGGAACGTTAATCACAGTGTGCCGTTGAACTCTTTAATCATCCGGAGCACGTCACTGTCGACGATTTCCGGCGTTGGTTCGCGGCCAGTGATCCAGTTGTACAGGTCGTTATCCGTGTGGTTCATCAGGTTCTCGAAGGTATCCATCTGCGTATCGTTCAGATCTTCGAGCTTTGCCAGGGCAAATCGACCGATCATCACGTCATTTTCTTTCATGCCACAGTGATTGGCCCGGTAAATCAGGCGCTTTCGTCGGTCGTCCACGGTCTCTGTCCTTTTCGCACGTTGCCAAGCTGCCTAGGATATATAGCGTCCCAGATACGTTGTCAGCGATAGATACGGTCCCAATGCGCCCGGAGATCCTTTTTTCCCTATTTAAGCCGGTCACTGTCCTTAAAGGGGTCGGCGCGCGTACCGCCGACTTAATTGAAAAAGTCGCCGGACCGAACATCGTCGATCTTCTGTGGCTGCTGCCTAGCGATATCATCGATCGACGTTACGCGCCGACCATCGCCGATGCCGTTCCGGGGCGGATCGCGACGATCACCGTGCAAGTCCGCCAACACATTCCAGCCCGGAACAGCCGTATGCCTTACAAGATTGTCGTCGCCGACGAAACCGGTTCGATGACACTGGTGTTCTTTCATGCCCGAACCGACTATCTGAACAGGACGTTACCGGAGGGCGAAACAAGGGTTGTTTCCGGCAAGGTCGAAGCATTCGGCGACGGCCTGCAAATGACACATCCGGATCACGTCGCCGAGCTCAAAGACCGCGGCAGCTTGGAACGCGTTGAACCGGTCTATCCGCTTACCGCGGGTTTATCGTTGAAGGTTCTCGGCAAAGCCATGGATGCCGCGCTGTCGGATCTGCCGACACTTCCCGAATGGCTGGATGCGGCGCTGGTATCACGTGAAAAGTGGCCAGCCTGGCGAGAGGCCGTCGCTGCCGCCCACGCCCCCCTCGGCGAACAAGATTTGTCGCCCTCAAATATCGCGCGAACACGACTTGCGTATGACGAATTACTCGCGAATCAGTTGGCGTTGTCATTGGTCAGGGCGCGGATGAAACGGTTGAAAGGCCGCCCCCTCATCGGCGATGGATCATTGCGAGAAGGCGTCGAATCCGCACTTCCCTTTTCTTTGACGAACTCCCAACACGCGGCAATCGCCGAGATCGATGCCGACCTTGGCTCCGATTATCGGATGCTTCGATTGCTCCAAGGTGATGTCGGGGCTGGCAAGACCATTGTCGCCGTGATGACGATGCTGTCGGCCGTCGAGGCGGGCGGACAAGCCGTGTTGATGGCCCCGACCGAGATTCTGGCGCGACAACACGCTAAATCGATTGCCGAGTTGCTCGAACCAGCGGGCATAACACCAGTCCTGTTAACCGGCCGAGAACGCGGGAAGTCTCGGGACAAAATTCTTGAGCAGCTGGCGAGCGGTGCGGCCCGCATCGCAGTTGGTACCCATGCCCTCTTTCAAGACGATGTCGGTTTCCACGATTTGCGATTGGCCGTGATAGACGAACAACACCGGTTCGGCGTTCATCAACGTCTGACCCTGGCGGACAAAGGAAAAGACGTCGATGTTTTGGTCATGACGGCGACCCCCATCCCCCGCACCCTGATGCTGACCGCCTATGGCGACATGGATGTATCCCGCTTGACCGAGAAACCGGTCGGCCGCCAACCGGTCAAAACGGTGTTGATTTCGAATGAACGTCTGGATGAGGTCGTCACCGCCGTCGGTCGTGCACGCGATTCTGGCGCGCGGGTATATTGGGTTTGCCCGCTCGTGGAAGAGAGTGAAAAAAGCGATATGGCCGCCGCCGAGGCGAGATACGATCACTTGTCACAAGTCTTCGGCGCACACGTCGGCCTCGTCCATGGCCGAATGAAGGGGGCGGAGAAAGACGCCGTCATGTCGGCATTTCGGGATGGCGATATCAGCGTCCTTGTCGCAACGACGGTGATCGAGGTTGGTGTCGATGTACCGGAAGCGACAGTCATGGTGATCGAACACGCCGAACGATTTGGCCTAGCCCAGTTACATCAGCTACGCGGCCGCATTGGGCGTGGCAAGGATGCGTCGAGCTGCCTGTTGGTTCATGCCGGCCATTTGGGCGAGACCGCGAAAGAGCGTCTGAAGACGATGCGTGAGACCGACGACGGTTTTGTCATCGCCGAGAAGGACCTGACACTTCGCGGTGCCGGTGAACTGCTGGGAACGCGACAAAGTGGCCTTCCGACGTTTCGCATTGCCGATATTGTCGGCCAGGCGGATCTGTTGCAGATGGCCCGCGATGATGCAGAATTGGTCTTGAGGAATGATCCCGAGTTGATCGGTGACCGCGGCAAGGCGCTTCGCGTATTAATGTACTTGTTTGAACGCGACACCGCGATCATAAATCTAAGATCGGGATAGTGGAATCGCGCCCGGCAATGGGCGCCTTGTCCAAGGACGACTGAGAAATGGCACGTGAAGATAAAACCAGACTTCCCTATCAGTTGCGACTGAAATTCAGCGCCTCCATTGACGACGTGGAGGATTGGCTGGAGCAGAATTGCGAAGGACGTTTCGCGTACAACCTCGAAGGTGTTATCGAGACCGATACCATTTTCAATAAATTGGAAATACTGTTTTCGTTCGAGTTCGACAGCGATCGCGAGAGTTTTAAGAAAGCGGTGACGTCGGGGACTTTCTAATTCGGGGTCAGCTCTCATTCGTTTCTTTATCGGTTTCCGACTTACCCGCCTGCAGACGATCTGCCGGTCGACTGTTTTTCGGAACTAGGACGGGCGTACCATCGCGTTCACGTAACGTATCCAGATCTTCGTAGGTCTGCGCTGATACGACGGGCGTCAGCCGTTCTACTTCAGGTCGCCGGTCGTGGGGCGTTACAATGCCCCCCGATATCACCATTTTGATTGCTTCTTCCACGGACATGCTGAGGGGGACAATGTCTTTCACCGGCACGAACAAGAGAAAACCCGACGTCGGGTTCGGGGTCGTCGGGAGGAAGACGTTGATGCATTCTTCTTCCGTCAAGTTTTGCACTTCACCCTTGGTATGCCCGGTAATAAATCCGACCGCCCATATGCCGCGCCTTGGATACTCGATTAAGACCGCTTCTCGAAACGCGTTCGACTGCTGCGCCAATACCGTTTCAAGAATCTGTTTCACCGCCGAATACACATTTCGGATGACCGGCATTTGACTGAGGATCTGTTCCGAAAAGCGTATCCAAAGACGGCCGACAAAGCCGGCGGTCAAGGCCCCCACAATCATCAATGCGACCATGAGAACCAATAGGCCGAGCCCCGGCAGGGCGAACGGCAGATATGTCTCTGGATTGTAGACCGCTGGGATCAACGGCGTAATCTTGCTGTCGACGAATGTGACGAACAGCCAAGCCAAATAAAACGTGATGAATATCGGCGCCGTCACCAGAATGCCGGCAAACAAGTACGCCCGAAGCCGCTGCGATACCGTCATTCGCGGACGCGCTGGGATCGGGTCTGTCGTGTTCGGTGTGGGATCGGACAAGCGGACGGCCTCCGTTTTCAACTAGGCGACATTACGCACGATCGTGCCCCGACAAAAAAGAAGAAATCGCACTGGCCGTTTCTTCGGCTGCCTCTTCCGGCAAGAAATGGCCGCAAGGAATGGCCTCTCCCATCACGTTCTCGGCTCTCTCGCGCCACGTTTCTAAAACGTCATACGACCTGTGCATAAATCCCTCCGCGCCCCATAACGCGAGGACAGGACAAGCGAGCTTACGGGATAAGTCTTCCTCATCGTGATCAAGGTCGATCGTTGCCGCCGCTCGGTAATCCTCGCAAGACGCATGGATGGTCCCAGGGTCGGAGAAACACCGCTCATATTCTCGCATGGCACGCGAATCAAACACCGCATCCGCCGCGCTCCAATGCCCCATCTTTGTTCGTAGGAACGCCACGGGGTCGGCGCCGATCATGCGCTCGGGCAGCGGCGCGGGTTGCGCCAAGAAGAACCAATGGTAATAGCCAAGCGCAAATGCCTTATCGGTTCGCGCGAACAAAGTATGCGTCGGGACAATATCAAGAACCGTCAACGTGCGGACACGATCCGGGTGATCAATCGCCATACGATGGGCGACCCGGCCGCCGCGATCATGCCCAACGACCGAGAACTGCTCGAAGCCCAAGACCTGCATGACCGCGACCATATCGGCGGCCATCGCGCGCTTCGAATAGGCTTCGTGCCCGTCACCGCCAGCCGGTTTATCGCTATCCCCGTATCCTCGTAAATCGGCAACGACCACCGTTCGCTCTGCGGCCAAAATGGGCGCAACGAGATGCCAAATCAGATGGGTCTGGGGGTAACCATGCAACAATAAGAGCGGTGGACCGTTGCCGCCATGGTGCACATTAATCGTTACGCCGTCGGCACCGGGCAGACGATTGGACTGAAACCCTGAAAACACTATAGGCCTGCGTTACTTGTTTGATGAACTGCGAACCGTTTCGACCAGAATCCTAAGTAATGCGCGAACGAACGGATCGGTCTTTTTGAGTTTTTCGGAATACAACTGTTTGCTGACCGTCATGATCGTCGCGTTTCCCTTTACGCGCGCCGTCGCCATGCGGGGCTTATCGTCGATCAGCGCCATCTCGCCGAAAATGCCGCCGCGGCCAATCACGGCCAGTTCTTCCTCGACGCCACCAATGATTTTTGTAATCGCCACTTCGCCGTCCTGAACGATGTATGCCGTGCTTCCCTGCTCGCCTTCGCGAAAAACGACATCCTTGTCTCGCATGACACGACGTTCCAGTATTTCGCTCACGTTGCCTCCAAGGCCAAATTGCGGTGTTAGAGAATATCTTAGCGCTAGCCGCCGCAAATGTAATCGATCTTTATGAGCAAGTCTTATGTCCGATAATGACGACCGAACTTTCCCCGCACGACCCATTGTCGGTGTCGGTGCCATCGTTCTCGGCGCGAACGGGGTCCTGCTGATCCAACGGGGAAAACCGCCAAGGGTCGGGTCATGGAGCCTTCCCGGTGGCGCTCAAGAAGTCGGCGAGACGGTGTTTGAGGCGGCGCGGAGAGAAATACAGGAGGAAACGGGCCTTGTTGTCGAGGTCCAGAGCATCGTCGATGTCGTGGACAGCATCACGCGAAGCGACGACGGTGGTGTCGAGTACCATTATACATTGATCGATGTCCTGGCCATCGCCCCCGCGAACGCACAAGTAGTCGCCGGTGGCGATGCTGCTGCCGTGGCATGGGCAGACATGGAAGATCTATCCCGTATTCTCTTTGGTCTGAGACCGAGCGTGTCATCCGAAAAGCCCACGCGATGTGGCGGGCCCTGCCTTAGCGCTCGCGGAACGACGTCGAAACGGAACTGTAGACAGGTTTCAGCAGATACTCGAAAAGGGTTTTCTTGCCGGTCTTAACGTCCGCCTGCACGGTCATTCCCGGCATCACCCGGTTTTGCGCGGGATCGTTGCCGACATAGTTCCGATCCAGCTCGATAATGCCTTTGTAATAGGGATCGCCCTGCTCATCGATGAACGTCGATGCGGAAACGTCCTTGAGTTCGCCAGAAATGCCGCCAAACCGCGCGAAATCGAACGTCGTCACCTTTACAGTTACGGGCTGACCGATACGAACATGGCCGACGTCACGCGGTTGAATTTTCGCCTCGATGACCAATTCCTCGTCAAGCGGAACAATTTCGGTAATCACTTCGCCGGGTGGCACGATCCCACCAACGGTATGCACTCGCAACCCTTTGACGATGCCGCGAACCGGCGCACGAATCTCGAGGCGCCGGACCCGATCATTGGCCTCGACCAGTGCTTCTTCGACCTGAATCAACTCGTTGGCACTTTCGCTCAACTCGGCCAAGGATTGCTCGCGAAGTTCAGTTTCGATTTCCGCCAATCGACTCTCGGACTCTTTGATCGCTTCGATCGCACGCTCACGTTCGGATACCAAATCGGAGAGTTCTCCGCGTGCTGTATTCAATTGCCGTTTCGCATCCAGATATACGATCTTCGATGCGAGACCCTCGGTGTACAACCGCTCTCGAAGTTCGAGTTCCTCGGCGAAAATCTCGGCCGAGCGGGTCAACGTCTGTTCTCGTTCGACCAACAGTTCCAAATCGGCCCGGCGTTGCTGTATCTGTTTCCGGATGGTTTCTTGCCGGTTGAAGAAGGCCTCCAGAGAACCCTCGTAAATGCGTTGCTGATCTTGGATCATGTTCGGGTAACGATTGCCGACCTTGGACCAATCGGGAACGCCGCCGGTCCCGATCGCGCGTAGACGCTCGGACCTGATTTCCAAACCGGCGCGCCTGGCTTGAAGTTTCTGCAGTTCGGTTATCGCCGCCGTTTCGTCCAACCGGATCAGGATTTGCCCCTGCTCGACCAATTGTCCGTCTTCCATCAGGATATCTCTGACAATGCCGCCCTCTAGATGCTGAAGCGCCTGCAACTGGCCCGACGGAATGACTTCGCCGGAAGACACGGCGACTTCATCGACATTGGTGACCATCGACCAGCCGACGAAAAGCACGATAACCACGCATATCGTGATCATAGCGCCGCGGATGAGGCCGGAACTCCCTCCCTCTTCTAGAATGACGGACTGCGCGAGAAAACGAGTCTGGCGGTCACCACGGCGTATCTTGCGACGGTCCTTGTCGCCGTTTGCCGGTGTATCCGGGACTGCGGTTGTTCCGTCTGGCATCAAACAAAATCCTTCGGCATCTGCTGCAAGACCTCTGGCGCGGGACCGAACGCGCGAACGTTACCATGTTCCAACCATAGAATCTTGTCTGCAATTTTCATGTGACTGGGTCGGTGGGTAACCATCAGCATGGTTTTTTGACCGCGCATGTCATTGACGACACGCATGAACGCCTGATCCCCCGCAAAATCGAGACCGTTGCCGGGTTCGTCAAACAACATAATGGGCGAGTCTTTAAGGTATCCTCTCGCTAAGTTCAGTCTTTGCAACAAACTCGTCGGCATCTGTCCCGAATTGGAGTCGCCGATCCGTACTTCGAAACCCTCGCGTTTCCATTTTCCGGAGCCCTGTGAAAGCGCCAGCACATCGTCCAAGACGGCGGCCTTCTCGCATGCACGATAGAGGTCTTCATCCGTCGCGGTCGGGTTCGCGAGACGCAGGTTCTGCGCGATGGTGCCGTAAAAGAATTGGATTGTCTGCGGCACGTAAGCCACCGCATGACGCAGTTCAACGGTATCCATTTGACGGATGTCCATATTATCGACCCGGATCGAGCCCGCTTGCGGCAGATACATGCCGGCCAAGAGCTTAAGAACGGTAGACTTGCCCGAACCGTTGCCGCCGACGATGCACAACACGTCGCCCGGCTCCAATTCGAAACTAACGCCGACCAGCGCCGGGTCCGCCTCTGCGCTGTAGCGGATCGAGACGCGGGCAAATGTCACGTATCCATCCATTTTCTTGATTGGATTAACCAGGGCGTTCTGTTCGCGTTCGCCGCGAATATTCATCAGGTTATTGATCTGTGTAATCGACGATTTGACCTGGGTCAGTCGCGTCAGCGAAACAAACCCGGTTTGCAACGGCGCCAACACCCGCCAAACAAGGATCATGGACGCCACCAGGCCACCCACCGTCATATCTCCGTTAAGAACGCGGAAGACACCGAAAATGATCGTGCCTAGTCCGGCCGAAATCATCAGGACGTGCGAGACGGTCTGCATCAATGCAGACAACTGAGCGGTATAAAAACTGTTCAATGCCGCTGTTGCCGAATGTTCGCGAAACCGTTCCATCCATTTGTGCTCGGCGCCGCAGTACTTGACGGCCCGCATACCGCTAAGGGTCTCGACGACCAATTCCTGCTTACGCGAGGACGCCCGCGCCGCCTTGCTAACGGAATTTCGAAGCAGCGGCGTTATGATAAGGCCCAAAATTAGGAAACAAGCGATCATGATAACTGAAATGAACGCGACGGGTCCGCCCAGAAACGCGATGGTCGCGATGAAAATAACCACGAACGGCAGTTCAAAAAGAACCAAGGCCATGGGCCCCGTGAAGAAATCTCGAATAGTCTCGAAGTCCTTAATTCGGGCGACCTGCGCGCCGATGGTTGCCCGTTCGGTAAAGGCCGGGGGTAGAAACAGAATCTTGTGGAAGATCGCGATGCCGACAATGTTGTCGAGCCGTGCGCCGATGAAGGCCATGATCTTGGAACGGATCGATCGCAAGATAAGATCGCAAACGATGGCAATTCCAACACCAAAGGCAAAAAAGGCCAGCGTCGGCAATGAACCGGTTGCCACCACTTTATCGTACACAGCCATGACGAACAGCGGAGTCACCAACGCCAACACGTTGAGAACAAACGTGATCCCAAGCGTTTGATAAACGAGCGACCGAAAACGCTCCGAAACGGCAGAGAACCATCCGACTTTGCTTTGCGATGACTGTAGTTCTTCTTCATCGACCGGACTGAAGAAATACGCCATTCCTTTGTCGGCACTTCGCGGCAACACCCGTTCTTCGTTCATGCCCCCGTCGAAGGCACGAAGGCCTGATGGCTCATACCCCAACAAGACGACCGCGTCGCCGTTATCCGGCAGGAAAAGACATGGGAACAGTCGTTGATCGATCGACGAAAGTTTGGTTTTCAGCGGGCGGCTCTGAAAATGCAACGTCGCCAAAATATTGCGCATCGATGTGATGTCGAGAGCGTTGGTGAAGTGCGGCAACGCTTCGGCGACGTGTCGCGGGTCGCCGCGCCAATTCATGGCCTCCAGCAAGGGTAATAGACAGTTGGATAGGTCGGTCGCGTCCTTCAACGAGGCAAGCGCGGCATATTCATGCGCCGGGTCATCATTTGCCGGCACAGGTATGGGCCGATCCGACCCTCCATCGCCTCCGTGTCCCCCAGCACCGGTTGGTGGCTCGGGCGGCAGAGGTGGCGGCGGCGCAGCGCGCTCGGCCAAGGCTGGTGCCGGCGTTGGCGCCGGCAGCGGTGGCTTTGATGGCGGCACGGGATGGGTAGGCTGCGTCTCTACCGATTCTTGAGACCGTGCCGGGCGGGCGGGCAAGCCCTTCGACGGAGATACCGTTTCAGGAGACGCCGGCAGCCCTGGTGCAGGCGATGCGGATTTCCCTGCGGCTGCATGCTTGCGTTCCAACGCATCCGGTCTGGCGACCTTCCGACGCCCTGTAGGTGTTTCGGCCTTGGGTGCCGGCTTGGGCTGGGGCGCGTCCGGGGACTTTGGTGTCGGATGCGGTCGGCTCGCGGTCGACCGCTTCTGATCGGCGGGCATCGTCGCGGATGGCGACCTCGCTCTTTCCTCTTGCTCCTGCTTTTTTCGTAACCGTGGTGGCAGCCGCCCGGCTTTCGGCTTCATTTCCCGTGGTTTCACCACACCGGCATCGCGGGCCGCTTGTTTTTTCGCCTCAGGTTCAGGCGGCGATGGGCGCGCCTGATCTATTTCCGGTGGTTTCGACTCTGCCGGTGGCGGTGGCGTCAGATTAACATTGGCCCTTGGCCCCCGGACCGCGCGGGGTGGCGCTGGTTTGTTGATCGGCGGCGGAAGCGGCGCCATCGGTGTACCGAGATCTGACGGATCGACCGGGGCAGGATTGGTCGGCTCCACGGTCGGTGTCGGCGCGTCAGCTACTCTCTCGCCAAAAACGCGGTCGACGGCGACATCCACGGCTTCCGCCGCGTTATCGTCGATGTCATCGACCGCTTCAATCTTGGAGAGAATTCCGCTCATTTTATCCTAACCGATCTCCGTAATTGGTTGCTTAGATACGGGCCAGAAAACGACCGGCGCCGCCCAGCCAACCGTCACCCGGAACCATTAAATTCCGAGCATCACGCGCCGGTTTACGGTCCCGTGTGATCGGACGTTCCAGTCGGACTTCCGGCGTGCTGCCGTCGATGTCTGTCGCTTCGAGTTTCTTCAACGTGCCTATCATGGGATTACCCCTTTCCTGTTGGGTTTGCGGCCAAGGCCGCTTCAGGCTGACGTTCTATGAGTTTTCCATCGGTGATATCGAAGATACGGTCAGCGAGGCTGAGCATCGACGGTCGTGGCGTCACCAAGACAAGAGTCACCCGGCCCTTTAATCTCTCTAACAAGGTCCGAAGGGTATTGTCGCCCGCGCTGTCCATGGCTGCATTGGCCTCGTCGAACAACAAGATGCGCGGTTTATCAACCAATGCGCGGGCGATCGCGATCCGTTGTTTGATCCCCTTTGGCAATTTATCGCCTGCGCCGTCGCCCACCATCGTGTCGTAACCATGCGGCATATGCGCAACCACGCCGTCCAGCCCCAGTAATCGAGATATGTCCAATCCGTCGTCGATCTTCTCGTCACGAAACATCGTAACGTTTTCCAGGATCGTCCCATTGAACAACACACCTTCCTGCGGAAGGTAGGCGACTTGCCGCCGAATGCTCGACGCATCGTAATCCGCTAGATCCAGGTTATCGACCAATACACGGCCCGTCGTCGGTCCGAAAACACCCATCAACAGGTAAAGCAGCGTGGTCTTACCGCTTGAGCCGGAACCTGAGATACCAATGGTCTCCCCCGCTTCAACGTTGATGTTGACGCCATCGAAGAGAGGCGGCAGATCCTCGCCATCCTTGTTCTTGCCATAGGTAAAGGACAGTTCTTCGACCACTAGGTCACCGCGAACGGGCGGCAGTTCCGGCAGGCCTGACTGTTTTTCCTCTTCCATCCGAAACAATTGCTGCACTCGATCCAATGCCAATTGAATCGATTGAAACCGGGTCCAGATACCGACTGCTTTTTGTAGTGGCTGCATTGACCGCCCTGCCAGCATCGTGCATGCGGCCAAACCGCCAACCGTCAGCGCCCCGTCAATAACGAACGTCGCGCCATAGCCAACAACGCAGAACAACACCAGTTGCGAGAAGAGGGCTCCGGTTGAGCTTGCCGAAGACGAGTGCAAAGCAACGTTGTAATCGGCACCGGCGCAGGTTTCCTGAAGACGCTCATAGCGTCGGATCATCTGCTCTTCCATCGCGAGGCCTTTGACGGTGTGAATACCGCCGAGGACTTCGATGATGAAACTGTAGCGACGGTCATCGGCCAGCATGCGGCTTTCCAAGGCGTCTTTGAGCTTGTTGCCCACCAAGATTGCAGTGATCGCAAACAGGATAATGAGCGCAATCGGCACCAGCACCAGGTGTCCAGCCAAGTAATACATGGCGCCCAAAAACAGCACGGCGAACGGCAAATCGCACAGAGCCAGGATCGCTTGCCCGGCATAGAACTCCTTGAGGGGTCCGAGCGCGTTGAAACGCTCCAGGTGGACGCCGGACCCCTGTTTTTCATAATCGACGATCGAGACGTTCAAAATGCGCTCGACCGCCGCCACACCCGCCAGATGTTCAAACCGCGCGCCCATCCAACCGCTGACGTACGAGCGTCCTTGGCGCAAAAATGCCTCTAGAATCAAAGCTGATCCGACCCCGACGATCAGCATGATGAGCGTTCCTTGTGCGGAGTTCGGAATGATCCGGTCATAGACTTGCAGCAGGGTCAGCGGCATCGCCAAGGCTAGGATATTGATAAACACCGACGCCAAAATCAGGTCAAATATGCCCCCTGGCGTATAGGCGACCTTGCCCAACTCCGACTTTTGCGGCTTCGCCGACATTAGTTTTTCCGCCAGGCTCATAGTCCCTCATACGCCGTCAGCGCCAACAATTCTGACGCCCTGTGCCGCAGCCCAAAACAGACTTCGGTACAACTACCGGTCTAAGCGGTCGTTGTTAAGAAACTCTTATCAATCGGCAACGCGCAGCCGTTAAACCTTTGGTGAGATTGACAGTTTGCGCTGACAACAACCTTAACTGACGCGCCCGTGGATCACTCGGAACGTATCTGACCGCTTACGAGTTCCGCGATTGCCCTGGCCTCTTCACGGCCGGCGCCGATAGGCATACGGGGATCATACAGTATTTGGATCAAGTGCTCGTCGAGCGGACCGAACTGCGCCCCCAAATAGCCGTCATTAAAGATCGACTCACCCAACTCTCTCGAGTCATGCGGCGCGCCCAATGATTGTGTTATTTCCTCGTAAAGACAATGCTTTATGTGATTTTCTTCTAGTTTTGAATTGATGAAAACATGACCCTTTGCAATGCCACCATCGAATGACGGCCAGCCAACGAAAAAACATCGCCCCGGACCGCGCAAACGTCGCAACAACGACGGCGAAACACCCGGCAACGTCACCTGAGCCATCAGGCGCAACGGCATCAGCGTGATCGTGATGTGCCCGCCCTCCTCCATCTCCGGCGGCAACACCCGAATGGACATACCCGTTAACTCTGACAATTCGTCGGCAACCTGTCTCGCTGCCGCGTGGTGGGATAACGATGTCGCGACGCGGGTCCGGGTGGGCTCGAGAGCACCGTCCCTGTATTCTGCGTCAAACGTTTCCACCCGGATAGTCGGCGGCTCTCGCCACTTTACGACTTTGGCGTTGTCATGATCTCCCATCGTGATCGCGATGAAATGATCGGCGACAGTTTTCGGATATGGCAAGTCCGCCGCTTCAGATCTCGGGCTGGCCGCCATGAAGTACATCGCCGCAATGATTGCGACACAGGTGGGGTGGATCGCATGCCTCATCCGCCGTTCAATCGCGCCTGAATTAAGTCTCGCGCAATTCGGAGTGCGTCTTGGCGCGGTGTCCCTGCCGGAAGCCGTCGATCATAAAGCGTCTTGAGCAGAACAACGTCGCTCTGCGACAACGTTCGTTGTGTCGAGCGCTGATTGAACACTGACGATCTAACGATATCGCTGTCATTCGGCAGTCCCATAGCTTGGGTCATTTCCTCAAGCAGGCAGGCGTCCATCTGTTCCTGGGGAAGTTCGTTGTTCACGACGATCAAAGCTCTGAAAAGCGCGCCGGTGCGGATCGGCTTGATAATAAAATAACAAACCCCCGGGCGGGCTAATCGGGCCAAGAGCGCCGGCGCGACATCCTTGTCGACGAATGGCTGCCCCATGGCCAACCGCGGCATGAACTTGATGAGGAAATTGGCCTTTTTTCCAGCCGCCGCATCGCTTTTTTCGTTCGCAACTCCTGTCGCACGGACCAATGTCGTCAAGTGCCGCCGGATCATTTCAACATGCGCGGGGGCTGGCTTGACCGCATCGAGCTTCAGGTTGCGGCCGCCGTCCGCTGTTTGTCGCATGGTGCCTTTTAAGTTGCTGATGGAAACGCGGATCGGGGACACCCATTTCTGGATATGCCGCGCACCCGCAACGCCAGAAATTTCGCTTCCGAAAACCAGATTGTCAAAGTGGGCGACGAGATCGTCCAACGTGGGCTCGTCTGAATGCGAGACCGACACATTCATCGTTAACGCGATCCCGAGCGACAGGCCGATTAACGATCGCAGCAACAAGGTGCGCCTCATGGTTGATTGTTCAGAGGATAATGTTAGCAAACCACAGGCTGACGTCTATCCTTGCTCGTCTTGGATATGCAGCGAATGAAGGATTGCTTCGGCGACCGGCCGGTGCGCATCGAAACTATCGAGTGGCGCGGTATACGACCAAACATGGACGATACTTCCGGACGACCGCGGTAAAACGAGCGCCCATTTGCGGAAGTCACGGCCTGCGTGACCATAGTTGGCGACAAACTGCGCACCATCCAGTCGCTTACCGTGTTTCTCATAAGTTATTGGTTTTTCGCCGAAAAACTGGACATCTCGTGCCTGTGACCGTAATCGGTTCTTGAGATCGGCAATCACGCGCACCACGGCCTGCGCCGATGCATTATCGGATTCCGGCTGAACGTTCTGAACAGCGACGATGGCTTCATAGGCAGGACTACCCGCCGGTCCACTGATCACGTTTGTAAATGCACTGGCTTTTTCGAGAACCCATTGCGACGGAAACTCGATACGATATCCGTATCCGGGCTCGGCGAACACGTTAACGTCGGGCAGAACCGAGTCATTGACTGGGGATTTTCGCCCGCTGGGCGTTACCATCGGCGTCGACTGGGCTCGCAACGGGGGCACTTCCGCTGGCGCAGAACTCACGACCGGTGGGGCTGCTGTCGGTGTCTCCGGGCGTTCATTGGGGGCTGGGCGGAAGCCCGCTAAAATCCATTCATAGTCACCCGAAAGCTTCTCGAAATGCATAATGGGCGCAAAGAACATGAACACGAAGTCGGTTTTAAGTCCTCTTGCGATCACAACTTTCGTCCGTGTCGATGCCGCCTCATATGTCGCTTCTGTGGCGGGTAATCCAGCAACTTTCAATTCGCGTTTCGCTGTTTTGCGATCCCATGGGCGGCCTTCGCCCAGATACTTGGACTCGAGGGAAGCAAACATACTCGCCGTCGTGCGATCCGGGTTTGCGTCTCCCACCTGGACATTTAGGGCGTACCCCTTCCGGGATTGTATAGCGATCTGCTGACCAGGCACACGCTCTTCAATCGTCGCGCCGGGCGGTGCGACCAACATGAATCCGCGTTCAGCTTGTTTGTAGACCGAGGGTGCCGCCGGTGAACGGCCATTTTCCGCACCGAGCGACGCGACCCCAGCGGCCTGATTGCCGAACAAGCCATCACCAATCACATTCGAGTTGTTGGATTGTGCCCATGTGTTAGAGGCACTGGCCACGACCGCGCCAACAACAGCCAAATGGAAAACCCGCATCGTTCTCTCCCGGGACCGATCGTCGGTCAAAATTGGATGATACAGTGACAGGGTATCCTGGTTTGGTTAACGGATCGTGAATCCGCTGACCTCCTAGCGCTTAAACCGACGCATCTTCGCGAAGTTCTCAGCCGTCATTTCCTCAAAAAGCGTTCGTCGGCTCTCCTCGTCGACGCCGGCTGCTTCAAGCGCCGCAGCAGATAGTCTGAGACTTGCTTCGACAGTTTCGGGTATCGCATGTTCGACACCGAGCGCTTTGAAGTGATCTGCAATTTCCCAATCGCGTGCGCGCACATGAACCGGCATCCCCGGGTATAAACGACGTGCCGCACGCACCAACCCCTCGGCCGCATGGGCATCGTCGAGCGTGACAACCAAAAGCCGCGCATGCGCCGCACCGACGGATCGCAGGACCTCTGGATGCGCCGCACTTCCGTAGACGACGTGATAGCCGCGTCGCCGCGCACGTGCGACACAATCGGCATTTGAGTCGACACCGACATAAGGCACGTCCGCGGCCTCCAACATGTTTGCCACCGTCTCACCGACACGGCCAAATCCGGCGACGATAACGGGCTGCACTTCCTCGGCGATTTCGGCGTGGACCTCCCCTAAAATGACAGGCTTCAAACGCGCCGCCAGCTTTGTCCCAAGCAAGACCAAGACAGGTGTTGTCGCCATGCTCAGCACAATGACCGCGACGAGTATGTCGACGATGGCGCGGTCCAACAGCGCATGCCCCACCGCAAGTGAGAAAATGACAAAGCCGAATTCACCAGACTGAGATAACAGAAAACCGGACCGGATCGATACATCCATGGGCGAACCGGCCATGCGCGATAGACCGATGATAATCAGGCATTTCATCGTCAACAGTGCAACGGTCGCACCAACAACGGCTTTGTATTCCGCAACGACCGTCCCGGGATCGAGACTCATGCCGACGCTCATAAAAAAAAGCCCCAACAGCAGGCCTCGGAACGGCAGAATATCAGCTTCAATCTGGTGCCGGTACTCCGACTCGGCGAGCAACACGCCGGCAATAAACGCCCCCATCGCCAGCGACAGACCGATTTCCCCCATGATCCAGGCGAAACCCAATACCAACAACAGTGTTAAGGCGACAAAAACATCACTATTTCCGATCTTGGCGATGGCATGCATGATCGGCCCCATCGCGTAGCGGCCAGCGATAAGAACACCAACAAGGATCGCCGTTCCCTCGGCGACGGCACGGCCGAGCGACGCCCCCTCCGGCGCGGCGCCGACCGCCAATAACGGCAACAACATCATGAATGGGACAACGGCAATATCTTGGAATAACAAGATCGAGAAGCTGTTGCGACCGTAGTGGCTCGTCAGTTCATTGCGCTCCGACAGCAGCTGCACGCCAAAAGCCGTGGAGGATAACGCTAGTCCGAAACCGATAACTAACGCGGCGCTGAGTTCCAATTTTAAGAAACCCACGAGCAAACCGGAAAAAATCGCGCCGGTAACCATGACCTGCAGTCCACCAAGCCCAAACACTAGACGGCGCATTATCCAAAGCCGTTTTGGCTTTAACTCCAGCCCGATCATGAACAGTAAAAATACCACCCCGAACTCGCCAAGATGGCGAAGTTTTTCGGCATCCGTGATCAGTCCAAGGCCGAACGGCCCTACCGCCGCACCGGCGGCGAGGTAGCCCAAGACGGAGCCCAAGCCCAATCGGGAGAATATCAACACGGCGATGACGGCGGCGCCAAGAAGACTGAGGATTTCAATCATGGTTTATCCAAGACGTCAGTTCAGTGCGTCGACGCGCAGATTATGCGTTTGTCCGCTGAGCTTATATCTGGCCATCGACCGACCCTCCTCGGCATTCTCCAAGCGCCCAACCTCCAGATCAACGCGCCCAGACAGCAAATCCACCATTCCGCTTGCGACAAGACTTACGCCGTCGCCTTGCATAATCAGGTCTTCGCTCTTGGCGATCCCTTGTCCAATAACGAAACGACCGTTTAGCGTATCGAATAAAATCGTTCGCGTGTCACCCGCGGGGTCCAGTTCCTCGACCAACTCCGGCATGTCGAGCCCCCCGTCAACCACGACAACGTCGGCCGTTCCAACGAGTGCTTGTACAAGTTCAGTCGCATTGCGTCCGACTGAGAAAAGACTGGCGCTGATAGAGGCTGCCCCCGTTATCGGTGGCACGACAACTTCGGTCCCGAAGCCCAACACAGAAGGCACTGCGGCGCCGACCAGCCTAATCTTGACGTCGATCGCATCGGCTCCTTCCGATTGGTTGACTTTAATCGCGCCACGCAAGATTCCGCCGAATGCTTCTGCCTTTTCAATCTGGATCGTTACGCCGCTTTCACGCGAGGCGCGACTCATTACGAGATTGCCGCGTCCAAGCGGTTGCCCTCGCCAGTTCCCCTCGGGCCACGACATGCTTATCTCACTGGTCGGGAGCATCTTCGCCAGACTGGAGACGAAGCCGACAATCGCATGATTGACGTTAAGGCTTGTGGTTGAAACGCGGCCACGAATTTTTTCACTAGCGGGTGCGTCTGAACGAGAGTCGAAAGTCCCCTCGTAAACACTTCCTCCGATTGCGGCGTTAAATCTTGGCATCGAAAAACGAAAGTCCGTGTTTCTTAACTCAGCGCGTAAGGTGAATGGCCCTCCGTTAGAGGGCGCCTCGACGCTTTGCATCCAGTCCAAGGCCGACTGGAGGTTGTCCCCCGCGACAGTCAGAACGCCCTCGCCCCGCAGCCTCTCACGCATCGCCAATGACCCATCGTATGTGCCTCGAACGGAAGCCGACTGAAACTGTAGTGCAAAAGGCCAACGGTTGCCGGCGACCAAAAGCGACGGGTCAGACGTGGAAACCTGCAATTCGAAACGCTGTCCCATGACATTCATGTCGCCGGTGAGGGATACTTCGGCGCCCACAAGGTCTGAGTCCGTCTCATTTGTCGCAACATTCAAATCGGTAACGACATCGCGCTCTCGGCCATCGACATCAGCCATACGGAGAGCTCCCCCCTCGATAACCAGACTCGAGACGGAGAGATTCCTCCACCACCCCCACGTCGTATCCGGCGTCTCCATGGATGTAGAAGGCTGAGTACCGACATACGAGGCGATCGGATTGATTAGCGCCAACTTCCGGATGTCGACGCTTCCAGAGATCGCGCCAAACGAACTTAGTTCAAGCTCGACTTTGTCGATCTCCAGTCCCGCCCTTTGTGTCTCGTTTGCGCGGATGATCAGGTTTTCGGCATCGATACGAATGGCTGGCAACAAGACAAGCTGATGATCGCCCCCGATTTGGACATCGGCGCCAATAAACCCACCAAGCAGTCGTTCCGCGACCCCCACCGTCAAAGATGCCGGGGCTACCATGGGGACAACGAATACGGCGACGATCATCATCAAAACAGCCGCGGCGGTCGCCACGCCAATTCGGGCAATAACAGGGAACCTCGATGCTGCAACTGCCGGCTCCACGGTCCAACCGTCGTCGATTGCACCCGGCGCCGGATCATCGTCGGTCAGCTCATGCTGTTTGCTCACGAAGGAATCCAGTCAGTTTTGCCGCCGGCAACGGCGGACTCAAAAAATAACCCTGGATCTGGTCGCATTCGTATTCGCGCAGAATTGACAACTGTTCCTGCGTTTCGACGCCTTCTGCGACGATCTTTCTGCCCAGTGTTCTACCCATGTTGATAATTGTTCGAATAATCTCGGCATCATCGGTACTTGTCGTAATATCCGATACGAATGATCGATCGATTTTGATGGTATCGATTGGGAAACGCCGCAAGTAGCTCAATGACGAGTATCCCGTGCCGAAATCATCCATCGCCAGGTGAATACCCATATCATGCAGGTTTTGCAGCGCCTCGACCGCGTTCTCGGTATCGGACATCAGCATGCTCTCGGTTATCTCAACCTCAAGCCCGCCGGGCTCAACACCCGTGTCGCGCAAGACGTTTTCCAATAAGGACACGAATGATATTTCGCGCAGCTGACGCGCCGATAGATTAACGGCGACACGAATATCCGGCATCCCGGCATCCCGCCACGCTTTGTGCTGCAAACAAGCGCTTCGAAGTGCCCATTCACCGACCTCAACGACTTGCCCCGTCTCTTCCATGACAGGAATAAAGCGCGAGGGGGGAACCATGCCCAGGTCGCGGCTATTCCACCGCATCAGCGCCTCGACCCCCTCAATTCGGCCGTTCTCGAGTGTCATCTTGGGTTGATAGAATAGCTCGAACTCTTCACGTTCTAATGCCTTTACCAAGCCGTTTTTGACGCGAAGCCGCTCGGTAACTTCGGCATTCATGTCAATCGTATAGAATTGATAGTTCGCTTTGCCTTTATCCTTGGCACGATACATCGCGGCGTCAGCATTCTTGAGCAGATCGCTGGCATCGTCAGCGTCATCCGGATACAGCGTAATCCCAATGCTTCCGGATACGAAAGATTCCGTGCCATCAAGCAAGAACGGCTTGTTTAACGAGTCGAGTATTCGCTGCGCCACCAAGGGTGCGTCATGACTGCGGTGGAGGTTCGGCATGATCACGGTAAATTCATCGCCACCCAAGCGGGCCACGGTATCACCCGTTCTTGTACACGCCGCTATACGCTCAGCGGCTTCGCGCAATAACTCGTCACCTTTGTCATGGCCAAGCGTATCGTTGACAAGCTTGAAACCATCCAGGTCAATGAACATCAGTCCAAGCTTGTTGTTGGCCCGCGCCATCGCAAGCAAGGATTGATGTAAACGGTCAATGAATAGAGATCTGTTCGGCAATCCGGTTAAGGCATCGAAATTGGCTTGATAACGAATACGTTCCTCGTCCAATTTTCGTTGCGTAACGTCGTTAACGATGGCGGCGTATTGCGAAAGCGATCCAAACTCGTCGTGTATGCTGGTAATCGCCAAATGCAGCGCGACCCTCTCTCGATCCGTCGCTTGCCCCCAGAACTCCCCCTCCCAAGACCCTTTGTGGTACAAAGATCTCCATGCATCGGCATAGGTCTCTGGGGATTCCTTGATCAACTCCTCAAACGGCGGACGGTTTCCAATCATGGATTCTTCGGTCTTGCCAGCCATACGGCAATAGGACTCGTTTGCCGATGTGACGCGGAAATCCGCATCCATGATGACAATACCCATCGAAATGTTTCTGATGACTTCGAGCAAAAGGCGAAGGCGTGCTTCGGGGTTTTCGGCGGAACTCGCCGCGGCGGCCACGCCAAGCAGGGTTTTCTGCTCCAAAGACTCATCCCCGTCTTTGGAATCAATCGATGGCTGATCCGTTGCTGCTTTTGCCTTTGAGCGCATGCACTCTATCCAATCGCGACCTCCGCGCGAGCAATTTGCACGGCGGATATGGATAAATCGTAAATGAACATGTGCAAAATGTGCCGCACACGTCGTTGATAACGCAACAATAGTCGCATGTTTTCATCTGCCATGCGACCGCAGATATAAAGTCGTGATTTCAGACGCGCAGACGGTCGATGATATCCGTCGGTAAGGGAAAAATCTAAATGGCCGAGCGCAGTGCGCCAATCGTAGCGGCGTAGTCGTCACCCTTGAAAACGGCGCTTCCAGCGACGAGCACGTCGGCTCCCGCAGAGACTACATCGGAAATCGTCTCAACATTGACGCCGCCGTCGACCTCAAGCTCGATCGGTCGGTCACCGATCATATCGCGAATATTCCGGATTTTCTGGAGTTGGGCACCAATAAAGCTCTGACCGCCAAAACCTGGATTGACGCTCATGACCAATATCAAATCGACCTTGTCCATAACATACGCGATAGCCGACTCTGGCGTTGCTGGATTAAGCGAAACTCCAGCTTTCTTTCCCAATGATCGTATCACCTGCAAAGATCGGTCTAAGTGGCGATCTGCTTCGGCATGAACCGTGATGATATCGGCCCCGGCGTTGGCATAATCCTCAAGATACGGTTGTGCGGGGTTGATCATCAAATGAACGTCAAAAGGTTTGTCGGTATGCGGCCGCAATTTCGAGATCACCGGTGGGCCGAAGGTCAAATTCGGCACGAAATGACCGTCCATAACGTCGACATGAATGTAGTCGCAGCCCGCCTCATCTATGGCGCGCAATTCCTCTCCTAGTCTGGCAAAATCCGCAGACAGGATAGAGGGGGCGATTTTTACCATGTCTTGTCACTCCGATTATGCGGCTTGGGCGTAGGTGCCGGCACAGGCTTGGCTATTAGCCTGGGCGCGCTCGATAAACGCGGCCTGCGCTGCGGGGACGTTTGCCGCCTCGCCCTTCCATGCCTGCAATGCGCTTTGCTGCAGCGCGCGACCGTATGAAAAGCTTAGGGCCCAAGGCAGGCTGGCGCCACTATTCATGAGGCTGAGATGAACCGTCGCGTCCTCTTCAGACTGCCCACCCGACAAGAACATGATTCCAGGAACCGCGGACGGCACACATCGTTTCAACGATTCAACCGTCTTGTCCGCGACGTCTTGTGCCGTCGCCTGGTTTCCGCACTTCTTGCCGGCGATAACCATGTTCGGTTTCAAAATCGTGCCCTCAAGGAAGACTTCCTGCAGAAACAGTTCGTTGTAAACCGCATTGAGGACTTCCTCCGTAACTTCTTGGCAGCGCTCAATACCGTGATCGCCATCCATCAGAACTTCAGGTTCGACGATGGGGCAAAGGCCGCCTTCCTGACAGATTTTGGCATACCGTGCCAAAGCATGCGCATTGGTATGGATCGCATAGCGGCTCGGCTTGTTGGCAGCGATATCAATGACGGCCCGCCACTTCGCAAAGCGGGCACCCAGAGCGTAATACTCCTCCACGCGGCCGGGCAAACCATCAAGCCCCTCGGTGATCGTCTCGCCATCACGACCCGGCAACGCTTTCGCGCCTTGGTCAACCTTGATGCCGGGAATGACGCCCGCATTGTTCAACAATTCAACAAGCTTGGTTCCGTCGGCCGCCGATTGACGAATGGTTTCATCGTAGAGAATAACGCCAGAGATGTAGTCGCCAATACCCTCGCTTCTGAACATGAGCTCTCGATAATCGCGACGGTTCGGCTCCACATTTTCAACGCCGATGGAATCCAGTCTTTTGCCCATAGTGCCGGTGCTCTCATCAGCGGCCAAAAGACCCTTATTGTTGGCGACCATAGCTTCCGCCGTTTGGGCGAGCTCCTGTTTATTCATGTGAATACTCTCCGTCCAATCCGGCCAAAGCGGCGATCGCTCAGGCCAACTTTTCTTTCGCCGCAGCTACCATAGCTTCGGCCGTGATTCCAAACTTCTCATATAGTTGCCCAGCGGGTGCGGATGCCCCAAAGCCGTCCATCCCGACAAAAGCCCCATTGGCGCCGATGTATTTGTCCCAGCCAAACCTAACCGCCGCCTCAACCGCTACGACGACGCTGTCGGCGGTGACGACCGAGGACCGGTAGGCAGCGTCTTGGGCGTCGTACAACTCCCAACAGGGCATCGAAACAACCGCCGTTCCAATACCGTCGGCTTCCAAAGTCTCGCGGGCCGCCACTGCAACCTGCACCTCTGACCCCGTCGCCAACAACGTTACTTTTCGGGGCGAGGCCTCTGCTTCCCGGAGAACATATGCGCCTCGCGCAGAGAGGTTCTCGTCGACATGGGTGGTTCTCAGGGTCGGAACGCCCTGGCGGGAAAGCGCCATACCCGATGGGCCCGACGCGTTCTCCAGTGCAAGCTGCCAGCACTCCGCAGCCTCAACGCCGTCACAGGGCCTGAATACTAGGAAATTGGGGGTCGCACGAAGCATCGCCAACGTTTCCACCGGCTGGTGCGTTGGACCGTCTTCGCCAAGACCGATGCTATCGTGGGTCAACACATAGATGACCCGCTGCTCCATCAACGCCGACAGTCGCATGGCGCCACGCATGTAATCGGTAAAAACCAAGAACGTTCCGCTGGTCGGAATCAACCCGCCGTGCAGTGCAATACCGTTCATGGCCGCCGCCATGCCGTGCTCCCGGACACCATAGTGGATGTACCGACCGGTGAAATCGTCCGGCGTCACGGATGCTGTGTCCGGTGTCTTGGTGTTATTAGACCCGGTCAAATCGGCGGATCCCGATACGAGCTCCGGCACCGCCGGCACAATGAACTTCAACGCTTCGCCGGACGCCGCACGAGTTGCCCACTTTGGCGCCTCGTCAGAAACGCGCCGCTTATGCGCAACAATGACGTCGTTCAGGCTTTCCGGCAGCGTACCGCTGACGACGCGCTTGAATTCAGCGCCGACATCCGACGCAGCAACGCGCCGTTCCCATTCAACCCGGGCGCCGGCACCGCGGCTGCCGGCTGTTGACCAAGCCGCCGCAACGTCTTGAGGCAGTTCGAAAGGCGCCTCGGCCCATCCAAGCTGTCCCCGTAACCCGGCGATCTCTTCGTCGCCCAGCGGTGCACCGTGAGTCGCGGCCGTACCTGCCTTTGTCGGCGCGCCAAAGCCAATCGTTGTCTTGCAAGCGATCATCGACGGTTTGTCAGTCAGCTTCGCCGCTTCGATCGCCGCCGAAACAGCATCCATATCATGACCATCGACGGACTGGACATGCCAACCGCTGGCTTCGAACCGAGCGACTTGATCGTCCGACACTGCGAGGTCGGTTCCGCCATCGATCGAAATTCCATTGTCGTCGAACAAGACGATCAGCTTCGACAAGCGAAGATGACCGGCCATTGAAATGGCTTCGTGGCTTATGCCTTCCATCAGACAGCCGTCACCGGCAATCACGTAGGTATGATGGTCGACCAGATCGTCGCCGAACCGCGCATTGGACAAACGCTCGGCAATCGCCATGCCAACAGCATTCGCCAACCCCTGCCCCAATGGTCCCGTGGTAGTTTCGATGCCGGCCGCGTGGCCGTACTCTGGATGACCGGCGGTTCTAGAATCTAACTGACGAAAATTTCGCAGCTCATCCATCGACATATCCGCGTAGCCTGTCAGGTGGAGGAGCGAATACAGCAGCATCGACCCATGCCCCGCCGACAGAACAAACCGATCTCTATCTGGCCATGCCGGGTCGGCAGGATCATACTTCAAAAAGCGCGTAAACAGGACCGTCGCTACGTCCGCCATCCCGAGCGGCATACCCGGGTGTCCAGAATTGGCGGCCTGTACCGCATCGGCGGAAAGAACGCGAATGGCGGTTGCCATTCTTTTATCAAGTGACTGCGCGTTTTCCGCTGCGCCCGTTGCCATGAGTATATCTCCTCTAGCCGCGCGGTCGCCGAACTTGCTCAGCGCGGGGTTCCAGAATCCCAACCGTCTCTTCCCAGAAGCAGACATGACCCCGTCCGCGCGAGATGGTAAACGCGAGATGAATAGCGTTTAGCCGCCCAGCGGGCAAGTCGGCAGGCGCAATTTCCCAGGCTTTCTTGAACGGGAGAAACGAACACTCAGAAAACGACGTCATCCGCCGTCCCGGTGTGCATTCCGGCATGTTCACTCCATGGCAATTCATTTCAGGATGTCGCGACAGCCGATTCGCTTTTTGCGCGCGTTGCGAAGATGACTAGAGATCGAACGTTCGCGCTAAATTCTAGATAGACTGATACCTCACGTCATTTGAGCGCGGATGATGCTCGTCTTAGGTTCGACCACAAGAAACCTTTTAGTAGATTGTTTTTAATGTAAAAATTTGATGGCCTCATCGGCAATCTCACGCGATCGGTCGGTTTCGAAAGCATGACAATTCGACATTCATGCCACACCACTGGAGCAATATGCCGACCTGTGGATAGTGTTCGGTTGACGTACAATCGGCGCTGCCCGAAATTATGTGAGGAGTTGTTACTCGGAGATTTAGTTCGTGGCGGAAATTGCATCGGTGATCGCGATCGTCGTGGCGCTCGGCGCGCTCTTTCTGGCGAGCCAAGCCTTCAAGCAAGTCGGTGGTTCGTTCGACGACTTTACGAAGAAGATGGCCAAGCACGTCACGTCCGCGCAAAGCGAGTTTTCGCAACAGACGCAAAAGATCGAGAAACACATGGTTTCGATTGAACGTGATATGAAATCGATCGATAAGACCGCCAGTGATCAGGCTGAAAAGATAAACACGCTCATCCAACGCGTGAACGTGCTAGAGCACGAACTTCAGTCGTTGACCGACTCCATACCCAAGCAATACCGCCGACAACCGGTGACCCGGGACGACGCCAAGGCCGCCCGCAACGCTTAGCTTGCGCGAGGGCGCTGGAGCCCCTATCTCAAGGTCATTAAATGAGTTCGGAGAGTAATATGTCAGTGGCGGAAACCATTGAGTCCAAAGTCCTTGCGGCTGTCGCCCCGCAACATCTCGAAGTCATGAACGAGAGCCACATGCACAATGTTCCGCCTGGATCTGAGTCGCATTTCAAGCTGGTTATCGTGGCGGATGCATTTGCGGGACTTCGGCTTGTCGGCCGCCACCAATTGATCAACGCCGCACTCAAGGACGAGCTAGCCGGCCCCGTTCATGCGTTGTCGATGGAAACTCTCACGCCAGATGAATGGGCCGCGCGCGGTGGCGATGTCATGGCATCTCCAAACTGTCGAGGCGGCGCCCGCAAGGACCCGGCCTTCAACAGCTAATCCTTACACAGCGGATTTTCGGAACATCAGCTCGAATTCGGCACGACGTAAGGGCGGCCGTTGCACAATTTCCAAGTTCTCCGATATATGTTCTTCGGCTTTCATTCCCACCAATGCCGACGTCAAACCGGAGGCCGATCGCGTGAACTGAAGGGCGCGCTGTTGGTCGCTCAATAGATCGGCACCCAACCATTTTCTGAGCGACTCGTTCATAGCTGGAATCTTGGCCTGGCCGATACTGCCGCTGGATACCACCGCCATCCCAAGAAGACGCGCCGCGGCGACTGCGGGTACCGTCACATCCCCGACCCACTGCGTCGGGCGGTTGATCGCTTCCGGCATCGACAGTGCCAGCGGCATTTGGACAATCTTGAGATGGTCTGGACGATCACCCGCCGCCTTTTTCGCCAAGGCCTTCGCGCCCGCCAACGAGATATAAGACCGATCCGTCGGCGATGCACGAAAGGCCGACCATGTCGCCAGACCGTAACTACCGATTTTTCCATCCTCGACCGCCTGCTCCATCGCCTCAAAAGCGGCAATCAAGCGACTATCGAAAGTCGCGCGATCCACATGGGCGAGTTGCGCCTCAGGATTGTGAAGGTAAAACGCATCGATCTTTCTGACGGATAAGGTATCCAAGCTCCTATCAATCCGATCCGACAAGTACGCCGGGTGAATGCAATGATTGCCGCCCACCAAGTCGTCGGTGGTGATGCCGTCAAACCCCTCGTAAGTTTGCAAAAATTCTTCTGCTGGCGTCGGCAGATACCCAGCCTTGGTACTGATAACGGTCTCGTTTCGCTTCACGTCTCCGGCTGCCACACTCTCGCTGAACGCCTTTCCGACACACGCTTCCCCCCTCCCACGACGGTAATTCGCAGCCGTATCGATGACATTGATCCCTTCGCGCAGACACCGGCGGATAGCGTTTATCACCTGGGCATCCGTTTGATCGTCGGCTTGACCAAGATACGTGCCGATCCCGATAGACGACCAATGAAGACCGTTGACCTCTCGAAAAGTCGCTCGTGCATGCCTCGCTGCGTACGATGCCGTTCCAGTGGGATCTGCGGCGACGTCCGCATTTGGTATGTTTTCGGTCACAGAGGGTCCTTTCCGGGAGTTGTAGGTTGTGGCGGGTGACGATAGCATTTGCAGACCGTTTGGGAGTACAAAATGCTCGATTGGGTGTTGGGCCGGCGCAAGAAGAAGAAAAAACGTAGCGGCCAAAAAAAGAAACCGTCTTATGAGGCCGCCAAGGCGATTGCCGCCGGTTCGGATGTCGCCGCGCGTGCGGAGTTGGCGGCGCACGACGATTTAGAGCCTGAGTTTCTTTACTATTTCGCCACCGACGAAGCACCGACCGTTCGCCAGGCGGTCGCCAAGAACGACGGCGCCCCGCTTCAGGCCGACGTCGTCTTGGCACGGGACATTGACCCGCTGGTCCGCGAAGAGCTGGCATACAAGATTAGCCGGCTTATCCCGACACTCACGCCGGACGAGAACGCAAAGCTCGTCGAAATGACCTTCGAAGTCTTGGAGATACTGGCGCAAGATCAACTACCGCAGATTCGAGAGATTGTTGCCGAGGAAGTTAAACACCTGGCGAATATTCCGAAGCGGATTATCAAACGGCTTGCCCACGACGCCGAGGAAACCGTCGCAGGCCCAATTCTAGAATACTCTCCACTTTTGACGGACGAGCAAATTCTGCAGATTGTCGCCAGCGGTTTGCGGGGCGGCGCGCTTGAGGCCGTTGCTCGTCGGCAAAATATCAATGACGAAGTATCGCAGGCTGTGTTCGAACAAGATCACGATCCCGCGTTGGCAGCACTTTTGGAAAACCAATCGGCCGATATCAGCGACAAACTGATGGATGAAATCGCCATCCATATTGCTGACAAACCAGACCTTCATCTGCCATTGGTTGACCGCGGTAGCCTGTCGCCGATCACCTTACGGCGCATTGCGACATTCGTCAGTGCGGCGCTTCTGGAGCGGCTTATCAACGTTAATGTGATCGACGAAGGAACGGCCAAAGACCTAAGGCTTGCCGTTCGAGGGCGAATAGAGGCCGGTGAAAGTGCCGAAGTAAAGAAATCAGGCGGGCCGAGCCATGCCGACGCATTACACAAGAAGGGCGATCTCGACGACTACGCGATCCTTGATGCTATTGACGAAAACGATGCGGCATTCGTTCAACATGCTTTAGTCCTGTTGTCCGGGTTGCCGCAAGATCACGTGAAGAAGATGCTCAACAGTGGCAGCAGCAAGGGTATCTGTTCCCTTGTGTGGAAAGCTGGACTCGGCGCCGATACGGCGGTATCGATCCAAAGGCGTCTCGGTAACATCCCCTCGAAGTCTCTGATTCATGAGGGGAAAGGCGGAAAATACCAAATGAGCGATGAGGAACTTGATTGGTACGTAGATTATTTCAAGCCATGACCGCCAACCTGTGCCATCACGGCGACCAATCAACTGAGTCATCTTCATCATGCAAGACCTAGATTCACGATATGCCCCATTTGCGTGGGTAAAGGGCTCGATCGAACTGATCGACAGTCCTGGCCTCATGGAGGCCATCGACGTTTGGCGATCGTTCATGAATGGCAACCGCATTCCCGTGTGGCGGGTCGAAATTCTCGCTGCCTTGCCATTGCACATGGTCCCGTATGCCAACGTGGTCGACCTGGGCAATGGCGTGCCGCCATTTTCCTATCGATTCTTTGGCACCGGGCTTGCCGGGATGCACACCTTCGAGTTGACGGGGAAAACCACCGAGGACATCGAGCCCGAGGGCTTTCGAAATGTTTGCATCGATCAAAGCATTATCACGCGAGATGCCGGCGAGCCGGCTGTGTTCCTGAACAGCATTCCAACGAGGGTCGACGGTATGTTCTCGCGTCAAACAACGCTCCGATTACCTCTCAGCAATGACGGAGAAACCGTCCATCACATTCTAACCGTCGAGGAGACGAGCGACGATCCAGCGAAAACGTGGGAGAGGTTTGCGCGTTGCCGGCCCGTGGAGCCGAAAAAGAATACTATGGACTGATTATCATCCGCCACAGTTCGGCAAATTTAGCGCGCGCGTCTTGGCGGTGGGTAAGGTATCTGACGTGTCCATCCGCATCCGCATCCGGTGAGACATCGACCGACCATAATGCCGCGGAGTCATTCGGCACGAACGAGTAACGAACATCAAATATTCGGTTCCGGTTGTTAGGATCTTGGGCAATGTAACCGTCGCTGAACCATCTGAACCGCTCAATGTCCCGGGCTTGTTGAGAGTTGCCGTCCATCCACGGTATGTCACGGGTAATGTCCAGTCTCGGTAACGAAGTTCCGGGAAAAACATTCGGGCGGATAGACGCCCGAACGGCATCGATGTAAAAGGCATCAGACGTCTCATAGATCGATTTCCACAAGACAATGTTAGCGAAACTGGGCTTCACCTCGATCCGCTCCGGGGAATGGCCTCGCGCCGTTGCAAGGTCCCTCGCCATATCCAAAGCGGTATGATGTTGGTAGACGCCCAAGCTCAGATAAAGCGCAGCCCAAGCCAGTCCAAATTGCGCATATCGCGGGTTCCGCCGCAGCGCCGCTGTCACGACAAGCACCAGCAATGGCACCGTGAATATCGGGTCGACGATAGAGATAATGCTCCATGAAAACCGCGTGTCACTAAACGGCCAAAAAAGTAGGGTCCCATAGGACGTTGACGCATCCAGGAACGTATGCGTTGCGTAGCCAAGGGCGCAAAAGATGAAGCTATTCAGAAACTTCAGATTGTGACGCCGGCCCCATATCCCATGAAGCATTAGCGCACAAATCAAGCCGCCAACCGGGACGAAAACCAACGAGTGCGTGAACTGACGATGGTATTCGAGAAAAAGAAGCGGATCCGAATCGGAGCGGATAAAGACATCAAGATCGGCCGCCAACCCGCCGACGAAGCCGAATAGGCCTGCAATCACGATATCCGAACGTCCACGTGTCGCTTTTGGGAAGGCGGCTCCGAGCGCACCTTGTGTCAACGGGTCCATTTAGCCGCCTAATCTCATCTTCGATCTAAGCCAAACATGTAAGCATGGCCCTTTCGCAGACAAGCGATTGTTGGAAAATGGGGTGGCTGATGGGATTTGAACCCACGACCCTCGGCACCACAAGCCGATGCTCTAACCAACTGAGCTACAGCCACCACAGAGAAATCCCGCTCGGCGGGAGCGTTTCAATAGACCCTCCCCCGGGTGCCGTCAAGACAGCGTCAGAATTCGATTTCAATCAAGTATGGTCCGTCTTTTGCGAAGCCTTTGGACATCGCTGGTGCAAGTTGGCCGGCTTCCGTCACCCTCTCTCCGGGGACGCCCATGCTGGCTGCCATTCCCACCCAGTCGATGTCCGGATCGGACAAACTGAACAAACCGTCAGCGACGTGCCCTTGCTTTTCAACACCGACATTCTTCATCTCGCCTTCAAGTATTCGATAACACCGATTTGAGAATAGCAGGATCGTAATGTCACACCCCTCTCGCGCCATCGTCCACAACGCTTGGTTGGTGTACATCGCAGATCCGTCGGCCTGCAGCACGATGACCCGACGGTCAGGACACGCAATCGCAGCACCCAATGCCAGCGGTAGTCCATCCCCGATCGCCCCACCGGTAATTTGCAGCCATGTATGCGCGGGCGCTCCGACAGTATCTGGATAGAATGCCCGTCCGGTGGTTATGCTCTCATCTGCGATAATCGCGTTTTCAGGCATAGTCGCCGCCAACGCTTGGGAGATGGTTTCCGGCGTGATTTCCCCCTCGAGCGCGCCGACATCTGGACGCGGCGTGGGAACCGTAAGCGCGGGAGTCATCTCCTGTGCACCGAGGGCATCTACCAACAGTTCGAGCGCCTTGATCGTGTCTTGCTCAGGTGCGGCGACGTTGAGTATTTCCGCACCCTTCGGCGATAAGCGGCTCGGCTTTCCTGGATAGGCAAAGAATCCAACAGGTTCCTTAGTGCCGATCAGCAAAATGTTCTCGTAAGGCGCAAGGGTTTCGATGGCGAGGTCGACCACATACGGTAGTTTCGCGACCGCGACGCGACCCGCACCTCGATCGACACGCCGGTTCGATGTTTGTGAAATCAAATCAACGCCCGTCGCGGCCCTAATTTTGCCGCATAATGTCAGACCCGGCTCGGTCAACGTCGCGCCGCTCAAGAACAACATCGACTTCCGCCCTGACCGCAACGCCGCCACGGCTGCGTCAATCTGCGTCTGATCCACCGGCTTCGGCGGATCCGGCAGCACCGAATCACCGACAAAATCCGTTTCGGACCATGCCGCATCCGCCGGCAGGATCAGTGTCGCAATTTGACCGGGCCACATTTTCGCAGCGGCAATCGCTCGTGCGGCATCGGGACCGACATCGTTTGCGGTCGGCGTCGTTTTCACCCAATGTGAAACCGGCGACACGATCCCTTCGACGTCCGCCGTCAACGGGGCATCGTACTTCACGTGATATGTCGCGTGGTCGCCGACGATATTGACCATCGGCACGCGCGCCTTCTTGGCATTGTGAATATTCGCGAGCCCATTTCCAAAGCCAGGCCCCAGATGCAGCAAAGTTGCCGCCGGCGTACCAGTCATCCGGGCATAGCCGTCGGCCGCACCGGTTGCGACATTCTCTTGCAACGCCAAGACACAGTAAATTTTGTCCAGCCGGTCGAGAGCCGCGACGAAATGCATCTCTGATGTGCCGGGGTTGGTGAAACAGACATCAACCCCGCAGTTCGCGAGAGTTCGGACAAGGGCTTCGGCACCGTTCATGAGCGATCCTGTTTACTTCCTATCATTGGCAATGACGCGCCACAGCGTTACAAAGCGCGCAAAGAACCATACAGGAGGAAACCCATGCCGCAACTCGTCGATGCCATGAACCTTTTAGGTACCGAGTCCGCTTTCGAAGTACTCGCCCGTGCCAACAAGTTGGCGCAAAACGGCATGGACGTCATCAACCTAGGCATCGGTCAGCCCGACTTCAAAACGCCGGACCATATTGTCGAAGCCGCGATCAAAGCCATGCGTGACGGGCACCACGGCTATACGCCAGCAAATGGGATCCCCGAAGTCCGCGAAGCCGTTGCCGCAGATATCATGACGTATCGCGGTTGCGAAGTGAACCCGGATAACGTGGTGATCATGCCGGGCGGTAAGCCGACAATGTTTTTCGCCGTATTGATGTTCGGCGCACCGGGTACAGAAATTATCTATCCCAACCCGGGCTTTCCAATCTACGAGTCGGTGATCAAATTTACCGGCGCCACCCCTGTTCCCATGCCCTTGCACGAGGATAACGGCTTTTCGTTCTCAGCCGATGAAGTGTTGTCACTCGTAACGCCGGCGACGCGTCTGATCATCATAAACTCGCCGGCCAATCCAACGGGTGGGTTCGTTCCGCGCGAAGAAATGGACCGGCTGGCCGCGGGATTGGAGGCACACCCCCACGTAACGGTGCTGTCCGACGAAATCTATAGCCGGATGCTCTATGATGGGCGGGAGCATGTCAGCATGCTGGAATACGATCATCTTCGCGACCGTGTCATCATGCTGGACGGCTGGTCAAAAACATATGCCATGACGGGGTGGCGATTGGGATACGCCGTGTGGCCGGACGGTTTGGTCGACCATGCAACACGGCTCGCCATCAATTGCCATTCCTGCGTCAATGCGCCGACGCAATGGGCCGGTAAAGCAGCCTTGGAAGGTCCGCAAGACGACGTCGATGCGATGATGGCCGCGTTCGCTGAACGTCGCCGGGTCATCGTCTCGGAACTCAACCAAGTTCCGGGCTTCAGATGCACCGAGCCAGGAGGCGCGTTCTATGCTTTTCCCAACATCGCGGATACAGGGCTGAGTGCACGCGAATTGCAGGACGACCTATTGAACGAAACCGGTGTCGCGATCATTGCCGGCACCAGTTTCGGTGCAATGGGCGAAGGTTACGTTCGGTTCTCTTACGCCAATTCCACCGAAAATATCCAAGAAGCCATTCGCCGGCTGAAATCGTTTCTCAGCAATCGTTAAAGCAAGACCGGATCGACCAAGCCGGACTGCTCCGGCACGCCCATCATCAAGTTCAAGCATTGCACCGCTTGACCCGACGCCCCCTTGCCGAGGTTGTCGAGAATGCCGGCGACGACCACTTGGTCTCCGTCGGCGCTCGCGAAGACGGACAGCCGCAACTCATTGGTACCGTTTAGGGCTTCGGGTTGCATGGTCTGGCTGGCATCGCCTTTGACCAAGTCGGCCACGGTCACAAAACGCCGCCCCTCGTAATGGCTCGCCAGAACATCGTGGACATCTTCGGCCCGCGGAGAGCCAGGGAGCGCTGCCAACTGCAGTGGCACTTGGACAATCATCCCCTCCCGGTAGCGACCGACGCTAGGCACAAACAACGGCCGATGGGCCAGACCTGCCCATTTTTGGATTTCCGGTACGTGTTTGTGGGCCAATCCGAGACCGTAAACGCGAAATGGTTCATCAATGGCGCCCTCCACAGCGGGGTCCTCAAATTGGGCGATCATCTTCTTGCCGCCTCCCGAATATCCGGAGATCGCGTTAATCGTGATCGGCCAATCGGCAGGTACCACACCGTCATCGACAAGCGGATGTAGGATGGCAACGGACGCAACTGCATAGCACCCCGTATTCGCCACTCTCTTCGACGCGGCAATGATCGCCGCGTGTCCGGGATCCATCTCGGGGAAGCCGTAATCCCAGCCGTCAGCGGTCCGATGCGCCGTCGATGCATCGATCACCCGAACATCAGGATTGTCGATCAGGGCCACAGATTCGCGCGCGGCGGCATCGGGCAAACACAGGATTGCCACGTCGCATGCATTCAACATAGCCGCCCGACGGTCACGATCTTTGCGATCCTCGTCCGACAAACGCAGCAAGGCGATATCGTCGCGGCCTTCAAGCCGCGTTCTGATCTGCAAACCCGTCGTGCCCTCGGCACCGTCAATGAATACGCTTGTGGTCATGTCACGTCCTCCGCCGCGTTTCATAAACATGGCATCGCCGCCTGTCACCGAAAACTTCGATGCCCGACGATTGAGGACAGAGTTCAAGCCCGGGTCATTTCCAGATCATGACCACGTGCGACACGCCGGATCAAGGGGATGCGCTCCCAAACTCGTTCGTGCGCAGCATATGCAAGGGTCTGAACCATTGGCTCAACCAATCCAATCCCAAGCGCAATCCGCCAATCGCGAGTCAGCGCAAAGGCGACGGCGACGGCGACGACGAAGTGCATGATGGCGTAAGTGCTTGTCTTGATTATCGCGCGGTTCATCATGTCTATGCTCCTTTAAATGCGAATAATTCTTATTCTCATTATTTAGATTGTTGATGCCCACTTTCAAGTCCCGCAATCAACTCCGAAAATAAGAAAGGCCGGAATAACCGGCCTTTCTGTTAGAGATTATGAACATCGGTGGGAGCCGTCATTTAGACGCCTCGATGGTTACGACACAAAGATCAAACAAGGTCGAAGCGATCAAGATTCATCACCTTTGTCCATGCAGAAACGAAATCGTCGACGAACGCGTGCCCGGCATCATCAGAGGCGAACACCTCTGCCAAGGCGCGCAACTGCGAGTTAGATCCAAAAACCAGGTCAGCGACCGTCGCCGTGTATTTAACGGCCCCAGATGCATCACGACCTTCGAAGACGTTTTCATCGGATGCGGATTTCGACCAAGTCGTCCCCATGTCCAGGAGATTGACAAAGAAATCGTTGGTCAGCGTTCCCGGTCGGTCCGTGAAGACACCGTGCGCAGTACCGCCGTGATTCGTGCCCAGCACCCGCAAGCCACCGACGAGCACGGCCATCTCAGGTGCGCTGAGTGTCAACAACTGCGCGCGATCGATCAGCAGTTCGCCAGCGTTCCGGCGATGGCTTGCATGCAGGTAGTTCCTGAAACCATCCGCCGTGATCTGTAGATGATTGATCGATTCAACGTCCGTTTGATCTTGGCTGGCATCGGTTCGGCCCGGCGCAAATGGCACCGTGATGTCTTTACCTGCTTTCTTCGCGGCTTCTTCGACGGCTGCGTTGCCGCCGAGAACGATCAGATCTGCGAGCGAGACTTTCTTTGCACCTGATTGAGCCGCATTGAAGTCCGCCTGAACCTTTTCCAACACCGGCAAAACCGTCGCCAGTTCCGCAGGCTGATTGACGTCCCAATCCTTCATCGGTGCCAAACGGATGCGGGCACCATTTGCACCGCCCCGTTTGTCGGAGCCACGGAACGTCGACGCAGATGCCCAGGCCGTGGAGACCAGTTGCGAGGTCGACAGACCCGAGCCGAGAATGGCGGCTTTGAGATCGTCAATGTCTTGGTCATCGATCAGGTCGTGATCGACGGCGGGAACGGGGTCTTGCCAGATGAGTTTTTCAGCTGGCACATGACTACCGAGATATCGAGATATCGGTCCCATATCGCGGTGCGTCAACTTGAACCAAGCGCGCGAGAAAGCATCGGCAAACTCTTCCGGGTTTTCCAGATAACGTCGCGCGATCGGTTCGTAAATCGGGTCCATCCGCATGGCCATATCGGCGGTCGTCATCATCGGCGCATGAGATTTCGACGCATCGTGGGCGTCCGGGACGGATCCTTTGGCTTCCGGGTTCTTCGGCGTCCATTGATGAGCCCCTGCCGGGCTTTGCGTCAGTTCCCAGTCATACTTGAATAGAATTTCCAGGTAGTTGCTATCCCATGTCGTGGGCGTTTCGGTCCATGCACCTTCGATACCACTTGTGATCGTATCGCCGCCCTTGCCAGTACCCAATGTGTTCTTCCAGCCAAAACCTTGTTCTTCGATGCTGGCACCTTCAGGCTCTGGACCCACATGTGCAACGTCCCCTGCCCCGTGGGCCTTGCCGAATGCATGGCCGCCAGCGACTAAAGCAACGGTTTCTTCGTCATTCATCGCCATCCGGGCAAAGGTCTCACGAATATCGCGACCCGAAGCCACAGGATCAGGGTTTCCGTTCGGGCCTTCCGGGTTGACGTAAATCAGACCCATCTGAACGGCACCCAGGGGTGTTTCCAGTACACGATCGCCGGAGTAACGCTCGTCACCGAGCCATTCGCTCTCCGGGCCCCAGTAGATGTCCTCTTCGGGCTCCCAAACGTCCACGCGACCACCGGCAAAGCCAAAGGTTTTGAACCCCATGGTTTCGAGCGCAACGTTACCGGCAAGGATCATCAAATCTGCCCATGAAAGCTTGCGGCCGTACTTCTGTTTGACCGGCCATAGCAGTCGGCGGGCTTTGTCCAAGTTTCCGTTATCCGGCCAACTGTTAAGCGGCGCAAAGCGTTGCGTGCCCGAAGACGCACCGCCACGACCGTCCGCGACCCTGTACGTTCCCGCGCTATGCCATGCCATTCGAATGAAGAACGGACCATAGTGACCATAATCGGCGGGCCACCATTCCTGAGAATCCGTCATGACTTGTTCCAAATCCTTGATGACGGCATCCAAATCGAGGGTATTGAATTCTTCGGCGTAATTGAAATCGGCATCCATGGGATCCGACAGTGCAGAATTCTGATGAAGGATTTTTAAATTCAATTGGTTGGGCCACCAATGCTGGTTCGCCGTGCTCCCACCTACATTTTGCTTGTTCGCGCCATGCATGACTGGGCATCTACCCTCGCTACCGCTCGATCCGTCCATTTCTTCCTCCATGTATATCTAGTGCACAAATCACGTAGCGGACTATCCGCTTCACCCTCAACGTAGCGATCCACGATTGATCGTTCCAATCTGTTCATCTGATAGTATTAATAGGCTTTGCCGATTACAGTTCCGATACTACGTCTTTTGGTTCTGCTGAATCACGAAGATGTATCGATCACATGGTCGTCGAAGTATGGATGCAGAATGATGCGAGGCGTTCGGTTTAAAATCGGCCGGGCCGGAGGGCTACCAGGTCCACGCGCGTAGACTTGCCTTGCATCAAGTTTAGAACGAACTCAGACGTTATACCCGCCATCGTCAACCCTAAGTGACCATGCCCAAACGCGAACACGGCATTGTCGTAGAGTGTCGATTTGCCGATCACGGGAAGACTGTCCGGTGTCGAAGGCCGACACCCCATCCAGCGATCAATATTCTTCGCATTCAAGTCCGGGAACATGCGTTTCGCCAGGGCGATCAATCGATCCGCACGAGCAAAGTTTGGGGGCGCATCGACGGACGCAAGTTCCGCCGTCCCCGCAATTCGAAAACCTGACCTCAAATTCGAAACACCGAACCTGTAATCGCCGGAAATGATTGGAACCCGCAATTCGACGCCGGCGTTCGGAAGACGCACGTGATACCCCCGTTCCGAATCTAAGGGAATATCCGCGCCCAGCAATTTGGCCAGCGGTTTTGACCACGCCCCCGCTGTTAAGACAACTGCATCGCAGGCATGCTTATTCCGGTCCGTAATGACTTGGTCCACTTTGCCAGAGCCGCCCTCAAATCCGATAACCTTTTCACTCAAATAGGTTCCGCCCGCCTCATAGAAAGCGCGCAAAAACGATTTGGTCAGGTCATATGGATCACGGACAGAGACACAATCGGTCAGATAGGCGGCATGCTTAAAGTTGGGCCCAAGCGCGGGCTCGAGTTCACGCAATTGTATTGCGTCTAGGTATTCAACGTTGACGCCTCGGCGTTTTCTCAGCTCATGGGCGGACTTTGCTGCATCGAACGACCGGTCCGTTTCGTAGACATACAATTCACCTGTCTTCGTCAACATAGACTCCGAACCTGCAGCCTCAAGGAGCGGGGAAAAACCCTCGATGGCGTGCTGAAGAAGACTGGATAAAATGCGCGATATTCTCTCGACTTCGCTTGGTCGAGCGGCGGCGATGAACCGGACGAGGTAAGGGAGCAGTCTTGGCAGATATTGCCATCGGATCGACAGCGGCTGGTCGGCACTTAGCAGCATTTGCGGAACATCGCGAATAACGCCCGGTGTTGCCACGGGCACGCATGCGCCAATCTGCAGAATACCCGCGTTGCCGTACGAACAGCCCATTCCCGGATCCCCCGGATCAACCATCGACACGCGATAACCATTCAACTGCAGTCGCAATGCGCATGCGACGCCGACAATGCCGGCGCCGATGACGTGCACCGATTTACCGCTCTCCATCGGTGATCCCCCGCTCTTTCAGCAAAACTCTAGCCGAGATTCGTTTATTAAAATGGCGCGACGTGGGTAAAGAAGCAAAACGGTCGTTATGCAATCGGACCTGATGACCGCATGTTCCGTTCGAAAACACAGCTATCGCGGCTCAGTCCGAGATCCCATCGACATACACCCAACCTTGACCTTCTCGACGAAAACGGCTGGTCTCGGCCAACCGCCCTGTCTTGGTGCCGCGTCGCCAGGTGGCGGTAAACTGGACGACAGCTGTGTCCGGCCCCGTGGACTGGAATTGTTCGACCGAAAGTCCGGTCCATTCCTGCGTGGGGTCCAAAGACAATGACAAAGGCCGACTTTCGACCGCCCAACTGTTCAACAAGTATGTTGTATCGCCCCGTCGAAAGGCGCTGTAACGGGATCGCATCAGTTCTTCGGCATTTTTCGCAGGCGCACCCGCATGAAGCCGGCCGCAACATGCGACATAGCTTGTACCGCTTCCGCAATCACATGGTTCAAACACACCACCCCCAATACACAATAGGCGCCTGCAAAGGCTCGAAGAATAGGCTCTCACGGGCAAAGAAAAAGCGCTTTACTAATGAAGCGCTTTTGCAGGGACTTTGATTGAAGGCTAAAAGAACAATTCTCAGCGCTTCGAGCGCTGGAAGCTCCGCCGGGCCTTGCAGCCGACGTGTTTTTTCCGTGCCACCGTACGCGAGTCCCGCGTCAAGAAGCCCTCTTTCTTCGGCATATCCGGTCCGATACCGTGTACTTATGGATCGCTTTGGTGGAGGCCAGAAGATGATTGATCATATTACCTTTGGTGTGACTGACTTCTCCCGATCTGTTGCGTTTTACGATCAGGCTTTTGCACCCCTTGGCGTTACACGTCTGTTCACGGTTCCGCTGGACCATACAGACGGAGTGCTTGTGACCGGTTATGGCGATGATAGGCCTTGGTTTTGGATCGCAGAAGAGGATGCGACACACGGGAAGTTGCATGTCGCATTGGCCGCCAAAGATCGTGCAAGCGTCGATGCATTCTACGCCGCAGCGTTGCGGGCGGGCGGCAAAGACAACGGAAGCCCTGGCCTTAGAGAACACTACCACCCCAACTACTACGGTGCGTTCGTTCACGATCCCGATGGCCACAACATTGAGGCCGTTTGCCACACTCCCGGGTAATTTTAGGATTCCGGCTAAGGGATACAGCCGAACGGGAAAGTGTATTCAGAATATCCCTTGGGGGGTTTTCTGACGTACGCCCTGTCTCGACATAGAAAACGGCGTTCTCAAGCAATGAGAACGCCGTGTAAAAGTTGGATTTCGTTGTCTTTTGATTATCGTTTCGAGAACTGGAAGCTCCGGCGGGCCTTGCGGCGGCCGTATTTCTTCCGTTCCACCGTCCGCGAGTCCCGGGTCAGGAACCCTGCTTTTTTCAGCGCACCGCGAAGATCCGGCTCGTACGACGTCAATGCACGGGAAATTCCATGACGCACGGCGCCGGCTTGTCCGGACAACCCACCGCCTTTGACGGTCACGAATACGTCGTATTGACCTTCGCGTGCGGCGACTTCGAACGGCTGGTTGATCACCATCCGAAGAACCGGGCGCGCAAAGTACGTCTCGAACTCACGACCATTGACGGTGATGACACCCCGGCCCGGTTTGATCCAAACGCGGGCAACCGCATCTTTCCGGCGACCCGTTGCATAGGCACGACCGAGTTCATCGATTTTCGGCTCTTTCGGCGTGACGGCTTCGGCGGCTTGTTGCGCCAGGGCCGGATCGACGATGTCCTTGAGATCTTCAAGCGTCTGCTTTTCTTCAGCCATCGATCGTTACCTCTTGTTCTTTGGGTTCATGCCGGCGACATCAAGCGACACGGGCTGTTGCGCCGCGTGCGGATGTTCGGCACCTGCATAGACATGTAATTTGGTCATCTGACGGCGACCCAGCGGCGAGCGCGGGATCATCCGTTCGACGGCCTTGATCACGACGCGTTCCGGGAAGTTTCCGGCGATAATTTTCTCAGGCGACGTTTCCTTGATCCCACCGGGATGGCCGGTATGGCGGTAATATCGCTTATCCTGCATCTTACGGCCGGTCAGGCGCACTTTATCGGCATTGACGACGATGATGTTATCGCCGCAATCGACGTGTGGGGTATAAAGCGGCTTGTGCTTGCCACGCAGGCGGGTCGCAATGACCGCGGCCAAACGTCCGAGCACCACGCCTTCGGCATCGATGACGTGCCAGGCACGTTCGATGTCGGTTTCCTTGGCGGAAATGGTTTTCATCACTATGGTCCGTTCCATGAATTTCGACGGCGCCCCCATGGGCGCAAGTCGGCGGAATATGCCACCATATTTCGTGAAGTCAACGAAAAAGGCACTGAAAAACCATAACTTACGCATACGGTATTATAATACCGTATTTTTGGCTGCGTCGTATGGGCGGGCCACTTTTGGCATAGACTTGAAAGTCAGGTGGGTCTCCGCGACAGTACCGAGAGGAGACATCGACTTTGACTGATCTATCTAACGAATTGCTGGTTTTGCGCAACGATGCCAACGGTATCGCGACCCTCACTTTGAACAGACCGGATGATTTCAACACCCTTTCAACCCCTCTTATGCAAGATCTCGGTCGCCACTTAAAAGACATTGCGGCAGATACCCGCGTCCGGGTGGTGGTGATCACCGGAGAAGGAAAAGCGTTCTGCGCCGGACACGATTTACGGGAGATGCAAGCGGATTCGTCGGAAACAGCGATGAAGGCGATGTTCGATCTATGCGCCGACAACATGCTGGCCATTACCGCCCTTCCCCAACCGGTGATCGCCAAGATCAACGGCGTCGCGGCCGCCGCGGGATGCCAACTCGTCGCCCAATGCGACCTCGCAATCGCCTCGGACCAAGCAAAATTCGGCACGTCCGGGATAAACATCGGATTGTACTGTTCAACACCTTCCGTGCCGGTCACCCGTAATTTAAGCCGCAAACACGCCATGGAGCTGTTGATGACCGGCGATTTGATTTCGGCGGACGTTGCGGCCGACTGGGGGTTGATTAATCGCGCCGTACCGAAAGACGATTTAGATATGGAGACAACCAATCTCGCGGAAAAGATTGCGTCGAAAAGCCCCAAAGCCGTCGCCCTCGGCAAAGAGCTTTTCTACACCCAGCTTGAAGAAGGGATGAGGGACGCCTACGAGCGGGCAGGACGCGCCATCACCGGCAACATGCAACTGCCCGAGACTCAGTCCGCCATCGGTTCGTTTTTGGATAAAGCGAATTTACCAGACTGGCCCGATCGCGACCAATAAAGGAACATTCAAAATGCCATCGACGATATTATCATGCGCTGTGACAGGATCCGCCGGATCCCCCGATAAGAACCCGGCCGTCCCGGTGACGCCGGCGGAAATCGCCCAAAGTTCCATCGACGCGGCGAAAGCTGGCGCGGCGATTGTGCACATACATGTCCGCGACCCCGAGACAAAACGCGCGAGCATGGATAATGATCTCTATCGCGAAGTCACAGAACGTATCCGCGACGACGGCACGGACGTTATTATCAATCTGACGACGGGCCCTGGTGCCCGCTATATACCGTCAGCCGAAAATCCCGGCGTGGCCGCGCCCGGCAGCACGGTCGAGACACCGGAACGCCGGGTCGAACACGTCGAACAAATGACGCCGGAGATTTGCTCCCTCGATGTCGCAACGATGAACTTCGGCCCGCACATATTCATGAACCACCCCGATCACCTAGCAACGATGGCTGAGCGCGTCCGGAACGCGGGCGTGAAGCCTGAAATGGAAGTCTTCGATACCGGGCACATCATGCTCGCCAAGAAGATGATCGCCGATGGTCTGATCGACGCCCCACCCTACTTTCAGCTTTGTTTGGGGATCTCTTACGGTGCTCCGGCCACCGTCGAAAGCATGACTTTGATGCGCGACCTCCTACCCGACGGTGCCGTTTGGTCGGCATTTGGTATTTCACGCTATCAATTCCCGATGGTGGCTGCGGCCGTACTGCTCGGCGGGAACGCCCGCGTCGGACTGGAAGACAATATCTATATTGAGAAAGGCGTCCTCGCCCCGTCGAATGCAGCTTTAGTCGAAAAAGCCGCCAACATCGTTCATCAACTCGGCGGTTCCGTCGCATCCGTAACAGAAGCCCGTCATCAGCTTGGACTTGGTGAATGAGCGACCTGCACTATGACGATGACGTCATTCGTCGTGTGCTCCGCGAAACACGCACCGTCGCCATGGCGGGGGCAAGTGCCAATTGGGTTCGTCCATCGAACTTCGTTCTTAAATACCTCCTCGGCAAAGGTTACCAGGTGCATCCGATCAACCCTGGCCACGCCGGAAAGGAAATGTGTAATCGGATGACGTTTGCATCACTGGCTGATACACCCGCGCCGATCGACATGGTGGATGTATTCAGAAACTCCGAAGCCGCCGGCGCCATCGTCGACGAAGCGATCGCACTGAAAGGCGAGAAACAAATCAAGACGATCTGGATGCAATTGACGGTCATCAATCATGATGCGGCCAAGAAGGCCGAAGATGCGGGACTAACGGTCATCATGGATCGCTGCCCGAAAATCGAATATGGCCGGTTGTTCGGCGAACTGAGCTGGTCCGGCGTCAATTCAGGCATTATTACCGCAAAGCGAAGAAAGCTATGTCGATGAAAATTCGTGTCGATGACCTGAGAGGGCCTGATGTGAAGGCGCTCTTGGACGCACATATGAACTTGATGCACATCACGACACCTCAAGAGAGTATGCACGCTCTCGACCTTGAGAAGTTACGCGCGCCAGAGATCACTTTTTGGACCCTTTGGGACGACGGTGAATTGCTATGTTGCGGCGCGTTGAAGGAAATCGGCCCCACACATGGGGAGATCAAATCTATGCACACAGCAGAAAAAGCACGTGGCCGCGGCCTTGCCAGAAAGATGGTCGAACACATTATCTCCCAGGCACGTGAAAGAGGATATACGCGCCTTAGTCTCGAGACCGGCAGCTTCGACACATTCTTACCTGCGAGGTCGCTTTACGCCGATTTTGGCTTCCAAGCGACCGAACCGTTCGGTGATTACGAACTCGACCCGAACAGTGCGTACATGACATTAGAATTGGCGTAATCGACATGGCGAAAAAATCCGACGGGCCGATTGAATACGGATTCGGTACGCGCACTATTCATGCCGGCGCGCAACCGGACCCGGTGACCGGCGCCCGCGCAACCCCAATCTATCAGACGACATCGTATGTGTTCGACGATGCGGATCACGCATCCGATCTGTTCAACCTGCAGACTTTTGGGTTCATCTATTCGCGACTCACCAATCCCACCGTCTCGGTACTTGAAGAGCGGATCGCGAACTTGGAGGGCGGTCGCGCGGCGGTGTGCGCGGCATCGGGACATGCGGCGCAATTCCTAACCTTCTTTACTTTGCTAGAACCGGGCGACGAGTTCATTGCATCGCAGAACCTCTACGGCGGATCCATTACGCAGTTCGGGGTCAGCTTTAAGCGGCTCGGCTGGAACTGCACCTTCGTTGATTGCACCCAACCGCAATTCCTAAAAGACGCGATTACACCGCGAACCAAAGCGATATTCATCGAAGCCTTGGCCAACCCCGGCGGCGTCGTGTTGGACGTCGCCGCTATCGCCGCTATCGCCAAGGATGCCGGCATCCCGCTCATCGTCGACAACACGCTGGCGACCCCATACCTTTGCCAGCCGATTCAATGGGGTGCCGATATCGTGTGCCATTCCACGACGAAGTTCTTGCAAGGGCACGGAACCTCGATCGGCGGCGCCGTGGTTGAAAGCGGCAAATTTGATTGGACCGGCGGCCCCGGTTTCCCGACGATGACGGAACCGGACCCAGCATATCATGGGCTAACATTCTTCGAGACGTTTGGCGACTTCGGTTTCACCATGAAAGCCCGGGCGGTGGCATTGCGTGATTTCGGCCCGGCGCTGTCGCCTGCCAATGCGTTTAATACGATCTCCGGCATTGAAACGCTTCATGTCCGAATGGACCGCCACGTCGACAATGCCATGAAGGTCGCAACGTTCCTTGAAGGACATTCGAAAGTCGCTTGGGTCAGTTACGCGGGTCTGGCGTCGAGCCCTTATTTTGACCTTGCGCAGAAGTATCTTCCGCGCGGAGCGGGAGCGGTATTCACCTTTGGCGTTGAGGGGGGATACGAAGCGGGAGTCAAAGTTGTCGAAACAGTGAACTTGTTCTCCCATCTCGCCAACATCGGCGACACAAAGTCGCTCATCTTACATCCCGCTTCTACCACGCACAGGCAGTTGACGGAGGACCAACGCGCGGCTGCCGGTGCCGGCAACGACACCATTCGACTATCGGTTGGATTAGAAGACGCTGACGATCTGTTACGCGACCTAGATCACGCATTGTCGAAGGCCTAGGTTACTCCGCCGGTTGCGGAGACGCCGTCTGATTTTCGGACGGCAGAACCATTGCCGCAAAGGCGCCGGTGAACGCAATCGCCGCAAGGACCGTGAACAGCCAATAGAAACCACCCGTTGCATCAAAAAGGGTCGCCTCCAACTGGACGCCTAGTGCGGCAAAGCCGATTGCGAGAACGAACTTGAACCCGAATGCCAAGGATCGACGTGCACGCGGTACGTAGCGGGCCAAAATGACGTTCTCTGCCGGCAAAGCGCCGTTGTTCGCAGATATCATGATGACAGCCACGACGACGGCCAACGCGCCCGAAAGATTTGCCAGCATGATCAGCAGGGGAAGCTGGATCATGAACGCGCCTATGTAGACGACTTTTGGCGACATTCGATCCGCGAGCCAACCACCGGCGACTTGCATTAGCCCTGCAATGAAAAACACCACCGCGACGAGCGTTGAAATACCCAAAACGCTCTCGTCGATCACATCAATCAGGCTGATTTGGAAGGCCTTTGGCAAAGCCGCTTGTGATGCCTGATAAATCATTCCGGTGCACAACATTGTCACGGCCAATACGGCAAAAACACGGGGCGCATCGCCTTGCTGGGCGGGCGGTGTGATTGAGCGGTCGTCGGCGCGATCCACAATCCAACCGCGCGCCACACAAACTGCAAAGGTGATGCCGGTCGCGACGATGATGATCCCTGGAATGACGAAGACTGCACGCCAACCCGCAATCGCGATAATCGTTCCAGCTGTCAATGCTGCAATCGCCGGTCCCAAGCCACCAAAAATCCCATTGATACCCAGCGCCGTGCCCCGATTGACGGCGTTCTTGATCAACCACGCGATACCCACCGGGTGATAGATCGACGCAAACGTCCCCGTAAGCGCCAACGCGGCCATAATCTGCCAGGGTGCTTGTGCCAATCCCGTCAGCATCATGGCAGTGCCGGTACCGAAGAAATAGACCACCATCAATGGGACAGGTCCCCAACGATCGCCAAGCCATCCAGCCAACGGCGCAGCAAAACCGAACAGCATCCCACCCAACACCGCGAGTTGGATTGCTTCACCATGGGTCAAGCCCAGCTCATCCTCCAGCGTCAACACGGCGACGTAATACAACGGCTGAAACAAGTGGCTATAAGTATGGCCAATGCTCGAGAAGCCCAGGGCAAGTCGGGCGGAGCGCACCTCGCGTGTCTTCATGTCTCTGTTTTAGGTCGCAATGCAGTCTCGGAAAAGGGCCATTCCTTGACACTCCCCGAGCCGCTTAAAGATCAATTGCCGCCATCAACGTATTGAAGCCATCGCGAGCGGACGCTTCAAGTCGATGCCGCCCGTCCACAATCAGATGTCGACCGCCGACCCATACGTCGCCGACAAGATTATCGTTGCCCGCGAAAATAAAGCTATCCACGATGCGTTCGTCGTTCCGCCCGGCCAGCCAAGGACTATCGCCATCAAGTGCCAAGAAATCCGCAGCATACCCAGGTGCGATCCGGCCGGTATCGCGACCGGATGCTTGGGCACCGCCCGCAATCGATAGATCGAAAAGGCGCCGACCGGTCGAGCCACCTGCCCCGTCCGCCACCAAATTTCGTTTTCTTTGGGTTAGTCTTTGTCCGTATTCGAGCCAACGAAGTTCCTCTACCGGGCTGACCGAGACATTGCTGTCACTGCCGACGCCCCATCGTCCTCCCGCATGCAGGTATTCGATGAGCGGAAAAATACCGTCGCCAAGGTTCGCTTCGGTCGTCGGACACACTCCGACGACGGCACGGCTATCGGCGATCGCGGCGATTTCCCCGTCGTCGATATGGGTCGCATGTACCAAACACCATCGCTCATCCACATCGAAATTCTGAAACATCCATTCAACAGGCCTAACACCATCAAATGCGATCGATTCCTCCACATCCTTTAACTGCTCGGCGACATGAATGTGGATCGGCGCACGCGCATCCAAACCGTCAAGCGCGTTCAACGTATCCGTCATGGCGCGTTTCGATACCTGTCGCGGGCTATGCGGCGCGAGACCAATGATCAGATCGCTGTCTTCGGCGTATGCTTCAAACAAACCAGCGAGTATTCGGCCCATCGTTTCCGTGTTGCTAATGAAGCGGCCTTGACCGGCATTCGGCTCCGCGTCTGCATATCCGCCGCGAGAGTAAAGGACAGGCAGTAGCGTCAAACCGATTCCAGCGGAACGTGCCGCCCGGACAATCGCATGTGCCATCTCGGCAGGATCGTCATATGGGCCTCCATCTGACTGGTGATGCAGATAATGAAACTCACAAACAGAGGTATATCCGGCCTTAAGCATCTCAATATAAAGCTGGGTCGCAATCACCTCCAACATCTCCGGCGTGACGGCGGGGGCAAACGCATGCATGACCTTTCGCCACGTCCAGAAACTGTCTTGGGAACCCGCATCGGATGTGCGGTACTCGCTCAAGCCCGCCATGGCTCGCTGATGCGCATGGGAATGAAGGTTCGGGATACCCGGCAGTAACGGGCCCGCCACCTTATGCATCGATGCGCCGTCATAAGACTGTCCCGAAGACACAGCGGTTATCGACCCGGTCGTATCGTATGTGATTGAGACGTCCGATGACCATCCGCCCGGCAATAATGCTGTATTGGCAAATAACGTCGTTTCGTTCGTAGCAATCATGGTGGATGTCTCCCCTCGACGGATACGGTAGTGTTCACCATATCCCGTGATAGTCCGTGATGTGTTCTGGTACAAGGAAGCCTCATGAAAGCCCACGCCGCACCGGTTATCTCCGCCATCGTCGTCTGTCTTGCGATGCTCGTCCATGCACCCGCGTGGGCGAAAAAAGAACTCGTCATTGGAATCACTCAGTACCCGTCAACATTCCATCCGAATATCGATTCGATGATGGCGAAGTCCTACGTCCATGGCCTCACGCGACGGCCGATCACGACCATGGACCCGGATTGGAATGTCGTTTGCGTCCTTTGCGATACGCTGCCGACTCTCGAGAACGGCGGCGCCGTTTTGGAACAGACGCCGGACGGAAAGGACGGAATTGCCGTTACCTATACGCTCAAGTCCGAAGCGGTATGGGCGGACGGCACGCCCGTAACGTCTGACGATGTGATCTTCACGTGGGAAGTAGGACGACATCCGAAATCCGGGGTCGCGGCGGCTGAAGGGTACCGACGAATCCTCTCGATTACGCGCATCGATGATAAATCGTTCACGCTCCACATCGACCGGCGTACATTCGACTATAACAACATTTCGACCATGGGCATCCTGCCGGCCCATCTTGACCAAGTGAATTTCGCCAAACCAGAAGCTTATCGAACGCGCACTGCTTTCGATACGGACTCCACCAATCTTGGGTTGTTTATGGGGCCGTACGTTATGACGGCCGCGCAGGCCGGCTCTCATATGGTGTTTGAGCGCAATCCAAAGTGGTGGGGCCAAACCCCGTCCTTTGACAAGATCACGGTCCGAGTTATCGAGAACACGGCGACCTTGGAGGCAAATATTCTGTCTGGTGGCGTCGATATGATTTCTGGAGAGTTAGGGTTGCTCGTAGACCAAGCCCTTGCTTTCGAAAAACGTCACGGAGACAAGTTTCAGGTGCTCTATCGGCCGGGACTGATTTACGAGCACATCGATGTCATGTTGGACAATCCGATTTTGGCCGACCGCCGGGTACGCCAGGCCATGCTCTATGCCATTGACCGACAAGCGATTTCGGATCGACTTTTCGGTGGCAAGCAACCGGTCGCACATACGGGCGTTAATCCGCTTGATTGGGTGCACAGCGACCGTATTCCCACATATACCTACGATCCCCAGAAGGCGAACTCACTGTTGTCTGAGGCCGGCTGGGGACAAAAGAAGCAAGGCGTGCGCGTCAACGCCAGCGGCGAACCGTTACGTCTGGAAATCATGACGACCGCGGGAAATCGGACACGCGAGCTTGTTCAACAAGTCCTGCAAAGCCAATGGAAAGCCGTCGGCATCGATGTCAGAATCAATAATGAGCCGGCGCGCGTATTCTTTGGAGAGTCGGTGAGCAAACGTCAATTCTCCGCCCTCGCGATGTTCGCATGGATTTCTTCACCCGAGAGTGTCCCGCGCACAACACTCCATTCAGACTCCATCCCAACGGAAGCGAACAACTGGGGTGGCCAAAATTATACTGGTTACGTGAATCCAGAGATGGATGCCCTCCTCGAAAGTATCGAACTGGAACTGGATCGCGAGGAACGAAGAAAACTTTGGGATCGTCTCCAGCAGATATACGCAACCGACCTTCCTGCTCTGCCACTGTACTTCCGGGCAAACTCTTTCATTCTGCCAAAGTGGCTGTCGGGCGTGCGCCCGACCGGACATCAATTTCCAACGACGCTATGGGTCGAAGAATGGAAAGTTGCCGCCGAGTGAGAGCGCAATAATCCGTCGCTGCGCCGACTAATTGTCGCATGCTAGGGTAACGCCATGTTCACGTTCCTCCTGCGTCGCGCGCTACATTCGACAATCGTCCTGCTGGTGATGTCTTTTGTCATTTACAGCCTGATCGGCTTGATGCCCGGAGATCCGGTCGACTTGATGATCAGCGCCGATCCCAACGTCACGGCGGAGGATGCCGTGCGACTTCGCGCACTATATGGTTTGGATCAACCGATCTGGTCGCGGTATCTGAATTGGCTGGGTTCCGCACTCACTGGAGACTTCGGATATTCCCGGCTATATGCGCAACCCGTATTTTCGGCGATTATTCCAGCTTTGCAGAACACGCTCGTTCTACTCGCCTGTAGCTTAGCTTTAGCGCTTCTCATTGCATTGCCGGCGGGTATCTACGCCGCAACGCGCCCTTATTCGACCGCCGATTATGGGATCAACTTGCTGGCGTTTGCCGGTATATCCATTCCCCCCTTCTGGCTCGGAATTCTGCTGATTATGTTGTTCGCCGTCACATTGGGGTGGCTGCCAGCTGGCGGAACGCCGGCGGTGTCCGGCGAAAGCGGCTTTTGGGCTTATCTCCAGTTCCTGATTCTACCGGTCGCCAGTCTGACTATCGCTGGCGTCGGCGGCCATACTCGTTACATGCGGGCCTCGATGATCGAGACCCTCCGAAGAGACTACATTCGAACCGCGCGAGCCAAAGGATTGCGGGAAGACCGTGTGGTCCTTGGCCATGCTCTTCGCAATGCCATGATCCCCGTCGTCACCGTTATCGCATTGGATTTGGGCGTTTTGTTCTCGGGCGCGTTGATTACGGAGACCGTGTTTGCGTACCCGGGAATGGGAAAGCTGATCTTCGACGCGGTCATGGGCAATGATTATAATCTAGCGCTCGTGGGCCTTTTGATGGCTACGGCCCTGACACTGCTCGGTAACTTGCTCGCCGATGTCGCTTATGTGTGGCTCGATCCGCGGATCACTTATGCGGAGGCCGATGCATGAGTGAGATCGCGTCATCCTCTCCGACGATCGCCCAGAACCGTGTCTTCACGCGGTTTTGTCGACATAAGCTTGCAGTCGCCAGTGGCTTACTCCTCCTACTGATGGCAATGCTGGCGACGACCGCGCCGCTGATTATTGGCCTCCTCGGAATTGAACCCGACGCCGTCGATCTTTTCGGGCGCTACGGCCCGGCGACATCGGCAAACCCGCTCGGCACCGACGAACTTGGCCGTGATGTCCTCTCACGTCTGCTTCTGGGTGGGCGGGTTTCTTTAATGGTCGGTCTCGCCGCGACGCTCGCCGCCGCTATTATCGGCACGTCAATTGGACTGATTTCGGGATATCTTGGCGGTCGCATTGACGCGTTCGTGATGCGCGTAACTGATGGCGTCATTGCCCTACCGGCCTTACCTCTTCTGATCGTTCTGGCGGCTGTCGATCTTGAAAAAATCGGTGTCCCAGCCGACATCGCAGCGTCCGAAAGCGCGAGCCTTTACCGCATTATCGCCATCGTCGCGCTGGTGGGTTGGACCACGGTCGCAAGATTGGTCCGGGCAACGACGTTAAGTCTTAAAGCGCAGCCATTTGTCCTATCGGCGCGCGCGCAAGGTGCCGGTGCCGTAAGAATTATGACCCGGCATATCCTTCCGAATCTCGCCTCGCCAATCATTGTCGCGACCACACTCTCGGTGGGCAACGTGATCCTATTGGAATCGGTGCTAAGCTTCCTCGGTCTCGGGATTCAACCACCGATCCCGAGTTGGGGTAACCTTTTGACCGGCGCGCAGGAGACAATTTGGGAAGCCCCTTCGCTTGCGTTCTATCCCGGCATGTTGATTTTCGTGACAGTCATCGCCTTCAATTTCTTGGGCGACGGTCTGCAAGATGCGTTAGACCCCCGATCACACGACGGACGAACTTGAACTTTTCAAGCTATCAATGGGACATCATTACCGGAATGCTCATTTCTTCCATTAGCGTATCAGTGACGCCGCCGAGGATAAGCTCTCCGAATCGGGCATGACCATATGCGCCCGATACAATGAGGTCGGCCCCCATTTCCGCCGCCTCGTTCAAGATGACATCGCCGATGCGTAGACTTCCCGAGTTCTTATGATCCGCCTCCGCCTTGACCCCATGCGTCGCAAGATAGTGCGCGAGGTCCGCTCCCGGCAAATCACCAAGTCCGGCAACGCCGGGCCGCGGATCGACAGCCAATATCTTGACCTCATCAGCGTTAGCCAAGATCGGCATCGCATCTTTAACCGCGCGCGCCGCATAGCGTCCCCCATCCCATCCAATCAATACCCGCGACCCTGCGCCCATGCGGGCAGGTTTTCTTGGGACGATCATAACGGGCGCGCCGGACCTCAGGACAATGTGATCCGCAACTTCGCGTGCGCGACCGCTCAGTAATTCGTTCTCGGGTTGCACGATCATCACCATGTCCGCGTATCTGGCATGGGTGCACATAATGGTTTCCACCGGATCGCGCCAATCACCCGTACGAACATCAAATGAAATACCGTTATCCGTACATGCTTTTTCGAATGCATCAGCCGTTGTCCGCGCGCTCTCCTGTACATGTTGTTGATGCGTTTCAATGACCTCGGGCGGCAGTTGCGCCACAACGTAGGACGGAATATCGAACGGAACGCCTGCATACAGGCCGATCAGACGTGCATTGTGGGCTTGGGCCATCTTAACGGCCGCCTCGACGACGACGGTGCCAATATCGTCGGAATCTAAATGTACAAGAATATCTTTAATAGCCACGGAATCATCCTCCCAATGGGTTTGTAAGTCTTGTTATAGTCATTCGAACGCATCTGACGGCTCAGTACGATGACCTAAGTCAATCGGAACGAATGCCATAACATAGCACATTGGTTGGAGACTCCCATGTCCACATCCGGAAATTCAGCTCAAGCTCGCGATATTGCCTATCACGTCCACGGCTACACCAACCTCAAGGTGCATCAAGAGAAAGGACCGCTAATTATCGACCGAGGCGCAGGCATTCGCGTTTTCGACGATAGCGGAAAGAGTTACATCGAAGGACTGTCTGGACTTTGGTGCGTCAGCCTTGGTTTTGGCGAGCAACGTCTTATCGATGCCGCGACTGAAGCCATGGGCAAGCTTGCCTACTACCATGCCTTTAATCATCGCTCGTCGGAGACAGTCATCGATCTCGCCGAAAAGTTGGTTTCGATCGCGCCCGGACGATTGTCCAAAGTCCTATTTGCCAACTCGGGTTCTGAAGCCACGGACCTCGCCGTAAAGCTCATCTGGTACTATCACAACGCCATCGGGAAGCCCGAGAAGAAGAAGATTATCTCGCGCATTCGCGGATACCACGGCGTCACCGTCGCATCCGCCAGTTTGACCGGCCTGCCCCATCTTCATGGCGACTTCGATCTGCCGATTGATCGCATCATGCACACGACCTGCCCGCACTACTACCGGGAAGGCTTGGAAGGTGAGTCCGAAGAAGAATTCGCAACTCGCTGTGCCGAAGACCTCGAGAACCTTATTCTGGAAGAAGGTCCTGACACGGTTGCCGCCATGTTCTGCGAGCCGGTCATGGGCGCGGGCGGCGTGATTGTTCCGCCGCCCACGTACTACGAGAAAATCCAGAAAGTCCTCAAGAAATACGATGTGCTTCTCGTAGCGGACGAGGTGATCAACGGCTTTGGACGGACCGGAAACATGTGGGGATCACAAACCTTCGATTTGGATCCGGATTTTCTATCCACGGCGAAGCAATTATCCTCCGCCTATCTGCCGATTTCCGCGTTGCTCATATCTGATCGTGTCTACGAAGCCATGGTCGCCGAAAGCGAAAAATTCGGCGTTTTCGGCCATGGCTCGACCTATGGCGGCCACCCCGTATCCGCAGCGGTGGCCTTGGAAACCTTAAAGATATACGAAGAGCGTGACATCGTCGGTCATGTAAGGTCGGTGATGGGTCGATTTTCAGACCGCATGTCCGCGCTGTCCACGCATCCGCTCGTCGGAAATGCACGGTCGTGTGGTATGATGGGCGCATTGGAACTGATGAAAGATAAGGCTTCCAAAACACCTTTCGATCCGAGCCAAAAAGTCGGTCCGGCCGCAGAAGGCAAGTGCCTTGAGAACGGCTTAATCGTCCGTGCAATTGGTGACAATCTGGCGTTTTGTCCGCCGCTTATCACGACCGAGGCAGAAATCGACGAGATATTCGATATCGCAGAGAAATCGCTGGACGAGGCCGAGGCGTGGGTGAACGAACACGGACATAGAGCATGATTGGACACCGCGAACAGTCGACGCAGGGGCCAAATTAATGGACTTTTAGCCCGTTAAACCTTATATCTGACAAGGACAGAGGGTTTTTTGATGTACGCCGATAATACACTAACACCAAAAGAGGCAACGCGGCTTTGTGCATTGGGTATGTTGGCGCGGTCCGACATACCTTACGCCACGCTTGCTGTCGACGTACGCCATTTCGTTACGCATGTTATGGGTCCCTCGCTTGATGTCTTGGGTACTTCGATTGAGTTGCTCAAACACGAAGGTTTGGTCACATCAGTATCCGGCGCCGGGGATAAGGCTGTTCTTTCAATCACCGATGAGGGTCGGCGCGAGTTCAAAACTCTTTTGACGGCCAACGTAAAGTCGGCGGAAAACGACCTCAATAAGCTAGTTGTAGCGCTCAAGTTTCGCTTTTTAGACTTGTTGCCACGAGAAGACCAAGCCGAACAGATCGACCTGCTTGCGCAGACCGTCGAGAATCAATTGGCCCGCTTGGATGATTTGCGTGGACATCACGCAAATGACGGCGGTCATCTTGTCGAGTGGCTTGATCGCGAGATTGACGACCTCGAACGTCGGCATACTTGGCTGATCCTTAAACGCGATCACCTTTAAGATACGATCTGGCGGTCAAATTCTCTTTTGCTGTGGTAATTATCGCGGACCATTATGTGTTGAGATGATTTCCCTATCGAAACTTGATTGCGAAGCGTTCCCGTGCGGGCATAATCTGAGGCCATCTTAATCCCAAACAGGGAGCCCAATGTGTTTGGCCGCCAAAAACCAGAAACAAAACTCGACGTGGCATTCTGCCGCGATCAGTTCCCGCCCCATTGCTGGGATTGGGCCTTTTTTGAAAATGCGGGCGGAAGTTTCGTTCCCAAATCGGTAATCGGCCGGCTCACCGCATATATGAGCGAATGCCAGGTTCAACCTGGCGCCCCGTTTCCCACGTCGACGCTTGCCGCGGAGCGCATGGCCGACGGGCACAGAAAAATGGCAAATATGATTGGCGCCGATATTGACGAGGTCGTCATCGGGCCTTCAACGTCGGCAAACATTGACGTATTGTCGCGCTCGCTTCGTCCATTGTGGGCAGAGGGCGACGAAGTCATCGTCACTAATCTCAACCACGAAGCCAATGCTGGCCCATGGCATCGCTTGGCAGCCACCGGGATCAAAGTCGTCGAATGGCCAGTCAATCCGGAAACTGCGGAACTCGATACGGACCTGCTTCGTCAGTTGTTATCTGAAAAGACTCGCTTGGTCGCGTTTCCGCACGTCTCCAACATTACCGGCAACATCAACGATGTACCATCAATCACGAAAACGGTTCATGATGCCGGTGCTCAGGTTTGCGTCGACGGCGTCGCCTTCGCACCGCATCGGTTCGTCGATGTCAAAGCCTGGGATGTCGATTACTACGCGTTCAGCCTATACAAGACTTTCGGTCCCCACATCGGAATGATGTACGGCAAGAAGGAACACCTTCTGGCCGCCCGCAGCCAACACCATTATTTCATTCCAGAGTCAGAAACCTCGTACAAGATGAACCCGGCTGGGCCGCAGCACGAGATTATCGCATCGCTGGTCGGCGTCGCTGACTACATCGACATTGTCGCTAAACAACACTTCGACACCGTGCCCGAAGACGAAACGGAACGAACGCGTGCCGTATTTGCCCTTTTTGCCGCGCATGAGGAAGAGTTATCCAGGGTTTTTGTGACCTGGGTGAATGCCAAGAATAACGTCCGGCTGGTTGGTCGAGCGTCGGCGGCGTCCGCAGATCGCGCACCAACGTTTTCAATCGTGGTAGATGGTAATCGTTCCGAGGACATCGCTCGCGCCGTCGAAAAAGACAAGATCGCGATACGTCACGGTGACTTCTATGCGAAACGGTTAGTGGAGGCGGTCGGGATTGAGGACGCCGATGATGGTGTGGTTCGTTGTTCGATGGCCCACTACAATACGTTGACCGAAGTCCAGCGATTGGTCGATGCGCTCGAACGCGCCATCAAGTGAGCGCCTAATCCTGCGCCGTCCCTGTTAACACCAGTCGGGTGCGACCTGCTTTCTTTTTGAGGTTTTCGAGTTCCTCAGCCTCAGCTTCTAATTCCTTCTCCAAACGCTTGATACGTTTGGTGAGGTCCTCAACACGACCGAGAATTTCGCGGCGCTTCCGTGCCCTCTTGATTTCCGCCCAACTCCGAAACCGCCAGTTTCCGACCGCAAGCATCATCACGAGACCTGCGAGCCCACATATCAGTCCCCCCGCCATGACCTCGATCTTGTCGAGGCTGGTCACGGTCCCCCAAAACCCGATCGTAACCATCGCGGCCGAGACCACGAACAGGACGCGTTTTGAAGACAACTCGTCGTACTTCTGTGACATCTCGGCCTCCGCAATTGCGATCGCAATCTCCGAGCGTGCCATCTGCTTCCAACGCTCGAACGACATCCCTTGCTCGTCCTTGCTGCCTTCGCGAATGAACTTTTCAAGACGCGCAACAATATAATCGGCACGATCCTCGGCGTTCGCGTGCGCTGCCATAACAGCGTCGTTCTTCGTCGGCTGGTTTACTTTGACGGGCGACTTTCGCATCTTTTGCATTATAGCACTGTTGCAAAAGACCGTTAGCAAATGGTTTCCCGGGGCAAATTAGGTTACCCCGGGACTACCAAATCTATTCAGCAGCGTTATGCATATGCACGTCTTGCTGCGGGAACGGGATCGACAACCCGGCCCCTTCGACCGCAGTTTTAGCGGCTTTCGTCAAATCGAAAAGAACACCCCAGTAATCACCAGCGTTGACCCAGCATCGCATGTTGATATTGACTGAGCTATCACCCAAGGACATGACCATGGTCGCGGGTGCCGGGTCTCTTAAGACGCGCGCGTCCGCATCCATCAATTCTTGCAAGACGCTTTGCCCTTTATCGATATCGTCGTCGTACGCAATACCGATCAATACATCAACGCGTCGCGTTGGATTTCGGGAAAAGTTGGTAATCGTCGAATTCCAGATTTGCGAATTCGGCGCCATGATATAAACACCGTCCGCAGTCTTCAGCTCGCTCGTGAATAGTCCGATTTCCACGACCGTACCAGCCAGACCACCCGCATCGATAAAATCGCCTACCTTAAAGGGGCGTAATACCAACAACATGACGCCCGCCGCGACATTGGACAGCGTGCCTTGCAGTGCAAGTCCGATTGCAAGGCCTGCGGCACCCAAAACCGCGATAATGCTGGTTGTTTCGACGCCAAACTGGCCGAGGACGGCGACAATAACGAAGGCAAGAACAAACCAGCGCACGAGATTGGACAAGAATGGCCGAAGCGTCTCATCCATGTTCGGTACACGACCAAGGGCCTTGTTCACCGCGCCACGTATCCAGCCCGCAACCATCCAACCGATGATCAGGATGGCCAAGGCACCAACGACGTCGATACCGTATATCGTAATGATTTCAATCACCTCTTCGGTGATTTGCCGAATGTCGTTTTCCATTACTCTACCCCCTCAGTGGCCCGCGTTCGGTTGGTTACTTCCGGCTTAGCCCGCTGCAAGCAGACGCTTGCGCGCATCTTGAAGTTTGTCCCGCGTTTGCTGCGCTTCCGTCAAGCGTTCCCGCTCGGTTTCGACCACGGCTTCGGGCGCGTTTGCGATGAATTTCTCATTGCTCAATTTCTTTTCAAACCGGGAAATTTCTTGGTCTTGTTTCGAAATTTCTCTCTCCAAACGGGCTCGTTCTTCTTTGAGGTCGATCACATCCGCGATGGGCAAGACAATCGTTGTCTCGTCGATAACGTCTTGCACGGCACCCACTGGAACATCGCCGGTTAGGATCTCCGAGGATTCCAATCTGGCCAGCCTCTCGATGACGTCGCGATGAGCTTCAAGGTAACGGGTCGCGTCTGGACCGGCGTCTTTTAACAACATCGGTACTTTGGCCGCCGGCGGCACATTCATCTCCGCCCGCACAGCACGCACCTGGCTGATCAAGCGAACAACCCAATCGATTTCCGCATTTATCTGCGGATCGATCAGCGCTGTATCATACGTTGGCCACTCAGCGCCGATAAGTTTCTCAACCGGACGCTCGGCGATGGTTTGCCATAGTTCCTCCGTGATGAATGGGATCACGGGATGGGACAACATCAAAATTTGATCCAAAACCCATGCGGCGGTCGCGCGTGCTTCCGTTTTCGCGTCGCTGTCTTCACCCTGCAATGCCGGCTTCGACAGCTCCAGATACCAGTCGCAGTACGTTCCCCAAACAAAATGATAGATCACCGATGCCGCGTCATTGAAACGATAGGCTTCAAGCGCTTCGCGAGTTCGCGCTTCAGCTTCGACGGTCTTGCCGACAATCCACTTGTTCAAGGAGCCATCGATAGACCGGGGATCAAATCCAGCGTCCGGTCGACACTCGTTCATCTCGCAAAAGCGCGCCGCATTCCATAGTTTGGTGCAGAAGTTTCGATATCCCTCGACCCGGCTTTCCGATAGCTTCACGTCGCGGCCCTGGGCGGCAAAGGCGGTCAACGTAAACCGCAACGCATCCGCCCCGTAACGGTCGATCAGTTCCAGGGGATCAATGACATTTCCCTTGGACTTAGACATTTTCTGTCCTTTTTCGTCACGGACAAGGGCATGGATGTAAACCGTATGGAACGGCACTTCGTCCATGAAATGCAGCCCCATCATCATCATCCTGGCGACCCAGAAGAAGATGATATCGAAACCGGTAATAAGCACGTCCGTCGGATAGTAGCGCTCGAGCTCCGGCGTTTCGTCCGGCCACCCCAGAGTAGAGAACGGCCAAAGTGCGGAAGAAAACCAAGTGTCCAGAACGTCAGGGTCGCGAACAAGCTCGACATCCTGCCCCAGACTCTCGCGCGCAGCAGCGAGTGCCGCATCCTCGGTTTCCGCAACAAACACCTCGCCGTCCGGTCCGAACCAGGCCGGAATCTGGTGACCCCACCAAATCTGGCGGGAGATACACCAAGGTTGAATGTTCCGCATCCATTCAAAGTAAGTGTTTTCCCAATTCTTCGGCACGAACTGTGTTTTGCCCTGCTCGACAGCGCTGATCGCTGGCCCCGCCAAGGTTTTCGCATCGACGAACCACTGGTCCATCAGCCAAGGTTCAATCACCACGCCGGATCGGTCCCCGTACGGAACCGTCATCGGGTTGTCTTCGATCCTTACTAAAAGGCCGAGTTGCTCCATTTCCGCGACGACTTTATCTCGAGCGGCAAAACGATCCATCCCGCGATATGTCTCGGGCACATTGTCATTAAGACAGGCGTTCTCGTCGAAAACGTTGACCATCTTAAGCTGATGCCGCTTGCCGACCTCGAAATCGTTGAAGTCGTGCGCAGGCGTCATTTTAACCGCACCCGTGCCTTTTTCGGGATCAGCATAGTCATCCGCGACAATCGGAATTGTTCGACCAACGATCGGGAGAATACAGCTCTTGCCGACAAAGTCGGTGTACCGGTCATCGTCCGGGTGGACCGCGACTCCGGTATCCCCCAGCATGGTTTCCGGCCGCGTGGTTCCGACCGTCACGAAAGTCTCACTGTCGCCCTCAAGCGGGTACTTGAAGTACCACATCTTCCCGACGGTCTCGCGCTGCTCTACTTCCAAGTCAGAAATGGCAGTGTGAAGCTTCGGATCCCAGTTCACGAGGCGTTTGTCGCGGTAAATCAGCCCCTCTTTGTAGAGTTGGACGAACACTTTTGTAACCGCCGCAGACAGGCCATCATCCATCGTAAAGCGTTCGCGTGACCAGTCACACGACGCCCCGAGGCGGCGAAGTTGTCCTGTTATCGTTCCGCCCGATTCCGCTTTCCACTTCCACACTCGATCAATGAACTTGGACCGTCCTAAGTCATGACGCGTAAGGCCCTCTTCCGCCATCTGGCGTTCAACGACCATTTGTGTCGCAATGCCCGCATGATCCGTGCCCGGCTGCCATAGTGCATCGCGACCTTGCATGCGACGATAGCGGATTAAGATGTCTTGGAGCGTGTTGTTGAGCGCGTGCCCCATATGGAGGCTACCGGTAACGTTTGGCGGCGGTATGACAATGGTGAACGGCTCGGCGTTGTCACGCGAGCCTCCGATGGCAAAATCTCCATCTGCCTCCCAGGATTCGTAACGCCTATTTTCGATTTCGCTCGGCGAGTATGTTTTTTCCAGCATTGCTGGCCCACTCCGGATCAATTGTTCGAGATTTCATGACGTTTTACCCCCGCGATACCGGAGGATCAATGTCCGGAGATGACTAGGTAACTAGTCGTCCAGGCGCTCAGCCCTATTGATCATCTTGTCGATCTCTTTCTTGACCAACCGTTCGATCATATACGGCAGATTGCGATCCAACCATTCGCTCAAAATCGGTTTGAGCATCTCTCGAACCATGGTTTCCAGAGTAATGTCGCGGCTGCTTCCAACCGCCATATCACGTTGATCAAGAATAGCTTTCGCCAACTCCGAAAGCATATCCGCGCCAGACTGGAATGTCGGGACCGAGACCAATTCCGGCGCCGCCACCATGTCGGGCGTCAATTCGAGTATTTCCGTCATCTCGGCCGGCATCGGTGGTGGAGGTGGTGGTGGAGGCGGCGGCGCTACGGGCGCAGGTTCCGGCTCAGCCTCGAATACTGGTTCGGGCTCAGGTTCGGGTTCCGGCTCGGGCTCAGGTTCGGGTTCCGACGCGGGCTCAGGTTCTGGCTCGGGCTCGGGCTCAGGTTCTGGCTCGGGCTCCGCTTCAGGCTCAGGTGCCGCGGCGGCCTGCTCTAGTTCCTCCTCCTCTTCCTCCGACAGGATACGTCGAATGGAAGCAAGGATATCCTCCATCGAGGGTTCGGCGCCATCTTCTTGCGCAGCGTTTGTCTCGTCGCTCATGCGCGGGTCTTACCCCCGTTAAGGTTAACAATCGATGACAGTTTGCTTCATCGACAGTTAATAAAACGTTTTCGAAACAAGCTAGATACCACGCCTCCTCACGCGATATCTGGACTGGGTCATTTGACCCCGCCGCTACTCGTCCCGCCGAACCATCTGTCGCGAACCTCATTGTAATGCTCGCGCGGATCATAAAGGTCAACCGCGAGCCCCAAGTCTTTCGCGGTTAGCCGCCCCAATGCTGACATCAATTCATACCCCGCGACCCGCTCGTCCCGTTGCGCACGCACGTGCGATACGCGTGCGTCCAACAATTCCTGTTCCGCGTCCAAGATATCCAGAACCGTTCGCGAACCGACCGCCGCTTCGCGTTGCACGCCCTCCAAGGCAATTACGTTTGCTTCGATTTGCGATTGGAACGCTGTTACCTGTGCCTGGGCCGTCTGGAAACTCTCGAACCCCTGCGTAGCGGCTTCGGCGGCATCACGACGCTCGGTATCTATCGTCAAGGTCGACTCTGCGGCATCCTGTCGGGCCTCTCGCAGGCGGGAATACACCTCACCTTGTTGATAAATCGGAATAGTCAGGTCCAACGTTACTTCATGGGTCGTGCGAGCACTTGTTTCCGATGAGCCCTGCAACTCTCGCGTGCTGCTGGCGTTGAGACTTAACTCCGGAAGTAACTCCCCCCAGACCTCATCAACGTTATCCATGGATGCCCGGCGGTCAAACTCCGCAGCGATCACGCCTGGATTATTGACGACGGCGATACGGACAGATTCGTTTGCGCTCCCAGGGACCGGTCCCACAATCGTCGGCAAATCCAGTGTATCCGGTGCAGGTTCACCAACCACATTAAGGTAGTTCGCCCGCGATACCTCCAAGTCACCTTCTGATTGAATCCGGTCTGCGGTCGCACGCGCCAAACGAGCTTCGGCCTGAAACACGTCGGTCCGCGTAATCTCGCCGACCTCAAAACGGTCACGAGTCGCCTGCAACTGACGCTGAAGAACTTCTTCGTTGTTTCTGTTTAAGCCCAGAACAGCCTGGTCACGAAAAACATTCAAGAAGGCGGTCGCCGCTTGAAGTAAAATCGTTTGCTCGGTGTCCAATAGGCGCGCCCGGGCGGCACGAACGTCGTTCTCCGCGCCGCTGGTTGCCGCCAAGGTCCGACCACCACGAAAGAGCGGCTGCGTTAGACTGATGCCAATATCAGCGGGCTCCCGGCTTTGACGACCATCCGCCGATGTATTGCTATCGACTTCGGACAACCCTACTGATGACGTGACTTCAACCGTTGGACGCCAGTCCGCAAGCGCCTGCGGCACACTTTCATCAGCGCTCCGAAGTCCCGCCCGCGTCGAGAGCAACGTCGGATTATTCAAATACGCTTTGGCAAATGCGTCCTCGATTGTCTGCGCAGAAGTCTGATGCGACATAAAGACAACGGCCACCGCAATGACGCATCCGGACGCTTTCGTAAATCTGGATATCATCGAGCAATCAACTCCCAGGATCCGTACATTGCCGACACCATACTACTGTTCCCCACCGACGCTAGCCGAAAATGCCGATGCAAAAGCTAACCCGTTGATCCACAAAGGATTCAGAATGATAAGAGGTCGTCAAGCCACTTGATTAGCGCAATAAAATCAGTGACTTCATCGCCATCACGAAACACCTTCACTAGATAATTGAGCGAATCGCCAACAACATATTTTTATGAATTTTCAGATACTTGTCGGGTATCCGCGTGATTAAAACGAAAAAGAAGGCGTGGTCTCATATCCCGGGAGCAGTTGCTCGCTCGCGTCGAATACATCCCGTTTAGAGACAGCGTCCTCGAACTTCTCAACCAAGACGCCACGCCCGATCGATGCGATAGCCCCATTTTCCACGGCAACCAGTCGACCGCCGTCGGTCAATTGGCGCGAGATAGCCATTGGGACCTCCGGAACGGCACCATCGAAGACGATCAGATCGTACGGCGCCTCACTCGGATGGCCAGCCGTCAAATCTCCCTCGACGATTGCAACGTTGTCGATCCCGAGTTCTCGAAGATTCTTTTCGGCCTTCAGCAATAGCGATCCATCACTTTCTACCGCAACGACGGTGTCAACCAGTCCCGATAGAATGGCAAGGGTGTAACCACTTCCTGCACCAACGACCAAAGCCACATCGCTTGTTCTCGGTGCCGCGACTTCCAATAGTCGAGCAAGGACCATCGGCTGCATCAAGTAACGACCGCCGTCGATCAAGATACTTTGGTCCGCGTACGCCAGCGCCTTGCGGGCTGTCGGCACGAACATTTCCCTGGGCAGATCGGCAAATGCTTGGATCAGGTCCTCATTCGAGACACGGTTCGGCAGAATTTGGCTGTCGACCATATTCCGTCGCGCTTGGTCAAATTGACTATCGAGCATTAGCTAGCCCCCATTCTGTCATCTTGCGGCCTTCAACCCATCCTGAAGCCGCAGTTTCCAGCCTGTTTCCTTGTAATATCTTGCGAGCGGTTTGGAAACATATTCACGTTCCATGGGTCAGGCAAAATTTCTATCCGAAAGAGCCTCAGGGATTGCTTGACCCCCCGGGGTGATGCGTCTAATTTCCCGCCTCGTCGCGTCGGAGAGGGTTGCCCTTCATCGTCGCGGGAGGTCAACGCGGAACGGCGCGGTGGCGGAGTGGCTACGCAGCGGCCTGCAAAGCCGTGTACACCGGTTCGATTCCGGTCCGCGCCTCCAGCTCTGATCCGGCGTAGCTCAGTTGGTAGAGCAGTCGGCTGTTAACCGACTTGTCGCAGGTTCGAGTCCTGCCGCCGGAGCCAATGATAAAACGGGCCAGCGATCAATCGCTGGCCCGTTTTGCATTTCTTTTCGACCGCCCGCAAAGTCAACGCGCCTGATCCAATCGGGCTTTAAACTATCACTTGATCCGACGTGCCCACACTTGCAGCATACGCGTCGTCGATAGATCACGAGATGCGAGTTAACGGCCGATGACCGAACAAATAGACGACGTAAAACAGACCCTTTCTCGGGCGATGGATCTGATTGGGGCACAAAACGCCGAAATCGACATGTACAAATCCGCTTTGGACATGGCGACATCAATCCAGCAGGAGCAGCAAGCCGAGTTAGAACAGCTGCAAGATCAAATTTCCGAGCTTCAACGGTTGTTGCATGTGTCTGACGAAGGGTTGTCGGAGGCCTTGATCGTTCTGTCCAACATTAGGGCGGGCCTTAAGAAGGTCAATGACGCGACCAATCGCACGGTTCAATCGCTCAACGATGCGGCGACCAGCGTACAAGCAACGGACACTCTCAAAACCCTCGCGAATGTGGTCGAGGACGCCGAGAGCGAAGAGATGCTCGACGAACACGAAAAATACCTTAAAGAGCTGCGAGAACGCCTTACGAGAAAGAAGTCTTCCGGATCGTAAATCGGATTAAGCCGTCTTCGCCGACTCCCACGTTTCGGCAGCCGCGGCGTATGCCTCTTCGCCAAATGAACGCTCGTTGTCCCACACATTCTTGGGTAACGGCAGGCCCATTAAGTCATCGTCATCAAGCGGTCCGTCGGGCTCAATCGTCAACTTCTCGCGCAGCATCAAGATGATCTGGCGGGTATGTTGGCCGGAATGCCAACCAGTGCGTTCCAGAACTTCATGCAATGTGACCTCACCATAGTAGACCTTGCCCGGTTGCTTAAAGTCCGTCGCCGCGCCGTCGCGCGTCCACCAATCTGCAAAGCGATCGCGTACGTTTCGGCCGTAATCCGCTAAGTCCTGCTTCGTCACCATGTCGCTCGGCAATATCGATTTAAGAGCTTCGTAAGTGTAAGGCGCATCGTGTTCGACCCGATTAAGAAACACATCCGGAATATTGAAGACATGATAGACGAGTTGCCGATAAGAGCGGGGACGACCCGGGAGAACATCGTCCAACTTGTCCTCTGGAATCTGATCGAGATATCTCTGCGCCGCATCCAATATCATCAATACTTTCTCAGTCAGCGCATCCGGCGTCAGCATCGAGTGCCCGCCATATTCAAAGCCCGCGACCCGTGCGACATCGCGAAAAACAGCACCGTTGGCCCACTCCTGCCCCTTCGCGACAACCGGCACCAAGCGGACGCCAAATGCTTCCAGGTCTTTGAACCCTTGTTCGTCTTCAAGAACGTTCACCGATTGAAACGGGACCCCATTTTCCAGAAGGAACTCCTTCGTCTTCAGGCAACTGGAGCATCCAGGCTGCCAGTAGACTTTGACGGGTGGCTCTGCACCCGCTTTCTGCTGACCGCTGTCACTCATGTCTTCCTCCCGATGGCTGCGTTCAAAACTCTCTCAAAGACATAGTATCTCTTGTTTTGCGTTTCGAGTCTTGGCCAAACACCCAGGCACCTTGAACGGGACATAGGATTCGACGCAAGATAGATTAATTGGGGGTTCCCATGCGAAAACATGACGACAAGCTCGCGCCCTTAAGGACGCTGTCCGACAAACTATACAGAAAACAGTTGCGCGAACTGCAGGTCGAACTCGTCAAACTACAGGAATGGGTAAGGGCCAAAGGCAAGAAGATCGCCGTGGTTTTTGAAGGCCGAGACGGCGCCGGCAAGGGCGGCGTGATCAAGCGGATAACGGCGCGCACCAATCCGCGCGTCGTTCGGATCGAGGCTCTCGGAAAGCCCACCGATCGAGAACGCTCTGAATGGTATTTTCAAAGATACGTCGCGCGTCTGCCGGCAGCCGGCGAAATCGTCCTGTTCGACCGATCTTGGTATAACCGCGCTGGCGTAGAGCGGGTCATGGGATTTTGCACGGAGACTGAGTATTGGGAGTTTCTTCGCGAAACTCCACAGTTCGAACAAATGCTCCAACGATCGGGCATCAGTCTTGTGAAATACTGGTTCTCCGTCTCCTCCGAAGAGCAAGAGAGACGCTTTCAAGCACGTTTGGATGATCCGACGAAGCTTTGGAAGTTGAGCCCTATGGATCTTGAGGCACGTTTGCGCTGGGAAGATTATTCCACCGCCAAGGACATCATGTTCGAGTATACCGATACCGACGAAACGCCATGGTGGGTTGTCGCCTACGACGAAAAGAAACGAGCGCGATTGAACTGCATCGCACACCTGCTCAGCCAGTTCGACTATGAGGATGTCGTTCCAAAAGGGATCAAACTGGGAAAGCGACCAGCCCCCAAGGGAGTCGCAAGGCCACCCTACGAAAACCAAAAATTCATACCCTCCGTGTTCTGAGAGTGAAAAACTCGCAACCGACCAAATAACGTCATTGCGGCTTCTGCGTTAAGCACGTTGTGATTCTTTCTTTGAGTATCACCGCATGCGCAACTTCGTTGCGACTTATCAAAACTTAGTGATTCCAACGCACTATTAAGATTTTTCGCGATAAAATGCGGTAAGATTATGGGACATTTGATGGACTTCGGGCACAAAGGGCCAATGGAATGAGCGTATTTCGAAACGACGATTTCGACGACCATGAAGCCATCCACTTTATCTGCGACGAAGATGCCGGACTTCATGCGGTTATCGCGATACACGATCGATCACTCGGACCCGCGCTGGGTGGTTTACGGATGTTCAAATACGCGACGGAACATGACGCCGTCTCAGATGTCTTGCGGCTGTCGCGAGGCATGAGCTTCAAAAACGCTATTGCCGGGATACCTTTTGGCGGCGGCAAAGCGGTCATTCTCGGCGATCCCACAAAGGATAAATCGCCGGAACTCTTTGGGGCGCTTGGCAAGGCGATCAATAATCTCGGTGGCGCCTATATCACCGCGGAAGACGTCGGTACCAACGTGCAGGACATGGATTACATTCGAAGTGAGACCGAATACGCGCGTGGTACATCTAAGGGCGTGGGCGATCCGTCGCCGCACACAGCACGGGGCGTTTTGCTCTCAATCCAAGAGGCAGTCCGGTCCCGAACTGGCACCGGAGATCTGAAGGGTCTGCACGTCGCCGTGCAAGGTCTTGGCAATGTAGGCGCCAACCTTGTGCGATTGCTGTCGGCGGAGGACGCGCAACTCACGTTCGCCGATATTGACGAAGCCCGCACCAAAGCCTTGGCTCAAGAGACCGGTGCATGCGTCGTCGAACCCGACGCCATACTAACTGTCGATGCAGATGTCCTGGCGCCTTGCGCGATGGGCGCCGTCTTGACCCACGAAACAGCGGCAACAATTCGAGCCGGCATAATCTGTGGTGCGGCAAACAATCAACTTGCCGACCCCGGTGTCGATCGAATCCTTGCCGACCGAGACATTCTTTACGTCCCCGACTTTGTCGCCAACGCCGGCGGTGTCATTGATATTGCGCTTGAGGGGATCGCGACCCCATCGGAGATCGAACGCCGCGTGGATTCAATCGGCCTGACGGTTCGGCAGATTCTGCAACGATCCGACAATCGTTACAGACCTATTGAGGTGGCAGAAGCCCTGGCAAGCGAACGCATGTCGGCGGCCCGTCGCAATCGCAACATGGCAGCATAATCAACAGCTTTTCCCGTCTTGTGGTTTAAGGAGTGGGCGATGAGAGCTATATCTCGTTCATGAAAACTGTGGCGTTCTCACTGCTTCTAGGGATCTTCCTCTCTCTCTCTTGGCGATGGGGCAGCGATTCCGGCATTGCCATTGCGCAAGCGCAGAGTTGTGCACGGTCGTCAACCGATAGTGTTGTGGTTTCGCTTTCGCGCCGCGAGGGACCCGTTACGTTCAATAACGCGCTAAGCCGGGAGTCTTTGACTGCGCTACAGGGCCGCCAAAATACATCATCAGCCTTGGTGACATGGGCATCGGTTGGGCTGACTCGCACCGAGCTAAAATATCAACTCCGCGTAAAGATCGAGGCCTACCAGCTTCCCAACGGTCGTTACTGTGCCCAGCTCGCAGAAGTCCAAGCAGACGTCGGCTATGATAATTTCGATGTATACATTGCTCGCCGTTATCGCCCTGGTAGTTGCGCCTACAATGTAATTGTGGAACATGAACTCACGCATGTTGCCGTGTTTCGTGAGGCGCTAAACGAGTTCTATCCACGCATGCTGCGTCGTCTGGAGCGCGGCGGTCAATCGCTAGAGCCTATGATAGCATCGAGTGCGAATCGTGCTGCAGATCGTATGCAGGCCCGACTAAAATCGTCGATTGATCCACTTTATCGAGAGATGAACCGTGCGCTCGACCTCAGAAACGCTCGGCTCGATACCCGCGAACGCTACCAACGGGAACAGCTACGTTGCCAAGACTGGTAAGTGCATGAAAGTTTTTGTTGCAAAGCAACATATGTATTGCGACGCAACATAAACCCGATAAGAATGGTACTGGTTTCGTCCATCAAACCTTAAAGGATGATCGCGGATGACGACGCGAAACTTGGACAAACTATTCAATCCTGGCTCGATTGCCGTGATCGGCGCCACCAACCGATCCGGCGCGGTCGGTAGCGTCTTGATGCACAACTTGCTGGAAGGTGGCTTCGAAGGACCCGTCTTGCCGGTCAATCCAAAGTATGAAGCCGTGGCGGGTGTCCTCGCCTATCCAAGCATCGACAGTCTACCGCGGCCGCCGGATTTGGCGGTCATCTGTACACCGCCGGAACCAATCCCAAATATTATCGAGCAGTTGGCGGTGCACGGCACCAGAGCGGCGATTGTTCTGACGGCTGGGCTGAATACGGCAAAAACGCCCGACGGTCGTTCGGTCAACCAAGCCATGTTGGATGCCGCGCAGCCCTATGTGTTTCGAATTCTGGGGCCGAACTGTCTCGGCTTGCTCGTCCCTGGCATCAAAATGAACGCAAGTTTCGCCCATCTCCCGGCAACCCCAGGACGCATCGCCTTTGTCTCACAATCCGGCGCCCTATGTACGGTGGTGATCGATTGGGCGCACGAGAATGGTGCCGGTTTCTCTCATTTCGTTTCGATGGGTGAAGGGGCCGACGTCGATTTCGGTGACGTTATCGATTACCTGGCCAGCGACATTCAGACCCGCGCGATCCTTTTATACGTCGAATCAATCACAAACGGGCGCAAGTTTATGTCGGCCTGCCGCGCTGCAGCGCGCAACAAACCTGTCATTGTGATCAAGTCGGGCCGGTTCGGTGCCGGCGCCAAAGCCGCCGCCTCTCACACCGGTGCGTTGGCCGGAGCGGACGACGTATATGACGCGGCTTTTCGTCGGGCCGGCATGCTCCGCGTCAATGAAATTGGAGAACTTTTCGCCGCCGTCGAAACCCTTACCCGCGCCCGCCCGCAAAGGGGCGAACGCCTGATGTTGATGACCAACGGTGGTGGTCTCGGTGTCATGGCGGCAGACGCATTGGCGGAACACGGAGCCGAGATACCTGAGTTGTCATCCGAGACAATAGAGAAATTGGATTTGCATCTGCCAGCGACGTGGTCGCGTGCCAATCCCGCCGACATTATTGGTGACGCGCCGGGGGAGCGTTATACGGCGGCCGCAAAAGCACTGTTGAAGGATCCCAAGGCTGATGCATTGCTCGTCATGCACGCGCCGACGGCAATCGCCTCCAGCGTCGATGCCGCCGAAGCCGTCATTGCTGTCGCAAAGGACAGTCACAAGAATGTGCTGGCAAGCTGGTCTGGCGGAAAGGCCGTGGCACCCGCGCGCAAGATTTTGCGTGAAGCGGGAATACCCTCCTATGACACACCCCATGATGCGGTCCGTGGCTTCATGCATATGATCGAGTATCAACGAAACCAAGAATTGCTGATGGAGACGCCACCGTCCATCCCGAGCAACATCAATTTTGCGACCGCTGCCGCTCGACTCGTTGTTGAAGCCCGTTTGGCGAACGGGCGCGATATGATGACGGAGCCGGAGGCAAAGGCAGTCTTGGATGCCTACGGCATTCCCACGGTGGAAACGCACATCGTCAAAACCAGCGAAGAGGCCGCCCGCAAAGCTGAAGAGATGGGCTTTCCCGTCGCGCTGAAGATTCTGTCTGACGACATCTCCCATAAATCGGATGTTGGCGGTGTCGATCTCTTCCTCGGCAATCGAAATGCTGTCGTGAATGCCGCAGATCAGATGCTCCGAAACGTTCAAAAACTCATGCCGGACGCACATGTCCAAGGCTTCACAGTACAACGGATGGCATCCAGACCGGGCGCGCATGAAGTGATCGTCGGTGTCGCGCCAGACCCGGTATTCGGGCCGGTCATCTTGTTCGGTCATGGTGGAACGGCGGTCGAAGTTATCGGCGACAGAGCCGTGGCATTGCCGCCGCTGAATATGACCTTGGCGCGAGAACTTATCGATCGCACACGCATTTCAAAGTTACTCCATGGATATCGGGACCAACCGGCCGTCGACATGGACGTGCTGTGCCAGTCACTCATTCAGATATCCCAGTTAATTATCGATATTCCGGAGATCTGCGAGTTGGATATCAATCCCCTGTTGGTCGACGAGAACGGCGTTCTGGCATTGGACGCACGAGTACGTGTCGCGCGTGGCCACGACGGGCCCGGGCTCGCCATACGCCCGTATCCCAAAGAACTGGAATTCGATGTGAACCTGCCCGATGGGCAACGGGTCCATGTTCGTCCGATCCGACCGGAAGACGAACCCGCACACGTCTCGTTCCTATCGCAATTGACGCCCGAAGATGTCCGGTTTCGTTTCTTTGGACAGGTTCGTGAGTTGCCGCACAGCCAACTGGCACGTTTGACGCAAATCGATTATGACCGCGAAATGGCATTTATCGCGCAATCAAGTGGCGGCGAGGCGAACCAAATTGAAACCCTTGGCGTTGTGCGTACCGTTACCGATCCGAGTAACGATCGCGCAGAGTTTGCAATTGTCGTCAGGTCCGACACAAAGGGCCGAGGCCTTGGCAATATTCTGCTGCAACGTATGATCGATTATTGTCGCGGACGCGGAACCCGCCAAATTGTCGGACAAATTCTCTCCGACAATAAAGCGATGTTAGGACTTGCCAACCAACTGGGATTTCGATCGAAAGCTGTTCCTGGCGAAGGCGTGATGGAGGTCGAACTGGACCTTTAAATTGTGGCTACTATTTGGTCGTCGCAACAAAGACACCGTCCCAATCGGCCGGCGGTGGGTTGTCCCTGTATTCGGCAATTCGCTCATCGTAGACGTCGCATAGGACGTCCAGATTTGCTTCCAGCTTCCAAGGTTTCTTGGCATCGCTACCAAGGTCTCGGATCCTCGCAAACATCTCTTGGGCTGCGTCCCATTTTTGGGCCCTATAGGCCTCTTGCGCGTCGAAAATCAGTTTTTGCAATGTCTTGAATTGCGGGTCGGCCAAGACTTTGTCATCTCCGAGGAGACCGTAAATATACGTCCCTTCGGTTTTACCTTTGACCATGATGAAATCGAGGTCGATGGTCGCAAGGCGGTCCTTGACGGCGTTCCAAGTACTGGGCCCGAGAACGACATTCATACCATAACTTTTGCTTTGCCCTTCAAGGCGCGCGGCCAAGTTAACGGCGTCGCCAAGGACGGAATAATCAAACCGCATATCCGATCCCATGTTGCCGACCACACATGGTCCGGTATTCAGCCCCAAGCCCACTTTCAAGGGAATGTGCTTCCGTCCTTCTTCTTCTGCCTCGATCCGAAGTCGTTCATTTAACGGTTCCATCTCGGCCAACATGGCGAGAGCCGACGTGCAGCCATTGAACTCCTGGTCGTCGTCATCCAATGGCGCGTTCCAAAACGCCATGATGCAATCGCCCATATATTTGTCGATGGTGCCATTGCGTTCCAGAATGGCGTTGGTCAGTGGTGTCAGAAGTTTATTGATGAGGGCCGTCAATCCAACGGCATCGAATTGTTCCGAGATTGTCGTAAATCCGCGAACATCGCAAAACAGCAAAGTCATCTCGCGTTGCTCGCCACCAAGTGTCAATTCATCTGGGTTTTGTGCGACCCGTTCGACCATATCCGGCGAGAGATACTTAGAGAAAGCGTCGCGCGTTTGTCGTCGGTTTGCCTCTTCACGCGCATATCCGACATACGTCATCGACGTATACATGACCAAGACGCCGGCAACGGCATACGTCGCATCCAGCAAGAACCGCTGCTCAGAGAACAAATACCAGGACGTCCCAAGCGATCCACCGGCAACAGTGATGAATAGAAGCGCTGTCCACTTCGCACCGATCCAGGGAACCAAAATGATCATAATGATCCCGCCGACCAAGAGGATCGCTAACTCCGCCGCGTCGGCATAGTTGGGACGAACCAAATACTGCTTTCCAACAATGGCTTCGATGACCTGCGCGTGAACTTCAACCCCCGGGATATCCCGTTCGGTCGGAATGGATCGAATATCTCGAAGGCCCACGGCAGAGGTGCCAAGGATTGTCAGTTTTCCGCGAATTTTCGCCGGGTCTGCCGTCCCATCCAGGACGTCGGCCGCCGACACATACTTGTCCCAATCACGCTTCGAAAAATATGGCCAAATTTGGCCGATGCGGTCCGTAGTGACAGTTAGGTTCTTGGTAATGGCGACGCCCGTCATGCCTGCGTGATTAACGCGTGCCAAGACGGTCGGACGACCCGTGGCAACGCGCAACATCTCAATCGCAAGCGATGGGAAGTATTGCTCATCATGGCCGAACAGCGCGGGCACGTTTCGAACGATACCATCGCGCCCCGGAACAACCGAGAATATGCCATGCCCTCCGAACCGTCCGGTTGCGGATTGCTCAATGGCGGGAACGTTTCGGACAAGCGACGGAAATTTCGGAATAAAGTTATAAGGTTCCGGCGCATTTTTCGACAATTTGCGAATGGCGACCGACTTTTTGACGGGCGGCCCTTTGACGCCTTCTGTTTCACTGGGGCGCCCTGCTTGACCAAGCACAACGCGGGATCGCTTGATCATATCGCCAAAAACTTCGTCGTTGCTTCGCAGAGACTGAAGCCTTGTCTTCGTTTCTTCGTCGAGACCCGCGAGGGATGTCGCGACACTGGTCGGATTCATCCTGTCGGGCTCGGCGAAAACAATGTCGAAAGCAATCAACACGGCGCCCATCTTCATCAGGTTTTCAACCAACTGCGCCAAGGTTGTTCGGGGCCATGGCCACTGACCGACGGTCTCAAGGCTTTGCTCGTCTAGATCGATAATCGTGACCGGTTTGTTCGCTGGATCGGGAATCTCCCGAGGCTTAATTTCCTGATAAAAATCGAAGACCTTATTGCGCCAGAAATCAAGAAAGCCGACGTTCAATGTTACATCGGCGTAGTACAGCCCAAGCAAACCACATAAGAGAAGCATGCCAAGTGAGCGCTCGAAACTGAACACGGTCTTAAGAATCCGCACGCTGAGCCCCTTTTCTCGCCCCCACAACGACAGCCTGCAGTGTACACTTTGCGCTCCTCGCGCGGTCAAGGGTCTTTCGACATTCACCTGAAGAGTGTGATAAAAGAATCATGCTATGGACCAGATCACGAGTCTGGCCATTCAGTGAGTAATGAACAAAGGCGCGCGCCAGGGAACTTTATGAGCGATCCGTCCAACCGTGAATGGTTGAAACCGATTTTGAAACAGCTCCGCCCGATCTTTCGCGAGGTCGTGGTGATGTCCGCGTTCGTCAATTTGTTGGCCCTTGCGACACCGATCTTCACGTTACAGGTCTACGATCGCGTCGTCGGGACCGGAGGTCTAACAACCTTATGGGGCCTAGTCATTGGCATGGCGTTGGTCGTGGCATTCGATCTGGCTTTGAAACAGGCGCGGTCTCGTGTGATGCAAACGGTGGCATTACGAGTCGACGTCATTGTCGGACGCAGACTTTTCGACAAGCTCGTCAGCCTGCCTCTGGATTTACTTGAAGGTAAACCGGCGAGTTACTGGCAATCGCTGTTTCGGGATGTCGACGTCGTCCGGAATACCGTCTCCGGCGCATCCGCGGTTCTGATCTGCGATTTGCCGTTTGTGATCTTTTTCTTCGTTTTGATATGGGTCATCGCAGCGCCAATCGCTTGGGTTCTATTGGTGATCTTGCCTTTGTTCATGATCGTGACTTGGCGCTCCGGCAATGTGATGTCACAAGCGAACGCGGCCGAGCGGGAGAGCACACAATCGCGCGACGCGTTGATTGGCGAGTTCATTAACGGCCGAACAACGATCAAGGCGCTCGCCCTGGACCGCTCGATGCGTCCGCTATGGGAGGAGACCCATGCGGACAATATCGTGCAGTCCATGTACCGCGGAAATCGGACGGATTTCTACACCAACTGCTCGCAGAGCTTGACCATGGCGACGACGATCTTTTTGACCGCCGTCGGCGCCTATCAGATCGTCAATCAAAACCTGACCATGGGCGCACTTATCGCAACGAACATGTTGTCCGGACGACTATTGGGGCCGCTCAACCAGTTGGTTGGACAGTGGCGGGCCTATAATGGTTTCAAGCAGTCGGTTGACCGCCTTGGCGAGGTTTTCTCTGCGGTTTCGGATCGTCAAGAGAGTGAAGTGCAACTGGAACGACCGCGCGGCGAGATCATGGTCGAGGCGTTGTCTTTCGCATATAACGAAGGACAGAAACCCGTGGTCGACGAAGTGTCCGTCAAAATACATGCGGGCGGTGTTCATGCACTCGTCGGTCGCAACGGGTCCGGTAAGACGACTCTGTTAAAAATGATTCAAGGTCTTTACGCACCGACGAGCGGCCGCGTTCTTCTCGATGGCGCGGATATTGCGCAGTTCTCGCGAACGGAAATGGCGACTTGGATGGGATACGTTCCACAGGAAACGGTATTATTTGCCGGAACGGTCCGCGACAATATCGTTCACAGATCGCCCGACGCGACGGACGACGATATCGTTGACGCTGCAACTGCGGCGGGCGTTCATCACTTCATCATCGATCTGCCAGACGGCTACGCGACAGATATCGGCGAAGCCGGCCGCAGGCTCTCCGGCGGTCAACGACAGCGCATCGCTATCGCGCGGGCATTATTGGGAGATCCGGCCGTCCTGCTGTTGGACGAACCGTCGGCGAGTCTTGATCGACAAGCGGAACAAGAGCTTCGCAAGACCTTGGTCGAGATCGGAAAAACACGAACGGTCGTCATCGTTACGCATAGCCCCATCCTTCTTGCGGCATGTGACGATTTGGTCGCGCTCGACAAAGGAAAAGTTGCCCTTGCCGGGCCTTCTCGCGAGATTCTCCCCAAGCTCTTTGGCCAGCAACCAATGCCCAAGCCGGTTGCCAAAGAAAATGTCGGAAAGCAACCGACTGAAATCGGTTCAGGCGCAAAGCCGAGACTCAAGCCGGGCGTGGCGCCGGCGCAAAATACGGACCGGGCAGCGAATGCCGCACCTGCGAAACCGCCCTCAATACCAAATGCATCTGCGCCTTCGGCGTCGCCTGCAAAACCAACCGCAACGCCGACGCCTGTTCCACCCAAGGCGATGCCACCAGTTCCGGGAAGTACGACCCGGCCTGATGCTGCGCCGCCGATACCAAACGCCACGCCGCAAGGGGCCGCAGACGCCATAATTGCAAATACAGTGAAAACCCCTCCTACGCCCGCGGACCCAAGCGTCCCAAGCGGCAATATGTTCAAGCTGGACGGGGACGCGAAACGGTTGCTTGACGACCCATATGCCGATTTAATTAAAGGGCAAGACGGCGCGCAAACGTCGAAGCCCAAAGCGACAGCGGACTAGGAGACGACCATGAGCCCCGACGCCTCAGGCTTGCAGTCACAGAAACCGACGGCAGACGCGGCACCTGTCGGCGCGGGACCGTCGACCTCGGAGAAGCTTGATATGCTTCTCAATCAAAACCCTTTGCCGAGTTGGCGACTTGTCGCGTGGCCGATTATGATTCTCCTTTTGGCAGGTGTCGTATGGGCCAATTTTGCGACTTTGGACGAAGTCGCAATCGCCACCGGCGAGGTCGTGCCTGCCGGTCGCATCAAGGTCGTTCAACACCTTGAAGGTGGCATCATCCAAGAAATCTATGTGACGGAAGGCGACACGGTACGTGCGGGCCAAACGCTATTACAGCTTGATCTAGCATCCGGCGGAACCAACCAAGAAGAGCTCCTGGTTAGACTGGACAGCGAGCGGCTGGTCAAAGCGCGATTAGAAGCAGAAGCCGACGGGACCGATCTAACTTTTCCGGAAGAGGTGGCTTCGAGACGTCCGGCCATTGTTGCCGCCCAGCGCCAAGCCTTCGATGCACGGCAGCGCGAGTTGTCGTCGACACTCCAAGTCATGCGCGAGCAAGTGAAACAACGCGAGCTTGAGGTCGAGGAACTCACTGCCCGCGCGCGAGCCGTTGAGAGCAATTTCAATTTGGCGTCGGAACGTTTCAAAATGTCGAAGTCGCTTCTTTCAGAGGGCCTAACGGCACGGATGGAGCACTTGGAGCTCGAAGCCGAAGTCGAGAATCTGCAGGGCGAGATGGGATCTTTGAAACCTGCAATGCCGAAGGCCCAAGCGGCGGTCGAAGAGGCGCGTCAGCGATTGCAGGAGGCGGAGAGTCGTTTCCGCCGGGAAGCTCAAGACCAGTTGGGCAAAATCGAAGAGAACATTGCCAGGATCGGAGAGTTGCTCAGCGACGCAACGGAACAAGGAATTCGTGCTGAAATTAAGAGTTCTATCGATGGCGTCGTAAAGAACATGCGCTACAACTCCATTGGAAACGTCGTGCAGCCTGGCGAGCCGATCATGGAACTTGTTCCAACGGGCGATCAACTGGTGGTGGAGGCAAAACTCAATCCCGTGGACCGCGGATACGTTACCGAGGGTCAGGACGCGACCGTCAAGATATCGACATATGACTTTACCCGTTACGGCGGGCTGGAAGGTTCAGTTATCAGAGTTGCTCCGGACAGCAGCACAGACGAAAATGGTGCCCCCTATTTCCGTGTCGTCGTACAGACGGACAAGAACTTCTTGGGCGTTGTCGAGGGCGACTTGCCGATCACCCCCGGGATGCAAGCCACCGTCGATATCCATACGGGAGAAAAATCTGTGATGGATTATCTCGTGAAGCCCGTATTAAAACTCCGTCATGAAGCGTTCAGAGAGCGCTAAGTCGCTTACAGACCCCTCTCATGTTTGGTCTTTCCCCTTGCGCGCTAATCATTTCTTAAGAGCGCGTGATTCTTTATAGTAACGAGATTCGCAGATCACTGTGTTCCTCGGGTCGCATGAATAAGTCGTAGGCGCATTTTAAATGTCAATGGGAACGGTTTTTGGGGTTTTGGTGGCGCTCGGGCTCTTTTTCGGCTCGATCATGGCGAACACAGACAATTACCTCTTATTTTTAAGCGGCTCGAGCTTTTTCATGGTCGTCGGCGGCACGCTGGCATCGATGTTCATTTCATATGAACCTCGGTATGTATTTCTCTCCCTCAAACTCATCTGGCGCATTATTTTCTCCCCCAAAGTCGGACGTAATTTGCTTAAGAGCGAGGTCGGCCGGATCATCAAGTGGGCTTATACCGTGCAAAAGAACGGCGTTCCCGCGCTTGAGGCCGAGGCCATGCGCGCAACACGCGGCGATAAGTTTCTCCGTTTCGGAATAGAGATGGTCGTGTCTGGATATACCGGCGAAGAAGTCCGGGAAATCATGACAAACACGATCGAAACGTCATATGGCCGCAATACGGTGCAAGTAAATATCTTGAAGAGCATGGCTTCGGCCGCACCGGCATTCGGTATGATCGGGACGTTGGTCGGATTGATCATCATGCTCGACAACATGGGAGGCGACCCCTCCAATCTGGGCAAAGGTCTCGCGGTTGCACTTCTAACCACGCTGTATGGCGTTATGTTCGCACGCATCATCTTTTTGCCGACGGCGACAAAGGTCCTTCAGCGTGAGCAAATTGTGAAGTTCCGTAACTACCTCGTCGTTGAGGGCTTGGCGCTTCTCGCGGACAAGAAAAGCCCCCGATACATTCAGGATAAAATGAACAGCTATCTGGATCCGTCGATACACTTTAATATCGACAAGATGAAGCGATCGTAGCCGACTTCACTGGCTAGCGGAGGCCCTTCGATGGCGGCACCAAAAGCGGACGAATACCAAGAAGAATCCGAAGACTGGCTCGTCACGTATGCCGACGCCATTACACTGTTAATGGCGTTTTTCGTGATGCTCCTCACGTTCGCAGAGTTCGATATCCCAGCTTACGAGGAATTGACATCGGCCTTAGCCAGCAATATCGGCAAGAGGGACGAGCAATCGACAACGCAGAGTCTTAAGATCGATGTCCAGGATATGGTCTACAACATGCAAGCGGACCAAGCTGTCAGCGTGAGTACGGATGAAAAAGGCGTTGTCATCGAATTACAGTCTGGTGCCTTCTTCGAACCTGCTTCAGCAGATTTGACACCAGCCGCGATCCCCGTCCTCTCGAAAATGGCTGAGACGATGGCATCGCCGCGATACGAGCTCTATAACGTCCTCGTCGAAGGTCATACGGACGATGGCGCGATAAGCACGGCAAGATTTCCCTCAAACTGGGAACTTTCCGCAGGCCGCGCGTCGACCGTCGTGCGAATGTTCGAAAGCAGCGAGGTGGATCGCATTCGCCTCTCGGCGTCTGGGCATGCCGACACGCGCCCCAAGGTTCCCAATCGAGACCTTGAAGGAAAACCCATTCCGGAAAACCGTGCGACCAATCGCCGCGTCGTCTTGAGACTCCACCCGATGTCACTTGACGAGCGCGACGCTTACTTGACGGCGCAGCGGATCCGAGAAGAACAGGAAGCGGCTAAACAGCGTGCAGAAGCCGCACGACCGGGACCAATTGAGCAAAGGCTACCGCTACAACCAACGCCAGAGTCGCTTAACGAGCAGCAGCAGCAGATCAAGCTCGCTATAGACAACGTCATCCGTCAGCTCTATTCGGCTGCAACCGGCGAACAGCCCCTGCCAGCTTCCGCACTTGACGCGGCGCAGGGTCAGTTGACGGAGTTATCCGTCGCCCGCGATAGCGAATTGGAGCCCTTTTTCAGTGCAGTGGAGACATTTATTTCTAACGAGAGGAATCGACCTGTCCCCACGCCGCAAGCAACGAACTGACCACTTAGGCTAACGCAACTGCGAGCCAATCACTCTAGAATAATTTCCATGCCTTCTCGGCTAACGAAATTACCCTCCCAGGCCGCCTGAGCTACTTCTGCTAGGCTATCCATGAATTCGTCATTGTGATCTGGGTCGTGATGAAAAATCGCCAACTGCTTCACATTCGCGGCGCGACAAAGGCGCATGCCCTCTTCCCACGTCGAATGCCCCCAACCTACCTTTGCCGGGAATTCCTCTTCGGTGTAGGTGCTGTCGTAAATGACCAAATCCGCACCTTCAATAAGGGCCAAAATGTTTTGGTCCGGCTTACCCGGTATATGCTCGGTGTCAGTGACGTAAACCACGGACTTGCCGTCATGATTAACTCGATAGGCGGTTGCGCCATTGGGATGATTGAGTGGAGCCGTTTGAATCTCGACACCCGGCGCCAGTTGAAAGCTCTCTCCCGCTTCAAAGTCTTCGAACTTCAGACTTGCCTGCATAGCCTCTAAGGGAACCGGAAACATGGGATTATGCATCTGCGTTGATAGCACATCTTGAACCCCACCCTGGTTCTTCAGATGCCCGGCCATGATATGTATCGACCGTCCGGGGTCATAAGCCGGCACAAAGAACGGGAAACCGTTGATATGGTCCCAATGTGTATGAGTTAGCAGAAGATGAGATTCCTTGATATCGGCTTTCAAAAACTCATTGCCGAAGTTGCGAATCCCTGTACCAGCATCCATCACGAAGCGATAATCGCCTGCTTCAATCTCTATGCAGCTCGTATTCCCACCATACTTCATATGATCGGGAGTAGCGCACGCGATGCTACCGCGCACTCCCCAGAATTTTACACGTATCCCCATGGCCTCCGCTCATATCCCGCATCGACGCGGCAGTCTAACTCCCCGGACGTCTTATTCCCTGTAACGACACTACCGGTAAAGTGGTTGGAAAGCCAACGTATTACAAGGATTGAGGTACTTGTCTCATAGGTTGCTGACGGAAACCTGACCATTGTCGCCTGCGCCAATGTGCAGCGCGCTCAATCATTGGCGGCGTCTCGAATCACGCTGGCAGCACTCATGCTGTTACGCTGCTAATGCATTGTAACTAAACATTATTCTCTTGCGGGGAATTTTGATCGCTTACAGAATGAGCTATCAGTTGAACCGTAGAAGGAGACATGTATGGCCATCAAGTACCTTGAAACGCATGATAACTCGCTCTCGATGCAGCTGTCCGGTCACCGTCTGACGACGGCACACATATTGTATCACCTGCCGGACTATCCCGAGTTGTTACAAGAATTTATTTGGCAGCACCTCGACATCGCGCCGACTTTTCCACGACTGCAATCATTTCTCACTTTTTGGGAGAACAAGATCGACGGAAAACTACACTCCGTGCGCATTGCAGCCCTTAACGAGGTAACGCCGGCCCGCTATAAATTGGCGGACGCGGCGTTCTCTATCCACTAGCGTCTTTCGACGTTATAGATCGGCAGGTATGGGCGCTGCAGCCAGCATTGCCGCCTTTACTTTGTCGAAGGCCCGGACTTCCAATTGCCGGATACGCTCTCGGCTAATTCCGAACTCTTCACCCAATGCTTCAAGGGTCATAGGATCGTCGGATAAACGCCGTTCGACAAAGATACGCCGCTCACGTTCTGACAATTCATCCATGGCTTGTCCGAGCATTTCAGAACGAACACTAAGCTCCTCGCGGTCACCGAATGCATGCTCTGGGTTGGGCCGCTCATCAACCAGTGTATCTTGAAATTCGGAGCCGTCCTCCATTTGAGATAGCGGCGTGTTGAGCGAAAAATCTCGAGCATGTAGCCGCCGATTCATGTGGCTGACTTCTTTGGCTGTTGTGCCCAAAGCTTCGGAAATCTGTTCCGCCTGGTGCGGTTCAAGCTCTCCGTTATCCATTATGCCGAGTTTGTTTTTCATCCGACGCAATGAGAAGAACAGCTTCTTCTGCGATGACACTGTTCCCATCTTGACCATAGACCAGGATTTCAAAACATATTCCGTAATCGAGGCCTTAATCCACCAGATCGCATATGTCGACAGTCGAAATCCGCGATCGGGATCGAACTTCTTGACGGCTCTCATCAAGCCGATATTGCCTTCAGACATGAGATCAGCGACGGGAAGGCCATAGCCCCGGTATCCCATCGCAATTTTTGCAACCAATCGCAGGTGCGAAGTCACAAGTTTGTGGGCGGCATCGACATCGCCTTCGTCCCGCAAACGCACGGCAAGCATGATTTCCTCTTCTTTTTCAAGAATTGGAAAAGTCCACACTTCGCGAAGATATTGGGGCAGACCTCCCTCATCAGAGAGGGCGGGAAGTGTCATCGTTGAAACTGCCATTTCTTTTGTCCTCCTACACGGGGAGGCACCGAGATCGATCAATAACCGCTTTAACAGGGAACTCTATTCGGTCCCTATCTAGCACGATTAAACGCTATAAGCGGTATCCAAGATCTTTCTGCACGGCACCATCCTCCAATTGAGCAACGTAGCCTTTGTCAAACTGCGGCCGACTCTTTCGTCCGGCCTTTCTGAGGCCCCTCCTCGGCGACCCCAACGTCAAAAAATGTACTTCGCCTGTGAATTTAAGTCAAGAAATTCCGGCTTTACCTCGTCACAATTTCGTCACATTCGCAAATTAACGAATTCCTCGGCGACAATTTACCCGCCTCCTCGATTGCAATATCAACAACGAGATCTGCCAACAGGTTACCTCGGTTCGTCCTTCTTGAGGCGGAGATGCAAGCTGCACTCTTATTGGTACGCTAAACGAATCAACGTCTTCGCCGAAGCACTCACGCATTCATTATGCATCGCATGAATATGAAACTACGTATCCTGATCGTAAAGTCGATGACGACCAGAACGACAGCAACTCAACGCAAACTCAGTTGGTTGTTGCAACAGACCTGTCAGCCGGGGGAGCGAAATTCAGGTCGTAGTTAGGTATGTCCGGAAAACCGGAGTCGTTCCCATTTGATATCAAGGCATCACGTCTCTGACGATATAGGCTACGTACGGCCGCATAGTAATCGACGGATGTACGGCGCAGTTGGTCTAGCTCATCAATCACCGCAGCATATTCGGTCAAAGCCGTGACACCGATGCGAGAATAGCGCTCTGCATCACGGTCTGTGTTGTCCAGCCAAAGACCGACTGGGTCAAAATACGGATCAACCAAAAACCGTCCAACGGCATCCCGGGGGTTCGATGGCCCAAACAGCGGAAGTACGAGATAAAACCCCTCGCCTACGCCATACACGCCAAGCGTCTGGCCAAAATCCTCGCCATGTTGCTCAAGACCTATGGTCTCGGCGACATCAACCGCACCACCCATCCCTGCCGTCGTGTTCACGACGAACCGACCTAACGTTGTCATCGCACGGTCAAACTCCAACTGGAGCAGATCGTTCACAAAGGTCACCGGCGACGCGAGATTTGACAGAAAATTACTGATCACCAATCGCACCTTACTGGGCAGAACCCGATTGTAGGTCCGTGCGATCGGGTCGAGCAAAACCATGTAGACGACTTCGTTGAACTGAAAAATCACACGGTTCAACGGTTCAAGGGGATCATTCTCGCCCTCAGTCTCATCGGCCTGGGCCAATAAGATGCTGTGTCCGAAGGCTTGCCCATCGTCGATATCCAGCCCGCGAGTCCCGAATTGCCAACGTTGGTCCGGCTGCGGCGCGTCCGCGACTTCAACCGGGGTGGATGACACGGTATCGATGTTGGCCGAGATCGACGAACGCGGCGTCGCAGTCGTTACAGGTGACATCGCAGCCCCATTGCCATCACGCGACAACTCAACAGGCACCGAGGATAGGGTGCCCAAAGTGTCGGCCGACAGATCGGACACAATGGCGGGCGTTAGCAACAGTGCTGCGCAGAGCGACATTAGTGCATTGTGGATGGAGCGATCAGATACGTGCATCAGGACAGTCTTTTGTTTTCCCCTACTTTACGCACGCGTCTGCATTAGAGATCACTGCGAATTAACTACTTTGTACCCGTTGACGCGCCCGCTCGGCAACAGGATTGTGACCGATTTCCCGCGACTGTGTCATTTTTGCAAACAAGGTCAAAAAGTCCCAGATTTCCCGGCTTTCTGACCGCCTTAATAATGCGTTCCTTTTGGTTAGATAGTCGCTCTGGACATGGCAATGCGCCTTATTGCGCAATCATGTTATTAGCCAATGGTTACAAGATCCTTGCAGTTCTTGATGGAATAAAACTTACTTCGAACGAATCCGCCGGACAGGATTGTCCTCACTTACACAATACGCTGATTGACCAAGCGGAATTCAACGCCTATCTCGATTGGCAGAGACTGCACGTCCATATGACCGACGACATTGAGAAAGCTTGGCTGACATGAAGCAACCGATCGAAGTTATTCTTGCAAATCCAAGAGGATTCTGTGCCGGCGTGGATCGCGCTATAGAAATCGTAGAACGAGCCCTGGAGAAATATGGTGCACCCGTGTATGTCCGCCATGAGATCGTTCATAACAAGCATGTCGTCAGCACGCTGCGCGAAAAAGGTGTTGTATTTGTGGACGAAGTCAGTGAAGTACCGGACGGTGCCGTAACTATTTTCAGTGCACACGGGGTTAGCGAGGCTGTTGAAAAACAAGCAAAAAACAGAGACCTCCCAGTTATCGATGCAACTTGTCCGCTGGTGTCTAAGGTTCATAAAGAAGGTCAGAACCATAACGCCAAAGGCCGGCAGGTAATTTTAATTGGTCACAAGGGCCACCCGGAAGTAGAGGGCACCCAAGGTCGGATTGATGGCGGTGTACTGTTGGTTAGCGAACCCTCAGACGTGGCAGCGTTGACCGTCGATGACCCGGACAAGCTTGCGTACGTCACGCAAACGACGCTTTCCGTCGATGAAACCAGGACGACAATAGATGCACTTCGACGACGCTTTCCTAATATCGTCGGTCCCGATGTGAAAGACATCTGCTATGCGACACAAAATCGCCAACAAGCGGTTCACGAATTGTCGCAGTCTGTCGATTTGATGCTCGTTGTCGGCGCAAAGAACAGCTCCAATTCGAACCGTCTTGCAGAAATCGGGCCCGAGTATGGAACGCCCTCCTATCTCATCGATGATGCATCAATGATCGAACCTGAATGGCTCAACGACGTTCAGACAGTCGGATTGACGGCAGGCGCATCGGCGCCCGAGGACTTAGTTCAAGGAGTCGTGACCCGGATTGGTGAAATCCGCGAAGTTACAGTCCGCGATTTCGAGGGTGTGGAGGAGAACATCGTCTTCAAACTGCCGCCGGAACTCATCGATTCTCCTCATCGCCGCAGCGACTAGGTATCTCGGGAGGTTGTCCCGCGCCTTGCCTATTAGCGGAATCAAGTGTGCGCGAGGACCAGTGACGCGGCTTTGTGACCAGATCTGACCGCCCCCTCGATAGTCGCCGGCAACCCCGTATCTGTCCAATCCCCGGCGAGCCATAGATTTCGATAGTTCGTCGTCGCTGACGGTCGTGATTTGGCAAATTTGGGCGTTTGCGCGGGGGTTGCACGTTTTTCCTTTATGATTCGTACCGGTGGAATCTGGTCTGCCGACAAGTCCAGTGTTTGAGCCACGTCGTTCCATAGTGTTCTAACAAGATCATCATCGGGAATATGCGCCGCGTCTTGAGCCGCGCTCACAGTCACTGAGACGACGTCCTCACGAACGAATATCCACTCGGCAAGGCCGCCGATCACACCCGTGATTTTTGGTTTTCCGGCCACGTCTTTCGTCCGAAAATGGGCGTTGAGGATGGTACGGTAATTCGTCACGTCCTTGGCAACATTCAGTTGCTGAGCCACAACCGACGGAACAGCACAAATAACAACGTCATCCGGATCAAGCGTCAGTATTGCCGTACCAAAGCGCAACCCCTCAACCCTAGTGGAACTGACGAAAAGCCCGGTGCAACGCTGGGCACACTCTATGGCGCCATGGTGGCCTTCAAGATAAGTAACAACTGGGTCTATATATGCCGCGGCCAAACTGTGCTTCGCTATGACAGGTCGCGATGCATTACCCCCTCTCGCAAACACCTCCAGGAAAATCGGTCGTAATAGTGAAGCCGCAGCCGCTTCGGGCTCCGTGTTCAACACGGCAATTGCGAATGGTCGCCAAAAGTTCTGATAAAGGTTTCCGGTGGCTGCAAAAGACTCAGCAACGGTGTCATCTGGCCCGGCGAACGCCCCGCGGATACTCCTGAGATAATCCAAGATGTGGGTATCCGGAATACGCCTGTCGCCTGAAAAGACCCACCATGGGATAGCCCCCTCGCCCAAATCAAGCTGCCAGGCGCGATCACGCGATAAATCCTTGAAGGGATACACGGCCGGTAAAATTTCAACGGCAGCAATACCGCCCGTCCGGCGCAGATAGCGCATCGTATCGCTATTCCCCGATAAGACGAGATGGTTGCCATTATCGATCGTCGCGCCGACTTTTTCGTCATGGAAACTACGGCAGCGCCCACCAGGCTGTGGCGCGGCTTCATATACCTTAACGTCATACTCTTCAGAATCGGCAAGTGCAGACGCCGCAGCAAGCCCCGCTAATCCTGCACCAATGACGTGGACAGACGGACGCTTCAAGAAAACAGCCCAACTCGCAGGGCAATCAGCACTTTCCCGAGTTTACTCGGGCCAACGCGCTGGTCTAGATTTTGCCAACCGCGGGCGCGAAGCCGGGATAAAACGCGGCGATACACCGCCATCATCATCATTGCTGGCCTAACCTTGCTTTGCTCCACACCTGACATCAGATGTTGAGCCGACAGAAAGTAGGCCTCCGCGCGCTCAGCAAAACCGTCACACACACTAGCAAACCCCGGCGCCGTCAGCGCATCCACGACCCCATTCCCTGCCGCTCCAGCGTGTCGCAGCTGATCCGCAGGCAAATAGATCCTATCCAATGCGGCATCTTCAGCGATATCGCGGAGAATATTCGTCAATTGCAATGCCATGCCGAGATTCAAGGCGAGATCTTTACCGGGTACGTCTCCCAATCCGAAAATTCTTACACTCAAGCGACCAACGGCGCAGGCCACTTTGTCGCAATACGTGAATAGTTCTTCGCTGTCTCGAATGCGGACCGAGTCGGGCGCGTCCATTTTCATGCCATCGATAACGGCAAAAAAATCATCTTCCTGTAGAAGATACTGTTCAACCGGCCTCATCAACGCCTTGCTAATGGGGTGAGTCGGCATTCCGCGATAGAGTGCTTGGATTTCCGCCCGCCAAGCTTCCAGGGCTTTCAACTTTTCCTGCGATGGCAAATTTCCGTCCGCAATATCGTCGACGGTTCGACAAAAAGCATACACCGCAAACATGGCCGTCCGACGTGACGGTTCCAGGCAGCGCATGCCCCAATAGAAAGATGTCCCGGCACTTCGAACCATCGCTTCGACGTATCGTTCGGGTGGGAAGACCGGTAGATCGGGTTCTATTACTAGTGCGACGTACTCATTCATAGATGCATGGATACCTCAACGATGGCACGCCGTCATCTTCAAGTCTGCCAATACTGGATTTAACGAAACAAACCTTGAAACGCACCTGCCGCCATGCACTGAAAATACTTAGGCTTTGACAAAACGACACGATGCTGCAGGACATCATGCACCGACAACTTTTCGGTAAGGCCTACGGCAACATTGTGTATGGCCGCTGCCTCCATCGCTAACCGACGACTTCTCACTTGGCGCGGCAATGGCGATGCGACAGTAAGAAGTTGGCGAACCTCATGCAGACACTTTTTCAGTACGTCTCCTAATTCGACACTCACCGAAGTTTGAACCAACATACTCTCATCCGCGTTGGCATCGCGAAGCCAATCTTGCGGGAGATATACTCGGTTCAAGGTCTGAAAGTCGTCCTTACAGTCTTGAAGATGATTAATGACCTGCAACGCGACGCATAGCGCATCGGATGACGTGTAACCGTCCCTGGCCCCACCGGTGAGATCTATTAGATATCGCCCAACCGGGGCTGCCGAGAGCATGCAGTATGCGACCAATTGATCCCACGTTTGGTACCGCTGTTTCAGAGCATCTTGCTTGAAAGCTTGAATGAGGTTTTCACAATGCGAAACGGAAACACCGCTTTTAGCCAAGCTTCGACGCATCTGAACGCCAACTGCGAATAGGTCTTGGTCTACGTCTTCGTTCCTGATAGCCGCTTCGAAACGGTCTAACTTCTCGATTTTCTCTTGGCTATCAAGATATGGGCTGTCAGCGATATCATCGATTGTACGCGCAAATCTGTAAAACACTGCCACATGGCCGCGTACCGCCTTTGGTAAGAGCCACGAACCAACGGGAAAATTTTCATAGTCCGCGTCTTTTCCGGACGGCATTTCAACGGAATTTTTCAATTCCGGCGGAACCCGATTCACGGTCTTTCAATCGCCTCTGCCATGCGTCCATTTCGCGCATCCCGCAATCGCTCTTCCAGGTTGGCGATCAACGCATCTACGCTTTGTCCATTCGCACGCAGAAACGAAGCAAACTCCGAACGCTGAGACTGCGCCAAGCTAAGCCCCTCGACCATCACGTCAATAACCCTCAGTTGCCCCTTGGTCTCACGCACGCGCCAATCAATCTTTACCGCACGGTCCGCACTTGGTCGGGTAATCGTGGTCTTTACGAGCGTCTGTGTATCGTCAATTACCTGTGCTGACTCGACATTTAGCGTTTCTCCAGCATAGTCCTGAAAGCGATGCGCATATGTCGCAACCATTATATCGCCAAAGAGCGCAAGATACCGTTGTCTTTGCTGTTCGCTGGCGCGGCGCCAATGCCGCCCTCCCAAAACCCAACGCGCGATGCTCTTAACGGCGACATGCTGATAAACAATTTCACGGAACTTTTGCTCTTGGAGTTCTCTCGATGCCGAGGAATCGGTTAATTCCCTGATCACGGTGTCCGCGATATTTTGCACAAACGCGGTCGCGCGACTCTGTGGGGTGTCCGATTGGGCCGCCGGGATGACACTGATCATGAACACAAAAAGCGCCGCAACCGGCGCAATCAAATTGCGTTGTTTCATACCGCCTCCGTTCTATTCGAACTTTAGCCGTTTTGAACGCTAGGCGGAATACCCTGCTTTCAGTTTGAGCCTTTGTCACCTCATCGACGGCATCTATAGTGATTTGGGGAAATTGTGCCATGATTTGTTGTGAACACTACGAGCTAATAGACGGCCACGAGTCCGCATTCCGTGTTGACCCGCATTCATTAGTCTATGGGCCCGGGTGTCTTGCAGAGACGGGCGAACATGCGCGTGGGCTCGACATGTCGCGCGTCGCGCTTTTCACCGACAAGTGTTTGGTTGCCTCCGATCACGTCGAAAAAGTAACGCGATCCCTCGCCACACATGGAATAGCAGTCTCTGTATTCAGTGATGTTCAGATTGAGCCAACGGATAAGAGCCTAATTGAGGCAATCGAATTTACTTCGACCGGGAACTTCGACGGCTACGTTTCCGTCGGTGGCGGATCGGTCATCGATACCTGCAAAGCTGCCAATCTGTATGCGACATACCCGGCCGAATTCCTCACCTACGTCAACGCGCCGATTGGCGATGGTCAGCCGGCTCCAGGACCGCTACGCCCTCACATCGCATGCCCAACCACGTGCGGCACGGGTTCCGAAGCAACCGGCATTGCCATTTTCGACCTTCTTTCGATGAAGGCCAAAACGGGGATCGCGTCTACCCATTTGAAACCTTCATTGGGACTGGTCGACCCCTTGGTCACGCATTCCTTACCGTCGAACGTCATTGCCGCGACGGCATTCGATGTTTTGTCCCATGCGTTAGAAAGCATGACCGCCCGCCCTTTTAACCAGCGCACTTCCCCGGAAAGCACAGCGCAAAGGCCCTATTCGCAAGGCGCCAATCCATGGAGTGACGCCATCGCCCGGGAGGCACTGCGTATCGTGGGATCGCAGTTGATTCGCGCAGTCACGGATCGCGACGCACTTGACGCTCGAGAGCAGCTAATGTGGGCGTCGTCATTAGCTGGTATCGCTTTCGGCCAAGCCGGATGCCATTTGCCGCATGGTCTGTCTTATGCCGTTTCAGGGCTCGTAAAGGCGTTCAGGCCCGAAGGGTACCCATCGGAGGCACCAATTGTGCCGCACGGCATGTCGGTGATTCTGAATGCGCCATCCGTTTACCGAACAACCGCGCCCCACGCTCCGGAACGTCATCTAGATGCTTACCAATGCCTCGGCGGGCGCTATGAAGCGGCACCGGACGAAGCCGGCGAGGCACTGGCGGAGCATATCGTTAAAATGATGAAATCAACCGGCATTCCCAACGGTCTAAAGGGTGTTGGCTATGGCGAAAACGATTTAGATCGCCTCACGGAAGGCGCACTTCCGCAGAAACGGCTTCTTGATATGGCACCAATGCCAGTTGAGAGGGAGGATGTCCGACGAATGTTTAGCGGAGCCCTACAGTATTGGTGACTTATACCGATCGGGCACGCAGATCATTAACCAGCGGATCGGGGATATCGACACCGTCCGAAGAAGACGTATTTCGGATATCGTGCCGACGTGCACCCGGTAAGCGGGTTCCATCTTGAACCAGGATGGCGTCGACCAACACATCCAAACGATCCGCGAAGGCACCTGCGGAAAACGCATCGGGGTCAATTACAATGAAGAACTGGCCGATGTGCGGTGGGCCACCTTTGTCGTCAAAAAACGATGAGGCTTCGAAGCCATGATTGGAACCGGTTAAGGTCGCCGCAAGTATCTCCACCATTAGGACCAGAGTGGCGCCCTTCGCATCACCCATGGGAAGAAGCGACCCGCCCATTGCGGCCTTCGCATCCGTCGTAGCGTGTCCGTCGGCATCCACAGCCCAACCTTCGGGGATACTCTCGCCTTTATCAGCTGCGAGCTTTATCTTGCCGCGCGCGACCTTAGAGGTCGAAAAATCGGCGACAATGGGACCGCCGCTGCGACGCGGGCACGCAAATGCCACCGGATTGGTTCCAAACAACGCACGACTGCCGCCCCATGGAGCGATACCTGCCGGTGAGTTCGTGAAACCGATCGCGAGGTAACCTGAATCCGCGAACGTTTCGACATGATGGCCCGCAACACCGGCGTGATGAGAATTCCCGATAGCGATACCAACGATGCCGGCATCTTTAATGCGCGCCATTGCAGCTTCTGTCCCGGCCTCGATTGCGGGATAAGCGAAGCCAGATTTCGCGTCAACACGAATGGCACTAGATGCCGGAAACGATACGCTCGGTTCTGCGTGCCCGTCCACCTTCTTGGCCTTGGCTTGATCTGCGTAAGCGGGAAGACGAGATACTCCATGAGATGGGATGCCATCGGCATCCGCTTTGACCAACGCACGCGCGACCGCAGCGGCATTGTCCGGCGACGTGTCCGATGCGGTAAGGACGCCAACGGCAAGTTCATGCAAGTCGTTCAACGAAAGCTTGGCCATATAATTTTATCCTCTTAAACAATTAGTTACGGCATCGGCGATCATCTTACAGACACGATCATCAGCCTCGACCGTGCGGGCACCAACATGCGGCGTGAGGAGAAGATTTGGGACATCGGAGAAGATGTTGCTTGCTCCCATCGGTTCGACGTCAAACGTATCAAGAAACGCACCGGCGAGCTTGCCGGTACGGAGTGCTTCGACAATGTCTCGCTCGTTGACGATACCGCCGCGCGCGAGATTCAAAACGATGCAATCTGATTTCATCTTCTCGATCAACTTGGCATCGACAAGATCTCTCGTCTCATCGGTCAGCGGCACGTGAACGGTAAGTGCGTCGGCATCCGAAATCAGAGAATCCAAACTCTCGCGTCTTTCAACACCATGTTCCTCCCAGATCCGTGCATCCGCCGGTATATATGGGTCCCACGCTGTTACAGTCATGCCGAGCCCTTTGGCCCGCCATGTAAGTGACCGTCCGATCGAACCGAAACCGGCGATGGCAAGAGTCTTACCCATGACCTCACGGCCCATCATCTGCATACGCGGCCAATTGCCGGCGACCACATCCTCTGTCACGTGATAGGCATTACGCATCATGACGAATAGACCGCCAATGGCGAGCTCAGCAACGGAGTCGGAATTTGCCCCCGTCGCCGGAAACACCTCGATCTCGCGCTCGGCGCACTCATGGATATCGATATTGTCCAGGCCGACACCCAATCGGCCAACGCACCGCAAGGAATCACCGCCGGCTAATACGTCGCCACGCACCTGGGTCTGGTTGCGGACGATCAACCCCGGGACACCGGGCAGAAGCGCTGCCAACTCGTCCAGTTTCTGCCATAGTTCCTGATCATAATGGACATCGAACTCTTGCTGTAACTGAGCCAGCGCGGCGGGATCGATATACTCGCTGATGACGATATCGGTCATACTAAATTTCTCAATGATATGAACAAAAAAATGGCCCGCTGCCGGTCAAAACCGACGGCGGACCACCTTAATTGGATTAGGCGCTGCGGTACAGCTTGGTCAGAACAAACTGTCTCTGGCCAAGAGCCTCGGCAGCGGTCTGACGGCCGTTGCATACCCGCATCGTGATGTCGATCAGACCATCGCCGGCTTCGTCGAAGTTCATCTCGCGACGCAAGATACCGGAGCAATCGTAGTCAATATGCTCGCGCATGGTCCGAACCGTCCGCGGGTTTGCGGTCAGCTTGATCACTGGCTCAATCGGGTTGCCAACGACGTTACCCTGCCCCGTTGGGAACAAGTGCACCACAAAACCTGCAGCAGCCTGAAGCGTTACGCACTCGGCAGCAGCCGAAGACGTATCCATGAAGTACAGGCCTTTGCCTGCGCTTGGCGCTTCGGCAGGTTCCAGTACGTCGACGTACTTTGCCTTTTTGCCGATCTTCTCCATGTTGCCGAAGGCTTTTTCTTCAATTGTCGTCAAACCACCTTCAATGTTGCCCTTGGTCGGCTGGCTGTCCGACAAGTCCGACGTCTTATGCGGTTCGATAACTTCGTCCATGTACGCTTGCCACGTCTTCATGAACTTCTCGCCGGCCGCTTTAGTCTTGCCACGCGTTTGACAAACCATCTCTGCGCCCGTGATTTCCGACGTTTCGCCGAAACAGGTCGTGGCGCCCCAAGCGTCCATCTTGTCGATGAAATTACCCACGGTTGGGTTCGACGCGAGACCGGATGTCGTATCCGACTCACCACACTTCGTGCTGACCCAGAGTTCATCGATCGAGCACGTTTCACGCTGCTTTTCTGACGCCCAGTGCAAGAACTCCTTCGCCTGCCGCGATGCAGCCCAAATGACTTTGTGGTCGCCATTCTGCTCGATCGAGAAACCGGCAACTGGCTTACCAGACTTGGCGATCCCGTCGACGACTCGTTGCGTCCAGGCAGATTCAATGCCGATCACGATGACCGCTGCGACATTCGGGTTGCAGCCCGTACCGATGAGGGTACGGAAGTGCAATTCCAAATCTTCGCCAAATTGCAAACGACCATATGGGTGCGGAATTGCCATCACACCTTTGACGTTGTTGGCAACCGCTTCGCACGATGCATTGGACAGATCGTCCAGCGGAAGAATAACAACGTGGTTGCGAACACCGACCCGGCCATTCTCGCGACGATAACCAGTAAACGTCGGCTTTCCGCGCTTACGAACCGCGAGATACTCGGGTTCCGGAATGTAAAGCGGAGCGTCTTCGACGAGCTTAGGAACGATAGGGCTTTTCGGCGCCTTCTTTTTGGCAACGGCCTTTTTAGCTTTCTTCGCAGCCATGATTACCACCTCTTCGTTTTTACGTTTTGAACATGCACATGGCCACCCTTCGGAATGTCGGCAATCGCCTTTCCGATGTCGTGGCCATATTTTACGATGGTGTCGCCAGCCTTGATATTATTCATGGCGATCTTGTGGCCGAGGGGGATGTAATCCTTACCCTTAATCTTGACCGTACTGTCGTCTTCCATCAGCCAACCTTCCAACATCTTGTTGGCATTGGCGTCTTCTACTACCACGACGCCGACGGTGTCGGTCTTATCGTGGACAAGAAAATCTGGTGCTTTTGGCACTGCTTCCTCCATGGGGGTGTGAATTAAAACGTCGACACACTAACGCCAGACTTGTCAGAGTCAAGATATTCTTATAACTCTTATATAAGAGTTAGGAGATCGACTTGAACGACCTGTTTTCCAAGCCGCCACGCACGCCGCTATACGCCGAGGTTCGAGATGCAATCGTTGCGCGGATCAGTACAGGGACATGGGCGCCAGGCGAAATGCTGCCCAGCGAGACAGCCATCGGTGTAGAGTTTGGTGTCAGCCAGGGAACGGTTCGCAAGGCCCTAGACGACCTCTCGCAGCGGAATTTGGTGGTGCGCCGGCAGGGCAAAGGAACATTTGTCGCGACGCATACACCGGAGCGCGCGCTTTTCCATTTCTTTCATCTGGTTCCGGACAGTGGAGTCCGTGACTTGCCGACCCAAAGCCGAGTCCTCAGCTGCAAGCGACGGCGCCCAAGTGCGTCCGAGGCCGAAGCCTTGAATATCTCAAGAGCTGATCGTGTTATTGAGATTCAGCGTGTTCGGGACATGGAAGGCGCGCCCGTCATTGTAGAAACCGTACTGGTCGCCGTGAACTTATTCAACGACTTGGATAAGCGCACGTTAAGTGACGTTCCGAACGAGCTCTACCAGATGTATGAAGAGAAATACGGCATTACAGTATATCGCGCGGTCGAGCGGCTGAAGGCCGTCGCCGCAGGCGTATTCGACGCGGATCAGTTGGACGTTGCGGTTGGCAGTGCTCTATTGCAGATCGAACGGGTCGCAGAGACAGTCGATGGCCGACCGGTCGAACTCCGGACTAGCCGATGCCGGAGCGATCATCACCACTATATTTCGACAATTGTCTAACCGAGACTTAGGCAGCTGCGTGACGCTTGGCCCAAACAGCCGAGGCACCGTCAGCGGCGGGCTGATAATGCTGGGTCATTTTTCCAGCGGCCCGAAGCCATCCATCGATATCCTCGGTTTCGGCGATCTCGATCTCATCGATACCACAGCGAAGCATGAATGCGTATTGATCGCGTAGAACATTACCAGTCGCACGAATGGTCCCAGTGTATCCGTAGCGTTCCCGCAACAATCGTGCTGATGAGTAAGAGCGTCCATCCGTGAATGCGGGAAAATCGACGGCAATCAGTTGAATATCGCCCAAGGCATCGACCAATTGTGCCGGCGATTCTTCGGAACGCAACCAAACACCAACCGGTGTTGGCCGATCTATCAGTATCTCCGTTTCGTCAAGCCAGCGTTTCAGCGTGACAAGAACTGGAAGATGTGTGGAGAGTTCTTCGTCGTCGTCGATAACGACCCATGCATCCTCTTCAATCAGTCCATCCTTAAGCAGCGGCATGATGCTTCTCCACGTACAAAACGTCCTTGAAGGGCTGCTCGCCCAGCCGACGATAGGTGTCCAAGAAGCGCTCGTCGCGCTCGCGGATCTTCAAGTAGGTTTCGACGGTCTTTTCAACCGCATCAACGATTTCATCGCTTGAGAATGCCGGTCCAACAATCTTACCGATTGAGGCGTTTTCGTCAGCGCTGCCGCCAAGGGTGAGCTGATAATACTCCTCCCCCTTTCGATCCACACCAAGAATGCCGATGTGGCCCGCATGATGGTGCCCGCAGGCGTTGATGCACCCAGAAATCTTGAGTTTGAGCTCTCCAATGTCGAACTGCCGCTGCAAATCCCCAAAACGCCGCTGAATACGCTGAGCAATCGGGATCGACCGAGCGTTGGCAAGGGAGCAATAATCAAGACCAGGGCAGGCAATGATGTCGCTGATTAAGCTGGCGTTTGGCGTTCCCAACTGTAGTTCGTCCAACTTCTCCCACAGTGCAAAGGCATCGGCTTTGCGCACGTCGGCAAACACCAGGTTTTGCTCATGGGTCACTCGGATTTCACCGAACGAGAACTCGTCAGCCAGATTAGCCAAAGCGTCCATTTGTGCAGATGTTGCATCGCCTGGCGCGCCACCGATTGGTTTCAGTGAGATGTTGGCGATGACGTATCCAGGCTTCTTGTGCGGCGCTAAATTCGACTGTGCCCATTGACGGAAGCGCGCGTTCTCAAACCGCTTCACATCGAAACTGCGGTCATTGTCGAACAAGGTTTCGTAATCGAGTTCCGTAAAGTGCGACCGGACACGTGCAACCTCAGCTGCCGGCAGGTCCACCGCAGTCTCCTTCACAGCCACCCATTCTTCTTCGACCATGTTTTTAAGGTCGTCCAAGCCGGTTTCATGGACGAGTATCTTAATCCGCGCCTTGTACTTGTTGTCGCGCCGCCCAAGCTGGTTATAAACCCGCAAAATCGCCTCAAGATACGAGAGCAGGTATTTTTCGGGTAGGAACTCTCGGACGGTCCGTCCGATCATCGGCGTCCGCCCCAGTCCACCACCAACCAAGACTTCGAAACCCAATTGGCCAGCCTCGTCTTTCTTCAGGATCAAGCCGATATCATGGAATTTTACGGCGGCGCGATCCTGCGGTGACCCCGTTACGGCGATCTTGAACTTACGCGGCAAGAACGAGAACTCTGGATGCAGCGATGACCACTGCCTGATCAATTCCGCCCACACCCGGGAATCGTCCAGCTCAAACGGGTCTGCACCTGCGTATTGATCAGCCGTGACGTTGCGAATGCAATTGCCCGAAGTCTGGATCGCGTGCATCTCAACGGACGCCAGATGTTCCAAAATATCGGGGGTATCTTCTAGTTTCGGCCAATTGAATTGAATGTTCTGGCGCGTCGTGAAATGCCCATAGCCACGATCATATTTTCGGCCAATTTCCGCAAGCATCCGCATCTGATCCGACGACAATAGACCGTAGGGAATAGCCACGCGCAGCATGTACGCGTGGAGTTGGAGGTAAAGACCGTTCATTAATCGAAGCGGTTTGAACTCATCCTCGGTCAGCTCACCTGAGAGACGTCGATTAACTTGTTCGCGAAATTGCGCGACGCGCTGCTGAACGAACTCGTTATCAAATTCATCGTATTTGTACATGGCTCATAATCCGTTAATGAACACGCCCGAAACATCGGTGCGTGGGTCGAAATGTCCGGCGACTTTGGCTTTCGCAAATGCGGGGTGTATTGAGGGACCGAAGGCCCGAATACGCTCTCGGTACTTCGTTGGTACGACGCGCCGTCCATCAGCCTCGTCCGCAGATACGTCCACATCAATTAGGTAAGCACCCACTGCTTCGGGTGACTGTTCGGCCTCTACGACAAGCTCGTTTGCATCTTCATCTTGCTGACTGACACGTGCGGCGTCGACATCAACAGTCCACTCACCGTCGTATCCCAAGAATACCACGCCCCCATCACTCAGCCGATTAGCGGTAGCAATCTGTCCATTCATAACAAAAACCCTTCGGCCAATGCCGTTGCAACAACCATTGGCGCACAAAATGTGCGGGTTTTTTTTATTTGTCAATATATTTTTGTGTTATTTATTTATTATATGGTTTTTTTATGTGTTTTAGATTGACGGCCTTTGCCCGTCGATGCAGCTTCGACGTATCGGAGAGTTGCGTCACGTCACGGATACACTCAGAAAGGGTCCGAAAAACGTCACCCGCGCTGTCCGGTCGATCTGACGGTCGCCGTTTCAGACAGTGATTGACCAGTGCAGTGAGACACGGTGGAACGTCTAGTCGGCCGGAACGGAGGGGTGTGGGTCGGATGCCGGGCAAGGCGCCCGTTAGCATACGGTACATCAATACGCCTGCCGAATAGACATCGGAACGCTGATCCACCTCTCTGGCGCTCTTTCGCTGCTCTGGGCTCATATAGTCGAGCGTACCGATCCAAATGCCGCTTCGTGAGCCTATGGCATCTGGAATTTTGACCATGCCGAAATCACCGATCCGGACTTTTCCGTTTTGCTTTGTCTCGAGGAGAATGTTCGGGGGCTTCAAATCCCTGTGTACCAGCCCCCTCCTGTGCAGCTCAGCCAGCGCGTTCAGGACCTGTGACCATATTTCCACTGCGCGTCGGGGACTGATCGGCCGTGGACGCCAGTTCGACGACAATTTCGCCAATTCCTCCGGCGAAAATGCATCATCGCCAATTTCATAAAGGAGATTGGCCTCCATGAAAGGCATAACGAAATATGGCGAACCATCTTCCATCTCGCCGATATCATCAACCGGAACGATATGCGGATGTCTGATTTCGCTGAGTAGACGGCCTTCGTCGACGAAACGGTTTCGCCAGAATTCCCGGCCATACTTGGCTTCACTTCCGACGTTCTTCCCTTTCGGATGAAATACCTTCAACGCTCGCGGCGCATCGTTATCGACCGTCCGAACGATGTAGATGTCGGAAAATCCCGTCGAAAGAAGCTTCTCGATGACGAGGTACGGGCCAATTGTTTCCATATTCGAAGCCTGCCAACGGACCGCCGCTGCAGCAAACGAAAAGGGCCGTGGCGGACCACGGCCCTCGTCAACAGTGTGTGATGATTACCATTCGAGTTTTTCGACGCCCTCGAAGGTCAGCTCGCTGCCGTCGGCAAGTTCGATCTTCCCGGATACTTCGCCACCAAAGTCGATGCCGTCTTCGCCTGCGGTATAGGTTGCACCGTCATCTAGTTGAAGCGTCCAGCCGCTCTCGCCGCCGGGACCGCCGTCGACGCCATCAAGTTGGACCGTATCTGACCAGCCATTTCCGCCGTCGAAGTAGTCGGCACCATCGCCGGCACCAAAGATGAACAGATCATTTCCGTCACCGCCGTAGGCATCGTCGTCACCGGTACCGCCGTCCAGGGTGTCGTTTCCGTCACCTGCATAAAGCGTGTCGTCACCGGCGCCGCCATACATGGTGTCATCGCCGTCCTGCGACGTGTCGTACGAAAGGTCACCGTACATGACATCGTTGCCGTCATCGCCATCGATAACGTCCGAGCCGGCACCGCCATAAATGGTGTCGTTACCAGCACCACCATCGATGGTGTCGTTACCGCCGCCACTTTCGTTCCAGCTGTGGTCTCCATAAATCTTATCGTCGTCGGCGCCACCATCGATTACGTCTTCACCACCGCCGCCGGTAATCGTATCGTCGCCTGCGCCACCGAAGATCGTATCGTCACCATCCTCACTCTTGTACCAATGTTGATCCCCATCGATGGTATCGTTGCCGTCACCACCGGAAATAACATCGTCACCGCCACCGCCATCGATGTTATTGGCACTGCTATTGCCTTCATGGTCATAAACGCCGGGGTCTTCGATCGTAATACCGTCGATTGAACCAATATCCGCAGAGACCGTTACGGAGGCGGTGTCCCCGTTTTCTTCGGTCGACGTCGCGGTTACATCCAGATCGAAGGCGGCTGTCCCCGATGGCACGGTCATCGTCAAACCGTCAAGGTCATCACTGCTGAGCGTCCAAGTTCCATCGCCGTTCTCGGTCCCTGCACTCAGCGAGACTCCGTCCGGCAAATCGGCCACAACAATCGACAACGTCTCCGAGCCATCGGTATCGGTCAGCCCGGCTGTTATCGTCACCGGATAGACAGAGTCTCCCGCGCTTCCAGTCCCTTCGTCCATGAAGTCTTCAACGCCGAGTTCGTACAATTCCTGAACTTGATCGGCAGACAATGGCTCGTTGAAGATCGCGATATCATCCAGATGACCGTCGAAGAAATCGTCCGCACCACTTGAACTATTGTCTCCGCTACGCGATTGACCAGCGCCGAAGGTCCAGGGGTTCTCGTTGCCTTGCAGACCGCCGGTATATGATTCGTCGGACGCCACAAGCTCCCCATTCTGGAAAATCTTCATGCCGCCGTCGCCCCAGGTCACAGTAACCTGATTCCACTCTCCCGAATTAACATCACCACCCGATATCGTATGCGAGCTATCTTCGTCCTGCATGCGCAGTTCCAATTCGCCACTGCTATTGATGCTCAGGTTGAAGTGACCACCGTCGTCGTAGTTGGAAGAATCGGAAGATGCCAATGTGCCATCATTACTCTCATCCGAATTGAACCAAAGCGTGAGCGACCCACTATCCGGTTTCAATTCACTGCTATGATCAACTTCGATGAATTGTTCTTTATTATCATCCAGTTCAGTAGCGGTCCCGAGATCCGCCGTCACATCTTGATGATCGCCTGCCCCCGAACCTGACCCAGAACCTTGCAAGTTCGTCACATCGTTCATGTCGAAGTTGCCGTCGCCAGATCCCGACCCATACTCCTTATGGCCGTCATTATCTCCAATTTGATCGTTGAAACTCGACCCGCTGGTTTCGTCCATATTCCAGTATGCAACCGGCTGCGGCGGCTCACCGGCCTCCGTGACCGGATTACCAACTTCGACCGAAAGGGTCGGTGCTTCCGCCGTCACGTCGACCTCAGGGGCATCGACGCTAACAGTTACCGATACCGTATTTGTATCGCCGTCATTTTCAGTTGCCGTCGCTTCGACAGAGAAGTCGAAATCATCGGTGCCGGACGGCACGGTCGCCGTCAAACCTTCCAGGTCGCCAGCCTCTAATGTCCATGACCCGTCATCGTTTTGCGTGCCTGCCGATAACACTGTACCAGCCGGCAAATCGTCGATGGTGATACTCAGTGTTTCAGAACCATCGCCGTCGGTCAGTTCGGATGTCACATCCAAATCATAGGTATCACCCGCGGCATCAGGTTCAACGGTGACGCTTCCCGTTGCCAACTCGGACGTGAAGTCATCGCCGCCCGCAATCTGGAAATTATCGAGCCAGAAACCTTCTTCATGATAAGTCGTATCGGCTTGGATCCCCAGGTCGAGTTTACCCTCACCATCCAAGGTGACTGTCATTGTATGCGTCGTCGCATCACCTTCGGATGACGTGTAGACCTCGGATCCGTTCGCCTCGACACGCATGACATCTTGATAGTCACCGCTTTCGTCCCAGCCAGACCACGCTTCCGTACTGAAGGTAATCTCAACCGTCTGACCGGCATGTTCATCACCAAAGTCAAACGACCGGGTCGCGGTCTCATCTTCTGCTTCCCAGCCAATATACATCGTCCCGTCTTCGGCACCGACTTCGTCGCCCCAGCCGGATACGCCATTGTCGAAGTTATCCGTGAACAACGTCGTCCCCGTACCGCTACCTTCAACACTGAAGGACAAGTCTATGCTCTCGGTCGATCCATCAGCAGGCGTGATGGTTAGGTCTGAAAGCTCACTATCATCAAGGGTCCACGTACCATCACCATTGTCCGTACCGGCCGACAGGCTCGCGCCCGATGGAACACCAGCGACGACAACGGTAGTCCCGCTAACAGCGGCGCTCGAAACATTTGACGGAACACCCACGCTCGTCTCGGAACTTTCCGACGACGTATAAGTAGCGCTCGCACTTAGAGTCGGCGCATCCGCTACGCCGGTTACATCAACGTCCAACGTGGCTGTATTCGTTGTGGTCGCACCAGACGTGTCTGTGGTTACAACCGACACGCCGAGCGTGAAGTCAGCGTTGCTATCCCCAGGTGGGGTGACCGTCAGATTTTGTAGATCGTTTTGGTCAACCGTCCATGTGCCGTCATTGTTATCGGTACCGGCGGACAAAATCGCTCCATCCGGGACATCGGTAATTGTAATCGACGTAATGCTCTCAGACCCATCAGTGTCCAATTGCGTCAGATCGATATCAAGCGATATGGCCGTATCCTCGTTGCCCGACACGTCGACCGTATCTATCGTCACACCTTCTGCCGTGTCATCAAGCACGACGCCACCTGCTGTGACCGTGGTTGAGACAGTCGCAGTGTCGCCATCTGCCTCAGTTGCCGTCGCGCTAACAGACAAGTCAAAAGACTGATCCATGTCATCGCCCGAAACGGTAATCGTCAAACCGGCCAGATCATCTGCACTCAGTGTCCAGCTACCGTCTTCGTTTTCAGTACCGGCAGACAATGTCGCCCCGCTCGGCAAATCGTCGACGGTAATGGACAACGACTCCGACCCATCCGTGTCGGTCAATGCACTCGAGATATCCAAATCGTACTCGACACCTTGTTCCGCATCTTCGGTAACCGTTTGCTCCAACTCGATGTTGTCGAGACGCATGCCACGGCCGTAATCCTGTGCATCACCCGTCGCGAGAAATTCGAGATTCATGGGCTCGCCGGTGCCAACGAAAGTAACGGTATGCGACGTCCATTCATTGTCGGAGTTGTTCGAACCATCCGCGGAGATCGTCTCGACGACTTCGCCATCGACTTTGACCTGGAACTCATTGGTATCCGCGTCGTAACCGGCACGTGGCGAGTATTCGAAGGTCAAGGTATAAGTCGCCCCCTCGACGGTATCAAAATCACGATCAATGCTGGTCGCGTCGTCAAAACTATCGATAGCATCATCGTTGAGTTCGATGAACGAACCGTCGCCCGTGTGACCGCTCGTGCTGTTCCACACTTCGATCGCTTCTGAATTGGTGCTCCATCCATCGACATTACTGACGAACGAGTCACCGGAGTGATTTCCAAAGTCGGAAGAGAACACCGTCGTCGTGGCGGAACTTCCATCACCAACATCGACAATAGTCCCTTCACTGACAGATACCGTCAGTGTCGGATCATCTGCGACACCGACGACGTCGACATCGATCGTCCCTGTTACAGTCTCCGTATCGTTACCATCCGCCGTGGTAACGGAAATACCCAACGTGAAGTCTTCATTCGAATTCGCCGGCGGCGTCACCGTCAGGTTCTCAAGGTCACCTTCCTCAAGCGTCCATGTGCCGTCTCCGTTGTCCGTTCCCGCAGACAGTGCCGCACCAGCTGGAACGTCCGTAATCGTAATCGACGAAACATCGTCAACACTGGAAACATCAATATCGAGTGAAACCGCGCTATCTTCATTACCAGTCGCATCTTGCGTTGTGATAACCGCTTGATCCGCATCCGCTGACACATCGATCGTCACCGTCGCCTGGCTCTGCGCCCCGCTCGGATCCTCAACCGTGTACGTGAACGTCGTCTCGCCGTTGAAGTCCGCATCCGGCGTGAACGTATAAGACCCATCATCGTTCAGCGTAATCGTCCCGCCGTCAGGCTGGTCAAACGACGCAATACTCAACGTATCCCCGTCAACATCCGTGTCATTGCCCAGCAAATCAGACGCACTGAACGTGATCGCCGTATCTTCCGTCCCAGACAACGTGTCCGCATTCGCAACAGGGCCGTCGTTCGTCCCCTCAATCGTCACCGTCGCCGTCGCCGTGTCCGTCCCGCCCTGGCCGTCAGAGATCGTGTACGTGATGTCCACCGTCGTGCTCTCGCCGACACCCAACTCCTGATACCCGTCGCCCGGGTCAAAGCTGAGGCTGCCGTCGTCGTTCACCGTCACAGAACCCGCAGCGCCCTCTTCCAACGTCGCGCCCGTCACCGTCAGGCTGTCGCCGTCCAGGTCCGTGTCGTTCGCCAGAACGTCAATCTGAACCGCACCGCCGTCCTCAGACGCCGTCGCAACATCATCTGCCGCAACAGGACCGTCGTTCACGCCATCCACATCGATCGTCACCGTCGCCTGGCTCTGCGCCCCGCTCGGATCCTCAACCGTGTACGTGAACGTCGTCTCGCCGTTGAAGTCCGCATCCGGCGTAAACGTATAAGACCCATCATCATTCAGCGTGATCGTCCCGCCGTCCGGCTGGTCAAACGACGCAATACTCAACGTATCCCCGTCAACATCCGTGTCATTGCCCAGCAAATCAGACGCACTGAACGTGATCGCCGTATCTTCCGTCCCAGACAACGTGTCCGCATTCGCAACAGGGCCGTCGTTTACGGCATCCACATCAACGGTCAAAGTAGAGGTCACCGTTGCGGCATCACCGCCTTCTTCAGAAGATGTAGATGTAACCGTGAGGTCGAAAGAGCCATTAAAATTATCTGCTGGCGTGATCGTCAGACCCGACAAATCACTCGGGGAGACATCGGCCGAACCGTCCGTTACTGTAATTTCGTTTCCGTCAGCATCCGCCAGAATGGCGCCATCTGGGATGTCGCTAACAGTGACAGAAAGTGTCTCTGAGCCGTCAGTATCAACAAGAGCAGAAGAGATATCCAACGCAATCGCCGTGTCCTCATCTCCGGACGCGGCCGATACTTCCAACGTCGGTGCATCCGCCACCCCTGTAACGTCAACATCCAAAGACGTGTTTACCGTCGAGGACTCGCCTGTCGACGTTTCGGTCGTTGTTACCGAAACATCAAGTGTGAAGTTCGCGTTGGAGTTTTCCGCCGGCGTAATCGACAAGCCTTCAAGGTCACCCGCATCCAGCGTCCACGTTCCATCGTCGTTTTCAGTACCCGCAGATAAAGTCGCCCCGGACGGCACACCGGAAATGGTGATCGAGACACTTTCGGACCCGTCCGTATCGAGCTGCGTCACGTCGATGTCCAGCGCAATCGCCGTATCCTCGCTGCCAGCAGCGTCCACGGCGCTGACTTCAGACCCTTCGACACTTTGATCGGTATTCGCACCGGGTGCATTGAGCTGTTGCGATACCGTCGCCGTGTCGCCATCGCTCTCTGACGCTGTCGCACTTACTGAAAAATCGAACGCATCGCCGGCATCCTCTCCCGAGAGCGTGACCGTCAGGCCATCCAAATCGTTGGCCTCCAGCGTCCAACTGCCATCATCGTTCTGCGTTCCCGCCGACAGCACAGCGCCGCTCGGCAGGTCATCCACGGTAATCGAAAGGGACTCCGATCCATCTGTATCCACCAAGTTCGAAGAGATATCGAGCGGATATTCGACCGTCGTTTCACCACCCTCGACAACGGTGAAATCAACGGATGTAATCAGGTAATCGCTACCGTCGCCATTACCTAAATTTCCGTCAGAGTACGAGTCATCAGCTGTAAAGACGATCTGGTCGAACGTGCCGCCGTCATCCGCGCTAACGGTAACTGAACCTGTATTACCGCTATCACCAGCATCGAAGCTGCCTTCGCCAACTTTTACGCCATCACGGTATATTTCATAATGACCCTGTTCATTCGCACCACTTCCGCCTTCATCCGCGAATGCCTTCGCAAAATCAAAGCTCACTTCGGACACACCATTGTCGAAATCGATAATAAGTTCTTCCGACTGGCCTGTCTCCTGATCGTACCCGAGTTGCCCACTCGGACCAGATGCATTCCCGTTCACGCCCATGCCAGAAGAGCCGTCAGATACATTGTCAGCTGACGCTTCTGTGAGATTCCCCTCACTATCGATTTTCCGGGCCGTGACCGTGAAGCCACTATCTGTGGCATCAAAGTTACTAGATGTGATTGAGACATCCGTCTCAGTACCGCCAACAGTCGTAACCGTCGGCTCGCCAAGTTCCGCCGTGAGTTCTGGCGCATCTGCGACACCGACGACGTCGACATCGATCGTCCCTGTTACAGTCTCCGTATCGTTACCATCCGCCGTGGTAACGGAAATACCCAACGTGAAGTCTTCATTCGAATTCGCCGGCGGCGTCACCGTCAGGTTCTCAAGGTCACCTTCCTCAAGCGTCCATGTGCCGTCTCCGTTGTCCGTTCCCGCAGACAGTGCCGCACCAGCTGGAACGTCCGTAATCGTAATCGACGAAACATCGTCAACACTGGAAACATCAATATCGAGTGAAACCGCGCTATCTTCATTACCAGTCGCATCTTGCGTTGTGATAACCGCTTGATCCGCATCCGCTGACACATCGATCGTCACCGTCGCCTGGCTCTGCGCCCCGCTCGGATCCTCAACCGTGTACGTGAACGTCGTCTCGCCGTTGAAGTCCGCATCCGGCGTGAACGTATAAGACCCATCATCGTTCAGCGTAATCGTCCCGCCGTCAGGCTGGTCAAACGACGCAATACTCAACGTATCCCCGTCAACATCCGTGTCATTGCCCAGCAAATCAGACGCACTGAACGTGATCGCCGTATCTTCCGTCCCAGACAACGTGTCCGCATTCGCAACAGGGCCGTCGTTCGTCCCCTCAATCGTCACCGTCGCCGTCGCCGTGTCCGTCCCGCCCTGGCCGTCAGAGATCGTGTACGTGATGTCCACCGTCGTGCTCTCGCCGACACCCAACTCCTGATACCCGTCGCCCGGGTCAAAGCTGAGGCTGCCGTCGTCGTTCACCGTCACAGAACCCGCAGCGCCCTCTTCCAACGTCGCGCCCGTCACCGTCAGGCTGTCGCCGTCCAGGTCCGTGTCGTTCGCCAGAACGTCAATCTGAACCGCACCGCCGTCCTCAGACGCCGTCGCAACATCATCTGCCGCAACAGGACCGTCGTTCACGCCATCCACATCGATCGTCACCGTCGCCTGGCTCTGCGCCCCGCTCGGATCCTCAACCGTGTACGTGAACGTCGTCTCGCCGTTGAAGTCCGCATCCGGCGTGAACGTATAAGACCCATCATCGTTCAGCGTAATCGTCCCGCCGTCAGGCTGGTCAAACGACGCAATACTCAACGTATCCCCGTCAACATCCGTGTCATTGCCCAGCAAATCAGACGCACTGAACGTGATCGCCGTATCTTCCGTCCCAGACAACGTGTCCGCATTCGCAACAGGGCCGTCGTTCGTCCCCTCAATCGTCACCGTCGCCGTCGCCGTGTCCGTCCCGCCCTGGCCGTCAGAGATCGTGTACGTGATGTCCACCGTCGTGCTCTCGCCGACACCCAACTCCTGATACCCGTCGCCCGGGTCAAAGCTGAGGCTGCCGTCGTCGTTCACCGTCACAGAACCCGCAGCGCCCTCTTCCAACGTCGCGCCCGTCACCGTCAGGCTGTCGCCGTCCAGGTCCGTGTCGTTCGCCAGAACGTCAATCTGAACCGCACCGCCGTCCTCAGACGCCGTCGCAACATCATCTGCCGCAACAGGACCGTCGTTCACGCCATCCACATCGATCGTCACCGTCGCCTGGCTCTGCGCCCCGCTCGGATCCTCAACCGTGTACGTGAACGTCGTCTCGCCGTTGAAGTCCGCATCCGGCGTGAACGTATAAGACCCATCATCGTTCAGCGTAATCGTCCCGCCGTCAGGCTGGTCAAACGACGCAATACTCAACGTATCCCCGTCAACATCCGTGTCATTGCCCAGCAAATCAGACGCACTGAACGTGATCGCCGTATCTTCCGTCCCAGACAACGTGTCCGCATTCGCAACAGGGCCGTCGTTCGTCCCCTCAATCGTCACCGTCGCCGTCGCCGTGTCCGTCCCGCCCTGGCCGTCAGAGATCGTGTACGTGATGTCCACCGTCGTGCTCTCGCCGACACCCAACTCCTGATACCCGTCGCCCGGGTCAAAGCTGAGGCTGCCGTCGTCGTTCACCGTCACAGAACCCGCAGCGCCCTCTTCCAACGTCGCGCCCGTCACCGTCAGGCTGTCGCCGTCCAGGTCCGTGTCGTTCGCCAGAACGTCAATCTGAACCGCACCGCCGTCCTCAGACGCCGTCGCAACATCATCTGCCGCAACAGGACCGTCGTTCACGCCATCCACATCGATCGTCACCGTCGCCTGGCTCTGCGCCCCGCTCGGATCCTCAACCGTGTACGTGAACGTCGTCTCGCCGTTGAAGTCCGCATCCGGCGTAAACGTATAAGACCCATCATCATTCAGCGTGATCGTCCCGCCGTCCGGCTGGTCAAACGACGCAATACTCAACGTATCCCCGTCAACATCCGTGTCATTGCCCAGCAAATCAGACGCACTGAACGTGATCGCCGTATCTTCCGTCCCAGACAACGTGTCCGCATTCGCAACAGGGCCGTCGTTCGTCCCCTCAATCGTCACCGTCGCCGTCGCCGTGTCCGTCCCGCCCTGGCCGTCAGAGATCGTGTACGTGATGTCCACCGTCGTGCTCTCGCCGACACCCAACTCCTGATACCCGTCGCCCGGGTCAAAGCTGAGGCTGCCGTCGTCGTTCACCGTCACAGAACCCGCAGCGCCCTCTTCCAACGTCGCGCCCGTCACCGTCAGGCTGTCGCCGTCCAGGTCCGTGTCGTTCGCCAGAACGTCAATCTGAACCGCACCGCCGTCCTCAGACGCCGTCGCAACATCATCTGCCGCAACAGGACCGTCGTTCACGCCATCCACATCGATCGTCACCGTCGCCTGGCTCTGCGCCCCGCTCGGATCCTCAACCGTGTACGTGAACGTCGTCTCGCCGTTGAAGTCCGCATCCGGCGTGAACGTATAAGACCCATCATCGTTCAGCGTAATCGTCCCGCCGTCAGGCTGGTCAAACGACGCAATACTCAACGTATCCCCGTCAACATCCGTGTCATTGCCCAGCAAATCAGACGCACTGAACGTGATCGCCGTATCTTCCGTCCCAGACAACGTGTCCGCATTCGCAACAGGGCCGTCGTTCGTCCCCTCAATCGTCACCGTCGCCGTCGCCGTGTCCGTCCCGCCCTGGCCGTCAGAGATCGTGTACGTGATGTCCACCGTCGTGCTCTCGCCGACACCCAACTCCTGATACCCGTCGCCCGGGTCAAAGCTGAGGCTGCCGTCGTCGTTCACCGTCACAGAACCCGCAGCGCCCTCTTCCAACGTCGCGCCCGTCACCGTCAGGCTGTCGCCGTCCAGGTCCGTGTCGTTCGCCAGAACGTCAATCTGAACCGCACCGCCGTCCTCAGACGCCGTCGCAACATCATCTGCCGCAACAGGACCGTCGTTCACGCCATCCACATCGATCGTCACCGTCGCCTGGCTCTGCGCCCCGCTCGGATCCTCAACCGTGTACGTGAACGTCGTCTCGCCGTTGAAGTCCGCATCCGGCGTAAACGTATAAGACCCATCATCATTCAGCGTGATCGTCCCGCCGTCCGGCTGGTCAAACGACGCAATACTCAACGTATCCCCGTCAACATCCGTGTCATTGCCCAGCAAATCAGACGCACTGAACGTGATCGCCGTATCTTCCGTCCCAGACAACGTGTCCGCATTCGCAACAGGACCGTCGTTCACGCCATCCACATCGATCGTCACCGTCGCCTGGCTCTGCGCCCCGCTCGGATCCTCAACCGTGTACGTGAACGTCGTCTCGCCGTTGAAGTCCGCATCCGGCGTAAACGTATAAGACCCATCATCATTCAGCGTGATCGTCCCGCCGTCCGGCTGGTCAAACGACGCAATACTCAACGTATCCCCGTCAACATCCGTGTCATTGCCCAGCAAATCAGACGCACTGAACGTGATCGCCGTATCTTCCGTCCCAGACAACGTGTCCGCATTCGCAACAGGGCCGTCGTTCGTCCCCTCAATCGTCACCGTCGCCGTCGCCGTGTCCGTCCCGCCCTGGCCGTCAGAGATCGTGTACGTGATGTCCACCGTCGTGCTCTCGCCGACACCCAACTCCTGATACCCGTCGCCCGGGTCAAAGCTGAGGCTGCCGTCGTCGTTCACCGTCACAGAACCCGCAGCGCCCTCTTCCAACGTCGCGCCCGTCACCGTCAGGCTGTCGCCGTCCAGGTCCGTGTCGTTCGCCAGAACGTCAATCTGAACCGCACCGCCGTCCTCAGACGCCGTCGCAACATCATCTGCCGCAACAGGACCGTGTTCACGCCATCCACATCGATCGTCACCGTCGCCTGGCTCTGCGCCCCGCTCGGATCCTCAACCGTGTACGTGAACGTCGTCTCGCCGTTGAAGTCCGCATCCGGCGTGAACGTATAAGACCCATCATCGTTCAGCGTAATCGTCCCGCCGTCAGGCTGGTCAAACGACGCAATACTCAACGTATCCCCGTCAACATCCGTGTCATTGCCCAGCAAATCAGACGCACTGAACGTGATCGCCGTATCTTCCGTCCCAGACAACGTGTCCGCATTCGCAACAGGGCCGTCGTTCGTCCCCTCAATCGTCACCGTCGCCGTCGCCGTGTCCGTCCCGCCCTGGCCGTCAGAGATCGTGTACGTGATGTCCACCGTCGTGCTCTCGCCGACACCCAACTCCTGATACCCGTCGCCCGGGTCAAAGCTGAGGCTGCCGTCGTCGTTCACCGTCACAGAACCCGCAGCGCCCTCTTCCAACGTCGCGCCCGTCACCGTCAGGCTGTCGCCGTCCAGGTCCGTGTCGTTCGCCAGAACGTCAATCTGAACCGCACCGCCGTCCTCAGACGCCGTCGCAACATCATCTGCCGCAACAGGACCGTCGTTCACGCCATCCACATCGATCGTCACCGTCGCCTGGCTCTGCGCCCCGCTCGGATCCTCAACCGTGTACGTGAACGTCGTCTCGCCGTTGAAGTCCGCATCCGGCGTGAACGTATAAGACCCATCATCGTTCAGCGTAATCGTCCCGCCGTCAGGCTGGTCAAACGACGCAATACTCAACGTATCCCCGTCAACATCCGTGTCATTGCCCAGCAAATCAGACGCACTGAACGTGATCGCCGTATCTTCCGTCCCAGACAACGTGTCCGCATTCGCAACAGGGCCGTCGTTCGTCCCCTCAATCGTCACCGTCGCCGTCGCCGTGTCCGTCCCGCCCTGGCCGTCAGAGATCGTGTACGTGATGTCCACCGTCGTGCTCTCGCCGACACCCAACTCCTGATACCCGTCGCCCGGGTCAAAGCTGAGGCTGCCGTCGTCGTTCACCGTCACAGAACCCGCAGCGCCCTCTTCCAACGTCGCGCCCGTCACCGTCAGGCTGTCGCCGTCCGCATCAGTATCATTAGCGAGGACATTCAAGGTTACACTACTGTCTTCATCCGTCGTGCCGGCATCCGCGTTGGCGATAGGGCCATCGTTCGTGTTATCGACGGTAACCGTAATTACCGACGTATCGGTTACACCCGCCGTATCGCTATTTTCCGCTTCGGTCGACGTCGCCGTCACTTGAAGGTCAAAACTGCCGGTGAAATCTTCCGGCGGCGTAATCGTCAAGCCCGGCAGATCATCCACATCAACCTGCGCCACGCCTTCTTCGATCGTCAGCTGCCAACCATCCGCATTCGTCAAAACGGATCCATTCGGAATGTTCGACAACGTGACAGAGATCGTTTCGGATCCATCCGTATCGGTTAAGGCCGCTTGAATATCGAGATCAATCGCCGTGTCTTCGACACCTTCAGCATCCGAGGTCGTTAAGGTCGGATCATCGGCAACAGCCTCAACTGCGACATTCAGCGTATTCGTCGTAGTATTCGTATCTGAGCCATCCGTCGTCGTTGTCTCAACTGTCAGCGCGAAATCAGCATCAGAATTTGCCGGCGGCGTAATACTCAACTCATTTAACTGATCAACGGTTAACTCGACCGATCCGTTGGTAGCGGTGATGCTTTGCGTAGCACCATCGGCGTCAACGTATGTCAACGATGCCCCATCGGGAATACCGCTAATCTCAACCGATACATCTTCAGACACATCAACGGCCGACACATCAATATCGAGAGGGATCACTGTGTCCTCGAAGCCGGACGCGTCGTTCAACGACACGACAGCACCGTCAGCCACACCATCCACATTGACGCTGATCGTGCCCGTCGTCTCCGCCGTGTCGCCGCCGTTCGCTTCCGTCGATGTCGCAACAACCGACAGATCAAACGTCCCCGCAAAATCTTCCGGCGGCGTGATCGTCAGACCCGCCAAATCATCCGCAGACAACTCCGCACTGCCGTTCGTCACCGTCACAGCATCGCCGTTCGCCAGCGTCAGCACAGCCCCATCAGGAATATCCCCAATCGTCACGGACAACGTCTCCGACCCGTCCGTGTCCGTCAGCGCACTGCTGATATCCAGCGCAATCGCACTGTCCTCGTCTCCAGACGCAACAGCACCCAAATCCAACGTCGGCGCATCGGCATCCGCCGCCACAGATACATCCAATTGACCCGACACCGTCTCGGTATCCGTCCCGTCCGTCGTCGTCACCGACACGTCCAGCGTAAAGTCGCCGTCCGAGTCCGCCGGCGGCGTGATCGTCAGGCCCGCCAGTTGATCGGTCGAGACATCCGCCGCACCATTCGTGATCGTGATCGGATCGCCGTTCGCATCCGCCAGCACCGCGCCTTCCGGAATACCGGAGATCGTCACCGAGACGGATTCCGAGCCGTCCGCATCCGTCGAGGCAGCCGTGATGCTCAACGGAATGGCATTGTCTTCCGTCCCAGACGCCGCCGAAACAGAAAGATCCGCCGCATCCGCAACCGCATCCACATTGACGCTGATCGTGCCCGTCGTCTCCGCCGTGTCGCCGCCGTTCGCTTCCGTCGATGTCGCAACAACCGACAGATCAAACGTCCCCGCAAAATCTTCCGGCGGCGTGATCGTCAGACCCGCCAAATCATCCGCAGACAACTCCGCACTGCCGTTCGTCACCGTCACAGCATCGCCGTTCGCCAGCGTCAGCACAGCCCCATCAGGAATATCCCCAATCGTCACGGACAACGTCTCCGACCCGTCCGTGTCCGTCAGCGCACTGCTGATATCCAGCGCAATCGCACTGTCCTCGTCTCCAGACGCAACAGCACCCAAATCCAACGTCGGCGCATCGGCATCCGCCGCCACAGATACATCCAATTGACCCGACACCGTCTCGGTATCCGTCCCGTCCGTCGTCGTCACCGACACGTCCAGCGTAAAGTCGCCGTCCGAGTCCGCCGGCGGCGTGATCGTCAGGCCCGCCAGTTGATCGGTCGAGACATCCGCCGCACCATTCGTGATCGTGATCGGATCGCCGTTCGCATCCGCCAGCACCGCGCCTTCCGGAATACCGGAGATCGTCACCGAGACGGATTCCGAGCCGTCCGCATCCGTCGAGGCAGCCGTGATGCTCAACGGAATGGCATTGTCTTCCGTCCCAGACGCCGCCGAAACAGAAAGATCCGCCGCATCCGCAACCGCATCCACATTGACGCTGATCGTGCCCGTCGTCTCCGCCGTGTCGCCGCCGTTCGCTTCCGTCGATGTCGCAACAACCGACAGATCAAACGTCCCCGCAAAATCTTCCGGCGGCGTGATCGTCAGACCCGCCAAATCATCCGCAGACAACTCCGCACTGCCGTTCGTCACCGTCACAGCATCGCCGTTCGCCAGCGTCAGCACAGCCCCATCAGGAATATCCCCAATCGTCACGGACAACGTCTCCGACCCGTCCGTGTCCGTCAGCGCACTGCTGATATCCAGCGCAATCGCACTGTCCTCGTCTCCAGACGCAACAGCACCCAAATCCAACGTCGGCGCATCGGCATCCGCCGCCACAGATACACCAATTGACCCGACACCGTCTCGGTATCCGTCCCGTCCGTCGTCGTCACCGACACGTCCAGCGTAAAGTCGCCGTCCGAGTCCGCCGGCGGCGTGATCGTCAGGCCCGCCAGTTGATCGGTCGAGACATCCGCCGCACCATTCGTGATCGTGATCGGATCGCCGTTCGCATCCGCCAGCACCGCGCCTTCCGGAATACCGGAGATCGTCACCGAGACGGATTCCGAGCCGTCCGCATCCGTCGAGGCAGCCGTGATGCTCAACGGAATGGCATTGTCTTCCGTCCCAGACGCCGCCGAAACAGAAAGATCCGCCGCATCCGCAACCGCATCCACATTGACGCTGATCGTGCCCGTCGTCTCCGCCGTGTCGCCGCCGTTCGCTTCCGTCGATGTCGCAACAACCGACAGATCAAACGTCCCCGCAAAATCTTCCGGCGGCGTGATCGTCAGACCCGCCAAATCATCCGCAGACAACTCCGCACTGCCGTTCGTCACCGTCACAGCATCGCCGTTCGCCAGCGTCAGCACAGCCCCATCAGGAATATCCCCAATCGTCACGGACAACGTCTCCGACCCGTCCGTGTCCGTCAGCGCACTGCTGATATCCAGCGCAATCGCACTGTCCTCGTCTCCAGACGCAACAGCACCCAAATCCAACGTCGGCGCATCGGCGCTGGCGTCCACTTCGACGAACAACTGGCCTTCTTCTTCATTCCCGTCATCGTCGATCGCGCGAACGGATAACGTAAAGTCAGTATCGGAATCCGCCGGTGGTGTAATTGTCAGACCATCTAAATCGGCAACAGACAAAGTATAAGTGCCATCGCCATTATCGAAGCCAGCATTCAAATCCGCGCCAGTCGGTACACCTTCGATAATAATCGTCGATGCATCACCGGCGTCGATATTCAGCGTGATGGCTGAATCTTCTACACCAGTCGCATTCTCCAGATCGAGAACACCTAGCACCTCAATATTGAACGAGCTGACGTCAATTCCGCCGTCCGTCGATATCGCGGTCACCTGAACACCAATGTCCCCCTCATAGTCCTGAGGGGGAGTCAGAAATAGGCCGACATCGTCGCTCTGTAACAGCGCCGCTTGCTCTTGAGTCAGTGTATACGACCCATCGGCATTGCTGGTCAGCGCTTCCTCACCAAGCCGCAATAAAGACTGATCCGGGATACCGGTAATAATAAGGGTATCGACGGTTTCTGCCGTCGACGCATCCATCGTCGCTGCAATTTGTAACTCAATCTCGGAGTCTTCGTTGCCGACCGCATTCTCAGTTTCGAGTAGCGGATTGTCGATTACCGGTGAAACGGTAACGCCGAAAGTCGAAGTGACAGTTGCTTCGTCCCCATTCACGGTCTCCGTTGCGGTCGCGCTCACTTCAAGATTGAAGTCCCCATAGTAGTCGGTGGGTGGCGTTATTGTCAGATTGTCGAGCAAATCCGGATTTGCCGATAGCTCATCTGCGGAAATCGTCCAACTACCGTCACCATTGTCCGTTCCGAAATTGAGCTGCGCGCCATCGGGAATATTACCGATGGTTAAAGACAGTGTTTCAGACCCATCAAGATCCGTTAAAGATGCAGAGATATCCAATCCAATCGCCGAGTCCTCAGCACCCGAAACACTGCCAGACTGAAGTGAAGGATCGTCCGCTTGATCCGTCGGCTCGGTGGCCTCAGTCGCTTGCGTCGCCTCTGTTGCCTGGGTGGCCTCCGTCGCCTGCGTCGCCTCTGTTGCCTGGGTGGCCTCAGTCGCCTGCGTCGCCTCAGTCGCTTGCGTCGCCTCTGTCGCCTGGGTGGCCTCCGTCGCTTGCGTCGCCTCTGTCGCCTGGGTGGCCTCCGTCGCTTGCGTCGCCTCTGTCGCCTGGGTGGCCTCAGTCGCCTGCGTCGCCTCTGTTGCCTGGGTGGCCTCAGTCGCCTGCGTCGCCTCAGTCGCTTGCGTCGCCTCAGTCGCTTGCGTCGCCTCTGTCGCCTGGGTGGCCTCCGTCGCTTGCGTCGCCTCTGTCGCCTGGGTGGCCTCCGTCGCTTGCGTCGCCTCTGTCGCCTGGGTGGCCTCAGTCGCCTGCGTCGCCTCTGTCGCCTGCGTCGCCTGCGTCGCCTGCGTCGCCTCTGTCGCCTGCGTTGCCTCTGTCGCTGCTGATGCCTCCGTTGCATCCGTCGCATCCGTCGCATCAGTTGTTTCTGTCGCCGCCGTCGGCGCCGAGGCCTCTGTCGCAACTGTTGGCGAAACGGCTACAGTCGGTCCGGATGCGACGGCCGCCGCGACTTCTTCCTCGGTTCCACCCGCATCCTCGTTACCTTCTCTAACAACTTCTTCCGGCTCTTCTCCCGCTTCATCTTCCGATGCGGGTCCACCAGCCGGGCTACCCTCGTCCTGGAAACCGTCACCGCGGGAGCGCTGCTCACTCGGCCTCTCGACATCCTGACCACCTTCTGCGTCAGCCCCGATCTCTTCCGGATTTGCATCGGGGTCTTCTTGTAAGGCGCTGATATCGCTTTGCTCAATAACGATCTCACCCTCAGGCGCCAGACCCGCGTTGACCTGATCCTGGGTGAGAGTCGCGCCACCAGTGTGGATCGACGACATCGTCTGCGACATGCCTGGTTCCAGGTTGTCTTCGTCTTCGACAAATCCCCGATCGACTTGGTCGTCCGGCTCATCAAGCGGCGAATCTCCGTCGTTGAACTGCGACAGATCATCGAGAATCTTCTGCTCGTCTTCAGCAGACCTCTCGTTATCTTCTTCGTCTTGGAGCTCGTCTTCGTTCTGATTGACGTCTTCTTCAGCCATGATATCGATCCGTCGTGGAGATAAGAAAAAGGGGCCCAAAGACTGGGTTCCCAGTGTCTGAGTTACGAAGAATTACCTAAAATGTCATCTAAAAGCGATGAGATCAGGCTCTAAGATCAGCCAGATGCACTTAACGCACAGCTGCAAACGAACTAACCGCTGATGGGCCACTCAGGCATGCGCTTGATCGCACCACCAACGTGAACTTTGCCCGGCAAGCGGCATATGTCGGGAAAGCCGCAAGCGCCGCGGAAATGATAAACGCTGTCGTGAACCTTCGCTTGATCTCTAATTAGTGGCCAAACAGTGTCTCGTAGAAACTCTTGATCGTTCCATTTATTCCTTTGATATGAGAGAGCAAGGCGGACGAGTTCTCGAACATTGGGTAACACGCGAGCAACACCTCCCCACATTCCGGCGAGAATGACCTCCATGTGATAAACGTGATCTCTCATGACATGAAAAGGCAGGTTGGACTTTGTCCATTCGTCGACAGCCACGGCTTCATGCGAATTGAGCCGAGAGTCAGCGTCACGGCATATGAACCGATCAATGTCCGGATCATCGGAAGCGAGAAATCTCCATAATGGCTTCAAGTCCCTCAACTCTTCATCTTCAATCAGGTTGACCTCTGAACCAAGTCGAACCAACTCACGGCGAACCTCTTTGGGGACTGAATCGTCGCAATAAAAGCGACATTTCCAACCAGGATAGACGTGAGGCCCCAATTGAGCATTGACGATAGCGCCGTGCGTATAAACTGGATTGTTACCCCATAAGCTGAAAGAGATAATATTCCGTTCTTTGCGGGTCGAAACGAAGGGTACTAGCCGGCGACTAATTTCCAGTGAACCACTACGTTCGCTGAATGTCGCTGATGCGACTTTGTCTTTCAGAATGAGCGCTTCCTGCCCCGCCGCGATGGCTTCAACTGTCTCACCCGCTTGATAAAGGGTGATGACGAGGGCATTTCTTGTCGGAATGTCATCTGGATTTAGTGCGATGGCTTTTCTTATTGCGTTTGCCGACGCATTGAAGCGTTTCAGATTACGAAGGGCGACGCCAAATAGACTCCACGCCAACGCGTGAGTTTGTGCATCTTTGTCGGTTAAATACCGTGCGAAAGCCTCAGCCGCTTCGCCATGCCGCCCCATCTCCTGCAAAACGACGGCCATTTGATAACGCGCTTTCGAGTATGTGTCGTCGACCGTTAGTGCCCGCCGAAAACACGACAGCGCGCGCTCTGGTTCCGCTAAGTCACGGTGGCACATTCCGGTTAGCGTCAGTAGATCAACACGATCAGGTTCGACTTTTGAGGCGGCACTCAGAATCTTTAAGGCTTCGCGTTGACGCTTTGTTGATTTCAGAGCGATAGCGCGCACTAGGCAGAGGTCCCCGGCCATTGCGCATTCGGCTTCTCGATCATCCGCGATTTGCAGGGCCTTCGCCCAATCGCCCGCGCGGCACAGGTCGAATACGTCAGAAACAACGAGATCACGTGACAAGGGCGGGAATTCGTCAGCTTCCATAACTCTATTCGGTGCTCGGCTTTATTTATCTAGTTGTACTGCAATCTTGCCAGCCACCTTCCGGCTCGGCAAACGGAAGTCTCGTCACATAGGCACGGTGTTGATAGTGTCTTTCGGCTATCAAATGGCGCCAGTCCAAATGGCGCGAAATCATACTCAGGAGGCAATACTGATGATCGTCCACGGACGTGCGAATTCGATCAATGTCCAAAAAGTCATGTGGATATCCGCGGAACTTGGCTTTGAGATAGACAGACGTGATATAGGCGGCGCATTCGGCGGCAACGACACCCCAGAATATCTGGAAAAGAATCCCACCGGTTTGGTGCCGACATTAGAAGACGGTGAGCTCGTTATCTGGGAGTCTCATGCAATCGTTCGCTATCTTGCCGAGAAATCCGGCATGTCGCCATGGTGGCCCGCGTTACTAGAAGACCGTGCCCTCTCGGGCCAGTGGATGGATTTTTATCTGACGTCGCTGCATCCGCATATGACCGTGGTATTTTGGACCCTGATCCGAACTGCGCCGGAAGATAGAGATATGGCCAAGTTCGCGGATTCAATTGAAGGCGCAACTCGAAGCTGGGCGATTGTCGACGCCCATCTGACAGATAATTTGTTCTTAACGGGCGGTGCACCAACGATGGGTGATATCCCATTGGGATGCGCCGCATATCGTTGGCACAACTTGGATATTGATCGACCGGATTTGCCAAACTTGAGGCGTTGGTATGAGGAGCTCTCATCGCGAGCGAGCTACAAAGAACATGTTATGCTCCCTTTAACGTGACCCACTAAACCCAAGGAGCAACCGCATCATGCCACCTGTCTACGGCAGATTCACTCAGGACGAGTTAAACTGGGAGTACAACAATCGCGACCGTGTGCCGGACCATCAGGAGTTATTGGAAGAGTATTCAGCCCGCGGTGACGCCTACGTCGCAGATCACCCTGCTGCCCTCGACATTTCGTTCGGGCCGAGTACCGATGAGAAGCTCGACATCTATCCCGCGACTGATGGTTCCGAGACATCGCCCGTTCTGATCTATTTTCATGGCGGTTATTGGTACTCGCGACACAAAGACGATTTTCGTTTTATTGCCGATGGCTTCACAGCCGCGGGCATAACGGTCGTCGTCGTAAACTATGCCCTCATCCCGAACGTGGACATGCCAGAGTTACTCAGGCAGTGCCGCGCATCCATCGTTTGGACATACCACAATATCGGGCAATATGGCGGAGATCCCAACCGATTGTACGTCACCGGTCATTCGGCCGGGGGTCATATAACTGCGATGATGTGCACAGCAAACTGGGATGCTGAAGGCATTCCCGCCCAAGCCATCGCAGGAACCTTGGCAATTTCCGGAATTTACGATTTGGAACCAATTCGCCGTAACAATATGAACCCGACTCTCGGTTTTACCGAACAAATCGTTCGTGATTGCAGCCCGATCCACCGTAAGCCAGTCGTGCAAGCACCAATGATATTTGCGGTCGGGGGCGAAGAAACCTCCGAGTTCATTCGTCATAACGGACTATTGGACAGCACGTGGCAAAACTCAGCGCCACAAATTGAGAGCATTGTCATCCCCGGCCTCAATCACTTCTCCATCATCGGAGATTTTGCCTTTGAGGGCGGAGCGCTCAATAACCGCATGCGACAACTCGTCGGTGTCTGCTAGTGATTGATAATCCTCGCAGAAGTTCAGATTTTCAGATCGAGGTATTTTGGTCGTTTCGAAGTCCGTATTGCTACTTTGCGCTCGATCGGTTGATTGACATTGAGCGGCGGTTTGATCTTCAAGTTTACATTCGTCCGATATACCCAATGGCCGTTCGCAACCCCGACTTTTTTCGGACGATCAACAAAAAGTATCGACGTTATCATCTATTGGACTGCGAACGAGTGGCGGCATACCTCGGAATCCCATATCGACGGCCAATGCCTGACCCGATCATCCAAAACCTGGAAACCAATGAAATCGCTGCAGATCAGCCGCACATCAGGCAACTGACGCGCCTGGGCGCGGCGGCGCAGGAATTGGGGATGGGGCTCTTGTTCGTGGACAAAGTTGCGCGACTATTGTGGGACGGTAGCGTGGATGGATGGAACGAGGGGGCCCGTGTACGAGATGCGATAACGAGCGCTGGTTTGGACGGCGAGCAATTGTTATCGTCGGTCGCTCAAACGCCGGGCCTGTTCGAGTCCATTATTGACGAAAACCAACGTGCTTTCGACGAATCTGATCATTGGGGTGTGCCCACTTTCGTTTTTCGCGACGAGACATTTTACGGGCAAGATCGTCTCGATCTGCTTTTGTGGCGCATGCAGAACGAAGGCCTAATTGAACGTTCTGAGCCGACTAGCGGTCTCGCTCCCCTTTCGGAAGCATCAACACCAGAAGATTTGCCACCAGCATAACACCTGCGAGAAGATAGAAGACGCTGCCCAAACCATATGAGTCTGCCATCCAGCCACCGAGGATGGGGATCAAGAAAGACAGTCCTGCCTGAACACCGAACAAAGCGCTCGTTGCGCTTCCATGCATATTTTCCGGGGTCAAATCCATCATCCAGCTATGGATGACCGGACGCATTGCGAACAATACGAACCCAAGAACCGATACCCCGGCAATAAAGAGGATCTCGTTCTGTGCGACTGCAAGAAATGAAACAACAACCGTTGTACCCGTCGCCGCCGCCAACACGACGGGGCGGCGACCTATCCGGTCGGACCACACACCCGCCAGAGGTCCGGCAACAAAACCACCCAAATTAAGTGCAAATAGACCCATACCAGCCGCGATTGCGCCGACCTCCAGTTCTTGGACGAGATAGAATGGAATGAACATCATCAGGCCGTTCTGTGCCATTGATCTGAATCCAGCCATAAAGCACAAGCCCATCGCGGCCTTATTTGAGAACATATCCCGAAGACCCGTGAAATAATCCAAGACCGTGATTCGTTTGGACGGATCCGATTTCTCGCCTTTATCCAGCGAGTTCAGTGCAATCATGATCCACAGCGCAACGATCAGAACGGGAATGGTTCCCCAGATTACGGTCTCTTGCCACGTGAGGAACGACAGTATTAGCCCAATTACTAGCGGCGCGGCGCTGTCGCCAACCGACGCACCCAACGTATGTATGGACAGCGCGTAGCCCCGGTTCTTTCGGTATGTTGCAGACAGAAACGATATTGCCGCCGGGTGCCAGAGGTTGTTCATGGCGCCCATGATGCCGGCGAATACCAGAAGCATTGCGACTCCGTCTGTCGTTCCAAACCCCATCATCGCAAGTGCGCCGACCACTAATGCCACGACCTGCACAAGAATCCGTCGACCAAGAACATCGACAACCATGCCACTTGCGAAATTCGCCGCAAACGAACAACCTAGGAACGTCGACGTAATCAGGCCCGCCTGAGCAATCGATAGACCAAGATCGTCGGTTACGAACGGTAGAACGAGGTACATCGTACCGGCGCACCAGTGTGTCGCCGCATGACCAGAGGCAACGATGCGCAACGGACGCTGCTCGTGAAGCGCCAGCCCGGTGAACCGCTCAAACGCCGCGAGCATCGTTTCCCCCTTAAATCTCTCAAAACTCTAACCATGTTGGGTACATTGGTCGGACCGAAATCGCAAACATACAAAAACCGACATTGTTATCTTGCGAAAGTCCCACCAAAAAGGGACAATTGTTGACATTTTCTGAAAGCTATAGGAGAGAAACATGCCTGATGCGGGCACTGAAGCGCCAGTCAAACGAATCATTGTCGACAAAACTGATGGCATTGGCCGGATTAAGCTCGACAATCAAACTCGGCGCAATGCCATGACCCTCGGCATGTGGGAAGATCTCGGCAAAGCGATTAAGGACTTCTCCGAGGACGACGAAATTCGTGTCATCGTCTTGTCCGGCGAAGGCGGGAAGTCTTTTTGCGCCGGTGCCGACATCTCCGAGTTTGAGAAGAATCGCTCCTCCGAAGAAGGGGTAAAGCTCTACAACGAGACTGTCGAAAGTTCTTCCGCATTGTTGAAGAACGTCACCAAGCCGACCATCGCCTGCATTGACGGGTTTTGTGTCGGTGGCGGGGTTGGGATTGCAACGTCGTGTGATATCCGCCTCTGTACGGACGACTCGATCTTCGCTATTCCAGCGGCGAAGTTGGGGCTGGGCTACCGTGTGGATGGCCTCTCCCCATTGGTCGACATCGTCGGCCCAAGCTTTGCGATGGAGTTCTTTTACACGGCTCGCAAGTTCACCGCCGAAGACGCAAAGTTCATGGGGTACGCGAACCGCGTCCTTCCGCGCGACGAGTTCTATACCTACGTCGACGACTATGTGAAAAGCATTGCCGGCAACGCACCTCTGACAGTCAAAGCCGCAAAGGTCGTGGTCAAGGAATGCGTCAAAGACGAAGCCGACCGCGACTACGATCTCTGCGCACAAGTTGTCGATGATTGTTTTAGCAGCGAAGACTATGTCGAAGGCCGCCGTGCATTCATGGAAAAGCGCAAGCCGGCGTTCAAAGGGAAGTAATATGACTGAGCCGGTTCTCGCGCCGTTTGCGAAGTTTGCCACAAAAGCGGCGGCCGGCACTTTTCCTGATGACGTATGGCACGCCGCTAAACGTTGTTTGCTAGATTACATGGCGGCAACACTTCCAGGCGGTATCGTGCCGCCGGCGTCCCTCTTGCACGATTCTTTCTCGGATATGTTGGGGCGTGGCGCCGCGCGGCTTTATCCAAGTGGCATTGTAACGGACCCAAAGACCGCTGCCTTCATCAATGGCGCGGCGAGCCATACGATCGAGTTTGACGACATTTACCGTGACGGAATTTACCACCCCGGTGTCCCAGTCATCTCAGCCGCATTGGCCATTGCCGAAGCACGCAATGTCCCCGGCGACATGCTGCTTCGCGGCATCATCTCTGGCTACGAAGTGTCAAATCGTATCGCACAACACATTAATCCTGCGCATTACGCCTTCTGGCACACGACTGGTACTGTCGGGACATTTGGCGCGGCCGCTGCCTGCGCGACGATCCTCGCCTCGACATCCGAGCAGTCCCTGCATGCCCTGGCAAATGCCGGCACGCTTGCCGCAGGCCTACAACAAGCATTCCGGGGTAATGCGATGTCAAAACCATTGCACGGCGGGCATGCCGCCGAGACCGGATTAACATGCGCGCTGGTTGCGAAAAGCGGCGTCACTGGCGTGGTTGATATGTTGGAAGGCGAACGGGGTTTTGGGAACGCCATGTGCGATGGCATCGATTGGACCGGTGTCGACGCCGATATCGGGAGAGATTTCACAATCACCCGCGTAACCGTAAAAAACCATGCAGCCTGCGGTCATGCCCACGCCGCGATAGACGCCGCAATGCAACTCACAAGGTCGCATTCCATTAAACCAGAGAAAATCGATCGCATTGATGTGGGTACATATGGCCCGGCAACAGAAATTGTCGGATCACAAGACTACGCATCGGCGTTTGAAGCTAAGTTTAGCCTGCCCTATTGCCTCGCTGTGAGCATTCTCGACGGATCGTGTCGAATGGCGGCGTTCAATGATGAGAAACTGATGGATGCCGATATAAAGAAACTTGCACGTCGAGTGTTCGTTCAAACGGATCGCGAATGTCACGACGCTTTTCCCAACCGCCGGTCCGCAAAAGTGACAATAACCCTAAAAAACGGCCAAACCTTGTCCTTTCACGCGACGACTCGTAAAGGCGATCCTGATGCTCCGCTCTCAGACCAAGAACTCTCGGAAAAATACCGAGAATTGGCCAGCCCCGTCATAGGGCCAGAGCAAACCAACGAGCTTGAGACGCGCATTTGGGGACTGGATTGCAGTTCACCCATGTCCGATTTGTTCTCAAGTGTGCGCCAGGCCGCCGAATAGTCACCCAATGATTCGCTGAGCGACGGCATCGCCGAACGCAGAAGTCGAGCCTGCGCCGGCAAGATCCGGTGTACGGACCTTCGTATCCGATAAGGCGTCTGCAACCGCGTGATGCGTTTTCGCGGCTGCATCTATCAAATTATTGGCGCCTGTGCGGTTCCCCATCCAATCCAGAAGCATAGCCACCGAAACCATTAGCGCCGTTGGGTTCGCCTTCCCTTCGCCTGCTATATCGGGTGCCGCGCCGTGGGCGGCCTGAGCAACCGCGAATGTATCACTCGCATTGATGGACCCGCCAAGACCCAGGCCGCCCGAAAGCTCTGCGGCCTCATCCGACAGAATATCACCGTACATGTTTGTGGTGACAAGAACATCGAACTCGTCCGGTCGACGGATCAAATGTGCCGTCGCCGCGTCGATGATGAGTTCTTCCACCTCGATTTCCGGATATTGCTCGGCGACCGCCATTGCCTCTTGGAGGAACAAGCCATCAGTCATTTTCAGGACATTCGCCTTGTGAACAATTGTCACTTTCTTTTTCCGGCGCGACGCGAGGTCGAAAGCATATCTTGCGATCCGACGGCTTCCATGCCGTGTAACTTTTCGGACGGACAAGGCAACATCCTCGGTCGGCATGAACTCGCCCGAGCCTTGGAACATGTTTCGGTCAGCGTAAAATCCCTCGGTGTTCTCCCGTACAACGACCATATCCATGTCGCGTGCAATGGACGGGACGTTTGGAAATGTGCGGCTGGGGCGAACGTTTGCATACAGATCGAAGGTCTTTCGCATGACGCCCGATGGGTTGATGCCGCCTTCGCTCGCCGAAGGATAAGCATACGTGTCAACCGGCCCTAAAATCGTCGCATCGGCCGTTCGGCATGCCTCAATCACATCATCCGGCAACGACGACCCTTTGGCGGCGATCGCTTTGAGCCCGATTTCATGAGTTTCGAATTCAAGGCCGAGGCCATAAACGTGATCGGCGGCAAGCAGAATCTTGACCGTCGCATCCATAATTTCCGGTCCGATGCCATCGCCCGGCAAGATGTTCACCTTCATTGTTTGTATTTCCTCGATAGAAATTTGACGGGATCAGTTGAACGCCCGGAAATCGGTCGTTCCGTCTCGTTCGATTTGGGCGACCAGATTCACTTCCCAGCTAAGGTACTGTTTCATGGCGCCCTCCTGAGCATCGTCCATGTCATATGGCCGGTACCAAACATCAACGGCGGGGTCGAGATTGTCGTCGAAACCGCCTTTGAGAGGGAGCCCCGCAGCTTGCCAGGCAGCTGTTCCGCCATTCAGGACCAGTACCTCGCGGTCGAAATCAGCGTCGGCAAGATCGGCGGCAGCCAACATTGCCAGAACGCCATCCGACGACGTCAGGACGACTGCACGGTCCGGCGATAACGTTGACAAGTTTCCAGGCAGATTTGCACGTATGGCAAAACGGCTTCCGGGAATGTGTCGTTTTCGGTGCGAAAGGCTATCACCGAGGTCAATGACGTGGGAGTTTATTAGACGCGCAGCTAGTGCTTTTGCGTCAATCGTCGAAACAGATGCCATTTCACTCAAAACTGGAGTGTGTGGACCGCTCTCAGACATATTGATGGCGCCTGGCTCAAGGACCACGGCATCCCAACCAATTTGCACCAGCCAAGACGCCGTCATGCTGGCGCGCACACCGTTGTCGTCAACACAGACGATCCTCGCACCCAATGTCGCGACATATCTATCCGTCGCCTGCACTAACTGCCCGCCTGGCGCAGGGCGGGCACCGGGGACATGGCCTTCTGCATACTCTTCCGGATCACGGACATCCATTACGTATGTTGTTCGTGTCGGATCCGACTGCCAAGCCGATAGCGTCTCCGCGTCGACCATGGCAACGTGGAACCGATCCCTGACTTTTGCCGCGCGGTCCTGCGCCAATGCGAGCGCTCCCTCGCTGGTTTCGCCGTATCGTCGGGTGTTGCCGTATTCCAAGTCGTAGCCGGCAAGGTGCCAACCCATCGTCCCATTTTCCAAAGCGACGACGCGATTTGGAATTCCGGCGTTCTTCAACGACTGACAACCAATAATCGAGCGTGTGCGCCCGGCACAATTCACAACAACTGTCGTATTTGGATCCGGTGCCAAATCGTGGACTCGCAAGGCCAACTCGGCGCCTGGAACATCTATTCCTCGAGGGATATTCATTGCTTGGTATTCGGACATCGGTCTCGAGTCTAAAACGACGAATTCCTCACCCGAATCCATCATCCGCTTCAATTCCTGTGGCGGAATCCGCGGCGTGTCGTATTGATGCTCAACAAACTCCCCAAATGCTTTTGAGGGCACATTGACACCACTGAATACCTCGAAACCGGCCGCGGCCCATGCCGCGACGCCACCTTCAAGGTATGAAACGTCGTCGTAGCCCAGGCTCGACAGTGTGTGCATGGCGCGAAAGGCAAGGTCGTTCTCCGTCGCATCCGCAACACACACAATTACAGGAGTATCCAGCCTCGGGATCCTATCGCACACTTCGAGTTCAAGCGTGGATAACGGCAGTGAATTTGCCCACAACAGATGACCATCACCGAATGTCCCGCCAGGGCGAACGTCGATTATCGCCACCTCCGACCTCCCGCGGTTAATAATCAGGTTCCTTACTTCCTTTGCGGATCGCGACTTCGCGTTATTGACGTTCATCCCTTATTTCTCTCCCGTTTTTCTTGATGGTCGCGGTGGCCTTCGAACAAGTCAATGTCCGACCCAACGCTTTTTTTAACAATTCCGCTTGCATGGAAATTACTTTTTGGGTCACAATTTAAGTATGAAAATATTCAGATCGACGATTGGAACACTTTCGTTAATTCTGGCGGCGCAAGCTTCACCCGTTAGTGCGGCTCCTCAAATTCTTGCAGTTATGTCGTCGCTCGGACCGCAACAAATGCAATGCAGCGACAATGCGTGCGTTACGACGCTCACAAGTTACTGCCTTCAGGAAGAGCGCGATGTGCCAACAACCGGCCATCCGTATCAGCCCGCTCATACTGATCAATTCGCTCTTATCGCGACCACATCCGCTGGTGACGAGATATCCCTGGATGCGGGGCAATATGTCCGCTTCAGTAGCTCGCGTGGCTTCACCATGGTCCGTGCAACGGTTCCGTCGGAAACCATTAAAAAGTACGATATCCGTCATGCGCGACTTGTTTCACATCCCGGGGCCGCCTTAATCCCGGTTCCCTCAGCCGGAGATACGAACCCTATTACAGAGGCGGAAATCGCTTTTGCGACACGTTCGTTGCGGGATCATGGCGAAGAGATCGTCGACAACGCGCCGGACGCCAAGGCCGCCTCCTTGGTCAATCGCATTGCGGCGACAATTGTTCCTAAGAACGCGGTCACCGATGATGCATTAGATCAACTTTGGCACAACGTGATCGACGGACTTGGATCGACGAGACCGATCGGACAAGACGCCATTGATCGCGCCCGCGAAATATATAACTGGTGCCAAGACCGTTCGTCATACCATTCCATGAGTGGCATTAAGAGTTGCCTGGAATTTAAGCACGACGACACGATCATGCGGTTGAACAGCGATTACTGGAAAAGCCAACCCGGTTATTAAGGAATAAGCGTTTTTGGGGGTGCTGGCTTTTTCCCACTTTAACAGTAGGAGAGCAGCAACATGAAGTTATTCCCGTGGAAGCAAGCGGTATTCGCCATTACCCTTTTCGGCATGCCTTTCGCCGCGAACGCGGCGCCGCAAATACTTGCGGCGTTACCCGTTGAGTCGGGTGTAAATCTAAGCTGTGCGGATGGCATATGCGCCGCCGAACTGTCGACGTATTGCTTGCAGCGTGAGCGACCGGCACCTTCCATGGGAACGGCTTATATCCCCTCGACCGATGAGCAATTTACACTCGTGCTCGCTAATGACGACGGTAATGAAATTCGGTTACCAGCGAGCAAACATATGCGGTTCGTCGAGAATCGTGGTTTTATGTCCGTCGCGGCGTCGATTGAATTGGGCAGACTGAAGGCACTAGGGGCGACACAGGCGAAACTGGTTGTTTGGGAAGGCGCCTCGCTCATACCGGTTCCCGAGGCCGGAGATCCTAATCCGTTGACCGAAGAGGAAATCGCCTTCGTGACAGACTCCTTGCGAGAGCATGGTCAACGCATCGTCGATCAAACACCGCAAGCCGGAACGGCACAGCTCCTCGCGAAACTCAATGCGGCGCTTCCAAATAATGGCCCGGTAACAACCAATTCTTTCGATACCATGTGGCAACAGTCTATCGGCGACGAGCTGCCGATTCCGACCAGCGGTTCCGCCATTGGTGGCGCGCGACAGGCTTACGAAGATTGCATTGGTAGCAACAGCACCTACTCTATCGGTGGCCTAAAGCGATGCCTGGAGTATCAGCATGACGATATCATTCGGCATTTGAATATCGACTACTGGCAGAGCCAGCCAGGCAGCTGAATCCCGATAGTCGGACGTAATTGCCCCGGCGGTCCATTCGCCGGGGCTTTTTCGTTTCCTGTATCTCTAGTGCTTTTTCACCCATGTCGTTAGACTTTGACAGCCCGCCATACCAATCTCTACGTCCAAGGGAAGCATCGCATCATGATCGTCTCGCCTAACGACACTGTTGTCGTGTCAGTCGAAAATTCGATTTGTACTGTCTCAATTAATCGGCCGGAAAGTCTCAACGCAATTAATGATGACGTCGTCACAGCCTTAATCGAAATTTTCTCCTCTTTGCGCAATTCAGAATCGATTAGATGCGTTGTCTTAACCGGCACAGGTGACTACTTCATCGCCGGTGGCGATGTTAAGCGGTTCAAGACGCGTTTCGATGATGCCCAATCAAAAGAAGAGCTTCGCGAGTGGTTCGAGAAAATCCTCGAACGCATTCACCTTGTCGTTGAAAGTATGAACCAATGCCGAATGCCAATTGTCGCGGCGGTTAAGGGCGCGGTTGCCGGCGCCGGTTTTAGTCTCATGCTTGGATGTGACATGGTATTGGCTGCGGAAGAAACGGTGTTCACACTTGCTTATTGCCACCTTGGAACCAGTCCAGATGGCGGCGCCACATGGCATCTTCCGCGCACGACCAGCATGAAGATCGCGATGGAAATAGCCCTCCTCGGTGACAGGTTCGGCCCGGAACAAGCCCACAATTGGGGACTCGTTAACAGGGTTGTTCCTTTGGGCGCACTCGATTCCGCAACCAACGAGCTCTCTCATCGGCTGGCCACGGGGCCAACCCACGCACATGCGCGCGCGAAGCGATTATTGTACGACAGTCAGAATACCTCGCTGCCCGCCCAGCTTGAGAGTGAAACTGTCGCATTCGTTGAGTGCGCCATGAGCAATGATTTCCGCGAAGGCGTGACGGCCTTTGTTGAGAAAAGAAAACCCACTTTTTCCGGTACATAAGGACCCGATCGATGACGCAACAACCCCTCGAAGGCAAAGTCGCACTTGTCACAGGCGGATCGCGAAATATTGGTCGCGCGATTGCCCACCACCTATCAGATCAGGGCGCCGGTGTCGTCGTTAATGCGGTCTCAGACCAGAACGCCGCCGATACGGTTGTATCTGAAATTGAAGCGAAGGGAGGACGCGCGATCTCCTGTCTGGCAGATGTTACCGACCCTCCGGCTGTCGGTGCAATGGTCGCCCGGGCCGTCGAAGAACTAGGCGGCCTTGACATCCTTGTGCTGAATGCGTCGTCGCGCGGACAAATTCCGTTCCTAGAGATGACCCACGAACAATGGCGGCGCGTTATTGATATCTCTCTGGACGGCGCGTTTTTCTGTGCACAGGCATGCCTACCACACATGCAAAGTAAAGGATGGGGCCGGATTGTCTCTCTGGGCGGCATTTCATGGCACATTGGGATCAATACCCGGGTCCATAATCTGGTCTCAAAATCCGGACTTGCCGGGTTCACGCGAGGACTCGCTGCGGAATTTGCGAAAGACGGCATCACCGTAAACTGTGTCTCCCCCGGCATGATCGATACCGTGCGGCCGTCGTCCGCCGGCGCGCAACCAAATCATAAGACCGGTGCCCCCGTCGACCGGTTAGGCACTGTTGATGAAGTCGCATCAATGGTCGCGTACTTGTGCTTGCCGGCGGCGGCTTACGTCACCGGACAGATTATGCATGTGAACGGCGGGATGTACTATGGTGGCAGCTAACGGTTGTTGCCCATAACTACCCCGGATATGTCCAGGTGGTATCTTCGTCGAGCGGATACATGGGCCGTGCCAGGCCTTTCCAACCGAAATTCTGTAGCACCGGGGACGTAAGGCCCGGGCAGTCCAACTCGAGCGTTCTTTCTGGAGTAAAAAATTCATCAAAACCTGCCCGAAAATGTCCACGCGATTTAACGACGACAGTCCGAAGATCGGCAATATTCAATCCGAATTGTTCGATCATCATTGGATCGGCGCATTGTTTTCGATTTGAGGCGACACCGATTAGGACGTCCCGTGCACGCAATAAAGCGCAAGGGCCCAGTTCAATTGCTCTCCCGTTCAGAAGTCCGCGACGACCAACGAACGATCCATCCGTCAAGTTTTCAACGGATACTTCCAGTTCCAACGGTTCATCGAAATCGATGTCAGATGTTCTATTAAAGTGAGCAACGAAACGACCGCCCACGCCAACCTCATGCGCACGTGCCGCGATCTCAGGATCAATCATAAGGCCGACAAATGCTCCTTTGACGCCAAGACCTGTCAAAGCACGAACTACAAACGTTGTACTCCCGGTCCCCCCACCTCCGGGATTATCTGCGACATCTGCCATAATCATAGACGGCTTCGATCGGTCGTTTCCAATATCGAGCGCCTTCTGCGCCGCATTCGACAATGGCGTAAGTGCTTTCCTAAAGCGATGTCGGTCGGCCCAGGCCCTTTCCGCAATGTCTTTGGCGAGCGCGCGCCCCGGTGCGACTTCATTCCGCGATGACACGATGACAGACATTCCGCACTTCGGACTGTCGGAATAAATGAAACCCGCCGTCACGGAGACATTGAGGATACTTCCTCCAACTTTGGTCTGACCGTAGTTGATCAAGTCCGCATAGGGACCCTCAGCCGTCAGAAGCGTAACGGTCGGCGCAGCGATCGGGACTTTGACAAAAGTCACACGCGGCACCATTCCGTTCCACATCTCGATCATCACCTTCGCCGCCTCGGCCGCGCGTTCACGTTGATCAATGTGCGGGTTCGTCAGATATGCAATCAGTACATCCGCTTGCTCGGCCATCCGCGCCGATACATTCGTATGCAAGTCCAGCGTCGCGATGATCGGAACCCCTGGCCCGACAATTTCTCTCACTTCTCGATAAAGAGTACCGTCAGGATCCCAGTCCACGGTCGCGCGCATAGCGCCATGACTTGCAATATAGACACCGTCGAGTTGACCTGCCTCTCGGAGCCCCTCCGATATTCTTGCAAGTGTCTGATCGAAGAAGGCTTGATCAATGGCGCCTCCTGGTTCGGCGTCCGCAACGACGATAGGAACTAGAGTCCAATCCACTCCCGAGTCGTTCATTGCCGCGTTAAAACTGACGATTTCGAGCGGGAGCTTTGGGGTAGCCTTCGACAACTCGTCCGTTATCTGATCTCCAACGAGGTAGCAGCGCTTGCGATAGTCTGCCTCCGTCGTCACGGGCGAGAAATTATTGCTCTCCAGCATAAAGCCCAGAACCGCGACACGTTTCGTCATTTTTTCGTCCCTTTAAATGAAAACGGACCGCCCCTGAGCAAGGCGGCCCGCTTCTGATTAATCGTCTCGGATAACGATTAGCGCGAACGCAGCCGTGGATCCAGAGTATCGCGAACGGCATCGCCAAACAGATTGAAGCCGAACACGGCAAGAGAAATTGCAACCCCAGGCCAAACCGCGACCCACGGCGCGCTCTCAGCGTATTCCTCGGCACCGCCCTGAAGCATCAACCCCCAAGCCGGTGTCGGCTCTTGCACGCCCATGCCGAGATACGATAGCGATGCCTCGAGCAAGATTGCCTGCCCGACAAATGCCGTGAAGAGAATGAGGAACGGCGCCATCACGTTGGGTGCCATGTGTCGGAGGATAATCCGCGCATGTCCAAACCCAAGAGCGCGGGCCGCGTCGACATATGGAATTTCGCGGATCGCCAATGCGTTTGATCGCACGACACGCGCGCACTGCGGAATGAACGGGATAGTGATAGCGATAATGACGTTTTGAGTACCTGGTCCCAGCGTCGCAACAACAGCCAGCGCAAGAATAATCAATGGGAACGCCATGAACACGTCCATGACCCGCTGCAAGATCAGATCGAACATACCGCCGAAGTATGCAGAGGCAACCCCCAGAACCAAACCACCAACGGCCCCGATCGTTGCCGCGCTGAAACCGACGAGCAAAGCCGTCTGTGCCCCGTAAAGAATGCGCGTCAAAATATCCCGTCCAAACTGGTCCGTTCCGAGCCAGTAATCAGCGTTCGGTGGCGTCAGCATATTGGCGAAATCGTTGTATTCCGGATGATAAGGCGTGATCCATGGCGCAAACAAACCGGAGACGATCATCAAGATGACCACAGCCAGTCCTGCCACACCGACAGGTTGCTTGCGTGCCATCTTCATCGCCGCTTGCGACCACGGCGTCTTGTCTTCGAGTTCCTCGACCTGCGACTCTACGACTGCTTCACTGGGAGTAGCCATGTTCGTTATTCCCCTTAGCTGTACCGGATACGCGGGTCCAACCACGCGTAACATAGGTCGATAACAAAATTAGTGACCACGAATATTAACACGACGAGCATCACCAAAGCTTGCGTCATCGCATAATCATGGTTCGTTACACTCTCGACGAAGAGCTTTCCTAAGCCGTTCAAGTTGAACACTTGTTCGGTCACAACCAGACCACCCATCAAGAATGCAAACTCAATACCGATGATCGTCACCACAGGAAGAAGCGAGTTCTTCAATGCGTGTCTGTTAATAACGATCTTCTCAACCATACCTTTCGCACGAGCCGTACGAATGTAGTCCTCTCGCAGCACCTCAAGCAGTGCCGAACGGGTCATCCGGGTTGCAACAGCTGAGTAACGATAACCTGTTGCAACGGCGGGCCAGATCAATTGAGAAATATTGTGGATTGGATCTTCCCAAATGGGCTTGTACTCAATCGGGGGCATCCAAGGTACGCCTGTCATTGCCTGGGTCGTGATTAACAGACCAAGGATAATGATGATGCCGAGCCAGAAAGACGGAATTGCGATACCAGCGATAGAGAATGCGCGAACGAAATAGTCGAGCCATGTATCCTGCTTGATCGCCGAGATCGCGCCAAGCGGAATAGAGATCACAATGGCGACAAGCGTGGCCATGATCGCTACTTGCAGCGACAATTCAAAGCGAAGGCCAATTTCCGTGATGATCGGCTTGCCGGTCCACATTGACGTTCCATAGTCGAATGTGAAGAAACCAATCATGAAATCTAAAAACTGAATGATGATATGCTGATTAAGTCCGAGTGCTTCACGGCAAATATCGATTTGCTCTTGGTCGACATACAATCCAGTGCCGCCCAAGCGCAATTCACAGACATCACCCGGAATGAGTCGCATTAGGAAGAACACAAGAATGCCTGCGCCGATCAGTGTCGGAATCATCAAGAGCACGCGTTTTAATATGTACTTGGACATAACTGTCTAACCGTATCCCTGGATATCTGTGTTGTTATTATTGACCGGTCTTCCGCCCGCCGCGTGTGCGGCGGGCGGATACCAGCGATTACGCTTATGCGTTTACTTGTCCAACCACACGTGGTCGAGGTGCTGGGCCAAGTAGTGCGATGGCGCGATTTCCCAACCCTTCACGTAGGAACGGTGCGGGTTAATCTTGTACCACCACAATGTGATGATACCGCTTGCCGTGTCGTTGAGTGCACGGGTCTCGTACTGACGTACCAGATTCCGCAGAGTGGCTGGATCGCCCTCTTTCTCAATCTTTGCATAGATTGCTTCCAGCTCAGCGTCCTCAAAGTTACCGTAGTTGTTTCCGGCAGATCCAAGGAACTTCGTGATGTCGGCAATCGGGTTGATCACAGCTTGGCAGTTGAAGTCGATCGAGACGTCGAAGTCGTTTTTCTTACGAAGCGTGTCATAGAAAGGACCAGACGGCTGAACGCGCTGCTGCGGGTCAAAACCAACTTTACGCCATTGATCGACGAGCCAGGTCCCCACGACTTTGTAGGGTTGGTCGACGCCACGGTTTGAGAAGTCGATCTTCAGACCCTCAGCGCCGGCATCTGCCAACAACTTCTTGGCTTCCGCACGGGATGCTTCGATGTCCTCGCCATAACCTTTAAGCTTCGTCAGCTCTTCTTTGGTTGCGGCAAGTGGGTGGTTCGGGAACACAACGCCGCCAACCGTTTTCACGATTGCGATACGTGATAGATATTCAGAGCCACCCCAACGATCGATACCAAGGGTCAGCGCCTGACGGACGCGAACATCGTCGTAAGGCTTACGCTCTTGGTTCGGAGTCGCCAGCAGGACGCAGTTCCAATCGCTTTCTTGGACCCGAACCTTATCGCCCAATGCCTTTACAAGGTCATCGCGGGCTTTCGGCGGGAATCCACGGAATTCGATCGCTGCGCGGTCACCGCGGATGGCTTGAAGACGTACAGCCATTTTAGGCGCGGAAATCGCCTTAAATCCATCGAGGTAAGGACGACCCTCAAAGTGATAGTTCTCGTTCTTAACCCCTTCGACGAATGCACCAGGTTGGTGCTGAACGAACTTGAATGGGCCGGTGCCGTTAATGTTGGCCTTGTGCCATTCGAAACCGTGAGCGTCCAAGTCCTTCTTCGCATAGATAAAGTTGAACGGTGTCGCCAACGCCGGAATGAACGCGGCCGTCGGGAATTTCAACTTAAACTCAATCGTATAATCATCTGGGGTCGTGATGGATTCGACCGCACGGAAGAAAGCTTTCCGTGACGATGGAACACCCTCCGGCGGGAAGATGATTTTGTTGTGCGTTGCCAGAACGTCGGCAGACGTCATCGGCGTTCCGTCATGGAACTTGATGTCTTGGCGAAGTTTGAACGTGTACTTCGTACCGTTTTCGGTCGGCTCAGGAACGTCACCAACACACACATCACACTCAAAATCCGTCGGATCCGAAGGGTTGCTCGGATTGACGCGGATCAGGGTGCTGTAGAACGGCCGGATCGGGTGGATCATGCCGAATGTCGTTTCGATATGGCCGTCATATGACGGAATCTTCGAACCGACGACGAAGTTGAGGATACCGCCGGATTTCGGCGAGTGACCTGCAGCCTCCGCAACTCCCGCGCCTGCCATGAGGCCGAGGCCTACCGCAGCAGCGAGAGTAAGTCTCCCAGTTTGTTTGAGCATTTGAAGTCTCCTTCCCTGAAGTGAGAATTTTGACGGGGAACTTCCCATCATGTGGCGTACCGTGCCCGCAGTACGCTCACACCTCTGAACAGGCCACCCAATGGCCTGGTTTAATCTCCCGCAGTGGCGGGAATTCTTTCTTGCAGTTGTCCGTCGCCATAGGGCAACGCGGGTGAAATACGCAACCCGCCGGCGGATTAATGGGGCTAGGTATCTCGCCTTTGATTATCTCGTGCGCTCTTGCTTTTTCGATTTCCGGATCCGGAATGGGCACCGCATTCAAAAGCAGTTGCGTGTACGGATGCATCGGGTTTTCGAACAATTCATCACCATCCGCCAGTTCAACCAGATGACCGAGATACATGACGGCCACGCGATGACAGATATGGCGAACGACGCTAAGATCGTGCGAGATGAATAGATACGTGAGATCGAATTCATCACGCAGGTCTTCAAGAAGGTTGATAACCTGGGCTTGAATCGAGACATCCAAGGCCGAAACCGCCTCGTCACAGATGATGAACTCAGGACTCATCGCCAAGGCTCGGGCGATACCCACCCTCTGACGTTGGCCACCCGACATTTCGTGAGGATAACGGTCCGCGAAAGCGGAAGCCAAGCCACAGACGTTAAGAAGATAACGGACTCGTTTTTGACGCTCCGCCTCATCGGTGATGATGTTGTGAACCTTCATGGGCTCGGCAATGATCTCGCCGACTTTCATCCGAGGATTCAAAGAGCTGTAGGGGTCCTGAAAAATCACCTGGATTTTTTTTCGGACGTCGATCATCTGCTTGGAGTCGAACTTGGTGATATCGTCTCCGTTGAAAATGATCTCGCCAGCTGTCGGCTTCTCAAGCTGTAAAATGCATCGTCCCGTTGTCGTTTTTCCACAACCGGATTCTCCGACAACACCGAGCGTTTCGCCTTTGAAGATTTGGAAGCTAACGTCGTCGACCGCCTTAACGTGGGCAACGACCCTTGGGATCATCACACCTTCCGTCACCGGGAAGTGCATCTTCAAGTTCTTGACGTCGACGAGAACTTCGTCAAAGCCTTTGGAGCTTCCCGTCGTCGTATCGCGTTTTTGGGTCGTGACGTCGTTCATCCCACGACCTCCTTCACTTCTTTGTCTAAATTATGCTTGTTAAAGCAGGCCGATGTGTGGCCCGGCATAAACTCTTCCAACGGCGGGAAGCTCTTCGCGCATTCGTCGGTAACGAAGCGGCAACGCGGACGGAACGAACACCCATCATCCAGCTTCGTCAAATCCGGCGGCTGTCCATCGACCGGATCCAGTTTTTCAGATCGTTGACGGTCCATTCGCGGCACCGATTTCAGCAGCGCCAACGTGTAAGGGTGCTTCGGATTGTGATAAATTTCGGTTGCGGAGCCAGACTCGATAATGCGCCCGGCATACATGACATTCACCCGGTCGGCATATCGCGCTACGACGCCCAAGTTGTGGGTAATGATAATCATCGCCACGCCGAGATCTCGGGTCAGATTTTTCATCAGTTCCAAAATCTGCGCTTGAATCGTGACATCCAAAGCTGTCGTTGGCTCGTCCGCGATGATCAGCTTCGGGTCACATGCCAACGCCATGGCGATCATGACGCGCTGTCTCATTCCACCAGAGAGATGATGCGGATACTGCGCAAGACGACGTTGTGGCTCGGAAATACCAACGAGACCCAGCAGTTTTTCTGCTTTGGCCATCGCCTCCTCTTCGGAGAGGTTCAGGTGCGCGATCATCGGCTCAGTTAACTGGAGGCCGATGGTCAAAACAGGGTTCAGCGACGTCATCGGCTCTTGGAAAATCATGCCGATGTCGCGCCCACGAATGTCCCGCATTTCATCTTCGGAAATGTCTAAGAGATTTCGACCATCGAAATTGATCTCGCCACTGACAATCTTGCCTGGCGGCCATGGAATGAGCCGCATAATGCTCATCGCCGTAACGGATTTACCGGATCCAGACTCACCAACAACAGCGACTGTCTCGCCTTGTTCGACGGTATACGAAACCCCATCGACAGCTTTCACAATCCCTGCGGACGTAAAAAACTGCGTCTGAAGCTCTTTTAATTCTAAAAGGGCCACGCTGCCTCCCAACAGATATGTTTGTTCTTATTCGTTAGCGAAAACGTAGTGAGACCTCGTCAGGGTGTCAATTGATATAACAATCTCAAAGCTTCAACTTGTGAGTCCAAATTACTCAGAGTTCCCCCAGAACGACTCTCTGTAAACCGCAGCCTAAGTCGGGAAGTATCATCACCATCCGAGCCGACGTCGGTTCTTGTCGCTTGCTCTAATCGGCTTCAGTTTCCATATTCGCGAATTCATAGTCTTAATCCGGGAGGGAGTTGAAATGGCATCCGAGCAGTTTGAACGTGGCCTAAAATGCAGAAAAGAGGTTTTGGGCGATGCCTATGTCGAGGCGTCTCTCAACAAAGCGGACGACTTTAATCGCGACTTCCAAACGATGGTGACGGAGTATTGTTGGGGCGGCACATGGGGGCGTGGCCATTTGTCGAAACGTGATCGTTCTATATTGAATCTTGGCATGCTTGCTGCTCTCGGAAAATCGCAAGAATTCAAGCTGCATTTTAAGGGCGCCATCACCAACGGCCTGAGTACGGCAGATCTCCGTGAAATCCTCATTCAAGTGGGCGTGTATTGCGGCATTCCGGCGGGGATCGAGGCCTTTAGATTGGCACGTGAGGTGTTTGAGACCGAAGGGATCGACGTCGCCAATATGGACTCTGGAACATAACCATGTCTTCAAATCCCGTTATCGGATTTATCGGACTTGGCCAAATGGGCGCGCCCATGGCAGCCAACATTGCTGCCGCCGGGTCTGACATTATCGTCTACGACAAAGCAGGAACATCGGAGAGAGCCCCCGAGGGTGCCCGCCTTGCAAATTCACTAGGTGATGTCTTGAGCTTGTCGGACACCGTGTTCATGTCTGTACCTGATGGCCCGGTGTCTTTGACATTGGCCGCCGATATTGCGGCATCGGAAAATCGGCGAACGACCGTCGTCGTCGATTTATCCACCATTGGTCCGGAAGCGGCCCGAGAGGCGGATTCCATTCTGAGAGCGGCAGGTATCACCTATATCGACGCGCCCGTTTCCGGTGGTCAAGCCGGCGCAAAGGCCGGGACGATCACGGTGATGTGGGGTGGTTCCGCAACCGTTCTGGAAAAACATAAGAGCGTACTCGACTCATTCTCGAAGAATGTCTTTCACTGCGGAGATGAGCCGGGACAAGGTCAGGCCGTCAAAATACTGAATAATTTTCTGTCGGGCACCGCGATGGCCGCCTCCAGTGAAGCCGTTCTTTATGGCATGTCACAAGGTGTCGACATGCAAACGATACTAGACGTCGTCAACGTATCGACGGGGCAAAATACGGCAACAGCCGACAAGTTCCCAAACCGAATTGCAACGGGAACTTTTGATGCCGGATTCAAAACCAAGCTCCTCGCGAAAGATGTAAATCTGTTTTTGCGAAACGCAAAAGCCGCGGGGACACCGGTTACCATTGCATCGACACTGGCCGCCATTTGGAATGGCTGTGATGCGTCCTTACCCGACAGCGATTTCACAAGAATTTACGAGTTTATCCGCGACCACGAGTAGCTCAGTACCCGTTTTGCAAGAGAGGGAATGCAGACAATAAATCAGGTGAATTCACGACGTCGGGCTCACGATGCAGGTGCCTTTCGTCAAGTTGACTGTAATCCGTGACACCGAGCAATGCCATGCACGTCTCGACTTCGTTCTCAAGCAACTCGAGCATACGAACGACCCCAGGTATTCCCGCAGCTGCAAATGCCAACCCCTGAAGGCGTCCAATCCCGACTGCGTCGGCTCCTCTTATCATTGCTTTGACAAGATCGGTTCCTCTCATGATCCCGCCATCCAGTACGACGCGGGCGCGCCCGTTCACGGCGTCGACAACTTCCGGCAATACATCGATTCCACCCCGACCATGGTCTAGTTGGCGCCCTCCGTGGTTTGACACGTAAACCACGTCGCATCCTTCGTCGACGGCGATGCTGGCGTCTTCTGCCGTCGCAATGCCTTTCAAAATCAAAGGCACATTGAATTTCTTTCGAATGCGTCGGAAATCAGACCAGTTGAATGATCGTTGGTACTCTTCGCCTTGAGCCTGCGTCTGCCGCGCCACAGAGACAAATCCCTTCGCTTTGTCCCTTTCCCTACGACCGTAATGATCCAAGTCGATGGTAAAACAAAAAGCCGAATAATCATGTGCGATCGCTCGTTCCACATGATCGTCGATCCAACCGGCTTCGCCGCGCACGTAGAGTTGAAATATCCGAAAGGCACTCGGCGCTGCATCTGCGACAGCTTCAAGACCAGGTTTACATACGGAGCTCAACATGTGCGCTACGCCAAACTCCTTGGCGGCGCAGGATACGCCGGCACCCCCGTCAGCGTTAAACTGCTGCAATGATCCAATCGGAGCCAAGATGACAGGGAGTCGGAGACTCCTTCCAAGAAAATCCTTCGTCACATCGAGGCCAGTCACATCGCGCATGACTCGCGGTCGAAATGCCAATCGATCCAAAGCCATACGATTACGTTTCTGCGTCGTCTCAGTTTCTGCGCCGCCCATTAGATAGTCCCACGCGCCTTCATCGAGATTACTGCGCGCGGCCGGCACGAATTGCTGTAAGCATTGGTATTTTGCGGCAATATCTTCTATTGCATCTTGTCTACTATCCATGCGCTAAGTCCCTTCTACGCTTTGTTGACGAGACTTTAGGCGCACTCGGGTCTTGGGTCCACGACGCAGACAAGCCAACAATACCAGATGTAATTTGGGGAGTACTCATGAGCAAATTCGCGATCTTTGTTACAGTCAGAATTAAAGACGGGATGACGGATGAATTTCTGGCCCACGCCTACGCTAACGCCACCGCGGCAATTCGGGATGAGCCCGACTGCCAAGCCTTTCGCGTTATGAAAAATCAAGACGATTCAACGACGTTTCATTTCTACGAAGTGTACACGAGCGTCAAAAGTCTGGATCATCACCGTAATACAGTTCATTACAAAGCTTACAACGCGGCAGTCGAGAGCATGATCCTAGAGAAGAATATCGTGAAGCTCGATGTACTCCAATGACTGTCATTCCCCACTCCGCCGCTCTTTGTAAAACACCGCCATGACGAAGGCGCCCACCAACATAACTGCTCCAACCGTGGCCCAACCGGCTCCATAGTTTCCATTTGTCTGGTCCAAAACAAATCCGAATAGAGGGGGGCCGACCATACCGCCTAGTGACCATGCGAGTGAATTATATCCGATTGCGGAGCCGACCAACGCAGAGGCAACGGTTTCAGCGGTCATCGCCAGGATCAGCGCAGCGTAAGCGGCAATCGTTCCACCCATAAACAAAGCGAGCAGCATCAATGACCAATGTGGCCAAGCCGGATTGACAAAGTAGGCAACCGCACAAGATATCGCGCCCCCGCATACAACGGCGAGGACGACCGACTTTCGTCGCCCGCCGAACGCAACATCTGACAAGTATGAGTATCCTACGCGACCGATCGCGCTAGCCGTTTGCGCAACTGCGACACCTCCTGCGGCAACCGGTTGGCTTGCCATAGCGGCTTCCCGAAGAAAAAGCGCCGTGTACGCAAACAGGCTAGACTGGGCAGCGTTGTAGAGGGTACACGAAACGCAAATGACGTTCATATTGCTGTTGGTCATCACGGTGCGTAAGTTACTTATCGCGGTCGAGACGGCCTTGCCGTCATTCAAAGGCTTTCGAGTGTACTTAAGCCACAACAACGCCGTAACAAAAGTCAGCGCTGCGGCAATCCATAAGACGATCCGCCAGTCGATATATGCGGCCAGTATACCGCCGCCGGCGCCAAGGACTCCTCCGAGCGGCACGCCCAATTGCTTGAGCCCCATTGCGGTCCCGCGCCACTCCGCCGGAAACCAATAGACGACACCCTTCGCAGTCGCAGGATTGACGAACGCGTATCCCAGCCCAATGAGAAATGCACCGAAAAGTGCCAACGCAAAACCGTATGCGACGGCAAAAACGACTGTCCCGAGTGACATCAATACAAGTGAACCGAAAAGCGTCCATCCAACACCCATGCGATCGGTAATGGCTCCGCTAGGGAGCGACGATACCAACTGCGCGCCGAAAACCGCGGACATAAAAAGACCGAAAGCCGCCGACGAGATGTCCAAATCCGATCGGATCACAGGCCCCATCGCCATGATAGATAAGTAACATGCGGTGCCGACCGTATGTGCCAGCGAGAGCATCACTATCCGCGCGCGCCAGGGATTAATTCCGGGTGGCAGAATTCCCGTCTGATCCGCTGTCGGGACTTCAGGCACGATTGTGGGTTCTCTCTTTGAACACAAAGAATAACAATAACGTTCCGATCAAGACGACGCCTCCCGTCGCAATCCAGGCGTTGCCAAAACCGCCCCCGTGATCGACCATCCAGCCGAACATGACAGGCCCCAGCATGCCTCCGATATGAACGCCAACCATGTTGACGCCGATCGCCGATCCGGCGAGGCGAGGTTCGACCGCCTCAACGACCACAGCCTGCATGACCGGCGCGAACGATGCGATTGTAATCCCAAGTGCCATCGTAAGAAGCAGACCTAGCCAAAGTCCGAGCCCTGGACCAACCAATGCCATCATCGCAAGAAAAATGGCGGCAGCTAAACAAATCCAAGCGACTAGCCGACTTCTGCAACCGGCATAATGGTTGTCGGATATCCAGCCCCACCCAATTCTTGCGAACGCGCTGGTCGTTTGTGCGATGCCAATAGCGAGCCCTGCAACTTCTTGGCTGGATTTCGCAACTGACGTTAAGAACAGAGTCAAAAAGCCAAAGAAATTTGTCTGACCGACATTGATCAGCCCATTCAGTACAGCATAGATGTTGAAATTCCAGTCTCGCATAACCTCACCCAAGTTACCGATGACGGTACGTCTTTTCTCTACGGCCAACGGCACATGAAACTTCAACAAACCTAGGCTGTATAAACCGTTGACCAAGATACAGGCAGCAACACCCCACATAATCAATTGCCAGTCCGCATATGCAGCCAGCGCGCCGTTGCCTGCCGCGACAACGCCTCCAAGTGGGACACCAACTTGCTTCAATCCCATGGCTGTTCCCCGTCGCGCCGGTGGGAACCAATCCAGTACGCCGCGCGCAGTCGAGGGGTTGGTAAGCGAGTATCCAAAACCCATTACGAACATTGCCACCAGGCAGTGAATATAAGTGGTTGCCATGGCAATACTGACTGCAGCCACCGCCATAAGCCCATGTGCGAACAATAATGCCCTGCCGACACCGTATCTGTCTGTCACCGCCCCGGCGGGCATCGACCCAAGGGCTTGCGCCGCATAGTAGGCCGACACAAATGCTCCAAACTGGGTTGCAGAAAGTCCTAGGTCTGACGAGATCGCGGGGGCCATCGCCATCACGGAAACGATATTCATCGTTCCTACAACGTGCGCCAAGATCAATGCAGGAAGCTTACTCGCCCAAGGATTGTCGACTTTGACCTGCTCGTTCAAAGTTGCAACGCCCTGCCATCCATGTCTTCAGCCGGAAGGTCGAGGTGCCTCATTGCCGACGGCGCAATGTCTATTGCAGACGTCCGCTCATCGATAACCGAACCTGGTCGGAATGTCGGCCCGGCGCAAATCAAGAAAGGACTCTGTTCGTATTTTCCTAGTCCACCATGTTGCCCACAGCCGACATTATTTGAGATTTTTATATCTCCCTGAAACGCCACCGAACTCCCTGGAATACCTACTTCGTTCAACGCGTCGTCAGACGCGCCAACCACAACGAGGTCTACATTCCCTTCCATGTCTATCCCGAGTGCCGATAGCTCGTCACCGTGAAAGACTGAACCCACCTCATCCAACGATGCGAGCGCGGCGACAATCGCCCCCATGTTTGGTTTTGCTTTTTCCGACAGCGTTATCGTTGCACTCAATCCCTGCGGAGCAACCGCAATATCCGTGGACCCCTGCCCTTGCTTGAAGTTCCGCGACACAAGGAATTCTTCGAGATCAAACACCTTTGTAACGGTCTCGTGACCATGGTCGGACGCACAGATAAAGAGGACGTTCCCAGCTTCAATATCTTCGCGCAAATTATCGAAAACACGACCGGCCTGTGCATCGGCAGCTCGTATGGCATCGAGATGTGCAGATGACCCTAGCGGAACACCGTGCTGTACGTTGTCGGGCTCGCACTGCCAAAGGACCCCCAGCGCCGGTTTCTCGCCCAAGACGACATCATCGATGAACATTTGAGTCATTGCTGCGTCGCCCGCTGTGTCGTGACTGACACCCAGCGGCTGGATCTCGACCCGCCCCGGTGCCCAAGCAACATTTCGGTGGCGGAGAAATCCATACCCATCGGGGTCTAAGAATATTCCAGCACCGGGCGACGCATTGGCATAAATCTTCGCCCCCCCTGATTTCGCAACGCGTTCAGACATCGTGGGCACGCGCAGCGTTTGACCGGTCGCCTTCAGAAGCTTGTCGCGAAACTCCGGCGGGCCAACACTGTGAACCTGGGGGCCAATACCTAAATCGAGTGCTACGGCGTTTCCCTCCAACCCGTGCCGGCCGGGTTGGCACCCCGTGGCAATCGATGCCGCGGTCGTCCGCGTGGTGGAGGGAAATACGCCCGTGTGCCCTTCGAACCAAGTTCCATGTTGACGTACACGACAAAGGTTTGGCGTATTGGCCTCATTCACCATATCCCGCCGTAAACCATCGCAAATAACGATTACAACGTGTTTCATATACCCCCCAATTCCCTTAAACGACTACCAACCCATCAACTGCTACGACGCCTTCACCTGGCGGCCGAACGATCAAAGGATTTATCTCGGCCTCACGCGGCGGCATTTCGAGATTTGCTAACGTTGATAGGTCAACGAGGGCAACGGCCAATGACTCTAGATCACCCTCAGGCAAGTTCCGATATCCGCGAAGCGGTGCGAGGCCTTTGACCTCATGGATCATCTCTCGCGCGATTTCATGAGTTATGGGTGCCGTTCGCACAGCACTATCGCCATAGATTTCCGCAAGGACTCCACCGGGCGCCAGCACAATGATGGGACCAACTTGCGGGTCGGTACGGAATCCGATGAGAACTTCACCCACGCCAGAGATCATCTCGGCAACGAGAAAGCGTGATAAGGAAACGCCGGGGTTAGTCCTCTTCACGCTGGCTTCGATCTCCACCACGGCGTCGCGGACGTCATCCGGGCCGGCCATCGATAATCGAACCGCGCCAGCTTCGGTCTTGTGAGGCAAATTCGGTGAGAGCGCTTTGACGACGACGGGGTAAGAAATACTTTCCGGTAGCTCACCTTTGTGAATAACACAGTAACGCGATATCGAGATACCTAACGAACGAAATAACGCCAACGAAGCTGCTTCATCCCATGTCCCAGGGCTCGCATCGCCGAGTATATCTTGATCAATTTCGATTTCCGACTTCGGTTGTGGGGCGCGCCAGTCGAAAAACGCCCGCAACGCGTCCGCACACGCTTCGGGTGTTCGGAATGCGGCAACTCCTGCATCGGCGAGCAATCTGAGTGAGTCATCCGCTTGCGGCACCATAAATCCGGCGACCGGTTTCTTGGCGTTTTTGCCGAACTCGACAATAGGGGCAACGGCGAGGTGTGGGTGGAATTGTGCTGACGAACCAACCACGCAAACAATGGCATCGCAGCTATCGCTCTCTATCAACGCAGACAATGCCGCGCCATAAACACCGTCACGCGTTCCGGCCATGGTCAAATCAATGAGCGGCCCGCGCCCAACCGTTAAGCCGTAGTCCCGAAGTCTTTGATGAACGAGCTCGGGGGCCGGAATCACATCCAGCCCTATCGCCCCTAATCTGTCGACAACTGTCGATGCGCCTCCGCCTGTCGTCGTCATGACGCCGACCCGCCGTCCCACGGGGGGAGTTTGTCCGATCATAAGTGGCGGCATCTCAAACAACGCTTCGAGCGTTTCAATTCTGACAATTCCGTTTGCGCGGAAGAACGCATCAATCGCGTCGTCTTGCCCGGCCAGTGCGCCGGAATGTGACATTGCCACCGCTTGCCCGACCAACGAGCGCCCTAGTTTGTAGGCAATGACAGGTTTGCCCGCAGCAAAGGCCCGTCGCGCGGCCTCCGCCACGGAGGACGCATCCCGCAATGCTTCTAAAAATAACAAAATCGCCGAGGTGCTATCATCATCCACAAGGACATCGATAAGCTCTCCGACCCCTAGACCCGCCTCGTTACCAACCGACAATAGCCGTGAAAACCCGATCCCCCGGGCCGCGCCCCTCGACAACATGGTTCCCAAGATCGTCCCACTTTGGGATATCAACCCCAAATTTCCGGTCGGCAAATCCGTTGCTTCAAGTACAGCATTTACGGAAAGCATTACCCCATCGGCCGGAGATATAACCCCCATGCTATTGGGCCCAAGCAGACTAACGCCCGCATTCCTGGCGGTTTCAACCAATGCGTCCTGCGCAACCTGACCATCATTTCCTGTCTCCGCGAAGCCATCGGAATATACTGTCGCGACGGAAATCCCTTTTTCGCCGCAATCTCGGACCGCATCCGCAACGTGTGCCATCGGAATCATGATAAATGCCTGATCACAAGGCCCATCGATGTCAGCGATAGATTTATAAGCCTTGAGCCCCTGCACTTCGGAACGCATTGGGTTGACGGGATAAATACGGCCGCCGTACCCATGCGTGGTCAAATATCGTTGGGGCCGCCCGGTATTTTTGTCGGGGTCAGCAGAAGCCCCCACCAACGCGACGCCGCGTGGCGACAATAGTGCTTCGGATAGGGTCGTCATGATGTTTTTGGCGGGCGCTGCGAAAAACGTCTGTCAAAAATGCTCTCGGCAATTCTATTCATCATCATTTCTGACGAGCCGCCCGCTATCATCCATCCTCGGGTGCGCCGAAAGCAGTACTCAACCAAACTATCCTGTGAGTACCCGGCAGCGCCGAGAATCTGCATTGCTTCGCTAGACACTTCATGACCTGCATTGTTGCAGGCAAGTTTTGCAAGCGCCGTGTCCTCTGCCGAGGGAAAGCCTGAATCTGCAAGCGATGCCGCTCGATAAAGAAGCAGTTGCGCCGATTCTAGCTTTAGCTTCATTTGCGCGAACTTCCACTGCAAACCCTGAAATTCGCAGATAGGCCGACCGAATTGCTTTCGATCGAGCGCATGATTGCGTGCCACTTCGAATGCATATCGCCCCAGCGCCACCGCACGCGAAGAATTACCTAAACGCTCGACATTGAAACCTGCGATCTGGCGTTTAAATCCGCCCTCCCGCAATAAGATATTATCAGCCGGGACCAACGCATCCTCGAAATACAACTGACACCATTCTTCGCCGCCGAGGTACATCACCGGCTGTCCCTTTGAAACACCGTCGAATGTCGGTTCAACGAGTACAGAGCCAATGCCGTCAACGCCTGGTCCGTAACGGCAATATACGAGGAATAAATCGGCCTCCGGGCTGTGCGTCGAAAACACTTTGCTGCCGTTGAGACGAACATCATCACCATCCGGCGTGGCTGTTGTTTTCAGATCCGTCAACGCCGAACCCGCCTCAGGTTCGGACATGGCCACCGAGATAACTTTTTCACCCGCGAGCAAGGGTTCAAGGTAGCGCTTCTTTTGATTGTCAGTACCATATTCCGCGAGAACACGAATGGCGCCAAAGTTACCTGCCTGGACGACATCGGCACTTCGCGGACAGTATTTCGCGACAGCTTGGATGGCGATTACCGCATCCATCATCGTACCGCCCAATCCGCCATCCGTTTCGGCAATCGTGATTCCGAGCAAACCTTGCTCCGCCAGTGTTTTCGCCACTTCGCGAGGGAACCCAGCCGCATGTGCACGATGCAATGCGTCAGCCGAAAGATACCGCTCAGCGAAGCCCTCGACGGCCTCTTGGAACATCTTCTGCTCTTCCGAGAATGAAAAATCCATCAAACGCCTCCTCTCATCACGACACTACACCGCGCGATCTGAATATCAACAACCTCCAACTTGCCGCCCACATCGGAGACAGATACAGTGTCCTCGGGTGCATTCTGGGAGGATTCAATGGATTATGAAGCGCGGTTTCAGGCTGCAGTAGATAGTATCCGGCAAGAGGGCCGCTACCGTGTTTTTGCCGATCTCGCGCGGCAGGTAGGTAATTTTCCGCATGCGATAAACCGTCGCGATGGAGAGGAGCACCCGGTCGTAATCTGGTGCTCGAACGACTATCTGGGCATGGGGCAGAATGAAACGGCCATCAAAGCTGCGGCAGAGGCAGCACGGACCTATGGGGTTGGATCGGGTGGAACACGTAACATTTCCGGAACGACCCACTTGCATGTGTTGTTAGAGAAGGAACTCGCAGACCTGCACAGCAAGGAGGCAGCGTTAATGTTCACCTCCGGCTTTGTATCGAACGAGGCGACCATCTCGACAGTAGCAAAGATGCTGCCTGGCTGCGTGATATTTTCTGATGCAATGAACCACGCGTCGATGATTGAGGGCGTTCGCCAAAGCGGTTCCGAAAAGAAGATTTTCCGGCACAATGATTTGGCACATCTGGAAGAGCTGCTCCGTTCTGTTCCATTGGAAACACCGAAAATGATCGTTTTCGAGAGTGTATATTCAATGGACGGCGATGTTGCCCCGATCGCAAAGATTTGCGATTTAGCCGATCAATACAATGCGATCACCTATTTGGACGAAGTCCACGCGGTCGGGCTATACGGCGATACCGGTGGCGGAATATCAGAGAGAGATAACGTCGCCTCACGCGTTACTATTATCGAAGGAACACTAGCCAAAGCCTTTGGCACCATGGGCGGGTATGTGACCGGATCCGCTGCCTTGGTGGATGCCGTCCGATCCATGTCGAGCGGGTTTATTTTCACGTCAACGGTAGCGCCACCTGTCGTCGCAGCAGCGCTCGAGAATGTCCGCCACGTCCGGTCTCACAATGATTTGCGAGTCCGCCATCAAGAGCGCGCGGCGACGCTCAAAAGCAAACTAGCTGCGGCTGGATTGCCTGTTATGCCGTCGGACACCCATATCGTCCCAGTGTTTGTCGGAGATCCTGTCCAATGCAAGCAAGCGACAGACATGCTCATGGATGAGCACGGTATCTATATTCAACCGATCAATTATCCAACAGTGCCGAAAGGCACAGAGCGACTTCGCATAACGCCGACGCCACTGCACAGTGATGCGTTGATGGATGATCTCGTTCGCGCGTTGCTTTCCGTTTGGGCAGATCTAGAATTGCGGCGCGCTGCTTAGTATCAGGGTTGTAAGGACGCACGCTCTGCTCCGACGATCAATCACCGTCCAGGAACATTAACCGTGACCAGTATCGATGCGCAGTCGTGGGAAACACTTTCGATTACCCGATCGGCGAACGACGTCATTGTCGTGACGTTGGATCGTGAAGATGTCGCCAACGCATTCAATACGCAGATGGGGTCCGAACTTCTTGATGTCTGGTCAAGTCTTTACCGACGACCAAATCAATGCCGCGCTGTGGTTTTGACGGGACGTGGCAACCGCGCATTTTGCGCCGGTGCTGACCTTAAAGAACGCGACGGCATGGCCGATCAGGCGTGGCGCGAACAACACAACCTGTTCGAACAGATGATCCGGTCAATGATGGACTGCCCCGTCCCGATCATAGGCGCCATTAACGGTGCCGCGTACGCGGGCGGGCTTGAAATCGCACTAAATGCTGATTTTTTGTATGCAGTTCCGACTGCGCGATTCGCCTTCACCGAGGTACACATCGGCATCATGCCCGGGGCATCAGGCACGCAGCATCTTCCGCGCGCCATAGGTCTACGACGGGCGAAGGAAGTTATTCTCACTGCCCAACCATTTGACGCCAATGACGCGCTGATCTGGGGACTTGTAAACCGTATCTGCGATCCAGACAGTCTACTAAGCGACTCATTGAAAACGGCAGAAAAGATAGCAGCAAACGCACCTATCGCCGTTCAACAAGCCAAGAAATCGGTCGATATCGCGGCAAGCCTCGACCTCAAAAACGGATACGATTTCGAAATTGCGAGTTATCAAAGAGTTGTAGACACTGCGGATCGTCGCGAGGGAGTATCGGCATTCAACGAGAAACGGGAGCCACGCTTCAAAGGCAACTAATTGCTCGAAGATCGCGTGACGCCAGATTGGCGGAGCGCGGACTAGTTATTCACCGTAACGAATGTAATCATCCCATGTGCGTTCCAATTTCCGTAGCACATCGGTAACGTCGTCAAGAGCGCTCGCCCCGTCAATCGTTTCACGTAGCTTGCGTCCGTTCTTCTCTTCGAGCTCATGTACACCTTCGACGACAGCTCGCCCTTTGTCTGTCAATCGAACGGTGACAGCGCGCTTATCATGTTGCGCACGTTCTTGATCCAAATATCCGTAGTCCGTCAGCTTCTTGATGTTGTAAGACACGTTCGAACCTTGATAGTACCCCCGCTCGATCAAGTCCCTAATGACGATCTCTTCATCACCAATGTTTGCCAAAATGAGCGCTTGCACACCATTGATGTCGCGTACTCCCATTCGCTTCAGTTCAGTCCTTAAGACATCAAGAAAGCGCCTGTGAAGCCGTTCGATCAAGAGCGTCAGTTCGATGTACTGTTGAGTCACATGTCACCTTTCTTGTGGCGCAAGAAGTGGTTACTTTGAAGCATGTTAAGCTGCTTTCAAAAACCTAATCAATTCATGACCGGTTATCGGGAATATACAATACGCACTTCTCACATGATCCGGGTTGTTTTTTGCGTTGCGTTCGCAGCGTTCGTTGCCGGATGCGGCGGCGAAGTACCCACACAAGCCGAGATAAAGCAGCAAAATCAAGAGAGCAGAGCGGCTCAGCTTGTTCGAGTTGGCGACGCAACACGAAGCGGCGGCGATCTATACAGCGCCATTCAGATGTATCGACGCGCCAACAGTATGAAACCCGATTGGCACACCCCCTTGCTGCGACTTGGCGAGACAGCCCTGGCCGCGGGCCTCACAGAAGATGCGCAAGATGCCTTCCGCGAAGCGACCACGACAGACGCTGGCGGCCTTGAAGCCTACTTGGGACTCGGCCGCACCAATATAGCGCTAGGGCAATATGACGATGCACTAATGGCGTTTGAACACGCAGCGGTTCTCGCACCAACAGACAACAGGGGGCACAATGGCGCCGGCGTTTCGTTAGATCTGATGGGAAACCATCCATCGGCGCAGGAACGCTACATTACTGGAATCGAACAGGCGCCAGACAACTTGGCCCTGAGAAACAATCTTGGCCTATCGCTCGCATTGGCAGAGGAGTATGAAGCAGCAATCGAGCTTCTAAATGGACTAATTGCGAGCAACTCTGCCTCCATCCGCACACGGCAGAACTTGGCCCTGGTTTACGGACTTGCGGATGATGACGAGAACGCCAAACGCGTCGCATCGGCAGATCTCTCATCGACCCAGGTCGCCAACAACATCGCGTTTTATAAGCGACTTCGCGGCATGACGCCGAGTGAACGCACCAAAGCGATTTTCGCTTCATTGAAGTGACATGAAAGACCGTTTTACAAGCTCAGTAGATTGTCGATCGTCGATATAACTGCCGGGCCGAGCAGTACGACGAACAACGACGGCAGAATGAACAGGATCAATGGCACTGTCAGCGTTGCGGGTAGCTTTGCAGCTTTCTCTTCCGCGCGCATCATTCGATCGTTTCGAAATTCCGCGGCAAGCACGCGCAGCGACTGAGCCAACGGCGTTCCGTATTTCTCCGTCTGCGAAAGTGTATTTACAACACCTCTGATAGACGCGAGATCGGTCCGCTGCATCAGGTTATCTAAAGCACTCCGTCGGTCCGGCAAGTAACTTAACTCCAACGCCGTGAGTTGAAACTCATCTGAAATTTCAGGGGCAGCGCGGGCCATTTCATCAGCAACACGTTTCAGTGCAGCATCAAGCGATAGGCCCGCCTCGGCGCAGATTACCAACAAATCCAGGGCATCAGGCAGCCCCTTAGTCATCGCCGCTTTCCGCTTTGTACATGCGTTTCGAACCATCAAGTCCGGGGCATACGCGGCACCACCCGTCATCACGAGTGCAGCCAGCGCCCTAGTCTCCGTCGGAAGATCGACAATGGGCCAAATCAAGAAAAACACCACCGCGAGTACACCCCCCACCAAGGGCATGAATAGTTTCGCAAATAAATACAAAACGACACTTTCCCGCGATCGCCATCCTGCGCGCGCCATCGAGAGCTGTATCTTTTCTGCTTGGCCGCTACGCATCAAGTTAAGGCGCTCAACAAGCTGCCGTACGGCGCCACCAGGCGTCAGCAATGCGCGAGCGCGATTGCGAGCCGGTTTCGCAATTCCGCGTTTCATTTCTTCACGACGTTTGAGCAATGCCCTTGCTCTAGCGGCCATCGGGTCGCGCACGACCAACGTCGACCAAGATGCATAGCACGCGAATAGACATACGAGGCCAGCAACGAGACCGATAAGGGTCTCGGGGCCAAGGCTTAGGAGGATAGCTAGTTGTTCGATCATATTTCGAACCGGACCATTCGATACATTACGAAGCCACCGAGTGCCATCATGCCAAGCCCGCCCCCTAGCATAAAGTGACCACGCTGATCGGTGAACAATAAGGAGATATAGTCCGGGCTCATGACGTAGATGATGGCGAACATGATGAACGGCAATCCACCAAGAATGAGCGCGCTCGCGCGCGCTTCCGAAGACATGGCTTTAATCTTGAGCTTCATCTGACGGCGGCTGCGCAAAATCTCCGAGAGGTTTGCGAGAGTCTCAGCAAGGTTTCCCCCGGTCTCTTTTTGAACCGAAAGACTAATCACGAAGAACTTGAACTCGGCAATACCAAGCCGTTGCGCTGTTTCCCAAAGCGCATCTTCGAGCGTCTGGCCGACTTTAACGCTATCTGCGATACGACGGAATTCAGGGCCAACCGGATCCACCATTTCACGGCCGCAGGCTGCTATAGTCTCCGTCACCGGTAATCCCGACCGCAACCCACGTACCATCAAATCGATCGAGTCAGGAAACACCGCAATGAACCGCGACTGCCGCCGTGATATCAGAGTACCAACGATCAAATGGGGGATGGAAACTGCTGCGGCTACCGCCACAAGCGAGATGATCGGAAGCGCCAACCGGAACACGATAAGACTTATTCCGCCGGCAATGATACCAACCGCCACACTCAACATCGCATAGTGCCCCAGAGTGATATTGCGGCCCGTTTGTCGTAATCGCGCTCGCAAGAGTGATGGCCGTGGAATTAGTAGCTTTGCGATCCGGTCCGCCATCGATGTTTGCTCGTTATAACGGCGCAACCGGCGTACAGCGTTCTCTTCGTCACTCAGTACACGGACGCGTTCACCAATATTTCTGGCGCGTGTCTTTAGTCTGTTCCTTTGTCCAGCCTCGAGGACAACAACCCAACCGACCAAGCACAGTGGAACAAGCGTACCGACAAATATGAGGGCAATCTCGTTCATGACATCGCCTCCATGAGCGCCTTATCCAGCCCAAAATACTGCGCTCTCTCGGAAAAGGCGGGCCTAAGGCCAGAGGACTTGAAGCTGCCGACCAGGTTTCCCTTCTCGTCCTCACCTTCAAATTCAAAGGTAAACAGGTCTTGTGTCGTAACAACTTCGCCCTCCATACCCATGACTTCCGTCACATGCGTAATGCGTCTTTTACCGTCGCGCATTCGAGATATCTGAACAATCATGTCTACGGCGCCGGCAATTTGCGCACGAACCGCTTCGTTTGGAAGCTTCACGCCTGCCATTGCCACCATGTTCTCGAGACGCGTAAGGGCCTCTCGTGGTCGGTTGGCATGGATTGTTCCCAGCGATCCATCATGGCCCGTGTTCATAGCCTGCAACATGTCAAGCGCTTCCCCGGCTCGAATTTCCCCCAAAATGATTCGATCTGGCCGCATGCGAAGGGCATTCTTTACCAACTCGCGCTGGGTAATCTCTCCCTCACCTTCCAGATTTGGTGGGCGCGTTTCCAATCGGACCACGTGGGGTTGCTGAAGCTGTAGCTCCGCCGCATCTTCGATCGTCACGATGCGCTCGCCTGCGTCGATCATGCGTGATAAGGCATTTAGCAAGGTCGTTTTTCCCGAGCCCGTGCCACCGGATATCAGAATGTTCAACTGTGAGCGCGAGGCAATCTTCAGCACGGTGGCCATTTCAGGTGAGATATTCTCTTGCGCTTGCATGACATCCAAAGTGATCTTTTGCTTTGAGAATTTCCGTATCGAGATGGATGGACCATCAATCGCGAGTGGCGGAATGATAATGTTGACGCGAGAACCATCTGGTAGCCGCGCATCGCAGAGAGGTGAAGATTCGTCGATACGCCGACCAACGCCAGTAACAATTCGTGACGCGATTTGCATCACGTGCCGATTATCTCTGAACTTAACGTCAGAAAGGACTAGCTTGCCACCTTGCTCCACAAACACTTGAGCGGCACCGTTGACCATAATGTCGGTCACAGTCTCATCTTGGAGTAAGACTTCGAGGGGGCCAAAACCAAGCATATCGTTTAACAACAAAGTCACGAGATCGCGTTGTTCAATCAGATTGAGTTGGATTTTCCGTTCCTGAAGCACCTCCGAGACGAGGTCGCTCACTTCTTGCGCAACCTGCGCGCGCGGAAGCTCACCGAGGTCCGTAACGTCTAGCCGATCCATAATGATCGGTTGAATATCCAACTTGGTTCGCTCGATTAAGCTTGTTGGTTCCGGCTTTGCTTCCGCTCCTGCGCCGTCCTTTAGTATTGAATTCACAACGAGTGTTGTGACGTCGCGCTTCTCGCGTTGACCAAGGCCATCAGGAACCAGGCTGTCATCAATGTCTTTATCGATCTCGTCTACTAAATCTTTCCGACTCAATCGTCTGAATTGGTCGAAGTTTCGTTCGGAGCGTATCTTCTCAAGCGCCTCCTCAGCGGCACCTTGAACGACCGCTTCGCGATACGTTTCCGTGGCCCCTTGCGTGGAATCTTGGGAGCGGGAGGGCTCCGGCACTGCCACGCGCAACGGCACGACAGACGCAGTATCTCGCTTACCGAACATGTGAAGGAGTTTCTTTCCGCAGGCGACGTAGCCACCGGGTAGGATCAAGATTTAGCTTTTTCCGATTTGACAAATCGGTCGCGTCTTCTCGAAAGACATCAGATCCGAGCTTCGTCAAAGCCTTACCCAGTTTCGTTTTTCGATTTGCCTGGACAATGCATGATGCTTGCGCTTCGGCCGCCGCACTTGTCTTCGCATCGAATGGAAGTTCGGCCAGGATTTTGTGACCGATACCTTCAACGAAAGTCTTGGATTCAAGCTGGTATCGTGGCACGGCGCCACATTTGTTCAATACAACCTCAATATCGATATCCGGCCTATGGCTTCTTAATAAGTTGGAGATACGCGTGGAGTCCCGCATGGCAACTAACGTTGGCGTCGAAACCAAGACAACTTTGTCCAAAACGTCGGATATCTCCGGCTCTGACTGGACCAAGTTTCTTGGCAAATCAACTACAAGCGCCGACGTCGAACCACGAACATGAGAAATGAGTGTTCTCAGCGCTGGCACATTCGCAACTTCGCGAGTCGCGATATCAGCTTCCGCTGCAATAATACGTAGATTCTCGCGGACTTTTATTGCCGCACGTTTCACGAATAAATCGTCCAAACGCTCTGGACTGTTCATGGCGTCGGTCAAACCACCACCCGGATCCACATCAAACAACAATGCCTGCGTCCCAAAAGTGATGTTCATGTCAATCAAGACGGTCTCGCGACTTGCCTGGGCGCTGACCCAAGCCAAATTTGCGGCAACTGTACTAGCACCGGCCCCACCCCGTACCGGGACGATACCGACTACTGGAGCTGTCACTCCTGGCTCATTTCCGACGCCGGCCGTGGACGGCTCCGACAGTTTTTCGTCAAGAGACCGCAGCGCGCTTGTCAGCGCATCTGCCGTCAATGGGTGAAGTAAATACTCGGCAACGCCAACCTCGATCAGCGCTCGATAAAGATTCAAATCATTGACGCTGCCAACAACAAAGACCTGAACATGGGGGTCACAAACGTCAGCAAGTTGACTGACTCCGTTGATCAAATACTCATCATCTCCAAAGTCCACGACGAGAGTTTTAGGTGTCGCAATTCCCCGAAGTTCTTGTAGTAGAGTTCTGAGGTCTCCGACGAGAACTTGTGCATTGGTATCTCCCGACACAGAAAGTGCATCGCGGATTGTCGCCGCAATCTCCGCACTAGATGCCAGGGCCAATAGGTCGATTGGCGTTTCAGGTTCTAGCGAATGCGCGGCTAATGAAAGTGCACTCATTGCCCTTCCCCTCCACTTGCCGCACCAAATGTGTCAGCCGTGTTTGAGTTTCCGACATCCAACGCTCGCGTCTCACCCGCCCTGTATCGTTGTGTGCTGAGGACAAGGGCTTCGGCATCTCCGGGCGTATCTCCGCGACCAACAGTCAAGTCTCTAGGCTCATCGACCATCAGCCCGAGATTCGTTGCAGTTGCGCATCCCCAATTTGAATGAGGTCTATTGTCGAAAGTTCGACCGGCCCTGGACGTATAGTCGGGACAGCCAGGCAGCGTAACGAGATACCTCTTGATCGTCAGATTGATCTCGTTTTCGGCAATGCCGCGAATGTTGCTTCGGACCCTTACGGAAGCTGGGTCGAGTCCTGAACTAACGATGAGTTCTGCCAAACTGACCCGACGCTCGTCCATAAGGTCGAGATCGTTCGGATAGATACCAAAATCAAGGTATACCTCATCGGATCGCTCTGTCGCGCGGCGCAACAAGAACGCCGTCGCAGCCTCCCGCTCTTGTTGCGGTAGATCGCCCGACATACTTGGGAACCGCAGAACCAACGATTGCTCGCTCGGAATAACTTGGACGGTCTTGGGCTCCCTTGGCTGCATCTCCAGTTGAAGATTCAAGGGGTCGTAAAAGGGCCGATCGCTGTGGGTCTGGCAACCGACCGTGGCCACAATCACCAGTGCAAAAATTGAGAATTTTGATACCTTGTTCATTTTTCAATTCCCATCTGTTCTGCGGGTCATCGGTCCAGTAGGAAACCAACGGGCCCAATCAGGCTCTCTCCCTGACGGTCGATTGTTGTCGGTGCACCTGAATTGGGTCTTTGTCTATGAGTTCCTCCGATAACGATCCGTTCCCAATCGTGAGGTGACTCGAGACCGTCCGCCGGCGACGCCAACCTTGGGCGGGAGACTGGACGCACAACGTACGGAGTGACGATGATCACCAGTTCACTTTCTTCCCGCTGGAATCTGTCGCTTTTAAAAAGTGAGCCCAACACCGGAACATCACCAAGTCCTGGGAACTTCGAAATGTCATGCGTAACGTTGTTCTGTATCAAGCCCGCAATGGCAAAAGACTGTCCGGATCCCAGTTCAACCGTGGTGTCCGCACGCCTTGTCGTCAGTGACGGCACCTGGAAGTTATTCAGTGTCACTGCATTGGTCGACGAGAGCTGACTAACTTCTGGGCGGACATGAAGATTGACGCGATCTTGTCCAATCAGCGTTGGCGTAAAGCTCAACGAAACACCGAATTTCTTAAACTCGATCGTCACGCGACCGTCAGAGTCCGGCACGAGAATTGGGAACTCACCACCTGCGAGGAAGCTCGCTGACTCACCAGTAAGTGCGGTCAAGTTAGGCTCTGCCAGAACCGAAATCAGCCCCTCTTCCTCTAGCGCATCGATCACCGCATTCAAATCGAAGGAACCTATCCCGATACCGCTCGCGGAGAGCGTATGCTGAGTAACCGATGCATTAAACGGGTTCGATGTTGCGATCCCGAATGCGATACCGGCCGCCTGACCCGCAATACTCCAGTTGAAACCGAGTTGCTTGTCGATATCTCTTGAAACCTCCGCAACGCGAACGCGTAGGTTCACTTGCGTCGGGGCATCTATCCCCAAACGCAGCATGATTTTCTCGGGATCACCGACCGCGCTCAGCGCAAGCCGGCGTATGTTCTCCGCAACGCTTGCGCTACTCACCAGCCCATCGATCACGACGGTATCGCCGACGCTAGAGACGGTCACCTCAGATTCTGGGTGGAGTTGCGCAATCGCCTCGTCCATGCGTGCAATGTTGTGAGATACAGAGACATCCACACTGGCTAAAACGCGTTCGCGACTGTCGACGGCATAGAGGGTGGTATCACCTGCTCCCTTTCCAATGACATAAACAAGGGATGGGCTCTTAACTTGAACGTCTGCAATCTCGGGGTTTGCAACGAAAACGGTGCTCGCCGCCGCACTCAACTTGAGGAGGCGTCCTCGGTTGACTTCCAGATTCAATTCGACCGAATCGTTGGAGCCAACTTCGAGTGGTTGCGCCTTCACAGCGGATGCCGCCCCGAAAACGAGTACATAGGCGGCAACCGAGAGTGAGGCCAACAGGTAGCACCACGTCGCACGCGTTGCTTTCCAATTCTCAAAATGTCTGAACATCAGCTTCACTTCCTCGGACGACATTGACGCGTCGCGTGCGTGATTGTTGCGGGAACATCCGGGCGTCGCCGAGCATGTGATAGACGTCGGAATCCAGCGTATAACTGCGTTGCGTATTTCTTACTTTGAGCGGATCTCGGCTACCGCCGTCTATAGCTTCCGAGACCAACCGTGCTTTTTGCGCTTCCTCACCTTCCAACGAACTAAGACTATTGAGGCTCAGGGCCAGCCGGCCCATTTCCAGCGAAACGGCAATACGCTCGGCTTCTTTCGGCGTAACCTCGATCGTTGCCGTCTTCGCGACCGACGGCTCTCCGTCTTCAAGATCGACAGCTTGGTCGACGGCCAACACGCGAATACGTTCAAGAACGGTCTGCGCAAAGTATCGCTGCTGACGGGCACCTTCTCGTTCGTCGCGCAGTTGCATCGTCATCATGACATCGACCCAGTCACCGGGGAAAATGAACCCGGCAATACCGCTTGTTGCATCTACGGGAACTGAGATTGCGCGAAAGCCAGGTTCCAATACGGCAGCGAGAAATCCTCGCTCGCCCGGGTGAACGATGCGCGCTTTTGTCACCGGCTCCCCGGATTTGAGGTTTGATCGCACAACAGCACCTTCGAGCGACACAACGGGATCAAGTTCCTTCCCGTCATCCTCATCTGGGCGACGAACAATGTGATTTTCGTGAACGCCATCTTCCGGCCACGGCTGCCAATCAACGACCTCCGGCTTCAAAAAAGCCCCTGCCGTTAAGTCCTTCGCCGCGACCAGGACTTCCACCGCCGGCGTTTCGATAACTTGTACGTTTTGCGGTCGCTCTGCCAGTGCATCTCGCTCCGCCTCCAACCAACTCTTAACAAAGATCGCTGTTCCGGATGCGAGGAGCACGGCTGTCAGCAAAAGAATGATGTTTCTAATCGTAAACACCTCAGACTCCGCTTACGGCTAGTTGGAAAAGCACAACCGTTCCGCCTATCGCAATGGGTAGGCCGTAGGGCAGCTTGTCTGTAAGAACGTTTTCCGAGACGTCAGATCGCCCCAGTCTATCTAGGAGGATTGCGAATGGGATTTTTAACCGGCTCAGCATGAATACGGCTAAGAGACCACCCGCCAACGATGTGATCATTAGAAAGTCGCCAATAAATGTCGGCCCGGCCCATACAGCCAAAACACTAATCAGTTTCACATCCCCACCGCCAAGATGTCCCCAAGCAAAAAGGGCATATGTAACAGCGAAGATGCCGGCACCAACGAGCAAGGCTAAAGAAAATTGAGTTAACGAAAGTTGCGAGACCGCATAAATGGCAAAAAGCGCAAGCAGCAAAAGCGAACAGCCGTTCGGTATTTTTAAAGTCGTTACATCCGTCACAGCAGCCCAAAGGACGGGAACCAACGCTGCAGCCAACACAAGATGGTAGTTCTGGAATATGTCGGTCATTGTCCTCACACCTCCTCCGTCAAGAGGACCATGCCCTTCCCTCACATCGTTTCGCGCCGTGTTCGTACGGCTTGTCGCTTTCCAGGTACCCCGGTGCCATCGCAGGCCGAGGTCGACCGAGGTGGTGTCGTCCAGAACGGAGGCTGACCTTCGAACCGCTGACCCACCGGAATACCCGGAAAACGGCCGGTTGGGGGACCGGCCGCCGTCAAATCCGATCAGTCGCCGCCACCGCCGCCGACCGCACCGGTAAGGATCGTCGAGACGTTCGTGAACATTGTCGTTAACGAGACGCCCATCGCCTGAAGCGCGGCAATCGCTGCAACAGACACCAACGCTGCGATCAATCCGTATTCGATTGCCGTGGCGCCACTCTCGTCTTTCAAAAATCTTTCAAGTTTGGCTTTCATCTTTGCCTCCTGGTCCTTTAAAGCCCTGACACCACACGTCGTGACGTCATCTTTGAGCAGAAACACCGAAGTGATGAAATTAACTTACTGATTTTTATTTTATATCGTCAAAATAAATAAATCATATAACTTCACTTAATATTATATTCATAAAATATTTATGTATTACATAAAATTTTATACATATTATTTTATTTGTGATAACATTCGTTTATGTCGAGATTTGGGTTCATCTCGACTAGAATTTCTTCATGGTATGCAAGATCAAACATGTGCCCGCATCAACTCTAAGATCTAGCGAGGCTGGATCGACGGCGCTTGAATTTGCCTTTGGCGCGCCGGTGATCGCGACCGTCATCATCGCCGCGATGGAGTTTGGCGCAATCATGCTCACCAGCACGATGATGGAGAGTAGCCTTCGCGAGGCTGCCCGCTTCGGTATTACAGGGCAAGAGACTGCCGGGCAAACGCGATTGCAGCGGATTACGGAGATCATTGACGAACGCACTTTGGGACTCGTGGATATGGACCAAGCGAACGTCAATATTCTGATCTATCCGAGTTTCTCCGATATCGGTCGTGGCGAAAACTATGTCGATGGCAATGCGAACGGTAGCTACGATCTTGGCGAGACGTTCGACGACGAGAACGGAAACAGCCTTTGGGACGAAGATGTTGGTGTCGCCGGCAGCGGCGTATCGGGTGATATCGTCGTCTATAGACTTCAATACGATTGGCCCATTATGACCCCGCTCGCGGGAAAATTCGTCGGGCATGACGGAGCGCTTTCTTTGAACGCAAGCATCGTTGTCCGTAACGAGCCATGGGATGGATTGGGCGCGGGTGGATGATTAAGCGATTTCTTCAAACTCTCCAAGAACGTCGATGTTTCCTGCGTAACGAAAGCGGATTAAGTGCCGTTGAACTAGCCATCGCGGTTCCTATTGCTCTAAGCCTGACATTCAATGGCATCGAACTGACCCGCTACATCCTTCTGCATCAAAAGACGGAACGTGCCTCAATGACCGTGGCGGATCTTGTTTCGCAAGGGGAGGTTCTATCGCTGGACGACATGACCAACATCTTCCGCGCAGGCGCATTCATCACAGAGCCATTCGATTTCGATAGCGACGGCGCTATGGTCGTTTCATCCGTTGTCGGCACTTCCGGCGGCCCGGTGGTAGAATGGCAACGGAGCTTTGGACAAAATCCTCAGAACAGCAGCCTTGGTGCACAAGGCGCTTCGGCTACACTTCCCGCAGGATTCACCGTTGCCGAAGGCGACAGTGTCATCATGTCAGAAGTCTATTACAATTTTGAACCCATGTATCCGGACAACCCGATGCTTGGCGCCCTCGTTGGCCAAAACACAGTCTACACGTACGCTATATTCCGACCGCGTTATACAGTGAAGGTGCGTGTCGGGAGTTAGCGCGAACATCCCGCGTCAACTCGGCACATCGTACAGTCGACAAACTGCTTCCGTTTATTTGGAGAGCCTTAGTTCCGAGAGATCATTGGCGATCTCTCTGAATACGGCCCGTAAAGCCGCATCGTCCGGCGCGTAGTGATAGAATGGTGATTCAGGCCCACTCGCAACATCCTGGAGAAGAGCCTGAAGGGCCGTCCCGTTGTTTGCGAACTGGATAACATACAACACCACTCCTTGAGATTTGATGTTGGTAGCCAATAGACGGAGCCGGTCGTTCATCCCATTTACGCCGGCCACACTCCCCGTTCCAAAAACCCTTTTGTAGCCATCGCCGACCCCACCCCAATTCTCGCCGTCGGTCAGCAAAACGATCGCGCGTTGAAGATCATAATCCGGATCCGCCACCGCATCCGTGAATGGCGCATCTGGCATCAACACACGCCAAGCCCAACCGAGGCCCTGTGGTATGTTCGTTGTTCCATTGGGACTACGTAGGTCATCGATTGCATCGATTACGGACTGTTTTGTCCCCATTAGAGGCGTGATCCCATGAGATAAGCACGGTGTACATTCTCCCCCGCCGCCTGACATCGCACATGTCCCGCCGCTCACCGGCTCTCCCTCCGGGCCGACGACTTCCCACGCCGGCCAGTCGGCGCCGGGCATCGTCTGCAACCCCATCAAGACATCTGCATCATCGTCCGTTGCGACATTGTCGATGTAACGATTGAATACGCACCCTCGCCAATCGTTCGGCGGCGGTGACAATAACGGCACGACCGAGTTGTTCGCGAAGTAGACATCTGTTTGAGCACTGCCGGTAATCGGGTTCGTAAATCCACTTACGGTCGTTGTCGTTGTTAAGGCGGGATCATACGTACTGCCTTCGCGCATGACATTGACCTTACTATTCCAGGGAACAACGCCAATGTTCAGAAGGTCTTTGCTGCCGTTGTCGCCAAACAAGATACCGACCAAGTCTTTTGCAGCCCGCCGGGCCGCGCTGATACGAGATGACGACCCACTTCGACTGCTCATGGACCCTGACATATCCATCGCGATCACGACGTCCAAGGCTTGCATCTGCCGCGTAATTTCCGTCGTGGCAGACACTTCGACATCGTTGAAGCCGAGGACTTTCATGAATGTCGTAGGTATTGTCGCACTTGCCGTTAACGTCAGCTTCTCAGCAAGTTCGTCCACCGCAATGTGCGGGCCGGAAACGCTCGCGTCCATGTAATCGACCGGAAAATTGGCTTGAAAGAACATACCGATTTCCTGGTCACGCGTTGCCGCAAAAAAGCGTCGACCGCCGGCAAGGCCAGCAGCATCAAGAGCGGAAGACAAGCGTGATTTAACTAGGTAGGCGCGCGCTGTATCTGTCGCCATCCCGATAAACCCAACCATGGGTACGGCAGACAACGCAAACAGGACAATAGCAGCTCCAGCCTGATTCTGAAGAAAATGCTTGTTCGTGCAGTTCCGGCGCGCGGGCGACAGAAACGACAACCGAATGCAATAAAAAAAATCACGAAGAGATGTTCTCATTCTTACATGAGACAAATATTTAAAATAATATCCAACATCTTTATTTATCTATGTAATTAGATAAAGATGAATAAAATTTTATAAAAAATTCTTTTTCTTTGTGCTTAAAATATTATGAATTAAAAAAATTCCATTTTCTCGCATATTAAATGAAACTGATCTCGTCGTCCGGAGCCCAGCACTTGTGATGGGAACCCGATTTATGCGTCCTCTCGATGATCGAGACCAATTAGATAATCTCCATTTGGACCCGCTATCCCAAGACATGATGGGGGTGCAGCCGATCCCGCGCGCATTCGGGTCAACCGATGCCGCCAAATTCGACACGCCATCTAAACAGGCCAAAACGCTGTTCGTCGCCGAAGACTCGACCGGCGCACTTATCCATGACCAGGTACTTTCTACCGTAGAAGGCAATGAGGTCATTGATGAGGGGGCTGGCACCAATGCCGTTCGAGGCAGCACTTTGCTATCGATCGCACGCGACGTTGACGAACAACCGAGCGACGCTTCATTGGCCGGAGAGCTGAGTGCGAACTCACTCGATGCGACTTCTTCAGAGAGCACCTCGAACGCGCCTGATATGAGAGTTCAAAACCGTACTCTCGAAACGGATGATATCCCGTCAGTTCAGTCCAACACTCGGTTATCCGGGCCAGTAGCGAATGATAATCCAGTTCAGCCCATTAGTCCTGTGGTGAACGCGCCTCAGGTCCCGCGTGATTCTTCGCAGGAGCTTGTCGGCGGTTGGAATGACGATGTTCTAACAGGCGGCTCCGGTGACGACAGACTTCTAGGTAACGGAGGTAATGACACACTGGAGGGTCAGGATGGCGACGATTACGCTTTCGGTGCGACCGGCGACGACTTGATTCTCGGCGGGAATGGCTCTGACGAACTGCGCGGTGGACTCGACAATGACGTTATCCTTGGCGGCAACGGCGACGATTACCTCAATGGATGGAATGGGAACGATACGTTAAACGGCGGCGACGGAAACGATGTTATGGAAGGCGGCATAGGTGCCGATACATATGTCTTCTCTGTTGATGCGCTTGGCGATCAAGACGTCATTCGTGATAGCGGCGGCAATGATCTATTGGACTTCGATACGCTTGATCCGTTCGTGCATATCGCGTCAGTGAGCCAAATCGGAAGCGACCTAGTATTCACATATCACGATGGCGGCAGCCTTACGGTTCAAGGGTTCTATGGAACAGGAGAGATCGAAGCACTGCGTTTCGATGATGCCCAGTACGCAACAAATGCAGATGCATCCAGTCCGATAAGTTTCTCGGACTTCGTCGCCGGGACACAAGATCTGATCTTAGCCGGTGGTGATTCTGATGACGTCCTATTGGGAGAAGACGGAAACGATCGGCTCATTGGCGGCCTTGGATCGGACACTCTTGAAGGTCGCGAAGGAAACGATGAGATCATCGGTGGCGACGGCAATGACTTTTTGTCAGGTGGCGCTGGAAACGATGTCTTGATCGGGGGCGACGCGTTCGATGCGCTCGGCGCCGACCAGCTCGATGGCGGCGCTGGTGATGATCAACTCTTTGGCGGAAATGGCAATGACGTGCTTCTGGGTGGCGATGGCCACGACCGGTTACTAGGCGAAGCCGGAAATGACATCGGTGAAGGCGGCAGTGGAAATGACTACTTATTCGGGGATACCGGGAACGACAAGCTTTCAGGCGGAGACGGTGCCGACGAGGTTCGTGGGGGAATCGGGAACGACATCCTCTTTGGGAATAGCGGCGATGATTTTGTCCACGGTTACTTTGGCAATGATTGGTTAAACGGCGGAACAGGTACCGACAGGTTGGAGGGCGGAAGCGGTCGAGATACGTTCGAGATGCGACGCGGTAACGGCAGCGATACCATCGTCGATTTCACATTGTTTTCCGCGGGCGCTTTTTTTGCCGACAAAATCAATTTGCAGGACTTTGGTCTCGCGGGATTTGATGACCTCGTCATGTCGGATATCGCCGGCGATACATTGATCAATTTGGGCAATGGTGACGAGTTGACTCTCGAAAATGTCCAAAGCAGCGATCTGTCTGCCGACGATTTTAGTTTCTGATCTATTTCCGGTCGAATTTGACCATGGTACGGGGGCGAATAACATGAGTGCGACCCACAAAAGATACAAAACGGATAGGCGATCGACTTGGGAAGCGCTAAGGCGTGGGGTTCAAGATTTACGTTCGGAAGTGCTGCATTTGATCACGTTTAGCGGCGCGATCAATATCATGATACTGGCTGTACCAGTCTTCATGATCCAAATTTTTGACCGCGTGTTCGTCAGCCAAAGCCTAGAAACGCTGACAGTCCTTGCGATTGGCGCTATGCTCGCACTGTCATTGATGCTGGTTTTGGACATTGTTCGAGGGCGAATACTTGCTCGCGCGGGGATGCGCTTCGAAAGCATCCTTGCCATCGACTTGTTCCAAAAGAATAAGCATGGGCGTCTCGGTGATGTCGCCATACTCAGGTCATTTCTAACAGGTCCGGGAATGCCGACATTACTTGACGTCCCATGGATTCCGGTCTTCCTCATTGTCGTCTTCATTTTACATCCATTACTCGGCTGGATCGTCCTCGGCGGTACCATCTGCCTACTGACTTTATCTGTATTCGTAGAATACATTTCGCGACGAGATGCGTTGGAGAACCGGCGAAATACGGGTCATGCCATGGCGTTTGCCAGCGGCATCAGTCGCAACGGCAAGGCAGCGACTGCAGCCCTCGACCCTTCCCGCACTCTTGACATATGGGCTGGACATCAGGGTTTGGCCGCGTCATTTGGACTCAGCCTGATCGACAAAATCAATGCGGCCAACGCAACAGCCAGATTCCTTCGGCTTGCCTTGCAAGTCGCGTTGATGTCTGCGGCGGCGGCTCTAGTCATCGCCGGCGACATCACGCCTGGCGCCATGATCGCAGCAAGCGTGACGGCGGCGCGCGCATTGAGTCCTGTAGAACGCTCGCTGGATGTCTGGCGAGCTCTGACCGACGTTCGGGCGGCACTTGCCCGTCTGTCGAACTTAGATATTCAAGAACCCGGCAAGGTATTTGACACTCCCGGAACAAATACTGCCGTCTTGCAGGTCGAGCGCATCTCGAAAGCGAAGGGTCCGAGCGGCAGCAACCTTCTTAATGACGTCAGCTTTCAAGCGACCGCCGGTCAGATGCTCGGGGTTACAGGACCAAGCGGCAGCGGCAAGAGTTCTCTGCTTCGCGTCATCGCCGGTATCGACAATGCAACAAGCGGCCGAGTCATTCTATCCGGTCGTGATATCCGGGATTTGGCTCTGGATCATTGTACACGGGCAATCGCCTATGTACCGCAATCGCCTCTGCTTTTCCCAGGATCGATTGCTGACAACATTTCCGGCTTCGCGAACGCATCCCCAAAAGAGATATGCCGTGCCGCTGAAAGAGCCGGCGCAGATCAAGCGATACGCCGTTTACGGCTCGGCTATCAAACGATTCTTGAAGAGGGCGAGACGCCTATCGAGGACGGGCTCAAGCAACAAATCATGCTTGCTCGCGCGTTTCTTCGTCAGCCTGAGTTGCTTGTCATGGATGAGCCCTACACATTCTTGGACAACCGCGGCGTCAGCCGATTGCTCAACACCCTAGACGAAATGCGTCGAGGTGGAACGATCATCGTCATCGTAAGTCAGAGGCCCAGCATCCTCGCCCACTGCGATCGCATCCTTGTGATGGATCAGGGATCAGCACACATGGCCAATAAGTCCAAGCAAATGAAACTCCGCGTACTCTCCAGCGAACGACAGGGCGGCAGTACGCTATCGGCGAGCACTCAGCGGCAGTTACAACGTGAGATCACGGTATGACATCGCTCAATAACCTGCAGAATCGCATTGATGCGCTACGCCAACGCGTGGAGACGTCGTTTCCCTGGCGCAGGTCCTTTCGAAAACAGCCTCACCACTTAGAGAGCGAGATCGTCAACCAAGGTAGCGCCGGCGGATCAGAACTCTCAACGATCAAATACACACAGTTGGGTTGGGCGATCATCATCTTGTTCCTTGTTGGTGGAATCACGTGGGCGAGCGTAACGAAGCTTGATGGTGCGGCAATTGCTATGGGCACCGTCGGTGTCGAAACGAATCGTAAATCGATCGCGCATCTGGAAGGCGGCATCATTCGCGCAATCTTGGTCAAGGAGGGCGATTACGTCGTCAAAGGCCAACCAATCGTCGAGATGGATGCAACGCGTGCACATGCCTCGCTCGACCTGCTTCAAGGCCGATGGGACGCATTCATAGCCAAAAAAGCACGATTAGACGCCGAAGAAAAAAGGCTCGACGCGGTTAAGTTCCCCGATCAATTGCTCGATCGTGCGGAACAGGATGGCGTGCTGGATCTCATGGAAAGTGAAATGGCATTGTTTGAAACTCGCTCTGGCGACCGCGCCGACGAAGACGCCATTCTCGTCGAGAGAATTGCGAAAAAGCGAGCCGACATTCGAGGATTATCGGCAAAGATCGCAACAACCCGTCATCGTTTAGATCTGTTGATCGAAGAACGAGACATGATGGCAAGCCTTGTTGAGGATGGTTTAATCGCTCGAAACAGACTTTTGAGCATTGAGCGGCAAGTCGTCAGTGCAAATGGAGAGTTAAAGGAAATTACAGCGCAGATCGCGAGTGCGAATGACCAGATATCCGAGTACGAGATCGAGCGGCGTTTGATTGAACAACGGCATCGGACCGAGGTCGCGAATGAACGAGTGAAGGTGCTAGAAGCTGTCTCCGAAGTCGAAGAACGCGTTCGTGCCGCAAAGGACGTTTTGAACCGGGCCACCGTCATCGCACCGAACAGCGGACGCGTCCTGGCGCTCCGACAGCACACAATCGGTGGTATCGTACAGGCTGGCGAACCGATCGTTGATATCATCCCCGATCAGGATCGAATTGTATTCGACCTCAAGATTCATCCGAACGACATCGATGTCGTCTATCCTGGTCAGACCGCGCAGGTTCGCTTGACCGCGTTCAATACCCGTACGACGCCGCTACTTGATGGCGAGGTCATCCACGTATCTGCCGATCAAATCGTCGATGCCGACTCGGGAATCGGTTATTTTTACGGACGTGTCGTTCCAAGTATCCAACACGGCAAGGAAATGCCGCAGCTGCAGCCTGGCATGCAAGCAGAGGTTTATCTTATCACGGCACAACGCACCGTGCTCGACTATCTGGTCGACCCTTTCGTCCGCGCGACGAGCCGTGCTGCCCGTGAACTATAGTGACACGTCCTATAGCCGACGAATTACATAACCGACGCGTGGAAAATGTACGGCTATTTCTCCGAGCTCATCGTGCTCACGAAGGACTGAAACACCCTCTCGGTCCAAACCGATAAGTGCGCCGGATGTCTCGTTTTCATCGATGTCGGGGCGCACAGCGACCACCTGGCCAAGTTCAAAACCGTACGGGTCGTCGGGATCAACCCCCTTGCCTGGATTTGGGACGCTCACACTCGCGGCATGCAATGCCTCATCTTCGCTTATTTCGTTGACGTCTCCATGCCCAACAGAGCTCATTTTCTGTGCCCATCGGGACAGGTGCTCGAATTGTTTCAAGAATGCGTCGCCATCCGCATAACGTCCGCGAAGAAACCAAACAAGATAGTGGGCCGCAGCGTCGCGGTAACCTGGCAAACAGCCCGAAAACCAAGGTTGCCCCGAGAGAATTTCGTCAAGCCACCCAAACTGTCCGCGCAACTGCGACAAATTATTTGGAAGCGACTCGCGAAGCTCTTCGGCCGTCGCCTTTCCGTCGAAGTACAACGCGATGCGATCGGACGCGAACTCTTGCGGCATGCGTGACAACTCATCGGCAAAAACCGTCGCAATGATTGTCCTGAAAAAGGCACCGTCAGTCCATTTGGAGAAGCCCAAAGCCGATCCCATCGACTCGCTCGCGAACAAAGATGGGTTCGGAAACCTCTCTTCCAACTCAAGGGCGATACGCTGGCTGTCGCAATAGATATCCGCACCACACTGCAAAACCGGTGTCAGCCTAAATCCGCCTGTCAAAGGAGTAAGTTTCGGTTTCGGTGGTACACGAGGAATTATGACAGAACTCCATTCAATACTCTTAATGCCGAAGATGACACGAACTTTCTCAGACACCGGTGACTGCGGGTAGTGATGCAGGATTATGTTCGACACTCTATCGCTCCTTGGTGGCTGCACGGACTAGCGCGGCACCACATCGATCCACTCTAGTTTTGGTCAACGCTATACGTGCCCCACGATTTGCGACAATTGAGACGCTGGTGCAAAAGTAATCAAGGAGAATGACAGAAACTGGAGAAGCTGAATGTCAGAAAATCGCAAGGTCGCTCTAGTAACCGGGTCTGGACGGAATATCGGACGCGCTTGCGCGCTCGCCCTCGCCCAAGCCGGCTTCGATGTTGCGATCAATGGAAGTGGGAACAGGTCAAATTGCGAACGCGTCGCCGCACAAGTTGAAGCAGCAGGCGCAAGGGCATGCGTCGTTATGGGCGACGTTGGCTTACAAGATGACCTTGAAAGAGTTTATAAGGAAGCTGTCGAGACGCTTGGGCCTATTAGCGTACTCGTCAACAATGCCGCCATAAGACCGAAAACACCATTTCTTGAGACCGACGAGGCAACTTGGGAGCGCATTCTCAGTATCGACTTTCACGCTGCACGCCGCTTATCCAAGTTATGCCTGCCAAGTATGATGGATCAAAAGTGGGGTCGAATCATAAATTTCGCCGGTATGAATGCGATCCACGGTTACAATGGTCGCGCACCCGTTAGCGTTTCCAAACATGCGGCATGGGGATTGACGAAGTCACTCGCCAAGGAGTTCGCAAGATACGGCATTACCTCAAACATCATCTCCCCAGGTCCGATACAACCCGAAGAGATGGAGCCCGAGTTACGCGCCCATATCGAAGAAATGGTAGACCGTGTTCCGACAGGCCGATTGGGTCAGTCCTCCGAAATCGCTGACACCGTCGTCTTCCTCGCATCCGGGTCTGCAGCATTCATAAACGGCCAACTGATTCAAGTGAACGGTGGTACGGAGACATAGGCGAAGTCGATGTCGGTCAACTTCCTCAGGTTGATTGACGTGAATCAATGCCGAATTCCGCCAATCTATCTTAAATAGCTCCCTATTTCATGAACGCATGGGGGCATACTATGGCGAATTCGGATGGCATCGTTACCGGCAACGAGGTGTTTTTCGGTGATGACGAAATCATCGTGTCAAAGACTGACCTCAAAGGCCGTATTACATATGCGAACGAAGTTTTCCTGAGGGTCGCAGGTTACTCAGAGGAAGAGGTGCTCGGCCAACCTCATTCGATGATCAGACACCCGGACATGCCACGCTGCGTGTTCAAACTACTTTGGGATACGATCGCGGCAGGTGGCGAGATATTCGCCTATGTCGTGAATCGCGCAAAAAACGGCGACCACTATTGGGTGCTCGCCCATGTGACGCCAAGCTTCGGTGAGAACAAAGAGATTATCGGTTATCACTCGAACCGGCGGGTTCCCAATCGCAAAATCGTCACGGACACCATCACCCCCTTGTACCGTTCGCTATTGGAAGAAGAAAACCGCCACCCAAATCGCAAAGAAGGGATGCAATCGGCCCTGACGATGGTGACCAACCTATTGGCCGACCGCGGCGTTCCTTACGATGAATTCATTGCGACACTTTGAAGCCCAGGCGACGGGAGAGAAATCATGCTCGACGATACACAAAGTCTGAACAAAACCAGTCCTCAAAGCGCGATCGACAAGGCACGCGAGGTATGTGACCGCATTGCGCGAGGCGATTTCGAAGCACGCATTACGCATATCGACGAGCACCCGGAATTCGTCGACTTGTTCAACTCGATTAATCATATGATTGACGTTACCGATGCGTACGTACGCGAGTCCGTGGCAAGTCTTGAGTACGTCAGTCAAAACAAGTACTTCCGTCGCATTCACGAGAAAGGGATGTTGGGAACGTATGGGCATGCGGCCCGCGTAATCAACGACGCAACCCAGTCAATCCAAGATCGGGCGACCAGCTTCAAGCGGGTCGTGGAGCATTTCGACCAAGCCGCGAGCGGTGTTGTCGAGACCGTGTCCTCAGCGGCGACGGAATTGCGGGCGTCTGCGGGGACAATGGAGGAAACGGCCGCCGACACAAGTGATCGCGCGACAACGGTTGCTGCCGCGTCTGAGGAAGCTTCTACCAACGTACAAACGGTCGCGTCGGCAGGCGAAGAACTTACTGGCTCGATAAACGAAATCAAACGGCGCGTTACGCAAGCGTCAGAAGTTGCGCAGACTGCGGTAGACGAAGCCAAAACGACGAACCAAACCATCGAAGAATTAGCCACGGCAGCTGAGAAAATCGGTGCCGTTGTGAAACTGATAAACGAGATCGCGAGTCAAACGAATCTGCTCGCACTTAATGCGACGATCGAAGCCGCAAGGGCGGGTGAAGCCGGCAAAGGTTTTGCGGTGGTGGCTTCTGAAGTAAAGAGCCTCGCCAACCAAACCGCGAAAGCCACTGAGGATATCAGTTCGCAAGTGACAGATATTCAATCCGCGACGAAGGGCGCCATCGGTGCAATGGAAGTCATTACTCACACGATCACGGAGATTGATGGCGTCGCAACCGATATCGCTCATTCCGTCGAGGAGCAGGCGGCGGCCACCCAAGAGATTGCCCACAATGTCGATCAAGCCGCAATCGGCACAACCGAGGTTTCGACGAACATTCAGCAAGTAATGGAGGGTGCCAGTGAAACCGGATCGGCGGCACGAGATGTCTCTATTGCTTCCGAGGAGCTTTCACGACAGTCCGAGGTTCTGTCGGCAGAAATCAGCAGCTTCCTCGATGAAGTACGGCGGGTGGTCTAGCGCTTCAAGATCATCAGACGAGTTGATCTGGAGTGATTGTGGCAGCGGTTAGCATTCCGTAACGTTGACCGCGAGACCTCCCTGCGACGTTTCCTTATACTTTGAAAGCATATCTTTGCCAGTTTGCCGCATCGTCTCAATCGCGCTGTCCAAGGGCACAAAGTGGATCCCATCACCTCGGAGCGCCAATGACGCCGCGTTGACGGCCTTCACTGCACCCATTGCATTGCGTTCGATACACGGCACCTGAACAAGGCCCGCTATAGGATCGCACGTCATGCCCAAATGGTGCTCGATGGCGATTTCTGCTGCGTTCTCGATTTGCTCATTCGTGCCACCTAGGACGGCGCTAAGTCCTGCCGCCGCCATCGCAGCGGCGGAGCCAACCTCCCCCTGGCAGCCTACTTCCGCGCCCGAGATCGACGCATTGGACTTTATGATCCCACCTATGGCACCGGCTGTGAGCAAAAAATCTTCGATCATTTCTTCGGACGCCCCGGGACAGAACTCGAGATAATAGTTTATGACCGCGGGAATTACCCCTGCCGCGCCGTTGGTTGGCGCCGTCACTATACGACCACCCGCAGCATTTTCCTCGTTTACCGCAATGGCATAGAGGCTGATCCAATCCATAACGGTGTGTTCATAATGCATATTTGTCCCGTTATCTTTGCGAAGCGATGCCGCAATTTCACTAGCCCGTCGACGCACTTTTAATCCACCTGGCAATTCCCCTTCCGACGACATTCCGCGTTCTATGCAGTCTTTCATGACGCTCCACACCAGTTTGAGAGTCTCCGTTACCTCATCCGGCGTTCGAAAAGCATGTTCGTTTTCCCGCTTCATTTCGGCAATCGACTTGTCGCTTGCTACACCCATTTCCAACATCTCATGCGCGGAACGAAATGGGTATGGCACTATCGGTATTTCATTGGCTTGCTCCGCCAAGTCTGAAAACTCCGCCTTGGAAACAACAAAACCGCCACCGATAGAGAAATACACCTCTTCCAAAATAGGTTGCCCTGTCGCATCGAAGGCTATGACGGCAATACCGTTCGTGTGTTCGGGCAACGGCTCCCCATAATCGAAAACAACGTCTCGCTCGAAGGCGAAATCGATTGCACGGGTGCCCGCCAAGGCAATCGTCGACTTGCCCAACGAGTCATTGAAATTATTGTCAACATCGCCAGGGTCGAGACTGTCAGGCCGCAACCCTTGAAGGCCAAGAATGACGGCGCGGTCAGTCCCATGCCCTTTCCCGGTAAAAGCCAGTGATCCGTGGAGTGTCACTTTTACTCTGGCCACGCGTTGAATGACATTGCGCTCAGTCAGTTGTTCGATAAATCGACACATTGCAACCATCGGTCCAACGGTGTGCGAACTCGATGGACCAATGCCAATCTTGAATAAGTCGAAAACGCTTAGAAACAAGACACTACCCCTCTTCACGAAGACTATACACGAGTTGGACAGCCCACAAAGGAGACGCCTCTTTAAGGGAAGTAAAACTTGAGGTAATGCATTTTTATTCAAGATATTTTGGAAAAGCTTGAAATATACAAATACAATGCTTGGAACCCTTCAATTCGACCGCTATATGTACTGATTAGAAATTCTAGCGCAGCGAAACGATCTGCAAACCGGAGGTAAACGAATGATTCCGATTGGCGTCATTAAGGAAACGGCGCTCACGCTGATGGATAAAGCCGCGATTGAGATTCCGGACGATTACCACACCGGGCTAAAAAAAGCCGCCGAAGCCGAGGACGGTGACCTCTCGTCTTTTGTCTTGCACGCGATGCTGGAGAATTATGAAGCGGCAAAACAAGATCGTCGGGCTATGTGCGCTGATACGGGGGTTCCGCGTTGGTACGTCAAATTCGGAAACGAGGCCAACGTCGAAGGCGGGGCCATTGCTTTGGAAGAAGCGCTTCGCGGCGCGACTGCCGAAGCGACGAACGGTGTCCCATTGCGCCCGAACAGAGTGCATCCTCTTTGGCGAACGGATCACAACAACAATGTCGGACTGAACGCGCCGGAGATCGAATACTCGTTTGAACCGGACGCCGATTGGATGGACATAACCACTGTTCACAAGGGCGGTCTTTTCGGCACGGATTATCGAATGCTGTTTCCCGGCGATGGAATCGAAGGAATAAAGCGATTTTATCTCGATTGTCTTATCGCATTTGGAAAACGGGGACTAGCATGTCAGCCCGCCATCATCGGCGTCGGTTTGGGGGGCTCGAAGGACACGACAATGGTCCTTGGCAAGCAAGCCGCATGCCTTCGTACCGTCGGTGACCGCAACCCTGACCCCAAGGTTGCTGAACTCGAAATGGAATTGAAAGAGCTGGGCAACTCGATTGGTATGGGTGCCATGGGGTTTGTTGGAAAGTCGATGGTCATCGACTGCCATATCGAGTGCGGTTATTGCCACACAGGCGGCATGCCGATGAGTGTTCACGCATTTTGCCTTTCTTCGCGAAGGGCAGTCGCGCGCATTTACAAGGATGGTAGGGTCGAGTATCGCACGGACCCGCAGTGGTTTACCCCTTACATGAGACGGGAGACGGTCGGATGGGAACCGGAAGCGGAAACCTTAAGAAAATCAGTTTGAACCTTCCGGTCACCGTCGACGACCTGAAAGATGTCGAGATCGGGAATATAGTTTATCTGAACGGCGTCGTGTATACGGCGCGCGAAGGTGTCTACAAAAAAATCATTCAGGATGGCGATGAGTTACCTGAGGATTTGGCGTCGATCTCCAATGCGAATTTTCATTGCTCGCCGGCAGCAACACGAAATCCGGATGGCACCTACAGAATGGGGGCGATGACCGGGACCGCGTCATTTCGGTTTTCGAAGTGGCTCGACCAATGGTTCGATGTGTCCGGCGCGCGTATCATCATCGGCAAAGGTGGAATGTCGTCGGATGACTACAAAAAGCACTTCGTGCCGCATGGTGCCATTTACTTGACGACCGTTGGATACGGCACGGGGGCACTTCTCGGACGTGGCATCAAGGGTATCCGAGATGTGCATTGGTATGACGAACTGGGCATTGCCCAAGCGATGTGGATGGTCGAAGTAGCGAACTTCGGGCCATTCATTGCCGACAGCGACTTGCAAGGTAACTCCCTATTCGAACGCGAAAACGAAAAAGTTAAGCAAGGGTTCGACAAACTCTACGAGGGAACCAAAGCCCCCGCCCTACACCGTTATGGCGAGACCGACGACCGCAGCAAGGAAGTCATCTAAGAGCTTCTAATAGTCCCGACCAGGCCTGGATTTATAGGTGGGCAACGAGAGACCCCGCGAGATACCCGCTCCCCTAATGGATAGCCCAACCAAGATGCTTATGGCAGCTGAAATCGTTAACTGAACACCGAAAGCACTCAATGCCACATGCGAGATTGCGGCTGCTGCGGCCGCAGTCGCATAGACCTCTTTGCGCAGGATTAAGGGTATCTCGTGACATACGACATCTCGGAGCAACCCGCCGAATGTCGCCGTCATCATTCCCATCGCAACAGCAACGATCGGTCCGGCACCGCTTTCCAATGCCAATTGGGCCCCGATGACACCATACAGTGAGATGCCAACCGCATCGGCCCAAAGAAGGACGGCGAAGCGTTTTTGAATCGTATGCGCGATAAAGAATACCAACGCCGCCACGCCAAGACAGATAGCAATGGGTGTTGGGTCCGAGACCCAGAAAACGGAGCGATCAAGCAATAGATCGCGGAGCGTTCCTCCACCAACGCCAGTCAAGCAGGCCATGAGGCCAAAGCCAATCAGGTCCATTTCTTTACGACTTGCGACCAGCGCGCCGGAAGCCGCAAATACGACGACCCCCATTAGATCAAGGATTGCGATCCAAGATGTCACCTTTGTCGCTAACCGGGTCGCCGCTCACCGGCGAAGCGGACAAGTGCGGCAAACCTATATACGGCATGTGCCATTTTGCCGTACGGGAACGTAATAAATAATGCCAGCACGATCCCAAAGTGAACCGCCAAGAGGATACCCATCGCGGCCGTTTCGCGGAGCGCGAGCAAAGCGAGCCCGGTAACGCTCGTTAAGATCAGCATCCAGAGAAAAGCGATATCCATGCCGTGTCGTTTTGTATCTTGTGGCGCCGGATCGGCCGACTTCTTGATCATCAGCAAACCGATCGGACCGATGATAATACCGATCCCGCCGATCGTTCCTAGAATCACGGGAATTGAGAAGTATCCGTAGGGTGCTTCCCATCCGAAGACATAGTGGTAGATGGTTGCGACGGACGTTGCCGCAAAGCAGAGCAGAAACCCCCACATCGTCATCTGATGGGCATGCCGGCGGCCCTGAGAGTAATTGTCATCCGGGTAGTTGCAACCATGCCCACTGCCGGACATGTAGGTCATCTTTCCAGCATCCTTTGACGCCTGCGCCAAAGACGCGAAATCAAACATGTCGCGAGCTTTCGCGCCGATGTCACGCCAGAATTTTATGGTGCCAATAACAAATGCAACGATCGCAAGAAAGAACGGTACTGACGCGATATAGACGATCGTGTTGTGGGGTATGACCTCGTAAAATGCGCCAGGTCCGGTATGCACACCGCCCACAACATCGGCACCTTGAAACCAATACGTCAGTACGACGGTAACAACCGTCACAATGACCGTTATCGAGGCAACCCACTTTGCGTTGCCTTCGAATAGACATTTGAACATACCCGGCCACGCATAGTCCCGGTAGGTCTCCGCTCGCAGTTCCGCAAAGGTTTTTGGGACATTGACGGCAAACTCGTGTGGCGGCGCGTATTGGCAGGCGTAGTAGCACCCTTGGCATCCGTGACAGAGATTCGCAAGGTAAGTCACGTCACCATCGGTAAAGTCCAACCGTTTGGTCATTGCCGGGAAAACTGCGCAATAGCCTTCGCAATATCGACAGGCATTACAGATGCGCATGAGACGCTTGGCTTCATTGAGGGTGTCAGTTGCGGGCATGACGCGCTGCCTCCTCACCCGCGATCCGTCCAAACACGGTACCGATCGCCATTCCTGTGCCGGCGGGATATCCTTGGCCGAGGATATTGCCGGCCATGATTTCTCCTGCTGCCCAGATATTCGCAGCGGGTTTGTCGTCTTGCATGATCACCTGAGCCTTTTTGTTTACCTCGACCCCAAGGTACGTAAACGTAATACCCATCTTGAACGGGAAACCATAAAAGGGAGGCGTATCTATTGCGCGCGCCCAGTTTGACTTTTTTGGTTCTAGTCCCTCCGTTGAGAGTCCATCAGGCTCGTTAGGGGTGAAATCGCCCGGTCGGCAAGCTGCATTGAACGTCTCGACAGTCGATTTAGTTTTCTCGGGGTCGGCGCCGAGTTTCTGCGCCAACTCCTCAATCGAATTGGCCTCAATCGGCTCGAACACTGGCGGCATAAACAATCCCATGGACTTGCTGTCGATGATGGCGAAAGCCACCTGATCGGGTTGCTTTGCGACCAATCGACCCCAGATCGCATATCGCCGCGGCCAGATATCTTCGCCTTCATCGTAAAACCGTTCGCCATTTTTATTCACGACGACCGAGAACACGACGCAATCGATCCGCGTCGCTATTCCACCGTCGTACTTTGGTGCACGGCCATCAATGGCAACAGCGTGGCACTGATCGACAGAGCCGATCTGCTTTGCACCGTTATTGAGCATACTGCGCAACACTTTTCCTGTATTCATCGGTGTGCCCCGGACGAGGAAATTATCAGCAGCGTTACCCCAACCCTCTTTAAGCCATTCAAGATTTGCTTCAAAGCCACCGGAGGACAACACGACCGTCCGAGCTTCAACGCGATGCAGGTTGCCTTCGTACCGCACCATCGCGGCTTCAAATCGACCGCTGTCAATAATCACGTCTTCGACTTCCGCCTCGTAGACAATCTCGATTCCCAGTGACTCAGCGGTCTTGAAATAACTGTTCATCATTGCCTTGCCACCGCCGAGAAAGAACGCGTTTGTTCGCGCCAGACCCAGTGTACCGCTGAGTGGTGGCTGAAACTTAACGCCCTGAGAGATCATCCAATCAACAGCGCTCTCAGACGCCTCGGTCATGAACTCAGCAAGTTCCGGGTTCGTATTCCCCTCAGTAACGCGCATAATGTCGCTAAGGAACTCTGCCGCATCAAACGCGCCTGTAACGTATTCGGTTGCCGCGTTGTGAGCATAGCGAATGTTGCGAACATGCCGGCTATTGCCGCCGCGAAGGTCACGCGTGGCGCTTTCGATCATCAACACCGACGCGCCCGCCCGACGCGCAGTCAATGCAGCGGCCATTGCTGCATTCCCGGCCCCAATCACCAGGACGTCGAATGACTCAGTAAATGCTGCTGGAGGCAACCGAACTCTCCAAATTTGCCTAATAACCGGCGAGCGCCGTGACATGAACTTTAGCTGTCGCTAGCATAAGGTCAAATATCAAAGCCTGAATTAATCGAGGATACATCGGATGAGTAGCGTTGCGCACCTTTCACCCAACATGTCTGAAGTTGAATGGCAAGCCCGTGTCGATCTTGCGGCGTGTTATCGCCTGGTCGACCTATACGGTTGGTCCGACTTGTTGGCCACGCACCTCTCAGCGCGCGTTCCGGACGCCGAAGATCAGTTTCTGATAAATCCTTTTGGCTTGATGTTCGATGAGATGACGGCGTCTTCGTTGGTGAAGGTCGACGAGGATGGTCAAGAGTTGTCCGAGTCGGAGTACGGAATTAATCCAGCTGGGTTTGTCATTCACTCGGCGGTTCATATGGCCCGGCCGGAAGTCGCCTGCGTTATGCATACTCATACGCAAGCCGGTGTCGGCGTCGCCACTCAAGAAGGCGGCCTGTTGCCCTTAACACAGCAAGCGCTGGCCGTTATTGCCCAAACCGGCTACCACGACTACGAGGGAATCGCTTTCGATATGGATGAACGCGAGCGATTGGCCCGAGATCTTGGGGAAAACAAGGTCCTTTTCTTGCGCAACCACGGAATTCTGACCGTCGGTGATACAGTGGCCGAGGCATTCATGTGGATGTATCGGGCTGAGCGTGCCTGTCGCTTCCAGCTCGCGTTTCAACAGGCTGGTGCAACGCCTAAGGAAATCCCGGAGGACATCATGCGGGTCACCTACGAAAGAAATAGACAGGCCAACTCGAAAGACGGGTATCGCCCGATTGGTGTTCGTGAATGGCCCGCTCTGCTACGCAAACTCGACCGCGAAAACCCAGGTTATGACGCTTGAACCGGGGTCAGTCTGGGAACGCCTCATTCTCGCCTTCTGGCACAGGAACTTGGAAAGTATTTAGGATTTGGGCGATCAACGCGTAATAGCCGGATAGAATCGTTAACTCTGTTATGCCAGCTTCGCCCAATAGTTTGCGGGTATCATCGTACGTTGCGTCTTTGACACGACCAGTCTCGTTAAGTTCTAGAACAAACCTATGGACGATAGCTTCGTCCGACGGCGCAGGCGTTTCAAGATTCATAACCCGGATGATCGTTTCTTCGCTGATACCTTCACGACGGGCGATCTTTGTATGCGCATACCATTCATAGTTCGATCGCCAGTGCCGCGCACAGGTGATAATGGCGAATTCTCGTAAACGGCTTGGTAAAGATGTGCCAAAACGCACCTGCTCGCCTACACGTTGAACTAAATTCCCGAGTTCGGGAGCCCGTAACAGAGCGTTGAACGGTCCTCGCAAGGCGCCCTGATCGTTTAAAAATTCCTCCGGGTCCGAATGTTCTCCTCTCGCGCCCGTCGTAATCGCGTCGAACAAGTTCTTCTGTCGTGCCGACATCTCGGCAGGGGCAATGGGATCTAAACGACTCATATCTAAATTGTCCGTTTGTAATGGCGGGTGCGTGATAAAGCCCTTTGCCCGACGTCGTCAATTCGATTCTTGTTCTCGAGCCTCCGCAATGCCCTCTGACAAGATATGAAGCCCTGCATGCAACTCTTTCTCGGAAATCGTGAGCGGCGCGAGACATTTTATGACCTCGCCATAAGCGCCCGACGACTCGATGATAAGTCCTTTGCTGAAACAGTTTGCCACGGCCTGGCCCGCAAGTCTGCCTGATTCCATAACGATGCCTTGCATCATTCCTCGTCCTCGCAAGCCCACGATATGCTGTGGAAACATTTCGCGCATGGTTTGAAATTTCCGCGTGATAATGTCGGCGCGTTCGGCGACTCCCGCCATCAAAGCGTCGCAGGACCAATACCGGTCTAACGCTGTTGAAGCGGTGACAAACGCATGATTGTTTCCGCGGAACGTCCCATTGTGTTCGCCCGGCTCCCACACGTCTAAATCTTCTGCAATTAGTACTACAGAAAGCGGCAATCCGTAGCCTGACAGGGATTTCGACAGAGTCACGATATCCGGGGTAATTTTTGCGCTTTCGAAACTGAAGAATGAACCGGTACGCCCACAGCCGGCTTGAATATCGTCAACGATCAAAAAGCATCGATGCCTTTTGCAGATGCCGGCCAAGCCCTGCAGCCAGTCATCGGACGCGGCAGTTAAACCGCCCTCACCCTGTACACACTCAACGATCACGGCAGCAGGAGCATCTATCCCGCTTGACGCGTCCCTTAACACCTTCTCGAGATAATCGAGCGTATTGTAGTCCGTTCCCAGATATCCGTCATAAGGCATGCGCGAGATACCCGGCAGTTCGACCCCAGCTGCGTGCCGCAACGCGCCATTACCCGTGGCCGCCAGCGCCCCGAGAGAGACACCGTGGAACCCATTGGTGAAGGCGATGATGTTTCGGCGACCTGTAATCTTTCGCGCCAGTTTCAACGCAGCTTCAACTGCGTTGGCGCCGGTCGGGCCCGTAAACTGAACTCGATAGTTCAACCCGCGAGGAACAAGAACGCGACGCTCGAATGCCTCGAGGAATTCCGCCTTGGCATCCGTATGCAGGTCCAGGCTATGTGTTACGCCGGACCCGGTGATGTAGTTTAGCAGCGCCGTTCGAAGGGGCTCCGGATTATGCCCATAGTTTAGAGAACCCGCACCGGCCAGGAAATCCAAATACGTCCGACCATCGATATCCGTTAGCACCGCCCCGTTTGCTTTGCGGAATACGGCAGGAATGGTCCGACAATAACTCCGTACGGAAGACTCCCGTTTTTCAAAGATCGACATTTTACCCCTCAGGCTTAACTCGCTTATCGGGGTATGGATGGTTTTTGGTGACTTTATGCGCTGGGTAGCCGCCCTGTATAACCGTTAAATCTCAGGTGTTCGCAGAAACGTTCCGACAATGCACCGCGGCCATGTGCCAGTTGATGAAGATTAAGGTCGCCACCCCAGTTCACCTCCACGACCACCGGCCCCTTACGCGTTAGGGCAATCTCCCAAGATTGCGTTTTAAGCCCCGGCAACAGACCAGCAGCGCGGATGCACATATTCCGTGCCGCTTCCCAGTTGTCGATCGTCATGCCAATCAGCGGTCGGCCTGTATCAGGGTGATCGATTACATCGCGCAAGGATGGCCCAACCCCAATGACGGCACGACTTATCCGTCCGTCACGCGGGTCGATCGCACCCAACATGTTACCGTTTTGCCAATAATTGTCTGCGACGCTGTCCACCTGCGGGATTTTTATGACCGCGCTTTGAATTTCCGCCTCGGTGTCCCGCATGGTCAGCAGTAGCCTTATGCTCGCCAGGGATCCACCGAAGCATTCGACGGTGCGAGGTGACGGGATCAACATACGTTGGAGCAAATATCCACTGCGACTGACTTTTATCATGTAATCGGCGACTTCTGAGGTCGGCATATAGCCTTCACCCCTTACGTGTACGGTTCCATTCCGAACATCCGTCAACGCCAACGCGCCGACACTGTACATCCCATCAATAGGCTTGGCGAAAATAGGGTAAGCGTCGGGCATGTTCAAAAAGGCTATCAGCCCATGTCGCGAAGACAGGCCATGCCGATGTACACGTGCACCTTCGGGATCGAAAACCGCCAAAGTTTCAGGTGATGGGATTCCACCACCATGCATCAGTGCATCAAACAGCAGCTTGTCATTTACCGTCGCAAACCACGTCGGGTCACAGCAGGCACGATGAATCTTCGCTTGTACGGCCCTGCCAACGAAGCGGCGAAGCGCATTTTCCGGATACTCCTCACGATACAAACCGTAGTAAAAGAACTCCGACGCAGTCAGCTTGCCAGGACCACGGACGCAGTTCCAAAAGCGAGGGAGCCAAGCCGTCGACGACCCCGTTTCTGCAGCAACTGTCCTTACCGCATCTGCCAACGGGAAATCCGAGGGATTGTCGAGCGAATGGAATGCCTGCATATCCGCGACCGCGTTGAACCCGCCCATATCTGGCGCACCTGCGCGCGCCATGCTGCCGTCTAACATCCGTCGTCTCCCTATGGGTAACGACGACACCACCATGTGCAACGCTATCGAAGGCGAGTTAGTTTGCCTGTGCCCTTGGTCACAGATGCAGAATGCAAGTATCTTCCCTAGCCAAGTGCTTCTTTGAGCGCTTCCACGACATGGACAGGTGTTGAAAGGACATTGACGCCTGCCGACTCAAGGGCTGACTTCTTGGAAGCATAGGTCCCTTTGTTGCCCATAACGATCGCGCCGGCATGACCCATTTTCTTTCCGGGCGGTGCTGCACCACCGGCAATATAGGCGATAACCGGTTTCGACATTGTCCGTGCGTATTCAGCAGCTTCCTCTTCCATCGAGCCGCCTATCTCTCCGACCATTACGACCGCTTCGGTCCCCGGGAAGGTATCCAACGCTTCCAGGGCGTCGCGCGTGGTCGTGCCGATAATAGGGTCGCCGCCGATACCAACGAACGCCGTCTGCCCGTAACCGGCGGTGACAACATTCTGGCAAAGGAGCGTACCGAGTGATCCTGAGCGAGACAGCACGCCAACCGTCCCCTTTTTGAAAATGCGGGAATTGAATGCCGGCATGAAGCCCATGAATGTCTCGTCGACGGTGACACCACCCGCCGTATTCGGCCCCACAACACGCGTGCCTGCTTCATGAGCCGCCGCCATAACGTGCATGATGTCTTGAACGGGGACATGTTCGGTCAATATCAGGATCATCTTCGCCCCCGCCGCAATAGCATCCAACGCCGCCGCTTTCACGCCAAGCGGGGGAATGAATAGCAACGAAGCATCAAATCCAGTGCCTTCCTGCGCATCTATAGCCGACGCGTACACAGGGACGTTGCAATGCATCGTCCCGGCTTTCTTAGGGTTGACGCCCGCCACGACGGTGGCGCCGTACTCCTGCATCCGTTCGGTCCAGAACGTCCCTTGCCGTCCCGTAATCCCCTGGATCAGAATTCGTGTCTCCCTGCGTGGAATAATCATTTCAGCGCCCTCCCGCAGCGGCGTCGACAGCCGCCTTACAGGCCGCGCTCATATCCGGCAGTGGGTCCATACCCAGTTTCTTTTTTAGCATTGCGATCGCTTCCTCGTCGCCGGTCCCAGCAATCGAGAAAAAAACAGGAACATCCGGCTGAAGCTCTTCCCAAGCATTCAGAAATCCCTCCATCATCACATCGCAACGGGCAAACGCGCCGCAAAAGTTGACGACGAGGCTTTGAATGCCTGGTTTGTCCAGAACGATACCGAGTGCAGTCTTCGCTTTTGTATACGCCTGCCCACCGATCTCACAGAAATTTGCAGGCTGCCCACCGTGATGCCGGACAACATCCATCGTCGTCATGGTCAGACCGGCGCCATTGGCAAGGACTCCAACATTCCCATCGAGTTCGATGTACTTGATCTCATCCGCCGCACCGCGTGCTTCCAACGGCGTCAATTTCTCGGGCACGCCGTTTTCGGCCAACTTCTCTTGTCGCTTAATGGCGCTGTCGTCCAATGTGAATTTGCAGTCCAAGGCAACGATATCGCCGGCCTCGGTCACGATCAGCGGGTTGATTTCCAGAAGCTCTGCGTCGTTGGCGATGTAGGCCTTGTAGAGATTAACCAAGGCATCGCGCACCCCGTTTTCCGCGCCACGAACATCGAGCCCATCGACGAGCCCCGCCGCATCATCGGCCGAAAAACCGGTGCGAATATCAACGGTTTTTTTGCGCAGCTTTTCCGGCGTCTCTTCGGCAATCTCTTCGATGTCCATGCCGCCTTCCGTTGAGAACATGACCATCGGGCCTTTGCTCTCGGGGTCATTGAGGACCGCCGCGTAAAACTCCGCCTGAATATCCGACTGGGCTTCGACAAGGATCTTTTCGACCACATGTTCGCCAATCGTCATGCCGAGAATATCCGTTGCACGCGATTGGGCTTCGTCGGGTGTCATTGCGAGCTTGATACCACCTGCCTTACCACGCTTGCCGGTAGGCACTTGAGCTTTGATCACGCACGGACCGATTTTTGACGCGGCCGACGCAGCGTTCTCCGGGTCGAAAACAAGCTCGCTCTTTGGCACTGTGATGCCACTTGCTGCTAGCAGCGGCTTGGCCGCATACTCTTCGAAATTCATGTGATGATCCTCGGTTTTTCGACCTTTCGGCCATTGGCTATTTGCCGAACTTTTCCCAATACGTTCCGAACAATGCCTCTTCACTTGGCTTATCTTCGGGAATGGTGTTCACCAAATGGGTGATGTTGATGAAATGGGTGTAGTTCAAATTGTCGGTAATTGAGTTGCCAGCCCAAGTCCCGCCCCCCATCGACAGGGTAAAATTCAATCCGTTGTTGAACCCACCACCATTACCGAATGTGTGCGCTTGGTTGACCAACACACGCACAACATCGATTTCCTCGGCAAGCCGGGTCGCGTGCTCGGGTTTCTTCGTGTGAATCCCAACCGAGTGGCCCAGGCCGCAAACACCAAGTATTGTATTCAGCTTGGCAATCACATCGTCCATGTCGGAAGCACGATAAATTGTCAAAACCAGCGATAGTTTCTCGTCGATAAATGGACTATCCGGGTCTGCCGCACCTTCCTCCACCATGAAGAACTTGTGGCCCTTTGCATCCGCACCTAGGCCGAATACATCGACCAACACATCGGCATCTTTGGCAATCACATGGCGGTTCAGGTGGCCATCTACCCAAAGGTTCTCCTTAACCATTTCCTTCTGTTCAGTAGAGCAACGATACCCTCCGGCTCGTTGCAGGGCAGCAATCGCTTCATCGTAAACCGCATCCAGGATGATCAACGAGTTTTCGGAGGAGCAAGATGTTGAATTGTCGAATATCTTCGACTGACATATCTTCTGCGCCGCATCATCGAGGTCCGCCGTTTCGTCGATGATGACAGGGACGTTGCCGGCACCGACACCGATTGCGGGCGTTCCCGAGGAATAGGCCCGCCGAACGTTATTTTGCGATCCGGTGACCACGACCAAGTCGCATTGGTTCATCAATTGCTGGGTCAGTTGTTTGTTTACGGGTGCCGGAAGAACCTGCACCAAATCCGCTGGCAAGCCGATCTTCTCCAATTCAGCCCGCATATAACTCACTGTCTTGGTGGTGGTGCCGAGCCCTGCCGGTGACGGCGCAATGATCACCGCATTTCGGCCTTTGATCGCGAACATCGCTTTATTGACTGGCGTCGCCGCGGGATTGGTCGACGGGGTTACCGCACCGACCACACCCACAGGTTTTGCATATTTTACGAGGCCTTTCTCGGGCAGTTCTTCGATCACGCCGACTGTTTTGACGCGTGAAAGGTCACGCAAGCACCCAAACGTTTTCCGTTGGTTTTTCATGATCTTGCTGTCGACATTGCCGAGCCCTGTATCTTCGACGGCGAGTTCGGCTAACTCCCGCGCACGGTCTGGCTCATAAATTGACCAGGCAAGTGCGGTTACGGCCTCGTCCACCCTGGCTTGGTCGGCATTGGCGAATTGTGCCATTGCCGCCCTTCCCTTGGCGATCAACGAAGCGATGATTTCAGCTTCAGGGTGTTCGGTGGCGGACTCGGCAGCATCGGTGCTCATGATATCTCCTGGTCGTATCGATGCGACAGGCAAGCAGACCCCTGTCTTGTTGAATAACCAGTGGTATACGTCGATCCACGTCAATAATCAACATTTTTGATATAATACGTCCCAAAAAATGGGATAATGTCATCTATCCGCCCATAATTGGGTGCGCAGTCCCAAACGCAGAGTTCAAAAGCGAAAGCCCGACAACCAGAATTAATGCCCCGCCGCAAATAACGGCGAGTTCAGCAATGTGGCCGGCATATCTCGGCGGGGTTACCGGCAATTTCGTGACAAAGCTACGTGCACCGACCGCCATCGCGGCGATACTCGCAATGGCGATCGCTGTCCCTGTCGACATGGCGGCGACGGCGCCAACCCCCACCCACGCCAATGACGTTGCTTTGGCGAAAACCAGAACAATAACAGCCCCTGTGCACGGACGAATGCCGATGGAGAGGACAATCCCAAGCATGGTCTTTAGGTCGCTGGCACCCGCAACTTCGTCTGGTGCCGGCATGTGCACATGGCCGCAGTCGTCAGTGTGTTCATGGGCATGATGATGCAATGGATCGTGACAATGCGTCTTCGGCTGCAGTCTGCGCCGGAGGCCCCGAAGCCCGCGATAGAGCAAGAAAGCGCCAATCAATGCGACAAGGAAGAAACTCGCCCGCTCGCTCCAAACAATCGCAGACTGCGTCTCGCGCGGCAGCCAACCTGCCAAAGATACGAACCCATAGACGATGATAATGGCAACGATGCCTTGGCAAAACGCAGCTGCTGTCGCCAAGAGAACGCCACGGCGAATGGTCTCCCTGTGGGTTACCAGGTAGCCTGTCATCACGGCCTTGCCATGTCCCGGGCCCGCAGCGTGAAAGAAGCCGTATAGAAAACTCGCGCCGATCAGTGCTGCGCCGACCCGCCAATCGGCACCACCTGCTAATGCCCGTAGATGACCTGTCAATTCGCGATGAAACGCACGTTGTTGTGTGTAGATCCAGACCGTCAACCGGTCGAGCCACGACGACCCGTCAACACCTGTCGAAGCCAACGCCGCGTCACCGGCCGCGATAAAAACGAGAACGCAAAAGAGAAGGCAAACAGGGACGCGCCCAAAAAGCATCCCCCTAATATTCGTCAGTTGCATGAAATAAGGGCGGTTTCGGCGAATATCCGGCCGAGGCCGCTCGGCCCCTCTTCATTCTGTCCCAATGAAGCCGCAAACATAACCTGCTCCGGATCTGGATCAGGTTGCTTCAAGTCAGCATGACAGGTTGCAGGCGCATTAATCAACGAGATACGCGTGTCGGATTTAGCATGCAGCATCTCGATATAGTAGCTGGGATCATACACCGAGTACGAGAAAGGCATGTCGGAAACGAGTGCGGGATCACGCACCGGAAGCGCAAATGACATTTCCAGTCGCATACCATCCATTCGCGTCCCCAAGTTATAGGGCGCGTCAAAAGAAAGCGCCGTTTCGCCGCTCCGCGCTTCCGTGAAGTAATCGTACTCTGCCAGATTGGCCATATTTTCGCGCATGAGGTCTTCAAGCGCGCTTTGACTTGTGGCGCCACCGCCCAAGGCCGTCGCACCTTCGAGGACAAACATCGAGTAAAAATCGTCAAACAACCATGTCTGATGCAATGCTACGACACGTCCTGCGGCGTCAAACTCGACTTTTACCGAGACATCAATCCATGCATGCGGATGCGCATACGATTTGCTCGGCGCGAAAGGCACCAAGAAAAGACCCAAAGCGAAATATAGAGCACGTAGTGCCATTCGCGTCGCATCACTCCAACGAATGAAAACTTACTGCGCAAGATATCGGCGACGCCACGCCATAAGTAAAGTTAATCTCTGGATAGGCGCCGCCATGGTGTGCCACTAGATCAAAGGCACTCGTGCAAATGTGCGTACTTCAATCGACCGACGCGGTGCTGGACTATCGGGTGTGTTCGGGTCGACAAACGCGGAATGCGGCGTAAACCGCGCACGCCCGTCGTCGGCGCTATCATATCCTTTGATCAAAATCGCTTCCGACTTGGTCATATTAGGGAAATAGAACCAACGATGTCCTTCGGCATGCCGAACACTATAGATGTGACCTACCCGGCCTCCTTGGCGTTCGTTGATGATTTTCGTGTCGATTAAATCGCCATCGTTAAGACTCGATGCATCAAGAAGCGCCAAAGGCATCTGCTCAACAGGCTCAGCGATGGGACGCCATACGTTGACTTGGACGACCCGATCTTTCAGCCAATCGGCCGCCCGTTCATCGCCGATCATATCTCTCAGCCGAGATGGGCCGGACTCTGCCGTGTAATCATTGTGCGCATGACTGGCAGGCCGCCGGAAGGATGTTTCTGGATCCGTGACCCGCAGGGTATGATCGAAAATTTCCACCTCAAGCGCCCCAAGCGCATCCGCGATGACCTTTTTAATCTCGGGATAATAGCTCCGAACCACCTCATCATCGTTCTCGAAATCGGAAACCGCGCTCGGTTGGCTCAGGAACGAGAAACCTTCTTGATCGAGAGAGAATGCATATGCTTGCCCCGTGCCATCCGCAATAAAAACCGGCCTTATGTCTAAGCCGCCGCGCCGAACAGTGCCTTCGTCGTTTTTCTGAACGATCACCGTCGGGGCTTCGCCGCCATCCATTGCAAATAACAACTCACCCGTCACGTCCAATCGATTTGATTTATCTATCATTACATTCGTCATGATAAGTCTCCTTTTCAGAGGCCCACTCCGGGCATGTGTTGAACTCAAGATGAGCCTGAAGTCACACACACGCAACGAACATTAGTGCATAAACGCATTGCAAAATTGCAAGTTGTGAAGATAATCGCCTGATGAAATCTGCCAACATCGCGTGGGACGATCTTCGGTTCGTATTGGCTTTGTCGCGTGTTCCGACCATGGCCGAAGCGGCGCAATCCCTACGTGTCCATCAAAGCACGGTCAGCCGGCGAGTTCATGCATTGGAATCCCATCTAGGTGTCAAGATTTTCACGGTCGGAGAAGCCGGCATTGTGATGACTGAAGCTGGCCGAGCAATGAGCCGACGCGCCGCGCGCATTGAAGAACTCGCAAGTGATCTTGAGGTCGACTTCGAGGCGGACCGCGTCGATGACCGTCAATCCGTTCGCATTTCTGCTGTTTCGACATTCATTACTGGCTTCCTGAACCAACACGCCGGGGAATTCCTCACGGCGCACCCGAATATTCGATTGGATTTTGTCGGCGAAGAGCGCAACGCGGTGCTTGAGCGAGGTGAAGCAGATATCGCAATTCGACATGCGCGCCCGACAACGGGAGGTGCGATTACTCGGAAGTTGGCCGACTTGGGGACCGCAATCTACGCCGCGCCGGCGTTTGTAGCAGGTACCGGGCACCTAATTGACGATGTTCCTTGGGTCGGATTTTCACGCCCCCTTGACTACCTACCGGAACAGCAGTGGATCGATAGTCATATTCCAGCAAGAAATGTCGTTATGACGCTGTCGGCGGCATCATCCTACGCAAATGCCGTAACGCAAGGTATCGGCGCCGGCCTTCTGGGTTGCCTAATCGGTGAACAGGATTCTCGTGTCACACGGATTGAACCGCATAAACCGGTCCTTTACCGCGAATCGTGGCTGATGGTCTTGGACGACACACGAAGGCGCTCCGCCGTCCGCAGCGTCATCACTTGGTTGACAGAGCTATGCCAAACACACAAACACAAACTCCTCGGAGAAACGCCCGGATGACACGCCAACACAAACGCTCTCAAAGATAGCTTACTCATCGCAAAAGACCCGTGCGTCGCATTCATTTGCGCTCTCTAGCATACGTCAGTATCCACCTGGCTCACTCGTGAGCCTCGGTGCCCCTGTCATATTCGTTTTACGTATATTGTTTGCGCCGAATGTGGTATAAGTAGCCACTGTGTTAGGGGGCGATTTAGCTTTAGTTATGCGTTTGCGTAGTCTGTGGAACAGGGCATCTGACGCCGCCGGAACGTTTCAGCCTTTCGGTCCTGATCGAATGGATTGTTGCTTGTACGTAAATTCGATTATCCGTGGCTAATTGGCCAATCGTCGTGTAATAATAGTGAATTAAGATAAAAAACAAAATTATAGTGGGAAATATACTCCGGTCGATGACTGAACTTTTCGTTTTGAGAGGCACGATATGATCGACAAGGACATGCTGGAAGGTGCGGCGCAAGCTGCTGAATTTCTTAAGGCGCTGGCGAATGAGAACCGGTTGTTGATTCTTTGCCATCTGAGCGAAGGCGAGATGTCGGTTTCTGAATTGGAAACTGCCTTGGACCTACGTCAACCGACACTGTCACAGCAGCTTGCACGACTAAGAAGCGACAATATGGTTGGAACACGTCGTGACGGCAAAACAATCTACTACCACCTAGCCAGCGACGAAGTCGGCCAGATGCTGGAACTGATGTACGGTTTATTTTGTTCGGCTGAAGCCAAATCCGCAGGGAAAACAGCACCTAACGCACAAGCGGCCTAACGCCTATCTTGGCGCAAAGTTAGTTTCTCGTCTCTACTGTGACATCCACCTGCCGCGCGCGTCCGATTACGGTCTGCGCGGGACAGTCACTCATGCACGCCATTCCATCCGGCGGTTGAACATCTGGCCGTGGATCAGGTTTGAAGAAGTCACGATTTGGTAAGGTGATGGAGCCAATGTCTTCAGGTCCAAGAACTGCTTCTTCGCTGACTATGTCATTTAGAAAAAGGACATATGCCGTTACAGCATAAACTTGATCGTTACTGAGACTTTGTGCGTCACCGAAAGGCATAGCGCGTTTCGTATAGTCGAAAATCGTCGAGGCATAGGGCCAGAAACTGCCGATGGTCTTCACCGGCCGTTCGTCCTGCAAGGTATTCTCCCCCCCCATCAAACCGACGATACGCCCGACGCCCTCGCCAAAATCGCCATGGCAATCGGCGCACTTGTCGAAATATACCTCTTCCCCTTCGGCGACCGTCCCGCGCCCTTGCGGTGCACCGTGGCCGCTGGGCGCAACGTCGATGTCCCATGCTTCCAACAGCGCGGGGTTCGGTGCCCCGCCCACAGACGGAAACGCCCTTTCGCCTGCATCGGCGTTACCGGTGGCGAGCCACGTCGCCGCGATCGTCGCGGCGAAGAAGCCACGCGCATTAACCCAAGCGAACATTCTCGACCTCGCCGGATGTGCGCACGTGCCACGTTTGGATGGCGTTGTTGTGATACACAGAATTTGTGCCGCGGACTTTTTTCAATGCCGACATCTGCGGCTGAACGTATCCGGTTTCGTCGATGGCGCGGCTTTGCAGATACAAGTCCTCACCGCGCCAGTTCCACCCATCCAGATAGAACCGCGTCAGGCATTTTGGCAAGACCGGTCCTTCCAAACGCGTCGGCATCCAATTCCGCCCGCCATCCAACGACACGTCAACACGGGCGATCTTGCCACGGCCCGACCACGCCAACCCCGTCAACATATTCGCGCCATGCGCCGATACCGGATTTTCAGGACACGGTGTCGTAATCACCGATTTGCAATCCATTTCCCAGGTGAAACGCCGCGCCCGGCCATCCGGCATCAAGTCTGTGTATCGCGCTGTCTCCTCACGTGTGTGCCACGCCATCTCGCCCACTTCTATACGTCGCAGCCATTTGACCCACATGCTGCCCTCGAAACCGGGAACGACAAGACGCAGCGGATATCCTTGTTCCGGTCGCAGGCGTTCCCCGTTCATGAACAACGCAACGATGCAGTCATCGAGTGCCTTCGACATCGGCAAGGACCGCGTCATCGCGGCAGCATCGCCACCTTCGACCAAGAGCCACTTTGCCTTGTCCGCAATGCTTGCTTCTTCCAACAACAGCTTCAACGGCACGCCGGTATATTGAACGCAGTGGATCATGCCATGGGTAAACTGCACGCTGTTCATCTGTGCGTTCCGCCATTCCATGCCGCCGTTCGCCGCGCATTCCAAAAAATAAAATCGTGATACCCGTGGCAGCCGCAAAAGGTCGTCCATCGTGAATTCCAACGGCCGATCGACCATACCGTGGATAATGAGTCGATGCGCCGCCGGATCGACATCGGCGACGCCGCTATGGTGGCGTTCAAAGCAAATCCCGTTTGGCGTGACGATCCCTTCCAACGCATGCAGGGGGGTGAAATTCACACCGGATTCTGTCGTAGGCGTCAGCCAATCGATATTCCGGCGGATGACGTCAGCCTCATGTCGCGACGGCAGGCCGTAAGGCACAGCATCAACACCGGGACCCAGTTCCCGCGTCCAAGGCGGCACAAGATCTGTGCTGGCCTTTGCTTCCCCTGCGCCCAGAACATGCGCGGCAACGCCTGCGCCCCCTGCCAGAAGTGCATCACGGCGTGTAATGCTTCCAGGGGCTTTCGGCTCCTTGCCCTTTGGCTTCTTAGGCATCGGTTATCCGGCTTGCCGTGCCGATACGAACTCACGGAACTTTTGGCCTTCGTAGGCCTTCTCGTCGACATACTCGAACATCGCGAGGAAATGATCCGGCTTGAAGTAACCTTGTATGCGGGCCACTTCGTTCGCCTTGCCGGCTTTCCCCTCAGCTGCTGCGACGTCATCGGTAAAGAATTGAATGGTCGGCGAGAATCTGACCTGCCATTTTTTTGCGAGATCAGACTCGGCCAATTCCTCCCCATCGAAATCCGTCACGATCCGCGATCCGATCATATTCAACTGGATAACCGTGAAGTTGCTCTTCACGAAATTCAGAATACTCGGTTGCGCCAAGTTCACGCGATGGGTCTCTTTGCAGTATGGGCAACCTTTGAGTTCCCAGAACACGGCGAGGCGTTTGCCGTCGGCCTGCGCGTCCGCCAAATCCTCGTTCATGATCAGGAACGAGTCCAAAAACCATGGCTGGTGGATCAGGCCGTCATCGTTGTAGACAAGATCATCGCCAATCGCAGAGCGTCCCGGCATCGCCATCGCGAGTGCCGCCGCCGCGCCCAGATAGTTGAAATGCCGCCTGGTTATCATCGATGTGTCTCCCGGAATTCGTATTCTATTTTTTGAATGTGAAGTGTACTATAGATCACCACTTTCCGCCAACCGTCGAGATATCCAGCTATGCGCCCAATTGTTCACATATTGCTTCTATTACTTGCGGTCTCTTTCTCGGCAACGCCGGCATCTGCGTATGACGACACGTCTTTCGAGTCCGATGTCGCAGAGGCGTATGCGTCATTCCGGGCGGCCGCGAGCTACCTTCGTACGGACAATGCCAGCATTGGTGGGCTCGAATTGGCGGAGGCCGACGCCAAGTGGCGCACCATCGTTCGCAAGACGGCAGACGCCCCCCCACCCGCCTACGCCGCCGACGATGCCTTTGCGGCGGATTTGAACGAGGTGACGGAAATTCTCGGCGAGGGACTGGACCTTGTCGATGCCGGGGAAACCCGCAAAGCCTATGACCGACTGCTTGCCGTCCGCGGCATCCTGCATGACCTTCGCGGACGGAACGATAGACGAATCTACGCCGATTGCGTGACGGAGTTGAACTTGATCATGAGCGAGATCATTCCGTTTCGCCGCACCCCGCCCGATTTCGCCGACGCAGACAGCAAATCAAACGCCGCAATTCTGTTCACCGACTACCGCGCTAAGTTGACAGAATGCGAAGGTATGGCACCCAAGGCGTACCACACCAATGAGGAGTTTCAGCGGCTATACCGTCTGACCGGCATTTCTGCTGACCAATCGCGGGTAGCCGTTGAGCAAGAAAAGCCCGGTGAGTTGTTCCGCATGCTGGGTGAGATTATCTCGTTCGACCGCATCATCTTTTTCCGGTTCGGCAGCTGAGCTAACCGACCTTGCCGAGGGCCGGAAACGTCTCGAGCATCCAATACGCGATGTCAGCCATGGTGCCGGTCAGGAACAGGATGCCGGTAACGATCAATAGGACGCCGATCGACTTTTCAATAGCTCCCATGTGACGGCGAATACCGGGCATCAATTTCAAAGCCGGGCCGATGGCAACCGCCACCAACAGGAAAGGAATACCGATACCTGCTGCATATACGGCAAGCAGGGACGTACCGTGCAAGATCGAGTCTTCTGATCCCGCCAAAACCAAAATCACCGCCAAGACCGGCCCGACGCACGGCGTCCAACCGAATGCGAACGCCAACCCCATCAAAAACGCACCGGCAAACCCGACCGGCTTTGCGGGTCCTTGGAAACGCGCTTCGCGATACAGTAGCGGAATTCGGATGATGCCTACGAAATGCACACCCATGATGATGATCAAGACCCCGGCGACGCGGCCGATCCAGATCATGTTTTCGGCAAGCATTTGCCCCAAGAAGGAGGCCGTTGCCCCGAATAAAATGAAGACCAGGGAAAACCCGCCGACAAAGAACAACGCCGATGCAAAAACCCGTCGATTGGCGCCCGGCGGCGGCCCGCCTTCATCGGTCATTTCAGACAGGCTAACGCCGCCGATAAAACACAGATACGGCGGCACCAGTGGCAACACGCACGGCGAGAGAAAGCTCAGAAGTCCGGCGATAAAGGCGCCAATAAATGTGACATCGAACATCAAAACAGCGTCAACGTTTCAGCGAACATCTCAAGCGCCGCGCACCACAACGGTTTGGTTCTCGGCGATATTGACGGTCCCTTTTTTCTCAACATGTTTGGCCACCAAGTCATAGGCGGGTGGCCCCTCGGTCCCTTCGTTCACCGACGCCCACCCGGCAACGACATAATTACGCCCTGGATCGATCGGCGAGCCGTCTTTGAGCAACGTCATGTTGGAAATCCGGCTGCCGATCGGCTTATCAACGTCGATGGTGTAGCCCATACCGCCGACACGCACCATGTCGCCCCCTTGCTGGTAATAGGGGTCGACATTGAACAGGTTGTCCGCGACATCCTCTAAAATAACCTTCAGGAATTCGCCTGTGAACTCGTTCCGGTAAACGTTGGGATATGTGATTGATGTGTGATGATGCACGTCTTCGAGCGTAATATCCTGCCCGGGCAAGAGGCTCGCCCCCCAGCGGAAGCCGGGAGATAACGCAATCTCAGCATCGCGTTCTTCCAACATCGCCTGACAAATAAGGTCGTCAAACGTGCCGTTGAAGTTACCACGGCGATAAAGCAACGATTCAGTTTTGCCCAGGACTCGGCTCATTTCGGCTTTGTGCGGTGCCTGTATTTCCTCAATCAAGGCTGCGGTCTCTTTGTCGGAGTCAATTACATCTGAGAACACTGGCATCAACTTGTAGCGAAAATCGCGCACCTTGCCGCCGGCAACATCCAAATCCAGCCGCGACAAGAATTTTCCATGACTGCCCGATGCCACCAACAGTGTGTCACCAACCTGAACGGTGCGAGGGAGTGCATCATGCGTATGTCCGGTCAGGACTACATCGATTCCTTGTACACGTCCGGCCAGCTTGCGGTCCACATCGAAGCCATTGTGCGACAAAAGGACCACTAGATCAGCGCCTTGGGCCCGGGCTTTATCAACATGGCTTTGTACTGTGCTCTCATTAATCCCGAACGACCAATTTGGAATCAGATATCGTGGGTTTGCAACGGGAGTGTAGGGAAAGGCCTGTCCGATAACCGCGATCTTCACGCCGCCACGTTCAAAATAAGCGGTCGAATCGAAAACCTCTTCCTCCCATTCCGTATCGCGTACGTTGCCGCACAAGAATGGAAACTCAAGCATGTCCTTTAGTTCGTTCACACGATCTTCGCCGTAAGTGAATTCCCAATGCGCCGTCATCGCGTCGAGGCCCATTGCGTTCTGCATACGGACCATGTCTTCCCCACGGGTCTTCAGCGCCGTGTAAGACCCTTGCCAAGTGTCGCCCCCATCTAGGAACAATGTATTGTTCGGACGTTCGGCACGGATTGCCTTTACAAGCGTCATCATCCGATCGACACCACCAACTCTGCCGTACTCGCGGGCCAGTGCAACGAAATCCTCGCTGGTCAGGGCATAAGCCTCTGGCGTGTTCGCATCGATCCCGAACTCTTTCAGAAAATCCGCACCCGTGATATGCGGCGGCAGACCGTCGACTTCGCCGACGCCCAAGTTGATCGACGGTTCGCGAAAATACAACGGCGTCAACTGCGCATGCATATCGGTGAAGTGAAGCAATGTCACCTGACCGACAGCGTCGAACTGCAGCAATTCCGATTGCGTCACGGCTTGCCGGGCCATGGCGCGTTGAAACGGCATGGTGCCGCCGGTGACAACGGCCGTTGCTGCGGCCAAGTGAAAGAAGTCGCGACGAGAGATCACGGCATTGTCCTCAATTCAAAAAAAAGAACGGGGAGGCATATGCACTCCCCGTTCTTGGTTTTCGTTTGCTCAGTTCCGAACGGCGGGTGTCTCGATAGGAAGATCCCGACCACGCCAACGAACGTAGAGTTCTAGGTTCGTATATTCCGGCGACCCCGTTTTATACGGCGTTGCACGGATGTTCCGGTTACAGCCCCGGAAACGCCGATGCAGCGAACCGACTTTCTGCCACTTCAACCGATAAAGCGGGAAACCGTTCGCTTGTCCCTGGGACAATCTGTTGGCACGGATAATGCCGCCTGGGTTATCCTCGTGGCAGTGCTTACAGGCCATGTCCAATTGGCCACGGCGCTGATAATAAAACTCTTTCCCCTTTTCGAAGAAAGGCGCCGCAGGCCCGTCGACTTTGACGTTCATCGGCATGCCCAGCGATTGATACCCAATGAAAGCAGTCATCGAGAGCATTTGCTCCGACTCCCACTTATAGGGCTTGGCCTTCATCCGGTTTTCGCGGCAGAAGTTCACCTGGTGTTGGACCGTTTGAAGCTTGCCCTCATTGGCATCGTACTCCGGATACCGGGTGGACACGCCTTGCATCAACTCACCCGATTCACCGTGACAAGACGCGCATGACTTACCCTCTTCACCATCAACTGTGGTCCAGAGTTCAGAGCCTTGTTCGACCCATAGCATGCCAGGATTTTGAAATTCATCCGACTGCATGGCCTGGGTTTCAGGTTGCGCATAGGTATAACCGCTTCTGCGATCATCAACCTGGAACGGTCCCCAATCCGCTGCTTGCGCATTTCCGCCCAAGACAACCGCAAAGGCAAGAACCGCTCCCTTAACGATCGCAACTTTTCTAATTAACATCTGCATATGCCCCCCATATTCGGTTGATTCTACGAAACCGTGATCTTCGCCGATTTCGTGTAGACGGATCCGTCGTCATCGGTCCATTTGAACGCGAATTCGCCGCTTTCTTCGACCTTTGCAAAAAAGGACATGTAAGGGTTTGCAGAGATCGCCGGATGCCAATCGGCAACAAATATAGATGCGCCGTTGAATGTGGCTTCCAACTTATTGATGATGCTGCGCGGAATTGGATTACCTTTTTTGTCTTTACGCTGACCGGATTCCATTTTGTGCGAAATCAAGGTTTTAATTTCAACGATATCGCCTTTGGCCGCGGTCTTCGGGACACGGACTCGGGGTTTTACATTCTTAGCCATTTTTATATCTCCTCTCGCTCGTGTTAGCCGCCGCAACCGCCAATGGTTACTTTGATTTCCTGCGCCGCCTTATACACGCTGCCATCGCTCATTTCTGCGACAGCAATTAGGTTCTGCGTACGCGCCAAGCGGATACGGGTCGAGGCCTCGGCCTTCCCATTCATCGGCGTGAAATGAAGTGATGCAATGTCGGGCAACGGATTGCCGTCGGCGTACAAATGAACCGCCTTGACATAGTTATCATCGGTCATCGGGCTATCGACGGAAAACTTGATAGGTACCGTATTTCCATTTTCCGCGATCTGCGGCAGATCCAAGTTGATCTTACCTTCCATCAACTTTTTGTCGCCAACCATTTTCATGATCGCGTCGTCCGCTTTGGACGCCGCTTTAGCATCCGCCCACGTCAACGTGACGCCGGATGCGACCATTGTCGCGCCTGCCGCCAACAGCAGCGCTTCGCGGCGCGTCAACTTCTTCAATGCTTCAACTTTCGACATTTGGTTTCCTCTCAGTGTAATTTGAGCGGCTTGAACCGCCATCACTTCAACGTCATGAGATAGGCAAGCAGGTCTTCAACTTGCTCGGCTGTCAAAACGGACTTGTCCTTGAAATTCTTCAGGACCTTATGGAATCCATCTTTCCGATAGAACGCCGGCATAATCGTGTCCGGATTAATTTGCTTCGAGTCCACGACCTGAAGTCGCAATTCTGCCAATGTATAGCGGTCCGCGACTCCATCGAGAGGTGGACCGATCTCACCATGAAACGGATGATCCGATAGCGCCGTCACTTGGTGGCAAGCAAGGCAATTGCCCAACCGTCGATTCAAAAAGACGTCTTTGCCTTTCTTCGCGTCCCCCGGCGCGCCGGTCAGAGAGTCCGGAATCGTTCCATCAACCACCTTGTAGCTGGCGACCTCGGCCGCTGACACGGCTCCAACAACCATGAACGTTGCTGCCACCGTCGCCAAAACGAGTTTTCGTATAACCATTTGCGCTATCGCCTCCCAATAAATAACAAGCCCCCGGGAGGCAGCGTCCGACGCTCTTTTTATTATTGTTTTTTCTTATCAGCCTTGGACTTTGAGGGTATTCCCTCAATTATCGCTATCTCCCGAGTAAGATCATATTCGCAAATGCATATATATATCAAGACTGAATATGACCTTTCACGCACCCTCATTTCCAACGCATGACGTCGATAGCTTCCCTAGGTTCTCGGCCAATAAAGGCCAGAAAAAGTCCTCGCCCGCGTACCCAAGAATTCGGCCGACCTCTCGACCGTCCTCTACGAGGACGAATGTCGGTGTGTATCGAATGCCGCCAATGTGCTGCAGTTCATCCGGTCTCGCCTCATAGATGTCGACAGTTCGCAAAGGCGCACACTTCCCCTCTGGAGTCAGCGGATAAATCGGCCCAATTACCGCGTGCCACTCATCACACCACTCACAGATCGGACTTTCGAACATGATAAGTTCAGCCGCCTGCGCAGCCGGGTTATGTACGAACAAGGCGATACAAAACGCACCCGCACGGGCCATACGTATGCACAAGCGTGTCTTCATACAGTACATTAAACGTGAAAACAGAGGCGTCATGCAACGCTTCGGGATGAGCCGCAAGAACGGCATCGCCGTCGAAGAGTTACCGGCTATCGTCAGACTTTCTTGATCTGGAAATTGAACACGCCGTCAGCTTCGTTCCATTCCAGAATCTCGTTACCGGTTTTTCGGCTGAACGCTTCGAAATCCTTTACCGCACCAGGGTCGGTCGCCAAGACTTCGAGGACCTGTCCCTCGGACATGCCTGCCAGCGCCTTCTTTGCCTTCACAATTGGAATGGGGCAGTTCAGGCCTTTCGTATCGAGTGTTTGATCCGCCATTGACTTTTTCCTTCCCTTTAACGCTGCGGTGATGCGTCATTAAAGATTAAGCGACGTCACACGCGCAAACAACCAGTTCATATTCGCTTTTTATATATTCATATTATAAGATATGATATAGCGGAATAAAGTACGGCAAACGAACCCAGTGGCAAAATCACTGGAAAATTTTGGGGGCAACATGGAAGACATCTCTGTTACAACCTTGGTCGCATCTTTGGGTTTTGTATTAGGAATCGTCTTTGGTGCGACTGCGCACCGGACTAATTTTTGCACCATGGGCGCGATCTCCGACCTAGTGATGATGGAAGACTGGAACAGGTTCCGCGCCTGGTTGCTGGCGATCGCTGTCGGCATCGCGGGTACGCAAGCGCTACATCTAGCCGGTATGATCGACATTTCGGAATCGATTTATCTGACGCCAAATCTGGGCTGGCTTGGCGCCATCATCGGCGGATTAATGTTCGGTTTCGGCATGACGCAAGCGGGCGGCTGCGGCTCGAAAACACTGATCCGCTTAGGCGCCGGTAACCTCAAATCTTTGTTTGTCGCATTGGTCCTCGGCATATTTGCGTACATGACGCTGCGCGGTCTGATTGCGCTGGCCCGCACGGCAATGGAAGGCGTGAGCAATATCGACCTGACAGCCGCCGACATAGACAATCAGGGCATTCCGGACCTAATCGTCGCGGGTGGCGGCATGGAAGACGTGACGGTCCGACTCGCGACAACCGTGGTGATCGTTGGGTTCCTGCTTTGGTTCTGCCTGAAAGATCCCGAATTCCGGGGATCGGCACGCGACATCTGGGCGGGGATCATCATCGGATTGTGTGTGCCCGCCGGATGGGCGATTACCGGCATCGCCGGTTTCGACGATTTCGATCCAACGCAACTGGCGTCGCTGACCTTCGTCGCACCTGTCGGCAACAGCATCCAGTACCTGATGACGTTCACCGGCTCGACCATCGATTTCGGGATTTCCACGGTCGGCGGCGTAATCATCGGTGCGTTCTTGTCGGCCAAGATGACGGGCGAGTTCAAGTTCGAGTCATTCTCCGGTACCGAGGACATGTTGAACCACATGCTAGGTGCGGCTCTGATGGGGACCGGCGGTGTGCTGGCGCTGGGTTGCACCATCGGCCAAGGCCTGACCGGCGTTTCCACCTTAGCCGTCGGCTCTTTCATCGCCTTCGCCTCAATCGTCGCCGGCGGCGTCTACGGCATGAAGTATTTAGAGGAAGGCTCCCACGGCGGCGCCTTCAGTGCATTACTCAGCCGCGGCTGAGACGTCTCCCTGTCAAAATAAAAGGCCCGCGCGTTGCGGGCCTTCTTTTTTGCGCTGTGGAATGGAAAGCTATTCGCAGCCGGCAAATCCATCAGCGTCCATTTTCGCTTCATAGGCTCCAGCCACGTCGCTGCCGATGACCAAGTCGCCCTTCACACTGTCCCAATCGTCGGGCTTCAGAATCACCAACCATCCAGCGTCGTAAGGATCGCCATTCGCTGTGTCCGGCTTGTCGACGACTGCCTGGTTGACTTCAACGATCTCACCCGCAGCGATGGATTTCGCTGGACCGACCCATTTTCCTGATTCCACCGTGGCGCACGATTTGCCCGCTTTGACGCTGCGTCCGACTTTTTTCGGTGTCACGGCGACCAACTGCCCCGCCATCGCGGCGGCAACGGCCGTCATGCCGACTTTGACGTTGCCGTCCCCGGTCTCTTTAAACCAGACATGGTTGGCCACGTCGTACAATAAATCGTCCGGTAAATTGCATCCTTTAACGGTCGGCATTCGAATTCCCCCTATGGCCTAACAAATATCCCTTACTCTGCAGCGTGGAGCGGTTTCGAAGAACAACAGAATTCCCCTAGTCCTGCGACCTCCATTTTACCGCTCACGAACAAAAACAAATGCATCGCAACGAGACCCATCAGTTGCAGATGCTGCTGCGCAGCCTCCGGGTCGTCTTCCGCGACAATTAGATTATGATAGTAGACAAGCTCGCGGCAAGTTTCGCGGCATGCGTTAAACGACGGTTCGCCTTTCGCGCCTTGCCGATGCAACGCCAATAACCGGAACCCTTCTTTCTCGGCGCTCGTCGGCGTCTCGTCGCGGGCGGCCACCCAATGCTCTAGGACGTCTTCGCCAAGACCGAGCAACGCCGCAGCTCCAGCCCGGGCATCCGCATCTGCGGCATGCACCGAAATCGCCAATTCAATATCGGCAAGCGGCGTCATACGAAACCTTTCTCATGCAGGAAGTCCATAGAGTCGGAAATGTTCTCATGAACACCCAAATCACGCAGCGGCACGCCGAGCGCCATGCCCAACAACTGGGTGAAATAGAGTATTTTCACCGTGGACTTAAAGCCGAACCGTTTCTCGCCGCGGACTTGATGCATTTCCAGGCCGGAATGACAGGTCGGGCATTCGGTCGCGATCACGTTCGCCCCGGATGCTTCGGCGGCGCGGATGATATTCATCACCAGCTTCGTCGACGTATCGGAATCCGACAGCGTATGCGCCCCGCCGCAACATGCGGTCTTTAACGGAAAGTCGACGTTCTCGGCACCGGCGGCTTCAAGCAGGTCATCCATGAAATGCGGCTGGGACGTCGATTCACTGCCAGGCCCCTGGTCTTTTTCCGGAAAGATATGCCGTGGCCGTGTGTACATGCAGCCGTAGTAGTTCGCGACCTTCAGGCCCGACAGAGCATTTTTCACTTTCGCCCGCAAGCCGTCTTCGCCGATCCCTTCCTTGATCCAGTCCAGGGCGTGGATGGTTTCGATTTGCCCGGCTTCATAGGTATCGTGACCGGCCTTGGACGACAGGCGATCAACAACCTCGACGCTCTCGTCATCGTTTTCCAGATCGTATTCCGCTTTCTTCAGATTGTGATAACACCCGTTGCACGGTGCCATCACGGTATCGAAACCCATCTCGTTGGCGGCGATGCTCATCACACGGGACGACAGATAGGTTTGAATCTTCGGATCGATGTTTTTAACCTCCATCGCTCCGCAGCAGTTCCAGTTGTCGACCTCTTCCAGCTCGAGCCCCAGTTCCTTGCCGATCGCTTTGGTGGACCGGTTATAGGAATGCCCGGACCCCTCAAGCGCACAGCCAGGATAGTAGGCGACTTTTTGGTATTTCTTGGATGATTCATTCATGTCTCGGCCTCTCCCCTACTCGGCTGCCTGCGGCTGGTCGAGTTTCAATGCTTTGCGGTGTTCCGCTTCTTTCTCGGCGACATATTCTTCGATGGCAGCCCGCGCCCCGTCCCAGTTCCGGGTCTTCGGACGCAACACGTTTTGCATCCCCATGATGAACAGCAGCTTGACCGGTAAATGCCGCAGCAGACGTTTGACCATCTCGATCAACCAATCCTGGTTTAGCGATTGTCCGGTCCGTGCGAAGAAGCCACGAATGATGCGCCCCTCTTCGATTTTTCCGGTGGCGATAACCTGCTCGGCGAATTCCTCGTCGAAGTGCATGGACGGCGATTTTTCCGTGTGCCCCTTAAGCTCGCACCAATGCGACATCGCTTTCATCACGCCTTCGGGATTGACGTCGCGTGGGCAGGCGTAAGTGCATTTATTGCAGGATACACAGTGCCAGATGATATCCTTGTCGCGCAGCAATTCGTCTTCCATGCCAAGACGGGCGAGGTAAATCCAGTAGCGCGGGTTGAAATCCGGGTTGACCGCGTTCACGGTACAGGCGTTCGTGCACGAGCCGCACTGCCAACAGCGGTGAATGAATTCACCCCCCGGCAGCGCCGCAATCTCTTCCTGCATGTCCTCGTTGTAGTCGCGAACCACCCGGGACTCGATAAACGTGCTCCAGTGTCCGGAAACATCAACGCCATCGATAACGAGATTATCGTGCTCGACGATGTTCTCCGGTCGGATCAGCGATTTCTCATGGATTGGCACGCTTCAACTCCCCTTCAATGTGTCGTCTCGTCGATGTCGAGAATAATGGGCCGCCCCTCCACGCCCTTGGCGCGGGTCCGGCCGGACTCCGGATCGATGCCGTCGAGGCCGAGCATCCGCCGGGTGTAAAGCAGCGGGTCTTCGGGCGAGGCGAAATCCGTTCTTAAATAGCTGCCGCCCTGTTCACAGATGTAATTCGAATAGATCTGCGCGCACAGCACATCCACGTATTGCGGCACATCGCGAAACACACCATTGTCCGACAGGAACTGGCTCAGTTCTTCACGCAACACCAGAAACGTCTGATAGTTATCACTGACATCCAGTGTCATGTGATCGATACTCGGGTCATGCCAGATTTCCCGGATCACGCCGGTGTTGGCATTTGCGTCCCACACCCAACGCGACATCAGCGGGTAATACTCCGGCATCACATTGTGCAGCACTTCGGCGGCGAGATCGCGCACCCAACGAAACTGCCCCCCTTGCGGGAACTTGTCACAAAACCGGCGGATTGCATCGTCCACATGGGCGGTTTGCGCGGCCTCGTCGATCAAAGCACCTATGGCGTCGCGAACGGTTTCGAAGCCGCCGGCACCTTGCTCTTCCAACCAAGGGCCGATCCGCCGGCGCACCGGCGCCATGAAAGCAGCGAGACCCAAAAACGTGTCGATATCGAGGTCTTTCAGACTGTCGCGGGCGAAGGTGTTCTGAAACACCTCCGATTTAAAGCGCACGCCCTTGATGAACATCTCGAGCCCACCATCGTCTTCGGTCTTGGAGACGACCGTCTCAAACGCCGACGTAATTTTCGGACCGTCCAAATGCAGAACGGGCCGACCTTGTTCGCCGATGGTGGTCGCCGGGATGTTCATACCGTCCATTTGGGCCTTTCTTCTTTCGCTTTACTCGGCCGCCTGCAAGGCGTTGCCGTTGGCAACCGCAAGCGCCGCCATTGCGGCCCCCTGTCCTTGGGCAATTGAATCATCAATGGTCTCAGGGCCGGTGGCCGCGCCTGCGACCAGGACACCCGGACGCGACGTTTGCGCCATGGAACTATAGGTGTCGAGACGCTTGATATGACCGTGTTGCTGCAACTCAATCCCAAAGATCGAAGCCAACAGAACGTTGTCGACGTTCGGGTCCATCCCGATGGCATGAACGACCATGTCGAACGGCACCGTAATTGGCCGCTTCACCAAGGTATCTTCGCCTTTGACGATCAACTTATCGCTGTCCGACGTCACTTCGGCGATCCGCGCCTTGATGTACTTGACCTTGAATTCTTCCTGGCTTCGCCAGTAGTAGGTGTCTTCATAGAGACCAAAGGTCCGGATATCCATGTAGTAAATATAGACGTGGCAATCCGGCAGTTCCTCGCGAATTTCCATCGCCATGTTAGCCGACACAGTGCAGCAGATTTTCGAACACCATTCACGACCGATCTGCCGATCACGCGATCCGACGCACAGCAAAATGGCGACCCGTTTCGGCTTGCGGCCATCGGACGGACAGCGCACCCCTTGACCCGACGAAATCATCTGTTCGACCTGCGTTGTGGTCACCACATCCGGAAACAACCCAAATCCCCATTCCGGCTTGTTGACGGAATCGAAATGACTGAACCCGGTGCACATCACAGTGGACGCCGCGTCGATACTTTCGCCATTTGAAAGCTTGGCCGTGAAGTTGCCGGGCTCGCCGGAGAATTCTTCAACCATGGCTTGCTTATGGATGGAAATCAGACTGTTGCCGGTAACGCGGTCAACCATGCCGCCAATCGCATCCTTGGCCCATTCGCCGCTTGGAACCAGTTTCGCGTACCCCGATTGGATCGGCGCACCGCCGAGCGTATCGGATTTGTCGACCATCACCACAGACTGACCAACGGTCGCCAAGGCGTTTGCCGCCGAAAGTCCGGCCGGCCCTGCGCCGACCACGAGAATGGGCTTCGCCATTATCCTCCCCCTGCTGTCTTAACGTTACTCGGCCGCCGGCTTGTAGCCCGGCCCCGAGGTGATCATGCGGCGCGGATCATAAAGGTTCTCGCCGTTCCCGGCTTCGACCTCTTTGAGATACGCCTCGAATTCCGCTTTCGACTTTTCCCAATCGATCCCCATCTTCGCGACCAGGTTTTCGACGGGCGATGCATGCCAATGCAATTGAGCGATCTTGTACGGATGTGCCCCACACGCGAGCGCCGCGAATTGGCAATCCGCCACGATCGGCAACGACACGTCCTTACCGGCGGCTTTGCCAATCCATTGGTTTTTATCGAGGGTGGTGATGCAACCGGTGTCGTGACCGATCATTACATCCGCATTGGCTTCTTCGACGGCGACACGAATTTTTCGGTCGATCGCGAAGGACCGCGTGAACTCCCGCTCCGAGATAATGTGACGGAAGCCGAAACCGCAGCAATCGTACCATGTCGAATAATCGATCACGTCCGCGCCGAGCTCTTGGATTAATCCGGTCGACACCGCAACACGGTTCCCGTCCAGGATGTCGTCATCGTAGATCGCGTCTTCCGGGATCATTTTGTATACGTGACACGCCGGATGAATGGTCGCGCGAATGTTCGACACATCGATGGTTTGATACTCGCGGATACGCGAACGCATGGCGTGCAGCCATTCGGAATAATGCACGATCTCTTCGGGGATCAGCAGTTTGCCGTCAACCAAGCGACCGAGTTTACCGAGGATTTTTTTCACCCGTTCACGCAACTCGGCGGAATGCAGCAAGAAACCGCGAATTTCTTTGTAGTTGCCGAACGACGTGCCGCAGTGAACCAGCGGGTAATAATAGCCTGCTTCTTTACCTTCGGCCTGACCGGCCACATAGGCCTGATGGAAGTTCCGCAAGAACACGGCAGCCAGACTTTCAACGTTACCGATCCCGGACCCGTGATAGTTCCACGCCGTACATGACGTTTGATCGGTCTCGTCCAGATAATCGATCCCCATATGGTTCATCAGCCACAACAGCGACGTCGGATAGCCTGGGATGTTGCCGCATTGGCCGCATGATTTGTGATGCCACAAACGGGTCGTCGGGATTTTCTTTTCCCAACCGAACAACGTTTTCAGGGTAATCGGCTCGTACTCGTCGCGCATGCGGTGGACGACGATTTCGCCATCCTTTTCCAATTGCCACATGATGTCGCGCACGTCTTCGACCCGATCCTTGTTGGTCAGCATTGAGCGCTTGTCGACATGCGCCTCGACCCAATTGGTGGCGCGCTGCGCTTCGGTGGGCGTTAACTTGGCATCCCGCCATTCAGAACCATGGCCGGTAAATCTGGTGCCATCAGGTGTATCGGTCATTTATCTTTCTCCTGCGCATGATCAGCTCGCTGGGCCCAAGGCCCGCGATGCTCAATCGTCATCATCTTCATCTTCCTGGTCTTCGAGCCAATCGTCGTAATCGTCACGTTTCTCGTCCATGATGTCGGAGATCACGTCGAAAAGGTTTTCGTCGATGGTCTCCAATTGATCGAGAACGCCGGTCATTTCCCAAATCGTGTAAAGCTCAACCGACGTCTTGAGGTTCACTTCCCACGCTGTTTCCAGCGTGTTCAATGTCGGCATCGGGATTGCGGCGCGCAGCAACTTCAAAGGCGCATCGACCTTGGAAATGTTCGGCCCCCAATCCGGGAAGTGATCCGGCGTGATCATGTTCGGCGCCAGCTGATTGCCGGTCGAGATTAGCTTCAACATCACCCGGCTAAACGGCCGCAGCACGTCCTTCGCCGATTGCATGCCGTGCTTGATGGCGACTTCGCGCATGATCATCACGAGACCACCCGGCGAATTGCCGAACGGACATCGCGCCGCGCAGGTATAGCACTGCGCGCACGACCAAATCTTTTCCTGCATCGCGTCATAAATGCCTTCAAGATTTTCCGTCCACAGCAATTGGACGATCTCTCGCGGGCTAAAATCGTAGTAATGCGCCGCCGGACACGTCGCGGTACAAATACCGCAATTCAAACAACCGTTCAGCTCATGATCGTAGCGGATATCCGCCTGGATATCCTGAAACACTTCTTCCATCGTTTCGTAATCGATGGCCGGTGCGTCGGAAACCGGATCGCCGATGAATTCCTGAATGCGTGAGCCGTGCGCATGCCCCATGACGTACTCCCTTAGTAGGTGAGAACTTTGGCGTCGTCGTTTTCCATGACCTCTTCAATCACGTGCGCGCCGCCGACAATGCCGGCGCACTCAGGAATGAGGTCCTCCTCGGTCATTTCGAATAGATCGAGATTGGGTGAACAGCAATAGAAGGTCACACCGGATTCGTGCGCGTCTTTAATGAAGTCATAGACGGTCTTGGGAGACCCTTCCTTTACGACGAGCTTTTCCGCGACGCCTTTTTTCATCAACTGTCCCGCCGTCGCCGTGCAGATGACTTCGACCTCATAATCCATGGCAGCCGCAACCGTCGCTTGAAAGAACGGCGCGCCAAGCTCTTCGCCGTTGCGCGGATCCGTATTGACCATGATGATCACAAGCTTCTCAGCCATGCATCCTCCCGTTACGATTATTTATTCGTTTTCCATTACCTCTAGTTTCCCAAAGGCGACGCCACAAAGCAATAATAAATTCACTTTTTTGAATATATCATTCTTGAATATGTTTGATCCACTCACTCAGCGTTTCGGCTGCATCAACCCTGTAATCTGAATGATCCCGGTCATCATCACGACTAGCGCATCCTCAATCTGCGGCGTCAGCCGTGTCAACGCGTCCAATGACGGCGCGATGTCGTCGGGTGATTCTTCGTATTCCATGATCAGGTCTTCAACCATCGCCCGTTTCAATCCGGGGTGCCCCAGGAAGCCCAGCGCCATCTTGCCCAATTGAAACACAGCCGGTTGCCCTTCCGGCCCGGTGGCCAGCACATCGGCATAGTCGGGCAGGACCGGCGCATCGCGCAGATACGTCGACACCGGAAAGCGTTCCGGCATAAATCCGTTCAGGGCGTCGTCTCGGGTACGAGTTGCTTCGAATACTTCAAACCGCAAGGGTGCGGGCTCAACCTTCCCCCCGCAGCCAAGCGACAGAATCAACGCGCCCAAGCCGATACCGATTTGCGGAATGCCCATGGCAAAACACTCGTGCGACAGCGCGACCTCATCCGCCAAACTGGGTAGATCGCGGACACCGGCAGCCCCCCATGGGCCGCCGCCCAAAAAGACCACGCCGTCGACAAAACGTGCCGAAGCCGGAATTTTCCCCTCCGCCGTGTGCGGGCGGATATACGTGAATCGGATGCCCCGTCCCTCGAAATGATCCTCTATCCGGCCCAGATATTCGCTGTCCGTATGCTGAATGACGTAGAGGTTTCGTTCGGGTCGCGTCACGCAACCGGCTCCGCCGTACAGGCTTGGCGAACGACATCGGCGATGGCGTCCACCGGCACACTGATCGCCCCCGCGCCGTCGGCGGCGAAGAACGCGGCGACGGTCGCATCCAGATCGCTCAATGCGCAATCTCGAAGCGCTGCTTCCAAATCGAACACCATGCGTGGCGGGGCCGCAAAGAAGTCGCCGGTGATCAGCGCTTGTTGAATCCGAGCCGTGCCGGTGCGGTGCTGTTTGACGTACACCGTCAACGTCCCGCCGGGTGTCTGTTGGCTGGCCATCCCAAAGCCGGTATCGGTTTCCGGGTCGTCGATTTCGGCGACGAAGTCGTCAGTGCCGATTTCATCGTCATAGATCGCCGCGGCGCGCGTCCGTTCCGCATCCGTGACGCCTCCGCTCTCGGCGGTGATACCAAGGCCATCTTCGAACCCGGCAATCAAGGCCGCCTTGATATCGTCGATGGACGGCACGGCGTCCTGCAACAGCGCCCGCAACGTCACGACCCGTTGGGCCGCGGAATCCAGGTCCCGTTTTGCCAATTTCGCTTGCGGCACTTTCAGCGCCTTGGCCATCACCTCCGGGTTGGTATCGATCAACAACGTGCCTTGATAGAACAGCACGTCGCCGTCGAAAAATCCGCCGGTGCCGGAAATTTTCCGCCCGTCCACTTCGATGTCATTGCGCGGCCGGAACTGCGCATCGACACCAAGACGCTGAAGACCGCCCGCCGCCGCTTCGCAAATCACCCGCGATAACTCCGTCAAATCGGAAACCGGCAACGACGCCCGGGCGAAGGCAAGCTCCCATCCCAATTGCCCCTCATCGAAAAAGATGCTGCCACCGCCGGTAATCCGTCGCGCCAATCCGATGCCGTTGTCACGGCAAAAATCGACATCGACCTCACGCGACAACGCCTGATGCCGCCCGACCAGGGCCGTCGGCGCAAACCGGAGGAAGCGGATCGTATCCGGAACTTCGCTTGCCGCCCGGGCATCGATCAATGCCCGGTCAAACGCGATGTTACGGCGACCGTCATCGACGCCCGTATCAATGACGCGGAACGCTTTGCTCATGACGACGCCCTCCTAGTGACGGGTCGAATTCATTTTCAGCTGTCGGCGAATTTTACGGATATCGCCCTTGTTCGGCTGAAACGGGAAGCTGGCAATATCGCTCGGCGGCGAATCCCCATAGGGCCGGTCGCATGCCGAAATATCTTCTTGGAATTTGCCCGGGCAGCCCGAGGTGCGGAACGGCAAGCCACCGTCGATGATGATATCCAGTTCCCCCTGCGGCAGCCCGAAATCGGATACCCGGCCATGCTCGTCGAACGACATGTGGTCAATCCGCGCATCGCAATAATCGATCAGATAGCGCGCCACTTGCACACGCCGCCATTGGTCGCGCGGGGTCGCCGGCAAATGGTCCATCAACGATCCTTGCTCGGGGAAGAAACAGAACATGTGGCTGTGCCCGCCCATATCCCGCAATCGCTGAATGACGCTGATGACATCGTGTTCGGTTTCACCCATGCCGACGATCAGGTGCGCGCCGAATTTTTCCGCCCCAAAGATGTCGCGGGCGTCTTCCAACACTTCCCAGTATTTCTTCCAGCTATGCGGCGATTGAACACCCTTGCCGCGTGTCCGGTCGAACAAGTCCGGCGTCGCCGCATCCAGCGCCACAGTAAAGATATCGGCCCCCAAACCGTGCAACGTCTCGACATCGCTGCGCATCATCGTCGTCGGGTTCGACAAGATCGACACCGGTACCGTCGATGGATCGATCCGGTCGGTCCAATTTCTTAAGACCGTCACCGTGTCTTCGTCGGAATTCGGATGCGTGATCATGCTGATGCACATGCGATGGAACGGCGTCTCTTCCCCATCGGCGGCGACTTTCTCGATGATTTCCGCCATCGGTACGGCCGGCCAATCGACACGGATAAAGTTCCGGTCGGCGTAATCCCGGTCCGCTTCGCGGTGACGCGCCAGCCCGCAGTACGCACAGTTGGCGCGGCAGCCTTCCGGATACGTCAGTAACAGATTGAGGCACCGCGTGCATTCACAGCGGTACATCTTGCCCGGCATAATCCCAAGCGTGATCGCCGCCGCCGTCGACATTTGCACATAATCGGGGGAGCGCATCTCCGGCGTTTGAATGTTGTTGTTCGGCAGGTACACGCCTTCGGGGCGCACCGCCTCGTCCTTGACTCGCCCTCCGTTGCGAAGGTCCGCAGGAATGGACTCCGGGGCGCGCGGCGCCATCTCGTCATAGGCATTGAAGTCCCGACCACGGGCACCTTTATCACCCGGGTTCTTCCCTTCCGGTTTCAAACACGTCATGCCGCATTCCCCCTTATGTTTTGAGTGTTCTCGTTGTCGAACGCCGCCCAATAATCCGGATAGGCGATCCAGCCGCGTCTGAAATCATCCGAGCATGGCTCGGTCTCCTGCATCACATGCAACAGTTCCTGACGTCGGTGCTTGGCGCGGTTCAGCGCGCCGTCGAACAACGCGCGCAGTTCATCGTCATAGTCTTCAAGCGCATCCGTCGTCCCGTTCAGCCAATCCGCCGCCGCCTCGCCCGCCAACGTGCCCGATATGACAGCCGACGCGATCCCGGCCCCCGTGACCGGATTTGCCAGTCCGCCCGCATCGCCCGCCAAGACGACCGGCACATCGCCCAATGCGGCGACGGGATGAAGCCTGCCGCCGACGGGGATCGGCCCACCCGTATAGGATAGAATATCTGGCCCGACGCGCCCTTGGGCCATCAGTTCTTCGTGCAGTTCTTCAATCAGACCCTTCAACGCCAGCTTGTGATCCGGCACCACCCCGGCGCCCAGGTTAGCGACATCGCCACGCGGGAACAGCCACGCGTATCCACCCGGAAACTCCGACGACAAAAAAATGTCGGTGGCATCGTGCGCCGCCAGCAACGGCACCGTGATCTGCCGTGTCTCGACAATGTCCGAATTCACCCGACCGACCGCCGCCCCGACCCGAGAGCGAGGACCATCCGCGCCGATCAACACGCGGCCACGCAGCTTTGCGCCATCCGACAGCGTGATCGTGCCGTCCGCGGCGACATCATGGATCGCAACGCCGAACCGACAGTCCGCCGCCATCTTCACCGCACGCGCGACCAACGACCGGTCAAAGTCTCGGCGATTAATCATATGACCGGGAAAGTTTTCCATCCGGTCAGGGGCATTGTCCCCAGCGTAGGTTTCCATCGCGACGATCTTCTGACACGCGACGTGATCGAGATCTTTGATTTCTTGGCCCAGCATCATGGGTACGAACTCCGCGCACTGAACGGGAGTTCCGGCGTCGGCCTTGCGGTCAATCGCGATAACACGGCATCCAGCTTCCGCCGCCGCAGCGGCTGCCGACGCGCCCGCCGGGCCCAACCCGACCACAACGACATCGGCGTCGTATCGATCCGTCATGCCGCGCAAGACCCGCCGACGTTGCTTTGCAAACTGCCACCCACCTTGATGGAGCAACATGCGTGTTCTTGATGATGTGTGCGCCCGATCGCCTGCGCCACGGCGGCAGTGCCATCGGCGGGAAAGGCGATCCCATCGAGCCCCGCCATGACGGCGTAACTATCGGTGACACGCTTGTGCATGCCCGCTGGGCGGGCGCAGCCCAATAAAACTTGTTTATCGGGAAGCCGATGCCGCGCTTCCAAGAACGTGCGCCCGACATCCGCCGTCGGCGTGGTGACGAATGGTCGGTGCTTGGCATAGAACGGCATCACCACCACCAAGACCAAGGCGTGCACATCGTGACGTGAGACGATATCGAGCGCATTCGCCTCGCCGAGAATCTCGCCGTAGTGCAGCCCGATGACAATATGCGGCACGATCTCCATGCGGGTCGCCGTCAATGCCGCCAGGGTGCTTTCAAAATCGTCGACCGGGCGGTCCAGATGATACACCTCGCGAATGGTGTCTTCCGAACCGATGACATCCATCATCGCGGTATCGACACCCGCGCTCTCCATCGATTTGGCGCGCGCCTCATCCAGCAAGGCGGTGTGGATGGCGATCTTGATATCGGGGAAGTCGTGTTTCAGCCCCTCGACCACAGGATAAAAACGCTCGTAGGCGATTTCATTGCGCCGGTTGGAGCCGCCGGACAGCAAAAACCCTTTCAGGTCTTGCAACATAATCAGGTCGCGGACTTTCTGGTCGAGCATTTCCGGCGACGTCGCCGGGATCATCGGTTCCAGAATTTTCGCTTCGCAGTGATCGCACATCAGCGCGCAGCCACCCGCCGTGATCGAAAACGCCGGAAAGCTGTTCTTCGAACACCCCGTCATTTCCGATGTTTCAAAATCCTTGAAGGTCGGGGTGGAAAAACGGATTGGTCGGGACATGTTATCTGGCGCCGCATTCTCAAACGCGGCGACGAGCGTCGGATCGAACTCGGCATCTTCGAGTTCTTCAATCTCCGACAATCGATCCAGCCAACTCATGGCGCCCCCTTTTTATGTCGACCGCCCCCCGCGATCACATGTCATTCTACAATATTTGAATGTGAGTTCCTGTCAAATGACGATGTTGCCCTAAGCACTCACTCCGTAACGCTCGACGGACGCTGCCAGCGCCTGCACCTCGGCGCGGATGTCCCCACCCGTTGGGTCATCTTCTAGCTGGGCGAACCAACTTTCCTCCCAGTCTTCTTCCTCGACTAGGTCACAATCAAGGGACGTGAACCGTTCGCGCATGGCGTCCGGCATCGGCCACGGCGGCGTCCGTCCGGACAGGCACCCCCAAAGGCCCGCCCAGCACCGCGCGACGGTCCACGGATTGTACCCACCGCCGCCCAGCACGACCACGTGCGGCGCAACGTCGATCAACTGCATCACGGCGCGCCACAGACCGCCATTCGACAAGCGCATGCCGGACAGTGGGTCTCCGGCCAAGCCATCTGCGCCACAGGTAATGACCACGGCACGCGGCGACAGACGTGCGGCCAGCGGCAGAACCGCGTCGTTCATCAACACCGCAAGCTCGCCGTCATGAAACCCGCGCGGCACTGGAAAATTAAAGATCCCGCTGCCGTCCGGGCCGTGCGCGATGCCGGTGTTCGGCCATCGCCCCTGTTCATGAATGGAAACCGTCGTCACACGTGTATCGTCGGCAAACGCCATTTCGACGCCGTCGCCGTGATGCGCATCCAAGTCAACATAAAGAACCGGCGACGCATCCCGCGCTAGAAAGGTCAGAATCGCCATCACCGGATCATTGAAATAGCAAAACCCATGCGCTCGATCGCGAAGCCCATGATGCGTGCCGCCCGCCGGGTTGAAGGTGAGATATCCCTGCATCGCCAACCCCGCCGCCAGGATCGAGCCGCCGCAGGATGTTCGCGCGCGTGCCTCCAACCCATCGAACACCGGGTTTTCCCGCGTGCCCAGATTAAAACGATCACGGTCTTCGACGGTCGCTTTTCCGTCGGCGCTAACCCGGCGCACGGCGGCAATGTAGTCCGGATCGTGAAATCGGGCCAAATCGTCAATGCTCGCCATCGGGCTGTCGATCACGGCATCGTCGTACCAACCCAGCGCCTCACACAATTCCATAACAAGGCCGACCCTGGGGATGCTCAAAGGATGGTTATCGCCGAACGCAGCGCGGCGATAGACGTCACTACCCAAAAAACGCGCCGGGCGTGGCGTCATTACGCGACGCGGGGCGTGGCGTCCACGGACTTGAGCCGACCGTCGATCAACGCCATGGAGGGCATCGCGCATTCCCCGGCAATTTGTCGCCAGGTCAGATCGGCCCGCACCGCCCGTGCCACGTCGGCGGGATTATCGACACCGACGGCACGCAGACTGGCCGCTGTCGGGTAAAGCGTCGCGTCCAAGAAGCGACCGATTAATAGCCGGACAACGGCGCGAAACGCCAATCGTCGCAGCGGACCCATCTCGGCTAATTTGGTGTCGATCAACGCCTTGGCGGCCGCCATGTGCCGCGCTTCATCGCGGTGATGCAGTTCCATCACCTCGCGCGAGACCGGACAGATCGGATCGTCTTCGCGATCAGCGACCCGTAACGCCTTTAATGCGAATGTGTCGGTCACGGACTCACCGATATACACCATCGCCCAGAATGCCGCACTGTCTGGGTCCAAACGCTTCGCCACCCAGGTCAGCAAACGCGTCGGCCCCAATAGCGACACACCGGACATCCCGGCGCGGTCGATCATTTCCAGGAACATCAAACCGTGGCCCGCTTCTTCGCGAACTTCTTGCAACACGATCCGTGTTTCCGTTGCGTTGGCGGCGACGAACCCTTCGTGGGTCACCCGATGGATCAACAATCCTTCCAGCCACAGCCCCGCCGCGCACAGCCGGGCGAACTCCACCTTGGCGATCTTTTGGCGGGTGTCGGCGTCCATCGACGCCCAAACCTCTTGGCCCGACAGGCTGACCATTTTTTCCGGTAACCACGGTCGCGACGGATCGGCCTTATCCCAAGGCACTTCTTGGATCGGGTCGCGGTATTGCGCCGCGAGCTTCGAAAGCTTGTCGAAAATCTTGCTCATGCCGTCACCGCATCCGCGATTTCGCTTGTTGCCGTCGCAGGTTGCCGCCGAGTTCCGCCGATCAACTCAAGCGCCTGGGCAGCCTCGGTGACGGACAAGTCGCCACCGCCAACCACCAGACTGACGCGATCAAGACCGCTGGCTTCCAAATCATCTAATCGCTTGCCGACGTGACCGGGCGCGCCGACAGCGGCAAGGCCCAGTTTCTCCAACACGCCGATGCCCAGCAGCTTGTCCAGCAGTGGGACGGTCCACCCCAACGTTCGGTATTGTTCGTACCCGGCCACTTGCTTGGCCAGGATCGGTTTCGCGACCTCAAACAATCGGCGATACACCCAGACGATGCCTTGTTCCGCCCGCGCGCGAGCAGCCTTATGATCTTCTTCGCAATAGACGGACAGGGTGAACGAGGTTTCTCCCCACGGCGCCAATTTTCGATACCGTTGCAGGTCGGATTTGACGAACGGCCAGGGTTTGAACGGACCGGTCAGAACGTTGAGGCCCATATCCGCCGCCAAGTCGAAGCTTTCCGGACTGACCGCAGCCAGCCAGCCGCACCCAAGGTCGCCCGACAATTGCGGCTGCATTGTGTAAGTCGCGCCATTGCGTTCGACCTCGCCGGTTTTGAGGATCGACGACAGCGCTTCAAATCTTTCCATGAAAACCGCGCGGCTCTCGCTCGGATCGACCCCAAACCCGTTGAGTTCCGTCACCGTCACCCCACGCCCGACGCCCCAGCGTACGCGCCCAGGCGCAAGCGCGTCCAGCGTCGCCAAGCGTTCCGCGACTCGAAGCGGATCGTGAAGCGGCAAGGGGATAATGGCGAACCCTAAATGGATGCGACGGGTCGCCTGCGCGATGGCGGCCAACAACATGTCCGGTGCCGCCGCGTTGGAATACTCGGCCAGGAAATGATGCTCGGGCAGCCAAATCGTGTCGCATCCTGCCGCCTCTGCCGCAACGGCCAGATCGACAACGTCACGAATGGCGTCGGCAGGCGTTTTGCCCGACCAAGCAGGCGACGCCAGTTCATGGAACACATCTATCTTCATTGCGCGCTCAGTCGCGGCTGGAAAAATCTGCGTATCGCCATGGCTGTTCGATTAGTGTCCACACCCCTCATATTCGATCTTTACGATATGTGCTTTCGCCCGAGAAAGAAATATTTAATGATCGGGTAAAGGGGAGGATGCCGATTATGGTGCAATTCGTTTTGGCGGCAGCCGTGTTTCTGACGGCTGCTGGTTCATTGATTATCGAAATTGCAGCCGGGCGCCTGATTGCACCGTTTGTCGGCATGTCGCTTTACACGTGGACTGCGATCATCGCCGTTGTGCTGGCGGGGCTGTCGGTCGGACACTGGATCGGCGGAAACCTAGCTGCAACGAGTTTAGATCGCGTTCGCGCCCTTAGGTACATTACTTGGTCGCTTGCCGCCGCCGCGCCTTTTTCTCTTTTGGCATTACCGCTCGTGCGGGTCGTGTCCGCCGGTCTGGTATCGAGCGGCATGGGCCCCATCGCCATTGTCGTGGCGTTGACCATGATCTTGTTCTTCATGCCTAGCCTTCTGATCGGTATTATTTCTCCCATCGCGACCAAAATCGCGATTGACGACCGGCCCGATGATACGGGACGCGTTCTTGGTCGTATGTTTGCGGTCGGTGCTTTCGGAAGCATCATCGGAACACTCAGTGCCGGCTATTTCTTTATATCCTGGATTGGGTCGAACGGGACAATTATTGCCGTTGCGGGCCTTTATGCGGTTATGGCAATCGGCTTTGCCATCTGGGCTCAACGCGCTGTCGCGGCGTCGGCCGTGGTGGTATTGAGCATTCTCGGGCTGACGACATGGAGCAGTGCAGTTGATGGCTTTACATCACCATGCAACGTCGAAAGCGATTACTTCTGCATTCGTTTTGATGATTTCTCCGAGATAAGCGGGCGCCCCAGCAAAGTCATGGTGTTGGATCACCTGGCGCATGGGATCAACGACCAACTCGACCCGACGGTGCTTTACAGTTCCTATGTTCACTTTGTCGACGAAGTAACGAACCTTCGACTTAAACCACACGATACGCTTAACGCGTTCTTCGTGGGTGGCGGTGCCTATACCTTGCCGCGCGCATGGGCCCAACTTTATCCGAAATCGCATTTGACGATCGCCGAGATCGACCCGGCCGTTACTGAAGCTGCGGTTGGCGAAATGTGGTTCGATCCGGACAAGCCCAACATCAAGGTACTGCATCAAGATGGTCGAATTGCCCTGAACTCTGCGCCCGCGCCTGAAACATATGATGTCATTTTCGGAGACGCGTTTCACGATATTGCCGTGCCGTCACATTTGATCACGCGCGAATTCCACTCGCTGATCAAATCCCGTTTATCTGAGGATGGCTTCTACGCCGCCAACGTCATCGATTTAGGCCGCGAACCGCGATTTCTCCTCGCACTCGTAAAAACCATGCGTGAAGATTTCGAGTCCGTTGAAATCTGGAGCCCTGTCGACGAAGTCGATCAAGAGGGTCGACTGACTTTCATTGTGATCGCCGGAAACCGTGGGACCGGGCGAACCCGCTTGGAGTCCAGGTTCGGGCTTATACGCGAATGGGTTCAATGGCCTTTATCGGCGATGCAAAAACGGGTGGCATATTCGGATCTGCCGGTATTAACCGATGACTATGCCCCCGTCGAAAGGCTCCTCTCGGCCTTTCTTGTCGATGGCGCGCCCTAAGAGTCCACACCTTCTATGTCTCCACAGGTCCGTCAGCATCCAGCCACAAATTCAGCGAACTTAGATTTCTGACGTCCTTAAATCCGAGGTCAACTAAGAGCTTCCCTGCAAGGGCTGCGCGCCCGCCCGTCGCGCAATAAACAATGACGGTTTCGGCGTCGTCGAATGTCGGGTCGTACATTGGCGCATCTTTGTCCGCCTTAAAATCCAACATCCCCCGCGACACATGAATGGCCCCTTTTACCTTGCCCGTCGCGGCAACCTCATTGTCATCACGCACATCCAGGAACATAACGCCTGTTTTTCCGTGCAGCCCTTTTGCATCTTCAGCCGAAATCTCGGGCACAATGGCTTTGGCGGCCCCTACCTTCTTCATGATCGACATACTGTTTCCGACTCAATCCACATTTATTCCGAAGAAACATATTCGTTTTTTATATAATGTCTACAAAAACTCGCTGGAATCCCCAAGCCGCAAATCGACAGCTATGACCCATCTGTTTCATCGCGGGCATTCCCCAGCAGACTTGCCTTGCCCAAACCAAGCAACGCGTCGTCCTTCATACGAAGCAGCGACCCGCGGGTCGCATTCGCCGATTCATGAAGTTCGTCTTCCAAGAAATCAAACTCTTGGCCGGCGTTGCGCAGTGTCGTAATCACGTCATCCACGTCGCGATGACGCGCCGCGACCAGCGCCCATAACATCGCCGACCGGGTCCCCGTCTTGCAGTGCGAGAAAATCGGTTTTGGAAGTTCGACCAACGCGCGCTCGAACCGATCAATGATTTCTGGCTCAAATATTTCATGACCTTCGGTTGGGCTATGGGCATAGGCCAGACCGATGGCATGGGCATTATACTCTGCCTCTTCAGAAAGAATGTATGTACCGATTTCATCGTCGGGGCGAGCATTCAATATCGACGCGAAACCGGCGGCGCGCAGTCTCTCGAAATCCTCCAGAGAAACTTGAGGACCGATCGCAAATTCGGGAGTTATGTTGACGATGTCGAGCACGCCTTCGATGATCCTATTGCCGGTTGTTCTATTGTCGACCTACACGACGCGGCGACATCTTATCTATTTAACATTCCGAACGACGCCCCTAAACTTGTCCGCCCGCTCCGGTACGACACAAACATTATGACGATGGGATTGTAGCTAAAATGGATCAAACAGATGCCAAAATCCTAGACGTTCTGCAAACCAATGCTTCCCTTTCGCCAAAGGAAGTCGCAGAGCAAACCGGCTTGGACGAAAAGACCTGTGCTGACCGGGTCCGACGTATGGAGGACGACGGCGTCATCCTTCAACGAGTTGCACTGCTTGATGCCCGCAAGGTCGGGGCAAAGATGACAGCCTTTGTGGCCATTACGACGCCCGAACATAGCCAAGAATGGTTGGACCAGTTCCATAGCGCCGTCATGAGTTTCCCAGAAGTAGTGGAGTTCTATCGAATGAGCGGACAAGTCGATTACTTGCTCCGTGTGGTCGTGTCGGATATCGACGCATACGACGTGTTCTACAAAAAACTCATTTCGAGTGCGAAACTCAAAGATGTCAGTTCGACGTTTGCCATCGAACAAATAAAGTACTCGACGAAACTTCCGGTGAACGTTGATTCCTGATATTCAGCCGAAATTCAATGTCTAGACCTCTCGCCGAAGTGCCGGTAGCGGATGCGGATCCGGAAACGGCGGATATCTATTCAATGATTATGCGCCGAACCGGCGTCGGTTCTCCGGCGTTGATCTATCGTCACTTAGCCGTGACGCCGGGCTTGCTCGATTGGACATGGGCCGCGATTGGACCCGAGTTAGAGAACGGCTGGATCGTTCCGGCCGCCATCGCTCGTTCTACGCGAGCGAAGTCGATTGATCTGGTGCCACTTCCACTCAACGAACTTTCGGGGCTCGGCGTTACAGACGAAGGCCATATGCTCATTGACGGGATTCTGAATACCTACAATCGAATGAACCCGGTTAACCTTTGCCTCATCTCGGCGCTTCGCGAGATCATTAACAACCATGACCAAGCCCTGCACGCCTTGGCGATGCCCGAAAAACCGCCGATGGAGATAGAAGCGGCGGCGTTACCTGCCCCTATCTCATTGGCGGACATGCCAGAGGATATCCGCTCAACCGTGATGGAGATGAGCGACGCCATTCCAAGCCCTGACGGACGTGTCATTCCAACGCTTTATCGCCATTTGGCCATTTGGCCAGACCTACTCCGACATCTTGCGCCTTCGATACTAGAACAGATTCAATCGGGCCACGTGTCGGATGCGATGTCAGCAGTATCGGAATCCATGGAACCACTCGTCGACGAAGTTCGCGGACGGGCGGCAGGACGGATCGTCGGACCACCACCTGTGAATGATATTGCGCACCTTGTAGATGTCTTGGACTCTTTTCTCGTCACCATTCCGCAGTTAATCGTTATCGGTCGTGGCATACGCCAATCCCTGCCCGAAGCCCATCAGTAAGCGGCAACAGCGCCATCACTTCGTGGATCTGTCGCACCCTCCAAGACACCACTGGGACGACGGGCAATTGCACCAGCGTGTCCCATAGTCGAAGTGAACGGTTCGACGACGTCAACCACGTGACCGGCGCTTTGAAGCTGCTCAATCAGCGCAGGATCGAAGCGGCTCTCCATTTTTAATGTCGTGCTTTCCTCACCCCAAGTCCGTCCCAACAACCATCGCGGCGCGGTAATCGCTTGCTGCAACGGCACACCATACATTGCATACCTGCTGAATACCGCTGACTGCGTTTGCGGCTGTCCTTCCCCGCCCATGTTCCCGTATGTCAGCATGGTTCCATCCGTTAGCTTCGCCATTGCGGGATTGAGGGTGTGAAAAGGACGTTTGCCAGGAGCGACAACATTCGGATGCGAAGGATCGCCAGAAAACCCATGACCGCGGTTTTGCCAAAGCACACCGGTATCCGGCACGACCACACCGGATCCATACTCCCAGAAGATGCTCTGGATGAACGAAACGGCGCGCCCCTCGCCATCGACAGCCCCCATCCATATTGTATCGCCCGGCTTGGCGACGGGTGGCCATTCCAGCGCCTGGTTTGGTTTAATGTTTGCGGCCAATTCATCCAACTTTTCGTCAGACAGCCAAGATGCCGTGTCCACCCGCATAAATTCGGGATCGGTCAGTTCCGCATTCCGCAGGATGAATGCCTGTTTTGTTGCTTCGACCAATCCATGAATATGCTCGAAGCTTTCAACACCGTTGGCCGTAAGGCGGTCGAAAAGCGCGAGTATCATCAATGAGCTGACGCCCTGAGTCGGAGGCGGCATGTTAAAAATGGTTCCCGCACTTGTCTGCACGGACATCGGCTTCACGACACGCGCATGGTAATTGGCCAAATCTGCCGTCCGCAGAGGACTTCCAATTGCCGCCAAATAGGCGCCGTTGGCCGATGCGATCTCACCACGATAGAAATCGTCTAAACCTGATTTAGCCAAATGTCGGAGTGTCGCTGCTAGTTCGGGTTGTTTCAAAACCGCACCCGTCGTCGGAACTTTTCCGTCGTTCAAGTACGTTGGCGCAAAACCTGGGACGTCGCGGAGTTCGGCGAGTTTCTCAAGAGTCAAATCGACCTGCCCTTGCGTCACGGGAATGCCGTTTTCACCGTAATGAATGGCATCTTCCATCAGGCGCGACAGCGGAAGACGTCCATTGCCATTTTCTAAGGCTGCGGCCCAGCCGCCAATGGTGCCGGCTACCGTGAGTGCTGCGCGTGGGCCGCGCGACGGGATCACTATCGCCCCATTTTCGGAGTAGAATTCCGGTGTGGCGTTCATCGCGCTTTGTCCGGCAGCGTCTATCCCCATCGGCGGCTGTCCCGGCTCGGCGATCAGCCAGAAACCATCCCCTCCGATTGCATTCATATGCGGATACACAACGGCAATCGTTGCAGCGGCTGCAACCATCGCCTCGACTGCATTCCCGCCGTCGCGGAGCACCCGCAAGCCCGCCTGCGCCGCGAGATGATGCGGTGCGGTAACCATGCCATTCAGCGATGTCAGGGTATTCAGCATATTGGGTGTCCTCTATCGAAATTAGTGAACGATGAAACCAGCATAAAGCATGCGCGACGCCGTCACGGCCAGAAAAGCCGCAAAAGCCAACCGCAGCATTCGAGGATTGATGGTGTTTGCGATCTTCGCACCCACAGGCGCAAGAAGAACAGTCGTCGGTACAATCATCGCAAAGCCGATAAGGTTCGCGTACCCGAAGCTCAAGGGCGGCAGATCGGTTCGACCTAGACCCGAGACGACGAATGCGATTGTGCCAGGCACCGCTATTATCAAGCCGATCAGAGACGCGGTACCGACTGCACGCCGAATTGGATAATTAAAAGCACTGAGGATCGGCACGCCTAGTGTACCGCCGCCGATGCCCATGGTAACGGACACACCGCCAAGAACTGCCCCAATTGCCTGCTTCAAAATACCCTTTGGCAAACCGTCGCGAATGTACGTGCCATCATTTCGGAAGGCCATGTTGAGGCTGACCAAAATGGCGACAGCACCAAAGAAGATCATCAACGCCCTCTCGTCGGCACCGCTGCCAAGGTACGCCCCGATGAGGGCACCGCACCCGATCGCAAGCCACCAGGACTTTATTAGATCCATATCCAATGACCCTCGGCGGAAATGTGATCGCGCCGACACTATCGACGTGGGAACAATTGTTGCAAGCGAGGTACCGATCGCAACGTGCATCAAAATCCCATCTTGGACACCGAGAAATGGAAGCAGATTGTAGAGAATTGGGACGATGACAATACCGCCCCCAACACCTAGCAACCCGGCGAGGACACCCGCAGCTGCGCCGGTCGCCAAGAGCGCCAGGGCGAAGGCGATTGTCTCGCCAGGGTTGGCCAAAAGAATTTCCATAGAAGATCACGTTCACACAAGAATGGGACAAGAGTGGCCCCGGACAGGGCGCTTTCTATCGAGGAACCGGCAAAGACACAAACCGTAAGCGGAAAACCCTTTACGCAAGGTACGTTCTTGCCCGACTCTGATACAAAACAGAGCGCGAAGGTGATCAGCATGAACTCTGGCGTTTTTCATGCACGCACCTTGCCATCCGAGAGCAGAGGATTTCAGATCAAATGACGTTTTCAATCGTCGCACGCTGTGACCGGACGCAGATGTTTGGCGTCGCCGTTACCTCCTCTAGTCCAGCCGTCGCGGCGCGCTGCGCTTTTGCCCAGTCAGGCGTCGGTGCCGTCGCCACTCAAAACATTACTGATCCACGTTTGGGGCCGCGGTTACTGCATTTAATGACCGCAGGTTCTACTGCAAATGAGGCAATATCGATAATCAAGGACACGTCAGACAATCTCGAATTCCGGCAGTTGCTTAGCATCGACGGATCAGGAGAAACGGCGACGTATTCCGGCGACCACATTCTCGGCATTTGGTCGGAAGCATCCGGCGTTGACGCTGCAGCCGCAGGAAACCTTTTGGCAAACCGGCAGATTCCGGCTGCCATGATCCATGCCTTTCAAGAATCTCTACGTAACAAAAGGCACCTGGGTGACCGGTTGATCAATGCGCTAGTGGCTGGCGTGAAAGCGGGCGGTGAAGCGGGCGCCATACATTCGGCAGGGATGTTAATCGTTGATACCGAATCTTGGCCACTTGTCGATCTGCGTATTGATTGGACAGATGACTGTCCCGTCCATGCCCTTTCAAAGCTCTGGGATATTTATTGTCCGCAGATGGAGGATTATGTCACTCGGGCATTGAGCCCCACAAACGCCCCCAGTTATGGCGTACCTGGCGACGAGTAGCTATTCGTCGACCAAACCCGGTGAAGTGTCAGGAAGTGCAAACAGTTCCTGCGGTTCTTCAACACCGCGAAGCGTATGCGTGCCGAGGGATTCAAGCGCCTCTCCGTAAGCTTCTGCGAACGCCTTCGACACTATCACGGGTCGACCCATTGTTTTTGTCATCGCCTCAATTCTTGCCGCTTCATTTGCTGCGGCGCCGATCACTGTGAATTCAAGCCGTTCAGGAATTCCAATATTCCCGAACGTCACGTCACCGATGTGCAACCCAATTCCATAACGGATAGGAGGCGTACCGGGACCAATTTCCGAATTATTCGCGTCTTCGATCCTCCGCGCCGTAACGTTCGCCGCCTTTACAGCGCGCTGACAGGCATCAACCCTGCCTTGGTGATCTCCAACTGTAAGCGGAAAGATCGCAAGTACCGCGTCACCGATAAAGCGGAGCACCTCGCCGCCGTTTTCGACAACCGCGCTGGCCATCGCATCAAAAAAAACGTTGAGGTAGCTCAAGAAGTCGGTACGCGACATGCTGTTCGCGATAGGCGTGGATCCACGCAAATCGCAGAACCAGATAACGGCATGAATATCCTCGCCATCACCTCGCCGAACCTGACCGTTAAGAACCCGCTCACCCGTATCCTTGCCGATAAATGTCTCCAAAAGCGTCGCTGCCGTGCGTCGAATTGCATGAACTTCAAAGCAGCGACTCAATAACGGAAGAACTTGTAGTAGGTCCGTGAGAAAGTGGTCGGGGAACCCTTCCGGGGCACTTGTCGCGAGGCTTAGGACGTTCAATTGTCCATCGGAAAACGCCATCGGCAGGGCGACGTAATCAGTTGCATCGGCTGCGCGGAGTTCCGAAATGATACTAAATTCCCCAGCAGTCGGTGACGACGCAATGCGCCGTCGAATGGCACCATGCCCCTCCAGAACATGGCGGACCGGACTGTGTAAAAATTCGTCCGTCTGAAGGATATCGTGCGTCGCATCAAAGCGATTTACGGAATCCGGCTCATGCCGCCACCAACGATAGCCAGATGCGATCATCATCGGGTGCAAGGTTCTGAGAATGACATTTGTCCTCACTAGCGGGATTCCGATATTTTCGATTTCCCCCACCAATCGGAGTACAAGCTCTCGGGTTGTTGTTGCACTCCAGGCTTCGCGGACCGCCCAGGCAATTAAGACATTTTCGGATATCGATCTCTGTCGCCCATAACCGGGAATGAATAGGTTATCACGGTCATTTTCGTCGACACCCTCGAACCAAAGCGAGACTTTGTCGCTGTAGAAGGCGATCCGCTCGCGAATGGACTCTAATGGCCCCGGGGGATTCTCGTAAGACCACGCTGCATGTCGATCTTCACCTATTTCCTCACGGAATTGCCAATAGCTTGCATCTCCCTTGTAGGGGCAGTTACTCCAATGCGGGGCGGGTTCAAATAAATGGAGGTCAACGTCCCCTCGCGGGAAATAAACAGCCGGGTAGTGTCTCGGCTCGTTCAGGATGAGCGCATCCGTGGTATCAGCGATAATCGTCCCGTCGCGCATTGCGCGAACACGCCCGACAAGCGGCTCAACGGAAATCCGATAATCATCGCGAGTAGAAAAACCGCTGACAGACTTAAACGTGGATTCATGCGTATTCATCTTGGACCGATCTATGGCGATTTACGTGCGTGGAACGTTCGTGAAAAATGACTGCACGGCGCGAGATATGGGATGATGGAAAGGCTTCTGCAACGCCCCCAAGAGGCTCCTTATTGCTGTTGCGGTTTTTCGACGTCGACCGCGAGTCGGATTACCGCCTCGTCGTGATCCAACGTTTCAGCCTGGAAGGCATCCGGGGTCAGTTCAAGGGTTCTGGCGCCGAAATACATGGGCTCTAACAGCGCCGTATTAATCCCTTTTATCCGGTTCGAAAGCTCCGCCTCGCCACTATCGCTAGAAATAATTGCGGCAAACGAGCCGACGCCAACCCGAGCCAAGGTATCGGCTTCCCCAAGCGCGCCCCGGATTCGACGCACCAACTTCTTATAAAAACGGTGTTCCGTCGATGCACCAATTTCGTCAATGATTTCATCCGCATTTGTAAGTGAAATGACGATGACAGGTTTCCCGGTTTCCGAAGACAAACGCTTCGTAAAATTGGCGAGATTAGGCAATCTGGTTTCCGTATCAAATAGTTGCTCGCCACCACTTAATCCTCTCAACGTCGCTTCGAAGCGGCGCGAGATGATTTTCAGCAAGCTAATACTCAGTCCCGGTGTATCCTCAATCAGTTTCAAAAAGACATCTCTGTTGATCTTCAAGAGATCTACCGGTGTTCGTGCGCGCAACGTTGCTGTTCGGGGCGCCTCGGTGAGCAGCGACAATTCCCCGACTAAATCACCGCGTCGACGAACGGTGATGAACTCTTCCTCACCACTCGCGTCAAGTAAGACATCAGCCTCACCATCGATGATGACGAAAGCGACTTCTCCGAGCTCCCCTTGCCGGACAATAGTCTCTCCTTCCGCAAATCGAACACGTTCTGACGTAAAGGCAAGGAGCATCAGATCCGAATTCGACATACTTTCGAAGAATGGGACTTGGCGCAGCACATCCGCCTCGTCGCGGAGTGCACTACCGACGCCTTCGGTTTCCGACACCCCTGAGTCTGCATCCGGAACGGGCGGCTCAACGGATTCGAGTTCCAGCGCGCTCAGGCGACCTTGTGCTATTCTGAACACCTGGTCGAACGCCGCTTCATCCTCAACTTCACCCGTCGCATAGAGAACACTTCGACCCTGCATCGAGGCTCGCAAATCCTTTTCCATTTTCCGACGAGTTTCGGCATCAAACACGGCAAGCGCATCATTAATGAACAGGTAAGACGGAGCTTTCAACAGCGCCCTCGCAACCGCGAGTTTCTGTCGTTGCGTCGGCGACAATCGTTTGCCACCAACACCGACATCATACTTAAGCCCGACGCGGACGATATCATCGTAAAGGCCAATATCCTCAATCGCATCGGTCATAAGCTCCATGACTCTCTCTTCGTCACCTCCATTGGCGTCCGCCACGCGGCCGAACAAGAGATTGTCACTAATGCTACCAGCCGGGTTGTATCGACCAATGTCAAAAAACGCGACCATCCCCTCACCCCCGTCGGGAACGATCTCCGCGAATAGACTTCGCGCCTTGAGGAGCATGCTCTGTGTCCCTTCGTCGATGACGCCGAGCCTGTGTTGTGCTGGCACCAACTTGAAGACCAAGGAAATCAATGTTTGCCGATCCTGATCCGACAGAGCTTTGCTGCCTTTCTCGGTGAATATCGTCGACATACGCTTGTATTCGGGTAGGTCGTCAGGCTCGAAAAAACTGAAACGACTAAAGAACTCGTGACCAGCTGGCAGGTCTTTGAAGACATCTGCTAGCAGGCCGGCCACCTCCGCCCCTTTTGCGACAAACACCTCGTAAAGACCCGTGCTCTCGAGAACCTCCTGTATCAATGAATTGGTTGCGATATTCTCTCGGTTCAGGCGCTCATCTAGTGGTGCACCGAATAGAATATTCTCACCGACCGACGCGTTGTGGTTATAGGTGTGCATATTGAAGACTTCGAAAGAATCGGCATTGTCGGAGTCAGCAATACGTCGATGAATGTCGCTTCGAGCACGCAGGACTTTGTCGGAGAGCGTATCGGCATCATCCGCATCCAAGACGCTCCGCAAACCCATTGTAAAGACGTCCTCTTCTAGCCCGGCATCTCGCAGTGCCTTAAGTGCTTGCTCATAAAGCACGTCAGATGTCGTATCCAATGACGTCAACCAATCTGCGTCGGGATTGAACGGGCTGTTTCCGGAAAGCTCACTCTCAGCAAGGTCATCATCGCCGTCTAAACCCTCGTTCGGCGGGCCTTGCATCAAGCCATAGAATAGGTTGTCACCGATAGTTCCCGCTCGAATAAACGCATCGTGATCGAGATATGTGACGACCCGCCCTAACGCGGCGTCCGGAACACTCGCCAAATTTGTGTCCCCCAAACGAATGGCCCCGCGCGTCACCGGAATAACCCGCGCGAGAGCTTGAACGAGTTCGCTGCGACCGCTCGCGGAGTTACCAATCAATGCTACGTGATCATTCCTGGGCAAGGACAGATTAATGGCGTCAACAATCCGACGGCCGTCATCATCCACGAGCGAGACATTCTCGGCCCGAAGCTCGGTTGCGTTTAAATCCGGTGCCAATTCCGGATATTCGACGAGCCCGTCGTCCTGAATATCCGACGGATCAAATTGTTGTACCACTTGCTCGTACTTGACCCGCGTATCCTCTTTTCGTTGGTAATACGCGAGAAGTTCCTTCCAGGGCGCCGAGATGTCTTTGTACGCTGCAAGAATCGCCACTAAGGCACCGAGCGTCAGGTCCCCCTCAATCACCAGATAACCGCCGATCGAAAAGAAGAAGAAAGGCGTAAGTTGATTCAGGAAATTATTGAGGAACTTAATGAAAAACTTAGTGATGTAGATTTTTTTACGGATCAGAAACAGTCTGCCCAGGCGCTGCCCAAAGTCTGCAAGCTCGTACTGCGCAGTGCCATGCAAATGCACATCCCGAACGCCATCAACAGTCTCTCCGATACGTTCAGATAACTTTCGAGCAGCGGCAACACGCTGTTTAGCCAGAGCATTCACGCGGCGTTGAAGCTTTGGAATCACGTATGCTTGTATCGGATAAAGCGAGATTGCCGCCGCACCGAGGATCGGATCTTGAATAAACATGAACGTTAGGATGGTGAGTAGCGTTCCGCCCTGAAATGCCGGCAAGGAGAATGCTTCGCCAAAGAATCCACCAATCGGTTCGGTCTCTTGAACCACCATGGCCACCACTTCGCCGGAAGATGTCGTTCGAAAGCGGGTGTGCGGAAACCGCAACATCCGGGTCACCAGCATGTAGCGCAACCGACGCAACATGCGCTCCGCCATAACGCCGCGATACACGTTGATGAAGTACTTCACGCCGCCATTTACGAAAACCAGCGCAAGGAACAAACCCGACAGCAAAAACAGATAATCTAGCCTTTCGACGGGCCGCCCGAAAAACTCAAATGTTTCCACGCTTTGGCTTAAGGCCTCGTTGACGATCGTTTTGGGCAGTTCTAACGACAGATAGAGGACCGGGAGGGAGGCTGCGGTCACGGCGAGTAAGATCAATTGAGGACGGAGGCTATAACGCAGTATGAATTTGAATATGCTTGCGTCCATGCGTGTGCTCGGCCCCCTCGCCATCGGCGGTCACGCCGAAATCACCAATATTTGTATGGGAATCCGGTAGATACGTCTACATACTCGGCAAAGTCATGATTGAGCGTATAACCAAGTTCGTGCTGGGAGAGCCCACGGGAGCCAATCTTCCGAGCCGGGTCCGCGATGCCATCGACAAACAGCAGCAAAACAGCGAAGAACTCATCGCGTGGGTTCAGCTCATTATTATCTCGTTCTTTGGCGTGTTGTATCTCATATCCCCTCGCGGCTTTGAAACGGCAGAGTTCGCACCGGTCCCATATGCCTTGGCCGCCTTCTTCGGGTTTTGTGTTATTCGTTTGGTATTGACCCATCGGCGCGTGTTCCCGCGGACCCTGCCGCTTATTGGCGTCGTTGTCGATATCCTCTTGCTCTTAATGCTCGTCTGGATTTTTCATATACAGTATATGCAGCCGGCACCTTTCTACCTGAAAGTACCGACACTCCTTTACGTCTTCATATTTATCTCGCTCCGGGCGCTCCGGTTCGATCCCGTCTTCGTCATCGTAGGCGGTGTTACTGCTGCAATCGGCTGGGTTGGGTTGGTCGTTTACGCGGTCCAAACGGGCCCTATGGGCATGGATGTCCTTACCCGCGATTTTGTCGAATATACCACCGCCCATCGGGTCCTGATCGGGGCGGAGATGGATAAAATCTTAGTCGTTCTAACGGTAACGGCAATCCTCGCATTGACGCTAGTTCGCGCTAGAAGATTGTTGGAAGGTGCTGTGTCGGCCGGAACAACGGCGAGAGACCTCTCCCGATTTGTCGCACCGGAACTCGTCGATCGCATCGCCACGTCTGAGGCTGAAATTAAGCCGGGTACCAGCGAGATCCGGACCGCGAGTATTCTATTCACGGATATCGAGGGATTTTCGACATTCTCGGAAGAGCTTTCTCCTGAAGACTTGATGAGGACTTTGAACGATTATTTCGCCGCGATGTCCAATGTCATTGAACGACACGGTGGCGTCATCGAGCAGTATCAGGGCGATGCATTGCTGATTTCTTTCAACGCGTCACGGCCCCTCGAAAACCATGCTGATTGCGCGGTTATGACGGCCGTTGATATTCAGACAGCCATGGACACACACACATTTGGCGACGGCATCACGCTTAAAACGCGTTGCGGGATCAACACCGGAGAACTGATCGTCGGAGCATTCGGTTCAAGCAACCGCTTGCTCTTCACGGTGCACGGCGACGAGGTCAATATCGCCGCACGGATGGAGCAAATGAACAAGGAATACGGAACATATATCCTTGTAACCGATGCGACGATCGCCGCCGCGAACCAGATTTTCGATTTTGACCCCATGGGTGAAGTCACAGTCCGTGGTCGACAATCGGCGACCAAGTTCTTCACGATCAAGTAGGTGTCAATCCAAGTCCACTTGATGGCCGGGCTTGGCAAACCCCAAAAAACCATCGGCAACGGCATTGGGTAGCGCTTCATCATTGTAATGGTAAAGCCACATCTTCTTCTTAATTCCCGGAGGCAACCCGACGAGCTCGTCGTAATGGGCGTGCGCGCCGCTCTTGAATGGTGATGTCTCGCTATCCTGAAGAATCACATCGGCTTCTTCATACTGTGGCCGCAAGCGCGGGAAGTCAAAGATCGCGTCCGTCGTCAAGAAGGTCGACTTGTTATCCGTACGCATCATGAGGCCGAAAGACGACCATTCCTTGCCATCGCTATAAAAGTGAGGCACTCGAACGGGTTCAAATGATGCGTTACCCCATTGAAAGCGCTCACTTTCCGAGACGACGGTTACGTCGAAATACGTGGAAAGATCGGCACGACCAAAGTCCAATCCCTCCATACCTCCCTTGAGGCAGTCGTCCCATAGGCGATTTATGACGCCTTTCGTCGCAATGAGTGAGGGTTTTGCACATTCCGGGTCGAAATAAGTCCGAAACCCGACCCACTCCAATCCACCAATGTGATCCGCGTGAAGATGGCTGATATAAACCGAGTGGATATTTCTGTAAGACAGGCCAGCGGCCTTCATCGACCAGCGAATATCCGTGCCGGCATCAATCAACAGTCCGCTCCGATCTGCGCCACGCGGTCCTGAATCTTTTCGCTCGATGAACATATTGCTCTGGAAGTTGTCAGGGTCTTCCGTGAATGCGGCACCCGCTCCCAGAAATGTTAACCGCATAAGGCTCCTCCGACCCCGAGCGCGCTTTATTGCCGGTACGGGTCAGCGGCATCCCGTAAACCATCGCCCAGGAAATTGAATGCCAGTACCGTAATCACCACGGGGACCACCGGCAACATCAACCACGGATAAAGAACTACCGCTTCGATATTTTGTGCCTCCGTCAACATTACCCCCCAACTCGTGATCGGCGCTCTCAAACCAAGACCTAAGAAGCTCAACGCTGTCTCACCCAAGATCATTGCAGGAACGGCCAACGTCAACGACGCAATCAAATGGCTCATAAAGTTCGGCAACAAATGTCGTCCGACGATCCTCACTGGTCGGGCCCCCATCATCTCGGCTGCCACGACATAATCTTCTTCACGCAGCGACAAGAGTTTCGAACGAACCGCGCGCGCCAAACCTGGCCAATCTAGAAGGCCGAGTATGATGGTGATACCGAAGTAGACCCATACCGGGCTCCAAGTTACGGGAACCGCGGCCGACAATGCCATCCACAGCGGCAGTTCCGGTAACGAGCGGAGAATCTCGATAATGCGCTGAATAACGGCATCTACCCAGCCACCAAGATAGCCGGCTAGCCCACCAAGCGTGACACCTAGAATGAAGCTGACCGTAATCCCGACAATGCCGACGGTGAGAGATATCCGCGCACCATGCAAGAGCCGCGAAAACACATCGCGGCCCAATCGGTCCGTCCCCAACAAGAAGAACGTTCCATCTTCGCTAGGGCATACAAAATGGAAATCGGCATCGAACAAACCCCAAAAACGATACTCGTCGCCTGAACAGAAAAAACGCAGTTGCTGAACTCGGTTAGGGTTTGGACGGTACTCGCGTCTAAGATTTTCCATGTTCAAGTGATAGTCGAACCCGTAAACGAACGGCCCTTTGAAATCACCATTATGGAACAAGTGCACGGCCTGCGGCGGCGCGTATATGAAATCGATGTTCCGCGTATTAGAATCATATGGCGCAATGGCCTCTGTAACCAGAATCGATAGATATAAGATTCCGAGCACGATTGCCGACCCCACGGCCAGCTTGTGCTTCTTGAGCCGCCACCACATCATCCGCCATTGAGAGGCGTAATAGATACGTTCTTGTTCTGGCGTCAGCTTTTGATCTTCGTCCGGCTTAAACGGCGCTTCGGAAACGAAATGCTCAACATCTCTGGGCATTACTTGGCCTCGCCTGTCAGCCGAATACGCGGATCGAGAAATGCCAGTAAAATATCGGAAACGAACATCCCGAAAACTGTCAAAACACCGAGCAACAAGAGGAAAGAACCGGCCAGATACACGTCCTGTGACTGAAGCGCAGATAACAGTATTGGCCCCGTTGTCGGCAGTGACATGACCGTGGAAACAATTACCGCGCCAGAGACGACCTGCGGCAACAAGCTACCGAGGTCAGCCACGAACGGATTGAGCGCCATTCGTAGTGGATACTTGGCCAACAGCCTCCCCGGCGGCACACCCTTCGCACGTGCGGTCACAACATATTGCTTCTGCAGTTCATCGAGTAAGTTCGCCCGCAACCGCCTGATCATGGACGCAGTTCCCGATGTTCCGATCACGACCACCGGAACCCAAAGGTGTTCCAAGACGCTTAATGCCTTGTCGAAATTCCAAGGCTGTCCCTGGTATTGAGGATCCATCAAGCCGCCGATCGACGTTCCAAACCAAACATTGGCGAGATAAAGCAAGACCAATGCGAGGAGGAAGTTCGGTGTCGCCAACCCCAAGAATCCGATAAACGAGAGCCCGTAGTCCGTCCAAGAATACTGATGGGTCGCTGAATAGACGCCGATCGGAAAAGCCATCAGGTAAATAAAAATGATCGTCGCTGCATTCAGAATGATCGATAAAAACACCCGATCTCCGACAACGTCGGTTACGGGCAGTCCGTGTTCGAAAGAGTAACCAAAATCACCCTGCAGAATACCGAAGATCCAGCTGAAATATTGCTCTACCGCGCTTTGATCGAGGCCATACTGCGCCCGCAAGAACGCAATCCGCTCGGGTGAGACGGCCTCTCCTTGCGCCTCTAATTCTGCGATGTAGGCGCTGACGAAATCGCCGGGCGGCAATTGGATAATGAAGAATACGAGCGCACTGATTACGAGTACCGTAAAAAACATGCTGATCGCGCGACGGACTAGGAACGTAATCATCAGCCGGACCCTGCCTTTGTCGGCGGCTCATCGAACCAGAAGGTGTCCGGCCGATAAACGCCGAAATGCGCTCCCGGGTTCCAGCCATAAAAGCCATCGGACGGAACGTTCCTAAGTCGGTTGGACACAACGACAGGTTGGAAGACCCCGTAAACCGTGTTGATCGAAAACACCTCCGATCTATGAATATCCAGCATTTCCCGCCAGATACCCTCACGTGTTTCGGTGTCGTAGGTCTCACTCCACGTTTCGTACAAGGTCAACAAGCGTCTTGCCGCTGGGTCGTCGACGGGTTCGCCCGCACGGCCTTTGGTCTCGTAGTATTGCCCCCACTTAGGCCAGCATAGTTTCGTTTGTTCGACCGGTGCCATTTCCTTGGGGTCGGTATCTGGCGTGATCATCGCGTTGTCCATTCCGGTCCAAACGCTCATTAACGTCGCACCGGAAAACACACGCGTGCGCAACAAGTCTCGTTGCAACGCTTTCGTATGCAGTCGAATGCCAATTTCACGCCAACTGTCAGAGACCAGCGCAAGCACATCCGACTGTTCTGTGCTCTCCCCCGCAGATTCGATAACTATTTCCAACGGACGACCGTCCGGCAGCAAACGAATTCCCCGATCATTCCGTTCTGTCAGGCCAAGCTCATCCAGCAACTGGTTCGCACGTGCGACATCGTACTGGGCCCACGGATTGCTGCAGTTCTTATCGAACATTGGACTTTGCGGGAGCGGGACATCGCAAACCGGCAATGCGAGACCATAAAAAATGACTTGGTTTATTTCGTGGCGATTTATCGCCACGGAAAGTGCGCGTCGAAAACGTCGATCGCGGAACAACCCACGCCAAACCGGGTCTTTGGCATTCAGATTTGGGTACAGCGAGACCTGGGAACCATAAGCCCGACGCCATAGTCGAACGTCATAGTCGTTTCGCTTCGCTGCCTGCTTCAAGAACGTATAATTCCCGAACGAAACATAGCGTGCTTGCAAATCGGCTTCCCCCGCACCGATTTTTGCCGGTATCAGCTTACTGTCGGAGAGAGACATAACGACCCTGTCGATGTATGGAAGCTGTTGTCCCGCCGTATCGACGCGGTGAAAATATGGATTTCTCTCGAAGATTATGCGGGTCGCAGGGGGCGCTGTCTTAAGACGCCAAGGCTGCAGTGTCGGCAACTCGGGATTCTGCATCCTGTATTGCCGTGCTTTATCAAAATGAAGGGCAATCCAGTCTCGTTTCTTGTTCGACTTGACCTCGCCTTCAAGAGCGACTGGGTCGGCGAAACGCTTGTGATAACGGCGAAGATAGTGTGCCGGCGCGTACAAGAACAACGGCCTCGGGCCGGCAAGCATCGCCAGGAATCTGGGATTAGGCGACGGCCAGGAATAGCGGACCGTCGTTTCGTCAGGAAATGTCACATTAGGCGGCTGACCACCTACGAGTAACTGCTGCGTTAAGCCAGCCGGTGCTAGGTCCGGGTCATTGGCAATCGCCTCCCACCAATACTTGAAGTCCGCAGATGTGAATGGGTGACCATCCGACCATCGGTGCCCCGCGCGCAACCGCAACGTAAATGTTCGACCATGTTCTATATCGATGCCGGCAAGGATGTCGGGCTTTAGTTGAAAGTCCTCGGTGTATCCGACTAGTCGAGAATATCCATATACGTACATCAATCGGGTATCTTTTGGCCGACCCATCAGAATTTTTAACTCGCCACCGTACTTTCCAACATTCTTTGGTGGCGCCATGGCAACGATTTGTCGCTGGATAGGGACTCGCCGTTCGATCGGCGGCAAAGCGCCCGAACGCACATCGTCGGCAAGACTGGGTGACTCTTTAAGTTCGATCGCATGCGCCGTCCCCGTCACGCAGAGTAACAAAACCAATGCTGTAAGCGTTGCCTTCATGCGACAGCACCCTCATGCGAAACGAGAACGCGATGTCCCGGAGCAATCTCGATCATTTGCCCTGTCTGGTCGCCGTGCAATCGATATGGCGGCACCCACATACTTGGGACAGAGGCACCTTCTTGGATCCCCATACCTACTCCCGACAGCCATGCATCCGACCCGTCAGGGTCAGGTACCGCGCTCAACAGCGCTTTGGTATACGGGTGGTTTGGTTCACCAAAGATGAGATCGGAAGGTCCTTCCTCGACAATGCGCCCCTTGCACATCACTAGGATTCGGGAACACAGATATCGAACGACCGCAAGGTTATGGGAGACAAACAGATATGTAAGCGAGAGTTGCTCCTGCAAGTCTTTTAGAAGGTTCAAGACCTGCGCCTGGATCGAGACATCGAGAGCCGAAACCGGCTCATCGCAGAGCAAAATATTCGGCTGCAGCGCCAGCGCACGTGCAATGCCAATACGTTGTTTTTGCCCCCCCGAAAAACTGTGCGGGTAGCGATTTAAAGCGCTGGTATCCAGTCCAACCAAACGCAACAAACGTTCGACTCGGTCTAGCCTTTCTGAGGCATCACCCATGCCATGGATGGCCAGGGGTTCGCCAACTATATTTGAAACTGTCATTCGTGGGTCTAAGGAAGACGCCGGGTCCTGGAATATGTACTGAATTCGCCGACGCATATCGAAAAGGTCTTGTGCATTCAGTGCGTGCAGATCAACGGATCCCTGTTCCCCTACATACGCGATGCGACCTGAGTCAGGTCGGAGTGCACACATGATCATTTTGCTGACTGTGGTCTTCCCGCACCCAGACTCGCCGACCAAACCGAGGCTTTCGCCGCGTTCGATCGTAAATGACACATCGCTTACGGCGTTGACACGAGTTCTCTCGGCAGAGAACCACCCCCCTTTCTTTGCGGTAAAAGATTTTCGCAAGTTCTCAACGACGAGAATGGAGCCGCCGTCGTGCTCACCACCCGGCGGTGTTTCTACCAAGGATGCCGCATCTACTTGCACGGCCCGCAATGGAACGAGACGCTCGCCAGCGTGACCTGACATTCGCGGCAGAGCTTTGAAAAGCGCTTTAAGGTACGCGTGCTGTGGCGAAGAAAAGAGTTCCTTCGTAGGTCCGCCTTCCACAACCTGCCCCTTATACATAACAACGGTTGTATCTGCCATGTGAGAGACAATGCCTAGATCGTGCGTGATCAAGAGCACCGCCATACCGAGCTCCTGTTGAAGATCACGAATCAGCGAAAGTATCTGAGCCTGAACGGTGACATCCAGAGCCGTGGTCGGCTCGTCAGCGATCAGAAGAGATGGACGTGAGACAAGGGCCATCGCAATCATGGCCCGTTGCCGCATGCCGCCGGACATTTCAAACGGATAAAGATCAAACGCCCTAGCCGGATCGGGAAAACCCACACGGTCGAGCATCTCCATAACCTCGGTTCGGACCCGTTCTTTCTTAGACACTGGCCCATGTAATCGATACGCCTCGGAGACTTGGTTTCCAATTGTGTGGAGAGGCGACAAGGACGTCATCGGGTCTTGGAAGATCATCGATATCGCCCCTCCCCGCAGGGAACGCATGTCGGCGCCATTGACCGGCAACGAGGCCAAATCGATGTCTGCCAATTGTCCACCGGGTCGTTTTTCGGACTCCAAACCCGAGAACATCAGACATCCATTCGCAATGCGGCCATTCGATGGAAGAATGCCCAACAAAGCCTGTGCGACAGTCGACTTGCCCGAGCCAGACTCTCCAACCAACGCCACAGTTTCGCCACGGTCAATCCGAAACGAGACACCATTAACCGCGGTGATTTCACCCTCGTGAAGCCGGAATCGGATTTCGAGACCTTCGACATCAAGCAGTTTCGTCATCCCGCCCGCCCCAAAACCGCATCTATATTCGCGCGGGTCGACACATTCATCTCAAGGCCCGTGTCTTCCACGACCTTTGCTACGTGACCCACGAGATTTTGGAATCCATCAAGATCGGACCCCACCCGAACCGACTTTCCGTTCTTGTCTCGCAGCTTCAGCGTCATCCAACCGCTATCTCTGTCTCGACGCGTCGTATAAAAATCGAGACGAACATCCTCAATATCATTCCATAGGATACCCACGCGTACTTTGTCGCCAACTTCTACGCCACCCTCCGTAATCGCGACCCTCACGTTGCGCCTTCGGAAGCACCAGAGTGCGTAGCCCGCAAAAATAACGCCCATCACAACTAGGGAATACGAGACAATGGGAAGTGGTTCACTTGCGACCAAAAAAAAGAAACAAACGCTTGCCGCCAAAGTGCCACGAAGAATATTCGCGCGCGATGACGAGAAAGCGTATTTGTACTCACTGATCATAGTTCGGCAATCCGCAACCATTTGGCAGCCGGGTGATCGCTGACGAATGTGCCAAGCCGCTCCATAAACTGCCAACAGCCGGCATCGTGAACAAGATGATGCGTGAGGACTCCGAGCGGGCCAGTCAACATCCCCTGTCGTCTTTGGGCCAGACGATCCGTCAATTGTTCAATCACCTCCCTCTCGCCGATGAACCCCCTCGTTCCCCGCCAATCGACAATGTCGATTTCCGTATCTATCTCACGAACGCCAAGGGTATCGCTCCTCGATAGGGTACGGTAACGGGACAAACGCAAAAGTCCAAGCGTTGGTAACTGAGGGATCAACGACGGTCGAATACGGTTCCAGGGCGGAACGAGAATATCGACAACGCGCCCAGAGAACATGGTTTCAAACATCGAGCGCGAGTTAGCGAGTGCCCTCAGAACCGTCTCGTCATTAAGAACGCCGCCCAGTTCGATTTTTTTCTCGTTAAGGCCAGCGTTATTTTTGTGCGTACATCCATGCTGTGCGAGATCGACATATGACGTCCGCGCAATAGTGTCGGCAAGTTCCGGACGTGCGAGATCCGGAATAACAGCCAGAAGCAGGGGTATTTCGCGTCGGTCCGTGGAATCAAGTAATCGCTGAAGAGCGGGGCTATCCTCGACGGCATCGTCATCACGCCACCAGAATTCGATGGCTTGGCCGCTGTCACCACATTTATTCAACTCGTCAGACAGGAGTTGCCACGCAGTACCCATTCAGGTGCGCCTTTCATCAAACTCAGGACACACAAAAACTATCGGTAATTCCGACGCATCGGGCAATGGTACGATTACACCTGAGCATCATCGATAACCCCGCACAAAATATCGGCACTCACCTCGGCCCCGTCCATTCGAGGTGTAAGTACGTCACGTGAATTACGGACGAGCGCGGAATCGATCGCTAGACACATGGTATCCGGGGTTAATTCATTCTCATTCATTAAGACAACAGCATCGCGATCAGCCAGATGCTGCGCTCTCAGCGTTTGCTCCGTCTCTTCATCGCCAACATAGGGAATCATGACGCTCGGGACACGAGCTGCGAGGACGTCGAGAACGGTATTGTAGCCTGCTTGAGATATCGACAGCCGGGCATTTCGGAGTAACCCCTGAAAGTCCTCTCGAGCCGGTTCGATAACAACGCCTCGTTGATTGCTATCGTGGAGTTGATCCAGTGTCCGGGGGGAAGCGTTCGCGCCGACAAGAAACCGCCACGTCACATCATGCAAAGTCGACAAGGGCCGCGCAGCCAATGCCGTCTTGTAGAGTCGATCTCCATATCGGCCGCCGCCGGCGGAGACGATGACCTCACCCATGCCGTCTTCTGACTCAAGACCTCGTTGATGATTTACGTAACCGGTATATCTGATCAGGTCGCGAATTCGTTCAGCAGTTGGAAATGTCAGGTCAAACGGAATGATATCTTTGTCGCCATGTACCAGGATTAGGTCGAAAAATTCCCTCGCTTTATCGGCCATCTCCTCGTTTCGGCGCGATTTTTTCTTAGCGACCAAGATATCACGAACAGATCCGACGATTTTAATCCCCTGAGACCTCGCCCAACTCAAAAGTGGAGCAAGTTCGAACTCAAACGCGCGGCGGCCAAAAGGGTATTGCTCGGTCAAAATCAAGTGCGGCTCGAACGCAGATACTCTCTGAAACAGTTGCTGCTTTCGTTCCGCGAACCACGTTGCCGTCAACGCGCTTCCATCAAGATCGACAATCCCCGTCTCAGGAAAACTAGCAGCCTTCGCGGGCGGTAGATAAGCGATCCTCGCCTCGCCGCAATCAATTGAATCTAACGGAGCGCCGCCCATGATTAGTAGCACCGATGTTCCTCGATTACTCAGCGCCTTGGCGATCGCCGAGGCCCGCATGACGTGCCCGATTCCCATCAAGTGCTGCACGTATATGACGATGCGGCGCGTCATAATCGGTCTGTGATCTCAACGTTCAGTTGATCGACACGGAGACCGCCGCCACCATCGACGCGAAAGAAGTGTAACTGATTGCGAATTTTTTCTGGCGGTTTGCACATCATATCCCAGCCCGTTGCCAGGGCGTAGGTAGCCCGGATTACACCTTTATGCGTGATCATAACGGTTTCCTGCCCCAACCGACCGATCTCCTTAAGCAACGGTTGTAGACGTGCCTGTACATCCCTCGGGCTCTCGCCACCGGGTGCCGAAAAATCCAGCCCTGCGCGGCCTTCTCGCCCAACACCGTCTCCCCAAGTTTGGCGTAGATCGGCCAGTTTCATGCCTTCCCACTCACCCCAGTCTGTTTCTGTCAGTCGCGGATCAATCACACTCTCGCCCGCAAAAAGTATCTCCGCAGTCTCTCGCGTTCTTTTCAACGGGCTTGTCAACCAAACCCAGTTTTGCAACTCCGCAGGCAGCCGCCATCCGCATGCTTCAGCTTCACCCTCAACACCAAGTCGAATGTCCGTCCGCCCCTGTAGCTTTCCGGAGCGGTTCCAACTCGTCGGCGCGTGTCGGAGCATCGCAATTCGCGTCATGTGAGAACTGCCTCTAGGGCCCCGTTAAGTCGTTTCGCCGCACTCGAAAAGGAATGGCGGTCCACTACGTTGCGCCGGCCTGCTTGCCCCATCAGGTCGCGGCGCTTGCTGTCACCAATCAGCACCTTCAATCCTCGGACGAACGCTTCTTGGTCGTCTAGCTCGACGACATATCCGCTTTCGCCATTCGAAACGACATTTTCAACACCACCGGATCGACCGGCGACCACTGGCAAGCCATGCATTTGCGCTTCTAAAAAAACCATTCCCCACGCTTCGTTGACGGCGGGCCAAACAAAGACATCTGACGCTGCGTAAACGTTATGTAAATCTGTCCCGTCAAGGCGCCCGATGAAGGTCGTATTCAATCCAAGGAACGAAGACTCAATTTCACTTCGCTGAACTCCATCGCCAACGATTAAATGCTCGTGCGGTTGGTCGGAGAGTTCCCTGCAGACCCTCGACAGAATGTCGTATGACGCCGATTTGTCGCCCTCTCGCATCATCGCAACAGTAAGCAGCCACGGTTTATCGAGTGCCAAACCATAACGCACTGCTAGCGCGCGCCGACACGTCTCTCGATCCGGGTGCTCAATAGACTTGATAAAAGGCGGTAGTCGTAGAATTTCCGTATCCGGCCTAAGAACTGGCATTACGCATGCTTCGTCCACATTGTTCGGAAAAATAACAAGGTCTGCGTGGCGTAAGGCTCTCTCAACCTGCTGGTGTGACTGAGACCATGGCCCGATTGCCCGTTTAGGGGCCACGGACGCCTCTGCGACGCAATAGGGAATTTCGAGCGCCTCAGTCACTATGGGTCCCAACCAATCCGGCGTCTTATAGTACAGATGGTAGGTCAACCAAGCGTCTGGCGGCGCCTTAGACATCGATTGGATTATCCTTTTCGCGTGCCATTCACCGACCCGCCGCAATCGATCTTGTCGATTGGGAACGCCGATTGGATCACGTGGTCGAAATCGACTTGCAAGCTCTATGTCATGCCCACCCACACGCAAGGCATCGACCAAGTTGTTCGCCATAAGGCGATCACCCGATGGATTTGGGTGGTCTGGTGGTTTCATCGGCGCATAAAACGCAATCTTCACGGTTTTGCCATTGCGAATTTACGCGCTAACCGCCGTATGCCCGAGATATGGGCAAAATGACTTTCAACGATATCTCGACCCTTCGCGCCGAAACGGCGGCATGTATCGGTGTCGCGAATCAGATCAGCAATCGCGTCCGATAACTGCTGGATGTTCCCCGACGACACCAAACGTCCATTGACTCCATCTTCGATCAATTCTGGGATCGCGGAAACACGTGTCGCAATCACTGGAAGACGCTGACTTTGTGCTTCCATTAAGACATTCGGCAGGCCATCTCGGTCACCGTCGTCTGTAATCTTTGAGGCCAGAACAAATACGTCGGACTTGCGATAGGCGGCTAGTACATCTTGCTGAGGCAACGCCCCTCTCCACTCGATCCGCTCAGATAGGCCAAGCTGGCAACTCCGGCTTTTCAATTCATTGAGTAACGGTCCTCCACCAATATGCGTAAGGGTCCAGTTCAACTCCTTTGGCAACAGGGCGAGCGCGTCGAGAAGATCGGCATAGCCCTTTTTGGGCACCGCGCGGCCCACGGATATCAAACGAGTTGGTCGGCCAGCCTTGCCATCATCCGCAGTTGGACCAGTGGGCTCGGGAAACCGCGCGACGTCGATACCATGATACAGAAGAGTGACCTTGTCCGGTGTTACGCATAGGCTGCGCAGGTGCGCCGTATTGGTAGCCGTGCATGTAACGGTCCAACTGGCATCATCCAGTTTTTCGGAGATTTCCCAGTTGGGACTCGTCCAAATATCCTTGGCATGGGCGGAGATACTCCACGGCAGTTCACACATAACAGCGGCATATCGAGCAACGGATGCCGGCGTGTGAATGAAATGTGCGTAGAGCCAAAAGCAATCGTCGGGCAGTTCGTAGGCCAAGACACATGCCTGTCCGAAACGCCGAAGGCGATTGGGCGTAAGGTCGCGTCGAAAATCTTGCCACCATTTGGCCCAAGCGCCCGCGTAATTTGGGCGTCGACGGACCGCCCACCAAGCGCGAAAGACACGAATGGGTTCTTGATACAAATATTCAGGAAGATACAGAACGTCGGCTTCGATCTCGTCGTGGATGGGGTGCCGTGCCTTATCGGTCGGGTGCCGCAAAGAGATAATCAGCAGCCGCACCTCTTCTTGCTCCAATCCATGGAGCTCTTGGGCGACAAAAGTTTCTGAAAGGCGCGGATAACCTTTGACGACAACGCCGACGCGCACAGAGTTCACGCGCCGCCGGCGACCGCCAGCTTCGCAGGTGCAATGTCAGCTGTCGACGAGTCCAAATGGGTTTTCTCGAAATTCGCTTTGACGAGTTCACCAATACGCGGCAACCCGTCAAGAAGATTTGGAATGTCGGTATGAGATGGCTTTGACCACGTGTCGACCGCGCACAAGGCACGCGCCATGCGAAGGGGATCAAGAGAGTCCCGAGGGTCCATCATACGCGCCAACCCCAATGCTTCGGCCGACGTTGCACGAATAAACTGTTCCAACCGGGGCTCCGTTCTCGGCACGATCAACGCTGGTTTGTCATGCGACAAGACCTCGCAGAACGTATTGTATCCACCCATTGCGACAATGGCCGAGGCTTCGCGCATCAGTTCAGACATGCGGTTGTGAAAATCGATTGCAGTTACCATCGGCAATCGGTCGATGCGGTCCTGAAAACCCGCCTTGATGTCCGGCGCCATAAAAGGGCCAAACACAACAAGAGCCGGATAAGGGATTTGGACACCGGTTTCGTACGCAGAGATAACCCAATCAACGACCGTGTCGCCGTCTCCACCACCACCTGGGGTGACAAGAAGGTATGGTATTCCATTGAATGGTATGGGACCCGCGACACCGTCATTTTCGTCGAGGGTTGCAGACAAGTACCCGGTATAGATGGCCTTACTTCGAACAGCCGCCGGCACGTCTAGGTCCTCGAAAGGATCGAAGATCTCACGCAAACCGTAGACCCAGATCTGATCGTAAAGGTTCTCGAGGGCGGGAATTGACTCTTTCCGCTCCCATTCTTGCGCGAGCACTGTCGGCTCATCCATGATATCGCGAAGTCCAAGTACACTTGGTTTTCCTCGGGACTTCATCAACTCCAAGGTTCCGCGAACTTCACCTCGCAGTCCGAGTGGCTCTTTATCGACAATAAACAAATCCGGCTCGAAAACTTCCGCCGTCCGAAGCATGATCGCTTCGCGCAAGCCGAGGGTCTGATCAATATCTAAATGGAGGTTGAGCGCCGCGTATTCACCCGTGCGCAGCTTCGTGACGCCGGGCACACGAACGAAATCAACTCGGCTTCGATATTCGTAACTGCCGATTATCGGCGATCCGGAAATGATCAATACGGACAAGTCTGACCATTGGCCAACAAGATAATTCGCAATCCGCCGACACCTGCGCAAATGCCCCAGCCCAAAGCTGTCATGCGAGTAGATCAGTACACGTTTTCCGGGCTGGCTCAGGGTCACCGGGGGCTCCTCTTACGGATGGACCGAAGCATGCCCCGCATTTGTCAGAATCTCAATCCGTTTCGATATTAAGGCAGGCGAAGCACATATTCCGCATACGCAAACTGGCCTGAAATCCTTATCTCGCTGGAACGACGGATGATGCATCCGCGGTCATCACTTTTGCAGTTAACTCTCGTTCATCCGTTAACCGCAGCGCATGACCCCTACTACCCGTTGTATTCAATGGCTTGCGGCGCGATCCATAAACAAGCTTAAAGGCCGGCGGCACGAAATAGAACGAAACCCCGGTCGAAAGTAGAACGCCTCCGGCGACTGCCATGGCGAAAGGCGGCCAGAACCCGCCACCGGCCAGAATCAGTGGCAAGAACCCCCCGACCGTCGTAACAGCGGTTGAAAAAATGTGCCTGCTTTGCGCCATCACCGTCTCAGTAATGGCAACGATGTCGCCCTCCATGGCTTCCGGCACTCGCTGTAGCGCGGTCATAATAATGATTGCGGCATTGATCGACACACCGATGGAGCCGATCACGCCGATGATTCCTTGAATACCGAATGGGTATTGGAAAATGGCCAATGCCAGCAAGCTCAACCCGACCGCTAAGATCGAGACGACGCCCGTGATGAGGGAGAGCCTGAAGGAATTGAAAGTCAACACTATCGCGGCCACGGTAAGTGCGACAATCAACCCGGCACCACCCAGTAGACTCGCAATAACATCATTCCGCGCGTCCGCGTCACCACCTACTTCGACACGGTAACCAGGCGGCAGTTCGAAACCGTCCGTCTCCATTCGAGCGAGTACCAATTTCAACGCTTCCTCGGGAAGGACCTCGCGATGCGGAAATCCTTGTACCGTATTGATACGCTCGCCATTGCGGCGATAGATCGGACTATCCATTGGCACAAGGCGCATGCTGCCTAAAGAAGTGATCGGCACACCGGGATAGACATCGGACGCGGTCGCTGTTGTGCGGCGATCCGCTACGACATTAAGGTCCGCAACGGCCTCGGCACTGGCGCGTTCGTCATTTCCGACGCGGACGCGGACGGGAAGCTCTTCGGACGCTTCGATGAGCGAGCCACCGACGGCCCCTTCCATCCGGGCGTTGAGCTGCGCCGCAATCGATCCGAGGTCCGTGCCAACAAGCCGAACGCGTTCTTCATCCAAATCCAGCACGGCTTTTGGTGCACCGCCAATCAACTGTGTTTTCGCCTGCAGAATCTCAGGGACGGAGGTCATAATGGCCCGCACCTCGTCTCCCAATCTACGTAGGGTCGAAATCTCCGTACCGACAATCCTAATCTCGACAGGCGCATTGACGGGTGGACCTTGTACGAGTCCTCGGACCGTTACTCGCGCCTCGGGCACCTCCGCATCAAGCACGCGTTGCAATTCCGGAAGCAGGCGTTCCGTTGCCTCTGGTGAGGTCGTCGTAACAAGCGCCTCGGCAAAACTCGGGTCGCCATCTTGATTGTCCAACATGTTGTAGTAAAACGCTGGTGCACTCTCCCCGATCACCCAATGAATCTTGCGAATGCCATCGAATTCGCGAATCACGGAGTCCGCATTTTGTACGGTTCGGTCTGTTTGCGAAATGGCAACGCCACTTGGCATTTTGAGCTGCACGTAAAACTGATCGCGGTCAACGCCCGGAAAGAACTGCGCCTGCAATGTCGGGAAGGCGGCAAAACCAATGATCGGCAGCACAAGCGCGCCAATGATGGCCAGTCGAGGATTGCCCAAAGCAAAGTCTATACTTTGTCGGAACAAATTTGCCAAAGCTGGCAGATGAATACCTGACACACCGGACTTCGGCTCCGACGTCCACTCTTCCGGCTTCAACATCCATCCAGCCAACGCCGGCGTAATCGTCATCGCCAAACCGAATGACGATATCAGCATGATGATAACCGCTGCGGCGATGGAACCGACGAAGTCTCCCGCGGGGCCAGGAAGCAATGCCATCGGCGTAAATGCCAAAGCAGTCGTTACGGTAGACGCCAATAGAGGTGCGGCAAGACGCCGCACGGACTTCTCGACCGCTTCTCGAGTGCGTACGCCCGCTTCTAGTCGTTTTCTGATCTCGTCGGCCATGACGATTCCGGCGTCGACCAGTAGACCCAGCGAGACGATCAGACCCGTCACAGACATTTGATGAATGGGGATGCCGAGGAATTGGAATCCTGCCAGCGACGCCAAAGAAGCCAACGGCAAGATTGCGGCCACCACGAGCGCGGAACGCCATCCCAACGTCACCAACAAGACCGCGATAACCAAACCCGTGCCAATAAGCATGTTCGTGACGACGAAAGACAAACGATCTGCCGTATAGCGGCTTTGATCGAACAGTATCTCGTGACGGATTCCGTTCGGTAACTCAGCTTCCAATTCCGCAATTACTTGGCGAACTACGTCCGTCCATTTATCAACCTGAACACCATCCTCAGTCTTGGCTGCCACAAGAACGGCTCGTTTGCCGTCCGCATACGAAATGCCCGAAGGTGGAGTTCGCAAAGACCGTTCTACGGTCGCAATATCGGATACTCTTACGACAGCATCATCGTTACCAATGGCAACCGGAATACGACGAATGCGGTCGAGGTCTTCTATCTCGCCACGTATTTCGACGAGCATATCGACGGCATTGCCGCGAATCTGCCCGGCCTCGACCTTGGTGTCGGCTGAAGATATTGCCGCCGACACGTCCTGCGCCGTCAATTCAAGCGCCCCCAACTGGGTCGGATCGATTGTCACAAGTATCTGCTCTTCGCGCTCTCCGAACATATCCACGAGTTTCGTTCCGGGAAGACCACGAAGACGATCTTGTAGTATCTCGGCATAGCGCCGTACCAAAGCCGGTTGATCTGGTTTGCCGACCGGGACATAAATCGCGCTGATTGTCGAGAATGCCCCCGTGCGGTCATCATCAAACTGCGGTTCGGGTACGCCGGCAGGAAACTGGCGTGCCGCATCCGAAAGCGCATCGCGAACTTCCGACCATGCCTGCTCGATCTCTACCTCGTCCAGGTCCCACCCTAGTTCGGCAACGATCACCGAAATCCCAGTTCTTGAAGTTGACTCAATTTTTCGGATTTGCGGTATCCCGCGAAGTTCTTCTTCGATCTTCTCGGTTACCAATGATTCGACCCGAGCCGGGTCGGCGCCGGTGTATGGGGTAACAATCGTCGCAAAGATACTGGAAATCGTCGGATCCTCTTGACGCCCCACCGACGCAATCGCCGATAAGCCCGCTGCAACGATCATGAGAATCAACAACGCGGCGATCCGCTTATTCCGATAAAACAGCGTTTCCATGTCAGGGTGCCTCGCCAGAGACCAAAACAACCTGCCCTGGAACGATGCGGTTGGTCCCACCGATAATGACAAGATCATTATCTTCGAGCGTTCCTCGTACGAAGGCCCGCTCCGCGTCGACGTGAAGGACTTCGACCGCCTCTCTTTGTACGCGCAAGTCGCCATCGATCATCTGCACGGTCAGGACCGTCCAAACGCCCTTCTTCCCTTCATTCATGCTGCCTATCGGCACCCAAGCCCCTTCGCTTTCAACCTCGCGATCTATCGCGAGCTCAACAAGTTCACCAAAAGGAACCTCAATCTCGTCCTCCAATTCGAGGATCACGGTCAAAGTTCTCGTTTGTTCGTGAAGATCTGGCCGAAGTGCGATGATCCGCGCGGATTGATCCCGCCCGGATACCAGAACACGCTGGGAAGAACCAACTTTCAAGTCGCTCGCCGCGTCCACGGAGACCCCGACGCGCGCCCGTCGCCGCCCGTTTTCCAAAACATTGACCAACGGCGCGCCTGCTGCCGGCACGGCCCCCTCATCCAATAAACGTGCACCGATCACACCATCGAACGGGGCGAAGATCGATGACTTGTCAATGTCGATATCGATCGCTTCGATCGCCGCATCGAGACGCTCAATCGCTGCCGTTAACGCCGAAACGGAAAAACGTGCCTCGTCATACCTTTGCTCAGTTTGCCAACCCTCGGAGCGCAATTCGCGTTGCCGCATTAAAGTCGCGCTCGCCAAATCCCGCCTAGCTTTTACTTCCTTACGTTCGGCACGCAGGGCGTCACGGCTCGCCAATAGCTTGTCGGTATCTAACTGCGCGACAAGCTCACCCGTCTTAACCTTGTCTCCTTCGTCGACAGCGATCAATGTCACGAGCCCGCTCAACTCGAACCCCAAAAGTGTTTGGCGCGCAGGCTCAACTCGACCGACGAACGTCTCCTCGGTCCGATAGGATGATATCAAATCAACAGTCTCGACCTGGACGGTGATTGGCGGATTGGCGCGCGCTTCTGGTGCCAGGCTGGCCCTGACGTGCAGCGCTGCCGTTCCTGCCGCAATCAATACAAAACAAACGAAGACAAATGAAAGACGGAAGAGAAAGCCTTTACCCCCGGTGCGAACCGACAAAAATTTTCGTTTTGACTGGTCGGACATCGTAGTGACCTCTAAAGACAATCATGTTTATTGCCCTAACATATGTTAATGGGACAAACATTGCAATCAAAAGTTAGGGGAAGTAACATTTGTTTTATGTTGATAACGGATTTTCGGATCAGGGGTGACTGAAAAAATGCCAGCCAGGGCAACAACAAAAAAATCATATCATCACGGTGATCTCCGGGAAGCATTGATCAAAGCTGCATTTGAAGAGATCAGCCAATCCGGTGCCGAAGGGTTCACGATGGCGGACGCCTGTCGTATTGCTGGCGTTTCAACGGCTGCCCCGTATCGCCACTTCAAAGACCGTGACGAGCTATTGGCCGACGTTACGGCCCTTGGGTTTCAGATCCTCCATGCACGGGACAAAGAAGCCTGTGAAGCCGCCGGAGAAGGAACTGTGGACGGAATTATTGCACTCGGTAAATCCTACGTTGGTTTCGCCGTCGATCATCCAGGATTGTTCCGGTTGATGTTCGGCCAGAACCCGAAAGTCGCCGCGGCGGAAAACGTTGAACTCTGCGGTCACGAATGCTTCAGCTACGTTATCGGTCAAGTCGCGCTGTATTTCCAGAAGAACGACCGCCCCGGAAACCCGCTCGAGATTGCAACAAGTCTATGGACTTATGTCCATGGGATGTCGTCACTCAGCATCGATCGAAAATACGAAACGGTCTCCACCGGCATTGATGTCGAAAAACTGCTGGAGGATGTGACCCCGCGACTATTGGGACAGTGAAGGAAGCGGCCTCGATTAGGCTGGTGCAACGCCCAGTCGACGGTCCCGTTCACGGAACCACCAAATAAATGGAATCGCCAGCAAAACCATCCACGCTTTGCCGACAACCTGCCCGCCGAGGTAATCGAGACTGCCGAAGGCGAGATACAAGAATACGATGCTATCGATCACTAAGCCGACAACGCTACTGAGCACGACCGCTGTGATAAGGCGGCGTTCCTGCAGCGGTGTGTAGACGGCAAAGTCCGCTAATTCGGACAATAGAAACGCCGCGACCGATGCCACCACCAACGCCGCTGGCGCGACCAAGCCGGACAACCCAGCGCCGACGACGATTGCGCCCAACACCACAGTTTTTCCAAGCCGGCGTTGTACCAGATCACGAAGAACGAGCGCCAAGCCGATGAGCAAAACACCGCTCGGCGCGTCGAGCCCTGGTGCGACCGGAATCAGACAAGGACCATTTGGGACACAAAACGTACCAACATTACCGATCATCCAATTGGCGATTGGGATGCAGGCAATGAAACCTATAAGGAAAACAAGCCCTTCGATCTTTCTGCGGCTTTCTTGCACGGTTACGTCATTCCTCTATCAGACATCAGCGGAGGGTTATTTTCTTTTTTACAGGAGCGGTCAACAGTGAAGTCACGTTTAGAGCGATGAACTCGTTACATCGCAGTCTGCCACAAGATACTTATTTAACACCGAAAGATCTGGTTCGAACCCGATGCCGTCGCAATCCGGAAGCCGAAAGTGGCCATCAACAACCCGCATCGGAGTGGTGTTCAGGCCATCGCGAAGAGGGTTTTCATTGATATCGACCTCAAGCAAACCTTCGCCTCCAACGGCGGCCAATAGATGTGCGGATGCCAACAAACCAGGCGCAGCGCCCAAGAAATGAGGGCAATACGTTCGGCCCGATGAACGCGTCCGGTGGCCGACATCTAGACAACCGGCAATCCCGCCCCACTTAGCGACGTCAGGCTGAATAAATGCGTAGGCCTCACTTTCGATGGCTTGCTGAAAGGCGCCGTCCATCAAATTCTCGCCACCGGCAAGCGGGGGCGATGATGCATCCCGCAATCGTTTCCAAGCATCGATCGGGCTATCAGCAGGTATGGGTTCTTCCAGCCATCGCGGTGCGAATGGCAAAAGTCTGGGAGCGAGAGCCATCGCATGGTCGATCGACCATCCTTGGTTGGCGTCGAGCATGAAACCCTCGCCTTCGCGCAGCGTGTCGACAACACTCTCGATGACTTCGATATCAGAGTCATCATCAAAGCCGATTTTGATTTTGAAGTCATGAAAACCGGCTTCTCTCGCCTGTCTGATCCGGTGCACGGCTTCGCCTGGATTGATACCGCTCGCATAGGCGCGAACGGACTGTGACGGCGCACCGCCAACAAACTCGACCAGCGATTGGCGTGCCGCGCGCGCCAACATGTCCCAAATTGCGGCCTCGAGCCCTGCAACGACTTGCGCGTACGGCCCCGGTTCCCCGGTCTGAATACTCAAGATATGCAAGGCCGCCATCATGTCGTGGTATACGAGATCGGGCGCTGAGAAATTCCGGCCGACAAGCATCGGCGCGATGACCTCCTCGGCAAGCGCCATGCGCAGTCTTCCGGACAATGGAGGATGGTTACACCAAATCTCTCCCCAGCCGGCCGCTCCGTCATTGTTTTCGACCCGGGCCAGCAGAGCTGGGCGATTACGCATAATGGCAAATGACGTGCGCACCGGCGTTTCGATCGGCGCTTGTAACAAAAACAATTGGACCCGCGAGACTTGAATCGCCGTCAAGATAGGCCTGCCTTCTTGAGTAATTTGTGAAAGTCTCTTAGGACGGTTTCTGCGGCTTGCGGGTCCGGAATATCCTCGACGAACTTCTGTTCGAAATTCGGTTGTCGAAGTATTTCAACAATGCGCCGTCTCGCTCGCGCCATTGCTTTGCCTTCGGGGAGAACGCCAGCGCCACAAAATTTGACGAGCCTTACGGCTCGATCACGCAGCTTGGAATCGGGACTATCCAAACGATCGATAATGTTTTCGTCGACCAGATAACGTTCGAGAACGCCGTCGATATGACCTGCCACCCGATCTTTTAGGTCGTCCGGAAGCGCAGAGGTCTTCGCCGCCGTAAAGGCACCCGTCGCCGTCACCATGCGGTCCTTCGGCGACATTGACCGACGGCATAACTCATCGATCACGCGCGCGCCGAAGACACTATCGAGCTGCGTAACAATATCGTCCAAGTGTTCTTCGGCAAGTGACGTATTGCTCAGCTCGGCGAGGTACATGACCCCCCGCGCCCGATCGGGCAATACCTTCAGCGTCGCGTTAATCGCCGTTCTCCGGCCCTTCGCTCCGCCCGCCTCGACGAAGCGCGCACCCCGGACCGTAATTGCCTCCGCTGCCTTTGCACCTGAGAGGATCCCGCCAGGCACGAGCAGTTTCGCAAGGATTTTCCGGTATTCCTGAAGTTCTTGGCTAGGCTCCGATCTATTTAGCGGTTGGGAAGATTTGAGTTGACGGATGGCTCTGTCGACCAATATCTGCGTACTGGCTGGCAGGCTTTGCGCCTGCATCAGCGCGTTCAACGCCTGGGTCATTTCCACTTGGTCATTTGACTCAGGCTCGAAGGTGCCTTGCGCGAGATCGATCATTCCGATGATTGCGCTGCCCAGTGAAGGCTGCCAGCCCAATAGCTCTTGAACAACATTTGCTCCCAGCACATCCGCAATCACCGTATCCAACAACAGCAAGGCCCGAGACCCAGGCTTCTCGACGGATGCCAGTTCAAGAAGGCGATCTAGCTTGGCAATCCAATTCGATCGACCGGCCAGTTCGCGAGACAGGACAACCATTGCGAGATACTCAGGAGTATCTCCTTCGACGTCGGCAACCTTTCGCAAGAGACGGCCGAAAGAGCCCGAGAGTTTGGGTAGTTTGATCTCTGACGCGCGGCGTGCCTGTGCCGTCATCTGATCGATGCAGGCATAGATTTCATCTTTCCGAACGCGAAGCTCTTGCTTTGTTTCCTTGACTTGCAACCGCGCGATATTGTCGACCGCCTGTGACATCAGGTTGTCGCGATCGGCAAGTCGTTCCAGTTCCTTATGGTTGTGCAGAACTTCTGTCGGCGTAAGGCAAACCTGTTCCAAATAGTCGCGAAACATGAAATTCATGATCGACCGGCTCTCGAGGCCGAAGAAGTCTCGCGGCGCCCGACAAAAAGCCGGGGTGACATCGATTGTTTTTATGCGAAGCGGTTTATTCGCGTTCGCGTCCTGGCGCTTTTCAAGGACCACCTCGTCGCGGGACGGGTTACCTCCGGCGCCTTCGAGGACGACGCGAACCCCGGCGACGCTCTTGTTTCCAAGAATCTTCTCCGCATGTTCCTTGGCGTCGCCCTCCCAATTTCGGATCGCTTCTGTGACCCAGCGATTATCCTTCAGAATTTGAATCTCGTATGTGCCGCGACCGGAACTGAACAATGCCATCGGATATCTAGGCCCTCTTTGCGAAGTATCCAATTTTAGAAAAATTATCTGGAATCACAAATCAATGACGCTGTTCATCCCTAAATCCACGCATTTACACAATCGGGTGAGGTTGTCTTTCAACGTGATGACTAAACCGTATGCTTCCTCGCAATAAAAAAGATGGGATTACGCAGAACAGGTTTCGATAGGCAGGTCGCGCATTTAGAATCGCTGTATCAATTTCAACGATAGTTGCGCACCGACGGCGGACGACATCACTGTGCGCGAACTAACTCGAACGGCACCGTCCGGTTCTTCGGCGCTGCCTGATTCCGCAGAGAAATAGGTGAAGCGTGAACAAAAGGCGTGATCCGGCCTTTGATACTAGGCCTGCGAAATCGCAGCAAAAAACGAGAAGCCCACAGACGCCGGTCAATCCGCGCTTAGCGAGAACGTCAACTTGGTGTGCGCCGTTACGATTCCGCCACGGTCGCCCGGCGTCAGAGAACCATACCGCGGCGCGAAAATCGGTGGCAACGGTCGGCCAATCTTAGGTGCCATCCAAAGCCGCAACAGATGCCGTCGTCGCTCCGGCTCCGGCCAATCGATGAAATCGGTCCGTGAATGCAAGATCTGGTGGTTGTGAAGAAGCTGGATATCGCCCGGTCGGAAATCCATGGTCAAATTGAGGGCTGGGTCATTGCACAGCGCGTCCAGGAAATCGATGGCCTCGTGCTCCTGATCGGTCAGTCGCCGTGCGCCGGGAAAGTTCTCCTGAGCCGACCGAATGTACTGGCCAACATACATGGTTGTCAGTTCGCCGCCGTACCAATTAAACACCGGTACGTCGAACCATGGCTTCATACCTGGTGGGATCTCCCCTCGTCGGTCCGTCGGAAAGGCATTGTAAAGCGTCGCCCAGAGGTCCGGACGGCGCCGGTAAATCTCGTCGTGAAGCGTGACGGAACTGACAATCTTGCTGGCACCGCCTTCCTTCGCGGCATTCAGGCAAAGCAACCCCACGATATCGACGCTGTCCGTGTGGAACTCCAGCTCCTTGTTGGTTTGGTAATAACGAGTCGTCTGCTCGCTTATATCCTTGCCGATATCGCGAACATGCCCCAACAAGTGACCCTGCGCGTTACTCGAGCGAAACGAACCGAAATGGGACCCGATTCCCAGATAACCAATGGCCGCGCCTTCGATATCGTAATCTTCGACAGGGAAGCCTCGCATCAGCACAAATCCACGTCCTCGGACAACTTGCTGCTGGATGTCGTCGAGACGTCGCGAGAGCGTCGGCAACCGAAAAGTTTCTGGCGTAATTTCATGCATCTCGCGACCGGCAGCCCGGTGGTCGTTGATCGCCGCATCGATCTCGGAAATCTCGTCTTCGGTCAGCAGTTCGATCCATTCCGACGAGTCTTGGATGTCAGCGCCTCGCCAGGCGCCGGGGCCGCCGACGGGGCCGGTTGGCATTTCAGGTAACTCGTGGGCCAGCGCCTCGGTCATGACATCCTCCAATGAAAACTGCGTTTGATCACGCTTGAAGGCATCGTACAGGTCATCATTAAGTTGTCTATTTTCATTTTTTTATTGATTGATAAAATAAATAAATGAGTAGCAATGTGACGGTCCGCCAGCTTCGCGCCTTCTTAATGGTGACGCAGGAGCGCAGCTTCACCAAGGCAGCGCAGCGTTTGAATGTCACTCAGTCGGCACTCACCGCCGCCATCAAGGGATTGGAAACCGAACTTGGCCTGAGACTCTTTGACCGAACGACACGGGTCGTGGAGCCGACAATCCACGGGGAGCGATTTGCAGCCGTGGCCGAACGCCTGCTGGAGGACCTGAGCCGATCAGTCGATGATCTACGTGCATCCGCGGCCCGGCAACACGGGCTCGTCGTCATCGGGGCCACAGCAACGACCATCAGCTATTTACTGGTGCCCGCATTGTCAGACCTCGCCACACGCTACCCCGGGATCCGCGTTCGACTAACCGAAGAACTAACCGAAGGCGCCGTCCAGCGTGTCCGGAATGGCGAGATCGATCTAGCCCTAACCACCGTTGAGCGTGCCGAGACCGATGTTGATGCTGTACCAATTCTTGAAGATCACTTCGAACTGGTATGCGCGCCCGGTCATCCATTGGCCAGTGGCACGAAAGACCTACCATGGTCCGTTTTCAACGAATACGACCGCGTCGGACTATCATGGCAGAGCGGGATCCGAGGCCTCGTCGATCGAGATGACGGCGCGCGGATCGCGGTACAAGATCTTCGTTATGAAGTATCTTCGGTCGCCGGCCTAAAAAGCATGATCGCCAGTGACCTAGGCATAGCTGCCGTTCCAGGACTTATCGCTCGTGAAATGAGTGAATTCGGCATTGTGCGTCGACCGTTGCAATCAAAGCTGTCTCGCACCGTATCCCTTGCCATAAGGCCGGGTCGTTCTCCGACACCGGCGGCGAGTGCCGTGGTTGCGGCAGCACTGCGCCGCCTTGAAGAGCTGCGCGAACCAGGCATCGCACCCGTGGCAGATATCGTCGCCCTTGAAACACGGGGATTCAACTTTGACGACTGATGTCTAGTTGAGCGCAGGAACTTGAAACGTGAGCGACGCCCATAGTGACTCCCAAACGGGACTATCGTCATCCGCCGGCGACAACGGACGCATCGCTACTGCATCGATCAAGTATTCGGTCCCCGGCACAACCGGAATTCGAACCCGCCCCTCGTTGTCGGTCCGAAAGGTCGAAACGGTGACGTTGCCTTGCGCGTCCTTGGCGAACACCTCGACTTGGGCGTCGCGACGCGGTTGCTCTTGGTACAACACCCGGAACGAAAATCCCGCGGCCAAATCGTCGGTGTACGGGTTCGTCTCGGCAACGATTTCCGTTTCTAAGCCCATCGGCATATCGCGTCCCTTACCGTGTCCGACGGCAATAAGGCTTTTTGCAAACCGCAGATAGAGTTCTTTAAAGCCACGTTCGGGTAGTCCGCGCGCACGGTGGTTTGCGATCACATTTGCCAACGCCTTGTGCCGGACGAAGGCTTCGAAGTTTTTCCAATCGTAGTACGTAAGCACCTCGGGCGTGGTCACGTAGACCAACGTCGCCAAGCCTTGGGCAGACGGCTGGACCTTCACCGCCGGCACATCGCCAAGCCGGCCCACGATGGGCGTTTCGCGCCCTGACGATACCAAGGCGAAGCGGCTGAAGTTGCGTGGTATATAAGCGAAAACCGTTCCGGAAAAACGTTCCCCAACCCGAATGTTCGCAGTAATTGCCGCATCTTCCGCAACGTCATATTGTTTGGGAGACAACCACAGCTCATGCGCGTGCGCAGGCACGCTCGCTGCGAAACCAGCCAAGAGAAAAATGCACGTCCGTATAATCCGCATGGGAGCACCCGTTTCGTGAGAATAGTCAAAACGCTCGCACATCGTCACATCTTGTCAATTGCTGTCATCGCACTCGTGATGACGTTCTGCCTGTTGTCGGCGCCCCGATCGTCAGTGGCGCACGAAATCCGACCCGCCGTCGCGGACATTACCATCAACCCCGACAACGTTCTGATCGAGTTGAAGCTCACCGTCGAGCCGATTCTCGCCGGCGCAAGTTTGGCCGGCCTTTCAGATACCAATCAATCGCCGGCGTCGGACCAGATCGACGCGTACCGTTTGCGTCCCGTCGATGAGATTGAACGCATATTCGAGGAATCTTGGCCACAAATCAAAGACGGGATCATCGTCAGAACTGACGACGAAATCTATCCTATCGAGCTAATCTCAATAAGAACCGCGGCAGAATCGGACACTCGCCTCCCGCGCGACAGCACATTGCATGTCCGCGTCGGCCTGCCATCGGGCAGCTCTCCCGTACGTTTCGGCTGGGTCGCTGCATACGGTCCGATCATTGTCCGCCAGATTGCGGACGTCGACGCGCCTTACTCTGCCTATCTGACGGATGGGGCACTGAGCGATCCCATGCCGCGAACCGGCGCCGCGACGATCAGCAAGACGGATTTGTTCATCGACTACGTTGCGATTGGATTCGAACATATTCTACCCAAGGGACTCGATCATATCCTTTTCGTTTTGGGGCTATTCTTCTTTGCCCTGAAACTGAGCGCCCTTGTTTGGCAAATATCTGCCTTTACCCTTGCGCACACCGTTACTCTTGCACTTGCGACACTCGGCTACGTCTCCGTACCCGGCTCCATCGTCGAGCCCTTAATTGCGGCATCGATCATATATGTCGCGATCGAGAATATTGTGCATCGGTCAATCACGGTTTGGCGTACGTTAATCGTTTTCGCATTCGGGTTACTGCACGGTTTGGGCTTTGCTTCCGTGCTTGGCGATGTCGGGTTGGAGCCAACACGTTTCGTCACCAGCCTCATCGGCTTCAACGTTGGTGTGGAGTTGGGACAACTCGCGGTCATTGCCGTCGCGTTTGTGATCTTCGGACTGCCCTTCGGGCAGCGAACGTGGTACCGCGCACGGGTAGCGGTTCCCGGCTCCATTCTTATCGCAATGGTCGGCGCATTCTGGTTTTTCGAGCGCGTCATCGGATAATCAACAGGCATGAAGACGTCTGGCACCGAAGAGCAGATCGTCGAATTCGTGACGAATTTTTCGTTCGAATATTTGTCGCAAAGAACGATCGACGCTGCGGTCCTTCGAATTATCGACTCCCTAGGCGTCGCGGTTCCCGCCATGGATAGCCCTCCGGTAAAAGCGCTGAAAGCAGTCGCGCCCGTTGTCTCGAACGGCCTCAAAGCCCGACTGTGGAATGCCGGAGGCGATACGACACCCGGCTTCGCCGCCCTCACGAACGGTGCCATGGTGCGCTACTTGGACATGAACGACGCCTACACCATGACCAGTACCGCCCACCCATCGGATAACATTGCAGGCATGCTGGCAGTCGCTGAGGCATGTGGAAAGAAACTCTCCGACATCATTTGTGCCGTCACCATTTCGTACGAAATTCAATGCCGGTTTTGCGACGTTGCCCCATTTCATCAACACGGCTGGGATCAAGGCATTATCGGCGCGCCGGCCGCCGCCATGGGCGCAGGCTGGATATTGGGATTGGATGCGACACAATTGCGCGACGCATTAGCAATTGCAGTTACGCCGAACCTGCCGACCTATCAAACGCGCAAGGGAACATTGTCGATGTGGAAGGGATTGGCGGGCCCCTATGCAGCGCGCGCCGGCGTCGACGCCGCACTCTTCTCGCTGTCCGGCATAACGGGACCGGCCTCTCCGATAGACGGTCCATTCGGTCTTTGGCGTCAGACCTTGGGAGACACGCAACAGATCGCCCTGCCGCGTGATTTTGCCGGCCATACGTTCGCCATTGAGCAAAGCGACATCAAATTTTTTCCGGTTCGCAATGCATGCCAATTGCCCGTCATGCTGGCCCTCGATGCGCGCCCATCCATCGCCATGGACAACGTTTCCAACATAGAAATATGGACGGACGGACACTTCTTTGGCGAGCCATCGCAAGACCCGGCACTTTGGGCACCGACAACCCGCGAAAGCGCCGATCATTCGCTGCCCTTCTGCATTGCCGCCGCCCTTGTCGATGGCGATATATCCACCGCGACATTCGAAACCGAACGCTACCTAGACCTCGACATTCGCAATGTGATTGCGAAGACGAAGATCGCTTTCGATTCCGAATTCACGGCTCTTGCTCCCGGCACCCGTTCTTGTCGGTTGATCATTGAAGATCAGAATGGGAAGTCCCTTCGATTTGAACGTAGATCAGCCCCCGGAGATCGACACCGACAGCCGCCCTACGATGAAGTGATTCGCAAGGTTCGGAAACTTGCCGCATCGCGTTTGTCCGACGCACAATCGGAACGCTTCGTCTCGTTTTTACAGGATGTTTCACCCGAGCTTGCCGCACGCGAAATGGCGGTGTCATTTTCGGGTTTGGTCGGGCATGCCGCCTAAATAGATTAGTCGGGCACCCCTGATTGCTTGACGACGCGACGTCCAACTAAATCATCGATTTCTACTTTCGAATACTCCAGGGCTTCCAATATCTCTCGGGTGTGGGCACCGTGACGCGGCGGGCTGGACGCTGGGCCATGCGTGGTCGCTCCACCAATTCGAAACGGTAAGGTCGGCACCGAAATTTCAGAATCGTTATCAGCATGAAGAAACTGACGCCCATGCCGCGCTTGCATCTGTAGCGCCTCTGGCAGGGTGCGCAGGCGGGCGGCGGGGACACCGTTGGCCATCATGTCCCGCTCCCACTCGTCCGCCGTTCGGGTCAGCAGTACCTCCGCAATTGCCGATTCTAACTCCCCCGCATTCGCTCGCCGGTTGGATCGATCAGTAAATCGCTCGTCTTCAATCCATTCCGACTTGTCCAAGACCCTCGCCAAAGCAACGAACTGATGCTCCTCGTTCACGCCCAAACTGATGACACCCTCGCGGCACGGAAAACTGCCCGCACCAGGGCTACGGCTATTTGCCTTGTTGCCGCGTTGCTGTGGCGCGTTACCGGTTGCAAGAAAATCGGTGACCGTCGAACTCATTAAGGTAAACGCCGTCTCCAACATCGAGACGTCGACGAAAGTTCCGATTCCAGTTCGTTGACGCTCGAACAAGGCAGCGCTGACGGCAAATCCGGCGGCAAGCCCCGTCGAGTAGTCCATGATCGGCGCACCGGTGCGCGTCGGTCCCATTTCTTTGACGCCGGTCATCGTCATGATCCCGCAGATGGCCTGAATATTGACGTCATACGCGGCGGCACTCTCCAATTCACCGCCCCGGCCATACCCGCTCATGGCGCAGTAAATCAGTTTCGGGTGGCGCGTCATCACGGCATCTTCGCCGAGGTCAAGGGCGCGCATAGTCTCCGGCCTATGGTTCTCCACATAGACATCGGCAGACGCCAACAGTCGTTCGAAAACCTTTCGACCATCGCGACAATCGAGATCGATGGCGATCGACCGCTTACCGGCAGCTTGGGTTAAGTACGCAGTGCTCATCGCATCAGCCTGTCTTTCAGTGTCTGTCCCACCCCGATGCCGCATTGCGTCACCTTTAGAAACAGACTCGACTTTTATGACATCGGCACCCAGAAGGCCCAAATAGTATGCGCAGGCGGGTCCTGCCAAAACGTGGGTAAAGTCGATGACGCGGACACCTGCGAGCGGGCCACTTTGTCGTTCTTCAGATTCGGATGCGGACATCTTTGACCCCACGGTTTGTTGCAATCGATCTTTGCGTTTTCGAGTTGTAGTCTAGGCTCAACCACAGACGACACTCCATTGGAATTAGGGCAATTGTACTTGCACAAATCGGAAGGATCGGACGACCCTCGGCATTGAGCCTTCCAGCCTGGACGCGAACAGGTCCGTCCTGCATGCTTTATCGAACATCCAATAGATTGAATCCCAGGAGAAAACGTCATGGACCTGCAACTCAGCGGCAAGACCGCTCTTGTGACCGGCGCCAGCCAAGGCATCGGACGGGCTACTGCAAAAGCACTCGCCGCCGAAGGCGTACAGACAGCCATAGCCGCCAGACGCGAGGAACTGCTGGACGAGGTCGCCGATGGCATCGCCGCAGCCGGTCATCCGCGCCCGTTCGTCATCGCACATGATATCATGACCGATGACGGGCCAGAGAGCCTTGGCACCAAAGCGCTAGAGGCACTCGGCCAAATCGATATCCTGATTAACTCGGCAGGCGGCAGCCGCAAGGTTGATTTGTACGCCGATGCGGCGGTTTGGGACGAGGGGATGAACATGAACTTCAATACCCAACGCCGGCTGTCACATGCCGTCCTGCCGCAAATGATCGATCGCGCGTGGGGTCGCATCATAACCATCAGCGGCAAGAACGAACCCGAAAAACACCCGGGAAAGATCAACGTCGCCATGTCAGCCAAGGCGGCGCTTCATGCTTGGTCCAAAGGACTATCAAACGAAGTCTCGCGGCATGGAATTACGGTCAATTGCCTGGGCCCCGGCAAAATCATGAGCGAGCAAATACGCAAAAACTATGACGAAGAGCGCCGCCGCAAGTACGCCGAAGAAGAGATACCCATTGGCTACTTGGGCGAACCCGAAGACATGGCGGTGTTGGCGACGTTCCTGTGTTCGCCCTTAGCGCGCTACATTACCGGCACACTCATCCCCGTCGACGGCAGTTTTCGAAAGTACGCGTTCTGATCATCCGTCAACCGACGCGGCGCCGCCCTTTCGCAAATCACGAAAGAGACGGCGCACCGAAAGCGCTTAAGCTTCTGCTTCCTCGGCTTTTCGAGATCGGTAGGTCGACCACGTGCGGAAAATCACGACGGCAGCCCCAACGATCAAGAAGATGGGCGCAAACGAGAACTTCCCTTGATATTCGAAACTCAAGAATACCAAGAATCCACTATCCGAGATGATCATCGATTGTCGGAATGCTTCTTCCATACTCGACGTCAAAACGAATGCGATAATGAAGGCAGCGGCCGAGAAGTTCGTTCGCCTCATTCCGTACCCGATCACACCGAACAGAAGCGCAAACCCGACATCCCAAATCGATGCCCGCGAAGAATAGCTTGCGGCCAACGAAATCATGAAGATCGTCGGATATAGATACTTTGTCGGCAAAATGGCAATCACGCGGCCAATGTAGGACGCGGCGAAATAGCCAATAATCGCATATGCAGCGATTCCAATTAGGCCCGCGGCGAAGACACCAAAGATGAACTCGCGCGGGCTAATGAGTTTACCGCCCATGAACAACGGCGGCTCATCCGCAAAAATCGCAGGCCCCGGCTGCAATCCGTTAACCAGGAACATGCCGATCAACACGGCCGCAATGGTCGAACCGGGTATACCCAACGTCAACAGCGGGATCATCGATGGCCCGGATACCGCATTGTTCGCGGATTCAGGCGCGGCAATCCCCTCGACGATGCCCGTGCCCCACTCCTTCTTGTTTTTCGCGCGGCGCTTCTCTTCGCCATACGCGACAAAACACGCCACGGATGAACCAAGCCCCGGCATCATTCCAATCAAAGAACCATAAATGGACGATCGGAACATCAACGGGATACAACGTTTGAACTCTGCCCAGGTAAAATAATGTGCCGTCGGGTCGTCCAGTTTATCCTGCGCGACCTCGACCATTTTAATCTTGGCTGCTTTCTCCGCCTGAACGATTACCTCGGAAATCACGAATACGCCAATCAGAAGCGGGACGAGCGCCATGCCGGATTCCAACTCGTCGATCCCCATGGTCATCTTGAACTGCCCTGTTATGACATCTTCGCCAATCAAGGCGATCGCTGCACCAAACAAGGTCGATACGATCCCTTTGACAACGCTGTCACTGACGACGGATCCGATAACGACAAATGCCATCAGGTAGATCGCAAAATTTTCGGGCGGGCCGAACTGCCGCGTAAAGGCAGCGATACTCACTGCCCCGAAGATCAAGACGATTTCACCGAAATAATCGCCGTATGCGGAGGAGATGGTCGCGGTTTTCAACGCCTTACCCGCGCGCCCCGACTGAGTCATCGGATACCCGTCCTGCATCGTCGCCGCAGAAGCCGCCGTGCCGGGTGTATTGAACAAAATCGCAGCGATCGACCCACCGTACCTGCCGGATTTTCCGATCACATATAGAAACGCCAGCCCCGCAAGCCCACCGATTTCTTCGTTATAAGCGATCAGAATAGGCAACATCATTGCGATGGCGGCAGCCGCGGTTAATCCCGGCAGCGCACCGAATACGATGCCAACAAATGCGGCCAAAACGACAAAGTAGATTGCATATGGATCCGCGAATAGCGTGACGAAGCCACCGATAATATCTTCAAAGAACATTATAGCTTACTCACCCTTGATCCAATTCGTGTAAGGGCGCAGATCGACAAAATAGCCGGCTGGATCACTCAGCAGCATGACCCCCATAAACAGCCATTGGAAAACAATGGCCAAAATAATCGCACCAGCGATCATCACAGCCCAATTCCTATTGCCGAAGGCATACATCGTCGCAATAAACCCGGTAATCAGCGCGACGAAATAGCCAAACCCCCAAAACATAAAAACAAAAAATATACCGCAGCCTATGACTTCGAGAATCCTCGGAACGTTGCTCTCGAGGAAACCATAGCCTTCCTTCAAATCACCTGTGTGGCCAAGGAACGCCCTCAGGCCAAGATAGGCGCCAAGAATGATCATGGAGATGGCCAAGATCAGCGGCATGGTTCTCGGTCCAACGGTCTCTCTCGACGTCTCGATGGTCATTGCTTGGAAGACGAAAAAAACACCAACCAAGAGGACGAGCAGACTGACAAAATACTCGACTTTGACTTTGTATTGATGGTTGTCCATAGGCGCCACGGTCTTTCAAAAGATATAAGAAAAAAGGGACAAGCCGGTGTGCGACTTGTCCCTTTGTATCGCTAGCTTATTGGCTGGCTAGGATTTTCTCGATGACCGGCCCCATAGCGTCATACATGACGCCCTGCGCGGCTGTCGCCGATGCCGAGTCGGTGTAGAACGATGCCAGGCTGTTCTTGCCCATGAAGCGTTTGTAACCCTTAAGGGCCGCAATATGGTCGATCGCGGCACCGATATCGGTGACGACTTCGTCAGGAACACCCTTCGGCGCGAACAAACACATTAGACCGGTAAACTCGATTCCATCAGTGCCTTGTTCTTTAAAGGTCGGTAGATCAGGCGCCATCGCATCCCGCTCAGCACCCGCGGACGCTAACGCACGAATATCGTTTTCAAAACCAGGAAGCGTATTCACGCCGCCGAAGACCGCTTCAACCGACTGCGACACGAGCGCGGCGCGGGCTTTGGAGCCTCCTTTGAACGGAACTTTCTTGTGCGGGATACCGTGCGTATCAAAGAACAGGTGGCCAATGGACGCGTGCATGGTCGCCGCACCGGATGTGCCCCAAACAACTTCCTTCCCGGACGCCTTTGCATTGTCGATGAACTCTTGCATCGATTTCGCAGGGTTTGACGAATGCACTTGGAGCGACGTGACCAACTGCGATGCGCAACCCAAATTTACGAAGGCATCGGGAATGTGATACGGGCGATCCGCCCCCTTTGCCAACTCACCGGCGATGAACGTGCCGATGTTGATCATGTACAGCGTATAGCCGTCGGCTTTCTCGTCCAGCACCATTTTCGCAGCTTTCTGACCGGATGCACCGGGCTGGTTGATAATGTAGGCAGGCACGCCATTCATGCTGGGCGCTTCATGCACATACGATGCGAAGCCGCGAGCCGTGGTATCCGTACCGCCGCCAGCGGAGAAGCCGACCATAATTTTGATGGGCTTGGACGGATAATCCGCATTGGCGGCACCGGCCACTGAAGTTGCAAGAACCGCGCCCAATGCGATGGTTCCGAAAGGTTTGACGAAGTTACGTAAGTTCATGTGCTGTCCTCCCAGACACTGTCAAATCAGTAAAAAATTTGGACCGTTCACCGGTCCATCTCCCTAGCATGCCTTCCCTTGATTGATGACGGCAAGGGATAGAGCTAATCGTAGTGTACCTTCAATTATTCTTTTTTCTATTCTAATTATCAAAATTATAATTGCATAAATCGAAAGAGAAAGCCGATGAACCTCAATGCCCTTCGCGGCTTCACCGAGATCGTCTACCGCGGCTCCCTGACGGCTGCGGCCGATGCCTTGAACATTAGCGAACCGGCTTTGAGCCGACAGATTTCTACGCTTGAGCATGACATCGGACTCACTTTGTTCTCGCGTGACAAACGTCAGTTGATTGTAACCGAGGAAGGTGCGGCGTTTCTGACTGAAGCTCAGAGCATTCTTGAAACCGTGGCGCAAGTGCCGGAAGTCGTCAAAGGTATCAAATCGAAGTATCAACGGCGGATTCGACTGGTCAGCATGCCACGCTTGGCATATGCGATCACCGCACCGGCGTTGGCCGCTTTTCGGAAGGTCGAGCCGGACACGATGATTGCCGCCGATGTCCAACCCCGTCGTTTTTTGGAACGCTGGATCGCGGTGAAGAATTTCGACATCGGCATCGGATCACTCCCGGCACACCATATGTCGATCGAAACGGAAACGATATTGTCCCTCGGAGCGGTCGCTGTTTTACATCCGAGCCATCCATTGGCGAAGGCAGATCGCATAAAGCTTGAGGATCTATCCAACGAACCGCTCGTCGCAAACACGACCGGCACATTGATTCGCCATCAGGTTGAGCAGATGTTCGAACGGGCCGACTTGCCCATGAACCCCGTTATTGAGGTATCACAAGTTCAGTTGAATTGCGGTCTCGTCGCGCAGGGTGTGGGCTATACGATTACTGATCCAATGGTCGCAGACATATTCGGCGATCAAGTCTCGACCGTTCCGATCTATCCGCGCTTTTCCATGGAGTTCGGACTATTGTGGCCTCGCGGCAAGGACGTTTCGCCGAGCACTCGCCAGCTTGGTAGTTTAATCCGCAGCCAAGCGCGCGCATTTGCGGACCGGATTACAGCGAAATAGCGCGTTTTGTGAATGTATTGCGATCTGCCCCGACGCCATGCGAAGTGGAAGATATTCCTATAGACGCTTGATGCACGTGGGCGTCCGTATCAGGATTGCGAGCACGTCGTCACCCTACGCATATTTGCCGTCAACGCAAAAATGGAACCGCCACGAACGAGAACCATATGATTTTCGCCGGCCTATCAATCACGCGGATTCCAGCTATCAAAATCGTCATATTTGCGGCGCTAGCGATGTTGATTGCTCGCCCATCTTCCGCGCAGGAAGTCAACGTCTTCGCGGCGGCGAGTTTGCGCAACGTCTTAAATGAAATCGCCCAGGAATGGCATGCGTCCACTGGACATCGAGCAGTCGTGACACTCGCCGGGAGCTCTGCTTTGGCACGACAAATTCAGCACGGTGCACCGGCGGATATATTCATTTCAGCAAACGCATCTTGGATGGACGAATTGGAGAAGCGGCGGTTGATCGACACCGATACTCGTGTCGACATCGCAGGAAATCATCTTGTTCTCATTTCTCATGGGCGCCCTGATCGGCGACAAAGAACCTTGGAACTAGGGCAACTCCCTTCAGTCCTAGGAGATCGGCGACTGGCCATGGGACTTGTCGATGCCGTCCCTGCCGGAATCTACGGCAAAGCGGCGCTGAAAAGCCTCGGCATATGGAGTGCCGTCAATGATCGGGTCGCCCAAGCCGACAACGTCCGCGCGGCGCTCACCTTGGTCGCTGCCGGTGAGGCACCACTCGGAATCGTTTACGCCACCGATGCCGACGCCTCAGACAACGTGACTGTGGTCGCAACGTTTCCACCGCAATCTCATCCTTCTATCCGCTACCCCGCGGCTGCGGTCCGCAACAGCACAACCCCTAACCGACATGCGTTCTTGGCGTTCTTGATAAGTGACACCGCTCGCGAAACGTTTTCGCGCTATGGCTTTGCCGCGGCTCCGTGATGCCTATGGACGTGCTTCAACCTCAAGAGTGGCAGGCTGTCTCACTTTCGATAAAGGTGTCATTGTGGGCAACGGCGGCAAGCCTCCCATTCGGGATACTCGTCGCCTACATACTTGCGCGAGGAGACTTCGTCGGTCGGCAGGTCTTAAACGGTTTGGTTCACTTGCCGCTGATTCTTCCGCCTGTGGTGACCGGGTATCTTCTATTGCTGACGTTTGGACGCTTCGGCCCCGTCGGGAGCTTTCTCGACGCACATCTCGGCATTGTGTTTGCCTTCCATTGGACCGGCGCAGCTCTAGCCGCCGCCGTCATGGCTTTTCCATTGATGGTCCGCGCAATATGGCTTGCGATCGAAGCCGTTGACCCAAAACTGGAAGAAGCCGCGAGCACACTCGGTGCGTCGCGAATTTGGGTGTTTTTGACCGTGACACTTCCATTGATAGTACCAGGGATCGTTGTCGGTTCCGTCATGGCGTTTGCAAAAGCAATGGGGGAGTTCGGGGCGACGATTACCTTCGTGTCGAACATTCCCGGAGAAACTCAAACCGTACCGTCGGCCATATACGCCTTTCTGCAAGTCCCGGGTGCGGAAGACTCGGCCCTGCGCTTGGTGATCGTCTCAGTTGCCGTCGCAATGGGGGCCTTGATCGTGTCCGAAATCCTATCTCGGTGGATCGCCCGTCGGATACGAACCACATGACGATCGATGTCGCATTTACTCACCGGTTTCCGGGATTCAGTTTGGATGTGGCGTTTCGCGCACCGCCCGGCGTAACCGCGTTATTCGGTCGATCAGGGTCCGGCAAAACAACGGTGGCGAATGTCGTGGCGGGGTTGTTGCGACCGGATGGCGGACGTGTCGCTGTCGAAGACAAGGCCCTTTTCGATACCGCCTCGCGTTATTGGCTGCCGCCGCACAAACGGCGCATCGGCTATGTCTTTCAGGAAGGCCGCCTGTTCCCGCATCTTACTGTACGCAAGAATCTCGAATTTGGCGGTCGGTTCTCTGGGACTTTCGGACAGACGGCCGATTTTGACCATGTGCCGGAACTCTTGGGGATCGAAAACCTCTTGGATCGCCGTCCCGGGAACTTGTCGGGCGGCGAGAAACAACGTGTCGCAATCGGCCGAGCGCTTCTATCTTCACCGCGACTGTTGGTTATGGACGAACCATTGGCATCTCTCGACAATACGCGGAAAGCTGAAATTCTACCGTATCTTGCGCGCCTTCGCGATGAGACGAAGGTGCCGATTCTTTACGTCAGCCACTCGGTCGCCGAAGTCGCCCGTCTCGCAACGACGGTTGTCATGCTTGCCGATGGTCGCGTTACCGATATGGGACCATCGGCGCGGGTACTCTCCGACCCCGCCGTCGCGCCGACCCTGGGGGTCCGCGAAGCCGGCGCCGTGATCAAAGCGAAGGTTGCCGATCATCATCCGGATGGCTTGACCGAGTTGATCATATCCGGGGGCCGCTTGTTCCTGCCAACAATCGAGAGTGCCTCCGGCGCGCACATCAACGTCCGCATCCACGCACAGGATATCGTTCTATCACGAGAAAAGCCGCCTGCACTTTCAGCACTCAACGTGCTGGAGGTCGTGATTACAGCCCTGCGACAGGGCTCGGGACCCGGCGTTATGGTTCAGCTAAAGTGCGGCAATGACGTATTGTTAGCCCGATTGCCGCGACGGGCTGCGGAGATTCTCGACCTCACAGTTGGCGCGTCGTGCTATGGGATCGTCAACGCCGTCGCCATTGCGCCAGATGACGTATGGACATCATGAACTGTTCCCGACGACCCGAAATACGAACGCCACATGGGGTAACAGTTACATATTATACCGAAATTAGTGCTATAGAGGAGATGGGGCCCTGAACGCGCTGACACCGCGTTTGGGGAGGTACGAATGCCGTGTCGCACCCAAAGTTGCGCGGCGAAGAAATTGCGGGGGTCGCATGTGGAGGCAATTACCTTAACGTATCCGATGATGGTCGTGCTTGGGCTATTGGCTTTCACGGTCTTGCTCTTTGTTTCGGAAGTTGTTCGGATCGATTTCGCGGCCATCCTTGTCATGGTCATACTGGGGCTTCTCAGCCAATTGCCAGGTCTCCATGATTTGGCCGACGTCAGTCAGTTATTCGACGGCCTCGCGTCAAATGCGGTTGTCTCGATTATCGCAGTGATGATTATTGGCGCTGGTCTCGACAAGACCGGCCTTATGAGCAAGGTCGCGGCCTTCATCTTGAAATATGGCGGCAGCACGGAACCACGGATTGTCCCGATCGTCTCGGGCACTGTGGGGGTGATTTCATCTTTCATGCAGAACGTAGGGGCGGCGGCCCTATTTCTACCGGTTGTCAGCCGAATCTCGGTACGTACGGAATTGCCCCTTAGCCGACTGCTGATGCCCATGGGTTTCTGTGCGATCCTTGGTGGAACTATGACAATGGTGGGATCGTCTCCTCTCATTCTGCTGAATGATTTGATTCTCGCCGCGAACAATTCTCTTCCCGAAGCAACGCAAATGGGAACGTTCAGTTTGTTCTCAGTCACGCCGGTCGGCATAGCGCTCATCGCCACCGGCATCCTCTATTTCGTCATCTTTGGCCGCTGGGTTCTGCCGTCTGGGCAAAAAGATGGTGATGCGACCAGCGGCCTGCCGATGAAGGAGTATCTGAAAAAGATCTACGGACTGAAGACCGACATTTTTGAGATCACAATACCCGAAGGACACCCGGTTGAAGGGCTATCATACGATGACCTGATCAAGCGCTACCACGTGTATATCATCGGTAGCGCCTATCAAGGAAAGACCTGGTTCGCGCCCGTTATTCAAACGATCATTACACCACCGTGCAGGCTGGCAGTGCTGGGCCGCGGAAAAGAAGTGCGTCACATGGCAGAAGATGCCGGTTTCATGTTGCACGACAAGCTAGATGTATTTGCTGAAGACTACGCACCGTCAAAGTCAGGGGTCGCCGAAGTCGTCATCCCACCAGGATCGTCACTGATCGGCAAATGCGCCCATGACGTTGTCTTTCGCAAGACCTATGGCGCCAGCATGCTCGCCATTCACCGTGGCGAAGAAACATTAAGCCTTGTCGCGACAGAGACCCACAAACCAACTCAGGTCGGCGAAGTCCCTTATCGAGCAGGGGACACGCTCGTCATTCTCACCACTTGGGAAGCCCTGACGAGATTGAGCCGCAATCGTGACTTTGTGGTTATCACCACGGATTTTCCCCAAGAGGAACCGCGCCCGAAAAAAGTCGGCTGGGCGTTATTTTTTTTCGCCGTTGCGTTATCCCTGATTCTGCTGACGGATTTGCGGCTTTCGCTTTGCTTGCTTACAGGCGCAGCGGGAATGATCTTGACCCGGGTGCTCGACATTGACGAGGCCTATGAGGCGGTGAGTTGGAGTACGGTCTTTCTGCTCGCCAGCCTGATCCCTCTGGGTCAAGCTGTTCAGACATCCGGTGCTGCTGCATGGATTGCACAGCAAATCCTCATACTCCTCGACGGCTGGCCGATCTGGTCGTTGCAAGCCGGGATCGCGGTGCTGGCGACAGTATTCACGTTGATAATGTCGAATGTCGGCGCAACCGTCTTGCTCGTGCCCCTTGCAGTGTCCATCGCCGTTGCGGCGGGCGGCGACCCCGCGATCTTTGCTCTAACGGTGGCAATTTCGACCTCAAATTCGTTTCTGATCCCAACCCACCAAGTGAACGCTTTGATCATGGGCCCAGCAGGCTACAAAGTAACCGATTTCGTGAAGAGCGGCAGCATCATGACAGTGCTGTTCCTCATCGTCTCGTTGTTCATGATGAACCTCGTCTTTTGAGATCGATGTGTCGTTATTCATTTGGATGCACGTATGATCGCTGATGGCGACTCTTGCCCGCTCACGTTGAGGAGCTTGCGGATGAATCGAAGTAGGCGCTGACCGGGTACGTGCAAATTAGACTAACGATCCATATTGCGTACAAAAACCCTGTATCGACCGGCGGGCCCAAAATCGCGAAATCCTGAAGTGCCAAGCCTAGAAGCAACATCACTTCGTTGAAGAACTGTCGGATTGACTACCACCGTTACCAAGTCTGGCTCTTCTTCGATCACCGAATAAAAGGCTTCAATTCGGGCTTTGAACGAATCTTCATTTGGGCCAAATTCACCGCTCGCGAATAGCCTTGCTTGGCGGCGTCGATGCCCGCGTGCCGGGTCCCCGCGTGAGGAAAATACAAACTCGGTCTCGACGAAACGCGCATAAATCTGCGGGTGGTGCGCACTATAGATCGGAACATCCTCATTCACAGGCTGGGCCGCCAGCATAGGACCCGGCGGCGCCTTATCCAAAACGGAGCGAACGTCATTGAGGCGGACTTCCGATATCCGCAGCCCGCCGGCGGACACGCGGTGAATGGAGCGAACAATAGAGGGGGCATTTCGCTCCCAGCCAAAGGCGATCTGCGCAACGAGTAAAAAATGCGGTGCGGTCAATACAGTCGAAACGATAGCGATAATTGCAAACCGTGAAATACCGGAGGTCCAAAGCTTGCGAACTAGGGCCGCAGCCGCAACACCGAGCACCAACGGAATCGGATAGGCAAGAAAAAGTCGATAATAAACGTTCGCTGTCGTGACGTTTTCAATCAGAAATGATGCAGTCAGTGGGGTTAGGAACAAGGCGGTGTATAGCACGCACCATAGGCCGACCAAACGCCGCGTCTTTCCATCCAAGGCTCTAAGGGTGATCGCAGTAGCGACGAACATGATGATCAGTGTTAGTGGAAACGCCGGATTAAAAGCGAACGCGAATTGGTCGACATAGCCCGTGGGATAGTGTCCGTTCACAACGTCGTCATTCTTGAGAAACAGCGGATGTACATGGACCCGCATGTAGAGTGCGACCGCAATTAGGTACGAAAACGCACTACCGAGGCCTAAAAACCTCGCCGGGTCGAACCAAATTTTGGGGCCGTGAACAAGACCGTAAGCAATGATCAAGACGGCGACACTGGCAGGCACAACCACGGCCGCCAGAGTTGCAAGACCGATTGAGGCACTCGCAGCCACGGCAATCGCAATCCAATGCCACGCGGCCGGACGTTCCAGATAAGCAAGGACATGATTCCAGATCAGCGGAAGCGTCAGTGTTAGAACGATCGCCTTGCCGTGGAAATAGCGCGTTATAAACCAATTTCCGTAGGAATTGTGGGTGTCACACATGACGAAAACGGTCGCGATCGCGAGCGCCGTACCTAGTATCGCGGTAATGTGATCCGCTTCGAAGCGCCGCAATAGCGCATACCATACAAATGGCACCAGGAACGCCGCGACAACCGTTTTCCCGCTCCAATACAGCGCGTAAAAATCAAGCCCAAGGACATGTGCAAACGACGCAACGAAGTACTCGCTCGAATAAGACGTGATCCAAGCGAGAGCCTTAAACGGTTGACCGTCGGCATGAATATAGAAAGCGTCAAAGCCCATTGGTGTGTCCGGGTGGGCAAGCATGTAGACGACAGTCGGGAGATAGTGTGTATCGTCTCCGTCCCAACGGACCATGACGAAGGCCAAGGTTCCAAGGGCAAACCCAATGCCGGCCAAATGCGCCCAGGACCATGACACCACGATCGAGCCCGAGCGAATACGTCTTACCCCCCACACCGCCATCGCGAGAAGTACAGAAAAGAACAAGAAAACAGCTATCGTTGAGCTGAGATGGAAGGTAACACCTGCGACCTGAGATAGTTGGATCCAGACCATTGCGGCTGCAGACGGCGCCAAAATCGCGAATGGCACAAACTCCGCGAAACGCTGGGAATCCTCAATGCGTTCTACATCGTATTTCTTCGCATTCACTATAAGAGATCCATATTGGTCGAAATCATCGGTGTCTATCGCGATCAGGCAGCTTTGCGTAATCGCGACTAAACAATTGTAATAAAAGGAATTCAACTCCGTCGAGCGTACGCTAGATATCTCTACTTCAAAAGGGTCAACCAGTCGCAATATACCAACGTTCTACATTTTATTTCTTCTATCAACGTTGTAGAAAAGCGAACGAAAACAGTGGTACCCAATGGCGGCAATCGAACGATGGAAGAAAAGTTTTTCAAGGTTCATGCCGCGCTAGAGCAGAATCACTGGTGGTTTGTCGCACGTACCGCAATCATTCGGCATGTCGTTGCGACGCTTCTCTCAAAAGATGACGATGGGATGATCATCGATGTTGGGTGCGGCACCGGGGGAATGACAGCCGCCTTGGCCCAAGACTACGCGTGCCTCGGTATTGACCGTTCGGAAATTGCAATTGAGACCGCCCGAAAAGCTTTTCCAAATGTACCTTATCGACTTGGCCAAGCGCCGGATGCCCTCGCCGATATTCGCGATCAGATCAGAATGATCATACTCGGCGACGTCCTAGAACACATCGAAGATGATAAGCGTTTTCTCGCTTCCCTTGTTGAGTTCGTCGCCCCAGGGACGCAGTTCATCATTACAGTACCTGCCAACCCGCAACTGTGGAGTCGGCACGACGAAACCGCGCATCACTTTCGGCGATATCACCCAGAGACTCTCTCGGATCTTTGGCGCAGTCTTCCGGTCAAGGTAAAGGTCCTGACACCTTTTAACGCCTATCTATATCCATTGATATGGATAGCGCGGTTTGTAGGAAACCGACTAGAGCGAACATTTGGTTCTTCTGGAACCGATTTCGCATTGCCCCCGAAACCGCTAAACAAATTGCTGACGAGAGTCTTCGAAAGCGAGCATGCTCGAATCATTGAATTGATAGAAAATGCTTCTGCGCGTCCTTACCGTCGAGGTGTTAGTCTCTTCGCTATACTGGAGAAAACAGGTGGGTAATTGGCTAGCTCGCAAGATGGCGTTTGGAACCAAGTAATGAATACAGGACCTGAAGGAAAACGGATCGTTGTCCTGATGCCGGTTTTCAACGATTGGGAATCGGTTGAGTGTTTGCTGCCCATGATCGACGCAGCACTCGCCCCCACCGGCACTCGGGTGCAAATCATATTGGTTGACGACGGTTCACTAAATGCACCACCGGATCTCGGACCTCTTGCGGGTACGTTGGTGGCGACGGAAGATATTCGCATAATTACTCTATCAAGCAACCAGGGCAACCAACGCGCCGTCGCCATTGGAGTCGCTTATGTGGCGTCGAATGTTGTTCACGATGCTCTTGTCGTGATGGATTCCGACCTGGAGGATAAACCGGAAGATATTCCAAGACTTTTGCGCGCATGCATCGAATCGTCATCGCCACATATTGTCTTCGCTCAGAGAAAGAAAAGGTCGGAAGGTTTACGTTTTCAGACCGGTTATCGTTTGTACAAAATGATTTTCCGGCTTCTTACGGGGTCCTCAATCTCGATGGGAAACTTTTCTGTTATTCCAGCCGTTTTAGTCCGCCGCCTGGCAAACATCGGAGAGCTATGGAACCATTTTCCTGCAGCAATTATTAGAGCGCGCATCCCTTATGAACTTGTGCCGTGTGACCGAGGAAATCGCCGTTTCGGTCGCAGCCATTTAAATCTCGAAACATTCATGGCGCATGCATTCAGCGCTTTCTCGATTTTCGCTGATGTCATTGCCGTTCGGGTTCTAATGCTGTGTATAGCCGCAATCGTCGTCCTCGCACTATCGGCAATAGGTTTGACAGGATTGCGTTTGTTTACAGACCTCGCAATCTTAGGCTGGACCTCAACAATCCTGGGACTCCTGGCCATATTTCTTCTGCAGATTGTGACCGCCGCAGGGCTAATGCTATTTCTAGTATCTTTAATGAAACTAAATCCTCGAATGATCCCGGAGAAAATCTACGAAACCTACATTTCGGAAATCCACCATGTTTTCGAGAATGAAAAGAAATAAGAACTCGGTTTCACTTTTGACCTGATCGCTTTAGCGGTCGAATGATTCATGAGAGAGATGTCTGGTTTTCTTGTGCGTCTGCGCACGCTTGGGCATCGCATTGCAGTTGCCTAGTCATGACATGACGCGGATGCACGTGTCAGAGGATGTGGTTTGACTGTCGGGTTAGACTGGCGCTTTTACCCTTCGAAACATTGAGGCTGGCAACCCTTGTCCCATCGAGTGCTCAAACCGTAAGCCCGGCCGTCCGGGATTGAAGGGGATTCCAAGCTTGTCTCTGACATCGGACTCAATCGTATCGCGAAGGGAAACGATCTCGTCCGAAGACAGTGCGTCCGTAAAAATGAAAGCGCTGTACCCGCCGTCAGGATCGCCCTTGTAGTATTCTGCAGTTTCCGAGAAATCCACGTCGACGCTATGTAGCCGGTCACCGGACTTCGGATGTGTATATGTCCAGATACCGGACATACTTTCGTGCGGAAGCGCCAAATCGTAATAGGGTGTTCCCGGATACGTCGTTATAATTGTGCAATCGAAATCGTCGATGGCCATATCCACCAGCCAGTCGCGAATGGTCAGCGCGGATTCTGCTGTCTCGCCTGCGTGCCCGATCGACATCAATCCCTTCACCTTGAGGCCGTTTCGCTTTGCGATCTCCACAGCCCGGGTGTTGTCGTCGATCGTCGCCCTTTTCTCAATGTTTGTTAGAATGCGTTCCGATGCGGCTTCAAAACCGCACAAGAGCCATCTGAAACCAGCACGGTGCATAGCGATGGCCTGTTCTTCGGTGAATAATTCCGACTTGATAAAACCACGAAGTCGAAAAGACACGCCGAGCTTCTCCTGCAGATCGGCAAGACCATTCATCAACTCAACCATGGTACGCGAGACATTCAACTCATCGTCATAGAACATGAACCCTGTATAGCCGTAGGTCAGGTGCAGCATCTCGACTTCTTGGAGGATCGATTCCGTACTCCGCATACGAATGACGCGAAGTGCATTGCTAAATCGGCCGCCGCAGAACGCACAAGCAAACGGGCAGCCGAGTTGGGCAATCAGGCTTGTCGCGGGAAATCCTTCGATCGAGTATTTATAACTATCTAGGTCCACTAGGTTGCGGGCCGGTAGCGGCGCTTCCTCGTACACGTCGTCGGCCATGAAATACGCCCCTTGGCGATCGTCACCATCGATGACTTTGGGGCTGTCGGGTTGCACAGCTGCCAGCACGGCGAGCTCTCCGTCACCGGGTACCAAGACGTCGAACATCTCTTCCAGTCGTGCCACTGCCCCCGCCGCGCGCGATATACCAGCGGTACCTTTCTTCTGCGCGTATTTGAGCGCCGCATACGACAACGTTACGTGCGGCCCCCCGAGAATGACTCGCTTTTGAGGCGCCCTGTTCCGAATTCTCTCGACAATTTTGACCACGGCCGGAAACTGCGGTGTGGTTGCTGTAATGCCGATGACCTCGTCGTCCGTCTCGCTCAGATAACTATCCAACGCGTCAAGATAATTGGCGACCCCCGACAGATCGAGTAGCGACACGGTACTACCTTGCTGCCTGAGCGCGGAGGCGACTTTCAATATTCCGAGACTAACGAAGACCCTCTCATCCAAGAGAAAGGGAGATGGGGGTATGATCAGGCCGACGCGCCGTGCAGCGATCTGTGGTCTGCTTATTTGTTGGACGACAACAGCACTTGCACTCTTGGTCATTTATCTCACTCTGCCCCGGTCAACCGATCCGAAATCACGCCAATAAATCATAAGCAGGAATGCCGAACTTCCGATCATAGGTTGTACGGAACTTAACCCCGTTAGACCACACATTCATTGCGCTGGTGATCTTCGCCCAACGGCGAGCATCGGCTTGATGCCGGGAATTGCGGTTTTGGTATCGGGGACCGGGTTAGGCGTTCCGCCCACTTCGTGCCGTCGGGTTCGGCGCGTTGCGTCTCACGTCCACTGCCAGTCGTTGTCTTACAACGACTTTTGCGCAGTGCGCGGTGCGGGCCGGAGGCCTATAACGGTTTAAAATCGGCACCCTATGCCAATAAATAAGGCCCCCCAGACTAGTTATTGGGGGGCCTTGTTTATTGGTTGCGGGGACAGGATTTGTCCTCGCGTTGCTCGTTCCGCTGCGTCGCTGTGCTCCTGGCGCAGAACCTTGATAGAACAGGCTTTTTGCCTGTTTTACGAGGGCCATATCCACAGTCTCCGGCGACAAAAATGCGAAGACCCGCCCCACATTATTTCTAGGGGCGGGTCTCTGCATTTTGGTTGCGGGGACAGGATTTGAACCTGTGACCTTCAGGTTATGAGCCTGACGAGCTACCGGGCTGCTCCACCCCGCGTTAAGGGTATTCATTTGAGGGTGTTAAAGAGGAACGATGTTTTTGGGTTTTCTGTTGTGCGCTTTGAAGACCTGGCGGCGACCTACTCTCCCACACCTTAAGATGCAGTACCATCGGCGCTAAGAGGTTTCACGTCCGAGTTCGAGATGGGATCGGGTGGGGCACTCTCGCCATGACCACCAGGTCGTCGAAGCACACAAGACATGTTTTATACGCCAAGCAGCTGACGCGCCAACCGCCATAGCAATATGAGATTGGGCGAGCAACCACGTCATGCATCGCATGACTGGCATACAAAAAGTTTCTGTCTGGTTTTAGTTCTGCAAACTGCATGAGCTTGAGGATCTGTTTATCCGTGCGCATGAAGCGCTCTGAAGCCTATCGAGCGATTAGTACTGGTCAGCTACGCGTGTTACCACGCTTCCACATCCAGCCTATCGACGTGGTGGTCTTCCACGGCTCTCAAGGGATACCTGGTTTTGAGGGGGGCTTCCCGCTTAGATGCCTTCAGCGGTTATCCCGTCCGTATTTAGCTACCCTGCTATGCCACTGGCGTGACAACAGGTCCACCAGAGATACGTCCACCCCGGTCCTCTCGTACTAGGGGCAGCTCCTCTCAAGTATCCAACACCCACGGCAGATAGGGACCGAACTGTCTCACGACGTTCTAAACCCAGCTCACGTACCACTTTAATCGGCGAACAGCCGAACCCTTGGGACCTGCTCCAGCCCCAGGATGTGATGAGCCGACATCGAGGTGCCAAACGATCCCGTCGATGTGGACTCTTGGGGATCATCAGCCTGTTATCCCCGGCGTACCTTTTATCCGTTGAGCGATGGCCCTTCCATGCGGGACCACCGGATCACTATGACCGACTTTCGTCTCTGCTCGAACCGTCGCTCTCGCAGTCAGGCAGGCTTATGCCATTGCACTCAACAGCTGATTTCCGACCAGCTTGAGCCCACCTTCGCGCGCCTCCGTTACTCTTTGGGAGGCGACCGCCCCAGTCAAACTACCCGCCACAGAGGGTCCCGGATCCCGGTTCAGGGATCGCGGTTAGATACCAGAGAACAAAAGGGCGGTATTTCAAGGGTGACTCCACCAAACCTGGCGGCTTGGGTTCAAAGTCTCCCGCCTATCCTACACAGTTATTCCCTAGTACCACTCTGAAGCTGTAGTAAAGGTGCACGGGGTCTTTCCGTCTAACCGCGGGTACTCCGCATCTTCACGGAGAATTCAATTTCGCTGAGTCGATGTTGGAGACAGTGGGGAAGTCGTTACGCCATTCGTGCAGGTCGGAACTTACCCGACAAGGAATTTCGCTACCTTAGGACCGTTATAGTTACGGCCGCCGTTTACCGGGGCTTCGATTCAAAGCTCTCACCTCTCCTCTTAACCTTCCGGCACCGGGCAGGCGTCAGACCCTATACGTCGTGTTGACCACTTCGCAGAGCCCTATGTTTTTAGTAAACAGTCGCTACCCCCTGGTCTGTGCCCCCCGCCCCTGGTTGCCCAAGAACGGGGCCTGCTTCTCCCGAAGTTACGCAGGCATTTTGCCGAGTTCCTTCAACATCGTTCTCTCAAGCGCCTTGGTATGCTCTACCAGTCCACCTGTGTTGGTTTCGGGTACGGTTTATACGGTGGAGTTATTTCCTGGGACAACTTCACAGCATGGACAATCCGTTAAGCCCACACTGCTGCCGTCATCCGTCACTACCACCAAGCCTAGGAATATTAACCTAGTTCCCATCGACTACGCCTTTCGGCCTCGCCTTAGGGGCCGGCTCACCCTCGGCGGATTAGCCTTGCCGAGGAACCCTTGGACTTACGGCGAGAGTGTTTCTCACACTCTTTGTCGCTACTCATGTCAGCATTCTCACTTCCGATACCTCCAGCAACCCTCGCGGGTCACCTTCGCAGGCCTACGGAACGCTCCGCTACCACTCACACATACGTGTGAATCCTCAGCTTCGGTACATAGTTTGAGCCCCGATACATCTTCGGCGCAGGACGGCTTGTTTAGACCAGTGAGCTGTTACGCTTTCTTTAAAGGATGGCTGCTTCTAAGCCAACCTCCTGGTTGTCTTGGCCTTCCCACATCCTTTCCCACTTAACTATGATTTGGGGACCTTAGCTGGAGGTCTGGGCTGTTTCCCTTTCGACCACGGACCTTAGCACCCATGGTCTGTCTGCCGTGCTCATACTTATCGGTATTCGGAGTTTGGTTAGGTTTGGTAAGCCTGTGGGGCCCCCTAGCCCATCCAGTGCTCTACCCCCGACAGCAATACACGACGCTCTACCTAAATAGATTTCGCGGAGAACCAGCTATTACCCGGTTTGATTGGCCTTTCACCCCTAGCCACAAGTCATCCCCTCATTTTTCAACATAAGTGGGTTCGGTCCTCCAGTACGTGTTACCGCACCTTCAACCTGCTCATGGCTAGATCACCGGGCTTCGGGTCTAATCCTACGAACTATACGCGCTATTAACACTCGGTTTCCCTGCGCCTACACCTAACGGCTTAAGCTCGCTCGCAAAATTAACTCGCTGACCCATTATACAAAAGGTACGCCGTCAGGAGACAAGCTCCCTCCGACTGCTTGTAGGCATCCGGTTTCAGGTCTCTTTCACTCCCCTCGTCGGGGTGCTTTTCACCTTTCCCTCACGGTACTGGTTCACTATCGGTCACAAAGGAGTACTTAGGCTTGGAGGATGGTCCCCCCACGTTCAGACAGGGTTTCACGTGCCCCGCCTTACTCGAGGACAAAAGTGCTTTCTACCCGTACGGGGCTATCACCCGCTATGGCCCGACTTTCCAGACGGTTCCGGTTCTTACACAATTGCCACTGGCCTGGTCCGCGTTCGCTCGCCACTACTAACGGAGTCTCGGTTGATGTCCTTTCCTCCGGCTACTGAGATGTTTCACTTCGCCGGGTTTGCTTCTTACACCTATGTATTCAGTGCAAGATGACGCTAAAGCGCCGGGTTTCCCCATTCAGAGATCCACGGATCAAAGGGTGCTCTCCCCTCCCCGCAGCTTATCGCAGAGTGCCACGTCTTTCATCGCCTCTTTGTGCCAAGGCATTCACCAGATGCCCTTCTCTCGCTTGAGAACGCCCCATGCAACACGGATAAACAGATCCATAAAGAACCCGCTTCCATAAACAACCGCCAAACAAGCTATGTCAGCGGCCGCACCGCCAAACGGCGGTTACACAGAGCCTCTTACTCAACGCAATTTGCTGATGCCGGCAAACTCCCAAACGCCACACTGAATGAAAAGCGTCTAGATACCGGCATCGATTGCCAGACGTGTCGACTTCGAAGGTCGTGCAACCTTCGAACACGTCCGGCAAGCCAGACAGAACCTCGTTTCAACCGATAGATACCTACAAGTAAGCACCCCGCTTGAGCATCAAGCCCAACCGTTCCCCAATAGACAAACACACCCGCTCCCCCTTTCAGCCATGCCCCATGCAAACACCAAAAAGGTGCAAGCACCGAACAAGCCCAAAAAGGCGCGCCCTGTATCCATCCATCGGCAATATCAAATCGACCGAGGATCGTTCCTCTTCACAATGTAAACGACATCCCATACCCCTCGGTATGAGCGTCCTATCCGCCAAAAGGCAGATATTTTAGAGCCGCCAATCGGCCCTAAAATATATGCCCTTCGTATGCGCGAGCTGCCGCTCGCTGCGTTCAAGCGCCACGCAGGCTCACGAAGCGTCCGCTTCGGGGCTGCCTTGCAGCCCTTAATGCTCCCAGCGACCAAGGGTCGCCGCGCCACTGCGCGTAAGCCAGCGCCGGAGCCGCGTAACGGCGCCTGAGTGGCAAAATCAAAATGCCTGCTTCCGGTGGAGACGGACGGGACCGAACCCCACACCGACCGAAGGTCGGTATCATCAATAATGTCGGGGCGATCCTTGCACCCAACGATGATATGCTTCTGGTGGAGCCGGACGGGATCGAACCGACGACCTGAAGCTTGCAAAGC
>OZ244947.1:1567500-2182500 GCA_965222395.1 Rhodospirillales bacterium
AGCCACCGCCCGATGACCGGTCGCGGTATGATCCTCGTCGGAGTCTCATCGGCCCTGGCACTCGCCGTGGCGATGAATGTCCTCCAGATTGATATCGACGGCGCATTGGACGCAAGCGATGAAACCATCGCTATGGCACCGATCTCGCTCGGGAACCCGGCTGCGGCCGCGGCCCTGCAAACGCGCCATCTTCCAAAGCCCAGCGCCGAGACGGAGATAGCGGCGCTTCCGACAACGAACACACCGATCACCTATAACCGAAGCATGGAAGTCGGCAAAGGCGACACGCTTGCGGCCTTGCTTGATCGTGCCGGGGTCGGTCGCCAGGAAGCGCACAACGCCGTGGTTGCCTTGTCGAAACACTATGATCCGCGCCGGATTCGTCGAGGTCAGGATATCGAACTGACATTTCAAACGGCTGCGTCTTCGGAAGAAGATCTCAACCTGCCCGCTGAGTCGTTTATCGGCCTGAAGATAGACCCCGACTATAAGACCGAAGTTCTTGTCTATCGGAACGAAGATGGTTCCTACAATTCCGAAGAGCGAGAGAAAGAACTGACCCGAACGCCTGTGCGCGCCGAGGGCCGGATCGAAAATAGCCTTTATGTCGCCGGGCGGGATTCGGATGTCCCATCCGTCGTGATTGCCCGCATGATTCGGTTGCTTTCATGGGACGTCGACTTCCAACGCGACATTCGTACCGGAGATGACTTTCAAGTGATGTACGAGCGCGTGTCGGACGCGAACGGCACGCCGGTGTACAATGGCGCCGTCAAATTCGTCACGCTGACGCTGAGCGGCAAACGGATCAGCGTTTATCGCTACACCCTCCCCGACGGCAGCACAGATTACTTTGACGAGTCGGGCAAGGCGTCGCGCAAGGCGTTGATGCGGACGCCGATCGACGGTGCGCGCTTGTCATCGACATTCGGCAAGCGCAAGCACCCGATCCTTGGGTACACGAAGATGCATAAGGGCGTCGATTTCGCGGCCCCCCGGGGTACGCCGATTTTTGCCGCCGGCAATGGTACAGTTATCCGTGCCGGGCGAAATGGAAGCTTCGGCAACTACATTAAAATCCGCCACAACGGCACCTACGAGACAGCCTATGCTCACTTGAAGGGGTTCGCCCGTGGCGTACGAAGTGGCAAGCGCGTCGAACAAGGCCAAGTGATCGGTTATGTCGGCACCACCGGCCGCTCGACCGGGCCCCATTTACATTACGAGGTCCACCGAGGCGGCCGGCAGGTCAATCCCCTTCGCATCGATATGCCTTCGGGCCGGACGCTGAAGGGCAAAGAGCTGGCCCGTTTCTTGGCGTTCCGAAAAGATGTGGATCGCACCTTTGCCAAGCTCGGCCCGACCGAGGTGGCGACGACGTCATTCGACTAATATAGTGTCGCAATCATGACGCCGGTTTTACTCTCCAATACCGAACTGGGGGAAGGACAGTCCGTTTTCATTTTACATGGACTGTTCGGCCGCAAGCGAAATTGGCAAGCCATTCAGAAACGGCTTGCTGATCGGGCTCGGATCATCACCGCAGACATGCGCAATCACGGCGATAGCCCATGGCACGAGACTATGACCTATGACGCGATGGCCGCCGACATCGCCCACCTCATCGACCGCCAAAGTGACGGCCCGGCCATTGTCGTCGGCCATTCGATGGGCGGTAAAGCAGCCATGGCGCTCGCGCTGCAGTACCCGGAGTTGGTCAAAGGACTGATGGTTCTAGACATCGCGCCCGTGCGGTACGAGCACGATTACGCGCCCTATATCACCGCCATGCGATCGGTCCCGCTGGCAAGCCTATCGCGCAGATCCGAAGCGGAAGACTATCTTCTGGAGCATATCCCCGATGCCGGGATTCGAGCGTTCCTGTTGCAGAACCTGGGGCAGGACGACGACGGCTTGAAGTGGCAAGTCAACCTTGATCATATTGACGATGGGATGGCGGATATTTTGGATTTCCCCGGTGAAACGGGCAGTCCGTATGACGGCCCGACGACGTTCCTTGCCGGCGGCGCCTCGAACTACATCGACGACGGTCATCTTCCGTTAATCCAAGGACTATTTCCGTATGCGGAACACGCGGTCGTCGAGGGTGCGGGGCATTGGCTTCATGCCGAGAAGCCGGCGCCGGTTATCGATGAAATCAGCCGCTTTATCGACGCGACTGACGAAACTTAGCCACCGTTCATGACGGATGCGTCGCAGAACTGTCGGCGTTGTTTCAATTGACGGCAAAGGTCCGTCGCCGCGGCGGTTGTAGGCAACGGTCCCGCCTTCAGTCGGAAATACGTGCCTTTGCTTCCTAACGTGACACGGCTGACTTGGTAATCGAGATTGCTCAGAAGTGCCGAATGGGCACGTCTAATTTGCACCCAGCCACTTTCGGCTTGTTTGGCCGAGCGATAAGATGCCAAGTGGACAGCCGGCTGCGGGCCGGCCGGTTTCGGCGGCTCTTGAGCAACCGGCTGAGCGGCTTGAGGGGTGCCGGTTGCGGACGTCGCCGCACTCACCGCACCGGCAGGCGTGGCCGTCGGGGTTGCCTGCATGGCCAACTCGATGGCTTGGCGTTCACGGGCGTATTCATCCGACGTGATGAAGCCGTCGTCCCGCAGAATTTCCAGTCGGCGTATCGAATCAGCGGCCTGCAGGAGTCCGCTCGGCGGGACCGCCGGCGGTGCAACCATGACCGGCGCGGAGGGCATCATCGCATCAAGGATGAGACCGCGTTCGGCAGAATGTTGAGAAACAGAAATCGCCCGCATTTCAAGCGCGCGCCCAATGGCGCGCAGCCGCGCCGATATCTGCTCGGTACCCGGCACGGGCCGATCAAGACCGGCAGCCGGCGGTGGCGACGTGATCGGCAATAGCGCACCGATATTCGATTGCCGGCGCTGGGTATATTCTTCCTGCGTGATCAGTCCCTGATCCCGAAGTGCACGCAGCGTAGAAAACCGCGAGACGATGTTGGCATCGGGACGGGCCAGCTGACCGACCTCCGCGCCACTCTGCATTGACGGCATGGCGGACGGCTCGCTCATCGCTGGCGGCGCATTGGCCACCTGAGGCTGGGCGCGTCCCAAGAGAACATTGGTTTCCGGCGACGCACCGATAGGGGCACCGACAGGTGCCCCGTTCAAGGGTGACGGCATCGCGACGTTCGCCGTCCCGCCCGTTTCCAACAAAGACAGATTGACGGAAGCGACTTGCGACGCCGGTCGCGTGGTCAACTCATTCCAAACCACGAACTGCCGACTTTCCTCCGGCCGAATGGCGAGCACCGCTTCGTACATCTCACGGGCTTTAACGAACTGACCGGTATTCTGATAAAGAATGCCCGCACCGAGTAACGCGTCAATGTCGCGGGAGTCGGTGGCCAAGGCGCGTTGAAAATGCCCTTCCGCCTTGATGAAATTCCCTTTGGCGAGTTCAGCGATTCCGAGTTCCGCCTCGTCGTTGGTCTTAAACGGACTCGACGCCCAGAAGGATTCTTCGAAAACATTGCCCTCCAGGATGGCACACCCGCTGACGCTCACCGCGACAATCGCCACGACAGTGATACGTTTAAGCCAGTTCTTGGGTCCGTAGGTCATGTCGCCCCCGCTGCGGTTGAGCCAGGAAATGCTCAAAAAGAGCAGTGATTGGCATCTACATCGCTATATTTTGCATCAGCCCCTACAATTTGGGGTTTTTCAATCGCAAAATACTACAGTTTGCGGCAAAAATCACAATAGAAATGTCATGCTGCAACAAGCGCGGGCGACGTTTCAAGGTGCCTCTTCGAGCTCGGCACAGCCAAGAACACTCGCGAACGGGAGCTTGGAAATCGTCCCACCGCCCATTTGGCGGGCACCTTTGACAACGAGAATCTCCGAGATCAACTCGTCGCGGAGCGCTTTGTTAATCTCGCTGATCAAGCGCGCATCTTCCGCCTGCTGCTCCGGCGTCTTGGAAACACGGTAGACCCGTTCCCCCGACTGCGCAGGGTCGAATAAATTCGTCATGACAATGGGTTTTTCAAACCACATCCGCAGCAACGCGTCCGTGATCCGCGGGCCCAATTTGCAGACGTAACCCACCTTGTCTTTTGAAACTACAGTCAGCACCGGGGTTACTGCGACTTGTGCCATTCGCGTGCTGTTGGGGCGCGGCTGTACCGGCGCCATCACGGCGCGCATTTGTACGTGCGACGTACCTTCGCCACGAAGACCAAAGGTGCGTTTCAACTGCAGTTCGTCGCTCTGCGCGGCCGCTTGTTCGACGGTCAATAGAGCGACCGGAACAAGTACCGCAATCATTTTGCACCATAAACCGAGAGTTTTATTCATGCTAAGAACCTACGTTTCGATTACGGCAAATTCGTGACTGAACATGAGGTACTATAGCTTTTTCTCCATGTAAATCACGCTTGGAAGCGGATTCTCATAGTATGGATGGGTCTCGATAAAACCCATACGGGAATACATACTGCGCGCTGTTTCCAGATGCTCGACCGTATCCAGAACCATCGTTTCGTACCCCTGCGACTGAGCATACGAGATGACGGCATCAGCTAGTCTCCGGCCAACACCAAGTCCGCGCCATTTGGGACGAACGTAGAGGCGCTTCATCTCGCTTCTCACACCGACATCGTCTCCGACGGGACGAACCGCGGCGACGCCCACCCACTCGGCCCCGTCAACAGCGAGGAATATCTCGCCATCCGGCGGCGTATAGCAGCCAGGAAGCTGTGCCAACTCATCGGCAAACCCCTGAAAGCACAAATCGAAGCCGAGAAACTCCTGGTACTCGACAAACAATTCTCGGACCACGCCCATTTCGGCGTCTCCGCGTGCTGGCCTAATCGAGATCGAATTCATGGCTCAAAATGTCAGGACACCCTCAATCACCAACTGCGCGTGACCGGCCAAGTTGACCCGGTCGCCGACGACTTCGCAAAAAACATCTCCCGATCGTGCCGAAATCTGACGGGAATGTATGGTTGGTTTACCGAGCTTCTCGGCCCAATACGGTGCCAATGTACAATGCGCTGAGCCAGTCACTGGGTCTTCCGGCACACCCGCCTGCGGCCCGAAATATCGACATACGCAATCTGTATCGCTACCGGCGGCGGTCACGATGAGCCCGTAACCCTCCATTTTTTTGATGAACTCAAGGTCGGGTTCAACGGCACGCACATCGTCTTCGGTTTCCAGAATCGCCATGTTCTTAACGGCGCGAAGAAATGCGGTTGGCTGGATGCCGCCGATAGCGTCGGCCAGCCCATCCGGCATCTCAACCGGCGATGCCGGGAGGGATGGGAAGTCCATAACCAACATCTCGCCGTCGCGCCGCACGTTCAGGACGCCACTTTTCTGAGTCTGAAACGCAATCGATGACACATCGGGGCTAAGTTTCTCGAAGATAACGGCAGCCGACGCCAGCGTCGCATGCCCGCACAAGACGACCTCGTCGGTCGGCGTGAACCAGCGCAATCGGTAGCCGTCACCTTCTGCCACGAAGAATGCTGTTTCCGAAAGATTGTTCTCAAGCGCAATCGCTTGCATGACATTGTCGGGGAGCCATTCGTCCAACGGACACACGGCGGCCGGGTTGCCGCCAAACGGCCGGTCAGTGAAAGCGTCAACTTGATATAACGGAAGTGTCGTCATATGCCCTCAGTTTCCCAACTCGGCTTCGAGTTCACGGCAAAATTCTTCCGTCGACGCTTTCCCACCCATATCGCGAGTCTTTGGTCCGTCGCCTTTCAATAGGTTTTCAATGGCGGTCATCATGTCATCGGCCGCTTCCTTATGTCCCAAATGCTCCAGCATCATCGATGCACACCATATCGTGCCTATCGGATTGGCGATCCCCTGGCCCGCGATATCTGGCGCCGAGCCATGGACGGGCTCGAACATCGATGGATGATCGCGTTCCGGGTTGATGTTGCCACTTGGCGCGATGGCAATGGTTCCAGTGACGCCCGGACCCAGGTCGGAAAGAATATCGCCAAAAAGGTTCGAACCGACGACCACATCGAACCAGTCAGGATTTGTGACAAATCGTGCCGTCAAAATATCGATATGAAATTTTGCGGTCTCGACATCCGGATACTCCGCTGAAATGGCCTCGAAGCGCTCGTCCCAAAACGGCATCGAATGGATAATGCCGTTGGATTTCGTGGCCGAGGTGACGTGCTTACGCGCCCGGGTTTGGGCCAGATCGAATGCGTAACGCATGATCCGGTCGGTCCCTTTTCGGGTGAACACGGCCTGTTGCGAAACGACTTCGTCCTCGGTGCCCTGATAGATGCGCCCGCCGATTTCCGAGTATTCGCCCTCGTTGTTTTCACGAACCACCACCATATCGATATCGCCGGGTTTGCGCCCGACCAGGGGGCACGGTACGCCCTCGAACAATCTGACGGGACGCAGCGACACATACTGCTGGTATTGCCGACGGATGGGGATCAACAAGCCCCAAAGTGACACATGGTCGGGAACGCCCGGGTATCCGACGGCGCCCAACAGGATGCTGTCGTGCGACCCGATGTCGTCCAAGCCGTCATCCGGCATCATCGATCCCGATTTGTGGAAGCGTTCGCAGCTCCAGTCTTTTTCATCGAACTCGAACGCCAGATCGTGCTTACGCGCGACCGCTTCCAAAATTCTGCACGTCGGCGGCACGACCTCATTGCCGATCCCATCACCCGGGATCACGGCGATCTTAAATGCATTGGTGCTCACGAAATTTCCTCTCCAGTTTATTGTTATGGCGCGACCAAGTGAATGTTCACTCGGCGATTGTGTTTGCCCTTGTTCTCGATTTTGCCGACCCGAAGCTCGCCGATTTCTGAAGTGTTGGCGACGTGCGTACCGCCACACGGCTGAAGATCGACGCCGTCCGCGATCTCCATCAACCGCACCCGCCCCGCCCCCATTGGGGGCTTTACCGACATCGTCCGGACCAAGTCCTGATTCTCTGCCATTTCAGCATCTGTAATCCAACGATGGCCCATCGCATGGCCGGCCGAAACCAAAGAGTTCAATGCCGCCACGATGACGTCCTTGTCCAACGCCGTTTCCTCAAGATCGAAATCCAGACGGCTCTTCTCCTCGCCGATTTGACCGCCTGTAACGCCGCCATCGATCACCGCGCACAGCAAATGCAGGGCCGAGTGCATGCGCATCAGTCTATATCGCCGGTCCCAATCGATTTGCGCTGTGACCGTGTCTCCGACTGAAAGTTCCGGCGCACCGTCTTGCGGCACATGCACGTGCGCACCGGTATCACGATTTTTCCGAGTGTCGACGATGGTCACCGCCCGGCCGTCATCAGTCGACAACACTCCCGTATCGCCGGGTTGGCCGCCGCCCATCGGATAGAACACGGTTTGATCCAATTGAATTCCCTGTTCGTCAACCGCGATTACGGTCGCCTGGCAGCTTTTCAAATAGCTATCATCACGAAACAATTCTGTGGTCATCGTGTTCTCCGTCGGATCGCGCTCGGGGCGAGTTTACGTGTCACGACCAACGTGAGCAATCCGTACACAAGGCTTGTTGAAACTGTGCCCGGTCGGCGTTTCCGCCCGATAGAATCACCGCCACTTTCTTACCCACCAATCGGTCTTTTTCCTGCAACAGCGCGGCGAGCGGCCCCGCGCCTGCGCCTTCTGCAATGTTGTGTGTGTCAAAAAAATAGGCCTGCATCGCCGCACGAAACTCATCCTCGGTCACCCGAACAATGCGGTCAGCCCCCTTATTGATGATCTCCACCGCCGTTGCATCCGGACTACGGCAGGCGACCCCATCTGCGAACGTTGCCGCGTCATTTGTCTCAACCGGTTTGCCGGCCTCAAACGATAAGGCATATGCCGGTGCCTTATCCGCCACGACGCCGACAATGTTCGTTTTCATTCCCAAACCATCGCGGGCGGCGATCAGACTGCAGATGCCGGACCCCATACCAATCGGCACATAAACCGTGTCTATATCTGGATGGGCGAGAAAAAGTTCTCGTCCATATGTGCCGACGCCCGCAACCAAATGCGGGTGAAACGGCGGGATCATGTGCAGGCCTTCGGCGCTCCCAATTCGGCCCGCCTCTTCGCGGCTTTCTTGGAAATCCTCGCCATGTTCCATCAACTCCGCGCCGAAGGCCCGCATAGCCTCGTTCTTCTCGGGATTGTTGCCGTGTGGCACATAGATGACCGAGCGCAGACCCACCGCGGTCGCGGCACGGGCAACGGATTGGCCATGATTGCCTCGTGTCGCCGTGATGACACCGGGACAGCCAGGGTCTGTCGCCATCAAATGAGCCATATAGTTCAACCCGCCACGAATCTTGAACGCGCCTATTGGGGTATGATTCTCGTGCTTCACAATGACCTCTGTGCCGACCCGCACACTCAGAAGCGGCCAATGAATTTCAGGCGTCGCACGCATGTGGCGGTAGACTGTTTCCGCAGCCGCTTCGATGTCTTTCAAGGCAATGAAGGTCATAGAAAGGTGTCCTCTTAAGGTTGACTAGCGCCGATGCTGCGCGCGACTCGCGACGACGATCCCGCCCAGGATCATCGCGGTAGAAACCATGATGGTCGGCGTCAAAGGCTCACTCAACAACACAACGGCAAAAACGAGACTGACCACTGGTTGGGCGAATTGAACCGGGGCTATTCGAATGACAGATCCATGATTCAACGCCCAATACCATGCCGCATAGTTCAGAACCGTCGAAAACGTCACGAGATACAACGTCGACAGCCAACCCACATGGCCGACCGCCGGCCAATCGATGTCGGAGGCAAACCATATCAAGAGCGGCACCTGCGCCAACCCGGCAATGGCAACACCCCAGAAAGTTGTCGACCACGCGCCGATCTTTGCCGTCGCGCGGCTACCGGCAACGTAACCGGTGCCGGATATGATCGCTGCCGCTATGACCAGTGCGTCGCCTGAAAGTGTGGCCTCTCCGCTACTATCACGAGAGGTGATCAAGAAAGCCTCACCGGCAAGCGCCAAGGCCGCGCCGAAAAACCAGGCCCGTGCCGGAAATCGCCGATCCAGAACGGCGCCAAGGGCGCCTGAGACCACGGGCATACAAGCAAGAATAAGCGCGGCATGACCGGTTGAGGTTCGCTCGATCCCCAAAGTGAACAAAATCGGAAATCCGCAGAACGCGGCGAATCCGGCAAACAATAGCCAACCCCATGTGACCGGGTCGACCGGCAAGCGAAGTCGCAACAACCAGATAAACGCGATCGCCGGCGGCACGGCCAAGACCGTCCGCATCATGCCGGCTTGCAATGCGGGTAACTCCGTGACCTGAAAGGCGGTGATCGCCGGCGTGATACCCCAACCAAACACGGCGAACGCCGCCAGCCCGAAGGCCAGCGGCAGCTGCGATGGTGATGATTGTGCCCCCGACATTCGCCGATCAGACGCCATCGTCGCTTATCGCGCAACGATCATCACGGGCGATCCCAGTAATTATGGCAGCCAGAACGGTTTTTCGGCCTCGGTTTCAACTTGTTCGCGAGTCAATCCGATATCGTCGAGCAGTCGTTCGTCCAGGTCCGCCATTCGATGCCGCATCAGGGCGCGCACTTGCCAGTTCTGGAGCACCATGAACACACCGATGATTGCCTCTTTGACCGACGCCGCGAACCGCGCGCCGACGGCACGCAACGTCAAATCGTGCTGTTCTGCCGCCAAAGAAATTGTCGTATTACAATCGATCGTTTTCATGACATTCACTCCAATTATAGTTCTCATTGTTACAATTAAATTGACACCAATATGGATACAATAATAACATTGTTCCCATGACAACATGGATGCCCCAGATTGCCGAACGGCGCGGTCCGAAATACCTTCGGATCGCAGATGCCATAGATGACGCCATTAAATCCGGTGACCTTCCCGCCGAGAGCAAGCTTCCGCCAATGCGGAACTTGGCGTACGACCTGGGCGTTACATTGGGAACGGTGTCCCGAGCGTACCAAGAAGCGGAACGGCGCGGTCTGGTTGGCGGCGAGGTCGGCCGCGGCACTTATGTCCGTGGCGATGGCCGCTATCCGCAACCGCAATCGCCACGTGCGTTCGCCCTGGGCGGCGTGCGTGACAACGGGATAAATTTCAGCATGGCGGTTCCCCCGCTAGGCGATGGCGGGTCATATCTCTCAAAGACCATTCGTGAGATCAGCGAAGACCCCAATGCCTGCGCCGACGCGATGGACTATCAGGCGCATTCGGGCTTGGCGCGTCATCGTCAAACTGGCGTCGACTGGGTCGGTCGCATGGGCGTTGAGACCGATATTGATCGGTTGACGCTGACAAACGGAACGCAACATGCCCTTCTCGTCGCATTCATGGCTGTCACTCGGCCTGGCGACAGCGTGCTTGTCGATTGTATTACCTACCCGGGAGTCATCCATATCGGGGCCCAACTTGGACTCAAACTCATCCCCGTCGATTTGGACGACGAGGGTATGTTGCCGGAGGCAATGGAAGCCGCGATCGCAGAGCATCGTCCACGCACCGTCTATCTGATGCCGACCGTTCAGAACCCAACGACGGGCATCATGTCGAACGTTCGCCGACAACGGATTGCGGATATTCTGGAAAAGCATGAATTATTGGCAATCGAGGACGACGTCTGGGGGTTCTTACCGACGGTACGTCCCTGTGCCCTGCAGTCTTATGCCCCAAACCGCGTCGTCTATGTAACCGGCCTGTCGAAGGCCGTCTCCCCCGGTCTGCGCGTCGGTTATATCAGTTCACCACGCGGCGCGAATGATGCCATCCGCGCGACGGCGCGGATGTCCAGCTGGATGGTACCACCGCTGATGGCGGAAATCGCCACCCGTTGGCTGGCCGACGGGTCCGCAGATGAGATGATCCGATGGCAGCGCCAAGAAGCCGAAACGCGCATGGCCATCGCCGTGAAGGCACTGTCACAGTTCGATATTCGCGGACACGAACACAGCTATCAGATATGGCTTGATTTGCCCGAACCATGGCGCGCCGCGTCGTTCCGTCAACGGGCCGAGGAAAAAGGCGTTTATTTCCTGTCCGGCGAAGCTTTTGCGGTTGGGCGCCACCCGGCACCGCATGCAGTTCGACTGTGTGTCGGCAGTTGCCGGACGCGCGAGGAAGTTCGTGAAGGGATGGAAATCCTACGTGACATCTTGAACAGCCCCGCCGGCCCGGCGCCGGTTGTCGCGTAAGGTTGAACTAATCGGCGACCGTCACCGCATGGTTGAGCGGACCATGCCCGTGGCCAAATCCCGGATTGGTTTGAATGGCGTCCCGAACATACTGCCTTGCGCGGGCCACCGCATCGTACGTCGCAAGCCCTTGCGCAATACCGCATGCGGACGCGGACGCCAAGGTGCACCCGGTTCCATGGGTGTTTGGTGTCTCGATCCGTGTATCCTCGAACCGGTGAAGGCCGCCGGACTCATCAAGCAACAAATCGACCAACGGCCCGTCACCCGGAAGATGCCCACCTTTCAGCAGGACCGCCGACGCCCCCAAGTCGCGAAGCTTGTGCGCGGCCGCCGGCATGTCATCGGCGCCATCGATCTTGAGGCCGGTCAGAACCTCGGCTTCCGGCAGATTCGGTGTGATCAATGCCGCACGCGGAATAACCGTGTCGCGGAGCGCCGACTGCGCACTGTCAGCAAGCAAGGAATGCCCACCCTTGGCGATCATGACCGGGTCGGCGACAATCGGCACGTCCGGTGCATGATCCGAAAGCGCGGTCATGACGACGTCGATGATTTCCGGGCGGTGCAACATGCCGAGCTTAATACAATCGGCACCCAGGTCGGATAAGACGACCCTGATCTGTTCGGCAACGAAGTCAGGCGGCACTTCGTGAATACCCTCGACACCCTGTGTATTTTGCGCGGTCAGCGCGGTAATCGCCGTCATCGCGAAACCGCCGAGCGCGGTTACGGACTTTACATCGGCCTGAATGCCGGCCCCCCCGCCGCTATCGGATCCCGCAACAATCAGAACGCGTCCACTCATGGCGACCATAACGACGCCTCAAGCCGCTTCGGAAATAGATAGACAAATGGCGTCGACGATGCTTTCCACCAACGCGGGGTCCTCGCCTTCCGCCATGACGCGGATCAACGGCTCGGTGCCGGAGCGGCGGATCAAAACGCGGCCTGCCCCTGCGAGCTTGGCTTCACCATCAGCGATCGCCGCCTTGACCGGTGCCGTGTCCAATGGTGGTTCGCCCGTATAGCCGACGTTCTTTAGAACCTGCGGCAACGGTCGGAAGACATCGCATACGTTGCTTGCCGTTGCTTTGGCCGTCACCAAGACCGCCAAAACCTGCAAAGCCGCGATGAGGCCATCGCCAGTGGTCGCATAGTCGCCAAAAATCAAATGACCGGACTGCTCGCCACCCAAGTTGCAGGAACCCGCCCGCATGGCTTCAACCACGTACCGGTCGCCAACGGAGGTCCGCTGAAGTTCGATGCCAAGGCCCTGGACAAATCGTTCCAACCCCAGGTTCGACATCACCGTCGCGACGACCGCGCCGCCAGACAGTTTACCCGCCGTGCACCAGTCTTGAGCGATCAAAGCCATAATTTGATCACCGTCGATAATCCGTCCATTCTCGTCACACACGATCAAGCGGTCGGCATCCCCGTCGAAGGCCAAACCGATATCGGCACCAGCTGCCACGGTGGTCTCTTGAAGCGCCGCCAAGCTTGTCGAGCCGCACCCCTTGTTAATGTTTGTCCCATTCGGTGTTACACCGATTGGCACGACATCAGCACCTAGTTCCCAAAGCACGGTGGGTGCGGTCTTGTACGATGCTCCGTTTGCGCAATCGACCGCGACGCGCAAACCATCAAGCCGCAGCCCCTTGGGAAAGGTCTGCTTTACGTATTCGGTATAACGTCCGCGGGCGTCGTCGATCCGACGCGCCCGTCCAAGTTCTGCGGATGCCGACAAACGTGCCGTCAGGTCACCGTCCATCTTCGCTTCGATCTCCGCCTCGACAGCATCGGACAACTTGTACCCGTCCGGCCCGAACAACTTGATGCCGTTATCCTCATAGCGATTGTGAGAAGCTGAGATCATCACCCCAATGTCGGCGCGGAGCGAACGTGTCAGCATTGCGACGGCCGGTGTCGGAAGCGGACCGACAAGGTCGACATCCATGCCCATGGACACAAAGCCCGCGGTCAAAGCGGGTTCGATCATATATCCTGACAGCCGTGTATCCTTGCCAATCACAACGCGATGGCGATGGTCTCCCCGACGGAACTGAAGCGCTGCCGCCATTCCGAGTTTAAGCGCAACATCCGCCGTCATCGGATGCGCATTCGCCAAACCCCGAATACCGTCCGTGCCGAAATATCTACGTTTCGTCATAATGACGCTCCGACGAAGGTGAGACTGAATCGATACATGTAGATCGCTAATAATCCGTTACACTACGAATGTCGATGGTCCTCAATCGCTCGCCAAACCGCCAGCGCCTGTCGGGTTTCCGCAACATCGTGAACCCGAAACATCCTTACACCACGAACCCAGCCTGCAATCGCCGCAGCGACGGACCCGGCAACTCGTTCCGCCGCCGGACCCTCGCGATCGATCTTTGCGATGAAACTCTTTCGCGATACGCCGAGCAAGATAGGCACATTCAGGCCAACAAATTGATCCAAACAATCGAGGATCCGCAAATTGTGTTCCAGCGTCTTGCCAAACCCGATGCCCGGATCGACGGCCATTCGCGACGTCGCGATCCCGGCGGCATTTGCAGCCATGATTCGTTCGGCAAGATAGGACCTGACTTCAGATGCCGCATCGGCATAAACGGGATTCTCCTGCATCGTTTGCGGCGTGCCTTGCATATGCATCAACACCACGTCCACGTCGCCCGCCGCACAAACGGCGGCGCTGTCGCTGTCGCCGGTCAGCGCGGTCACGTCATTAACGATCCGTGCACCGGCGTCGATGGCCTGACGCATCACATTCGCGCGACGCGTATCAATCGACACAAGGCACCCGTCCGATGCCAACGCGTCAACGACGGGAAGCACACGGTCGAGTTCGCTTTCAACAGAAACTGGGTCGGCGCCTGGCCTTGTTGACTCGCCCCCAACGTCCAGGATATCGGCACCGGCGTCACGTAGCCGACGTCCTTGATCCACTGCTGCGGTCACATCAAGAAATTGGCCGCCATCCGAGAAGCTATCCGGCGTGACGTTGATAACACCCATCAACCGAGGACGATCCAGGGTCAGTCCGGCAAATACACCGGTCGCCGTCATAAAGCTGATCCGTTCAACAAAACGCCCAGGGCGTATTACTCGCCCGGTTGCGGTTCCGGATCTGCGCTGCCGCCGTCAGAACCTTTCTTGGGCCGTTTTTTGCCACCGGTCGGAATGGATGTCCGTCGCGGGGTATCCGCGCTCGGGGTATCATCGTCATTTCGATGGATCGACTCGCCTTTCAGCAAGGCATCGACTTCGGCACCCGAGAGGGTCTCGTATTCCAGCAAGCCCTGCGCGATGACTTCCAATTCGTCGCCATGTTCCGTCAAAATACGGCGTGCGTGTTCTTCGGCGTCCTCAATCAGGCGGCGGACCTCTTGGTCGATCAGCGCGGCAGTCGCATCGGACATATTCTTTTGACGCGCCACCGAATGCCCAAGAAACACTTCCTCTTCGTTATCAGCATACCGCAGGCGGCCAAGTTTATCGGAGAACCCGAACTCGGTAATCATCCGGCGCGCCAAATTCGTCGCTTGTTGAATATCGTTACCGGCACCGGTGGTGATATTCTCTTTGCCGAAAATCAACTCTTCCGCCATACGACCGCCGTACATCATCGCAAGTCGCGACAACATTTGGGTTTCCGACATGCTCAATTGGTCACGTTCCGGCAGGTTCATCGTCACACCCAACGCCCGGCCGCGCGGAATAATGGTGACCTTGTGCAGCGGGTCGGTTTTCGGCATGTGCAATCCGACCAAGGCGTGTCCAGCCTCGTGATACGCCGTGAGTTTCTTCTCATCATCGGTCATGACCATGGAGCGGCGTTCCGCGCCCATCATCACCTTGTCTTTGGCTTCCTCGAATTCCTGCATCGTAACGACGCGTTTGGACTTCCGAGCCGCGAGCAAGGCCGCCTCGTTGACCAAATTCGCCAAGTCCGCACCGGAAAACCCTGGCGTGCCACGAGCGATAACGCGAGGCTCCACGTCGGGCGCCAACGGCACTTTCTTCATGTGTACCTTGAGGATCTTCTCCCGGCCCATAATATCCGGGTTCGGGACAACGATCTGCCGGTCAAAACGGCCGGGGCGTAGCAGGGCCGGGTCCAAGACATCGGGACGGTTCGTCGCGGCGATCAAAATCACCCCTTCATTGGCTTCAAAACCGTCCATCTCGACCAGCAATTGGTTCAGCGTCTGCTCCCGTTCGTCGTTGCCGCCACCGAGTCCAGCGCCGCGATGGCGCCCGACCGCATCGATTTCGTCGATGAAGATGATGCATGGTGCGTTCTTTTTGCCTTGCTCGAACATGTCGCGGACCCGCGACGCTCCGACACCCACGAACATTTCCACGAAGTCGGAACCCGAAATGGTGAAGAACGGCACATTCGCCTCGCCCGCCACGGCGCGCGCGGTTAACGTCTTACCCGTCCCCGGAGGACCGACAAGCAAACACCCCTTGGGGATACGCCCACCCAGTCGCTGGAATTTCTGGGGGTCTTTCAGAAATTCGACAATCTCTTCCAATTCCTGCTTGGCTTCGTCGATGCCGGCGACATCTTCAAAAGTTACGCGGCCTTGTTTCTCAGTCAGCAGTTTGGCCTTGGACTTGCCGAACCCCATGGCTTTTCCGCCACCGGACTGCATTTGGCGCATAAAGAAGATCCAGACACCGATCAACAACAGCATCGGGAACCAGGAGATCAACACGCCCCAAAGCGTCGGCGAGCCGTCGTCCGAAGGCTCTGCGCGAATTTGGATACCTTTTTCCTGCAACCGTCCGACGACCTGTGCCTCATTCGGCGCGTAGGTTTGGAAGCTGCTGCCGTTCGTAAACTGGCCGTAAATCTGGTTGCCCTTGATCGTGACGCCACGGACATCGCCCTGATCGACGCGCGAAATAAAGTCAGAAAAGGCCAGTTCGTTGGTCCCCGGGCGCTGCGATGTCCCTTGGAACAAATTGAATAAAGCCAAAACGAGCAGACCAATAATGATCCAAAGGGCCATATTTTTGCTGAAATTCACAGCCGAGTATCCTTTTTGATATCCATGAATGATCTACGTGCACACCATATCGTGCAGATCACCAGCGTTCCGCCATTGAACGCGCCTCTATTCCTTTAGAAATAGTGCTTTTCCGCGGTCACGCAACGAAAAAACCGGCACCGCCAATCGGTGCGCGCGGATAATATTTGACCTTTATGCCGTTATGTTCCCCAACGCCGGGCCACGGCAACCAGCGCCGCGCGCCGGTCTCGATCATCGGCAGCCCTGGAAGAACGACATGGGGTGCCTTCTGAAAACCGTGACAACGGGGCGAGTCATCGCCCCCCGCCATCGCCGTCTTGGACCAGGGCAGGACGCTCACATCCTCAACATGCGGCGCGATCTCTAGGCGAAAACGCCCATCCCAATAGAGCGTCTGCGTGGTCTGACACCCATCGACACGAACCCGTTCGGGGAAGTTTCTGTTCTCGCGATAGACCAATAATCGCCTGCCCCGAAGACTAAAAGCGGCCCGCGAAAGAGTCGCACCCTTGCCCCGCATCAGCGCTTCCAGCAGTGGCTCAGCGTCGGCGACACTCGGTCGATAACGCGTTCCACCGATCCCATGTGCGAGGTTTCGAATGACACGGTGTCGAATTTCGGAGGACGCGGCGGCAAACGCCGGATAGTCGACAAGGGCATATCCCAGCGGATCAACTCGCACATTCGCCGCCAGCCATCGCGCGGTCTCAACGTCCATGTGGTTGCGGAGAACGGCAAAACGACGGGCACTCTCAAACAATCCCCTATTGCGCTCCGGATTGTCGGCAAGTTCGCGTCTGAGCCTCGTTCGGGTAAAGCGTGCGTCGTGATTGGACGGGTCTTCCAGCCAAGCAACGTTCCTCCGTTGCAGGAAATCGACAAGATCGTCTTTTTTTGCGTCCAACAGCGGTCTGATAACCTGGCAGAATCGTCTCTCGGTAACCACCGACATTCCCGCGAGGCCATCAGGGCCACTTCCCCGTTCCAACCGCATCAAGATGGTCTCGGCCTGATCGCCCGCGTGATGTCCCAACAGGAGGTGCAAAACGGCGTTTGCCCGACACCAGTCTTCCAACAGTGCATATCTCGCTTCGCGAGCGGCAGCCTGGAGACCTTGCTTCGGCTTTTCACCGATCCACTCGATTATTTCCGCCTCCAGACCGAGACGAGAGAGTTCTTCAACCGTTCTGACCGCTTCGGTCGATGCCTCGATACGCAATCCGTGATCGACAATCAAACACGTCAACGATCCCTGATACGCCTGCGTCCACTCCTGCGCGAGAAGCGCCAAAGCCATGCTGTCGGCTCCGCCCGATACGGCGATAGCAAGATGCGGGCGACGTTCGAATGGCCCGACGGCATCCATCGATGCGTCGAATACGCTTTGCAATCGATGACCGGTCGGGCCGGCGCTGTCTTCCAGGCCGGACGACGAGGAGATCAAACGCAGCCGTTCTTTTGCCATTCGCGTTGGAGGGTACTCTTCAACCCCGCCGGTGCGCCGGGGTAATCGGCCCGGAGCTTTTGGAATGCGGCGCAGGCTTCTTGTTTCTTATCCAGATTCGCCAGCGACATGCCGAGTTTCAACAATGCATCCGCCGCTTTCGGCCCGTCGGGGTCCACTTGATATCCCTCAAGGAATGTCTCGGCGGCCTCAACGTATGCGCCCCTAACGTAATACGTCTCTCCGAGCCAGTATCGCGCGTTGCCGGCAAGCTCGTCGTCATTGTGATCCGTCACGAACTGCCGCAACGCTTGGGCCGCCATGTCGTAACGTCCCTGGCGAAGCAAGCCGAAGGCGTACATGTACTTTTCGCGCGGCGACCCGTCCGGAAGGGCTGCTGTCTGCGTCGCCGCCAAGGGTGCCAGTTGCGCTTCCCCGGCGACACTCACACCTGCGGGACTCGGCGCCGTCGACGGTGCCGGCGCGGGTGGTACTGACGGCTCGGTGGAGGCAAGTGGGTCTTCACCGGTCAACTGCGCCAGCAGTGCATCTGCTTCGCTCACCGGTGCAGCCGTTTCGGTTGCCGTCGGTGCCGCTGCGGCCTCCGCCTCCGTCAACGTACCCAATACCTGAGAGCCTTGCGGCAGTCCGGGCGGGGTCGTCGCGGTTTCAGGCAATTGGGGCGGCAGACCGACCTGCTGCGCCGTTTGCGGCGGCAGCGATGGTGGCGTTCCCGGCTGCAGTGACGGCTGGGGGGGCGCAACGCCGGAAATCTGTGGCTGCAACCCGGCTGCCGGTGGGACCATCGTCCCGCCTTGTTCCAATTGTCTGAGGCGGAAATCCATATCCGTCGCCAGCTTGTCGATTTGTGCGCGAAGCTGATTGACCGCGAAGGTCATTTCTTCGACCGTGCCGGTGACATTCCTGAGCTCACCCTCCATCTGGGACACGCGAAGGTTTAAGCGCGCATACGCGGGTTGATTTTCACTACCCGGAACAGCATCACTGGCATCCGCCCCTCCGCCCCGGGCAATCTGGACGTTCAGGGTCCTTATATCTCGTTCAAGCCGCTCAATCCGATCGAGCAGCACACCGACGTCGGCATTTTGCGCGCTCGACGGCAAGGACTGGGATACGAGAACAACTGCAATGCCAAAGATGACACAGGCCCGGCGCGCGCCATGACGCCAATCAAAATCCAAATCACCGCTCATACTGAATCAATTCCTCAACTCGACATCGCTCTGCGCCCGACGGTCGGCAACCTATGAGGTATATTAGGCAAAATTAAGGCGCTTGCCCATCCGGTCATACCGGCAGGCAAGCGCCTAAACTGTCACCCACTTCGGAGAAGTGTTAGCTGCCAGCGCCGTCAATAACCATGACACCGCGGCGGTTCTGCGCCCACGCCGTTTCATTACTGCCAACTGCGGCCGGGCGCTCTTTGCCGTAGGAAATCGTCTTCACACGTGCCGGCGCAATGCCCAATGCGACCAAGTAGTCTTTGACGGCTGCTGCGCGGCGCTCGCCAAGTGCGAGGTTGTACTCGCGCGTGCCGCGCTCATCCGCGTGGCCTTCGATAGCGACGCGAACAGCAGGGAATTTCTGCAACCAGGCTGCTTGCTTTTCCAGGGTCTCACGCGACTGCGCAGTCAAATCAGACTTATCGAAACCAAAGAAGACACGGTCGCCGACATTGACGACCAAGTCGCGCTGAGAGCCAGGAACGATCTGCGCCACCGCAGCAGGCGCCGTGCTGCTGGCCGTGCTGGCACCGCCGGAGGACTGGCTGTCACCCGTCGTTTCCGGAGCCGTTTCGCAGGCAGCAACAAGTGCAACTGCAGCTAGCATCGTGAAAAACTTTGAACCCATCGAAATACTCCTCACCGGGTGTTTGTATCGAGACCCCATCAGCCGGCCAGTTGACGTGCACGACCGCAGGCCTCCTGAAATGGACGCCACTGCGGGTATTGATAAAGCGGGACGGGTTTGATTCCAAGCCCTTTTTTGGAAATGTGCACTGCGGCAAACAATTGGCAAATCGGCTTTTTTGAAGACGCCACGTCGATACCGACGATGGTCAGGGGATCAACGGCGACCAAGCAGGGTCGGAAGCGCCGATTGGCGTGATAATCTCGCGTTCGTTGAAGCCCGTGAGATCGACCGAATAGACCCGCGGTTCCGACACCTTGCCGTTCGTCCGCGATTGCCGAAAGAACATCAGGACACGCCCGTTGGGAGACCAAGTTGGCCCTTCGACGAGGTAATCCTCGGCCAACAAACGCTCGCCGGAGCCATCCGGCCGCATGACGCCAATAAAAAATCGTCCGCCCGTAATCTTCGTGAAGGCGATCAAATCGCCGCGCGGCGACCAAACCGGCGTGGCATACCGCCCCTTACCGAAGCTAATGCGTCGAACATTGCCGCCATTCGCATTCATCACATACAACTGTTGCGACCCGCCCCGATCGGAGTTGAAAACGATCTCCGACGCATCCGGTGAGTAACTCGGAGACGTATCGATGGCGCTGGAATTTGTGATCCTGGCAACTTGGCGAGTACGGAGGTCCATGGCGTATATATCGGTCCGTCCGTTCTCGGCCATACTCATAATGACTTTCTGACCGTCCGGCGAGAACCGCGGCGCGAATGTCATTCCAGGGAAGTCGCCCAACAGTTCCTGACGTCCGCTGTCGATATTGAAGATGTAAACGCGCGGCGTGTTGTTGTGATAGCTGAGGTAGGTGATTTCCTGAAGTGTGGGCGAAAACCGCGGGGTCAAAACGAGGGATGAACCATCGGTCAGGAACCGATGATTGGCCCCATCTTGATCCATGATCGCCAAACGCTTGATCCGCCTGGTTTCCGGTCCGCTCTCGGCGATATAAACGATCCGCGTGTCGAAGTAGCCGTCCTCGCCGGTAATCCGCTTATAGATGGCGTCCGAAATTATATGAGCGACGCGACGCCAGTTGTCCGGCACGGTAAAATACGCCAACCCGACCATTTGTTGTTCGGCGAACACATCCCAAAGACGGAATTCGACACGCAAACGCCCGTCAGCGACCAGTTGCGTGCGTCCCTGCACCAATGCTTGGGCATTGATGATCCGCCAATCGCCAAACCGCGGCAGCGTGCTGAGGGAATTGTCGCCAGCAATGAAGGCACGCCGGTCGATCGGCTTGAATAAGCCCGAACGCTGCAAGTTCGCCGCGATCACCGCCGCCATCTCCCTACCGATCTGCGCGTCGTTTCCGCTCGCGCCGAAGAAATCGGTAACCGCAATTGGCAGCGGTTCCGCCTTGCCCTGGGTGATATCGACCCGCAACTCGGCTTTGGCAACCGACATTGTCAGCAGCACCGCCACAACGGCAATAAAGGCATCGCGCAAGTTTGTCAGAACAGGCATTTGTGTGTGTTCCTTACAACAACTGTTTCGGGTCGAAGTTGATCACGATCTCACGCCAGAACTGATAGCGGTTAGGCGGCAGTTTTATAGGATTGCAGCGGGGATTCAATACGGCACGGCGCGCGGCATCGGCAGCAGCCTGAAAGAACGGTTCGCTGAAGTATCGCGATTGGTCCTCAACCGTCGCTGCTTGCACGGTTCCGTCTGGGTTCATACTCAACCGGATTAGCACCGCCAAGTTCTCTGCATTCTTGGCACCCGCAGGCACATTCCAACACGGTGTCACGCTGTTGATGACCTGGGTTCGCATCGCATCCATCTCGGTCATCGATATCTCACGGCTGATATCGGACTTTTGCGCCGGCGCCCGGCTGGCCAGCGCTTGGCGCATCTGTTCGGCGAAGTCCGGTTTCGGTGCCTCCGGCTGCTTTTCCTCTTCAGGGGGTGCCGGCGGCCGCGACGACTTGATCTCCTCAAGCGTCTTTAACAAGGACGAGACCTGGAACTGCTCCGGTGGCTTCGGTTTTTTCTTCAGGATCGCCTTTGCGGTTACAGGCTTGGGTGCAGGCGCAGGTTCCGGCTCCGGTTCCGGCTCCACCACAGGTTCGGGCTCCGGTTCCGGCTCGGGTTCCGGCTCTACGACGGGTTCCGGCTCGGGTTCAGGTTCCGGCTCGGGTATCGGTTCGGGCTCGGGCGGCAGCGCTGCGACTTCCGGTTCCGGCTCCGGTGGTGGCGGCGGTGCCGCAACCGACTCTGGCTCCGGCGGGGGTGGTGGTGGCTCGGGTGCTTTTTCAGGTTCCGGTTCGGGCTCCGGCGGGGCCGGTGGCGGTGCATTGCTGATCTCGGAAATCTCCACCAGCTCGACGAAAATCGGTGTTTCCTCAAGCGGGTCAAGCGGACGCATTTGCGGCAGTCCGAGGACGCCGATGGCAACCACGGCGGCGTGGAAAGCGATCGAGAATGTGAGCCCGCTTCGCATCATTGTATTGCGCGCCGCCCTACGGTTGCCGGCTCGTTTCGGGCACCCCCACGCCCGTTTGGCTCGGTCGCGTAATCAAGGCGACACGCCGATAGCCGGCACGATTGATTGTCGCCATAACCTGCATGACGCGTCCATAATTTATGCTCTCGTCGCCTCGCACGAAAATCCGCAGGTCTTGGTTTTCCCCAGTGATGGCCTGCAAACGCGGCACCAAGCCCTCCAAGGTGACCGACGTATCTTGAATGAACAATTCACCGTCTGACGTGATGGTGATCGCCAATGGCTCGTCATCTCCGGCGACCGCACCGGCTTTGGTTTCCGGCAAGTTGACCTCGACGCCGACCGTCAAAAGCGGCGCCGTCACCATGAAGATAATCAGAAGCACCAACATCACGTCGACGAACGGCGTGACGTTAATCTCGCTCATCGGGCGGCTACGACGTCGTGTGTACCGTCCGCGTCCGGAACCTTGCTGTACCGATGCAGCCACTGGCGTTCTCCTAGCGATCCATCTCGCGCGACAGAATGGCCGAGAACTCGCCGGCAAAACTATCCAGCCGGCCGGCATAACGATCGAGATCACGGCTGAGCTTGTTGTAGGCAATCACCGCCGGAATAGCCGCCAGCAGACCGAGCGCGGTCGCGAAAAGCGCTTCGGCCAATCCGGGGGCCACCGTGACGAGGCTCGTGTTTGCCGTCATGGCGATGGATTGGAAACTATTCATGATCCCCCAGACGGTTCCGAACAATCCGACGAAGGGTGCGGTCGCGCCGGTCGTCGCCAAAAACGTCATGTACTTTTCGGCGCGGTCCATTTCACGATTCACGGTGATCTGCATGACCCGCTCGATACGCTCCGACAACGCCACGCCGAAACCGGCGGTACTGCCGTTCGAAACCCGGCGCCATTCGCGCATCGCCGCGACAAACACCGCCGACATGGGATCTCGCGGGTTCGAGGAAATACGCTCAAACAAGTCATCCAGCGAATTGCCCGACCAGAAGGCCTGCTCGAATTCGCTCGACCGCTTATTGAGGCGACGAACGGTAAGGAGTTTTTCGAAGATGATGGCCCAGCACCAGATCGATGCCAGCACCAAGATAATCATCACGGATTTCACGACGATGTCCGCTTTTAGGAACATGTCCATCATCGTGAATTGATTGGCCGCCATCGACCCGGCGATCATGGCGGCATCAACCGCTTGGTTTTCCATACGTCACTCCAACTTGTCGTCTAACCGGTCCGGCGCGACCCATCGTCGCCGGACAGATAATTCCGAACCTTGCCCGGTAATCGCGCGGGCGCTCCTGTATCCACATTCATGCATGCCAAGCGCACCGTGATCGACACCATCACCGCACCGTCGCGGCAAATATTCTGGGTCATCCGAACGCTGGCACCGCCCACGTCGTCGACATGAGTTTCAACCACCAAGGCATCATCCAAGCGCGCCGGTTTAATGTAATTGGCCTGCGTTTCCTTAACCGCGAAAGCGACCCGCTCGTCGTTCATCAGGGCGGTATGTTCGATGCCGTATTCCCGCAACACCTCGGTCCGTGCCCGCTCGGCAAAACGAAAATAATTCGCGTAATAGACGATTCCGCCGGCATCTGTGTCCTCATAATAAACTCGGACAGGGTATTGATAGACCTTGGGATCAGACATCGTCCGCCTCATCCGCCAAAAGCGCCAATTGCTCAACTTGCTTGGGTGCCTTCAACCCCAAATGTTTGAAGCCCTCCGCCGTCAACGCGCGCCCGCGCGGCGTGCGCATCAGTAATCCCTGTTGGATCAGATACGGCTCGATCACTTCTTCGATCGTATCCCGCTGCTCCGACAGGGCCGCGGCCAACGTCTCGACCCCAACGGGGCCGCCGCCATAACTCTCGACAATGCATCCGAGATACCGCCGATCCATGGCATCGAGACCGCGCGCATCGACATCCAGTCTATTCAGCGCCGCATCCGCAACGTCAGCATCGACCGCATCCTTTCCGTCGACCGCGGCGAAATCGCGAACGCGCCGAAGCAGACGCCCCGCGATCCGCGGTGTCCCGCGCGACCGCTTGGCGATCTCGCGCGCTCCATCGTCGGTCAAATGCATCCCCAACAGGCCACCGCCGCGGCTGACAATGCGCTGCAAATCGTCGACGGCGTAGAATTCAAGCCGCATGGGGATACCAAAACGTTCCCGCAAAGGCGTCGTAATCAGCCCCGACCGCGTGGTCGCGCCAACCAAGGTGAAGCGCGGCAAGTCGATTCGCACCGAACGTGCAGCCGGCCCTTCGCCAATAATCAGATCGAGTTGAAAGTCCTCCATCGCGGGATAAAGGATCTCCTCAACCGCCGGGTTGAGGCGATGAATTTCATCGATGAAAAGAACATCACCAGCCTCAAGGTTTGTCAGGATCGCCGCTAAATCGCCTGCCTTGGCAATGACCGGGCCGGACGTCGCCCGAAAGCCGACGCCCATTTCCTTGGAGACGATGTTCGCCAGCGTCGTCTTGCCAAGACCCGGCGGCCCGTAAAACAAGACATGATCCAATGCCTCGCTGCGTTGGAGAGACGCCGCGACGAAGACCTTCAGGTTCTTGCGCACTTGCGGCTGTCCGACGAAGTCATCCAGTTTTTGCGGCCGCAGCGCCGCATCCTGCGCGTCGCCGGGCAATGCTTCTGTTTCGATAATGCGTTCGGGCTCAACCATCTAGTCGTGCCCTCCGGCGCGCCCTGTCGGCGCGGTCGCCAACCGTGTCAGGCCGCCTTTAATGAGGCTCCCGACATCCGCGTCGGCACCGAGCTCGCCAGCCGCCTCCGAGACCGCGCCAAGCGCTTGCGTCGCATTGTAGCCGAGGTTCACCAACGCCGAGACCGCATCCGCAATTTCGTTACCGTCGACAGGCGTCTTCGCAGCGACACTTTGGGATGGGACATTGGCGGCCATGCCAATGGCCATCGCCCCGGCCTTGTCCTTGAGTTCGGCAACAATCCGACCGGCGAGTTTCGGTCCGACGCCTTGTGCGCGACTAAACGCCGCCTTGTCCTGCGCCGCGATGGCGCGACCGATATCCGCCGTATCCAAAACACCGAGGATACCCAGACCGACTTTGGCCCCAACCCCTTGGACGGTGGTTAACAACTTGAACCACGCCCGCTCCGCCGCGTCGGAAAACCCATAAAGATGGATGTGATCTTCGCGGACATGCGTTTCTATCGAAAGTGCGACAGCCTCGCCCGTCGCGAGACGACCCAAGGTCCGTGCCGAGGCGAAGACCAAGTAACCGACACCAGCAACATCGATGACCACCCAGTCATCGCCGATCTCGTCAACGATCCCTTTCAAGCGTGCGATCACCCGGCCGCCCTCGCCAATGATCGAATGCGATCCGCCGTACCGCGATGATGCGCGTGGCAGATCGCTACCGCGAGCGCATCAGCCGCATCGGCGCCGGAAATCTTCGCGCCTGGCAACAACGTTCGCACCATCATTTCAACTTGGTCCTTTTGCGCATGGCCGGACCCGACGACAGTCTTCTTCACGAGGTTTGGGAGATATTCCGCAACCGCCAATCCGGCCAGCGCCGGAACCAACAATACAATGCCTCGGGCCTGGCCCAATTTTAGGGTAGATACGGCGTTCTTGTTGACGAAGGTCTCTTCAACCGCCGCTTCGCAGGGCGCAAACTCGGCAATGACATCTTGAAGGCCCGCGTGGAGTTCGACGAGCCGCTCCGACAGCGAGACATCCTTGGATGTCGCAACCACGCCGTCGGCGACATACCGCAAGCGATTGCCCTCCGCCTCGATCACGCCCCAACCGGTGCGCTGCAATCCGGGATCAAACCCGATCAGGCGCATGCCGAACGAACCTTTTGTGGGGCGGGAATTCCCGTCATGCGCTCAGCAACTCCATAACGTCCTCGGAAACATCGAAATTCGCCGACACCGTTTGCACATCATCGTTGTCTTCCAACGTCTCGATCAATTTGAACAGTGTTCCGGCAGTGTCGGCATCGATCTCGATGGTGTTCTGTGGCTTCCATTCCAGGCCTGCGCTTTCCGGGTCACCAAATTTCTCCGCCAGGGCATCTCTAACATCGGCAAAATCATCGGGCTCGCACGTCACCGTATGATTGTCATCGTCACTATCGACATCGGTCGCCCCTGCTTCCAACGCCGCCTCGAACATGTCGTCCGGCCCGGCAACCCCACTTGGGAACACAAGCTGACCAACCCGATCGAACATAAAATTGACGCTGCCGGTTTCGCCCAAATTCCCGCCGTGTTTCGAAAACGCGGCGCGCACCTCGGACGCGGTGCGATTGCGGTTGTCGGTCAACACATCGACGATCAGTGCAATACCGCCCGGGCCATATCCTTCGTAGCGCATTTCTTCGTAGTTATCGCCGTCACCGCCGACCCCGCGTTGAACCGCACGTTTGATATTGTCGTTCGGCATGTTCTGTCCGCGGGCGTTGGCAATCGCTAACCGCAACCTGGGATTAAATCCCGGATCCTCGCCATCGCGCGCGGCGATCGAAATCTCTTTCGCCAGCTTGGCGAAGACCTTGGCGCGCTTTTTGTCCTGCGCGCCTTTGCGGTGCATGATGTTCTTAAATTTGGAATGGCCTGCCATGTTCCCCGGGTTCCTCTGGTGTTCGTGTCCTCGGACCCGCAGACAGCCGCCCGTGGCCGGTCATCCGCGAATCGCACTATTCTACTCGTTGGCGGCCCTTGTTGAACACCACACAGTCCGTCGCGCAAGAATTTTAGCGCTCAATATGTCAAGAATTGGGCGGAGATGCCTTGCACTCGGTATTTGGCGTCCTCAGACGGAGGGCATGGCCTCTTGCAGCCGCGCGCCGATCCGCAGCGGCGCGATGCGCTTTGCGAGACCGGATTTGTCGTCGACGACGATCAAGCAGCCGCACAACGTGCCCTCTTCGGTTGCCGGCTCCAAGCGCGGACGCTCACCCTTCGAAACCATTCGTGCGATAGACCCTTCCTTTCGCATGCCAATCACCGAGTCGTAATCGCCGGTCATCCCAAGGTCCGTTTGATATGCCGTGCCCCCGGGAAGCACCCAGCCGTCTGCCGTCGGAACATGCGTGTGCGTGCCGACAACCGCACTGACACGTCCATCGACGAAATGACCGATGGCCTGTTTCTCACTCGTAGCCTCGCCGTGCACATCCAACAGGATCGCATCGACGTCGCGCTTGAGTTTAAAACGCTCCAGCATCGCCGTTAGCGCTTGGAACGGATCATCGACCAGTTCCATGAACAATCGGCACATAACGTTGGCGACCAATACGCGCCGTCCGTCATGTGTTTCATAGACCCGAAACCCTCGGCCAGGTGTGTCCGGCGGATAATTCATGGGACGCAACAGTCGATCATCCCGCTCGATGTGGCCGAGAACGTCGCGTTGATCGAAAACGTGATTGCCGGTCGTCAGGCAATCGGCGCCAGCCTGATAAAATGTCTCGCAGATGGTACCCGTAATACCGAATCCGTGCGCTGCGTTCTCGCCGTTGACGACGACGAAATCAACTTTCAGCTTTTCGCGCAGGCGCGCCAGATTGGCATTCAGCACCGCGCGTCCTGCGCTGCCGACCACATCCCCGATCATCAATATGTTCATACTCATCCTTGTCGCGCCCTATCGCCGCAGCGACGCACGCCCTGTTCCGTCGCCACCCAATCGAGCGGTTCGTCAAATGCATCACGCGGGACGGTGTCCACGCGTTGCGCGGAAAATGCAAGCCCGACCGGTACCACGTCGCCGGCTCGTCGCAACTTTGCAATCGTCCGATCGTAAAACCCGCCACCGTAGCCAAGTCTGTAGCCGGCATCGTCGAACGCCAAAAGCGGCACGAAAATGATGTTCGGATTGACCGTCTGCGCATCCGGCACCGGCGCACGCGTACCGTACCCGCCGTCGACCAGCGGTTGGCCCGGCATCCACGCCCGAAATTCAAGCGGCTCAGCCTGCGCAATGACGCTGGGCAGGGCATGAAGGTGTCCGGCATTTATCAACGCATCAACCAGCGGCGCGGTATCGAGTTCCGTCGAGATCGGCAAGTACGTGGCCACGGTCACCGGCGTTCGGTCACGCATTTCCTCCGCCATCCATGCAAGAACCGCCGCCGCAACTTTGTGTCCTGCTTCCAAGTCGGACCGCTTGGCCTCCGCCCGGCGCGAACGGGCAAATTGACGAGCCGTTATTTTGGATTGGTCGACAGAGGTCATTCTGAATTCGTTCGCGAAAAAGAGCGTGGCGAGCCGCCTGAGCCGTTAGCCGTGAGATCCTCCGTGGCCTGAGTTAACAGGTGGGCGCCGTGAATACCGACCCCAGAGGACCGGCAGGGACAGCTCCCGTACGGTGGATTTAGGCCCCAGGGATAACGTAGGCCTTACGAACTCCGCAGCCCGCCAAGTCCCAACCTAGGCTTGTTCCAAGCGCTCGGCAACGTCTTCGATTTTTTGTGCCAAGCGCTCGAGGCTGCTGCCCAATTTCTGATCGGTCTCAGCAGCCGCCGCCGCGCCCTTGCCGCCGCTTCGCATGGTCTCCATTTCCGAGTATGCATCCGACAGTTCGTCGGCGATCAGCAAGGAGACCATGACCAGAAGTTTCGCATCGCCAATTTGGCCGACCGCAGCGACAAGTTCACCGACGCGACGGTCGATGTAATCGCCCAAACGGGTCAGGTGTGCTTCCTGGCCGTCGTCGCAGGCAATCGTATATTTGCGTTCATTGATCGAAACTGTGACCTGGGCCATTAGGTCGCTTTCGCATCCGGCAGCATGTTTTCGAGTCGGTTAATCACGGTGTCGACTCGGGCGACGGCGTCGCGGTTGAGTGCCCGCAACGCGTCGTTCTCGCTCTGTAATGCCAGCAACGCTTCGCCTGCGTTTCCGTCCGTCGCCATCGGCGTTCCATTCGCCATCGCGGATTCCAATCGCAAAACGGCAGCGTCAAGCCGTTCGACGGCCCGATCTACCCGGGTGGCTTTTGCGATCGTTGGCGCCGACATAGCTTCTGGGAAACTCCGATACTGAGCAAGGTGATATAGATTCTTCGGGAAAACTAATCCCCTTGTCACCATATGGTCAATCGATACCTGAGCGATGGGGCCTAAATAGCGGAAATTCCGAGTCGTTTTGTGTTTGTTGTTCTCCCTTCATCGACCCCAAAAGAAGAATTGAACAATCGAAAAGAAGATTTAAACAATCAAACGTTGACCTTTTTGCGGATTCCCGGTTTTTTTCGCGCGAAATTCCAACATACACAGATAATTCCGGTCGATCATCGACTGGACCCCAGAGGAGGAAAAAATGGCCGTACGTGTTGCCATCAATGGTTTTGGACGGATTGGACGTTTGGTTCTGCGCGGCATTATCGAAAGCCGCCGCAACGATGTCGAGGTTGTGGCCATCAACGACTTGGGCTCGCCCGATATGAACGCGCATCTGTTCCGCTATGATTCCACGCACGGCCCGTTTCCAGGCGACGTTACCGTCGACGGCGACACAATGGATGTCGGCGCCGGAAAAATGAAAGTCACCGCCGAACGCGATCCGGCCGACTTACCGTGGGGTGAGTTGGGTGTCGATGTCGCGCTCGAATGTACCGGCTTGTTTACGAACCGCGAAACCGCCGGCAAGCATTTGGATGCCGGCGCCAAAAAAGTTCTGATTTCGGCACCCGGAACAGACGTCGACAAAACCATCGTTTACGGGGTCAACCACGAGACGCTTGGCGCCGACGACAAGGTGGTGTCGAACGCGTCCTGCACGACCAACTGCCTCGCCCCTGTCGCTCACGTGCTTAACAACCTCGTCGGCATCGAAAAAGGATACATGACGACAATCCATGCGTTCACAGGTGATCAACGGACGCTCGATACGTTGCACTCCGATCCGCGTCGCGCCCGCACGGCATCGGCGTCGATGATCCCGACCTCCACCGGCGCCGCCAAGGCCGTCGGATTGGTCCTGCCCGATCTGCAAGGAAAACTGGACGGCACCGCGATACGGGTCCCGACGCCGAATGTCTCGCTGATCGATTTGACCTTCGAGGCGAAACGCGAAACCACGGCCGAGGAAGTCAATGCGGCGATGAAAGAAGCCTCCGAAGGGGCGCTTAAGGGTGTGCTCGGCTATAACATCGAGCCGCTCGTCTCGATTGATTTCAATCACAATGCAATGAGCTCCTCGTTCGACGCGACGCAGACCCAAGTCCTCGGCGGAAACTTCGTTCGGGTCCTGAGCTGGTACGACAACGAATGGGGTTTCTCCAACCGGATGCCTGATACGGCGCGAGCCATGGCCGCCGTCTGATGACGGCACGGACGGTCGCCACCGTGATCGTCCACGACGCCGCGGAGGCGCGGCGCGCGATCTGCGCCGCCGCCGCCGCGAACGCACCGCTCAATCTTCTCAGCGCGCCAGGTGCGGCGGGTGTATTGGGCGCGCGGGCTTTTGAAGATATGGTTGCCCTTGCATTGCCAGAAGACGGAGCGGCACGACCAACGGTCCAAGCAATCCTAGATTGCAGCGATGTACCTGGCGATGCCCTGCGGGCGTTGCGACAGGGTTGCCGATGCATCCGGATCGACGCGCCCGACGACGTTTCCGGGAAATTGCGGGATATCGCAGAAACACGCGGCGCAACCGTGTACCAAGGCCCTATACCGGCCCTCGATCTCGGCCTCGAGAAATGCTCCGACGACGACTTGGTTCGCTGGATTTCGCATCACGGGACGTCGAGCGCATGAGTACCGCCCCCCAAGTCGAAGAGGCCCGCTGCAAGCTTTATATTCTGACCCCCTCGCTCATCGACGCTGAAACCTTCCCTGACGTACTCAGAGATGCGATCAATGCGGCACCGGATCTTGTTGGCGCGGTTCAACTGCGCCTGAAGGATGTCGGCGACGATGACATTGCCCGTGCTGCGGAAAAGATCATTCCTGTCTGTCACGGGTTCGACATCCCGCTGATCATCAATGACCGCCCGGACATCGCCGCGAAAACCGGCGCCGACGGCGTTCATATCGGGCAACAGGACGCCGACTACAAAGCAGCGCGCGCCGCGGTCGGCGACGAGGGTATCGTCGGCGTGACATGTCACGACAGCCGCCACCTTGCGATGGTGGCAGGCGAGCAAGGCGCGGACTATGTCGCTTTCGGCGCCTTTTATCCGAGTACCAGCAAAGACGCGAAGTATCACCCGGAGCCGGAAATTCTGGATTGGTGCAGCAACATGACCGTCCTACCATGCGTCGCCATCGGCGGCATCACGGCAGACAATTGTGAACCGCTGGTCACGGCGGGGGCGGATTACCTTGCCGTGATTGGCGCGATCTGGAACCATCCGGGCGGCCCGGCGTCCGGCGTGAAAGCCTTTGCCGGCCGTCTCGCACCTGTCATCGACTGACACGGCCAAGATTAGGGTGGCGGTGCCCCAACCGACCTGATAGAACCCCGCCCATCGCCAGCCAACGTTTTCAGTTCAGGACGAAACGATATGAAGATTGATGGAAATGCCATCCGTCCCGGGATGGTAATCGAACACCAGGGCCGACTTTGGCGCGCCGCGAAGATTCAACACACGCAACCCGGCAAAGGGGGCGCGTATCTTCAGGTTGAATTGAAAGACATTCGCGACGGCACAAAGCTGAACGAGCGGTTTCGCTCCTCGGAAAAAGTTGAGCGCGCACGCCTCGAACAGACCGAGTATCAATACCTTTTCTCGGACGGTGACATGCATACGTTCATGCACGGCGACACCTACGAGCAAATCGCCCTATCGACAGAAGCGGTCGGAGAACAAGCCGTTCCGTTCCTACAAGACGGCATGAATGTCATGATCGAGACCTTCGAGGAAGAGCCACTCGGTGTCGAACTACCGCAGCACGTGACCCTTGAGGTCACCGAAGCCGACGCCGTCGTTAAAGGTCAGACGGCCTCGTCGTCCTACAAGCCGGCGATGTTGGAGAATGGCGTGAAAATCCTTGTGCCGCCGCACATCGAAGCCGGCACCCGGATCGTTGTCGATACCCGCGAAGTGACCTACGTCGAGCGGGCCAAGGATTAAAGGTGGATCAACCGGCATGATGCGCGTTTCCCCGCTTTTGACTGTGATGATCGGCGCCGCCCAGAAGGCGGGACGCGCGTTGACGCGCGATTTCGGCGAAGTCGAACAATTGCAAGTCTCGCGCAAAGGCCCTGCCGACTTCGTCAGCAAGGCCGACACCAAGGCCGAACAGATCCTCGTCGACGAACTTCAAAAGGCGCGACCGGCGTATGGCTTCTTGCTGGAAGAGAGCGATCCGATCGACGGCAGCGATATTTCCAACCGGTGGATCATCGATCCGTTGGACGGCACGACGAACTTCCTTCACGGCATCCCGCATTTTGCGATTTCAGTCGCGCTTGAGCGCGACAAACGACTGGAAGCGGCCGTTGTCTACAATCCGATCACGGACGATCTGTTCCACGCCGAGCGCGGCAAAGGCGCCTACCATAACGATCGACGGATGCGTGTATCGGGTCGGCAATCGCTGTCCGACTGTATCTTTGCCACCGGCATTCCGTTTCTTGGCCGTGAAGGACACGAGATCTTTATTCAGGAACTTCAAAGCGTCATGGCCGGAAGCGCCGGTATCAGGCGGTTCGGCGCCGCGTCGCTCGACCTCGCCTTCACGGCGGACGGCCGTTTCGACGGTTATTGGGAACGCGGACTTGCTGCTTGGGATATCGCCGCTGGCGCGTTACTGGTCAAAGAAGCCGGTGGAATCGTCACAGATATGGCGGGACGCGACCTTAATCTCGCCAATGGAGATATCGTTGCATCGAATGGCCACATCGACCGCGATTTCCTGAAACTCTTGCGCGCCCACTGAACCAGTTTCTAAAGCGGTTGAGGCCGCGCGGCGTGTTGGCTATCTTGGCGGTGGAATACCGTCAGTGCAGCCGCGCAGATGGATGGTTGAGTAGACATTTTTCATGGAGGCGTCATGAAGCGCCCGGACCGTCAGCAGACTATTGGATGGCCCCGCAGCATGACCGCTGCAATCGTCGCCGCACTCGTCATTTCGTTACCCGATGGAACAGCCGCGCAAACATCATCCTACGCGCCGGCAACCGACAATGTGGTGATCAATTGGGGCGCGATCGGTGGCAGCGCCGCACCGGCGACAACCTATGTCGCTCCGGCCACATCGGCGGGCGAGGTTCGCCGCGGCGGATTACTGATGCCCGGTGCCGTATCACCCCGGTCCCAGCTCCATGTACCGGTTCCAGGAGGTGTAACTCTCCGCCAACCGCCCGCGGCGGCGCGCACCGCACCGGCGGCCCCGCCGCCCGCCGCACCGCCATCAGCGCCACGGACAACGGCTTCTGTTACGCCGCCGCCGGCCCCTGCGCCAATCGCACCACAAGCGACCGCAGCGCCCGCACCGCCGCCAGCTCCGGCAGCACCCGTTGAAACAGCGAGTGTCCCAACACCACCACCACCCGAGGCGGCTCCCGCCGCATCGGCGCCGTCGGCGCCGCCCGCACCCGCGGCCCCAGTCGAAACGTCCGCGGCACCGCCGCCGCCGGCCCCTCCTGTCGCGGCGGAACCTGCACCCGCAACGCCCGCACCAACGGAACAGGCAGCAACGCCTCCGGCGACGGATGGCCCAGCACAAGTGCTGTTTAACAACGACGACACTCGCCTCTCCGCGGACGGTCAGGGAATCCTCGACGGTATCGTCGGACGACTAGAGCAGTCCGACCGGCTTCGCGTTCAACTGATGGCCTACGCGTCCGGCGCGGATTTGACCTCAAGCAAGGCACGGCGCATTTCTCTCTCGCGCGCGCTGTCCGTTCGATCCTATTTAATCGAAAAAGGCGTAAGATCGACTCGGATTGATGTGCGCGCGCTGGGCGACAAGGCAGAGAGCGATCCGAAAAACCGCGTCGACGTCAATGTCCTAGAGCGCTGATGCCGAACCGTCACGTCCGGGGCCGCGCGAGACAACGGAGACGGATCGTGTTTTTCCAAGGATATCAGCCATGACCCGCCCCACCGTTTTCCTGTTTCGCATGATGGTGTTCTTGGGGTGTGTCAGCGCCGCTTGTTTCTTCGTGTTCGAGCCTCTGCAAGATGCGTTTCTCGCCAATGCGCCTTTGAACGGCCTGATCCTCGGGGTCCTCGTCTTCGGGATCGTCTATAATTTCCGACAGGTCGCGCTTCTATATCCGGAGGTTGCTTGGATCGACCAATTCCGGGACGCGCTTTCGAGTCCTGATGCAGGCGTCGGCATTCAGTTATCGGACGGCAGCGATAGCCCAAAGTTGCTTGGCCCCATGGCGACGATGTTGGCCGACCGGAGGAGTGCGCGGTTCAGTCTATCTGCGATGAGCATGCGCTCGATCCTGGACGGGATATCGGCGCGACTCGACGAGAGCCGGGACCTGTCGCGCTACAATATAGGATTGTTGATCTTCCTGGGTTTACTTGGGACGTTCTGGGGCCTGCTCGAGACCGTTGGCTCGATCGGCGACGTCATCGCCGGGCTCGACGTTAACGGCGGCGAAGCAACCATTGTATTTGAACGCCTGAAAGCAGGCCTAGAGACGCCGATCGGCGGCATGGGCACCGCTTTCTCTTCGTCGCTGTTCGGCTTGGCCGGTTCGCTGGTTTTGGGCTTTTTGGATTTACAAGCAAGCCAGTCACAGAACCGGTTTTTCAACGAGACCGAAGAATGGCTGTCCAGTGTCACGCGATTGTCCAGCGGTGCTCTCGGTGCTGAAGGCGATCACGGCGTACCCGCCTACGTCCAGGCTCTGCTGGAGCAAACGGCGGAAAGCCTTGAGAACCTGCAAGTGATCATTGCGCGTAGCGAAGAGGGAAAACACGCGGTCAATGCCGGGCTGAGCGACCTGGCATTGCGGGTCGAAACGTTGACCGAACATATGCGCACCGAGCAGCAGGTGATGCGTCGTCTGGCCGAGGCCCACGTCGATATGAAACCGATATTCGAACGTCTCGCCGCATCCAACGCCGAAGCCGGCGGCAACGAGGACGCCATCCGTGGGCACCTTCGTAGCGTCGACAGCAATATTCAGCGTCTGGTCGACGAAACGGCGGTATCACGGAACGAGATTTCCGAAAGCCTGCGCCGCGAAATCCGCTTGCTGGCGCGGACCATCGCCGCCAAAGGCGACGGTTCCTAATCCATGGCGGCGATCTCACGGCGCGAGCATCGCTCCACCGTCATCTGGCCGGGTTTTGTCGATGCACTCGCGACGATGCTGATGGTGATCATCTTCCTGTTGATGATCTTCGTGCTGGCGCAGTTCTTTTTGGGTCAGGCCTTGTCCGGCCGGGATCAGGCACTTCGGGAACTTCAGAACGACCTGGGCGAGCTTTCACGGGTTTTGGCCCTTACCCGAGACGAAAACCGACAAATGCGCCTCAACATCGACGGATTACAGGACCAGTTGTCCGCGTCCGTTGCGGCACGGGCGACCTTGGAGACCGATCTCGCTGCTTTGCGTTCGGACTTCGCCGCTGCACAAAGCGATCTCTCTCGGTTGCGCGCAGAAAGCATTGCCGACAAAGAGGCGATTGACCGGCAGTTGGCGGAAATCGGCGACCTGAGCACCGACATTGCGGCCCTGCGCGCCTTGAAGACGGAGTTGGAACGAGAAGTCACGGCTTTGTCGCAACGCGCCGCCAGCGCCGAGGAACAGGCCGAAGCCCTGGACGCACAACTCTCCCAGGCGACCGCCTCTCTCGCCGAGACGGCAAAAGAACGGGATGACCTAGCGGTCGGCTTGGCAGAAAGCCAAGAGATCGCGGATAGCGCACGGGCACAACTGGCGTTGCTCAATCAACAAATGTCGGCCCTCCGCCAACAACTGAATGCGCTCAACCAAGCGCTGGAAGCCGCCGAGGCGGACGCGGCGCAAAAGAACGTCCAAATCGAAGCCTTGGGCCAACGGTTGAATGCCGCCCTCGCCAGCAAGGTTCAGGAACTGTCGCGCTATCGGTCGGAGTTCTTTGGCCGTTTGCGGGAGGCAATGGGAAATCGATCGGATGTCCGTGTGGTCGGCGACCGGTTCGTCCTCCAATCGGAGGTTCTGTTCGCTAAAGGCGCCGCGGAACTGGGCATCGAGGGGCAACGTCAATTGGACGCGATTGCGATGACATTGCTCGAAATCGCCGTCGAGATGCCCGTCGATATCGACTGGATTTTGCGGGTCGACGGCCATACGGACAGTGACCCCATCGCGACGGCAGCGTTCCCGTCGAACTGGGAGCTTTCGGCCGCACGAGCCCTATCCGTGGTTCACCACCTTCAAAAAGCCGGTGTGCCGCCGGAGCGGATGGCCGCAACCGGGTTCGCCGAGTTCTATCCGATCGCCGACGGCGGCAGCGAAGCCGCAAAGGCGCGCAATCGACGGATCGAGTTCAAGTTTACGCAGCGCTGATCGATGCCGGTCCTGTTTCTCATCGTTGTCGTCGACCTGATCGGCTTCGGGATCATTATCCCTCTCCTTCCGTTTTATGCGGAGCACTACAACGCCTCGCCGGCGGAAGTCGGTTTTTTGATGGCAATCTACTCGATCACGCAGTTTATATCGGCACCTTTGTGGGGCCGTCTAAGCGATCGAATCGGTCGCAAACCTGTCCTTCTCGGTAGCATGCTGGGTGCAACCGGGGCCTATATCTGGCTGGGCTTTGCCGAAACACTGACCGGACTGTTCCTCGCCCGCGCCTTGGGTGGCTTCATGGCCGGCAACATCGCCGCCGCATTTGCATACGCCGCCGACGTCACAACGCCGGAAAACCGCGCCAAAGGTATGGGATTGATGGGCGCGGCATTTTCCATCGGTTTTATTCTGGGGCCGGCCGTTGGCGGCATATTGGCCGGATCCGACCCAAACAATGCCGACTTTCGGACACCTTCGTTTGCCGCCGCCGGCCTATCGGCCACCGCCTTCGTCCTCGGCTTATTCATTCTCAAGGAAAGCCTATCGCGAGAGCTCAGGGAAAAGATCGCGGCGCAAGGGCGCCAAGGACGTCTTCAGGCCCTGCTCGAGGCTCTCAGAAGTCCAGGTGTCGGGCTGTGCCTTGGGCTTTCTTTTTTGGCGACGCTCGTGTTCGCAGGACTGGAGGCGACGTTTGCCATGTGGTCGCGCCGTCAATTCGGCTGGGGACCGGAGCAGAACGGTTATTTATTTGCATTCATTGGGTTTTTAGCGGCTGCGGTACAAGGCGGGCTGATCGGTCGGTTGGCCGGAAAATTCGGTGTGGATAGGCTGATCGTCGCGGGGTCCTGCCTCCTATGTATCGGCCTTGCCGGTGTTCCCTTCTCCGATACAGTGCCCACGCTTATCGCCTTTATGACGATTGCCGGCCTCGGGTTCAGTATTATTTCACCCGCATTAAACACGGCGATTTCAGTTCGCGGCGGTTCGGACGTCCAGGGCGGATTGATGGGAGTCACCCGTTCGGTCACCACGTTGTCACGAATTGCCGGCCCCATCATGGCCGGTGTTCTGTTTGCTTTTGCGGGCCGCGACGCCCCCTATATCGCCGGCGCATTCATCATGCTGATCGTCGCCGCCCTCGGCGCTGTGGCCTTCTTTAAGCGTACTCCGGAAAAGTCGCAGACAAAGACTTGAAACAGGCCCGGCAACTCTGTATAAACCGCGCCTGCTTAGGACGGAGCACGATTGCGATGAAAAAAGACACCCACCCGGAATATCACGAAATCACGGTCCAAATGACCGATGGTTCGACGTTCCAAACCCGCTCGACGTGGGGCAATCCCGGCGACACCTTGAAGCTGGACGTGGATCCTTCCTCGCACCCCGCTTGGACCGGCGTGCACCGCCTACTCGACAGTGGCGGTCAATTGGCGAAATTCAACAAGCGCTTCGCCAGCATCGGTCTCAAAAACTAATAAACCGGATGGTGCAGGCACGTGAATTCGTGCCCCAGAAATCCCTTTTTGCGGTAACTTGAACGTGAGCCCGGTTGCGGTTTTGCGCTGCAAAATCAAATTGTTATCCACAACGCAATCTGTTAATTATTGGTCGGGGTGGCTGCGGTCCAACCGATGGGTAGGATGCGGAGCTTATTTGCGTGCCCGATTATTCGGGCACTCGTATAGACGAGGTTCGTGTGGCTGGCATTACCCAATTTGAGGTCCAGGTCCAGCAAGGTAGTCGCTGGAGCATTCATGCCCAGTTCGGCCCGTTCCAAAAGGAATCGGCCGTAACCGAAGCCAAAAGCCTTGAGAAAATCCCGAGCATTACCGCCGTGAAGGTGATCCGCGAGGTCTACGACCCGGATAGCGGGACGTCTCAGGAATTCGTCATCTACAAGAGCGCAGGCGTCAGTTCTCTCGACAGTCACGAGACGGACGCGACCGATCCTTCAAAGCAGGAAGAAGAACAAAAAGCGAGTTGGATGTATGATGACTCGGGCGCAGATAACGATTTTTACAATGACGACGACACCGAAGAAGGCATGTTTGGTGAGGCCGTCGCAAAGTCAAAACCCACCAAAAAGAAGGAAAGTTCCCTCACCCTGATTGTCGTGAAGTTGTTGTTGGTGGCGCTCATCAGCCTGACCATCGCCGGGTTCTTTACATTCATGACGTCGAGTGTCATCGGCGGAAAGACCTTGTTCGGTGTCCGACTCGTCGGCAACGCCGAAGCCAACGTCCTGTTCATCGTGTTCATCGGAACTTTCTTGCTGGCGTCGCTGATGATGGCCAGCAGCATGCTGAAACGCGAAACGATCAAACAACGGGCACCGCGACCGCGTAAAGCGGCGCCGGCGAAGAAAGCTAAGAAGGTTAAGAAAGTCAAAAAACGCAAACGCAAGCGCAAGCTAGAACCCGATGCGGACGAATGGGACTCTTTCGAAGACCTCGCCGCCAACGGCAACGAGGACGCACCAAAGAAGAAAGAGGAGACAGCGACGCCACCGGCAGCCGACGTCGCCCCCGGGTCCACCGGTTTGTCGCCAAAAGAAGAGAAGCAAAAAACCTATATGATGAAGGCGCTCGGTTCGGCGTTGGAAGGATCGAACTTCAACAAACAAAAGCTCGATAATTTCAACAAGTTCGGGGTCAACCTTTGGGTCGCCGGGGCCGTCGAGGCGTTGATGCAGAAACAGGGGCTTGATCAGGACGCGGCGCATCGCATTCTCGGCGACAGTGTCCAGGTCCTGGGTTACAAAAAGTCGCACGCCGAGAATTTCGCCGGAAAGTACGAAGAGTATCTGCTGCAAGACAGCCGCTACATGCAAATGTTCCAAGCTGGCCGTAACGCCATGAACACCTATATGGCCGACGAGACCCACATTGCCCGGCATCTGGATGGCGCCCTCGACGAATGGAACAAGCCGAAACAAAAGGAAGAGCAGCCGCGCGTCATTACCGTGTTGTTTACGGATATCGCCGGGTCGACAGCGATGACCCAGGCACTTGGCGACGCCGGTGCACAAGAGGTCGTCCGCGCCCACAACCGGGTCGTCCGAGAGGCCCTCACTCAGTTCCGAGGACGTGAGGTTAAACACACCGGTGACGGCATCATGGCATCGTTCGAGCAAGCGTCCGACAGCGTGGAAGCCGCAATCTTCATGCAGAAGGGTGCGGCCGCCCACACACAAGCGTCGCCGAACCTCCCCTTGTTTCTCAAGATCGGAATCAATGCGGGCGAGCCGATCCAGGAAGATAACGATCTTTTTGGGTCGACTGTCCAAATGTCCGCGCGGATCGTCGATAAAGCCCAAAAGGGCGAGATTTTTGTCTCCGACGTTGTCAAGGGTATCTGCTCTGGCAAATCCTTCCGCTTCGTTAATCGAGGTGGCTTCGAGATGAAAGGGTTCGACGGCCCCGTGACTTTGTGGGAAGTCGAGTGGCGCCGCGCCCAAGCCGCGGAATAGACCCGAAACAATTTCTTCTAGACCCCTTGCAGTCGATGTCGACAAGACTATTTCTGGGGTGTGAACGGCGGATGCCTTTTTGGGTCCGCCATTGGAAATGGGGCCCGTGCTGGGACCAACGTATTTGTCCGAAGTCGGGCTCGTAGATCAAATCGCTCAAAGGAGGATTTGCCATGCGAACGATCGATTTTTCACCTCTTTTCCGTCATTCCGTCGGTTTCGACCGTGTACAGCGTCTGATCGATGCTTCTGCACATGCGGACCAGGCGGCGACTTATCCCCCCTATAACATCGAACAATTCGGCGAAGATGGGTACCAAGTCACCCTCGCCGTCGCCGGTTTCTCGGAGAGCGATCTGTCGATTACCGTGACCGACCGGACGCTTGTTGTGACCGGTAAGATCGAGAACGGTGATGCAGAGCGGAAATTCCTGCATCGCGGAATCGCCGGCCGCGCGTTCGAGCGCCGCTTCGAGTTGGCCGATACCATTGAAATAAATGGTGCAAAACTCGAGAACGGGTTGCTGCACATCTCCCTTACCCGGGTCGTGCCGGAGCACCAAAAACCGCGTCAAATCTCTATCGATGCGGTCGGCGGCAGCGCCAAAATCGAACAAAAAGCCGCTTAACGGCTACGCTCGCTCAAGGACATCGAAGGGTGCGTTCGGCTCTGCCGGATGCACCCTTATCCTTTGCCGAATGCGATAATCCGATTTTTGATATCTTCGGGAATTGGGATCGACGCATGCGTATCGCGATCGATAAAGACATGAATGAAATGGCCCGTCGACGCCGGTACCTCACTTCCCTCGCCAAACAGAGCGATCTCGTAGACGACACTCGACCCGCCCAATCGCCCGGCCCGCAGTCCCGCCGTTATCGTCTCCGGAAACGACAGGGGACGGTGAAAACGGCAGAGCGATTCGACGACCAGCGGATAGCTGGGCGCTCGCTCCCAGTCGATCTCTAGCGGCCCCATGGTAAACCGCACGACAACGGTCTCGATCATCCGGTTGTAAACGACATTGTTTAGGTGACCGAGCATGTCGTTGTCGCCCCAACGAGTCTCGATCTTTGTTTGAAACGGGAATTCAGCCAAGCGCAGGGACGTAAAATCACTCACGCGTCGGACTCCACCTGGATACCTTCCAAAGCACCGCGGATCGGATCCGGTATCGGTACCGGCCGGTTACTCTCACGCTCGACAAACACGTGGACGAAGTGACCGCTCGCCGCCGCTTCATCAAGCGCGCCCGAGAAAATGCCCACCTCGTAACGAACAGATGAATTTCCAAGCTTACCGACGCGCAGACCACAGACGATGACGTCCGGATAGGCAATCGCCTGACGATAGTTGCAATGGCTCTCGACGACGACGCCGATGGTCGGGGCCCGATGAATATCGAGTCCTCCGCGATCGATCAGGAATTTATTCACAACGGTGTCGAAGTAAGAGTAATAGGTCACGTTGTTGACGTGACCGTACAAATCATTGTCCATCCATCGCGTTTGCAGTTCCAGAAAGTACTGGTAACGATCTCGAGTCTCAATCGATTGCGCCGCCACTGAAATCCCCTCGTTGTTCCCCTGCGCCGCCGCAAAAGTTTCGGGGCCACCGATTCCGGCAGCCCCGTTTTTTTAGCCTCAACCCTGTCAAACTCGCCACATCGATTTTTATTTTTGTGGTCGACGGATTAAAGCCGCATGTCAACTTGGCGTCAAGCGGCAGTTTAGCGCTGGATAGAATCAAAAAAAGCCGCCCCATTGGGGCGGCGAGTTTAACAGGGAGGCGTTAAAGCGCGGGATGCTTGCGCATCACCACGACCCGATGATCGCACACGGAGCCTTAACATTAGTTTAACGCGAATTCTGGCTGGTTGAGGTTATCATTCCGCTACAATCAGGCGAACAGAAGCTCAGCCTGCCACGAAAGATCATCTTCGTTCAGGGGATACCCGCCACCGGCTGAGGCACGCATGATCTGGCTCGACGTTAAGTTGACCACCTTCTCCTGCAGCGCAACGGCCGCCTTTACGGACAAGCCGCAACTCCATGACAGCGCGAGCACGGATTTCGCGCTCTTTAGGTTAAGAACACGTCGTATCTCTCCCGCGGGCTGTTCCGCCAATAGTGAGAGCGCCGCATGCAGATGTTCCATTTTTCTGTCGGCGATAAGGGACAGGACGACCGCTTCGGTCAGTTCGCCGGCTTCGTGGCGTGCCTTCATTTCGTCCATGGCGGCATCGATATCTTCCACGTTCGGCTCGGCGGCGATGGCTTGAGTTACTTTTTCTTCGACGGTGGTTTCCAATTGTGACTGCAATTCGTCACCCAAGTCGGCGCGGTCGCACAACCTCTTCAATACACTGTCCGTGGCGATCCGCGATAATCGCAGAAGAGTATCTTTCGGAATCCGGACGCGCGATGCCAAGGCGGATTGCCAGCTTTCGCGCCCTTCCGACGCATCGACGATGCTCTCGAATGTGCGTTCGGAAATATCGGCCTGTTCGTTTCCGATCAACGTTTCCACGGCGAGGTCGTCCTTTGTATCGACAATCGTATCGATCAACTCAGGCGTTAAGTCCTCACGACGCGAAACCGCAGCAAGGCGCTTCCCGCGAATACCAGTGAAGATCAGGTTGAGAAGGTCTTGTTCCTCGAGCAGAGGCGAGTACTCGATGACCGGCATTGCGACCATGTCTTCGACATCCCTGGCCAATAGCGACACAATCGGCTTCGGTACGTTGTCGAGGGTCTTGACGGAGTCTGCGACAATTTGTCGGACCTGCGATGACTGATCATCGGCGAGGATTTCTAGAACTTCGAAAGCCAGCTCTGCGAGTTTTTCAGTTTGATCGCCCCGAATGTCCGGCAATATTTTGGCGATCTTTTCAGCCAGGACGGACCGAACAGCCGTCACCCGGTCCCGCGCCAAGATCACATCTGCTTGCAGCGGTGTCCCAGGGTTGGCGGCGACGGCGGCGCGAACATCGTCGTCGCCATCGGTCGCAAAGTAGTACAGAAACTCGGGGGGGAGATCTTCGCAGCGCGCCAAGTCAGCGCGCGCCTTTGCGTCACTCGACGCAGCCGTATCGCGTGCTTGGTCGTACGGCGGCGCCTTGTGCACCGGTGTGTCGGACCGTTTGCCACCGAAAACCCAACTAAGCACGCGTTTCCCCCCTCACATGTCCGAGGGATTTAGGCGTGCGTTCGGCGCGCGGTCAAGACACCCATGCATACGATTACCACTCGATGCGTTCTATGCCATCGAATTGGAGCTCGCTTCCGTCGGCCATGGTTATCGTGCCGGAGGCGTCGGACGACAAGGAAACATAACCGTCGGCTTGCTCTTCGATGGAGCCGCTCGACAGTTCCAAATCCCAAGCGCCCTCGCCAGGACCGTCGGTGACATTGTCGACGCGAACGGAATCCAGCCAGCCGGAACCGCCATGGGCCGTATCGGCGCCGTCCCCGGCCCCAAACACGAACAGGTCGTCACCGCGGCCGCCATCCATGACGTCGCGGCCCGCACCACCATCTAGGGTGTCGTTCCCGTCGTCACCGGTGAGCGTGTCGTTGCCGCTACCACCGCTGAGCTGATCGTCCCCGACACCGCCAAACAATTGGTCGTTGTTATCGCCGCCATCGAGAATGTCGTTGCCAGCTTCGCCGTAGAGCTTGTCGTTCCCGGTACCGCCGCGCACGGTATCGTCGCCGGACGAGCCGTAAACGGTATCGTGATTACCGCCGGCATCGATTTCATTGATGTTGCGGAGGTCGGCATTCCGGAAGTCGAGCGTGTTGCGCCCGCTGGAGCCGAGGATGTCGCTGCCGCCCGCACCGCCGTCGACGACCTCGACGCTGTTGTTCGAGGCGAATCCATTTAGGTGAATATCGCTGCCCTCGCCGGCGAGGATCGTATCCGTACCGCTGCCGCCCTTGAAGACATCGCCCGCGTCATCCGCGCCGGACACAACGAAAGTATCGTTCCCCGATCCACCATCGTATGTATCCCTTCCGGCCCCGCCAATCAGGGTATCGTCACCCGCACCGCCATAGAGCTTGTCGTTGCCGGTGCCACCGTCAAGTTGGTCGTTGCCTCCCTCGCCATACAATTGGTCATTTCCGGAGCCCCCGACGATATCGTCACCGTCACGCGAGCCATAGACCTTGTCATTGCCGCCGCCCGCATCGATCTGATCGATATTGCGCAACTCGGCATTCCGGAAATCCAGGGTGTTTCTACCGTTGTTGCCGTGAATATCGCTCTCGGTCATACCGCCGTCGACGATTTCAACGGAGTTATTACCGGCAAACCCATTGAAGGTGAAATCGCCGTCGTTGCCTTGGATGACCCGGTCGGTACCGCTGCCGCCCTTCAGCACATCGGCGGCATCGTCAGCGCCGTCGAGGACAAACGTGTCGTTTCCCGATCCGCCATCGTAGGTGTCTTTACCAGATCCGCCGGTTAGCGTGTCGTCGCCAGCACCGCCATAGAGCAGATCTTTCCCACTGCCGCCGTCGAGTTGGTCATTGCCACCTTCGCCCCAGAGACGATCATTCCCGGAACCGCCGACGATATCGTCGGCGTCGCGTGACCCATAGACCTTGTCATTGCCGCCACCGGCATCGATCTGGTCGATATTGCGTAATTCGGCGTTTCGAAAATCGAGGGTATTGGCGCTGTTCGAGCCGTTGATGTCGCTCTCGGTCTCGCCGCCGTCGACGATTTCGACCGAGTTGTTACGCGCAAAACCGTTCAGCGTGAAGTCGCCGTCGTCATCCGTGACGATCCGATCGGTGCCGCTACCACCCTTGAGGACATCGGCGGCATCGTTGGCACCATCGAGGACAAACGTGTCGTTCCCTGATCCGCCATCGTAGGTGTCTTTACCAGATCCGCCGGTTAGCGTGTCGTCGCCCGCACCGCCGTAGAGCCTGTCATTGCCCGACCCGCCGTCAAGTTGGTCATTGCCGCCTTCACCGTACAATTGATCGGTTCCGGAGCCCCCGACGATATCGTCACCGTCGCGTGACCCATAGACCTTGTCATTGCCGCCACCGGCATCGATCTGGTCGATATTGCGCAATTCGGCGTTTCGAAAATCGAGGGTATTGGCGCTGTTCGAGCCGTTGATGTCGCTCTCGGTCTCGCCGCCGTCGACGATTTCGACCGAGTTGTTACGCGCAAAACCGTTCAGCGTGAAGTCGCCGTCGTCATCCGTGACGATCCGATCGGTGCCGCTACCACCCTTGAGGACATCGGCGGCATCGTTGGCGCCGTCGAGGACAAACGTGTCGTTCCCGGACCCACCGTCCAGCTGATCGCGGCCGCTGCCACCCGTCAGCGTGTCATCGCCCGATCCGCCGTATAACTTGTCGTCATCTCGTCCGCCATCAAGGCGATCGTTTCCTGCATCGCCACGCAGATCGTCTTTGCCCGACCCACCGGAAACAATATCGTCACCGCCACCGGCGTTAACTCTATCGTTGCCTCTTTGCGCATCGATCACTTCGGCATCGTCATCGCCACGGATCGTTTCCGTGCCATTCGTACCCGTGACATCGTCGCGCACGGTAATCGTGACGGAAGACACGAACGTCGCGCTATCGCCGCCGACTTTCTCCACGGTAGAAGCTATCACACCGAGATTGATCTCACCGGCAGACCCGTCGACGGGCGTTATCGTTAAATCGTTCAATTGATGCGGCAAAACCTCGGCACTGCCGTCGGTTACCGGGATGTCCTGTCCGTTTGCGCTCAACGTCGCGCCTGCCGGAATACCTGTTAACGTAACGCTCAGTCGCTCCGTCCCGTCGGTATCTTGCAATGCCGCGGTCAGGTCGATGGCAATCGGGTCTCCGGATACACCGGCCGTATCGTTGACGGTCAACACCGGTGTGTCGGCCACACCCTCCACCTCGACGCGAAGCGTCTGACGAACGACGCTTTGGTCGCCTGATGCACTTTCGGTGGTAATCGCGGCCACATTCAGCACGAAGTCGCGGGACGAGTCCTCAGGCGGGGTCACCGTCAAACCGTCGAGGTCATCTGCCAGGAGAGTCCACGAACCGTCGTCGTTCGCAGTTCCTGCCGACAAAACCGCACCGGCAGGTACGCCGGTAATCACGATGGACAAGGTCTCGGACCCATCTGTGTCGCGTAAGCCCGCATCGATTTCTAGGGCGATCGCGCTGTCTTCGCTACCCAATGAATCTTCGGTCTTCAGTATCGCGCGTTGGGCGACATCGTCGACATCCGCGCCCAGCCCTTCGCGGGCCTCGTCTGCAATACGTTGCTCTTCGCGCGCAGCTTGCCGGTTTTCGGCGCGAATTTCATCGAAGAGGGCGCGCTCAGCCGCCGGATTACGGGGCAGCTCATCGCCGGCCGGCGTTGGTTCCGTCGCTTCATCCGAATTGACGCTCTCGACGGGCGCGACAGGCGGCGGGGGCACGACATCGCTGCCCGATACTTCGATCACGACGTCGCTGTCGGGATCGACGCGTTCCGGGTCGACAATGATGACCAGATCTTCGATTTGATCCCCGCGTACCGTGACCGAGCCATCTTCGTTCCGCGTTCCCACCGATGGCGCAAATCCGGGCGGCAACGTGTCGATCACGAGAAACGCGTCGTCGCCGACCGCTTCGAAATGGACGGGGATGCCCGCCGGCCCCTCGGCATTGACCGCTGCCTGGACCAGTTCCGAGGCGACGCGGACCTCATAGGCCTTAATCTCGACATCGGACTCAAACGTGACAGCCGGTCCGTCAACATCCGCCGGGGTCTCAACGGGACCGCGCGTGTCGTGGCTGCCCATGTGAACGTTGGAATTGGTGATATCGACTTGCGCCACGACGGTCGCTTGGGGCGTCAAATTGACATCGCCGAAATCGCGCATAGCGCCATCGTCGGAATTGAGCCCGGACTCGAGATCGAAAAGTTCTGTTTCGTTTTCCGAGGTCGGTGGCAATGCCATAGCGTTATCCTTTCTGTCCAACGCGGTGGTCAGTCGTTCAGCGGAGCGCACCATACGCCCGACATCTTGCAGAATCCTGACACATCATCGCTACGTTCAGACAAATGATCTTGTTGTTGAAAATACGTAGTAAGTCTTTGTTCAGGTTCACACCGTAATAGGGTATGAGATCGAGACGACGGCACGTTATGGTGGCCATCGAATGGGAGACGATCGCTTGAACTCCACAACCCAGACGGCACATGGCACGCCTCGCCGCCCGAACCGCGCGAGCTTTTTAAGATCGCTATGGCGGGTCGCCGTAGGACGCGTGGACATCCTCGTGGCGTCCTTGTGTCTAAACCTCCTGACACTCGCGTTGCCGCTTGTGATCCTGCAGGTCTACGACAAGATCATCCCCAATGAAGCGACCAGCACCTTTGCCCTTATGGTTGCGGGCCTTGGTGTCGTCGTGTTGCTGGATTTCATACTCAGGTGTATTCGCAGCTACATCACCAATTGGGAGTCGGCGCGGTTCGAACACGCAATTTCGCAGCGCGCGATATCGCGCTTACTGAATGCCGACATCCAGGCATTTGAACAAACGCCGCCCGGCACGCACATGGACCGCGTGGCAGCCATCGAGCAACTTCGCGATTTCCATTCCGGTCAGGGATTGGTCGCTGTCTCGGACCTCCCGTTCGTCGTGGTCTTCCTCGGGGTCATCTATCTGATTTCACCTCAACTGGCGCTTGCACCGTTGGCGGTTGTCGCCGTTGCCACGGTATTCGCGATCGGGCTCGGTTTGGCGCTCGAAGCGGTCGTTCGTCGGCGTGGCGATCTTGACGATCGCCGCTATAACTTCGTGTTTCAGGTTCTCAATGGCGTACATACGGTCAAAGGCCTCGGGCTCGAGGCACAAATGACCCGTCGCTATGAAGCCCTCCTCCGTCCCCTGGCGAACAGCGTCCAGAAAGAAGCCTTCCTTGCCAGCGCCGGTCGAGCGATCGGCCCCGTGTTCAGTGCGCTTGCCATGTTCGCGGTCGCCGCCTACGGGTCGCAAAAGGTGATCGCCGGAGACATCTCCAGCGGCGCCCTCGTGGCCTGCACCTTGTTGGCCGGCCGCGCCGTCCAACCATTAATCCGGATGATCGGCATTTGGGTTCAGTCACAAAATTTAAAACTCGCGGAAGAGCGGTTGGACGATTTGCTGCATCTTCGCCAGGAGTCATCCCATATCGCCGGCACGCATGAGGATCACAAACTCCGAGGAGGCATTATCCTCGACCACGTAACCGTTCACCGCGGACGTCCCGAATGGCCGCTCCTCAGCGATGTCAGCTTGCAAATCATGCCGGGTGAAATCGTCGCGGTTACAGGCCCGCTCGGCGGCGGCAAGTCGGCATTCTTGGAACTTCTGGCGGGTTTCGTGCGACCCGATGCCGGAACCATGCTCGTCGACGGATTGGACTCCCGCGAGATCGACTTTCCCCGCCTTCGCGAGCAAATCGGCTACGCCGGTCAGAAAGGCACCCTTTATCGCGGCACTATCCTCGACAATATGACGAAGTTCAAAGGGCGGGCGAGTTTGCCTCAGGCCCTCGCCGCGGCGAGGGCCATCGGATTGGATAAGGATCTCGCGAAAATGCCGCACGGACTGCGGACCATGGTCGGTGACTCCGCTTCTGAAAGTCTCGCCGGCAGCGTCCAGCAAATGATCTCTCTGGTTCGCGTGTTTGCAGGCGAACCAAAGGTGATCCTGTTGGACGAAGCGAATTCGGCGTTGGATATGGACGCCGACGCACGCCTTCGCGCCATGATCGAGGAGCAACGCGGCCGAGCGTCCGTCGTCATGGTGACCTCGCGCCCGTCGATGATTCGGCTTGCCGACAAAGTCCTCAAGGTCGAACGCGGGCACGTCACGGAAATTACGCCCCTCCAACCGGTCAACTGAGGCGGTTCGCAGTTCATGAACGGTATCACCCTCCACCAAACGCTGCCTGAAGATTTATCGTCGGAATGGCTCCAGGCGTTGCTCCGGCGGTTCGGCCATCGTAGCGGCCTAGACCCGGCGTCGGCGTGTTTGGTCACGCTGCTCGACGCCCTGAACTGGCGCGGCGGCACGCGACAACTGGTCGAGGCGCTCCCCGTCGGCGGCGACTACCTGGATGCCGCCGACCTCCGCGACACCTTGGCGCGATTGGGCTTTCGCAGTGATTTGCTTACCGTGCCAGTGCATCGAATCGCCAACAGGATTTGTCCATGCTTGGTCTTTCCGGACTCAGGCGAACCGATTGTGGTTCTCAGCCGCGGCGCCGATGGGTTCGAGGTGCTCGACGGCGCGAAACCGATCCGTACCGAGACCGTCCGGACGATTCGACGAGGTCAGGTCTACACGATCAACCCGATTGCGGAAGACAAGCGACTTACCGACGAGGCGCCAAAGACATGGTTGCGCCGGATTCTCGGCAATGTTCGCGGTTTGCTGATGACCTGCCTGTGCTTGTCCTTCGTTATCAATGTCCTGTCGCTATTGGTGCCGCTTTCGATCATGGTCGTCTACGACCAAGTGATCGCAAAAGAATCCCGCGATCTATTAACAGCCCTCATCGTCGGCGTCGGCGCCGCCGCGGCCTTCGATATCCTGTTGCGGTTGATACGCGCCTCCATTCAATCGTCGGCGGGCGCGCGATTGGACTACTTAATCAGCCAAAAAGTATTCGAGCATATCTTGCACCTGCCGCCACTTTTTACGGAACGCGCACCGGTCGGCGGTCAAGTGACGCGAATTCGCGAGTTTTCCTCGTTTCGCGAACTGTTTACGGGCGCGATGACCACTCTGTTCCTCGATTTACCGTTCGCCGTGATCTTTCTTGCGGTGATTGCGGCGCTCGGCGGTCCCCTTGTCCTTGTCCCCATCGTCCTCGCCCTGGTGTACGGCCTGATCGCGTATTTCGCGATGCCCGAGATCAAATCGCGGACGGTCCTTGCCGGTGATGATCGCTCCAAGCGGCATAGCTATTTGGCCGAAATCATGTGGTGGATGCGGGCGATCAAACAGTTTGGCGGCGAGCGGACATGGAACGAACGGTTCCGGAAAATCTCCGCAGATGCGTCCTGGGCCAACTTCGAGATCGCCCGTGCGCAAACCGTTGCCCAAGACGTCTCACAGACCCTGATGGTCCTGAGCGGCACTGCCACCCTGGTGTTCGGTGTATTTCTGACCATGTCCGGCGACATGACCATCGGCGCACTGATCGCGACGATGATGCTGGTGTGGCGAGTACTGACCCCCATCCAAACAGCCTTTGGCCTCGCCGGACGGGCGGAACAAGTTCGCCAGAGTTTCGATCAACTGGTGCGGCTACTGACCTACGAGAAAGAACAACAACCCGGCGACTACCCGATTACCAACATCGGCTTCGAGGGCGAAATCGCCTTTAACCGGGTCAGCATGCGTTACTCGGCCGATGCCAACCCCGCGATCCTCGGTGTCAGCTTCACGGTCCAACCGGGCGAGATGGTCGGCGTGATCGGGCACAGTGGATCGGGGAAAACGACCCTTATGAAGCTGGCCTTGGGCCTGTATCGGCCGCAAGCCGGCAGCGTAACGATCGATGGCGTCGATATTCGGCAACTGCGTCCCATCACGCTGCGACAGACAGTCTCGTATGTGCCGCAAACCAACCATTCCTTTCCGGGAACGTTGCTCGACAACATATTGATCGCCGATCCTACGGCGAGTATCGAGAAAGTGCGCGAAGCATGCCAAATGGCCGGCATTCTGCGAAAGATCGAGGCGTTGCCACAGGGGCTGCTGACGCCATTCCGCGAAGGCGTCCAAGCGCAAGTACCACAGGGTTTTTTGCGGCAAATCGCCCTTGCCCGTGCCTTCCTTCGGGATAGCCCGTTGTTGATTATGGACGAACCGGCAAGCTCGATGGAGGACGATGACGAACGACAGTTTCTATCGACGCTCGCGGATTTGCGCGGCAAACGCACGATCTTGATGATTACCCAACGCCCCAGCCATATGCATCTTTGCGACCGGCTGGTATTGCTGGATCACGGGAACATTGTCGCCTTCGGGACACCCGATGAAGTGTTATCCAAACCTGCGTCGATCGACGATCAGTCGGCGCGCAAACTGACGAGCTAAGCCCATGACAGATGAACCATCGAATGATGCCCCTTCGGACGCACCGCGGAGCTATATTCCACGCGGGCAGATGAAGCACCTGACCCGCGAGGCGGTGTTGGAGGAAATGGGGCCGTCGCGCCTGGCGGTCATCGGCGTCTTCCTGATCCTGGCCATGCTGATCGGCGCCGTCGCATGGTCGAAGGTCGTTCCGGTGACGACGGCAACGACCACCATCGGCGAAGTCGTGCCGTCGGGGAACCAACGCATCGTTCAACACCTGGAAGGCGGCATCGTCCGCGACATTTTTGTTCGTGACGGCGATACGGTCACCGCCGGTCAAAGCTTGTTACGCTTCGACCCGACGCAACGGCAGGCGGAGCTTGACCAGATCCGCGCCCGCGAGGCGGCATTGCGAATCCGCGAGAGACGTCTTCGGGCGCAGATCGACGGAACGGAAATGGACCTCGATCAGCTTGCGATCCGGTATCCGGAACTCGCTGCGGAGGCGCAAACCACCTTGATGGCGACCCGCGAACGCATTGCCGGGCAAGAACTCGTTTTGGAAAGCAAAGTCGCGCAGCGCCGCAAAAGCGTCGACATTTACACCAATCAAGCCAACAGCCTTCGCCAGCAGCTGACACTCGTCAAAGAGGCCGTGGATATGCGCGAGACCTTGTTCAAGTCGGGTCATGGCTCGCGGGTCAATGTAATCAGCTCGCAACTGGAACTGTCTCGGGTTCAGGGGTCGCTGGCAGAAGCAGAAGCGTCCGCCGCGCAAGCCCAGGTAGCCATCGACGAGGCCCGCAACGAATTGAATGAACTGATCGTGACGGAGCGCGACGACTCGCTCGTCGAGTTATCGAGCGTCCTCGGCGAGCTGGCCGAGGTGACCGAAAACCTTCGTCGCCTCGAAGACCGTGTCACGCGATTGGATGTTCGCGCACCGGTCAATGGCATCGTTCATGGGCTCGCGATCAACACCCGCGGTGCCGTCGTCGAGCCGGCGCAGGTATTGCTGACCATCATCCCGGTCGACGAGCGTTTGGTGGTGGAAACGGAAATCGCCCCGGAAGACGTCGGACATGTTGCTGTCGGACAGCCGACAAAGGTCGCTGTCGGCGGATTCGATCAGCGGCGATACGGTCATGTCAGTGGGCGTCTGGTCCAAGTCTCCCCGACGACGCTGCTAAACGACGCGGGGGAGCCGTATTTCAAGGGGCGCATCGAATTGGCCGAAAACATTATCCGTACGGGCGACACGATACAGCCGATTACGCCGGGAATGACGGTTACTGCGGATATCGTGACCGGCGAACAGTCCTTGCTGCAGTACCTAACCGGACCAATATACAACGCACTCGCTTCGTCATTCTCTGAACGCTAGGAGGACGCCTTGACGCCTGTGTGGGTCGCTTGGGTCATTTTGATCGTCGGATTTGTGCTGCCAATTCTTCACGTCTGCGTGTCTCCGGGCGCGGGTCCTTGGCGCATGCCGCCGGAATCCCGTTGTCCTTTCAGCCCACGGGTCGGCTGGCTGGTCATCGTGTTGTTTCTCGGACCGATCGGATGGTTATTGTTCATCACCCGGAACCGGCGGCGAAAAGGCTCGAACGCCTAACTCTTAAAAAATGACTCTGCACCGATGCGGGCCGCTTCCTTTACTTTGATGGCCTCGCGAACCCGCCCGATTTCCGCCTCCAGTTCATCGATATACTCACCGAGGGCCTCGATGGAGAGTTCTTCCAAGTTCTTCTTGGTCTGCTGCTTGCCTGTCGGCAACAAGTCGTCGGTATCCATATCGTCCTCCCTCGCTTAGGCTTGCCCTTATTGCACCCGACTCTCGCAAATCCGCGGGCGTGTTTTTTCAAACACTTGCCACAAAGCGGATATTTCGACAACCGGGTCCACCTTGATGTGCCGATATTTCTTTGACCCAAGCGGGACGCTGCCGTAAAAAGACGGCTGCGAACCGACGTATTTATCGGTCATCCCCATTTTGAATAGAGGGCAACGATATGGCGCATCCATTGATGCCGAAAGCCACTGCCGTTTGGCTGGTCGACAACACAACGCTGACGTTCCGGCAAATCGCCGAGTTCGTCGGCTTGCACGAGCTTGAAGTTCAAGCCATCGCCGACGGCGATGTTGCGGTTGGAATGCAAGGATCCGATCCGGTCAAGGCCGGTGCGATTACAGCAGAAGAGATCGCCCGCTGCGAAACCGACGGCAATGCCTTGTTGCAACCTGCGAAAATCAGTATTCCGCAACCGAAAGCGCGCCAAAAAGGTGCTCGCTATACGCCGGTCTCGAAACGCGGCGATCGGCCGAATGCCATCGCCTGGTTGGTCAAGAACTATCCGGAACTTTCCGACGCGCAAATATCGAAATTAATCGGTACGACCAAGCCGACCATCAATTCCGTGCGCGATCGAACGCATTGGAATACTGCCAATATCAAGTCGGAAAACCCGGTCAGTCTTGGGCTTTGCTCGGCCGTCGACTTAGAGAAAATGGTCGCCGTCGCGCGCGCCCGTGCGGGCACCGTCCACGCGCCGAAAACCGAGGAAGCGCCTGCCGAGGTCGAGGCTCCGGCCGATTTAGAGCCCGGCGCCGGCTTCTTGGCACCACCGGTCGAAGCACCATCCGCCGCCGAAGAAAAAGCGGAAGAAGATCGGATGCGCGAGCAATTGGAGGCCATGGGCGCCAAGGAAGACTGACAGCCGTCCGGCATCCACGAACGACGCAAAAAAACGGCCAGCGATTGCTGGCCGTTTTTGTTTTAACGAGATCGAAAAACGCTTAGAGCGTCTTTAGGTACTCAATCACCGCCGCGCGATCGGCGGGCTTTTTCAGCTTCAGAACCATCGATCCGGCCTTGCCGGTTTTTTCCTTGGTGTACTTGCGCGGATCGGTCAGATACGCATCCAACGTTTCCGTGTCCCAGGTCCAATCTGCCCCTTTGAGGCCTTTGTATCGCTTGTACCCCTCCACGGTACCGGCCTGCTTGCCGTAAATACCGGCCAAAGACGGACCAACGCCGTTCTTTCCGGCTTCGACTTTGTGACACGCCTTGCACTTGTTGAAGACTTTTTTGCCATCAGCGGCGGAGGCAGGCGCGGCAACCAGCGCCGTGCTGACGATGGCCGCACTCAATGCTGAAAACAATACGGTGGACAATTTCATCGGAAACCCCTTTGTGTTGATATATCCGAAATTAACAAAATAACATGGTAGTTATCTTACCCGTTCCCAGGCCGATGAAAAGCCTTGGAACATTAACAATTCGCTTCCTGCCCGGACAGTTTTTCAAGGCAAACAACTTCGATCGCCGCGGTCAGTACAGCCATCGCCGCGACGATTTCATCGACGCTGGGCAGCGTCGGCGCGATCCGTATATTCCGGTCGCGCGGATCGTTGCCATACGGATAGGTCGAGCCCGCCGGGGTGATTTTGACCCCTGCCTCGCCGCACCGGCGAATGATCTCTCTGGCGCACCCGTCCAATACATCGACACTAACGAAATAGCCGCCGTCGGGCTTCGTCCATGTGGCCAGCCCTTTGCCGCCAAGATCACGTTCCAGTGCCGCGTCGACCGCAGCGAACTTCGGCGCCACCAGTTCCGCGTGCTTACGCATGTGCGCCAGAATGCCATCCATATCCTTGAAGAACCGCACTTGGCGAAGCTGGTTGATCTTGTCGGGTCCGATCGTGGCATACGAGATCTTTTCCGAATGATCGGCGACGTTCGCCGGACTCGACGCCAACATTGCCACACCGGATCCTGCATGGGTGATCTTGGAGGTCGATCCGAAAACGATTGCGCGATCGGGATTCCCGGCCTTTTCGCACGCATCCATGATGTCCGCCAGGTCGGCCGGCGCGCCCCCAAGATGATGCACCTGATACGCATTGTCCCACAACAGACGGAAGTCCGGCGCCACCGTTTTCATCGACGCCAGCGCCGTCACAGTGGCATCAGAGTAAACTTCCCCCGACGGGTTCGAATACTTTGGTACGCACCACATCGCCTTAACTGTCGGGTCATCCGCGACCAAGGCCGCAACGGCGTCCATATCCGGTCCGTCGGGCGTCATGGGAACGGTGACCATATCGATGCCCAACCGTTCGCAGATAGCGAAATGCCGATCATAGCCAGGCACCGGGCAGACAACTTTGGGTGACTGATCGCGCCATGGCCCCTCGCCCCCCGGCATGCCGAACGTCATGGCGTTGGACAAGACATCGAACATGATCGACAGGCTCGAATTGCCGCCAATGATCACGCGCTCGGGATCGGTGCCCAAATACGCGGCAAACAGCGTTCGCGCCTCGGGTATCCCGATCAGTCCGCCGTAATTTCGAAGATCGGTCCCATCCTCGCCCGTCGTGTCGCCCGGTTGAACGGCGGTCAATAAATCATCGCTCAACGCCAACTGTTCGGGCGACGGCTTGCCGCGGGTCATGTCGAGGCTCAGGTTGCGGCCGCGCAAACCGTCGAAGCGGGCTGTCGCGCTACTCAAGGCCTCGGCCAGTTGTTTTGCGCCTGATGTCGATAGATCGGTCATCGTCGTGGTATCCGTATATCTGTCTGTTCAAGCCGGCTCGTCAACCGGCACCGTGTAGTTCAGCGGCAAACGGCCGCCGTCGCAGTATATGGTCTCGCCGGTGATGTAGCTGGCCTCGTCGGAGGCCAAAAATACGCACACCGATGCGATCTCCTCCGGCTCGCCGGGGCGGCCCAGCGGCGTCCGGGACAAGACACGTTTGCGCGCCGCCTCGTCCGCCATCATCGACTTGCCCATTTCCGTGGCAATCGTCCCCGGCCCCACCGCGTTCACGCGAATGCCGTGCGGCGCCAGCGCCAAGGCCATCGACTTGGTCAACTGCAGGACACCGCCCTTGCAGACCGTATAGGGGATGACGCTGGGTATGGCGACGACCGCGTTGATCGACGACATATTGATGATGGTTCCGCTGCCTTGTGCGACCATCTGCCGCCCCGCCGCTTGTCCGGCGTAAAAGAAGCCTGACAAGTTGACGCCCAAGGTCGACGTCCAATCCTCTTCCGTCAGGTCGAGGAAATCCTTGGCGACCAGCACCGCCGCATTTGCGATCAGGATATCGACGCTACCGAAGGCCGTCACGGCACCGGCGATCAGCTCCTCGCACGAGGCCCTGGACGACACATCACACGCAATGAAAGTCGCCTGCCCACCGGCATCACGGATATCGGCGGCAACCGCCTCCCCCTGTTCGGATTGGATATCGGAAACAACGACCTTCGCGCCTTCGCGGGCAAATCGATGGGCGCAGGCCTCGCCGATCCCCTGCGCCGATCCGGTGATGACGCAGACTTTATCCTTCAATCGCATAATGCCCCCAGGGTTGCTTATGTCTTACGCGAAGATGCGTACCCGACGTCTTCAAGCGCCCCCGTAATCTCGTCAAGGATCACCGGGTCGTCAATGGTCGCCGGCATCTTCCAATCCTTATTATCGGCAATCGACTGCATGGTACCACGCAGGATCTTGCCGGATCTGGTTTTCGGCAGACGTTGCACGACGGTGGCCTGTTTGAATGCCGCGACGGGGCCGATCTTGTCACGAACAAGTTGAACGACATCGGCAAGAATCTCGTCTTCGCTGCGGGTGACGCCGGCTTTGAGGACCAAGAACCCGAGCGGTAATTGCCCTTTCATCTGATCCTCGACGCCGATGACCGCACATTCCGCAACGTCCGGATGCGACGCCAGCACTTCTTCCATGCCACCGGTCGATAGGCGGTGCCCGGCGACGTTGATGATATCATCCGTCCGCGCCATGATGTAGATGTAGCCGTCTTCGTCGATGTACCCGGCATCCGCCGTTTTGTAGTAGCCGGGGTATTCCTCAAGGTACGCTTCGATGTAGCGCTGGTCCGCATTCCACAGCGTCAACAGGCTGGACGGCGGCATCGGCAACTTAACGCTGATCGCACCGATATCGCCGACAGGAACTTCTTCGTGGGTTTCCTCATGAAGGATTTTCACATTCCAGCCGGGGACCGGCTTGGTCGGCGAGCCGGCTTTGACCGGATACGCGTGCAAACCCAAACAATTCGAGGCAATCGCCCAACCGGTCTCGGTCTGCCACCAGTGGTCGATCACCGGCACCTTCAACGTCTCCTGCGCCCATTGCAGCGTGTCCGGATCGGTTCGCTCGCCGGCCAGGAACAACGATTCGAATCCGGACATATCGTAGTTCTTCAGAAGTTCCGCATCCGGATCTTCTTTCTTGATCGCGCGGAACGCCGTCGGCGCGGTGAACAGCACCTTGATTTTGTGTTCGTCGATCATGCGCCAAAAAGCGCCGGCATCCGGCGTGCCGACGGGCTTGCCCTCGAACATTACGCTCGTGCATCCGTGCAGCAGCGGCCCGTAAACGATGTACGAATGCCCAACGACCCAGCCGACATCCGACGCCGCCCAGTACACGTCGCCCGGCTCCACATTGTAGATATTCTTCATCGACCATTTGAGGGCCACGGCATGCCCCCCGTTGTCGCGAACCACCCCCTTCGGCTGCCCCGTCGTGCCGGAGGTATACAGAATGTAGAGCGGATCGGTGGCATCGACGGGAACGCAGTCCGCCGGGTCCGCCGCGGCAGATGCGGAAGTCCAGTCGACGTGCCTGACCTGGGTGATTTCACCTTCGCATTCCGGCCGCTTCAACACCATGCAGGCGTCGGGCTTGTGGGTTGCAAGTTCGATTGCACCATCCAGCAACGGCACGTAAGGAATAACCCGATTGACCTCGATCCCGCAGGTTGCCGTCATAATGACCTTCGGCGCGGCATCGTTGATGCGGACAGCCAGTTCGTTCGACGCGAAGCCGCCGAACACGACGGAGTGGATGGCGCCCAGGCGCGCACACGCCAACATGGCGACGGCGGCTTCCGGGATCATCGGCATATAGATGATGACGCGGTCGCCCTTTTCGACGCCGAGGTTCTTGAGCGCCCCTGCGGTCTTCGCCACCTCGTCGCGTAATTCAGCGTAGGTATACGTCCGCTGGGTACCGCCGGTCACTGGGCTATCGTAAATGATTGCCGGCTGATCGCCCCGCCCGTCTTCGACGTGACGGTCGAGACAGTTGTAACAGGTGTTCAACTGTCCGCCTTTAAACCATCGGTAAAAGGGCGCGTTGCTGTCGTCGAGGACCTTGTCCCATTTCTTCGTCCAAACGAGGTCCTCGGCCGCATTGCCCCAGAAGCCTTCCGGGTCGTCGATGGATTGCGTATACGCCGCTTCGAATGCGTCGGTCATGTTGGTTTTCCTCCCACCTATCGCCGGCCGACTTCGTGACATATCGTCATCTTTCAATTGTCCGGCAGCTTCGGCATTATGCAAAAAAAAATGAGACCGCGCACGCAAGATGCGCGCACGCTTCAGGGAGAAAAATCATGAGCGACACCTGCATATATGACATTGATCTCGATCAGACGCCGGCGAACTATACGCCGTTGTCACCGTTGTCGTTTTTACGGCGTACCGCCGCCGTCTACCCTGAATATGTGTCCGTTGTTCACGGTGCGCGACGCTACACCTGGGCCGAAACCTATGAACGCTGTCGACGGCTGGCGTCGGCGTTGGCCAAGCGCGGCGTGAAACAAGGCGATACGGTCGCGATCATGGGGTCCAACACGCCCGAAATGTACGAATGCGCCTTTGGTCCGGCGATGATCGGCGCTGTCGTCAACACCTTGAACGTCCGCTTGGACGCCGACATCATTGCCTTCTCCCTCAATCACGGCGAAGCCGATGTCCTGATTACGGATACCGAGTTTTCCGCCACCATCAAAGACGCATTGGCCAAGGCCGGGCGCGACGTGCTGGTGATCGATATCGTCGATAGCGAATATGACGGCCCCGGCGAGACCCTAGGCGAAATGGATTACGAAGCATTCCTGGAAACGGGTGACCCGGACTTCACGTGGTCTCTACCGGACGACGAGTGGCAGGCCATTAGCCTCAATTACACATCCGGCACCACGGGGGACCCAAAAGGCGTCGTCTATCACCACCGGGGCGCTTATCTGAACTCCGTCTGCAATGTTCTCGGATGGAACATGACCCATCACCCTGTGTATTTGTGGACGTTGCCGATGTTTCATTGCAACGGCTGGTGTTTTCCTTGGACCATCGCCGCGATGGCCGGAACCAATGTCTGTCTGCGCCGCGTGAACGCGGCCAATATCTATGCCGCCATCGCCGACGAAAAGGTGTCCCACTTCTGCGGCGCGCCGATCGTCTTGAATTTCGTCATCAACGCGACGGACGAGGAACGGCGCGACTTCGACCATACCGTCAACATCATGACGGCGGCCGCGCCGCCGCCTTCGTCAACGTTGGCCCGCATGCAGGAACAGGGCTTCAACGTCACGCACGCCTATGGTCTGACGGAAACCTACGGTCCGGCGGTGATGTGCGCTTGGAAGGACGCCTGGAACGCCGAGCCGATTGAAAAGCAGGCGTACCTGAAAGCCCGCCAGGGCGTGAAATATCACATGCTTGAAGACTTATGCGTGATGGACCCGGAAACGATGCAGCCCTGCCCCGCCGACGGCGAAACGATGGGCGAGGTCATGTTCAAGGGCAACATCGTCATGAAGGGGTACCTGAAAAATCCGAAGACCACGTCCGACTCCTTGGGCGGCGGCTGGTTCCATTCCGGCGATTTGGGGGTCCTGCAACCCGACGGATATATTCAGCTCAAGGACCGGTCCAAGGACATTATCATTTCCGGCGGCGAGAACATTTCCTCAATTGAGGTCGAGGGTGTGTTGTACAAGCACCCGGATGTCCTGGCCGCGGCCGTCGTCGCCAAGCAGGACGACAAATGGGGCGAAACCCCATGCGCGTTCCTAGAGATAAAGGACGGGGCGACGGTTACCGAACAGGACATCATCCAGTTTTGTCGGGACAATATGGCAAGCTACAAATGTCCGAAGAATGTGGTGTTTACGGAATTGCCCAAGACATCGACGGGTAAGATCCAAAAATTCAAACTACGTGAACTGACGGCGGACGTTTAGACCATCCGTTTATAGTGCCATAACGAAAAGGCCACCCGATGGGGCGGCCTTTGATCGTCGTTGTCTGGTCTTGTTTCCCAACGGGCCGGTTATTGCGACCCCATGCTTAACAGCTCGTCTTTAATCCTAAGCTTTTGCTTCTTTAAATCGTGAATAACAATATCGTCCGGAAGTGATTTCTTTTCTTCGAGTTCGATTTGCGACTCCAACATATGGTGCTTGTCGCGTAACGCAGTCACTCGCTGTTCAGTTCCCATGTGCGGGACCTCCTCTCCGGTTTGTGTTGCCTCTCTTCGAGATTATGAATGATTAAATATTACCCTATTTGCCTGTTGAATGCGAATCGGAATGATGCCGCAATGCACCATCAAGGGCCTTGGCGGCGAGCGGCAGGGTGATCCAAAAATCCGTGCCGCCCTCAGCCTGCGTATCGAAACCGATGTCACCACCCATCAGTTCTATCAACGTCTTCGAAATCGCCAATCCGACACCCGTCCCCTCGATACTCTGGGATTCCCGGCCCAATCGATCGAATGGTGCAAAAACGGCATCGACCTGGGTCGGCTTAATCCCGGCACCTTCATCGCTTATGATGATTTTCAACATCCCGGGTATGTTCGACGAGGTCGACAACGTAATCGTTCCATTGTCGCGATTATACTTCACCGCATTCGACAGCATGTTCAACAGGACCTGTTTGAATCGAATCGCATCGGCGCGAACGGCCATCGGTTCGTCAGGCAGCCGGTCATCAATACGGATGTTCCGGCGCCGGCCCATGTTTTCGATGACCGAGAGGCAATCATCGACCACGGGGCGGACATCGACATCTTCGACGCGGATCTCCATTCGACCGGATTCGATCCGCGACAGGTCCAGTACATCCGATATTAATGTCAAAAGGTGCTGACCACTGGCCGTGATCATATCTATTGCGCGTTTTTGTTTCTCGGTCCCAATATCACGAAGATCAAAGGCAAGCACCTGCGCAAACCCAAGTATTGAATTTAGCGGTGTCCTGAGTTCGTGGCTCATGCTGGACAGAAACTCGCTTTTTGCGCGGCTCGCCTCCTCGGCGGCTTGCTGCGCATGCTTGATTTCCGTTATGTCAACGCGGCTGCCGGCAATACCGCCGCTCGCGGTACGCCGCTCCAGAATACGCAGCCAGCGACCATCGGCGAGATGTTGCTCGAACGCGACGTTCGTTTGCTTTCGCATGGCGAGACGGTCTTCGACCCACTCCTCGACGCGTCCCTCGGCTTCCGGATAAATGCCTCGTCTGGCGGACTTCCACAGTATCTCGTCGAATTTCACGCCCGGCGCAATCAGGTCGGCGACCGACGCGTAATACTCCAAATATCGTGCATTGGCGATAACGATCCGATCTTCTGAATCGGTCAAGATGAAGGCATCGCCGAGGCTCTCGACGGCATCGATCAGTAACGCTTCACTCTCGGCCAAGGCTCTTTGCGCTTCTCGAATCTCCGTGACGTCGCGTCGTATGCCAACGCTCCCACCGTCAGCGGTTCTATACTCCGAAATTTCGAGCGTTCTTCCATCCGCCAACTTCTGTTCGAAAACGCCACTCGGGTCGCGATGGCGTTCCATGCGCTTGGCGATCCAAGCCTCGGGGTCCTCCTTTGACCCACTTACATCGCCGACGCCGACCGAAATCCGGAGCAAGTCTTCAAAGTGAGCTCCTGCGCGTACGTGTTCAGCAATGCCTGGATAAAGCTCCAGATAGCGTTGGTTGTACAAAACAAGGCAATCCTCGGCGTCGTAATATACAAATCCATCGGGGATCACGGCGATGGCTTCTTCAAGTTGCCGTCGCGACTGTTCCGACTCTTGCTGAGCGGCGTACCGCGACGAAATATCCTCCTCGATGACCAGAACGACGTCATCACCTGTAACGGGATCGCGAACTGGGCGCGCATCGACCGCATGCCAACGCTCGCCCGCGACGGTCCTCATACGAAAATCGTCTCGACGAAGTTGTCCCTCGTTGACGGCCTCCAGAATGGCGCGCCCTGACTCGGGTTCACAAAATTGCTCCGAAAACGGGATGTCATCGGGACCGAGAACGGCGTTCTTGCCGGATCGCTCTGTCACGCCGTAGATGGATGCTGCGGAGGGATTTCGGAAAATCGGATCTCCCTGCATCGAGAAGTAACTGATCATAATCGAGGTGTATCGCGCCGCCTCAATCAGGCGATAGTGTTCATGACTATAATCATCCTCTGGCTCGATTTCGATGATCTCAATGAACAAAGCATCCCGTTCCTCAGCGTCGATCTTCAACGCTCGCATTCGAAGCGTGACGGAAACGGGCGTACCGTCTGGGTAGACAGTCCAGGATTCGGTTACGGTCTCGCCTGATTGCGTTGCGGCAATCTTCAATCTAAGCCTTTGGCGGACCGTGTCGCTGTCGGTAGAGAAGTCTTTGCTGATCAGGTCGTCAACGTTATCGCATTTCCAAAAAACGACAGCGGCATCGTTTCCCCACCATATCGCATGCCGTTCGACGTCGAATACCCACGTCGGCTGTTCAATGAGATTGAGCGCCATCAGTTCCGACGGCGAGCGCAGATATGTTGTCAAAAGCCTTCGAACCGCGACATGTCGCCTCGGCTCCCCACACGAACCTAATTCTAGAAGCTTGCCTCAACAGCGCGCGAAAAGGAAGCTCACGCGTTTAAAATCAATCTCCGAGACAGATTCCTAACCCGCGCGCCGTCCGGACTCGACCGCCCACGGTGTTAACGGGCTTTGTCTTGCCGACCACATCCGCGAGGTCCACATCTCGGACATGCCCATCCCACCACGAGACCATTCTGCCGTCCGCGCCGTCCGCCAATAGATCCACCGCGTGGACCCCGAACGACGATGCTAGGACACGGTCGAAGCTGGATGGCTGCCCGCCCCGTTGCACATGTCCCAAGACCGTTACCCGCGTATCGGCGCCCGTACACTCGGCGATCTCGCGTCCTAAACGATGCCCGGCGCCGTAGTTGACACCGGTCTCATCGTCGACGGCGCGGGCGGCTTCGGCACAGACGACGAGCGCATGTTTTCGCCCTTCTTCGCGGAAAATACCGTCTAGCTTGGATTTTACATGAGCCATGTCATAGGGGATTTCCGGCAGCAAAATGACATCGGCACCGCCGGCGATTCCGGCACTCAGCGCGATGTGTCCGGCATCGCGTCCCATGGTCTCTAGAATCATGACCCGTCGGTGACTAGCCGCCGTCGGCTGCAATCGATCCAACGCCTCGGCCACGACCCCGACAGCCGTATGAAAACCGATGGTGAATTCCGTCATTGGAACATCATTGTCGATGGTCTTTGGTATCCCGATGAACGGCAGCGAGGTCATCGTTGTCAATTGATGCAGGATCCGAAGCGAGCCGTCGCCGCCGATTCCGATCAATCCATCGAGTTCAAGCGCGTCAAGGGCGGCGACAACCTCTGACGATCGGTCGATCGTCGCGCCATCGGGGTTCGGGTACGCGAATGGATTCCCTTTGTTGATGGTCCCGAGCATCGTGCCGCCGCTGCGCAGCACCTCGCCTGAGAAGACCTCCAGCGACAACGGAAGCGTATTCGGCGGGTCGGCGAGCAGCCCATCGGTACTTTCGCGGATGCCAATGACTTCGGCCCCAAATCCGTGGACGGCACGTTTGACCACCGCACGGATGGCGGCGTTCAGGCCGGCGCAGTCGCCGCCGCTCGTCAAAACGCCAATTCGTGAGATTTGTCGAATATTCACCGCAAGCTCCTGTTGTGGGCGTCCCGTTTTTGGTATTCTCTATGTTTAAGGAATCAGCCGTAAGATGCCATGAACGATACCGATCAAATCAAAGCCCAACTGCATAGCCTTCAGCTTGAACACCGAGACCTGGACGAGGTTATCGGTCATCTGATCGAAAGTCGCCCGTTCGATCAACTGCAGATACAACGTTTAAAGAAACGGAAACTGACTCTGAAAGACCAGATCATTCGGCTGGAAAGCCAACTGGTCCCCGATATTATCGCCTGATTACACGTTGGTACGCGTATGGATCATGCCATCGGCATGACAGATCGCTGCCTCGGCGGTTTGCCCCGGCTGCAGGCGCGAAACCCCCGAGAGCGTCTCGATGGTCACGGTTTCCGCCCCGACCTGAGCCTTGGTCTTCGCCAAGGTTCCGATAATTCCCCTCAAACGATTCGGTGCATCGTCGGGGTCGCCGCCGAGCAGAATCAGCGCGAAATCATTTCCGCCGAGATTCCCAACAACATCGTTCGGCAACAACAGCCGCTGTAACGTCGACGCAACGAACGACAAATAACGATCCAGCGAGTCCCGCCCATGGGACTCGCGAACGTCGTCAGCGTTGCTGACATAGACCAACGCGATGCTGGGACTGGCCGTCAAGTCTCCGAGATGATTGAGCACGTGGTTCAACTCGCGCAAAAACTCGCGCCGGCCCGGTACGGGCAAAAAGGCATGATGCGCAAGCTCGTCACGTAATTGATGTTCGCGCTCATGCGCCATCGCGAGCTGTGCGCGAAGTGGCTCGATCTCGGTTGCGAGATCGTCCAAGAGTTGCTGTACGGCCGGGGTTATCTCTGCCGCGAGCCCCCCGATTTCATAGGCATCGGGCACATCGGGAGTGTCATCGCCCGTTTCCGGGTCATGCGAGTCTTTATGCGGGTTTTTCTGGCCGCCGCTATTATTCGTCAGCGCGGCAACCCCTTGGGCACGGTTAACATCCATCGACCGGCTCCCAATTCGCCTAGGCGAACACTATAGCACAAATGGTTAACGGCGTATTGACGACGCTTGCACATACGCAGGTGGTTTTTATAATGCGCCGCTTTCCCGAATGGGCCGTCTGTTCCGACGGTCGCAAGGAGTAACCTTCAATATGGGCGAGCAATCCCCGAAAGTCGGCATCATCATGGGCAGCCAGTCAGACTGGGAGACCATGAAAAACGCATCGGATACACTGGACGCGCTGGGCGTCCCCTTCGAGACCAGAATCGTGTCCGCCCATCGTACGCCGAAACGATTGTACGAGTACGCCGAGACCGCAAAGGATCGTGGCCTGCAAGTGATCATCGCCGGTGCCGGGGGTGCCGCGCACCTTCCGGGCATGGCGGCCGCCATGACGACGTTGCCTGTGTTCGGCGTCCCAGTCGAAAGCAAAGCGCTGAAGGGCATGGATAGCCTCTTGTCGATCGCGCAGATGCCGGGTGGCGTGCCGGTCGGCACCTTGGCGATCGGCAAGGCCGGCGCCATCAACGCAGCGTTGCTCGCGGCATCGGTCGTCGCCTTGCAGGATGACGCCGTCGACGCGGCGCTGACGGCATGGCGGGCGCGCCAGACCGACGCCGTCGCGCTTGAGCCCACCGACGACGCGTAGCGGTTTCAATGTCCAAATCGCATCCCCTAGCACCCAACAGCACCATTGGCATCATGGGCGGCGGCCAACTCGGCCGGATGACGGCGCTCGCCGCCGGTAAATTGGGTTACCGCTGTCATATCTTTTGCCCCGACGAAAATAGCCCGGCGGCCCAAGTCTCCGCAGCGTCGACGGTTGCCGCCTATGACGACCACGAGGCCTTGCGTCGCTTTGGCGAGAGTGTGGATGTCGTCACCTTTGAATTCGAGAACATTCCCAACGAAAGCGTGCAGCTTTTGACCGAATTCGCGGTCGTTCGCCCGGGCTGGAAATCCCTCGCCACGGCCCAGGACCGTTTGATCGAAAAGACCTTCATCAACGATATCGCACCGACGACGGCATTCCGGAAGGTCACCAGCCCCGAAGAGCTCAAGACCGCCGCCGACGAGATCGGTCGACCCGCCGTATTGAAGACCGCGCGGATGGGATATGACGGCAAGGGTCAGGTCCTGATCGCGCCGGATTGCGACCACGACGTCGCCTGGGCGGAGATGGGTGCCGATGTCGGTATCCTCGAAGCCTTCGTCGATTTGGCGCGGGAGATTTCAGTGATCGTCGCGCGCTCGCCGGGCGGCGGATGGGCAACCTATCCGCCGGTCGAGAACCGACACGTGAACCACATCCTCGACACCACCATCGCCCCGGCGGTGATGACCGATGCCATGGCCAACGAGGCGGTCGAGATCGCCCATGCGATCGCCGACCAACTGGACCTCGTCGGATTGCTTGCGGTCGAAATGTTCGAGACCCGGGACGGGAAACTACTGGTCAACGAGATTGCGCCCAGACCGCACAATTCCGGGCACTGGACCATGGACGCCTGCCCGACCAGTCAGTTCGAACAGTTCGTCCGCGCCGTCTGCGGCCTGCCGCTCGGTGATGTGACGCCGCATCACGATGCAGAAATGAAAAATCTGATCGGCTCGGCCGTGAACGGCTGGCCCGATTTAATGGCTGACGGCGGGGCGTATCTTCATTTGTATGGCAAAAGCGACGTGCGCGACGGCCGCAAGATGGGTCATGTCAATCGTCTGTATCCGCGTGGGCACTGGCGTTGAGGGCAGGCTTTAACTGCGAGTTCGAATTCCGGCTTCGACGTCCTGCATGGAAACTCGGTTCCGCTTAAAAGTCTCCAGCAACTCGATCTCGACGACGTGGGACGGCTCCAACTCGGCCATGATCAAACCGCGGACGAAGCTCGACAGTTCTTGGCTCTGACCGGGATAGGCCAGAAGATTGGTCACCAACTCCCGGCGGATCAACGGCGGGAATTTAACGACTTCGACAGACAGCAGTTTTTTCACCTTAATGGGTATACGCGCGTTGCCGAATATCCGGTCCAGGCAAAAGCTGTAAATCCCGAAATCCAATCGCCCGGCGACGGCTCTGGTAAACTCGCGGAATTCGTCCAGGAATGACGCCGCGCTGATCCGGTTTTCCAGCATCTGCCGGACAACGCCAAGAAACGCCCGATAGCGCAGACGCGCCGGGCTCAGCTTATCGCCGAGTTCGGCCTCGATCGCCATGATCTCGGCTTCGCGGAAATCATTCCGAAGAATATGCGTCGCGGCTTCGGAGACGGATGGCTCAAACGCCTGCGCCTCGATCAATTGGAACAACCGCTCGTAGGACCCACGGTTCTTCTTCGTGATTCCGCCTTTTCGCCCCAACGGCAACAGCGCCGCTTGCGCCACCAGGGGATCACGCGAATAGATCGACGCCATCGTCGCCGCGACGGATCCGCCCATGGTGCTTTCCCGGTAATCGTCGGTAATCACGAAGCGGCTGCCGTCTTCGACGGTCAGATAGCGACCCAACTTGGCACAGGCCAGGAAGTGATCGGCCAGATCGCCTGTCTGCGATGCAGGGGACGAAGGTTGCGGTTGCAGCATCTTATTCTCCGATTCGAAGGAAATCATAGCCCAGCAACATCGCCGAGGCGAGTCCGGTGCACGCCGCCGCAAAGCCGCCCATTAACGGGGTCCGCTCACAAGTCCGTGTACCGACGTGATTCGCCTCAACAGGCGCTCGCGCGCATGATGATTCCAAGCAATAGGAAACCTTTGCTTCCGGGTTTTCCCGACCCGGCCTCGCGCTTTCACAGGGCGCGATCTCACCCCTGACGGCGGGGCGCGGCGTAAACACCCGTGCCCCGCTTTTTGGTCCTTATGCGGGACGCCTGACGAAACGCAACGGGTTCGGCAATCGCTCCAAAGCTTTGCGGGCCTTCGCCTGATATCCCGGGATTTTCATCACGTCGGCAATCCGGCGTTCCAGATAGCCCCAGGTACTCTCGGCGTTCTCCGACGTGTCCGACAACCAATATAGAACCGTTGTCGTATACACCGGAAACAACAACCCGCGCTTGGTGTAGTAGTTGAAATCGGTTGCGTTGTCGCCCGCCGCATACCAGATCTTGTTGCAGGTCGCCCAGGCCGCCTTGGCCGTCATCGGTTTGTTGCCGGGCAGGGCCAGATACCCCATCAAACGGCGGCAGGCTTCCTTGTAGGGCATGCACGCTTCGATTCGGCAGCGGACCCCCGCGATCACGCGTTCGCGGATTTTCATACCTTCCAGGTCGAGACCGTCCAACCGCTCGAGCATCAGGCGGTCGAAATAGTCCGACGCATGTTGTGCCGCATCGCGCAGACCGCCGGGAAAAGCCCGGTAGGCCGCGCCCTCGCCAAGTCCACTGCTTTCCTCGGCCGCCGACAAGGCGCGCTTGGTCCAACCGTCGAATGCCGCATGCGACATCATTTCGACGATCATGGTGTCACGCAGTTTTTCGGCTTCCTCGCGAGCCCGCTCGTGGATCGATTTCTTCTTCGCCATTGCACCCTCCCGCATCAGAATAAGATCAAAGATCGCCTTTTGCTAATTCTTCTACGTATCCCAGCGTCGATAGATCGGTCATCCGCATCGGATACAGAATCCCGTCCAAATGATCACATTCGTGCTGCACGACACGGGCGTGGTACCCCGTCGCAATGTAGTCCAACGCCGTCCCGTCAGCGCCCGTCGCCCGGACCCGGACTTCGCGTGGACGCGGTACGTCGCCCGACATACCCGGCAATGACAGGCATCCCTCGGTGCCCAGTTCCATCACCGCGTCGAGAACGTCGATCTCAGGGTTAATCAGTACGGTCAACGGCTGCCCGACACCGTCTTTGGCCCGAATATCCGGCACATAATAAACCACCACGCGCAACGGGACATGTACCTGGGGCGCCGCCAGGCCGATCCCAGGCGCATCGCGCATGGTTTCGACCATATCGTCGATCAGGCGCCGTATCTCCGCCGACGCCGGGTCATCAACGGATTTCGCTGGTTGCATCAGCACCGGATGACCCATTTTTGCGATTTTCAGGACCGCCATAATGATCGAGTCTCCATGATTTGGGGCGGCGGGAAAAGCCGATTTGATGCAAATTCGCCCTTCACAGGGCGGTGTAGCTTTGTTATAAGGCGCAACTCCCGCGGGGATTGGCCTCGCGGACAGGTCTTTTGTGACCTTAACTGCAGTCAGTTTGAAAGAGAAGAGCGCCCGTGCAAGTCACCGTTCGCGATAACAATGTCGATCAAGCCCTGAAAGCGCTGAAAAAGAAAATGCAGCGCGAAGGCATCTTCCGTGAAATGAAACTCCGCCGTTCTTACGAAAAGCCGTCCGAGCGCCGCGCCCGCGAAAAGGCCGAAGCCGTTCGCCGCGCCCGTAAGCTCGAGCGTAAGCGTATCGAACGCGAAGGCTTCTAAGCCGACATTTCCGGACTTGGCGCAATTGCGCCCTTGATCGTTACCGTAAACCGCCCCGTCACCGACCGGGCGGTTTTTGTCGTCATATCGCCTCATTTTCAGCGTAAAAAGGCCCCCACCCGTCAGACGAAGCAACCCGTCTTGAGAGTTGAACAGCGTTCAATTCGAGCCTCGACAACACGAACGCCTACCTGCGGCATGCTCTTTCGAGAGCACTGACCTATAGAAAAGGGGGTTTGTTCGTTGACGCCGCACTGTGCCGCTTTATACAGAAGCTCAGATGTCCATCTCGCGGTTAAGAAACTACCTGGTCAATACAGCGCTTGTTGTCTGTAGCGTTGCCGCCTTCTTTGCGGTGCTGGAAATAGTGGTACTGAAAGCCTTTGCCACGCATATCCCACTCAAGATGCAACGGCATTTAGGCGATATAAGCCCCATTGCCCAACCGACAAAAAAAAGCGTCCTACCGGAAGATTATATTCTGATCGTCGGCGACTCCTTCGCCGCCGGAACCGGAGATTGGCTCTTCGCCGCGGACCACAGCAAAAATCCGCCCTTCAATTCAGCCCATGTCCTGCACAGCCTGACCGGCACCGACGTGTTGAATATCGGGCGCCCCGGATTTGGCAGCATCAACACCATGGTCTCGGCACCGATCAACGCATTCGACACCATCAACGCATCGCCGCTGATGACGTTGGAGCCACCGGATCAAATATGGGTGTATTTCTACGAAGGCAATGACATCGAGAATAACGTGAATGACTTCTTCGGGGCGTCTGAAAAACCGGCCATCGACGACCTGCCGAAGCACTTGGAAGAGACCGTCTTTCCGCGCGTCATGAAAGAGGCGCGGCATCGGTTGAATCGTGCCATTGCCCCCATCGAAAACACGATGCATGTGTTTCGCGGTTTTCTGCGGTTGCTGCGCCATGAGACAAAATTGCTGTTCGGCATGACGACCGATCCCTTTCTCAACATTTCGCACGCCAACCGATTCGGCAAGGAACACCCTTGGCTTGGAATGACCCTCGACAATTCAATTCGTTTGGTCGATGGCAATGCGGGGACTCCGCCCCTTCAAGGCCCCGGTCCCCAGCTTGAAGACTGGGAGATCGACTATGGCGCAAAGGTCTTTGAGAGCAGTCTAAAGTTCCTTCGATCCCGTTTTCCGACGTCAAAGGTCAGAACCGTCTATATCCCGGCGCCTGCATCGATCTACAACTTTGAGGGTTCGGACGTAGCCATTTCGATCCAAACCTATGAGCGACCGGTGAAACGCTTCCCGGCCGCCTTTCTGCATCAGCGATCAGACCGGATATGCCAAGCCATCGCCGGAGCCGCCAGAACGATGGGCGCCTCGTTCATCGATACGCGTCCGCATTTCAGAAAAGTCGCCGAGACCGAGATTATTCATGGGCCTATTGATGCGAGCCATTTCAACCAACGGGGCCATGAGGAATTGGCCAAGGTCCTAACCGGTCCTGACCAACACGGTGCGTGTGCAATCAGCCCACTCAGTCCATCTTGATGGTGCGGGTAACCGTGACATTCATTCGATATGTTGGCGTCCTCGACGCTAGGCGCTAGCATCGATGAAAGCTTGAGGAGGTGGGTATGCACCGGGTTGGTATTATCCCGTTCGATGTGCGCGATCACTTAATTGCCTTGCTGTTTGTCACGTCACAAACCCGGGGGCGATGGATACTGCCCAAAGGCAAGCGAAAGTCCCGCGAGACACAAATTGAAACCTGCCAACGTGAAGGCTTTGAAGAAGCCGGCGTAAAGGGTCACGTTCTAGCGGATTTTCCCATGACTCTCTTGATAACGAAGCAGGCGCATGACGGAAAAATCCAGATTCCCGTCACCTACTATCCGTTCCTGGTCACGGAGCAGTTCGACGAATGGCCGGAGAAGAACAAACGCCAGCGGCATTGGGCGTTGATCGGAGACGCGCCGAGGGTCGCGTACAGAGAAGATTTTCATCCTGTATTGCGGCAATTCGAAGCGCTATCCCCCTGGATTAGAGATGTCGCAGTACAGCATAAATCAGAGCTGCAAGCAGAGCTGACGCCGGCACAGTGATCACCCAAGCCGCGGCGATCGAATAAACAAAATTACGGCGGACAAGCCTGCGCACGGAGCGGTACGAGAAACTATCGAACGCATCCTCAGCCGTTGCGTTCAGCTTGTGCCCCGGGCGCACTTTACGTTGGTTCGGGTTTTCCATGAACTCTCGCAAAAAACCGACACCGAACACGGCGCCGACGGCAATGTGCGTCGAGCTGACAGGCAAACCGAGCGTCGTCGCAATGAGGACGGTAATCGCCGCCGACAGCGCGACACAGTAGGAGCGCGGCGAGTTCAGCCGGGTAATTTTCTGCCCGACCACGGCAATCAACTTGGGCCCGAATAACCCAAGACCGAATGCGATCCCGAAAGCCCCAATGGCCATCACCCAAATCGGGATTGTGACTTTGCTGGCGATATCCCCAGCCTGTCCCACGGTTGAGACAATGGCGGCGAGAGGCCCGACGGCATTGGCGACGTCATTTGCGCCATGCGCGAACGAAAGTAAGGCGGCACCCGCGATAAGGGGCACATCGAATAGGCCGTTTACGTCTTTACGCGTGTTGTTCAACGCGGCGACTCGGTTCGCGATGTAGGGACGCGCGGCGAATAAGGCCAAGGCAAATGCCGCCATTGAGTAGGCGAAGACCTCAAAGACCGAAGGCCGCCAGATCTTTTTCAAACCCTTCATAGCCATGTACGCGGCAAATGCAGCGGCCATCAACGCGATCATCACGGGGACCCATTTTTTCGCGGCCTCCATACGGTCATCTGCATTGAATATCTTCCTCTTGATAAACAACAGCAGCGCCGCCGCCACCACGCCTCCGAATACGGGCGAGATAACCCAACTGGCCGCGATCTTCGCCATTGTCACCCAGTTCACCAAGCCAAAACCCGCGGCCGCAACGCCGGCGCCCAGAACACCCCCGACAATCGAGTGTGTGGTCGAGACAGGCGCGCTGAGAACGGTCGCCAGATTGATCCACAAAGCAGCAGCAAGAAGCGCGCTCAGCATTAAATCTCGGAACTCGCCAACGGATACCTCACCGCCTGGAGATATGATTCCCTTGGATACCGTATTGACGACATCGCCGCCGGCGAGCAGTGCCCCCGCGGTTTCACAAATGGCGGCGATGATAATGGCCGCCGTAACGGTCAGAACACGGCCGCCAACCGCCGGTCCCATATTGTTGGCGACGTCATTTGCCCCGATGTTGATCGCCATGTAGCCGCCGATGACCGCCGCCACCGCAACAATCAGGGTATCTTCACCGAGATAATTCTGTGAGCTGGCGACGAATACGCCGACGAGCGCAAGAAACAAGATCGACAGACCGATAGGAACGACGATGCGTTTCAGATTGGAAATTTGTGCCTGCGCTTGCCCGAGGCGGCGAAGATCACTCACATACCGCGTCGCGGAGGGCTTGAATTCAGGATTCATCTGATAAAATTTCTATCTCAAGCCCATGGCACATGACGCAACAACGATTGTTACATTTTTGTAATATCCTTCGTCAACACAAGCCACCGATTCGACCGACATATCGGGTACGACATTTTTAATGCCGTGCATTCCGTCGGTCTTCGAAAGGCTAATCGCCGAACACCCAACACCACAAATCAAAGGGTCAAGTTGGTCATTTCCGTTTCAACCGGTTGCGGAATGGGTGCTGAACAGGTCACTGTTTGTAAGGTCTTCCGCCTTTCAGGACCTATATAGCCGTCGTTCATGGAACAGTTACGTCGCCGACAGGGGCCGACATAAGACGCCCCGGCACGAATGAAAGGTCGCTTGCAATCGATAATACTGGCGATTCGACTATACAAAGCCTTGGGGGACACCGGTTTGGCCATGAATTCATTGGCCCCCGCATCGCGCGCCAACATGACGCGTTCATATTCGGTATGTCCCGTCAATACGATGATCGGCACATACGGAAACCTGCTGTCGACATCCCGACGCACGAAGCTCGTCAACTCAATCCCATCAATTGGACTCATCACTGCGTCCGTAATGATCAAATCGGCGCGAAAGGACTTTAGGACCTTCAATGCATCGGCACCGTCGTCGGCACTCTCAATGCTTCGAATCGAGAATGCTCGAAGTATCTCTTTTAGTAGAATTTGCATATATTTATTCTCGTCGACGACAAGAACGCTTATGTCCGAAAGGTCGTAATCTTTACGTGGCATCTAATCTACCCCACTTGCTGCACCGCGCTGGGTTGAAAGAGCACTCTGATACGGTCTTTTGTTGGTTTGCTTGAATCCTGTTGTATTTTCTTCCTGTTCCCAAAGAATATTAAGTCAAACGATCAACCGATCTCTTCTCCCATGTCTCTCGATGCCGTCATCGGCACAGGGAATGTTCAGCGTTCGCTGTCGTCGAAAGCGACAAAAAAGCCCCCGCCAAAATGGCGAGGGCCTTAAACTTGCAGAATTAAACAGCGTTTATTCGAGACCGCCGACGATGTCTTCGGTCATCTGCTTGGCATCACCGAACAACATCATTGTGTTGTCGGCATAGAACAGCGGGTTGTCGACACCGGCGTAGCCCGGGCTGAGCGACCGTTTGACGAACAACACCGTACCCGCTTTTTCGACATCCAGGATCGGCATCCCGGCGATCGGCGACTGTGGGTCCGTCTTGGCGACTGGATTGGTCACGTCGTTGGCGCCAATCACGTAGGCGACGTCGGCAGTGGCGAACTCGTGGTTGATTTCCTCGAGCTCGAACACCTCGTCGTACGGTACGTTGGCTTCGGCCAACAGCACGTTCATGTGACCCGGCATCCGACCGGCGACCGGGTGAATGGCGTATTTAACCTCGACCCCTTCGGCTTTCAGCTTGTCGGCCATTTCACGAACAGCATGCTGCGCCTGGGCCACTGCCATGCCGTAACCCGGCACGATGATAACCTTGGACGCGTTACCCATGATGAACGCCGCATCGGCTGCTGCACCCGCCGTGGCTTGCCTGTCGGGATCGCTGCTGGCGGCACCGCCGCCGCCACTGTCGCCACCGAACCCACCGAGCAGCACATTGATGATCGAGCGGTTCATCCCTTTGCACATGATGTAGCTGAGGATCGCACCGCTTGAGCCGACGAGCGCGCCGGTAATGATCAAAGCCGGGTTGGCGAGGGTAAATCCAATACCAGCCGCAGCCCAACCCGAATACGAGTTCAGCATCGACACGACGACTGGCATGTCCGCGCCGCCGATGGGGATGATGATCAAGAACCCAATGGCAAACGACAGGATCAGCAAAGCCCAGAAAGACGCATAGCTCTCGGTCTGGCAGAAGTGCACCAGCAGCGCCAGCATGACCAATGCGACGACAAGGTTCAGCAGATGCTGACCTTTAAACGTGATCGGGTTGCCCGACATGATGCCTTTGAGCTTGGCAAATGCGATGACCGAGCCCGAGAAGGTAATCGCCCCGATGGCCATCCCCAGCCCCATTTCGATCAAGCTGCCGGCCGGCAGTGATCCTTTGGAGCCAATCCCGTAGGCTTCCGGATGGTACAAGGCCGCCAAGGCGACGAACACCGCCGCCATACCGACCAACGAGTGAAAGGCCGCGACCAGCTCCGGCAGCGACGTCATCTCGATCTTCAGCGCGACGACGGTACCGATGCTACCGCCGATCAACACCGCAATGATGATCCAGACGTACGATTCCACATTCGGATCCATGATCGTCGTCGCAACCGCAATCGCCATCCCGATCATGCCCAGCATATTCCCGCGACGGGATGTTTCCGGGCTCGACAGGCCTTTCAGTGCGAGGATGAAAAGAACCGCAGAGATAAGATAAAAGTATCCGACAAAAGCACTCATGTTTCCGGTTCCCTATCGCTGCTTTTTCTTGAACATGGCGAGCATGCGTCGGGTGACGATGAAGCCCCCGAAGATGTTCACGGATGCCAGCAGCACCGCGAAGAAACCCATGACTTTTGAGAAATCCAACAACGCCGGTCCGACCGCCAGCAAGCCGCCGACGATAATCACCGATGAAATGGCGTTGGTCACACCCATCAATGGCGAGTGCAGCGCGGGGGTCACGTTCCAAACGACGTGGTATCCGACGAAGCAGGCCAACACGAAGATCGTGAACAGCGACAGAAAGTCACTGCCGCCGCCGGTTGCCGCGGGCGCCTGGGCGACCGCCATTTGCGTTGCTTCGTGGGCAAGGCTGCCCACTTGCTGCGCCAGCTTTTCCAAGCCGGTCGCGATTTCTGCCGCTTTATCCGCGAAAGTCGGTTCGGACATTATCAGGCCCCCTTCTCAGCTTTGTCGTCGGCGGGTTTATCCGCCGCCGGCTTTTTGGCCGCAGGTTTCTTCGCCGCCGCTTTTTTCGGTGCCGGCGCCGCAGCGGCGGCTTCCTTGACGCGTTCGTTGACGATGCCGCCGTCCTTGCACACCAGCGTGCCGCTGACGGTCTCGTCTTCGTCATTGAATGCGAAGTTGCCGCTTTCCTTATCGAAATGCGGCGAAACGAAATTGAACAGGTTTTTGGCGAACAGCGACGACGCGGTTTCCGCCAGCATGCTCGGCAAATTCAGGCGGCCGTCGATAATGACGCCGTTTGCGGTCGTCGTAACCTCGCCCGGCTTGGTCATCTCGCAGTTGCCGCCTGCTTCGGCTGCCATATCGACGATCACGGCGCCGGCTTTCATGCCGCCGACCATGTCTTTGTCGATCAGTTTCGGCGCCGGACGGCCGGGAATGAGGGCCGTAGTGACAACAATGTCCTGTTTCGGCAGATGCTCGCGGACTTTCTGGCGTTGTTTCTCGAAATACTCGGGCGGCATTTCCTTAGCGTAACCGCCCTCGGTTTCCGCCTCTTTTTCCATTTCCGGATCGACTTCAAGGAACTTCCCGCCCAACGACGCAACTTGTTCCTTGGTCGCCGGACGAACGTCCGTCGCACTGACGGCGGCACCTAGGCGCTTGGCCGTGGCGATGGCCTGCAGACCGGCGACACCGACACCCATGATGAAGGCTTTCGCCGGCGGTACGGTGCCCGCTGCGGTCATCATCATCGGCATGGCCCGACCGTAGATTTCGCAGGCGTTGAGCACGGCTTTGTAGCCTGCCAAGTTCGCCTGCGACGACAAGATATCCATCGACTGTGCCCGCGAAATCCGCGGCATGAGTTCCATCGCATAGGCCGCAACCCCGGCACTCGCCAATGCGCTCGCGGTCGCCGGGTCCGTCAACGCCCCCAGCTGAGCACACAGCATTTGGCCTTTCGCCAACTTGCCGATTTCCGCTTTGGACGGCGCGGCGATCTTCCAAACCATGTCCGCGCCCTTAACGGTCGCGGCGAAGTCCTTCGCGATAGCGGCACCCGCGTTCTTGAAGGCATCGTCGGAAATAGACGCCCCAGCCCCGGCCCCGCTTTCGATGGTCACATCACAACCAAGCGCAACAAGCTTGCCGACCACCTCAATCGACGCGGCAACCCGGTTCTCCCCGGACGCGCGTTCCCTGGGTATCGCGATCTTCATCATAAATTCTCCCTCGTCTGGGTATTTTTTGCGGCAATCCGCTGCGCCTGCATAACCGGCGCTTCGGCCCTACCCCTCGTTGCGTCTGGTTATGCCGTCTTGGCGGAGATTTCGCAAGGCAACCGCACATTTATGGCGATTCCGAGGGCCTCGTCGTTTGTGCGTTGCCGACCAGGGCCTTGGTGCCCTAAAACGGCGGAAACCAAGGGGGACACCGGAAATGAATGACCTTCAAGACGTCATCGTCATCGAAAACGGCGCGCACGTTCAAAATACTTTTTCCGAGGCGGAGTATCAGCGCCGACTTGACGCCCTGCGCCGACATCTGGCCGACGCGGACATCGGGTGCGCCCTTTTCACGTCCTATCACAACATCAACTACTATGCGGATTTTCTGTATTACCAGTTTGGGCGCCCCTATGGCTTGGTCGTCGATCAGGAAAAACAGACATCCATTAGCGCCAATATCGACGGCGGACAGCCGGCACGGCGCACCATCGGCGACAATCTGGTCTACACCGATTGGCGGCGCGACAATTACCTGCGCGCCGTCGCCAAGGTCTTCAACGGCCACGGGCGTATCGGTGTCGAGTACGATCACATTCCTGTTGAAACGCTGCGTAAGCTCGAGGCGGCATTCCCGGATGCGACCTTCGTCGACATCGCACCGGCCTGCATGGCCATGCGGATGATCAAATCGGATGAAGAAATCGGATTGATCAAGCACGGTGCGCAGATCGCCGACATCGGCGGTGCCGCCTGCGTCGAGGCCATCGCGCCCGGTGTCCCGGAACACGAGGTCGCCCTGCATGCGACCAACGCCATGGTGCGCGAAATAGCGTCCCGGTTTCCGCATTCGGAAATCCGCGACACCTGGGTCTGGTTCCAAAGCGGATTGAACACCGACGGTGCCCACAACCCGGTGACGACGCGCAAAATCGAACACGGCGACATCCTGTCGCTGAACTGTTTTCCGATGATCGCCGGATATTACACGGCGCTGGAACGGACGCTATTTTGCGAAGAGGTCTCGGACGCGCATTTGAAGCACTGGGAAGTGAACGTCGAAGTCCACGAACGGGGTCTCGAACTTATCAAGCCCGGGGCCCGCTGCTGCGATATCGCCAACGCGCTCAACGACGTCTACCGTGCCCACGATCTCTTGCACCGCCGCACCTTCGGGTACGGGCATTCGTTCGGTGTCCTGTCGCACTACTACGGGCGCGAAGCGGGCTTGGAACTGCGCGAAGATATCGAAACGGTGCTGGAACCGAACATGGTCGTATCGATGGAACCGATGATCATGATCCCTGACGGGCTTCCCGGTGCCGGCGGCTACCGGGAACACGATATCCTTGTCGTGACCGAAGACGGCGCCGACAACATCACGGGCTTTCCCTACGGCCCGGCACACAACGTGGTGAAGGCTTAAGTCCTACGTCAAGGCCGTCTCGCCACCATATCGATCTCGACCAATGCCTTGCGCGCCAATCCCGTCACGCCGACACAGGTTCGCGCCGGCAGGCGGTCATCGGGAAAGTAACTGCGATATACCGCGTTCATCGCCTCATAATCGCGTTCGAATTCGGTGATGAACACCCGCACGGACAACACATGCTGAAGGCCCAATCCGAGCCCCCGCAGGACGATGATCAGGTTTTCCATGACCCGGTGGGTCTGTGCCTCGACACCGTCCGGCAGGGGTGCTGAATCATCTTCCGGGTCGGTCGGCATCTGACCGGTCAATTGGATCCAGCCATCGCACTCGACGGCATGGGAAAACGGCGCGACATGGGTGGGGGCGGCCTCGAAATTGTGGAAAATCGGTTCCGGCATATTCGATCCTCGTCAGGTTAAGGGTGTTGAGAAAGGTCGGGTTACACTCTAGCCATTAAACGGGCGGCACGAACGCGTGTCCAGCAACCCGAGGCGGAGGCCACGCCATCGATATTCCACACCACGCAAAGGGACTCATCCTTGCGGCCATCGCCGGGATCGCTTTGGCGTTCATCACGCCGTTCGCGCGGGTCACCTATGACGCCGGTTCGGGACCGTTGATGATGGTCGGCGTGCGCATTTCTTTCGGCGCCGTGGTGCTGTGCGGGGTCGCCATGGCCTTCGGTGTCGGCCTGCGTCTGCCGAAGGCCGTCTGGCCGGCGCTTCTCGGCGGCACGATCTCGCTCGGCATCATCACCTTCGGATACATGCTGAGCGTCGCATACATCCCTGTGGGTCTGGCGGCCCTGGTCTTTTACACCTTTCCCTTGGCCGTCCTGGCGGTCGAGATCGTGCGCGCGGGCAAACGACCGACGCTGTCTCGGGTGGCGATTTTTGCGGCCGCGTTCTGCGGATTGGTCCTGGCCCTGGGGCCGGACGCCGAGGCCCTGGACCCCATCGGCGTCGGACTGGCGTTTGTCGGCGGCCTCGGAACGGTCGGACTTTTACTGGCCGGTCAAAAAGCATCCCTGCACATTCCGCCGCTGACGTTCGCCGTCTATGCAAATCTGCTTCTTGCGCCCGTCGCAGTGGTGATCCTATTCGCGTTCGACGGCTATGCCCCATCCATCGAGGCGGACGGATGGCTTGCCTTTGCCGGGGCCGGCATTGCGTATCTGATTGGTGTCACGGCGCAGCTCGCGGCGGTCAAATACGCACCGCCCGACGATGTCGCCTTGGTCCACAATATCGAACCGGTCGTATCCATCGCGATTGCCTGGGTGCTGCTCGGCGAAAACCTGAGCCCCATTCAAATCATCGGTGTGGGACTTGTGATGGCCGCCGTTTTCACGGGCACGCGGCAGCGCCTGCGTTGAGGGTTACTTGGGACGGCGGGCGACGTCGATGTCGCGTAGCACGCTGTCGCGCGGGTCGGCGTGTCCTTTGAATGACGCCCGTAGGTCGGCGAGCTGCCGATCGATCTCGTCCAGCTTGGCCATGCCATCACGGGTCAACTGGTCCTCGTCCAGGCGCTTCAGGTACATGCGAAACCCTTGCGCATGATACTCCATCGCATTGACATAATCGCTGACCGACCGGGCCCGTTTCATGTAGGCCTGATGCACACCGCGCAAATTGTTGACGAGAATCTTCATCAACGCGCGCAGGAAAGGGTCGACCTTTGCCAGTCGCGATTCCACTGCCTTCGAGGGGATCTCTATGACGACGCTGTCTTCTTTGGCCATGGCATGCGCCATGCGTGCGGTGCCATCGACGATCGCCATTTCGCCGAACAGTTCACCGCCCTTGAGAACCGCCAATTCGACCTGTTCGCCTTCGACGGTCTTGTAGATACCGACAAGGCCGCTATCGACGATGAACGCCGCATCGCCGGGATCACCCTCTTGAAATAGGATTTCGCCTTCCTGCAAGAACCGCTTTCGCGTTCCGCCACCTTCTACGAACATGAACCGCACCCCAGTCGATTGTCATTCTGACAGACCGTTATGATAGCTGTTGGAAGATGTCGCAACTATGTCACGCGTCACAACGCTTCTGACAGGCCGACATCCGCCATCGCCGCCTTTTGACGTTTTTCGATCTCGGCCACATCGAACCCTTCGATCAACTCGTGGAACATCCGGTGCCAGTTGATCTCGGCTGCGAGGTGGGTGAAGACGCTGCCCAATCCGATCGCGGCCCGGTCCATCAATACAAACTCGCGAGGTGGCATAACGCCGCCGGCCTTTTTCAGTTCGGCATGAACCTTGGCCGCTACACCCGCGCCGTATTGGACGCCGCCGTCTTCTTGGATGGTCTGGACCCGATCCTGCAATAGCGGTTTGTAGAGGAATTCCGCCCATTGGTTCAGGATGGCGATCATTTCCTTGTCCAGATTCTTGAAGCCCCAGGTCTCGTAGGCGTGCACGGCCAAGGCTTCATCGTCGGTGTACAGTGCGTTGTACAGATCGATCACGGCACCAACAAAGCTGGGCGGGAAAATCCGAATGCAGCCATAATCCAGTAGATTGATCGAGCCGTCGTCGCGGGCACTGTAGTTGCCCAAGTGCGGATCGCCGTGAATGACCCCGTATTTGTAGAACGGCACGTACCAGGCCCTGAACATGCTGAGGGCCAAGGTATTACGGAAGTCCAAACCGGCTTCTTTGCTGTCCAACAGCGGCGCGCCTTCGAGCCACGTCATCGACAACAATCGCTCGGTCGAGACATCGGCCAGGGGCTCTGGGATATGCACGGACGGCTCGTCGGCATGCATGTGCCGATACAGCAGCATGTTCTTCGCCTCGCGTTCGTAGTCCAACTCCTCGCGCAAGCGTTCCGACAATTCCAGGTGTATCTGCGACGGATCGATCGACTTGTCGTACTGGCGGTAGATCGAGAAGACGAGTTTGAGCTGCTTGAGGTCCGCTTCGACAGCCGACGACATCTCCGGATATTGGATTTTGCAGGCCAGGTCCCGGCCGTCCAGCGACACCGCCCGATGCACTTGGCCCAACGACGCGGCCTTGCAGGCCTCGTGCTCAAAGCTCTTGAACCGCTTTTGCCATCCCGCACCCAGTTCGGCCGTCATCCGCCGTTTCACGAACGCCCAACCCATCGGTGGTGCATTGGTTTGCAGCTTGATCAACTCGCCGGTGTATTCTTCGGGTAAAACATCGGGGATCGTCGACAGGATCTGTGCGACTTTCATCAATGGCCCTTTGAGCCCGCCCAACGCCATCTGAATCTCGCGTGCGTGTTCGGCCTTGTCGAACTGAATGCCGAATACCTTACCGCCGACGGCCTTTGCCGCGACCCCGCTGACGGCGGTGCCGACCTTGGCGTATCGTTTCATTCGTCCTGAGAAAGAGTTCGTTTCGTTCATCGGGGCTGCGCCTTTCGGTTCATGTCGTCACCCCCCAAAGCCGTTGTCTTGAAGCCAAGCCGCGATATCCTCGGCAACCCGCGGCCAGCCGCTCTCCAACATCATACCGTGCCCCATGTCCTCATAGATATGGGCAGCCGTTCCGGTAAGTGAAGCCGTCCAATGCACATGGGCGACCGGAATCAGCGGATCCTCGTCGGTGCCAATGACCTTGATCGGCGTTCCCCACACCGCCAAGACATTGGGAATGTGCGGCATATACATACCGGTAACGGCCATTCGGCTTTCTGGCTGGAATTTTTTTAGATACTTGTTGGCAAGGTTGGTCGGCTCGGATTCCGAAAACAGTGTCGCGTGCAGCGTTTCCTCTGTTGCTGCCTCGCCGGCATGCACAGCCGCCACATCGGCAAACAAATGCGGGTTGGTCATGCCCAACTGTATCGCTGGCGCCGCCAAACCACTTGGCGGCACCGGCGCCATCAAGACCATGGCCGGAAGTGTTCGACGTTCCGCCGCCTGCCACGCCAGGAACCCACCCATGGAATGTCCTATCACGATCGGCGGCGTCTCGAAGGCATCGATCGCATCCAGGACTGCGGTCCGATAATCGTCGATCCCGAATTCCTGCAGCCGTTCAAAATCGCTACGCCCAAGACGACCTGGCAGATCGATGGCATGGCTGTCATAACCGCGCGCAGCAAACCACGGCAGAAAATGTTCGTCCCAGCACCAAGCACCGGCAAAGGCCCCGTGTATAAACAATAGCGACGGCGCACCGCACGGCGTCTCGGCGGGTCTGGAAATCAAATGAGGTGCCATAAATTCTGCTTACGCCACCGCTTCCAACTCGTCGATGAAGCCCGCGATGACATTCAAGCCGCGCTTCCAGAACTCTGGGTCCGAGGCATCTAGACCGAACGGCGCAAGAAGTTCCCGATGCCGCAGGGTTCCGCCGGCACGAAGCATATCCAGATACTTTTGCTGAAAATCCGGATGGCCGTCTTCGTAGAGTCCGTACAAAGCATTCACCAAGCAATCGCCGAACGCATAGGCATAGACGTAGAACGGCGTATGAACGAAATGCGGAATATAAGACCACAGCGGTCGATACGCGTCGTCCAGTTGGATCGCCGGACCTAGGCTTTCTGACTGGGTCTCCATCCAGATTTCCGCCAACTGATCCGCCGTCAGTTCCCCGTCGCGGCGGCGGCCGTGCACCTGGGTTTCGAAGTTATGGAATGCGACCTGACGGACCACGGTATTCAACATGTCCTCGACTTTGCCAGCCAGCATGATCCGTCGTTTTTCGGCATCGTCTTCGGCGTTCAACAAGGCGCGGAAGGTCAGCATTTCGCCGAACACCGATGCGGTTTCAGCCAGGGTCAGCGGGGTATTAGACAACAACGTACCTTGCGGCGCGGCCAAGACCTGATGGACGCCGTGGCCCAATTCATGTGCCAACGTCATCACATCCCGCGGTTTGCCGTAAAAATTCATCAGAACATAGGGATGTGCCGACGGCACCACCGGATGCGCAAACGCGCCTGAGTTTTTACCGGCCCGGGGCGACGCGTCGATCCACTTTCGGTCGAAAAAATCAGCCGCCATCGACGCCATGTCGGGCGTAAAGCCGGCGTAGGCGTTCAAAACCGTTTCCCGCGCCTGGTCCCAAGAAAAATTGCGCTCGTCCGTCGCCGGCAACGGGGCATTCCGGTCCCACCACGGCATGGTCTCGGCGCCGAACCATTTGGCCTTGAGGGCGTAGTACCGGTGACCAAGAAGCGGAAACGACTCGCTGACCGCGCTTGCCAGGGCATCGACAACCTCATCCTCGACCTGGTTGGCGATGTTTCGCGACGTCATCGGCCGCGGCAGGCCGCGCGCCGTATCTTCGATCTCTTTGTCCTTGGCGATGGTGTTGGTGACCAATGAGAACAGGCGGATTTTATCGTTCAACGCTTCCGATAGTGCCGCGGCCGCACCACGGCGGATATCGGCGCTAGGATCGCTCATCCGGTTCAAGGTATCGCCCAGCGTCAACGCCTGGCCGTCGATATCGCACCGTAGATCGGCCATGGTTTCGTCGAACAAGCGTGCCCACGCCGCCCGTCCGGTGACCGATTTGTCATGCAGAAATTGCTCCAACGCATCGTCCAGTTGATACGGCCGCATCAAACGTTCGGCCTCGATCCATGGGCGATACCGCGCCGCGGCCTCCGAGGTCATTTGCGCTGTCAGGACATCTTCGTCCATGGCGGTGATTTCCAGGGTAAAGAACAACAGATCGCCGGTGATCCCATTGACCCGCTCGCGGCATTTCTGGTGAAACTGCGCAATGTCGGCATTTGCCGTATCGGCCGCCTGAAGCAGTTGCGCGTAACTCATGACCTTGTAGGCGCGCTCCAGAACAGCTTCGTAAACCTCAATCGCCGCGGCAAACTCATCCCCGCCCAAACCACCGACGCGCGTCGAATAGGTCTCGCGAAACGATGTCGCGGACTCCGCGGCCCAGTTCAAATCGGCGTCGATTTCCGGCGCCTCGGGACCCGAATAAAGGTCCGTCAGATCCCAATCTGGGGTATGTTTTTCGGTGGAGGTCGCGGAATTGGCAGTCATAACGTTTTCGTCCTTCGAATTAGACCCTATATAGCGGAAACGGCAAACGCGGTCCGGGTGCACGAAACACGCTAGGCCCACGAACCGCAAGGAAGGAATACGAGATCATGTCTGAAGAATCATGGCCCAATTTGGTGACGATGTTCTACGAACAAGCACAGTCATCTGGTTCACAACCTTTCTTGTGGCGGAAAAAAGACGGCACCTACCGGAGCCAAAACTGGACCGAATGCGCAGATCGCGTAACGTGCCTGGCGCGCGGCTTGATCGATTTGGGCGTCGCGGACGGCGATCGCGTGATGCTGGTCTCGGAAAATCGCCCGGCGTGGCTGATCAGCGACATTGCCATAATGGCCGCCGGGGGCATCACGACCCCCGCCTATACAACGAATACCCCGGCCGACCATCGGCATATCTTGAACGATAGCGGCGCCAAGGGTGCCATCGTTTCAACGGCCAAACTGGCGGAGCGCCTGTTGGAAGGCGCCAAAGAAGGTAGTGCGTTGGAATTCGTCATCGTCATGGAACCCTTCGCACCGGCGGATGCCGGCGGCATCAAGATTCTGGAATTGGATACGGTGCTTGAAACCGGGCGTGGTATGGATATCGACATTCCGGCCAAGGCGGCATCCCTGACGCGCGAAAATACCGCTTGCATCATCTATACGTCGGGCACCGGCGGCACGCCGAAAGGTGTGATGCTGCACCATGGTGCGATCCTGCATAACTGCGAAGGGGCCATGGATGCGCTCAAGGAACTCGGCCTGGGGCACGAGGTTTTCCTTTCGTTTCTTCCGCTTAGCCATTCCTACGAACACACGGCGGGACTGTTTTTTCCGATCAGCATTGCCGGCGAGATATACTATGCCGAGGGCGTCGAGACACTGACCACCAACATGCTCGAAGCCCGACCTACTATCATGACGGCGGTGCCCCGGCTGTATGAAGTCATGCACCAGAAAATCGTCACCGGTGTGACAAAAGCCGGCGGCGCCAAGCAAAAGATGTTCGAAAAGACCCTGAACCTGGGACGCAAAAAATACGAGAATGGCGGCTTGAGCCCGATCGAGGCGCTTCAGGACAAGTTCTTAGACAAGGTCGTCCGCGACAAGGTGCGGGGCCGGTTCGGCGGCCGTCTGAAAGCACTGGTATCCGGCGGCGCGCCGCTAAACCCGGATATCGGGATTTTCTTTACCGGCTTGGGCCTGACCATTATGCAGGGTTATGGGCAGACTGAGTCTGCGCCGTTGATCTCCGTCAACCGGGCGACCGACATCAAATTGCACACCGTTGGTCCCGCCGTCATTAATACCGACGTCAAAATCGCCGAGGACGGCGAGATTCTGGTGCGCGGCGAACTGGTCATGCAGGGGTACTGGAACAACGAGAAAGCCACCGCCGAAACCATCCGCGATGGATGGCTGCATACCGGCGACGTCGGTCATATCGACGAGAGCGGGCATATCGTCATTACCGACCGCAAGAAAGACATCATCGTGAATTCCGGCGGCGATAACATCGCACCGCAACGGGTTGAGGGGATCCTGATCGCCGAGCCGCAGATATCTCAGGCCATGGTGTTCGGCGACAAGCGACCACATCTGGTTGCGGTGATCGTGCCCGACGCGGATTGGCTTAAAGACTGGAAGAAAGAAACCGGCAAATCAGGCGAACTGGCTGATCTCGCCGACGACAAAGACCTGCATACGGCATTGGCACCGGCATTGGGCCGCATCAACAAGAACCTCAGTAACATCGAAAAGGTTCGCCGGTTCATCGTCGCCAAGGAACCGTTCACCGTCGAGAACGAACAAATGACCCCGACGATGAAAGTCCGCCGGCACATCGTCAAAGGCATCTACGGCGACGCCTTGGAAGCGCTTTACGGCTGAGGCGTCGGCGGTTGGTGACGTTTGTCGCGGGTCGTGATGTAGACGCCCGACGACACGATCACGGCAATGCCGACAAAGGTCACAAAGTCGGGGAGATCCCCGAACCACATCCATCCGATGAACGTGGCGGCGACGATTTCCGAATACCCCAACGGAGCGAGGAACGACGCCGGCGCGTGGGCGTATGCTTTTACGATCAACCCGTGCGCCGTGATGGCCGCAACGTTCAGTAACAGTACGAATAACAATGCTTCGGCATCCGGCGTTTCCCAGTACGTCGGGACAAACGCCGAAAGCAGTACCGCACCAACCAGCGACTGGGCGAAAACCGTTGTCCACGGATCGCTGTCAGCCGATAGCTTCCGTGTCAGCAACGTAAACAACGCATAGAAAACCCCGCCGCCCAGGGCGTAATAGACACCGATGGGAATCTCCGCGAAGCCGGGTCGTATGACGATCAGGCAGCCCATAAACCCGACCACAACGGCGACGTAGCGACGCCAACCGACGGTTTCGCCCAACACCATCGGCGCCATGATGGTCATCAACAACGGATAGATGAAATAAACAGCCAAGGCATCGGCCAGCGGCATTGTTTTCAATGCCGCATAAAACAACACCGTGGCCCCCGTCAGCATCACTGCCCGCAACGCCTGTGGGCGGATCGTGTTGCGGAATGCATCTCGGCGATGACGTTGCAGCATGATTGGGCTCAGCATCGCCGTCGACACGGCAAACCGTGACCAGGCGATCAGGATCGGCGCAAAACCAAGGGCGGCCAGATGCTTCGCCGACGCATCCATGAGCGGCAGGATCGACAATCCGACGACCAGAATGACGGCGCCGCGAATATGACCGGCGTTCGACGCGCCCACGGACATTCAGGCGGTTTTCAACAGTCGTTGCGCCCACTCGATAACGGCGTCCGGGGCCTCTTCCGGGATGAAATGGCCGCTTTGCGACAGCGCTGCGCCGTCGACGGACGACGCGCACCATTTTGCCCACATATCCAGGGGGCTTGCGATTTTCGGACCGCCCTTCGCCCGCGCCGCGCCCCATAGGCAAACCATGGGGCATTGGATTTTCTGGCCAGCCGCCAGATCGGCGGCATCGTCGGAATCGTCGCAGGTGGCCCCGGCGCGGTAATCCTCGCAGGTGCCGCGGATCACGTCGGGATTGCGAAAAGCTCGTTTATATTCCGCCATCGCCGCGTCCTCGAAGACAAACTCCGGCGCCGCCCAGGACCGCATCAGCCACTCCAACCACATGTCCGGGTCGTGTCCGATCATGTCTTCGGGCTGCGGACTGGGTTGCGCCAGGAACGACCAATGGAACCCGCCCATGGCGCTGTCCTTGTCGATCCCTGACCACATGTCGTGGGTTGGCACGACATCGAGGGACATGAAATGCGTCACGCGGTCCGGATGGTCCATCGCCGTCCGGTAGCCGACCCGCGCCCCGCGGTCGTGCGAGATCACCGCGAACGTCTCGTGCCCCAACGACGTCATTAAATCGGCAACATCCTGGGCCATGGTACGTTTTGAATACGTCCGGTGCTCGGGGTCGGACGGCGGGCAGTCGCTGTCGCCGTAGCCGCGAGTGTCGGGGACGACGACGCTGAAATCGGCGGCCAGTGCGGGTGCGATATGGCGCCAGATGATATGCGTTTGCGGATAACCATGCAGCAACACCACGGCGGGACCGGCGCCGCCGATGCGGACATTGATCGCGACGCCATTGGCGGTGATTTTTTCCTGTCGAAAGCCGTCAAACATAGGGAGGAACCCGTCTCATGGAATTGTCACAAGCGACAATCTCGACGAGGATGCGACGCGGATGCAAGCTCTATCGCGCTATTTGCCTCGGATTCTGACGTTGGCGACGAAAATTCCGCTCAAGATCAGTCCCAATGCCAGGATCGCGCCGAGGGTGACGTGCTCTCCCAGCAAAAGCGCACCCCACAAGACGCCGAACACCGGCACCAGATAGTTCTGAAACGCCACGAATGACGGTTCGCGTTCGCTGAGCAGTTTGAACAGCACCAACGTCGCCACCGCAGTCGGGAACAAGCCCAGATACACCGCCGGCCACAGCGCCTGGAACGTCATCGGCGGCAGGCTGAAACCGTTTAGATACAAGGCGATCGGCACGGTCTGCAGGGCGGAAAATACCAGCACCAGCGCCGCCCGCCCGGCCATCGGCGTCGGCGGCATACGGCGCACGATGATCACCGAAATGGCATAGCACACCGCACCGCCGGCGGTCGCCAATTGGCGCACCAGATCGCCGCCGAGACCGCGCAGGGCCTCCGGTCCGACAAGCGCGATAACGCCACAGAATCCAAGCCCGATTCCGGCTAATTTCCGCCCGTTGAGACGGTCGCCGTGGGCAAAAAAATGGGCCAATATCAATGTCGTAAGCGGCATGATCGCCATCAGAATCGCGGCCAGTCCGCTGTCGATCCGCTCTTCGCCCCAACTGATCAGAAAGAACGGCAGGCTGTTGCCGAAAACGGCCAGCGCAAAGCAGTACGCCCAGGCCCGCAGCCCCGCGGGCAGCGGGCTTTTCAGGGCCACCGCCACCCCCGCCATGACGCCCGCCGCGACGGCCAGACGGATCGCCGTCAGATCGAGCGCCGACATGGTGCCGACGCCGATCTTGATGACCATGAAGGCACTGCCCCAGACCGTCGCCAGGGTCAGCAGCATGACCACGTGGCGGGGTCGGATCGGGCCGTAAACGGGGCCGGAGGCGTTATCGATTTCATCGATGGCCGAGGGCAAAATATCAATCCTATCGATGGCGACGCGGCCCGTTCGCGTCTCGCGCGACGGAGCGTGTCATAAAACTGTAACAATGACGGGGTCGGAGACGACCGACAAAATGCATTCGTGCGGGTATAGACCCAAGGCGGGCCGAAATCATCCCCGGAATTGTCACCGAGACACGACGAACTCTTCCGATGAACCCAGCGACGCCGGACCGGGTCGCCTAGGCCGTCGCGGGCACGGTCACTGCGGCCAGAGCGCGGTGTCGTCGTGGAACTGCGACCAGGCGAACCAGAACGCCTGATGACTGCCCAGCGCGCCGCCGTCCGCATCGACGGCTTTGATGCCGCCACCGTCGAGGACAAGACGAACGTTCTCGAACGCGATCTCTTCGCCTTTCGACAACGCCACCATGGCGGCGGACCGTTGGAACGCCACCGGCTTTCCGCCGGCCGTGACGACACCGATGATGTCTTCTTGTACCGGCAGGCGCGGATCGACGTCGCCGACCGGGAAGATCGGCCCGCCGGCATCGCGATTGTTGCGGAAGTCGAAGTCACGGCCGAGGGCCAGTTCCTCGACCAGGACTGTGGTCTCGGGATGGGCGCGCCGCCAGTTACCCCATTCGGTGGTCACGACGCTCGCCTGTTGCAGCGTGATCCCTTTGTCGGCGAGCGGCCCGGTCACCGCATGGCCGAGGAAGGTGTCGAAGACGGAATACGTCTGAATGTCGTACATGACCTTGTTGGATCGGATCAGCAGACCGGTGGTCCGCAAGACCGGCCGCTCGACACCGTCCGGCAACCGGTCGGTGAAATACGCCTGGGCCGCGCCGCACAGCGTGCAGTACGGAATCCCCAGATCGCGCCCGCCGAGGGTGTCGTTGATCATCTCGCGGACTTCCATGATGCGCCGGGGATAGGCGCGATATTCGCCGTTGATGCCGATCCCGAACACGATGTCGTCGTCTTTCAGCCAGGTCGCCGCCTCGGCGCTGCTGACCTTGGGGTTGTCGGCGGCGGGGATGCAGTTGCATTCCTCGTCCGTGGCGTCGTAGGCGCGGTCGTCGATCAGTACCCCGCCCCACGAGACGTGCCGCCAGTCGATGTCGCCGTCGACGAAAATCCGTTCCCAGCCGGGGATGAAGCTGGTGAAGATGGCGCGCTTGGCGCGCAGATAGCCGGGCGGTGCCGGAATGTCCCAGGCGATCAGATGATCGGTCAGCGCGCCCCACGGGTTCAGGGCGCTGATTTCGATGCCGAGCATCTCCGATGCCGCCGCCGCAAGCTCGCTGTGCAGCCAGCGCTGAGAGACAAAGCGCATCATGTCGCTGACGATCCAGGCGATCCGCGGGTCCTTGGCGACGACGATGTCGGCCAGGGCCTCGCGTTGTTCCGGCCCCCAGGTGGACTCGACCACGCTTTTGATCAGGGCCAGCTGAACCGCGGCGTGCAGATCGGGCGACAGCGGCCCGGTCGGCACCGCCGGCGGTTCGCCGAACTGCTCGATCGCATAGGCGGAAATCGCGGGCCGGTCTTGGGCTTGTTCCTGGGCCTGGGCCTGCGCCTGGATGGCCATGATGAATACCAAGGCCAGCATCATGATGGACGCGATCATGAAACCGCGCATGGGGCGCCAGATGGTCGACGACATAATGGATGACTGGATGGATGACTGGGGGGATGACATGGGATGACCTCCAGATTGCCGGCGCCTCCCACCGTTATTGGGGCTTGCGCGCCCGGGGGCCAATCACGATTGCATCAGCAGGCCGTGAGCGGACTTTGACGCGCCCTGCCGATCATCCCCGACGTCGTCCCCGCAAGCCGCGGGCTAAAGCCGCTTGTCATCCCGGCCGACCAAAGGGAGGGCCGGGACCCAGCGAAACCACCGGCGCCAATCTGGGTCCCGGTCCGCCGCGCTGCGGCAACCGGGATGACAAAAGGCTTAGGGTCCGCATGCCACCCCTAGTCACCCCGGCATCCGCTTTCGCGGGCGCAGGCTCTGGCCGGGGTCCATTGATGCCAGTCCGGTCTCATCGACCGCCATGGATTCCGGCCTGCGCCGGAATGACAAGAGCTTAAAGTGAACTGTATGGCGACCGACCTCGGAAGTCCCGATTGCTCGATAATCCGGCGGAATACAACTATTAATCCGTCATATTTTCTGGCACCAGCTCAGTTGGAGCTTCGGTGTTAGAAAAAATACGGCGCCAATGTTCTTGGTGCATTTCCAAGACCTGAAGATGCTGCGAGATCGTCTGAATGACTTCCTCAAGTTTGACGGCAGAACCGTCTACGATCATCGAAATCTTGTCCTTCCCCTCAGATTTAATCGCGGTCGGTATGCGTTCGACTTCTTCCATGATCCCATCAATGCTCAACTCTATGTATTTTCCGAAGTTCGCCTGTTTGAATAGGAATTTCGATGAAGACAGCAGTGCGAAAACTGAGACTAATTCAGCAACAAACTCGTCCAAATTGGGCTCTGATCCTCGATCGCCGCTTGAAGAAAAATACTCGTTTAAGGATATTAGCGTGTTGTTAAAGGACGCAATCTTATCAGCAACATAAGGCAAGCTGCCCGACAAGAGTCTTATATCTTCGATCTCCTTACCTAGATCGACGTCTTCTCTCGATAGCAAACCTTTGATGACAGGCGCGGTGGTCGAAAAAATCTTCAGCCCCGTTACGATATCCATTTTTCCAATTCCCAGGTCCTGATCCGACAATTTGAGGTCAATTCGCTAAAATTATACCCGATAAAGTAGTTTTTCCATAGTATCACAATACGGTTCACCCAATCGGCATGTCGTGCCCAACCGCGAACCAAAATTTCCGGGGACGTTCCGGGGACACAGGCCGAACACATCGTAGGGACTCCGGGGACAGCCACCGAACACATAGCGCTTAAATTCCCGCCCATGCTGAGGACGAAATGACGGCGCAGTGAAACCTGGGGCCTGACTTTCGTCAGGATGACACGAGGTGGAGGGGGTAAACGGACAACACTCAGCCATTCTTCGTCACCCCGGCGAAGGCCGGGGTCCATTGATGCCAGTCCGGTCTCGTCGACCGCCATGGATTCCGGCCGGAGCCTGTGCTCGCGAAAGCGAGTGCCAGAATGACGAAATATAGGGGGACGGTTCTGCCGCCGTGGATTCCGGCCTACGCCGGAATGACAAGTTGCAAAATTTGGACACCCCCCACACCGTCACCCCGGCGAAGGCCGGGGTCCATTGATGCCAGTCCGGTCTCATCGACCGCCGTGGATTCCGGCCTGCGCCGGAATGACGAAGGATGGACCAGCCATTCGGCGCCCCCCAGCCATAAGACGCGTGTGCGGTCATTCCGGGTTGAGCGCGCTTTGCCGTGCCTGAACTTGCGGCGACCAGGTGCTTTTGATGAAGGATAGAACGGCGACGATCTCGGCGTCGCTCAAGACACCGTCGTACACCGGCATGTTGGTTTTATAGTCGCCGCCGGCAATCGCGGCGATCCCGCGCTTGGTCACGTCGAACAGCAATGCATCCGCATGATGCCAGGTGTGGCCGGTTTCATCGTGCGGGGGCGCCGGTAAGGTGCCGTCCGCATCGCGCTGCCGCCAATTGGGCTCCCCCTCCAGGTTGTTGCCGTGGCACGCGGCACAATGATCGGCGTAAACGGCCTGGCCCAGCGCAACCATCTCGGCGTCCAGCGGTTGTAGGCGTGTGGGGCCATCATCAAAGATCGTTTGAGACAGAAACGCGTATCCCGCGATCACCACGGCGAGAATGACCCCGCCGTTCAGCCAAAATTTTGCACCGGACAAAAGCTCACTCCCCCAACGACAATAATATAATCGAAACAAAACAATAGACTTGCCAGTAGGTGGAAGCTCAATACTGAGAGTCAGTTTCGGGTCTACAAATGCCTGACCTGGGTTACGTCATTCGCCACCCCCATGAGGTCCCACGATGAAGTTTTCTGTCCTTGCCCTGTCAATTTCGATCCTGGTTGTCGCGATCCCATCGCATGCGTCGCAGAACGGCCACAATCATGGGTCAAAGTATGCCGGCCAAGAGCACCGAGAGATTAAGAGTCTGTCCGCCGACGACGTGTCGGAGTTGAGACGCGGCGGCGGTTGGGGGCTGGCCAAATCGGCGGAGCTAAATGGCGTCCCCGGCCCCGCTCATTTGCTTGAGCTCAAAGACCAGATACACCTCGATGCGAGGCAGGTTCGGGAAATAGAAACGTTGTATGCAGAGATGAAAGCCGCGGCCATGCGGATCGGCGATCGGCTGATCGCCCGGGAACGGGAACTGGAACACCACTTTCAGAACCGGACGATAACGGATGACATCCTTCGTTCCTCGCTTGCCGCCATCAGTGAGACACGCAAGGAATTGCGCTACACCCACCTCAGCACGCATTTACGGACACCCGAGATTTTGTCGGACGCCCAAATCGCCAAGTACAACGCGCTTCGCGGATACGCCCGGTCAAACCCCTGCGACACGGTGCCCGAGGGCCACAACGCCGAAATGTGGAAAAAGCACAACGGATGCGACTAAGTCGCTGATCGGCGTGGGCACGGCTGCGGGTGAAGGAGGGCGATCCCCGCACCCTCACCCCGGCACCCGCCTGCGCGGGCACAAGCGCAGGCCCGGGCCCATCGGGGCAAACCCGGTCTCAACAAACGCGCAGCACTTTACAATGCGGGAAAATCTATAAACTCTGTCGGCGGAGAAGGTATGTCCCACCCACGTCCAAACCGGCCATCCGTTATCACGCAGATTCGTGAAACGCTTGAGTATTACCCGCACATTTTAGTGGTCGTGGGGCCGCTGCTTGTCGGCTATGGGTTTTACGCCGACCATCAACGGCAGGCCGCGTTCGAGAACTCACTAGAAGTCACGGTGAACGTCGTCGACGTCCAAAGCCGGACCGACAAGGGAACCACGTGGTACCGGCCGGTCTTCGAGGCGACCCTGACCGACGGCAATCAGAAACGCTACGTCGGCACCTACTGGCACAGCGATAAACTCCATCAGCAAGGCGACACCATTCTCGGGCGGTATTCGCCATCAGACGGGCGGATCGCGAGCTATGAGATGATTGAGATCGAACGAAGCGCGTTCGCCGGCATGAAAATGGCCGGCTTGGCCACGGCCGTTCTGGGCGTCGGCGTGTTTCTTTTCAGGCGTTGGCGGCGCAAAAGGGCATAGCGATTGATGATTTAGTCCGCAGATGGCTAGGAACGGTCGTTTGTGGCGAGACGGAAGACCGTCGACGAATGACCAACTATGGAAATAACAAGGCAGTGGCAGTCCCCGAAAGTCTGGCTCCCAAATCTCCTTTGGCCAAAGGGCACTGCCCCCCGAATGCGGCATTCGCATTAAAAATACCGTAAAATCAAAAACTTCGCCCAGTCACATTCGTCGCAACTTCCCGTCTAAACCCGTTAAAAATGGATAAGACCTGATAAGTTGGGCACAGTTTGGGCACACTATCTTTCAAGGTGCTCGCCCCCTGCACCCCAGGAGCACAAGGAGCACAAGATGAGCACAGGATACCTGAGCACACTGAGCACATGCCGCCTCCACGTAAATCATTGATTTTATATAAGAAATGAGCAACTTAAAGAAATAAATATGCGGACTCGTTAGTCGAATTGATACTAAATACATCAATCTCACGTATTGTATTTTATTTTTGATTCATAGAAAATACTAATGAGTCAATACTTAAATCATTGTTTTTAAACGTTTTTTGTAGGATAAAAGGCCATCAGATACCTGCGTTGAATTGACTTGGGTCCAATCTCGTCAAAATCGATGCACCACAAAATGCTCAGGTGTGGTTTGAGGTCAATCTGTAGGGCTGGCGGTTCCAAACGTCAGCCCGCCCCATAAAATTCTGTGAGGTGCCCGATGGCAACACAATCTAAGAGAAGACGAAGCAAAATTGCCCGGCAAAAACTCAGTCTAAGGAATGAGCTATGGCCAAGTCTTGTTGAGAATGAGCTGTGGGACCGAGAGGTATCAGATGGCTGGCTTAGCGTGCCTCGCCCGATGCCTCTTCTATTTCAGATTATGGACAGTCTCTCCAAAGGTAAGCCTATTTCCTCGACTTACTTTGATCTCTGGTGTCGAACCTATGACGATGCGTTCGTAATCGCTAACAAAGAGCGGGAAATGGCCTATTATTCGGGCTTTACAGGTGAGAGAGCCGTGCGAACCTGGACCACTCGAATGCAAATTTTGCGAGACCTTGAATTTCTTGACTACAAAGATGGCCCTAGCGGGCCAATCAGTTATGTGTTGATACGTAACCCATATCGCGTTGTCGCCAAACATTATGAGGGCGGATTGGTCAACGAAGGTCACTTCAATTCGCTTCGGCAAAGAATGATGGAAATTGGAGCAGATGACCTTGATAAGAAATCTAAGAAATAGCCTCACCATCATCGTTGCCATTAATTTCGGGCAATTCCGGGGCGATTCCGGGGCGATTCCGGGGCGATTCCGGGGACAGGTACCGAGCTTTCTACCCCGCATCCCGCAGCCAGCCATCGCGGAACCGGACCTCGGACAAATTGACCAACTTGCGCACGCGCTCCAGCGCGCTGTCCAGGCGCGCCCGTCGGCCTTTGCCGAACGTGACGCCGGTTTCCGGCCAGAGGGCCCGGACCACCAGCGCATCCTCGGATCGTTCGGCCTTCATATCCAAACGGCCGATCATCCGCTCCCCCTCCAGCAGCGGAAAGATGTAATACCCGTATTTGCGCTGCGGCGCGGGGACGAAAATCTCGATCCGGTAGTCGAAACCGAACAGGTGTTTCAGGCGACGGCGGTCGCGGACCACGGGATCGAACGGGTTGAGAATCCGCAGCCGGTCGGCCGGTTCCGGCGTGTCGGTCAGGCGGGCGTCGATATCGGACAGCGCGTAGACCTTGCGCGGCGCGGCGTCGCCGACACCAAAGACGCGGACGGTGACGACCTCGTCATTCAGGCGGGCGTCGCACCAGGCCTTGGCCTCCGCCGCGGTGATGTTGCCCCAGTACCCGGCGATCTCGCCGGCCGTGCCGACGCCCAGGCGGCTTAATGCCTCGCGGCACGACCAGTCGACATAGGCGTCCGCCGCCGGGCCGGGGCCGCGATGGGCCTTGGGGATCACCCGTTCGGTCAGGTCGTAGGCCTTTTGAAAGCCGCGCCGGTGACAGATGCACAAGCCGCCGGTGCGCCAATGGTATTCCAACGCGGTCTTCGACGGCTTCCAATCCCACCAGGCCCCCTTCCCCCCAGTCCCCCCAGTGCCGGACGGATCGTGAACCTCCGCCATGTCGCGGGCGGTGATCGGCCCGCTGTCCGCGGCATGGGCCAGCACCCGGTCCAATTCCTGGTCGTGGTCATCACCGCGCCGGCCCGCCCAGCGTTTGGCCAGGCGCGATTTCTCCCGCGCGAAGCGGCCCTGCCAGACCGGGAAGAATTCAACCGGCAGGATCGACGCGTCGTGGGTCCAATTTTCGAACAGTGCCCGGTCTTTTTCGATCAACCGGTGCAGGTCCTTTGGCCGGTATCCGTCCCAGCGGCTGGCCAGGATCATGTGATGGGCGCGTTCGACCCATTGGATGGAATCGACCTGCACGAACCCGAGCTTTCGAATTAAATTCAGCAGGCCATCCGATGTCAGCCGTCGGCGGGGGCTTTCCGCCAGTCCTTGCAGGTCGAGGACCAAGCGGCGGGCGTCGCGGGCCGAGATATCGCGGGGCGTCGTCATGGGGGCGATCGAACCCGCGCGGGCCCCACGTGTCAATCGGCGGCGCTTCACATCGCGGGAACCGCATAATATTTAGTCGGAAGGCTTATATGTTTCGGCAACATCGTTGCGTATTTAATAGGTCAGCAACTATGACCTATTGTCCCGCCCCCGCGCCACGACTAGATTCAAAGGTGGGAGGACATAGTCTGCGATGAGCTTGATCAGAGCGACGCTGGACGACAAATACACATTGCCGGAAGGACGGGTGTTCCTGACCGGCACACAGGCGTTGGTGCGCCTGACCCTTCTGCAAAAAGAACTGGACCGGCAGCGCGGGCTGAACACGGCGGGCTTCGTCACCGGCTATCGCGGCTCGCCCTTGGGCGGACTGGACCGTGAATTCGGCCGCGCGCAGCAACACCTGGACGCCGCCGACATTAAATTCCAGGCCGCCGTCAACGAAGACATGGCGGCGACCGCCGTTTGGGGTACCCAGCAGATCAACCTGCACCCCGGCGCGACGCATGATGGCGTGTTCGGCATCTGGTACGGCAAGGGGCCGGGCGTCGATCGCACCGGCGACGTGTTCCGCCACGCCAACCTGGCGGGTACCGATCCCAACGGCGGCGTGCTGGTGCTGGCCGGCGACGACCCGGCGTGCAAGTCGTCGACGGTGCCGAGCCAAAGCGAATACGCGCTGATGGACGTGATGATCCCGTTCCTGCACCCGGCCAATGTCGAAGAAATCTTGCGGTTCGGCCTTTTGGGATTGCAGATGTCGCGGTATTCGGGTCTGTGGGTCGGCATCAAATGCATCACCGACAACATCGATACCTCGGCGTCGGTCGACATCTCGCCGCACCTGTTCGATTTCAAACTGCCCGACGACCACACACCGCCCGACGACGGGCTACACATCCGTTGGCCGGACGCGCCGCTGGAACAGGAACGCCGCCTGCACCGCGACAAAATCTATGCCGCTTTGGCGTTTGCGCGCGCCAACAACTTCAACACCGTGACCATCGACAGCCCGAACCCGCGGCTGGGTATCGTCGCCACCGGCAAGTCTTATATGGACGTGCTGCAGGCGTTGGAGGATCTGGGCATCGACGAGGCCCACGCCGCCGAGGTCGGCATCCGCCTGTTCAAGGTGACCATGCCGTGGCCACTGGAAAAGGAAAGCGCCCGCGCCTTTGCCGAGGGGCTGGACGAGATTCTGGTGGTCGAGGAAAAACGCGCCGTCATCGAAAACCAGTTGAAGGAACAGCTGTACAACTGGCGCGCCGACGTCCGCCCGCGCGTCGTCGGCAAATTCGACGAACACGGCGATTGGGTGCTGCCGTCGGCGGGGGAACTCAGCCCGGCGATGATCGCCCGCGTCATCGCCCAGCGGATCGGCAAGTTCTATGCCTCGGAACGGATCAACGACCGCCTGGCGTTTTTGGAGCGCAAGGAACAGCGCCTCGCGTCCGGCATGCCGGACATGAAACGCATTCCCTATTTCTGTTCCGGCTGTCCGCACAACACATCGACCAAGGTACCCGACGGATCGCGCGCCGCCGCCGGGATCGGCTGCCACTACATGGTCATCTGGATGGACCGCGAGACCGAAACCTTCACCCACATGGGCGGCGAAGGCGCCAACTGGATCGGCCAGGCACCGTTCACCGAAACCCGGCATATCTTCGCCAATATCGGCGACGGCACGTATTATCATTCCGGCCTGATGGCGATCCGCGCCGCGGTCTCGTCCGGCGTCAACATCACCTACAAGATCCTTTACAACGATGCCGTCGCCATGACCGGCGGCCAGGCCCACGACGGCCCCCTCAGCCCGGCGATCATCGCCCAACAGGTCCGCGCCGAAGGCGTGCAGCGCATCGTTGTGGTGACGGATGAGCCGAACAAATACCCCCTCAATGCCGGTTTCCCAAAGGGCGTGACGGTCTACGACCGTGCCCAGTTGGACGAGGTGCAGCGCGATTTGCGCACGGTGCAGGGCGTCTCGGCGCTGATCTACGACCAAACGTGTGCGGCGGAAAAACGCCGGCGGCGGAAACGCGGCACCTATCCGGATCCGGCCAAGCGCGTGTTTATCAACGAAGCGGTCTGCGAAGGCTGCGGCGATTGCGGCGTCGCGTCGAACTGCGTCTCGTTGGTGCCGAAAGAGACCGAGCTGGGCCGTAAACGCCAGATCGACCAATCGTCCTGCAACAAGGATTATTCCTGTCTCGACGGCTTCTGCCCCAGCTTCGTGACGGTCGAAGGCACCGATCTGCGCAAACCCGACGCAGTGGGCGACGGCGGCGACGTGCCTTTCCCGGCCCTGCCCGACCCCGTTATCGCCCCGGTCGACGATACCTACAACATGGTGGTCACCGGCATCGGCGGCACCGGTGTGGTTACGGTTGGCGCGTTGTTGGGCATGGCCGCGCACCTGGAAGGCAAGGGCGTGTCGATCCTGGACGTCGCCGGGTTGGCGCAGAAAAACGGCATGGTCTATTCGCATATCAAGTTCGCGCCCGCCCCGTCGGACATTCACGCGGTGCGGATTTCCGCCGGGCGTGCCGATGTCTTGTTGGGCTTCGACATGGTGTCGGCCTGCGATCCGGAGACGCTGGGCAAACTGCGGTCCGGACAATCGACGGCGATCGTCAACGACCACGTCACCATGACCGCCGATTTCACCCGCACCCCCGACATGACGTTCCCCGAGGACGGCTTTAAGGCGGCGCTCAACCGCGAGACCGGCAACAACGCCGCGTTCCTGGAAGCCAGCGACCTGGCCAAACGGTTGTTGGGCGACACCATCGGCGCCAACATGATGCTGGTCGGCGCGGCCTATCAGAAAGGCGCGCTGCCGGTCGGCGAAGAGGCGATCCACCGGGCGATCGAATTGAACGGCGTCGCCGTCGACTTCAACAAGAACGCGTTTTTGTGGGGCCGCCGGGCCGCGTTCGACCCGGCCGCGGTCGAGAAAATCGCCGGTCGCACGTCGTCGGTCGACAACACTTTCGACCTCGACGCCTTCATTTCGCGCCGGATCGGCGACCTGATCGATTATCAGGATTCCAAATACGCCGACCGCTACCGCCATTGGGTGGCGCAGGTCCGCAAGGCGGAAACCGCCGCCGTCCGCGGCCGCACCCAATTGACCGAGGCCGTGGCCCGCAGTTTGTTCAAGCTGATGGCCTACAAGGACGAATACGAAGTCGCCCGGCTGTACACCGACGGGCGCTTCCAGGACGCCATCCGCGAGACCTTTGCCGGCGACGGCACGATCAAATTCCACCTCGCCCCGCCGTTGCTGGCCGAACGCGACCCGGCCACCGGGCACATGAAAAAACGCGCTTTCGGTCCGTGGATGTTCAAGGCGTTCAAGTTGCTGGCGCCACTCAAAACCCTGCGGGGCACGGCGTTCGATATCTTTGGCTACACCGCCGAACGCAAGATGGAACGCCGCCTGATCGCCGACTACGAAGCGGCGTTATTGGAAATCACCGGCGGCCTGAACGCCGCCAACCACGCCGCCGCCGTGCAGTGGGCGTCGCTGCCGATGCAGATGCGCGGCTTCGGCCATGTGAAGGAAGCCAACGTCGCCAAGGCCAAGGCCTGCGAAGGCGACCTCCGCAACGCCTTCCGCGACCCGGCGTCGACCCCGCAAGCGGCGGAATAGAGTCCCCCCCTCACCTGTCCTCTCCCCCGCGTCGCAGGGGAGAGGGACTCTCGACGATAGACCGCGCGTTAATCCCTCTCCCCCTTCCGGGGGGAGAGGTTAGGTGAGGGGGATCATTGTCTCGGACACTTATCCAGGACTTCGCGCAGGGTCTGCAACACGGCATCGGTGTTGTACCGGAGGTCGTGGTTGCTGAACCGGACAACCCGATACCCACAGGCGTTAATGTATCGGATTCGCGCCAGGTCGTAAGATGCCTGCCGCCCATGCTGATCGCCATCGATTTCAAGGGCGACACCCGCGTCGACACATAGAAAATCGACGATGAACGGCCCGACCGGGACTTGGCGGCGGAATTTCCAGCCGGCGAGACCGCGTCCGCGCAAATTTCGCCACATGGTGCGTTCCGGCACGGTCATATCACGGCGCAACCGCCGGGCGCGGACAAAAGTCGTTTCCATAGGGAGACTTATGAAACGGGGGCGCGTGAATTTTGCCCCCGCGCCGCAGGGGAGAGGGACTCTCGACGATAGACACCGCTTTAATCCCTCTCCCCCTCCTAGGGGGAGAGGTTAGGTGAGGGGGTGTGCCCTAGCCGTCCAGGACGTCTCGGACCTTGGCCGCCAGGGCCTTCAGCGTGAACGGTTTGCCGAGGAACGCAATTTCGGAATCCATAACCACAGCATCGCCCTTCATCTCGAATATTATATTAAACTTTTACGAGATTCTCTTGCCCACCTTGCGCCCGGTGATTAGTGCTGTCGAAAGACTCAAATCAAAGGCCCGTGCTCCGAGGAGAAAAAGAGTGTTTGCTGTGCTCAAAAAAGTCGCTGCTTCCTTAGTTGTTTTTAGCTTCCTCGGGGGCTGCGCGCTGACGGTCGATACCGTCGACGTCCCGTTCGAAAGAACAATGCAAATTGTCCCCATCGAGGCAGCGGGGAGTGAAGTCGCCCTGCAGGTGGTCGACTTGCGGACAAAATACAAAGGCCGCATCGGCGCGAAGATCAATGGCTTCGGCACCGAAATGGCCGATATCAAGTCAACGGTCCCCGTTCGTGATATCGTCGCGAACGCATTCCAGGCCGAGCTTGAAGCACGGCAGATATCGCTTAACGATGGTGGTCCCAAGAAAGTCGATGTCGATATCACAGCGTTCCACAACAGTTTCAAGTTCGGCTTAGTCTCTGGTGAAGCCCGCGCTATCGTCACGTTCCGCGTCGGCGTGACCAATGCCACCGGCGTCGAGGTATTCTCAAGGACTGTTTCCGAAATCGAAGCACGCGACGGCATCATGGTCGCCACAGGTGAAAACGCAGCGATCAGCCTGAAAGTTGCCTTGAAAAAAGCAATGGATTCCATATTCGAGAATCAGGAATTCCTGAGCGCGTTGGCGAGCGCTTGAAGATGCGCGCCTCAATGTTAGCCGTTTCAGCGGCTCTAATGCTTAGTGCCTGTAATACAACGGGCACGGACAGCGGCAAGCTCGTCCTTGCGAAATCAGACTTGTCGATACCGGCATATCAATCGGACGAGACGGCGTGTGACGACTACGTTACGACACACTCACCCAGTGACGCGGAGACCGACGGCGGGGTCGTTGTCGGTCTGCTCTTGGGGGGCATCGTGGGCGGCCTCGCAGCCAGCAATGCATACCAAGAAGGTGAATACCGGTTGTTCGAAGAGTGCATGTACGGCAAAGGCTATCAGCTTGTCGAACTACCCGATGGCTATCATCAGATCGACCTTAAAGAAGACGAAATCTATGAAGTCCGGGACGCGACGAAACACCTCTTAGCGGAGGGCAAAATGGACGAGTTATTCGTTTGGTCACGGGCAGCCGCAGTCAATACATCTGCTTCGTACGCGGATTACCTTGCGCGGTATCCTAGTGGCTTTTTCGCGGAACGTGCACGGACGCGCTTGCCAGCCACGCCGTAAGGTCAAAGCGTTTACGCACCGCGCCGTTCGCTTCCGCAATCGCGACGTCCGATACAACATGGAGAGCATGTTAAGGGCCCTGCGCGAGATTCTGAAAAATGTCCCAGAGATTGATCCCCCTGATGACCGCGCGTTAATCCCTCCCCCCCGCCCAGGGGGAGAGGTTAGGTGAGGGGGTGTCCCCTAGCCGTCCAGGACGTCGCGGACCTTGGCCGCCAGGGCCTTCAGCGTGAACGGTTTGCCGAGGAACGCAATTTCGGAATCCATATCCGGGCCGTTGCGGAACACGTCCTCGGAATAGCCCGACATCAGGATGGTTTTAACCCCCGGCAGTTCCTGGCGCGCCAGGTTGACCAGGGTGTGCCCGTCCATGCCCGGCATCACCACGTCCGAGACAATCAAATCGATCGGCCGTCCGGCCTGGCGCAGGACATCCAACGCGTTTTCACCGTCGACGGCTTCGAGCACGTCATAGCCTTTGTTGCGCAACGCCCGGGCGCCGAACAGCCGGACCGCGTCTTCGTCTTCGACCAACAAGATGGTGCCGTGCCCGGTCAGGTCGCCTTCCGGTTCGGCGGCGACCGGCGCGGCGGCGGGCTGATCCGAGGCCTCGGCGTGATGCACCGGCAAATAAATGGTGAACGTGGTGCCCTTGCCGCTGGCGCTGTCGACAAAGATAAAACCGTTGGCCTGATGGACGATGCCATAGACCGTCGATAGGCCCAGGCCGGTGCCCGCGCCGACTTCCTTGGTCGAAAAGAACGGCTCGAAAATGCGTTCCAGGTTTTCCTTCGGGATGCCGCTGCCGGTATCGGCGACGGCGATGGTGATGTAATCACCGGCGGGTACGATTTCGTGCCCCTTGGGCAACGGATTGTCCAAGGTCAGCGGCTTGGTCACGATTTCGATCTTGCCATTGCCGTCCATGGCGTCGCGGGCGTTGACGCAGAGATTGATGATCACCTGATCGAACTGGCCCTTGTCGAACAATACGGTGCCTAGATCGCGGCCGTGCCGCATCGTCAGGTTGACGGTCTCGCCGATCAGGCGACCGAGCAGATTGGACAGGTCGCCCAATGCCTCGGAGACGTCCATCACCTCCGGTTCCAGTTTTTGCTTGCGCGAAAACGCCAGCAGCTGACGCACCAAATTGGTTGCCCGGTTGGCGTTCTGTTTGATCTGCATGATATCGGCAAAGTCCGGATCGTCCGGGCCGTGGCGCATCAACAACAGATCGGAAAAGCCGATCATCGCCGTCAACAGGTTGTTGAAATCGTGCGCCACGCCACCGGCCAGTTGCCCGACGGCCTGCATCTTCTGCGACTGCGTGAATTGCACCTCAAGACTGCGGTGTTCGGTGGTGTCGATCAGATGCAGCAAGATGCCCTTCGGCTCGCCGTCCGGCGACAGCATCCGCGCCGCCGTCATCGCTGCCGACACTTCGCGCCCCTGGGCATGGGCCAACTGCGCGTCGATCTGCACACCCTGGCCAACGCCCATGACGACCTTGGACAGCGCGCTTTGCAGATCGTCCTTGTCCTCCGGCGCCACCAGTTCGGCAATCGCCTGGCTGACCAAATCGGCCCGTTCACACCCGAATAGCCGCCCGACGGCATCGTTGCAGTTGACGATGACCCCTTCCATATCCATGAACGCAATGCCGACCGGGGCGTCGCGGAACAGCCATTTGACGTTGCCGTTCAAATCGATGTCGTCGTCGTCCGACGCGGTCTCGACTGGGGCATCGTCGGCGGCGGGCACGTCCAGCGCCACGTCGCGGATCAGCAACGACCGGGTGAACATCGGCCGTGTCCCATCGTCGCCGTAGCGCGCCGTCTGCAACAACGCGGCGCGGAACGGTTCGCCGTCGCTGGGCCGCAACGTCAGCATGCCGGCGCTGACGCCGCGCACCTCGCCGGCGTCGGACGCATCAATGATGAAATCGCCGAGCGACCGGCCGATCATGCTGACCGGCGTTTCGCCGAGCCAGTCGGCCAGCGTCGTGTTGCACCGGTCGATACTGCCGTCGGCGCCCGCCGACAGGAACCCCAGCGGCATCAGATCGAAAATATCCTGTAACGTCGTCACCTCGCGTTGCAGGGCGGCGTGGCCGCGGACGATCTCGGTCACGTCGTCCAGCTGCCAAACCCGATGACCGGCGCCGATGTCCCGCGAGCGCCAGCGCACGACCTTGCCGCTCAGGCGGATGAAGCCGGCGTCTTCTTCGGGTTGCGCGGCGAGGCCCAGCGGGCCCAGAACGTCGCTCGCCGCCGGATCGACACCGAGTTCGCGCAGCAACGTCGCCGCCGTGGCGTTGACGTTCCGCGCGGCGCCGGTGTCCGAGCTGATCAACATCGCCGCCGACGTCGCATCGAACCCCGCGGCACGGTCGTCCTGCGCCTCGGACCAGCCGTGCCGACGCCCCGCCAGCCACAAACCGACCGCCGCCAGCACCAACGCGACGCTGGCAAACAGAGGCAGAAACTCAATCGCTTGCGGTGGCCGATTGAGGTAAATGAACGCCGCCGCCGCGGCGGACGCGGCCGCGGCCACCAGGTACGGCAGCGGCGATGCAGACATGGGACGGCGCGCCGGGTCCATCAGGACCTGCCCGATGCCGACCAAAGGCGCCGTCGGATGGACACGCGGTCGATCAATTCAGGGTCTTTCCTTTGAGGCGCATGACGTAGCCGATAACCTCGGCGACGGCGATGAAGTGCTCTTGCGGGACTTCTTCGTCCAGTTCGACGGCGGCATACAGGGCGCGCGCCAATGGTGGGTTTTCAACGACCGGGACGTCGTTTTCCTCGGCAACCTCGCGGATCCGGAATGCCAGCGAGTCAACGCCCTTGGCGACCAGTTGCGGCGCCGCCATCTCGTTGATGTCGTATTTCAAGGCGACGGCGAAGTGGGTCGGGTTGGTGATCACCACGTCGGCGTCGGGGACGTTCGACATCATCCGTTCACGCGCCCGCTGCTGGCGCAAGGCGCGAATTTTCGCTTTGACCTGGGGATCGCCCTCGGACTGTTTGTGTTCGTCCTTCACCTCCTGTTTCGACATCCGCATCTGTTTGGTGAAGGCATATTTCTGATACAGGAAATCGAGCGCCGCGATCGCCATCATCACGCCGACGGTGGCGACCGAAATCACCACCACCAATTCCTGTACACGGTCCAGGAGCGCACCCAGGGAGAACGCCGGCAGAAGCTCCATATCGTCGAGCATCGGGATGGTCAGGAACAGCGTCAGGAAGGCGATGAGCATCAGCTTCATGATGCCCTTGGCAAATTCGACGATGGAGCGCAGCGAGAACATCCGCTGCGCGCCCTTGATCAACGAAAGTTTGCTGATGTCGGGTTTGATTTTTTCCGGTGCGAGGAGCAAGCCGAACTGCAACAGGTTACCGCCCAGCGCAAAGATCATGATGAGCAGGAAAAACGGCGCCATCGCCCATCCGATGTCGAGCATCATCCCCGCCATCGAATTCCGCAATGCCTCGAAGTCGAAGGCGTAGGTGTGCGCCTGCTGAATGAACGGCAGCGCCACCGTGCGGATTTCGTTGGCCACCGTGGGCGACATGAAAATCACGCCGGCGGCCCCGGCCATCAGCACGAACCAGCTTTTGACCTCTTGCGAGGAGGCAACCTGACCCTTGCCCCGCGCGTTCGACAGTTTTTTGTCGGTCGGGTCTTCGGTCTTCTGTGAGTCGTCTTCTTCTGCCATGGGATCGGCGGTCTCGCTATTGAGTCAAAAACGGCGCGTACGCTTCGGAAAACGCCTGCAGGAATACCAGCATAATACCCGAAAACGTGATCATTAAGACGTAAATCTGCACGGTGATCTGAACCGGAAGACCGAAAAAGAACACCTGCAACGTCGGCATCAGACGCCCGAGCACGCCCAACGCCACGTAATAGACGATCACCACCATCAACATCGGTGACGATATCTTCAGGCCCAGCGAGAACGCCTCGGTCACCCGGCGGGCCACGGTATCCGACAAATCGCCGAACATCAGCGGCTGGCCGGGTTGGAAAAACGCAAAGCTGTCGATCAATGCCCTCAGCATCACATGATGCATGTCGGAGACGAAAATCAGCACCAGCGCCGACGTCGTTAAAAACCCCGAGATCACCGAGCTTTGCTGCTGGGCGATGGCGTCCTGCACCAGGGCGTTGGCCATCGAGGCGAAAAACGCGATGAACGTCCCCGCCGCCTGCAACGCCGCCAGCATGATGATACCGATGGAGGCGATGAAAGCACCAACGATCACCTCGCCGGCGAGAATCAGAAATAGCGTCATCGCCGAGGCCGGCAGCGGCGGAATGTACTGCGCCACCGTCGGCACCACGACGACGCTGAGCATCAGCGCCAAGCCAAGACGATAGCGCGGCAACACGTACGACGACCCGAAACCCGGGACCAGGGCCATCATCGTGCCGACGCGCGTCATGATCACCAATAGGGTCCAGACGTTGCCGCCGACCAATTCTTCGATCATCGAACGGTCCCCCGGATCATCCCACGCCGAGCGATATCATGCGGTCGAACAAAACCCGGGAATATTCGATGACTTCGGTCATCATGAACGGCAAGAAGACGATGATGGCGACGAAGATCACGATGATCTTCGGCACGAACGTCAGGGTCATTTCCTGGATGGTGGTCAGCGCCTGGAACAGGGCGATCATCAAGCCGATGAGAAGGCCGGCGCCCATGATCGGGCCGGCCGTCATCAGAATTACCCAAAGCGCCTCGCGGCCGACTTCCAGAACCGCGTTCTGGTCCATTCTCGATGCCTCCGTCTCGCCACCGGCGCGCCGATGACCCGATCAGGGTTCGAATCGGCATGCGAAGGATTTCTTTATACGCTTCAATCACCTTGTCGCGAACCGATACGACAGTCTGCAATGTCACTTCGGCTTCGGCAACCGCCGTCACGACTTGGTTCAGGTCGGCCTGATCGTTGACGCCGGCAATCGACATTTGCTCGCTGCGTTCGCCGATCTTGATCGCTTCGTCGATCGCCGAGCGCACCAGCGAGGCAAACTCCTCTCCGTCGCCGCCGCCGCCGGTCGCGCGGCCCGGCTGACCGCCGAACGCTTCGCCCGTGGCGACGTTGGTGTAGGCCTGGGCGGCCCGTGCAAAGCCCATTTCTGCGTTAGACATCTTCGGGTTCCCCCGTTATTTCCCGTTCCAGGTTCGCCTGACGCCTTCTTGGCCGGCCCCGGTGTTTTGCGCGCTTTCTCGCACGCGGCGTTATTTCAACAGATCGATGGTGCCCATCAGCATGGACCGCGACGACTTGATGACAGTGAGGTTCGCTTCGTACGTCCGCTGCGCTTCGCGCATGTCGGTCATTTCCGTCAAGGTGCTGACGTTCGGCGTCAGCACGTAACCGTCGGCGTCGGCCGCCGGGTGCGATGGCTCGTAGCGTTTACCGAAATCGGACAGATCCGGGCGGACCTTGTCGACGCGGACGGTATCGAGGCCGATCTGGCGGTCCAATTCGTTGCGAAAGGTGATGGTCTGGCGCCGGTACGGCTTGCCGTTCGGGTCCTGCGCCAGGGAATTGGCGTTGGCGATATTCTGCGAGATCACCTTCAGCCGTGCGCCTTGAACGCGCATGCCGGCGCTGGAAATTTGAAACGTCTTCAGCAGGTCATCCATACCGGGGTTTCCTTATCAACCTTAACGCTGCGACCGAACGGCGGCAGCGATCATGCCCAGATGTTTTTTGTACAGCTGCGTCACGAAGGCGTGTTTGGTGTGGGTTTCGTTAACTTTCGCCATCTGTTCTTCGAGCACGACGGAGTTCCCGTTTGGCGCGGTCTCGAACGGCTGGCGGATCGTTTCTTCGCTGAAGTCGCGGATTCTCTTGCGCCGGCCCGGCTGGTGCGAGCCGTCGGTCACCGCCATATTGAGCTGGCCGGTGGTGCGCCGGACGACGTCTTTGAAATCGTACGCCTTCAGGTCGGTCGCCCGATAGCGCGGGGTATCGGCATTGGCGACGTTCTGCGCCAGCACTTCTTGGCGCTGCGTCAGCCAGTTCAATCGCGTCTTAACGGCTGAAAACAGGGTAAAACGGTCGAATTCCATGCCCTCGGGCCTCCTTCGCGGCAATGACGGAACGCAAGATTTCCCAAACGTTTCCGCCTAGGCATTATCTGCCGGGTTCCTTAACAAGGTGTTAACCGAACCGCCGCGACGGCCCGTTCGGGTCGATTTATCGTTTGTTAAAGGACAGTGTGCAGGGTACGCCTTAGAAACGTGCGCACGGGTGGGAGAGGACGTTGACCCAAACCGACGACGACGATACGCCGGAAAAAGACGCGCTTCCAGCACCCCGCAAACAATCCGTCGCGGCGGCACTGAAAAGCGAAGACGGCGCCAAGACTCCCCGCGTGGTCGCGGCGGGACGCGGCACCGTCGCCGAGCAAATCCTTGCCCTGGCCTTCGCCAACGGGGTCAAGGTGCGCGAGGACCCGGACCTGGCGGAAATGCTGTCGGCCGTCGAACTCGACAGTGAAATTCCCATCGAGGCGTTTACCGCGGTCGCCGAGGTGTTGAGTTATGTCTACCGCGCGAATGGGGATCTGGCCGCCGATCAAAAAGTCACCCCCGAAGACTGGACTTAACTTAGCCACCGAAAACGTGGACAATGACGCGACGAGGAGCGATATGACCGATACCCCCACCGACCCCGCGGGCGACGCCCCACTGGACTACATTGACGAGATCGCCGTCCTGGCCCAGATGATCGACGACGGCCAGCAGTTGGTCGAAGAGGGCAACTCGATCGACCTGTCGCAGTTCGAGACTTCGGTCAGCGCGCTGTGCACCCGGCTGGCCGCCGACCCGCCCGACAATATCGAAGAAGTCAGCCGCGCGATCGAAGGCTTGGTCGGTAAGCTCGCCGCCCTGAGTGCCGCCCTGCAGACCCAAGCCGGGTCGAGCAACTAAGCGGATCACCATGGACGGGGATTCGTATTTCCGATTTTTCCTGGCGCTGATTTTCGTCCTCGGCCTGATCGGCGTGTTCGCCGTGATCGGCCGGCGCTTAGGCCTCGGCTTTCCAACCGGCGTCATCAAGGGCCCCAACAACCGACGCATCGGCGTGGTCGAGGTCGCGCCCCTGGACGGGCGGCGGAAGCTGGTCTTGGTGCGGCGCGACGATGTCGAACATCTTTTGGTGGTCAGCCCGACCCGTGAAACCGTGATCGAAACGGGGATTCCCGGATCGCTGGACTTTCAGGCCGCCCTCAAGGCCACGGCCGCCGACGACGGCGCGCCCGAAAGCACGTCTGGCACAGGCGCATCGGGGGACCGTCCATCGTGAAGTGGTTGAAACGCGGCGCCCTGACGGCCCCGATCTTCGCGGCGATTCTGATGCTCGGCGGCGACGCGTCGTTCGCGCAGTCGCTGTCGCTCGATCTTGGCCCGGAAGGCGGCGAGACCACGGCGCGGATCGTCCAACTGGTCGCCCTGGTCACCGTTTTGTCGCTGGCGCCGTCGATCCTGGTGATGATGACCTCGTTCATCCGGATCATCGTCGTCCTATCGTTCCTGCGGACCGCCATGGGCACGCAACAAACCCCGCCCAACCAGGTGCTGGTCAGCCTGGCGCTGTTCTTGACGGCGTTCATCATGATGCCGGTGTTCGAACAAGCCTACGACACCGCGATCGAGCCGTTGATCGCCGGCCAGATCGACGAGGTCGATGCGTTCGAGCGCTCCGTCGTGCCGTTCCGCGAATTCATGATGCGCCACGTCCGCGGCCAGGATCTGGAACTGTTCGTCGATATCGGCGGAGTCGAGATCGAAGACCCGGAGGCGGAAATGCCGATGCGGGTACTGATCCCGGCGTTCATGATTTCCGAACTGCGCCGGGCGTTCGAGATCGGCTTTCTGATCTTCGTGCCGTTCCTGATCATCGACATGGTTGTCGCTTCGGTGCTGATGGCGATGGGGATGATGATGCTGCCGCCGATTATCATCGCGCTACCGTTCAAGATCATCTTTTTCGTGCTGGTCGACGGCTGGTACATGATCGTCGGGTCGCTGGTGCAGAGCTTCGGGCCGACATAGGATTGCGGGACGATGCCGCCCGATTAGCGCAGAGAGCGAAAGATGTCATATCGCGAGGAGATTGACATCGCCCGCCGCGTCTTGGAACGGGACCTGTTTCAAAGGTTCACGGCGTTCATCGACAAGTCGAAGGGCGAGAATACTTTTCCCAAGCGCCAAGACATCGATTTGATGTCTGAATACCGACTCGCGCGAAACATCTACATTTTCGACGTTCGTGAAACCCCGCCGAAATTCGAAATTCGATTTGTCGGCAGCAATATCGTCAGCGCCTTCGGATTTGATCCGACGGGCCGTTATCTTGAGGACCTCGGCTTCCTGGAAAGTAAGCAGGAGATTTGCGACGGCTATTCAAAGGTCGTGCGTGATCTTTCCCCGCATCTTTTCCTGAACCCGATCAAATTCGATGAACCCGCGATCACGCCGTTCAAAAAGGATCAGACCCTCATCATGGCGCGGTTTGCATTCCCCGTGATTGGCGCGGACGGGAGAGCCGATCGCATCATCGGGGCAATGGATTTCCTGCCCTACGATGAGTTCCAAGTCGAGTTGCTGCTGGGCGTCCCCATTGTCGACGCCGATTCGTCCGCGAAATCGGACAAAACATAGATATTGCGCGAACCGGATGGCAGCCGCCGGAAGCGGAGAGCCCCTCTCCGCCCCCGACGCTGGTCGCTTACTTGCAGGCCTTCAGCTTGGGCAAGTCGGCGGAGATACCGCGGATCGGGTTGTCCCAAAGCTGGACGTTGAAGGGAACGCCCTTGAACCGAAGATCAGCTTCGAGTTTCCGAAACGCCGCTTCGATGGAGCCCATATTGAAGCCGTGAACGGTGACCGAATGCTCAAGCCGGTGAATGGTTTTCTCAATGTCATGGATCACTTTGTGCATGACCTTTTCGACCGCTTTGCGCATGGCACGTTTCAGCTTGTCGACATGGATCAGGTGTTCGAGCTTTTTCAGTTCTTTTTTCCATTCCTTCAAAAGATGCTCGACCGTGAATTTCAAATTGACCGGGCCGACGTGAATATGAACGTGTTTTTTTAGGTCCTTCTCAAGGATATGAAGCAGATGTTCGATTTCATGCAGTGCCTTGGCCGTATCGATCACGGGGGGTCGAATATCGATCACCGGCTTCAATCCGGGGGTGATATCCGTTTCCATCAGTTTGTTGACCTCGGCCATGATGTTCGCCGTGTCGATCACGGCCGTATTCAAGGTCGTAACGGGTGCCTGAAAAGTTTTGTAGGTCGCGTCGATCAACTTGTTGCCCGAACTGATACAGGCGGCCGACTGGATCGTCGCGGCGATCCGGCAGGCCTCGATATAGTCTTTCGCCAAGGTGACGGCCTTTAGGTGCGCCGTTGCGGCGTCCTTTTCGAGCAGCTTGACCTTCGGCAGCACCTGCTTGTCCATCGCCGCTTCGATCTCGTGCAACCGCGCACCCGTCACCAGGGCGTTCGTGACTTTGTGCACGGGGTTCAGAAAACTCTTATGCGATGTCTCCGCCGCGTTGGCTGTTCGCTCCAAACCGGATTTCAACGCCGGTGCGAGAGCGAAAAGGGGCGCGATCAGGCTCAACGTCTTGTGCACTTTCTGCGCGATATGATCGACTTCACCGATGTCGTCGTTGATCTTGATAACGGTGTCGATATCGTTTCTGACGGCCGTCAGATTGCGATCCAGGCGGACCGCTTGCGTATTCAAGGACGACCAAGCGTGCGCGTCATTGTTTAACAATGCCGTCCCGTGCTGACAGGCCGGCGTGGCGGCGGCGTGTGCCGGGTCGGTGACGGCCAGCCCGATCATGAGCGTCGCGGATACCGCCGACACCAATCCAATTTTGATGAACATTGTTTCCCCCAATGAACTGTAAAGTCGGATGAACCGTAGGCTTAAAAATCTCTATTTACCAACACTTTAGGGAAACTATTTCCGGCGAAAGAATTCGCGCTTTAAATTTCTTCTTAGGCGAGCCCTGGGACATCAACAACCGGGCCCCGGCATAAGACGGATGATCCGATCAATTAAACGACGACAATGGCTCGCCTCGTTTCAGTCGCTCACGATACGCAGATCGTTCATTTGCTTTGGTTGCCAGGTGAATTAACCTGTCATCAGGTGCAACAGCGAAAAGGAGGTGATCCCATGTCGAGTGATTTCAGTGCGAGTCCGCAAAGTCAGAGTTGCTGGGTAAAAATGTGGAGCAGCCTTCACGTCTCAACCTGACGACTGAATTCCATTAGTAATTGACTGCTGCGGATGCACGGTCACGGAAGGGAGGCTTCGGCCTCCCTTCTTCGTCACGGCGCGCAATTATCGACTGACGCGTCCCAACTCGCTCTCTGGTAGCTGTCCCGACGGTCGGCAGATCATCGTCGTCGTATTTGCCGACGACTGTTACGACGTCCACGGCCCGTGGGCGTGGAGCGTGACGACGACTTATCCGTTCGATGTCCGAACCGCGTCGACCATCAGGTCCAGCACCGCTTTCACTGTCGCTGTCGCGCCGGACGGACTGGTGAAGGCGTAGGTGTTGAGGACCGGTAGCGGCGGCAGGTCCGGCTTGCCGGATTTCAGGATCCGCAGATCCGGCGTGACGATGTCTTTCGGCATGATCGTCACGGCCAGTCCGGCCCGGACGGCGCATTCGAGACCCGAACGGCTGGGACTCTCATACGCCAGCCGATAGTCGATGCCGCGTTTGTCGAGCGCCACCAATGCGGCCCTGCGATAGACGCACCCGATCCCGAAGATCGCCAGCGGCAGCGGCCGTCGGCGATGCACGTCAGAGTGGGCCGCCGACGCCCAAACCAACGGCATGCGGCTGACATGGCGGGCGCCGGCCCGGTCGTTGTGTTGCGTTACGAAAGCGATATCGACCGCTCCCTTGTCCAGCAAATCGAGGGCGTCCCAACTCCGGTCGCAATGCAGTTCGATATCGATCATCGGGTAATGGATATTCAGGCGTTCCAACACCAACGGCATGTAGCTCATGGTGATATCCGTGGCGCCGATCCGGATTCGGCCGTGTTGCGTGCCGCGCCCCATTTCGACCAGCACCTCGTCGGTCAGCCGGGTCATGCGGTGCGTAAAGCGCAGCAGTATCTGCCCTTCCTGCGTCAGCTTGATGCCCCGGCCCCGCCGTTCGAACAGACGGACCTGTAGCTGTTCTTCCAACCGTTTGACCTGCATGCTGACCGCCGATTGAACGCAGTTCAATCGTTCCGCAGCGCGGGTGATATGTTCGGTCTCGGCGACAACGGCAAAGGTTTTCAGCAGCGCGCTGTCGATCGACGGCATGTTCATAATCATCTTAATTCCTGATGATTTCATCAAATCAATTCATTTGAATGATGAAGTGTCGTGCGCGAGGGTGCAAGCACGGAAGTTTGGTCTAAGGATTGTCATGTCGCCTCGCCTCTGGCTCGTCATCGTCTGCGCCGGTTCAATTCTTGGGTTGAGCATGGGACTTCGTCAGGGCATGGGGCTCTTTATGACGCCGATTTCCATGCACCTCGAACTTGGGCGCGAGGCATTGGCCCTGGCGATGGGCCTCATGAACCTCTTTTGGGGTCTTAGCGCCCCCATTGCCGGAGCCATTTCGGATCGTTTCGGCGCGACGCGAGTGGCCGTCGCCGGGGGCGTCGCGTATTCCGCCGGCCTACTCGTGATGATGGCCTCCCAGGGCAGCGGTCATTTGCTGTTGGGCGGCGTCCTGATCGGGCTTGGCCTGAGCGGCGCGGCATTCACGGTTGTGTTGGGCGTCGTTGGCCGCGCAGCCCCCCCGCACTTGCGCAGCAAGGCCCTCGGACTGGTCTCGGTGGGCGGGTCCGTCGGTCAACTTGTCGCATTGCCGTACATACACACACTGATCGACGGGCTTGGATGGTTGATTGCGCTCGCCATTCTGTCCGCGACGGCGTTCTTAATTGTCCCGCTCGCGTTCGGGCTTTCCGCGCGCCCACAGGAGATCGAGACACCGGTCCGCGAGAGCCTCGGGGCGGCGCTTCGATCGGCGTCGAAAGTCGGCAGTTTCTGGCTCTTGAATGCCGGTTTCTTCGCCTGTGGTTTTCATCTCTCCTTTATGAGCGTCCACTTGCCCGCGTTCCTGGCCGACCAGGGTTTTGCGCCTTGGTTGGGGGCGGCGGCGCTTACGACCGTCGGCCTGACGAATATCATCGGCGTGTACTACTGCGGCGTTCTTGGCGGCGTATTTCCCAAAAAGACCGTTCTGAGCGGCCTCTACCTTGCGCGAACGGCGGCCATCCTGTTTTTCATCCTTATTCCCGTCACCGAGATGTCCGTACTCTTTTTCAGTGCCGTCATGGGATTTCTCTGGCTTGGCACGGTCCCCCTCACCAGCGGCCTCGTCGCTCACATCTTCGGGACGCGATATATGTCGATGCTTTTCGGCATTGTCTTTCTGGGACACCAGATGGGGGGATTTCTGGGCGCTTGGCTGGCTGGCGTCGCATTCGATAGGTTTGGCTCGTATGACTCCATTTGGTGGTTAAGCGTCGCGCTCGGCATGCTTGCGGCAGCTCTGCACTGGCCCATTGAAGAGCGCGCGGTCGCGCCTCCACATCCCGCTTAGTAAAAAAACAAGGAGACTAGTTATGGTCACTGAAGGCCCCATCTTGCGTGTGTTCGAGGTACAGACGAAACCCGGTTGCACCGATACCTTGCTCGCGAACTTCGCGACCACCTCCGCGGACGTGGTCCGGCACGAACCCGGCAACCTGGGATATTACTTTGGCCGCAGCGTCGAAGGCGGCGGCAACAACGTGACCTTCGTCTCCGTCTGGGACAGCCTGACGTCGATCAAGCGACGGTTTGGTGACGACTGGCAGGTGTCATTCATGCCGGACGGTTATGACGATTTGATCGAAAGCTACGCGGTGCGCCACGTCGACGTCAGCGGCGGCTGGCACGTGTCGGTCCCGGCGGGGGGCGACTAATGCTGCAAGACGCGATCGAGTTCTGGTTCGATTTCAGCTCCGGCTACGCCTACTTCGCGGCCGCCGACATCGATGCCCTGGCCGACCGACATGGCCGCGCGGTGACCTGGCGGCCGTTCATGCTCGGCGTTGCCTTCCAACAGACCGGCGCGCGGGGTCTCAGTTCCACGCCGATGAAAGGCGATTACGCCCGCAACGATTGGGCTCGGCTATCACGGCGGACCGGTCTCGCATTCAATCCGCCGGCCCACCATCCGATTATCGCGCTGCCCGCCAGCCGGGCGTATTATTGGATCGCGCAGCATGCCCCGGGCAAAGCGCACGCCTTTGCCAAGGCCGTATTTCACGCTTATTACGCCGAGGGGCAGGATTTGTCCGAGCCGACCAAGGTGGCGGCGCTCGGCCCCGGTCTCGGGGTGGCGGCGACGGACCTCGACGTCGGCATGCGGGACCCGGCCATCAAGGCGCAACTGAAAGACGCCGGCGACGAGGCGATCGCCAAAGGGGTGTTCGGCTCGCCGTTCTTTATCGCCGACGGCGAACCCTTTTGGGGGACGGACCGGTTGGCGATGCTCGACGACTGGCTGTCGACCGGCGGTTGGTGATGGGGCGGCGCGCAGGCGCCTTTGGGAATGGGCGCTTAAGATGTCGGCCCCCTCGTCCTAAAGGGCGCCGACACCGAACAAGTGTTTAAGCCACGAGGGGGCTACGATCAGTCAACCGCGATGTGCACGGAGGACACGGGATCGGACTCCGCGTTGGGCGACCAGAATCGCGCATCAAGATACGTCCCGTCGCCGCGCCTGAGTTTGATCTTTCCAGACGTCAAGAACCGCAATGCGTCCGCGCTGTGGCAATGCAACCATTGGTCCAAGCAGGTCCCCGACATCACACTCGCATCCAAATCAAAGACACCGTCGATGTCCCCGCTCATCGCGACGATTCTCCGGTCCGAATCAACCAACACCGTTACTTCTTTGAACATCTTTCAATGCTCCACTCTGCCTGCGTTTATGGATCAAAATTAGATGTACCTCTTTTCTCTTAGAATTCGGAATGACCACCAAAAGCTTCGGATTCTACGTAGGCCCGAGATTTCGATCCACAAAACGTCTTCCGGCAGGTTCGCCGTCAGCGCGCCGGTCGACCGGCTATTAATCGTAGCCCCGTCCGAAGGTAACCACCGCGCCGTCTGCGCGGGTCAGACTGCGCGCATAGATCTCGCGCGGTCCGATCAGGTCGTCGTCAACGAATCCGTTGACGATGACGGCTTCGTCAACGTCGGCGGGAACCCAGTTCGGACCGACGTAGATGCGGATGCTGCCGCTGGCGTCGGCAAGCCGGAACTCGTCTTCGTCGGTGATCCGTTCGACCGTGCCTTGCACGGTCACCATCGTGCCGCGCTGCACCTCGGCGATGGGCGTGATCGGGTTCGCCATGACCGAGGTGGTGAAAAACGCGGCCAGTATGCAGGCAGTGGCGGTCGTCTTCATCTGTTTGCTCCTATCGATATGAGAGACGTATCGGCTAAAGGCCGCTCGCACGTCAGTCGAGTGCGATCACCAACAGGATGGCAAAGGCAACCGCCCCAAAGGCCAGCCACTTCTTGGGAACGCGGATTTCCACCTCTCCGGACAGCCATGCACCCGCCTGACGCAGGTTGAATTTCTGGACTTCACTCATAATTCGCTCCTTTTTTCTTGGATCGACCGTCGATCCGATGAGCGACTTTATCGGCGACTTTTCTGACCGCAGTTTGACGGGATGTCAGATAGTCGCGGCCCGGAACGTCAATTGGAATTCACACCCTCCGCCGTCCGGCGCAGACACCTCGACCGCCCCGCCCTGCGCGCGTTGAAGACGGTCGACAATGGCCAGACCAAGGCCGGCTCCACCGGGCACTGCATCCCGGCCGCGCCAGAACGGCTCGAATAGGCGGTTTTGCGCGTCCGGCGGGATGCCTGCACCATGGTCGCGTACCCGCAGAACGGGACCGGGGCCGACCGATATCTCGACCGGTCCCGTCCGACCATGAATGATGGCGTTCTCCACGAGATTGGAAAGCGCCACCTCCACACCCTCGGGATCGGCGCACACCGTCACCGCCGCGTCCGGCAGGGAAAGCGACAACTCGACCCCCTTCGAATACGCGAACGGGGCGAGCGACGCGGTGACAGACTCGGCGATGCCCCGCAGGTCCACGGCAGTCCCGTCGGCGACGTCCAATACGTCCGTTCGCGACGCGGCAAGCACCTGCTGCACGGTGCGCGACAGGGCAGATAAGTCCGCACGTAGTCGATCGGTCGTCTCGCCGGGTGGCAGTTCGTCAAGCCTTGCGACCAACACCGCGACCGGCGTCCGGAGTGCATGCGCAGCCTCGGCGGCATGCCGTTTTTCAGCGGCAAGCGCGGTGGCCAGGCGATCGAGAGCCCGTTGCGTGGCGTCGACAAGGTCGGCGATCTCTGCGGGGACCTTGGCCGAAGGCGGCGGCGGCACCACTGCACCGGGCCGAAGACGGCGGGCCCATTCGGCCGCATCGGCGACCGGCGCCAGACCGCGGCGGATCAGGAACGCACTGGCACCGATAAGGAGTAATGCGACGGGCAAGATCGGCAGCCACACATGCTTGTAAAACTCCCTGAGGAACGCGCGCAACAGCAGGTTGCCGGGATCTGATGCCATGACGAAGACCACGCGAAGACCGTCCGACCGCCCCGCAAATTCATGCCCCGCGACGAGCAAACGACCATCGGATGAGTCCAGCCGGGTGACCCAATCGTCGGCGTAGATATCGGTTGCGGACGGCGGGATCAAACCGGGGTTCATGGCGTCAAGAACCGTTCCGCCACGATCCACCAACGCAAAGGCGTAGGCTTCGGGGTGGGATTCGTAAAGCGTCCGGGCAGGCGCGTCGTCGCGGATGGTTGTGCGGTCCAGCGCCTCGCGAAGCCGTTCCGTCTCGTGCGCAACCGCTTCGGTCTCGAGCTCCCGCCTGTCAGATCCGTAATAAGCGCCGACGACGGCGATGTTCAGCAGCACGACCGCGGCAGCTATCAACGCCAAACGTCGAATGAGTATCTGTGCGAGCGACGGCGTGGTGGCGCTCACTGCGTGTCCTCTCGTGGCAACATCCAACCGACACCACGCACCGTGACGATCGGCAGCGGGCAGCCTGCGGCCTCAAGACCGCGGCGCAGCCGGGAGACCGCAGCGTCTAATGCGTTCGGACCGACATCATCGTCGAAGCTGTAGATGGCCTCCTCCAACATGCGCCGCGATGCGACGCGCCCGGCAGCCCGCATGAGCTGTTCGAGAACCCCGACTTCGCGGCGGCCAAGCGGAACGGGAACGTCGTTCATACTGACGCTGCGCGCGGCGGTATCCAGCGAGAGCGCGCCGATCCGGAGTGTGGTACCGGAGCGATCGCCGGGCCGCCGCAGGACCGCGCGACAACGTGCGACCAGTTCGGGCATCTCGACCGGCTTGACCACATAGTCATCCGCCCCGCCGTCAAGACCCGCAAGACGGTCGGCCAGTTGATCCCGGGCCGTCAGCACGATGACCGGTACCCGGCCGTCGTCGCGCAACACCGGCAGGAGCCGCAACCCGTCGTCATCCGGAAGGCCGAGATCAAGCAACACAAGGGCATAGACAGCGATCGCCGCCATTTCGCGGGCCTCTTGGGCCGTCCCCACATGGTCGACGGAGAAACCCGAGCGTTTCAACGCGTCTCTGATCGCTTCTGCGAGTGGTGGGTGATCCTCGACAAGTAGGACACGCATGTCGTTTTTATCTCTCGGTTCAGTCTGCGCGGCCAGCCTTTGTTACGATAGCGGGGACGTCATCAATGCCAACCCATAATGGCCAGATGAGACTGTGAAGGTCGCGTGGCGGATCAGTATCGAGACACTTTCTGACGGGAGTCTGACGAAACTCACTTCGGTGCCAACCAACAAGTACGCTGCGATTTAGCGATAACCAACGCCGCCGCCCGGTCAGTTGATCGACGACAACGGCTCGCCCTGTTTCAGGCGGTTGCGATAGGCGGACAGGAACGTCTCGGCCTCGGCCACTTTGCGCTGCACCGAGTTGGGGTCGAGCACACCGACCGCCGTCGGCGCGGTGACCAGTTGAAACGCCTCGGCGTATTCGGTCTGGGCCATGGCAAAGCCGAATTCGTTGCGCACCTGGGCAACGGCGCGTTCGCCGCCGGAATTGGTCAACGAGATCACATAGTTCATCAGCCGTGCCGCTTGGGTATTGGTCAACGGCTGTTCCGGGTCGGCGCCGGACAATCGGACCAGGAACCGCAACGAGCGCGACGCCTCGAGCCAACGGCCGCTGTTCCAGAACATTTCGGTCCGCAACAGTTCGGCGCTTTCCGACTCGTCGGTTTCCAACAAGGCCAGCGCCTGTTCGGTCTGCCCCAGGCCCATCAACGTCCGGGCCCGCAGGTGCCGCCGCTGTACCGTTAAGGCTTCGGGGAGATTCGGCTCCTCCGTGCCGGTCAAAACCTCGAAGGCGCTCTGATAATCCTGCGCCAAGGTATAGATCAACGCCAGGCGGGCGCCGACCCGGGCCTTCTGCTCCCCTTCAAGGCGAAACTGCACCTGTGCCGCCAACAGCCCCGCGGCGCGGTCCAGCAGATCGACCTCGACCAATTTGTCGGCCAGATTGCGGATCATTTCGTCGCCCCGCGCCCCGGCCGGCGTCAATTCCTTGAACTCGTCATAGATGGCGATGGCCTTGACCGCCTCCAGCTCGTCCGCCTGGTTGCCGAGGAACAGCGCGTTGAAGGTGTCACTCATCTGTTTGGTGACCTCGGGCGCCTCGGGAAATTCGCGAAAATGCGTCGCCGCCTCTTTCAGGGTCAGCAATCCGTCGCGGTAAAACCCTTCGTCCAGGTACATCGAGCCGAGCCGCCGCAGATTGTTGAACTCCATCTCGTCGCCGCGCCAGGCGAACCGCAGGCCTTCGTAGTCTTCGATCGCTTGACGCAAATCGATCCGTTGCAGACGCAGCAGCATTTCGGTCAGCGCCACCTGGGCGCGGGCGCGGGTCGGACGGTTTTCGCTTTCGATGGCCTGTTCCCACAATCCGATCGCGCCTTCGAAGTCGCCTTCCAGTTCCATCAGCTTGCCCTCGGCGAACTGTAGCATCGCGGTTTCGTCCGGGGTCGGGTCTTCGAGGTTCAAGGCCTCGAGGAACAGGCGCGCGCCCTGCCCGTCGCCGGTCTCCGCCGCCACCTCGGCGATCAGAATACCCAACGGCATCTTCAGGGCCCGCGGATAGTCGCGGGCGATCGAGCCGGTGAAGCGGAGATCCCGGGCCGATCCGATCCGGTCCCCCATCATTGCCGTCGTTGCGGCCGCCCACATCGTGCCTTCGTCGTTGCGCTCCAGGCTCTCATGCAGGAAGTCGGGCAGCGCCAGGTCGTACCGGCCCATCAGGAAATTGGCGCCCCCGCGCATGATCCGGACCGATGGCTCGTCCTCCAACAAGGGCACGGCCTCGATGGCGATCCGCAGGACCGCAAGCGTTTCCGCCGCATAGGCGTTGGCGAAGTAGAACCGCGCCAGTTGCAGCCGGGCGGCGGTCTTACTTTGGTCCGGGGCGTCGGCCACTTCGGCCTGATAGCGGCGGCGTTGCGACCGGAGTTGGCCCACCGGCGTGTAATACCCGGCCAAATCTTCGATGGCCCGGACCATCGGCCGCGACGCCGCCAGTTGGGCATGCGCGGCGGCATCGGCGGAGACGTTGGAAATCGCCATCTGGACGCCGCTGCTGCTGATTTCCACGCCTTGGCGCAACGAGCGCACGCGCAATCCGTCGATCTTCGGATTGATGACGATGCCCTGGGCCGCGGGCGGCAGATTGAATTGCGGGAATGTGTACTGACGACCGACCGCTTGTCCCAGCGGGATCACCGGAATGACGACAAAGTTATCGCCGATGTTCGGGTCCAGCACCCCGATCGGCCGGCCCGGTTCGGGGACCGGAATGAACAACCGGGGCCCGACGGGCGACGTCGGTTGGGCGTTGACCTCCAGCGCCGACTGCGCCGCCAATGGCCGTTCGGCGAAATCGATGATCCAGGCCAGCCCATCCCGCTCGACGGCCGGGTTGTAGCGCCGCGACGTGCGAATGCGCAGAACCGTTCCATCGTTGCTCGGCATTTGCAGAATTTCGAACGCCGCCTCTCCAGCCTGCGCCTGCAGGCCGGCTGTGTCGACCTCCTGCGGGGTGTCGAACACGATCCAGATGGCGCCGCCCCGGCGGAACGACGCCGCCGCCACCGGCTCGTCAAATTCAAACCGGAAACTCAGCCTGTCGTCGCCCGGCGTCGCCGACGCCTGGGCCGGCCCCGCGGGCGCGCGTGGTTCGACCTCTTCTTCGGATACCTGTGGCTGCTCCGTACCCACCGGCGTCTCGGGAACCAAGGGCCGCGGACGTGCCGCTTGCTGTTCCTCGGCGCCCTCCTGATCGCCATTCGCGCCCGGCGGTCGAGGCGCCGCCCGCAAGGCGCGGGCGAGCGATCCCGGCAGGCGCGTTCCCGGCGACGTGGCCTCGGGTTGCGGAATGGCTGCATTGTCCAATGATGCGGCGGGATCGTTCTGCGCGACCGGTGCCGGGGCGCCACTCGGTATCGGCGGGGGCGCAGGTGTCAGCACAGGAATTTCGGCAGCCGGGGATTGCCCGGCAACCTGTTCCTCCACCAGCGGTTGGTCGACCGGCGGCAAGGCGACCGGCGTATCGCCGCCAGTGGGTGGACGCACGTCGAGGACGATTTTACTGCCCGACAGGAAATTCCGTACTTCGGATGTCGGCGGCACCGCCAACTCGACGATCGTCGCGCCGTCCTCGACACGACTACGAACGGCGCCAACCCAACGCACAGGGTCGCTATTCAGGGTCTCGATACCGAGTTGCGCCGGACTCTCGATCCGCAAGGTCACAACGCCCGCCTGGTTGTCGACGCTGTAAGGCGTTTCCGCCTCGAAATCCATGACGATCCGGGTGTAGTCGGGATGCACCCCGGTCCGCACACCGATCGCCGGCCCTTGACCGGGGATTTCCTGCGCCTCTGCAATCGCGCGGCGGACGCCGCGCGGCTCGGTGATGATACGGACCACACCGTCCGGCGCGGTGGTGTTTCGGGTCTGCGGCGGGGCGGGCGCCGGCGCACGGGCGGTCTCCGCCGAGGGGACCAACTCGATCGTCACCCCGGTCCCGGTGTAAAAAGCGAACAGTTCCGCCGGACGCGTTAAGGTCATCTCGACGGATCGGCCGTCATCGCCGGCGCGGGCATCTGCAACCAGACGCGACGGCCCGGCGATCGAAGTCGCGAACGCGCCCTCAATCGGCCGCGAGAAGCGAATTGTAACGCGATTGCCGTCTTGATCTTTCTGATACGCCACAGGCTCGCGCCAGGCGAAAGTAATGGTCTCGGACGCCCCCGAGGTCTCGACCCGGACCGGAATCTCAGCCGCCGGCACGGCACGGGGCGCGACCACCAGCGTCGCCGCGAGTGACAGGGATATCGCAAGATATGGTACGAAACGTTGCACGAGTCCCACTATATCAGAAATTCCGCGCTGTCGGCATGATGATCACATCGACCCGCCGGGCCAACCGTTGGCGTTCCTCCTGGCTGAGGTCGGGCAAGCGGTTGTACTGGCTGGCACCATATCCCAGAACATCGACCTGTTGGTCGTAGCCGCCACGGCGGATGGCATTGGCGACCGACGCGGCGCGCGCAATCGACAATTCCCAGTTCGACGAGAACGTCTCGCCGCCCGGCGGCTCGGGGTCGGTATGGCCGGTCACGCCGATGGCGTTTCCCACATTGGAGAACATCGCCCCCAGGGTAAACATCGCTCCTTGGGCGCGTTCGCTGATCAGGGCCGCACCCGGATCGAACAGCAAATCGCCCGGCAAAGCGATCACCAGCCGATCTTCCAGCCGGATGATCAAGGCGTCGCTCAGGACCGGGTCGGCGGACAGGTTCTCGTCGATCACCGAAGCCAGATAATCAAGGTTCACGGCGCTGCGCCGGAACATGGTGCCGATATTCAACTGCGCCGTCGGTTTGCGGATGGTTTCTTCGGGTGCCGGGTTCAAGGTCCGTGACAGCGAGTCGATGACCTTGTCCCACTCGTCGATTTTAACGTTCGACATGGCGAACAGCATGACGAAGAAGGTCAGCAACAACGATACCAGATCGGTGAACGTGATCATCCACATCCGGGTGTTTTCGTGCTCCGGTTCGAGCGCATTTTCGTTCTCAAACATGCCCGTGCGCCTCATGGCTGGACCTCCAGGCGCGGCGGCGGGCCGATCGGCTCGGTCGCCGGCTCCGGCTCCGGCGCTCGGCTGGCGTTGTCCAAGGCCTCTTGGAAACGGATCGCGGTTTCCTCTTCGCCGCGTACCCAGAACCAGAAACTGATCCGTTGCGGGTCGCCTTTCTCGATCCCCACGGCGACGCTGTCGGGTGGCGCGCCGCGGCCGACGAAGGCTTCGGCCAACCGGCCGACCCGCCGGGTCTCCAAGGTCTCGCCCACCGGCAGCATTACCCGTTCGGTGACGTCGGAACCGATGATGATCTCCATATCCTGGCGCAAACCCGGGGGCCGGTTACTCAATACGGCAATGACCCTGTCGATCATCGGAAGCCGGTCATCGCGGACGTCGGCGGATCCCTCGGTGAACAGCTGGTTGCTGCGCAACTGCATCCGCATCAACCGCCCCGGCTGCACCAGATCCACCTTTTCGACCTGAATGGCGGTCGAAAAAGTCGTCGTGATTTGCTGCTGAAAGGCCTCGCCGGCAATGATGTTGCCGTCCTTGGCGTTGAATTCGACGGGATCGGTGGTCGGCGGCAGGACCGCCGTAAACGTCGACGTCAGGCTATCCATCACGGCATCCGATTTCACTTGTTCGAATGTCGAAATTGACACCAAAAGAATGAAAAAAGCTAAAACGAGGAGAAAAAGTCCAAGAAAAACCGGCACCAGATCCGGTCGATCCGGTTCCTCCAGCCGTTCCCATTCTTTTTCAAGGTCGATCATCTGCGATCGTCGAGTTGCCTCATCAATCGAAACTTGCCAACAACGCGTCGATTTCGGCCTGGGTCTGCCCTTTGCCTTCGAGCTGCGGGCCCTGCAACAGGTCTTCGTCGGTGATCGGCGCGTCTTCTTTCGCTTTTTCCGCGGCGGGGTCGTCCTTGCGGAATTTGGCGATTTCGTCACCGAAGGCGTTCAACAGACCGTCCACCGAGTCTTCGATGTGCTGCAAGGCCTTGACCACCTTGGTGATCCGCTGGCCGGTGATGTCCTGAAAGCTGCACGCTTCGTAAATGCCGGTGGTCGCCGATTCCAACGTCGCGCGGGTGTCGGCGTCGACCTCGTCCATCACGCTTTCGATGGCTTCGGTGGCGTCCATGATCGAGTTCGTCGCGTCCGCCGTGGCGGCGACGATGGCGTCCAATTCGTCCGACGCGGTCCGCAGGTGCTGATCCTTCACCTCGTCCGGACGCAGCGACGCGATTTCGCGCTTGGCGGAGCGGATGTAATCGGCCAGCGATTCCAATTCGGTATACAGCTCGACGTCGTTGGCGCTGAGATCGCCGCGCATGGTCGCCAGCATGGTCCTGACGACCTCGCCGATATCGTCGACTTTGACGTCGTCGCCTTTGTGCTCGCGAATGGACGCCAGCATCTTCTGAAACTCGGGATCGGATTCCATGTCGGTCACCTCTGCCGATGGCCTATCGGACGCGTCGACCGCAATCGGCCTTAGAAATCACCAAGCACGCTGACGATTTTGGTCTTCAGGGTCTCGGCGTTGAACGGCTTGACGATATAGTTCGACACGCCCGCTTCCTTGGCGGCGATAACGTTTTCCGATTTACTCTCGGCCGTGATCATTATGAACGGCAGATGCTTCAGGTTGTCGTCGCCGCGCACTTCGCGGAGCAACTGGATGCCGGTCATCGGCTCCATGTTCCAATCCGAAATGACCAAGCCGAAGGTGTCCTGCTTCAATTTCCCCAGCGCCTCGGCGCCGTCGGCGGCTTCTTCGATGTTGGTGAAATTCAACTGGCGCAGCAAATTCCGCAAAATCCGGAGCATGGTTTTGTAATCATCCACGATCAGGACTTTCATGTTCATATCGACGGCCATCTACGCTCTCCAAACCTAATATTTCTGCGGGTAGCCCCCCGCGTGTTGCACCTTTACATACCTAACCTGCCAGGAAAGTCCATGACAACTTAGGGTTTTCCGATGCCCCCCCAATATCCGCTCACCAACTGCTCGATCCCGGATCCTGACGGCACCCTATTGAATCGGCGCGACATTCTGCGGCAATTCGCGCAGCGCCCGTAATTCCACCGTGACCTCACGCGCCCGTTCGGGGTTCATTTGCGCCATAACCGGGGCCAACTTGCGTTCCGACATCCGCTCCGCGACTTCAAGAAGTGTAACCATTTCAAGGTCTTCGAAGATACGCGCGGCATCTTTTGGCTTCATGTTTTCGTAAATCCGCACAAGGCTGCCGACCTTTTCTTCCTGTTGCTGGTCGAAGACCTGAATGCGGGACTCAATCACCTGGCGCAGTTCGTTCAGCTCGGCAACCCGGCGTTCAATCCGGATTTCGGCAGCCCGAAGCAACCCCTCGCGGGCGTCCAATTCGCGGCCCCGACGCTCCAACGCGTCGCGGCGCTCGGCCAAACGCATCAAAATCTCGATTTCCGACGGCGACAATAACGTCGGATCGTCGGTGATCAGCCGGGTCGGGTCTTCTTGCACCGTGTCGCCGTTGGAGTCCGGATCGGTAGCCGCGCCGGTCGGCAGGGTTGTCGCCTGTTCCTGCGGCAATCCGGCGCCCGGATCTTGCGGCGGCTCGGTTTGCGCCGTCGCCCGGGAGATTTCAATAGGGTCGATCAAGAACGCGTCGACACCCTGCCAGATATCCCCGACCCGAACCGTCAGCATCAAGGTCGCGGCAAAAATAGTCAGCGGCAGGAAGCGAATCTTGGATAGGAATTTTCTCATGTCACACGACCTCTTGAATTCGTCATCAGGCGCCGCGAAGTGCGCGCAGCAACTCGCGTTCGGCTTCGGACCGGGCTTCCGGGTCCGGCGCCGCCGGCTCCGTCGCCGTCAACGGCGGCGCGCTTGGCGCCGGATTTGGCGCCGGGTTTGGCGTTGCAGGTGCGGCACCGGCGGTATTTCGGCTCGGCTTCGGCACCACACCAAGGTCATCACGCGCTTCGCGCACCAATTCCTCCAGCCGGTCCGCTGCCGATCCGCCGCGGTCGGTCAGAAACGCCAGATCGTCCCGCAGCGACTGTGCGCGCTCCATCTGAATATCCAGTGCTTTGGCGACCGTGCGCAGCTGATTGATGTTTTCTTCGGCCCGCAGCGTCGACTCGCCGAATGTCCGGGCCAGATTTTCCAAATCTTTTTTATCGGCCCGCAGGCGCGACAGGCGCTTGTTCAAGGAGATGGCATAGCCGATCGTGACGATCAGCAGAACCGCAACCGCAATGTCGATGATCAACGTGTAAGGCATGCCTTGTACTCCTCTGTCGCCGGTCAGTTTCCGCCCCGGGGACCCTTCTCGATACGGTCTTCGATGCGCACCGCAATCTTATCGCCCTTGCGCCCCATCCGGCCGGTATACATCGGCACCTCGCCGCAGGCGAGTTGGATCATCGAGTCCTGGCGCGCACTCAGCATAAACTGCGAGCCGACCTTGAGATCGAAGACGTCGCGGAGGCGCATCTGCTGGGTATCGATGACCGCCTCGAGATCGACGTCGGTAATCCAGAGTTCCTCGGCCAGGTGGGTTTCCCAAATCGAGTCCCGGCCGAATTTTTCCCCCATGAACATCTGCAGCAGCAGTTCGCGAACCGGTTCCAGCGTGGCGTAGGGGATCAACAGTTCGAGGCGTCCGCCCCGGTCTTCCATATCGATCCGCAGCCGTGCCACGATCGCCGCGTTCGACGGACGGGAAATCGTCGCGAACCGGGGGTTCGTTTCCAACCGGTCGAAACGGAAGGTCACCGGGCTCAGCGGTTCGAACGCCGCGGACAGATCGCTCAACATCACGTGCACCATCCGTTCGACCAACGAGCGTTCCATCGTCGTATACGGGCGCCCTTCGATCCGCATCGCCGCGGTGCCGCGGCGCCCGCCGAGCAACACGTCGACAATGGAATAAATCAGCGAGCTGTCGACCGTGATCAGGCCGAAGTTGTCCCATTCCTCGGCCTTGAACACACTGAGCATCGCCGGCAGCGGGATCGAATTGAGATAATCGCCGAAGCGGATCGAAGCGATGTTGTCGAGCGAGACTTCGACGTTGTCCGAGGTGAAATTCCGTAGCGATGTCGACATCAACCGGACCAGGCGGTCGAACACCACCTCGAGCATCGGCAAACGTTCGTAAGAGACCAGCGCCGAGGATAGAATGGCCTGGATGCCTGAGCGTTCGCTGCCCTCGTCGCCCTCTTCGTCGAACCCGAGCAAGGAGTCGATTTCGTCCTGGTTGAGGACCCGCGTCGCCTCGCGCGCGCCGCCACCGTCACCGCCGCCACCGCCGCCGCCATCGCCGCCGCCGTCGTCGTCGCCGGCCATCATGGCTTCCCATTCGGCGGCTAGGTCGTCTTGATCCCCGCCTTCGCCGTCGTCGCCGCCGTCGTCGTCACCGCCGAGCGCGGATTCCCATTCGGCCGCCAAGGCGTCCTGATCGAGGTCGTCGTCACCCGGCGCCATGGTCGGTCACTCCCTCTCGGATCGCGGCTTGGCCTATGGTCGCGGTCATTGGATCAGCATCTCCTTGAACAAGATATCGCGGACCTGGACCGGCGCCACCGACGCGCGGATCCGTGTCAGAAGTTCCTCGCGGAGCCGGTACACGCCGGCCGAGCCGCTCAGGTCTTCGATCCGTAGTTCGCGCAAGTATACGTTAAAATTATCCATCACCCGAGCGATCACCGCTTCGACGCGGGGTTTGTCCTCTTCATTCGCCAACTCCAGGCTGACCTGGATTTTAATAAAACGAGCTTGTCGGCCTTCCGTGTTCAAGTTCACCGTCAGGGCCGGCAGTTCGTAAAACACCGATGGGCCGCCCCCGTCTTCGACCGCTTCGGTCGACTGGCTGCCGTCTCCGACGATCATCTTCACGACCGGATCGAGCAGACCGGTAAAGTACGCACCGGCGACACCGCCGACGACGAGCAAGATGACAACGATGATAATGATCAGCAGCTTTTTCTTGCCGCCGGAGGGGGCGCCTTCGTCCCCATCTTCATTATTCATGCCGTCTTCGGCGTCTTCCTCGGCCATGTACCCTCTAATCGTCGTCGACCGGCGGGGCTACCGCCGTCACGGCGCAATGACGGACTATATCGTCCGTTTGGTTAACAACTCGTTTAGGACCGTGTCCCTGGCCTGAATGCCCTTCAAAACAACCAAAGGTCGGAATGGAACTTTTGCGAATCCTAAACTACCAAATTGGCAAAACCCGAGGCAATAAAAGTACGCGCCGCCGCCTGCGGCCGGATGCCCCCCGCCCGGCACAAGTTGCCCGGCAATCCGTCCCCGCCCCGCCAACATGGCCGCCCCCGTCCAGATTTAAAATCCACTAATCTGTTGTTTTTGAACGCTTTTCCGTTTTGGCACGCATGATGCATGGACAGCGGCAACCGCACCGCCAAAAGGTGGGCGAACGAAAATACGGGAAAAGGACTTTGGACAATGGAAAACACCAGCTATATCGCGCTGTCCCGCCAAGGCGGCTTGCGCCGGCAAATGGATGTCATTGCCAACAATCTCGCGAACATGAGCACGCACGGCTACCGCGGCGGACAAATGATGTTCGTCGAACATCTGGTGAAGTCGAAGGGCGGCGATAACCTGCTGACCCCGAACAACGCCTACGTTCGCGACATCGCGACGATGATCGACACCACACCGGGCGCGGTCGAGACGACCGGCAACCCGCTCGACCTGGCGATCCAGGGCGAGGGGTACTTCGTGGTGCAAACGCCGGAGGGTGAGCGCTACACGCGTAACGGGCGTCTGCAGTTGGACAACACCGGTCAGCTCGTCAACCAACTGGGCCAACCGGTTCTCGCCGATGGCGGCGCGCCGATCGTCTTCGCCCCGGAAGATACCGAAATCGTCGTCTCGACGGACGGCACGGTATCGACCAACAACGGCGAATTGGGCCGACTGCAGGTCGTCCGCTTCGAAAATGACCAAGCGCTGGAACGCACCTCGGGGGCGCAGTTCATCACCGACGAGAACAATCCGCCGCAAGCGGTCGAGAGGGCCAGCATCCTGCAAGGCGCGGTCGAGGGATCGAACGTTCAGCCGATCATCGAAATGACCAACATGATTTCGGTCCACCGCCGTTACGACTCGATCCGTTCGTTCATGGAGAAAGAGGACGAGCGGCAGCGGTCGATGATCCGCGATTTTGCGGCGACGAGCTGATGCAACAGACGATCACCATAAGCAATGCCGCAAAGGCATCGACACGGGAAAGGACGAAACCATGAGATCACTTGATATCGCATCGACCGGGATGTTGGCGCAGCAGCGCAACGTCGAGGTCATATCGAACAACCTCGCCAACATGAACACGACCGCGTTTCAGCGCCGCCGGACCGAGTTCCACGACCTGATCTATCAAGACATCCGACGCGTCGGCTCCACGTCGTCGGACGCCGGCGACATTGTCCCGACAGGCGTACAGTTGGGCCTCGGCGTCAAACTGGCCGCGGTCTACCGGATCCACGAACAAGGCAACCTGACGGCCACCGACAATTCGTTCGACCTCGCGGTACAGGGCAAAGGTTTCTTCCAGGTGACGCTGCCGACGGGCGAAACCGCCTATACCCGCGACGGCACGTTCCAGCTGAACGAAACCGGGCTGCTGGTGACCCATGACGGCTATCAGGTCAACCCGGGCATCACCGTTCCGCAGACCGCCATCGACGTCACCATCAACAGCTCCGGCCAGGTCTTGGCGAAGATCGAAGGTCAGGTCGCCCTGCAGAACGTTGGACAGATTCAATTGGCGACGTTCCAGAACGAGCCCGGCCTGGAAGCCATCGGCGACAACTTGCTGCTGGAAACGCCGGCGTCCGGCGCCGCCGTGACAGGCAACCCGGCGGATACGGGCTTCGGCTCGGTGCTGCAAGGGTTCCTCGAGACCTCGAACGTCAACGCGGTCGAGGAGATTTCGCATCTGATATCGGCGCAGCGCGCCTACGAGATGAACTCCAAGGTCATCCAAACGTCCGACGAAATGATGGGCACCTTGACGGCCCTGAGATAACGGGGACCGGAAGGAAGGAGAAAGCACATGCGACACGTCATAGCTTGCATCGCCCTCGCCGCCGTCCTGGCATCGATTACCGCCGGCCCGGCACGGGCGCAATCGGACACGCCGCTGAAAGTCGCCGACATGCCGTCGCTGTTGCACGAATATGTCCTGGTGTCGGAGCGGGTGCTCCGGCTTGGCGATTTGTTCACCAACGCCGGCGAGAAAGCCGAGATCGCGGTTGCCTATGCGCCGGAGCCCGGCAAGCGGCAGGTCCTCGATGCCCGGTGGCTGTTCCGCGTCGCCTCGGCCTATGGTCTGCAATGGCGACCGTCCGACGGTGCCGTGCAAGCGGTCGTCGAGCGCGATGCCATCGCCGTTCCGCCCGAGGTCCTCAAGGACGAGATCCTGCTGGCACTCAGCGGCCGGGGAATCAGCGCCGATATGGACTTGGAGTTCGCACACAATTTCCGGCAGATTTTCCTGCCGGCGACGGACGATCCCGTGCTGCGGGTCGACACCGTCGATTACCGCGAACGGACCGGGCGCTTTTCCGCAGTCCTGACGATCGGCGCCGGCGCCGACATCCAACAAGTGCGGCTGACCGGGCGCGTCTTCAAAACCGTCGACGTTCCCGTCCTGAACGCCCGCGTCGGACGAGGACAGGTCATCAAGGCGCACCACGTTCAATGGATCCGCTCCAAATCCGACCGGATCCAGGCCGACGTCGTCATGGATGACGCGGATCTCATCGGGATGACGCCGAAACGGACAATCCGCACCGGCACCCCGATCCGGGCCGCCGACATCACCCGTCCGCAGGTCGTCCAACGCAACGGTCTTGTGACGATCCACCATCAGTTTCTGAACATGACCCTGACCGCGCAGGGACGGGCGCTGCAATCCGGCGCCATGGGCGACGTCGTGCAGATCAAGAATGCGCAATCCAACCTGATTATCGAGGCCGAAATTATCGGGCCCGGACGGGTCGCGGTTCGGGTGGCGCAACCGCAACTGTCGATGAACTTGAACTAATAAGCAACGGGACCGCCCGAAACCGGGCAGACAAGGACCAGAAAAATGACCCAGACAAGAACCTTCAAGCCAGTCATACGAGGCCTTATCGTCGGCGTGTTGGCGACCGGCCTCAGCGCCTGCAACTTGGCGTCACGGATTTCCGAGGTCGGCGACGGCCCGGAACTGACGACAATCCAGAACCCGCAGGCGGCACCGAAGTATCAACCCGTCAGTCTGCCGATGCCGGCGCCGAACGTCGCCGAGGAAAACCCCAGTTCGCTCTGGCGGGCCGGCGCGCGGGCCTTTTTCAAGGACCATCGGGCCAAGGAAATCGGCGATATGGTGACGGTCAAACTCGACCTGTCCGACTCGGCGACGCTGGAGAACAAGACCGACCGCGACCGGACCGACAGTGAATCCGCCAACGTGACGAACCTGCTGGGGTACGAAAGCTCATTCAACCGTATCTTGCCACAGGCCGTGACGCCGACCGCGTTGGGCAACTTCGGCAACCGCCATCAGACCGAGGGCGACGGCGAGATCACCCGGTCCGAAACCATTACCCTGACGTTTGCCGCAATCGTCACCCAGATCCTGCCGAACGGCTCCTTGGTCGTCATGGGCCGCCAGGAAATCCTGGTGAACTCCGAACTCCGCGAATTGATGGTGACCGGCGTCGTCCGACCGGAAGACATCGAGAGCGACAACACCATTACCCACGAGAAAATCGCCGAAATGCGCGTTGCCTACGGCGGCCGTGGCACCCTGAGCAGCCTCCAGCAACCACGCTGGGGCACGCAGCTCTGGGACATCCTTTTCCCGTTCTAGGTTCAATCCAGAACCTGGCACCTTTTGGCCGGCGCAGAACGCGCCGGCTTTTTTTTGCCCGCCGGGAGAGGATGGATGGAAAATTGGCACAAAAAAAGACGCTCAAGGCGCCCGCAACCGGTCAACCTTCAAGAACGTCTATATCGAAACATCGACCTCCGCACCGCGCGAGGGCTCGGTGGCGGCTGCCTCCGGCGTGCCGTTATTCGCCGCAGACGACTCATTTGAGTTGTCCGCAGACGCGTTCACGTCGACGACATCTTCAACATCACGAGGTTCAGGTTCTACCCGTTCAGGCTTGGCACGCTCTTCGGAGAGCCGCTCCAAGTTCTGCTCAAACTGCTTTTGTTGCACAACTGCAACTTGGAAAGCAGCGAGGGCCGCGCTGTTTACGACCGTTGGGTTATTGACACGTTCGGTTGCCATTCTGGTACCTACTACTCAAATGGGTATACTTTCTATATACCCTTACTTTGCAAGTATACACAAAAAGCACACGTCGCATCAAGTTAAAACTGATCGCGGAATCAACTTTTTTCTGCCCCTTAAGTCATTGAATCATAAAGGCTTTTCGAAACGGCGCAGAAAGCCGCCAGTTTTCCGGATCGGGTCGTGTCGCCAAATGGGTAGAATCGTGCACCTATTTCCGCCCCCTTGGCGGAGGCCGCCCCCGGCGCATCGCCGGGGTAACAAACGGTGCGCTTAGTCGTCGCGGTGGGTGCGTTCCATCCGCTCGTGGCGCTCCTGCGCCTCGATCGACAAAGTGGCAATGGGACGGGCTTCCAAGCGGGCCAGGGAAATCGGCTCGTCGGTTTCCTCGCAATAGCCGTAAGACCCGTCGTCGATGCGCTCCAGGGCGGAATCAATCTTGGAAATCAGCTTCCGGGCGCGATCGCGGGTCCGCAGTTCCAACGAACGGTCGGTCTCGATCGCGGCGCGATCGGCGACATCCGGCTCGGAAATCCCGCCTTCTTGCAGGGTTTGCAGTGTATCGTTGGATTCTTTGACCAGTTCGGACCGCCAGCCCAAGAGCTTTTGACGGAAGTACTCCCGCATACGGGGATTCATGAACGGTTCTTTTTTGGTCGGTTTGTAGTCGGGCGACAGGGTAACGCTCATGTTGCGGCCGGCCTCTTCCTTAAGTTACGCGCCAAGCGCGGCGGAATATAATTGCGCAACCGGCATGCTGCAAGCCCGTATTTTTCTCGGTGGAAAAATACTATCCGATTGAAATGAAAACGATTAATGGGATAGTCGCGGCGGGCTCATCGGGTCAGCTTGGCGATCTCGACCTCGACCCGCAATTCGATATCGGCGATCAACGCGTTCAGGCGGTCGTCGTCGGAGGCCGCTTTTCGTTCGCGCAGGCGGCGCGCCAGATCCTGCAAGGCGTCCTTGCCGACATGGCCCAGAAGAATGGCGTGGCGAAGTTGTTCCAGACGATCCAGAAGATCGCTGCCGTGCGCCACCATCAGCCCGCGGGACCGATGATCCGTCGCATCGGCCGCCTGTTGCACGGCAAGCACCGCATCGACCGAGGTGACCCCCGCCGGGCCCGAGACGGCGGCCGCATCGTCGGCGGCGCCGGTCGACTTCAAGGCCTCGGCAAAACCACTGCCGTCGCCCGCCGCCTTGCGCGGTTTGCGGGTCGCATCCGTGCCTTTTGCGCCACCAGTCTTCGATACTTTCATGCCGGCATTCGCTCCATCTCGCCCTGTGCCGCCGCGTCAGCGACCGCCGACAGAACGATGTTTCGAGTCTGTCGCAAACCTATCAGTCATCCGATGAGGGCGCAATTTCCGGTGACGTGTTGCGGTGAGCCATCAGAATATTTTTGCTATTGATAATGATTTGCAGTAATTACCGCCCTCCAGCGGGATCGCGCGGCATTGCGTTTATTGGCGTTTATTGCCACGAGATTTCCTTTGTTTGTAAAAACATAGACGACCGGTGGTTGGATGAACGGCCTTCACCTTCGCGCAATTTCTCATTCATTCGGCGACAATGCCGTTTTGCACGGTGTGTCCGTCTTCGTTGAGCCGGGAGAACTGGTCTGCCTGCTGGGGCCGAGCGGCTGCGGCAAGACGACCTTGCTGCGCGTCGCCGCGGGGCTGGAACCGTTGCAGACCGGACAGGTCGAAATCGACGACGTGATCGTCGCCGACGGCAGCGACGGCACGTCGTTGCCGCCGGAAAAGCGCAACGTCGGCCTGATGTTCCAGGACTTCGCGTTGTTTCCGCACATGGATGTCTGGGACAACGTCGCTTTCGGCATTCCAAAATCCCAGTTGCCGGCGCGGCGCGCCTGGATCGACCGGGCGCTCGCCAATATGGGCTTGTCGGATCATGCCCACGCGTATCCGCACACGTTGTCGGGCGGACAGCAGCAGCGGGTCGCCCTACTCCGCGCCTTGGCGCCGGAGCCCAAGGTGTTGCTGCTCGACGAGCCGTTCTCCGGCCTCGACGTCACGCGGCGCGCGCAAATCCGCACCGAGACCCTGCAGGTGGTCAAGCAAACCGGGGTCGCGACGCTGATGGTGACCCACGACCCCGAGGAAGCGATGTTCATGGCCGACCGTATTTTGGTGATGAACGAAGGCCGGATCGTCCAAGACGGCGCGCCGATCGATCTCTATTTCGAGCCCGCGGACGCCTTCGTCACGGCCCTGTTCGGCGCATTGAACCACATTCAGGCGGAAGTCAAAGAAGGCGCCGCCGAAACGCCTTTCGGCCCTATCGCCATCGGCACACACGCCGACGGCAGCCGGGTCGACGTGTTGATCCGTCCGGAGGCGTTCGAACTGTCGCATGCCGCACCGGCCGCCAAAGCCAACGGCACGCCGTCTTTCGAGGTTCTGGCCGCGCGGCCGCTCGGCCGCTCGTCGATCGTCCTGTTCAAGTTACCCGACGGCCGTCAGATGGAAGCCCGCGTCGACGGCGTGTTTCTGCCCGAAGTCGGCAGCAACGTCACGGCCCGGGTGAATTCCCTGCAAACCCATGTTTTCGCAGCGGCATCCCCAGGATCATAACGCCCCGTCAGCTCGCCGGTTCAACGTATGCCCCGGTCTGGTCTAACGGGACCGGACTGGATTAGTGTCGTGTCGATGAAACACGACTTATCGCCCCGCCTTGAGGCCCTGGCGCTCGCGGTTATCGCGTGCATGGCCGCTGCCATCCCGCTGTATCACGGGATCGACCGGTCGTTCTTGGCCAATCCCGATGCGGACTTTTATCACATCGGTCAAACGCTCGATCTGCTCAGCGCCGAGCCGATCGAGTTCTACCCGCACACAGGCTACGTCTATTTCCTGCTGTTCGGTGGCTTCCTAGAGATCGGCCATGCGCTCGGCTTTGTCTACACGACCGACTGGACCACGCTGACCGCCAGCCCGAATTTCGAAACCGCGATCACCTCGCTTGTGGTCTGGGGCCGGGTTCTGGCCATCTTGTTGGCGGTGATCGCCGTGCTTGTTTTCTGGTGGGTCGCGCGGCTCCTTACCGGAAACGCGGTGCTGTCGGTCTGTGCCGCGTTTGCGTTCGCCTCCAGCATCGGCCTCGCCGTGCAGGCCAGCCAACTGCGCACCGAGTTGTTGATGTTCGTGTTCGTCTTGGCGGCGTTTCTCGCCCTGCCTTATGCCGCCAAGTCATCGGCCCGCGCACGAAGCGGCTTCATCTTCACGGCGACGTTTTTCGCCTTTCTCGCGGCCATGACCAAGATTCAAGCCATCCTGATCGTGCTGTTCTTGCCGGCATTGGCGGTGATCCTCGCCTTCGGGTCGTCCCGCAGTACCGTCGGCCCCGCCCCGGGACCCCATAATGCGACGGCGAAGATCACGATGTGCGTCGCGTTGTTTTTTCTGTCCGCCCCTACATTTTGGCAGATGGGGGCATTGGTTGCCGCGGCTGGGGGCGGCGGGTATCAGGCGGCGATCCTCGTCTATGTCTTGGCCTGCATCTTACTCGCCTGCCACCTCGTCGGGGACCGCGGCATCGATACCATGGTCGCAATTTCGGCGGCATTTTTCGGGGTCGCGGCAGCACATTCGCTGACCTTTATCGAGCCGCACACGTGGACAATGGATAGCATCGTCAATTTCGTCGCGGCCGGAAGCAGCTACTCGGAAGGCGGCGGCGGCTCTGCAGCGGAAATGATCGGCAAGGCCATGTCGAATATTCTGGGCTTCGTGTCCAATCATCTGATGCCCGGTCAGGTTCTGTCGAAGGCGTATCCATTCGCCGTTATCTATTGGGCCGCCGGCATCGGCTGTCTCGTCCTGATCGTCACCGGCGACCCGCGGCGCGCACTTCTGCCCGGCGCCCTGTTGGCCATGGCAATCATATTGCCGGCGACTTTTCTGGTTCGCGGATACTTTACGTTCTATTACCTGCTGGCGGAGCCCTTCGCGATTCTTGCCTTGGTCACCGCCAGCGCGGCCTTCTTGGCAAAGACGACGCGGCCGATCGCCACATACGGTGGCATCGTCGCCGTCTGCCTTTTTGTCGGTGCCGTCCAGGGACGTTACATCCTGATCGCCCCCAGCACTGCAACGACGCGGATTACGGTCGAGTGCGATGCGCCCTATGCGGAAAAAATGGCACCGCAACTGATGAACTACTGCCGCGCCAATCTCGAACCGCAAGATGAAACCGTGTATTTCACCAAGCAGGCAGGGCGCTAGGACGGGCGTCGCGCGACGCCGCCACCCGGCAAACATTGCCGCCCGAACGGAAGCTTTGACCGAAGCTTGTCGTGTCGCGCCCCACGTGCCCGCTAACATTCTGTTTTAAAACTATAAAATTATTCCGATTTTTGGCACGGACCCTGCATTCGTCATCGACGAGACCGTGTGTCCGGCGTTCGGCCACGGCAGAGTTTGAGAACGAGAGAGACCGACCCATGAGTGGCTACGGATTGTTTCAAGCATCGACGTTGGGCATGCAGTCCCAATCGCACAAGCTGAATACCATCGGCTACAACATCGCCAACGTGAATACCGGCGGGTTCAAGCGGATCGATACCGAATTCGAGACGGTGCTGAGCGATAGTATCGGCAGCAACCGCGATTACGGCGGCGTCAAACCCTACTCCCGGGCAACGAATGATGTTCAGGGCTTAGTGCAAGGCACCGGCCGCAAGCTGGATCTTGCCATCGTCGGCGACGGTTTCTTCTCGGTTCAGCCGGAACTCAACAGCACCGATATCTATTTCACCCGCGACGGATCGTTCCAATTGAACACGGTCGACGGGCAAACAAGCCAGGTCACCGCCGACGACAACTCCACGATTACCGTGTCCAACGGCTATCTGGTCGACAAGAACGGCATGTTCCTGCGTGGCGCAGCCGCCAACGCCGACGGCACGTTCTCGGCGACGACGTTGGCGCCGATGCGGGTCGATCAGTTCGCATTCATCGACGTCGGCCAGGCGACGAGTGCCGCATCGATGGAATTCAATCTGCCGGCCGAAGCCAATTTCGGCGACACCGCCAACACCTTTGCCCTGACGACGTTCGATTCCAACGGCAGACAGCGCAACATCTCGTTCGATTTCAGCTCCTCGTTGGCCAACAACGAATGGCGGGTCGACAGCCGCGCCGACAACCTGACGACGTCGACGCTGGGCCCCAGCGCGGCCTTTTCGTCGACCGCCGACGGTGCGGCGAATTTCCTGTCCTTCGATGCCGCCGCCCAGACCATCCAACTGGTGGATGTCGGCGGCGTCGGCATCGCCAACACCTTCAACAATCTGCGGATCGGCGATCAAATCACGCTGGCTGGAACGGCCAACAACAACAACACGCTGACCATCAGTAACATCACCAACAACGGCTCGACGCTGGTCTTCGCCAGCGGCATCATCGGCGAGCCCAACACCGCCGGCACCGTGACGTCGGCGAATGCCCTGACGCAAAACCTGGTGTTTTCGTCGACCGGTCAGATCCAGTCGCCGACGACGTTGAACTATTCGGCCACCTGGGATGACGGCGCGACGTCGGCCTTCACCATCGATATCAGCAACTTCACCCAGTTCGACGGCGGCTTTACGCCGTACCGATCGGGCCAGGACGGCTTCGGCCAAGCCAGCATCACCGACCTCAGTTTCGACAACGAAGGCCATGTCCTCGGGCTGTTCAGCGACGGCACGGAACGCAAAATCTACAAGGTGCCGCTGTTCGATTTTTCCAACCCGAACGCCTTGGACTCGCAGAACGGCCTGCTCTTTACCGAAACGCCCGGCTCCGGGACGGCGACGTCGTTCTTTGCCGACGAAAACTCGAAGGGCGGCTTCTTGTCGAGCGCGGTGGAAATTTCCAACGTTGACGTTGCCCAGGAATTCGCCCGGATGATCCAGACGCAGAACGCCTACAACATGAGTGCCACGACCTTCCGCACCATCGACGAAATGGTGACCGTGGCGCGCGACCTCAAAGCGTAAAAACGCCCATCCCCAACGGATCGGCAGGAACCCCGCTTCGGCGGGGTTCTTTCGTCTTGGAACCGGTGTCGTGCGGCAAATGCTGCCTAGTGACGGGCCATTCGGTAAATCCGGCCCGAAGCGCGCCACCGACCCGAATTCAATGCATTGTTTTTATTGGATTTTTTTGACTGCGCGCTTGGCACGATATTCGCATTAATAAGCGGACAACACCGGCCACAAGCGCCGCGACGGAAAAAAACGAACGGGACCGAAAATGTTGAAGACACGCACAGCGCCAACAAAATCACTGCCCCGGAGACTCCTCGGGATCGCCATTGCCGCGACCGTTGCTCTCGGTGTCGCCGGCCCGGCCGACGCCGCATCGCGGATCAAAGACATCGTCGATTTCGAAGGGGTCCGCGACAACTTGCTGGTCGGATACGGCCTCGTCGTCGGCTTGAACGGCACCGGCGACAGTCTTGCCGACGGCCACTTCACGAAACAAAGCCTGCAAGCCATGCTCAATCGTCTCGGGGTCAAGCCGACGGATTCGGGCTTGGACTCCAACAACGTCGCCGCGGTGATGGTCACCGCCAGCCTGCCGCCGTTTGTCCGCCAAGGGTCGCGGATCGACGTCACCGTCAGCGCCTTGGGCGATAGCTCGAGCCTGCTCGGCGGCACCTTACTGGTGACCCCGCTGCTGGGCGCCGACGGCGAGGTTTACGCGGTGTCGCAAGGCCAGGTCGCGGTCGGCGGCTTTCAGACCCAAGGCGACGCCGAGACCGTCACCAAGGGCGTGCCGACATCGGGCCGGATCGCCAACGGCGCAATCATCGAACGCGAGGTCATCTTCAACATGGCCGCGATGGAGACCGTCAACCTGACGCTCCGCAATCCGGATTTCACCACTGCACGCCGCGTCGCCCAGGCGGTCAACGCCTTCCTCGGCACGTCGGCGGCGGCGGCCACCGATCTGGCGACGATCAGCCTTCGGGTGCCCGACAGCTATCGCAACAATGTGGTCAATCTTTTGACCGACATCGAACAATTGCGCATCCAGCCGGACCAGCTGGCCCGGGTCGTCATCGACGAACAGACCGGCACTATCGTGATGGGCGAAAACGTCCGCATCTCGCCGGTCGCCATCGCGCAAGGCTCGCTGACCATTCGCGTCACTGAAACCCAACAGGTATCCCAGCCCGGACCGTTCGCCGAAGTCGGTGCGACAACGGTGGTCGACCGTACCAACATCGAAGTCGACGAAGGCGCGGAACGCCAACTGACGGTCCTGCAACCCGGCGTCAGCCTGCAAGATCTGGTCAACGGCCTGAACGCACTCGGTATCGGACCGCGCGACATGATCACCATTCTTCAAGCGATCAAGACGGCCGGTGCGCTGCAAGCCGAAATCGAGGTGATGTGATGAACGTCAACGACAGCACCTTCATGGCCCAGCAACTTGGGGCGGCCGGCGGCGGTTTGCCGAACATCAACGCCGTCGACATGAAGCGGATGCAGGAAACGGCTCAGGAGTTCGAGGCCGTGTTCATCGCCGAGATGCTGCGTCCGATGTTCGAGAACATCGAGGCGGCGGCCCCGTTCGGCGGCGGTGCCGGCGAGAAGATCTATCGGGATATGCAAATCGACGAATACGGAAAGTCCCTGGCATCGAACGGCGGCATCGGTCTTGCCGACGCCGTGATGCGCGAAATGATCAAAATGCAGGAGGGCAACTAATGGACGTGGAAAAACGGATGGCGGATCTGCTGAACGTGACGAACCGTCTGGTCGACGTGTTGGAACGCGAGCAGGAAATCCTCAAGGACCGGCGGCACAGCGACCTGGCACTCTTGGTTGATGAAAAAGAAACCATCGGGCGGGTCTATCAGGCGCGGATTCTCGGTCTGCAACAGGACCCGGATCAACTGAACGGCGCCTCGGACGAGACGCGCGAGGAACTGCGGGAGCTGGCGCTTCGCGTCGACCGCTTGGTGTACGAGAACGCGCACATGCTCGAGGCCGCAATGAAAGTCAGCCAACGCGTCGTCGAACTGGTCGCCGAAGCCCTGAAGGACAATGAAAACCCCGCCGGAACCTATTCCGACAAGGGCAATACGGACGTCCAAAGGGCCGCGCTTCGGGCCCGGCGCAGCACAATATCGCTGGATCAAACGCTTTAACGCGGGCGCTCAATCGCTGAAAGCATGAGATAGAACATGGGTACAATCACACAAGCACTTCGAACGGCGCAGAGCGGTCTGCTGGTCAACCAGCAGGCGCTGGATATCACGTCGCGAAATATCTCCAACGTCAATACCGAGGGGTATTCGCGCAAGGGTATCGCCTTCGAGAACAGTGCGATCTCCGGTGCCGGTGCCGGGGTGAAGATTTCCCAGGTCCAGCGAAAGGTCGACGAGGGATTGTTGCGGAGTCTGCGGCTGGAAAGCTCGGAATTGAACGAACTGACGTCGCAAACGACCTATTGGAACCGGCTGCAAGACCTGTTCGGCACCCCCGACGCGAATACCGCGATCAGCCATACGTTCGAGGAGTTCGGCAACGCGATCGAGTCCCTGGTGGCATCGCCGAACAACGCACTGGAACAGAACGAGGTCGTCCGCCGCGCCGACAATCTGCTGGAGCAGATGAAGGACATGAGCGAGACCATGCAGGAACTCCGCCTGCAGGCCGATCAACAGATCACGCAGATCACCGAAGAAATCAATAAACTGACCAGCGAAATCGATACCCTGAACGACGACATTATCGCCGCCGGCGCGGTCAGCCGCGAGACGTCGGACCTGAAAGACCAACGCGATATCAAGGTCACGCGATTGGCGGAGTTGATCGACATCCGGTATTTCAACCGATCCGACGGCGACGTCGTGATCTTCACCGGCAGTGGACGGACCCTTGTCGATACCGTGCCCCCGACGGTAACGCACGTGGCCGCCGCCGCGGTGACGCCGACGACGACCCACGCCGAGGGTGACTTTACCGGCATCTTCATCGGTTCCACGGAGTTGCCGGCCAACGACGCCACGAACGATATTCGCGGCGGTGAGATCAAAGGCCTGATCGATATTCGCGACACCGTCCTGCCGAATCTGCAAAGCCAGTTGGACGACTTGGCTGCACAGCTTCGCGACACCATGAACCAGGTACACAACCGCGGCGTCAGCTTCCCCGGTGCGCAGTCGTATAACGGCTCGCGGAACTTCATCGAGACCTCGACGCAGGCCATCCGCCTGGATCCAACGGGCTCGGCCGACGACGTCAGCATCATTTTATTCGACAGTACCGGCGACCAGTCCGCCGTCGGAAAACTGAACACGATCATGACCAACGCCGGATTCTCCTCGCGTGGAACCGGTGGCGATTGGCACATCGACGACGTCGCCGCCAGCCTGCAAAGCTGGCTGCGGAACAACGGCGCCGCGACGGCGACCGCTTCGGTTACGTCTGGGCAGTTGGATATCTCGATGAACAACACGTCGCTGAACTTGGCGTTCCGCGATGAAACATCGACCACCACCGGCTCGACCCAAGGCGATGCCGAAATCGCCTACGATTCCAACGGCGATGGCGTCATCGACGAAACCGTCAGCGGCTTTTCCAACTTCTTCGGCCTGAACGACTTCTTCGTCGACAACCTATCTGACAACATCTGGGAATCCGATGTCCTCGCCACCGGCTACACCGCCAGCGCATCGACATTGACGTTCCGCGACAACAACGGCGCCATCGGCACGTTGGCCATCACCGCCGGCACGAGCATGTCGGATATCGTTACACAAATCTCGAACGACGGCACCCTCAGCGCCCGGATCAAGGCGTCGGTCGTCCCCGACGGTTCGGGGCAGCGCCTGCGGATCTCGCAAGTCAACGGGGCCAGCCTGCAAATCACACAGGCAGCGGGGAACACCTTCCTGACCGACACCGGACTCGACGTCGCCGACGTCCGCACATCGTCGACTCTCGGCATCCGCTCCGACATCCTGCAGACACCGGCCTTGGTCTCGACCGGCGCGCCCCAATGGGACGCGAACCGAGGCGTCGCCGGCGAGTACCTGATGAGCATTTCCGACGACACCATCGCCAAGGCCATGGCCGAGACCATGAATTCGCCCGTCGGCTTCAAGGTATCCGGCGGTCTGCCGTCGACATCGGTATCGTTCGCCGAACGCGCCGCCGCCATCGTCTCGACCAACGCCTCGCTGGCGGATGTCGTCGAACGGAACACCGAAGCGCAGCAATCGCTGACCAGTTCGATCGAGCAGCAGTTCGAGAACGAGCGCGGTGTGAACCTGGACGAAGAGATGGCCAACCTGATTGTTTTCGAACAGGCGTTTTCGGCCGCCGCCCGGGTGATCACAACATTACAACAGATGTTCGATGCCCTCGAACGCGTCGTTTAATAAAGAGGCCACGCCATGAGCCGGATATCGAGTTACGCCGCCAACACCACCCTGATCAATCAGATGCTGGGCACGCAGCGCCGCCTGATCGATCTTGAGCAACAGGTGACGACGGAGAAAAAATCCCAAGACTACGAAGGGATCGCCATCGACTCGCAACGCCTGTTGAATCTTGAGAACACCAAGAGCCAGTTGGAGCGCTTCATCAACGTCAATAACCAGGAAGAAGTGCGGCTGAACATCAAATCGACCATCGTCGAGGACGTTCGAACCACCTTGCAGGGGTTCCGGACCGAGCTGATCGCCTATCAAAATGCAAACGGCAATACCGAAGAAGCGACCCAGAAAATTCAAGCCGAGGCGCAGCGCGCCCTGCTGGCCATCCAGAACTCCCTGAATACAGATGTCGCCGGACGTTTCGTTTTCAGTGGCGCCCGCGTCAACAACGAGCCGGTCGACTTTGGCGTCGGCAATATCACGACGTTCCAGCAACGTTTCGACGGCTATAACACGACCGTGCCGACGACGCGGGATGCGCACTTGGAAAACTTCTCCTATGCCAGTGACGAGAACAACACCAACAAGCAGTTCGTCGACACCTCGAACTTCTTGATCTTCGCCCAGGATGCCGACGGCGTCACGACCACCGGCGGTAACAGTTCCATCACCGCGACGTCAGCAATGTTTTCCAATCTTCAGGCCGGCGCCACCATCGACATCACCAATAGCGCCAGCAACAATGGGACGTACACGGTTTCCAGCGTGACCAACAGCGGTCGAACCATCGAGATCGTCACCACAATGCTGACGGACGAACTCAACTCCGCCGGCAACACCGTCACCTATCGCAATCCGAATAAAGTATCCGAGGACATCACCCTCAACGCGACGACCATTGGAACCTTGACCTTCAACCGCGCCGCGAATTCGATCACGTCATCGATCGCCAACGGTTTGAACGGGATCCCCGTCGGCGCCGAGTTCACCATCGCCAACTCCGGCTTGAACAACGGCGATTACACGGTCGCCAGCAACGACGGCACGACGATCACCGTGGTCTCCAACAAACTGACCGACGAGGGGCTCGGTGCGGGAAACTCGTTCCTCGATTTTTATGCCGGCACGCAGGCGGTGTTCACGGCAAACGCCGGCACCAACGACGATACCATTCAGATTCAGCAAAATGGCGGCGGCGGCGCGGTCCCCAATGCCTTCCGCGGTCTGGCCGCGGGCGATACGGTGACCTTTGCCGGCACGGCGTCGAATAACGCGACCTATACGGTGAATGCGGTTTCCACAGACGGATCGACAATTACCGTCAACGAAACCGTGACCGCGGAGACGGATACCACCGGCGCGACCGTGACCGGTTCCAACAGCTTTGCCCTGACGACGAACCCGGAAATCAACTTCGATGCCGCGACGGAGACCATCCTGGTTCGGGGGAACGGCGGCGGTGCGAACGTCGCCGGCGCGTTCTCGCAGCTCTCGGTCGGCATGGCCATCACCGTCAGCGGCGTGACCACCAACAACGGTAACTTCACGATCGCCTCGATCTCGGCGGACGGCTCGTCGATCACCGTCAACGAGGACATCACCGTCAACGAGACCGACGCCGACGGCGCGCGCATTCAGTCGTTCGCCGCCGCCGGCACGATCGCCTCCACGTCCTATTATTCCGGCGACGAAATCAGCAGTGTGCACCGGGCCAGCGAACGCCGGTCCTTTACCGACGATCTGACGGCCGTCGACCCGGCGTTCGAAAAAGCCGTCCGCGCCTTGAAACTGGTCTTGCAAGGCGAGTACGGAACCGCCGGCGGCCTCGATCAGAACCAGGAACGGATCGACCAGGCGCGCTATTTGGTCGACTCGGCTTTGGAGTTTACCGTCAACGGCACGCCGCCGTTCGGCACCGAACAGGTCGGCAGTATTGAGTCCGTTCAGCAGGATATCGGTTATCAACAAGTTCTGCTGAGCGATTCCAACACCTTGCATGCCGACTTCATCGCTTTCATCGACACCGCCGTCGCCGACATTGAGAACGTCAACAGTCTGGAGGCCATCACGCGGCTGCTCGACGACTCGCGCGCCTTGGAGGCGTCGTATCAGACTTTCTCGCGCATACGGCAGCTCAGCCTAACGAACTTCTTGTAACAAAACGGAAAATACGTAGTTCGACGCCCTCAAATCAGGCCAGTTTAGCCTGTTGTAAACGATAAAAAGTGTTATGATCACGGGATAGGTAGTCATGGACGGTTATTCGATGAGTTCTCAGCAAAACAAACTAAAGAGTTACGAGCGGGTTCCGCAGCAAGGGGATCCCGCCAAAACCGAGGCCTGGGCATTGCTGGAAGCGGCCAAACGCATGGCCATGGCGATCGTCAGCGGCGACCCCGCCGACAAGCAGACCAAGGAAAACATGAAAAATGCCCTGCGCCTGAATTGGCGGCTTTGGACCATTTTTCAGGCCGAATTGTTGGATGAAAACTGCCAGGTTCCCGACGAGATTCGCGTCAATATGCTGACCTTGGCGCAGTTCGTCGACCGTCAAACGGTCAAAGTGCTGATCGATCCGACGCCCGACAACATGACGTCGCTGATGGACATCAACCGCAACATCGCCGCAGGGTTGATGAATCTTCCGGAAAAAGGCGCCGAAACCGAGGAACAGGCCGCTGAAGCACCGGCTGCCGCCGAAGAAACGCCGGTTAGCCTTGATACGGAGGTTTAAGTCTCCGCCTTTCGACACGCGACTGTCCGCCAGCCGACCGCGACATCATCGCGCGGTGGTGGCGGCCCGCTCGCATCTTCAACGCTAGTGCCTTAACGCGCGATACCCATTATGACGGATCTTTATTCCGAGGAATACGAGACATACCTGGATACACTCCAGGAGATCATTGATCTGCAGCGCGCAGATCAAATCCCCGAGGCCGTCACCCTGATTTCCGACAATCTGGCCGCCCATGCGGACAAGCCGGAGTTGTATCTTTTGACGGCGGTCTGCAGTTACCGCAAGAACGACCTGGGCCAGGCCATCGAACTCTGTGAGCAAGCCCACAAAATCGACCCCGATTGCCAAGAAGTCGTCGACAGCCTGGCCGTGCTGAAGACCGTCACCGGCAACGTTAACGAGGGTTTGTATTACGCCAAGCTCGCGACCGTTCTCGACCCGCACCCCGATATTCCGGATTTACTTCCTGCCGAGTTCTCGAGCTTTTTTCACGCGTTGAGTGTCGCATCGCCGTCACGGCATTATTTGGATGGCCTATACAAGTTCAATAGCCAGCTCTACGACGAGGCGGCTACCGAATTCGAGCGGGAGTTAAAGCTAAATCCCGAGAATTTAGAAGCCGTGAAAATGCTCGGTCATTCGAACCTATACAACGGCGATCCGGTATCGGCATTCGATCAACTCTCAACGTACCATCAGCGCAATCCGGAAGACGCCGACACCGTCGCATTGCTGGGTAAGGCCGCGTGCTTTCAGGCCAAATTCGATGACGCCGCGGACCACTGCCGCCGTGCGGTCGAAATGCCGACGGCAACCGTCGAAACACACATGTTGGCGCTGGAATCGACGATCTATTTCGACGGCGATCTGCGCGCCGTACACGACGATATTGTGGGACGCCTGCACAAATTGGCCATCGAAGCCGGCGAACTCTGCGCGCCCGACGGGGCGCCCTCTCCCCGCGATCCGGATGCGCCGATCAATGTCGGCATGCTGAGCAACGATTTGCGCGCCGGCCAGCAGCAGGTATTTGCCTTGCCGTTCGTTGAGCGGTTAGACAAGAAACTTGTCGACCTAACGGTCTATCAACAATCACCGACCGGCGGTCCGGTCTTTCAAGAATTCAAAAGCAAAGCACCGAATTGGCGCCGGGTCGTCGATGTCGACGACGACGTATTGGCATTGATCATCTCCCGTCAAAAAACCGATGTCCTCATCGATCTGTGCGGCTTCTCGAGCAACGCAAGATCCGTTGTTTGCGCCGCCAAGGCGGCGCCTGCCGTGATCAACATGTTCTGCCAACCCTATGGATTTGGCGCCCCAGGCAGCAACGTCATCATAGGCGACGCGGCGACAATGGCGACGGATCAAAGCAACTTGGGCGATGAGCAGAAGTTCGTCCAGATAGAGCACGGTTTGTTTGCTTTTACGCCACCCCACCTGCTCGGCGACGTCCAACCGTTGCCGGCGCTGGATGCCGGGCATGTCACCTTCGGCGCGACCTGCCGGCCGCAGGCCCTGACCCCGTCCACGATCGCTTTTTGGTCGGGCGTACTTCGCGCCGTGTCTGGGTCACGACTTCTCTTGGGAAATGTCGCCAACATCCCGACCGCACTTCGCGGTTCGATATCCTCCCTGTTCGGCGACCTGTCCGACCGCGTCGGCTTTATGGAAAGCGCCTCCTACCAGGACGCCGACCCCGCATTTTTTGCGGCGATCGACATCTACCTCGATAGTCTCCCCGTAAACGGGTCGGTAGATTTATGCCATGCGCTTTGGCTCGGCGTTCCCGTCGTGACGGTCATGGGCGACCGGCGCAGCGGCGTGATCGGTGCGAGCATTCTGACGTCCGCGGGTCGCACGGATGATATCAGCCGGTCGATCGAAGACGGCGTCGCCGTTGCCACCCGTCTCTCGTCCGATCTCGATGCATTGAGCAGCCTTCGTCAGGGCTTACGGGACGACATCAAGGTGTCGCCGTTGATGGATGTCGATGGATACGCCGCGGCGATGCAAGATGCGCTGCGCCGCGCCTTGGACGCGGTCGCTGCCTGATTACTCCTCGGCGCCGGCCGGTTCGCCGATTTCTTCCTCAAGGCTTTGGCGCAAACCTTCGAAAGCCTGGATTTCGTGGCCGATAAGCTTTTGCGTCAGCTTGAGCCCCTTATAGACCCGCCCGTCATCCACCGCCGCACTGATCTTGTCGGCAATCTCGGTCGCGCTTGGCGCGGCCTCGACGTAATCGCTCAAGAATTGGCGAAACAGTCCGATGTAGTGGTCTTTTTTCTCGGGAAACATGTAGGCGCACTGCAGCGAGAAATAGACGCGTGCGGCCGGCGTGCCGGTTTCCGCCTCCGAGAGGATTTCTTTCTCACGCAGGATGGCGGCTTCGTTGTGGATCAGAAAGCTGGTGTTGTGGCCAATGTTCTCGACCACCGCGCCATTGATCACCAATTTGTCGCCCGATTTAAAATCGAGTTTTAGCGGCATCCGCTTCTTCCTTTTCTAAGAAGTTCGTCAATTCATACAATACCGCCATCGCCCCGTCATAAAAAGGTCTTAGCCGGGGTTCACGGTGGGCTTAAGAGGACGGGAACCGCTTGGACAAGGTCGAGGCTACCACGTCGAAAACGCTGTCCCACTTGCCTAACTCGGTCTGACGGAACAACCGGGTGGCGGAATACCAGCCGCTCTCTGACGTCGACAGGCCCCATCGCCAATCGGCGCTCGACGCCAGGAGAACCCAGGTCGGGATACCAAGCGCACCGGCCAGATGCGCCATCGACGTATCCACCGTGATCACTAAATCCAGTTTTGAGACGACATCCGCGGTATTGTCGAACCCCTCCAACTGTGGCGACAAATCGATCAGACGGTCGCGCCAACCGAGCTCGTCGATCTGCGACGTCCCGGGCCCGAACTGCAAACTGGCGAAGGTAACGTCATCTCGATCGAGGAGACGGTCGAAACACGCTAGCGGAAGACTTCGAATGGAATCCCGTGTGTGCGCCGTATTGCCTTGCCAGACCAATCCGACACAGGGACGCGCGGGAACCTCGAAGCGGTCGACGGGCGGCGTCAAGTAACCGGTTGGTGTCGGCGCATCATCGATGCCCGTCCCCAGAACATGCGGCACTTCCATCATAGATATCTGAAAATCGACGTCCGGTAGCGTCTCGCCGAATACGTGGACGTGGGACATCCCTTCGACGGTCGGAATCAACCCTGACAGCGAACGCGCAATGACACTGTGGACGGTCGCGCCCATGTCCGCCAAAGGTTTGGCGTAACGGGCAAATTGCAACGTATCGCCCAAGCCTTGTTCGGCCACCATCATGATTGATTTTCCGTTGAGCGGCTCTCCCGCCCACGTCGGCGCGGCCGAATACGGTCGCCGATTGGCATACGCCTCCATCTTGAAGCGCCAGGCATATTCATCCCATCCTTGCCGGTAGTCCCCCGTCGTCAGCAGCGCGACACCATAGTTGAAATGAGCCTCGGCATGATCGGGGGCGATTTGGATCGCCCGCCTAAAGGTATCGACGGCGTCTCCGATCCGACCGAGGGCTTGATAGGCATCGCCCATATGGACGAGGGCTGGGACGCAACTTGGATCATCGGCAAGCACGGCCTCCAATATTTTTGACGCTTCGTGGAACAAGCCTTGCCCCTTGAGCGCCTGGGCGAGGAAACATCGAAGATCCGTATTCCGCGGATCAATGGCCAAGGCGCGTTCGATCGTCGCCGCCGCCTCAACATACCTGCCCAGCGTCAGCAGACTGCTCCCCCACCCGTCCAGCACGGATAGATCATCCGGTTTTGCCTGATCGATTTGACGAAAGGTCGCTATCGCCTCCTCGTGTTCGCCGCGCTTCTGATGCACGCGTGCCAGTGTTCGTTGGATCGAGATCGATGCCGGGCGCTGCGCGATTGCGCGCTGCACATGGTCGAGGGCCTGATCGAGGTTCTCCAATTTCAAGTGCACACCCGCACTGGTGTTCAGTGCATCGGCAAAGTCCGGGACCGCCAACAAGGCGCGATCCAAATACCGGAGAGCGGCTGTCGTATCACCACGCTGGAACGCCAGAACACCGAGCATATGCAAGGCATCGGGATGGTTCCGCTGGTTACGCAGCGTCATCCTGTACAGCTTTTCGGCCTCGGCAATCGCACCCGCTTGGTGCTGTGCCATGGCCTGCATGAATAGGTCGTGCGCTTCCGGGTTTGGGTTCGTCATAAGACATACGTATAGCAGCCAATTCCGGCACGAAAAATATCCGCGTCGAAAGCGTTTGAAGCACCCTGCTCGACTCTGAGAAGATGCTGCGTATGGGCGACAAACGCATCGGCATTACGTGGCAAATAACCGACCTGCATGGCTGGGGCGTTTTCGGCCTCAACGTGGCCATGCACCTTTCCCGCCATGGTCCGGTGAAGCCCCTTATTCTCTCGCCGTCTTATCTGGCGGCGCCGACACCGCGCATCAATCGGCTGCTTGGCCCCTACTTCAAAGAACAAGATGCGATCATGCGCCAGATTGAGGCGTCGCCGGGCCAAGCCACCATCAACGAGGCCCTGTTGCTGCATAGCCTCGGCAATGCATTCCAACACTCGCCGATCACCGAGAAGGTCCGCGGCTTCGCCAATGTCGGCTTTGTTTTCTTCGAGAATGGTACGCTCAACGATGCCGCGATGGCGCGGGCGCGGTACTATGACAAGATCATTGCCGGATCCAGTTGGAATCGAGACTTCATTCGTGAACGCGGGCTCGACAGTGCGGCTTTTGTGTCGCAAGGAGTCGATCTCGAGCGTTTCAAACCGCGTCCAAAGACCGGCACGTTTGAGGAACGATTCGTCATATTTTCCGGCGGAAAATTGGAACTGCGCAAAGCACAGGACATTGTCCTGGAGGCTTTCAAGATATTTCACGCACGTCATCCCGACTCCATTCTACTGACCAATTGGCATAATGCGTGGGCCAGCACCTACACCAACATGTCCTTGTCGCCATATATCGCGTCGTCGCCGGCGACGACCGCCGAAGGCGCCATCGACTTCCCGCCGTGGATTGCGGATATGGGCATCCCCGGGGGCGTCCATTTCGACGTGGGTGCCGTCCCGAACGCGCACATTCCCGATATTATCGCCGAAGCCGACGTGGCCCTCTTTCCAAACCGCTGCGAGGGCGGCACGAACCTCGTCGCCATGGAAACCATGGCCATGGGGATCCCGTGCATCCTGTCGGCAAACACGGGTCATCTCGACATTATCACCGACGACAATTGCTATGCGTTGCGGCAACAATCCGAAACCGCGCCCGATATCGATCCATCCGGCATTTGGCGCGACTCCGACATCGACGAGATACTTGCCGCCCTCGAGCAGGCGTACACGGACCGCGAGGACGCGAAGGCGCGAGCGGCCAAAGGGACGGAATTCATGCATGGGCTCTCGTGGGCCAACCAGACCCGGGCCTTGATCGGAGAACTGGACGAATTCTTGTCAGACTAAGCCAACGGCGTCGGCGGCGCCCGCAGCAACTCCTTCATCTCGGCAATTTCCGAAGCCCATGTATAACGCTCCCGAGCGCGGAAGATTCGTGTGTGTGAATACCAGGGTGAATGCGCGCCAGCGTCCATCCAGACCCAGTACGGCACTTTCGGCGCCAAAAGCCATGCTGGCGTACCAAGGGCACCGGCGAGGTGCGCCATCACCGAGTCGACGCTGATAACAAGGTCCAACTCTGCGATCAGCGCCGCACAATCGACCAGCCGCCCCGAGGTCCCGTTGATCCCTTTCGTGATTTCGTCAAACATAACAAAGTTGTTCGGTGCGCCGGCCTCGTCGACTTGCTCCAGCCCGTCTCCGGCCTGTAGACAAACAAACGTGTGCGGTGTGCAAAACAAGTCGGCGAGATCGGCAAACTTGGCCGAACGCTCCTCGTCGCGGGCTTGCGCCGCATTGCCCTGCCACGCCAGGCCGATCTGAAGGCCGTCGCGACGAAGTTGACGGGCCCAGTGTGCACGCCATTCCGTATCCGGCGTCATCCAGCATGCGTCGGGGATTGCCTCAGGCGTTACATCCATCAAAGCTGGCAGACTGAAAAGATCGGCATGTACGTCAAAATGCGGAAGTGGTCTGCCAAACTCAATGACATCAATGTCATTCGACAACGCCAACGAGCTGAATAACTCGCCGAACCCTTCAAAAACCATAAAAACGACGCGGTCCGCAATGTCAGCCAAGACGGGAATGAAACGCGCGCACATCACCGCGTCGCCAATCCCTTGGTCGCAATAAACCAACACCGTCTTGTCGGCCAATGTCGCAGCATCGACCTTTTGCAAATAGGGCTGCTTCAGTTGCGCTGCTGAACGTTCGCGGTACTCAGCCGCCTCGATACGGCGCAAGAAATGCGGCCATGCCTCAAGGTATTCACCTTTGCGCAAAAGGAATTGCGCAAACTGATAATGCGCTTCGGGCGGCGCAATGTCGCGTGACACCAACTGACGATAAAGCCGTTCCGCTTCAAAAAAAGAACCGTCGTTCTCAAACCCAACGGCTCTGTGAGCGGCAGCTTTCAAGCGGGGATTTTCAGTCACCTGACAAAATAACTGATAAGGCGGATATGAGGTGCAAACCCAAAGATCACCTTTGGAACACGACCAACTTTAAGTAAAAAAGTTCAGCACCGAGCCTGGGGCCGGTGTCTGTTCTCGCAAACTGCTGTTCAGCTGATTCGACAAGTCGGAGCTGAATTCGAAGGACAACGAAATCGCCCGTAACGTGTTGCCAAGATCGATGCGAAGGCTCTCGATTTCATCGTTTCGTCGTTGCTGTTCCTCGAAAGTGAGTTCAAGCAACTCGGCATCGATATTACTGAAGTCGGTCTGGACTTTAATTTCCAAATCCAGCGCGGTCTCGATGTTGTTGGAGGTCACCGTCGTCGCCGTCGAGGTCTTATTGATGAATGAGTCGACAGCGTCCAGAAGGCCCGCATTGTCGACGTCGACCGACCCGGCGACCGGCGTCAACGCCTTGAACGCGTCGAGTTCCTCTTTCAGCGTTTGGATCGGCTGACCGTCGGTAATGTCGGGATTGATAAAGACATAAATATTGTTCACGCGCTCGGCAATTTCGTCGCGCTTGGCCTCGAACGCCGTGACCTCGTCCGCGGTCAGGGTGTTGTCTTCGCTCAAAATTGCCCGAAGCGTGTTCAAATCCTCTTGGACCTGCTCAAGCTGACCGAAATTGTTCTGATTGCCGATACGGTACTGTTCAATCAGCGGCAGGGTATCGACGAGGCGTACCGATTCAGCCTGCAAGCTGTCGATTTCGCGCTGCGAGGACGAGGCTTCGTCATTGATCTTGTCGACCTGATCATTGAAACGACCGATCAACGAGTTCTGTAGATTGTTGAACTGAAGCTCAAAGCCGGAACGCGCACGGGCTTGCGAAATCGATGCAAGGGTCGCGCTGATTGAGTCGGCCATTCTCGTCACTCCTGAAATGGCATTCTTGCCACGCCTAAACGTACACTAAAAAAGCCCAAAACACCAAGGAATATTCGGCACTTGCCGGGGCGCGTAACCCGTTGTTAAGCATACATTCGATATATTCCGAATGCTGCGGCAGACGTGGTTTTCGACAGGGAACAGGCGGAATAAATGATCACCTTAGACGCACATACGGCCGAAGAGCGCCAGGCGCTACGCGCCAAGAACATGGAGACATTCAAGAAGCATCAAATCGCCATGGCCAAGGCGATCGCGAAACACACACCGGCGACAACCCTTGTATTCGACGATGATGGACAACCCGACGTCGAATTTCAGGGAGAGAAGTTCTACGAAGGCCGCTATTACGACTTTGTCGAGGAACAGGTCGCGCTGTTTGAAAAACAGCCTCATCGTTTCAACCTTGCCATTCCGCAACCGGATGAATTCGACGTTTACGGTCGAACATTCATGACCAACATATTGACCCGTGCGACCAAAGACCTTGGCGCCGAATTTTCCCGCCACCAAGCCGATATTAAGTCATTCTTCGTTACGGTTATGGGGATTGGGCTCGGCGGACATATTCCCATGTTGCAGGAAAAATCGGACTGCACGTCCCTGATCATTTTCGACCCCAACATCGAAATGTTCTACCACTCATTGGAACTCGTCGACTGGGAACCGATTTACGAGAATTGTGTCTCCAAGGGTGGCCGTGTCGAAATCGTCATTACAACCGACCCGCGGCACGCCTTCACCAGCATGCGCGGCCAAGTCCGTACAACCAACGCGCCGAGCGTCGACGGCATGTTGTTGTACACACACTTCAATCATGCGTTCTTCGCTGAATTGATGCGCGAAGTAAAAAAACAAGCGAACCTATTTCTCGCTGGGCTCGGGTTCTTCGACGATGAATGCAACATGACCAAGAACACGTATGCCAATTTGAGCGGTGGCGGCGCGCATATTTACACGCGGCAGGACAATGCGATTATCGAATATCCGTGCTTTATCGTCGGCTGTGGCCCGTCTTTGGATGCCGATCTACCGCATATCAAGCGGAATGCCGACAATGCCATCGTCATTTCATGTGGGTCTGCACTCGGACCGTTGCTAAATGCGGGCGTGGTTCCCGACTTCCAGATCGAAGTGGAAAATATTGGTATTCTTCCGATCATGGAACATGTCGCGTCCGAGCATGATATATCGAAAATCTGCATGGTGACGTCGTCGACGGTCGAACAGGGCGTGAAAGACTACTTCGACAAAATCATCTATCATTTCCGGCCGGCCCTGACGCCCTATAGCATCTTCTCGGATGATCTGAAAAACACGATCCCGTTTCACGACCCTTCCGTGGTGAATTCCGGTCTCGGCTTGGCCAAGGACCTTGGATTTCGAGAGTGCTATTTCTTCGGTTGTGACATGGGGACGCGTGATGCGGACAATCATCACGCCAAAAATTCCTATCACTTCACAGAAGGGGCGCAATTACCGGACAACGACTTTTGCATTCCTGTGCCGGCGAATTTCGGCGGCAATACATTCACCAGTTCGGGCTTGTTCTGGGTCAAGAACAGTCTTGAAACGGCGATTGCAGAGAAGAATACGGGTCGGCGGTATTACAACTGCAGCGATGGCGGATTTATCGAGGGCACAATCGCCAAGATGGGTAAAGCGGTGACATTGCCCGAACAACCCGATCCGGGTTTTAAGGCCGCATTTGTGCAGGAATTCTTGGACAACAGTCCGGTCATGACCGTCGAAGAATTCAACGAAAAGTGGCAGTTCGACACCATCCGGGCCCACATGGACGGAATACTGGATGCCCTGCGCGATATCATCGACGGCGCATTGATAATGGTCGACAAAAGCTATCTGGTCGACATCAACACGATCCTTTTCCACAGTTCGACCGCAATGGAAAGAGCCATCGCGACGTGGCTTCGCGGATCGTTACAGATGATCCTGATTGCGCTCGAATACTATTCCGCGCGCCTGAAAGGCGGCGAACACGACATTGCCTTCGAGGATATCGCCCGCGAGGAACTCGTCCAACAGATCGAGGCGATGCGCACCGATGCGATGGCTATGCTTGATGAGCTTGAAGCGCCGTCGTCATAGCGTCACGGACGTCGGAGACAACGCCCTGCCAATTCCCGATGCTCGGCTGTCGAAACAAGCGCATGCTGTCATACCAATTTGTCCGGTCGCTCTCTAACCCCCAACGCCAATCGGGCACATAGGTGATCAGCATCCATACCGGCACGCCCAAAGCGCCCGCCAAGTGTGCCAACGATGTATCGACGGTGACAATCAAATCGAGCCCGCACATCGCTGCCGCGACATCGGAAAACGGCAACATCTTGTCAAAAGCCGTTATCGGACGGATCGATTGCGGCAACGCATCCAATTCGGCCGCCGCCTCCCCAATCTGTAAGCTGTAAAAATCCGCGCCGGACAATTGCAAAATTGGCTGTAAATCGGCCAACGCGATGGAACGTTTGTAATCGGTCTTGTTGTCTGGGTTTCCCGCCCACACCAACCCGACATTCAAAGTACCGTCGGCCATCCCCAGTTTTTCACGCCAAACCGTCGACGTTTCCTGAGGGGCCGCGATATAGCCGCCGGACAAGGGAATAGATGAAGGCATTATGTCGAACGCCTTTGGCAAACCCAACAATGGCGCCTGATAGTCAAGCGTCGGCATCTGCCCATCCGATGCAAAAACACCTGCGATACCGGGGACCGTCTGTAAAACGGAACCAAGGGACGGGTCGCACTGCAAATACACTGTCGCACCGGCATCGGCAGCGCACTTGGCAAAACGCGCGAATTGGATGGTATCGCCCAAACCTTGCTCGCAAACGAGACCCAATTTTTTTCCCAAGATAGGCTCACCTTGCCAAATCGGGATATCGGAACCCAACGTCGGTTCTTTTCGTCCGGCAACAGCGTTTCGCAATGCGAACCCCTGCCAACCGTCGGTATATTCCCCCATTAAAAGCTGGCACAACCCAAGATGATAACGCGCGGAAACGTCGTCCGGATTGCTCCGTAGGCATTTCTTGAACATGGACCGTGCTTCACGAAATCGGCCAAGCTCGTTCAGCGCCATGCCCAAGTTCGCCACAGGTGACGACGCGAACCCACCAATCCGCATGGACTTGCGGAACCACATCTCGGCATCAGCGAAATCGTGCGTCTCATATGAAATAACCCCGATCGCATCGAGCAACGGGACATGAGCCGGATTGTCCGCCAACAACTTCAATAACTGATCCCGCCCCTGCACCGGATGACCGGATAGCGCCATCGACAAAGCGAGGCCGATAGACGCCGACAGATTATTCGGGGCGTCGGCAAGCACAGCTTCGAAGTGACATCTTGCGCCGCCGGCATCGCCACGCTGTAACGCAGCTTGCCCCGCCAGCAACCCGTTCATGCCGGAATCAGCATCTTCATTCATCTGGGTTTAGGCCCCAAGAAACCTAACGACATACGAAAACGATATCACACGTGCGGCACGACAACAGAAACGAAAACGACCGCCGCATTGCTGCGACGGTCGAATTCTTAAATGACCTGAGTATCGAACCCGAAGGTTCGCGGGTCTTGGATTTACTCTTACCGGAAGAGGCCCAAGATACCCTGTTCGGCCTGACCGGCGAAGGCCAGAGCGGAAATACCCAACTGCTGCCGTGTTTGCAGGGCCAACAAGTTGGCGCCTTCTTCGTTCAAATCGGCAAGGGTCAGTTTACCAGCACCCGTTTCCAAGGTGTTCACGTACTCGTTCGTGAAGTCGAGACGGGTTTGCAGCAATGCAACGTTAGAACCCAGCGTCTGAGAGCGCGCACGAAGCGTGGTCAAAGCGGTGTCGAGTTCCGTGGTCAACACATCGATGGTCGAGGTCACGCCCTCGGTCACGAAGTTCGTGCTGACTTCTTCGACGTTGATCGTTGCACCGGTTTCCGAGTTGACAGATTGGAATGTCCCGGTCGTGCCAATACCACTGCCTTGCGCGGTGGTCAGGTTGATCGTGATGACCTGACCCTGCGTGACCGTCGTTGTATCGGCATCTGCCGTGTCCAATGCCAGCGTAAACGTAATCGCCTGCGTCCCGTACTGAACCGTCAGGGAGTTTTGCGTTTCGTCAACGGTGGCACCCGTACCTTGATAGGTCACGGTGATCGAGTCACCGGATTCGATGCTGATCTGAGATCCGGCAGCGTAGGTAAATGCCGTGTTCGTCGCGACAGCGACTTCGTCGATTGCAAGACCGGTTTGGCCGGAGTTTTCAGCCGAAATGGTCAGCGTGCTCGCGGTTTGATCGGAGAACGATACCGACAGCGATTCCGACGTGTTGTCGATCAGGTTCGTCCCTTGGTACGACGCATCGGCAGCAAGCTGACCGATCTGCGTCCGCAGGGTACCGTACTGGGTGACCAGATCGGTGAACTGCGTACCGGTGGCGGACCGCAAGGAGGACGCGACACCTTTAAGCTGACGGACGATTGATTCGATGCTTTCCAAACCACCCAACGCCGCGGTAACCGTGCTGACGCCCTGGTCGATACCGTCTTTCTTTTCGTTAAAGTCGAAAGCGCGGTCGCTCAGGGATTTCGCTTGGAAGAACGCGACCGGATCGTCAATTGCGGACGAAACTTCAAGACCTGTCGACAGACGGCCCTGAGTACGTTCAACAAGCGAGGTGGTGCTTTGGAGAGAGAGAAGGCTGCTACGTACGGCAGCTGAGAGAGTAACGTCACTCATAATTGAGTACTCCTTTCTAGAGTATGTTTATGCGGGGTATTTTACCCTGCACGACGCGCGACCCGACCTTCTGACGGACCCCGTGACGCTGTTTATATGCAAACTTCGATTCTGAGTCAAAGAAAAAGTTTCGATTTTATCGTTTATTTTCAAGTGTGACGGCCGTCACAGGCACTGACAGATACAGATAGTCCGGCTAGCCCTGAGCCGGAATCTCAATGGGGAACGACGCCCCAGCCCCGGCGTCGTTCGACGGAACGCACCACCCGGCATAGCGCCGCCCTGGGTTATACTCCGGAACCCGAACGACGATGTGTCGGGGCGCGTCCCATTTCCCGATAGGCACTTTATCGGAATGAATCTCGTCTCCTTGATCGTCTTTCAACGCGACCTCGACGGTTGACGGTTGCCCCATTGCCGAAACGCGTAGAATCAGAAGCAAGGTATTCCCGTCAACTTTGTGACGCGCCAATGCCAAAACCGCGGGTTTGTCTTCCGAGGGCGGATTGAACGATTTCACACCACCGGTGTGAACACCGTCTTCATTTTCGGCAACGAGTTCATAAAATATGGTTCCCGTCTCGGGCACGTCCTCGACCAACGCCGTGATCGAGACCTCCGCGCCGTCTGGTAACGGCGGCAATCCGTCGCCGAAAACTTCAAACGCGTCGAGACCAACGACACCGTCACGATACGATGATCGAACGGTCAGACGGATGAAGACGGCATCTAGCGGTTCATCCAATACCACGGACAATGCCGTTTCCGGAATAGGCACAGCCTCCCCCGGCTCCGACTGCGCGCTCAAGTCTGCGGGCATATCGTTCAACGACCCCGACCACACATCGGTAAAATCGACGCCGTCCATGGACAGTGCGATTTCGAGATTCTTGGTCGGCGCCAGCAAATGCTGATGCAATCGGAAACTCTGGATATGGGCGGCACCTCGCAATCGCCAGACGAATGTTATCGGTAGATCCTCGTCGGTATCGGATATCCAGGCATGCCCGAGATCGTCGATCCAACCGTTGGTCAACAATGCGGCTGATTGCGGGACATCGTTTGGCGCTTTCACGACTTCCGCCATTTGTCCGGGGGCCAAAAGCGACCTTGAACGGTATCGAAGAGCAATCTCGGCCAGTTCAAGATCGCCCTCCGGCGTATCCAGGTCGTCCCCGTCGATCATCGTGAAACATATATTGCCGCCGGCATTGTGGGGGAGCACCGACTGGATCGGGTGGTATTTGTAACGATACATACCCTCGCCCATCTCTTCGGTGTTGCTGCCGCAGAAACTCCAATCTCCGCTATGCCCACTCAGGTAAAACCGCTGACGATGCCATTGTCCATCGGCGACAAATGACTGTTCCGAAACCCGCGACGTGCATGCCCATGCGGCGAAATCGTCATAACGTTCAGGTTCGTACGCCGTCCCCGTGCGACCGTGAATCCACGGCACCAGATGAAACGCCTTCTTGTCGAATTGAGTGCTTCGGTAACACACATCGACTTCTGCATCGCGGAGGTCGATTTCTTCACCGGGGAACGTCTGCGTCGGGTATGGCTGTGCATCCGCCGGTTTATCCGACGTCAATCCGGCGACGGCGCCCCGGCCGAGAACGCTTGGGCACCAGTTGAACAAGAGCTCGATGATTCCTATTCCGTCTTTGTGATTGCGGTCTTTACCGAACGGCCAGTGAAGTTTCATTGCCACCGGCGCGTCGGCGCGGTCGCCCTTGGCAAAGGACAACGCAGCGGCAAATCCAAAGATATCTCGCCGCGTGTTGTCGCCGAACTCGCGGGCCCGCCCGACGAGCCCACCGGGCACCCATTCAGACGGCGTCACCTTGTCCAACGCATCCTCTGTTTCGCCATATCGAAAAAAGTAGCGTGTCGGCTTCGTGAAACCGACAATGGTGCCGTCAAAGGCCACCGCACGGCGACCCCGCGGTTCAGCCCGCGCCGTGACAACCGCGCGGTCACATGCTTTCGAAGACGAAGACTCCGCCCCGGTATCTGCAGACGGCATTTCGGCGTGCAGTGCTTCTTTCATCGCGGAGACGATTTCGTCGGCGATATCCTTGTTGCCAATGGACGTCGTGGCTTTGCCGTTCGCGGCATCGAAGGCGGACGCAACGATTGACGGCTGAAAGTGAAACCCCTTGGTCGCGTTCCTGCACGCATCGCGCCATGTTTGACGCATTCGATCGAGTTGATTTGTCCGCCCGTACAACATCGTCAGCATAAGGTAGCTTTCAGGTGCATCCGGGTAGGCTCTGGCGTACCGCGTCACGATCGCACGTGAGTCATTCGCCGACGGAATATGCGACAAGGCGAAACGGGTGTACGTCGGATGCGCAGGCAACGCCGTCAGGATATCATGCAGAGACTTCACGGCGGCGCGAAAATCCCTTTGGGAGATCGCATTCACCAGGTTGGCGATCAACGTGGTGAGTTCATCTTCAAGTGTCGTCACGTCACGTGATCTCCCGCCGGGACTTGATTATCGGCGCCATACCGTCGGCAGCGTAGTGTTGGTTCTAGCAAATCAAATCTGTGCTGACACGTCATCGCTCGCGACCCAAGACCGGTTTCGGAAAGTGATGTAGATTGACTTTTTCGGCTCCATACCCCTTATCTATGATGCGCTTTACGAAAAATAAAAGCGTTGTTCCTAGAATGGGAATGTATCGAGGAAGAAGCGATGAGTGACAGAGAAAATGTCGAACATATCGCGTCCGTGAAATACACGGACGTCGAGGAAGTCCTGTCCGACGAGTTCGGTGACCGGTTTCGCCGGTACCGGGCGGATTACAAAAAAAGCCTCAATTACGACACCAACGGATTCATTCCGGACTTTCCGCTGACCGTGTCGCTGGAATTCGTGAACCGCTGCAACCTCAGTTGCCAGATGTGTTACACGATCAACCACGCCGACAAGAAAGCGACCCTGGAGCTGCAGGACATCGAGACCATCATGGCGGAATGCGGCGACAACGGCCTGCCCGCCGCCGTCGTCGGCATGGGCTCGGAAGCGCTGATCTTCAAAGGGGCCCGCGACGCCATCGCGTCGGCCCGAAAGGCCGGTGTTATGGATGTGTTTCTGGGCACCAACGGCGTCCTCCTGGATCAATCGCTCAGCGAATTTCTCGTTGAACAGCGGATCGCCCGGATCGAGGTGTCCCTGGATGCCGCAACGCCCGAGACGTTCAAAAAGATCCGCGGCAAGGACGAGCTGGAACGGATCGAAGCGAACCTGGAAACGTTGATCGAGACGCGCAAGCGCATGAACTCCAAACTTCCCGTCATTCGCCTGTGTTTCTGTGTCCAGGACGACAATATCCATGAACAAAAAGCGTTCCTGGATAAATGGCGGGGCCGGGTCGATTACATCGATTTCCAAGAAATGGTCGATTTCGGTCAGGTCGACGAGTTCCGCTCGATGGGCGACGACGCGGCCGTGCCGGCCGATCTCCCGACGCCGGACAGCACGTATTGCGCCTATCCGTTCAACAGCCTGCACGTCTGGTCGAACGGCGATGTGACGCCGTGCTGCACGTTCTTCGGTAAGGCGCTGACGATCGGCAACACCAAGACCCAGACGCTGAAGGAAATCTGGAACGGCGAGGAACTGGCGGAAATCCGCCGTCAGCTTACGTCGGGGGACCTCAACAAGGTCTGCCACGCGTGCCTGACGTGCCGAGACAAAGAGAATTTTGCCGCCGCAGACGGCGCAGCGACCGAAGAAGCGGACGTCGCGCAAACGAATTAACGAATGTTTCGTTTTATTCAACGAGACTATTGCGGCTTTAAGTGTGCCACAAAACGCATCTGCTGAGCGCCAAACCAAAAAGGGGCGACGATTTGAGCATCTCGGCAAAAGTAGTGCAGCAGGACGAACTTCGTCGGCAGTTCATACTTGTCGATGAGTACTCCGCCGGTTTGCTCGATCGCCAAAATCACGCGTTTTGGTCGACACGAAACATGGCGCAAATGCCCGAGAGCATAAAACGCGAAATTATCAACGATCAAAGTTGGTCGGATACGGTGTTCAGCCGACCGGCAACCGAAAAACTGCACGCTTTGATCGACGCGGTCCCTGACGGCCAGCCTTTCTCGATGCTGGAAATCGGTGCGGCCAACGGTACAGTCCTTCGCAAGATCGGTGCGCGAAAACCGGACCTCGACTTCGCATACGTCGGGTTCGAATGCTTACCGTTGTTCTGCGAGGATTTCGAAAAGAACTTTCCTCAGCACAAAATTTTTGTCGGCGATGTGGACGTTTTCGAACAGACGGATTTGTCGGAATACAACGGCGGACGCTTTTCGCTGTTTTACGCGAACGTCGTCTTCATCATGATGCGCACGGAACTTGTCCGCCGTGCGTTGAAAAAAGCGGCTGCGCACACCGACACGTTCTTGATCTATGATTTCATGAATCCGCCCGAAGCCGACATCGCACGGGGTGAATCGATGGCGATCATCTCCCCCGGGAGACCCGTGTTTTGGTTCGTGCATCCGTGGAAGGAGCTATTCGCCGAGGTCGGCTTCGAAATCGTCGATTCCCATTTTGAAGAACCATCGCTATCGGACCCAAAACTGCGCGACTCAGACCAACAGTACCGCGGCATTGGGTACATGCATGCGGTTCGCTCCGGCACCGCATAAAGTCTTCACGGCTATCCTCCAGGGGTTACGACAGAATGTCATTTTTCGGAACCAAAACCTTTATCATTGCCGAGATCGGCAATAATCACGAAGGCGACTTCGGGCTTGCCAAAGACCTGGTCGAACGGGCGATCGATGCCGGCGCCGATGCCGTCAAATTCCAAACCATCGTACCCGACAAGCTGGTCAACCGCAGCGACGCCGCGCGTTTCGAGACCCTAACGAAATTTGCGCTCAGCCGCGACCAGTTCGCCGAGTTGTCGGCGCTGACCCATGCGCGTGGGCGTCTGTTCATGTCGACGCCATTCGATCCGGACAGCGCCACGTTCCTCGGCGAGATCGTCGACGCGATGAAGATCGCGTCCGGCGACAATACGTTCTATCCCCTCATCGCGGCGGCAGCACAGGTCGGAAAGCCAATTGTCATGTCGACCGGCATTGCCGATGCGGCGGATATCGACGTCGCCGTCGACGTCCTAAGTACCGCCGCCGCCGGATCGGTCGCCGACGCCGACATCGCCCTGCTGCATTGCGTCAGCAGCTACCCCGCCCCCATGGATCAGGCCAATTTGGCGGCGATCCCGGCGTTGGCCGCGCGCTATCCGAACCACACCATCGGGTATTCCGATCATACCGTCGGGATTGAGGCCGCGTACCTGGCGGTCGCGGCGGGCGCCCGCGTGATCGAAAAGCACTTCACCATCGACAACAACTATTCCGACTTTCGCGACCATCAACTGTCGGCAGACCCTGCGACCATGCGCGAACTTGTCGCCCGTGTGCGCGAGACCGAGGCCGCCATGGGCGACGGCGCGATCGGCACCGCGACATGCGAGGTCGAGATGGGACCCGCCGTCCGCCGGTCCATCGTCGCCGCCGGCGACCTGTCTGCGGGTCACGAACTGACGCTTGCCGATCTGAACTGGACGCGTCCCGCCGGCGGTATGGCGCCGGGGCAGGAAGACCAACTGATCGGCAAACGGCTGAACCGTGATATCCGGCAGGGCGACGCCTTGGCACCGGATATGATCGACTGACATGTGCGGGATTGCAGGCGCTTTTGGGCCAGTTCCCTTATCGTCCGACCGGATTGAGGCGGCCCTGGCAACCATGGACCGGCGCGGCCCGGATGCATCGGGGCACGTTGACCTCTCGCTAAATGGACAGGCGCTGTCGCTTTTGCATACGCGGCTGGCGATCATTGATCTGGACCCGCGCGCCAATCAACCCTTCGAACGCGACGGCGTGGTGATCTCGTACAACGGCGAGATCTACAATTACGTCGAATTGCGCGATGAATTGCGGGCAGCGGGACACAGTTTTGCCACCGAGTCCGATACCGAAGTACTGATCGCCGCCTATCTTGAATGGGGGTCCGACTTCCATGACCGCTTGGAGGGCATGTGGGCGTTCGCGCTGGTCGATATTCGTCGCAACACCCTCTTGCTGAGCCGCGATCGCTTTGGTGAAAAACCGCTGTACACCTGGTTTGTCGACGGCACGCTGTATTTCGCCTCGGAAATCAAGACCCTGGCCGCGATGGCCGGTCGCCGACCCGACGTGAACGTCGATCAAATCCGGCGGTTTCTGGTCAACGGCTACAAGTCTTTGTACAAATCCGCGAGTACGTATTTTCAAGATGTGGTGGAGCTTCCCGCCGCCTGCGCCGCCACGCTGACGACACCGGATCGACCCGCACCGTCGGCGTACTGGACGCTGCCCACCCGACAACGGAACATGACCGCCGAAGCCGCGCGGGACGAAGCGCGTCAATTATTGATCGACTCTGTCGCCCGACGACTGCGCGCGGATGTGCCACTGGCCTTTTGTCTCAGCGGCGGCATCGATTCCGCGACTCTTGCCGGAATCGCCGCCAAGGAACTGGGCCGCGACATTCATTGTTTCTCGGTGATCGACGAGGACGAACGCTACAACGAAACAGAAAACATCGACGCCATGGTCCGTCATCTCGGCTGCGACCATCATGTCGTGCGCACGTCGACGGAAGGTTTCATCGACCGGATGCGCGATCTTGTTGGGTATCACGACGCCCCGGTCGTCACGATCAGTTACTATATGCACGCATTTCTGTCGGAGGCGATTTCAGAACACGGATACAAAATCGCGATATCGGGCACGGCGGCGGACGAAATCTTCACCGGGTACTACGATCACTATGCGATGTGGCTGGCCGAGATGCACGGTCGTCCCGATGTCGATTTCGACGCCCTGGTCGCCGACTGGAAACGCGGCATGGGTGCACACGTCGCCAACCCACTGCTGCAAGACCCGATGTGCTTCGTTAAAAACCCGGACCAACGGGACCACATTTTGCTCGACCGCGAACTGTTCGCGTCTTTTCTAACGACGCCGTTCGCCGAGGCCTGGACCGAAGAGGCCTATGCGGACGAGACCCTTCGAAACCGCATGGCCAACGAATTGTTCCATGAATCGATCCCTGTGATCCTGCACGAGGACGACCGCAATTCGATGATGTTCTCGGTCGAAAACCGCTCCCCCTTCTTGGATCGCGGATTGGTCGAATTTCTCTATTCGGTGCCGACGCCGCACCTGATGGGTGGCGGCTATGCGAAGAAGTTGCTCCGCGATCTGGCCGTCGATTTCGTTCCCGACAGCGTCCGCCTGGACAGCCGGAAACGCGGGTTCAACGCCTCGATCCTCTCGCTCGTCGACAAGAACGATTCCGGCACCCGCGACATTCTGTTGGCCGATAGCCCGATCTTCGAGATCGTCCGCCGGGACGCATTGGAAGGGTTCCTGTCTTCGGATATGTCATCAAATAGCTTTTCCAAATTCTTCTTCAGCTTTATTTCTACAAAACTATTTTTGGAGAGCCAGTCGCCGGGAGGGCCCCACACGTGAGAACAGTCGCCGTCATTCAGGCACGGCAAACGTCGACCCGGCTGCCGGAAAAAATGACGATGCCCCTGGCCGACGAACCCGCCATCCGGCATGTCATTCGCCGCGCCAAGGCCGCCCAAGGCGTCGACGACGTCTGTGTCAGCATCCCTGACGGCGATGCCCAGGCGCCCCTTATCGAGGCTGTCGGCGACGTCCGCGTGACCCGCGGACCGGAGGACGACTTAGTCCGTCGCTTCAACATCGCCGCCGACGAAACCGCCGCCGATCGGGTGCTCAGGATGTGGGGCGACTCGCCGGCAATCGATATCGACGCCATCGCCCATTTGCTGTCGGTGTTCGAAGAAACCGGGAGTCATTGGGCGAGCATCGATATTCAAAGCGGCTATCCCTTGGGGAACGAATGCCAAGTTTTTGCACGCGAAACCCTGAGGCAACTCGATCAGTTGGCGACGACGGACAGCGACCGCGAGGTTATTCAGGCGTACTTGCGCCGTCATCCCGATCAGTTCTCCGAAGCCGAGGTGAAACGACCGGATCAAGACCCCGTCCGCGAGACCAAGCTCCAGTTGCTTCTTGACACAATGGAGCACTATGCAACGCTTCAATTGATCTTTGACGCCCTGGCAAGCGAAGACCCGTTGTTCGGGACGGCCGCTGTCGAGGACTTTGCAACCCGACACCCGTATCTGGTCAGGCGGCGGGAATGACGATGGACTATCTCGGTGAAAAGCTCTTGTTGAGCAGCATGCATTCGGACGTTGTGTTTTGAAAACGGTATACTTTCACGTCGGCAGTGGGCGCTGCGGCTCGACGCTGATTCAGGCATTGTTTAACGACAAAACAATGCACGACGTTTTTTCGCAGCATCGACGCCAGTACGACCCCAACATCTATCTGCAAACCGGTGAGATCAGTCACGACGAGACTTTTGTCGAGGATCGTTGGAGACCGATAAAGGAGAAGTTTTTTACCCCGATGGCATCAGCGCCGTTCGACGGTTTTTTTGTGACCCAAGAGAACCTTCTCGGCATGCGGTCGGGAAATGGCCAAGGCAACATATGCGACGTGTCGTGTGAAAAAATCGCCTACCTGGCCGAGGGCATGAACGTCAAAATCATCATCGTCTTGCGGCGCCAGGATACGTATATCGAGTCGTTATACAATCAGTGCGTCAAACGCATGGAAACCCGGGATTTTGATACATTCGTCGCGGAGTTTCCAAAACAGAATTGGCATTGGATGGACGCGGTAGAGGTCTACGCCGAAAACTTCGGGAGAGAAAACATCACCATCGTCCCGTTCGAGTCGAAAGTATACGACGGTGCAGATTATTCGGGCTTTATAGAGGCCATTTTGGTCGCGACAGGTATTACGACCCGTATCTCATTCAATAACCTGCCACTCGCCAACCCGAGCATGGCCCTGCGGGCGCTAGAAGTGCAACGGTTTGCCAATCAACACCTGACTGAGACGGAGGCCCACGCACTCGCCAATTGGTTTGAAGGACATATCGTGAAGCAGCCTGAAGATCCGCATAAGCTGATGTCCGACGCGCTGCGCGCCGACGTGTTGGACACGTTTCGGGAGTCCAATCGCCGTTTGTGCGAGGAGTACTTGTCCGACTATCCGGCGGCGATGGCCCACTACACCGGCGACGCCGCATAGTGCCGCGCGCGACATGACCGATCACGCGCCCCTCAACGTTGCCGTCATCGGTCTCGGTGTGGGCGAACAACATGCCCACGCGTTCGATGCGCATCCGAACTGCCGCGTCGCCTACTTATACGATACGGATACGGCACGTGCCGACGCGCTTTCGGCGCGAATTCCAGACAGTCGCGTCGCCTCGGACTTCAACGCAATCCTCGCAGACGGCGGCATCGATATCGTTTCCATCGCGACCTTCGACCATCAACACGCCGACGCCGTCTGCGCCGCCTTCGACGCAGGCAAGCATGTGTTTGTCGAAAAGCCGCTGTGCCGAACCGAAGACGAATTGGAACGCGTTCGCCAGGCCTGGGGAAGCGCAAGTCATCGACACTTGCGATCGAACTTGGTCCTTCGCAAAGCGGAAATGTACCGATGGTTGGTCGATGCCGTGGAAAACGGCGACCTTGGGACGCTCTATGCCATCGACGGCGACTATCTGTACGGGCGGCTGGAAAAAATTACCGAAGGCTGGCGCAAAGACGTGCCGGATTATTCCGTCATGGAAGGCGGCGGCGTCCACATGATCGATATCATGCTGCAACTGGCCGCTGAAATGCCGACGCAGGTGACAACGATCGGCAATCAAATCTGTACCGCAGACACCGACTTTCGATACGACGATTTCATGACGGCGACGTATCGCTTTCCGTCCGGGCTGATCGGCCGGATCAACGCGAATTTCGGCTGCGTCCACCGGCATCATCACGTGTTGCGGGTGTTCGGTACCAAGGCCACGTTTATCTATGACGATCTGGGGCCGCGGCTGCATAAGTCGCGCGACGAAGCCGCGACCGCCGAGCCGTTGTCCCTCGCGCCGCTCCCGGTTGGAAAGGGCGTATTGGTTCCCGACTTCGTCGACGGCATCCTTCGCGACGTCGATCCGGCACCTGCCGCCCACCGGGAATTCGATCTTATTCAGGTGGCCGCCGCCACCGACGCATCCCATGCCACCAACACCACGAAAGAGATTGCACACCCATGAATGCCCAACTTGATATTCCCTTCGGACGCCCGTGGATCGAAGACGCCGACCGAGACGCCGTGATGCGGGTTTTGCAAGGCCACATCCTGACGCATGGCCCGGAATGCAAAGGCTTCGAAGACGACTTCGTCGATATGATGGGCGGCGGCTATGCGGCGTCGACTTCGTCCTGCATGGCGGCCCTGCACCTTGCCTGGCTGGACCTCGGCGTCGGCCCGGGGGACGAGGTCATTGTTCCCGCGATGACCCATGTTGCGACCGTCCATGCCGTGGCTTTGACCGGTGCGACACCGGTCTTTGTCGACTGCGACGCGGCCACCGGCAACATGTCGCTGGACGCCATCAAGGCGGCGGTCACGGACAAGACCAAGGGAATCGGCATCGTCCATTTCGTCGGCATTGCCTGCGATATGCCGGCGATCATGGCATTCGCCGACGATGCCGGTCTGCCTGTCGTCGAGGACTGCGCCATCGCCATCGGATCGCGGGTCGACGGCACGCATGTCGGTCTGTTCGGACACGTCGGATGTTATTCGTTCTATCCGGTCAAACACATCACCACCGGCGAAGGCGGCATGCTTGTATCGAACAATGCGGAAACCATCGCGCGGATCGCGAAATTCCGGGCCTTCAGCGTCGACCGCACCCACCAAGAGCGCAAAATACCCGGCATCTACGACGTCCTGGACGTCGGCATGAACTACCGGATGAGCGAAATGTCCGCCGCGCTCGGCCGCGTCCAAATGACGAAAATACCGGCGATCCTGGCCCAACGCGCGGCGAATTTCGACGCCTTGAAATCGGGGCTGTCCAGCATTCCGGATGTCACCGTCATCGACACCGACGCTGGCGCACGGACCAACAGCCACTATTGTCTGGTCGCTTCGTTACAGGGCGATCTCGGCGGCAAACGGGATGATCTGGTGCTGGCGTTGAACGCCCGCGGTGTCGGCACCAGCATCTATTATCCGCACCCGGTACCGCGCCTGACCGCCTATAACAAAGACGCCGGTTACGTCACGGGCACATTCCCGAACGCCGAGCAGATCAGTGATCGATCGATCGCCTTGCCGGTCGGGCCGCATCTCAATCCGTCGGACATGGGCGATATTGTGACGACGCTCACAGATGTCTTGGCAACGCTGCGCTAGGATACAACCGTTAACCATTCTGCAATTTGCAGATGATTATTTTTTAATTCTGCTGTAGATTGGGATGGTTAACTGATCGATTCCAAAAAGGATCGTCTGTCAATCCTTCCCAGAAACGGGAAGCGTCCACTCAGAATGAGGGTCACGTCATGGTTAAACTCCAACACTCCAAAGACATAAAAAAGCGTCTTTCAGGCGAACGCATTTCGCTTGTCGGCGGCGCCGGTTTTATCGGTCACAACCTGGCTATCGGATTGCGCAATCAAGGCGCGGAAGTGCAGGTGGTCGACAACCTGATGCAGAACAACATGCTCGCGAACGTAAGCGACGCGAACATTGATGATTTTCGCCGCGATTTGAATCGCAGCTTCCTGGTTCAGCGTTTCGACATGATGCGGAACTTCGGCGTCGTGATGAGTAACGCAGACGCACGTTCCATGAATGATCTGGTCGAAGCCATGAAACGCTTCGAGCCGACCAAGATCGTCCATTTGTCGGCCATTTCCAGCGCCGTTGACGCGCGCAAATCGCCGGGCCAGTGTTTCGATCTACAATTGATCACGCTGCGGAACGTCCTCGAATACACCCGGTTGTTCCCGAACGACGTCAATCAAGTCGTGTTCCTCAGTTCCAGCACCGTCTACGGCGATTTCGATACACCGACCGTCGACGAGAATGTCCGCCCGCAGCCGTATGGCATTTATGCCAACGCAAAGTTCATGGGCGAACGACTGGTCCGGACCTACAACGATCAGTACGGCCTGGGCGTCACCATCATTCGTCCCAGCGCGCTGTACGGCGAACGATGCATCTCGCGCCGGGTCAGTCAGGTCTTCATCGAAAACGCCCTGATGGGCAAGCCGCTGTTGCTTGAAGGCGGCGGCGATGGTCGCTTGGATTTCACGTACATCGATGACCTAGTCGACGGTATCGTCCGGTCGATGGCCGCCCACGACGGCGCCGGCAGTTCCAATACCTTTAACATCACCTTCGGCAATGCCCGAACGATCCTGGAACTGGCGAATGTCGTCAAATCGGTTGTCCCGAACGCCATTCTTGAGGAACGGCCGCGTGACATCATCAAGCCGATCCGAGGAACGCTGTCGACGGACCGCGCCTCCGAGCACCTGAATTTCAAGCCGCAATGGCCGCTTGAGACAGGCTACAAAAGGTACTGCGAGTGGTACGTTGACCAGTGGCAGCGAACCGAACAACAACGCACCTTGAACTGACGGCGTACGGTTGGCCATCCTCGGCCGACCGACCGACGTCGCCATGGTCCTCCGCGCGAACGGCACGAATAGATGATCGGTGTTGTCGATTACGGCTTGGGTAACTTGCGGTCCGTTCACGGTGCCGTCGAGCGTCTGGGTCACACCTGCGTGATAAGTGCCGAACCTGCGGTCTTGGCCGATGCCGACAAACTGATCCTGCCCGGCGTGGGCGCCTTCGGCGACGGCATGCGAAACCTTCGCGACGCCGGATTGGTCGACCCGCTGACGCAGCTTGTTAAAGCGCAGGGAAAGCCGATCCTCGGCATTTGTCTGGGCTTTCAACTGTTGGCCGAATCCAGCGAGGAGTTCGGTGACCATTCGGGGCTTGGGTGGATTCCCGGCCACGTCGTGCGGCTGCGCCCAGGCGATCCGCAACTACGCGTCCCACACGTCGGCTGGAACGACTTCACGCGGACCCGCGACTGCATTCTATTCGACGACGTCCCTGACGACGCCTTGTTCTATTACGTGCACAGTTTTCAGCTCGTCACTGACCCGGACATCGAGGTCGGCACCTGCCCGTACGGCGGACCGGTGACGGCAGCGGTTCAGAAAGGCAACGTCTTCGGCACCCAATTCCATCCGGAAAAAAGCCAGCGGCATGGCATGGCCGTCTTGAAAAATTTCCTGGAGCGCGCGTGATGTTGCGCAAACGAATCATCACGGTGTTAACTCTGAACGATGGGACGCTGTTTCGGACCAAGTTGTTTACGCCGGACTATCGATACACCCTGAATTTCGTCGATGCCTGGTCGGTCGACGAAATCGTCATGCTGGACGTCACGCGTGGTACGGCGCCCGACCGCACGAGTTTTTTCGAAACGGTCGGCACATTCGCCGAGAATTGCTTCGTGCCGATTTCGGTCGGCGGCGGTATTCGCGCCCTCGACGACGTAAAGCGCTACATGGACGCGGGCGCTGACAAGGTCGTGATCAACACCGGCGCCTTGGAACGGCCGGCCCTGATCACCGAAATCGCCAACGCCTACGGCGCGCAATGCGTGGTTCTGTCGATCGATGCACGGAAAACCGATACGGGCTACGAGGTGATGTCCGCCGCCGGCAGCCAGCCGACCGGCCGCGACCCGGTGGCCTGGGCGTCCGAAGGCGAGGCGTTGGGCGCCGGAGAAATTTTAATCACGTCGATCGAGCGGGATGGCTCGCTCGAAGGATACGATCTTGATCTCTGCGAGACCGTTGCCGCGGCCGTGACCGTGCCGGTGCAGGTCCTCGGCGGATGCGGCAATTGGAAACACATGGAAGCGGCGTTTAAAATTCCCGGTATCGCCGCCGCCTGCACCCAGAATATCTATCATTTTACCGAAGCCAGTATTTCCAGCGCCAAGAAATACCTCGCCCGAAGGAATATCGATGTCAGACTATAACCGTCGAACCCCGGAGACCCGTTGCCCGTGATCGCCTTTTGCAAAAAATGCCTGATGCCCAATACGCGGCCGCGTATCGAATTCGACGCGGACGGCATCTGCAATGCCTGTCACACGGCAGCCCGCAAAGACGACGTCGACTGGGACGCGCGCCGGGCCGAATTCCTGCAACTGATCGAAACGCACCGCAATCATGACGGCCCCTACGATTGTGTTGTGCCGTGGTCCGGCGGCAAGGATTCGTCGGCCATTGCCTGGCGGCTGAAATTCGAATTCGGCCTGAATCCGTTGCTTGTGACGTTCTCGCCCCTGATGCCCGATCCCGTCGCCCACCATAACCGCGAAGAAATGATCAAGCTGGGCTTCGACCACATCATGGTCCGCCCCAATCAAAAGGTGTCGCGACGACTGGCGCGCCGGTTCTTCATCGAACGCGGCGACCCCAAGATCCATTGGAACGCCGGGGTCAATTCGGTGCCGGTGCAAATCGCGGTGAAGTACAAAATTCCACTGATCTTCTATGCCGAACACGGTGAAAGCGAATACGGCGGCCGGGTCCTGTCGGAAGACCACCTGAAAATGCGGGACTTCACCGAAGTGCTGGAGCATCAGATCGGCGACGATCCGTACAACTGGATGGACGACGAAATCGACGAGCCGGAGTTGGCGCCGTACCTGTACCCCGATCTTTCCGACGTCGACGCCGTCGGCATCAAAGCCATGTACTTTGGGTTCTTTTTTCGCTGGTCGATGTTGGACAACTGGAACTTCATCAAGGACAAGATCGACTTTTGGACCGCCGAAAACGGCCGGACCGACGGCACGTTCACCAACTTCGACAGCTTGGACGACAAGATCGATAACCTTTATTACCACATGCAGTTCATCAAATTCGGCTTTGGCCGATGCGTCCGCGACGCCTGCCGGATGATCCAAAACAATCAAATGACCCGGGACGAGGGTTTGGACTTGGTCCGCAAGTACGATGCGGAATTCCCGCACACGTATCATGCCGAACATCTCGATTATCTCGATCTGGACGAAACCACATTCACCGAGGTCATCGACAAACACCGCGATCCGAAAATCTGGCTGCATGAGGGCAACGCCTGGTCCCTCAAACACCCACCGGCATGATCGAAGGGCGCCCGACACGATGAAAACCGCAAACACCGCCCCGGTCATCGACGCTCCGCAACTCGTTGCGGACGATTTCCTGCATCAAATCTTCGGGTACCCCTGTTATCGGGTTGCCAAGAATTGGACGGCACCGGCATTACAAAACGACATGCAGGCTCTTGGCGCACCGGCATTCGTTTGCGCACAGGCCGCCCCCTCGGAATCCGACGCCTTGCGACACATAGGGTTCGTAGACACCGTCGGCGGCATCACCTATGACCGTGCGCCGGCGCCCCTGCCCGCGCAATGTGACGATGTCGAGATTCTGGTGATTGCGGCATCCGACGCCGCACAGCACCGCGACCTCGCCGATGCCGTAGGCGATCTGGCGGCACGCGCCTTGACGACGTCCCGATTTCATCAGGACCGGCAAATCCCCGCGACCATCGCCGCCGAGATCAAACGCCGGTGGGCGCGGAATTTCTTTAACGGCACCCGCGGCGACAAGATGATCGTGGCCCGGGCCAAGAACGGCGACATCGTCGGATTCAACCAAGTCCTGAACGCAGCCCGTCACCATGTTATCGACTTGATTTGCGTCGATGCTGGCCACCGCCGATCCGGCATTGCCCGAGCGCTGATCGCGGCCATGGACGTGGCCAACGTGCCGGTCCGGGTCGGCAGTCAGATCGGCAACGTGTCGGCGGATCGTTTTTATAAAAACCTGGGGTTCATTCCCACACAGACGTCGGCGTATATGCATTGGCATGCCGACATCGGGCAGGACGAAAACACATGAATGACTTGGTGCTTTATCCTTGCGACCTGTGCGGCAGCGACGATCTGGCCGAGATCGCCTGTGCGCCCCACTATACTGCCGGACGGCCGGTGCACGTTTGCCGCGGGTGCGGGTTCGTCCAAGTGGCGCTGCGCCATCCGCCGGAAGCGCTACAAAAAATGTGGGCCGAGGAAATGTACCGAGTGCGCGAAGAAGGTCTGAGCGACAAGACCTATACCGCGCGCATGCCCGCGATTACGGCACGGCAGACATTTGCCGCGGAGTTCCTGGCCGCAGAGATCGACCTGGCCGGTAAAACGCTGTGCGATATCGGCGCCGGCGAAGGCCAATTCATCGACATGATGCAGGACCGCCGTTTCGGTATGACCGGGTTCGGGATCGAACCGTCGGCGGAAAACTGCGCCCTGCTGGACGCACAAAAGATCGAGAGCTTTTGCGGCACCATGGAAGACTTCGCCGCTGCCGAAACGGGCCGAACGTTCGACGTCGCCTCGTTGACCTGGACCCTGGAAAACTGTCAGTCGGCGTCCGCCGTATTGCGCGAGACGCATCGCGCCGTCGCAGCCGACGGCCACATCCTGATCGCCACCGGTAGCCGCATCCTGATGCCGTTCAAAAAGCCGCTTCAGTATTACCTGGGCTCCAACGTCGACGTGCATCCATATCATTTCAGCGCCAACGCGCTGACCAGCCTGATGCACAAGGCGGGTTTTCAGGTCATCGCCCACAATCGCTTCATCGACAGCGATTACCTCGTTCTGGTCGGCAAACGGGTGCCGTCGGGAACCGATCTGGCGATGCCGACCGATGATCCCGATGCCGTGTTAGACTACTTCGACCGCTGGCACGCCGATACCCAGGCGCACTACGCGGACTGGTAAGGAGACGAGCTTGAAAATCCCGGCGCTGATATTCGCGAGGATGGACTCGACCCGGCTTCCGGGCAAAGCAACCAAGTCGCTTGCCGGTGTGCCGGTGTTGACGCGGGTCGTCGATCGCGTCCGCCGCGCCCAGCAAATAGACGGCGTTGTCATTTGTACGACAGAACGCGGTATCGACGATCCCATCGCCGCGTTGGCCCGCGACCTGGACGTCGATGTGTTTCGCGGTGCGACCACGGATGTTCTGGGGCGCGCCGTTGCAGCGGCGAACGGTGCCGACGCGGTGGTCCGTATTTCCGGCGATAGCGCGTTCATCGACCCGCAATTGATCGACCGGGTGACGGCGCACCATCGACAGCACCGACCCGACCTGACGACAAACGTGCATCCGCGCACGTTTCCGCCGGGTATGAGCGTCGAGGTGATCTCGACCTCGACCCTGGCGAGGATCGACCGCACGGTGCAAGATCAATCCGACCGTGAACACGTTACCACCTATCTGTACCGAAACGATGCGACCTACGTGATCGACAATGTGGCAGCCGATGAGCCGATGACAGACGTGGACCTGGCGCTCGATACACCGGATGATTTCGCCTTCCAGTCGCGTTTGGCACCCCACGTCAAAAGCGACGCCAACGTGACCGAGATCGTCCGCGAAGCCCGCCGTTTGGCGGCCGACATGATGGAGCCTGCACCGTGACTGCATCCGACCGTTTGGCGATATTGGGCGGCACGCCGGTGATCCCCGGCGACCTGCCCGCCTATCCGTCCATGGGCCAGGCCGAGGAAGACGCCGTCCGGCGGGTCGTCCAATCCGGCTGCTTGTCCGGATTCTACGGCAGCCCCGGTCCCGAATTCGGCGGCGGCCCGGAAGTTCGCGCGTTCGAGGCCGCTTGGTCGGACACGTTCGGAAGTGCCCACGTGATCAGCGTCAATTCCGCATCCAGTGGCCTGCTGGCCGCGATGGGCGCCATCGGCATAAGCCCCGGCGACGAGATTATCGTGCCGCCCTGGACGATGTCGGCAACCGCCGCCGCGCCCATTGCCTACGGCGGCATTCCGGTGTTCGCCGATATCGAACCGGACACATTCTGTATCGACCCCGATCAAGTCAGGGCGGAAATCACCGATAAAACGCGGGCGATCCTTGCCGTTAATCTGTTCGGTCATCCGGCGCGGCTTGCCGAATTGCGCGAAATCGCCGACAGCCACGGCATCTATTTGATCGAGGACAATGCACAAAGCCCCCTTGGCTTCGAGAACGACCGGCGCTGCGGCACGGTCGGGCACATCGGGATTTACAGCCTCAATTTCCATAAACATATCCATACCGGCGAAGGCGGCATGTGCGTTACCGACGACGCCGATCTGGCGACCCGTCTGAAACTGATCCGCAACCACGGCGAAAATTGCACCGACATGCTGAACGGCGGCAGCATTGCCAACATGGTCGGCTATAACCTTCGGATGACGGAAATGAGCGCCGCGGTCGGACAGGTGCAACTTGCCGCCATTGACCGGCATGTCGAAAAACGCGAGCGGATCGCCCAGCGGCTCACCGCCGGCATTGCCGGGTTGGACGGATTGACCCCACCGGTGGTCCGCGACAAATGTCGCCATAATTATTATGTCTGGATGATGAAAATCGACGAAGACGCCCTCGGGGTCAGCCGCCAAGTCTTTAGCGACGCTCTGTCAGCCGAGGGATTCCCGCATGGCGTCGGTTACGTCGCGCCGCTGTATAAGCTGCCGATGTTCCAACAACGCATCGCCATCGGCCGGGATGGCTGGCCGTTTACGTTGACCGACCGCGATTACGCGACCCTGCATTGTCCGGTCGCCGAACGGATGCACAGCCATCATGCGTTTGTGTTCGAGCCGTGCGCCTATGACTTGCAGGATGCCGACGTCGACCGGCTGATCGCGGCCCTGCGCAAAGTTCATGCGGGCCGCGACCAACTTCGTGGCGACGCTCGAACCGGCACATGACACGCTACGTCGCCAGCATCGAAGCCCGCATGAATTCATCGCGCCTGCCGGGCAAGATGCTGATGCTTTTGGGTGGGGTCCAGACCTTGGCGCATGTGGTCGCGCGGGCGCAGTTCGCCAAGAAACTGGACGGTGTCGTCGTTGCGACAACGACATCGGCGTCGGACGATGCCCTTGCCGCGTGGTGCAGTCTGAACAACGTATCGTGTTTTCGGGGCAGCGAGGACGATGTCCTTGGCCGCGTCCTGGCGGCCCAGGACGCGCACGCGTCCGACGTTGTGGTGGAGCTTTGCGGCGACACGCCGTTTCTGGACCCGACCCTGATCGATCAGGCGATCACCGCCTGGGAAGAGCACGATGTCGATCTGGTGACCACGGCACGGAACCGCAGCCTGCCCGACGGCCAAGACGTCGAAGTTTTTGCCATCGAGTCCTTGCGCACGCTCGCCGAACGTCACGATGATGCCGACGCCCGCGAACACGTCAGCCTGCCGTTCTATCGCGACGATCGGTGGCGCATTCACGATCTTGCGGCCCCGTTCGCGTGGCACCGGCCCGATCTGCGCTTTGTCTTGGATACCCCGACGGATGCCGAGTTCCTTGGCACCTTGGCCATGGCGGCGATGACCCAGTTCGGCCCCTTGTTCGGGATGGACGATATTCTTGCGACGATGAATGCCAGCCCCCGGCTGCAGGAACTGCACGCGGCGGCGAAACAGGCGTCGTCATGACGGCGGCGCTCCGGACGATTCTGGTCGGGTTCGGGGGCGTCGCGCAAGGATTGGCGACGGACGCCAAAATGTCGTCGTGGTTTCCCGTCGCCACGCACGCCCAGGCGCTGCAATCCGATCCCCGCTTCGATTGGGTCGGTGTCGTCGATCCGGACCCGGACGCGCAACAGGCCGCAACCGGCGATTGGTCGGTCCCGTCATTCGGCGATGTCGCCGCGGCGGCAAATCTGGAACCCGACGTCGCGATACTGGCGATGCCGCCGGGCGGTCGATGCGACGCCGTTGCAGCGCTGCCGTCGCTTAAGGGCGTGTTGGTTGAAAAACCCCTCCCCCATGACGAAGGTGAACGCCTGGCGGACATGGCGGCGGACCGGAACCTCGCCGTACAGGTCAACTATTGGCGTCGCGGCGACGAAACACTGCGCGATTTGTCGGATGGCGGTCTCCGCCGACGGATCGGCGCGCTGCAATCCGGCCATGCGATCTATGGCAATGGGTTGCGCAACAATGGTTCGCACCTGCTCGATATGATCCGCTGGTTGATCGGCGAGCCGACCGGCGTCGTCCGAACCGGGCCGGTCGCGTCATTGGACGCGCCACCGATAGACGGCGATGTCCGTGTTCCGTTTTCCCTGTCGTTCGCGGGCGGCGGCACCGTCGCCGTTCATCCCGTCGATTTCGATCACTACCGCGAAGTCGGCCTCGACCTTTGGGGCACGACCGGGCGCTTAACGATCCTGCAAGAAACACTGGATATCCGGTTTCATGCGGTTGCCGACAACCGCGGGCTGGCGGACGCCCATGAAATCGCCAGCGACACGGCGGAGGTCCTGCCATCCACGGTGGCCCGCGCGTTACCGAATCTGTACGGCAATCTGTATGATGCCGTGGCGGGGGACGCGGACCTCCTGAGCCCGTTGACGAATGCCCTTAAGACCGAGGCCCTAATCGACACCGTTGTTTCGGGTGGGGCGACTGACACCCTGGGTGTGAAGACACCATGACACGACAGGTCTATGCCCTTGTCGAAGACCCGGGCGCGGTGAACGCGTTGGTCGGGCTTGGTGATGCGCTTGGACCCCACGACATCGCCTTAACGGTCTACGCGACGGGACCGGCGTTGACGCATGCCCGGCACGTGGGGCTCGCGTGCCGGGGCATCGACGCCGATGCCAGCACCATTCCGGGGCCCACATCGCCGGACGCCATCCTGGTCGGGACGTCGGAAAACATCGACAATCCCGGTTTCGCCTGGATCGATGCCGCCCGACATCATGGCATTGCCAGCCTTGGGTTTGTCGATGGCCCGGCCAATGCGGCATACCGCTTTCGCGGCCGGGCATCGACCCCGTTGGCGCACGTTCCAGACCGAATATTGACCGCCGACCGCGTCACCAAGGACGCCTTCGTCGCGCTCGGCGTTGCAGCCGACCGCGTCCACGTCGTCGGCCATCCAACCACCGACAGGACGTTGGCCCGCGCCGACGCACTGCGGGCCGAGGGCCAAGCATCCGTTCGCGCCCGCCTGATGCCGGATATCGATGCGACGCGTCCGCTCGTCATGTTTGTCAGTGAATTGTCGACGGGGATGGATCCGGCGGCGTTCCGACGGCAAAGCGGGTATACCCTGCACGGCCGAGGAAGCAGCGATCTTCGCTCTGTGATTTGCTTGGAAGAACTGCTGGAAAGCCTGCGTGTTGAGGCCCCGACGGCGGCTGTCGTCATTCGACCGCATCCCAAAGAGGATGCGGAAGCGTATGCCCCGTTCGGAGACGAGATCGACGGACTTCGCACCGGCGGCGACCCGGTCGATGCCGTGTTCGCCGCCGATTTGGTCGTCGGCATGACATCCGTCTTGTTGTACGAGGCGGCGCTGGTCGGGCGCCCGGTGATATCCGTGACCCCGCGCGCCGAAGAAGCCGACTGGCTGCCGGCCATAAGTATGGGGCTGGTAACGCATGTTTCACACCGCGACAACCTTCGCCATCTGCTGCAAGAATGGGCATCCGGGTCGCTGACCGGCGTCGACCCGGTCGCCGAAGGTAAAGTCGTTCGCGGTGCCGCCGCATCCATGGCGCGCCAAATCGCCGACGCCCTGCAACACCAGGGAATAACGGCATGACCGCGCACCCCGTCTTACAGACGCCGCACTTGGTTTTGCGACCGTTCGACGAAACCCGTCATTTAACGGATACCTACGTTGCCTGGCTGAACGACCCGGACGTCGTACGGTTTTCGGAACAGCGGCATCGGCACCACACCCTGGACACCTGTCGCGACTTTGTCGGATCGTTTACCGACAGCCCCAGCGTTCTGTGGGCCATAGAAATCAAAGGCACCGGCCGGCACATCGGCAACATCCATGCGGACATCGACCCGCGCAACGGGCTGGCCGACGTGGCGATCATGATCGGCGCACGCGACGTCTGGGGCCGCGGCTATGGGTTGGAAGCCTGGGCCGCCGTCACCGCGTGGCTCGGCGACCGTTCGGACATTCGCAAAATAACCGCCGGATGCATGGCCTCCAACGCGGCGATGCGGGCCTTGATGGCACGAAGCGGCATGAAACCCGATGGTCAAAGAGCGGGACAGTGTCTACGCGATGGCAAACCGGAAGACGTGATCTACGCAGCGATTTTCCTCGACCGCTGATAATCGACCCGCTCCGTGCAATCTTTTCCATGTGACCCGGCAATTTCTGCCGTTCGGGCACAATCATCGCCGCTCGGCGACAGTCGGATGATCACAATTTCTTTATAAAACAATCCCTTAGAGCCACGCGAAGACTTGGCCCACACCTTGCGTAGCATTGCCGCAGCTATTTGTATTTGCGGAGAAACCGGCAATGAGTTCGTTAAGCATTGAGCAGAAAGTCCAGCCCCTGGGGCAGCAGCCGACGGCGGCGCAAGCGGCGCAGCAAGCGGCACAGCAGCTTGCGGGGTTCGCTATGTCGTTCGAAGAACTCTTGCAACGGGTCGGAGCGCGCATCGATCACTCGTTCAGCGCCGCCGACGCGTCGTCCGGCATTCTCAGCAATATACCGGATCACGAACCCGCCGAAGCCCCGCGCGAGCCGGATGCCGCCGCTCGGGATTCCGGCCGCCGTGACGATACCAATGGGGACCGCGACGCCGCGGGGTCGGATCAAGGCAATGACCGCAGCAACCGCGACACAGCCAGTACGGCATCGACGGACAGCAAGGGCGACACACAGACCGCGGATCGTGACGGTGCCGACGCGGGCAATACCGACAGAAACGAATCCGCCAGCAACGATAGCGGCGACAACGCCGGTCAAGATAACGGTGCCGATGACCAAGGCGCGGCCCAGTCGGCTGATCAGTCTGCCGGTGACGACGGAAGCACAGAATCGGCTGACGCCAACGCCGGCAACGGCAACGCGGAGGGCGCCGATCAGGCATCGGCGAACCAGGCCGCAGCATCCACGGGTCAAGCCGCTGCGTTGTATGCAACGGGATTGGTCAACAAGACGACGTCGACCGCCAAAACAGCAGGCGACGGCCAACAGGCGCAAACCACCGTCGACAGTGACGGCGCCAACAATGCGCTGCTTGCGCAGGCAGCCACGCAAGGCGCCAAGAAATCCAGTAACGCGACCACGGCCGCCGCAACGCATGCCGGCCCGGCGGCGACGGCGGCACAGAAAGCCGCGAACGCGAAGACCGGCGACGCCAATGGCACGCCCAAATCCGACGCCATTCAATCCCAAGCGCAGCAACTGTCGCGGATGATCGGTGCCGACAACCGTGCCGCGGTGACCGTCACCGTTACCAATGAACAGAACACGTTGACCTCGAAACCGACGACAACGGTCGCGAGTACGACGGTCCTGACGCCGGACAACGCAGCGAGTGGACAAGGCAACCAACAACAACAGGCCGGTCAGAACCAGCAAGGCACACAGGGCCAGACCCAGCAACAAATGCAGGCAGCCGCCCTTCAACAGGCGCAAGCCACGCAACAGGCGGCACAACAAGTCGCACAGAATACCGGCCCATCGACCCAAGGGGCGAGCGGTCCGACCTCGATCAGCGGCATCCAAACCGGTGCCGGCGGCCAGCACGGCGGCGATGCCACGATGAATAACGTTCAGAACACCAACGCCGGTCAGTCGACCCAACAGTCGCAGCAGACCCGCGAAGCGCAACCGCAACAGCAGGCGCAACAAGCCAACCGCGGCGCCACGCAAGGCGGATCGGTTGCCGATCAGATTTCCGTCAAGATCACCAAGGCCCTGCAAGCCGGAACCGACCGCATTTCCATTCAGTTGAAACCGGCCGAACTGGGTCGCGTCGATGTGCGAATGGAAATGACCCAGGACGGCCGCGTGATGACCGTCGTCACGGCCGAGAAACAGGACACCCTGGATCTTCTGCGCCGCGACTCGTCGGAGTTGCAGCGGGCATTGCAGGAAGCCGGTCTGCAGACCGGGGATATGGAATTCAACCTAAAAGGCCAAGAGCAACAAACCGCGGATGAGCAAACGTCCGAAGGCTCGGAGGCTGCATCTGGAGACGAAATCGCCGAAGACGCCATGGAATCCGATGACGGCGTCATGTCGGCCTGGGAAAGCGGCATCTTTATGAACGGCCGCGTGGATATGCGCGCGTAAGCGGCACGAAGGCGTAAAGGAACAGGAAAATGTCAATCTTTGGCGGACTATCCAGCACATCGTCGCAGAGCAATTTGGTCGAAGGATCGACCTCTGCCGATAACGCGGCCAAGCTGGAAGAGGACCTTAACCAGTTCCTGACCCTTTTGGTAACGCAGTTGCAGAACCAGGATCCGCTGGATCCCATGGACAGTAACGAGTTCACGGCGCAGCTGGTGCAGTTTGCCGGCGTCGAACAGCAGATTTACCAGAACTCCAACCTTGAACAGTTGTTGGCACTGCAAGAGACCAACCAGGTCTCCAGCATGGTCAATTTCATCGACCGCGTAATCGAGGTCGACGGCACCACCTTCCCGCTCGAAAACGGACAAGCCGAGTTCACCTATACCATGCCGGCCGGCGCCAAATCCGCCAGCATCCTGATCCGCGATTCCAACGGCGTGACGGTCTTCGAAACCGACGCCAACACGAGCAGCGGCAAACAGACATTCGAATGGGACGGGACGGACAGCCAAGGCCAAGCCGTTGCCGACGGTCAATACACGGTATTGGTCACCGGCCTGGATCAACGCAACGAGATTCTGGACATCTCGCAAACCGTTTATGGCCGCGTAACGGGCGTCGGCGTCGACAACGGACAGACAACCCTGTTCATGGGCGACATCCAAGTCCCGCAAGCCAAGGTTCTGACGGTGAAAGAAGCGCCGGCGGCAGACGCCGCCCTGTAAACGAACGACAACGCATAGAAGATTTTTTGCGGCACATTCGCCGCCGATCGAAGGAGAAAGAAAATGTCATTGTTTGGTGCACTGACCTCGGGTGTTTCCGGTCTTACGGCGCAATCCAGCGCAATGGGGGCCATTTCGGACAACATCACCAACGTCAACACGATCGGCTACAAGGGCACGCAGGTTGACTTCCAGACCCTCGTGACCACGCAGACATCGACAACGTTCTATTCCGCCGGTGGTGTGCAATCCCGCCCACGCCAGGATACGGGCGTGCAGGGCCTGCTGCAGTCTTCCGTGTCGCAAACCGATATTGCGATTTCCGGCAGCGGGTTCTTTGTCGTCAACGAGGCATCAGCACCGACGCTGTCGAACGAGTTTCTGTTCACCCGCGCCGGTTCGTTCTTCCAGGACGACGAGGGCTTCCTGCGCAACACCTCGGGATTTTACTTGCAGGCATGGCCGACCGACGCCGCCGGCAACGTAACGACCAACAACACGGCCCTGACCATCCCCAACCAAAACGTTATTTCGACCGACTTCTTGGCGACGGTGAACTTGAACCGGGTCGGTGGCACGGCAACGCCGACCAGCACTATCGGGATCGGCGCCAACCTGCCGTCGACGGCCACTGCCGGAACGACACATATCACCGATGTCCAGTTCTTTGATACGTTGGGGAACGCCAACACCACCAGCTTCACCTACACCAAGGGAAATCGCGACAACCAATGGGACATCGCCATGACCCCGCCGTCAGGCGTCAACGTTGTAACCCTGATGTCCGATACCGCCGGTGCGACGGTCTATGAAAGCCGCGGGCAGTTGGAATTCTCGGGCCTTCCGGCCAACGACTCGACCCTGACAATTACCCAGGGCGGCACAACGATCACGTATCAATTCGACACTGGCGGTGCCGATGTCGACACCGCAACCGTCAAGCAAGTGGACGTGTCGTCATCGACCACGGTTGCACAGTTCGTCGCTGCCTTGGTCGCCAAGGTCAAGGAAGCCGACACGAACTTCGCTGATTACGGTGGCTATACCAACAACCGTATCCAGGTGAACCCCGGGTCTTCTACAGGTATATATTTTACCGACGACGGAACGGACGAAATCACCGTCGACCCGACCGGTCTTTTGACCTCGGCTGGGGCGCGGGCCACGCTTCAAGAAGGAAGCTATACGGTGCAAAAACCGGCGACCGTGAACCGCGACTTCCACCAATTCACGTTCGCCGGCCAGCCCGCTGCCAACGATACGGTAGTCATTAATGGACTCACGTATGAATTCGGCGGGGTCGGCGCCAACATCAACGTCGCGATCGGCGCCAACATCGGCGCGACCCTCGCCAACCTGGAAACGGCGATCGAAACCAACGATGCCAGCTTCGCGTCCGGTGCCTCGTCGGTCCGTCTGCGGGTCAACGACAGCCAAGCGGAACCGCCGAGCACGATCGCCGACACGCTGGTCCTCGATACCTTGCCGTCGGGCTCGTTCAACGTGACGTTCAGTGCCGGCTTCACCAACTTACCGACGGAAGCCGACGGTACGGCGACATACGTGGCGAACACGGCGTTCGCGGTCAACAAGAACCAAGCCATTCAATTTAACAGCGATGGCTTGCCATCTTCCTTCGCGGTCGCGGAACTTCAGATCGACGGCTTTGCCAACGGCGCCGCCGACATGGACGATGACGCCTCGAACTCGTCGCGGATCACCCTGGATTTCGGCCGGGTCAACGAAGCCAACGGCTTCACTCAGTTCGGTGCCGAGTTCACGCCAGGCTTCATCACCCAGAACGGTTCGCAGTTCGGGACCCTGGCTGGCGTGACCATCGATGAAAGCGGTTTAATGACGGCGCTGTTCGACAACGGTGAAACGCGGCCGGTGTTCAAAATTCCGATCGCGACCTTCGTCAACGTCAATGGCTTGAACGCGCGATCCGGTAACGTTTGGAACCAAACGCAGGCATCGGGTGACAACACGCTCCGCGAGGCCAACAACGGCATCGCCGGTTCCGTCACGCAGGCCGCGCTTGAATCCTCAACCGTCGATATCGGGGAAGAATTTACCCAGATGATCGTCGTTCAACGAGCCTATTCCGCCTCCACGCGGATTATCTCGACCGCCGACGAGATGCTCGAGGAACTGGTTCGGATCAAACGATAATAGATTGACCTGAATATCCCGGGACATCGGGAAACCAGATCTACCCACCGTCCCAACCCACAGGCCCCGGCCCCGGACTCTAAATCCGGTGTCGGGGCCGTCCCATTTTTACGCCGCAGTTGTCAATTGATTGGGCTTATTGGAGGGCCCATTGTAGCGACATGGACAACGACACCGCGTTATTGCAAGCCGCGCAAACGGCGTTCCAAGCCGGCGACTACGGGACCGCGTCGACCCATTTCCTCACGCTCTTGGACCGGCACCCGGATAACGCCGCCTTGTACATCAATCTCGGCGCGTCGCGTCGCGCCGAAGGTCGCCTCGACGAGGCCGAACGAGCCTACAAGGCCGCCTTGGCGCTTGAGCCGGACAATGCGCAGGCTTGGTACAATCTCGGCAACGTCTACAGCGACCGTGCACAGCACCAAGACGCCCTGGACGCGTTTCGGCGAGCCGATGCCGCGGCGCCGGGCACGGCAGAGATTTTGAACAATATCGGCGTGCAGCACTACGCGCTGGGTGATCCGCGGGCTGCCATCGCTTCCTACGATGCCGCCATCGCCGTGCATCCTGACTTCGCCGACGCCTGGACCAACCGCGGCAATGCCAAACAACGGCTGAACGACCAGCGCGCGGCCGGCGACGACATTGACCAGGCCCTTCTGCTGGCGCCGGACAATGCGGTATTCCGCCTCAATAAATCGGCACACCTGGCGGCGATCGGGCAATGGGACGATGCGCTTGCCTGGGCCGACAAGGCCGTCGACGCCGATCCAACCTATACCGAGGCACAGTTGAAACGTGCCAGCCTGCTGATCCAGCAACAGCGCCTGGCGGAGGGATTTGCCGCCTACGAGGCCCGCTGGTCGGTTCCCGACTGGCACGAACTGCCCGGTCGACTATCGGTACCGATGTGGCGGGGTGAAGATATCGACGGTAAGACGATTTTGGTGTGGAACGAACAGGGGTTCGGCGACGCGTTGATGTATGCACGATTCCTGCCGGGCTTGGCGGCGCGGGGCGCCACCGTGATTTTCGCCTGCGAGCCCGCCTTGATGGACTTGATGCGCGACAGCTTGCCGACCGTACGGATCGCCGATCTGTACGGTCCCCTGCCGACCGCCGACGTGCATATATCGGTCATGAGTTTGCCGCATGTTTTAGGACTCCAAGACGCGGACGACATCCGCCCGGCGGCGCCATATCTGCATTGTTCCACCGCGCGGTCCGAACAGTGGGCCGGCATCGCTGCCGACATAGGCGCAAACACACTGAAGGTCGGGGTCGTCTGGGCCGGAAACCCCAGTCAGTCGCACGATTACGCGCGCTCGATCCCGTTCGCGGACATTGCCGTGTTGCTCGACACGCCGAACTGCCGCTTTTTCAATCTATTGATCGGCGAGCGCGGCAACGTCGACGACGATCGGCTGGTCGATCATCGCCAACGCCTGACGTCATTCGCGGAAACCGCCGCTTTGATGTCGCAGATGGATGTAATCATCAGCGTCGACAGCGCGCCGGCGCATCTGTCGGGGGGGCTGGGCCTGGAGACCTGGATTCTCCTGTCGTACGACCCCGACAGCCGATATTTCCTTGGGACACAGGATACCCCCTGGTATCCGAGCGCGCGCCTGTTCCGGCAATCGCGGCCCGGCGATTGGGCCGGGGCTGTTGCCGCGGTGGGCGACGCCCTCAACAAAGAAAGTACCGATAAATCGAACCGTTAACGGATGTTTACCCTAGGATTTAGGTATTTTTTAAGCCCCTTCTGCTTTTCTAACACTCCCAGGTTTCTCAGGGACTTCGCAACGTCTGGAATTTGGGATAACGAACCGAAGCAACACTCGGAAAGCAGAATGCAATGACCGAAATGAAATCGCATCGAGAGGGAACGGTCCCGCAGCGCTCCGACGCATTGAGCGCATCCGGCGTCCGTATGTCGATTGACGACCTGCCGCCGCCGGATACGACCCGATGGGTCCCCCGGCGCAAAGCCGAGGTTGTCGCCGGTGTCCGCACCGGAATCATCACCCTGGAGGACGCCTGCCGTCGCTACGACCTATCCATCGACGAGTTTCGTTCCTGGGAACGTTTGATGGAGCGACACGGCGTCAAAGGCCTACGAACGACGCAGATCAAGACATACCGCACCGGCTGACATCTCGCCTTTCGACATCGACCCGAACGTACGTGTGGCACGGCCAGCTAGGCAATTATTGCCGGTCGTTAACCTGTTGTTCACTAAACCGGCACTAGCATCCCCTATGGATCAACGGTAACGGCGCATTCAAGGCGCCGAAACCCAATACCAGTGGGGGTCGCTGTGGAAACGTTCGTACAAGCTATTCGGAATTTGGGCCCGATGCGCCTGGCCATTATGGGTGGCGTGGTACTGGGCCTGATCGGATTCTTGGCCTTTTTCGCGACAAAACTGACAACGCCGAGTCTAACGACCCTTTACGGTGAGTTGGCGCAAAGCGACGCGGCCAACATCGTTCAAGAACTCGAAAGCCGGAACATCCCCTTTGAAATCCGCCAAAACGGCACACAGGTTCTGGTTCCGGAAGACCGGGTGCTGCAGCTGCGCCTGGAACTGGCGCAACAGGGCCTCCCGTCCGGGGGCTCGGTCGGCTACGAGCTGTTCGACAATACCGACCAGCTGGGTTCGACCAACTTCATGCAGAACGTCAACCTGGTACGGGCGCTGGAGGGCGAGTTGGGCCGGACCATCTCGTCGATCGGGACGGTTAAGAATGCCCGCGTCCACTTGGTGATGCCGAAACGAGAACTGTTCAGCCGCCAAACCCAAGAACCAAGCGCCTCGATTATTCTGCAAATGCGCGGTCCCGTGCGTCTGAGCGCCGAACAAACCGCTGCGGTTCAGCATTTGGTCGCCTCGGCCGTGCCGCAACTGACGCCGAACCGGATCTCCATCGTCGATAGCAAGGGATCGTTGTTGTCATCGGGCTTCGAGTCCGCGGACCCTTCGGTAGGCGCAGCCAGCCGCCTGGACGACCGCAAACGCCGCATGGAAGGCGAAATGTCGCAAACTATCGAAGAATTGCTGGAGAAAACGGTCGGTTTCGGACGTGTTCGGGCGGAAGTCGCGATCGAAATGAACTTCGACAGGGTTTCGACCCAAAGCGAAGAATACAATCCGGAAGGTCAAGTCGTCCGCTCGACCAACGCCGTCGAGGAAACAGCGTCTGCGCGGGATTCCGAGGGCGAGCCGCCGATTACCGTCGGCACCAACTTGCCCGATGCCAACTTCGGCGCCGGCGAGACCGCGTCCCGGTCGGAAAACCAATCGCGTACCGAAGAAACGACCAACTTCGAGATTTCCAAAACCGTGACCAATCATATCCGCGAAGGCGGTGAGATCGAAAAATTGTCCGTCGCCGTGTTGATCGACGAAGTGCAGTTCAAGAACGAGGACGGCGATCTGGTCTCCGAACAACGCCCCGATCAGGAAATGCAGTTATTGGCGACCTTGGTCCGCGGCGCGATCGGTTTCGACGAGAGCCGCGGCGACACGGTTGAATTGATCCAAATGAAATTCGCCACCTTCGAAGAGCCGGAAGAAGAACTGGAACTGTTCTTCGGCTTCGGCAAGAACGAACTGGTCCGGATGCTCGAAGTTCTGGTCCTCAGCATCGTCGCCATCCTGGTGATCCTGCTGGTCGTCCGCCCGCTCCTGTCCCGCGCCTTCGAGGCCCTGCCGTCGGCACAGGAAGCCGCCGAGCGTCTGCTGGCGGAACAGGGCCGGGCACCGGCGCTTACCGGCCCAGCCGGTGGCGTCCCGGTCGAGAGCGAAGAAGACGAAGAGCAATTCGAGGAGTTGATCGACATCGACCGCGTCGAAGGCCGCGTCAAAGCGTCGTCCGTCAAAAAAGTCGGCGAGATCGTTGAGAAGCACCCAGAAGAAGCGTTGGCCATTCTGCGCTCATGGATGTATCAGGAAGGGTAAGGTAAAGAGGCTTCGGGGACATTCGTTATGGCAAAAGGACAAAGCGATTACCGGGCGCTCGCAGGGCCGCAAAAAGCAGCCATCTTCATGCTGGCCGTCGGGCGCGACCATTCCGCCAGAATATTCGAGCGGATGGACGACGAAGAAATCCGCGAACTGTCGCACGCAATGTCGACCTTGGGCTCGGTCGGTGCCAACGTCGTCGAACGATTGTTCGTCGAATTCGCCGATCAGCTGTCGACGGCGGGCGGCCTCGTCGGCTCGTACGACTCCACGGAGCGTTTGTTGCTCTCCTCGCTGCCCGAGGATCGCGTCAAACAAATCATGGAGGAAATGCGCGGTCCGGCCGGTCGTACCATGTGGGACAAGCTCGGCAACGTGAACGAAGCCGTGCTCGCCAACTACCTGAAGAACGAATATCCGCAAACCGTCGCCGTCGTATTATCGAAGATCAAACCCGACCATGCGGCACGCGTTCTGGCCATGCTGCCGGAGAACTTCTCGATGGAGGTGATCATGCGCATGTTGCGGATGGAAGCCGTGCAGAAAGAAATTCTCGACCACGTTGAACGGACGCTGCGCACCGAATTCATGACCAACCTGGCGCGCACGGCACGCCGCGACAGCCACGAGTTGATGGCCGATATCTTCAACAACTTGGACCGCAACACGGAAAACCGTTTCATGACGGCCCTCGAAGAGCGCAACCGCGAATCCGCCGAACGGATCAAACAGTTGATGTTCACCTTCGACGATTTGGTCCGTGTCGACAGCGGCGGCATTCAGTTGCTGCTGCGTCAGGTCGAAAAGGACCAATTGGCCGTGGCCTTGAAGGGCGCCGCCGAGGACGTCAAGGACTTGTTCTTCGCCAACATGTCCGAACGGGCCGGCAAGATGATGAAAGAAGACATGGATGCGATGGGTGCCGTGCGCCTGAAGGACGTCGACGAGGCACAGTCCGGCATCGTGCAGACTGCCAAAGCGCTGTCCGACGCGGGCGAAATCGTCATCGCCGGCTCCGACGAAGACAGCGAACTTGTCTACTAATCCGGGCGCGGCCCCGCCGCCCCCCTGTTGAAGCGCTGGGAAAGACTGCAACGGAATGTCCACAGTCCAAAAATTTACTTTTGACCTAGACTTCAGCGAGCCCGATCAACCGGCCGAGCCGGAGCCCGAAACCGAGGCCGATGACGAAGTCGAGGCCGAACCGGAGATTGAGGTCCCGACGTTCAGCGAGGAAGACCTTGAGCACGCCCGCACCGAAGGTCACGAGGCCGGCCGAGAAGAAGGTCGCCGCGACGCGGCTGCGGCCACGGAACAGCGGCTTGTCGAAGGGGTCGATCAGTTGAGCGAGCAACTGAGCCAAATTATCGACACGCAGCATGAGGCGAACCAAGAGATCGCCCGGGAAATGGTCTCGGTGGCCGTCGGAATCGCCAAAAAGATGTTCCCCGATCTCAACGCCCGCAATGCCCTCGGCGAGATCGAGAAAATCGTTCAAGAAACCCTCAACGCGATCAACGAAGAACCGCGCGTGCAGATTTTCGTCCACCCCGATCTGCGCGAACCTTTCGGGGAACGATTGGCCGCGATCGCCAGTAAGGCCGGTTACGACGGCAAGGTATTCGTCAATCCGGACGGGTCTCTGGACTTGGGCGACTGCCGGATCGAATGGTCGAATGGATCGGCGATCCGCGATACGGCGAAATTATGGGAGATGGTCGATGAAATTATCGATCGGAACCTGCATGGGGACCCGGATGACGATGTTCCGCCCGCCGCCGATGACGTCCCGGCAACCACAGACGAGACGCCAGCCCCGGCTGATGAGACGCCAGCTGACATAGATGAGAGCCCCGCACCCGCCGGCGAGGCACCGACGCCCGCCGAAGAGGCCGATTTCGCTGAGCCGGAAAACCCGGACCCCGTCATCGAGACCGAATCGGAAGCGGAAAATGAGCCCGTCCCACCAGTCGAAGACGAGCCGGCGCCCGAAATGGCCGCCACGGAGGCTCCTTCCCCCGAAACGGAGGACCCCTATGCGGGCGATCCGCACGCCCACGAGGAAACGCCGTTCGCCCCCCACTTCGAACCGGAGCAGGATGTCGGCGATGCCGAAAAAGATGATTTTAATCAAGACTTTGTACCTTCCATAGGGGAAGAGACGCCGACGGCTTCCGCGGACAATGCGCAGACGCCGACACCCGAAAGCGACGACGCGACGGACGACAATCCGGCTCAACCGGCAATGATCGACGGGGATGCCATGTCGCAGGAAACCACAGCAGCTATACTCGAGGCTCAAGGTTCGATGCACGACGGCACCGACCCCAGCCCGCCCGAAGACATCAAATAGGAGAGAACCATGGCTGAAGAAGACGACAGCGGTCTTGAATTGGCCGATCTTGCCGGCGACGGCGAGGATCAAGCGGCTCCGGCACCCGCGGACACCAATCAGGAGACCGTGGGCAGCAATATGACCGACTTGGATCTGCCGCGAAGCGCCAAGGATCTGGAGGCCGTCTACGACATACCGGTCCAGGTGTCGGCCGTGTTGGGCAAAACCACGATGCCGGTCAGCAACCTGTTGAAGCTGGGCCGCGGCGCGGTTGTCGAACTCGACCGAAAGGTCGGTGAAGCCATCGACATCTACGTCAATAACCGCTTGGTGGCACGGGGCGAAGTGGTCGTGGTCGAGGATCGTCTCGGCGTGACCATGACGGAAATCATCAAAACCGACCGCTTGGGCTAGGTCGGAAGCGGAGCACGGAAACCAGCATGGCCGAAGAGAACATTCACGACGCCGGTGGCAGCGCAATCGATATTGCCACTGTCGTCGGTTTGCTGTGTGGTTTCGCGATGATCGTCACGGCGATCATGTTGGGCAGCACGCCCGAAAGTTTCATCAACATTCCCTCCATCCTGATTGTCATTGGCGGCACGTTGTCGGTGACGACGGTGTGTTTCTCGTTCCCGGAAATGACCGGGACGGCCCGGGTTGTGTCCCGCGCCCTGTTCCGCAACACGCAAGAGCCGTTCGACGCCGCCTACAAATCGCTGCAGGTCGCTGAACTGGCCCGGAAACAGGGGGTCCTCGCGCTGCAAAACGTGGTCGCCAGTGTCCGCAACGATCCGTTTCTGCATCAAGGCATCAGCATGGTCATCGACGGCACGCCCGGCGAAGAGGTCGAACACATTCTGCGGCGCGATCTGCTGTCCACCATGCAGCGGCATCGCCAAAGCGCCAGCGTGCTGCGTAAAATGGCGGAGTTTTCGCCGGCAATGGGTCTGATCGGAACGTTGATCGGGCTGGTGCAGATGCTCGGCAACTTGCAAGACCCAACCAGCATCGGACCGGCAATGGCCGTCGCCCTTTTGACGACGTTCTACGGCGCGGTATTGGCCAACATGGTGTTTCTGCCGCTGGCCTCGAAGCTGGAGCGCAACTCGGCGGAAGAAGCACTGATCAACCAAGTTTACATGCTGACGTCGGTTTCCGTCAGCCGCCAGGAGAACCCGCGACGTCTTGAGATGCTGCTCAACAGCATCTTGCCGCCGTCGCAACGGGTTCAATACTTCGACTAACGACGAATTGGGAACGCAAACGATATGCAACTCTTGATCATCGGCACCTTGGACGGGCAAATCGGCGCAGCGAGTCAGATCGCCATCAAGCGCGGCGCCAAAGTTCAGCAAGGCGACACCCTTGAACAAGGCATGGATCTGCTGCGACGTGGCGGCGCCGATCTCGTGATGATCGACGTCAAACTCGATGTCGCCGCATTCATGGACGGGTTGGAGCAAGAACGCATCGCGGTCCCCGTCGTCGCCTGTGGGGTTTCCAACGATACGCAGGCGGCGGTCCGCGCCGTCCGCGCCGGGGCCAAGGAATACATTCCCCTCCCGCCCGACGCCGAATTGATTGCCGCGGTTCTGGAAGCGGTCACAGAAGAACAGAATGCCCTGATTTTCAAAGACCCGAAGATGGGCGAAACGATCAAAATGGCCGATCAGGTGGCGGCGTCGGACGCCAGTATTCTGATCACGGGTTCATCGGGTACGGGCAAAGAGGTTCTGGCCCGTTACCTGCACAACAAGTCGAAGCGAAAAGACTGCCGGTTCGTCGCCGTGAACTGTGCGGCAATCCCGGAAAACCTGCTGGAATCCGAACTATTCGGACACGAAAAGGGCGCTTTCACCGGCGCCGTGGCGCGGCGTATCGGCAAATTCGAAGAGGCCGACGGCGGGACCCTGTTGCTGGACGAAATCAGTGAAATGGACATCCGGCTGCAAGCCAAGCTGCTGCGTGCGATTCAAGAGCGCGAGATCGATCGCATCGGGTCCAACAAGCCGGTTTCGGTGAATGTGCGGATTATCGCCACGTCGAACCGGGATATGCAGCAAGCGGTGAAGGACGGCCAATTCCGCGAGGACCTGTTTTTCCGTCTGAATGTCGTCAACTTGCGGCTACCGTCCCTGGCCGAGCGGCCGGCCGATATCCCGCCGCTGGCCGATCATTTTGCCGAAAAATATGCCGACGCCAACGGTGTCGCCGCGCGACCGATCTCCGACGCGGCGATGGCCAAACTTGTGGCCTATGCCTGGCCCGGCAACGTCCGAGAGTTGGAAAACACGATGCATCGTGCGGTGTTGTTGGCCGCCGGCGACGAGATCGATGCCGACGCGGTTCTGCTGACGTCGGACGACGCCGGTGCCGCGTCCGCGGTCGGCAGCGGCGACGCGACGCAAGGACTGGTCGGCCGCACCGTCGCCGATGTCGAGCGGGACCTGATCATCGATACTCTGGAACATTGCCTCGGCAATCGCACCCATGCGGCGAATATCCTGGGCATTTCGATACGGACGCTTCGTAACAAACTCAAACAATACGGCGAGGACGGATTCAACGTTCCGTCGCCCGGCGATGCACCACGCGCAGGCGTGTAAGCAGGCGTAGCAGAAAGGTTCAGCGATCATGGCCGAAGCCAGCGGCGGCGGTAGCGAGGTCACGATATCCGGCGGAGACTACGTCCGCGGGAAGTTGAATGCGGCGGCGAAGCGCGGCGACATCATGCTGGCGCTGGGTGTCGTCGCGATTCTCGTGGTTCTGATCCTGCCGATGCCGCGATGGATGCTGGATTTGGCGCTGGCGTTTTCGATCACCATTTCCGTGCTGATCTTGATGACCGCCCTGTTCGTCGAGAAACCTCTCGATTTCAACGCCTTTCCGACCGTTCTGTTATTGGCAACGATGATCAGGCTGTCACTGAACCTCGCCTCGACGCGCCTGATTCTCGCGGATGGCCACGAAGGGACGCATGCCGCCGGACAGGTGATCGAGGCCTTTGGCGGCTTCGTCATGGGCGGCAATTTTGTTATCGGGATCATCGTTTTCGCGATCCTCGTGATCGTCAACTTTATCGTCATCACCAAGGGTTCCGGGCGGATCGCCGAGGTTTCGGCCCGCTTCTCCTTGGACGCGATGCCGGGCAAGCAGATGGCAATCGATGCCGATCTGTCGTCCGGCCTGATCGACGAGGAAACCGCCCGTAATCGCCGCAAGGAATTGGAGGAAGAAAGCTCCTTCTTCGGCGCCATGGACGGGGCCGCGAAGTTCGTTCGCGGCGACGCCATCGCCGGGTTGCTTATCACCTTCATCAACGTCATTGCCGGCATGATCATCGGCGTCGCCCAACAGGACCTGTCGTTCGGCGAGGCGGCGGATACCTATACCCGCCTGACCGTCGGCGACGGGCTGGTCTCGCAAATTCCGGCGCTGATTGTGTCGACCGCCGCCGGTATGGTCGTAACCAAGGCAGGCGTCGCCGGCACGACGGAAGGCGCGCTGTTCAAGCAATTGGGCGGACAGCCCAAGGCGCTCGGTCTGGTCTGCTTCTTACTTTTGGCCTTGGCGGTACTGCCGGGTATCCCGGCCCTGCCGTTCTTGATCCTGGCATTTCTCTGCGGCTCCGCGGCATTCTACGTCAATCATCAACAAGCCGTGGTTGAAGAAGAAAAACTCAAAGAGCTCGAAGACGAAACCGTCGATCCGAAGGCCGTCGCCGAAGAGCCGATCTCCACCGCCCTGAAAATCGATCATATCCGCCTGGAATTGGGCTACGGCCTGCTGACCCTCATCAACGCGCCGAAGGACGGCCACAAACTGACCGATCAGATCAAGGCGCTGCGGCGGCAACTGGCCGCCGATGTCGGCTTCGTCATGCCGTCCGTCCGTATTCAAGACAACATGCAACTGCCGGCGAACAGTTACGTCATCCGCGTCAAGGAGATCGAAGCCGGACGCAGCGAATTGCGCCCGAACATGCTGCTGGTGATGGATCCGCGCGGCGAGGAAATTTCGATCCCGGGCGAGAAAACCACCGAGCCGACGTTTGGCCTTCCGGCCATGTGGATCGAAGAAGCCAACCGCGAAGAAGCGCTGTTCCGGGGCTATACGGTGGTCGACCCGGCAACCGTGGTCACGACCCACATCACCGAGCTGATCAAAGACAATATGTCGGAACTGTTGTCCTATGCGGAAACGCAGAAACTGCTCGACGAACTGGACAAAGAACACCAGAAACTGATCGGCGACATGATCCCGGCGCAAATCTCGCTCGCCGGCATTCAACGGACATTGCAAAACCTATTGGCGGAGCGGATTTCCATCCGCGACCTGCCGACGATCCTCGAAGGCGTTTACGAGGCCTGCGGCAACACCCGCAATGTGATGATGATTACCGAACACGTGCGGTCGCGTCTGGCCCGGCAAATCAGCGACATGAACGCCAACGATGATGGATTTATACCGCTGGTGACCCTGTCACCGCAGTGGGAACAGACGTTTGCCGAGAGCCTGGTTGGGCAAGGCGATGATCGCACCCTGTCGATGCCCCCGTCGAAGTTGCAGGAATTCATCAGCCAGCTGCGCACCACCTTCGAACGCCAGGCCATGATGGGTGAACAACCGGTATTGCTGACCAGCCCGACGATCCGGCCGTTCGTCCGCTCGATCGTCGAACGGTTCAGGCCAATGACCGTGGTCATGTCTCAGAACGAGATATATCCTAAAGCCAAGATTAAAACCGTCGGCCAGATATAGAGACCCCATCGCACGATGCGCTTGAAAACCTATACCGCCCCAACGATGCCGGAAGCCATGGCCTTGGTGCGCGATGAAATGGGCGACGACGCGATCATCGTATCGACCCATCCGCCGGTAGATGGCTTGGCCTGTCGGGTTACGGCGGCGATCGAGGAAGAATTACTTCCGGTTCCTGATGACACCGCAGCGCCGGAACCCGTCGATACCGAAAGCCGCTCGGCGTATCTTCGCCAAGTTCTGATGGCGCACGGTCTACCGCCGCACATCACCGAGGCCCTGTTGCGTAGTTCGGATGATCTTGCCAATCCGGACCCGGCATTGACGCTGGCATCTTCGCTGGACAGTCTGATGACGTTTCGACCGATCGACACGAACAACCTGTCCCGGCCCTTGGTCCTTGCCGGCATTCCGGGCGCCGGCAAAACCATCACCGCAGCCAAGTTGGCGGCGCAGGCCAAGCTGGCGGGCCAGTCGGTTTTTGTCGCTACCGCCGATACCAAGCGCGCTGGTGGCGTCGAACAGTTGTCGGCATTCACCCGGATATTGGACCTCTCCCTCGAGGTCGCGGACAGCCCCGAAATGCTTCACGCGCTCGGCGCGCAGATCGCCGAGGCCGATGTGGCCATCATCGACACGCCCGGCACCAATCCGTTCGACGATGACGCCTTGGACGAGATTCATCGCCTGGCCGACGCCATCGGCGGCGAGGTGATCCTTGTCCTTCCCGCCGGCGGCGATGCCATGGAATCCGCCGACACGGCCGCCGCGTTCGCCGATATCGGCGCGACACGGATCATCGTCACGCGCCTCGACATGACGCGGCGGTTGGGCGGTATCGTCGCGGCCGGCGTCTCCAGCCGCCTGTCCATTGCCAACGTCAGCGTCAATCCGAACGTTGCCGACGGCCTCAGCAACTTGAACCCGGTCTCTCTTGCGAGACTGATCATCCCGGACGATGAGCCGGCCCCACAAACGAAAGCCGTACCATGAACGAGCAAGCGACCGAACCGCCGAAGCCCGCCAACCGCGCCAAAGGCCGGAATATCATCGCCGTTGCGTCCGGCAAGGGAGGGGTCGGAAAGACGTGGTTTTCGATCACCCTCGCCCATGCCATCGCACGGGTCGACAAGCGGGTTCTTTTGTTCGACGGCGATCTCGGCTTGGCCAACCTGGACATTCAACTCGGCCTGATGGCCAAGACCGATCTCGGCGCCGTCTTGGCCGGGCGCGCCAGCCTTGCCCAGGCCGTCACCTATTACGAGGAAGGCGGCTTCGACATTATCGCCGGACGGTCCGGTTCCGGGGCGTTGGCGAACCTGGCGTCGAACAGATTGCAGGCGCTGCTCGACGAGTTGTCGATGTTGGCCGCGAATTATGACCACGTCATCATCGATTTAGGCGCCGGCGTCGAGAGCACCGTGCGCCGATTGGCCTATGCCGCCGGTCGCATAATTGTCGTCGTTACGGACGAGCCGACATCGCTGACCGACGGGTACGCTTTTATCAAGCTGGCCCATAACGAACGCCCCGACACAACCATCGAAGTCGTCACCAACATGGTTTCGACGACCGACGACGGGGCGCGGACCTACAAGACCATCAACAAGGCCTGTCAGGGGTTCTTGAAGTATTCGCCCCGGCATTTGGGGGCCATCCGCCGCGATGCGAAAGTCAGAAGCGCCATCCGCCAACAAAAGCCGTTCCTGAACGTTTCCACCGAGAGCGAGGCGGCGGCGGACATTCAGGCCATTGCCCGCGCCGTTCGCAAGGAGACCGCAGCCGAAGGATGAGCGAAATTGCGCCACCGTCACCGGTTGCTCCGCCGACGCTACCAGCGCCGCAGCGACTGGCGATCTTGCTGGCGCCGCCGGCCCTTACCGATATCCCTCCGGGGACGAAATTGGACGTCACCGTCGGGCAGCTTCTGGACAATGGGCAAGTTCGCCTGACATCGGCTTTGGGCGACATAACGCTCAACGCCGGACGGCTCGCGCTAAATACCGGCGACAAACTGCTGCTTCAGTTCCTCGGTGGCGGATCGCAACCGCAGGCGCGCCTATCGCTGCCCGACGGAACGCAACTTCCGTCCAAAACGGCAGCACAAGTCCCCCTGTCCGCCACCGGCGGCAATATCGCCGGCACCCAAGCCCCGTCGGCCACACCCACGCTTCAGATCGGTTCAACCGTTCAAGCGACGCTATTGCAATCGTTGAATGTGGGTGCCAATGCGACCGTCCTGACGACGACACCGACAGGGACCATCACCGCAAGCGGCACAACCGGTATCGTTCAACCCGGGGTTAATGCCGCACCGACAGTGCTTAGCGGTACACCGGGAACCGTGCAGACGCCACCTCAGCCCACGACTGGGGCCGCCTCGACCTCGCCGAGCGGCATCCCCGGTCAAGTGCCGACCCGCGCCGCGGCAACACCCGCCGGTGTGCAAACCGTTCCGACCGGAAGCCTGCTGACCTTGAAAGTCCTCGGCCTCCAAGTCCCGGCGTCCCCGCCGGAGAGCTTTGCGCCGCCGCCAAGCGGCCAGCAAATTTCCCTCGCCCCGTCGGCCACCTTGAACGGCGTTGCCACCGGGCGGCAAGGCGTCACCCACACCGTGGTCCAGACACCCGTCGGCGCCGTATCCCTGCCGACGGCCACACCGTTCCCGCCGGGAACGCAGTTCCAATTCGAAATTGTCCGGCTGACGCCATCCACGGCAGGCAGCGGGATCAACGCAGCCGCCGGCCAAAGCCATTTATTGGCCGCATCCACCACATGGCCATCCCTGGACGACACCATGACCGCATTGCGCGAGATCGCGCCCGGCGCCCATGCGCAGGTAACCCAGGCGGCGATCCCCCGGGCCGACGCGCAGCTGACGACCAACATCATGTTTTTTCTATCCGCATTGCGCGGTGGTGACATTCGCACGTGGATGGGCGACGGGCCCGTCCGTGTTCTGGAGCGCGCGCGGCCCGATCTGTCCGGGCGGCTCCGCGACGACTTGGGGCAGATGACGCGGATAAACGACGATCCCGCAACCGGCGAATGGCGCATGCTCGCCATGCCGTTTATGAACGACGGGGATATCGAACGCATCCGCATGCTGTTGCGCGACGATCAAGAAGACGAGGACGACGACGAACAAGGCAAGGGCGGCACGCGGTTTGTGATCGATCTCAATCTGACGCAGCTGGGGCACATCCAGTTGGACGGTCTTGTCGGCAACCAGGGCAAGCGTCTCGACCTTGTCGTCAGATCGGACGAGCCCATGCCGCCCGCCATGAAGGCGGACATCCGTGAACTGTATGTCGGCGCCATCGAGGTGACCGGCATCGAGGGATCGGTCGGTTTCCAAGCGGCGCCGGGGAATTTCGTCGAGATCGTATCGGCCGACGCCGACGACACGGCATTCGGCGACGGGATGGTGGTGTAGCCCATGGATAACGATCTGCATACCCGCCGTGCCCTGTTGAGTACCGAGCCCGCACCGCAGCCGCGACACGACGCGATTGTCAACTTGAGCGGCAACATCGGCGACGTGACCGTACGGCTGCGTTATGTGCCGGACCGTGATCTTCTGACACCCCAAGGGTTCGCGACGTATTTGACCGCCTTGTCGCCGACCGGCAACGGCCCGCTAGAGATAACGGCGCAGACGATCCTCGAGGACATCAACGATCAAGTGATCCCCTGCTGGCTTGAGGTCCTGACATCGTCGGAGACCGGCGACATCAAACAGGACGTTCGGATCGAAGATCGTCAGCCGAAATGGCAGGACCGGGGGCTACTGGACCGGCTACCGCCCTAGGCGATCCGTTATCCTTTGCGGATGTGGGCGAGGATCCCAATTTCGTTGAGTTCGGCCTGTTCGTCGCGGGTCTGTTCCGCGGTTTCCTCGGCAACGCGGCGCTCTTCGGCAATCTCGTATTTCTTGTATTCGAGGAATGCGATTCGCACCGCCTCCCGGGCATTGGCGACGATCTCTTCCTGTTCGGCAATGCGTTCCTGAAGCGCTTCGCGACGTTCGATGGCGCTGGTCGCGTAGGCCCCAAAGGTAAGGCCCGCTTCGGTCGGCGAGGACGCGGCCAATTCCTGTTCGCGGATCAGTTCTTCCTCAAGCGCCTCAAGCCTTGCGATCAGGTTCTCCAACTGCTGCATGTGGGTAGCGAGGATGCGGCGTTTCTGATCGACTTCCCAGTCGTTGATCCGCATCAATGCTTTGAAGTCCCGCGCCATGGATTACGATGCCGCTTCTTCGGCGGGCGCGTCCGACATGCCCAAAATCTCGTAAAGCTGGGCATACCCATCGTCGAGGCCCGCAACGTCGCCGATCTTCTGGCCGAGGAATTCTTCCAACATGGGATAATAGTGAATAGCCTCGTCAATGGCCGGATCGGTCCCGCGGCGATAAGCGCCCAGACGGATCAATTCGGCCATGTCCTCGTACGTCGACATCAATTGGCGGGCACGGACGATGGCCGCGGTCTGCGCATCGGTATTGCACATCGGCATGGTCCGCGAAATGCTGCGAAGAATGTTGATGGCCGGAAAACGGTTTCGTTCGGCAATCTGCCGGTCCAAGACCACGTGCCCGTCCAGTATCCCGCGAACCGCGTCGGCAACGGGTTCGTTATGGTCGTCGCCTTCGACCAAAACCGTAAACAACCCCGTGATATCGCCCTGATCGCCACTGCCCGGCCCGGCCCGTTCGAGCAATTTCGGCAGTTCGGCAAACACCGACGGGGTATATCCTTTCGACGCCGGGGGCTCGCCGGCCGACAAGCTGATCTCGCGCTGGGCCATGGCAAAGCGTGTTACGCTATCCATCATGCACAGGACATTCCGTCCGCGGTCGCGGAAGTATTCGGCAACGGCCAAGGTCGTATAGGCCGCCTGACGGCGGATCAACGGCGGCTCGTCCGAGGTCGCAACGATGACGACCGTTCGTTTCATCCCCTCCGGGCCGAGATAGTCCTCGATGAATTCCTTTGCTTCGCGGCCGCGCTCGCCGATCAGACCGACGACGCTGATCTCGGCGTCCGTGTTGCGCGCCATCATCGACAACAAGGTCGACTTACCGACGCCTGAGCCCGCGAATATCCCCATCCGCTGTCCCCGGCAGCAGGTCAGGAATGTATTCATGGCCCGAACGCCCAGGTCGATCTTGCCGCCGGTGCGACGGCGATGATGTGCCGGCGGCGGTGACGACTGAACCTGATAACTGGTACCGCCGGCACCGATGGAGCCGGCACCGTCGACCGGTTTCCCGAACGCATCGATGACCCGGCCAAGCCAACTTTCGTCGGGATAGATCGACGGCTCGGTCGTCGACAGTTCCGCCCGGCAACCGAGTCCGATACCGTCCAACGGTCCGAACGGCATCACCAGCGCCTTGCCACCGCGAAATCCGATCACCTCACAAATCACTTTGCGCCCGTTTCGCGCATCGACCCGAATGTGGTCGCCGATCGACAGCGATCCTTGCAGGCCGCCGACCTCGACCAGCAGACCGATAACGTCGGCAACCCTGCCGAACACCTGATGGTCCGGCAATCGCGCCACTTCGCTGGCAATACTATTGGAGAACAAACGCAAAATTCTGTATCCCACCCGAGAAAGCGCCCTATTCCGCGGGCGCCGTCGTCCTAGCGTTTAACCATGCCTGGGCAATGCTAACTTTTCGTAAACTATGTTAGCAACAAGCCGCGCCGGAACCCCAGCCATAGCCGCACCGCGATGTTAAGGGTCACGCCCGACATGGCATAGGATATGGACGTCGCCACTGCCGCCCCCATGATCCCGTATAACGGGATCAGCGAGAGGTTGAGGGCAATGTTTATGAGGATATTGCCGCCCATCAAGATGCTCTGACGCCCGGGCCGCCCCGCTTGAAGCAGGATGTGATCAAGGGGCACAAACGCGGCATACAGGACCATACCGACGATCAGAACGTTCAGAACGGGTTCCGCGCTTTCAACGATTCCGCCGTCAAACAGGGGTGCCAGCCATGGGAACACAACCCAAACGGCGCCACCAACCAGGACCGCCGCGGCAAGGCCCATCGCGGCCGTCTTTCGGGCAAAGGCAAAAAACGGCGCCGTGTCCGACTTGCCGACCAACGTCACCAGCACGGGATTTGCCACGGTTCGAATGACCACCGGCACTTGATAGAGTCCCTCGATGAACATCGCCGCGAAACTGTAGATGCCGATCTCCGTATCGCCGACGAACAGCGCCAGCATCAGCACATCGACGCGCAGATAGGATTCCGCCAAAAAACCGTTCGGCATGGCGCGCAGTCCAAAAACGAAATGATCTTTTATCCAACTTGCGACACGTCTGGCCGTTTCCGATGCGGGCCGCGTCGACGCGTCATCGCCGAAGAACACAAACCGGACCAAGACCGGTAATATCAAGGCCTCCGCGACCGTGAAGGCACCGGCCAGCCAATACACGTCGAACCCGGCAACGCCGAAAAATACGCAGCATCCCAAAATCGACAACCCGCGAAGGCATTGGACCAAGGCAAACCGGCGAATGTCGCGCCGACCGTTCAGCACCGCCAACAACACCTTGTTCACGGCAAACAACGCCACACCCGGTGCGACGATGGCGACGGTCAACCCGACATCGACGCTGTCGACCAGGACGCCGATAGCGGCGTGCAGGACATACAGCAGGGCACCGATCGGTACCGCGACCAGGAGAACGGCGACAAGCCCGGCGAAGCCGATGGCCCAGCACTGGCCTGGGTCGTCGGCGGAAAACTCCGCGATGTGCTTTTGCACCGAGTCATGGATGCCCAGGGCCGCCAATTGCCCAAAGATCACAAACACCGCGTAGCCTTGATTGAAGACGCCAAGGGCGCGGGCCCCCAGGTATGCGGCAATGAAAAAGTTGAGCAAAACGCCGACCGACGCCAGAACGCTGAAGGCGACGAAATTCCAAGCCGTATCGCCTAGGAACTTGTCTTTCAAAAACGCGCGGCGGAGTGCGTCCAAAATGGAACCTTTTCGCTTAGTAAAGCTTCGGTGTGCCTTCGATGCGGGTAATGACTTCTTCCAGATTGATCCCGATCTGGCCGGCGAATTCCTGCAGCGTCTCAATATCTGGCTGATTGTCGGTGAACGCCAGTGCCAGTGCCTCGTCTCGGGTCATCAGACCGGCCCGGATTTCCTGACTGCGGAAGGTATCGAACTCGGAAAACCCAGCGATCGAATGATAGATGTAGTTGATGAACGAGGTGTAGCCGTCGCCAATTCGCCACGTGTTATCGGTGTTCGGCGCGGTTTCCCAGCCGTATTGTTCGATCAACGTCTTGTTGATCTCTTTCTCGTCCCATTCCAGGTAATGGAACAAATACAGGAAATCGTCCTTGCCGACGAAGGTGGTGAAGAAACTCTCGACCGTGTCGCGGAACGACTCGTTGAAATACGCGGGGTTCAACAGATACTGCGATCCGTAGAACGCGGCGATCTGCAGTTTGTTGGCCAACGAGAACGCGAACAATCGTTGGCCATGCATGCTCTCGCGGATGCCCGCGAAGCCGCCCTTGAAATCGGTCCGCTCCAGCGGATTTCCGGCACAAAAAATGACCAACGGAATGCCGGTTTCGTGGCGTAACTGCCGGCCGATCCGATAGAAGAACTTGTCGCCCGCCATGAAGATCGGAACCATGCCGAGGTGCGGCCGTTTAAGCCAGGCCATGATGTTCTTGCGGATATAACGCCGTTTCGCCGGGATATCGGCGGCGCGGAAAAAATGTTCGACCCCCAACTGCCCGGTCATGCGTGCCTGATTTCGGCGCGCGATGTCGGTCACCATGCCCCAGTCATAGGAATAAGCGACGGGGTTCATGTCGTATTCCGTCTTGAGGAGGTGCAATCCGTACGAGCTGTCGCGCCCCCCCGAAAACGCGACAATGCAATCCGGCTGCCCGTCGGTTCGACGGTGCTTGGCGAGTTCAGCTTCCAACGCCGCCTTACCGGCCAATTTCGGTTTCTCGTAATCGCGGCAATAGTTGCAGACGCCATCGGCATCAAATTCGATATGCGGATACGTCACCGGCAAAATGCACTTCGTACACCGCTGCAAATGATCGATGGCGCGGTTGTCGTCGTAGACCTTGATCCGTCGCGTGCTGGACGCGATCTCAAACGCCGTAACCGGCGTCTCTTGCAAATCGAAGGCCGTGACGTCGGCGTCTTCAAATCGAACAAGACGCCCTTCGCCGACCGGCACCTGGTGCAGTTCGGTCGCGACGGATTTGAAGATCGGGTCCACATCGACGAAGCGCTGCAGAATGTATCGTTCCGACGCAAAAGCCATCGGACCGTCACCGTCGGTCTGCGCCATGTGCAACGACCCCGTGTTGGTCGCCAACGCCAGGGCATCGCGGGCATTGTGCACACAGGCAATCGACGCCGCGCCTTCGATCAGATCAAAGACACTGCGGACAGATGCCATCAAGTCATTGTCATTCGTCGCCATATAGTGGTCGATCAGTCGAAAGATAACTTCCGAATCGCTGTCCAGCGTCATCGGAATTTGACTGAATTTCCGACGCAAAACGGCTTCGTTCGTGACAATGCCGTTGTGAATACCGACGGTCGCGTCGGTGATGATCGGCTGGTTGTTTTCCGGAACGATTTCAACGCCGTTGGTGACCAACCGGCAATGACCGATGACCGCCAAGGGCGCCGTCAGCTTTCCCGCTTGTAGGGGCAACGCATCCATCTGACGGGCAATAAATTCTTTATACGCGGCACTGCGCATCATCACGGTCGGTTTGAGCGCGCGTTTGAACACGTCGGCATGGCCGGTCGACGCGAAAACCAGACCGCCCGCCTCTTGGCCGCGAGGTTCGGATAAACGAAATAGATGCGCGATGGCTGATTTTAATTGCTCGGCGTTGACGGCGCTTCCGGTCGGCAAAACAAATCCAAATATACCGCACATACGTTGGCGTCCGATCCCTGACTGAGCTTCAGATTCCCCGCCGCGTTTATACGTCGCAAAGCGGCAACCCGTAAAGCACGCAAGCGGGCGAATGTGCGGTGGTTGAGCGCCGAGAATACGTTTGGAATGCCCGACCCTGCTTGATAAGGTTCGCCCGCCTGGATGAAGATAAATGCCTGAATATTTCACCTATTTTTTTGAACACCCGCGGCAGATTTCCTCGGTGCTGTCGGTGGCCGTACTGTGGTTCAGTTTCGCCGCATTGGCGCGGCTCGCCGGTGCCGGCGGACGGTTCCCGGAACTGGCACCCGTAATCGGTTGGGCCGTCGCGTCGACCGCAATGACCTTGGTCGGGGTCTATACGGACATTTCGCTTGAATATGCCGCCATCGGGCTTGCCGTGCTTACCGTCTTCGTCTTTGCCGCATCGGCGCGGCGAGACCCATGGGTTATCCCCATAGGTTTTTTGAAGGCGATTTGTTTCGCCGCACCATTGCTGTTGTTGGTATCGGCGGCGATCGGCTCGCAGTGGGATGAGTTCGCCGACTGGCTGATCACGCCCAAGTACTTGTTGCTGTATGGCGTGATGCCCGGCCTGGGCCACCCCCCAAGCGGCGCGACTTTGTCCGCTTACCCGTTCGGTTGGCATTTCGTGACCTATTTCGCGAGCGTCATCGGCGGGCGCCTGATCGAAAATACGGGCGCGCTGGTCAACGTCTTGTTGTTGCTGTCGCTAGGCCACGCGGCGGTACGTCTGTCGATGGGCAACGTGACGGGCGCATTACCGACGCACCCCTTGAGTTGGCGACACGCCGCATTCGCGGTCGCCGCGGCAACGTTGATCAACCCGGCGTTCGTACAGAAAGTCATTCTGACGTCCTATGCAGACGTGGCCACGTCCGTATCGTTGGCGGTTGCGGCGATCTACGGGTGGATGATGCTCAAGGATCTGGCGGAAGGCGACGCGCGCGCGGCGAGACGCAGTGCCTGGCTCATGTCGTTGGTGTTAATGCTTCTGGTGAACTTGAAGCAATCGACCGGTGAACTGTTTGGGCTTCTTCTGATCGCCCTGGCAATCGCCGGGCTTTGCGATCCCCGCGTTCGGATTCGGCCGTTATTCACCCACCTCTTTGCCGCGGCATTGCCGGGTTTGATCATATACTTCGTTTGGCGGGGCTATGTGACGGCGGAGCTGACCGGTCAGGAATTTTCCATTCGCCCGCTCGCGGATTGGCATTGGGATTTGTTGCCGAAAATCCTCAGCGGGGCGGTATATGTCCTTTTGAAGAAATCCTATTATACGGTGCTTATGCTCGGGGCCGTCGTCGCCGGCGTTCTGGCCGTCCGACGGTGCCGGTCGACGTTCGATCACATGGCGATTACGATTGGCGTCGTTTTCCTAGGTCATGTCACGTTTCTTTTGGTGATGTATTTGGCCGCCTTCGGCAAATTCGAGGCCGAGCGCGTCGCATCCTTCTGGCGTTATAACCAACAACTTTCCGGTTTAGGGATTTGTTTCGCCGCGTCGTGCCTGGGCTTGGCCTGGCATCGTTGGGGCGGGGCCTTGGATACCCGCGGGGTGTCGGCCAAACGACTGGGGTTATTCGCCATGTGCTTAGTCCTGTTGGCGCCCATCGTATTTGCCGAGAAGCTCCGCTTCGACGCGTTGCCCTATGTCCGCCATTATCGCACGGTCGCGGTCGAAGCGGCCCCGCTCATTCGTGCCGAGGATAAAGTCCATATCTTCGATCCAAAGGGAACCGGCGAGTCGGCGATCATATTCCGATACGAAGGGGTTCCGCTGGGCAAACCCGTGAATTTCACCAGCGCGTTTAGCAATTCGTCGGAAGCACAGGTTCGTGACCTGATCGAAGACTTCGGACACGGTGTCATACTGGTTCACTCGGCGACACCGTCGGTGATCGCCGTTCTTGGCGATCGTTTCACCGCCGATCACAGCTATCTCTTGAGACTTCACGAGGATGGGCGCATCGACGAGATCAAGTCATGGCCCTATCCAGAAGGGTTCCATAAACGATAGTCGAACCGCCCTTCCCGGGCGCGAGAGCAACGTACGGGCGGTGCCGATTCTTAAGGGTTAGCGGCGGATCGCCACCCCGTCACACGAATGGTTAACGCCAAAAGCAGGCGAAAAACACCGCGATGCCTTAAAACCGCGTCGGAGCCAAATTCACCGGCTGTTCGTAAAGGGTTTGGCGTAGACTCCGCAAATGGTAATATGGTTAACAGGTGCCGATTCGCGGCTCATGGGACGGTCGGGAGGCGTGTAATGCGCGTATTATTGATTGAAGACGATCCAACAACGCAGGCCAGCATCAAGTTGATGCTGGAGACCGCCGGCATGGTCGTCGATGCCACTGATCTGGGTGAAGACGGGCTCGAGATCGGCAAATTATACGATTATGACATTATGGTTTTGGACTTGATGCTGCCGGACATGGATGGCCTCGAAGTCCTACGGCGATTGCGGGATTCTCGCATCCAGACGCCGGTTTTGATTCTATCCGGGTTGACGGAATCGGAAATGAAGGTCAAAGGCCTCGGCATCGGCGCCGACGACTATCTGACCAAGCCGTTCGACAAATCCGAACTCCTGGCGCGCGTGCAGGCGATCGTTCGCCGCTCCGCCGGGCACGCCCATTCGGTGATCGACACCGGGCGCATGACGGTCAATTTGGATACCCATATGGTCGAAGTCGACGGCCAACCGGTTCATTTGACCGGCAAGGAATACGGTATTCTGGAGCTCCTCAGCCTTCGCAAGGGAACGACGCTCACCAAAGAGATGTTCTTGAATCACTTATACGGTGGGATGGACGAGCCCGAGTTGAAGATCATCGACGTCTTTATTTGCAAATTGCGCAAGAAGCTGTCGGACGCCACGGGGGGTGATCACTACATCGAAACCGTCTGGGGTCGCGGCTATGTCCTGCGGGATCCGGAAGTCGAGCCAGCGGCACAATCGGCCTAGATTGGTAAGCTTCGGCAGGTAATTAGGCTAAGCCGTAGACACCCCGTTGCCCGGGCATCGGCTTGAACGCGTCGGAAACGCCCAAAACCGTTTCGGCACCACCCAGGAACAACATCCCATCCGGCGGCATAAGACCGGCAATCCGCCCCAACACTTCGCCTTTGGTCTTCTGATCGAAATAGATCAACACGTTGCGACAGAAAACCACGTCGAACTTTCCAAGCGATGCCGCGCTGTCCAGTAGATTAAAGTAGTCATACTTGACCTTTTCCTGGACTTCCGGCTTAACCCGCCATTTCTCGCCTTCTTGCGAAAAGTACTTCACCAGGAGACTGATCGGCAGTCCGCGCTGGACCTCGAATTGGGAGTAAACCCCCTCTTGCGCCTTGGCGAGGATGTTCCGTGAAATATCGGTGCCGAGGATATCGTACCGCCAGCCGGCCAGTTTTGCTTTCTGCTCCATCAATGTAATGGCCAACGAATACGGTTCCTGGCCGCTGGACGCCGCGGCACACCAGATACGAAACGACTTGGAAGACGCGCGCGATTCCAACAGATGCGGCAACACATTGTCGCGGAAAAGGTCGAAAGGCTTGATGTCGCGAAAGAAAAACGACTCGTTGGTGGTCATCGCCTCGACCACCTCGGTGATGATGTCTGCTTCTTTCTTGAGTTGAATACGTTTGATCAGGTCTTCGACGCTGCCTTCCTCAAGCCGGCGGGCGATCGGTGTCAAACGGCTTTCGAGCAGATAGGCTTTCTCCGGGGTCAGCACCAAGCCCGACTTCGAGCGCAGAAGTTCGCTAATGAAATTAAAAATATCCGGGTTCATGGCATTGCCTTCTTGATCCGTGAGGCGATATAGCCCCCGAGCTCGTTTAAGGGCATGACGGCGGTACACAATCCGCCCGTGGCAACCGCACCGGGCATGCCCCAAACAACGCTGCTGTCTTCGTCCTGAGCGATCATCTCGCCTCCCGCCTCGACAACCACTTGACCGCCCTTCAACCCATCGGATCCCATGCCGGTCAAAATCAAGGACAGAATACGATCCCCATAGATCGGCACCAACGACCGAAGCATGGGATCAACCGCCGGACGACAAAAATTCTCCGGCGGGTTCTGGTTCAACTTCACATGCGCGTTGGAATCCGTGCCCGCGACTTCCATGTGATAATCGCCCGGTGCCAACAGAATCTCGTTTTTGACAAGCGCCATGCCGTCCGCGGCCTCGGTACACTTAAATCCTGTTTTCTGGGTGATATGCTCGGCCAGCATGGTGGTAAAACGGGGCGGCATGTGCTGGGTCAACACAATCGGAATCCCGATGTCCTTATCCAGTGCCTTAAAGAACGCCATCAACGCCTCGGGGCCGCCGGTTGAGCTTCCCACCGCCAGCACCTTGGGGCGACGGCGCATGGATTTCTCGGGCCGCAAAACAACGTCACCGGTGTAAATCAGGGCCTTGGCGTTTTTGCCCGCACCCGAGGCGGCAGGGCTTGAGCGGACTGTCGTTTTCTCCGCCTCGTTAAGCGGTTTGCCGGCCTGCCGCCGGGCGACGATCCCAAGCGCTTCGACTTTTGAGACGAGATCGTGTTTGAACGTATCGCTCCCGCCGACACCGCTGATATCGCCCGAAGAGGTCGGCTTCGGAATGTAATCGGCCGCACCCAAAGCAAGCGCTTTCATACTGGCGCTGGCATTCGGCGTGGTCAGCGTCGACGCCATGATGACTTTGGTGTTCGGCTTCTTCTTTAAGATCAGGGGCAAAGCCGTCAGGCCGTCCATGACCGGCATTTCGATATCGAGGACGACGACATCCACGTCGACGCGGTCGACTTGGTTTACGGCCTGCTCACCGTTCGGCACTGACGCGACAATCGACATACCGTCCGTTGCGTCTATCATTTTGCTGATCAGCCCGCGAATGACGAGAGAGTCATCGACGACCATCACTGCAATATCGTTGCCACTCCCGGACATATGTGCGGCCTTCAAACCTAATGAATTCATGACCAAGAACGCACGGGCGGCCTAAAGAAGGCCGACTTGCGCGAACTTACTTTGGATAATCTCGCTATCGAAGGGTTTCATAATGTATTCGTTGGCCCCCTTCTCTATCGCTTGTTGAATATGTGAAATATCATTTTCGGTGGTACAGAAAACCACCACCGGAGCATCCCCGCCGGGTTCCTGACGCAGGGCGACGAGAAACTCCAACCCGTTCATAACCGGCATATTCCAATCGAGTAACACAGCGTCCGGCATTTCCCGCTGGCAGGCTTCCAGCGCAAGTTGACCATCGGCGGCTTCTTCAGTCTCGAAACCCAACTCTTGGAGGATCTTGCGCGCAACCATGCGGATCACTTTCGAGTCGTCAACAATGAGACAGCGCTTCATAAACCTATCCTCGTACTCTTAACCCCGGGAAACACCCGTCCAGCGGACGTTTCACCGGCCACACACCGTGCCTCAACACTTAATCTGATAATGCCGAAGCGCGGGGTAGTGCGCAACAGACACGAACAATTTAATCATCCAGCGTTCTTGGAAACCATCGCAACGGTTTGCGCGAGACTGGAAACCAGGGCCTCACGATCATGTTTCGTCACATAATCGTTGAAGCCGGCGCCGCGGCCGCGCTCCATGGCGGCTTCGCTGACGTGCCCGGATAGGGCGACCATCGGGACGTCCTTCCAACGCGCATCCGCACGAATGTCCTCGGCCAAGGCAAAACCGTCTTTGCCGGGCATTTCAATGTCGCTGATGATCACATCGTAAACGTCGCCGCTTTCCCGCCGTTCCAGCGCCGCATCGGCAGACTCAACGGCGGTGACTTTCCAGCCTGCAACCGACAGCAACGGCGACAGCAAATTCCGGAAGAACGGACTATCGTCCACAAGAAGTGCGCGCTTGCCAGGCGATTCTAGCTTCAGCGTATCACCGGCGGGACTGTCACCCGCGTCGAACCAATCTTCGAAGGCCCGAACCAGATAGTAACCCGCGTCTATGATATCCGTCGCCTTTCCGGCAATCACGGCGCTGCCGATCAGGCCCGGAACTTCGGTGGCGATCTCGATCTTCAGTTTGTCTTCGACGATGTCGACGATCTCGTCGACAACCAGGCCCATGGACCGATGGCGATCGGTGAACACCAGCACCGGCTGACGTCCTTCCGGGGCAAACTGATGTGTCGCATCGAATGGAATCAACGGCATTAGCTGGCCGCGATACTGAACCATCGCCTGACCATGAACCATTTCGATCGATCCGCTGTCGACTTCCTCGAGACGCGCGATCAGCGCCAACGGAACGGCCCGAGGCTCGCTATTCCCGCCGGCTTTGAAGATCAACAGCGACGTCGTTTCGTCATCCGTCGCACCGTGTGCAAGTTCCGCCTCGGTCCGGCTGTCGTCGCTTTGCATCTGACCGCTGGCCGACGCTATCCCGTTCGGATCCAAGATCATAATCACGCTCCCATCGCCGAGGATCGTATTTCCAGAGTAGAACTGGATGTTTCGAAGGATCGGCGATACCGGTTTGACGACGATTTCCTCGGTATCGAAAACACGGTCGACGATAATGCCGAAGGTGTTTGCCCCGACCTGTGTGACGACGATAAAGCTGTCGTCGTCCAGATTGATCGGGTCGTCGCTGAGTTCCAACAGATTTCGCAAGGACACCAGAGGCAGCAAACGGTCGCGCAAACGCAGGACGGGGGAATCCGCAATCATCTCGACTTTCAGGTCGGATTTCGACGACGCGCGCACCAGTTCGAGGACGCTGATCTGCGGCACGGCAAAGCGCTCCCCTCCGCACTCGACGATCAACGCCGAGACGATGGCGAGGGTGAGCGGGATCTTGATCGTGAAGGTCGTGCCCTTTCCTTCGATCGAGTTCAACTCGATCGTCCCGCCGATTTTCTCGATGTTGGTTCGAACCACGTCCATGCCGACACCACGGCCCGAGACACTGGTCACTTTCTCGGCCGTCGAGAACCCGGCCTTGAAGATGTACTGCTGGACCTGTTGATCGCTGAGATCTTCCAGTTCCGCATCTGTCGCCAATCCGTTCTCGAGGCATTTCTGGCGGATACGATCCATGTTCAGGCCGCGGCCGTCGTCTTGGATCAAAATGATGATATGTCCGCCTTCGTGATAGGCATTCAGCAGGATGGTTCCGGTTTCGGGCTTGCCGGCGGCCGAACGGCCGGCTGTATCCTCGAGCCCGTGATCGGCCGAGTTCCGAACCATGTGGGTCAGCGGATCCTTGATGAGATCCAGAACCTGACGATCCAGTTCGGTTTCAGCGCCTTTCATCACGAGTTCGATCTTCTTGTTCGATTCAATCGAGAGATCACGAACGATCCGGGGCAACTTCGCCCAGGCATTGCCGATCGGTTGCATGCGCGTCTTCATCACGCCTTCCTGCAAGTCCGATGTGATATGGCTGAGGCGCTGCAACGGCACTTGGAATTCGTGATCCTCTAGGCCGCGAACCATTTGCAGCAGCGCGTTTCGCGTCAGGACAAGTTCACTGACCAAGGTCATAAGGTTTTCCAAAACGTCGACATTGACGCGGATCGAGGACTGCGCCACGGACGGCTCTTTGTCCGCTTTCGCCGGGGTTTTCCCGCCACCGGCCTTGGCGGGCGGCTTAGCTTGCGTCGCTGGCGGCTTGGATTCCGCAACCGGCGCCTTTTCGGCCGGCGCTTCCTTAGCTCTCTCGGCTTCCATTTCGGCCGCGATCTGCTCTTCCGATGCTGCCGCTTTGCCGTCCGCCAGCGCGGCTTCCACCTCGTCCAGCAACTCCGCCGCGACCGGCGCGCCGAATTCGTTGGCAACAGGTGCATCTTCTTTGTTGTCACCGGCTTCCGCCGCCCGCTCGGCTTCCATTTCGGCGGCAAGCTGTTCCTCGCTGGCGGCAGCAACACCCTGCGCCTGCGCCGCTTCGACTTCGGCCAGCAACTCAGCGGCCACCGGCGCACCGAATTCGTTGGCGGCCGGAGAGTCGTCGGTCGGCGCCTCAGCTGCCGGAGCCGGCGCAGCGGCTTGGGCCGCTGCCGGCGATTTGCCTTCCGCCATGGCGTTTAGTTCGGCGATCAGTTCGCCGTCCTCACCCTCGGGTTCTTCTCCGGATGCTTCCAATTCGTCCAGCAGTTCCCTGATCTGATCGATGCATCGAAGAATGAGGGTCACCGCCTCCGGCGTCACTTCCAGTTTACCGTCGCGGAACTGACCGAGGACGTTTTCGCCGGCATGCGCAACCGATTCAAGCCTTGGAAGGCCGAGGAACCCGCATGTTCCTTTAATCGTATGAACAAGTCGGAAAATGTTGGAAAGAATGTCCTGATCGTTCGGGTTCTTCTCGAACTCGACAAGTTGCACGTCGATGACGGCTAGGCTTTCCGCCGTCTCAGTCAGAAACTCGCTTAGTAGATCGTCCATGCGTCACTCTCCAAAATCGCCATTTCCCGCGGAAATCCGGGGTTATCGTCGCGTTATTATTAAATGTCGCCGGATACTAGCCCGGACAGGTAGAAAGGTGAATACGTATCAAGCACATAGGTTGGGCCGTTGACTCATTAAAGGAATTTTCAACTTAGGCGACCAATGCAGCGAACCGCACCACACCGTCCTCGGCCGCAACCTCAAGCTCACAGCCCGATTCAAGTACCAATAGCTGCGTCACAAGGCCATGAATACAGCGGCTGTCGAGCCCGTCGACGGTTTGTCTTGGTGTCATCGCCGTCGCGATATCCTCGCGCAGGCCGGCATCGGGGCCGTCGGCCGACACGGCAAGGCCAACCCCGCCGTCAATGGCCGCCAGTTGAACACTGAGGGTGCCACCTCGGGGCAGGCACTCCGACGCAATCAGAATGAGGTTCAGCAACAGCTTGCCTGCGACGGGTGCAATTTCGCCGACACCCTCGCCCAAATCCGGCCAGTTGAGTTGCACGTTACTTTCCTCAAGAAAGTCGTGCGCCAGCTTTCGCAGGACGGAGACCTCGGCGCCGCCGCTTCCCGCCCCGCCGGCGCCGAACGATACGCGGTAGAACGACAATCGACGGGTCATCTCCTGGCCGCTTTTGCTTGCCAGTTCCATGGCGCTGTCGTCGAGCCCCCCCATTTCAGCGAGGATTTCCAGGCCCGCGTTGATGGCGCCCGCGGCGCCCACCAAATCATGGCACAGTCGCGAACAGATTAACTGGCTCAAGCGTAAGGAGTCGCTCATTGTTTCTCCTCGTTTAGGCTCCGGCGCATCAGCGATACGAGGAGACGCCAACAAGACAGATGCCCGGCACGAAAACAACGAGCATAGGCAACCATGAGGTTGTCACGATATCATCCTTTGCCGACGCGCCAAGCGCTGAATTATACTTAGATGACAACGAATGAATGGCGCGTTATCGGGCCGATTAGAAGGAGTCCGCAACGCATGGCATCTTCATTGACCTCACGAAAAGGGGGCGCGGGAAACCCCACGATTCCCAAGGGTCGACAGCGTGACCGCGAGGCCGCAGCCGAGATCGAAAGACTTTTGGACGACGCGCCGCGCCGCCGAGATCTACTCATAGAGCACCTGCACCTCATCCAGGACGCCTACGGGCACATCTCGGCAGCACACCTCCTGGCCCTCGCCGACGAGATGAAGCTCGCTCAGGCAGAAGTCTACGAGGTCGCGACGTTCTATCATCATTTCGACGTCGTCAATGAAGACGAGACCCCGCCGCCGCCCCTGACGGTGCGCGTCTGCGAGGGCATCACCTGCGAGATGATGGGCGCGCATGACTTGATCGATGAATTGACCCAGGTGCTCGGCACCGATGTCCGCGTGATGGCCGCGCCGTGCGTCGGCGCCTGCGACAAAGCGCCCTGCGCGGTGGTCAAACAAAACCAAGTCTGGCAGGCAAACGCGGAGACCGTGAAGTCGGCCGTCGACGCCGGTGAGCTTTACCAGCCGGTGCCCGAGTATGCCGGCATGCTCACGTATCTTGCCGGTGGCGGATATCGCGCATTCGAGGAATGCCTGGCAGGCAAACGGTCCCGCGAAGATGTGTGCGAGGCTTTGTCGGCATCCGGATTGAAAGGTCTGGGCGGCGCCGGGTTCCCGGCCGGTCGAAAGTGGGGATTCTTGGACGGAACGCCGAAACCGCGTTATGTCGCCGTTAACGCCGACGAAGGCGAGCCGGGAACGTTCAAGGATCGGTATTGCCTGGAAACCGACCCGCATCGCGTGCTGGAGGGGGCATTGATCGCCGCCTGGGCCATCGATGCCGAGGCGATTTACATCTACCTTCGCGACGAGTACCCGGCGGCACGGGAAATCCTGGCCCGCGAGATCGAAATCTTGAACGACGCGGGCCGCACCGGGGGTGTGAGCATTCACCTGCGACGCGGCGCCGGCGCCTATATCTGCGGCGAAGAATCGGCCATGCTGGAGAGCATCGAAGGGAAACGCGGCCTACCCCGCAACCGACCGCCCTTCCCCGCGCAATCGGGTTTATGGGGCCAACCGACCCTGATCAACAACGTCGAAACCCTCTATTGGGTGCCGGAGATCCTGGCCCATGACCCGACGTGGTACGAAAAAGCGGACCGCCCGCATTTCTATTCCGTTTCCGGCCGGGTTAAGTCGCCCGGCGTGGTTCTGGCTCGTGCCGGGATCACGGTCCGCGAATTGATCAACGATCATTGCGGCGGCATGGCGGACGGGCATACGTTCTACGCCTATCTCCCCGGTGGTGCATCCGGCGGTTTATTGCCGGCGGACAAGGGAGATTTGCCGCTGGATTTCGGCACGCTGACCGATCACGGGTGCTTTATTGGGTCGAGCGCCGTGGTTGTGTTCTCGGAACACGACGACGTCCGTGATATCTGTCGAAATCTGCTGCAGTTTTTCGAGGACGAAAGCTGCGGTCAGTGCACGCCGTGTCGGGTCGGATGCGAGAAAATGCAGCACCTCATTGAGGCGCCGGAGTGGGATGCCGACCTGATCCACGAGCTCTCGGATGCCATGGCCGACGCGTCGATTTGTGGACTTGGACAAGCAGCGCCCAACCCGGTCTTAAGTGCGCTTCGTTTTTTTGAGAAGGAAGTATCATGAGCGATAAAATTTCCTTTTCCCTGGACGGCGAAACCGTCGACGCGGTCCCCGGTGAAACCATTTGGCAGGTCGCCAAACGGCACGGGAACACCCTGCCGCACCTATGCCATCGGGACGCGCCGGGCTACGCACCGGACGGAAATTGCCGCGCCTGCATGGTCGAGATCGATGGGGAACGGGTTCTGGCCCCATCGTGCCGGCGCGAACCGACCGACGGCATGACCGTCATCACGGCCAGCGAACGCGCCGAAAAGGCCCGCCGCATGGTGATCGAATTACTGTTGGCCGACCAGCCGGAGCGGTCCCAGTCCGCCGATCCGAATTCCCGTCTTTGGCAATGGGCGGATCATGTTGGACTTGAAGACTCCCGATTTGCCGCCGACCGCGCACATGTGCCTGCGCCGGACCGCTCGCACACAGCGATGGCCGTCAACCTGGATGCCTGCATTCACTGTAATCTCTGCGTCCGCGCCTGCCGCGAGGTGCAGGTCAACGACGTCATCGGCATGGCGCATCGGGGCGCAGCGTCAAAGATCATCTTCGATTTCGACGATCCGATGGGCGAAAGCACCTGCGTCGCCTGCGGCGAGTGCGTGCAGGCATGTCCGACGGGCGCATTGATGCCGTCGAGCCGTGTTGACGCGGACCAGACCTACGTCGGCGACGCCGAGCGGAAAGTCGATAGTCTGTGTCCGTTCTGCGGCGTCGGCTGCCAGATGACCTTCCACGTCAAAGCCGACAAGATTCAATATGTCGAAGGCCGCGACGGCCCGGCCAACGAGAACCGGCTGTGCGTGAAAGGACGGTTCGGTTTCGATTACGTTCATCATCCCGAGCGGTTGAAAGTGCCGCTGATCCGCCGCGACGATGTACCCAAGGATGGGCATGACAGAATCGATCCGGCGAACGTTCACACGCACTTTCGCGAAGCGACCTGGGACGAGGCCTTAGACCGGGCCGCCGATGGGTTCCGCAAGATCATCGAGGCCCACGGTGGCGCGGCATTGGCCGGATTCGGATCGGCGAAAGGCTCGAACGAGGAAGCGTATCTGGTTCAAAAACTAATTCGCCAGGGCTTCGGCACCAATAACGTCGACCACTGCACACGGTTGTGCCATGCCTCAAGCGTTGCGGCGTTGATGGAGGGGATCAATTCCGGTGCCGTGACGGCGCCGTTCACCGCCGCCAACGATACCGACTGCATCATTGTGATCGGCGCGCGCCCGGGTCAAAACCATCCGGTTGCCGCCACCTATATCAAGCAAGCCGCGAAGAAGGGTGCGACGTTGATCGTCATGGACCCCCGCAAGCAGAAACTGACCCGGCATGCGGACCATATGCTTCAGTTCAAGCCGGGGACGGATGTGGCACTGCTCAACGCCATGATCCACACGATTATCGAAGAAGACCTGATCGATCGTCAGTATATCCAGGCGATGACGGACGGCTACGACGACATCGCCAACAACGCCAAACAGTTCTCACCGGAGAAAATGTCGGCGGTTTGCGGTATCGACGCCGAGACCATCCGCACCGTCGCCAGGACCTACGCAACAGCCGAGAAATCGATCATTTTCTGGGGCATGGGCATTGCCCAACACGTACACGGCACGGATAACGTTCGATCCTTGATCGCCTTGGCCACAATCACCGGACAGATCGGCCGCCCCGGAACCGGTCTGCATCCACTCCGCGGTCAAAACAACGTCCAAGGCGCGTCGGACGTTGGCCTGATCCCAATGGTCTATCCCGATTACAAATCCGTCGAGGCCGACGATGTTCGCACTGTCTATGAGGATATGTGGGGACGCGAACTCGACCGGCAAAAGGGTCTCACCGTCGTCGAGATCATGCGCACGATTTTGGACGGTGGCATCAAGGGCATGTACATCATGGGCGAGAACCCGGCGATGTCCGATCCCGATGTCCAACACGCGCGAGATGCGCTTGCCAAGCTCGATCATCTCGTGGTCCAGGACATCTTCCTGACGGAAACCGCGACCCATGCCGATGTGGTCTTGCCGGCGTCGGCGTTCCCCGAGAAAGCCGGGACGTTTACCAACACCAACCGGCAGGTGCAGATGGCCCGACCCGTGATCGACCCGCCGGGCGATGCGCGTCAGGATTGGTGGATCATTCAAGAGATCGCCAATCGATTGGGACTTGGCTGGACCTATGACGGTCCGCCGGACGTGTTCGCCGACATGAAGAAAACCATGCGCTCCCTCGATCACATCACGTGGGAACGATTGGAACGCGAAGGCTTCGTCACCTATCCTTGTAAGGGCGACGAGCAGCCGGGCGAGGCGATCCTTTTCGGCGACGGTTTCCCGACCGCCGACGGTCGCGCCAACTTGGTGCCGACGCAGATCGTTCCCCCCGACGAACTGCCGGACGCGGAGTATCCAATGATCCTGACCACCGGGCGACTTCTCGAACACTGGCACACAGGGGCGATCACCCGCCGGGCATCGACCTTGTCGCAATTGGAACCAACGCCGATTGCCGGGCTCAACCCCCGGCAGCTGGACAAGATGGGGCTGGCGCCCGGCGATACCATCCGCGTGAGCACGCGGCGAAACGCGATTGAACTCGCGGCACGTGCCGACGGCGATGTCCCGGAAGGCATGGTCTTCATCCCGTTTTGCTTCACCGATGCGGCGGCAAATCTTCTGACGAACCCGCAGTTGGATCCGATGGGCAAAATACCCGAGTTTAAATTCTGTGCCGCCAAAGTTGAGAAGGTCGCCGACGGAGCCCAAGCGGCGGAATAGGCCTCGTGTCCTTCCATTTCGTATTCGCGCGAAACGCGTGACCTAGAAACACTGCGGTGTATACTCCGCCAACCGTTCGACGGAGATGTCCCGCGTGGCCAGTTCGCCAATTCTCACGATCATCGTCCCGACGTTTAACGAGCGCGAGAACATCGCACTGCTCGTCGAAAAGTTATCGGATACCCTCGATGGGATCGATTGGTCGGTCTTGTTCGTCGATGACAATTCCCCCGATGGCACCGCCGACGTTGTCGACGAGATTAGTCGCACGAACCCGCGCGTATCCTGTCTGAAACGTATCGGCCGGCGCGGCCTTTCGTCCGCCTGTATCGAGGGAATGGAGCAATCCGAGGCGCCGTTCCTGGCCGTCATGGATGCGGATTTACAGCACGACGAGGCCATTCTGCCCGCAATGCTGAAAACGCTGGAGGCGGCCGAGATCGAATTGGTCGTGGCGAGTCGCTATGCCGACGGCGGCGACATGAGTAACTGGTCGGCCCGTCGCCGGTTTATCTCGAAGGCCGCCACTTGGCTATCGAAAGCCTTCATCCCGAGCGGTCCCAGCGACCCGATGAGCGGCTTCTTCATGCTCCGCCGGACACTTTTCGAGAACACAGGCCCGAAACTGTCCGGGCAAGGGTTCAAGATTCTCCTGGATCTTTTTTTGTCGGCGGGGCGGCCGATTACCTTTGTCGAAGTCCCGTATACATTCCGGTCGAGGCAGGCCGGCGAAAGCAAGCTGGATGTCCACGTCATGTGGGAGTTGGTCGAAATGCTGGCCGAGAAATCCATCGGCCGTATTATTCCCGTCCGCTTCATCCTATTTGCCGGTGTGGGCGGAATCGGGGTGGGCGTGCATTTGTTCGTGTTGGGTGTCGGCATCGAACTGGCCGAACTATCGTTCCAAGCATCTCAAGCCGCGGCAATCCTTGTCGCGATGACGTCGAACTTTTTTCTGAACAACATGATCACCTTCCGCGCGCAAAAACTTCGGGGCGTGGCGATCATCCGCGGGCTCATCGCGTTTTACATCGCCTGTTCCATTGGCGCGATCGTGAACTACGCAGTGGCCGACTGGGCCTTTGATTTGACGGGCAAATGGATTATTGCCGGTACCATCGGCGCCGTCGCAGGAGCCGTTTGGAATTACGCGACGACAAGCGTCTTCACGTGGCGGGTTAACCGAAACACCCGCTAGACCGACACACAACCCTAGCGTCACGGCGATGGTCACTTTAAAACTAGCGGCATAAACGCCAATCGTAACGATAAGGGAATCGAACCTTTGCGCACATACTCTTGGTTTAATCCACTGACGGTTACGGTTGCCTTGATCGCCGGCCTGGCCGGCGGACGGATGCTGATCGCGGGCGGCGTTGTCGGCTCAGAGGACAACCTGCTGTTCTATATGATGGGACTGAATCTGGTCGCCGCCGATCAGTTGTCGGAAATGGCCGATCAGGCAATTGCGTTTTATACGGCGAACGGTGCGGACCCGCATGCATTATTGCGCCTTGAGTTTCGCAAGACCTACCTGAACGAGTTCCCATTACCCGGCGCAATATACTTGGCCATCGGCAGAACGTATCTCGAGTTATTCGAGGCAAGTCGGAACCTGTATCCTCTTTTTCTCGCTCAAACGATTGTATTCGGCTTGACGGCCGCGATGGCATTGTCGGTCATTGCCGTCGTTGCCCTCACCCGGTTGACCGGTCGGCCGTGGCACCTTTGGGCCTTGGCGGCAACGATGGTACTGTTCGTGCTATCGGAATTTATTCCTGTCGCCGCGAATTCCTTCGCAACCCTATTAGTCAACGACAGCGTCGGTGCCGTACTCGGGCACCTGGGTCAGTTGCTGGTGCGTCCCGGACCGCAGTTCTCCCCGCTTGGGTTCACGCCGCGCAGCCATTTCGCGCTGCTGATGATTGCCGTCTTCGCCCTTCGGTGGAGCAATCGGCATCATCTCGGATACGCGTTGATCCTTGTTTTATCCTTCGTGCATCTGTCGACGTCGGCGCTCATCTTGCTGACGCTTCTTGCGGTCGACGTCTTCGTCAGGCCACAGATATTCATGCAGCGAAAAGTCGCGGTGATTACCGCCATCACCACGGTGGTTGTGATGTCGCGTCAGACAATGTGGCAACTCCTCGGAGACGCTTGGCCGATCCTTGCCGTCGCCGCCGCGATTATCGTCATTGCGGCCATGGCGATTTGGAAAGCGCCGGGCTTGCAAAGCGCCCTCGCCAAGCCGTTCGGATGGTTGACGCCGGTGCGGCGCAAAATCGTCGGTCGTAATAAAATTGCCGCGGATCTGCGTGTCCTGGCGCTCGGCTGGATCGTCAGCTTCGTTATCCTGTATGCCGTCATCGCCGTATTCGAGCCGTTTGAGCCGCTCAGCAAGTTCTATTTCTGGGGCCGGTTACATGGGCGCACAGCCATGATCTTGTGGCCATCTGTGATTTTCGGACTGATCGTGCTGTTGAAAATTAGGGCGGCACGGCGCATCGGTCTGACAAAGGGTCTACGGGCAGCCGTCGTCGCCGGGTGTCTGCTGGTTTCGGCGCTGGTCGCCGTGCCCGCGGTGCAAACGGTGCGCGACGGCAATGTCCTGGTTCGGGTTGCGACGGATTTCTTGCAGGCCGACCAACGCCTGTACGGCGATCCGATGCGGTCACTGCCGGCCATGGGCTTCGAAGAAAAAGTACTCTACTACGGGATGATCAAATCCATTGATCTGAATGAACCGTACCTTCCGTTGGTTTTACGATAGCGATGAAAGCGAACAAACCATGACACGAACACTGAAAGGCAGGGCGGCCATCGTCACGGGTGCTAGCCGCGGCATCGGTGCGGCGGCGGCACGGGTTCTTGCGTCCGAAGGGGCCGCGGTTGTCCTGGCGGCGCGGTCAACGACACAAATCGAGGCGGTCGCCGCCGAGATCTCGGACGCCGGCGGTACGGCGCTGGCGATGGCCTGCGACGTCGCCAGTTACGACTCCGTCGGCGCCGTCATTGCGCAATGCCGAACGGACTTTGGGTCGGTCGATATCCTCGTCAACAATGCCGGTGTAATCGAACCGATTTCCCGGATCGCCGACAGCGACCCCGCGGAATGGGGGGCCGTCGTCGATATCAACTTCAAAGGTGTCTACCACGGCATTCGCGCCGCCTTGCCCCACATGGTCGAAGCCGGCAGTGGGACGATCATCAACATCAGTTCCGGTGCGGCGACGGGGGCCTTGGAAGGGTGGAGCCATTATTGCGCAACCAAGGCCGCGGTCCTGTCGCTCACCCGCTGTACGCACAAGGAATATGGTCCCATGGGGGTCCGCACGGTTGGATTGAGCCCCGGCACCGTCGCCACCGACATGCAAGTCCAGATCAAGGCATCGGGCGTCAATCCGGTCAGTCAATTGGATCCGTCCGTCCACATCCCGCCGGAGTGGGTTGGACGAACGATTGCCTGGCTCTGCACAGAGGCCGGCGATCCGTATCTCGGAGACGATTTCTCTTTGAAAACTGACGAGGCCAAAAGGGCCGTCGGATTGCTCGAATAGTGCGGCCGCCGTCGGTTTCGTCACGGATACTACGTATTCAATAGGCCGCCTTGCTGCCGATATACTCCGCCTACTTTTTTCCGGCCATCTCATCTGGGAACAGCTTGGCGGCATGCAATCCACAAAGCCAATTACACCGCGTAACGCCCTGGTTATTTCGATGAACATGACGCGCAGGCCCATATTTTTGGCGATTGTCGCGGCGTGTTTCTGGTTGTTCCCGTTTACCAATTCTATTGCACAGCCGACATTTGCAGAACGCGCGTCTAAGGGCACGGTACTTACTCTTGGGCGGGTCACCGACAACCCAAAAAAACGGCTCTCTCAAATGAAACCGATGGCCAGCTATTTGGCCAAGAAACTGGCGCCTTTGGGCGTCACCGAGGTCGCATTATTCTTTACCCCTTCAGCCGCAGAGATGGCGGATGCGCTTCGCAACGGCAAGGTGGATTTCATCTCCGAGACCCTATTTACCGGGATCGCGTTTCAGGAAACAGGCAACGCGGAGTTTCTTCTGACGGAATGGAAGAAAGGCGTTGAATCCTACCGAAGCGTCTTTTTTGCAAAGCAAGAACTCGGAATATCCAAATTGTCCGATCTGATTGGTCGCAAGATTGCTTTTGAAGATCGCGATTCGACGTCTGCCTATCTCGTCCCCAATGCCATGCTTCGGCAACACGGCCTGAATCTCGTTCGGTTGCAGTCGTTTCGTGACCCCGTTCCCGACGGCAAGGTCGGATATGCGTTTGCCGAAAGCGAGCGGGAGATCGTCAGATGGGTTGCCTTGGGTTACACCGATGCGGGGGCATTCAGCAACTTGGACTGGGTGGATCCGAACCGGGCAACGCCTGTGGTTCGGCTAGGTCTCGGTATATTCGCTGAAAGTCCTCCCATTCTTCGTTCGGTGATGATCGTCCGTCGAGATCTGGACGCCGCCATAAAGCGCGAGCTCCGCCAGGTTCTTCTGCGGTTCGAAGATGATCAGACCGCCGATGAGGTCAAGAAGGCATATTTCGGCGTCACAAAGTATACGGAGATTGGTCCCGAGCAACGTCAAAACATCGAGACTATCCGTACTTTTCGACAATCACTCGAGGTCGATTAATGTCGGTCGATCAACGTTCATGAGACTTGGCCTTCAAGCACGTGTTTCCCTCGGCATCATCATTGGTGCCGTGGCGTTAACACTCACACTATCCAGTGTCACCCTCTACCGTTACAACGCGGTTATCGACGAGATCGCCGAGGAGAACGCTCGGCAAGCCGAACGTGCGTTGACCGAGAGAACCCGAATTAAGGCACTAATGGTCTCGCAATTGGCGGCGGAATCGATGGTGAACCATATGTACTACGGTCACATCAACATCATTGCGGACTTCGCGATTTCGGCCAAGACGCATTCTGACGTCCAGTATGTGTTGGTCTTAACGCCGGATGGCAAAGTGGTTCACGACGGGACTGAGCAACTCAGCCGGTTCGGTGAGATCGTTCAGGACGATAAGACGGCTGACGTCATTGCGTCGCGACAATCGAAGACCTGGATAGCCGACGGCAAAATACATGCTATGTCACCGATGTTGCTTGGCAATGAAATCGTCGGCCTATTTCGCGTAGGACTCGATCTTAGCACCGTCGCACAAGACCAGGATATCCTTCGAAACCTGCTTCTGGAACAGGGTGAGGTCGGTCGAACCGAGATCGCACTGCAAACGATTGTTATCGCGGTTTTTGTCACCGCACTCGCCATGGCTTTCGGGATACTGCTCGCCCGCGGCCCTATCTCGGAAATCCAGTTGCTCAAGAACGCCGCTGCCCGCATCGGCCAAGGTGATTATCGTGCCGCGCCCGTGTTAGCACGTCAGGACGAAATCGGGGACTTGGCGAATGCAATAAGACTGATGGCGGATAACCTGCAAAACAGTGATCGTAAGATGAGAAAGGCGCTTCTGGCGGCAGAGCATGCAAATGAAGCGAAGTCGGCGTTCTTGTCGTCCATGAGTCATGAACTTCGAACGCCACTAAACGCCGTTCTCGGTTACGCACAGCTGATGAAAGGAAGTCTTAAAGAGCCTCTCACAGAAAAGCAGTCTAAAGGTATCCGCCGCATCCTCGACAGCGGCGAACATCTCCTAAACCTCATCGACCAGATTCTATTTCTGAGCAAGATCGAAGAAGGCAATTTTCCTGTGAACATCGGCCCCGTTCAAATAGGTTCGGTCATCGACAAAAGTATCGAGCTCGCGACCGCGAGCAAGCCGGAAAGCATATCGCTTATCGTTAACAAAAATCCCAATAAGCATCTGTTTGCCAACACCGATAGCGTTCGTCTGACGCAAATCCTCGTTAATTTTTTAACGAACGCAATCAAGTACAATCGAGACGACGGTGAGATCGAGATTTCATCGAACGTATTGGCAAATGGTTTTGTCCGCATTTCCATCAAGGACAACGGTTTGGGAATCCCCCATGGCCAGCAGGATAAGGTGTTTGAGGCTTTCGAGAGACTGGGCCGAGAAACCGGTCCCGTTGAAGGGACAGGCATCGGCTTGACGATCACCAAGGAGGTCTCGCAAATCATCGGTTGTCACGTCGGGTTCAAGAGCGTGGAAAATCAGGGGAGCACGTTCTGGGTCGACGTTCCCCTCAAACAGATCGATCGCGCCGCATAGACATTTCTCGGGGACAGTCGGCGTTCAGTCGTCGGCGCGTTTCAATAAGTCCTCGGCCAGCCTGACAACGACGTCGTCGGATGTTTTACCGCCCTCGGCCGCGCCGCTGCTGCGTCGCCGGGCTTCATTGCGCACATCTTCGATATCAACCGGAATCTGCCGCAGAATGACCGTCAGGACCGACTCCACCGCCAATAGATGCGCGGCCACGTTTTCGACGTCCGTGCCCTGTCGAACGGCATTCTGGCCAAGCGCCCCCATGCCCTCGGCCACCTGGTCGAGGCTCGATTGCAACGTGCCCAGCTGTTGTAGCAACCCATCAAGACCGGTTTGGCGCAAGAGTTCCGAAGAAACATCGCCCGCGATCCCGGTCCCGCCGTTGTTCTGATTATCCGACATGTCGTGCCCTCCCGTGTTGCCTACGTTATCGTGTCTTATCCCCGGTCTCCAGGAGAACCGGCAAGCAAACCTTGATATCGTCGGAAAACACATTAATTAGAGGGTGTTGATAAGGCAGATCGAATGCCTTCATTGGGAGAGACGCAGTCATGAAATCAGTTATGATCGGTAGCATTGCCGCCATCGTCATCGCCGTTGCCGCGGGCGCCGTGTTAAACAGCATGGACCAAACCGCCGCACAGAAATATTCGACGGAAAACGTGCGCGTGAAGTAACGCGAGGACGCCGTCCTTTCGGACGGATAAGGAATTCTGCAAATAAAAAGGGCGGTGCCGAGGCACCGCCCTTTTTCGTGGTTACCGCCTTGTGGCGTGATTATTCGGCGGGCTGCGCCTTGGCCGCGGCCTGAAGTTTCGCCTCTTCTTCTTCGACCCAAAGCGAATGGTGTTCCTTCGCCCAGTTCAGATCGACTTCGCCGGAACCGACCGCGTCGAACGCGCCTTCCATACCGACGGAACCGATATAGATGTGGGCAACGACGATGAAGATCATCACGAAGGAGACAATCGTGTGCCAAAGAACCGACAACTGAACTTCTTGCAGAACCGTAAACTCGGTCGGCAGGTTAAAGCCGAAGTTGTTGATGAACGCGAAGGTTCCCGCCCACGGCGTGAATTCATACGGCCACAGAAGCGCGACCCCCGACAGGCCGAGTGACAGACCACCCAGGATAACCGACCAGAAGATCAGCTTTTGACCGGCGTTGAAGCGGCCGGCTTCGGGATGAAGGCCCTTGGTGAACAGGCCGCCCCCTTGGGCGAGCCATTTCAAATCGCGCACCTTCGGAATGTTGTAGCGCACCCACAGCAGGAACATCAGCGCGACACCCAGCATGAAAGCGAAGGCGATGTAGTTGTGCGACAACTTGCCGTAATAGGTAATCGTCGCGAACATTTCACCGCCCAGGATCGGCTGTAGCACATAGCGCCCATACATGATGTTCAAGCCGGTGATGGCAAGGATGATAAAGCTCGATGCCGTCAACCAATGAACCGCGCGTTCCAGCGCATTAAAGCGCAGAATGGTCCGCCCCTGCGGGTCGGGGCCGTGATCGATCTTGATACGGCCACGTAAAGCGTAGAACAGCACCAGAAGGACGATGATACCGCCCAATCCCCAAGCGCCGTATATGCTGAGGGGGCCGTTCTTGAAGTTACGCCAGTTCTCACCGTGCGACTGCACCAGAACGGCGGCCTTTTGATCCGGGATCGACACCTGACCGGCGATACCGCCGCGAATATTACGCCAACCATCGGCGGTCGACAGGTTCCCGAGCGCAGCACCGGGAACATTGCCTTGATCTTGCGCGAATGCCGGCGTGCTGTCGATGCCGACAGCGCCGAGAGCCAGCACCATGGCCAGCATCGCGCTGACGGTCATGGTGCGGAACATCCCCATTAACTTTTTCATCTTAGTCTCCCAACCTGAACCAGATGACGGCGCGCAAATGCGCCGCAATGAAGCCCGTTCGGGCGTCGATTAATTTTCCGGCGGACGAACGTTCAAGCCGCCGACACCGATCCCACCGCTGGCACCGCCACCGACCTGAACGCCACCTTGTTTCATGGCGCGCAAGCGCAAGGCACCCAGTTCTTGCTGGCTGAGCTGCGCGGACGGGTCGATTTGTTTCATGACGCCTTGCTCGAAGCGCAGCGTGCGGTCTTGCTCTTCGGCGCGGCATGCCGCGACGGCAATAAGTACCAAGCACATCACGCCGGCGCGTTTAATAAAAGTAGGTTTGAACATTTCAAACACCCCAATTTTCTCTGTCTTTGAACACACGTCTCTACGGGACGTTATTTCGCCCCACTGGTCCGAAAACCCTATAGCGGACTAAAGGCGAGGCGGCACCCCATAAATGGGATGCCGCCCCCAGTCCTTCAAGCGATTTGGGTGTTACGAGCCGGCTTTCAAGTCGTAAGCCGTCCCCCAACCCCATGCGCCCGAGCCAAAGCCACGGGAAACAACACGCTCGCGGTAGATGTTGGCGATCATATCGCCATCACCGCCCAAGAGTGCCTTGGTCGAGCACATCTCGGCGCAGAGCGGCAATTTGCCCTCTGCCAAACGGTTGCGGCCGTACTTTTGGTACTCGTCCGCGGAGTTGTTTTCCTCCGGACCACCGGCGCAGAAGGTACACTTGTCCATCTTGCCACGCGATCCGAAGTTGCCCGCCTGCGGGTACTGCGGCGCGCCGAACGGGCACGCGTAGAAGCAATAACCACAACCGATGCAGAGGTCCTTGGAGTGGAGAACCACCCCTTCGGAGGTCTCGTAGATGCAATCCACCGGGCACACTGCAATGCAGGGTGCGTCGGAGCAGTGCATGCACGCCACCGAAATGGAACGCTCACCCGGTTTCCCGTCGTTAATCGTCACGACGCGACGCCGGTTGATGCCCCAGGGAACCTCGTGCTCGTTTTTACACGCGGTGACACAGGCGTTGCACTCGATGCAGCGTTCTGCGTCGCACAGGAATCTCATTCTAGCCATTTCTGTGTCTCCCTACTCAGGCCGATTTCACGCGGCACAAGGTGACTTTGGTTTCCTGCATGTTGGTAACCGAGTCATACCCGTACGTACCGCACATGTTGGAAGCTTCACCCAACACATACGGGTCCGCACCCTCCGGATACTTATCGCGGAGAGAATCACCCATCCAGTGACCACCAAAGTGGAACGGCATGAAGACGACGCCAGGCGCAACCCGCTCTGTGACGAGCGCTTTGACCTTGGCACGGCCTCCTTCTGGGCTTTCGACCCACATCAGAGACCCGTCTTTGATACCGCTGTTGTTGGCGTCGACCGGGTTGATTTCGCAGAACATGTCCTGCTGCAACTCGGCCAGCCACGGGTTGGCCCGCGACTCGTCACCGCCACCTTCATACTCGACCAGACGGCCCGAGGTCAGAATGACCGGGAAGTCTTTCGAGAAGTCCTGCTTCTGGATCGAAGCATACTTGGTCGGCAGACGGTACATCTGACGATCCGAATACGTTTCGTATTGAGGCAGGAGGTCGCGACGCGCGGTGTACAACGGCTCGCGGTGCAACGGCACCGGATCCGGGAACGTCCACACCACGGCACGCGCCTTGGCGTTACCGAACGGCGCACAACCGTGCTTGATGGCAACCCGCTGAATACCGCCCGAAAGGTCGGTTTTCCAGTTGGTCTTGTCGCCGGCGACCTTTTCGATCGCAGCACGCTCGTCGGCGGTCAGATCCGAATCCCAGCCAAGCTTTTTGAGCATGGCCATAGTGAATTCGGGATGCCCGTCACCGATCTCGTTACCGACAGGGAACGAACCCTCGGCCAACAGGTTGTCGCCGTTCCGCTCGACGCCGAAGCGCGCACGGAAGTTAAGACCACCATCAGCCACCGGCTTCGATGTATCGTACAGCAACGGCGTACCCGGGTGACCCATTTCGGCGGTCCCCCAGCACGGCCAAGGCATGCCGTAGTAATCGCCGTTCACCGGACCACCAACAGCCTTCAACGTCGTTTTGTCGAAGGTAGACTGGTTGGCCATGTGAGCTTTGATCCGCTCCGGCGACTGACCGGTGTAACCGATCGTCCACATACCACCGTTGAACTCACGGGTGAGATCTTCGATGTTCGGCTCTTCACGGCCGTTCCCGAGATCGTCCATGCTGACGCGTGCAAAGATCTCTTTGGCAAAGCCAAACTTCTTCGCAAACATCGCCATGATTTCATGGTCGGTACGGGCTTCGACGATTGGCTCAACAACCCGATCACGCCATTGCAGCGAGCGGTTCGATGCCGTGACGGAACCACGGGTTTCGAACTGCGTTGCCGCCGGCAGCACGTAGATGCCGTCCTGACGATCCGGAATGACCGAGGCCATGGTCGGGACCGGATCGATGACAACCATCAGATCCAGCTTTTCCATCGCCTTTTTCATTTCCGGCAAACGGGTTTGCGAGTTAACCGCGTGACCCCAGTAGACCATGGCCCGAAGAGTGTCCTTCTGGTCCATGTTCGCCTTATCTTCGAGAACGCCATCGACCCAGCGCGAAACCGGGATACCTTTGGAGTTCATCATTTTCTCTTCGGCGAAACGGCCTTTCAGGAAGTCGTAGTCGACACCCCAAACACGCGACCAGTGTTTCCACGCACCTTTCGACAGGCCGTAGTAGCCCGGCAAAGAGTGCGACAGGACGCACATATCGGTGGCGCCTTGGACGTTGTCGTGGCCACGGAAGATGTTGGCACCGCCACCGGACGTACCGATGTTGCCGAGAGCCAGCATCAACACACAGTATGCACGGGTGTTGTTGTTCCCGTTGGTGTGCTGCGTACCACCCATGCACCAGACGATGGTGCCCGGACGGTTATTGGCCAAGGTGCGGGCGACCCGACGGAGCTGCTCACCGGGGACACCGGTAACACGCTCGGTTTCTTCAGGGTTCCACTTTTTGACCTCGGCACGGATTTGATCCATGCCCCACACACGCTGCTGGATGTACTGCTTATCTTCCCACTTGTTCTCGAAGATATGCCACAGGATACCCCAGACCAGACCGACGTCGGTGCCCGGACGGAACCGGACGTATTCGTCGGCGTGGGCAGCCGTCCGCGTGAAACGCGGATCGCACACGATGAGGGCCGAGTTGTTTTGCTCTTTGGCTTTCAAGATGTGCTGCACGGCGACCGGGTGCGCCTCTGCCGGGTTGGACCCGATGAGGAACATGGCCTTGGAGTTGTGCATGTCGTTGTAGCTGTTCGTCATCGCACCGTAGCCCCAGGTGTTCGCAACACCGGCGACCGTAGTGGAGTGACAGATCCGCGCCTGATGGTCACCGTTGTTGGTGCCCCAGAAGGCGTAGAACTTACGGAACAGATACGCTTGTTCGTTGTTGAATTTCGCGGAACCGAGCCAGTACACGGAATCGGGGCCGGAGGTCTCGCGGATCTCCAACATCTTGTCGCCGATTTCGTTGATGGCGTCGTCCCAGGAAATACGCTGCCATTTTCCGCCGACGAGTTTCATCGGGTACTTGAGGCGGCGGCCCGCATGGGCGTGGTGACGGACCGATGCACCCTTGGCGCAGTGCGCACCCAGGTTGAACGGGCTGTCGAAGCCGGGCTCTTGGCCGACCCAAGTGCCGTTCGACACTTCGGCAATGACCGTACACCCGACGGAGCAGTGCGTGCAGACCGATTTGACCTGCTCGATGTTACCGGCGACGGCGGTTGCCGCCTCGGTCTTCTTGACCATGCCAGCTGACATGGTCGACGCCAGCGCAATACCACCGGCTGCCACTCCTGAACGCTTCAGGAATGTACGACGGTCCATCGAACCGCCGACGACGCCGGCTAGCGCCTTTGTCAAACGGGGGCGTCCCGCAACCCCGTTGCTCTTTTTCGTGAGCATGATTTTCTCCCAAAAAATTTAGGTGAACCTAGTAACGTGCCGCGCCTAGAAGCGGCTCAGCTCGTAGTACCTCATCACGTGTTCGGATTCCTGATACCCACTCGACTGAGCGGTCTCAGAAACAGCGGCTTCCGCCTTCTTTCCGGAAACGGCAACAGCAGCAACACCGGCAACGCCGGCGACTCCCGCACCCTTCAGGAAATCACGCCGAGCAAGCTTTTCCGATTTTTCGGTCGCTTTCATAGCTGTCTCCTTTCCTGCCGCAACGGACCATCCGTCACGGACATTCAACCATGGACCTGATCCCCACCCCCGCACTGCAGCGGACGGGAATCACCCCACCAAACGGCTTACGCCGCCATCTCGAAGGCTTCGCGCTCGATCTCTAAGAACAAGCGGCCGATGGTACCCACCGGCATATAGAGCGCCGCTGACGGCGCCTTCTCGAGGTCTTCGAAAAACTGTCCCGCCCAAGGGGCGATATGCTTATGAAAAAACGACCGAGCTTCGTGCGGCGCTTGGCCGTCGAAGGATTTGGTCAATATGCCCTGCATAATCTCGCAAATGGATGCAATATGATCTTCCGGCTCTTTATTGCTCGGATCGGCCTCGACGCCCAATCGCGCCATGTCCTCTCTAAGCTCGGCCAGTGGTTTATCGTAGATCAGGCCCGTAATATAGAACGAGCCGTAGGGTGTTAATTCCCCCCCAGCACCGAACCCGTAAAACAGCTCGGTGAATTCTTCGTTGGCTTTAGCCACCGTCGTACGGACGCAGAGTTTACCAAACGACGAAATCGCCTGCCCCAACTCCGACTCATCCTCATGATCGGCCAGCGCACGCACCGCCTCCATGCTTTCGTCATCGAGCGGCGCCGCCAAAACCCGCGCCAACAATCCATAAAAATTGGCGCGCATGACATCCTCTTCGGCAACGGCGGCCACCGCTACGTCCGTCGAATGCTGTTCGTTGTCCATCGAATTCAATGTGGTCGCTGCCACATTCACTCCCTTGGCTTTCCCAACCTTTCGGCCCGCAATGATCGCGTTCCGAGTTGCTCTTTTTGCGGTACAGACGACGGATTATCGCTCCGACTGTCGACACCAATGGGGAATTGTCAGCCAGCGGACAATGACTGTCAATCTAAATGTCGCCATAATTAGGAGAATATTACTCGAAAACCGCAGTATTTTCAGGGACTTAAAGGCACACATTAATTAAGGTTATGTGGTGCCGTCGTCGTCTCCGTCACCGATCTCGTCATCCACGAGATCGTCACTGTCGACAATCTCTGAAGTTGCACTTGGCGCGGTCTCTCCATCGGGCTCGATAGCCTCGGACCCGCGGTCCTCTTCCGCTTCTTCGTCCTCATCCTCGTCGAACGCGCGCTTCGCCTCTTCGGGCATCATATCTTGAAGCTCATCCTCGGATAGATGCCCCCGCCCGACCTTATAGGCACCGACGGTTTCCTCGATGATTTTGTGCACGACGTTGAAATCCTCGTCGTAGTCGTTCAGGCCATCGCGAAAATTAAAGAAGGGATTCGACCGCCAAAGCACCCGCATCGCCTTGCGCTTCAAGAATTCCGGCACATTGGCCTGCATGTACGGCGTGAAATCCGACTCTTCGCTAAGCGTCTCGAGGGGCGGGAGACCCGCAACGACCTCTTGTTGTTCGTCGGTCAGGTCTTCGTCCTCGATACCGGCAAACAATGCCTCGTCGGTGATTTCAGCCGCCGCCGCTGCGGTGTCGTCGGCGGCCGTCTCCTCATCGTCATCAGATTTGTGCCCAATGCCCCGCGTAAATCGGTCGTCGTCATCCTCGGGCTCGGGGGCCAGCGGCGGCATCGCGGGCACGAAATTCCGCACCATGACGCCGCCCGGCAGCCGCGACGACAGCGTATCGGCCTCGGCTTCGGCGATTTCCGCCTGTTCGCGCCGCTCCTCAATCGCGGTTTCCTCGCCGGAATCCGCGCCGCCTTTTTGCTTCAACCGCGACCAGCGGCTTAGACGTCCTTCTGCAGCCGCCATATCACCCGCCTCCCGGCTTACCGACGCGTCGGCGCTGTTGGAAATCGCCCTTGCGCGGGTCATAGGACTTTCGTTTCCGTTTCTTGAACGGCACATCCTTGTGATGGGTGTCGCAGAAATTCTTTACCCAGGCGGCGATATCGGCCGGCATCGGCACACCTTCGACCAGTTGGTCGGTGTCTTCGGTGTAGCCTTCGGCTTCATACGGATCGACAGTGACCAGATGTACCAGCATTTCCGGATCATCGGCTTCCTCGCCTGGGCTGAGGACGATGTAAACGTGCGGCGTCACGTTCGACAGATTGACCTTGTAGCCTTCGGTGTCGGTGCGGAACAACTCAATCGGCATGGTCGCGGCGTGGAAGTGCGCCCAGCCGTCGCCTTCGCGAATCTTGATCCATTCTTCGTAGGGATCTTTTGGCGGCGCGCCCGGAAACACGGCGGCGGGATAATAACTATAGTCCTGCCACCGGCTATCGCTGTCGCGCCGCTCGATAATCACGCCGACGTCCAGTTTCTCATGCGCCTGCGGACCGGCGGCGGCTTCGGCGGCCAAAAGGGTTTCCGCCTCTTCCAGGTTTTCCGGTTTGTTGACGTTGAAAAACGGATCGACCGGGTCGACGTCGAACGGCACATGGGCAATGCCGATCCGATCGGTCCACGCGTCGATCTTGCGCATGCCTTCGTCGATCATGGCCGCGCGCAGTTCCTCGCGCCGGGCAATCGGCCAAACCCCGAACACCGGGTGCGTGCGATCCCCGGTGATCGCGCATGACAACGGGGCGGCACCATCTGTCACCGGCGCCAGCAGACGCATCACCACATCGCGCGGCACAAACGGCGCGTCGGTCGCAAAACTGACCACGTAATTCGCACTCGGTAGATTTTCCGCGGCCCAATCCATGGCCGTCAGAATCCCCGCCAGCGGACCTTGATGACCATCGATGACGTCGGCGACGACCGGCAGATTGTATTTCGCGAACCGCTCGGGGTCGCCGTTGGCATTGAGTATCAGTTGGTGAACCTGCGGCTTCACCCGGTCGATAACGTGATCCAGAATTGGCTTCCCACCGAGCTCCTTCAGCGGCTTATCGCCGCCGCCCATACGCCGGGCCAGGCCACCGGCCAACAAAACGCCGACAATTGGGCCGATGTCGGCCGCCGATGGGGTACTCGCTTGTTCCATAGCCGCTGTCGTCACGCCGCATTCTCCATCGGCCAAGAAATCTCAGATCCGAGCAGCTCAATCACTTCATCGGCGCCGGCATTCCGCAACGTCACGGGCGATGTCGGCAGCGGCCCGCCCTTTTCGTTGACGGTGTCGATGATATCGCCCGACGCCGTCGTCTCGCCGGTCATCGACGCCGTCTTCAACCGCTGGATCAGCAACGCTTCGACCACGGTCCACGGGATGTAGGGATCGCTATCGTCCAACGCACAGAACCAGGTCATACGTTCGACTTCGGCGACGGCCAACGGATGCAAAGTCGCCGCTTGGCGCGCGGCATCGAACAAGCTGTCGCGATGGGTATGTTGAAACACGACATGCCCGATTTCATCGGCGATATCGTACGTCAGGCCCAGCGTCGCCGCGACGTGCTCGCGCAGTCGAAGGCGAAAGTCCTTGGTGACGCCGGCGTAAACCCGCGCACGGTTCGCCGCGCCGTAGCGTTTGACGCAGACATACACGCCGGGCCGGTTGAGGCGGTCCATCGCATCGGCGCTCAGATCCATGTCGACAGGCCGGATCGGGCCTTCCCAATTAAGCGTCAACACCTCGGCGTCCATCATTCCGCCGCCGCCCCCTTGCGGTTCATGTGTTTCGGCTCGTCCTCGACCGCCGAGACATCGGTATCGAAGACAATCCGATCATCACCGGCCAGGGCAATGAACCGTTTGCCGCGCGCCCGGCCGATCAAGGTCAACCCGACCTGCCGCGCCAGCGACACGCCCCACGCGGTGAACCCTGACCGGGAGCACAAAATCGGTATCCCCATCTGCACGGTCTTGATCACCATTTCCGACGTCAGCCGGCCGGTCGTGTAGAAGATTTTATCCTCGCCGGTTAATCCGTTGAGGAACATGTAACCGGCAATCTTATCAACTGCGTTGTGCCGCCCGACGTCTTCCATGTACAGCAGCGGCTTGTCGCCCTGACACAACACACAGCCGTGGATCGCACCGGCCGTCAGATACAGACTGGGTGCCGTGTTGATTTTTTTGGTCAGCGCATACAGCCACGAGGTCCGCAACTCCGCATCCGGGTTGAGGGACGCGCTTTCGAACTTCTCCATCACATCGCCGAACACCGTCCCTTGGGCGCAGCCGGACGTAAGGGTCTTTTTCTTTAGCTTCTCTTCGTAATCCGTCTCGCGCTCGGTCCGTACGACGACGGTTTCGATTTCTTCGTCATAATCGATGCCGGTCACGACGTCGTCGGGGCGCAGCATGTTCTGGTTCAGCAGATATCCGACGGCCAGATAATCCGGGTAATCGCAGATCGTCATCATGGTGACGATTTCCCGGCCGTTCAGAAACAAAGTCAGCGGCCGTTCGACCGTCACGGATGTATCGATCGGGTCGCCGTTTTGGTCGACACCCTGGACGCGCTCCGTCAACCGTGGATCGTCGGGGTTCGGCGCCAACAGAAAGGTATCGGTGTCCGCGTCATCGCGATCTGACGCGATGGTATCGCGAGGCAAACTCGCCGTCATGTCTACTCCCAAGCACTGTCGACGGATATGTCGATGTACCGCGTTTCGGCGTCGCCGGTCGCGGTCTCTGACCGTCTTATGTGGTGTGCGTTATCTGCCCGACAAGAGGCGCGCGGACAAGTCCAGAGTCATCGTCGCTCGGACGGGATGGGGCATAGAAATCAAGTAAACTGCATTTTTATGTTTTAACTTGCATATTTTCCCGTGCGCGCCATATTTCAATGAACGATAAGAGACGGTTCGGAACATGGAAGTCCGACCGCCGGAACAGGAAACACCCATGACAGATCTGTCGGACGCATTTGCGACCGCGTTGCAGTTACTGGTTTCTTTCGACGCCGATTTATTGGAAATCGTCGGCCTGTCCTTACAGGTCAGCCTCAGCGCCGTGCTGATCGCGACCGTGGTCGGCCTGCTTTTGGGTGCGGCGGTCGCTTTGTTCAAATTCCCGGGGCGCGGGGCCTTGATCGTGCTGATGAACGCCTTGATGGGGTTGCCGCCCGTGGTCGTCGGCCTGTTCGTCTATCTGATGCTATCGCGCAGCGGTCCGCTCGGCGTGTTCGGCCTGTTATTCACACCGACGGCAATGATCATCGCCCAGGCGATCCTGGTGACACCGATCATCGCCGCCCTGACCCGCCAAGTGGTGTCCGATCTGTGGGCCGAGTACGCGGAACAGATGCGCTCGCTCGGCGCCGGGCCGGCGCGGGCCGTGCCGGCCTTGTTGTACGACGCGCGCTTCACCTTGGTGACCGCGGTCCTGGCCGGGTTCGGCCGAGCCTCGGCCGAGGTCGGCGCGGTGATGATCGTCGGCGGCAACATCGATCACGTGACCCGCGTGATGACGACGGCCATTGCGCTCGAAGTTTCGAAAGGCGACCTCGCCCTGGCGCTGGGCCTCGGCATTGTCCTGATCGCCTTGTCGCTGACCATCAACGCCGCAACCTATGCCGCCAATCGGCGGGCGGAGGCGGCATGGACGGGATGACCGCCTGCACCCCCGAAACGATGCCGGCATCGGCCAAGCCATGCGGCGGGATTCTGCCGTTGCGCCTGGAGAACATCTCGTATGCGCCGAACGGCGCGACCCTGATCGACAATGTCAGCCTGACATTGAACGCCGGACCGCGGACCGCCATCTTGGGCCCAAATGGGGCCGGCAAGTCGCTGTTGCAGCGCCTGTGCCATGGCTTGATCGCGCCAACATCGGGCCGCGTCATCTGGGCGGAAAGCGATGCCGACAGCGTGCGCGACGCACAGGCGATGGTGTTTCAACGCCCGGTGCTGCTGCGCCGAAGCGTTGCGGCCAACGTGGACTTCGGATTGAAGCTTCGCGGTTTGGCCCGCCCGGCGCGCCGTGCCATCGTCGACGACGTGCTGCACCGGACCGGATTGTCGCGGTTCGCCGACAGTCCGGCCCGGCGGCTGTCCGGCGGCGAGCAACAAAAACTCGCTCTCGCCCGCGCCTGGGCGCTGCGTCCGCAGGTGCTGTTCCTAGATGAGCCGACCGCCAGCCTTGACCCGGCGGCGACCCACGGCGTTGAACAAATCATCCAACACATGGTCGACGACGGCACCCGGATCGTCATCGCCACCCACGACATGGGTCAAGCCCGGCGCGTCGCCGACGAGGTGGTGTTCATGTATCAGGGCCGGCTGTTGGAACAAACGGCGGCAGAGACTTTTTTCGACCACCCTCGCAGTGGCGAAGCTGCCGCCTTCCTGCGCGGCGAATTGCGTTGGTAAACAACCCTAATCGAGCAAAAGACCGAGGGAACATTCAACAATGAAAATCGTCAAAACACTGATGGCTGCCGTCGTGGCGCTGACCATCACAAACACCGCACAAGCCGACGACGCATACATCACCGTGGCATCGACCACCTCGACCGCCAACTCCGGCCTGTTCGACTACATCTTGCCCGCGTTTCAGGATCAAACCGACATTCAGGTCCGTGTCGTCGCCGTCGGCACCGGCAAGGCCATTCGTCTGGCGCGGAACGGCGACGCCGACGTCCTGTTTGTGCACCACAAACCGTCGGAGGACCAATTCGTCGCCGATGGCCTGGGCGTGAAGCGGTTCGACGTCATGTACAACGATTTCGTCATCGTCGGCCCGGCCGCCGATCCCGCCGGTATCAAAGGGTCGAACAAAGCCGTCGACGCCTTGGCGAAAATATCCGCGGCCGCAGCACCCTTTGCATCGCGCGGGGACGACAGCGGCACGAACAAGAAGGAACTGTCGCTTTGGGCCGCCGCCGGGGTCGACCCCAAAAACGCGTCCGGGTCGTGGTACCGGGAAACGGGATCGGGCATGGGGGCGACGCTCAACGTCGCGTCCGGCATGAATGCCTATGCCCTGACCGACCGGGCCACCTGGCTGAAGTTTAAAAACAAAGGCGAGTTGGCAATCCTGACCGAGGGCGATACCGCGTTATTCAACCAGTACGGCATCATCCTGGTGAACGAAGAAAAGCATCCGCACGTCAAATCGGCGCTGGGTCAGCAATTTGTCGATTGGGTGATTTCGGATACCGGGCAGAGCCTGATCAACGAATACCAGATCAACGGCAATCAGGCGTTTTTCGCCAACGCCCAGCCCGGGTCTTAAACGCAAGGGCTCCCTCCGCCATCGCGGAGAGAGCGTTACGCGCTTACTTGTGCTGCCACGCCGCCTTGCGTTTTTCCGCGAACGCGGCCATGCCTTCTTTCTGGTCTTCTGTGGCGAAGGTCGCATGGAACACGCGACGCTCGAACAGAATCCCTTCGGCCAATGTCGTCTCGTAAGCCCGATTAACGGATTCTTTCACCATCATCGTCGTGGTGTGCGACATACCGGCGATCTTCGACGCGACCTTTAGCGCATCGTCCAACAATTCCTCGGCGGGGACGACACGGCTGGCAAGGCCCGAACGCTCGGCTTCTTCGGCGTCCATCATGCGACCGGTCAGGCACATTTCCATCGCCTTGGATTTGCCGACAAATCGGGTCAGGCGTTGCGAGCCCCCGGCACCCGGCAGAATGCCCAAGGTGACTTCGGGTTGGCCGAACTTGGCCTTGTCACCGGCCAGGATGAAATCGCACATCATCGCCAATTCGCATCCACCGCCCAGCGCAAAACCGTTGACCGCGGCGATCACCGGTTTGCGGCACGACGCGACGCGTTCCCACGACGAGATGAAGTTTTCCTTGTAGACGTCCATGTAGGATTTGGACTGCATTTCCTTGATGTCGGCGCCGGCGGCAAATGCCTTTTCCGACCCGGTGATAACGATGCAGCCGATGCTGTCGTCGGCTTCGAACGTGTCGATGGCTTGCCCCAAATCGGCGATCAAGGCGTCGTTCAGCGCGTTCAGCGCATCTGGCCGGTTCAATGTGATCAGCGCCACGCCGCCGTCTTTGGTTTCGGCGATAATATTGTCGAATTCCATGATCCCCTCCTGGGAAAAGCGATAAAACGGTCGCGCCTCAACCCGCGCGCGGCGGATTTTGTCGCACAGCCAAGTCTGCAGGGAAAGAAATTCTTCGCAGATGCGAATTCGCGTTGCAGCGAAAGTGTCTACGAGCCGCCGGCATTCACATACTTGGTGCAGTCTCGGTACGCCGTGGCCGCCAGATTCCGGAACATTTCCTCTAGTTCCCAGGCCTGTTCCAACTGCTGGTTCAAATCGCCCGCCGCGTCCTGGTCGGTGGTCGAGCGCAACTCGAACTCCAACTGCGCGACCGCCTGCTCGCGGTTGCGTTCCGCCTCGCTCAGCATCGCCTCGTAATCGGCCTTGCACACATCAAGCGTTATTTTTTGGTCGGCCCGCGTTTCCGTGGCGGAAACGAGGACCAGCGCCGCACAGGCGATCAGTACGTTTTTCATGCAGCGGACAAAACCGCATCGGTGACAATCGGTCAATTCAAAACCGCGTGTATTCGTCGTAGACTGCCGACATGAAGCTTCTTGCGGTCATGCTTTTCGGTTGGCTTGCCGTAACCGCGCCCCCAACGGCGGCGCAGGATACGACGGCGAATTGCGGCCGATTCTTTCTGAAAACCAATCCGGAAACGGGCATGAAGGAATGCGTCGGCGGACGCCGCGATATCGGCAATTCCGGCCAACGCCTGCAACAGCTGACCCAGCAACTGCGGCAGAGCGCGCGTCAACTGCAACGCGTCCTGGATAGCGCCGAAGCGCTGCTGCGAACCCGGCAGATCAATCAGGAAAGCGATCAGCGCGTTCGCGCGCTCCTGACCGAAGCCGAACAGCGCGCCCGCGACGTTCGCCGGTTCTCGCGCGAGGTTGCGCAAGCCGCGCGCACCCGCACCCAGGAGCTGCAAACCGCGCAGCGTCAGGCAACGCAGACACAGATCCAATTGGCCCGCGAGTTGGAACAACGTCAACGGGCGTTGACCGACCAACTGCTGGCGGAACAACGGGCGCGTAGTCAGCAACTGCTGCGGGCGCCGACGGCGAATTGAGTCGCGCGCCCGCCTGTCATCCCCGCCCCCCCTCCGTCATTCCTGCAAAAGGCTGTCTTCCAGAGCCTTCCACATCGTTTCGGCGATCACTTCTTCGTTCCATCCGCAATCGATCTTTAATAATCCCCAGACTTGAACGCTCGTCTGCGCCCAGAAGAACTGGCTTGCATGCTCTGGAGTCCAATGGTCCTTCAGAGCTCCATCCCTGTGCAAGCTAAGCATCAGATTGAGCAGCCATTCCTGAAGTTCGTCCATGCGATCTGCCCAAGCGACCGCAGCTTCGGTGTCGGTTTCACGCAACCGCACAAGGTCCTTGGCGACGGGAAAGACCTTTGGAACAAAGGACAGCCAAGCCTGCAGCGTCCTTGCCAGCCTTTCCCTCGGTTCCCGCAGGATGAGCGCCGCATCGAATTGCTCTTTGATCTCCAACCTCTCATCGGCTCGCCTAACCAGGGCCACGAGTAGGCCGCCCCGAGAGCCGAAGTGCAGGTATATCGTTTGCCGACTGACCCCCACGGCCTTGGCGATCTCGGAGACGGCGACTCCGGCGCCCTGCTCGGAAATCAATTTCCAAGCGGCATCCAGAATTTCTGCCCGCGTCTTGTCGCCTCGAATGTTTCTTGACACGTGTAATTATTCCCGTTTATTGACACGCGTCATCAAAATGGAGGACGCGATGAACGTCAATGAAACACTCACATCACTGATTAATGCCTACGGAGAGGGCGCCGATGGCAATGCCCCGACGCCAATCCAATGGCGGCGAATTCTAGAGAGAGATCCAACTTCTTCATTTACCTTGGTGAATTTTTTCAAGTTCAAATCGCAGGCGAATTATGGATCGCAGGATGAACATGACATTTCGGGACGCGAGGCGTTCCAGCACTATGCAGATACGAGCCTCCCGTCGATGCAAAACGCAGGCGGCGAGTTTCTAGCGGTAGCGCCTTTTGCAGGCAGTTTTCTCGGGCAAGATCAGGATTGGGATCTTATCGCCATCGGAAAGTATCCCAACCTGGAGGCCTTCATCTCGCTCTACTCGAACCCAGATTACGTTCAAGCGTTCAGGCACCGAACCGCTGCGGTCGCGCGTCAGGCGGTTGTTGTCATGGAGCATTGATAACCTGTCACTTTTAGACGACAAACTCGCGATCTTTATCTGACCAGCCGTTCTGAATGCCCGCCGTTTGCTATAAGCCGACGCTTTCAGCGGGGCTCAGAATTGTTCGCTTCGCGCCGTTCGATAACGAAGTCGTGGCCTTTCGGCTTACGGCCGATGGCTTCGTCGATCGCCGCATCCAGCAGCATGTTTTCTTCGCTAGCGCGTAGTCAGCACCTGTTACGGGCACCAACGGCGAGTTGACGATGCAACGCCAGCGGGACGCAAGGCCTAGGTCAAGGGTCGGAGAACGACTAGCGAATTTCGGCCACCGCAGCGCAATGTCCCAAAAACTTGCGTCGATGACCGGTTTGATCCCAAACTTATGTATGGAACCCACGCATAGGTCGATCGGTCGTTTACTTTTTGGATCAGTACGCCTGTTTGCGGTTTCCCTCGCCATCGCATTAATCGGTGGCGAGGCGCACGCGAACGAAGCGCGCCATTGCATCGAGATTGAGCAGGTCAACGACAACGGCCGAGAGATGACGGCGCTGAAGAACACGTGCCCTGACAAGGTCTACGTCCGATGGTGTTATCAGGGTGCCGACAAAGGGGCGTGCGGCGGCGAACGATTTTATAACCGCAGTAGAACAATCGACGGACACGATTTCCATACGAGCAAATATGGCCTGCCAACAGGCCCCGCCATTCATTTCGCAGCATGCTTCGGCAAGTTCCCCATGGTCTTCAAGGGTGCGGAGAATCTTGGGGCCTATGCTTGTAAGCCGGTCGTTCAGTGCGAAGGTAACGGCAAGTCGGTGGTGTTTTCGCGTGTCAAAACAGGCGGCAACACCAAGGTCGCGATTTACAAGGCAACGCGGGGGGACACTACCCATACTTTCAAGCTCGACATAGACGATATGAATGACATTCCCCCGCACGTGCTCGAGAACGCCATCAAACTCCGTGCCTGCATCGGACCCGCGGGCATGGGCGATATGGAAAAAGTGCGCAAAGCGGTGATGCGGTACCTGAAAACCAAAATGAAATTCGACGAGGACGTCTGCGCCAACGTGAAACCGCAGCCGACGCACTGCACGCAGAACCGCAGCCTGGGGCGGCGCGGATGAGGCGGCGGTTGCTGATGGCGGGCGCGCTTGCGTGCTGGGCGGCAACACCGGCCGGTGCCGAGACCTTCGAGGGCGAGGCAACGACGGCCTGGCCGAACACCAGCGCGCTTTGTATCGAACTGCCGGAAAACAGATCGACGCACGTCAGCCAAATGTGTTTCGGGATCTTGGGCTTGAAGTGGCAGATCGGTACCTTCGCCGGATCGCCCTTGGCGTCCGTCGCCACCAAGTGGGATCTGCAGCCGACGGTTTTCTTGCGCGACGACGATAACGCCGGGCTCGGCCGCCCGTTGGGCGCATTCGCGCCGGAGGTGCAAGCCGCCTTTGCCGAGATCTCCATCACCGGCATCGATCTTGCGGTCAACGTGCTGCCCAACGGTGGCGCGGCGGCGGTCGGGTTCGGCCTATTGCCGCATGAGGGCACCTTGGACGGTGCCGGAGCCCCCTACCCCGGCCGTTCACCATCGGCGCACAGCTGGGATGACTTCTTCGTCGCGATGCCCGAAGGGGATGCCTGCGCTTATGCCAAGGATGCGGGTGGCACGCCCGTGTATCTGGCGGAAGACGTTGCCAGAACCGCCATGAAAGACGGCTTTACCCTCGCTAACCTGAGCGCCTGCGGCGCGTCATTCTCCGGGCTCGGCGCGTTCAGCCGCGCGCTCGAGAAATCCTGCGAAGCCTGGGCGTCGGACGAAGGGCGCGACGCCTGTAAGACCAAAGGCAATACCGTCGCGGCCGCACCGACGTCCCCGGCCCCAAAGCGTAAAGTTACCAATCTGGACCGGCTGCTCAGCGATGTCGACGAACCGGCAGGCGGCACCGAAGAGGTGGCCGACACGGATACGCCTCAATCGAAGAAAAGCCTGGAGATGCTTCTGGCCGATGTGGATGCGCCGACGGGCGGCACTCAAGAAAAACCCGAAGCGCCAAAGCCCAAGAAAAGCCTGGAGATGCTCCTGTCCGACGTTGAGGGCGGCTATGCGGAAACCGTCGAGAAGCAACAGATCGCCGCGGCCAACGTGGCAGCGGCCGCGGCGTTGAAACAGTGCCAAGCGAATGTCCGCGAATTCGACCGTCAGGTGTCCAAGTACGTGACGTATGTGGATCGCTATGCCGACCATGCGTTCTATGAGGCCGATGAGGCGGGCGATTGCTCCGGTTTGGTGAGGGACATGTACCACTACTATGACAGTTGGTCGATTGCCCCGGATCGCGTCAACTATACGTACCACGGTCCCGGATACTTTGGGGATTCGGCACGGTTTATTAAGGCGTGTGTGGGCACTCGGCGCTCGAAACTCCGTGCGCTCAAGAACTCCATCTCATCTCTGGACTTCAGCAGCTGCGTCTTCGACGGTGCCACGCCAATGGATCAACTGGTCGCCCTCGAACAATCTGTTGAGGAGGGTAATCTGGCATATCTACGGGAAGCCAGTGCGGCCTGGGATGCGCATCAGGTCGCGCTGGCTGCGGAAGCCCGAGCTGACGCGCAGGCGGCGTCGCTCTCATCTGTCTATCAATACATGTACAACAGCGCGAACAGCATGAGCAGTCACCTGCAAAGTTTGAACAGTTTCGATACCACGGCGATCGAGGCGTATCGTGCAACGTCCAAAAATCGAACCGTTTCCGTGTCTACGGCGACATCGCCCAAAACCCAGCCATCGGGACAAACCAATCAACCGCTGGTCATCAACCAGGGCACACTTGCTGGGGGCCACTGCGCGTCAATCGCCGACGCTGCCCAGCAGACCCGGTGCCTCAACGAAGCGCACGGGCGGGCGATGGACGAGATCCGCGCACGCGGCGGATCGGGTGGCGGCGGAAGCACGACGGCGAAAACGCAGTAGTGCTACTTCACGTCGCGGGCGACACGGAAACCATTAAGCGAAAGACGCCATTTCGGCGGCCATTTGCCGCGAGTACTGGACAATGCGGCACCCGGCCAATCGGTAAAACTTCCGCCGCGGGTAACGCCCCATTTTTCGCAATCGCCCGAGAGGTAAGCCGAACCGTCTCTAGGCGTTTCTGCATAAGGAGCAAAACAGTCCTGCACCCATTCCAAAACATTTCCATGAACGTCGTAGAGTCCCCAACGGTTGGGTTTAAATTTTCCGACCGGCGCCGAGATCCCTGCGTACCCATCTTTAGCACACGGACCATCCCAACCTGCCGCATTTCCGTATTTGCATATTGTCTGAAAGTCCGGGTCGTCCCCAAACGAGAACAATGTCGTCGTTCCGGCGCGGGCGGCGTACTCCCATTCGGCATTGGTTGGTAGCCGATAGGACTGCCCCGTTTTTTTGCTGAGCCATGCGACATAAGCTTGCGCATCGGCCTTACCGATACACGCAACCGGATGGTTGTCCGTTTCGTGCGACCCCACATCGGGCCAATTTGACCGTGCGACCCACTCACTGCTGAAGAACCCCTCCTCTAACCGCTGGCACGGCATGTCCGGTGCATACCCAGATTCACGAACGAACGTGAGGAATTGTCCTCGAGTCACCTCGAAAGTACCGATCGCGAACAGATTTTTTATGGTCACGGAATGCGGGGGGTCGGCATTATCGACGATGGGCTCGGTGTCGTAATCCTTGCCCATGATGAACTGACCCGGTCCGATCACAATCACCTCGGGGCAGATATCGCAGTCCTTGAACGTTGCGCCGGGTTGGGTTTTCTTCGCTTCCTCGCGGACTTTGACCTCTTCGGCTTTCTTCCGCGCCCGTTCCGCGGCCCGCGCTTCCTCGGCCGCCGCTTCGACGGCGCGCGCCGCATCCGCCGCGCGACGGTCTTCAAGATCAATAATGCGTGTCAGGGCCTTGTTGTAGTAGGCACCGGACTTGCCCGCGCGCGTGACGTAGTCCCGATACGTTGCCTCCGCTTCGGCAAACCGGCCCAGGTTCTCAAGTGCAAACCCTTCGAAATAAATCAGCGACGGTGTGTAATCCCGGCCCGAGCCCTTGATCTGTTCGATCATCGGTAGGGCTTTTTCAAACTCCCCGTCCTTCAAGGCCTTGGCCATGCGCGCAGAAAGCAGATCGAACTCAAGCTCGCTCATTTGCGCGACACTCGGCGTCGCGGTGCAGCACAGCGCCACACAGATTATGGCGGCGAGACGCCGCGTTCGTCCAAGGCCATCATTCCAGATCATCGTGCCCCCCAAGAGCGATGCTGAACATCGTGCTAATGAGCGAGGCTAACGCTAACGACGGATAATTTGAAGCCCTGGACCTAAGGCAGGGGGGACCGACGCGTGGTTCGTCCAATCAGCCGCCGGTCATCGACATGTGTCGACCGACCGCCGGGGCGGACTCGCGCCGTTCGATGACGAAGTCGTGGCCTTTCGGCTTGCGGCCGATGGCTTCGTCGATCGCCGCGTCCAGCAACATGTTTTCTTCGCTGGCGCGCAACGGTGCGCGAAGATCGGCGGCGTCTTCCTGGCCCAGGCACATGTACAGCGTGCCGGTGCAGGTCAGCCGCACGCGGTTGCAGCTTTCGCAGAAGTTATGGGTCAACGGCGTAATGAAGCCGAGCTTCTGACCGGTCTCGCCAATCTCGGTATAGCGTGCCGGACCACCCGTTCGGTAGGGAATATCGGTCAGCGTCCAGCGCTTCTCCAGATCCTGGCGGACCTTCGATAGCGGTAGGTACTGGTCAACCCGATCTTCACCGATTTCGCCCAACGGCATGGTTTCGATCAGGGTCAGGTCGAAAGCGTTTTCGCCGCACCACCGGATCATGTCGTCGAATTCGTCGGCATTCAGATGTTTCAATGCGACGGCGTTGATCTTGACCTTGAGCCCGGCTTTCTTGGCTGCGGCCAGGCCGCCCATGACTTGTTCCAGCCGGCCCCAGCGGGTCGCCTGTTGGAATTTATCAGGGTCGAGGGTATCGACGGACACGTTAATGCGGCGCACGCCGCAGTCGACCAACTCGTCCGCGTATTTGTGCAACTGGCTGCCGTTCGTAGTCAGCGTCAATTCTTCGAGGTCGCCGGTCTTGATGTGCTGCCCCAGGTTGCGGAACAGGCTCATGACATTACGGCGGACCAGCGGTTCGCCCCCGGTCAGGCGAAGCTTGCGGACACCTTTGCGGATGAACGCCGTACACAGGCGCTCTAGCTCTTCGAGGGTCAGCACGTCTTTCTTCGGCAGAAAGGTCATGTCTTCGGCCATGCAATACACACAGCGAAAATCGCAGCGGTCGGTCACGGACACGCGCAAATAGCTGATATGCCGACCGTACGGGTCGATCATCGGCTGGTCGTTTTGCGGGTTTACGGCACCGTCCATCATCATCTCCTGCGTTACATGTAGAGAGCCGCCCCCCGCTTGTCGAGAGGGGGCGGCCCGTGATCAGGCCTCGCCGTCGGTGAGGCCTTTCTCCAACATATCTTTCTTCGCCTTGACGCGAAGCTCTTCGCGCTCGCGCAGATAATCGTCCGTCGTGCGCGGGATCGGCACTTTGCCATGCGTCAACGGATTGTCGTCATCCGTCGTCATCTGTACGACGCGGCAGTCTTCGCACATCTTGATCCGGTCCAATTTGTCGGACCCTTGGAACATCGCATGCCCTTCCAACTTGGAGGTCAGGTGATCCAACGACGACTGCGTCGCGAACGGCTTGCCGCAGCGGATACACAGAAACGGCTGTTCTTCCTTCAGCGTCCGGTGGCTGCCCGCTTCGTCGCGGAAGCTCAACCGCGGCTCCAACTCGATCACGCTTTCCGGGCAGGTGTTTTTGCACAAACCGCATTGCACGCAGGCGTCCTCGGCAAAGCTGAGCTGCGGCAGGTTTTCGTTGTCTTTCAGGGCGCCGGTCGGACAGGCGCCGACACAGGCCAAGCACAACGTGCAGCCATCGACATTGACTTTCACGGTGCCGAACGGCGCGCCGGCCGGCAAGGCGATCTCCTCGACCGGGGCCGGGGCTTTGCGATGCAGGGCATCGAGCGACAATCGCAGCACGGACCGTTTCCGCCCCATCGCGGCGACGTCGCCGCCGGGCATGGCATCCAGCGCCGCATCGTCGTACAGCGCTGCGTCCAATTGATCGGGATCGTCGGGCTCCAACAACGCGACCCGGCCCGTCCCATATCCGAGGCCGTCGGTGATGGTGTCGATGACGGCGAACTCGTCCAACAACGTTTGCCGGTCTTCGCGTTTGGCCGGCGGCAACAGGACCAGAACTTTGCTGGCCCCCAAGGCCAAGGCCAACAGCACAGTATCCAGCCCGGTTTGCGTCGCCTGATTGACCGTGTACGGCAGGACATGGCCCGGCAATCCCCGGCCGAACCGCGCCGACATTGCGATGATGTCACGGCCGAAGATGTCGTCGTGCACCAATAGCGTCGGGTTTTCGCCACCGGCGGACCGATAGGTGCCAATCAGGGCGCGCAACCGTTCGGACCCGCTGTCCGCCGCCGGCAGATTGTATTTCGCCGCACCCGTCGGGCAGACCACGGCACACAGGCCGCAACCCGCGCAGACGTAAGGATCGTAAGTCACCTTATCGCCGTTCGGCGTGATTGCGCCGGTCGGACAGATATCCAGGCAGTTGGTGCATCCGGTAATACGGCTGGCCGCATGGGCGCAAATACCCGGATCGTAGTCGACATAGCGGGGCTTTTCGAATTCCCCGATCATATCGGTCAGCGTAAACAGGGCTTCCATCACCAAGGCCGGGCTTTTCGGATCGGGATTGAAGTACCCGTCGCGTTTTTCGGGCGCCGTGAACAACGGCGTGCCGCCGCGGAGATCGAGGATCAAATCACAGGTCGAGACCCCGGCTTCGCCGATCCCGGCAAATTCCAACTTGGTCTTTGATGAGGGAGCCGTCGGACGGAAATTCTCCACCCGGACCTCAAACGCGCCAAGATGCCCGCTGGCGGATTGAACGTTGCCCATGAACACCGGTAAATCCATCACGTTCGGCGGGGTCACGTCCGCACCCCCGTCGAGGATCACCGAGACATCCATCCGGCCCGACAGTTTGCGGGCTGCGTCGATCGCTTGGTCGTCGTTGCCCAGAACAAGAACAATACCTGTGCTGATCATCGTCACCGACGGTGCATCGGCAATATCCAAGGACGCTTCCTTGATCAGCGCCGCCATCTTCGCGGTGACGTTGCCTTTGTTGTCGGCGGCGTCCGACGACCAACCGGCGACCTCGCGGATATTCAGGAATTGTGCCGACGGCGCGCTCTCGCCGATGTCTTCCAGGGCGTCGAGAAATAAAGGGGCTTCTTGGGTACACGCCACGAGGATGCGGTCCTCGGCGGCAGCCTCGTCATTGAAGCGGTCCAATTCGGTACGGCACAAATGCCGTGCCGCGCGCAGGTCCCCCTCACCGCCGAGTGCGTTGCCCAACGCCGTTTCATCGATGGTCATGGTGTCTTCGCACGAGCAAACGAAGACGGCCTTGCCGTTGAGTTTCATACCGTTACCGTCCCTCCCGACGATGCTCCGACCACGTTCGTTTTTGCGTCGCGCGTTTCGGAGAATGATTGCCGCAACGTTTCGATGCGGGCATTGTTGATGCTTACATAGCGAATATCGCCCGGAAATAAAGACATATGAAAACTGCGGTTTTCCGAGACACGACCAATAACGGGGATTTTCCGTGGCCGAATTAATGACCACCAAGGAAGTTGCCGACTATCTCCGCATCAAGGAACGCAAGGTTTACGACCTCGTGGCGGAGGGCGAAATCCCGTTCACGCGGGCCACCGGCAAATATCTTTTCCCGAAACATCTGATCGACTTGTGGCTGGCGCGAACGGCGTCGTTTCCGATGATCAATGTCGGCAATGCGCTGCCCGCGCCGCACATCATCGTCGGCAGCCATGATCCCTTGTTGGAGTGGGCGGTCCGCGAATCGCAATGCGACTTGGCGCTGATGCCCGGCGGCAGTTTGGACGGCGTGCAACGGTTCGCCCGCGGCGAGGCGATAGCGTGCGGTATGCATATTCTCGACCTGACCGATGGCGGCTACAACGTCGCAGCGGCGCAACAGGCGACCGTCGGGCTGGAATGCGTGCTGCTGGAATGGGCCTGGCGCGACCAGGGTCTGATGCTGTTCCCCGGCAACAGTGTTGAGATCGCGTCGATCCGCGATGCCGTTAAAAACAATATGCGGTTCGTCGTGCGAGAACGCCAAGCCGGCAGTTGGGTACTGTTTCAACATCTTGCCAGTCAAGATGGCGTCCGCTTCGAAGACTTGGATATCGTCGACATCGAAGCCCGTTCGGAACTGGATCTCGGCATGGCCATCATGGAAGGTCGCGCCGACGTCGGGCTCGGCGTTCGCGCCGCGGCACATCAACTAGGTCTGCGGTTCGTCCCGTTGCACAGGGAACGGTTCGACCTGTTGATCCGCCGGCGTGACTACTTCGAAGGACCGATGCATCGGTTGTTCGATTTTTGCCGAACCGGCACGTTCAAAGCCCGAGCCGCCGAGATGGAAGGCTACGACATCAGTCATTTGGGCGATGTTCATTTCAATCCGGCTTGACGTTTGGCCGTCGAACGACGACATCTCGGCAACGGGAGGATCAAATGACCGACACCAAACTATCCGAAAAAGACTTTCTCGACGCCGCCGCCAAAGGCGATACCGACGCCGTGCGCCGTGGCTTGTCGCAGGGGCTCAACGCCGACACCGCGGACTCTCACGGCAATACAGCGCTGATGATGGCCGCCGCACGCGGTCAGCGCGATGCCTGCCAGGCGTTGGTCGACGCCGGCGCCAATCCCGCCCATAAAAACAAATTCGGATTGGGTCCACGCAACTGGGCCGATTGGGCGGAAAACGACGGGCCGATCCGCAACATTCTCGGCTGACGCCGATCAATAGAGCAGGGTCGGTTCCTTGACCGGCCGCGTCCCGCCCCACATGGCATCGAATAGACGCCGCCATCCGTCGTCGCCGCGATCGAGGTCCTGATAACTGAGGACGGAGACAATCGTCTCGCCATCCGATGACAGCGGGAAGCGAAAGGTGATTTGCGGCGCACCGTCTTCGGTGCTGTACGACGCCTCGTAAACAAAGGCCAATGGTCGACGCGCGGCGATAACTTGGCCGAGCTGCGACATGCCCGTCGCATAAGCGGTCTTCGTCGGCGTGTCGGAAACGTTCTTGCCGGACATTTCGTAGCCTTTGACGGTCGTGTTGCGGCTACCCCAAAAGCGGTATCGGAAATCCCGGCCATCATCGACGACATCAAGAATCGACAAGCACGGCACGATGTCCCAATCGAATTCTTCCAAGGTCAGGTCGCGGCATAACGAGGGCGCAAGCGCATCACCACGCGCCGCCTCCCACTTGGCGTACACGTAATCTGACCGCCCCGCCGAGATTTCTTCGATCTCAAGCGTTCGGGTGGGTATCAGACCCTCCTTAAGCACAAAGACAAGGATAACACGGCGGATGCGTTTTAAATAACGCAAAAATCTTAGAGTTTACGCGCCAAGGTCAGGCCGTCGCCGATGGGAATCAGCGACAAGTCGACGCGTTTATCGGATTTCAGCTTTTCGTTGAAGGCGCGCATCGCCAGAACGTTCTCGCTTCGCTTGCGTTTGTCCGCAACGCCGCCGCCCATGAACACGTTGTCGACGGCAATCAGACCACCCGTTTTTAGCAATTTAAGGCACCGAGTGTAGTAATCGGGATAGCCCGGTTTATCGGCGTCGATAAACGCGAAATCGTAGCTGCCGCCCCCCCCGGCGCGCAGCAGACCGTCCAAGGTCTTCTTCGCCGGTCCGATCCGCAGATCGATCTTTTTGGCGACCCCCGCCTGGTCCCAGTAGGGGCGGCCGATTGAGGTGTACTCGTCAGAGATGTCGCAGGCCACGATCTTGCCCCGCGGCGGCAAAGCCAAGGCAACCGCCATCGCCGAATAACCCGTAAAAGTGCCAACCTCAATACACTTCTTCGCGCCCAGCAGTTTGACCAGCATCTGCATAAACTGCGCTTGTTCCGGCGATATCTGCATCATCGACATCGGATGCTTGGCCGTCACGGCGCGAAGATCACGCATGACCGGATGTTCGCGAAGCGCGATATCCTGCATGTATGCATACAGTTTGTCGTTGATGTCGATGGTCCGTGCGCTCATCTAAGTGCCCCTCGTCATGGTTGCCGATTGTCTCGGGCGGTTGCGTTGGCTACCTTGCCCGGCATGAACGATAAAGTCATCTATCACATGTGCCGCGCCGACGAATGGCAGGCCGCCCAAACCAGCGGAAGCTACCCCGGCTCGTCCCAGGATCAGGCCGATGGCTTTATCCATTTTTCAACCAAACAGCAGGTTTGGACTTCGGCGGCGAAACACCGGCACGGTCAACCCGATATTCTGCTGCTTGCGGTCGATGCCTCCACGCTCGGCGATGCCCTGAAGTGGGAACCGTCGCGCGGCGGCGCGCTGTTTCCGCACCTTTACGGTCCGCTCCCTGTCGAGGCCGTAACCGATGTCACCCCCTTGCCGTTAGGCGACGACGGTGTGCATGTGTTCCCCGATGGCTTCCCCCCGCCGGGAACGGCGTAGCCTGATGGCTGACCTTTACGGCTTGGCGCGGCCGCTGATCCGCCGACTGCAACCGGAAACGGCGCATAATCTTGCCATTTGGGCGCTTGAAAGAGGGTTGGTTGGTGGCGCGCCTTACGCCGATCCTGTCCTCGAAAACACACTTTGGGGACGGCACTTCGCCAACCCGGTCGGCTTGGCGGCGGGCTTCGACAAGGACGCTGTGGTACCGACCCAGGCCTTGGCATTGGGTTTCGGGTTTGTCGAAATCGGTTCCGTGACGCCGAAACCGCAGCCCGGCAACCCCAAGCCCCGTTTGTTCCGGTTGGACGAGGATCAAGGCGTCGTCAACCGAATGGGGTTCAATTCAAAGGGCATGGCCTATGCAGCGGCACGATTGGCAAAACTGCCGCCACCGCCGCGCAACGGCATCATCGGAATCAACCTGGGTAAGAATAAAGAAACCGAAGACGCGGCGGCGGATTACGTCGCCGGGATCGAGATGCTGGCCCCGTTCGCCGACTACGTCGTGGTCAATGTGTCGTCGCCGAATACGCCTGGGCTCCGGGCGCTACAAGACAAGGGCGAGCTATCTACCTTGATCGAGCGCTCGCATAAGGCATTGTCGAAAACAGTCGACAACGGCACCCCTCCGCTGTTGGTCAAGGTCGCGCCCGACTTAACGCCGGAAGACGTCATCGATATCGCCGACGTGGTCATGGCACAACCCGTCGACGGGTTGATCGCAACCAACACCACCATCGACCGCCCGGACAGCTTGGAAAGCCACTACAAGAGCGAGACAGGGGGGTTAAGCGGCCGCCCCTTGCTGCAACCGTCGACCAAAATCCTCGGCGAATTCTACAGGGCAACGGGTGGTAAGATGCCGCTGATCGGGGTCGGCGGTGTCATGTCGGGCGACGATGCCTACCAAAAAATTCGCGCCGGTGCGTCTTTGATTCAACTATATTCGGGGATGGTATTCGGTGGGCCGAGTTTACCGGGAGATATTTGCCGGTCCCTGGCTACGATTTTGAAGCGCGACGGCTTCGAGAACATAGGCGATGCAGTCGGCGCCGATTTCCGCTAAATAAGGTCGACCGCCCCGTTCAACTGTCAAAGTTCCACGCCGTATGCCCGCTGCCGCGCTTCCCGAAAATGAGCACCAACGTCTCGAAAAACTCCGTGGTTACGAGATTCTCGACACCGACGCAGAGGCGGCATTTGATCGCATCGCGCAGCTCGCTGCCGAATTGTGCGATGTTGAGATCGGTTTGATATCGTTGATCGATGAAGATCGGCAGTGGTTCAAGGCGCGGTGCGGCCTGGATGTCGCTGAAACGCCGCGTGAGGCGTCGTTCTGCGCCCACGCCATCCATCGGGACGAGGTCCTGATCGTCGAGGACGCCACGCAAGACGCACGATTCATGGATAACCCGCTCGTCACAGGGGAATTCCACCTTCGTTTTTATGCCGGTGCGCCATTGCAGACGTCCGATGGATATCGCCTGGGGACGTTGTGCGTGGTCGATCTCGAACCTCGACTACTGTCACCCCTGCAAGCCCGCCAACTCGCCGACCTATCGACACTGGTCGTCGACGAACTGGAATTGCGCCTGACGGTGAAACGACTGCGGGAGGCCCGGGATCTCGCGGCCGGCGCAAGTACGGAAAAGTCTAAGTTCATCTCGACCCTCAGTCATGAACTCCGTACTCCCCTGAATGCGATCTTGGGATACGCCCAACTTCTTAAACGAAATGCCGACGACACCATGTCGGAACGCCAAACTCGATCGATCAACCAAATCGTCGACAGCGGCAACCATCTTGCAACCTTGATCGATTATGCGAGTGAAATTTCGAAGATCGAAGCCGGTCAACTGAAGTTCGACCTGACGTTGACCGACATTTCAGAGTTACTGGATGATTGCATCGGCATCTTTCGCCCGCTCGCATCCGAACGGAATATAACCATTTCCGGGCCAAAGCTTGAGCCCAAGTTCCCTGCCTGCACACAGACGCAACGCGGATCAAACAAGTCGTCATCAATTTGCTGAGCAATGCGCTAAAGTACAATTCCGACGGGGGGTCGATTTCGGTCTCGACGTCGCTCGGCTCCGATGGCTGTGTCCGCATTAGCGTATCGGACACGGGCCCCGGCGTCCCCCCGGAAAGCCACGATACGATCTTTGAACCGTTTGAACGACTGGGGGCAGGCACGCTTGACGTCGACGGCACGGGGATCGGCCTGACGATTTCCCGTCAAATGATCACGGCTTTGGGCGGCAAGATGGGCTTGGAGTCGGAACCCGGACGCGGCAGCACTTTTTGGATCGATATCCCGTCATAACGTGCCGCCTAAAACTGAATGTCGACCGACCCCAGCTCGCCGAATTCGCCGATGACGAGATCGCCGGGCGATACCGGCGTAGCCCCCGTCATCGTTCCCGTCGAAACGACGTCGCCCGATGCGAGGGGCAAACCTAAGCAGGCCGCTTCTTCCGCCGCCCAACAAAGCGCCGTTATCGGATCGCCCATGACGGCCGCACCGTTGCCTTCGGCGGCGACCTTGCCGTTCACGACAGCCCGCGCCGCAACGCCGGCGAAATCGATCGATGCCCCGTCGACGATCCGAGGCCCGAGCACCAAACCCGCGTTAAACGCAAAATCGGCAATGCAGATGGATGTTCCCGCCCCTTGAAAGCCACCGTCGAACCGGCTGCCGACGATCTCGATCGCGACAACGGCATGATCGATACAGGCAACGACATCATGCCGCGATGCGCTGTGCGGCGTTGTCGCCATCATAAACGCGATTTCGCATTCGATCGCCGTACCATGGTTCGGCTGGACCACGGCGGAACACGGGGACTGTTGGATATGCTCGGCGAATACCGGCCCCAACGCCGGGCCGTCAACGTTCAGAAGATCCTGTGCCAGGTCGCTCGTCGCGGCGATCTTCCACCCGGCGCGGGTCAGTCCCGATGTCGCGGCAGCCGCCGCTTGCACGGTATAGGCGTCGCCCCGATCAACAACGGTCGCCGCTGAATCGCGCGGCACAACGTTACCGTCTTTGCGCGCCGACCAAATAGCCCGGCCGATGGATGCAAGGTCAGTCACCGACACCCTCGACAACCAGCATCCGCGTGTTTGCCGAGGCCTGACGCATGGCCTTGGGCCCCTCGTATTCGGTCGATGCATGCCATGCTTTGGCACGCTCCATGCTGGGGAACTTCAGCACGACGACCCGGGGCGCGATGGGCTCCCCTTCAAGGACTTCCATCTCGCCGCCGCGCACCACATATTCACCGTCGTACGCTTTCAGCGTCGCGGGGACTTGGGCACGGTAGGCTTCAAAGACTTCGGGATCGGTAACGTCGACGTGGACGACGATGTATGCGGTCATTGGAGTTCCTCTCTCGGTTACTGTATTGCTTTTCCTGGTACGGTTGGCGCATCAATCAAACAGAGGCGCGCGCAGCTTGCGCGACAAATAGGCTCTGACGGCTTCCGAGTCGTCGCCGTTTTCACCGCTCCAGTATCGTAGGGTCGCAAGAAAAATGCCGGTCAAGGCGATCTCTTCGATCTGGCGTCGGCGTCCACCGGCATTCAGTCCCGCAGCATCCCGCCACCATTGTACAAGTCGCGACAGGTCGAAAATCATCGGCACCCAATGATGCGGATGAAACGGCCACAACTTGTCCGACAGCATGGCGACCGTGACGCCGCGATGCGGCGACAACGCGTCGAACCACCGCATCAGCAACAACTCCAATCGGTCCCGCGCAGGTGCTTCGACAGCCACTGCGGGAAGCGGTGCCAGCATCGCCGTCAGCGCCCGCGCGAACCAACGGTCGGCGATGGCGTTTTTGTCCGGCATGTGCTTGTGCAGCGCCGCCGGCGATATGCCCTGTGCTTCCGCCAAACCGCGCATGGTCAACGCATCCCATCCGATTTCGTCCGCCGCATTCAACGCGGCATCGACAATGTCATCGGGGGTCAACGGTTTTGCTTTCGCCATAGCGTGGACCTTGATCGAGTGTTCGGATAACTCAGAACTTTATGATTAGCCACGGCGCGAAGGAAGGCAACACAGTGCCTTAATCATCGGGCGGCGGTGGACCGAAAAGCAGTCGCGTCGCAAACCCGATCACCGTGACGATAAACAGTATTCGAATGGTATGGTGCGTGGATACGAATGCCGTGTCGATATGCATCGCCAGGCTGATCAACGTCATCTCCGCCAGACCGCCCGGGGCGAACGAAATCCACAAGGCGTCCTGATCGAGGCCTGTGACGTGATGCAACGCGAATGCCGTGGCCATTGCCAAGAAAAGCGTGACAACGGCGCCGACGATCCCGACCCCGACCGGATTCAGAAGCTGGCTTCTTTTGACGCCGACAAACCGGCAGCCGACGTTGGTGCCGATCACAACCTGCGCGAGGTTGACCAGTTCGCCCGGCGGCTTGGCCGAGGTAAATCCCAGGAAGTGCACCGCCGCGCTAACGACCATAGGCCCCAGCATGGCGGCCGCCGGGATCCGCAGTTTCTTGGCGCCGAAATATCCGACGATGGCACACGCGGTCAGGATCAATGCATCCTGCAATCCCAGGTCTTCCATTGCCCCCATCGGCGACACGTCCGGCGGGACATACCCCTCGAAGATTCGGAAATAGAACGGGATCGCCATCACCGTGAACATCACGCGGGTCGCGTGGATCAGGGAAACCTGCCGCACATCGGCGCGGTAGGACTCGGCGATCAAGACCATCTCGCCAAACCCGCCGGGAGCCGCGGACAAAACGGCCTCGCGTTTTTCGAGCCCGGCAAATTTCTGGAACGCCCACGTCAGGAGCCCCGTGACGGCGACGACGAAAACAATGATCATGACGATACTGGGAATCCACGAGGCCGCCTGGTTCAACACGTCCGGTGTGAAGGCGCTGCCGAGCATCACACCCAGCACGGTGATCATCGCGGCCCGACCCTTGCCCGGCGCCTGAAGGCGAACACCGGCAATCGCCAAGGCGGCGGTAAAGAACATCGCCCCGATCATCCATGCCAGCGGGACGGCCAAAAGCGAGAAAATCCATCCGCCCACCGCACCGATGAGCAAGGTGCCGACGATCAGCGGAAGGCGCTGCTTCCAATTTCGAGGATCGGGTTTATCCGGGCGGTCTTCCGCCTCTTCGTATTCGTACTGGCTCACGCGCTAAATTGCTCTTTCAACACCCGTTCTTCCAGATTGTGTTCGGGATCGAACAACATCCGGGCAGTGACGGACCGATCCTCGCAAACGGTCACCGTCACGACATTTCGGATTTCGGTAAAGTCGGCCGTGGCACTGACACGGCGGTCATGCGGCTCTTGCACCTCGAACGAGATTTTGGCTTTAGACGGCAATAGCGCACCCCGCCAATGGCGCGGCCGAAAGGCGCTAATCGGCGTCAACGCCAGCAGATCGTTTCCCAACGGAATGATCGGGCCCGACGCCGACAGGTTGTACGCCGTGCTACCCGCCGATGTAGACACCAGCACGCCGTCACAGATCATTTCTTCCATCCGAGTGATGTCGTCGACGATGATTTTGATTTTTGCCGCTTGGCGGGTTTCGCGCAGCAGCGACACTTCGTTGAATGCCAATTTGCTGTGCGCGACGCCGTCCAAATCCTCGGCGACCATCCGTAACGGATGAAGCTCGATCCGCTCGGCGCGTTGCAGCCGATCGATCAAGCCGTCTTCGCGAAACTCGTTCATCAAGAACCCGACGGAGCCCCTGTTCATACCGAAAATCGGAATGCCCGCGTCCATGAAATCGTGGAGGCTGTGCAGCATCACGCCGTCGCCGCCCAGGGCCACAATGACATCGGCGTCGGTCGGTTTGCATTGGCCGTAGCTGTGCGCAAGCTTCCGCTTGGCCTCGGCGGCTTCTTGCGTCGGCGCCGCGACGAAGGAAATTTTCTCGTAGCTCATTGCGAATGGTCCCCTAGTGGGTCGACCATATAATCTTGCCGCAGAATATCAAACCCGTGCGGGATGGTTTCACGGTTCCGTCACATCGGGCAGAAGGGCGCGACGCTCGACGAACCGAAATACGCTTACATCCGCGCCCTGCAAGACGACCAACTCGATCGTCGCGACGACCGTCTCCGGTAATCCGGTGTCGATATCGATCAGCGCGTAGCCCTCGACCAGGGCCCGCATCGGCGGCGCCAGTTCGGCATCCTCCAGCTTCACCGACAGAAACCGGCGCCCGTCCGCCTCTGACAACCCAACCACGGTGCCATCGATGCGCAGGGGAATGGCGCCGGAATCGCGGAACAGATCACCGAAATCCCGGCGCAGCACCGTCAACTTAGTGCCGGTCGACACGCCTTGGACCGGCGCTTCCAAGACGAAACCCAGCATCGGTTGCACGGCCTCCAACAGGTCGCTTCGTGCCTCCCGCTCGCGTGCTTCCTGGGCGCCGCCGCCGGTGTCGTTAGGGCCGGTGCGAACGGCAATGCGTCGGAACGGCGGAACTCGCCCGGTATCGATGAGGGCCGTGCCGATTTGTCCGAACTGATCCCGGTGGGCCTGGCTTTCCAGGTTCGGCAGGCGCAACACGATCTGACGGTAACCACCCCCCGGCGTCAGTTTCGCGACGATCTGGCCAGCGTCCTTGCGCGGCGCGGTCGACGGACCGAATGTAAATTCCGTTGCCTCGCGCGTGATGTCCATGGTCGGGCCGTCGTCATCAGCCGTGATTTCCACGGTCCCTTGCGTCCGCATTCGGTACAGGCCCGGCGCCTTTTCCGGTCCCCAGATGATATCCGTGACGAAGCGCCGTCGCGTCGGCTGTCCGTACCTGAGGGCAACATTCACCGGCGCCGTCAACGGCGTGATCCGATCAGGATACGGCAGCAAAATGGTGTCGCCGTCGCCATGACCGTCGGCGGCGGCGGTCGTCGCCAATCCGGCACACACCAATACACAGGCCAGGAAACGCAGGACCGGCATCATGGACGCGGCGCCGGCGGGCCGGGATCACCGTCGGATCGGACGGGCCCCGCGCGGAACGCGGCAGCCAACGAGCGGCCATCCGCTGTCGCGGCATCGTCAGTCGTCGCACCGCGCAGTTTTGCCCAGACGAATTGCAAACCGCGCCACAGTTTCGGCAGAAACCAAATCAGGAACAGGGCGAAACAGGCCATCCAAATCAGGAAAATGACCGGTTGGAACAACGCCAACAGCAAGCCGATCACAACGATGACGTCTTCAAAAATCGAGGCGAACCAGTTCGAAAAAGGCTCCGGCGATGTATTGATCAGAGCCCGCGAGCCGGTCTTCGCGGCATGGGTGCCGGCGGTCACAATGCCGCCCAACGCCAGCGCGGCAACCGCCTGCCATGGCTCGGCCACGCCGGACACACTGCCAAAGGCAAGAAACGCGCCCGCCGGTATCCGAATGAACGTATGCAGCGTATCGTTCAGCGTATCGACGCCGGGGATTTTGTCGGCGAAAAATTCCAGCCCATACAGCACCGCCGCTGCGATCAACACGGTCGGATCCTGCAACACCGACAGGTCCGGCGGCAAATCGACGACGCCCATGGCCCCTAACCCGCCGAGGATCAACGCCGTCGCGTAGAGGTTCAAACCGCTCGCCCACGACGCCCCCAGCGCCATGGCGATCGCCGCGATCAGGTCTCCCTGCAGGTCCATGGTTATGTCAGCCCCACCGTCCGCATGCGGCTAGCATACCGTCGCCGGCGCGGCGCGTCGCGGGTTTCGTGCGCTGTCTTCAAGTTCTGCGACAGCCGCTGACACTAAATCGGTCGTCAGGTCAATTCCATCCACGGTGTTGCCCCACATCGACGAGCACAAATTCAACGCCGCCAGTTCGGTACCATGCGACGTTAATAGCCGCGTCCACGCCGGTCCTCCACCGGCCGCCAGATCGCTAATTACGCAGGGGCTTGCCATGCCGACGGCATCGGTGAGCGGGAATTGCACGACGTTGTGCAGCGCTGTCAGCAACTTGGGGCCGATGAACTGCGCCGGCACGGTGTCCGTTGCATCCTTCAACATGCGCAGCGCCGTGTCGCGATAGAAGTCGAGCGTACTACGGCCTTTGGTCGAAAAATCGAGAAGCGCGTTGTGAACGTTTTTATGCACCTTCAGGCCGCCACCGAAACCCGGCGCGATCCAATACTCGCGGCCGAAGGCGAAACCCGGGTCCACGGCGGACAAGAACCGCTCGGGTGCAAAGATATAGACATCGGCATCCAGCCAAATGACTCGCTCCGCACCCTCGTCCAACAACGTTCCGATCCAAATCAATCGCGCGATGTCGGCGGCCATCTGCCGGCGCCGTCCGACTTTCGGCAAAACCCAAGACGGCAACGGATCGAACAGCGCGTCATCAATGTAGCGGTAGGCAAAGCCTTTGGTATCAGCCCATAGGCGGACCGTTTCCGTCGTCTGGTGTACCAGGGACACGGCCAACGGTGCGTGGGACTGAAGAACGACGGTGCGGCTCATTGCTGTAGTGTTTCAACGCATCGATGCGCCGTCAACGACCTCCGCCCGAGGCTGGATGATCATCGTCGTCCCTGCCTTGATTGCCGCAAAGTAACCTCGGCAGCACCATCGTTCGAATCCATTTCTGCCATCATGGCTTGCCACCGTGATCGGTATTGAGACCCCACTGAACAGGAACGAGATCCATGTCGAAGTTGCCCACCAAAATCCTCACCGTCATCGCCGCCGCCGGTGCGCTTGGCGCCTGCGTCACGACCGTCGATACCGACGCGCGGATCGCCAAGTTAGAGCAAAACCTCGCGACGACGACCCATATCGCCCAACAGGCACGGAACGACGCCCGGATCGCCAAAACCGACGCGCAGGCGGCACTTATGTTGCTGGAGGACAAATAAGAAATCTGCGTATGACCACAACTTGACCCTGACAATGGGGCACTGCACCATCGCGTCGGAGTTTTCCCAGGCGTTGGACGATACCGGATATGCAAAGCCCCGCGATCAATCCCGACCTCGACATGATCATCGCCTCTATGCGCGATGATTTTGTCGTCGATGGACTGGATAAACTGGACGAAATCGACACGGCGTTGGACCAAATCGATGACGGCCACGGAAAGTACGACAACCACCTGTTGGAGGTGAAGCGAATTGCCCATTCCATCAAAGGCTTGGGCGGCAGCTTCGGCTTCATCTCGGTCTCTCGGATCGCGCATGCGCTGGAAGATTTCCTCGAAGTCTCGGGCTCGGACGGGCGCATCCCGATTCCCGAGACGCGGGTACACATTGAGACCATGCGGCGGGTGCTCAACAGCGGTACGGAACCGCCGGAAGAAGAGACGGCAATGCTGTTGGATACCTTGCCGGCGCCAACGCAACCCGGCGCAGCAGCGGTCAAACGCTTCAAAGGTAAAGCCGTTCTTCTTTTGCCGTCCGGGGTTCAGCGCAAAATCATCGCCCGTGAACTGAATTCGTTCGGCCTGCGGACGACCGTGTTCGACGACCCTTTGCACGGAATCGATTTCGCCTTGTCGGGCGCGACGGACCTGTTGATCACAACCATGCAGATGAAACGCATGACGGGCCTCGAACTCGCCCAGGCCATGGCCGTCTTCGAACGGACCCGCCACGTAAAGGTTGCGGTCTTAACCGCCGATACCGATCATCTCGACGGCATAACCGTGCCCGCGAACGCGCATGTCATCGCCAAAGGGCCCAGCTTCGGCAGGGATATGATGCAGTACCTGACCGACGCCGGCTTCAAATAAGCGATCAGAGATACAGCCGACTGCGCCGATTGTACGGGATATCCAAGAATTCCCGGGACGCTTCGGCCTCGGCCGATGTGCGACTCACGCCGATATCGGCCAAACGCCTGTCATCGAGGTCGGCCAGGATGCGGCGCTCCCGTTGAACTCGAATTGCCAACACCAGAAACCTGAATATCCAGCGCGCCCAACGAGACGGAAAGAAACGCCGGCGGGCGGCGCCGCCCAAGATGCTCGTCGAATGTGACATGGTCTATGCCCTCCAATGTATTCGATCGTTGACGAACTATGACCGCTGCGCTTGCATTAGTGAATGGCATTTGTTTTAATCAAACCATTATGAAATCTAATGAACCATTATTGCCCCGTCGGAATATCGATGTGGCCTTGGCCCGCGCCTTCGTGGCGACGGCGGAGACCGGCAGCATGACCGCCGCCGCGCACCTGCTGAACGTGACGCAAGGTGCCATCAGCCAACAGATCAAGCGCCTCGAAGACCTTCTGCAGAAACAGCTATTCGAACGGGAGGGACGCCAGCTTGCGCTGACGGCGGTCGGGGACCGGCTGCTTCTTCATGCCCGGCGCCTGATCGCCCTGAACGACGAGATATGGGGTTTGATGAGCGCGCCGGACTTCGAGGGCGTCGTCCGACTGGGCGTGCCGCGTGACATCGTCCGACCCTTGATGCCGCCGATATTGCGGAGCTTTAACGACGCCTGGCCGAAGGTCCGCACGGAACTCGTCTGCCGGTCTTCGCCGGTGCTGCGCGAGGCGCTTAACGACGGAAAGATTGATCTCGCGGTCACCACCGAGACCGATACGCCCGTGGGCGCTGAACGGCTTATGACCGACGATCTCGTCTGGATCGGCGGTCCCGGTGGGCGGGCAATGGACCTCAATCCGTTGCCGATCGCCGTGACGGAGATGTCCTGCACGTTCCGAAGTGCCATGGTCGACTCGTTGGAACGGGCCAACCGCGATTGGCGGATGGTCGGTCCGGTCGGCAATAACGATGCCTTGCTGGCGACGTTGGAAGCCGACCTTGCGGTCGCGACGCTGCTGCGGCACACGGTTCCCGATCACGTGGAAATCTTGGGTCCGGCCCAGGGACTTCCGCCATTGATCCCGTTTCATGTGAATCTGTACTGCCGAACCAGCGAGACGAATCCCGTCGCCCGCGAGCTCGCCGATCATGTCCGAGAGCGCTTCCAACGACGATATCCGGGTACGTCCGACGTCGAGTTCCGCCGGGCCGGGTGATCCGCCGATACAACGTTGAACTCCCCTTCTGCGCGGGCTAAGACCTCATGCACCCCAGGGGAGAGACTTTATGAGCGTGATTCAAAACCCGTCGTTGCCGAAGGACAAGATCAAGGTCTTGCTGCTCGAAGGCATCAGCGAAACCGCGGTCGCAACGTTGCGTGACGGCGGCTACGAGAATGTCGAACGATTGACCACGGCACTCGACGGCGACGCATTGATCGAAAAGCTTCAAGACGTTCGGATGCTCGGCATTCGGTCTCGGACGCAGGTGACGTCCGACGTGCTGAATGCCGCGTCTCGGTTGATCGCGGTCGGTTGCTTCTCCGTCGGCACGAACCAAATCGATCTGGATGCCGCGCACGGGCGCGGCGTGCCGGTGTTCAACGCACCGTTCTCGAACACCCGCTCGGTCGCGGAATTGACCATCGCCGAAATTGTCATGCTGTTCCGCCGGACCTTCCCTCGGTCGATGGCGGCGCATACCGGCGGATGGGAAAAAAATGCGCTCCGAAGCCGAGAAGTGCGGGGCAAGACGCTTGGCATCATCGGCTATGGGAATATCGGCACCCAGTTGGCCATGCTGGCGGAAACCATGGGGTTGCGGGTGCTGTATCATGATCGAACCGACAAGCTGCGGCACGGTAACGTCCGACCGACGGCGTCACTGGACGAACTGCTGGCCGAGTCCGACGTCATTTCCCTGCACGTTCCGCAAACCGACGAAACACGAAATATGATCGACGCCGACGCGATCGCGAAAATGAAGGACGGCGCCTTTTTGATCAATAACGCACGAGGCACCGTCGTCGTCATCGAGGCCCTGGCCGAGGCCCTGAAATCCGGCAAACTGGGCGGCGCCGCCATCGACGTGTTCCCGGTCGAGCCATCTTCCAACCAGGAAGCGTTCGCGTCTCCCTTGCAGGGACTCGACAATGTCATCCTCACTCCGCATGTCGGCGGCTCCACCGCGGAGGCGCAAGAACGGATCGGCGAAGAGGTCGCGCGGAAACTTGTCGATTATTCGGACATCGGCATCACCGTGGGCGCGGTGAACTTTCCCGAAGCCTTGCTGCCGCCACGTCCGGCCGGCACGCGGTTTATTCAAGTCCAACGAAATCTGCCCGGCGAGTTGGGCCGTTTGAATGCGGTCTTTGCCGCACACGACGTGAACATCGCCGGCCAGTTTTATCAAACCCAAGGTGACATCGGTTACGTCGTGTTGGACGCCGATGGCGCGGTTCCCGACGCCGAAGATATCCTGGCGGAAATTCGCGCCCTCGACGGCACCATCCGGGCGCGTTTGGTGCACAGGCTGGAATAGGTCTTCCCGCTAGTCCGTCGCCTTGCCGGTGACGCCCCCGGCCGCGGTCTCCAGGTCCGGCAGGTCGAGGATATCGTGCAGCCAGGACACGCGGCTTTCGACGCCGTAATTGAATGTCGGCGGGACAGCACTTGGATCATCGAGACTACCGATTGTCACATTGATCCAGTCGCTGTCGTGTCGCCGAAACGTCAACGGGGTGCCACATGTCGGGCAGAAACCTCGGCTCGCCTCGGACGAACTTGCATATTCGCTCGGCGATCCGGCGATCCACACAAGGTCGACCTTTTTGACAGGTGCCAGCGCCGCAAACACATTGCCAACCGCACGTTGGCACATCCGGCAATGGCACAGATGCACCCGTTCCGGCACGCCATCGATCGCATAACGGATGGCGCCGCATTGGCAACCGCCGGTCAGAGTGCCCGAACCCGAAGCCGTCATCCCGGCACCTCGCTACACCGGCTTCGTCCCGGTCTCGGGATCGTCGTTTCGATTGTCTTCGGCAAATATTTCTTCGAGTTCCTTGGCCCATTGCCTGGTCGACTGCTGCATGGCGGCTTCGTCCGTATGGTCGCCGAACTGTTGACGCAAGCGCCGCTCGTCGTGGTCGCGGAAGGTCTCTGAGATATACCGCGCATCTTTCGCCTCCATCCCGATGCGTTCCAGCGTGACGCGCCCCGCTTCAATGCCGGAATGAAAGGTTTCGCGAATAACCTCGTCGGCGCCGACTTCCATCAACCGATAGGCATGCTGGCGGTCGCGTGCCCGAGCGACAACCGTTAGGTGGGCAAAGCGCTCCTTGACCAGTTCCACGGTCTTGACCGCCTGTTCGATATCGTCGACGGCGACAACGAACACTTTGGCGTCTCTGGCACCGGCGGCATACAAGACCTCGGCGCGCGTGGTGTCCCCATAGAATATCTTGTTGCCGTACTTGGCGACGAAGTTCACTTGGTTCGGGTTGAGTTCCAAAGCCGTGAAACTGATCCGTTTGGCACGCAACATCCGCCCGATCATCTGCCCGAAGCGCCCGAACCCGGCGATGATCACAGGATGATCCATATCCTCCGGCATTTCCTGCTCGGGGGCTTCTGCCGGCGGCGGTTTTGCCGACAAACGATCCATCGCGACATACAGCAGCGGCGTCGTCACCATCGACAACGTCACGACGAGGATCACGACGTCGACAATGTCGCGAGCGACAACGCCGCTAACGGCGGCGATCCCCAAGATCACGAAGGCGAATTCACCCCCTTGCGACAAGGCGATCCCCAAGCTCGACCCTTGGTCGCCCTTGAGACCGGACAACCGTCCGAGAATCCAAAGAACACCCGCCTTTGCCGCCACCAACCCAAAGGTGAGGCCGAGAACCATACCGATCTCGGTGACCAACAGTCCGAAATTCACCGACATCCCGACGGCGATGAAAAACAAGCCGAGCAGCAATCCCTTGAACGGCTCGATGTCTGCCTCAAGGGCATGACGGTACTCGCTGTCGGCCAACAATACGCCGGCCAAAAACGCGCCAAGCGCCATCGATAGCCCAACGGATTGCATCAATAGTGCGGTCCCCACGACCAACAACAATCCGCAGGCGGTAAAAATCTCGCGAATCCCGGCCTCGGCAACGCTGCGCAACACAAACCGCAGTAGGAACCGGCCCGCCAGGATGACAGCGGCAATGACACCGGCGATCTTCAGACCGCTCAGCAATGCTTCCATCCCGCCGATATCGCCGCCCGACGCCAACAACGGGATCAAAGCAATCATCGGGATAGCGGCGATATCCTGGAACAGCAAGACGGAGAAGGCGGATCGTCCGTAACGGGACGTCAAGTGGCCTTTCTCGGACATGATTTGTAAGGCCAGCGCGGTCGATGACAACGACAAAGCCCCACCGACCGCCACCGCCGCCTGCCACGACAAGCCAAAGGCATATCCGGCGCCGCCGATGACAAGCGTGGTCAGGATCACTTGCGCCCCACCCAAGCCGAAAACCGGCCGGCGCATGGTCCACAAACGCGACGGCTGCAATTCCAAGCCGATCAGAAACAACAACAGAACGACACCGAACTCACCGAAATGCAGGATGCTCTCGACGTCGCTGACCAGCCCCAAGGCCCAGGGGCCGATCGCCGCGCCGGCGGCCAAGTAACCGAGCACGGAGCCGAGGCCGAAACGCTTGGCGGTCGGCACCGCGATGACCGCAGCGCCCAGAAACACCGCCGTTTCCGTCAATATGGCCATCGTCTGCTATCCCCGTCGGTGGTTGTCGCGAATCGTTTTGCCGCGACCAACCTAATCGCGTCAGAGACGATTAAAAAGCCTGAGAGACATATGCGCAGTGACGGTCGTCAGTCGCCGGGTGCACGGACATTCAATAGATGGCCGGTTTTGCACCAAACCGTCGCCCCGTCGCCGCCTTGAACGGTGACGGTTTGTCCAGGCGGAAACCGGAGCCATGCGTCGCAATCATGCGTGGCGCCGTCGACGGTTATCGCTCCGTCGATGACCAACAACTCCACACCGTCCGACGCATCGAACGTGAAAGGTGCGCTCGCCGGTTCGAAACGAACCATCGTGACCTGTTCGTCGCCAAACCGATGCAGGTCCGCGGTCACCACGCCGTCGGTGGTCGTCGCTTGCCAAACCAAATCCGCCAAATCCGTTCGCACAAAGGTCTGGTCGGCCGGATCCATCTGCCAGAGTTTGACGAACAGAACACACCCCTCGGGGCTGGACGGCGTATGACGCGAGCCCACCGGGTTTCGAACGTACATGCCTTTCGGATAGGCCCCGTGTTCGTCGACGAAGGTCCCTTCGAGGACAATAAACTCCTCGCCGCCGCCGTGTGTATGCGGTGAGAACGCGCTGTTCGGCGCATAACGGACGATCGACGTCGCCCGGGCGACCTCGTCGCCAATCCGGTCCAGCATGCGGCGGTCGACGCCGGGCATCGGCGACGGCACCCATTCCATTTGCCGACTGTCCAAATTCACGGCTTGGCTGAAATCGGCGTTCACGTGCATGGTTTCCCCCAACAGTCGTCCCGGCGCGGATCGATTTCGAGTTAATCAGATTCTCGCTTTCCTGCAATCTTCGCGCGCCAAAGATGGAAATCTTTATCCCACGGCCTGCTCCGCGCGAGGCGATCGACAGAAGTACTTATTCTTTTAAATCAATATATTAGAAGGCCGCTTACGGTATCGAATTGGAATCCGATCACCTTTGGACATCGCTTTTTTCATGACGTTTATTTCATGATCCGGCCGACGAAGGGCGGCGTAATCAGGGCATTCATTCACGCAACCTGGAGCACAAAAATGAAAGCCCTTTCACTCTCAAAAATGTTTCTCGCGTTCGCCGTCGTCCTCGGGCTGGGCTTCGGCGCGGCCGCCGTCAACGCCGGCGGTCACGGCAATAAGAAAGATATCGTCGATACGGCTATTGGCGCGGGTCAATTCAATACGCTGGTCGCCGCCGTGCAAGCGGCGGGACTTGTCGACACCCTGAAAGGAGACGGACCGTTTACCGTTTTCGCACCAACCGACGCGGCGTTTGCAAAATTGCCGGAGGGCACCGTTGAAAATCTCCTGAAGCCGGAGAACAAGGATCAACTGGTCGCCGTCCTGACCTACCATGTTCTGCCGGGCAAGGTCATGTCGGGCGACATCGCCGGGAAGAAACTGGATGCCGAAACCGTCCAGGGCAGCACGGTATCGATCGACGCCATGAGCGGCGTGATGGTCGACAACGCCACCGTTGTTCAGGCCGATATCGCAGCGAAAAACGGTGTCATCCACGTTATCGATACGGTCATTTTGCCGAATTCGTAAGCTGACGGATCCGCATGAGCCCCATGCGCGATCAACCGACGGTCCCGCGTTTCCCCCGGCGCGGGGCCGTCACCTATTTCAACGCCACCTCGACCGCCATCGGATCGGCAACGGCATGGACGGTAATCGGCTCGTCCCGGCCCTTCACCGGGACCGTATGCGTCGTGCCGGTCGCCGGGTCGATGCCGGCGAGTTCGGCGACCGCCTCGGAGAACACCAGCGGAACGCCAAATTCCTTGGTCAAAGACTCCAATCGTGCCGCAATGTTGACCGTATCGCCCAGCCCCGAGACAATCGGCGTCGCCGGCGGCCCCATCGATCCGACGATCGCGTCCCCGACGTGGATGCCGACGCCGATCCGCAACGGCTCCGACAACTCCGAACCTAATCTTTCATTCAATGATTCGATCCGGCGCAGCATGGCTTGGGCACCGGCGACGGCCCGCCGGGCCCCGGATTCGGGGCCTTGGCGCAGGCCGTAAATCGCCATCAGGCCATCGCCGTTAAACTGTGCATAGTGACCATCGGTTTCATCCAAGGCCGCCGACAACTCGGAAAAGAACTGATTAAGGATGAACACGACGTCGAACGGCAAACGGTCTTCGCACAGCTTGGTCGACCCGCGCAGATCCACGAACAGAAACGCCGCCTTTAGTTCCTGGCCCTGTTGATAGCTCGTCGTCTGGGACCTTTGTTTCGGACTGATATCGGAGGGCACCAACGCCGCTACCTCAAGATCGTTGGCCGGCCGTATCTGGCATGCCAGCCGGACGGAGGGAGACGTCGAATGCCGTGCCAGAACCTTCAGTTCCTGTTCGGATGGCAATTGCAACACGTCGGCGCCGGCGCCGATGCGGACTCGGCAGGTCGAACAACGCCCCCGCCCGCCACAGATCGAGGCGTGTTCGATTCCCGCCGCGCGGATCGACTCCAACAATGTCGCGCCCGGGATCAAATCCACCGACCTGTCGCCCGGCGCGTACCTAAGGCGCGGCCGACGTTTCAAACGCTGCAACGCGGTTCGTCCGCCCTGCACAGCCAGTACCGATGCCAGGGACAGGATGACCGCCAGTTGCACCCAATCCTCGACGGTATGCGCCCAGGCGCCCATCCAGGACTCGAAACCATTTTGCGCCATCAGCTCCCGTGTCCAGCCGGTTTGTTGGGCAAGATCGAGAACCTCGTTGCCGGCGGCCACGTACCCGCCCAGGGCGACGGCCGGCAAGGCGACCGCAAGCGCGTACATCACGGCCTGCAGGCGTAAGTACCAGACTTGAAGGCGCAACCATGTATGCAATCCCAAGCAGGCGTGACCCCAAACGACGAGCAGGGCGATCGCCTGTATCACGCCCTGTAACGGGTCGCCGATCCATAGTGCCGCCAGAACCCCCGCATAGCTGCTTTCGAATCCGGAGATTTCCGTCAGTCCGCGTGTCGCCGCCACATGCAAGGCCAGCAGGAGGGGCGCCGAGAAGCCCAAAATCATCTGCATCAGTTCCCAGGGTGGCAAACGGAGGCTGCGGCGGACCCACAACGACCAGACGGCACAACCGACATGGATGACGGCAGCACCACCGAGCAAGACGGACCCGGCCCCGGTTCGCCACGGATCGATGAACAGCGCCGTCCCTCGTTCCGCCGCTTGGAGGGAGATCAAACCCAAGCTGTGATTCAGGAAGTGTCCAAGGACAAAAAAGAACAGGACAAGACCGCTATAGAGACGTAACCGATTTCGCATAACTCCTTATATCGCGAACACGGCCTCGCGGCATATCGCCAAATTGTGATTGGCCAGTTTCTTCTTCAGATTGTATCGACGCGACCAACCCGCCGGATGTCGGCGGCACGGCACTCTCGCCAGTTCGAGCTTTGAGGAGAAGACATGCTTATTCCACGACAAAAGACCCCCGATCTCAGCGTACCAACACTGAATCATGGGACCTTCGATCTTTCGACCGACGGCAGCGAACGCGGCACGGTGATTTGTTTCTACCGCGGCCTACACTGCCCAATCTGCGCAAACTACCTGACCGAACTAGAAAAGCGGGTCGACGACTTTGCCGAACGTGGCGTGAAAACCATCGCTATCAGCAGTGATGGCGAGGAACGGACGCGCGCCATGGCCGAGAAAATCAACGCCGAGAAGCTTCGCTTCGGCTATGACCTGAGTCTCGCCAAGGCCCGCGAATGGGGTTTGTATATCTCCACCTCGCGAGGCACCACGTCGATCGGCATCGAAGAGCCGGCGTTGTTTTCCGAACCCGGCCTTTTCATGGTGACACCGGAGCAAGCGCTGTATTACGGATCGGTTCAAACCATGCCGTTTGTGCGTCCGCATTTCTCGGAGCTCGTCTCGGCATTGGATTTTGCGATTGCCAACGAGTATCCCGCCCGCGGCGAATACACCGGCGAGGTCTAAATCACAAAAGGCGCGCGCCGCGGATATTATCCGTGGTGCGCGTCGTCGCGATCGTCGTGATCTTGTTTCTCGTCATGGGCCGCAACCCGCTGCATCCACGACGCATACCGGGCGGGACGTGGAACGCGACGCTCTTCGCCCGACGGGGTCGGGGCATCGAGACGTAAATCTTCTCGGTAATCAGGTTTTTTCATCGTGCGTTCCCCAGGAAAAATGAACTTGGTCGAAAATAATGATAGATATACGTGGCTGAATAGCCCGCCGATCACCCATAGGTACTGTTTATAACCGGCATTTCAAGGGCAATATCTAGTATTTGTTCGCACTGCGGCCCTTAGTTTTCGATTTTCTTGCCTCCGCGATAGACCGCCTTACTTTCTTCCAATGGCTGTAGCGCGAACCAGCGGCCGTGGATTTTCGTCCGCAAAGCATGGAACGGCCCCTCTCCGACCGACCGCAGACGCCGCTCGAACTCCGTATGGTCGACGTCGTTTGGCAGCGTGCATAATTCCTCGAAATCGCGTCGCCGGGTGACCCGGGCAGCCCAGGCAATCCCGGCATGCGGCATATCCTCGTCACTGTGTAATAAGGACGGCAAGGTCCGGGCCAGCAATCGATCCAAAAGCTGACGACTCAACGCTTCCAAGTGGAAACGGTCGATGTTCTCCGGCATATCGCACATCTCGACGCCGGTGATGGGGCCTTGGTCGAGTTCCGCCGTCATCTCGTGCACCGTCGCACCAAACGCCGTTGCCCCGTCGTACAAGGCGAAACAAGCAGGAAATAGGCCCGGGTACGCTGGCGGCCCGTTGTGAAAGTTATAAGCAGGCCCCGGAAGCGTATCGAGAACCTCGCCCGGCACGATAACCGGCGTGGCAAACGAAATGACCCTATCGCCCGGCGCCAAGTTCGTCGCTTCGGATTTGAGCTGATCCAGTGTTCGAGCGTGCCGCACGTCCACATCGGCGGCCACCGCGACAACCCGCGCGCGCAGCCCCACCCATTCTTCGGTGGGCGTCAACAAGACAACGCGTTTACCCAAAACTCATTCCTAGCCGGTCACACGATTACGGAGACTTCAGTATGGCAAAGACGGGTTGGCATTTGATTAATGGCCCGGCGACGACATTTCACAAAAATATGACGTTGCTCCCCTATCGCAACGGGCGGCTGCCGGGTTATGATGTTCACGTTTTATTCGTTTGTATACGCGAGATGAATTTATGCCTTCGACGACCCGAGAATCAGAACATACCCTGCGCCCATCGTCTTTGGCCGCGCGCTTCAACGACATCCGCGCGCAATCGTTGCGCTTGGCCGCCCCGCTCAGCGCAGAGGATCAGACGGTCCAGTCGATGCCGGACACCAGTCCGACCAAATGGCACTTGGCGCATACGACGTGGTTTTTTGAGACATTCATCCTACAGCCCAACGATCCGGCGTATCGCGTATTCGATCCGGCGTTCAATTTTCTATTCAATTCCTATTATGAGCAGATCGGCCCACGCCATGCGCGCCCGATGCGGGGATTGTTGACGCGACCGTCCCTGGACATCGTACACGCCTATCGTCATCACGTGGATAACGCCATCAGCGCGTTTCTCGGCACCGACCCATCGCCCGAGGTCCTGGAGGTTCTTGAACTCGGATTGCATCATGAACAGCAACACCAGGAACTGTTACTGACCGACATCAAGCACGTTCTATCGTGCAACCCATTATCCCCCGCCTATCGCAGCCCCCGCCCCCGCGAGGCGAAACAAGTTCCGGTCCTTTCATGGATCGACCACCCGGGTGGCTTGATGAACATCGGTACCGATGGTCCGGGTTTTCATTTCGACTGCGAAGGTCCCCGGCACAAAGTTTGGTTGGAGCCGTTTCGGATCGCATCCCGACCCGTCACCAACGCCGAATACACCGCCTTCATTAACGACGGCGGTTACAGCAGACCGGAATTTTGGTTGTCGGAAGGCTGGGCGACCTGCCAACAGGAAGGCTGGGAAGCACCGCTGTATTGGTGTCGCGACGACGAACACGGCTGGCGGATTTTTACGCTGCTCGGCTTGCGGCCGATCTATCCTGAAGCCCCCGTCTGCCACGTCAGCTATTACGAGGCCGACGCTTTTGCCCGTTGGGCCGGCAAGCGCCTGCCGAGCGAGGCCGAGTGGGAAGTCATCGCAGCGGATCATCCAACCGACGGACACTTCGTTGGCACCGAAGCTTTTCACCCCTTGCCGGCGCCGGACGACGGCCTCGTCCAGATGTTCGGCGATGTCTGGGAATGGACGCAATCGGCATATTCGCCCTATCCGGGCTTTCAGCCGGCCGCCGGGGCCGTCGGCGAGTACAACGGCAAGTTCATGTCCGGCCAGATGGTGTTGCGCGGCGGGTCGTGCGCGACGCCGGAAGACCACATCCGCGCCAGTTACCGCAATTTCTTTTATCCGCCGGATCGGTGGCAGTTTTCCGGCATCCGACTGGCCGAGGACGGCAACGCAGCCACCATGATCCAGGAGACGGAGCCGCATTCGGAGACCTCGGAGTTTATGCGGGATGCCCTCAACGGGCTAGAGACAACGCCGAAAACGCTGCCGCCGAAGTATTTTTACGACGCCGAGGGGGCGCGCCTGTTCACCGATATCTGCACGTTGGATGCCTATTACCAGACCCGCACGGAAACCGGCATATTAAAGGACAACGCGACCGAAATCGCCGCAGCCCTGGGGCCACGGACGATGCTGGTCGAATACGGCTGCGGCTCGTTGGATAAGGTCCGCATTCTTTTGGACGCACTGGAGGACCCGGTAGCTCTGGCAGCAGTTGACATATCCGCCGATCAACTGGCCCGTGCCGCCGCCGATGTCAGCGCGTCTTATCCGGATGTCGAAGTATTCCCGATCGAGGCCGACTTTACGCAACCCGTTCCATTGCCATCATCCACCAAACCCGCAGAAAGCCGAGCCGCCTTTTTCCCAGGCTCGACGATCGGTAACTTCGATCCCACTGATGCCCGCGACTTCCTGGCCGCCGTCGCCGAAACGGTGGGCTCGGACGGATTGTTACTGATCGGCGTTGACCTTAAGAAAGACGTCAAACGGCTTTTGACCGCGTATGACGATCCGGACGGCGTCACCGCGGCGTTCAACATGAACTTGCTGACCCGCATGAATCGCGAGCTTGGAGCCGATTTCGACCCTGATCTATTCACGCATGTCGCGCGTTACGACGAGGCCCAGGGCCGGATCGAGATGCACCTACAAAGCAGCATCGATCAGTTGGTTCGGATCGGCGGCCAAACCGTGCATTTTGCCCCTGGCGAAACCATTCACACCGAGAATTCTTATAAATACACGCCGGATGAGTTCGCCGACCTTGCCGATCGGGCTGGTTTCACGGCAGAGAATGTGTGGACCGATGCCGATACCTTGTTCGCGGTGATCCTTCTCAGGGCCCGCGCCTAATCAGGGTCGCTGAACGTCTGGCCGGATAGGGCCGGGTGGAACAAGGGTTGAACCACGTTCCCCGCCGGGTCGCGGACGTGAAACGATCGCGCGCCGTCGGTGTGATCGTGCGGCGTATCCATAAGGTCGGCACCTTGGCCTTGCAAATACGCGAACCACGCATCGACATCTTCGCGGGTATCGACGACAAAGCCGAAATGATCCAAGCACCCGCCGGGATCCGACGGGACCTTACGCCGGGCTAGCGACAGGTTGTCGTTGCCGAGTGTCAGATAGACCAAGTTATCCGACGCCCGGCGCAGAACCTCCATGCCGAGGATCTCGACGTAGAACGTTTCCACGGCTTCGAGATCATCGACAACCAGCGCCAGGTGCCTCAGGCCATTGAACTGCGGCGGTCTTGTGGTCATTGTCGATCTCCTCAATATGGGTGCGTCGCGGTCCGCGCCGGGTTTGCCATTACACAGCGTCAGGGAGATACATGGGATGTATTGCATCATTGTCAAAAACGTTCTCAAACCAGGCACCAAAGACGCCTACTTGGCAGCCATGCTCCCCAATGCCGAGGCCAGTGTCCGGGACGAGCCGGGGTGCCAGAGGTTTGACGTGCTGGAAGCGCGGGAAGAGCCGGAAACGTTTTATCTTTACGAGATTTACGACGATCCGGCCGCCCTCGCGGCGCACAAGGAGACGCCGCATTATAAGGAAAGCCGGATTGCCCTGGCGGATTGCGTCGCGGAAACCAGTGTCATTCGGGCGGATGTCTTGGCGCGCGTCCCAAATCCCTAGTTAACGCAATTGTGACACGACGTTTGTAGGTCTGCACAAGGATCAGTGGGACAATAGACCTGCCTTAGTGAAAGGCAGGTCCACGATGACGGAGACGAAAACTCTCGAGCGGACCCGACCGACCGAGCAGTCCCTTTCGGCGGCGGCGTCCTTGGAACATCTGACCGGCGGCGCGCGCGGCACGGTAACGTGGCTTCACGGCGCCACGGCGGCAATCGCCCTTGCCGGCAACACGTCGATCCGGGTCGAGCCGTCCAATGGCTCGGCCGCCGAATCTGATATCATCGCCAAGTTCCACCGCAGCGATGCGGGGTATGTCCTCGAAGCCACCGACAAAGATACGATCTGGGTCAACGGCCGCGCCGCCGGCGTCCGTCCCCTGTCGAACGGCGACATGATCGAATTCGGCGACGATGGCCCCCTGTCGCGGTTCCGACTGCATCGAGACGGCAGATGCGCGCGCCGCACATTCGGCGAGATCGTCGGTGACGCCCGCGATTACCTCTCGGTCAGCCGTCAGCCCTGGCCGCAACGGCTTTCGCGCGCCGCGCTCACGGTCACGCGGCGTCTTTGGGTCGAGACGACATCGTTGTTCCGTATTTCGGTGATCGGCGTGCTGCTCGCCCTCGTCGCTTTCTCCTATCAGCAGCACCGCATGAATACCCAGTTACAAACGGCATTGGCCGACAGCGACACGCGGCTGGAGCGGGTCTCCGCGGCCCTCGTCCGAACACAAAAAAACGCCCTGCGGCCCGCCGACTTGAAGACCCTGCGCGAGGAATTCGCCCAACGGCTCAGCTCTCAACGAAACCGCTTGAATGTTCTCGAGGACCGTCCCGGCCTCGCCGGGCGCATCATCGCCGCGGCGGCGCCATCCGTGGTGTTCCTACAGGGTGCGTACGGATTTCGACAGCGTGATAGCGGACGCATGCTCCGTTACGTCCTCGGCGCCACAGGACGTCCCATTTTATCGCCGTTCGGCCAGCCGATGCTCTCGCCAGAAGGCGACGGTCCCATCGCCGAACTTCAATTCGTCGGCACAGGTTTCGTCCTCGCCGGGAGCAATCTGATCGTCAGCAACCGGCACGTCGCCTTGCCGTGGGAAAACGAATCCGGTGCGCCCCTTGCGGCGCGCGCGGAACTGGAACCGGTCATGGTTCGTTTTCACGGCTATCTGCCGGGTGAGCCCACCCCCATCGACTTACAGACCTTAATGGCCAGCGACGATGCGGATCTCGCGCTCATTCGGACGGCACATGGTGAAACGCTCGACGCCCCTGGCCTCACGCTTGCGGATACGCATGCCAAAACAGGCGACGAAGTCATCGTCATGGGTTATCCCACCGGTTTGCGATCGATGCTGGCGCAATCGGGCGACGCTTTTGTCGAAGACCTCCAGAACGACGAGATAACCGATTTTTGGGAGGTCGCCGCACGGCTTGCCGACGGCGGCTACATCGCGCCGCTTTCAAGCCGCGGCATCATCGGCCAGATCACGTCCGCCGCTTTTGTTTATGACGCCGATACGACACACGGCGGCAGCGGCGGGCCGGTCCTCGACGCCGAAGGCCGCGTGATCGCCGTCAACGCAGCGATCCTGCCGGAATACGGCGGTGCCAATATCGGTGTGCCGGCGGCGCGGTTGCGACAACTGATAGATGGCGTCGGCGGCTAACCTAGATTAGCTGGTCAGATATCGTACGACCTGCCCGCGTCCGCGCGGCAACCCGCCAAGACCACCGGCAATCCCCGCGGCCAACGCCGCTGCAACACCCAAAGCGAACGGCAAGACGGCAGCCACCCAGCCCGGTGCCCACGCAACTCGGAGTGCTTCACCGACCAAGACATATCCACCGAGCCAGCCGACGGCGCCGCCAAGGATCGCGGCCAGGGCGCCGACGCTCGCCGCTTCCATCAGGCGCGCCGTGGCGATTTCGGCCCGCGACGCCCCGATCAACGCGTAGGCCATCGCCTCACGACGACGGGCATCGACGTCGGCGGCCACGACGGCAGTCAAAGACAACGCACCGGCAATCAGCAACGTCGCCGCAACGATCAGCGAGGCGAACACCGCGCCTTCGACCATTTCCGAGACGCGCTCGACGATGACGCGGATATCGATACTCGTCACGTTCGGGTGCGCTGTCGCCAGCTCACGAATAAACCCGTCCACTGCCGGACCACCGTCGCCTTGTAGGCTCATCACCCATCCCTGCGGCGCGCTGCGGAAGGGTTCCGGTGACGCAACCAACAGGAATTCCGGCCGGAATGTACGATGGTATTCCTTGCGAATGTTGACGACCGTCGATGTGAACGGGCGACCCAGGACACTGTAAGTCATCTTATCGCCGGGTTTCAGGTCGAACGCTTCGAAGACGTCTTCCTCGGCCGAGATCAATGGTTCACCTGCGTAGTCTTCTTCCCACCATTCGCCGGCCAGCAACTCGGCACCGGTCGGTTCCGCGGCCCAGGAAAAACTCCGGTCGCCCTCGATCACCCATGACTTGTCTGGATTTACCAGGGCCTCGGCCGCAGGCACGCCATTCACCGCCAATATCTGCGCCCGCATCATCGGCGACGCCTGCAAATCGCCGAGCGCAGGGTGTGCGGATATTCGCGCTTCGACGTCGGCCACTTGATCCGGCTGCACATCGATCAGGACCAAGTCCGGAATCCGCTCCGGCAATTCCGCACGCAAGGCGGTCTCCAACGAATGTTGGGCGGCGACGATGGCCGTGATCCCGGCGATGCCGATGCCAATGGCAATGGCCCGGCCCGCAACCGCACCGCCCTGGCGCAGGCTTTGCAATGTCACCATGCCGGTAAAGCCCCGGGGCGTGCGCCGCGACGCCAACGCCGCCAAGGCCCACCCCGACAATCCAAGCGCACCGGCCGCAACGATCAAGCCAACCGCCGCCGCCGAGGCCATAGCCGGGATCGGCAAACTGAAAACGGCCGCCGCCACGGCCAGGACAATCAACCCTAGCCCGACAGCCAAATGCCGCCGGTCCGGCGACAATTCCGTCTCGCCGCTTCGCATCGCCGCACCCGGCGACAACTTTGCCGCCAACGACAAGGCACTGACGGAGGTGCCGATCAAGCCGAGAACCAAAATCCAGGTCACGCGAAGAGCCGGCGACACCAGGGCCGCGACATCCCATGTTAGATGCAGGCGCGCCGCCACCAAGTCCAACAACGTCGCCGCCGCCGTGAACGCGGCACCCAGCCCAACGACCAATCCAACCAGGCTGGCCACCAGGATAATCGACGCGTGCAACAGGATGACCACCGACGGCGTCGCGCCGGACAATCGATACAACGCGATTGTGCGTCCACGACGTAGAATCCACGACTGCGCGGAGGCCCAGGCACCCGCCAAACCGATGATCAACGCCACCAGACCGGCGACGCCCAGGAACGTCGTCGTGCGGTCAACCGTGCGCCGGACCCGGTCGCCGGCATCGGCGGGGCTTTCCAATTCCCAGCCGCGCTCCGGCACCATCTCCGCCAACGCGGCGATACCGTCGATAGCCTCAACATTCGTCGGAAACCGCAGGCGATAGCGGTAATCGATAAGCGCGCCAAACTGCATCAGCCCGGTTTCGGCGAGATTCCGCGTTTCAACCAAAATACGCGGTCCGACCATAAACCGTCCGGCAGACAGCCGATCGGGTTCAATCGCCAGAACCCCGCCGACACGGAAATCCGCTTCTCCCAATTGGACCGTGTCGCCGACATCGATCCCGGCGCGAGCCAGGAAGGCAGGTTCGACAATCGCGGTGGGCAGGTCGTTGCGCGCTGACAAAACGTCCCGGAATGGCGCGCCATCTTGCAACGTCACCGCGCCGAACAGCGGATACAAGTCGTCGATTCCCTTGACCTCAACCGTGATACGTTGCTCGCCGACGCGGGCCGACGTCCGCATTTCCGCGACCTTGGATACCTCGCCAAGGGTACCGATGCGCGCCACGATGTCGTCATCCAACGGGACGTTGACCACCGACACCGCCGCGTCGCCACCCAAAAGGGTCGTGCCGCTCTGCGTTAACGCCCGGGACAGACCGTCGCCCAAGACCCAGACCGCGCCCAGCATCAAACTGGCTACCCCGACGCACGCCATGAATAAACGCAGCCCAAGGACGCCGGCCGCCAATTCGGCGCGCAACAACGACCAAAGGATGCGCACACGTGCGCGGCGTTCCTCCCAGGCGATCGAGGCGTCGGTCATATCCGGTCCACCCGCCTAGGCCGCCAACTGACCGGCATCGATGGCGACGATCCGGTCGCATCGCTTTGCCATGTCTTCATCGTGGGTGACCATCAACATCGCGGCAGCGGTCTCCCGCGCCAACGCGAACATCGTTTCGGCAACCGCAATCCCGGTGGTTTGATCGAGGTTTCCTGTCGGCTCGTCCGCCAAAACAAGGCGCGGTTGCGCAACAAAGGCGCGGGCGATGGCGACGCGCTGTTGCTCACCGCCGGACAATGCCGACGGACGGTGCGTCAGGCGATGGCCGAGGCCCACCCGCTCCAACATCTCACGGGCCGCACGTTGTCCGTCGCCCTGCCCCGCCAGCATCAACGGCAGCGCGACGTTTTGCAGCGCCGTCATCGCCGGAACCAAATGATAGGCCTGAAAAACGATGCCGATATCGCGGCGGCGCAACCATGTCCGCTTGCGCTCGCTGGCCGCGCCCATATCGACGTCCAACACACGGACAGCACCCCCCGTCGGGCGTTCCAGTCCGCCCATAATGGCGATCAACGACGACTTTCCGGACCCCGACGGTCCGGTGACGGCGACGATTTCCCCTGCGTTCACGGCGATATCCAAGCCCCGCAGGACTGGCACTTCGCCGTCCGGCGACGGGTACGACAGGCGGGCATCCTCTAGGCGAACAACGTTTTCGGCGTTCATTAATGTGTCTCCGCCGGGCGGCGGCCTCTATGCAACGGTCACTGTGTTCTCATACGCCGACAACGGAAGAATGGTTTGCTTCGAAAATACGGGCCGGCCCCTGATAGATAGGGAGCGTCGCATCGAATTTCATGGGGATTAGCGTGCGCGACCGTAGGCCGCCGGATCATGATTTCAGTCGGCGAACGACGAGCTAAAAGATCGACCCCATCAGTTCGACCTCGCCGACGCGCACATTGCCTTCAAGCCGCAGTTTATCACCCGCCAACCACACGGTGGCACAACGCTCGGCACCGTCGTTCATCTTCTTCCAAGTGACGCAGACGCGGTCGTCTTCGTCGATCCGCCAATCACCGGTATCGCGAAACCCCTTTTCGTTGACGAAGGTCGCAATACCGCCACTTAGGAAATAGGCCTTGAAGCCCGTGCCGTCCTTCATGGTTCCGCTGATGGTGTTGCCATTAACCAAGCTCATGAACATCGTGCCTCGCAACCGCTCGTCGGCATCCGAGTAGGTCGACCGCAACTGCATCGCAAGCAACACCGCGAGCCCAAGCGCAACCGACCCCGCCAGAAGGATGGGCAAACGGCGCATCCACGTCGAACTACTTGCCGACATCGATCAGTTCCGGCAGAGAAATGAACCCATCATGGTTTTTGTCGATATTGGTAAACTGACTGAGGTACGAATCGCCGTACTCGTCGATGGTGACCCGCCCATCCCCGTCAGCGTCGAAGATTCCGAAAACGCGCGCCGAGACCCCTGGGACCTCTTCGGGGATGACGATCCCATCTTCGTTCAAGTCTTTGGCGACGAAAATCGCGTACTTCCGCAACCGGAATTCCGCTCCGCTGACCTTGCCGTCGCCATTCTTGTCGAGAATTCGAAAAAGCGCCTGCGGGTTGTTGCCCGACGCATCGATCGCCAGAACATCGAGCATCGATTGCGTCTGTGCGCCCGCGCCGAGGCTCAGCAACATCGCGCCGAGCAAGGATAATACACCCACCGTTGGTCGATACATTGAACACCTCCTGACCTCTCGTCTGCCCCGCCCAGACTGCAGCGCGGACGACGAATATGACGGCTGACCTCCTCCCCTCACCGGACCGACCGTCTAAGGGCAGCCGTTCTCACGATAGCATTAGCGTACGCCCTACCTAGAGAGAGCGCCCTGACATAACGCAAACAAGTGACACGCCTGATTCCGGCCATCTGAGGCGCATCGAGGACGATACGGCGCCCGTATTCCGGGTACGGGATTGACCTAAATCATTACAATTTTATTACATAAATATTACGCTTTTTGTTTGCACCGTGCGCACTCATTTCGAGCCAACCAGCGTCGGGTCAGACAGAGAGAGAGCGACAATCATGAGCTTGGTAGACATTCAGAGAGTCGAGAAAGCCCTTTTGGTCAATCGCGGCGAGTTGTTCCGCTTTGGCTCCGCGATCCTTTTTATTGTCGGGATCATGTTGTTCTCCGTCTCGCGTGGAGCGGAGGGCACCCAAGGCACATTACTGGTCATAGCCGCGATGATCGGTGGCTATATGGCGCTCAACATCGGCGCCAACGACGTGGCCAACAATGTCGGTCCCGCCGTTGGATCGAAAGCGATCACTCTAGGCGGCGCCATTATCATCGCCGCGATCTTCGAGGCAGGCGGCGCGCTTATCGCCGGGGGCGATGTCGTCGGGACGATCAAAAGCGGTATCATCGACCCGGCCTTGATTGCGAACACCGACACCTTCATCTGGCTGATGACGGGCGCATTGCTCGCGGCGGCGCTTTGGTTAAACCTCGCGACAGCGGTCGGGGCCCCGGTCTCGACCACGCATTCGATCGTCGGCGGCGTCTTGGGCGCGGGCGTCGCAGCCGGCGGATGGGCAATCGCCGATTGGAGCGTGGTCGGCAAAATCGCTGCCTCGTGGGTGATCTCGCCGGTTCTTGGCGGGCTTATCGCCGCCGGGTTTCTCTATCTGATCAAACGCACGATCACCTATCAGCCCGAAGTCATAGCCGCCGCGCGGCGGATGGTGCCGTTGCTGATCGGAATCATGGCGTGGTCGTTCAGCACCTATTTGGCACTCAAGGGCCTCAAGCATCTTTGGAAGATCGATTTCATCACCGCTGCCGGCATAGGGCTTGTCGCTGCGGGTGTCGCCTACGTGCTGATGCGAGCACATATCGACCGACTGATGTCGTCGCTTCCCAACAATAAAGAGGGGGTCAACGACATGTTCACGATCCCCCTGATCTTTGCCGCCGCATTACTCAGCTTCGCGCATGGCGCCAACGATGTCGCGAACGCCGTCGGGCCATTGGCCGGGATCAACGATGCCGTGATGTCGGGCGGTATCGTTCAGAAAGCGCCGATCCCATTCTGGGTGATGTTGGTGGGTGCCGTCGGAATAGCCTTAGGCTTGGCGCTCTATGGTCCGAAGCTGATCCGCACCGTCGGCTCCGAGATCACGGAACTCGACAAGACACGAGCCTTTTGCATCGCCCTTGCCGCGGCGATCACGGTCATCGTCGCTTCGCAGCTTGGACTGCCGGTCAGTTCGACACACATCGCCGTCGGTGGTGTTTTCGGTGTCGGATTCCTGCGGGAGTATCTGAAAGTCAGTTACTCGCGCAAGATCGAAGAGATAAAATTGCATCACCAAGAGGACGACACCGACGCAATCGACGCATTTCTATCCCGGTTCGAAGCGGCCACCATTCAAGAAAAAGGTGACATGCTCCGCGACCTGAAACGCAGAGCCGGCATGGGTCTGCTGCGCAAGAGAGAGCGCAAAGCCCTTGGCAAGATCCGTAATTTGGAATTGGTCAAACGGACTCTCTTGTTGCGGATCGCCGGTGCCTGGGTCGTCACCGTCCCCGTTGCCGGTGTTCTGGGCGCAATGATCTTCTTCATGATCCGCGGCGTGATGTTGCCATGAGGCACATTCGTTTCGTCTCACGGGCTTGACCATGACAGGGCCGATCCTCTGCGCCGTCGACTTTTCCGAGGACTCGGAGGCCGCGCTACTTTGGGCGTGCGGACAAGCCGAATTGACCGGCGCCTCTCTGGTCGTGTTGCACGTGGTCCACGATCCAGCGGCCAGCCCCGGTTTCTATCGCGAAGTACCGGAAGATCAGATCCGCCCCATGGAAAAAGTCGCCGAAGAGATGATGGCGGAGTTTATGACGAAGATCCGATCGACCCATCCGGGCCGAACCAAGATGGAGACGGCGGCAACCAAGCTGGTATCGGGACTTCCAGCGGGACGCATCGTTGAATACGCAACAGCAATCGATGCTTCGTTAATCGTTGTCGGAAGCCGGGGGCGCACGGGATTGCCTCACATACTACTCGGATCCGTCGCCGAAAGGGTGGTTCAGATCTCCCCCGTCGCCGTTGTCGTCGTAAAGACGCCCGAGACAACAACCGCATAATGTCCGGCACGTTCAATCATTTCGATCTATGGACCGGCCTTTTCGGCGGGCTGGCATTGTTTCTTTTCGGCATGGACCTGATGACCCGTGCACTCAAACGTGCGGCCGGCGATCACATGAAAACGTTGTTGGGCCGGATGACCAGCAACCGGTTTGTCGGAGCCTCGATGGGTGCGGTCGTTACCGGCGTCGTTAACTCCTCGTCGGTCACGACCGTTATACTTGTCGGATTCATTTCGGCAGGTCTCATGTCGATGGCACAAAGCGTCAGCGTCATCATGGGGGCGAATATCGGCAGCACCGTGACCGCGCAAATTCTCGCATTCAACGTCACCCGGTTTGCACTGCCGATGATCACAATCGGGTTTTTGCTCTCGTTCGTCTCCAAGTGGGATAATTGGCAAGAATACGGTCGCATCCTCATGAGCATGGGGCTCGTGTTCTATGGTATGGGCGTCATGAGTACCGCGATGGCGCCGTTGCGTGCCTATCCGCCATTCATCGATTTCATCGCAACCTTGTCGCATCCGGCAATGGCGGCGTTCGTGGGCGCGGCATTCACAGCGGTCATCCAGTCTTCCGCCGCCACAACCGGCATTGTCATCGTGCTCGCCGGACAGGGTCTCATCGGCTTAGAAACGGCCATCGCGGTGGCGCTCGGGGCGAACATCGGCACCTGCGCGACGGCCGGTCTGGCGGTCATCGGCAAACCCCGCCCAGCCGTCCGCGCGGCTCTTGTTCATGTTCTCTTCAATGTCGCAGGTGTCGTGATCTGGATTGGATTGATCCCGGAGTTGGCCGACGTTAGCCGCGCAATATCGCCGGGGGCGGGGCTGATCGACAGCGCGGCCCAAGACACGGGCAGCGCCCCCCGTCAGATTGCCAACGCACACACGATATTCAACGTCGCCAACACCCTACTTTTTATCGGCTTCACACCGCAAATAGCGCGCCTTGTGGAATGGATGATCCCCGACCGCCCGATCGCGGAAGACACGACACTCGCCCCCATGTTTCTGGACGAAAACGTCCTATCAACGCCGGCCATCGCCCTAGAGAACGTGCGTTACGAAATTGGGCGGATGGGGAAACATGTTTGCACAATGCTCGAGCAATCGCGCCTCGCAGCATTGGGTGCGAACCGCAAGCCGCTTGACGAGTTGGCGGCATTGGACCGACCCGTGGATGAATTGCATCGCGCGATCATCGTCTATCTAGGGCAAATCTCCGTCACCTCCCTCACCCCCCAGAATGCGCAGACGCTTATGCAGTTGGTCGAGATCGCCAATGATTTGGAACACATTGGCGACCGAATTGCGTCGGATATCGTCATCTCGACACGCAAGCGTCTTGACGAAAACGTTGCGATCGGGCCGGAGTCGGCGGCGCAAATCGAACGGGTCTACCAGCAAGTTGAAAAGGCGCTCTCATGCGCGCTGGATGCCGTGCTTAAACAAGACATCGAACTGGCGACGGCGGTTCGCCGCATGAAACGGGAGCTGTCGAAGGTCACCCGTGATATCGAGCAGAAGAGCTTTCATCAACTACGCGAAAAGAAGGGTGATAGCGTCCTCGCCTATGTCCGCGCCGCCGAAATATTGGAAATCCTTGACGGAATCTTTAAGACGGCGCGCCGTATCGCCCGCAGCGAACTTCAGGTGGCAAAAGCGTCGGAAGCGGTCGGGGACTGAGAGCCGGACAATTTCGCATCGAGTCACGCACGGCTGGGGCTCCCGATTTCTCGGGCGCATTGCACCTCGGCCGCGACGGAGCGGAGAGCTCGAAAGCCCATCTTAAACGCAATCGAACCGCTTACTGTTGTTAACGCGGCCATCACGGTGAACCTTGTGCCCCCGGCAGATCACGAATTCGCCCGGAATGCGGTACCCATCGGCGCCCCGATATGGGGCGATCGAGGACAGATATTCGCGATGCGCTTCTAGCCGCGTGGGCATATCGAACCGGTCATAAGCCAACGCGACGGGACCGCCGACGAATGCCGCCTCAACCGCCGAGCGGTCGTCCGCATAGTGAAACTCATACGCTAGGCGCTGCGTTTCAATATCCGCGAACCCCGCGTCGGACATTTCGTCCGCCAAGGTCGTCGCCGTGCCGAGCCGGAAGAACAATGGGCAGACCTCGGAATTCACACGAGCGTCGACAATCGAAAAAATATCGGCCCAGCCGCATTTCGATCTTTCGCCCCAAACGGCGAAAACGACTCGCCCCCCGGGCCGCAAGACGCGGTGTGCCTCGCGGATCGCCTTCGCTGTGTCCGCCACGTACATCAAACCAAGCGCGCAGGTAACTAGGTCGAGGGTAACGTTCGGAATCTCGTTGACCGCTTCCGCATCGGCCCGAAACGGGTAAACGTGTCGGAATCCACGCCCCGCGGCGGATCGCTGTAACTTGTCGATCATCTTTTCGGAGATATCGGTTGCGAAGACGTGGCCGGAGACGCCGACCGCTTCCGCCAGCGGCAAGCTCACCAACCCGGTGCCGCATGCCAGATCCAAAACGCTTTCACCCGGCTGCGCATCGGCCATGTGCAGCAACATCGCCTGCGCCTCCGCCAGGGCTCGCCGCCATCCCGTTTCGTAGGCATCGGCAGCCTTATCCCAACCGTACCGTTGAATGCGACGCTGTAGTTTCGCGTCCATCGTCTATCACTCCTCAAAAATCAGACTGCGTTATCGCCGACAACGGTGACGTTGTGCGTCACGTTTTGCGGGTTGAACAAGACATCCATCAGCGGGCTATAGCGAATGGACGTCGCCACCACATCGTCGATGACATCTCGCGGTGCGTGGGCCGCGATGGAAATGGACAGCCGCATTTCGGTAAAACCGGGCACGATATCGTCACACACGCCAAGCTGTCCGCGCGCATCCAGATCGGTCTCTAAGGCAACCTCGACACGTCGAAGATTGACGCGACGTTTCGCCGCCCACTGTTTGATGCCGATGGCGAGACAACTGCTGATCGCCGAGCGCAGAACCATGCTGGGATTGGGGCCGGACTCTTCGCCGCCGAGGGCCTTACCCATATCGACAATCAGATGCTGGCCGGCCTCCTCGACGTCACACACCGTGCCGTGGTTGACACGCGCAACGTTACGGTACGTGCGCTGTCCGCGTTCCGGCCGCAACCGCACCGTCTTCTCGGCACGGCGCAGGGCGTCTCCGATCCGGTGCATATCCGATCTCGGCTGTTCAGGTGTCGACGTCATGCCGCGACCCCCGACCGGGCATCAAGAAAACCGCGCAGATGGGTCGACAGCTCACGCGCATCATCACCGACACCGGATATCTGGTGCGACCGCCGTCGGCGCATGAACGTCAATCCCATCGCATACAACCCCGGCGCCGCAACAACACCACCGTCATGGCGCAGTTGCCCCCGTGAATCGAAAACGGGCATATCAAGCCAGGAGAAATCGGGTTGATATCCGGTCGCCCAAATGACGGTTTGAATCCCACCGTCCTTTAGGCTGCGGCCCAGGGCGGGCGCGCCGGGGACCCGTGTCGGCTCGGGACGTTTCCGTTTCGGAAAAGCCTCGCTCATTCCCCGCTTGTTGATCCATTCTTCAACCGTGTCTAGAAATCGATGCATCTTCAGGTCCGCCGACACGCAGGTATTCGCCAGGCCGCCTGAAAAAAGGGCGTGACCGTCGCGGATATCGGACAGGCGTCCGACAATTTCGACACCGATCGACTGCAAAGCGTTCAAGTCAACGGCATCCGGTCCGCCGATCAATTGAGGTGACGGCGTACGCCGCACGCGTTTCAGGTCATCGACCTCGTCAAATCTTTCGTCCAGGACACCCAGGGCATCCAGCCACCACTCGACATCCCGCCCTCGGTACATGCGCGGCAGTCGCGTGTGCACCCCGACGGCGAGGGTCACCTGCCGCCCCGACGCTTGGACCTCCCGGGCCAATTGCACCCCCGACGCGGACGCGCCGACGATGAGGACTTCGCCGTCGGGAAGATCACTCGGACGTTTGTACGCCGACGGCGTCGTTTGAAACACTTTACTTGGAACGAACGCGGCCGTTACCGGTATGTTCGGCCGGGCACATGCGCCAGACGCCAGCACCAAGGCCTTGCATCTAATCGGTCCCTGGCTCGTCGTAACCAGGAAGCCGCCATCGACGCCGGTTATCCGTCGGACCTCGGTTTTTTCGTGGACCGGTGCGGCGATTTTTCCCGCGAAAGCTTGCAGCCGAATGGCCAATTCACCAACCGACATGTAGTCGTTCGGGGCGTGGCCCTGATACGGCGCACCCGGCATGCCGTTCGCCCAGTTTGGTGTCAACAGCCGAAGGCTATCCCATCGGCTCCTGCGCCACGCTTCGGCAACCGCACCGCGGTCGAGGATCATGTGATCAACGCCGCGGCGGGTTAACTCCTGACTCATGGCGAGCCCAGCTTGGCCAGCACCGACAATGACGGTCGTAGTGGTCCTCACGACGCTCACTCCGCTTTCCGCAAGATGCCGTTAGCCAACGGTGACGTGCACGTTGGTGGGGTTGGTCACGATGTCGAACACAGCCGAGCGTTTCTGCGATTGGGCAACCAGCGCGGCGATCTCATCCGCTGTTGCATCGGCATCGACTTCGAAAGAAACGCGGATCGACCGGAACCCGTTCCGGACCTCCGAATCAATACCAAGGATACCGGCAAGATCCATGTCACCCTCAATGGTGGCGCGTACCGAGTTAAGTTGAATGCCGCGGTTCTGCGCGATGGCCGCAACACCCGCCGTCAGGCAACTGGCGAGACCCGACAAGACGATTTCGACCGGCGTCGGTCCCAAATCTGTCGCCGCGAATTGTTCGGGGTGGTCCGCTTCGATGGTGTGCGTTGCTTTACGTTCTTGCTCTTCGCCAAGACCGAAAAAGCCATCCACGGTTGAGCGGCTGTGCACGCCATGGATCCACTCGCATTGGGCTCGCCACTTGAATTGGCCAGCTTCGGGCGTCGCTTCGATGGCTTCACGTGCACCCAGCAATGCTTCAACATCGACACCGTTGTCGATCTTTTTGGTTTCCGTATGAACGGTCATTTCTTGTTCCTCTTGTTTGCGGTTCAAATTCTCACTGTCGGCACTACTGCCGCAGAAATGCCAACGCATCGGTTGGCGAAAAGAGGCTTATTCGGATACGGCGGATAAATCTTGTGGAAGTCGTGCAGATTTCTTGAGGATTTCGTGAATCACGATTTTGTGAGAGTCATCCCGATGACAGTGACTGGCGCAGGCGTATACTGCGCGCATGAAATACACCTTTGACGCGTTCGAGTTGGATACGGCCCTACGGGAGTTGTCCGTGGACGGTTCGGCCATCCGAATCGAACCGAAAGTATTCGAATTGCTTCTGCATCTCATCGCACACCGAACAAGGGTCGTTTCGAAAAACGAACTGGTCTCGTCCGTCTGGGAAGGACGCTTTATCTCGGATGCCGCAATGTCGAGCGCGATCCGATCGTTGCGGCGGGCGCTTGGCGACGACGGCAAAAGCCAACGCTACATCCGAACATTGCACGGCCATGGGTTTCGTTTTATCGCTCCGGTGATTGAAGCGCAGACAGCCCGGCAGACGGACGCCGCCAACGACGACGCCCCGCCCGCGCAAGATATCCGTTTCTGCCGTAGCGCAGACGGCACACGGATTGCCTATGCCGTCGCCGGCGCGGGCCCCGTGCTCGTGAAAGCATCGAACTGGCTCAACCATTTGGAGTTCGATTGGAAAAGCCCAGTCTGGACGCACAAGTTCAAGGACTTGGCCAGTTGTTATCGTTTGGTTCGCTACGACGCACGGGGGAATGGGCTGTCGGCATGGCAGGTCTCGGACTTCTGCCTGGATCGTCAGGTCGAAGACCTCTTGGCCGTTGTCGACATTTTGGGCCTTGAGAAGTTTCCACTTCTTGGCCTGTCCCAGGGCTGTGCCAAGGCCGTCGCATTCGCGGCGCGCTATCCCGAACGGGTGACAAAGCTTGTTTTATACGGCGGCTACGCGCGCGGCTGGCGGCGCCGCGACTCGCCCGAGGCCCTTGCCATCGGCGAAGCACGGTGCGCCCTGATCCGGGCCGAATGGGGGCGTAATAACAAAGCCATCCGGCAAATGCTGACGACACTATTGATGCCGGACTCTCCGATCGAGGCCCAACAATGGTTCACGGACCTGCAGGCCAAGACGACGACCGGGGAAAACGCCGCCGCCATCTTGATGTCCCACGGCGATATCGATATCCGGGGACTCCTCGGTGACGTTCGGGCGCCGACGCTGGTGATTCATGCGCGAAATGAATCCGGTGTTCCGTATGAACAAGGGCAGGAACTTGCTGCCGGTATACAGGATGCCTGCTTTGTCTCGCTAGAAAGCGAAAACCACATTCTCCCGGTCACCGACCCCGCCTGGAAACAGTGCATTTCGCACATCCATTCATTCTTGGATGCCGCCTAGGCGCGTACGCGTTCTGGCGAACTGCCGGACAGGGCGCCTAAGATCAATTTCGCTTTTGTACGATATCGATCAGCGCGGCCTCGGTATCGCTCGGCTCGGCCGTACGGCGGCGGAGCATCATGAACTTCCGCGGCGGCACGTCGAGCGGCAACGCCCGCAGCGACCCGGCGTCGATCGCGGTCGCAACGACGTGCCGGGACAGGACCGCCGCGCCGATACCGGCTTCGACGGCTTCGCGAACCGCTTCGTTACTCGGAAGTTCGAGCGCGATGGTGAGGTCCTTCCACGCCAGCCCTTCGTCATTGGCAAGTTTCTCCAAAACGCCGCGAGTTCCCGATCCCGGTTCGCGGACGACCCAAGGCACCGAAGTCAAATTGATCAAGGTCTTCCCCCGGCCCAATGTCGGCCAGCGTTTTGCCTGCACGACCATGACGGGTTCGTCGTGATCCACCTCTTCCAGCATCAGGTCTTTGGAGCGAATGGATCCCTCGACAAAACCGATATCGGCTTCGGAGGCGACGACGAGGTTCTCGACTTCGCGCGTGTTGCCGATCGAGATATTGAGATTGATCGCCGGGTAACGGTCATGAAAAGCCGCGAGCCGGCGCGGCAGCCAATAGTTTGCGATGGTCTGACTGGCCGCAATTTCCAGATGCCCGAACGTCACCCCGCCCAGGGTGGCGATGGTGCGTTTCGCCGCCTTGGCACGATCGAGCACACTATTGGCGTCTTCCAAGAAAATGTGTCCTGCCTCGGACAACTCGACGGCGCGTCCAACACGATTGAACAGTTTGATCTCATACTGTTTCTCAAGCGCGGAGATCGCTGCCGATGCCGCGGATTGGGTGATGCCGAGGCTTTCGGCCGCCTTGGTGACGTGCGCAAACTTGGCGACGGCCGAGAATATCTCTAACTGCGTAAGCGTCATACGAAATTCATAAGAATAATTTGTGCATCCTGCAATAAGTACTTTCTTTCTCGATTGTTCAACCTCCTCCGGTGCGTGGTTTGGGAATCTCGGCGGCCTCCCCCCCGAAATCTGATCCATTCATGGGGAACGACAGATGCCCGCAACCGGCAAATCCCCGTGTTTCCGTCGGTTGAGTGTGATATGTTGAGGACCGGGTCAGGTGCATCCAATTGGGAGTGGGTCGTCATGACAGTGTCATTATCGGACATCATCAATGAGAGCGAGGGACTGCCGACGGCAGACTTCTTGCGTTATCTCGTTCGCGATAAGTTTCCGGGCAAAGTGGTCGTCACCACGTCACTTCGTGCGCGCGGCATGGCGACGCTTCGGATGTTGGCCGATATCGAGCCCGCGACGCCGGTCGTTTTCTGTCATATGAAGAGAACCTATCCGGGAAGCATGGAGTACAAAGAATCGATTATTGAGAGTCTGGGACTCACAGATGTCAGATCCCCCGAGGACGACAACGGCCCTCTAGAGGGCGATTGCCATCATAGCGAAGCTCTATGGGGCCAGATGGACGATGGTAAGCGCCAATACCGGACGATACCGCTCAACCAGACGCTCAAACCGTTCGATTGCTGGATCAGCGCGGTCTACCACTCTCCGTATTCCGACGACGTACCACCCAGGGTCGCTCAGGAAGGTCGGCTTATTCGCATTGATCCGATGGCCGGATGGACGAAAGAGGAAGTTCGAGACTACCTCAAACAACGCGATGTGCCATTCCATCCGATGGCGATGAACCTGCAGTACCAACGCGTCGATACAGTCGCCTCCGTTCACGCCGACGATTATCATTATTGAATGAATCGACCCGCGTCGCTCGCGAGCCGTTTTCCGAGAATCCACGATACCTGAGCACGTACCGACACCATGATCATCGCCCAGATTTCTGACACCCATATTGATCCCGATCACGAGCATGGGCCGGCCCGACTTCGCGATCTTGAAGCGTGCATCGACGATATCAACTCGTTGGACATCCAGCCGGATATCGTCGTCCATACGGGCGACATGGCGCACAACGGCAATGATGGGAAGTACCGACAGGCATCGGCCGCTCTCGCCAAGCTCAACACACGGCTATTGGTTTGCGCCGGCAATCGGGACGAACGCATTCTGTTAAATGAGCATTTCGGCATTGGGCGCCGGCTTAATCCCGACAGTCTCTTTCTGGAGTACGTTGTTGACGACTTTCCGGTTCGCCTCGTCGTTCTCGATACGTTGAACGCGCAAAGCAATCAGGGTGCCTATTGCGACGATCGGGCCGACGGTTTGCGGACTTATCTGTCATCGGATACCTCGAAAGCGACGGTGTTGTTCATGCACCATCCCCCGTTCGAGGTTGTGGAGTCGAAGTACCCACATCAGTTCGACCCCTGGGAGGGGGCCGAGCGTGTGGCCGCGGCCCTCGACGGCCAACGGCATGTTATCCATGGGTTTTGCGGACATACGCATCGCGATGCACGAGGCGAGGTCGCCGGTATTCCGTTCAGCACCGTGCCAAGTATTGCCCGCGACCTTCGTCTTGGCGATTACGGAGCCGAGCGGGAAAAAACGCCCCTTTATCATCTACATACGCTTGATGAAACGGGGGCATTCAGAACGGAAATACGAGCGGCGGGCGGCAACGGCACCGTCGATTTATCCTCGGCCGCCGATTAAAAGTCGGACGACGCTTTTCGATACACATTGAATTGACGAAGAAGGCGCCGTCGATCAGATCGGAACCAATCGCGATTGGTCGACATCTGGCGCCTGACCGACGGGGCCACCCGCCTCGAGTTCTTCTTCGGTCGCCTCGCGAACCGTGAGAATCTCTAGCTTAAAAATGACGTCACGACCGCATAGCGGATGGTTACCGTCGAGTGTCAATGTTTCGTCATCGATGCGTGTGACGATGAAACTGCGTTTATCGCCGTTTTCGTTCTCGGCATGTACCGTCATCCCGAGTTCACGATATTCCTCGGGAACATTCGTAAGAAGATCGGTGAAGACCAAAGACTCGTCCCTTGGACCGTAGATATGGTCGCCATTGAACGGCACCTCAATCAAATGCCCCGCAGCCTTGCCTTCCAGCTCTTCGGTCACCGACGGCAACAGGATATCGCCGACGCCGTGAACGTAGCCGAGCGGAAATTCGACGGCGACAAGCACTTCGTCGGTTTTACGATCAATCACCTGGTACTTCAGTTCGACGTACTTACCGTCTTCGATCGTCTCGCTCATATCAACTCCACGCCGAAAGGTCAGAAGACCGACGCACCGAAAATCTTGATTTCATCATCTTTGTTGAGGCCGAGCACCAAGCGGCCGAGCCATTCGCCCTCTTTCTTCGAACTACGAACCCGATACAGAACCGTCACGTGCTCGCCACGGCGAATGATGCCGAGAAAATCGTAAACCTCGGAGAGATTCCGCGTCAGTTCGCTGTTCGCGAACTGCTTGCCGACTTCAATTTCGTTCAACCCTTGGGTCAAGCTGTAGTCGAAGTTGCGGATGAACTTCCCATAATCACCGCTGTTGGAAGCACGGACGAGTTCCGTCCACATCGGCTCGGCAGCCGTCAGAATGTCTTCGTCCGAAAGATCGATAATATTCATCAACGTCCTCAATCGTAAGGGGGCGGAATGTCGCAGGCACACAAAAAAAGATCAACATACGACTGCTGATCCTTTTTTTTTGTAGCGCACCCGGCCGGCGCCATAAGTGAACGCCCGCCGGGTGTCTATACGGTTATTCGGCCGCAGCCGCCGTTTCGTCCGCGTCGACCAAGTGGTAGAGCGGCGCTTTCTCCATCGTCCAATCGCCGGTCTCTGGATCGCGGCGCGACACGGTCAGGACGTGCCAGTTTTCATCGTCCAGTTTCATCACGTCACCACGGTAATAGTACCCCGGCCAACGCGTTTCCTTGCGGAACAGGGTGTGCTGCAACACACACTCCGACGTCCGATGGCGATGTTTGACTTCCCAGGCCCGCAGCAACTCGTGAAGGTCCTTGGCAGCGATCTTTTCAAGATCCTCTTCCATGATTTCGAGTTTCTTAAGCCCGATGTTCAGAAGCTTGTCATTGGTCATGTAGTTGACCGTGACGCCGCCCCCATATTCGTCCATCAACTTCTGCAGACGGTCGAGCGCCTGGCGCGGGTTGTGGTAATTCGGGTTGACCGTACCGGCGACGATTTCGTTACGGTGGACTTTGTAGTGTTCCAAAGGCCGGAAGACTTCTTCCTTCAATCTTTCGATCGTGGCGTCGGAAACACGGATGCCCTCGGCCTTGCCGTCATCGATGTACTTGTTGGCGGCCTTAGCTGCCAAACGGCCTTCGGTAAACGATCCCGACGAGAACGCGTGCGGCGTGCCGCCGACCGCGTCGCCCGCACCGAACAGACCTTCGATGGTCGTCATCCGGTTATAGCCCCAGTAATACTCCGGCGGGGAGATATCCTCCGGACCGGAACACCATGCGCCGCAACCGGTCGCATGAGATCCCATGACGTACGGCTCCGACGTGGTCAGTTCCGGGTTTTCGTTCTTCGGGTCGACATCGGTCGCTGCCCAAAGAACAGCCTGACCGACCGTCATCCCGAGGAAGTTGTGCCAGCCGATTTCTTCCAGATGCGGGTCCTGGAACGAATGCATGGTGACCATGTGGATCGGCCCGCGGCCCGCATTCACTTCATGAATGATGCAGTGGTTACGGAGACACGTCGGAATCGGACGGTGGGTGAGGTGGGAAACCTCGGGGTCCAAGTACTCCTGTCCGACCATCTTTTGCAGTTCCGGGAACCAGTTGGATTCGTACTCTTCACCATAGGCGTTTTGCGTATACGTCTTGAGGTGGAGGAAGTACGCACCGACCGGGCCGTAACCGTCCTTAAACCGCGCCAGAACGATCCGGTTTTCCATCTGGGTCATCTTCGCGCCGGCGTTGATCATCAACGCATAAGCCGAACCTGACGACCATGGCGCATACCAAACACGTCCAGCACCTTCACCGACCGAGCGCGGTTTGAAGATGTTGGACGCGCCGCCGGCGCCGCAGATCACTGTTTTGGATTTGAATACGTGGAAGTCACCGGTACGGACGTTAAAGCCGACGGCACCCGCGACGCGGTTTTCCTTGGCCTCGTCCATCAACAGATGCGTGACGCAAATACGGTTGAACACCTTGTCGGCGTTTTTCTTGGCCGCCTCGGCCACGATCGGCTTGTAGGACTCGCCGTGGATCATGATCTGCCAACGGCCCTCGCGCAGGAAGGAGCCTTTCTCCTTGTCGCGCATGATCGGCAGGCCCCACTCTTCGAAATTGTGAACCGTGGAGTCCACGTGGCGCGCCATGTCGAACAGCAAATCTTCCCGCACCATGCCCATCAGGTCGATCCGGGCATATCGCACGTGATCTTCCGGATTGTTCTCGCCAAAGCGGGTACCCATGTAGCAGTTGATCGCGTAAAGACCCTGCGCAACGGCACCGGACCGGTCGATGTTCGCTTTTTCAGCGATTACGATCTTCCGGTTCTGACCCCAGTAGCGGGCTTCGAAAGCCGCCCCGGTACCGCCAAGGCCGGCACCGGCGACGAGAACGTCGATGTTGTCTTCGACGATTGTTTTATAAGCCATCAGTAGTACACCCCTACCTTCATCTTGAGACCGTTGGACTCCAGGGTATGCAAACCGCCGTCATCCATGCGGATGTACTTCGGCTCGCTGTAGAGGAGTTCGCTGTCGCGTTGTTCCTGGCTCGGCGCTTCAGCATCCTTGAGAGTCGGAATATGCTTGCCCCACGGCTTCGTGGTAATCGGCGCCAGCAAGTTCAGGTCTTTCTCGCCGTTGCGGAACTTGATACGCCAAGCGATGACACCCTTTTCCTCGTCGCGAAGAACGCGGACACTATGGCCGAGCGGTGCAAAGTCCGCATAACCGCGCGCGTCGATGGCGTTCTGCGGGCAGGCTTTGACGCAGGAATAGCATTCCCAGCACATATCCGGCTCGATGTTGTACGCGCGCCGGTAGGTTTCATCGATGTGCATGATATCGGACGGGCAAATGTCGACGCAGTGTCCACAGCCGTCGCATCGGGTCATGTAAACAAATGTTGGCATCGTGATGTTTCTCTCTGTTTGAAGTTTTTCGTTTCGGTTCAGTAGTGGCGAGGCCCTTCGCGTTTGATCCCCAGCCCCATGTACGGCGGGTTGGTGCCCAAGTACTCGGGAATATCGGGGAAACGCTCTTGCAAGGCCGGATCCGAAAGATCACCCAGCACCGGCAAATTCTCCATAGAGCCGTCAGCCTTCGTGATGCGCTTGTTGTACGCAGCGGCCGGCTTGAAGAACATGTGTGCGAACTTCGACCAAACGACGCCGCCAAACAGCACTGTCGAAGCAATTAGGAACAACGCCAGTAAGAGGCTTGACCAGAAGGCGCTACCTGCCGATTGCGCAATCGACCAAAGGAACCCAAACGTCGTCGTGCCGAGCAAAGACAAGACAAATAGATCGGCTTTGACGAGTCGGTACCAGGCGTTGGCCTCTGCGGCGACATCGACACGGATGAAGAACCAGAACCAGTAACCGCCGATCATCACCATGAGGGCACCCACGTGCCAAAGCACCGAAACAATGTCCGGCGCCGCATCGGTCGGATACGCGAACACCAAGGCAACCGTCGACAGGATAAACAGAATAAATCCATACATCGTAAGAAGGTGCGCAATCCGGCGATTAGAACTGCAAAATTCCGCGGACGTTGCGACATCGACCACCGCCGTCTGAATGGCGATGCCGACCTTGTCGCCGCCGCTCAGGTCGCGTGTTCGCGCGGCCTCCGCCGCTTTCGCCTTATCGAAAAAATATTTGGCGCTTCTTTTATGAATAACGTCAAAAATGGTCCCGCCGACGACCAAGATGAACATCAAAACGACATACCCCTGGATCACGTCGATAGGTATCGTCGTCGATAGCTCAGCAAATGGATTACTGGCGAACATAATATCCTCCCGTGTCATAGTCGCAGTTTCTTCGAAGTCCTTTTAGTAGGCCTTCCTTATTAGCCATCAGTATATGAAGCTCGATTACGAAAGTAACCTGTTTTGATGGCAATAATCGCAAAAAACTTAACCGTTTCATGAATATCGACGGTTTCGCTGCTTGTTTAACAACTTCATTTTATTGGAACGACAAAGGCAGTTTATGCATCATTCGCAGAAACGATCGATTCAGTGTCACAGGCTGAAATTTTTCGGATCCAACAGCGAAATTGGCAAAAAGCCACTTCCCTCCGAATGCGCCATCCTATAGATTTTGTAGTTGAAAAATGAACATTGCGCCGAACCTGGATCGACAAATTGCAGCTTTGCTGATGGTGGATCTGGAACGCGGGCAAATAACGGGGAGGACTCAGTTATGGGCAACGTCGACAAGAACGCGCCGGTTCCCGACGGCAAGACCAAGTATTACACGACCAAGCAGCAGCCCGCGAACGACAAGGGCTTCGTCGGCTATCATACGGATTGGGTCGCTTGGCATAAGGAAGTGCCATACGAAACCCCGAAGAAACCGTAAGGTCTTGGATAGGGCAGTGACTGCCCCTTAAGAATGTGATGGGAGGCGCATGACGCCTCCCTTTCTTTTTGGCCGAACGCGGCAGCGCTCAGGCGCTTCCAGTGATCTTTCTCAGGAACGCCGCTCGGCTCTCATCATCCATGACGACGCTTTCGTCTGTCGGCAATCCTCGCAGATACCACTCCGGTGCATCGTCATCGTATTCGATGGCCGGACCGTCTTCGCGGTGCAGCCGGCCATTTAGCCACCATTGCCGCATGATGTGTTCCTCGACGACGGCGGGACCGTCCGTCCGATGGCGGACACCATTCACCCACCACTGCTGAACCCCGTCCGGGCGGATGACGGCCGGACCGTCCTCGCGGTGGGCAACGCCGTTCTGATGCCATTCCTGGGTGCCGTCGGACTCGATGATGGCGGGGCCGTCTTCGCGATGCAGTTTACCGTGCAACCACCATTCCTTGCTTCCGTCGCCGTGTTCGACGGCGGGGCCGTCGTCGCGATGTTGCTTGCCAAGAACGAACCACACCCGCGTCCCGTCGGGACGCTCAACCGCCGGGCCGTCCTCACGATGCAACTCATCATTAAGCCGCCACTCGATCATGCCGTCTTCTTTCTCGACGCGCTGCGGCGTTTGCTGCAACTCGCCGTCCAACCAATATTCCTTGCTGCCGTTCGCGTGCTCGACGGCCGGACCGTCTTCGCGGTGCTGCTTTCCGTGCTTGAACCAAACCCGGGTTCCGTCGGCCTTTTCCACGGCGGGACCATCGTCGCGGTGCAATACGTCGCCTAGGCGCCATTCGACGGTCCCGTCTTCTTTTTCGAGTCTTTCAGGTGTGTCGGGCATTTAGTTAATCCGTTTCAAAGTGCGGCCGTCGAGCTTTGAGCCGTTTTCTCGACGCGTTGATCGTTATATACATCAGATTGAGGATGGGAGGAAAAGATGCCAAATGTCGAAGTTCGAGACGCTGATGGAACCCTACTCCAGACCTATCAGATCATTGCCGAAGATGTCGGCTCTCTCATCACGGAAGAGTATCTTTTCGATATCGCCAAACTGAACGCGATCGAAGACGAACTCGTCACCGAAAAGGATGCCGACGCCCTGACCTTTAGCCTGGTCGAATGAGCCGGTCGCAGCGACCGGCCGACGCCGTCCGCATCATCCCTTCAGAGAGTCGTAATACCCCTGAAGAATTTTGACGACTTCCGGCCGCGAGAACTCGCCCGGGATCGTTTCGTGACTGGCGAACATTTCCCTGAGCCGCGTCCCCGAAATCTGGAGCTTTGTTTCCGGCCCATGTTGGCACTGACGGGCCGGCGCCTTGCCGGTCGCGACATCAGCCGAGATGACGAGACGCTCTTTCTCTGAGAGTATCGAACCGTCTTCCTGCTCGTAGCACACCTTGCCCGTCGCCATGCCTTGGCACTTGTGACAATAGAACGTGATATCGATTTTGAGCGGCTTGGTCACAAGGCTACCCGGCGGCAGGTCGTCAAAAATATCGTGGGCGTCGAACGGACCGTAATAGTCTCCGACGCCGGCGTGATCGCGTCCTACAACCAGATGCGAACAACCGAAGTTCTGCCGGAATACGGCGTGCAACAATGCTTCTCGCGGCCCGGCGTAGCGCATTTCGATCGGATACCCCGCTTGCACGACCGTGTCCGGTTCGAAGTAATTCTGCACCAGAGCATCGATCGCCTTAACCCGCACGTCGGCCGGAATATCCCCCGGCTTCAACGCGCCAAGGACTTGATGGATCAGCAGACCGTCGCAGACCTCGACCGCCGTCTTTGCCAGAAACTCGTGGGAACAGTGCATCGGGTTCCGGGTCTGGAACGCGGCGACGGTGCTCCACCCTTCTTTCTCAAACAGCGCGCGCGTTTCCGCCGGCCGCAGATATAGACCCTCGTAAGTTTCCGGGAAATGCCCTTCCGAGACAACTCGGACCGGCCCACCCAGGTTTACGGGGCCCTGTTCCAGAACCTTTTGGACGCCGGGGTGTTCCGCGTCCGCGGTGCCATAGACGCTGTGACATTCCAAGTCTTTATCGATGCCGTACTTCTCGGTGACGACCATCGTCGCAAGAATCTCTCCCGTCTCGCCGTCGGTCAGGGCGACTTCTTCGTCGGTATCGATGCTATCGGCCAGATCCTGCGTCGCCGATAGGGTGATAGGGATCGGCCAGAAGACGCCGGTCGACAACTGCATCGTTTCGCAACTTCCGCGCCAATCATCGTGGCCCATGAAACCGCTGAGGGGCGTGTAAGCCCCCATGCCGAGCATAAACAGGTCGGAGACCTCGCGTGTTGAGAGGGGAACCTTTTTCAGGCCCTGCGCGCGCTGAACCTCCGCATCCCGTTCCGATTCCGGCAACAACAAAGGCTGAACGGCATCCGCGCCGTGCGGTGGCACCAATTGCGACATAATTATATTCCTCCCAAGTGCAGTATGTTTCCCACGTATGTTTTCTTTTCGATGTCGCCCACGTGACATTTCGGATGACATTCAGGCAGCACCTTTGGCGCTATAGCAACCACAGCCCCCTTTTATATTCAATAGATTTTAGGTTTGTGAGACCGCGCGCGCAGGTCCGGACAGGAAAACGATCAACGACCGTAGATCACCACTCGATCCGTTCTATGCCGTCGAAATCGACGGAACTCCCGTCTTCGAGGGTCAGCGTACCGGATGCGTCTTGCGACAAGGCGACGTATCCGTCGGCTTGCTCTTCGATTGATCCTTGATCCAGGGCGAGGCTCCAGGTATCGCCGGGGCCGCTGTCGACACCCACCAACTGCACGGTATCAAGCCAGCCTTCGCCGCCTTGCACCGTGTCATGCCCCGACCCGGCGCCGAATGTGAAAATATCGTTGCCGGTCCCGCCATCAAGCGTGTCGTTCCCGGCGCCGCCATCGAGGGTATCGTTGTCATCCCCGCCAAACAGCCGATCTGCGCCATCGCCACCGGAGAGCTGGTCGTAGCCGCCGTTACCGAAGATCAGGTCTTCACCACCTGTGCCGCCAAGGACGTCCGCCTCATTCGTGCCACTCAGTCCGGCGTCGAAACCGTCATCCGTTACATCGACTTCCACATGGCTCAGGCTGCTGCGACTGTCGCCGTCGGTCTCGGTGACGTCGGCGCGCACGCTGAGCAAGAAATCCTCGGCATCTGTCGGGACGGTCATCGACAAACCGTCGACGTCGTCCGCTGTCAGATTCCAGGTCCCATCGCCATTGTCGGTTCCGGCACTCAACACGCCGCCATCGGGCAGTCCGTCGATGACGTACGAAACCGTTTCCGAGCCATCCGTATCCGTCAAATTGGTGGCAATTCCGAGGTCGAACGACAGGCCTTCCGGATTGCCGCCGGGCGTTCCGAAATCTTGCGTCGCATGGTCGGTGAAATCGCTAATGTCGTCGTCCGACAGTGCTGAGTTCCACATGGCGATCTCGCCGATACTGCCGCCGAATTCATGGCCGTCACCGCTGGAGGCCAGTGTATCCGGCCGAACGCTGGCATTCAGTACCTTGCCGATGCCGACCAATCCGCCGTGCGGGCGCATCTCGGCTACATCGGTCAAGGTGCCTTGCAGGTCGCCGTTCAAGTACCCTTTGAACGTTCCCGTGCCGTCGGCCGAGTCGTGAACCATGGCGGCTGAGTACGACGTATTCGCCGTCACAACACCCAAGTCGATGACTTTGTACTGATGGCCGGTCGCCCACTCGGCGTTGTTCCAGGCGAAGGCAAACAGCTTTGCCTCGCCCGTTTCCGCATCGGGCGCGATCGACAGGCTATACCCACGGGTGCCGCCGCCTTGTTCGTAAATCACCTGAAACCCGTCCACGGAATTCCCGGTCTCAAACGTAAATGCGAGGCTTTTTTGCGAATACGTCCCGGTGTTGATTGCGGCGTCGTTGGCAATGGTTAGGCCGTCATTCCCACTTGTCAGATGGACACCGCCATTACCGTTGAATGCGTCCGTATCGAAACTCGGCGCCGAACCCGTGGGCGTCGCATCGTGATTGTTTCCCGAGGTGTCCTCCCAACGACTAATCGATGCGCCGTCGGCAGGCTGCGTGGCGGCATTTCCATCGCCATCGACATCCTTCGCGTTCAGATGAAAAACAAGGCCATTGGTGGGCACATTTGCATCGGACACCGTTCCGCCGCCAACCGTGACGCTGACATTGAAATCGTCGACCTTCCCCGTGACCGAAACATCAAGCGTCTCGGAAACGGTGTTGGTCAGCCCCGTCGCCGTCTCCGTCGTCGTTGCGGTTACGGTCAGTTGAAAATCATCGCTGGCGTTCGCCGCTGGCGTGACCGTCAACCCATCGACATCCGCTGCATCGACCGTCCACGTGCCGCCACCGGTATTCGTTCCGGCAGACAATGTTGCGCCGTCGGGCACGCCGTCGATGGTGATCGATAGGGTTTCGGACCCATCCGTGTCCCGCAATCCAACGTCGATATCGAGCACCACGGCCGTGTCTTCGTCGCCGGCGGCATTCTCGGTCGCCAACGTCGCGCCTTCGACAGAAAGATCGGCGACCGAGACCGTCGCCTGCGTGGTCGACGTCCCGCCTCCGGCCTCGGTTGCCGTGCCTGAAATCTGTAAGTCGAAGGCACCGGCGCCATTCTGCACGTTAAGCGTCAGACCATCCAAATCGCCGGGCTGTAAGTCCCACGATCCATCGCCGTTGTCGGTGCCGGCGGACAACGTCGCACCGTCTGGCAAACCGTCAACGGAGATCGACAGTGTCTCAGAGCCGTCCGTATCGCCGAGCGCGGCCGTGATATTGAACTGGACAGTGACACCATCGGTCACTTGCCCACCCGACGTTCCCCATTCTTGGCTCATGTGTTGGGTCAAGTCGGCAATGTCGTCGGCGGATAACGCCGTGTTCCACGACGCGACCTCGGAGATCGCCCCTTGGAACTGACTGCCGTTTGTGTCGCTGCTGTCGGCGAACGTATCGGGCCGCACCGTATTGTCGTGGAGCGAGCCGATGGAGACCGCACCACCGTGCCCGCCCATCGTGCCGACATCGGTCAGCTGGCCAATCTGGTCCCCGTTCAGGAACCCGGTGAACGTCCCGGTCCCGTCCGTCGCATCGTGGACCATCGCGGCGGAGTAGGACGTATTCGGCGAAACGACACCCAACTCGATCGCTTTGTACTGATCGCCGGATGGCCAGTAACTCTCACCCCATACGAACGCGAACAACGTCGGCTCGCCCGTTTCGGAATCGGGCGCGATAGACAGGCTATATCCGTTCGACCCGCCGCCTTGTTCGTAAATGACTTGGAAACCGCTGACGCTGTCGCCGGTCTCAAACGCGAAGGCGAAGCTTTTTTCGGTATATGTGCCGGTATTGATATCCGCGTTGGTCGGCACTTCTAAAGCGTCGTTGCCACCGGTAAAGCCAACCCCGCCGTTGCCGGACATGCCATCGGTGTCGAAGGCCGGTGCCGAGCCGTGCGTCGTCGCATGATACCCATTACCGGAGACATCGGACCACGTACCGACCATCGCACCGTCAGCCGGATTATCGGACGCGTCGCCGTTGCCGTTTACATCCTTGGCGTTGAACCGGAATACCAGACCATCGGTCGGCACGGTGCCATCAGATACCTCGACCACATCGCCAATCGACGCGCTGAGGGTGACCGGATCAGCGACAGCCTGCACGGAGACATCTAGATTGGTGGTGACGACCGCACTCTCGCCCGTCGATGCCTCCGTCGTCGTGACGGTCACACCGAGTTGAAAATCGGCATCACTATTGGACGGTGGCGTGATCGACAAGCCGTCGACGTCGCCCCCGGTCAGCGTCCACGTCCCGTCGCCGTTGTCGGTCCCGGCCGACAGCACTGCACCCGTCGGCACGTCGGCAATGACGATCGACACCGTCTCCGAGCCGTCGCTATCGGCAAAGGTCAGCCCAAGATCTAGGGCAATCGCCACATCTTCCTGTCCTGCCGCAGATGCAGGCGTGACGGTCACGCCATCCAAATACACATCGGGCGACGGCACATTGGTGACGGTCGTTTCCGTGTTGCCGGCCGGATCGGTCAACGTCGCCGAGACCTCAAGATTAAATGCAGCCTGCCCACTTGGGATCGTGATCGTCAGGCCTTCAAGGTCGCCTTCCGTCAACGTAATCGCACCATCGTCGCCAACGGTGCCGGCGGACAAAACCACGCCGTCCGGTAAGTCGTCGATGCGAATAGACGTAATGGTTGCGTTGTCACCGTCGTCGCTGCCGATGGACAAGTTCATTTCGACGATATTGGATGCCGCCACGCCGCCGGGTGTTTCCCAGTCCGCGGTAAAGTGTTGCGTTAGATCACCGATATCCGTTGCGGACAGTGCGGCATTCCAGGATATCGCTTCGCCAATCGTCCCTTGGAATTGCGATCCGTTGACATCGCTGCTGTCGGCAAGGGTATCGGGACGCACCGTGTTGTCGGCCATCGCCCCCACGCCGACACGACCGACGTGTCCGCCCATCGACCCCACGTTGGTCAATTGTTCGATCTGATCACCGTTCAGATATCCGGTGAAGGTACCGCTTCCGTCCGTCGCGTCGTGGACCATCGCCGCGGAATAGGACGTGTTCGGCGATACGGTCCCAAGTTCGATCACTTTGTACTGGTCCCCGGCCGGCCAGTAACTCTCGCCCCAGGCAAAGGCAAACAACGTCGGCTCCCCGGTATCGGAGTCCGGGGCAATTGCCAGGCTGTAGCCGTTGGCTGTCCCGCCTTGTTCATAGATCACCTGGAAACCGTCGACGCGACTGCCGGTCTCGAACGCGAAGGCAAAACTTTTCTGCGAGAACGTGCCGTCGTTAATGGCTGCGTCGTTTTCGATCAGAAGGCTGTCGGCGCCCGCCCCAAAAGCAACGCCGCCATTGCCGGCAAAACCACCGACGTCGAACGACGGGTTCGCATTCAAAGTGACGGCATCGTTGCCGTTCCCCGAAAGATCCGACCAATTGGACACCGATGATCCGTCGGCGCCTGTATTTCCCGCCCCATCGATGTCTTTGGCCGAGAGACGGAACACCATACCGGTTTCCGGGATGTCCCCCGCCGAACCGTTCGACGTCACCGTGCCATAACTGACGTCAATCTCAGGCGCATCGAGGACAGCCTCAACAGCGACATCGATCGTTGCAAAGAGACTTGAGGAATCACCGGATGACGTTTCCGTACTGGTCGCGGTGACGTCTAATTCAAACGCACCCGAAAAGTCCGAAGGCGGCGTGATGCTGAGATCATCGAGGTCTTCACGTTCGAGCGTCCATGTCCCGTCGCCGTTATCGCTGCCGGCCGATAACCGGGCACCGACTGGGACATTGCCGAGTGTTATGGAAAGTTGCTCCGACCCGTCGAGATCGGTCAATTGGGCCCGGACATCCAACGCAATCGCCGTGTCTTCAGCACCGAATGCATCAGACACCCGAAGGTCCGGCGTGGACGCATCCGTATCGAGGATCGGGGCTTGGCCAGGCTGACCGGTCAAATCATCATCATCGTCTTCGTCGTCACCGACGTCAGCGATCAGGCTCGTGTCGGGGCCAACGGGTTCTTCCGGAATGTCGCGCTCCGGCCCCGGCACGGGCGGCAAATTGACTAGTTGCTCGAATTGAGGGCCCAGTGGACCCGGCGGCGGCACCGGTGTAACGCCTGTTGCGACGACTTGTAGAAAAAGTTCTTCCGCGGAACCGTCGTCACTTGATGACCGCCCATCGGCGGCGACAACTAATTGCTCCACCTCTTCACCGCGGACCGTAATCGATCCGTCTTCGTTGCGCTGACCCACATTGGTCGAGAAACCGTCCGGTAATCCCTCAATCCGCAATTCGGCATTGTCGTGATCGCCGTCGATTTCGAAGGCGATCGAAATAGCGACCGGCCCATCGTTTTCAGCCGCGGCGTCGGCAATCGCGTCTTCGTCGACCCGAACCGTGTAGGTTTTGACCTCAAGGCCCAAGTCTTCCAGTCGATTTTGCTCGGCCAATCGTTCGAGGCTGCCCGGATCGCGAACATCTTGGCTGCCCATATGCAAGTTGGGTGTAAGATTGTCGATGTTCTCTTTGATCTCGGCGCGACCGCCAAGCGACACTTGATGCAGGCCGTCGGCATTGCCCAGGTCCTGGGGGGTACCGCTTTCAAAATCAAACAGCTCGTTGCCGTTATCTATCTCGTCGTCAACGCTGCCCGCATTCGTGTCGTCGGTTGGTCCTTGCGGCGGAATGGCCATAACTCGTTCCTATTGTATGGCGCGCACGCCTCGGGACGGTGTGCCGTTCACACCACGTATCGATGGGAACGTAATCTAACAATCTTGCAGATTGCTGACGCCTGTGGGTTTCCCTTACATAGGTTCAACAGAATGACCCTAAGCGGCGAAGCAAAGGCGTCATGGTGGATTGGAACGGCATCCAAGTCGCTTTTTTCACTGTCTTCGATGTTTTCTGCGGATCGCGTCATGGATATGATCCAAGCGACGCGATCGATATTCCGTGAACCAACTATCTCTGCGGGGGAAACCGACTTATGGGACCAGTGTTATTAGATGAATCCGCCACGGGCGTGTACGTCATCGCGACGACGCCGTTCACAGAGACCGGCGACGTCGATTACGAGAGTATCGATCGCCTGGCCGATTTTTATCTGGCCGAAGGTGTTCACGGTATGACGGTCCTCGGCGTGATGGGCGAGGCGCCGAAACTGACGGACACGGAGCAAGTTTCCGTCATGAAGCGCTATATCGATCGCGTCGACGGCCGCGTGCCGGTCATCGTCGGGGTCAGCAATCCCGGAATCGATAACCTCGCCGCCTTGGCAAAATCGTCGATGGATGCCGGCGCGGCGGGCGTCATGATCGCCGGGAACGCCGGTCTCAAAACCGATCAACAGGTCCTCGGCTTTTTCGATACGGTGATGGGCAAACTCGACGCCGGGACGCCCATCTGTTTGCAGGACTACCCACCAACAACCACGGTTTATTTCTCGAACGATGTGGTCTTACGACTGATCGAGACGCACCCCGACATCAAGATGTTCAAGCACGAAGACTGCCCGGGGCATCGCAAACTTACGGCATTGCGAAAAGCGGGCGATGCATCGGACGCGCGACGCGTCAGTATTCTGACCGGAAACGGCGGTCTTTACGTGCCACAGGAAATGCGCCGGGGTGCCGACGGTATCATGACGGGGTTCGCCTTCACCGGCGCATTGGTTCAAGTGTATGAACGGTTCGCAGCCGGAGATATCGAGGCTGCGGAGGACTTGTTCGATCTATATCTTCCGGTCATTCGGCACGAGCAGCAATTCGGCTTCGGCTTGGCGCTCCGGAAAGAGACGCTCCGCCGGCTTGGGGCCCTAAAATGCCCCGCGGCCCGCTCACCGGGTCCGGCAATGGACGCCGACGACGCCCGGGAACTCGATCAGTTGCTTTCGCGCCTCAAGGCCAAGCTTGTCGCCGCCGGCGAGGATGTACCGGCGGGGATTTGAACTCGATCCGCCTAAGCGTCGAGCTGAACAGCGGTAATCGCCATGCCGACCGCCGCCTGAACCGGATCAATCACGGGGATACCCAAGCTATCCTCCAACGGGATGCGATATTTCGCCATCCCGGCGCATCCCATCACGATGCAACCGGCGCCGTCCTGGTCGCGGAGTTCTTGTCCAACAGCGACCATTCTATCGAACGTCCCGGTACCGCTCTCGACTTCGGCCACACTTAGTTCGAGCGGGCGGTCCCCGGCGCAAAGCGGATGCAGAAGGCGTTCGCGGAGATGCCGCATATGCCGGGGGATGGATGCCGATGCGATCGATATCACCCCAAATGACGATGCGCGGGTCAGCGACGTCAGGATGGCGCACTCGGCGATACCGAATACGGGGCGGTCCGTCGTTTCCCGACAAAGCGCCAGACCGGGATCGCTGTAACACGCGATAACAAAGGCCGCCGCAGATTGGTCGGCTTCGACATACGTTGCCAACAGAGGCTCAACAGCTGAAACATCGGCCTGACTTTCAATGCCGAAGGGGCCGCCTTCGAGAGTGATGCATTCCACGGTCGGGCCACCGGCCATGCGCAGCGATGCCAACGCCTCCGACATCGACGTGGTAACCGCCGTGTTTGAATTTGGGTTAATGACCCGGATGGTGTGCGTCATGTTCACGCCCCGACCTAGAGGATTTTTGCGCCGAAGTTGCGCGCCGGATCGGTCTCTTGCGGCAGGTTGCCACGCGGCCGAATAAAGTCGTACCCCGGCGTGCGTTTAAGAAACTGGCCGGAGCCGGGCTCAACATTCAGCTCTCCCTCCGCCACCGCGACGCGGCCGCGGCTGATCACGGTTTCCGGCCAGCCCGTCAGTTCCATTCCCTCGTATGGCGTATAGCCGACATTGTCGTGCAGCAAATCGTAGGTAACGGTCATACGGCGCGCTGGGTCCCAGACCACGATATCGGCGTCGCTGCCGACCGCGATCGTGCCTTTACGCGGATGCAGGCCGTAAATTTTCGCCGCGTTCGTCGACGTCAACGCGACAAATTCGTTGATGCTGATGCGCCCTTTGCCCACACCTTCTGAAAACAGCAACGGCATCCGCAATTCGATCCCCGGCACCCCGTTGGCGAGGTTCTTGAACGGCGCATTCGGTCCGGCGTGCAGTTTGCCCGTTTCATCGAAACGATACGGCGCATGGTCCGAATGAAAAACCTGAAACGTCCCGTTGGTAAGTCCGCGCCACATGGCTTCCTGATCGGCTTCGTCACGGGGCGGCGGCGAGCAGCAGAACTTTGCGCCCTCCATACCGTCGGTATCGATATCGTCAACCGTCAGAAATAAATACTGCGGGCAGGTTTCCCCGAAAACCTTGAGGCCCGCATCTTGCGCACGGCGAATGGTTTGCGCCGCTTCGTCGGTGGAAACGTGGACAATCAGCACCGGCGTATCCAGCAACCGGGCCAATTGAATGGCGCGGTTGGTGGCTTCGGATTCAGCGATCCGGGCATGGCTCATCGCATGGAATTTCGGCGCCACGTGACCGCCCGCCATCAAACGATCTGATAGCCAATTGATGATGTCGTCGTTTTCCGCATGGACCATGGTGATCGCGCCGTTCTCGCGCGCCACGGCCAAGACATTCAACACATCCGCGTCTTCGAGTTTCAGCAGCGGATAGGTCAGGAAAATCTTAAACGACGTATAGCCGTCCTTAATCAAGGCCGGCAGTTCTTGACCGACCACCTGTTCGTTCGCATCCGAGATGATCAGGTGAAAGGCGTAATCGATGACCGATTTCGGTCCGGCGCGATCGTGGTAGATCTCGACCACCTCGCGCAGGCTTTGACCGCGATGCTGGGCTGCGAACGGCACGATCGTCGTGTTCCCACCGAACACGGCGGAAATCGATCCGCTTTTGTAATCGTCGGCGCCCATGATCCCCATGCCGGATTCTTGCTCGATATGGCAATGCGCCTCGATACCGCCGGGTAGAACGAGTTTTCCGGCCGCATCGATAACCTGATGCCCGCCGCTTAGCCCTTCGGCGATGGCGGTGATCTTACCGTCCCGGATACCGATGTCGGCGACGTATGTGTCGGACGCCGTCGCGATCGTCCCACCCGCGACGACCAAGTCATACTCCGCCATTTTTTCTACCCTCTGAGCGCGTTGAGCCTTGCGAAAAAACTAGTGCAGCGTGGGTTCGGGGGCAACACGTAGCATCGCCGATATCAGTTCGCCGAGGTGGTGGGACTTATCCCAACGGTACGCCAAGTTTCGTGATCAACTCGAGAGCGTCTCGATGATGGCCGGCACGCGTTGACCCTGCATCATCATGTGGTCCCGCATCAGATCGCTGGCCTGGCGGCCATCGCCGGATAGAATTGCATCGAATATCTCCCGGTGCTCATCGACCGACTTCGCGAGCCTGCCGCGAATGCCGTAGGGCATCGAGCGGTAGGCATTGGTGTGAATTTGAATCTGTTGGAGCTGATCGACGAGCCACTTGTTCCCGCAGGCCGCGTGAATGGCAGCATGAAAAGCGAGGTTCGCGTCGCCGTAGGCCTCCACGTCGTGCGCATCTACCGCCGTCTCGCATTGCCTTAACGCGGATTGAATGGCCGACTCTTGGGTTTCTGTCAGCGACGTCGCGGCCAAACGGCAGGCCATCCCCTCCAACTCCGCCGCAACCTCGAACAAGTCGATCAATTCTTTCGCCGTGAGGACGCGGACAAACGCGCCCTTCCGGGGCCTTGTTTCCAAAAGGCCGCAATCGACCATCGATCGCATGGCTTCGCGGATCGGCGTCCGCGACACCCCGAAGCGCTTGGCCAGAGCTGCCTCTTCCAACTGATCGCCCGGCCGTAAGACGCCGGAGGCAATCTCCTCTTTGATCTGGGAAACCAGGGTCTCTGCTGTGCGTGCCATCTCAACACCTTTGAATTCATTGAGATAATCGCGGTTTTTACTCTGTGTCAATTCGTAAAACTTTTATATGGACTATTATATATTCTATATGTATACATAATATACTCATACACATTCATATGACTATCGAGAGACGAACCCCACGGAGGCCAACCATGTCGAATGTTCATCCATACCGCCGTATCGGCCTTATCGTGCCGAGTTCCAACGTCACCATGGAGACGGAAATCCCCGCGCTGCTTCATGCCCGGCAGAACGTATTGCCGGATCGATTCACTTTTCATTCGTCGCGGATGCGAATGAAGAGCGTTGTGAAAGAAGAACTCGAACAAATGGATCAGGACAGTCTGCGTTGCGCGCTGGAGCTTTCCGATGCCGCCGTCGAGGTCCAGGCCTACGCCTGCCTCGTCGCCATCATGAGCATGGGTAAAGGGTACCACCGCACATCGTCGGAAAAACTCTTTCGGGTCACCAAAGAAAATGGCCATCCGGCACCGGCATTGAATTCCGCGGGCGCCCTGATCGATGCGCTGCATCATCTCGGCGCCAAGAAAATATCTATCATCTGCCCGTACATGAAGCCGCTGACGCAATTGGTCGTCGACTACATCGAAAGCGAAGGCGTCGAGGTGAAAGACTTCTTGGCGCTCGAAATCCCTGACAATCTCGACGTCGCGGCCCAAGACCCAGAGGCACCGGCCGAACTTTGGCGGAAACTCGATACCCGGGGTGTCGATGCCATCATTGCCTCGGCATGCGTACAAATGCCCTCACTTCCCGCCGTCGAAAAGATCGAGAAGGCCTCCGGCCTACCGACCCTTTCGGCATCTGTTGCAACGACCTGGCGCATTCTTCGGGCCCTCAATCTCGATCCCGTCGCCCCCGGCGGCGGGACCCTTCTGGCGGCCAAGCCGTCGTCCCTCCCCCAAACCTCTCGAAAACTGGAGACAGTCGCATGAAACTCAAAACCCTAACCGTCATTGCCGTCGCGCTGCTTGGCAGCACCACCGCCGCCCTGGCCGGCGGCCATTCGAAGACCTTCACCTTGTCCAGCACGGATGTCGCCGAAGGACAGCAACTGAACACCGCCCAAGTCTTCAACGGTTTCGGCTGCGAAGGCGGCGACGTCTCGCCCGCGCTGTCCTGGTCCCATGCACCTGAAGGCACCAAGAGCTTCGCGCTCACCGTTTACGATCCAGACGCCCCGACCGGATCCGGTTGGTGGCACTGGTTCGCCTTTAATATTCCGGCCGACGTGACAGAACTCAAAGCCGGTGCAACGGCGCCAGACGGAACCGTCGAACTGACCAACGATTACGGCACCAAGGGATTCGGCGGTGCCTGCCCGCCGCCGGATGAAGTGCACCGCTATCAGTTCACGGTTCACGCCCTGCCGGTCGTGCTGGAACTCAACGATCAGGTGAGCAACGCGCTTGCCGGGTTCATGGTCCGCGCCAATAGCATCGCGTCGGCATCGATCACCGCCGTTTACACGCGTTGATCGTCGCCCCGACCAACGCATTCAAAGGCTGCCCTCAGGGGCAGCCTTTTTTGATTTCGAGAGGATGACTGTACTTATCCGCTGTTTCGAAGCCCTGCGGAAATCCCGTTGATCGTCAGTTGCAGGCCACGAAGCACTTTGGGGTCTTCCGACTCCGCACGGTGCTGACGCAGCAGTTCGACCTGAAGGTGATTCAAAGGATCGATGTACGGAAAACGATTTTCTATTGAGCGCGCCAGCAGCGGGTTGGCGGCTAGAAGTTGTTCACTCTCGGTAATGTCCAGCAACGCATCGCGCGTCCGCCGGTGCTCCGCCCGGATGGCGCCGAAAACCTGATCGCGCAACGTTGCGTCCGGCACCAACTCGGCATAACGCGATGCAATCGCCATGCTGCTTTTCGCCATGACCATGTCCATATTCGAGAGCATGGTCCGAAAGAACGGCCATTCACCGTACATTTCCCGAAGCCGTTCCAATCCGGCCGCGTCGCTTTCATTCAACCATTTCTGTACCGCGGTCCCGAATCCGTACCAGCCCGGCAACATGACCCGCGATTGCGCCCAACTGAAGACCCATGGAATGGCCCGAAGATCGGCGATGTTGCCGCCGCTTTTGCGAGACGCGGGGCGGGATCCGATATTCAGTGTCGGTATCTCCTCGATCACCGTCGAAGACCGGAAATACGCGGCAAACCCCGGTGTATCGTGCACCAGCGCCCGGTACGCTTGAAAGGCGAACTCGGAAATTTCATCCATCGTCTCCCAGAATACCGTCGGCGCGGCCGTTTCTTCCGCTGACAAAAGAGACGACTCCAACGCCGCCGCGACGAGAACCTCAAGGTTCCGCCGCCCAATTTCGGGCTTCGTGAACTTCGCGGAAATGGTCTCCCCTTGCACGGTCATCCTCAGTTGACCGCCGACGGCACCGTAAGGCTGCGCTAAAATCGCGTCATAGCTGGGACCGCCGCCGCGGCCGACCGACCCACCGCGGCCGTGAAACAGCCTGAGCTTGAAGCCCATCCTGGAAGACAATTCGACCAATCCGGTCTCTGCCTTGAACAACTCCCAACCCGAAGTCACATACCCGCCGTCCTTGTTGCTGTCGGAGTAGCCGAGCATGATCTCTTGGACACCGCCTCGGCTGTCGACCAACCGGCGATAGGCGGGAATGGAAATTAACTCTTCGACCACACCGACACACCGGCGAAGATCATCGATCGTCTCAAACAACGGCACGATGTTGACGGCACTATTTCCGTTCGTATCGATAAGTCCGGCTTCTTTCAGCAACACCGCCAAACCCAACATATGCGACGCGTTTTCCGTATTGGATATAATCGACGTATTGATAGCGTCGGCCCCGTAACGCGCAATGCAGGTTCTTGCGGTATCTAGAATGGCAAGTTCCTTGGCCGTCTGCTCACCGTATTCGACATACGCGAGACGGAGTGGACGGCGCCCCGTCAATTCTGCCGTCAGCAGTTGAGTACGCTCGGTCTCGGAGAGCCCGGCGAACCCCGTGCCCGGCATCGCGGTCTCGAAGAGTTCATCAAGCGTCGCAGTATGGATCGCGGAATTCTGCCGCAGGTCCAGTGTCGCCAAATGGAAGCCGAAACAGTCGATGGCACGGCGCAGTTTCCGAAGGCGCCCCCGCGTGATCGCGGCAGCGCCGTTCTCGACCAGGGACTCATGAATGATCCTGAGGTCTGCCTGCAACGCATCAGGTGTCTCGTACGGTGCGGCTTCGGCAAAAGGTTGCGGTGACACAGGGGCATCGTTCAACGCCGTCTGCGTTGCGGCGAGACGCGCATAGATGTGTGAAATCGCCCGCCGATATGGTTCGCGCGTTCTGTGATGGGACGTATCGACGGAATGCTCGTTGAACGCTTCTAACGCCGCTGAAACGCTGACGATGGTTGTCGAAATAGAGAGCTCGTCGCCGAGCTTATGAAGCTCGGAAAGGTAGAACCGAAGCGCCTCCTCGGATTGCGCGCGAAGCGTCCCAGTGAGGGTCTCGGCACTGACGAACGGATTGCCGTCCCGGTCGCCGCCGATCCAACTGCCCATGCGCAAGAACGACGGCAAAGGTGCCGGATCATCGGCCAAGGCGTCTTCGAGGCTCGCGTAGATACCTGGGAGTTCCCGGAAGAAAGAGTACTCGTAATAACTGAGCCCGTTTGCGACCTCGTCCATGACGTCGAGCTTGGTTTGACGCAATAAATTCGTCTGCCAAAGAACGTGCACGATTCGCTCGAGCTTGGCGTCGATCTCGTCCAATTCGTCGGGCGTCAGTTGCGCGCGCTCCAGCGTCTCCAAAAGTTTTGTGAGCGCCACCTCCCGCGTCATCATACTCTTTCTTCGAACCTCGGTCGGATGCGCAGTCAGCACCGGTGATATCAGGGCGGAACGGAAGAAGTTCTTGATGTCGGTGGATGTTTGGCCGGCGGCCCGGGCATCCGATAGCGCGCGCGCAATGCTGCCCTTTCGTGGTGACGAGCCCGCGATCTCGTGACTGCGGGTCCGCCGAACGTGATGCTCGTCTTCGGCGATGTTCACCAAATGCGAGAAGTAACTGAATGCCCGAATGATCAACACGGCATCCGACGGACTGAGGCTGGATAGAAGTGCCTCTAATTCCGAACGTGCGCCGTGATCGTCTTCGCGGTGAAATTTGGTCGATATGCGCCGAATGCGCTCGACCAACTCATAAATCTCGGAACCTTCCTGATCGCGAACGACGTCGCCGAGGATTTTGCCCAGTTTGCGAATATCGTCCCGAAGCGGCCCGTCCTTTTCCGCATACGTAATGTCGTCGATGTCGGCCTGCCAACTTTCCACCTGATCCACCTATTGATTAGCGTTGGATAGAAACGGACCTTAAACCGGTCATGCGTTCGATGACAGCGTCCGCGCGACCGCCTCTCGCCATCCTGCGACCCGCTGGTTGCGGACATCGATCCCGAGCCTTGGCTCAAACCGGGTATCCAACGCCCAAACTTTGGCGAATTCGCTCTGATCCGGCCAGACGCCTGACTTCCAGCCTGCCAACCACGCGGCACCCAGCGCCGTGGTTTCGAGGATTTTCGGCCGATCCACGGGTGCCTGCAGGATGTCGGCAAGGTACTGCATGGTCCAATCCGACGCGACCATCCCGCCATCGACACGGAGTACCGTGTCGGTGTCCACGTCTGACCAATCCCCGCGCATCGCCTCCAATAAATCCAAGGTTTGATAGGCGACACTCTCCAACGCGGCGCGTGCCAACTCGGCCGGGCCGGTATTTCGGGTGACGCCAAAGATTGCGCCCCGCGCGTCCGGGTCCCAATGCGGTGCGCCAAGGCCGGTGAATGCCGGCACCAAATAGACGTGATGACCGTCGTCCGCCTGGGACGCCAAGCCTCCCGACTCCGCGGCATCACCAATCACCTTCAGGCCGTCGCGCAGCCATTGCACCGCGGCACCGGCAACGAAGATAGAACCTTCCAACGCGTAGATGGTCTCACCATCCAGTCGATAGGCGATGGTCGTCAAAAGCCGGTTCGAGGAAGGAACGAATTCCGTTCCCGTATTCAACAAGGCAAAGCAGCCCGTTCCATAAGTCGATTTCATCATCCCGGGCTGAAAACAAGCATTGCCAATGGTGGCGGCTTGCTGGTCGCCGGCCACCCCTAGAATCGGCACTGCAGCCCCAAATACTTCTGCACCCGCAACGCCAAAATCATCCGCACAGTCTTTGACGCTGGGTAAAATTGCCTTCGGCACGCCCAAGGCGTCCAACAGTTCATCGTCCCAATCGTTCTCGGCAATGTTATACATCAGCGTGCGCGACGCGTTGGTCGCGTCCGTTGCGTGAACCGCACCGTCGGTTAAATTCCAGATCAACCAACTGTCGATCGTGCCAAAACAAATCTCGCCCGCCGCCGCGCGCTCGCGAAGGCCAGCGACGTTGTCGAGCAACCAAGCCATTTTCGTGCCGGAAAAATAAGGATCGAGGAGAAGACCGGTCTTCGCCGTAAACAACGGCTCCAACCCTTTCGACTTGAGCTCCTCGCAGAAGGATGCGGTCCGGCGATCTTGCCAGACGATGGCGTTATAAACCGGCTTTCCGGTTTTCCGGTCCCAAGCCAATGTCGTTTCACGCTGATTGGTGATGCCCACGGCTGCGATATCGGACGGTGCGATACCCGCCGCCGCGATCGCCGTCCGACAGGTTGCTACCACGGACTGCCATATCTCCTCGGCGTCGTGTTCTACCCACCCGGATTGCGGAAAATGCTGCGTAAATTCCTGCTGCCCTACGCCGGCAACGTTCATGGACGCATCGAAGACGATAGCCCGCGACGATGTCGTCCCCTGATCAATGGCAATAACGTATCCGGTCATGACCGCTCCCCATTTGCGTTGGCTTGTTCGAGTCATCTTATAAAAAAAGGGCCGGGATCCGAAGACCCCGGCCGTAGATAGTTCACACGTTGGGAGTGCTTATTGCCAACGTTTGACAATCTCTTCGTAGGCAATGGTCTGGCCCTGCGGTTTTTCGTTGGCCAGTTTGGCCTTGGCGCCACCTTTGCCGAGCCACGCCGAAGCGTCTTTTTCTTCGTTGAGGCGCGGTCCGCAGCCACCGTAAACATTGGCTTTTTCATCGGCCGATTGCATCCGGGCCATGACTTGATCCATCTCACCGGCGAGACGATCCATGGCTTGTTGCGGAGTGAAGGCACCCGAGTTCACATCGCCGATGTTCTGCCACCACAACTGCGCCAGTTTCGGATAATCCGGCACGTTGACGCCCGTCGGGGTCCACATGACACGGTCCGGCGAACGGTAAAACTCGATCAGGCCACCCAAGTTCGGCGCCCGGTCGGTGAAGCTTTGGTGACGAACGGTGGTGTCACGGATGAAGGTCAAACCAACGTGGCTCTTTTTGACGTCGACGGTTTTCGACACCACGAACTGGGCGTACAGCCACGCGGCCTTCGCACGGTCGGTCGGCGTCGATTTCAGAATCGTCCACGAACCAGCGTCCTGGTAACCGAGTTTTTGACCTTCTTCCCAGTATGGGCCCTTCGGCGACGGCGCCATCCGCCAGAGCGGCTTACCGGCATCGTCGACCGTGTTGTTGCCTTCAGACTTCGGCGTCACCATGGAAGCCGTGAAAGCCGTATACCAGAAGACTTGCTGGGCGACGTTACCTTGGCTGAGGGCGGGCAGAGACTGATAGAAGTCGTAGCTCGCGGCACCCGGAGGGGCGTATTTCCGCAGCCATTCATCCCATTTGCGGATGGCGTACACGGCCGCAGGGCCGTTGGTGCCGCCACCACGCGTCACCGACGCGCCGGCGGGGTTGCAGAGGCCCTCTTCCATGCGAATGCCCCACTCATCGATCGGGCGACCGTTCGGAAGACCTTTCGACCCGGCACCGGCCATGGACAACCACGCATCCGTCATCCGCCAGCCGAGGTCGGGTGCGCGCTTGCCATAGTCCATGTGACCATAGACGCGCACACCGTCGATTTCCTTGACGTGGACCGAGAAGAACTCGGCGATATCTTCGTATGCCGACCAGTTGACCGGAACGCCCAGGTCATACCCGTACATATCTTTGAATTTCTTTTGCAGGTCTGCACGATCAAACCAGTCTTTGCGGAACCAGTACAAGTTCGCGAACTGTTGGTCTGGCAGCTGATAGAGTTTCCCATCCGGACCCGTCGTGAAGTCCTTGCCGATGAAATCGTCGACATCGAGCATGGGGTTTGTGACGTCTTTGCCTTCACCGGCCATAAAGTCGGACAAATTGACGGCAAGCTGCAGACGCGAGTGGGTACCGATCAAGTCGGAGTCGTTGATGTAGGCATCGTACAGGTTTCGTTTCGTTTGCAATTGAGTTTGAACGGCCTGAACAACTTCGCCCTCACCCAGCAACTGGTGATTCACTTTGATCCCGGTGATTTCTTCGAACGCCTTCGTCAGCGTCTTGGACTCGTACTCGTGCGTCGGAATCGTTTCCGAAAGGACATTGATTTCCATTCCTTTGAAGGGTTCCGCAGCTTGAATGAACCACTGCATCTCCTTCATCTGATCGGCTTTCGAGAGCGTCGACGGTTGGAACTCGTCGTCGATCCACTTTTTCGCCGCGGCCTCGTCGGCAATGGCACTGTGCCCGCCAACGAGAATTGCCACGGCGGCAACGGACGCCAGTAGCTTGGTTCTCATGATGTAGTCTCCCTACCTTGGTTTACGATCCGGCTTTCAGCATCGATTGTCCGATAGCCGTTTACCCAAACAGAGTCGGTGCCAACACTTGCCGGTCCCTGGTCTGTTCCATGCCTTACCTCGACGCGGCATTGAAACTGCCGCTTAAAGCTCGAACGAAGGCAATTCATATCGGTCTCCCTACACCCATCGGAAAACCGCGATGGCAACAGCCACCGAAATTAGTGTCGCGATCCACAAAGCCGCGTCGGTGAACGCCAGCCAAGCGAGGTGGATGTACGCGCTGGTTAACAGGGAAATGAACAAACGGTCACCCCGTGTGGTATCCAAACCCAATATCCCGCGTCGCGGATTGCCGCCCGGGCGCGCCCATTCCCAGACGCTCATTGCAACCAAGAACGTGAAGATCACACCGAAGAACGTCGCCGTCTGCCAGGTCCACGCCATCCATCCGAGTTCCATGGTCATACCCTCCCCAATGCAAAGCCTTTGGCGATGTAGTTCCGTACGAACCAGATCACGATTGCACCCGGAATGATCGTCAGCACACCGGCCGCCGCCAGCAGCCCCAATTCATACCCCGATGTGCTGGCGGTTCGGGTCATGACCGCCGCAATGGGTTTCGCTTCGACCGCCGTCAGGGTTTTCGCCAGAAGCATCTCGACCCACGAGAACATGAAGCAGAAGAAGGCGGTGACGCCGATTCCGCTCGCGATCAACGGCATGAAGATCTTGGTGAAGAATTTCGGGAACGAGTAACCGTCGATATAGGCGGTCTCGTCGATCGCGCGCGGCACGCCGGACATGAAACCTTCCAAAATCCAGACCGCCAGCGGGATGTTGAACAGACAATGCGCCAATGCCACGGCGATGTGTGTGTCGAACAGGCCCATGGCCGAATACAACTGTAAGAACGGCAATGCAAAGACCGCCGGCGGCGCCATACGGTTGGTCAGCAGCCAGAAGAACAAATGCTTATCGCCGAGGAACCGGTAGCGTGAGAACGCATAAGCCGCCGGCAAGGCGAACGCGACGGACAAAACCGTGTTCAATACCACGTACGCGATGGAGTTCAGATAACCCGTATACCAGGTCGGATCGGTCAGAATCTTGACGTAGCTCTCGACCGTAAATTCATGTGGCCAAAGACTGAACCCGCCGAGGATTTCGTTGGTCGTCTTGAACGACATGTTCATCAACCAATAGATCGGCAGCATGAGAAACAGGATATAGAGGGTCGGCACCAGCCAGCGGTACTTGCTCATGACGGCTCGTCCTTCATGGTGATGGTGTAGAACAGCCAGCACACCAGAAGCGTCATCAGGAAGTAGATGATGCTCATCGCGGCGGCGATACCGAGGTTGAACTCTCCCAGCGCTGCTTTGACCAAATCGATCGACAGGAACGTCGTCGTGTTGCCGGGCCCTCCGCCCGTCAGCACGAACGGTTCCGTGTAGATCATGAACGAGTCCATGAACCGCAGCAGAAACGCGATGGTCAGCACGTGTTTGAGTTTCGGCAATTGGATGTAGCGGAACACGGCCCAGCGCGATGCGCCGTCAATCCGCGCCGCTTGGTAATAAGCATCGTCGATTGACTGCAGGCCGGCATAGGCAAGCAACACCACCAGCGACGTCCAATGCCAAACGTCCATCGCGATGACCGTCGCCCACGCGGAGATAGGCTGATTGGTAAAGTTATACTCAATCCCCATCGCATTGATCACGAAGCCGAGAAACCCGATGTCCGGCAGCGCAAAAATATTCCACATCGCACCGACGACATTCCACGGAATCAGCAACGGCAGCGCCATCAAGACCAGGCATACGGAACTCCAAACACCGGCCCGTGGCATCATCAACGCGATGAACACACCCAAGGGAATCTCAATCGCGAGAATGATTGCGGTAAATGTGAACTGCCGCATCAGCGAGGCATGAAACCGTTCCGACGCGAGGACTTCGCGGAACCATCGCGCCCCTTCGAAAAAGAACAGGTTATTGCCGAAGGTGTCTTGGACCGAGTAATTGACCACCGTCATCAGTGGCACGACCGCATTCAAGGCAACGATCAGCAGCACCGGAAGTACCAGGAACCACGCCTTATTGTTCCATGTCTTTTTCATGACGACGCATCCCCCTCAACTCGCCAATCATCCGCGTACACATTCATGCCTTTCGGATCGAACATGATCTTCGGATCCGCCGGCACCGCGTCGTTTTCGGCAACGATGGCCGCGACCGGATGGCCATTCAGATCGGTGCGAACGATCTTCTCTCGGCCGATATCCTCGACCGCAGTAATCGTCACCGGCATGCCATCGTCGCTAAATCGAACGTATTCGGGTCGGACACCTAGCTCGATCTTGTTGGCACCGGATGGAAGCGATACCGCGGGTCCGTCGATGACGTTGTCCGCGATCCGCAATTGCCGCCCTTCGACATCGGCCGGCAATACGTTCATGCCGGGCGAGCCGATAAAGTATCCGACAAACGTGTGTCCGGGCCGCTCGAAAAGTTCCTCGGGTGTGCCGATTTGCACGATCTCGCCCTCGTACATCACGACCACTTTGTCGGCGAAGGTCAGGGCTTCGGTCTGATCATGGGTCACGTAAACCATGGTGTGACCGTACTGCTTGTGCAGCAATTTCAATTGTGAACGAAGCCGCCACTTCATATGCGGGTCAATGACGGTCAACGGCTCGTCAAACAGGATCGCATTGACGTCATCGCGGACCATCCCCCGACCCAGCGACACTTTTTGTTTCATATCGGCGGTCAGCCCCTGCGCTTTCCGCGTCGACCAATCGCCAAGTTCAAGCATCTCGAGCGCTTCGTTCACGCGGCGCGACACTTCCGTCTCCGGAATACCGCGATTGCGGAGCGGAAAGGCCAGATTGTCGAACACCGACATGGTGTCGTAGACGACCGGGAACTGGAAAACCTGCGCGATATTGCGCGCTTCCGGCTGTAGCGCCGTCACGTCCGCGCCATCGAACAAAATCCGGCCTTCCGACGGCGTCAGCAGGCCGGAAATAATATTCAGCAGCGTCGTCTTGCCGCAGCCCGATGGTCCCAAAAGCGCATATGCCCCGCCGTCTTCCCATGCGTGATGGACTTCCTTCAGCGCATAATCTCCGTCGCTTTTCGGTTCGGCGAGGTAGGAATGGCGGAGGTGTTCTAATTCTATACGGGCCATGTCACGCTCCTGTCGCCAGCGCGCGACCGGACGGCTCGAATGCCATCAAATGCCGCGTATCCAAATAGATGTCGATCTCGGTGCCCGGATCGATGTCATGGATCCCATGCGTCAACATCACCCATTCGGCGTCAGCGCAACTCAAATGGACGAAGCTTTCCGAGCCGGTGATTTCCGTCACCTTGACCCGTGCACGCAGGCTCATCTTCGCGGGGTCGTCCGCGGGCGGTTTGATCGACAAGTGATGCGGTCGAAATCCAACGGTGTACGGTCCGTCGGCCGCGCCTGTCAGGGGTGGCGGAACGGGGACGTCAACGCCGCCGTTGAGCTCGAAAACACTGCCCTTCTTCATCGTCGCGATGGTGTTTAGCGGCGGGTCGGAAAAGGTCTGCGCTGTGATCAGATCGATCGGCTGGCGGAACACGTCGACGGTTGGGCCGAATTGGGTGACCTTGCCTTCCGACAACGTCGCCGTCATACCGCCGAGCAACAACGCCTCCTCCGGCTCGGTCGTGGCATAGACAAAGATCGCACCGGATTCCGCGAAAATCTTCGGCAGTTCAAGCCGCAACTCTTCGCGCAGTTTGTAATCCAAATTCGCCAACGGCTCATCCAACAGAACCAAACCCGCATTCTTGACAATGGCGCGCGCCAGGGCGGTCCGTTGTTGTTGTCCACCCGAGAGATTGAGCGGCAATCGTTTCAGATACGGTGTCAGTTTCAAGAGTTCAGCGGCCTTCATGACCTCGCGGTCAATCGTCGCCGAGTCCGCACCGGCAACCCGCAACGGGGACGCGATGTTCTCGTACACGGACATCGCCGGGTAGTTGATGAATTGCTGATAGACCATCGCGACGTTGCGTTTTTGGACCGGTACTCTCGTTACATCGCTGCCGTCGCTATGGACCGAGCCTTCCGTCGGCTGATCGAGACCCGCCATGATCCGCATCAGGCTGGTCTTGCCTGATAACGTCGGGCCGAGCAGAACGTTCAACGAGCCTTTTTGAAGCGTCAGAGAGATATCGCTGAGATGATTCTCGCCACTGACGACCTTCGAGATGTTCTTGAGTTCAAGCACGTCCCGTTACCCCCCACTCGCCGCGCGCTGATCTTCGCCGGACTGCGCATGCCGATTTTGGTTGCGCTCGCGCAAAAAACGATCGACCGCGTCCACCTCAGATTGCGACAACCGCAGACCCAGCTTGGTACGCCGCCAAAGCACATCTTCGGCAGAGCACGCCCATTCCTTTTCCGCGAGGTAGCTGAGTTCCGCCTCGTAGAGATCGGCACCGAAATGCTGACCGAGGTCGCTTGCACTGGTCGCCTCGCCGAGGATTTCCGCCGCACGCGTTCCGTACAGGCGCAGCAACCGGCGTGCGTGTTTCTCGTCGAGAAAGGCGTACCGTGCACGAAGTCCGGACAACTGATCTTCGAACCCGGTCGGCACGAAATCGCCACCCGGCAGTGTCGCACCGGCGGTCCATGCCGCACCCCGTTTGCCGAGGTGTCTCTCCATCAATGCCAACGCGCTCTCGGCCAAGCGGCGATACGTCGTAATCTTGCCGCCAAAGATGTTGATCAACGCCGGTCCGTTTTCGTCGCCGCCGGTATCCGCTTTCAGCACGTAATCGCGCGTCGCCTCTTGGGCCGCCGACGCCCCGTCGTCGAACAGAGGCCGTACGGCGGAGAATGTCCAAACCACATCGTCGCGGCGAATTTCTGATTTGAAGTACGCGCTCGCGGCCTCACATAGATAGACCGTTTCCTGTTCGGAAATTGCGGCATCGGCGGGGTCGTCGGTGTAATCCTTGTCGGTCGTCCCGATCAGCGTGAAATCGTCTTCATACGGGATCGCGAACATGATGCGACCATCGGCATTCTGAAAGATGTAGCAGCGATCGTGATCGTACATCTTTGGCACGACGATATGGCTACCCTGCACCAACCGAACATTGCGCGCATCGTTCTTGCCGACGGCCGACGACAGTATACGGTCGACCCAGGGGCCGGACGCATTGACCAATAGGCTTGCGGTATATTCCTGTCTTTCACCCGATGCGGACTCGACGACGATCCGCCAGACGCCATCGGCGCGGTTCGCGGACACGACCTTGCTGCGGGTATGGATCGCCGCGCCGCGTTCGGCGGCATCCCGGGCGTTCAGCACGACAAGCCGTGCATCGTCGACCCAGCAGTCGGAATACTCGAACCCCTTGGCGAACATCGGCTTGAGCGGCGCACCGATCGCGTCGTGCTGCATATCGACGACGCGGGTCGGCGGCAACAGCTTACGCCCCCCCAGATGATCGTAGAGAAACAGCCCGAGCCGCAGCAACCAGGCGGGCCGGAGGCCTTTGTGATGAGGCAAGACGAAGCGCAGCGGCCAGATAATGTGCGGCGCCATCGCCCACAAGACTTCGCGCTCTTTAAGCGCTTCGCGCACCAGGCGAAATTCGTAGAATTCCAGGTATCGAAGTCCACCGTGCACCAATTTGGTCGACCCCGAAGAGGTGCCGCCGGCCAGATCGTTCATTTCGGCGAGACAGACGGAGTATCCGCGGCCCGCGGCGTCGCGGGCGATGCCGCATCCGTTGATGCCGCCGCCGATAACAAACACGTCAAAATCGTTTTGAGCGTTCAAAATTCCCCCCGGTCCGTCATGAGCACGTATATTCGCGCTTCTACGAAACTAAACGATATAAAAACGAAATTAAACGAATGTCAAATGAAAGTTACACGCGCATGTCGTTTCGATGACAGGCGTCGTTAACGCGGGGCGTCTGTTTCAACGACCTCGACATCGTTTTCGGCACAAATCCGCCGGATCGACGGCACCGTGCAACGATCCGTAATCAACGTGTCGACTTGGGAGATGTCGGCGATCCGCACCGGCGCGGTGCGCTCGAATTTGGTCGAATCGGCGACAAGGATCACTTGGCGCGCATTGGCGATGATCGCCTGAGCCACCTTGACTTCACGAAAATCGAAATCCAACAACGCCCCGTCCGTATCGATCGCGGACGCGCCGATAACCGCGCAATCGACCTTGAATTGGCTGATGAAGTCGACCGCAGCCTCGCCGACGATCCCACCGTCGGAGGCCCGCACCAGCCCCGCGGCGATGATCACTTCGAACTGCGGGAACACGCGCATTCGGTTGGCAACATTGATGTTATTGGTGATCACCATCAACCCGTGACGGTCCATCAAGGCCTCGCTCACGGCCTCCGTTGTGGTGCCGATATTGATGAACAACGACGAATTATCGGCGATCCGGGCGGCCGCCGCGGCGCCGATGTCGGCCTTCTTGTCGGCGGCGATCTGGCGCCGCTGTTCGTATTGCATGTTTTCCGTACCGGACGGATAGACCGCGCCGCCGTGAATGCGTGTTAACTGACGCGCGTCGCACAGTTCGTTCAGATCTTTCCGGATGGTCTGCGGCGAAACGCCGAAACGCTCGGCCAATTCGTCCACCAGGACGCGGCCTTGATCCCGGGCGAGATCGACAATTTCCGAATGACGCATGGACAGATACACGGCAGCCCCCTCCTCGACTTTCGCATCCATCATAAAACGAAAGAAATGAAAGTCACCGCGAAATTTTTGAATGTGTGCGCGGCAAAGTCATCGCCGGCGCTACCTTGCGCACCGCGAAGTCAGATGAATAGAGCTTTATCGAGAGTTGTTAGCGGGGTGGCGATACCGCCATAACACCTAGCATCTAAGCATGGACAAATTCTTCTGACGCCCATTGGTTTTGTTATTATTTGTCTTTTTGAGACGAGAATCGTTGCGCGGCACCACACGATCTCACTGCGCATCCTTCGCTTCAATCCGAGGTGCCCATTCCATCGCCCAATCGCCCAAAGGCTCCAACCGCTCGAATAACGCGTTGCCGTCATCGGTCAGCGCATACCCGTCAACAGCCTTTTCCACCAAGCCGACCGCACGCAGTTCCTTCAAGCGAGTGTTCAGAACACTCGGCGACGCCGATCCACAACGTCCCTGCAAATCTCGGAAGGTTCGGCTTTGACCACTCAGGTTCCACAAAATCCCCATGGCCCAACGACGACTTAGAAGATCGAACAAGACCATGATGGGTTGTCCCGATTGCGACCCGGTAACGGCGGTCCCGACTTTAGGGAGTTTTAGGTTGCTACTAATTTCGAAGCACTCTATGCTATTAAAAACGTAGCAAAGGATCACACACCATGCCGCAACAAGCAAGTACTATCGATACCTTCCTTTGGCTCGCCCTTGCCTTGATGTGGAGCTCGTCTTACGCCGTCATCAAAGTCGGCGTCGCAACCGTCGATCCCATGGTCCTTGTAGCCGGTCGCATGGTGATCGGTGCGGCGACCATCTACACAGTACTTCGCCTGCTCCGACAACAATTAACGTTTTCCAAGAAGGCATGGACGGACTACGCAATCACCGGACTTTTGGGCAGCACGTTCCCGTTCCTGCTGATTACCTATGGGGAGACGACGGTTGATAGCGCACTCGCGGCCATTCTGATGGGATGTGCGCCTGTCGCAACGATCGTCCTTGCCAATTTGGTCTTACCCGAGGAGCCACTGACGCGGCGGGTTATAGGTGGCGCGTTTTGTGCGTTGGCGGGCGTGGCCCTCTTAGTCGGGCCGGAGGCCTTGCTCGGCCTCGGTGCGGACGTGTTCGGTCAACTGGCCATCGTCGGCGCAACCCTGTGTTACGCAGCATCCACCGTATACATAAAAGCCGCCGTTCGGCGGCCCCCTCTTGAGATGGCCGCGGGGTCAATGATCTTCGGTGCGGTCTCTGTATCGGCTGCCGCAGTATTGTTGGGGAAGGACTTGACCATTCCGCTGACACTGAGTTCCGCCGGCGCCATTGTGTACCTTGGCATTATCTCAACGGCTTCGGCCAACTTGATCTACTTCTACCTTGTTCCCCGCCTCGGCGCGACGAAGATGTCGCAGGTAAACTTCGCCGTGCCGGTCGGAGGCACTCTGATTGGTGTTTTGTTATTGGGGGAGTCGCTCGACCCACAACGGCTCATCGCGCTCCTCGTGATCTCCGGCGCGGTCTACCTCGTCTTGAGCGGAAAGACGGCAAGCTGACAAGAGGCGGTGTAGCGCGCCACTTGATTTACGAGCGTTCGCCACTTGATTTACGACTCCTTCAGGACGTGTAGCGGTAGGGGAAATTAGCGCTTCACGGTCGCCAGATCGTCGATCGACCATCCCGTCGCCGGGGCCAGTCGGATTTCCACGGTCTCAACCGCCGCATAGCCTGATCCAGGGATCGTCAGCAGTCCATCCGATGGGGCTTGGGCCTCGATATGGTGTTCAATATTGAGCCATTGGGCGATGCCGGCGAGGTTGGTCTGAGCGCGAAAGTCGTTATACGCGATGAACTGACTGGCTGCGGCACGCAGAGTCTCACCGGCCTCCAAACACTGGCCGACGGCGCCTTCCAGTTCTTTCTCCGTCGGGTAATCTGACTCCAGCGCCTCGATCGCTTCTTTAAGCATGAATTTAGCGTTCCGGACGAGGTCTTGAACCAGCAGGCTGCTGGTGAGAAACCCGGCGCCCTTTATCCTGTGGACGAGGGTGGCGACCTCCATCGTAATATTCGGCTCTCCGCGTTTATCACTCTCGTGACGCCGAGCCATCACTTCCGCTATCTTCACCGTGTCCTTGACGGTCTCCACCTTGTTCAACATGCCGTCGTTCCGCTGGATAGCGCTCATCAGACCGTCGTGGCGTGGGCCCAATTGTCTCAGGGCTCGGATCCCCTGCCATACCGCTCTTGCGGCGTCGGTCCAGCCGGACTCCACTTTTTCCAGCAGCTCGTCGGGGGCGAATGTGTCGCGATCGAGGATCTCGCGGATCCGCTGGTTCTTCAGGGTGCTGAGGAAGTCCCGATGGAGGACGAGAAACTCATCATCGGAGATCACCTTCTTCTGGCAAATATGACCGATCAGCGCTAGGCCGCCATCCGTCAGTTGCGCCGTCCAGCCGTTCTTGTGCCGGGTGCCGCAGCTCCCGATGTTGCATATGATGTCGTGGTCAGTCTCGTATTCGTTGACCATCGCGGCGATCTCGCCTTTGACGATCTTGCGGCTTACGAGGCCGTCTTGTTCGAGGGGTTTGCTGATTTTTCGCTCGCGGCGGTAGAGGGTGGGGGAACCGATGGTCATCTACTACTCCAAGTCAGAATGTGTCCCCCGGCGAATCGCAGTATAACAGATTTAAGGCCCCAATGTGACTGCCGCGGTCACATCATCCAGCCGCCGTTGGCCTCGTTGGTCAGCCGGAATGCGTCGAGAACTTTGTGCGACCCGATAATAAAGCAGACGAAGGCGAACGTCTGCGAGAGGATTGCAGCTCCGAGAAGCCATACGCGTGCGGTAATTGTCCAACGCATCTCATCACGGTGTTCGTAGGTCTTTTTCATGTCGGACCACTCGCTCGCAGTGTTTACGCTCTGATAGAAGTACGCGAAAATTGCTCCGATCACGCCGGCGGTCAGTCCCCACAAAAAGAACTGCCCCCCATCGCTCAAGAGTGCCCCAACGTCGGCTCTCTTGGCCAAGTGAGTGAACGAACCGATCAGGGCGATACTTCCGGCACCGTTGATTAGTAAGATGACCTTGATCACGAATATGCCAATCTCGCCCGCCAGGCGATCACTGTGCATGGCAAACTCAAAGGCCTTCTGCCAACCGATCAATCGGTTGTTGTTCTGTACTTGGCGATCAATTTTGTCACCGCCGTTTTTGCCGTCGCTGCTCAAGGCCCTTGCCTCCGCTGATGATCAATTCGCCCACCCGTTTCCCGGCCGTTTTGGCGACAGTATAGCTGGTTTCAACGCTCTCGATCTTAGATCCGGCGAACAAAATGCGGACCTCTGGAACATCATTTAACGAGAGAATAAACCGCCCTTTAATGGCCTGTAAAATGTCCTTCAATCGCTCGAAGTCACTCCTTGAAAAGAGCTCTCGACCGTAGTCAGTCTCGCAGCCCCAATACGGCGGATCGAGGTAAAAGAGCGTCTCCGGCCGGTCGTAACGTGTAATAAAGTCCTCGAAGTCCAGGTTCTCGATCACGACGGCTGCAAGCCGTGAGTGCAGATCCTCCAGCATGGGGATGACTTTCGTAACATCGAAGCGCGCCGGTCGATCAGAGGATACTCCAAAGGACTGGGTGCCGCCGACTTTGCCGCCAAATGTCGTCCGCTGCAGGTATAAGAACCGAGCGGCGCGTTCCAGGTCGGTCAGGGTGTCGGGCGAAATCTTAACCAAGCGTTCGAACTCAGACCGAGTCGTCAGCTGAAACCGCATCATTTCGATGAAGGCCACATAGTGCCGCTGTACGATCCGGAACAGGTTCGAGATCTCGCCGTTTCGGTCGTTGATGACTTCGGCTTTGGGTTTCAGGGTTCTACGAAGGAACACGCCGCCCATGCCGGTGAACGGCTCTGCATAGGTGCCGTGCGGAATGCGGTAGATACGCTCGCAGATCCGCTTGGCGAGGTTCTTCTTTCCACCGATATAGGGCGCGATGGGGAGAATTGGGTCGACAGGTGAGAGGGTGTTTTTCGGGTTGGACGGCATCTCTTAAATCGCCTGTAATAGGCCCGCCCTGCGTAGGGTGGCGGGTCGGCCATTATGCGGCCGGTTTTGGTCGAGAGCGGTTTCCTCGCTCGGTTCGGAGCGTTGGCGCGCTCCGTCCCCCGTCCCGGTCGAAGTCTTGATGTACGGAGGTTGATAAGATGCGTGAAGAACTCACGCGGTTCTTGGGCGAGGTGCAGTACCTCAGCCGCCTTGTCATCAAAGCAAACGCCATAGGAGTGATCGTCTGTATGGGTTTCATCGGCACGAGGATGACGATCGCGCCAAATGAGGGCTTTGGAATTGAGGTCTTGATCGTGCTGTACATATATTCTGGATGCATGATCAGCGCGGTTTGGGCCTACATGCTCAACGCGATGGGACGGCTCTTTATGGATCAAGAGCATCCGACTAGAGGGCCTGTTTTTCAGAAATCCGTTCGGTTTTTCGCGGGGGCATTCGACTTTGTGGCGATCGCCGGCTTCCTGTACGCAACGTTCAGAGCTTTCGCATATCTCAGGACACTCGCCTAAATGACATGGGCCGAGTGGCTTCGATCTGAGTACGGGCTTCATGTCTTCTGCCCGGCCTGCGGATGGCATGAGACGCTGCAGCCGAACGCGTCGGGCGTCACGGTTCCAGATCCCGCCGAACGTGTTCGTACGGTTGTTCGAGGTCTTACTTGCAAAGCAGACGGATGCGAACAGGTTGGCCTCGATATGCGCCTCATTTACTCGAACTGATCGGGCGGCCGTCATTTCTTGATCTCCGCCTCGATGCTCGATGTCAGACCTTCGCCGGCGTAGGTATGCGTCGCCTTCGAGATCACCCACTCGGCATCGTCGATCAGAGTATGAAAGCCGCTCGGTACCAACGGCCGCTCGGCCTTCGCCGCGGGCAACCCCTCAAGTTTCAATTTCAACGTCGCGGTCCCTCGGTTGAAGGCGTCGAGTTTCGCCTGCGCAGCCGCGCGGGCTTCCGTCGCCGATGCGAAGCTCTTGCGGAGTGTGAAAGCCGGGCCATCCGCCTCGCCGACACGCTCCTCCACGTCGGCGCCGGCATCGAGATCTCGCCAACGCGCCACGACGGCCGTAAACCGTCCGCGTTCCGTCGACTCGTACTGCCAGGGCTTTGTGCATTGACCTGGCGTCACGGTGACGGCCGGCAGGGTTTGTTGCGTGAAGCTCTTCAATTGCTGGCGCGGCGCGAATATTAGAAATCCGTTCGCCGCCTTGAACACGGCGCCGTACTGTTCGGCCAAGCGTTGCAAGAAGTGGAGATCAGACTCCTCTGATTGGACAACGTGTCCGAGGCTCTTCGATGCGAGTGGATCGGCGACCTTAGCCTGAAAGTCCGCTCCCATCGCAATTGATGCGACGACATCCGCGATCGATACATTCCCCCACGCCTGGGAACGTGGCGTCCTTAGGAGTTTCGTCATATCCATGGCGTGGGCGCCGATTGACAGTGCGTCCGGCGCACCGCGCAAGCCCACATTATCGACGGTATACTTCCCCGTGATCCATGACTCGCCGTCTTCATAACCCAGGCGGATATCAAGAGCGACGCCGGTCGGCGGCACCTTCACTTTTTGTTCCCGGTTGTCGATCTCGAACTCGGCGCGATCCGACTTCAATCCGGCTTCGTCCGTGACGACGAGACGGTTCAACCGATCCGCGAGCATGGCCGTTATGTCATTGCCGTTTGCGGCGACGGAGAAGATGGGTTTCAATGACGTTCTCCACCAATGAGGGTACGGCCATGAACACGAAAACAGTGCTTTTGGTGACGATGATCAGCCTGCTGGCGATGCCGGCGTCGGCTTCGGATTGGCGCCTCTTTGAGCGGGCGACCCCCGGCGCCACCTGGGAGCGAGTGGAGATTGCTCAGATCGTCACCAATAGGCTCCAAGTGCGCGAAAAGGCCGTCATCTTTTGCAATCGGAATTTCAATATCAGTGGTGGCCCGCCGACAGACGCCATGCGAATTGTGGACCCGGACGGAAGCGAAGAAACGATCATCTGCGCCGACGTGCGGCCGAAACGAGATCCCGCTCCGAAAGACGGCAAGGCGACGATCAATCCCTGGTGACGTCAGGTCCACAGCTCGACCTCTTGGACTGGCGCCGGCTGCCCGAGATCCGGAAGCTCGATGACGATCCCACCTTTGAGCGTTGGCCCTTCGTCTGCTAGATGCCGATTGGCCTCCAAGACGGCTTCAACTGCGCCGCTCTGTTTCCCGTAATGACGCCAGCAAACCCAATCCAATGTGTCGCCGTCCCGCGTCCTATACGTTGCCATCGTCATCGTCTCCATAGGCGGTAAGCTCGATCCGAAACGTCATCTTGCGTGGGACGCCGTTCGCCATCGGGCGGGACCGCGTCTCCTCAATCCGCTTGATCACGAACTTTCCCCAATTGAAGCCAAAGGCGTCAGCGAGGCGGAGCGGTTCTCCTTTCGCGGCCTCGACGCGCATGGCGTCGACCTGACCGAGACCGCCTCGGAAATGCGGATAGATCGTCCCCTCGAACTCGATGGTGGTTGTGCCGGGTCCGATGAACTGTTGCGCCGGCGTGCGGCCCAGCCGGGCTTGCTGTTGCCAGCGGTACTCGTCCACGCGGCGCATCTCATCATACGCCGCTGTCGCCAGACCGAACCGATAGTCTCCGAGGGCCATCATGACGAGTTCAGTCATAAGCTCGCGCTCCACGTTCGCGATTTAGGATTTGAACCACGCGTTCAGCGAGTTCCTCCGAGCTTTCACCAGGCGCGGGCGTCACATTGATCGTGATCGCATGATTGACGGTCGATCCGGCCGAGGCTGGTTGACCTTGAACAGGGGACGTCGCGACCGCGCCAGCGGTGACCGCTGCGCCTGCCGTTTGGACCGCACGTTTGACCGTCGCACCGCCTAGCGTGTCCTCGCCGAACAGAAAGCGGCCGACAGCGGCGACGGGTGCCGAAATCTTGTCCCATATCCCGCCGACCCACGTCGCGAACTTCTCCCAATAGGGCCGGACCGGCTCCCAAATCCGTTGCAGAACGGAGCTGACCTTTTCCCAATTGGCGATAACCAACGTGGCCCCGGCCGCAAGCGCAGCGACGGCGATGCCGACGGGCGTCGTCAATAACGCGACGCCCATGGCTTTGACGGCCATCACGACGGCGGGGAGGGCTTTTCCAGCGACGCCGTATGCCGTGGCGCCGAGCTTCAAGAGGCCGATCTTCGATGAGATCAACCCCGTCGACATGGCGATGCTGGCAAGCCGGGCTGCGAGGAATGCGGCCCTCAGTCCGAATAACACGGCGACGGTGCCGGCAACGGCCGCGGTAACGGTCGGGTTCGCCTCGGCGAAATCCGCGAGGAAGGTGATGACGCCCGCGAGTGGTACCAGTAGGGCGTTGACGGTCGGGAGCAACGAGCGGCCGACGCTGTCGGCGAGCTGGATGACGGCGGCGACAGTTTGCCGCCATGGTCCCGTGCCGTCTTGTTTGAACATCTTCGCATTGGCGTCGATGATCCCCTGCGATCCCTTGACAACGTCGTCTTGTGCCTCCCGCAACTCGCCGAGCTTCGCCAGTAATGGCACCAATCCGACGCGGCCCTCTTCGCCGAAGGTCTCCTGAATTGCCCGGTTGCGTTCGTCGAGGCTGTCATAGACCGAAAGCGAGTCCTCCAGCGCATGAAGGGTCGCGATGAAGTCCATTTGCCCCTGCGCGTTCCGTTCGATCTGAAACCCGAACTCTTCGGCCGCTTTGGTCAAATTGCGTTCGACGGCCGCGAACGCGGTACCGGCGCGCGACCCCATGACCTGCGAGCTATTCAACACGCCGAGTGTGGTAACGACCTGTTCGATCGGAATGTTCGCCGATGCGGCCGACGCGGCCGCATAAGACAAACCTTGGCCGAGTTGATCAAAGTTCCTGATCTGAAACTTAAACTGCGTCTTGGTGAGCAGCTCGCCGATCCGGTTGAGCTTCTCGTCGGTGGTCCCGGCCATCGTATCGGCCAGGTTGTTGTAGGTGCCTGCGATAATTTCGCCGACTTGTTCGGGCGTGCCTGCGGTGATCTTCGCGACCTTGGCGACAACGGCCGCGGCCGACGACGATACGTCCGCTTGAAGCCCGGCCGAGTTGAGCGCGTATTGGATATCGAATGCCTGGTTCAATCCGACGAACCCCTCGCGCGCCAGGTTGCGGGCGGTCCGCCTTGCATGCGCCATCGCGCCGTCGACGTCCTCGGCATTGATGACGGTGCGGAGGCGGATCTCCGCGTCCCTGACGTTGGCGGCGGTCGCCACAGGAGCCGCCGCAGCGACGGCGCCCGCAGCGGTCCCGGCGATCTTACCCTTGAGCTTTTCGGATCTGCGGTCGTTGGCCTCAATCTTCTTCTGCATCCGATCGATGACGCGCATCCGATACGCCTGATCGCCGAGCGCCCGATTGACCTGCCGGACCTTCCGCTCCATGCGGCCGAACGAGTTGGATTGTCCCAAGCGGTCGAGCGCCTTCTGAGACCGCTGGACGATCTTGTTGTTCTTAGCGACCGTCTGCATCGCCTTCCGATGCGGCTTAGTCAGCCGATCGACGGACTCCAGAAGGACGCTGAGGGAGTAGTTTGTCTTCACTTGCTACCCTTCGACGCTTGGTGCTTCAGGATTTCGGCGGCTCGATCCCACCACTGGAGCGCTTCGACGATGTCGAGCTGCCAGATATCGCCGGGTCTCCATCCAAAGACGAGGGCGAGGTCTGTTCCGAGGTCGAAGATGTCAGCGGGGTAGACGTGCGCACGGCCGCCGCCTCGGGAGGGTCCGTGAAGAACTCCGACATCACCGTCGAGATCTGGAACAAGTCGAACGGATCGAGCGCCGCGGCTTCGATCTCGGTGACGGCGGGTGCGCAGATCCTCGGCAATACGGTCAGAACAGCGCCCGTATCCATCTGCACCAGGTCCAGCAGTTTGGTACCTCGAAGTTCGCCCGCGCTCGGGCGGCGAAGATCGATAGCAACAATGTCCTCGCCGCCGCGAACGATCGGCTGTGAAAGTGTGACTGTTTTAAGGGTCATTTATCGTGTCCTTAAACGGGGGTTACATCAGGTGCCGAGTGCCGCCTTCATATTGGCGAGATGGTCGACGCCGCCCGTGATGAACACCATGTTCACCTTATCGATCTCGATCACGGTCTCGCCATCGATCGTCTGCTTGTAGTAGTGCGGCGTGACGGTGATTTGCAGCGCCGCACCTTCGTCGCCCGCCTTCCAATCACCTTGCTCTTCTTGGCGGATCAAACCGCGGGTCTCGATGATGATAGCCTGGTTCTCCGGCCCGGCCGCACCGCGCAGCGACAACGCCACATCGTCATGACCGAACAAGCCCAGGATCGCGGGATTGTGCTCTTTGAAGGTGAGCGTCATCTCCATTTTCTCGACGGAGGCCATCGAGATATCGACCGGGCCGACCATCCCGCCGCCCTGATACTCCTCTGTCTGGAGGGCCAGGGTGGGCGGGGTGCCTTCGCTGACTTGGCCGGCATAGCCGATCCCGTCGACGAAGGCGTTGAAGTTACGAATTGTCTTGGGAAGCATGATCGTTCTCCTGAGTTCTTAGGGTTTAAGCCGCGGCCGCAACTTCGGCGACGAGTTCCTCGTAGTAGTCGCCGTTCCGGTGCGCGCGGAAGGTCAACCGTTCGAGCGGTGCCGGTGGCTCGATATCGAAATCGATATAGAGCTGCCCCGCCTGAAGGACGACTGCGGTGTTGAGTTCGGCGTCGATCCATGCGCGCCCGCCAATAAGGGCGCCGAGCGATGAGAGGGTGCGGAGGTAAGCGTTTACGCTGCCCTCAATGTCCCGCAACAATTGCGCCGAGTAGGGCTTGGCCATCGCCCACATTTGAGCGCGCTCGATGGAGTCATAGATCGCATCCGCCGTGCGACGAACGGACAAGAACGTCCACAAGGGATCGGTCGCCGTGGTGCGGTTGCCCCACAAGCGATAGCCGTCCTCATGGATCACCGTCGCGACCTGGTTCTCGTTCAAGAGATTGGAGATCGAGTTCGTATCCGAAAGTGCGAAGTCAATCGGCCGGGCAACACCGACGACGCCGTTCAAGACTTTGTTCGATGGTGAATACCAGAAACCCTTATTCGCATCGAGCCAGGCTTGTACGCCCGCGGCGCGTGCGGAGGTCGGTTGCGCGACGGCGGAGTTGGTATCGGTGTCCCAAACCATCGAGTAAGGATCGATAGGATAGACGCGATCGGAACCCCAATCTTCCGCCCAGGTGATTGCTTCGGCGTCCGTGCTGTTCGGTCCGTCCGCGAAGATCGTTGCCCGCAACCGCTGCGCGATGCCGAGCAGCTCGGCCACGACGGGGTTTGCAACCGCGCCCGTGGTCGACGTGGCCGTTGCCGCGGTCCCGTCGCCCGTGATCGTAACCGTAGGATCTGCGGTATAACCAAACCCGGCATTCGTGATCGTGATGCCGGTAATGATGCCACCGACGATCGTTGCCGTCGCTGTGGCGCCCGAACCGCCACCGCCTGTGATCGCGACCGTGGCTTCGGTATAACCGGTCCCGCCGTTGGTCACCGTGATGCCGGAAACGCCAACCGGCCGCAAAGATGTAAAGCCAGGCGCGATCAAGATGCGCGGCTGAACTTTCACTTCGGTCGCCGCTGTCCGGAAAGCGTGAACACCTGTCATGGCAGCGCTGTCGCCAATGATGTTACTCAGCTCGACGTTCGGATCTGCGTCGGCCTCGACACGGATGACGACAACCGTTGCACCCACTTGGTCGAAGATGGCGTCGACGGAGTCTTTAAGAGTACCGTCCGCTCCGAGATCCACGGCCAGGCGTTGTTGACCTGCCAAAAGAACGGGCGTGTTCAGCGGAAACGTGGTGGCGTTGGCCAGCGGTGCGGTACCGATCAGACCGATAACGCCGGTCTTGACGGTTTGGATCGGTCGAATGCCGTCGTCGATCTGGATGACTTCGGCACCGTGAAGAAATTGCGTAGGCATTTTAGGTCTCCTTCAGAGTTACGGGAGGGCCGCGGCCGTATCCCATTCGGTTTGAATGTTTGTGACGAATGTGTGCAGCGCGGCGGCGTTCAAGCCGTCGATCTGCTGATGCAGGATGCGGCGAACCCGGACATACGGCGCGGCCGCCATCTTGAGCGCGTCGGCATTCGCCAGGACGCTGGCCGCCACGTCGGCCGTGGTTTCGCCGGGCCGTACGATTACGTCTAGGAACGGTGTCAACGCGGCCGGGTCGGCAGTTACGGCGAGCGCTTCTTCGTATTGCCGCTCCCACGTTTTCTGCTCGGTCGGTGCGTACATCGCCGTTATTGCGGCCATACGGCCTTCGGCCTCGACGGAGACTTGCTGCTTCGCAACCAGGCGGGCCGTCGCATCGTCCGTGATGCCGTGGAGCGGGTGGGCGCGTTCGGCAATATCCAGGAGATAATCACCAACTTTGCTCATATAGAGTTCGTAGTCGGCATTGGTTTCGGTTTGCGTGGAGACAGACCCGTCAGCCAACGTGTGAACGTGGATCAATCCTGCGCCTCGACTCTCGTAATTCAATGCGACGACGCCGGCCGGCAGCGCGTAAGCGGGTTCGCTCTCCTGGAACGCAGCGACCGTGTCAAACGTTGCCGTTGCCGAGCCGTTCGAGACGACAATCATTCCGTTAGTTTGGTGAATAAACATCGGGTGCATTTCGTGCTCCTCTAGGCGGTGAACATGATGAAATCGACGGCGTAGTACGGCGGCAACGTATCGATCGTGCCGCTCCACCCCGAATGGCTGTGGACCCAGGACTCGTAACCGTGATCGCCGGGACCGCCGTTTCCGGAGCCTGAGTCGTGCGTGTGCGCAGCATCCACGGACGGCACGGCTCCACCGTTGTGCGCTTGGCTGACGCCGCCGCCTGTCTCACCGAGTGTCAACGCACCGCCAGCGCCTATGGGAAAGCGACCTTGAAGGTCGGGGGCACCGCCCGTGCCGTCACAAACTGTCCAGCCGTCCGGAAGCATGCCAAGATCGCCGTCATATCCCACGACGAGCCTGTCGAAAGCTCCCGAACTTCCGTCCAGCGAAACTGCCAGCAAAGCGAGGTACGGCGGTTTTTCGATAGACACGTTCTCTGTCCATTGCGGGTGGACATGACCGCCGCCACCGTGGTTCACATGGTTTTGCCCGCTGCCTGACGGGTTAGTCCGCAAAGCGGGGTGAAGGTGTTCGCCGGCTGTCGCTGTGTTGAGAGTAAGTGTACGGGTGTCGGCGCCGACATTGGCGCGGGAGTCGCCGGCGACACCGAGCGCAAAACGGTCTTGAAGATCTGCAATCGTCGTCGTTCCACCCGGCGCGACCCCGTCGTTGACGAACACAATGGCGTCGGTCGGAAAAGACGACTTCGCCGTCGCGGTAATGAAGATCAGCTCACGGGATGGTGGTCTATGATCCATATCTCCACTAATTGCGTGATTGTGATCGCCGGCTGCGCCGCCGCGGTAACCGCTGCCAGGAGAGCTTCCCGGACCAAAATTCGCGAACGTGTGCGACCCCTCTGTCGTCGAGGTCCCCGTAATCTGACCAATACTAAGCCCGCCCGACGAACCTTTGATAAACGTTCCATCAGCACCGACGATGTAGCGATCGCGAATATCGGGACGTCCTCCGGCCCCGTCACAAAGCTCCCAGCCTTCGAGGCCGGAAACAGAGGCGACGGTTCCGTTGTAAGGAATGATCGCACCGACCGGTGCGGCAATCGCCGAGAATGAAACGCTCGTTTGGTGTGGTCCGGCGAACAGCATCAGCCAAGGTGTCCCAAGATCGAGAAGAGAACGTACTGACCGGCCGTCGTTGAGCCGACCTGCGTGACGAAGAACTCGACGAGATCTCCGGCCGCAGCGGCGACGCCGGCAGGCGCCGTCAAAATGCCCGCGGTCCCGGTTGTTGCGCCTGATGCGATCAGCGGAAGCGTTGAGTATATCGAGACACCGTTGACGCGGATGTCGACGACGAGATCTGCGCCGACCGGCGCTGTGCCGCAGCGAAGCTGCTCGCCTTTGATGACCAGCGACCGCGGCAACACGAGACCGCCATATCGCTGGACCGCGAGATCCGCGTATGTGCCGTCGGGGTTTTCACCCGCTTTGAACGGGATGTCGTAGGTGCCGATGACCTGTTTGAGGGCCGTGTGGAAAAGAGCCAGGTTCAGATCGTCGGCGGAAAGTCCGGCCTCGGTTATGACCGCGTCCATTCGCGCACGCAGCCAGTTGATCCTCGACGTCAGGGCGATCGCCTGCGCATTCGCAATGCCTTCGGCGCCGCCGATCACGGCATCGTCCGTATCGATGAGAGTGACCGTCGCCGGCCACTCGGTTGATTCGGTGATTAAGAGGCCTGTCATTGGGTTACCACTCCGTAGTTGTAGATGCCGTCATAGAGAGCCGCGCCGTCGTACAGGATCGCGGCTTCGCGGAAATCGAGCTGGTGAAGGTGAGACCGCAACGCGCCGGTCGTCGCGAGCGTGGCGAGGACACCGGCCACTTGATCGTTGCGGATCGGCCGGTCGATTGTGACGCTGTACATCGCCCAACCGCCCGCCGGGCCATACAATGCGACGCCGTTGAAGAGCGTTGAGCCGTCATAATGCCGCGCGCCGATCCGCTCCTCGACCATCGCGCCGTACCCGGCATTGGTCAGGGCATCTTCGATCGATCCCGGTGTCGCCTTCTGGCGGTGAACGGCGGGCGATCCGGCAATGACCTGGCGCCGTGTTCCTTCCGACCACGTTGCATCCCATACGTCGACGGATCTCGCCCAGGCCAACTGCGGCAAGACCGCCGCGGGCGCTTGCTCCGGATCTCCGATGGTCGCGATCGGAACCGGTACACTGTCGATCCGCGACGCGGCGTCCGAAACGGCGCGTTCGGTTGTAGTAGCGTTGGGCGGGAGAAGGGTATCGCTCATGACGCCGGCACCGTCGTAACAGTAGAGGCGGTCATATAAGGCGCTTCGGCCTTGGTACAAATGACGTCCGTCCAGCCCGTCAAGGTGACACGCCGCACGCCGGCGACGTGAAGCGCGGCGTCGATGACATCCAGCGTGACGCTTTCGCCGAGGGCGTGACGCCGGGCGGCGACGGTGGCAAGCGATGCCTCGGCGGCCGCTTTCACAACGGCCGGGTCCGGGCCGTCGTAAAGATCGAGGACCGCGGTAACCTGGTAGTACTGGATGCTCGCCCCCTGGATAATGACGGCGTCGCAAAGCGGACGCACATAACGAGACGAAAGATGGGCTGCGACGGCATCGAGCGTCGGCTGATCGACCGTACCGTCGCCGTCGTAGCTGAGGACTGTCACGATGACATCTCCGGGTGTCGGAGAGGCCGCGGACGCATCCTTTATTCGCGCTGCGACGCTAGCCGGGTCGAAGGTGTAGGTCAGCGTTACCGTTCCCGGCGTCGGCGATTGGATTTCGACGTGCCGCGGCGTCTCGCCGACCGATAACCCGTTGAAGATGTAAGAACCCTCGCTGCCTGCCGTCGTCAACGCTTCCGGTGCCAGTTGCGTGCGCGCCCGGAGATCTTCGTCGCTCTCAAAGGTCGGCGGTATGGGCGGCGTCGCATCGGGATCTCCGGCATCGAGCAATAGGCGAGATACGCCGGCGTCGGCGGCCATCTGATCTAGGTTCGTTCCGGTGGCGTAAGCCAGCATTCGCTGACGCGCAGCGTCGTTCACCCGTTGACGTAAACCAAGCTCGCGGTAGGCGACTTCCTGAAGGAGCTTGACGATGGGATCGCTTTCGAGTTGATCCGCCGAATAGTCGGGATCGAGTGTCTTATATCGATTGAGCATCGCAGTGAAGATCGTCTCGAAATCCAACGCCTCGACGACATCGGGCGGCGGCAATTGGGATAGATCGATGGCGGCAAAGCGGCTCATACCTGTATGCCCTCTAAGGTGATGAACTCGCCACTCGGCAGATAGAGGCCGTCGAGATCGACGGAGAGATGACCGGCCGCAGCATCGGACACGCGGATCTGGCGAACGCGGAAACGCGGCTCCCAAAGTGTGAGGGCATCGATCATCGCCGCATAGAGATCAATCAACAGGGCAGGATTAATCGGCCGGTCGACCAGCGAGTGATCGAGTCCGTACTCGCGCCGCATGACGCGCGAACCGGTGGGCGTCGTGAAGATGTCCCGAATGGACTGGATCAAGTGATCGTATCCATCGAGCGTTTTGCCGCCGTCCCGGTTCATGCCCTGTAGACCGGCCATCGGTTAGCCTTTCTTCGCTGCCGGCTTTTTCTTCGAGGATCTCGGCGCGGGTGTGTCCGCAACCAAGGACATCGCGCCGCTGATGACGTGATACCGAGCCTGGCGTTCGGTCAGTTTGACCTCATCGCCCTCGGCGCCGATCTTCCGAACGTCGCGATTGAGTTTGTATGTGTTGGTCTCCATGATCTTCTCCATTTCGGTTTCTTCGGATGGGACGGGGCCTTCTTAGAAGAGCCCCGCCTGACATCCCGGCGCTCTACCAAACTGAGCTACGGCCTCCGTCCTGCGACGAAACCCGACCGGACTTGAACCGGCGACCTCCGTATTCGGGTGCTCTGCCGATTGAGCTACGGCATATGCCGGTGGGACTCGAACCCACAACCTTCCCGCCTCTTGACCCTTGCGGGTGTCTCGTTTCGATGCGTGCCATCACGTTCCCACTTCCGGTGGGCTATGACCTTGATCCGGGTTCCCCATGACGACGGCGCCGGTTTTCCAGCTATCGGTTTCGTAGTTCGCGCCGCCTGCATGCGTGATCCGCTCGGCATAGCCCGCGTGATCGAGATGAAAGAACCCGCCGTCGCCCGTCTTGATGACGACGTTCATGGCGCGCAGCTCGATGGTGCCGCCTTCGTCCCAGGCATTCAGCACGGTGCGTTTGGCGGCGTTGTCATGCTCGATGACGAAGCCGCTGGCATACGTCGTCCGGTGAACGTCCGGAGACGACGCCGGCGCAGGCGCGGCCGCTGCATAGATCGCGGGCAGGATGACGCCTTGCGCGAGATCTCCGGACGGCGAAAACAGAAGGACTTGCTCGCCGACGCTTGGCGCCCACCAGGTCCGATCGTTGCCTGCCCGTTGCGTGAGCCACGGGAGCTTGGCGGTGACGACTTGATTGGTGCCGGCACCGAAGCGGACGGAGGCCCGCGCGGCCGCTGCGTCTAGGGCGTGCACGGTCGCGATCCGGACGAGGTTCGAAACCAGGCGCTCTAATTCAGTCACGCGAAATTCAAGCTCGTCATTCACTGGGCGGCTCTCCGGTCGAGACGTTGGTGTAATCGTCCTTGTGGGCATTGCCGATGTTCGGCGCGCGGCTCGCATAGATCGCGGTCGGGACGGTTCCCTGTTCGGCGATCTCGAAGGACTGATAGTGGACGGTCGGCAAGCTCAAGCGCGCGCGGTGACAGAGAACGCCACCGAACATGGCCGGCCCAGCGTCGTCGAGCTGAATGCCGGACTGATTGTCGGCCTCGATCGTTTCAATGGCGCCGCCGAGGGTCGGGTCCAGACGAAATGCCTCGGCGACTTCGTCGATCTTGGCGTCGAACAGGATCTCCGTCTCTGTCTCGTCGTCCAGCGCAAGGAAGCCTTCGATCCGCCATTGCGAGACGATCTGATTGACACCCGCTGTGAACGGCCGTTGACGAAATCCGATCCGATGCACATTCCAACCGCGGATCGTGCCGGCGTCTTCGTAAAACGTGCGGAAGTCGCGCTGACGAACCGAGTATCGCTGGAACGTATGGACAAGGCCGATATCGGCGATGGTGTTCATTTTCGCGGCAATCGCGGCGCGGACAATGGACGAACTCATGCGCTGCCCTCCACGCGATCGATGATGCGTTGTGCGGCGCGGCCGTAGATCCGTTGAACCTGTTTTTCATTGGCCTTAAAGGCCCGTTCAAACATGAACGCGCCCTCGGTGCCGCGGGCCTTGATCTTGAAGGCTATCGCGGTCCCGACACGCCAGGCTTCGTTGTTGCTGACGCCAAGCACATGCTCCGCCCAATCGGCGAGCGGCTGGATCGGCGGCATGTGCGGCTTGGAGCCAAGCTCGACGGGAACGGCGTAGTTCAACGGGGTGCCAATCTCGCCGATTACGTTGTTTGCGAGGACGACGGGTTCCCGCGAAGAGATCGAGCCCTTGAGTCCGCCGCCGCCGCCGATGCCGGTTGGCGTCAGTTCCTTGACATCACGCTCAATAAGAAGCTCTGCCTCCCAGGTCGCCCCGGTCATCTCGTCGATGTAGATCTCCGGCATGCGGTCGGCTGCGGTCATGAGCGCCGCCGATTGCTGTATATCCATGCGAACGGTGTGCGTCATGGCTTAACGCCTCCCGTGCGCCGGGATCATGTGTGGCCGGCCGTGCGACGGCTCTTGATCGAAATCGACTACGGTCCCGTGCGCGACGGTCCGCTTCGGATCGATGCCGAGATGATCGAGATACGCCTGGCGCTTGGCCTTGGCCCGCGCCGCGAAGTCGCGGCCCTTGGTTTGCCAATCGACGCTGTCCGCGTTGATCGTCGGTTGCCGATGTCCGGAGTAAAGGGTCGCGAGCTGATCGAGCAACAGCGCGGCCGCCCAATTCGCAACAGCCTCGCGGTCCCGGATGGGAATGGTGTCGGCCTCAGCGTCGACCTGGTGCAACGCGGTCATGGTGATCAGGTACTGACCGCCTGCCGTGAGATCCTCGGCGGCGCGGATACGCGGGCCGATCAAGCTCATTTCTTCCTCGGCGTCGATGGGACGGACGTCATCTCCATCCGGTTCGCCGAACTCGACGAGACGGGAGAATTGGAGATCCCAATCGGGCGGGAGTGCGAGGAACGGACCGCCCGCGGCCGTCACTTGATTGATGACCTCGACGGGACGGTCGGTCGAGTAGCGAACCACGGCGAGAAGAAGAGCTTGGTCGCGTTGCTCGACAGTGATCTCGCCACTGTCGTCGCGAACCATATTGTCAATTAGCCCTTGGAAATCTTCTAGCGCCACGGCGTCCGTCTCTCTGTTTGGTTGCGAGAGAAGGATTTGAACCTTCGACCTCCAGCTTATGAGGCTGGCGAGCTACCGCTGCTCTATCTCGCTTCAATAATCGATCTTCCTCGGTGACCGGGGGGAGCAAATTCTCCCCCCGGCCTTGGGGGGTCGGCTTCAGGTATAGGGTTAGACAACCACCGCTTTGTAACCGCCGCGGTAGTCGGTGAAGTTGCCGCCATAGATGTGGCGGAGCTTCCAGGTCATCTCGTCGTTGGTGAACATGGACCCTACGGACGGGCTGTCCTGGACGAAGAGTTCGGGCTCTTCTTGTCCGTTCAAGAACCCAAGCTCGAACATCGGGACGTCCATCTTGTCGGCGGTCATGACCCAATCGTTGGCGTCGGTCCAACACCAAACGGGGATGACTTGAAGAGCGAGCGATTGCACGAACGTCTTGTCATTCTCGGTGTTGCGCCGGAAAAGATCGACGGCCGTCTCTTCGAGCGTATCCGGCACCCAAAGGTTTTTGGCCGGGACGCTGAGCTTTTCGTTGGAGTCTTTTTCGGTTTGCTCCTTCATTGCGAGCCGCCCGGCTGCAACCGACGTCCCGCTCAGCGCGGCGGCGCCGAGGTTGCCGTGGGTCGCATGGAATAAGGCAACGCCGTCGAAGATAATCGGGTTCGTCGCGAGCTGGTTAAGGACGAACTTGCTCAGCGTTCGCTTGGCTGCGCGGCTTAGCTTGGTCGGAATTCGGCGAATGGCACCAACATCGTCGTTGGTAATCATCTCCAGGGTGACCTTCTCGGTCCCGCCCCGTTTTGTTGCCGCGTAGGTGGCCTTCTCGTCGGTCGGCGAAGTCAACGCCGCGTAGTCGCCGCTCTCTGCGACCGCCGGGATATCGCCGTAACCGCCGAAACGGGTTCGCTCCTGCGTCCGGAAGTCGTTCACGGAGACGACGGTCGCAAGCTCGCGCCAGACGTCGTACTGAGTTTGATCGCGGTAGTCGGCAATCATACGGCGCGTGATCGAGTCGCCGAGAACATCGGCGAAGCTCCCCGAGTTGAGCGCTTCGCGCATCAGCGATTGATCGGTATCGCGGAGCTGACCCGTCAACCGCGTATCGCCGGTCAAGGTGACGTAGCATTCACGGAACGAGCGGGCGTGACGATGGTGCTCGTGCGCGGGGTCGAAGAAGGCTTCCAGCATGTCGACCGCTTTGTCGAACCGGGTCTCGCCGATCTGGATGGTGGGGCCGTCGCCGAGACCGCGAACCGCGCCGCTTTCCGAGAATTCCGCCAGATAGTCGGCTTCGTCCTTGATCGCGGCGGTGACGTCGTCGGCCGTATAGCTGTCGGCTTCCACGAACCGAGCGATCAGACGATCCTTAGCGGCCTTCGGGAGTTTCGATGCGTTGATGGTGTCACGCATTTGCGTGCGAGCCTCGACGATCCGGACCGCCTCGGTCAGAACCGTGTTGTCGCCGGTATTGACGTCGCCGCCGTCCGGCAGGTCGTCAGTATTCCCGCCGCCATTATCGGCGTCTTCGTTCCAGGCTTCGGTGAACATTTCAGCGAGCTGCGCGTCCGTCATCTCGTCGACGTTCTTGCCTTTGAGGAGACCGCGGGCCTCCAAGAGTGCGATTAGTTGTTCGCGTTCCATGATTTTGGTCTCCTGTTGTGCTTCGATAAGATCGATGACCCCGCCGCCTGCGCCAGGCTCGACGATCAGGTCCACAGATCGGACTTGGGTGAACTTCTTGGCTTCTCGTACCGCGACCCCGCCCCGCGTTTTACGGGTTGCGTGAGCGGCGGCATCGATCGAGAAACCGAACAGACTGCTAAGACCGTGCGAGTGAGCCTCGCGCAGCTTGATGGCGAGATCTCCTTCCGGGTCGAGCAGTTGCAACGTCGCGCGGATCTCGCCGGTGTCGGGCGTGGTTCCTTCGACAAACTCAATATCGGTCAAGCCGCCGATGAGGTTCCGAAAATCTTTGCCGCGGCCGGCGATGTGTTCTTCGTCGGATTTCACGAAGACGCGGGCACCTTCGAACAACGACACCGCTTCGCGGAGAACCGCGTCCGGATAATAGTTGTTGTTCCGAGAGAGTCCGGCTTGGATGACGCGAATACGCCAGGCGCCGCCGTTCCCTTCGATGAAGACGCCCGCGGCCTCGATCATCCCGGCCGGCTTTTTGTCGACGGCGACGAAGGTCTTTTGAACCTCTTCGGGCGTTGCCAGCGTTACGTCGGTACCGTTGACGGTGTAGGCGTACTTCAACAGCTTGCCGTCTTTCGCTTCGACGACGATGAAGTCGTCGAACAGCGCATGGACATACGGCCACCAATCCTCTTCGCCGGAGAGTTCGAGGGCTGTCTTGATGGCGCTTTGCAGAAGATCCTTGAGCTGGTTCAAGTCACCTTCGAAGGCCTCGCGCACGGCGTCGGTACCGAAGATACCAAGCGCCGGCACGAGGCTTTCGCGAAAGTCCTCGACCGGCAGTTCAACGATGGAAGCCGGCCGGGTCATTAGGCTTTCACCGTGTGCTTCTGACCGTCCACGGTAACGGCGTGGATCTCGCCACCCTCGACCTTGAAGTCGAGGATATGCTCGGCGGCGACGTTCACGTCGGCGGGTTCGGTCTTGGCGTCCTTGCCTTTGCCGCGTGTCACAAGGACACGGACTTTGACGTTGAGCTTCTTGGCGACGTCAGCCGCGGTCAGCTCGGGCTTTTTGGTTTCGGTCATCAATGTTCTCCGGTGATGAAAGCAAGCGATCCGCAGTGGCGGATTGAATGGCTTGCATGATCACGGGAGAGGCCCGGATGCATAATGAGGCAACGTTGCCGCCCCAAGGGGTTTCGGGCCTGGATGTGGTTGGAGACCCACAACCGTTAACCCGATTTCACCCGCAGATGCAACATAGGGGTTCTCAGTCGCCGATAAGACCGAAATTAAAGGGGTGTTAAACGGGGCAGAAAGCGAGGGTTCGCTTTTGACGGGGGTTTTTACCTCGGCACTCCGAGATAGGCCCTCTATGGCCAAAAAAAATCGGTGGGTACGGACGATATTTGACGGAATCGGCGAAGAAGCGTATTTGAATAGGTGGGCGCCTGAGTGAAATCAGGATAGCCGGGTATCTTCGGACCCGCGCGGGAAATCATCCTGTCCCGCCAGGCGCCTTTAATCCTCCCCCCGAATCTCCGAGAGGTTACGCTTCGCCCGGCGCTGCTGTCTGGCTGAGCTGCGATGCAGGGTTTCGAGATAGATCTCGCGGCCGTCCTTGGTCCGCTTGAATATTCCGCGCCAGGTCTCTTTGTCGACGGTCCCGAATACCACCAGGTGGTTCTGGCCATCGAGAAATGCCGGCCCGCGATCGAGGAGCTGCTGCGCTTTCATATAATCGCCGGCGCCGAACCCCTGGCCGCGTCTCCGTTGGCGCTGCTTATAGGCGGTATAGCTGGACAACCTCACGACGCTCGCCTCGGTTCCCAACGGCGCGGCCAGGCTGTCGGGTATGAGAGCAATGGCCCGGTGGTCGCGGTCCGCCTGGCCGGCGCCCCGAACGAATGAGCTGAACTGCTCCGATCGGAGATCCTCGGCGATCTGTCGGCGCGCGGCCGCGGGCGTCAGGGTTTCGAGCGCGCGGATCGACGCCACGCCTGGTCGGTCTGGATCGACGGGCGGATTCAGCTCCCGTGCCAGATCGCGCTTCTGCGGATTACGGAATATCTCTCGATCGCTGAACGGCTGGCGATCCGGCTGGCGCATCTCCCAACTCTCCATGTACGGCAATTGTACGCAGCCGCAGTTCACCCGTTCTCCTACCGGCCCTTTCGGATCTCGGGGGAACATGAGCGAGACGCCGTTGACCTTGAACGGTTTGTCGACGTCGACGATTTGGCCGTCCGCGAGATCGTGGGCGACCCGTGAATGGAGCTTGCCCGAACGACGCCATTGCTTCTTGAGGCCGGGGAGATACTTGGACGCCTCGGCTTGGCGCTCTTGGGTCGCAACCGAGAAGGCGGTTCCCATCTCCGTCCGCACGATCCCAAGCGCGCGGCCGCGGCCGCTCTTCAAGATCGCCGCCACGCTATCGACGGCCTGGCCTGGGGTCTGCCCGCCGATCATCACGACGCCAATCTGCCCCTTAATCTTGTTCGCCGCTTCCGCCGATACGTCCTTGAGCCGGTCGGTCATGAATGAGCGGATGGCCATAAGCTGACGGAGATCCACGTCGGGGAGAATGCCGCGAATCACGATGCCGCCCGCCTCTAATGACTGGTCGACGAGATCAACGCCGATCTGAAACGTCGTCGACGCGCCGTCGCTGCCCGCGGCCGCGAGCGCCTCGCCGATCTCGGCCATGGCAACCTCGATCGCTTGCTGGATGTTCGGGAGCTGCCACGCTTGGAACTCGGAGAGATTACTGTCGGCGATCTCGGATCTGACACGCTGTTCCGCATCCGCGAGGATCTCGGTCACTTGCTTTGCGGTATCCCTGTTCGCCGCGACGTATCGTTTGACCTGGCGCGCTCGCGCACGGCGAAACGCCTTCGCGCGTTCGGCCGGTGTCATGCGGCCTCCGCTTCGCCCTCGTCGCCGTCATCGGGGATGTCCGGCATGTTGTCGCGTTCCTGTTGGGCTTTCTTGAAGTCTTCGAGGCGTTCCAGTTCGGCGGCCGGGTCGATCTCGATGCCGAGCTGACCGGCCATCATGGCGATCATCTCGACGCCCGTTTCCGGTGTCAGCATTTCGCGGTCGATCATGAGGCCGATCGCGACGACGACTTGCTGCAGCGCTTGCGCGTACTTCGATGTGTCGCGGGCTGTAAGTTCCGGGAATTCAGCGACGACATTGTACTCGTCGCCATCGAGCAGCTCGTCGGCGCCATCGCCGACGTAGGCCTGGACGCGTTGACGGATCTGGTACTTGCCAAGCTCGGCGAGGATGTAGGACCAGACGCGCTGGCGCATGGTGAAGACCTTGAACGTCGGCTCGCCCATCTCGCCGGCCGTTGCCCGGTTCACGTCGCCGCCGCCGCCGAACCAATGCTCCGGCAAGGTACCGCCGCCCATGATGTGGTTGCGGAAGACGCGCGCGAGCTGGTTGCTGTCCTCGGACTTAAGGTCCGGCGTCACGGAAGTCCACTCTTCGGAGTCGTTATGTACGCGCACGGCGCCAGGTCTCGGTGCGTGAATTTTGGCCGCCCGATCGTCGACTTCGTCGGGCGTGGCACCCTTGAGCGTCACGTCCCAAATGAAAGCGCGAAGATGGTCCCACCGCTCCAGCTCACCAAACAGCGCCTGGGCGTAGCCATCGAGCCAATCGATCTGAGAAAGTAAATCCGATGTGCCGCGCGAGGCATTCGAGAGATCGTTGACGGTGAAGAAGAAGCACGGGCCGTCGTTGAAGTCCTCGCGGATCTGGCGCGTCCGCTCCGAGAAGACGGTCTCAGGCCCGTTTACGATGATCCGGTATTTCTTGTAGTTCCCCTTGCGGTCCCGCTTCGTCACTATGCCGACGGGCTGCTCGATGTTGTCCGGGTCGGTCACGACGGTTTGGATCAATGAGGGATCGAGATAACCGAGACGGCAATGCCCGTTCATTTCGTTCACGAAGACGGGCCAGCACTGCTCGCCATAGAGGGACATCTCGCGCACCTTCTTAGTGAGCTTGATGTCCATGCAATTGATCGGATCGTTCCAGAACTTGTCGAGCCAGCCCTGCGCCTCTTCGTCATCGCATTTGAGACGGACGCCCTCGGCAAGCAGATAAGCGACGGGCAGTTCGATCAGCCGGTTCGCCAGCGGGTCGGTGCGCCATTGATAAACCGCGACCTCTTGCATCCGCTCTTGGGTCATCGGACTGAGGTCGCGCATGCCGTCGCCCGTCAACCGGCGCCAACCTGCCTCGTCGTCTTCGACCGTTACGCCTTTGGCCTCGACGAGAGTTTCTTCGGCAGGCTCCGGTGTGGGGCCGCCAAACCAGTTGAGGATGTCTTTCAACGCCATGTGCGTCTCCTTCCGTCAAACGGGTGGCCCGGCCGCGACACCAGGCGGTCACTCATGAGAGCGCCGTGATGCTCCGGTCGGAAGGTGTCTTGTGTCTGCTCGATGGTGTCGCCCGCGGGCGGCTGCGCCTCGTTCTGCGTCGCCTCCCACGCCAGCATCCCGGCAACCGCGCTGTCGCCGTGCCGGAACATGCCGTCCGTTCCTTTGACACGTTGGTTCGACATGGTTGGGTTGCCTTTGACGAGAACGACGGTCCGGTGGTCGGCAATGATGTCCTCACTTTTCGGAACGACGATGTTGCGGCCTTCGTAGGCTTGCTTGTACCGCGGGAAAGCTTGGGCATAGAACGAGGGAGAAGCCATGACGCAGTCGACCCGTTGTTCTCCCCAACGCTGCATCATTTTCTCAGCAGTCGATTGACCGTTTCCGCGCGCGTCGAACTTGGCGTGATGAAAGAGCGGCAGATTGTCTCCGATGTATTCGATAATCAGCTCTTGGCAATCGAAGGGAATGTTCCGCATCTGGAGCGTGAACGGCGTTGTCCAAAGCAGCGGCGTGACTTCCTGCAGCGGCCAGATGAACGAAAGATCGCCAGTGCGCCCGAAGTCCTCACCGAAGACGGTTCTCTTGTCGGTCGGCATCGCATCGATGACCGGCTTGAGGTTCGTTTCGATCCATTCTTCGGTGACCTTCAGGCGATCCGGCGCAAGCACGAACTCGGCTGGTTTCCGGAACTCCAACATGGGAATGCTGTCTTTCTGGCAGGCTTCGATCAGCATCCGTGAGAAATACGCGCCAGACCCTCGCTTTGGCACGCAATCGAGTTCTTCGGCGGCGTCCTCCGCGCTCACATACGAGCTGCGGACTTCTTCCTCGTATGCCGCTTCCGCCTCGGGCGACCATTCCTTGCCGAGCACCAGGCAGACCCGCTTATAGAAACCTTCCTTAAGCGCCTTTTTGAACGTGATCTCGTGAAGGCTGTAGTTCGGTAACTTCCCTGCCTCAATGTCGCGGCACAGCTCGGTGAAGTCGTTGTCTTCGCCATTCATCGTCGACACCACGTCGACGCGGCCGCCCCACATGAGAAACGCCATCGCGCCTTTCATGACTTCCTTCAAGTTCGGGTGGAACGCCGCCTCGTCGATCCGGGCATGGCCTTGGCGTCCGCGCCAGTTGTGCGGGTTCGACGAGTGCGCCTCAATTTTGTTCTCCGACGCCAGTAGGATTTTGTAACGGAGGATATCCGCACGTTCGTTGTTGATCAGGACGGAGGTCTTCCAGACGGACTGCTCACGGATCGCCACGTCGAAGGCGCGGGCAAAAAACGCGCAGTCGCCAATGTACTCCGCCGCCATCCCCTGGTTGTATCCCATGTAGTGTTGGTCCATACCGCCTTTGGCGGGCATCGCTTCAACGACGGACTCAGCTGCCATTGCTCCCCAGGTGAACCCGATCCTTCGAGATTTCTTCCCGAACCGAACATTCGCCATGTCTTGGTGCCAAGCCGATTGATACGTCAAAAGGATGTGGGGGACATCTTTCGGCTTGATAAATCGTGTTTCGCGTTCGTTCTGGATGTCCTCAACGAGATCTAACGCGTCCCGCTCTTCTTTGCCGTCTAGCTTTGTCTCGGAGAGGATGATGACCTCTTGTTCGTCATCCATCGCCGGGCGCACCTTCGACGCGGTCCGAGATACCGAGGATCTCGGCTTTAATGAACGCAACCTGGTCCTCGGAAGCGCCCCCGGCGCGAACGGCGTCCCCGGCGATGTCCGCCGCCTTGGCGCGTTCCTCTTTCTCGATCTCGACGCGGACCTTCGCTGCGTAGTCTTGATCGAGACGGTTGGCGCCAGCGATGTCTTTGATCGCTTTGCCGAGGAAGAAAAACTGCTGCGGGTCGACGTCTTCGTCCTCCTCCATTTGCTTGGTCAGGAAATCGAAGATCAGGGTGCGCATGATCTCGACCAGAAGATGCCCCTGCTTTGTCGATAGCAGATCCTCGCCGACTTCCGCCGCGAACGCTTCGGCCATCACGCGCGATTGCCGGATTTTCTCGGCGCCCTTTTCAATCCGCTGCATGTAACGATGCGTCGAGGATTTCGATATCTCGTAGCCCCATCCGCCGAGCTTCTCGCGGATGCCCTCAATCGTCCAATCGCCGGACGCGATGTCCCTGTTCAACTCGTTAATCTGATCTTTGGTGAGCAGCTCTTCGATTAGGGATTTCTGGCCCATAGCTCAGCCTTTCGGGCCGGGCCGCTTGACACCGTCCACTTGCGCCGTGCCGGTGGCCACATCGGCACCGCGCTCGGTCAGGGTTGCGATCAAGAAGCCTTCAATGTCCGTTACGGTTATTAAGTCGAGTTCTTCCAACCAACGGAGCTGCGCGCGGAGCGCATCGCGAGAGACGGCAAACCCGAACAAAGCGATCGCGTCGCGGAGAAGGCTCTCGTTGATCTGATAGTCCGTGTCCGCGTGAAGGGTTCGAAGGATCGTCAACCGAAGGTGCTTAGTCTCATGTTCCTTATAGCTCATAAATCACCCGTTCATTTGTCGTGGAGGTAGGAGTCCATCCGCTCCATCCACGCATTCAACCCGCCGACGATATCTTTCATGCCGTTGATCCCGGCTTTCATCTCCCGGATATCGCCGTCGATTTTTTGGATGGCGACCTCTGTCGGGAGGGCGTCGATGCGGGACTCCGCGCTTTCGACGCGCGAGCGAAGTCGTTCGACCTGCTTCGCCAGTTCCTCAACGTGTTCGAGCAGCTTGGTCTGTTTCGCTTCTCTGAGAACCTTGCGCGACCAGACGATGGTCCAGATCAACGCGCACAGTGAAATTATGGGCGAGGCAATGATCGCGATGTCGGTGAGTACGCCGATCATGACGAAGCTCTCGCCTTCGACATGGCGGCGCCGTAACCGCCGATCCGATGATCGGTGTAGAGGCGGGTTGGAACGGGACACCAGGTCCAGCCCTTGGACCAATCGAGAGAGAATAGGGCGGCTGCCCGGCCGAGCAGCTCACGCCAAAGCGGACAGTCTTTAATCATGATACCTTTGTGTGTCAGATAGATGGGCCGAACGTGATGGCGGAACCCCATCGTCAAAAGCGGGACGATTGGAACGACGTCGGCGCCCAAGACATAACGCCGATCGACTTTCACGCGACCGGACATAGCCTCCGCGAAGAGTTTGTCGCCGATGCGCGGCGCGCCGAAAGTGACCACGCCTCTGACGCGAGGAAGATGGCTCAGACGGAACGCGCCGATGCCGGCAATCGCACCGCCCAACGAATGGCCTGTGAAGACAACCGGCAAGTCCTTGATGTCTTCGATTTCCAGGGCGCTTTTGATGCCGTCCTCGATCGAGAGCCATTGATCTCGAAAGCCGCGATGGACGCCGACCGTTGGCCCGCTGCCTTCGATGTCCTCCCGACGAAACCGAAGGTTGGTCAGAATGTCGCGGTAATCTTTCTGAGTGCCGCGAACCGCGACAACGACCTCGCCTGGCGTTGTAAACACCATCGCGTCTGCGCCGGTTTTTTTATCGCTGACATGAGCAACGAACGCGCAGGAGTCGACTTCGCGCGCACGATGCCGCGCCATCCCTGGCGAAGCATAGGCGACGGCCGAGAGCCGCTGGTAGATCAGATCTCCAGCGGCCACATCGGCGAAATCTTTGGGGGAACGGCTTTGCGTCATCTGATCAGGGAGACAACGCTTCAATGACGGCTTCGGTGATGGTGCCGACAATTCCAGGCGCTGCATCCTTGAGGTCTTCCGAAACCGCTTGCTCGACTGCGCCGCGAACTTTTATGGCTTCCACAGCTTGGACGCCACTCGCAGTGTAGGTCACCTTCCATCCTGCCGGATTCGAGATGTCCAGGCTGACATTTTGCTTGTCCTTGCCGTCAATGATCTCGGCCTCGCAGACATACGGCGTGTTGTCGTCGGTCGCACAGACTTCGACCACCGCGTGAGTGATGCCGGCGTTGACTTGACTATTGCCGGGGATCGCGCCGCACGCAGCAACGACCATCACGGCGACGGCCGCAAAGCACGAAAGAAATAGGCGTTTCATATTGGTCTCCTTTGTCATGGCCAGTGTCTGGCCCGTTTTACCCAACCCTTTTCAAAGTCGGGCGCATCGAGATCGCGGAAGTACCCTTCGCCTTGGGCCATAAGCGTGGTGAGGGTTGCGACCGGGTTCCAAGCAATCGCCTCGTTGAGGTTCGTTCGGCTGATGGGGCCGACGAACCCGTCCTCGACGGTTGCAATCTGGAGAGTGTTGAGCGTCCGCTGCACAACGCGACTGGCGCCGCCGTAGCCCATTGGCAGGCATAAATCGTAGAACTTCATCACGACTTTGCGATGCTGACCGTCCGGACTTGTGATTTCCTTGAAGCGATGCCGCTGCCAGAAATTGACGTAGACAATCTTCGCCTGTTCTTTCGTCAGCGCACGGATATCGTCGGCGTCGATATCGCCGTCATTGTCGAGATCGAAGTTCAATAGCTCCACGCCGCGCGCACTTCGGATTGCGCCAACATTGCGAGCGTGGCGCAAGGAAACGCCCCATTGCGTGATGCCGCCCGGATCTTTCTTGTGGTCGACCAGCCCGCCTTCGTGCGCCATTGCGAACAAAATCGCGTCTTCGCGCAGGGCCTCTTCGGATCGGAAAGTCGCCGTCATTTGATACCTCTTGAACATCGAAAAACGGGCGTTCAAAGCCCGTGAAAATCGCGTTCAGTTTGGTGTAAATGACGGCCGCCAGTGATGCGGCAAGGTTGCCGCTATACGGCCTTCCTATCGAACAGGTCGATTTGCTGTGTGGGCGTGTCGCCCGCGAGCCAATACCGGATGCTACGTGGGCTGGCGCCGAGGCGGCTGGAGATCTTCGGTATCGTCCAGAGCTTCGGGTCTTGCGATCGCAACCAGAGGGCCAGTTGTTTCGAGGCCATCGGAATCTCGATCACTTCATCGGACAATTCGTTCACAATTATGCGCGCGGCGTCAATCCCCACGAGCTGCTCCAAGATCGAGCCTTCCGCCTTCTGAGGAATGCGCAACCGACTCCCCCGACGCTCAAGCGCGATGGTCAGCGCGGTCTCCGTATCGCTGGCATCGGCGAGAATCTTGAGACCGTGGGGAAGCGGGTTTGTCATTTGTCCGCTTCCCAAAACTCACAAGCGGGCGAGCGCACTAGCACGTCGGTACGTCGACTCCGTGTCCAGTTGTGTTCATTCTTTCCACACTTTGGGAACTTGCGGCCGGAGCGCATCTCGATACGGCACAAGTGTTCGCACGATCCGCAGGTCTCGTCTTTCGGCCCACGACCAGGTGTCCCGACGAACCCCTTCGGGCGTTCCGAACGACGACGACGCTCACGCTGCGCCTCGATGTCCGAGGCTGGCGGCGGCGTCACGGGTTCACCGAAGAGATCGCGGTCAACCTGGGTCAACGTCTCGACCCTATGACCAACGCGCCGGTCTCAACATCCCACCGCAAACCATGAGCCGGGCACTGCACGACACCGTCAATGACGGTTACGCCCTTTAAACAAACGCCCTTGTGCGGACAGATCATGCCGGGTTTCAGTCGTTGACCGTCAAACGCCGATTCAAGGTTTGAGAACCACCGTGCCGAACGCATGGGATTGCGTTCCGGCATCGCCCGCAGACATTTTCTTCGGCGCCAAACGGGCTTCGGCAAGCCTTCTGCATTGATCATATCAGATGACATCAGCGGCATGCCGGCTACGTCTTGATACGCCAGCGCGTCATCCAGGCCTTGGGTTCTCACGTTCCATATCCGATGAGGAAAGAACCGCGGATCGTGATGATAATGTAACCACCCAAATCCAATGTGTTCTTCGTCTTCGTGGCACGGCAGCAATACAGGCCAGTCAATGTTTTCGTAATGGCACCACCTACCGCGGACAGTAGGCACCAGGTAGAACTTACCAACGACAGGCTCTCGGGCTAGATCGACGATACGCTCAATCATTCAGGCGACTCCTCACGTCCGCTTCGTGGGGCATGGCGTTTGACTTGGCGGCGTTACATCGCGTGTGGGTTAGTTGGAGGTTCCATCGATACTCGGGACCGCCCCGTGATACGGGGATAATGTGATCAAGATTTGGCGCATCGTCAGGATCGTCGGGGTCATGATCGATAGGTGGCATCGGTTTGTCGCAGATTGCACAGATCCCGCCCTGCTCTTCGAATAGATCGCGCTTGATGTTAGGGCCGTGACGGAAGCGACGCTTTCTCATGCCATTGCCGCCCGCCAAGATTTCAGATCGGCGAACCCGCGCGCCTTCAGCTCGCTTAGGATCATGTCGCCGAAGGTTTGTATCAGGATGTCCTGCTGTTCGGGCGTCATTTGGTCGACGTCTTTTTTCGCACCTTCCTGGACGACGCGCCGCGCGTATTCGGCTCGTCCGGCCATGTTCTTGATTCGAACGAGATCAAGGGCGCACATGATCTGCCACTGCGCCTCGATCACGCGGGCGCGCGGTTTGTAGATCGACGTATGATCGCCTCCGTTGAAGATCTTGTAGGCCGACCAATCGACGCCGGCCTCTCGCGCGGCCATCCTCTTCAACGCCTCGGTGGCTTGATAGGCAGTATGCTCGTCAATCCATTGCAACGACTGAATGCCGGTGTCCTTGCCGCCTGACACGCGCTGCACCATCTTCGTCAGCGCCTTGTCGGATCGATCACGCACCACGCCGAGGTAATAGAGCGAGATCCAGACCGCCCGTAGTTTAGCGATCCACTGCGGCCTCGCTTCCTTGGCCGATGACGGGGCTGCACTGCTCCGCGCTGTTGGCCGTGGCTTCCTTGGCTTGTCCCGAAACCCCAGGGTCTTGAGATGCTCGATCAGCTCGACCAGACGCGCGTCGGAGAGTTTGGTTGACGAGCGAACCTTAAACATTCCCTCCAGGATGTCGCGATACTCGTCATCGCTCAGGCCGATCTGCTTGGTCGCAATGTGGACTTTGGCAATCAGTGCCCGCCGCCGCGGCGACGTCGGCTTCTTGGTTTTGGCGACGGCCGGCATTAGGCACCTCCTTCGAATAGGTCGACTTCATTGCCCCACGCGTCCCATCCTTCTGGCTTCTCGCGGGCGAACAGTTCCACCTTCCGCGCATCCGGCTGTACTAGGTTTTCGAGAAAGAAACGGACGTCGTCGGGTTTTCTGGAGTGCTGCCGGCGCTCGGCTTCGAAATACTCGTAGGCGAGCAATTGCATGAACTTCGCAAGATCATCGTCGGTAACGATCTCGAATGTCTCGACCAAGCCCGGTTGCGCATTGCGCCGAAACCGTCCGGTCGGCAATTCAATCAGTCGGTACTTCGGCGATCCGACGCGGCCGAGCAGATACACTTCGGCCTGGGAGAGGATGACGTAACCGGTGCCGGTCGCCTGGTTCCCGTGAATGGTTTTCTTGCCCCAAGCGCCACCGGTTATGTAGGTGATGCCCCAGCAGTCTAGCCAGTGAAACGTCTCTTCAAGTTTTGGAAACGTACTCCATACGCAGAATAGACAACCGTCAGAGGCGAGTTGATTTACCGGAAGTTGACGCATCCAACTATCGTCCATGACCGGATATTGCGCACCCTTCGCAGATGGAAAGGGCGTATGCGTTTTGAACTTCGACGGCGGGTCGATCATGATTACGTCGTAGCCATGCGGTTTGAGCGGATCGAAAAACCATTTCTTAGCCATCGATATCTCTCCGAAATGTTGGTTCTCTCGCCATTTCGGCATCGGCCTCTTCAGCGAGATCGCGGAGATCCGCGACCGGGTCGACCTGGCACGGTTTGGTTTTCAGGACTTCGACGCCACGGTGGATCGCGCTCTTCAGGTTCTTGCGTGCCTCGGTTCGGCCGCGCCCATCCGCGAACGTCGACGCCGCGATCGTCAGATCGATCACAGCAGCTTCGAGCAGCTCTTCGCGGGCGGACTTTTCAGCCATCACTTTGCATGGAGCGAGACCTGGTCCCGCCCCTCTTCCGTTAGTTCAGTGCCGTCGCCGTTCAGTAGGCCCCTTTGGATCAACGCGCGCATGGTTTGCTCACTGCCGCCGAACATGGATCGGCCTCGAAGGTGGGACCACGGCCTGCCGTCTCGATAGCTGCGCAGCGCTTTGATCATTGCGGGCGATAACTTCATTTTAGGTGGCGGGTTGTTCGAGCCTTGATCTGTCATGAGCTTCCCTCCAGCTCATCCTTCATCAGATCGGTGGCCAGCCGCCACATATCGACGGCGATCTCACGCGCCTGCCGCGGGTTATTGAAAACCGTGTGGCTGATCTCCGGGCCTTCGGCGCCGCGAACGTCGTCACCCCGCGTAGTGACGTGCCGAAGGGCCACTGCCCCTTCGTAAACGACTACGGTGGTTTCCGAGTCCAAGACGATGTCTGGTTTCTGTTTCATGCTAATCAGCCTTTTGCTTTCGGGCGCATTTGCTGCAGAGATCAGGTTCGGCCCAATGACAGGGGTGTCCGTCAAAATCGATACACGCGGTGATGTCGGTGCAACCGCAGGCGCGGCAGGTCGCCTTTGAGGTCAAATCAGTGTTGCGAATTGCATGAAGAAACACGGCGGCCGCATCGACGAGATTTGATCGATATGCCTGTTGGTCGCCCTTGTAATAGGCCGAGATCGCGTTACTCATGATTCCTTCAACCAAGCCGTCTAGGTCCAGCGCGCCGAAGTTTGCGTTGGCCCCGACCTGCGCCCACGATTTTTCGACAGCAATGAGAGCCTCTGCGATCTCTGAAAGCCTCGGGTCGTTGAGGCGCTCTCCACACAAACCGCACAAGTCTTCATCAAACCACGGCACTGGCGATCCATCGGTTTCAACGAGGTTTGTCGTCGATGAGACGTCGCAGATTGAGCAGGTTCTCATTCCTCGGCCTCCGTCGAATTGAGCAGCGCGTCGATGACTTTCTCCGCATCCGACTTAACCGGGCTGACGACAACGGCGTCGTCGACGGCGTCAACCTTGCAGCCGATCTTTTTGAGATCCTCCGCCGACAGTTTCGCGATCGCGGCTTTGACCGGCGACACTGAAATCTTGAGGAGATCCTTTGCGCGGGTCTTTAGGTGTCTGCGGATCAATAGGACCGTCTTCTTCGCATCGGCAATGACGAGTTTGCCCGGCTGTTTTTGGAAGCCGACCTTGATCGCCGAGAATGTTTTCGTCTTCGGTTTTGCGAAGAGGTCCGGCGCGCCTTCGACCAGATCGTGGAGACCCTTGTGGGCTTCCTTCACCTGATCGATCAACGGCCTGATTTCCTCCATATGCCCGGCGCGAACGTGCTTAACCTCTTCTTCCATCTTGGCGACGGCATCCGTTAGCAGATCGCGCTGTAGCCGATATGCGGCTGCCGCTTTTTCTATGTCATTGAGGCCGGTCATGCCGTTGTCCTTTCCAGTCGGGTAGCCATACGGGGATCGTGATCGCGTCGAGGACGCGCCGGATCAGGTTGCGAAATCGGATGAAGCGGCGCCGGGTCATGACGCAAGATCCACGGCGACGCGCTCGACACCACGAGCAGCCTTTGCGTTCGATCTCCGGCAATGCGTACATTGCCGATGACCGAAGTGCTCACTCACGAACGGTTCTCCGCAAGTCATGCAGTCCCGCTGTTTGTGGTTTCCGTTGGAGTTCAAAGCGATCGCAATCGTTGAGACCTTTTCGTTGCCGTAGCCGGCGAGGTCGAGTTCCATCGCGCTGATGATGAGATTGACGTCGTGGCTTGATGCGCGAAGCCGCTTGATCACGTCGCACGAAGCGTGGATATCTTCAGCTTTTCGTCCACCGAGGGAGCGACCAACGGCAGCGGCATTCTCGGACGAGTGTTTTAGCGCGAGATAGGCAACAAGATGACGAGCGAAGGCGTATTGTTCGCTGGTCACCGGACCTTTGATTTGCGCAGGCGTAACCGCCATGTCACCGCAGACTTGTTCCTTGATCCGACGCATGGTGTAGGTTGGTTTTTTCATGCCGCGCCCCCCGGATCGGTTGGGGGTGATATGACGACGACGCCTTGGCCCTCTAGCCATTTCTTTGCCCTACGTCGGCGCTCTGTATCGAAGTCCACAACGCTGTTTTTTACCTCGAAGGCCCGGCAAGGCTGTGCCTTTACGGCGTGGGATTCCAGACCTCTTGCATCCTTCGACGCCGTCTCAAGGATTGAGCAGACCCGACGAACAGCGACGTCGTTCATGCGGACGCCCTGTTTCTCAAACTGGCGGAGTGAATCGCGCAACGCCATAAGATCATCGCTCAACATGGGCGGTCTCCTTTGCGGTAGTTCGGGCATTTCGGACAGGCGTCGATAAACTCGATCTGGCGTCTATTCGTGAGCCGGGTCGGTGTCTGTTGATGTTCCAGGCATTCGGCGAGCGGAAGATCTCCAGCGACCGGACATTCGACGGCTGCGTTCATGATGTGCGCGTTAACGGCCTCTTGAACGGCTTCCAAACTGCCCGTGTAAACCCCCTTCAAGGTCATGCTCACGGTAGTCGGCGACAGACCGATTTGCTTGGCGGTCTTGCCTTGGCTGGTGGCGTCACACGCTCGGGCGAGCGCTTCGACCCAGGCTGGCAGAGGCTGACCCCATCCGTTCATTGCTTTGGTTAGATGCTCAGTCATGATCATCTCCTTCGACGACATTGGGATCGACCAGGCGTCTCTCTTTCGGTGACCAATAGGGCGTCTTAGGCCCCGTGTTCATGAGTGGTAGAAGTCGCCACCGTTTGAAACCGTTAGAGCCAGGGGCCGATCCCGGTTCGCGCTGACCCAGCTCAACGAGGTAGCCAGCACCCGAGAGCTGCTTGAGGTACTTCTGGAGGTTCGAGGTAGAGCCGGGACCACACGTCTCGGCCGGGAGAAGCGCGATGATCTCTTGGACGGTCATCGCTTCGCCGATCCGCAAGACGCGCCATGCTGCCTCGCGGAACGGTGCCGGTTTTTTCGCGCGACCTGTGTGCGGCCCTTTCGGCCCGGACTTTATCTGCATCCCTTGATCGCGAAACGCGGCACCCGCCCGCGTCAATCGATAGGTGCCTGTTTCCAGCCGTTCGACGAGGCCGCGCCGCCGAAGGGCATCGATCGCGCAGACAATCCTATTGTTCGCCCTGCTAAGTGCTTTGGCGAGCTGCGCAATGGTGACAGGATTGCCGGGCGGGGGTAGATGATCGAGGAGTTCCTGGGCCTCCATCATGCCACCTTCTTCGCCTTGGTTTTCGAAATTTCATGGCAAAGTGTCTTGCCTGAGACCTGATCGAGCGTGACTTCTTTTCCTTGATTTCGAAGTCCGATCCTCTCGACGTTTCGGATCGCTTTCATCATTTCGCGAACGAGACCGTCCGATTGATCATGGATGACGTTGACGACATCCTCAGCGACGGGCACTTCGCAAAGCTCGGTGACGCATAATTTCACGTCCTCAAGGTTCACCGCATGAAAGTCGCAACGCGCGGAAACTCGCGTATGGATCTGCGGGTGCCGCTTCAGCTTGCCCAGGGTGTATTCGCGGCCGACGAGAATGATCGGGATCTCCAACAGGTCCGAGACATCGCGGAGGCTCTCAAGCACCTTGATGTTTGTGATTGATCGCTCAACTTCGTCGACAACGATTGGACGTCGTTCTCGAGCGAGGATGCCAACTGCCTGCTGATAGAGCTGTTCAGCGCGACTTGCCGGCACCTGTTCGCCGAGCTCGTGAACCAAATCCCGTAGCAACCATGTGGGCGACATGGCCTCTTTGATTGTCAGCATGACGGCATTCGTTTTGAGCGCATACCACGTGGCGGTCCGGGTCTTCCCTAGACCGGCTGGGCCTTGTACGACAGCAAAGCAGGCTTCCGGTGCCGCGCGGTCATCTAGTGCCGCGACTGCCGCCAGAAATTTCTTTACGTTTGACGTTTGAACAAATTTTGGTTTCATTATGTCTCCTATCTTTCGAAACCGTCGCGACCTGGCAGGGGGGCGGCGGTTTCTGTTTCTCAGATCAGTCGGCGCCTATCGCCAGTCGCAACGCGGTGCTTTGCTTGAGCAGTGTCGCGGCACGTACTTTGTCTTCGTCGGTGGCCATATCGCTGGTGAGCGTCCACTCAACGAACTCAATGTCGTTGTCGAATACCGGGCGTGTCGGTTCGGTGTGAAGCGCGACCACGTTGGTCGGCTCTACTTCGTCCGCGCCGATCAGCTCGGCAAATTTCTGGTCTGCCAGTTCGACTTCTTCCGCGGTCATCTCCGGTGCCGGGGCCGGTGGTGGCGGTGCCATGACTTTGGCGTCGAAGATGGGCTTCACCACTTTGCTCGCTGTCATCGGCTCGGAAGGTTGAGCCGGTATCATGTCGGCGAGTTGCTCAGGATTTAGGCGACGCTCGGCGTCGAGCATTTCGCGGCTCGCTTTGAGGAATGCACGTCGTGCCTTGCTGTGTTCACGCGCTGCCGTCACGTCATTGAAACCAGCGGCTTCAATGCACTCGGCGAAACAGATGTACGCGCCGTCTTGTCGGTATATGTGTAAGCCCGCGTGAAGCTCGTCGGGATCGAAGCGGGCGGTTACCTGGTGGCCTTGCACTTCGATCAGCGCTTCGTTCCAGAAACGGTTATCTAATAGGTGGATCGTCGCATCATGTTTTCGGACCTTGACGTTTTCGGCGGCTAGCAGCCAGAGGCGGCGATGGACTTCGGCTGCTTTCTGTATCGGCGACCTGGCGTAGCTATCCAAAAATACCTGATCAAAGGATTTGCCGTTGCAGACCTTAGATCTCCGTCCGGTCCGCGCGTTGTGTTCGGCGACGCCATCCGCGACGACCTCAATAAAGGTGTCTAGTTCGATTGCTCGTGAACCGTAGTTCTCGGGTTTGTTCTCGATGGTGTTGCCGGTCCAGGCACCGGCAAATGCGGGATGCTTCGATATGTCGTCGCAGAAATCTCTAAACGCTCGTTCGATAGGTTTCGACTGGCCGGAGTAAGGTGTGGTCCAGTGGATGGCACACCCGAGGTTTGTCAGCAGGCCGGCAGGGTCTTCGTCTTTGACCTTGAAACGGAATCGGTTCGGGCTTCCGCCTGTAATCCACTTGGAGGCGAAGCTGCGACCGTTATCGAGATAGACATGAGCAGGAATGCCGTAAGTCTCGATCATGTCGCCGAAGGCCAGAAGGACAGCCTCTTTGTTCTCTGATTTGTCGATCCGCCAAGAGAGGATTTTGCCAGAGAATAGGTCTTGGATCGCGATCATCATGACCCGGATCGGCGTCTCCTCACCCGGCCACCGGACCCAAACGTCGAACTTGTGCCCGTCCGCGTTTACGGCTTCCAACGCATGAAAGACCGATCGATCTCTCTCCTGTGCGGGATACATCCGTTTCAGAGCGTCAACACCCTGTCGGGCGAGGACGCGAACCGTCTCAGGGATTTCGCCGAGGCGGCGTTCCACAGTTCGTTTTTTGGGAAGCGGCCAGCCGTTACTCTCTGCGACCTTTTCGAGACGACGGTAGCACGAAGTCATCGTCGGGCGTTCGGCGCGCAGATAGTCGCTCCGTATCCAATCCCAAACGCGCGCGTCAATTTCTTCAATCGCTGTTCGGCCGACATGCTTCGGCGCGAGGTACGGCAACCAATCAGTACGATCTAAGCCGCGGACATCCTTGAACCATCTGTAGATGGTATCGGAATGAACCTTCGTGATCGCGGCTACTTCCTCGACGGCGACGGCTTTTCCCATGCCACCAGAGACGAGGGTTTGGACTTGGTCGAGGACTGAGAGACGCTCTTCGGCTTTTCGTTTTTTGTTATCAGGAATGTCGGCGAACCAGGCCCAGCGTTCATCGCGGGACATGGCTTCTTTCGTGACTTCCGTCTCTGACTTGGTCGCGTTGGCTCCAAATTTTCTGAGAATCTTGACTTGATCGATGGAGGACAGAAGCGAGTAGTGATACTCCCAACCTCCGCCCTTGCCCTGTCGTCGGACCGCCAGTGGTTGCCCGAGTGTGTTCTTCCGGTCTTTCCAAGATTCCCGTTTCGCTCGCGCATTGATAGTGCGCACCGCGCCGGCAATCTGTTTCTCGCTAGCCGCGTCGCCGAGCTGAAGTACAGCCAGTTCGCGTGGACTGAACCATTCGATCATGATTTGCGGTCCCACTGGTGTCGGAACCTTTTCTTCGCGTCGGTGAGGCGCTCGATTTCGGCTGTCGCCATCGCCTCCCAAACCGCAGGAAGGTATTGCGCCTCAATGACGGCGAGACCTAGCTCGTCTGCGATCAATGCCAACAGGCGTGGATCACCTGTGGCGTGGCAAAGGGCGATTGCCCGCTCGACGGAAATCGTGTTCGTTTGTCGTGCCTCTGATGCGTAGCCGTTGAGGGTGTTTTCGGGCACTTCGACGCCGAGAAACTCGGACATACGGTAGGCGATGTCGGCGCGTTCTAAATCCTCTACATCGGCGAGCGTGGCTGAGACTGCTTTCGAGATTTTGTCTCTCAGCCGCGCGGCCTTCACCTTTTCTTTGGGATAGTTCGGAATTGCAGCTTCGCGTTCCGGTTCGAATTGGAAGAGATCGCCGGTCGCGTGATCGTGGCGATCTTTACCCGCTGGTCCGCGGCGCCTAGTCATCAGAGCTGCCCTCGATCGTATTCAGCGATGACGCCAAGTTCGATCAGGTAATCGAGAAAAGCCGCTTTGCCTTCGACGTTCGGCGCACGCCACTTTGTGACCATGGCAGATTTGAATGCGTCTGCCGGCGACGTCTCTTTAACCGGTTGTCCGTCTAGACGTTGCGCGGCAACGACGACGCTTGGTGCGGGGTCGTCTTTTGCCAAACACGCCTCGACGATCTTACTTCGATCGCCTGGCGCATATTGCGTCAACTTGTAGAGTTCGCCCTGCTTGTTGGCGAGCGGAGTGCCCTGGATGCGCTTTCTTAGTTTGGGCGGGATGCCTTTGTAGATTGCCGTTGCGATCTGGACCGTCCGCTCGCTGATATCTAGAACATCGGCCGAGTTTTTTGAAAACGAAACAATTTCGTTTTCATTCGTCTTCCCTCCGCGGCCTCCGTGCGCTCCCTTTTTGGCTTCGGGATACATAGCCTCATAGATCTCTTGTCGCTCGCCGAGGAAGACCGCTCGTTCCAGGGAGGTCAGCCTGGGACCAAGGAGGTTCTCGGTGATCTCGTGTAATCGGGCTTCCAAGTCCGGTTTCTTGGTAACCGGTTTTTTGATCTCGGCGCGTATCTCTTTTAGATCGAGTATTTCAAGTGCCCGATATCGGTGTGCGCCTGCGACCAACTTGTACGGGTGACCATTGTTCCCTGGAACGACTTCGATCGGCGTTTGTTGGCCAATCTTTTTGATGCTCTCCGCATACGCGATCGCAGTGCCTTCATCGACGTCGCGGAGGCGATTGCTCGTATCGATATCAGCGAGGGCGATTTGTGCGGTTTCGATGTATTTCACTGATTAAATTCCAACAGGTTGTGATTACGCGGCGTCGACGTTTTGGCAGTGACGCCGTCCCGGCTTTTTCGTAGGCTCAGGGGTGTGAATGAGACGTGGTTTGCGCTTGCCGTTTGGGTGATATCTATCCGGCCACAATTCGTGGAGAGGGATATCCAGGAACTCGGCGACTGCTTGATCAGCTCGGGGCAAGGTGTCGTAAAGGAACGCCATCCGGACGGCACTTTCTGAGAGGCCCGCGCCGGTAGAGATTTCGGTCATGTTCGACCCTTTCTTTCGGATGGCCGCTTTGATGTCCTCGGGGTGTATTCCTTGCGTCAACGCGTCGTCTCTTTCGCTTCACCACCGGCTGTCGGGCCGGTTTTTTGAGGGGTTTGTTACTTACGAACGTAAGCACGCTAGGACGATTAAATTTGGCAGGCAACCAAAAATATTCGGTTCTAAGTTTGCATTTAATGGAGAAAGGCCGAGAAAACTCGGTTATCTAACGAAAACATATGGTTAGTGACAACTTAGATGACGAAAATATTTCGGATGACGACTTTCCAAGTTGGACCCCTGAACTTGGAGAACGCCTGTCGTTGGTATTAAAACGTATTGGAACCCTGAAGGATTCGGCGGCGGTAGCCCGCGTTAGCGATGAAACCCTAGCAAATTGGCGAGATGGGAAGACGCCGCCAAATATTTTCGGTCTCCTCGCATTATGCAATAGAGCTGACGTCCGGCTTGACTGGGTGGTTTACGGGGATGACGTGGTGCTTGCTGTCGAGCCGAAGAGACCCACTTCTTCGCCTGAGTTCGATCAAGAACTAATGACAAACATTATTTCATGGCAGCGTGAGGACTTGGATAACCGTCAACTACAGGTCGATCCCCGAGAGTTTGCCCGCTTGTGTATGGCAGTGTACCGGCTGGCGGAGCAACAACGTCGCGCCTTGCGCGAGGCCAACGTGGACAAAGAGTTCACGCCCGACGACTTCGCGATTTTTCAAGAGCTTATTCGCGACGCCATCTCGTAGCGGCTGTGGCCGTGGCCTTTCGACTACCGCGGTCAACCGATAACCGGTCGCGCATTGCACCCATTAATACAATTTTTAGTTGATCTGCTCTGTTGCTTGCATAAATGATGGTGGGGGAGGTGACGGCAATCACCTCCATTCAGGTCGGCAAAGCGACCCTATCGTTAACAATAACGCCCACCGGCCGGCGCGCCGGCAACCGTGTGGGCTGACGAGGGACGCCGATGCTCAACTATAAAGAACGCAGTCTGATCAGACACGTATACAGTCAAGCTCGCGCCAAGCGTAGTCGCGCACGGCTTCATCTGATATTCGTGATATCCCTCACCGTAATCTCTACGGTGGCTCTCGTTGAGGTTGCGCACTCGCAATTCAAGTGGCGGGCATGCGCGGCGATAGGGTTACTCGCAATTCTAACGTGAGTTGCCAGCGGTCTAATACCGAGGTCGCAAAGGCGCAATTTTTGGGGGTTTCCCACGGTTTCCCGCCTGATCCCGCCAATTCCCGCCTGACTCGTATATCTAGTGTCCTCTTACAGGCGGAAGCAATGCAAGGTATCTTTAAAACAAAAGAAACCTAAGAAAATATGGTAGCGGAGGAGGGACTTGAACCCCCGACACGCGGATTATGATTCCGCTGCTCTAACCAGCTGAGCTACTCCGCCCCAAGGTGAGGGGGCGATGTACGGCCTTCGCGGCGTCCTGTCAAGACGCCTCGCCGCCTCTTTCGCCGTCCGAGCCCGGGGGATTGGCATAATACTCTTCCACCCGGCCGTGACGGCGCTATCCTGGAGCCCCCGCACGCTTTAGGAGGTTCCGATGCCGTGTCATCCGCCCCGTTATCCGACGTGCCCACCCATTGCCGCGACGCCCCTGTTTCTCCTTTTCGTCATCGCGCTATTTCTGCCGTTCAACGCGGCCCCCGCCGACGCCCAGCCGGTCGATTTGGAACTGGTTCTGGCGGCTGACGGTTCCGGCTCCATCGACGATGAAGAGCTTCGCCTGCAGCGCGAAGGCTACGCCGCCGCCATCACCAACCCGGAAATACTGGATGCGATCCGGTCCGGGTTTCATCAGCGGATTGCCCTGTCGTTTGTCGAATGGGGCGGGCCGTATTCGCAGCACACGATCGTCGATTGGATGGTGATCGACGGCCCCGACAGCGCCCAGGCGTTCGCCGCCACCTTGCTGGCCGCGCCGCGCGCGGCGGAGAGCTACAATTCGATTTCCGAAGCCATCGCCTATTCCGTCAACATGATCGAGACCAACGCCTATCAAGGCCGCCGCAAGATCATCGACATTTCAGGCGACGGCCCGCAAATCAACGGCCGCCCCCTGCCCGAGGCCCGCGCCATGGCCATGCTGGCGGGGATCACCATCAACGCGCTGGTAATTTATTCTCCGGACGGTTTCACCTATTCCGGTCCGATGGGCGAGCCGCTGATCGACCATTACCGCAACGACGTGATCGGCGGACGCGGCGCGTTTGCCCACATCGCCGAAGGACGCGCCGGGTTCGCGCCGGCGATCTTGAAAAAAATGATCCTGGAAATCGCCGAAACGCCGGACTAACAGGCGATTAGCGGACCGACATGTCCGGGGGCGGCAGGTCCAGCGGATTGGCGCCCACGTCCGCGATCCGGCGCAGTAACGCCCGGGTCCCTGCCTCGGATTGTTCCAGTTTGGTCATTTCGACCCGGCTTACGGCGGCGTCACGCCCTTCGTCGGTCAACCATGGCCGGTCGGCAAGGTCGCCTTTCGGCATCGGCCGCGGGATCGGTTCCGGGTCCTTGACCCAATAATTCACCGGTGCCGGCGCCACGAACGCCACCGGTTCCGGCGGTTCCGGTGCGTCGTACCGGCTGGGATGCGGGCCGAAATAGTTCACCAGACGGCGGGCGTCGGAATGCCTGGGCTCGCGGTAACACGCCGTCGACGCCAAGGATTTGTAACAGTACACGGGTTCCCAATCGCTGACATGCCGCTCGTACTCGTCGACATGACCGCAGGCGCTGAGCACCAGTCCAAAGGCCATCGCGGCACCGATCTTATTCCACATGATCCGTCCTCCAACATCTTCACGTTGTCGGATCATGTGCAGACACCGTGCCAGAATCGGCACGGTGTCGAAAGAAAATCGAAAATCAGCGTATTTACAGAACGTTAACGGTGACGGTCCGTCAGTTATTGACGTCGATAACCGTGCGTCCGCGCAATCCGCCCTTGAGGATTTTACCGGCCAATTCCGGCAACTCGGCAAACCCTGCCCGGTTGGTTGCAGCGTCCAGTTTGTCCAGCGGCAGCTCCTTCGCCAGACGCCCCCAGGCCACCAGGCGACGGTCCGTCGGGCAGGTCGCACTGTCGATGCCGCACAGGTTGATGCCACGCAGCAAGAACGGCAGCACCGTGGTGTCGAGCTTGAACGATCCGGCATTCCCCACCGACGAACACGTGCCCCAATACGCCAACGTCGCGAGGACATGATGCAGGGTGGGTCCGCCGACGTTGTCGATCGCGCCAGCCCAACGCTCTTTCCCCAAGGGGCCGCGCGGTGGCTCGGTCAATTCGTCGCGGGACACGATCGTCGTCGCCCCCAATCCACGAAGATAGTCGTGCTGCTCTTCACGGCCGGTGGACGCCGCCACGCCATAGCCGAGGTTCGACAAGATCGATACGGCCACCGATCCGACGCCCCCGGCACCGCCGGTCACAAGAACTTCCTTGTCGCTGTCCGGGGTCAGTCCGTGTTGCTCCAAAGTCATGATCGCCAGCATCGCCGTAAAACCGGCGGTTCCGATGGCCATGGATTGTTCCAGGCTCAGGCCCTCGGGCAGCGGCACCAGCCAGTCCCCGCTTACCCGCGCACGGGTGGCATGACCGCCCCAATGTACCTCGCCGACGCGCCAGCCTGTGAGAATAACCTCGTCGCCTTCCTTGTATTTCGGGTGTGACGACTGTTCGACGACGCCGGCAAAATCGATCCCGGGAACATGCGGATAATCGCGCACCAGCTTGCCGATCCCATTCAGGATCATGCCGTCCTTGTAGTTCAAGGTGGTATATTTCACGGCAACGGTAACGTCGCCTTCGGGTAGGCGGTCGTTGGACAACGTCTCGAACGCATGACTGACTTTGCCCTCGTCGTCGGCGGACAACAGCAAGGCGTTGAATTCTGTATCGGACATATCGGGCACTCGCACTTTTTCCGGGTTGTTCACTTTTGCCAACATAGGCGTGAAGAAGGCCACGTCAATGTTGTCGGTGCAGTCACACAGCCTTAGATTGGCGGCGAATTCACAGAGGGCTGCACGATGAGCGATGACGGACTGGAACGCCGGGCCTTTCGGCCGGGAGAGATAATTTTTCAACAAGGCGATGTCGGCGATAGCGCCTACATGGTCGAGGCCGGCAAGGTAGAGATCGCCGTCGGCCACAGCCGGGGTGAAGTGGTCATCAATGTCGTCGATGCGGGTGAAATGTTCGGGGAAATGGCCCTGTTGGACAGTTCGCCCCGGATGGCGACAGCCCGCGCGATGGCCAAGACGACCTGCGTGGTCTTACCGAAGAAAGTGTTCGACCGCGTCCTTCACGACAGCCACCCGGTGTTGAATTCCGTGATGCGGACTCTGTTGACCCGGCTGCGTGACGGGGGCACCAAGACCGCCAGGGGCGTTCTATAGCCTAGACGGACCACGCAATCTTTTCGCCGGCCTGAAACGGCACCAGTGTCTCGCTAGGCGTCAGCGTAATCTCCTCAGGCGGCGTCCAGGATGCGCGCGACAATGTAATCGTCTCGTCATTGGGCGGCAGGCCGTAAAACGCCGGACCGTTCAAGGACGCGAAGCCTTCGAGTTTGTCGAGCGCTCCCTCCTCGTCGAAAACCTGCGCATAGGCGGGCATCGCGACGGGCGCCGAGTAGACCCCGGCGCACCCACAAGCCGTTTCCTTGAGGTGCCGGGGATGTGGCGCGGTATCGGTGCCGAGAAAGAACCGCGTGTCCCCGGACGTCGCCGCCGCACGCAGGGCGAGCCTGTGTTTTTCGCGCTTGGCGATCGGCAGACAATACAAATGGGGGCGAATGCCGCCACGGAAGATGTCGGTTCGGTTAATCATCAAATGATGCGCCGTGATCGTGGCACCCAGACGCCCGCTGGTGTCCGCCTGCACGAAGTCTGCTGCATCTTGGGTCGTAATATGCTCGAAAACGACTTTGAGTTCCGGCAGGTTCCGCAACAACGGCGTCATCACCCGGTCGATGAACACGGCCTCGCGGTCGAATACGTCGACATCATGGTCCGTGACCTCGCCATGGATCAGCAGCGGCAAGCCAATTTCTTGCATCACCTCGAGAACCGACATGACGTTGGCAATATCGGTGACGCCCGAGTCCGAATTTGTCGTGGCGCCCGCGGGATAAAGCTTCACCGCCGTGAACACGCCTTCCGCCGCACCCCGCCGCAGTTCGTCGACAGAGAAATTATCGGTCAGATAGGCCGTCATCAACGGCTCGAACGTCACGCCGTCCGGGACGGCGGCCAGGATACGGTCGCGATAGGCAGACGCGGCGGCAACCGTCGTCACCGGCGGCACGAGGTTCGGCATGACGATGGCACGGGCAAAGACTTTGGCTGTCGCCGGTACTACGGCGCGCATGACGTCGTCGTCGCGAAAATGCACATGCCAATCGTCGGGGCGGCGGATCGTTAAGGTATGTTGTTCAGACATTCTACGTTGCTGCCACGAAACATCGACACTGTCCAGACGCCCTTCTCAACCGGCCGCCATATGTTAGCATGCGCCGACAACTCGGGAGGACGAAAAGACATGCGGCCGATAGTGATTGCGATAACCGTTCTGCTGCTGTGTTCCGCGTCGGCTGACGCCCAGACATCGCGGTATTCATCCTGGTCCGATCCGAATGCACAGGCCGCATCCGGCGGGAGCGACAACCTAACTACCTTCATCGAAAAGCTGAACAAGCTGATCGACGAGGCCGAAAAAGCCAATGCCGCGGATCCGCTATTCCTGCGCGATCTGCGCGATTTGGCGACTGGTGCAAGCCGACCTTGGAACACGGTGGTCTTGTCCGATGACTTCGCCGACGGGGATTACACGCGCAATCCGACATGGTCCGTGATTTCGGGGGAATACTTCGTCGAGACCGGCTGGGGACTGCGCAATCGTTTGGCGCAAACACCCCAATCAAGCCAATCTTCGTCGCAGCAGGACGTACGCGGTGAAGACATAGCCAAGGCTTTGCTGGGCCAGGTTCTAAACCAAGCGCTCGGCGGCGGCCAATCCCAGCAACAACCGCAAGCCGCGAGCACACCGGTCGAAAATGTCATTGTCGGCGCGGCGCAACTCAGCAATGCGTTCGCCATTGAAGCCGAAATCTCGTCTTGGCTCGCCGACGGACATTTCGAACTTGGGGTCTACCAAGGCGCCGACGCAAAGAACGGCTATCGCATCGTTTACCGGAGCGGCCAACCATTGCAATTGGTTCGGATCGGCAGTCGCGGTACGAGCGTCGTGGATACCGGCGCTTCTGCACTCAGCATCGAAGACAAGGCGTTCCACACGTTCGAATGGACCCGTGGCCAGGACGGGACGATGCGTGTATTGGTCGACGGCGCAGAGATGATTCGAACGTCAGATCGCGGATTTTCCGACCCGTTCGACGGTGTTCGTATTTCCAATCAAAGCGGCGATTTCATCGTCAGGCAGGTAAGCGCAAACGGCCTCTAGATGACTCTTCAAGCTGCCGCCAACGTGGACAACACGTCGCCGTCGGTCTCGCGGCCGACAATTCGCGCCTGATGCCAGAGCGCATAAAAAAGCAGCGTCCATTGCGCCGTCGCATGATTTGACCCCGCCGAGAACAGCGCTTCAACCGATCCCGGTCGGCAAACTTCGGCAATGCCCGGTTGCGCGGCTACCAGGGGCCCGACGGTGTCCGCGCGCGTCGCGATCCAGTCGCCTACAGGAACGGTGAAGCCTCGTTTTTTGGAGAACGGTTGGGCCTCTGGCAAGGCGGTCTCAAGCCATTTGCGCAGCACCCATTTCCCAAGTCGACGGTGAATCTTCAACCGGTCGGGCAGACGAAAGGCAAAATCCGCGACAAATGGGTCAAGGAACGGCACGCGGCCTTCAACGCCATGGGCCATCAGACAGCGGTCGAGTTTGATCAACAGGTCATTCGGCAACCAATCGGCCACATCGACCGCTTGATTGACCTGCAAGCCGCTCCGCCCATAGCCGGCTTCTTCGCGTTCGGCCGCGCCAATACCGTCCCGCCAAGCCGTGGGCTCGTCACGCAGCACGTCAGCATCGGCGAGAATGGCGCGTGCGCGCATATTGCGTCCCCCCAGGATGCGCGGTCGACGGGCACGTCGGTAGCGGCCGTAACCACCAAAAAGCTCGTCGCCGCCCTCGCCCGACAGCACAACTTTCAGTCCCGCATCTCTTGCACGTCGTGCCAGAAAATACGTCGGCACGATCGCATAGTCCGACGTCGGGTCATCGACTGCCGAAACGATCGCCGGTAGTTCGCACCAGAAATCATCCGACGTAACGACAATCTCGTCGAATTGCGCCCCAGCGGCTTCGGCCACGGCGCGGGCATGAGATCGCTCGTCGTGTGCATCTGTACCGGGGAAGCCGGCGGAAATTGCATGCACCGGTTCTGGGTTCAGCCGCCGCATGGTGGCCAAAATCACCGATGAATCGATTCCGCCTGACAAGAACATGCCGTATGGCACGTCCGAACGCTGGTGAACGCCCACTGCGTCGGTGATGACTTTGTCGAATTCGTAGAGCGCGGACGACAAGTCGGACGCCCGCGGCCCGCCTGGCGGCAACGAGGCCAGGCGTTTGCGTTCGGCAACCCGCCCACCGCGCACGACAATGGTTTCACCCGGAAGAACGCGATAGACACCGGCAAAGACTGTCTCTGCGCCGGTCGTGAACTGCAATGCCAGCAATTCGTCGCGGCGTGAATCCTCCAGCACGGGTGCGGCCAAACCAGCGGCGATCAGAGCCTGCGGCTCCGACGCAAAGGCAAACCCGTCGTTTGTGATGCCATAGTAAAGCGGCTTGATACCAAACGGATCGCGCGCCAGGGTTAGCGACCCTTCGGCCGGGTTGTGGATCGCGATGGCATACATCCCGCGCAACTTTTCGGCAAAATCGATGCCGTCGTCACGGTAGACGTACAAAGCCGTTTCGCAGTCGGACTGCGTGCGAAACTCGACGTTCGCCATCTTCGTACGCAGCTCGATGTAGTTGTAAATCTCGCCGTTTGCGACCAAGGCCAATTCCGGCGCGTTCGCATCCGCCGCCGGCGCATAAAGCGGCTGATCGCCGGTCTCTAGATCGATAATAGCGAGCCGCGTCTGCACCATCGCGACATCGTCCCGAACATAGTCGCCATACCCGTCAGGGCCCCTATGCCGCAATGCGTCCCGTAAGCGATTGAGGACGGCGCCCTCTGGCGCCGCGCCGTTCGTCGTCATGAGCCCGGCTATTCCGCACATGGCCTAGCCAGAGATATCTCGGAAGAATTGAAGGTACTGTTCGACGACACGTTCCTCGGTGAAATTGTCGACATACGCGTCATATCCTTGCCGGGAAATCCGCTCCGCAAGGTTGGTGTCTTCAATGACCGTCTTTATGGCACGGGCCAAGGGTACCGGTTCATCGACTGGGACCAAAACGCCGGTCTCCATGTTTTCAATCAGCATGCCCGGCCCCATGGAATCGGCCGCGATCACCGGCTTGCCTTGCGCCCATGCCTCGATCACCACGTTACCCAACGGCTCGTGCCGTGACGGACAGATGAAGACGTCTGCCGTCTGCAACAACGCCGCGGTATCCTCCCGCCACCCTAAGAAGCGAACCCGCGGTTTGATGCCCAGTTTCTCCGCTAGTTTCTGCAAGTCTTCGCGCAAAGGCCCTTCGCCGGCGATCCACAAATAAACATCGGAGACCCGTGACATGGCATGCAACAAGACATCAAACGCTTTGTTCTCGTGCAGTCGGCCCATCGTCAGCAGCAGCGGCACGCCCTCGGGCGTGTAGTATTCCCCACGCGACAATGGCGTGGCTTCTTCGCTGAGGACGAAGTTCGGAAGGTAATGCGCCTTGTCGCTGGGCCAATCGTGTTCGACCAAATAATCCACGATGTCTTTGGTATTGCCGATCAAGTGATCACAGGCTCGGTAATACTTAAGGTCATAGTATCCGCCGAGACGGGCCACATGGACATAGTCTCCGTCCGGGCACATGCTGGTCGCACGGTTCATCCAGGATAAAACGATATCCGGCTCAAAGGCTTGAATCTCGCGTTTCAACGCGCGGCCGGTCGAGAAATCCAGTTTACCGCCAAATCGTAACGTCACGGGTTCAATCCCGGCAGCGCGAAGGATTGCTTCGCGGGCGGGGTGATCACGCAACACCACTTTTTGCTCAAGCCCTGCACGATGAAGGGCCACAGCCAATCGGATAAAGAAAGCCTCGGCGCCGCCAAACTCTCCGCCTGCCATGACTTGCATGACCTTCATGTCGACTGCCTCATTGTAATTCCATAATCATTTCGAACGCCGCAGCGGCGTTATCCCACCGCCATTGGCGCTGGGTTTCGAAGGCGCGGGCTCTTTGTGTCTGCCACAACGCATCATCCGAGAGCAGGCGTCGCGCGGCAAGCGCGAAGGCGTCATCGTCGGCGGCAACGAAACCGGTTTCGCCATGTCGGACGCGTTCGGGCATCGAGCCAAAGTTCTGAACCACCGCAGGAACACCCATGGCCTGTGCTTCGGCAACTGCCAGGCAGTACGTTTCGTTAATGTCGCCTTTGTACAACATGACGCGCGACAGGCGGAGTTCATCAATCAACGCCTCCTTCTGAACGGGCTCTCTCAGTCGAACGCCTTGGCCTGCCATTGACGCCGCTTTTTCAAGAACACGCGCCATCTGCTGCGATTTCCGATCCCCGGCCTCGCCATAGGTTTTCGCGCCGGAGAACACATGCAGTTCCGCGCCGGGAACGCCGGGCTCGATGCCCGACGACCATAGATCCAACAGCCAGTCCAAGCCACGGAGCGGATTGGACGTGAAAATCGCGCGCGGCCCAGGTGCGGGGCCATCCGTCGGCGGCAGACAAAACTCGTCCGGGACGCCGTAAGGAATAGTCCTGCGCCCGCCGTCCGGCACCCATTTCGGTAATGTCGTCGCATGATTATCACCTATAAAGACGATCACCGGGCGACGCCGCCAGAAGCGATAGAGATAGCGCCATTTCAGCATGTACCGGCACGGGTTATGCGTCCAAAAAACCGTCTTCGCGGCGCCCGGACAAAGGTCGAGGAGCTTGTCGCCCCGATTGGCAATGTAAAGATCGGCGTGTTTAGGAACCCCGGTATCGAGCGGTCGCCACTTGACGCCGCGATGGTCTATGGCCGCATCACACTTGTTGTAAACGGCGACGTCATGTCCTCGAGCCGCCAAGGTCTGCATGAGATTGATCACCGAGGACTCCGCCCCGCCCAACGGCCCCTGTTCAGGCGTTGTTCCATCAAAGGAAATCCCATCGTCGGCAAGAATGATCTTGGCCATGCTAGCGGCCTTCGCGCTTGTGCTGCGCTTTGACGTAAGACAACAGCGGAAACAACCCGGCGCATACGGCGATCACGAACCCATATCCACCTTCGCGGTATCCTTTTCGAAACAAATAGCATTTGATGAAGCGAGAGAAGAACCTGCGAATGTTATTGCCGAGATTACCGAGATTGCCCGACGCCAATAGATCATCGGCCCTGGCCGAGGAATAACTGTCCAATCGCTTGATGGTGTCCGACAAATCCCGGTCAACGTAGTGAATCAAGCGGTTTTCCAGCATCTCCCCTTTTGTGCCCGACCACGACAACGCAGGATGGACCCGTTGATCGCCCCAACGCTTTACGCCCTTCTTGAATAAACCGGGGTATGCCGCCTTACCAAACGAAGCCCCCCAGCCCCAACGCACCAACCGCGATCCGATGTAATTATCGACCAGGATTTCATGCCAATCGGCACTCGATGTCTGTACGGTGACGCGAATTTCGGCGGCCAAATCATCAGGCACGCGTTCGTCCGCATCGATTTCGAAGATCCATTCGCCGCGGCAGGCGTCAATACCAGCGTTTCTGCGATCGCCCTCGATATCCCAGGCACCCGTTACAATCCGATCCGTAAATTGCTTGGCAACCGCCTCGGACTCGTCCGTGCATTTGTCCAACAACACAACGATTTCATCCGCAAACGCGAGTGTCTCGAGACACGCCGCCAGTTGATGCGCCTCGTTGTGGACGCTGATGACTGCGGACAGGTGCAGACCCTCGGTCACGCCGCGGCTTCCTGCGCGCGCAGCCATAGGGCCTTTGCCGCCTCCTCGACGTCGTCGACGGCCAAACTATCCATCAGCGTATCCGTATTGGTCGGATCGAAACCCGCCGGGAATATCTTGTCATAGGATGTTCTGGCAACGACCGTGTCGCACAACGATCCCCACGGGGCGTACTGCTGGACCGGCGATGGACCGAATAGTCCCAACGTCGGCGTCCCGGCTGCCGCAGCAAGGTGCATCAAACCAGAGTCATTGCCGATATACATGACCGATCGTTCCATACATGCCGCGACGGTCAACAGATCCAAGCCGCCAACCAGGTCAAGCAATCGATCCTCGGGAACCGACTGGATAACGGGCAAGGCCATGGGCCGCTCGTCATCGCGGCCAAATATTGCGACCCGTGCGCCGGCAAGCATACCGTTTTCTGATGTCAATCGGGCGACCAGTTCGGCAAAGGCCTCCGCGCGCCATTGTTTACCGCGCCAATTGGCCGTCGGCCCAATGGCCAGGACGGGCGGCCCATCGGGTATTAAATCGGCTGCGTCACGGCGACGCGTGTCGTCCAACCAGATTCTCGGGGTCGGCGGTGTATCGCCGGCCCCGACGACACGCCCTAGCAAGCGCAATCGATGGCCTTCATCGCGCGTTCTTGTCAGGCGATAACACTTCGACTTCGGAATAATGTAGGTAATCGGCGCATTTCGGATGTCGACCAGCACATCCCAAAAAGTGCCGACAGCATTGACCCACAAGTACAACCAATGCAGCGACCAGACCATCTTGTTCAGCACAATGATACGCTGCAAACCGGGGACAGCCTCGAAAAGGCTGGCGGCGGCGGGACCACAGGCAACCGTTACCTCGGCGTCGGGGTTTTCCTCCAATAGGCGAGCAAGCAATCCGGTCGATAAGACCGCATCTCCGACCCGCGTCGATGTGACGAAAAGTATTCGCATTCAGTCGTTTCCCCGGTACTGCCCTCTTATAAAAGCGAAATAGACGGATGCAAGACATACCACCTGCGCCCGACACCTTGCAGACACAGGGGCATCATGCCCATTTGTGAAGTCGATGAACGGAGACCGCCGAATGAAACGCGTACACTTGACCGACAGAGGCGTCCTGCGCCTAACAGGCCCGGATACCCAGACCTTTCTGCAAGGCCTTGTTTCCAATGACGTCAAGCACGCCGATGGAACGCGGGCTGTTTATGCGGCCTTGCTGACCCCTCAAGGTAAGTTTCTCTACGATTTCTTTATGATCGGCATTGCAGATGGTGTCTTGATTGACTGCCGGGCAGACGATCTACCGACGTTTTCCAAAAAGCTCCGTATGTTCAAACTACGCTCCGACGTGACCTTGGAAGACGTTTCTGCCGATTACACGGTGCATGCGTTTTTCGACACGGGGGCCGAAGACCTTCTCGGCACCGGCGAATCCCAACGCGTCACGGACAGCGGAATTATCCTGTTTCGCGACCCACGACTGAACGAGGCCGGCCTTCGCGCGTTGGTGCCGTCTGATGCGGATGCAACGGCGCCTGGCGGCGATATCGCGACGTCCGAGGATTATCAGCAACACCGGATAGCCCTCGGCCTGCCGGAAGCCCCCGTCGATCTTCAGACGGAAAAGTCGATCCTACTTGAATCCGGCTTTGACGAGTTAAATGGGGTCGATTGGGACAAAGGCTGTTACATGGGTCAGGAACTGACGGCCCGCACCAAATACCGCGGCCTAGTCAAAAAGCGTCTGGTCCCTGTAACACTCTCAGAGCCCGTGGCCCCCGGCACGGAAATCGTGCAAGACGGCAAGGTGGTCGGCGACATTCGCTCGGTATTTGGCACGACCGGCATTGCGTCGCTTCGGCTTCAAGCACTGAGCGGCGTCTCAACGCTATTAGCCGGTGAAGCGGCGGTAACAGCCCGGGTCCCGGCTTGGATGACGCTGCCCGAGGACGCATGAGTGCGCGCCTCTGGCCGCCGCGCCGGGATCGGGTTAGCCTCTTACTGTGATTTTCAAAGTACTCAGACGCGCGCCTCGCCTTCTTGCGCCGGTGGCCCGAATGTACGGACGCCGGCTGGACCAATGCGGAACCACCGCACAAGGCGTCTTTTGGCGCGACGACGAATGGCACGTCCAACGTTTTGTCCGATTTGCCGAGGTATTCTCATCGCAGCATACGGTCTCCGGCGGCGTCACAATCAACGATCTGGGCTGTGGGTATGGCGCATTTTTCGACTACCTCGCACCGTTACCCATTATGCACGGCAGCACGTATTACGGCTATGATATCGCGCAGGAAATGATTGCCGCCTGTCGAGACCGGATCAACGACACGCGTGCGGTTTTCCTGCGTAAAATGGAAGCGACCCACCAAGCCGACTATAGCTTCGCTTGCGGCACCTATAACTTATGCGGTCATGCGGACCGCAGCCACTGGCAAGACTATGTCGAAGACAGCATTAAGCAGTTATGGCAAATGAGCGACGTGGCGCTCGCCTTCAACATGCTTCGCGACGATGCCGCCGACAAGTACGATGGTCTGCATTACATTGATCCACAGTATATGGAAGACTTCTGCCGCACCCATTTGTCGGCGAACGTTGTCATCTTCGACGAGCATCCCTTGCCCGACGTCACGTACTTCGTCCGCCGCTAGAAGTCGGCGCGGGTCGTCGTCTCGTCCGTCAGGGTGATGGCACCCATTTCCCGCATAACGTCAATTTCACGAATCAGATCATCAATGCGCTTTTGCCATTGATCCAGCCAACCTTCTCGCAATCGCATCGTATCGGTCGCGCGGATACTCGGCCAATGATGGATATTCGACAGATCGACCAAAGCGCAAAGCGTCGCCGGCACGGGTGAACATCCAACAATAATCAAGTGTTCGATTTTCAAACGATTGTGGGCGGCGAAACCCAGCCAGTGTTTCGGCCACAAACCGTCGTAGGGCACACCGGCTTTTGCCAATTCGGCCATCACGAGCGGATCGGCCCTGTCCGCGGGTGCGATACCGGCGCTGAATGCGCGTACGTCTTTGCCGGACCGATGACGAAGCAGAGCTTCCGCAATCAGCGATGCCCCAGCATTCCGCTCGCCGACGAAAAGCACCGTCGTCACATCCGTTGCGGTTGATCGTTGTAGCGTCATGCCCACCCCATCTCGATTGATCGAAGCATGGAGCATCCGCCTGACGGCACCCTTACATGGACGCCGGACGTTTCGGCCTATCCGTCGTCCGTCGCCAGTGCCGCCTGAGCTGCGGCCAATCGTGCGATCGGCACCCGATAGGGGGAGCAGGACACGTAGTCCAAGCCCACGTTCTGGCAGAAGTGGACGGAAGCCGGATCGCCGCCATGTTCGCCGCAAATCCCAAGCTTCAAGTCTTGGCGGGTTGCGCGGCCGCGCTCTTTCGCGATCCTGACCAATTCACCCACCCCATCGATGTCGAGGCTCATGAAAGGGTCGATCTCGAGAACGCCTTTACGTTGATAGATATCCAAAAACGGTGCGGCGTCGTCGCGGGAAAACCCGAACGTCGTTTGCGTAAGATCATTGGTGCCGAAGCTAAAAAACTCTGCGCTCTCGGCGATCTCAGCGGCGCGCAAACACGCACGCGGCAGTTCGATCATCGTCCCGACGAGGTATTCGAACGTCGTGCCGGTTTCCGACATGACGGCCTTCGCCGTATTGTTCACCACTGTTGCCATGGCATCCAATTCGGTCTTCATACCCACCAGCGGTATCATCACCTCCGGTGTCACATCGATGCCGTCTTTGATGACCGCCACCGTGGCTTCGAATATGGCCCGGGCCTGCATTTCATAGACTTCTGGGTAGGTGATACCCAATCGGCAACCGCGGTGCCCCAACATTGGGTTTGCTTCGTCCAACTGGTTCTTGCGGATCTTTATGTCTTTCAGCGTGACACCGGCGGCCTCGGCCACGTCGGCCAATTCGTCGTCGGAATGGGGCAAGAACTCGTTCAAAGGCGGATCGAGCAAGCGGATCGTGATCGGCCGATGTTCCATAATACGGAACAATGCCTCGAAATCGGCGCGCTGGTATGGCAGCAGCTTGTCCAACGCGGCGCGCCGGGCGTCTTCGGACGCCGACAAGATCATCTCGCGCATATGAACGATGCGTTCGGCCTCGAAGAACATATGCTCGGTCCGGCAAAGGCCGATCCCCTCGGCACCGAACGACCGCGCCGTTTCGGCGTCGCTCGGCGTCTCGGCATTGGCCCGCACACCCATCGTACGCACCTCGTCGACCCACGCCATCAGCTTACCGAAATCGCCGGTCAACTCGGGCAGAATCATCTCGACCTCGCCTTCCATGACTTGGCCGGTCGTCCCGTCCAAGGTAACGATGTCGCCTTCGCCATACGATAGGTCCATACAGGTCAGGGTCTTGTTCACCGCGTCAACGCGCATCTCGCCGGCGCCCGAAACGCACGGGGTCCCCATGCCCCGCGCGACCACGGCCGCGTGGCTGGTCATACCGCCGCGCGTGGTCAAAATTCCCTCGGCGACGTGCATGCCACCGATATCTTCCGGGCTGGTCTCGGTCCGAACCAAGATGACCTTCTTGCCGTCCGCAACCCAAGCTTCGGCTTCCTCGGCGGTAAAGACGATGGCGCCGGTCGCCGCACCCGGCGATGCAGGTAGGCCGCTGCCGATCACCTTGCGAGCGGCATCCGGATCGAGCATCGGATGCAGCAACTGATCCAACTGCACCGGATCGATGCGACGGATCGCCTCTTCTTTCCCAATCAATCCCTCGTCCACCATGTCGCAGGCAATCGAAAGCGCCGCCTTGGCCGTGCGTTTGCCGCTTCGGGTTTGCAGCATCCACAGCCGTCCCTGCTGGATCGTGAATTCCATATCCTGCATGTCTTGGTAATGCGCTTCCAATCGATCACGAAATGCGACCAATTCCTGATACGTCTCCGGCATGACCTCTTCCATCGACGGCAAGTCGGAACCGGCCTCTGTGCGTTCCTTGAGTGTCAGCGGTTGCGGCGTCCGAATACCGGCAACGACATCCTCGCCCTGCGCATTGACCAAATATTCGCCATAGAACGCATTTTCACCGGTTGCCGGATTGCGCGAGAAACACACACCCGTTGCACAATCATCGCCCATGTTGCCGAACACCATGGCCTGCACGTTGACGGCGGTACCCCAGTCGGCCGGGATATCGTGAAGGCGCCGGTAGGTAATCGCCCGCGCGTTCATCCACGATCCGAAGACAGCGCCGATCGCCCCCCAAAGCTGACTATGGACGTCCTGCGGGAATGGCGCGCCAAGCACTTCCTCAACCCGCTCCTTGTACATGGGCACCAACGCTTTCCAGTCATCGGCAGACAGTTCCGTGTCCTGACGCTTGCCGCGGTCGACCTTGTAATTGTCCAGGATTTCTTCGAACTCTCCATGATCGACTTCCAAGACAACGTCCGAATACATGGTGATGAAACGGCGGTAGCTGTCGTAGGCAAAGCGCGGGTCGCCTGACTCGGCCGCCAGCACTTCAACCGTTTCGTCGTTCAGGCCGAGATTGAGAACCGTATCCATCATGCCCGGCATGGAGGCTCGGGCGCCGGAGCGCACCGAAACCAGCAGCGGTTTTTCGGCACCGCCGAATGTCCGGCCAAGATTGCTCTCGATCTTCGCCAAGGCCGCTTGCACATCGGCCTGCAGTGTTTCCGGGTACTGCCGGTCATTGTCGTAGTAATGGGTGCAGACCTCGGTCGAGATGGTAAAGCCCGGTGGCACTGGCAAGCCAAGGTTGGCCATCTCGGCCAAGTTGGCGCCTTTGCCGCCCAACAGGTTCTTCATGTTGGCCTGGCCTTCTGCCGTACCGTCTCCGAACGCGTACACCCATTTTGTCATGCTTATCCCTCGATCTTCGAGAAATCCGCAACGGCATCGAGAGCCGAGCGAATTCCATTCAACAACTTCAATCTGTTAACCCGAATCCCCGCATCGTCGGCGTTCACCGTGACTTGGTCGAAAAATGCATCGACCGGAGCGCGGAGCCCCGACAGCGCCTGCATGGCATCTTCGAAACGTTCGGCGGCAACGGCGTCCGCAATGTTCGGCTGAACAGCGTTCAATTGCGTCGCCAAGGTGCGCTCTTGATCCGTATCGAACAATGCTGGGTCGGCAGCGTCCGCATACGCGACACCATCCTTCTTTTCTTCGATCCGCAAAATGTTCGCCGCCCGCCGCCAGCCGGCCAGCAGGTTCGTCCCGTCTTCCGTGCCCAGGAAAGATTGCAAAGACTGGACCTTGGCGATCAATCGCACCAGGTCGTCCTCATCGCCCAACGAGAACACGGCGTCGATCAGATCGTGGCGCACGCCTTGTTCCTTCAAATGCACTTTCAGGCGGTCGGCAAAGAAATCCAGAAGTTGCTGGGACGGATCGCTGCCCTGGCCGATGTAGCCGTGTGCCGTGCTTAATATCGCGACCAAAGGCATACGCAGGTTATTTTCCAAGACCAGTCGGATCACCCCCAGCGCGGCACGGCGGAGCGCGAACGGGTCCTTGGAGCCGGTCGGTTTTTCGTCAATGGCGAAAAATCCAACCAGGCTATCGACCTTGTCGGCAATCGCCACGCAAACACTCAGCGGCGCGGTCGGGCACGCATCGTTTGGGCCAAGAGGCGAATAGTGTTCTGCGATGGCGTCGGCAACGGCGGCATCTTCACCATCGTGCAAGGCGTAATAACGGCCCATCAACCCTTGCAACTCCGGAAATTCGCCGACCATGCCGGTCGACAAATCCGCCTTCGCAAGACGCGCCGCGGACCGGACTTTGTCACGGTCGGCATTGGGGACATGGGCTGAAATCTCGGCCGCCAGGGCCTGCATCCGGTCGACCTTTTCATCGACGGTGCCCAACTTGGCATGAAACACCCGGTCTTTGAGGGCCGGCGCACGCGACGCCAGCGACTGCGCCCGATCCTGGTCCCAAAAGAACTTGGCGTCCGATAACCGCGCCCGCAGCACCCGCTCGTTCCCGGCGACCACCTGCGCACCGCCGTCCGCGGTTTCAGTGTTGGCGACGACGACGAATTTGTTGGCCAGCGTGCCGTCGGCCTTCACGCAGGAAAAGTACTTTTGATGCGACCGCATGGACGTGGTCAGCACTTCATCGGGCAAGCCCATAAACTGATCTTCGATGGTGCCAATCAAGACCACCGGCCACTCGACCAGCCCGGTGACCTCGTCGAGCAGCCCCCGGTCGTCCTTGAGGGCGATCCCGTGCTGGGCGGCCACGGCCTTGGCATCATTCTCGATTTTTGCCCGGCGGTCCGCGGGATCGAGCATGACCTTCGCGCTCAGCAGCTTCTGTTTGTAATCGGCAAAATCCGAAACCGTGAACGAACCGGGCGCCAAAAACCTATGACCGACACTGACATTGGAAGCCGTGACGGAACCAAATGATGCAGCAACGATCTCGGCCCCGAACACACACACAATGCTGTGCATCGGCCGCACCCATCGATCGGCGTTGGACGCCCAACGCATGGATTTCGGCCAGGGCAGCGCGGCGATCGATTTAGACAGTATATCGGGAAGAACCGCTACCGTCGCGGTTCCTTTGATATCCACCGTCGCAAACAGGAACTTCCCCTTCGGGGTTTCGCGTTCTTCGATCACGGCTCCGTCCGGCAATGACCCTTTAAATCCGTTGATCGCCTGTTCCGGGGCATCGACCTTGGGGCCGCGTTTTTCTTCGGAGACATCCGGCTGTTTTTCCGGCAAGCCGTCGACGACCAGCGTCAGGCGGCGCGGCGTGACATAGGCATCAGCCTCGCTGAACTCCAGGCCCGCATCTTTCAAACCCGCCGTGACCAAACGCTTGAGATCGTCTGCCGCACGCGCCTGCATGCGGGCCGGGATTTCTTCGGACAGAATTTCGAGGAGGAGTTCAGGCATCAGTCCGCATCGACCCCTTGGGTTTGCAACCATTGCTTGGCGCACCCCTTGGCCAGCGCGCGAACGCGGCCAATATAGGCCTGCCGTTCAGTCACCGAAATCACGCCGCGGGCATCCAGCAGGTTAAACAGATGCGATGCCTTTAGGCACTGGTCGTAGGCCGGAAGCGCCAAACCCGCATGGTGCCCCCATCTTGGGTCTGCGTCGCCGACCCGTTCCTCACCCGCCGTTAGCAGAGCCGCGCACTCCCTTTCCGCATCCTCGAAATGGCGGCGCACGGCGTCGGTGTCGGCGTATTCGAAATTGAAACGGGCGTACTCGACCTCGGCTTGATGGAATACATCGCCATAGAATTTGCCACCCTTAGACTTGTCGATGCCGTCCCAATCAAGATCGTAGACGTTTTCAACGCCCTGGACATACATTGCCAACCGCTCGAGACCATAAGTCAGTTCGACGGGAACCGGCATACAATCGTAGCCACCGACCTGCTGAAAGTATGTGAACTGGGTGACTTCCATGCCGTCGCACCACACTTCCCAGCCAAGCCCCCAAGCCCCCAGGGTCGGGCTTTCCCAATCGTCCTCGACAAATCGGATGTCATGATGATCGGGATCGATACCGAGAACCCGCAAACTGTCCAAATACTGTTCTTGAACATCTTCGGGGCTGGGTTTCATCAAAACCTGGAACTGGTAATAGTGCTGCAACCGGTTCGGGTTCTCGCCATACCGCCCATCTGTCGGCCGGCGTGAGGGCTGCACGTAGGCACAGTTCCAAACGTCATCCGGGCGTCCCAGCGACCGCAACGTTGTTGCCGAATGAAACGTGCCCGCGCCGACTTCCATATCGTAAGGCTGCAAAATCACACAGCCTCGATCCGCCCAAAAAGATTGGAGCTTGAGAATCAGGTTCTGAAAGCAGGTATCTTTGTTCGGTTGGGGCGCCATCGGCTCCGATGTCCCGAGTAATCATGATGGGCGGATACAGTGCGGCGCAACATACGGCTCGGATGCCCGCCGATCAAGGATCAACGACGGCCAAATCCGGTTATCCCGGATACGGGCACCCGCTGCGTCCGCATGATTTCGGCGGATCACCCGCAACGAAGGTCTCGCAGACAGGGCAACGGACCATTTCCTCGACGGGGTCAGGCGTGCCTTGGGTTTCCTTACGCGCCTCGCGAATTTTCTCGTGCTTCTTCTTATCTTGCACTTCCTGACGGCGCTGCAGGTACTTAAAGCCCTGCCAAACCACGAAAATCAGGGCGGCGAGGACAATCAGTTTAGGGAGTGAAAATCCGAACATGTCGGTCCTTTTAAGTGCTCAATCGGTCGGCGGCAAGCGTGTCGGAGTTTGATGGTCTAAAAGCGAAAGCGATCCCAGATCATTCTTTCCTCAACAGCCGACAGCATGCCATCGACCCAGACCGCGGCGCGGTCGTTGGACGAGCCGAACCGCGATTGCAACCAAGATCGTCGGGCTTTGATCACCGGCATGCGCACGTCTTCACCGAATCGCTCGCGTAAGGTTCCGCGTATTTCGCCGACGGCGTCGGCCAGGCCCAGGTCGACAGCACGGCGCCCTGTCCAAAAAGCGCCGGTAAAAAGGTCCGGATCGCCGCTCAGTTCTTCGCCGCGCCGCGACGTGACAAACTCTTTAAACGAGTCATGCATGTCAGACTGAATGGTTTTCAGGCGATCGACGTCCTTTTTGGTTTCCGGCAAAAACGGATCCAAGAAAGACTTGTTTTCACCGGCCGTATGAAGGCGCCGCTCGACGCCGAGCTTCTTCATCGCTTCCTTAAACCCAAAACCGGACGAAATCACACCGATGGAACCGATGATGGAATTGTCGTCGACGACAATCTCGTCGGCCGCGACGGCCAGCCAGTATCCACCGGATGCCGCCACGTCTTCACAAAACGCAATGACTTTAACGTCATTTTCCTCGGCCAGTTGCCGAATTCTTTTAGCAATTAACGCAGATTGGACCGGCGAACCACCCGGGGAATTGACGATCAATGCAACCGTGCCGGCACCTTTAATCTTGAATGCCCGGTTAAGCGGATCGGCTAGATTTTCCATGGTCAGGCCGCGACGCATCGGCCCCATTTGACCGATCACGCCTTTCAACGGCACCACTGGCACCACGGGAACCCTTTTGCCGGATACCCAGCCTTTGACCGTGGGAATCGCGATGTCTCGAATGAATGCCATCAGATTGTGAATCCTCGCTGGGTTTTCGCTACCGCGTGTCTTCCGTCAAGATGGGCGCGGGCACGGCATCCCGCAAGATCGACTGAACGTCATCCGTGTACGACCCATCCGCATTGTGCAGGATCAGGCGGCGACGGATTGCAGTCTGCCGGGGTGCCCCCTTCACGGCGGTGACGATGCATCGTTTGGCGCCGCGACCATCGTCCATCGGAAACAATTCGAGCACCCGCAGTTCGCCCAGATCACCGTCCATGTCGCCCAAGACTTCGTCCAACCGGTCATCACGATGTATCATGGCAAAAGTTCCCCCATCGCGGAGAGCCCCAACCATAAAACCGATCCAGTGCAATAGGTCCGTCGTGCTCTCAATCGTTGCGAGGGCCCGGGCGGGGTTTTTCGGCACCCGCCCCGTTTGATCGGCGATGTACGGCGGGTTGGACGCAACGTGATCGAAAAGTTGGTTCGCCAGCTGCGGCATTGGTTGCGCGACATCGCCGACAATGAAACGTGCCCGCGCGTCAACGTCGTTAAGCGCCGCCGAACGACGCGCCAAAGCGACCAACTCAGGCTGGATTTCGATACCTGTTGTCCAAGCAAAGGGCTCGCGCGCCAAAACCGAGAGGGCAACCGCCCCGGTCCCCGCACCGACGTCCAACACATGATCGCCGGCCCGGACGGGCACGCACGCGGCCAACAACACCGGGTCAATCGCCGCCCGGAACCCGTCTTTGGGCTGCAGCAATGTCATCCTGCCGCCGAGTATCGGATCCTCGGATACACGCTCTTCCGCCATTTCGTATATGACCCAGGCGTCCCAATAATCGTCTTCATCGACCATCAATCGCTGCATTGCGGTTGCGTTCATTGGTGCAAGAACGCTGGAGCCGAAACCGTCCAGCAACACATTCTCGATCCCGTTTCGTGTCAGTTCCGTGCACAGGTACGAGATAAGAACGGGATCGTTGGATCGGGTCAGTTCACGCATATGTATCGGAAATACTTGCTGTTTCTGAACGCTTGCCCACCTACATAGCGGTCCGTATGCTTTCCGCCAAGGCGCATCGGATCATGCGCGTAGGCTCGAATATGTGGAGGGACGACCTTTGGGCGTTGTTGTAAACCTCGAAGAAGGATCGGATAAGCGACCGTCCTTGGACACGCTACATGCGTTGATTGCCGACGATCTGGAAGCGGTTAACGTCGAAATCATCAAGCGGATGGATAGCCCCGTTGCGCTGATCCCGCAACTTGCGTCCCACATCGTCGCCGCCGGTGGCAAACGGCTGCGGCCCATGTTGACCCTGGCATCGGCGCAAATGTGCGGCTATCGCGGCCGTCGTCATGTGACGCTGGCTGCTTGTGTCGAGTTCATTCACACGGCGACTCTGCTGCATGACGATGTTGTCGACGAAAGTGACGTCCGGCGCGGTCTGGAATCCGCGAATGCCCTGTTCGGCAACAAAGCCAGCGTCCTTGTTGGCGATTTTCTGTTCTCTCGGGCTTTCGAATTAATGGTCGAGGACGGCTCCCTGCCGGTTCTTGCCATCCTCAGCCGTGCCTCGTCGGTTATCGCAGAGGGTGAAGTCCTCCAGTTGATGACGACCAACGACACGGATACGGACGAGTCGCAGTATCTTGAAGTGATCAAATCCAAGACCGCCGCGCTCTTCGCGGCGGCTTGCCGGATCGGCGCGGTCGTCGCCGACCGCCCAAAGGTCGAGGAAGGCGCGCTTGAATCGTACGGAATGAACCTCGGCATCGTCTTTCAGTTGATTGATGACGTTCTCGACTATCGCGCGGATCAGGCGAAATTGGGTAAGACTGTCGGAGACGATTTCCGCGAGGGCAAAATCACCCTGCCGGTGATCCTGGCGTTCCGCCGCGGCACCGATGAAGAGCGGGCGTTCTGGACCCGGACCCTTGCCGAGCTTGAACAGACTGAGGATGACCTTGCGCACGCCATTACCCTGATGGAAAAACATGGCGCCCTATCGGACAGCGTCGACCGGGCGCGACATTATGGTGCCATGGCGCGGGATGCACTCGGCATATTCCCAGACGGCCCGGAAAAGCAGGCCCTGGTCGATCTGATCGATTTCTGCGTGGAACGCGCCCACTAGAAGAAATTGTGTCAGGCGTGCCCTTCATTGCACTGATCGACACCGACGACCTTCTTACGACGCACGGCTTCACCGTCGAAATCAAGCACCCCGGCATCCAGGGCAAAACACGCCAAGCGGACTGATTTAGGGATCGAAACATTTTTCCCTTCGCGTTCGCCTTTTTCATAGTACTGGATCATGCGCGGTTTAAGGCCAAGAAGCTCCGCCGCCTTTTTCTGCGAAAGCTTGCGGGCTTTACGCCACTTCTTGAACTGTCGTCCGTTCATGCTCGCTATCGTGCCCCAGTTTCACGGTTCTGGCGACATCCCCAAGGTTTCCGCGAACGTCACCAAAGGCGTCCAGTCATCCTGTAACATTTTTGAAACTTTATCACCCTTGTCAAATACGCCGAGACCGTGTTCCGCCACGTCCGTGTATAGGCCGCGGTAGCGAAGCTCGGTGACGGGTGCATATCCCAATTCGGCAAGGAAGCCATGCAAGGTTCGGCGATGACGCACGCCCGGACGAACCATATTGGCAACGATACCGAGCGGCTTGCGGTTCTTGCGGATCGGCTTGACGGCTTCGATACGCTTCACAAAGCCCTCCGTCGCCAACCGGTCGAAGGCCGACGGCAATACCGGCAGCAAAACGGCGTCGGCCATTTTCAGTAATGACCGAAACCGTTCCACATCGAGCGCTGCCGGCGCGTCGACAACCAGACGGTCCACGCCTTTCGGGACCCGGCCGGTGCCACGCGTCCAATCGAGACCGAGGACAGGCGGCCGGCTTTCGGCACGTCGCTTACACCAATCGAGGGCACTCCTTTGCGGATCGGCGTCGGCCAGCGCAACCTTCAATCCACCGACGGCATAGGCGGCAGCCAAATTGGTGGCGATCGTCGTTTTGCCGCAACCGCCTTTGGAGTTAGACACGAGTATGGACAGCATCGGTCAGCCCTTTTTCCGTGCGCGCCAGAACACGGGCGCAACCATCAGGCCGGTCCAATCGTCGATAAACGCCTCTTCGAGATCGTGAAGCCCTCTGGCGTGCCAGCCGATGACCTGACCGGCACCGGCGCGGCGGAGGTTGCGGTCGGACGCCGAGATTCCCTTTGCGGTCACCAATTCGGCCAAAAGCGTCTCGGCGACGCTGACGTCGTTCAGATGGCCGAATTGATCCTGCATCCGGGCCAGCGCTTTCAAAAACGGCTTTACCGAGCGTGACGGATAAAGCGCATTCAAAAAGTCGACCGAGTATCGGAACTTTTTCAGCTCGATCCGGACTTCGTGACGCGACGGCACGTCCATTTCCGCCAGGCCACGCCCGCGTTTACGCAACTTGCGATAGGCGCGCCGAAGGATTTCGTTGGACAGATCCCCAATCGGCTTTTCAAGGTCCGTACCGGCGTTGCCCGCCGGCATCCATCCATGCGCGTCGATGTATCGCGACATCCCGAATATGAACTTGGTGTATCGAGGAGACGAGATCGATTCGCGAACCAGATCGTACCCCTTTTCGCGCTCCCCCTCGGCGGCGGCCTGCAACGCCGAAATGGCTCGATCATCGATACCCGTACCCTTAACCGGGCCCAATATCTCGTCGATGAAGACGTCCCAGTCCCGCGCCGGTCCAAGACTGCCGGCCAACCACTTCAGTTCCTCCTTGGCCCAGTCGACATGCTCCGGGGTGGTGACGGACTTGAACACCGCGAACATCGACCGCATCCGGCGCAACGATACCCGCATCTGGTGCACCCCTTCGGGATCGGTGCCGTCGAGGGTCGCCGCCTCGTTTTCAAGCACGCTCGCCACCCCGGCCGTAAGGATTTCCGACAACGCCACCGAGACCGTCTCGTCGCGGCGCAACAATATCTTCGGCGCACGCTTCGGCGTCGGCACGGATGCGCCATCGATCAGGCTGTATCCGCGCTCGGCTTTGGTGACCTGACTGACGCGAAGCCCGCTGTCCGCCAGTTCCCCGGCAAGGTCATAGGCCGGACCGACTTCTCCGGACATCAGCTCGATCTCAAGCTCGTTGATATTACTTTTCTTTTGGCCTGCGGTCACCGCACCCCGGTCGACCGCGATTTCGACGACCGTCGGCTCGGATCCATCGGGGTCCGGAAGAGTGACAACGGCTTTCTTGCGGCTGACACCGACCGTAAACAGCTTACGAAGCTCGCTCGGCAGGACCAAACCGACCCGCTCCCGCGCGGTATGCGGCAGCAGCGACAGATCGGCCTTGGCGGATGGCAATTCGACATTCCATTCAGGTCGCGTCGCCATCGCCTGCGCACTGGCGGCGTCGGCTTTCACCGTCAGGGTATAGGCGCGACCTTTTTTGCGAACGCGCAATGCCACCCCGCGCCGCGAAAGGCGGCGGTCGACGGTATCGTAATAGCTGGTCTGCAAATCGTCCGTGGACCAGGAAATGCGCTCGCCGACAAACTTTGCAACGGCGGTTTCGGCAGCGCGAAGCGCGGCACGGTTTCCAACCAACTTGATCTCGCACTCCAAGGGCGTTTCATCATGCGACTTCGGCATGTCAGCGAATAGCCCAGTACGCATCGGATAAGTGCTTCATATTTAACCTTTATTTAGCTTTCTCAAGAGCTCACGCTGTTTATGCACTATGTGCGTTTTGTGCAAGGTTCGAAATGTGACAATGACGATATCACGGTTCAGGTGATTTGTGACTGTTGACAACTTTCTCGGTGCGCCGACGGTTCTTGCTCTTGATCGCGCCGGACGTTATAAAGCGCGCCGCATCGGACGGAGTGTAGCTCAGCCTGGTAGAGCACTGTCTTCGGGAGGCAGGGGCCGGAGGTTCGAATCCTCTCACTCCGACCATTCATTCGACCGCTTCAACGTCTCGTCGACCAGCATCCTAGATGCGCTGGATTGGGTCTGGCCATTCAACACGCAGTTTAGGCCAACGTTCCTGCCATTTCTTATCTTTGACCCGCGCACTGTAGGCGTGAGGTTTGCGCCGCCCGGCAGGGGTCGGCCTTACCCGCAAATCGATGAGATCTGCGACGCCGTAGGGCGCGAGCACTTCTATCTTATCGTCAGTTTCCAAGTTCACGGCGACCGCCGTTGGGGTTTCCAGCCAAAAACCGATGGCATCTAGAGTGCAACGATACGGCTGATCGCCGTTTCTGATATGCATCCGCGCCTGATTCTTTACCGACCATGGCGTGCCGGGCATAGTCGCTGCCAACCTGTTGGTGATCTCCTCCTCTGCGCGACAACCCACATGAGATTCCGAGTAATAAAGCACGTCGACATCTGCGGGCAGTGCTTGGCAGCCCCGTCCGTGCAGGCGATCCCAAACCAAATTTCGAACGAAACCCGCCCCGATTGCCCAATCCGGAAGGCTCATGTCAGCCACAACCCGGAGTACGTTCATGTGCCATTGGCTCGTCGCCAAACAATCCTCGACAAACGCAATGGATGGGTCAGGTTCTACGTTTTTTTTGTCCATCGCGGCGAACATGTCTGTCACTTGGCATTGCGGCAACCGTATTTTCGATTATATATTCATTAAATCGAATATGATATTGGGAGCACGAACCATGTCTACCGAGGTTGAGAGTTTTTTCGATCCCGCCACATTCACACTGACGCATCTGGTGGTCGATGAGACCGGGACACACTGCGCCGTCATAGATTCTGTCCTCGATTACGATGCGGCCTCCGGCCGGACGTCGACGGATACCGCAGACCGATTGATCGCACGCATCACGGAACGCGACCTGACGTTGGATTGGATTCTCGAGACTCACGTTCACGCAGATCATCTCTCGGCAGCGCCCTATCTGAAAAAGGCCGTCGGCGGCAAAATCGGCATTGGCGGAAACGTCACGACCGTACAAAGCACGTTCAAAGAGGTCTTCAATTTAGCGGATATCGTCCCGGACGGAACGCCCTTCGATCATCTGTTTTCGGACGGTGAGGAAATCGAGATCGGCGACTTGCGGGGACGGGTCATGTTCACCCCCGGTCATACGCCGGCGTGTGTCAGCTATGTTTTCGGGGACGCGATTTTTGTCGGTGACACGCTGTTTTCCCCCGACTTTGGGACGGCGCGGTGCGATTTTCCGGGCGGCGACGCGGCGACACTGTATGAGTCGTTGCAAAAAATACTCGCGCTGCCCGATGAAACGCGCATTTTTCTTTGCCACGACTACCAACCAGGCGGGCGAGACGTCATGATCCAGACGACGGTCGGCGAACAAAAGCGCACAAACATCCATCTTGCGGGCGGCGTCGACCGCGAGGCCTTCACGAAGATGCGCCGCGAGCGCGATGCCACTCTTGGCATGCCGACGTTGCTGTTGCCGTCGGTCCAAGTCAACGTACGCGCAGGGAGGATGCCGCCGCCGGAGGACAACGGCGTCCGCTACCTGAAGATGCCACTCGACCAGTTTTGATCGCAACACCTCTGGTTCATTCCGAGTTTCGGTGATAACCGTAGTCCCCGTCGCCGAGCGAGGGAGGCTAGTCGATGCGCAACACCGTCTTTGGACTGATCATCGGAATTGTCGCCGGTATCGTCCTCGGCGCGACCGTCATCGCGCCGCGCATGACCGTCGACGGCTCGTCGGTGCTTCAGCTGCCGGCGCAATCCGCGTCGACAAATGTGCCTACACCGACTGAAGCCGTATCGCCTGTGCCGGCAACGCGCGAGCCGGAAGTACAGGTCCTCCGCCTACGAATGGCGAGCGCATTTCCCGCTGATCTTCCCGCCTATGGGAGCACCGCAAAAAGGCTGGAGCGCGAAGTCTGGCGCGCATCAGGCGGCCGGTTTGATATCCGCTTCCATCCCCCTGGCGCGTTGGTAAAGAACGCCGATGCCGTCGATGCCGTATCATCCGGCGCCATCGATGCCTATTTCACCGTTCTAGACGATCTCTCGGCCGCACAACCCGCGTTGACACTGTTTGCCGGGCCGCCGTTCGGCACGTCGGTAGCCGCCTACTTGGGTTGGATGGCGGGCCCCGGAAGCACCCTGTTCGACGAAATCATGTCGGAAATGGGACTGTCCGGGGTGGTATGCGGCATGGTCCCGCACGTCGGCGGCGGTTGGTTCCGCAATCCCGTACGAACCACGGCGGATATATCACAACTGCGCCTGCGGGCGCTGGGCGCGGAAGCGGAAATGTTCCGACGCCTGGGCGCCGATATCATCGATCTCCCGATTGCCGACACCCTCATTGCCCTTCAGTCCGGCACCTTGGATGCCGCACAGTTATCCGCCCCGCATGTCGACGCGGTCCTCGGACCGGCGGCGACCGGATCGACCTATTACGTGCCGGGATGGCGAACGCCCGCTCGGGTCTTTGTGGCGCTTTTTGGCGCAGATACGTGGTCATCGCTCGACGCCGGCAATCAGGCCCTCATTCGCGCCGTGTGCGGCGACAACATCCGCCATGCCATCGCCGAGGGCGAAGCGCTCCAATTCGACGCGTTGAAGAAAATTGCCGATGCCGGCGCGGACGTGCAGCCCTGGCCCGCCGAAATTCGCGACGCCATGCGCGACGCCTGGCTGGCAGAAGCCGCCGAACGCCAGAAAGACGAGGCCTTGTACTCGCGCGTACTCCGGTCCTATCGGCAGTACATCAAAGGCCAGTCGATCTGGGAGGAACTGGCCCGCCCATGAAAGCGGTTAATTCGTCGACATCCGACGCCGCCGTTGCATGACGATTATGAGACCCAGAACGAGCAAAGCCGGAATCCAGAACACTTCTTTGGGCGGGCGGTCAGCCGGCAATTCGACGATCATTACCTCCCAATCAAAGTCGATCTTGGCCGCCTCCGCGGCGCTGCCGAAAACAACCTGATCGACAATGACCTTGCCGTCTTCATCGCGAAGCACCAGACCCAAATTCTGTTCCAGCCGCGCGGCCCCGTCCGCCACCTTGGCCCCCAAAGGCATGACGACGAACTTCTCGACCAAATTGCCAGTGGCGAGGTCCTCACCGCCAACCTTGATCCGAATATCCGCGTCATCCGGCAAATCGCCCGCCAATTGGATCAGTTGCGTTGGCGGCACCTGCTCGAACGGCTCCCAAACCATGTCCAACCAGAATCCGGGGCGGAATAAGGTGAAGGCAATCAAAATAAGCAGCACCGACTCATAGACTTTTGAGCGCGCAAAGAAGTAACCCTGCGTACCCGCCGCAAAGACCAGCATCGCCGCCGTTGCGACGATGAAGACAAGAATGCCCTCAAGCCAGCCGACGTCGATCAACAACAAGTCCGTGTTGAAAATAAACAGAAACGGCAGCATGACGGTACGCAGACTGTAAAAGAACGCCGTAAAACCCGTCTTGATCGGATCACCGCCGGAGACTGCCGCGGCGGCAAATGACGCAAGCCCAACGGGCGGCGTCACATCCGCCATAATGCCGAAATAGAACACGAACAAGTGCACGGCGATTAGCGGTACGATAAGGCCTTCTTGTGCGCCCAACTGCACAACGACACCCGCCATGAGCGACGACACGACGATGTAGTTGGCCGTCGTCGGCAAGCCCATACCCAAAATCAAACTGATCACCGCAACGAGGACCAGCATCAGCATCAGGTTACCGCCGGAGAGGAACTCGACCAGTTCCGCCATCACTTGACCAATACCGGTCAGAGACACCGCGCCGACAATGATACCTGCCGTCGCCGTGGCGACACCGATGCCGATCATGTTCCGGGCACCATCTGTTAGACCCAGCAACAGGTCGGCATATCCGGACTTGAACGCGGACCCAAGGCTACCTTCGCCGCGGAAGAATGCCTTCAGAGGTTTTTGGGTCAGGACCTGGAAAATCAGCAAAGCGGTCGCCCAAAAAGCGGACAGTCCCGGCGATTTACGTTCAACCATCAAGAACCAAACCAACAAGATAATCGGCAGCAAATAATGCAGGCCGGTCTTCGCGGTCGGTCCGACCTCGGGCAATTCCACCAGCTCATCGTTTGGATCGTCCAATTCGAGATCCGGGTATTTCGACGCGAAACGAACCAACAACACGTAAACGGCCAGCAGAAACGGCACGAGAACATACGCCGAGTTATCGCCCATTAAGTCCTTGGTCCAACCGATACCGTAGTAGACGAACGCCCCCAACGCAGCCGTCACCGCGATCCCGATAAGGAACCCGTTGACCTTTTGAAGAACCGTGCGAACGGGACCCGATTTTGGCAGGCCGAGCATGCCGTTCTTGGCGGCTTCCAAGTCGACCAAATAAAACAGTGCGATGTACGAGATAACGGCAGGAAGAAACGCGTGTTTGACGACCTCTTGGTACGAGATGCCGACATATTCCACCATGAGAAACGCGGCCGCCCCCATGACCGGCGGCATAATCTGGCCATTGACGGATGACGCGACCTCGACCGATCCGGCCTTCTCGGCCGAAAAGCCCACTCGCTTCATCAATGGAATTGTGAAAACACCGGTTGATACCACATTGGCGATGGACGAGCCTGAGATCAGACCGGTCATCGCAGACGCCAACACGGCGGCCTTTGCCGGACCACCGCGCAAGTGTCCAAGGGCCGCGAAAGCGACCTTAATGAAGTAGTTTCCGGCGCCCGCCTTGTCCAAAAGGGCACCAAAAAGAACAAACAGGAAGACAAAACTGGTCGACACGCCCAAGGCGATCCCGAATACGCCCTCTTGCGTGATCCACAAGTGTGACATCGCCTTGTTAAACGATGCACCCTGCCAGGCGATGATTTCGGGCGCATGTTCGCCGAAGAATATGTAGGAAGCGAAGACGATCGCGACAATCATCAACGGCGGTCCCAAGGCGCGGCGGGTGGCCTCCAGGAGCAGGACCAAACCAATCGCGGAAACGACGAGATCGGTTGTGGTCGGCAAGCCGGGGCGATCGGCCAGCGACGTGGCGAATATGGCGAGGTAAGCGGCACACCCGGCCCCGACCAGCGCGAATATCCAATCCTGGATGGGAATCCGGTCGCGCGGCGATGATTTCAGTGCCGGAAAGGCCATAAAGGCCAGGAAGATAGCAAACGCCAGATGCGTTGGTCGTGTATGCGAGTTGTTGGGGATCGGGATAATATCGGCAAACATGAACGGCAGCGGAGATGCGATCCAGATTTGATACAAGGACCACGCAATCGCTGTGAACCCCAACATCTTTGCGACGGCACCTGTCGGTGCACGACCGCCCGTGTCGGACGACGCGACTAAATCGTCAAGATCGACCCCAGATTCCGAGACCTTCTTGTTGTCGGTTTGCTCGCTCATTATCAGTCCCCCTTTTTCGCGCCGTATAAATCGCGCAACGTTCGCGCTAGCCGCCCCATCGGCCAACGCGAAGAAAGCGGGGCACGGGTCCGTTTACCCGTGCCCCTCGCCCAATTACATCAGGCCAGCTTCCTTGTAGTACTTCGCGGCACCATCGTGCAGCGGCGCAGAGAGCGCATCCTTAATCATTTCCTCTTTCTTGAGGTTACCGAACGCAGGATGCAGTTTCCGGAACGTGTCGAAGTTTTCGAACACGGCTTTGACCACATGATAGACGGTATCCGCCGGCGCTTTCGTCGAGCTGACGAACGTCGCACCGACGCCGTAGGTCGCGGTATCGTCCGGAGTCCCCGTGTACATGCCGCCCGGAATGGTCGCTTTACGATAGAACGAGTTATCAGCGACCAGCTTGTCGACGGCTGCACCGGACACGGTCACCAAGTTCGCCTCGCACGACGTCGTTGCTTCTTTGATGGTTCCCGACGGGTGACCAACAAGGAAGAAGAACGCGTCGATTTTGTTGTCGCAAAGCGCTTGAGACTGCTCGGAAGACTTGAACTCAGTGGCCAACGCGAGGTCGCCACGCTGCCAACCCAACGCGGCTTCGAGAACTTCCCAAGAACCGCGCGTACCCGATCCGGGGTTGCCGATGTTGAGACGCTTGCCCTTCAGATCGCCGAGCATTTTGACGCCGGCATCCTTGCGGGCAACGATCGTGACCGGTTCCGCGTGAACGGAGAACACGGCGCGAAGGTCTTTGAATGCGCCTTGGTCTTTGAACTTCGACGTACCGTTATAGGCGTGGTACTGCCAGTCCGATTGCGCAACGCCCATGTCCAATTCGCCGGCACGGATGGTGTTGATGTTGTAAACCGATCCACCCGTCGATTCGACGGAGCAGCGAATACCGTGAGACTTCCGGTCTTTGTTGACCAGACGGCAGATGGCGCCACCTGTCGGATAATAGACGCCCGTAACACCCCCGGTGCCGATGGAAATAAATTTCTGCTGTGCTTCGGTCGCGCCCGCGGCGAGCGTAACGCCCATAATCGCGGCCGTTGCCAGCATCGTTTTTTTGAAATGCATCCTAGATCTCCTTGAGTTTCGCATTTTCTAGTTAAAGGTTCCCAAACCAATTAGCCAAAAACCGTCATTGAAACGCATTGCCATGCTCACAAACGACGCCCCCTGACACTTTGCGGGTCACCGAGCCGGCGCCCCCCACTTCCGGGTGTTTCACCCGGTTCATCGACACCCTCGCAAGCGATTGTCGAGGCGCGATCGATCTTAATCCTCAATTGTCGGCCCTCACGATAACCCACCAGTCAGCCGAAAAGAGAGGGACTCTAGCACAAGCCGACAATGTCGCAACACGTGCGGACGCGACGGTTTCTGTTCCCCCAAACCGGTCATCGGGGAACTCCGACCTGGATGAACGCCGTATCGACGGCTTGTCCAAATTTATCGACGAGTTCGTCCAACTGTTCGTCCGAAATTATGAACGGCGGCGCCAGCAGAACGTGATCGCCGCGCGTACCGTCGGCGGTGCCGCCGCCGGGATAGCAGATCAATCCAGCATCCATGGCATACCGCTTGATGTGAGAATGCAGCTTTAATCCCGGATCGAGCGGCTCTTTCGTCATTCGATCCGCGACGAACTCGATGCCGATGAACAAGCCGCGACCGCGAATATCGCCGACATTCGGGTGATTCCCGAACCGATTGTGCAGCTTGTCGACGAGGGCCTTGCCCTGGGTCTTAACCGCATCCAATAATCCCGTAGTTTCGATTTTGCGTTGCACCGCCAGCGCGCCTGCGCATGCGGTCGGATGTCCCATATAGGTGTGTCCGTGCTGGAACGAACCGGTGCCTTCGACGAACGCCTTGTAGACATGATCTTGCACCAATGTCGCCCCGATCGGTTGGTAGCCCGCGCCGAGGCCTTTTGCGATGCAGACGATGTCGGGCGAGACGCCATCCTGTTCACAGGCGAACAACGTCCCGGTTCGTCCCATGCCGCTCATCACCTCGTCCAATATCATCACGACACCATATCGGTCGCAGATTTCGCGGATACGCTTGAAGTATCCCTCGACGGGCGGGATGACGCCGGCTGTCGCGCCGCCAACGGTTTCGGCGATGAACGCCGCCACATTTTCTGCACCTAGATCCAGGATGGCCGCTTCCAACTCGTCGGCGACGCGCAGACCGTACTCCGTCTCTGTCTCGTCATCTTGGCGTTCGCGGTAGGCATAGCAGGGCGAGATCAGCGTGACATCGGTCAGAATCGGTGCGAACGGCTCCCGCCGCCAAACGTTTCCGCCGACCGATAACGCCCCCAAAGTATTCCCATGATAGCTCTGGCGGCGGGCGATAAACTTCGACCGGGTTCGCTCGCCACGCTCCAGGTGATACTGCCGCGCCATCTTCAATGCCGCCTCCACGGCTTCCGACCCGCCGGAGACGAAATACGCCGCGCGCATCCCATCCGGCGCGCGGGCGATCAGGAAATCCGCCAGGTCTTCGGCTGGTTGCGAGGTAAAGAACCCGGAGTGCGCAAAGGCGATGCCGTCGACTTGCTGTTTCACCGCCGCAATGACGTCCGGGTCCGAATGTCCCAAGCACGAAACCGCGGCACCACCTGAACCGTCCAAATACCGTTTGCCGTCGGCATCGACGATATAGATGCCGTCGCCCTTCACCGCGGTCGGCATCGACACCCTTGGTGCCCGGTGGAATATGTTGCTCATATACACGGCCTCTGTCCGAAGTGAATAGCGACGAAATCACAGCGGCATGCCGGTTGCAATGAAATCACATTGTGCATTGCACGAAATCTTGCATGCTCGGAGCCCTGAATTGCAGGTCGGTGTTCCGCTAGATAGGATGCCGTCCGTTCGTTTATCAAGGAGACGATCTTCATGGACCTTAAAGACCATATTCGGTCGATACCGGATTTCCCGAAACCCGGCATTCTGTTTTACGATATTTCCACCCTGCTGGCGCATCCTGAGGCATGGTCCGTCGCCCTCAGTCGATTGGCGCGGATCGTCTCACGTCATCAACCCGATATTCTTGCCGGGATCGAATCTCGTGGATTTCTGGTCGCGGCCCCCCTGGCGGCGCGGCTAGGTCTTGGATTTTGTATGATCCGTAAACCGGGCAAGCTGCCTGGCCCTGTCGTGCGGCACGACTACGAGCTTGAGTACGGCGCCGACGCCATCGAAATTCAAACCGACGCGGTCCAACCGGGTCAACGCGTCGTGGTATTGGACGACCTTTTGGCGACGGGCGGTACATTGGGCGCATCCCTGGCATTGTTTGAAAAAGTCGATGCAAAAGTCGTCGGCAGCGCTGGGATTATCGAACTGACGTTTCTGGGTGGGCGCGACAGGATCAATGTACCGTTCGACGCACTAATCCAGTATGATGAGTAGCCATGACACCTAATCACGGACGTGCGTCTGATTGGGATATCCTCGACGGAAGCGCCGTCGAGGATATGCGGGCGCGCGCCGCAGATCCGCAGGCCACGGATATTTCCGCCGATGCCGCCCTGTCCCGTGCCGAACAGCTTTCAAAATGGGCGGTCGCAGGCAACCTTCCGGCCATTCAATCGGCCGTCGATTCTCATCGGCAATGGGCGGCGCAAAACGGGCTCCGGCGTATAGAGAATGCACTGATAGAGTTAGACCGGGTGGTTTCCGGTACGCGCCGCGGGCAGGCCATCCTGCAGGCACAGGCCCTGACGCGGTTTATTGCGCGACATATACGCGACGACATTGCGGCCCTGCAAAAAGCGTTACGCGACGCCTAAATCTTCATCAATCGTACGACTTTCTTCATCACCGTCGGCAGAGCATGCTGTGCGAAGGCATCGGGCGCGGCCCAGAACCCCTCGCCAGCCGGATTTGCGCCGTTCGCCCTTAGGACGCGCAAGCGCAATCGAAAATGCGTAAAAACGTGCTCCACTTCTCCCGAAACTTGGGTCCAGTTGGCCTGCATAGGCGCCGAGGCGACGGTCTCACTTTCTCCAGGCCAATCTCCCTCAACCCAGGGGGTCGACGGAAACTCGGTCATACCTCCGAGGAGACCACTTTCGGGCCGTCGTCTCAAATAAACCTGCCCAGCCGGGTTCGTTAGCCAGAACACCACGGCCCGGCGTTCCGGCCGTATTTTCTTTAGCGCCTTTACCGGAAGCGTATCGGCAATGCCAGCCGCCCTGCCCTGACAGTGCTTTGTCAGCGGGCATGAGGTGCACTTTGGAGATGTCGGTGTGCAGATTGTCGCTCCCAAATCCATGAGCGCTTGGGCAAAATCACCCGGACGGTGGGTGTCTACGAAACGGGATGCTGCCTCGGCAATGAGCGGCTTGGCGCCAGGCAAGGGCGTGTCAATGGCATACACCCGCGCCGTGACCCGTTCGATGTTCCCATCGACCGGAACCGCGGCCCGATCGAAGGCAATCGCCGCAATGGCCGCGGCCGTATACGGCCCGATTCCCGGCAGTTTTCTTAGTTCCGTCTCATCGTTCGGAAAAGTTCCGTCATACTCGGAAACGATGGTGCGCGCGCACTTATGCAGGTTCCGAGCGCGAGCGTAGTACCCCAGGCCTTGCCAGGCGACGAGGACTTCTTGCAACGACGCGCCGGCCAGATCGGTAACCGTCGGCCATTTTGCCATGAAGTCGCCGTAATAGGGGCCGACCGTGGCCACCGTCGTCTGCTGCAACATGATCTCGGACATCCAGACGGCATAGGGATCGGCGGCACGACCCGCGGGCGCGCGCCAAGGCAGGCTTCGCCGGTGTGCATCGTACCACCGGAGAACGTCGGTCCGAAACGCGGCGGGGTCGGGAGGCTTGGTCAACATAGCGGCATCGTTTGGCGTTTTTCAGTGGATGTGCAAACACATTTTCTTGAGGTCGCCGCAGAAGCCTTGTGGCCCGTCACGGTGGTCCCTAGGCTAATAGGGTTATTACCTCTTTTTAACGATACGAACGGCAAATTGTGGCGTACTGAGTGTAGAATGGTCGGGAATTACAAGTCAGCTTTGGAAACCGCCCGCCGCGCTCGTGCGCAACCGCTTGGCCGGGCCATGTCAGGGCTCACGAAACGCGCCCTGGACAAACGCGGATTCGTCGACGCCGAAATCGTCAACAGATGGCCCGAGATCGCCGGCGACTTGATCGGTGGACACAGTCTGCCGGAGCGCATCAATTTCCCCAAAGATCGGAGCAAGCCCGGCACATTGCAATTGCTTCTCGCGAATGGCGCTTTGGCAACCGAGATTATCCATTTTGAACCCGTTCTGCTGGAGCGTATCAACCGATATTTCGGTTTTCGGGCGGTCGGCCGGATAAAGATCATCCACGGCCCGTTACCGAAGAAAGGACATATTAAGCGTCCGCCGCTCCCACCGATAAAATCGAAAACCCGCGACGAAATCGTTCAAAGCCTGGAACCCGTCGCAGACGATGAACTAAGATCCGCCCTATTGCGGTTGGGGACCCATGTCGCGCGTCGACGCGCGTCTGAACAAGACATCATCAAGAACCAGAACAATTCGGAGTAACATGAAATGACCATCACCCGCCGTACGGCGCTCACACTGACAGCCGCCGCGCTCGGAACGCTCGCGATCCGGCCGGCCCACGCGTCGAACAAGATCGTCTCGACCGAAGAGGCCATGACCGAACTCGTCCTTGGAAACGCGGACGCCTCCGTCGAGGTCATTGAGTACGCCTCTCTGTCCTGCCCTGCGTGCAAACATTTCCATCAGGTGGTCTGGCCTTCCCTGAAGGCGGAATACGTCGATACCGGCAAGATCAAGTTCATCTACCGGGATTTTCCGACCAATACCCCTGCCCTGGCGGCGGCGATGATCTCGCGTTGCGCGGGCCCCACCCGACACAAGGGTATGCTTGATATCTTCTTCGATACCCAGGACCAGTGGCTGCGTTCCGAAAATCCGCTGCAAGCGATGAGCATGGTGGCCCGGATGGCCGGTCTAGGCCCGAACGACGTCGATGCCTGTCTGAAGAATTCCGAATTGATGAACGGCATCCAGAACAACGCGCGGATTGCCCAAGAGGAGAAAGGCGTCCGTGCAACGCCAACGGTTTACGTCGCCGGGGAACCTTCGGAGAACGGCATGGATTGGAACGTCCTGAAGGCCGAAATCGACGAGGCACTGTCAAAAGCCAATTAGGCGACGCAGCCGAGTTATCCCCAGAACGGGCACGGAAAAAGAGTCGACTCGGTTCTGACCTCGCCCGTATAGTCCCACATATTGTGCAGAGGCGTAAAAAAAACGCCATATCTGCGCAATTGTGGGGTAAAATTCCGCACACACCGCTACATTCCACGTATCGGCGTGTGATCTGGGGAGACCGGAAAGAACCGTGCTGCACTTCAAGAAGCTTCGTCTTAGTGGATTCAAGTCGTTCGTCGAGCCGACGGCGATCGAAATCGATGCCGGTCTGACCGGCATCGTCGGCCCCAATGGGTGCGGTAAATCGAACCTCGTCGAAGCGTTGAAGTGGGTCATGGGGGAGACCTCCGCCAAGCAGATGCGCGGCGGAGAGATGGACGACGTCATCTTCTCCGGCACCGACAAACGGCCCGCACGCAATGTCGCCGAAGTGGTTCTGACCCTCGACAACAAAGACAAGAACGCCCCGGCACAGTTCGACGAGACCGAAGACCTGGAAATCGCACGGCGGATCGAGCGGGAAAAGGGCTCGCTGTACCGTATCAACGGACAGGATATGCGGGCCCGCGATGTCCAACTGCTGTTTGCCGACCAGGCGACAGGGGCGCGTTCGACCGCGCTGGTCAGCCAAGGACGGATCGGTGCCGTTATCGCGGCCAAGCCGACCGAGCGACGCTCGCTGTTGGAAGAAGCTGCCGGCATTCGCGGTCTGCACTCCCGCCGCCACGAGGCGGAGTTACGCTTGCGAGGAGCCGAAACCAATCTGGAGCGTCTCGACGACATTCTTGTGACCCTTGAGGCCCAAATGGCGGGGCTGAAGAAACAAGCCCGCCAAGCGACCCGATACCGGAATCTGTCCGATCTTATTCGAACCGCCGATGCGACGCTGTTCTACTTGCGGTGGACCGCGGCAGAGAGCGAGCTTGAACACTCCCGGCTGGCGTTCAGCGAAATCGAAAAAGGCGTCAACGAATTGTCGGTCCTGGTTGCCGAAGCGGTCACGCGCCAGGCGGCGGCATCCGCCGAAATCCCGGCCCTTCGCGATAACGAAGCCGCAGCGGCGGCATCACTTCAGCGCCTGGTCATCGCCCGCGACGGCCTAGACGAAGAAGAACAACGGATCGAGGCGCAGGCGAAGGAAACCCAAAACCGGATCGAAGAGACCATCGCCGATATGGCGCGCGAACAGGCGCTGATCGCCGATGCCAAGGCGGCACAGGAACGCCTGGCAGCGGAGACATCGGCGATCGAGACCGCGCGGGCGGGCGAAGACGGCTACCGGGCCGAAGCGACCGAAGCCCTGAATGCCGCCAACGTGACGGTCAACGAGACCGAGGCCTCTCTGTCCGCATTAACACAACAAGTCGCCGACGCCGAAGCGCGCCGCGCCGCGATGGAACGAACCCTCGCCGATATCGATGTGCGCAAGGACCGTCTGGAACGACGAAGGCATGAGCTCAACGAACAGAAACAGCGACTGGAAGCCGACGCCCCGGAGGCCGAGGCCTATGCCGACGCGGAACGGGACGCCGAGCGCACGGCGGCGGCTCTCGAAGATGCGCGCGAGGCGGTCACGACGGCCGAAGAAACACGGCGGACCACCGAACAGCATCGTGAAACCGTTCGTGCGACGTGGAACGAGGCGCGTGACGCCGCGACCAAACTGGACGCGGAGAAATCGGCGTTGGCCAACCTTCTCGATACCGGCGATCCGGACATGTTCCCGCCTTTGATCGACGCGGTCACGGTCGAACCCGGGTTCGAAGCCGCTCTCGGCGCCGCCCTGGGCGATGAGATCGAAGCCCCCATCGACGAAGCCGCACCGGCGCATTGGCGCGATCTGCCGCCAATGACCGACGCGGCACCTCTTCCCAGCGGCGCCACTCCGCTGAGCCAATGGGTTCGTGGACCGCATGCGTTGTCGCGACGATTATCGCAAATCGGAGTCGTCGAGACGGAGACGCAGGCGCAAGCGATGATGACCCAGCTTAAAGTCGGCCAGCGTCTGGTCACCAAAAACGGTGGATTGTGGCGCTGGGACGGTTATCTGTTTGCCGCCGGCGCGCCGACCTCTGCCGCCCGGCGTTTGGAACAGCGCAACCGCCTGATCGAGCTGGACAGCCAGACCGCCGCGGCCCATGCCGCATTGGACGAGGCGCAGACCGCAGCCGACCGGGCGCGCGACGCATTCGAAAAAGCAACCGCTGAAGAACGCGCCGCGCGAAACGCCGTGCGCGATTGCGAAGCGGCGGCAACCGAAGCCCGCGACAGGATGGCCGCGATCAAGGACAAGATGGCGGCGCACAGTTCGCAACTAGGCGGCGTTACGGCACAACTCGTATCACTCGACACCGATATGGCAGAGATCGCCGAGAGCAAACAGCGCGCCGACGCGGAGTTTGCCGACCTGCCCGACGTGGCGACGGACAAATCCCGCATTGATGGGATGCGTTCGACCCTAGCCGAGCAACGCACGCACCTGATGGAGTGCCGCGCCAAACATGATGAAATCGAGCGCATTGCCCGCGAGCGGGACGAGCGGATTTCGGCGATCGGACGCGAATTGCAATCGTGGGCTGACCGCCAAGCGACGTCCGTTGTCCGAAATGAAGAACTCTCGACCCGAAAAACCGATCTAGAAGCGCAACGAACCGCATTGGCCGAGAAACCAGCTGAACTGAACGCGCGTCGCCAAGCCCTCCTCAGCGAAATCGATACCGCCGAAAAAGCCCGCCACGACGCCGCAGACGTGCTGGCGGCGGCCGAAGCGCACTTGGCGGAGGCGGACAAAACCCTGCGGATCGCCGAAGCGGACATGGCCCGCGCCCGCGAGGAACGCGTCCGCGCGCAAGGCGCCCAAGAACAAGCGCAGCAAGCGTGCCTGGCAATTGCCGAGCGGGTCGACGACCGCTTGGAATGCCGTCCGGATCAGTTGTTTGAAATCGCTGGGCTCGATCCCGAAAAACCGCTGCCGGAACTGGAAGCCACCGAACGCAAGGCCGAGCGTCTGCACCGCGAGCGGGAAACCATGGGGCCGGTCAATCTTCGCGCCGAGCAGGAAATGCGCGAACTGACCGAGCAGATCGAAACCCTTCATTCCGAGCGTGACGACCTGATCAAGGCGATCGAGAAACTACGCCGCGGCATCTCCGAACTGAACCGCGAGGGCCGCCAGCGGCTGTTGCAGTCGTTTGAGGAAGTGAACGAGCACTTCCAGGAATTGTTCGGCAAGTTGTTCGGCGGCGGCGAAGCGCATCTTGAATTGACCGAAGCGGACGATCCGCTCGACGCCGGCCTCGAGATCATGGCGAGCCCACCCGGCAAAAAGATGCAGAACCTGACGTTGCTGTCGGGCGGCGAACAGGCGCTGACCGCCTTGTCACTGCTGTTTGCCGTGTTCTTGACCAACCCGGCGCCGATTTGTGTGCTGGACGAGGTCGACGCCCCGTTGGACGACGCCAACGTCGACCGGTTCTGTAAGATGCTGGAACACATGGCAAAGACGGAAAGCACGCGCTTCCTGATCATCACCCACCATCGCATGACGATGGCCCGGATGGACCGGTTGTATGGGGTGACGATGTCGGAACGCGGGGTCTCGCAGTTGGTCTCCGTCGACCTGCAAAAAGCCGAGAAAATCCGCGAATCGGCTTGATATCTGGTGTCGCTGATCGCGAACGAACACAACCCTCGTCCAAACCTTAAATCCTTGTAATTTGGCCTGCGAAATGAGTCCTTGCGGGTCCCGCATATTTTGATACAACACCGGCGACCAAGGGTCGGGAGCGGCTGAGCCCGGCTGTTTTTTGGGCGGATCGCCGCCTCGGAGGACACCGACAATGCCGCAAGACGACACGGACAAAGGGTCGCCGGAACGAACCCCGGAAGACATCGCGGCTTTCGAGCAAAAGCTCGCACAAGCCCGCGAAACCGAGGACGCCCGGCGGGTCTGGAAACGAGACCTGAGCGAACCGCCAAAATCGGCGCTGGGGCTTGCGTTTCGGGTGTCCGTCGAGTTAGTTTCCGCCCTGGCCGTGGGTGTGGCCATTGGCTGGGCTCTCGACACCTGGTTGGGCACAAGTCCATGGATGATGATCGTTTTCATCGTCTTGGGCGGCATGGCCGGGATGATGAATGTTTATCGGGTAGCCAAACGGCTCGGCAACGGGCTCGGTTACCAACCAACGGGACAAGCGTCCGACAACGCCGAAAACGGCGAGACGGCGCGGAGAGAAGGAAGAGATCGCAGTGGCTGAGGGACTTTCCCCGCTCGCGCAGTTCGAGATCAAAAAGCTGGTCGACATTCAAATCGCCGGCGTCGACGCTTCGTTCACCAACTCGTCGTTGTTCATGGTTCTGACCGTGATCACCGTCAGTATTTTCCTATTGGGCGGGGTACGTAAGACCTCGCTGGTGCCGGGCCGCTGGCAATCGATGTCGGAAGTGTCCTACGTGTTCATCGCCAACATGCTGCGCGATACCGTGGGCAACGAGGGCCGTCCGTACTTCCCGTTTATCTTCACCGTGTTCATGTTCGTGCTGGTCGGCAACATGTGGGGCATGATGCCCTACAGCTTCACCTTCACCAGCCACATCGCGGTGACCTTTACCTTGGCATTCTTTATCTTCGTCGGCGTCACACTGATCGCCATCGCCAAGCACAAGCTTCACTTCTTCTCGTTCTTTATGCCGCCGGGCGTGCCGATGTACATGGCCCCGTTGTTGGTGCCGATCGAGATCATTTCCTATCTGTCACGGCCGATTTCCTTGAGCGTCCGACTGTTCGCCAACATGCTCGCGGGTCATACCCTGCTGAAAGTGTTCGCGGGCTTCATCGTGCCGCTCGGCATCGCCGCGGGCTGGCTGCCGTTCGTGTTCGTCATCGCAGTCACCGGCCTGGAATTCGTCATCGCATTTCTGCAGGCGTTCGTGTTCGCGATTTTGACCTGCTTGTACCTCAACGACGCGCTGCATCTGCACTAAGCGGCGCCGAAACCTATTCAACTGATTAACCAACCTAGAAAGGACTTATCCCATGGAAGTTGAAGCTGCGAAGGCGCTTGGCGCCGGCCTCGCCGTTATCGGTGTTATCGGATCCGGTATCGGTATCGGCAACATCTTCTCCTCCTTCATCCAGGCCGTCGGCCGGAACCCGTCCGCGCAAAGCGCCGTGTTCCCGATGACGATGCTGGGCTTCGCCCTGGTGGAAGCCATCGCGCTGTTCGCGTTGGTTGTTGCTCTGGTCATTCTGTTCGGTTAATGCGGCCGGGGGCTCCGGCCCCCGCGGCATGACCGGCTAAGGCGGTGGTGTAATGCCTCAGTTAGACGTCACCACGTTCGCACCACAAATCGTGTGGTTGGCGATCACATTCGGCGCGATGTTCCTGATTATGTGGAAGCTCGCGGTGCCGAAAATTTCCGACGCGCTGGAAACCCGGCAAATGCGGCTTGAGGACAACCTCAAGAAGGCCGAGGACCTGAAGCGGGAGGCCGAAGCAACTTTGGCCGCCTACGAAAAGGCCCTCGCCGATGCCCGTGCCACCGCGCATGACGAGATTCAGGCGATCCAAAGCAAGCTGCACGACGCAGCCGCCAAGGAAGAAGCCGAGTTGACGGCAAAGCTGGACGCCAAGCTGGCAGAAAGCGAGAAAGCCATCGCGGCCGAGGTTGAAAAGGCGATGGAAAACGTTCGCGGCATCGCTGTTGACGTTGCCAGCAGCGCGGTCGAGAAACTTTCCGGCGAGGCACCTCAATCCGACGCCGTTGAAAAAGCGGTCGATTCCGCTCTTTCAGGCAAAGCGTAGGAGAGCCGCAAGATGTTTACAGATCCGACATTTTGGGTTGCCGTTGGTCTCTTCTGCTTCTTGGCTTTGATCGCCAAGCCGGTATTGGGCTTCGTTACCAAAGGTCTTGATGAACGCGCCGAGAAGATCAAAGCCGAGTTGGACGAGGCCGAGAAGCTCCGCAATGAGGCGCAGGATTTGCTGGCACAGTATCAGCGCAAGCAGCGAGATGCCGCCAAGGAAGCGCAGGCCATCATCGATCATGCCAAAGAAGAAGCGGAACGGATGGACCGCGAAGGCCGGGCGAAACTGACGGAAACGTTGGATCGCCGGGAGAAACTGGCTTTGGAACGTATCGAGTTGGCCGAGCAACAAGCCGTCAAACAAGTTCGCGCACATGCCATCGAAGTCGCCGTCACGGCCGCCGAGACCGTGATTGCCACCAGCATGAGCGATGCAAAAGCCGGCGCCCTTGTCGACGACGCCATTGCGCAACTGCCGGATCGGCTGCACTAGGCATTCGGACCCCATATGGTTTCGCCGAAGGGAGGCTCACGCCTCCCTTTGTGTTTCAGCAGCGCCCGCTGTGTCGGCAGTCAATTCTTCCGTTTATGCTTCTCAGGTCCGGTGACGGGACGTATAAACGTGGCATGCATATTCGCTTCCTTCCCATCGTCGCTGGACTTTCCCTAATCGCTGCATTCTTGACCCCCGTTGTGGCGTCCGATTTCAACGGCGAGGTGCTTGTCGCACCACCACCACCGAACTGGACGGGGGGAACGCCCATCCAAACACCGAACGGTATCGAACAGGTCTGGCGACGCAACGGCAATGGCGCAGATGGTGTCGCCGAACGGGTGACAATTCGGCGTGGTTTGCCAGGCGCCGATAGCGATCCTTCGGCACGTGTGCAACGTTGGATCGACAGTTTCACGGAAAAATGTGTTGAGACGACCTCCTCGACAGTGAGCAGCGCCAAGACATCCGTGGGTCGGACCGCTCAGGCTTCGGCCGTCTGTCAACGCAACGCGGATCGCGTCCGGCATGGTCGGGTCATGGTGCTCGTTGGTGAGTTCAGCAGTTACCAAGTTGTCCGGTCATGGAGCGGCGCAAAGGGAGATCCGGGAAACCCTCGCGACTCGCAAAAGATGGCCACGATTTGGGACGATTATTTCGGGCGTATCTCTCTCTGCAATACGCTGACTGACCCGTGCGACCCTGCGACGGCCGCCGCCATTCATGCGCATCCCCGGTTCAAGGAAATGCGGTCTCTGGAGACCGCTGAACGCCCGATCTTACCGGCGGACCAAGTGCGCTTGGGTGCCGGTGCATTTGGGACCCTCACCGGCCAAGCGGAAGCCTGCGGCGAGGATGTAAGCCCACTCCTCCTGCGGATCGGACGAATGCTGGCACACGTTTCGGCGAACGACGCGGACGCGAGTGCGGCGGGTCGTCATTTTGACGACGCCCGACAAAATGCGCGTGTGCCATCCGGTGCCGCCCGTGACGAAGCCTGCGGCGAGATTCGCCGCCAGTTCCGCGAGCATCCCAGTCGTGTTCAAGGCTTCGCACGCTATATCCTCGGGCTGATATGACCGATACCATTAAAGTTATAGAGGCCGCCGGCACGGCTGAGGACATGGGGCGTGCGATCGGGCGCGCGGTCGGTGCATCGGTGCACGCGGCAGTCCTGTCGCAAGATGAATTCGCTGAAACGGCGAGCGTCTACCGGGGATCTGACTACCTCGCGGCGTTACGGGATGCGACGGAACAAACGTATCCGACTTACCTGCGGGAATTGAATGCGATTGCCGCCGGCGCCGACGTCGATCCTGAAACTCTGTTTATTTGGAATTGCCGTGGCGACTTGCGTCTGCCGCCTGACATTGCGGCGAACCGCCTTGCCGCGATGACCGACAACTGCACGACGATCATGTCACAGGGTGACTTTGAAGCCGGTGTCCCAGCCGTGATTGCCCATAACGAAGACGGCGACGGGGCCTTTATGGCGCATCGGTACTGGCTTCGCGCGCGACCCAACGGCGCCCCGGGATTCGATAGTTATCTGTATCCGGGCATGCTTCCGGGTCATAGTGTCGCCGTCACTCAGGCGGGCCTTGTCCAAACAATCAATAATATCCGCGCCGACGATTTGAGGCCGGGATTGCCGCGGCATTTCGTGTGCCGAGCCATTCTGGACGCGACGACTATTCCCGAGGCCATCGAAAACTTGCGGCGAGACGACCGTGCGTCCGGCTTTCATCACGCCCTAGGTATGGTAGGTGAACGCACGCCGCTCTCGGTGGAAGCGCCAGCGACCAAAACGGTAATCGATTTCGTCAACGGCACCAAAGGCCACGCCAACCATCTTCTCGACGATGCTTTTGAAGGGCTCGATCAGGTTGTCACGGCCTCGTCCGCATATCGTCAGCAAACGGTGGACGAGCATCTACGGAACCATGATCTTGGCCCGACCACTGCGACAGACGTTCTGTTTCAACGTTCCAAAGACGGCGGAGAGAGCGTCTTCCGGCGCCCCGGCGACGGCGGTGACGATTACGGATGCACATTGGTGACCGCCGTTTTCGAGATTGGCGAAACAAGCGTGCATTGGCGAGTACATACCGATAGAACGGATTCAGCGGTCATTGAAGGATCCGTTTCGCCAGAAAACTAGGGTTTGGTCGCGCAAAAACACGACCAGCCAATTTTTCCCGCCATCGCCAAATCCGCCGCAAATCTCCACATGTCAGCGTTGGACTCGACAATCACCGGATCGATGTCGCGGAGAAGCGCCGTACGGGTCCGTTCGATCCGATCGGTGAGATTCATGAAATGGCGCGCCATATGCCGATCCCACGTATGTGATGTCACATCGACGAAGCCAGCCGCCGACAACGCTTCGGCGAACTCTCTCTCCGCGTACAAATCGTCCGCCCCATGTCGAGCGGCGATCTTAATCCGCTCCGTCTCGTCGCAGGCAAGACGATTTGTCGTCTGGTCGGAGAAAATGAGCCGGCCGCCCGACATCAAGACACGAAAGGCCTCAGTAAAAACCGCGTGCTTATCTGTCGCATGCACTATGGATTCCTGGCACCACCATGTATCGAATGTTTCATCTGAAAAGGGGAGCGCATGGAAATCAGCCAGTTCCAAATCAATGGAGGCAGTCAATCCGGCAAGATCGCGAAGAACCTCGGCACGGTTCTGGTGCGCGCTTTCCAGATTGGTTGCCACGATCTGCGCACCGTACGATCTGGCGAGATATCGGGCCGATGCCCCCCAGCCGCTGGCAACCTCAAGAACCTGGCTACGTGCCTGGATACCCGCGATGTTCGCCATCCGTCGTTTCGTTTCCGTCGTCGACGTCTCGAGATCAAGATCATCGAGCCCGTAGAGTCCGAAATGGATGCTATCGCCCCATACGCGTGCGTACAGCGCATCCACCGCCTCGCTGCCGTAATGTCGCTGACGCTCTGAACGATTTTCGCCCGTCGGCATCAATTTCCTCCCCGAACCCTCTCATCTCACACAGCGGGCCATCCCGCCCGTGTGTTTATGAGAGGTTTAGAGGGAAATTATGCGACTACCGGATCAATTAACGCCGCGAGACACCGAACGCGACCGCGCAATTATGCAGTATATATCGAACATCGATTCCGATGCTTTCGCCCAAGGTATTCAGCTGTCCTTGGAGACGGATTTTCAGGTCCTGAAAAAAATCAACGACGATGTCGGGAAACTCCCGCTAACACCAAATTTCGATCCCGATAAGATCGATATAAGTCCAGCGAACGGAATTTGGATGAAAGGGGTCGACGTATCCGGCGACGTGGTGTTTACGCAGGCCGCACGCCTGTATGACTGCCGCGACACGACCTTGGCGTTACTGCATCATAGCCTCCAAGCATTCTACAGTGACCCTGCGGCAACGGCTGAAGACGGCGAATCATGTGTCTGCGAGGCTCCGGTCACCCACGCGATTACGGGTGACGTCGTCTATCACGGAGAGATTTGGCTGCAACGGGACTACCGCGCTCGTGGTCTTACCGCTAGCTTGCCGCGATTAATGCTGGCGATCATCTTGTTGCGTTGGGCGCCTGACTATGTTTTCGGCATGACACAGCCGGGAATCTGCACGAAAGGTGTGAGCGCCCGTTACGGGTACAGAAACATGCAACCGCACGGCATGATCTGGACACTTCCGTCGGCAGGGACCTTGGATGAATGGATTGTATGGAATGATGCCCAAGATCTGGACATGATCGTTATGCGGCCATAAACGGAACGTCGATATCCGGTCGCATCTCGACCGCGGACAGCAAAGTCGGCGTCCCGTATTCGTCGCGAGTCCGAAGAAGCAGCCGGACATAGGGAACCCAAATCGGGTCATTGTCTGGACGTCGAATGAGAGCCTGTACATGATCGATGCGGATGCCACCATCGGCCATAACATCGTCGTACACATCGCAAACCCGTTCGTCGAACTCGTAATCCGGCTGCGACCGGGTTGCAACGCGCCCCACCGCATCCGCTGCCCAATCTGCGCCGAACACCCGTGCCGCGCTGGAATCGTCCCCTACGTGGGAGACCAGTAAATCGGTCTCCGATCGATTGTGCTGGAACCCCAATAGATATGGCGCCAGAGAGTCGTCACCATGATCGTTGGTCGAGCTGCAAGCCAGCCCACGCCTGCTGTCCCAACCCTCGAACGCCGACCGTACAAGCCCGCTATCCTTTCGAACATTCGCAGGGTCGCTCTGCAACACGGTTGTACCCAAGAAAGGTTCGACATCTGCATAGGCCATCGTCCGGATCATTCTGTCCGCCGCCGCATTTGGGGTATATCCGGACTCCGATGCCCATGCTCCCCAAAAGAACTCCAGTCGGACCCGGTAGTTGGCATCAAGCGCCATCAGACAATTAAGCACAGCGGTCAAAGACCCAAATGCCACACGCGCGACGTCCCAACGCACGCATAAATGGCCCCCACGCCCGAGTATCTCCGTCATACCAAGATGCCGGAACGCAAAGCGCCGCGTGTCTTTTTCGTTGTTAATCGTGGAGTGTGGCAGTGCTCGGCCAGTGTCATCGACCCACCAAGCCAGTTGGCCTTTCGGCTCGCTTGGGGAAACGCCCGCATCACAAACCAACTCATGATACAACGGTCGTTTCTCCCCCGAGCAATCCCGGAACTTTATGGTCCGGTATTATAAGCCTTCAGCAAGTGTAAGAAATTAGTCTTAACTTCGTCATCTTCAATGCGATCAAGCTCTTTCGCAAGCTGCAATGCACGACGCGAGATTTTCTCGTCGTCTGCGGATGGATCACTCAAACCCTCAAAAAAGAAGCTGACGGGCACATCCAATATTCCACACATATCCCAAAGTCGGCTGGAACCAATGCGGTTGGTGCCTTTTTCATACTTTTGAACTTGTTGAAAACTGATGCCCAGTTTTTCGCCTAACTGGGTTTGGGTCAAACCCCGCATGATGCGAACCTCGCGCAGGCGATGGCCGACGTGGACGTCTGTCGGATGTGGCATAACTAATCTATCTCCCAAAAAATGCGCACTTGAGCACATGATCAATGCTTAACGACTACCAGAATATATCTCAAGTACGCACGAAAAAATTGTGGTTATACACAATAATTGCGTAAACTACTTATCCTAAAAAAGGGACGGCTGATTCGACCTGTCTTCAATTAGCTCCAGCCATTGCTGTTCCGTCAGAACACGAACACCCAGCTCTTCAGCTTTCTTCAATTTGGAACCCGCACCTGGCCCCGCGATGACCATATCGGTGTTTTTTGACACTGACCCGGAGACCTTGGCTCCTAATTGTTCAGCCCGGTTTTTCGCCTCGGACCGTCCCATTAACTCGAGCGAGCCCGTGAAAACAAGAGTGAGCCCGTTCAACGGCGAATCTGCGTCAACTTTTGCGAACGGCGCGATATCGAGTTGACCGATCAAATCGTCGAGATCCGCTCTCGTCTGCGAGTTTCCGAAAAAAGCCATGAGATCCGCTGCGACCGAGGCTCCAATGCCATCGATGTTCACAAGCTCCGTCCATGCATCGCCATTTGGCTCGCGCTGTGCGTCCTCCATCCGCGCGACCCATTGTTCGATATTGCCATAGACCTGTGCCAAATCTCGCGCGGTTGTCTGGCCCACCTGACGAATTCCCAGGGCATAAATAAATCGGTCCAAGTCCGTTGAACGTCTTGCCTGTATTGACGCAAACAAGTTCGACGCGGATGTCGGCCCCCAGCCTTCACGTTCGGCAAGCGGTACGCCGCTCATCCCGTCCTCGGCCTCAAGGCGGAAGATGTCCGCCGGGGTCTTTAGTAGTCCCTCTTGCCAAAAAGCTTCAATTGTTTTCGCGCCGAAACCCTCGATATCGAGAGCGTCGCGCGAGACAAAATGTTTAAGACGCGCAACTTGCTGATGCGGGCATTCCAGTCCGCCCGTACATCGTCGGACCGCCTCTCCCTCGGGACGCACAGTCTCCGTCTGCAAGGGACATGGACATACGGACGGTGGAACCCATGCGGCCGCGCTATCCGGTCGGTTGTCGGTCAAGACCTCAACGATTTGTGGGATCACGTCTCCGGCACGCTGCACGATAACCCGGTCGCCAATCCGCGCATCCAGCCGTTTCAACACTTCGTCTTCGTTATGCAACGTCGCGCGGCTGACGACCACGCCACCGACGGTAATCGGTTCCAGTTCGGCAACCGGTGTCAAAGCCCCCGTGCGACCGACTTGAATACGGATATCGCGTAAAATCGTCTCGGCCTTTTCGGCGGGGAATTTGTGCGCCACGGCCCAACGCGGCGCGCGACTGACAAAACCCAGGCGTTGCTGTAAATCAAGGCGGCTGACCTTATACACAACACCATCGATGTCGTAATCCAATGAAATGCGCGTTTCGGCCAGATCCCGGTACGCGCCAAGGGTTTCATCAAGGTTTCGGCACAACTGCGCCCGAGGATTGATCGGCAAACCCCAGGCCCTGAGGCGGTCGTAAAACGACCATTGGTCGGGCCAATCGATGTCCCCACCATACCCTCTATCATTCGCGCCGCTCACGGCCCCCCAGGCATAAACAAAGAGCTTCAACGGGCGTGCAGCCGTAACGGAGGGATCTTTCTGCCGAAGCGAGCCTGCGGCCGCATTGCGTGGGTTGGCGAAGATTTTTCCGCCGTCCGCTTCCTGCCGCTCGTTCAGAAGCTTGAAATCGGATTTGGACATATACACTTCGCCACGAACCTCGAGCAATGACGGGAACGTCCCGGAAAGTCGCTCCGGGATCTCCGGCAGGGTCCGGAGGTTCTCCGTAACGTCCTCGCCTTCGCGGCCATCACCGCGAGTCGCGCCGCGGACAAAGTTCCCATCTTCGTATCGTATCGAGATCGATAATCCATCGATTTTCGGCTCCGCAACGACGTCGATCGCCGCGTCATCGCTCAAATTTAGGAATCGGCGAACGCGCGCATAGAACTCAACCACGTCGGCATCGGAAAACGCGTTCCCGAGTGAAAGCATCGGCGGTGCGTGTGCGACTTTGCCAAATCCTTGAGCCGCGACGGCACCAACTGCGAGGGAGGGGCTGTCGGCACGAACAAGATCGGGAAATCGAGCCTCGATCTCGTCATTGCGCCGACGTAACTCATCGTAGTCGGCATCGGAAATGACGGGAGCATCCTGTTGATGATAGGCGATGTCGTGGGCCGCGATTTCGGCGGCCAACGCTTCAAGCTCGACCGCGGCATCGGGCTTCATGAGATCTTGGACCGGAACAACCCGCAGTGGATTCCCTGTCATGCCACCGCCCCGTTCAAAAGGCTACCGGCGGCCGCCCGGGCTTCGCCGGTCACCTCCGCACCGGACAGCATTCGCGCGATCTCTTCGCGGCGCGCATCATTATCTAGGACCTCAACGTCGGTACGAACGGCGTCCGGTGACCCCGCCTTGCGTACCGTCATGTGTTGCGCACCCGTGGCCGCGACCTGAGGCGAATGCGTGACGACGAGGACCTGGGCCAGTCGCCCGAGCTTGGCCAACCGTTCGCCAACGGCGCTGGCAACGGCGCCGCCGATTCCGGCATCGACTTCGTCGAAGACGAGGACCGGTACCGGATCCGCTTCCGCCAGATTGACTTTCAGCGCCAGCATAAACCTGGCGAGCTCGCCGCCCGAGGCGATTTTCGCGAGCGGACCCGGCTCGGCGCCTGGGTTCGTTGCCACCTCGAAGACCACCCGGTCTACACCGGATGCCGACCATCGGTCTTCAGGTAACTCTTCAACCGTCGTCCTGAAAAATGCCGTTCCGAGCTTCAACGGCTGTAGTTCCTCGCGCATACCAAGATCAAGGGCGGCGCCGGCGTCTTGTCTTTTGGCGCGGAGACTTTGCGCCGCGAGTACATAGCTTTCGCGCGCGGCCGCTTCAGCAAGACGCAGGCCGTCGAGCGCGACCCCGCCCGCGTCCAAATCTGTAAGTTCGGCGGCAAACCGCGTTTGCAAGGTCGCCAAGTCGCCGACGGCGACATCATACTTTCGAGCCGCAGCACGGAGCGCAAATAAACGATCTTCGGCAACCTCCAGCGCCCGCGGATCAACCTCTAGATCATCGACCGCCTTATCCAAATAGGCGCGCGCGTCTGCGGTCTCGGCCAAGGAGCGTTTCAATGCCGCAATCAACTCATCGACGCGTCCCGCGGCGTGTTCCGCAACTTTTTCCAAAGCGAACAGCGCAGCAGAGAACTGATTCTCCGCCCCCTGATCCCCGTCCAAGGCATTTGACGCGCTGGTGAGCGCTGTCGAGATTTGTTCGGCATGCTGCATAAGAGTCCGGCTCTCCGCCAACACTGCCTCTTCGCCCGGTTGCGGGTCGAGCGATGTCAACTCATCGACCGCGTGGCGGAGAAACTCCTCGTTCTCACGGGCCGACTGAGCTGCCTCTTCGGCGGCAAGCACTGCCTCACGAGCGTCCTGCCACGTTGTATATGCCGACGAAACCGCCTCCACTTCGGCCGGGTAGCCACCGAAGGCATCCAGCAGCGGCCGATGTGATGCCGGCTCCAAAAGGCTTTGCGTATCGAACTGTCCATGCATTTCGACCAGGGTCTCACCGACCTTCTTCAATAAACCGATACTGACCGGCTGGTCATTGATGAAGGCGCGGGTCCGGCCATCCTGCCCAAGAACACGACGGAGGATGATTTCTGCACCATCGGACTCAATTCCACTATCGGCCGCAAGGGCATGCGCGGGATGGGTTTCAGGAACATCAAACGCAGCGCTGACGATAGATTTATCGGCACCGGGTCGTATCAGCCGCACTTCGGATCTATACCCAAGCGCCAAGCCCAAGGAATCCAATAGAATGGACTTACCGGCCCCGGTCTCACCCGTGAGGACCGTCAAACCATCTGCCAAGGATAGATCGAGCTTTTCAATAAGCACGACATCGCGAATAGATAGCCGTATCAGCATGCGTTCCGTGGCCTATGCTTGGTCGATATCCGACCGCTTACCAGAGCTTGTACCACGGTTTATCCGGAACGACAGGCGGCTTGTCCTGAAACAGTTCGTATGAATCGACATACCAGTCACTGCCCGGAAAATTATGGCCGAGAACGGACGCTGTCTTGCGTGCTTCTGCGTCGATACCCAGGGCGAGGTAAGCCTCGGTCAATCGATGCAATGCTTCCGGAATGTGGGTCGTGGTCTCGTATTGATCGACAACGACCCGGAAACGGTTGATGGCCGCCAGATAGTGTCTTTGTTTCAGATAATAGCGACCAATCTCCATTTCCTTGCCGGCCAAGTGATCGTAAGTCAGGTCGATCTTAATCGTCGCGTCGCGGGCGAATTCGGATTCCGGAAACCGTTTCACGACCTCGTCCAGGGCATTGAGCGCCAATTCCGTCATTCGCTGATCACGGGCGACATCGGAAATCTGTTCGTAATATGAGAGCGCCTTTAGGTAATAGGCATACGGTGCATCTCGATGTGCAGGATGCAACTGCGTAAACCGGTCGAGTGCGATGATCGCATCGTCATAACGATTCGACTGATAATACGCATACGCCGCCATCAACTGGGCTTTTGTGGCCCAGACGGAATATGGATGCTGTCGCTCAACCTCGTCGAATTCGTTCGCCGCCGCACCAAAGTTCGTCGACTGCATCAAATCCATTGCCCGATTGTAAATCTCGGCCACGGGGCGTTCCACGTACTCCGGCTCTTCGACAGCCGTACATGCGCCCGTCAACATAGCCAGCATACCGGCGAGGGCGAATTTCCGTATACGAGGTGAACCAGTCATATCCAGCGCTTGCCTACAATTGTTCGAAAGCGCCGCGATTATACCACAGCCAGAGGCCTTGGCTGCAACCACCAGTCGATACGATCAGCGAAAAAAATTCGGGTAGTACGAGGGGTTGGGATCAGGCTTCAGCAGCCATCGTGCTTGCGACAATGCCACCATCGACAGCGAACTGTTTGGCGTCGCCACGAACGACATCCCAGGTCCAAGCGCTCGGGTCGGCAAAAAGCGCCCGCAATACCTGGTTATTGACGGCATGGCCGGAGCAAACACCGCTAAAACGACCGATCACAGGCGCACCCGCAAGGTACAAATCGCCGACGGCATCCAGCGCCTTGTGGCGAACGAATTCGTCATCGAAGCGTAAACCGTCTTCATTCAGAATACCGTCAGCGCCGACAACGATGGCGTTATCCAAGGATCCACCACGGGCAAGGCCCGCCGCCCGCAGCGCTTCGACTTCATGCAAAAACCCGAAGGTGCGGGCTTTTGACAATTCCTTGCAAAAAGCCCCGTTGACAACCGATAGGCTGACCGTCTGCTGGCGGATAACCGCATCGTCGTAGTCGATTTCGACGTCGATCACCTGTTTTTCAGCGGGGGAAAGCGTGGCCTTACCAGCACCCGTATCGACCGAAATCTCTTTCAGAACCCGAATCACGCGACGCGGCGTATCTTGTTCAATGACACCGGTTTCAACGATCTGTTGAACAAAAGGCTCGGAACTGCCGTCCATGATCGGCACTTCGCAGTTATCCAACTCAATCCGTGCGTTGTCGATCCCGCAACCGGCAAGTGCCGCCATCAAATGCTCGACGGTCCCGACGGATATCCCGTCATCGTTGCCGAGCACGGAGCACATCCGCGTATCGATCACACGATCCCAGCGTGCCGGCACGGTTCCGTCACCGTCGACATCGGTGCGAACGAAAACGATTCCATGATCGGCATCGGCAGGTTTGATCGTCATATTGACGACGACGCCCGTATGCAGGCCGACGTCGGCAAAATTAATTTCGGATTTCAAAGTTCTTTGGAAAACAACATCCCCGGTTTCGAGAGCGATATCCGCGTCGTCGATGACAGTTTGGTCTAACATCTACTCTTAAATCCTCAAAGTCCCCGGGAGCCCCAATTTGCGGGCTTATCGTTATCTAATGATTTAGCAAGCGCACCGTATGGTCTCAAATCAACTATTGTTTCGAATTGTTACGTCAAACTGATTTAAAATCAGTTACTTAGAATGCCACGCCTTTGGCTGGGAGTGGCCAATATCATCTGTTTTAAGGGACTCGCAAAAAGGGCGCCCCGTGGGGCGCCCTCTGCATGACGTATCGACGACGCCCTAGTTCGCCTGGCGACGCAAGAACGCCGGTATATCCAGTAGATCTTCGTCGTCATCAGCGCTTTCGACCACTCGATCCTCCGGATCGAGCCCCCCCAGAACGGGTTGCGGGGCTGCTTGAACTGCCGCTTGAGCGGCGATGGGATGTGGCATCGGAACCGGGTCCGACCCGGCGATGCGCTCAGCCTTTGGCGTGTCATCGCCGTCGCCGGCGGGTCCACCGACCCGTTGCGTGCCGGTGACCTTGTCGATGGCTGCTTTACCCGTTCCGGTGACCAACTCGAAAAGACTTTTGCCCTTTCGACCTGGCGATTCCACAGCAGACGCCTTCCCGCCGTTGACGATATCGGCTTCCGCCATCGGATCGGCGCTTTCTGTGACGTCCAACTTCGCAGCGTCATTATCGACAGCCGGTTTTGGAATGAACGCATCCCCGGCACCAAGTTTTGGCATTGCCGGCGGCGCCGCGTCCTCATCGGTGACGTCCTCGTCGGCGAGCTCTTCGCCGGCCTCTTTTGGCTCCTGTGCTTCATCCATCGGCGGGTCGATGTCTTCTTTTACCGCCGCCGCAGGTGTCGGCAGGTCCTTGATCTCGAAATCCTCCGTGGCCTCGGTCGTTTCCGCGATTTCAGTCACTTTCGGTTCTTCTTCAAGTGGCATCGGCTCCTGGACCTCGGCCGCTGCCGCACTAACGACCGCTGCCGCTGGAACCGGTTTGTTGACTTCTGGCTCCGGCGCAGGCGCCTGGGCAGCTGGAACACGGCGGACAGCCGGTTCAACCGGCTTTGGCGCTTCCGGCTTTAGAGTCCGAACGGGCGCCGGCTCATTCACCGTCAAAATCTGCGGACGAGGTTGCTCGGACGCAGCAGCATCGATTCCTGTCGCAACGACGGAAACCCGCATGGTGCCGTCCAGATCGCTATCGAAGGCGGAACCGATGATGATGTGGGCGTCCTGGTCGACCTCGCCACGAATTCTGTTCGCCGCTTCGTCGACTTCGAACAGGGTGATATCGCGGCCACCGGTGATGTTGATCAACACACCTTTGGCGCCCTTCATCGAGCTGTCGTCCAGCAGCGGGTTGTTGATGGCCGCTTCGGCGGATTCGAGCGCGCGCCGATCGCCGTCGGCTTCGCCGGTACCCATCATCGCCTTGCCCATCTCGCCCATCACCGCACGAATGTCGGCGAAGTCGAGATTGATGAGGCCCGGCATTGTCATCAGATCGGTGACGCCCCGAACACCCGAGTACAGAACCTCGTCCGCCATCGCGAAGGCATCAGCAAAAGTCGTGCTTTCGTTGGCGATTCGGAACAGGTTCTGGTTGGGGATAATGATCAGGGTATCGACATAACTCTCTAGATCTTGGATTCCCGCATCGGCAATCCGCATCCTGTGCGATCCTTCGAACTGGAACGGCTTGGTCACCACCGCAACCGTCAGAATGCCGCGTTCCTTCGCTGCCTTGGCAATCATCGGCGCAGCGCCGGTTCCGGTGCCGCCACCCATGCCGGCGGCGACGAACACCATGTGCGCGCCTTCCAGCTCGTCCATGACTTTGTCCATGCTTTCTTCGGCGGCGATACGCCCGACATCGGGTCGCGAACCCGCACCCAGGCCTTCGGTGACGTCTGCCCCCAACTGCACCCGGCGGTCGGTTTTGGATCGGACCAGCGCTTGCGCGTCCGTGTTGGCGACGACAAAGTCCACGCCCTGCAGTTCCTTGGCAATCATGTTGTTGACCGCATTGCCGCCGGCACCGCCGACGCCAAGAACAGTTATACGCGGCTTCAACTCGGGGGTGCCGCCATCCCCGGGAACGCTAATATTGATACTCATGACAGTCTCCAGTTCTTTGAAATCTCGGTGAAACGGGGTTTAAGGGCGCCTCGCCGTCCTCGACGAGGCATGGATCGATGCCGACGATGCGTCATGGTCAGAAGTTCTCCCTTAGCCAATGGCCGATACGGCCCAGCCAACCGTCTGGCGGGCCGGCAAGATCGGCCGGCAATTCAATGCTGTCTTCGGCGTTTTCGACCGCGTAACGAAGGAGTCCGGCCGCCGTCGAGAACGCAGGGCCGGAAACGGCCTCGGCCAGTCCGTCGATCGGTTGCGGCGAGGCCACGCGAACATGATGGCCGAACACGGTCGAGGCCATATCGACAATGCCCGTCAGTTGCGATGTCCCGCCCGTCAAAACGACGCGGCCGGCCAACTGGGAAAACCCGGCTTTCTCAAGCCGCTCGCGGGCAAGGTCGACAATTTCTTCAACACGGGGCCGGATAATCCCGACCAGCATCGAGCGAGGCACCTGTACCGTTCCCGTTTCATCGTTCTCACCGACCAACGGAACTTGGATGACCTCGCCGTCGTCGGACGCCGACGGCAAACATGTGCCGTACAACGTTTTCATCCGCTCGGCATGGGCAAGCGGTGTCGATAAACCGCGGGCAATATCGTTGGTGATATGACCGCCGCCGACGGGAATCATGTTGGTGTGAACCAATTCGCCGTCGAAAAAGACGGCAACCGTCGTCGTCCCGCCGCCGATATCGATACACGCGGCCCCCATTCTTTTTTCGTCTTCAACGAGACACGCCAATCCCGATGCAAACGGTGAGACCACCAAATCATCGACCCGCAGATGGCAACGTTCGACCACAGCGCGCAGATTTCGCAGCGGTGCCTGCGCCGCCGTCACCAAATGAACGTTGACGCCAAGCGTCTCGCCATACATCCCGATCGGATCGCGGACACCCCTGTTACCGTCGACGGTGAAGCCAACCGGGACCTTGTGGATGATCTCGCGATCGTCGCCGGTATTCTCGTTCAACAACCCCGGGTCCATCAGCCGGCGCATGTCATGCTCGGTGATGCCATGCCCCCCAACCGACACTTCACAAGCAACAAGCCGCGACTTGGGTTTTCCGGCAGAGACGTTGAGGACAACACGATCAATGTTATCCCCGGCCATTTGCTCGGCGCGCTCAACGGCGGCGCGGATGGCATGCTCGGCCAGGGATAGATCGATCACCGCGCCATTGCGCACGCCTTGCGACTGATGGCTTCCGATGCCGACGATCTTCGGGCCGGTCTCGCCATAGGGTCCCCGCTCGACATTCGGCTTGGCGATCAAGCACGTCACTTTGCTCGTGCCGATGTCCAATGCGGCGACAAAGCCTGATCGTGACTTCAATGCTGAACCGTTTTTCTTCATACCTCGTCTCTCATCACCCCAAGTCGGCCGGACTAAGTTTCCTGGCCGGCTTCTTTCGGTCCTTTTCTGACTATCAATCGGTCTGGGATTCGCAGATCGAGCACGGTCACATCCTTGTCAAAAACACGGTGTAACCGGTGATACTCGGCAAGTTTGCCCCAAGCGGAAATCGGATCGCTCTCGGGCAGACGCACCACAATCCCGTCACGAAGATGGAGGTTCCATCGACGCTGGCCGACCCAGGTCGCCGCCGTTACCTGGTGCATCAGCACCGGCTCCGTTCCTAGCAACGCGATCAATTCAGCGGCGCGAGACTGTGCGCCGTCGCCGATAACCAGCATCAGGTCCTTGTAGGCATCGAGGCCTTTGTCGAGGATCACGACGCCATCGGCATCGACCAGATGTAAATTCCCTTCTCGCTGCCAAAGCGCCAGCGGTTCGCGTTCGACGATGCTGACCAAGATGGTATCGGGAAGCATCCGCTCGATCGTCGTCGCGCGGACCCAAGGCAACGCCTCGACCCGACGTTTGGCATCATCGATGTCGAAGGCCAGGATCGGGGCGCCGCGCGCAATGTTCAGTGACTTAATCAAGGTATCGCGGTCCGTCTGTTGGCGGCCGCTCACCATGACTTCCTGTACGCGAAAACCCATCGACGCCGTCGTCGATATGGCAGCCCAGCGAACGTGATCGATTCCCCGTGCCACGGCGCCGGTGCTTGTTAGGTACCATCCACCCCCGGCCAGAATAGCCATCACCACGGCACTCATGGCCGAGACTGCCCCAGTGCGCCGCCACAATGGTCGAACGCGCGGCCGAGGCGCTGCACCGTCGCGGTGCATCTTTTTACTCTCTGTTTTTCCGCGCCCAAACATCAGGTATCGCACTCCGCATTCTCGACCATCCACGTCACCAACTCGACAAACGACATACCGAGAAATGCCGCCTGCTCGGGCACCAAGGACGTCGCCGTCATGCCGGGTTGGGTATTCACCTCGAGGAGGCAGAGCCGGTCGCCGTCGAAACGGAAATCGGCCCGCGACACACCCCTACATCCCAGCGTTTGGTGCGCCTTCAAAGCGAAGTCCATACAAGCGTCGTAGATCGACTGATCGACCTTGGCCGGAACGACGTGCATGGACCCGCCCTCTTCGTACTTAGCCTGGTAATCGTAAAAATTTCGTTCTGTTGAGATTTCTGTGACGGCTAGAGGCCGATCACCCATCACCGCGACCGAAAACTCTCGCCCGTCGATGAACTCCTCGACCATCACCTTGTCACCATGCGGCCAACCGGTGCCGGCAAACGGAAGCCCGTTGTCACCCTCTCGTACGATATGCACGCCGACGCTAGATCCTTCGTTGTACGGCTTGATGACGTACGGGCGCGGAATCGGATCGCCGGCTACTATGTCCTGTTCCGTGGCAATGGTGTGCTGAGCGACAGGGATGCCGACGTCGGCAAACAAGCGTTTGGCCATCGGCTTGTCCATGGCGATGGCCGACGCCATCAAGCCCGAATGCGTATAGGGAATCCCAAGGATATTCAGCAAGCCTTGAACGCAGCCGTCTTCGCCATACCGGCCGTGGAGAGCGTTGAACACAACATCCGGCTTTGGATACAACCGCGTCACCAGCGCGCCCATATCGCGCTGTACGTCGATGGGCATGACGTCATAGCCCGCTTCTTTCAGGGCTTGAACACATGGCGCGCCTGTCGCGAGCGACACTTCCCGTTCCGCCGACCATCCGCCCATCAGGACTGCAACATGTTTCGTCATAAGGCGACCTCCTTAGCGGTAGGATCGGTGGGCACACCAAGACGCTTGATCTCCCAGTCGAGGGAAACATCGCTGTTTTCTTTGACCCGTCGGCGAACCTCCTCGCCGAGTTTCTCCAGGTCAGCGGCCGTCGCATCGCCGGTATTGATCAGGAAATTGCAGTGTTGCTCGGACACCATCGCGCCGCCGATTTTCAGGCCGCGACAACCCGCCTCGTCGATCAGTTCCCAGGCGCGTAGTCCGCGAGGATTGGCAAAGGTCGAGCCGCCGGTGCGCATTCGAACCGGTTGGCTTGCCTCGCGCGCCAATTGAATGTCTGACATGCGGCTCTTGATGTCTTCGGGGGTCCCCTGTTCGCCGGCAAACACTGCCGCGACAAAGATCACGTCGCGAGGAACCGTGGTCGACCGATAACCGAATCCCATATCGTTGCCTGAAAGACGGACAGGTTGACCGGCACCGTCTAGACCATCGCATGAAACTAAGATGTCTTTTATCTCCCGGCCATAGGCCCCGGCATTCATCCGCAGTGCGCCACCGACGACGCCGGGAATGCCAACCATGAACTCAAGCCCGCTAATCCCCGCCAATGCGGCACGGCGCGCGACATTCACATCGGCCGCCGCGGCGCCTGCGCGAACGGTCATGCCATCGGTCTCGATATCAGAAAACCGCTTACCCAAACGAATCACGACACCGGGGACGCCGCCATCGCGAACCAAAATATTCGATGTGCCGCCAATCACGGTGACGGATAAATCATCAGGTCTGTTGGCCAGGAAAAACGCCAAGTCTTCGGCGTCGGCGGGCTCGAACAGAACTTCGGCCGGACCACCGACACGGAACCACGTAAACTTGGCCAGGGGCTCATCGGCGCGGACCCGGCCACGGACCTCTGGCATCCGCTCGACAGCATGCGTGAAGCGCTGCTCAGCCGGCATCATTTGCAGCCTCCTGCCTCACATCCAGTACCGCCGCCAATTGATCAGGCAGCGCGTTCGCCCAGGCGGAGATACTTCCCGCCCCCAAGCAGATAACTAAATCGCCTGGTGCTGCGATATCGGCGACGATTTGGGCGAGATCGTCAGAGCCGGGCAATGGCACCACCGTGCGATGACCGCGGGCGCGAAGGCCATCAACCAAAGCTGCCTGATCGACACCTTCGACCGGTTGTTCGCCGGCGGCATATACGTCGGCAACGATCACCGCATCGGCATCGTTGAAGCACGTACAAAAGTCTTCAAACAGGTCGCGCAATCGTGTGTACCGGTGCGGCTGGACCACCGCGATAACCCGCCCGTCGGTAACCTGACGGGCTGCGCCAAGGACGGCGGTAATTTCGACAGGATGATGGCCATAGTCATCGATGACCGTTATGCCACCTGCGGAACCGGTCCGCGTGAAGCGGCGTTTGACGCCCTCGAAGCCGCCCAGGGCGTGCTTCAAGACGTCGTCATCGATCCCCATCTCCGAGGCGATGGCGATGGCGGCAAGGGCATTTTGAACATTGTGCTGCCCATGCATGGCAAGAGTCATGCCGTCGATTTGTCGCTGCGTCCCCGATTGCCGGTCCGAAATTGTCACATCGAAGACAGTGCCATTGGCGTCGCTGGTTAAGTTCTCGGCGCGGACATCGGCTTGGGGCGTCAATCCATAGGTCACGATCCGCCTGTCGGAAACGCGTGGGATCATCGCCTGGACCTCTGGATGGTCGATGCAGAGTGCGGCGAATCCATAAAACGGGATATTCTCGACGAATGTCGTGAATGCCGCCCGCAGATCATCAAAACCGCCATAATGATCCAGATGTTCCGGATCGATATTCGTGACGACGGCGATTGCCGCCGGCAACTTCAAAAACGTTCCATCCGATTCGTCTGCTTCGCAGACCATCCACTGCCCGGCACCTAGCTTGGCGTTGGTGCCGAGCGCATTGATAATCCCACCATTGATCACGGTGGGGTCCATGTCCGCGGCCTCAAGAACCGCGGCAATCAGGGATGTCGTGGTGGTTTTCCCATGCGTACCGCCGATAGCGATGGACCAGCGTAGACGCATCAGTTCGCCCAACATCTCTGCGCGACGTACCACTGGAACAAGGCGCTCTCGGGCTGCGAGCACTTCGGGATTATCTGGCTGCACCGCCGTCGATACGACGACGACACTTACATCCTCGACGTTTTCGGCGGCATGCCCAATCGCCACGGGGATCCCCAGTGCGCGTAATCGGCCGACGTTTGCGCTTTCGGCGATGTCGGAGCCCTGCACGGTGTAACCGAGGTTGAGAAGAATTTCGGCAATTCCGCTCATCCCGATGCCGCCAATCCCGACGAAATGCAGCGTGCCAATATCAAGCGGGATCGCCCTCATGCTGCCCGCCTTTCGCCGTCACCATTGGCGTTTTCGATGACGCCTTCAACAATGTCGGCTAGTCGTGACGCGGCATCCGGCACACCATTGCGGACCGAGGCACTCGCGGCCTTCTCCAGCACCATCGGCATGCCGAACATCGACTGCAGCCGCGTTGTCAAATTTTCGGCCGTGAAATCCGCCTCGGGGATAAGCCAACCGGCCCCGACTTCATCGACAGCATGTGCATTCAACGATTGGTGATCGTCCACTGCGTGGGCATATGGGACCAAGATCGCCGGTCGACCGACCGCCATCGCCTCGGCCACCGTCGACGCACCGGAACGGCCAATGACGAGAACCGCGCTTGCCAGGCGAGCCGGAACATCCTCAAAAAAGCTGGCCAACTCGACCTTTATACCTGAACCGTCGTATGCCGCTTCGACGCGGGACAAGTCTTCGGGACGGCACTGCTGGGTTACGTGCAATCGCTGGCGAAGATTGTCCGGCAATCCTTTGAGCGCTTCTGGCACCACGTCGCTCAACACGCGCGCGCCTTGGGACCCACCCAGAACCAGAACCGGCAGAGGCCGATTGTCGGTAAAGCTGGGATACGGCGTATCACGTACGGCGAGAATTTCGGGGCGCACAGGCATACCCGTATGCTGCGTCTTGTCGCGGGCCCGGGTCGGAACGCCCTGGCTATCTGGGAACGACAATGCGATGGCGTCGACGCGGTCCGCCAGCAGCCGGTTTGCCCGCCCCAAGATCGCATTCTGCTCATGGATCACGGTTGGCATACCCGCAAGGCGCGCCGCCGTCATGGTCGGTACGGATGCGTAGCCGCCAAACCCGACAACAGCGCGAGGGGATAGGCGTCGAAGTAACGTGCGCGCCTGCAATGTCCCCAACCCGAGTTCCGTAACACTTCGGATCTTCGCCAGTACGCTTTTTCCGGCAATGCCACCCGCAAGAATTCGGTGTGTTTCCATCTCGCCCAGGGCCCCGCCGTACGCATCGCCACGCTTATCGGTAACGAGAGCCAGCGCGTACCCACGCTGCTGCATTTCTCGGGCCAACGCCTCGGCCGGAAAAACATGACCGCCCGTGCCACCGGCGGCGAGTACGACTAAGCCTTTATCGGCCATACTCGCCTCCTACCGGTTCGTTCCGGTCGCGGGTGAGTGCCAGGACCATGCCGATCCCGATCGCCAGCGCCAATGTCGACGATCCACCGTAAGAGATGAACGGCAGCGTCATACCCTTCGGGGGGATCAGGCTGACGGAAGACGCCATGTTGATGAGGGCTTGCACAGCAAATTGCGCCAGCAGTCCGGTGACCGCCAACAACACGAAAAGATTGTCGCGCCGAAGCACCCGGCCGAAGCCGCGCATGACGACGAACGCGAACAGCGCAACGAGGAGTATACATGCCAGAAGACCGAATTCCTCGCCGGTCACCGCGAAGATGAAATCCGCGTGGGCATCGGGCAAAACTTCCTTCACCCGTCCCTCGCCGGGACCACGTCCTGCGATGCCACCGCGTTGGAATGCCTCGATGGCGCGCGAGGCTTGATATCCCAGGTCGGCTTCCTGACCGAAGAACCGGTCGACGCGGGTTTGAACATGATCAAACGTGAAATACGCGCCGACACCTGCGCCGATAAACGCAACGCCGATCAGCGCAACGAAGATCAACGGCAATCCAGCGACGAAGAACTGCGTTCCCCAGACCACCGAGACGACGAACGCCATGCCGACATCCGGCTGCATCAACAAGATCGCCACCGTAATCAGATACAATGCGATCGACATTTGAAAACCCGGGAACCCGCCGTCGATTCGTTGCCGCGCGAATAACCACGCGGCCACGACGGCCAACCCGGGCTTGACGAATTCGGATGGCTGGAGCGAGAAACCCGCCACGTTGAGCCATCGGGTCGCGCCTTTGATCTCCGAGCCGAACATCACCGTCATGATCATCAAGACGATCGCGCCCATCGTTGTCAGCAAGGCCAAACGTCGGACACCCTTGGGCGAGAGGAGCGACACACCGATGATGGTTAACGCGGCAAGGCTTAAAAAAACGAACTGGCGTTTGACGAAATGAAAACTCCCGACATCGATACGCTCCGCCACCGCCGGCGACGCGGCCAGGCTCATAACACCGCCGAAGGCGAGCAGGATCGCGACCGCTGCCAACGTCCAGCGGTCGACGGTCCACCACCATCGGCCCAAAAGGCTGGTATCGGTGCGTTGGAGCGCGCTCATCCGGCGCCTCCGAGATCACCGCCCGGCTCGACCGTCCCCGGGAATGCGCCCGGCTCCTCGAACGGGTCTATGTGCTCACCCGGCAAGTCTTCGACGACGTCCTTAAATGCGTCGCCACGTGCTTCGAAATCGTCGAACTGGTCGAACGACGCGCAGGCAGGCGACAACAATACGACCGACCCCGGCAAACCGCCCGCCTTGGCGGCGTCGAACGCCTGCCGTGTCGCCGTCGCCAAATCGCCCGATAACGTAAAGGGAACCTTGCCGTCCAGTTCAGCGGAAAACGGCATTGCCGCCTCACCGATCAGATAGGCATGACGGACGCGACTGAAATACTTGGAACAAGCCGCAAGCCCGCCGTCCTTGGGACGTCCGCCGCAGATCCAGTAAATGTCGTCATAGCACGCAAGCGCCCGGGCTGCGGCGTCGCCGTTGGTTGCTTTGGAGTCATTGACGAACCCGATGTCGTCCACCAATTCAACGGGCTCCTGACGATGGACCAATCCGGGATAACTGCTGATACAGGCCATCACGGCATGCGGCTGCATGCCCGTCATTTTACAGGCCGCATAAGCGGCAGCGGCGTTTTGCCAATTGTGCGTGCCTTGCAGACTAGGCACCTGACGCAAATCCATCACCGGCGTTTCTTGACCCTCGGTGTCGTCGTACATCACACCGTCCAGAACGTAGACACCGCCGTGCACCCGTTCAGTTGTTGAAACACCGACGACATACTGCTCGTCCGCCGCCAGCAGTTCGTCGTAGATGCCACGGCAAATATCGTCGTCTATTCCGATCACGGCTGTCCGCGGCTTGGTCTGGCGATGGAAGATCAGCTTCTTCGCTGCGATATAGCCATCCAGGCCGCCATGCCGGTCCAAATGATCGGGACTGATGTTCAGCAACACGGCGACGTCGAAGGTGATCGAGAACGTCAACTCCAACTGATACGACGACATTTCCAGAATATACGTCTGATCGGTGCCAAGCGGCTCGAGCGCGCAGGCGGGCATACCCAAGTTGCCGCCGATCTCGGCATCGCGCCCACCGGTTTGAAAGATGTGCCCGATCAGCGCCGTTGTCGTCGACTTGCCGTTCGTTCCCGTGATCCCGACATAGCTGGCGTCCCGTTGCGTTCGGGCCAACAGTTCCACATCGCCGATAACTTCGCAGCCCGCATCGCGGGCCATCTGCACAATGGGATGCGGTGCCGGGTGTGTGTGGGGAATGCCGGGACTCAGCACGAGCGATGTGACTTCGCGCCAGTCGATCTTGCTGAGATCGACGATTTCGATCCCTTTTTCGGCCGCAGCGTTCCGCGCGTCTTCATTGTCATCCCACGCCCAAACTTCGGCATCGCCCTGGGTCAAGCCACGCGCGGCGGCAATGCCACTGCGGCCCAATCCGAGAACAGCCACCGGTAGACCGGCAAAGGGAAAAACATCAATCATCGTCTACCTCAACTTCAACGTCGCAAGTCCGGCGAGCGCCAGAATCGATGCGATAATCCAAAACCGAATAACGATCGTGGATTCGGCCCACCCCTTCTTTTCGAAGTGATGGTGCAGTGGCGCCATCGCAAAGACGCGCTTGCCCGTTAGCTTGAAAGAAACCACTTGGACGATCACCGAGATCGTCTCCAAGACGAATAGACCGCCGACGATCGCCAGAACCAATTCGTGCTTGGTCACGACGGCCACCGCGCCGAGCGCCCCGCCAAGTGCGAGCGAGCCTGTATCACCCATGAACACCTTGGCCGGTGGCGCGTTGTACCAGAGGAAACCCAGCCCCGCGCCCAACAACGCGCCACAGAACACGGCCAATTCACCAGCACCGGGCACGTAGTGAAGCTGTAGGTAATTCGAGAAGATCGTATTACCGGTCAGATATGCGATGAAGCCGAAGACACCGGCCGCGATCATCACAGGCACAATCGCCAAACCATCCAAACCGTCGGTCAAGTTCACCGCATTCGACGAGCCGACCATGACCAAGATCGCAAAGGCGACGAACAACCATCCAAGGTCGAGCAGCAAGTCCTTGAAGAACGGCACTGCCAACGTCGTCTGCAAACCATCGGGCAGGTGACTCAGAACCCAAAACGCCGCGACACCGGATATCGCCAATTGCAGTAGGAGCTTGAGTTTTCCCGGCAGTCCTTTGGTGTTCCGCTTAGATACCTTGAGAAAATCATCGATGAAGCCGATGGCGCCGAAGCCGATGGTCACGGCAAGCACACCCCAAACATAGGGGTTGGTTAAATCCGTCCATAACAGCGTTGCCGTGCACACCGCCGTCAAGATGAGCACGCCGCCCATCGTCGGCGTACCTTTCTTTGTCAACAGATGGCTCTCCGGGCCGTCATCGCGGATCGGTTGACCTTGTCCTTGGCGGGCGCGCAATAGCTCGATCATCACGGGACCGAAAAGGAAACTGACGATCAGGGCGGTCATCATCGCGCCGCCCGTGCGGAATGTGATGTAGCGGAATACATTCAGCGCACTGAACTGTTCGGCGAGAGGAAAGAGGATATGGAACAACATGCTTAATCCTCCGCCGTCAATTCGGTGACGGGGCCGAGCGCGCGCAGGGCATCAACGACGCGTATCATTTGGCTTCCAGCAGACCCTTTGACCATGACAACGTCGCCAGCGCGCACGGCCGCGGCAACTTTCTCGGCCAACTGGGTTGACGTGGCAGCCCGGCCTGTTTGCAATTCAGTGGACAAAGCGTCCCAGAGCATCGGCATGTATTGGCCACAGACGAAAACGTTATCGAATGCATGCTTCTTGATGTCGTCGGCGAGGCCGGCATGTGCCGAGTTCGTCTGCTCGCCAAGTTCCAGCATATCGCCGAGCGCGACGATACGGCGACCGCCTTGACCGGGTTCCGTCACGGAAAGAACATCGAACGCCGCGCGCATCGCAATCGGGCTTGCGTTGTAACTTTCATCGATGACCAAGACGGAGCCAGCCTCGACTTGAACCTTGAATGCATGTCCGCGTCCCTTAGGGGGCGCGACAAGGCTCAGCGCTTTGGCGGCGATATCGACGTCCGCACCCAGCGCCGAGACGGCGGCCAATACCGCCAAGGAGTTCAAGGCCCAGTGCTTGCCGCGCATCGCCAATCGAAAACGTATATGCCGAGAGCCGATGGTCGCTTCTACCGTGGCGCCCGTTTCGTCCGATACGTAGCCCGCAAGCCTTGCATCCGCACCCGGGTGCACCCCAAAGCCCCAAACTTTTGCGGCTCCTTTGTCCCGCGCCAGGTCGGCCAGTCTATCAAAAAACGGGTTATCGCGGTTGAGGACGACATGTCCGCCGGGCTCCAGTCCATCGAAGATTTCCGCTTTGGCATCGGCGATCCCGTCGATGCTGTCGAAGTTCTCAATATGCACGGGGGCAATCGTGGTAATTACGGCAACGTGTGGCCGCGCCAGGTGTGACAAAGGCGTGATCTCGCCCGCGTGGTTCATACCCATTTCGAACACACCGTAGTCACTATCGGCCGGCATGCGTGCCAAACTCAGCGGCAGTCCGTAATGATTATTGAGGTTCCCGGCGGTCGCCGCCGTCTTGCCTTGGGCACCAAGAGCTGCAGCCAAGAGCTCTTTCGTCCCCGTCTTTCCAACACTCCCGGTAATCGCGCAAATCCGCGCCTTCGTGCGCGCCCGCGCCGCCGCCGCCAAACCCGATAGACCCACCACCGTGTCGGCGACACGTAGAATATTCGCGCGCTCAGGCAGGTCTTCCAACCAGCGGTCCACCATCGCCGCCCCCGCGCCCCGCTCGAACGCCGACAACACATGGTCGTGGCCGTCGTGGTTGGGTCCTTTCAACGCGGCAAACAAATCTCCGGGGGCCAAGGTCCGCGTATCGATGGACACACCGCCGACCGCCCAATCGCCGGTCGCGTCGCCGCCGGTCGCCATAGCGGCGTCGGTTGCCGACCAAAGCGTAGTATCGTTGGCAACGCTCATTCGCGAAACTCCGCCAGTGCGGTGCGCACTTCATCAGCATCGTCAAAGGGCAGCACCGTCGCACCGACGATCTGGCCGGGCTCATGCCCCTTGCCGGCGACCACTAAGACATCGCCCGACGAAAGACCGGCGATGGCGTCTTGGATTGCGATGCGGCGATCTCCTATCTCGCGAGCACCCGGCGCACCGATCTTCGCTTCGGCGCGAATCTTCGCCGGATCCTCGGTTCGGGGGTTGTCATCGGTCAGGATCACAACGTCGGCATTCTCGGCGCAGGCCCGCGCCATTTCCGGACGCTTACCGGGATCGCGGTCTCCGCCGCATCCGAATACAACATGAACCCGGCCCGACGCATGCGGACGGATCGCCTGCAGCATAGTTCCAAGGGCATCAGGCGTATGCGCGTAATCGACGTAAACACCGGCGCCGCTCGGATGATCGCCGCAATGCTGCATCCGTCCCGGCGCCGCCTGCAACTGCGGAAGGCCCGCCAGCATATCGCCGACCTCAACACCCAATGACGTGCTGAGGGCCAGCGCAACCAAGGCGTTTTCCGCCTGGAAGGCGCCGATCAAAGGCAACCGGCAATGGACTAGTTCCTCGCCGACCGAGACTTGGATGTCCAATCCACCGGGCACCGCGTCGACGGAATCGATGCGATAAGCACAGCTTTCATCGCGTCCGACGCGAACCACCTCCAAACCGCGACGTTGCGCGGCCCCTGCAAACGCATCGGCGAACCGCCCATCCATGTTGACGACGGCAATCCCTCCCTCGATGACCAAGTTGTCGAAAAGTCGCAACTTGGCTGTCAAATAGGCGTCTTCGGTACCGTGATAATCCAGATGGTCGCGGCTGAAATTTGTGAACGCCGCAGCGCGAATGCGGAGTCCGTCGAGGCGGCGTTGGTCGAGACCGTGGCTCGACGCCTCGATGACCAAATGATCGACGCCGTGGCCCGCCACCGCCTTGAGATCTCGGTGCAGGATCGCCGGGTCCGGGGTCGTCAGCCCCCCCGGGACATCCACCAATGCGGCACCGGATGCGTCGGTCGCCAGTATTCCCAATGTGCCGGCGCTGGCGGCGGAAAGTCCCGCAAAATTAATCAGTTGGCGGGAAAACCAGGCGACCGATGTCTTGCCGTTGGTCCCCGTTACAGCCCCGATATGCGCAGGCTGCACACCATAGAATGCAGCTGCAAGCCGGGCGTAGCGGCGGCGCGGATCGACGTCGCGAATGACCGGCACATCGACCGTCAATGGCGGCCGGCCGTCATCGATATCAATGATGGCGATGGCGCCGTTATCGATGGCATCGATAACGTAATCGCGGCCATCGACGGCGGATCCGGGCAGGGCCGCAAAAATGTACCCTTGCTGGACGGCGCGGGAATCGCAGGTGATGCCCTTAATGTCGAGATTGCTGAGCGGGTCGCTGATGGCGTTCACGTTATCTGGTTTCCATATATCAATGAGCCGCAAAGGCCTGCTCCAGGACTTCGCGGGTCTCGCGGGCGATCCGTTCGCGGGGGCTTTCGTCGGCCGGCGGTGGCGGCGGTTCGGCCGCGCGCGGCGCCAAGATGGGCGGCGGTTCGGGCGCGGGGGCCGAGACCGGCTTCACCAATCGTGCCGGGACCGTCCGTTTCTGTTTCTTCAATTCGTCGTCGACCGCGGGCAGCGGCAGCGGCTCTTCCTCGGTGATCAGTGGCGTGATGCCGACCAAGGGGCCCAGCTGTTTGACGACGCGGCCGACCACGGGGGCGGCAACCCACCCCCCGGTCGCATAATTAAAGGTGCTTTTGTTGCCCTTCGGCTCATCCAGCATGGCGAACACCACGTAGCGCGGATCGTGCATCGGAAACGCGCCGACGAACGACGACACCCGGGCGTCGCGATGATAGCGGCCGCCAACCTGTTTTTCCGCAGTGCCAGTCTTGCCGCCGACGAAATATCCGTCCGCCGCGGCCTTTTTGCCGGTACCTTTGGCCACCACCAGCCGCATCAACTGGCGCATCTTTTCCGACGTTTCCGCCGTGATGGCCCGCGTCCCCGGCAAATCGGCACCGGGCTGGCGCCGCAGCAACGTCGGCGTGCGCTGAATCCCGCCATTGACCAAGGTGGCGATGGCACTGACCAACTGCACCGGCGTCACGGCAATGCCGTGCCCATATGAAATAGTCATCGTATTGATATCGCGCCAGGTCTGCGGCACCAGCGGCCTGCCGACTTCCGGCAACTCGAGCGCCGAGGCATTCAACAGGCCGAAGCGGCGGAGATAATCTTTTTGTCCTTCGGTGCCGACATCGACGGCCATTTTCGCCGCCCCAATGTTCGACGAATGGACGATGATCTCCGGAACGGTGAGCCAACGTTTTTCGGGATGGAAATCGGAAATGGTGAAGCGCGAGATTCTGATTGGTTTGCGCGCATCGTAACCGCCACCCATGCCGACGGTGCCGCTGTCCAATGCCATCGCCGCGGTGAACAGCTTGAAGGTCGAGCCCATCTCGTAAACACCCTTGGTGACGCGATTGAACCGCGCATCTCCCTTGTAGGTGCTGCGATCGTTCGGATCGAAGTCCGGCAGAGATGCCATCGCCACCGTTTCACCGGTGTGAACATCCAGCACCACACCGGCGGCGCCAATGGCTTTGAATTCGGTCATCGCGGCGACAAGCTCCGACCGCAGAATGGATTGAACGCGGACATCGATCGCCAATTCCAAGGCATGATCGTCACGCCGCAGCCGTTCGTCGAAGTGCCGCTCGACCCCGGAGATGCCATTGCCGTCGACATCGGTCGCCCCCAGGACATGCGCCGTCAGAACGCCGTGCGGATAAATCCGGCGCTCTTCACGAAGGAACGCAAAACCGGGCAGACCCAACCGGTTGGCAGCCATCTGCTGTTCCGGCGACAGATTGCGTTTCACCCAGGTAAATCGGCCGCCGCGCACCAGATCGCGGCGCAGCTTGTTGGCATCAACGTCGCTGAACAGGGCCGTGATCTCGAGGACCGCGGCGTCGACATCGATCACCTCGGAGGGGTCGGCATACAACGAGGCCGTCGGCAAACTTGACGCCAGCACGACACCGTTGCGGTCGACGATATCGGCACGGCTGACCAACGGCGGCGGGGCGGGCGCCTGCGCCGTTGCCACGGGCTCCGCACCGGTCAGCACGGCAAGATCGAACAATCGGATTCCGATTCCCAGGAACGCCAAGCTCAAAACCGCCGCCGTCACCAGAAGACGATTGCGGCCCATTTCCAACGCTTCGTTGCAAATGCCGTCTATTTGACGGTGTTCTGTGACCGGCAGCCCGCCGGCATGGGCATCGACGGGGATCATGGCTTCTGCTCCGCCGCGGGTAGTTCTGCAGCGACTTCGAGCGGGCGATCCGGCAATCCGGACAACATGCCGTTCGCATCGCCGACCTGTTCGGCGCTGAGCGGCCCGACTTCCAGATGACTGTCGGCCAAACGGCGCAGCCGATCGGGTTGGTTCAAGTGCGACCATTCGGCCTTCAGAACGTGGATGGCTTCTTGCGATTTCGAAATATCGCGGCTGAGCAACAGCAACTCGTCGCCCAGGTCTTGGACACGATGCTTCACAACGAACAGCGACACACTCACCGCGGCGGCCATCAAAATCAGAACTAGGCTGGATTTACTCATCGGCTGCCCCCTATGCCGCCACCGGCAACGGGGCCGCGGTGCGCACGCCCCACCGGAGTCGCGCCGAACGGGCGCGCGGATTGCGGGACACCTCGGCGTCGGACGGCACGCGGCCGCGACGCTCGGGCACGTCGAACACCGGCGCCGACGGCACGCCATCGACCGGCACATGCCGCGACGGCTGCGGCCCGGCGCCGCTGCGCGATTGGAAAAACGTCTTCAGGCGACGATCTTCCAGGGAATGGAACGAGACCACGGCCAGACGGCCGCCTTCGCCCAACAGGGCTTCGGCAGCCGTCAGGCCGCGGTCAAGCTCGGCCAGCTCCTCGTTGACGAAGATCCGCAGCGCCTGAAATGTGCGCGTTGCCGGATCGATGCCATCCTTGGACCGCCGCACCACGCTGCGCACCAAATCGGCCAACTGGCCTGTGCGGGTGATCGGCGATTGTTCACGTAAGGCGACGATGGCGCGGGCGATCTTTCGGGACGCGCGCTCTTCGCCGTACTTATAGATAATGTCTGCGAGTTCTTTTTCCGCCAGTTCGTTGACGGCGTCGGCGGCGCTCATGCCCGCCTTTTCCATCCGCATGTCGAGCGGCCCATCGAAACGGAACGAAAAGCCCCGGCCCGGATCGTCGATCTGCATCGACGAAACACCCAAGTCGATGGCAATCCCGTCAACCTGATGCACGCCGACATCGTTCAACAAATCCTGCATATCGCCGAAACGGCCATTGAGGACCGTCAACCGCGATCCATAGCTCTCCGATAGGGCATTCCCGGCAGCCGCCGCGTCGGGATCGCGATCGATCCCCCAAACCGTGCAATCGGCGGCGGCCAGCAAAGCCTTGCTGTACCCCCCGGCGCCGAACGTCGCATCGACATAAACGGCGCCGTCGCGGGGGCTTAAAACATCGACCACGTCATCGACCAGGACCGGGATGTGCGGGGCATCGGTCATGGCTTAGCCCTCCCCCCCATCGCTGGGACGGCGAAGCTTGAGCGTAAGCCCGCGGGATTTAGCCCGATCGAAGGCCGGTTGCCGGTTGGCGGCATAGACGGCGGGGTTCCACATTTGAAACGTACGGCCGCGCCCGACGAAAGCGATCTCGTCGTCGATATCGGCACCGTGGCGGAAGTCTTCGGGCACAACGATCCGGCCTTCGGGATCGAAGCCCAAGCGCTGTGCGCTCTCGACGATGATCGACAAGTCGTCCTGGTCGTCAGAGAACATCGGCAGGTCTTCGAGACTGTCGACGATGCGCTCCATGAAACTTTCGGGGCAAGCTTCGAGGGTCGGCTGACGGAAAGACGGAAAGACATAAACGCCTTGGAACGCTTCGGCGTCGAAAAGCGCGCGAAAGGTCTTGGGCACCGAAACCCGGCCCTTTTTATCGACCCTGTTGGTCTGCGTTCCCGTAAAGACCCCCATTGAGGGCTCCTTAATTCTTTCGCGTTATCAACGGCTTCTGCCGCCGTTCCCCGATCCATGCGCACCCCGCGCACGCCATGGACAAAAATGGGATTATTTGGGATAACATGGGTTTTTATGGGCGTCAATGGTTTCTGCTGCCACTATGGTTAATGAAACCCGCAGAATTCCGGGGCTTTCAGGCACTACCTGAACCCGTTTCATGGCAACAAAATGGGAAAATATGGGTGATCGTGAGGCGATTTCGAGGTGGGCCATATCCCCCTCGCCTGTCCTCTCCCCCGTCAACGAGGGAGCGGCAGCCTCGCCGATAGGCTGCGCTTCAACCCTCTCCGCCAAGAATGGGGGAGAGGTTAGGTGAGGGGGTGATATGCAAACTCAGACAATCGCCACTTCCGCATCCGCGCGAATGCAGCGTGTTTGAGGCGGCGCGGCGTCAGGCTTGGATGTATTCCAGCATCGCGCTGGCTTCGGCTTCGATCTCGTCGAGGCGGCGCTTGAGGATATCGCGGATACTGATGACGCCTGCCAATTTCCCGTCGGCAATGACCGGAATGTGGCGGATGTGGTGGTTGATCATCTGCGCCGTCACCTCGGCGGCCTTGTCGCCGATATCACACGTAATCACGTTACGGGTCATGATGTCTTCGACCTCGGCATCCAGGACACCGTCGCCGGTTTGGCGGAGGCCGCGAATGACGTCCCGTTCGGACACGATGCCAAGGATGCTGTCGCCGTCGTCCGTAATGACGAGCGCACCAATCGCTTGTTGATCCAAATGTTTCAGCACTTCGCGGACGGGCGTATGCGATGGCACCGACCTGACGGCGACGCCTTTGCGGTCTAGGATGGCACGAACGGTCATTTTGATTTCTCCCATGTCGTTTTGGTTTTTGCGCCTCTTAGAGGGCGCGTTGACTATTCGACCTATGGATGCAGGCGGCGAATATCAATCGATAACCATTCGATTCTTCGAATGTGACACCGAATTAATCTGCGCGACCTGGAATTTGGGAATTTAAGATCGTCATCCCCGCGGACGCGGGGACCCAGAATTCCTATCCAAACCGCTCATACCCTTCTGAATGGAAAAATGCGGCTACATTTACATCCTTGCCAGCAAGCGGAACGGCACGCTGTACATCGGCGTGACCAGCTACCTTGCGCGTCGTATCTGGGAACATAGGCAAGGAAAGGCCTCCGCCTTCACACGTAAGTACGGTATTGCACGATTGGTTTACGTCGAACCCTTCGATGACATCGAGAGTGCCATCCGCCGCGAAAAAGCAATGAAGAAATGGCGGCGTAAGTGGAAGCTCGAATTGATCGAGAGCGTTAATCCCGATTGGCGGGATTTGTACGATGAGTTATCTGGGTCCCCGCTTTCGCGGGAATGACGGGGTGAGTATATTTCCTAAATCGTCATCCCCGCGGACGCGGGGACCCAGATCAAATAAGTTAGAATAGAAAAGCCAGACGGTCTGTAAGCCGGGTTCTGTCCACGCCCGAAGGCGATAGATGACCATTCATCTGGGACGTCCGTTGCCGAACGCCTCGCGCGACCTACCCGGACGACGACGCGGGGATGCGCCTGCAGCGAACTGCCATCGTCCCTACTCGGTCTTGCTCCCGGTGGGGTTTACCATGCCTCCGCAGTTACCCTTGGAGCGGTGCGCTCTTACCGCACCCTTTCACCCTTACCCGCATAAATGCGGGCGGTTTGCTTTCTGTGGCACTTTCCCTAGGGTCGCCCCCGCCGGGCGTTACCCGGCACCGTATCCCCGTGGAGCCCGGACTTTCCTCGCACAGCACCTTTCGGACAGCTGCGCGCGGTCATCCAACCGTCTGGCCAAGGCTGATTATAGCATGTTGCGGAGCGCGGCAAGCATGGCGCGGGTCTCGAAGTCGGCGACCCCGTCCAACCGCTGCGGGCAATAATGGCGTTGGAACGCAATCACCGCGTCCTGGAGTTCCGTGGCATCGTAGCCGATACCTTCCAGCACATCCTTCACATCGTGATCGGATACCGGCGCAACACCCGTATCGTTGGGGAATAGGCCGATGCCGTTACTCGCCAGTTGTGCCCATGGAAACAGCTCGCCGGGGTCTTGCTTGCGGGTCGGCGCGACGTCGGAATGCCCGACAACATTCCTGAGCGGAATCGCATGCCGCGAGAGGACCCCTTGGCAGAGATCGATGACGGCGGCGATCTGCGCATCCGGGAATTCACGGTATCCGAATTCGTGCCCCGGATTGACGATTTCGACGCCGACGGATCGATGATTGATGTTTTTGTCGCCACGCCAAAACGACACCCCGGCATGCCAGGCGCGCATCTCTTCATCGATCAATTGCAGGACCGTGCCGTCCTCGTCGACGACATAGTGCGCGCTGACCTGGGCGTCGGGATCGCATAACCGGTCGATGGCAGCCGCCGCCGTTTGCATGCCCGTGTAATGCAGCACCAACATGTCGGTGGGCGTGCCGTCGCGACTGTCGAAATTGGGGGATTGGAGTTGGTCCATACGTTTCAAATCCCTACACCACCGACGACTTGGCCCGACGCGACAAGACAATCTGCCGCGCCGTAATCAACGCAACGCCACCAAAAATCATGCCGCCGCCGATCAACTTCACAAGCGTGATCTCGTCGCCGAGAACGGTCACACCACCGGTCGCCGCGATCAACGGGACAAGCAGATTGTAAGGCGCCACGGCTGTCACGTCATAGCGTTTGATCAACCAATACCACAGACCGTAACCGATTATGGAACTGGCGATAATCATGTAGGCGAGACTGCCCCAAAAAGCCCACGTGGCCGATGAAATCGCGGCGATTTGTCCGGTCTCGAAGATTGCAGACAACGCATAGACCGGCGTTGCCGCCAGCAGCGCCATCCACGCAATCAACGTGAAGGCCGGCACGCCGATAAGTTGCTTGGCACGGATACTGCCGAGCGCCCACATGAACGCCGCGAACACGAGACCGAACAGCCAGACGGGTTCAATACCGCCGCCGGGCAAACCGACCAGCACGCCAATTCCGGCAAACGCAATGGACATTCCGGCAAAGCGCCAAATGCCGAAACGCTCCTTCAACATCAGCCACGCCAACAACACGACGAACGGCGTGCCAAGCTGCAACACGATACCGCCGGTGGATATGTCGACATATTGGAGCGATGCGAACATCACCGCAAAGTGCCCGACGCCCATGATCGCCGCGTACTCCATCACGCCGCGAACACGGCCGCGGGGTAATTTGAGGAAAGGCGCCAACATCAACGCCAAGATCGTGAATCGCACCGCGGCGACAAAAACCGCCGGCACTTCGGTAATCGCAATTTTGACCGCGATAAAGTTCACGCCCCAAAGAACGACAACGATAAGCGCAGCGCACACCCCGATCGGCGGCATAACGAAGTCCCCCTAGACCGGCCACGTCCCGCGCCGCCGGATGAAATAATGCTAGTTCAAACCGCGTTGTTTCTTGATGCGGTCGTACGCGTCGTTGATGGCGGCGAGTTTGTCGTTGGCAAGATCGATGAATTCCTGCGGCATTCCCTTGGCCATCAGCGTATCGGGATGATTTTCGCGGACCAGCGAACGATGCGCCTGTTTGATGTCATCGTCGGACGCGTCCTTGTCGACGCCGAGGATTTCATAGGCGTCGTCGGCGGCCGCGGCGCGCCCGCCCTGGCCACCCCAACCGGCCAAGTGGATGGTTTGCAGGCGGTGAAAGTCGTGCTCCGACAAGCCGAACAGCAAGGCCACGCGACGCAGGAACTGCACCTCGTTCGGATGGATTTCCCCGTCCGCCTTGGCGATATGGAACAGCGCGCCGATCAATTCCTCAAGGACGGCCCGCTCGCCGTTGAACAACTGTGCGATTTGCTCCGCATACGGCTCGTAGCCGTCGGCGCTGACTTTGGCCTGGTCGAAGATCTTGCCGACCGCCGACATCTCGCCCGGCGGAATGTGGAACACCTGTTTGAAGGCCTCCACCTCGTCGCGGGTCACGACGCCGTCGGCTTTGGCCATTTTTGCGGCCAGCACGATCACGGCGGTGGTAAAGGCGACCTGCTTTTCTTCGGATCCTATCTGCCCCGGTTGCCGCTTGTTCTTGTCGACCACATGGTGGCCAGCGACAGCGCCGATGATCGCACCGATCGGCCCACCGATGGCGAACCCGGTGACGCCGCCGATAACCTTGCCCCAAATGCTCATACGACGCTCCTAGCTCCCGGACACCGACGGCGCGCCGATCCGCCCGGCCAGCGGCAGCTTGATCGCCGGGTCCTTGATGTCGACCCCGAACGTCAGGCCCAGGATGTTCAACTCGATCCCCTCTTCGGGCGCGGCCATCAAACCCAATAGCCCGAACAACGAGACCTGATACCCGGTCCCGCTCGGCGTCGCCGCAACCAAGGCGCCGTCCGGCAGATAGTCCTTGCCGATTGCGGTCGGCGGCAAGTCGAGTTTCAATTCCGGCACGGCACGCGCAACATGGGCGATAAACGTGTTCGAGTTCGGCCCGGGCCAAACGGTATAGGTGTTCTTGTACGGATAATCGCGGGCTGCTGTGTGGACCCGTTCGATCATCTCGTCGACGCCGTCGCCGCGAACATCGGCCAGCAGATCGGGCTCCGCACCGAACCAGCGGGAGTCCGGCGAGCGCGTTGACATTACGACGGCATTGCCGCCGCGCCGGGCACGCCATCCGACGACCTCGTAAATCGTAAAGTGCATCGCGTCGGTCGGTTTCATGGCGATCCAGGTATGCACCCCGAAGTACCCCCGCCAGTTGAAGGCCCGGGCGCCATAGACCTGAATCACGGCCTCGCGGACCTCGTCCGGATCGGGGGCGATACCCGTCGGCTCCCGGCTGGCCGACCACCAATCGGCCTGCACCTTGTGCATAAACAGCGACGTCACGCCGGACGCCGCGACGGCCAACAAGAACACCACCATGAAACGGCGGGCGAGTTTACGAATGCGCACAATCTAATCTCCGTCTTGTCGCGGTGCGCCGTTCAACGGGGTCGGGCGCATCAACCGCTGGAATACGGGCTTCAATATCATCGGCATAATGTAGATAGGGAATTGCCCGACCGCAAAGAATAGCGGGATATCCGGATCGACGCCCGCCGGCAGCACCGCGAGAATGATCGCCAGATTCCGCGTTCCGCTGATAAATCCGATGCTGAGCGCGGTCCGCGCGTCGCGCCGTCGCAGCAGAAAATGGCTCAGGAGCGCGCTGACGAAAATCAATCCGCCGTACACCGCGAACGACAACGCCGTGACGCCCAGCGTATCCCAAAACTGCGCCGCGAACCGCGCCGTCAGACCATCCATGATGGCGACGCCGAACAAAATCAGGAAGATCACCGATATCCCGTCAACATGCGGCGCCGCGGCGCGCAGGCGCTCGGCCCCAATCAAACGCCGCAACAACATGGCCACGGCAATAGCGCTGGTGACCAACACAGCCATTCGCGCCATCAGGACCAGCGGGTCGGTCCCGGTCTCGACCCCCGTCAACAGTAATCCCATCACCGGCAGCGTCAGCGGCACCAATAACGTTCCGGCCACCAATACCACCAACAGCAGAGCCCCGTTGAGCCCGAACATCACCCCCAACACCGGCGTCGAGAACAACGGCGATGTGGCCGCGGCGAAGATCATCGCCGCCTCCAACCCGGGGCGAAGATCGACCAGCAACAAAATTGCCGCCATCAAACTCGGCGTGACGACCGCCATCCAAGCAACGACCAAAAGCGGCAATCCCGGCCGACGCAATTGACCGACGACGTCGGTCATCTCGACCCGCAGGATCGACAGCATCAGCAATCCCCAGACCGCCGGTGCCAACAACGGCCGCAGGGCTTCGGCCAACGCCGGCAGGGCGAGGCCGACGAACACGCCCGCCGCCATCGCCTGCGGCGCGAAACGGCCAAACAAACCCAGAATATATGCGATGCCCGTCATGCGATTATGGAATGACCTTGCTCCACCGGTCGGCATCGGACAAAACTGATGCCCATCGACGCCGCCCGCGCAGTGGAGACGTTTCGCCCTCATGGATCAAGACATCGTTGCGCCCGACGCTCCGCCGACGCTCGCCTTTACCGCGACGCGCGGGTCTTTTTTGAAGCTCCTGTTATTGAATGCACTGCTGACGCTCCTGACGCTTGGCGTCTATCGGTTCTGGGCAAAAACAAAAGTGCGCCGGTATCTCTGGTCACACATCCGGTTCCTCGACGATCCGCTGGAATACACGGGCACCGCGGGGGAACTGTTCCTGGGCTTCCTGATCGTCCTCGCGGTGCTTTTTCCGCTTGGCTTCATCTACACCACCATCCAGGCCCTGGTCCCGCCGGACCGCGGCTGGCTGCACGTGGCGCTGGAGGTGGCGTACTACATGGTCCTGTTCGCGCTGATCCAGATCGGATTTTACCGGGCTTGGCGCTATCGGATGAGCCGGACACGCTGGCGCGGTATCCGTTTCGGCCTCGACGGCTCGTCCTGGGAATACCTGAGACTGGCGTCGGGCTGGACGGTGCTGACGGTCCTGACCCTCGGCATCGCCTATCCATGGATGCAGGTGGAGTTATGGCGCTATCAGATGCGGCATACCCACATCGGCCGGGAGACGTTTCAGTTCAATGGCGGGGGGCGCGACCTGCTTAAGCCTTGGCTGGTCGTGTACATTCCGGTGTGTATAAGTGCCGCATTGTTCGGCGTCTTTTATCACCACGTCGGATTCGGCGATTTCGGGTCCTACCACGTGGCCATTTCCGACGCTTGGGTGCAGAGAGAATTCACACCCTACGGCATCGCGATCGGAATCCTGGGGCTTTTGGTCTTGCCGATTTTGTTGTTCCGGTTCGCCATACAGTTACACAAGTTCAAGATCGATGGCTTGAGAGTCGAAGAGGGTCGGATCACATCATCTCTTCATATCGACCGCCTGCTGGGCTTCGGGATCATGTCCGCCGGACTGATCGCTTTTTCTATCATCGTCGTGATATTCGGTCCCGGTGCAGCGATTGTCGGCGCTTATGAATGGTTTGGCGCTGATGCGAGCCTAATTGCTCTCGCACCAACGGTGCTAACACTTCTAGTTTTCCTCGTACTCGCCCCCTTCGCGTGGACCATTCTGTATACGTTTGAACTCGTGAAGCGTTCCGTAACTTTGACGGACGTTTCAGATCCCTCAAAGCTCGAACGGATTGCCCAACGCCCGGCGTCGGAGATGAAAACCGGCGAAGGGCTGGCCGACGCGTTGGATATCGGTGGACTTTAGAAAATTCGTCGTTCCCGCGAACGCGGGGACCCCGCCTAACCAACCCGTCATTCTGGGTCCCGGGTTAAGCCCGGGATGACGTGGAATGGATAGCGTTTACGCCGACTTTCGCCGGGATGACATGAGGACTAGGTTGAGCGCGGCAACCCAGGTATAGAGGACACATGTCCCAACCCGCCTATTTCAACGATGGCCGAACAGCCGAACGACATACCGTCAGTTGCGCCGTCGGCAATCGGGCGCTCGCCATCGTCGATAAAACCGGCACCGTGCTGGACCGCTGGCCGTTGGACGAGATCCGGTTCGCGGGCGACACCACACACTTTCGCCGTGTCGGCGCCGAAGCGCGCTTGACCCTGCTGACCGATGACGACGGAGCATGGCTGATCGAACATTGCCCGAACCTAAGGAAAGGCGATCGGGCCGACCGACCATGGCGGACGTGGGCCGTTGCCACGGCCTTCGCCGTTCTGTCCGTCATCGGTATCTTCACGTTCCTGATCCCGAGTTTCGCAGGCGCCGTCGTCGGCCTGGTACCGCATTCTTTTGAACAGCGCCTCGGTGCGCAATCGCGGGATCAAATCCTGGGCGTCCTGGAACGCTTTGGCGATGGATCGACGCCTCGGGTCTGCCGGGTTCCGGATGCACAAGCGGTCCTCAATCGCCGGGCCAACCAAATTGCCACCGTCCTCGACAGCCCATTTCCGGTCACCGTCACCGTCGTGCGCCTGCCGATCACCAACGCCTTTGCGTTACCGGGCGGACAAGTGGTCATCCTGTCCGGTTTGTTGGACGACGCACAATCCGGCGACGAAGTGATCGGTGTCCTGGCCCACGAAATTGCCCACGTGGTGCGGCGCGACGCGTTGACCGTGTCGTTACAACAAACCGGCACGGCGCTGCTGGTCAGCCTGTTGATCGGCGATGTGTTCGGCGGCGCGGTGTTATCCGGCGCCGCATCGACGATCTTGGAGAGCGGCTACAGCCGCGAGGCTGAAGCCGCATCGGATGCGATGGCCGTCAGCGCCCTCAACCAGTTGGGTCTCACCGCCCGCCCGCTGGCCGCGTTCCTGCAAAGGTTGACGGCGGACGCCGGCCTTGCCGAGGCCATTCCCGATTTCATGCAATCCCATCCGGACGGCGACGCCCGCGCCGACGAGATCATCGCTGCCAGCACCGGTAGCGGCCGTGCCATGACATCGATCGAGTGGCGAACGGTCCAGCGTATGTGCCGATAAGATGGTTAATCCGTCCTGTGCAAACCGTCACAGACCTGGGGCGTTTCCTCGCGTTTAATGGTTAACGTCAGAGCTTAACCAGCGTCCAGAATGGGCGCGCCGCACTAAACGGAGGCGATCATGAATATGAACTGGCACGATTTATTAAACGAAGCCCTGGGCGCCGCCATCGGCACGGCCCTCGGTATCGGTGTCCTCGGTTACGGATTGGCGGTTTTGCTGATCAACAGCCTGGAAGCGCTTTTTTAGGCGATCGACTCAACCGTTGAGGTGACTGCGTCCGAGCGCCTTGAACTTGGCGATTTCCTCAAGCCGCTTGGCCTCTTCTTCGTCGGTTTCATCGAACTCCAAGGCAAAACCTTGTGGAATGGTCCGGCGGACATATCCCGACCGTTCGCCGATCCCTTCCATATGCAAGTTGACGAACTGGTTATTGTCGAAGCCGACGTCTTCGATCCCGACAACTGCCGCCCCCGTCACCGACACATCGCGTAACCGGCCATCGAACGCATGACCGGCGATGTCGCCATGCACCGCTGTATCGATATCGTAGCGGTGCGCAGCGCGTTTGTCGTCCGCCGCCGGCATTATTGTGCGGCCTCCACCGCGGGGTCGCTCGGCGGCGCGCCAAAAATCCGCGTATGACGTTCGACATATGCCGGCCAGCAGTCAGGGTTCACCAGCCGCGGCGGCCGACGTCCGCTGAGGATTTCGATCCACTGCTCCGCCCCCCACTTCGCCATCTTGTAATTGCACACGTCGGTAATCCCTGCCGCATGCGGGGTCATCAACACGTTCTCGAACTGCATCAGCGGATGGCCCGGGCCCGGTGGTTCGACATCGAAGACATCGACCCCGGCACCGTTCATCTGTCCCGATGCCAGCGCCGCCACCAGCGCCGCTTCGTCATGAATGCCGCCCCGCGCCGTGGTGATAAAATATGCGGTGGGCTTCATCTTGGCGAAGGCCGCGGCATCGATCATGCCATTGGTTTCCGCCGTTAAGGGACAATGAACCGAGATGAAATCCGAACGTTCGAAAATCTCGTCGAACGTCGCTTTGTCGGCGTCGCGGTCGATGAAATCCTGATCCGAAATGTATGGATCATAGGCGATGACGTTCATGTTGAGCGCGTGGCGGGCGATTTTCGCGGTGCGACGCCCGGCGTTTCCAAGCCCAATGATGCCGATGGTTTTGCCCGTCGCTTCGAGCCCCGGGTAGGCCATCCGATCCAAGCCCGGCGCGGCGCGCATCATTCGGTCGTGCCGGATCATATTTTTGCCGAGCGCCAAGACCATGCCGATGGCGTGCTGGGCGACACTGTCGGAATTCGCGCCGGAATTATTGACGACCATGATCCCGTGTTCCGTGCATGCGCCGTCATCACAAGCATCGTATCCCGCGCCCAAGGAAGAGACCGCCAACAAGTTGGGGCATTTCTCTATAAACGCACGATCCGGCCACCAACGACGTTGCAGCTCGGTCTTCGCCAACATGTGATAGCCATGCGCGTCCTTCATGACGTCAAAGACTGTCTCTTCGTCATCGTCCTGTGACAGACGCACGACGTCGATCCACGGCGCGGTCTTCAAGACTTCGTCCGCGACTGGATCAATCCAGGTATCGAAATAAACAAGTCGACGTTGCGCTTCGGCCATGCGCCACCCCCCCATGATTAAGGCGGTAATGTGCGAAGGACAGCGTTGTGCGTCAAGCGTGGCGCGCGACCTCAACCGCCATTTCGGCGACCTTTGCGGCGATCGGCCGCGACGGATCGGCAATGTAGGACGCGGTAAAATTCAATGGTTGCGGCGTCCAATCGGCAGAAATCTCGATCAATTCCCCGTTCGCCAGGGCATCGCCGATCAAGTCGCGCGGCAATGCGCCGATGCCGACCCCACGTTGGGCCATGCTTTGACACGCCGACAACGAGGTCGACGGAAAAATCCGCGGCGGTGTACCCGTCCGCTGGCGGAAGGCATCGTCAATTTCGGCATACGGCCGCGTGTTTCGGGCGTACGTCAAAATCGGATAAGCCTTCATTTCGTCCAATGTCATGCGGGGTTTCTTGCCAAGTTTCTTGGTCGGTCGCGTCGCCCAGACCAGCGGGTACTGCAACAACGGGACGTTACTGACCGTATATTCCGAGATCGGCCCCATCAGAAAAGCAAGATCGAGGGCATGGTCGACCAACTCGTTGCGCAGATTCGCGGTCACATCCACGGACAACTCAACGTCCAGGGACGGATACCGGGTCCGAAGGCGCGCCAGCAATTCCGGCAACCATGCTTGGACAATGGTCTCCGATGCGCCGAGGCGCAGCAGCCCGGACACATCCAGCGATCCGCCCGCATTCTCACGCATGGCCTCGACCGCACCCAACGCCTGTTCGGCATGGGTCATCAACGATCGGCCCGCCGACGTCAGCCGTACCTTGGGCCCGTCGCGATCGAACAGGCGGACTTGCAACTCGTCTTCGAGATTGGTGATCCGGCTGGAAATCGCCGGTTGAGTCGTGAACAGTCGTTCGGCCGTTTTCGAGAAACTGCCGAGCCGCGCCACCCACAGATACGCTTCCAACTGCCTCAGGTTCATGGCGACCTCCGACTCGGATTATAAAAATAATTTATGCGATATTCAAAAAATTATAAATTCGACTTAATCGTCAAAAATCTGTTTTGATCCTTTGCAACATGGATCGTGCGGAAACAGCACGCCAAACGGGGATCGCAAAAATGACCATCGCTACAGTGTCGCGCACGGACGCCACGCCGGATAATCTTCGGTTTGCGGATTTCGATGGGCTCTCCGCGTACGATGCGCGGCAGCGCATCCGGACGGGACGCTACGCCAGCCATACGGCGGGGATCGCCCCCGGTATGCTGCAGGGAAACCTGGCGATTTTGCCGGCATCGCTTGCCCTCGACTTCGCCCGCTATTGCCAACGCAACCCGCAACCGTGTCCGTTGATCGGCGTTTCCGATACCGGTGATCCGATGATGCGGACGCTGGGCACGGACATCGACATCCGCAACGACATTCCAAGATACCGGGTGTACGAAGACGGCACCTTGAAGGACGAAGTAACGGACATCGTATCCCTTTGGCGCGACGATTTCGTGGCGTTCGTCATCGGCTGTTCGTTCACCTTCGAAAGCGCACTGATGGCCGAGGGAATACCGCTTCGCCATATCGCGCAGGACAAAACCGTCTCGATGTATGTCACCAACATCATGACCGAACCCGCCGGACCGTTTTCGGGCGGCATGGTGGTGTCGATGCGCCCGATGACCATGTCTGACGCGATCCGTGCCAGCGCCATCTGCGCCCGATTTCCGCATGCACACGGTGCACCGGTCCACATCGGCGACCCGGCCGAAATCGGCATTTCCGACATCGACACGCCCGACTGGGGTGACGCGACCGAGTTCAAAGACGGCGAGGTTCCGGTTTTCTGGGCCTGCGGCGTGACGCCGCAGAACGCCATCCGCGCCGCAAAGCCGCCGATCTGCATCACCCACGCGCCCGGCAGCATGCTGGTCACCGATGTGCCGAGCTGGGCCACTGATTCGAAGATTCCACGAACCACGTTATAACCAACAGGGAGACTAAAACATGAAACGCGCACTTATCGCAGGCCTGACGGCGCTCAGCATCGGGGTTGGCGGCGCCGCCATCGCCCAAGACGCGCCAGTCGTTATTAAAGGTGTCGGGACCTGGGGCAACCTGACCAACTTCAAGAAACACGAAGGCCCGTTCTGGAACGAACGCATCGCTGCCGCGACGAACGGCAACATCGTCGGCGAGATCAAGCCGCAAACCGAACTCGGCCTAAAAGGTTTTGAGATCATGCGGTTGTTAAAACTCGGCGTGTTCGATTACGCCTATGGCCTGCCGGGCTATGTCGCGGCGGAAAACGCCGTGTTCGAAGGCGGCGATCTGTCGTCCATCGTCCAAGACATCGAGACCCAACGCAAAGTCGCCGATGCTTATTTCCCGATCCTGGAAAAAGCGTTCGCCGAGATTTACGACGCCAAACTGCTGCAACTGTACCCGTTCCCGAGCCAGATGCTCTGGTGCAACGCCGAGATCAATTCCATCAAGGATTTGGACGGCAAGAAAATCCGCGTCTATGCCACGACGCTGGGTGATTTCGTCGAAGGCGTCGGCGGGTCCAGCGTCACCGTGGCATTTGCCGAGGTGATCCCGGCACTCGAGAAAGGCGTCGTCGATTGCGGTATCACCGGCACCATGCCGGCCTATAACGCCAAATGGTATCAGGCCGCGACTCACGCCTACACCATGCGCGTCGGCTGGGGCCTCGCGTTCGGTGCCATGAACATGAAAAAATGGAACTCCATGTCGGACGCGCAACGGGCAACCCTGCAGAAGGAACTCGATAAACTCACCGATGAAAAGTGGGCAGAAACTGCCAAAGAAGACGGCATTGCCATCGACTGCATCACCGGCAAGTCGTGCCCGATCGGCGACCCGGCCAACATGGTTCACGTCGTCCCGTCGGATGCCGACTTGAAAGAGCGCGACCGAATTGCGCAGGAAGTCGTGCTTGCCCGTTGGGCGGAACGCTGTGGTGCCGAATGCGCCGAGGCGTGGAACAACACCGTCGGCAAGATCGTCGGCCTCAAAGCGGTCGCCAAGTAACGCGACCGATCATCGCCGCAAGACCGGGAACGCACTGTGCGTTCCCGGTCCCGGCCTCCTCTTCCCTTAGCCATCGGGCACACCATCATGGCGTTTTTCGACAAATTGATCAGCGGACTGCACGGGATCGCGATTCGCCTCGTATGGCTGAGCGGCACGCTCCTCATCCTGTCCGCGTTCCTCGTCACGGTGGATGTGATCGTGCGTAAAATCTTTGGCGTCAGCATGGCCGGTGCCGACGAGATCACCGGGTACGTATTCGGCATCTCGATCATGTTTTCGCTGAGCTATGCGATCCTGCATCGCTCTAACATCCGGATCGACGCGCTTTATCAATACATGCCCAATTGGCTTCGCGCCGTGTTCGATATCGTTGGCACCATTCTTCTGGTCGGCTTCATCGCGTTCGTCGCCTACCGGGGATATTTCCTTGTCGCCGATACGTATCAATACGGCTCACGCTCGATCACGCCGTTGCGGACGCCCCTCGCGATCCCGCAGACACCCTGGTTGATCGGTATGGGGTTCGCGGTCTTCACCGGTGTTGTCCTGATTCTTGCCGGTCTCGTCGGCATGCTGAATCGCAATTGGTCATACGTGAACCGATTGATGGGAATTCCAACCGTCGACGAACAAGTCAAAGACGAGACGGAAGGAACCTGACGCCATGCTCGCTCATGCCCTTCTGATCCTCCTCGGACTGATTATCGTCAGCGTGCCGATCGCCGCTTCGCTCGGCTGGCTCGGTCTTATCATGTCGCATGTCCACTCGGTTATGCCGCTGCATTTGGCGATCGGCGACGTCGCCTGGCAGAACTCGACCGAGTTTCTATTGGTCGCCATCCCGATGTTCATCCTGCTGGGCGAGTTGCTGCTGCGCTCCGGCATCACCGAACGCATGTATAATGGCATGGTGCAATGGCTGGGCTGGTTGCCCGGCGGCTTGATGCATTCCAACATCGGCGCCTGTTCGCTGTTCGCGGCAACGTCGGGGTCCAGTGTCGCCACGGCGGCGACCATCGGCACCGTGGCGATGCCCGAGGTTGAAAAACGCGGCTATAACGAGCGCTTGTTCCTGGGCACCATCGCCGCCGGCGGCACGCTCGGCATCCTGATACCGCCGTCCATCAATCTGATTATCTACGGCCTGTTGACCGATACGTCGGTGCCGGAACTGTACCTCGCCGGGTTCATCCCGGGCGTCGTTCTCGCCGGGCTGTTTATGCTGACCGTCATTATTGCGTGCCTGTACCGAAGGTCCTGGGGCGGCACGTCGGTCAACAGCGGCTGGGATGCGAAGATCGCGTCACTGCCCGGCCTGGTTCCACCGCTGGGCATTTTCCTGGTTGTTGTCGGTTCCATCTATGCCGGGGTCGCCACCCCGACCGAGGCCGCGGCCTTGGGCGTGGTCGCCGCCCTCGGTCTTGCTTGGCAGACCAAGTGCCTCAGCATCGAGATGCTGAAACGCGCCATCGAAGGCACCATGCGCACGACCGCGATGATCATGTTGATCATCCTGGCGGCGATTTTTCTGAATTTCATTCTCGGCGCTTTGGGCGTTACACAGGCGCTGGCCGATTTTATCCTCGGTCTCGGTCTGACGCCGATGCAGACGATGCTGATGATCATCGGGTTTTACATTTTGCTGGGTTGTTTCATGGAGACCCTGTCGATGCTGCTGACGACGGCGCCGCTGATTACGCCCATCGTCGTCGCCTTGGGATTCGATCCGGTGTGGTTCGGCATTTTGCTGATGGTGTTGCTGGAAACGGCGCTGATAACACCGCCGATCGGCATCAACCTTTATGTCGTTCAAGGCATCCGGAAATCCGGCAGCCTCAACGACGTGATGGTCGGCATTCTACCGTTCGTCCTCGCCATGTTTGCGATGATCGGCCTGTTGCTGGTGTTCCCCGACTTAGCACTCTGGCTTCCGAACTTATTTTACTGAGAATTCGCGCGGGCATTCCTGCGCCGATAGGAGACGTATGTCATGTGGCAAATTTGGATCGATCGCGGCGGCACCTTTACGGACCTGGTGGCTAAACGTCCCGACGGCGCCCTGGTGACCCACAAGCTGCTCTCGGAAAATCCCGAACAGTACGAAGATGCCGCCTTGCAAGGGATTCGCGATTTGCTCGGCATCAATGCCGGCGACCCGGTCCCGGCCGGTGCGGTACAGTCGGTCAAAATGGGCACCACCGTTGCCACCAATGCGCTATTGGAACGCAAGGGCGACCGGACGGCCCTGGTCATCACCAAGGGCTTCGGCGATGCGTTGCGGATCGGCTATCAGAATCGGCCCCGGCTGTTCGACATGCATATCAAGTTGCCGGAACTGGTCTACGAAACCGTCATCGAAGCGGACGAGCGAATGGCCGCCGACGGCAGTGTCCTGACATCGCTTGACGACGCGGCACTACGTGCCGACCTGCAAAGGGTCTTTGATGACGGCATCCGGTCCGTCGCCATCGCGTTCATGCACGGTTACAAGTACGAGGCGCACGAAGCCCGCGCCGGCGAAATCGCGACGGATATCGGCTTTACGCAAGTCTCCGTCTCGCATCGCGTCAGTCCATTGATCAAGTTGATTTCGCGCGGCGACACCACCGTTGTCGATGCGTATCTGTCGCCGATATTGCGGCGCTACGTCGATCGCGTGGCCGGAGACCTGGAAGCCGGCGGAGACGGCGGGCCGCGCCTGATGTTCATGCAGTCGAACGGCGGCTTGACCGACGCCGCGCTGTTCCAGGGCAAAGACAGTATATTGTCCGGGCCGGCCGGGGGCGTTGTCGGCATGGTTCGGACCGCGCAGATGGCCGGTTTCGAGAAAATCATCGGTTTCGACATGGGCGGCACATCGACCGATGTCGCGCATTTCGACGGCGAGTACGAGCGCAGCCTGGAGACCATGGTCGCCGGCGTTCGGATGCGAGCGCCGATGATGCACATTCATACGGTCGCCGCCGGCGGCGGCTCAATCCTGGTATTCGACGGCGCGCGCTTCCGGGTCGGACCGGAGAGCGCCGGGGCGAACCCGGGTCCAGCGTGCTACCGCCGTGGCGGGCCGCTGGCGGTGACGGACTGCAACGTCCTGCTTGGTAAAATCCAGCCGGATTATTTCCCCAGCGTTTTCGGCCCGAACGCCGACGAGGCGCTGGATGCGAACGCGGTCCGCACGAAGTTTTCCGACATGGCCACAAAGATATCCGAAGCCACGGGCGATGCCGCACGCAGCGTCGAGGACGTGGCCGAGGGTTTTCTGACCATCGCCGTCGAAAACATGGCCAACGCCATCAAGCAGATTTCCGTTCAGCGCGGCTACGACGTGACCGAATACGCGCTCAACTGTTTCGGCGGCGCCGGCGGACAACACGCATGTCTGGTCGCCGATGCGTTGGGAATGACAACGGTTTTCATTCATCCCTTCGCCGGTGTCTTGTCGGCCTACGGGATGGGCCTTGCCGATATCCGCGCGCTGCGCGAGCAAACGGCAACGGCACCATTGACCGACGATGCGCTAGACGCCCTGAGCAGCGATTTCACCGCCATGGCCGACGACGCCCGCGCCGAGGTCGCCCGCCAGGATGTCGCCGATGACGCCATCGATATCCAACGCCGCGTGCATTTGCGTTATGACGGCACGGACACGTCGCTGATCGTCGATCTGGCCGATGCAGCCACAATGACGGCGGATTTCGAAGCACAACACCGCCAGCGGTTCGGCTTCGTACCGGATGGCCGCGCGCTGGTCATCGACGCCTTGGCCGTCGAAGCCATCGGCGTAACCGAACGGGTCGATGACACAGCGTCGACGACGGAAATGTCGGCAGAGACACCCGCCGCGAAGGCCACCGTCTCGATGTACAGCGGCGGCACACACCACGACACACCGATTTACGATCGCGACGACTTCCGGCCGGGCGCCAAAGTCGACGGCCCCGCCATCATCACGGAATCAACCGGCACGACCGTTGTGGAACCCGGCTGGCAAGCGACCATGAACGGACATGGGCATTTGATCTTGAAACGTGTCGTCGCGCGCCCGCAGACGTTTGCCATCGGCACCGAAGCCGACCCGGTGATGCTCGAGGTGTTCAACAATCTGTTCATGTCGATCGCCGAACAAATGGGGGCAACCCTGTCGAACACGGCCTATTCGGTGAACATCAAGGAACGGCTGGATTTCAGCTGTGCGATTTTCGATACGGTCGGCAATTTGGTCGCCAATGCGCCACACATGCCGGTACACCTGGGATCCATGGGCGAAAGCATCAAAACGGTGATCCGCGAAAACGCCAACACCATGAAGCCGGGCAATGTCTATGCCCTCAATGCGCCATACAACGGCGGCACGCACCTTCCCGACGTCACGGTTATTACGCCGGTCTTCGACGATGCGGGACAGCATATTTTGTTCTATGTCGGATCGCGCGGGCACCATGCCGACATCGGTGGCCGGACACCAGGGTCCGCGCCGCCGGATTCGACGACGATCCAAGAAGAAGGCGTGTTGATCGACAACTTCCTGCTGGTCGAAGAAGGCCGTTTCCGCGAACGAGAGACCTACGACCTCCTCGGCTCGGGCCAGTATCCGTGCCGGAACCCATCGCAGAATGTGGCCGATCTGACAGCACAGATCGCTGCCAACGAGACCGGCGTCCGGGAACTCCGGAAAATGATCTCGCACTTCGGCCTGGACGTCGTGCATGCGTATATGGGGCACGTACAGGATAACGCAGAGGAATCGGTTCGTCGGGTCTTGGACGTCCTATCGGACGGACAATTCACCTATCCCATGGATAACGGCGACACCATCCAAGTGAAGATCAGCGTGGATCGCACCGCGCGCGAAGCCAGCATCGATTTCACCGGCACGTCGCCACAAGGCATGCACAACTACAACGCCCCGCTTGCGGTTTGTAAGGCCGCGGTGTTGTACGTCTTTCGAACCCTTGTCGACGACGAAATTCCGTTGAACGAAGGATGCCTGAAACCGCTGAAGATCAAGGTGCCGGAAAAGTCCATTATCAGTCCGGAGTATCCAGCCGCTGTGATCGCCGGCAACACCGAAGTGTCGCAGTGCATCACCGATGCCCTCTACGGCGCACTCAGCGTGCTGGCCTCGGCCCAGGGGACGATGAACAATTTCGTCTATGGCAATGACGTTTATCAGAACTACGAGACGATTTGCGGCGGTACGGGAGCGGGCCCCACTTTCGATGGCGCCAACGCCGTTCATTCGCACATGACCAATACGCGCATGACCGACTCCGAGGTTCTGGAAAACCGCTTTCCCGTCCGGGTCGAAGAATTCTCGATCCGGCGCGGATCGGGCGGGGGCGGCGCACACCACGGCGGCGACGGTGTCGTGCGGCGGATGCGGTTTTTGGAACCGATGACCGCGACCATTCTATCGAGCCACCGGCATACCGACCCCTTCGGCCTAAAAGGCGGGGAAAGCGGTGCACGCGGAATCAACCGTGTCGAACGATCCGACGGCAGTATCGATCCGTTGCGCGGCAACGATGAAACCGAAATGCGGGCGGGAGACGTATTCGTCATCGAAACCCCCGGCGGCGGCGGTTTCGGATCGGGGTAACCCCTGCGCAGCAAGGCCGTGTCATTTACCATTCGTTGTACCTTTTGCGGCAAAAAAGGTATCTTAGGGTGATTCGCGATTCGAGTGGGCGCGTGCCCGCTTGTGTGCTGACAGGGAAGCCCGAGAGCCGACGTGCAATTCAAAACGTGCATCAATGCAGGTGTTATCGCCTCCGTCCTGTCTATGGCGGCGCCGTCAGCCTTTGCCAATCCGATGGAAATCGAACTGACCGGTTTGTTGACCGCACACCCGAACATCCGTGCTGCCGAGAAATCATTGCAATCGTCGCGCCAAGGGGTTGGCGTCGCGCTGGCGGACTTTTACCCAACGGTGTCCGTCACAGGTGATATTGGCTACGAAAACATCGATAGTCCCTCGACCCGCTCGTCCGGGGAAGGAGACCCATCCAGCCGGACACGAAACGTCGCGACACTGACGGTCACACAGAATGTCTTTAGTGGCTATGCCACTGCGTCCTCCGTTCGCACGGCGCGCTTGAACCGAGAGTTGGCGCAGATTTCCCTCGAAGGGACGCGCCAGAACACGATCTTCGAAGGCATTCAAGTCTACGTCGACGTCATGCGGCAGCGCCGGTTGATTGAACTCGCCCGCGAGAACGAAGCGACCATCCAACGCCAATTGAACCTGGAGGACGAGCGGGTTCAACGTGGCTCGGGCGTCGCCGTCGACGTCCTGCAGGCGAAATCACGGCTGCAGATCGCCAAGGAACGCCGGGTCAATTTCGAGGGGGCGTTGGAAGACGCCATCAGCAGATACACCCAAGTCTTCGGTCATTCGCCCGAGTTGGAATCGATGCTCGACCCGGAACCGCCGATCGACCTCGTACCCAGCGAACTCACCAAGTCCATCGACATCGCCGTCATAGAGAACCCCGCCGTCGGCAATACCGGCACGACCGTCGAGGTCGCGCGCGAGCGCCGCCGCAGCGTCGCCGCAGAGCTGATGCCGACAGTCGATCTCGAAGGCAGCTACAATTACGAGAAAAACAATAATGCCACCCTTGGAACGCGGCGCGACTATGCCCTCGTCGTGACCAGCACCTGGGACCTGTTCTCCGGATTCTCCACGCGTCGCTCCATGGCCCAGGCCGCTTACGATTATCATGCGAGCAAGGACCAGCATGAATTTTCCGTTCGCAAGGTGATCGAGCAGACAAAGCTTGCCTGGCAGTCGCTCTTGACCGCACGCGAGAGGCTTGAACTCCTCGAAAACGCCGTGAACATCGCCTCGGAAGTGTTCGAAAGCCGGAAAAAATTGCGCGAGGCGGGCAAGGAAACCGTGATCAACGTGTTGGATGCCGAAAACGAGGTCAACAACGCACAGATCAACTATACCTCGGCCTTTTATGATGAACGCCTCGCGGTGTATCAGCTTCTCCTCGCCATGGGACGTCTCAACGACGCCAATTTGCGCCTGGGCACCTAACGGTGTCGCTGCTCGTCGATTTCGAAGACATGAAGGCCGCGCGCGCCCGGCTGCATTCATCAATCCGTCACACACCTGTGATCCCCATTAGCCGGGACTCCGCCGAGATCGGCACGGAACGACTTTTCGTCAAATGTGAGAACCTTCAAGTGACCGGCGCCTACAAAGTGCGCGCGGCGTTCACCATGCTCGACCGGCTTCCGCCCGATGCCAAAGCCAAAGGCGTTGTCCTGACCTCAAGCGGTAACTTTGCCCAGGCCTTCGGTTACGCAGGGCGCATATTGGGCGTCCCGATTGCCGTGGTGATGCTGCGCGAGACCAGCTCCTACAAAGTCGACGTCACGCGCGGACACGGGGCCGACGTGATCTTTTGCGACAATGCGTTGAACCGGCAGCCAATGGTCGAGCAAGTTGCGGCGGACCGCGGCATGACCGCCATCGACACCTGGGAAGAATACTGGATCACCGCCGGCCATGCCTCGTTGGGCATGGAAATGTGCGAGGACCTGGACTCCATGCAACAGGTTCTGGTCCCCGTGTCCAGCGGCGGGGTTGCCGCCGGCGTCGCCACCGCGGTCAAACACCTTCGCCCTGATATCAAAGTCATCGGTGTCCAACCGGAACGCGCCAATGCTGCCTACGTATCACGGCAAAACGGCGAGCCGACAGCGATTGATTATTGGGATAGCATCGCCGATGGCCTGTCTGCGCGACGCCCCGGAGAGCGTCCGTTCGCCCATCTGCAAGCGTATATGGACGACATTGTGCTGGTCAGCGAGGGCGACATCGGCCGTGCTTTCGAAACGCTGTTATTCAGAGGCAAACTGCTGGGCGAGGCGGCAGGCGTCGTCGCCAGCGCCGCGTTCCTGGCCGGCAAGGTCGACACCTCGAAAGCGACGCTCGCCGCGTTAACAGGTGGCAACCTGACGCAGGCAAGTGTCGACAAACTGCACGCCCTCGCCCGCAGCGACTAAGACCTGTCCGTGAACAGACGACGCACAAAGTAGCGCTGCCGGGCCATTCAATGGCCCGGCAGTTTTGTTGTTGGATCAACCTTCGACGAAGGCCAATAGGTCGGCGTTGACCACCTCGGGGTGCGTGGCGAAAAAGCCGTGCGACAAACCTTCGTAGGTCATTTGCGTGCCGTTCCGCAGCAGTTTGATCGCCTTGTCGGCCGAGTTTTCAATCGGAACGATTTGATCGTCGCTGCCGTGCAGTACCAAGGTCGGCACCGTCATCGCTTTCAGATCCTCGGTAAAGTCGGTCTCGGAGAATGCCGCGATGCAGTCGTAATGTGCCTTCGCACCACCCGCCATGCCCTGGCGCCACCAGTTCTGGATCAGGCCCTGACTGACCTCCGCGTCCGGTCGATTGAAGCCGTAGAACGGGCCAGACGGAACATCCAGGAAGAACTGCGCCCGATTGGCAACGAGAGCCGCGCGGAGGCCGTCGAACACATCCATTGGGATGCCATCGGGATTAGCTTCGGTCTGGACCATGATCGGCGGAACGGCGCCCAATAGAGCCGCTTTGGCGACCCGGCCCGGTTCGGCCCGTGCGGCATAACGCGCGACCTCGCCGCCACCGGTTGAATGGCCGATATGTATGGCGTTTTTCAGGTCGAGTTGACGCGCGAGCTCGGATACGTCGGCGGCGTAGGTATCCATGTCGTTGCCCGTGTCGGTTTGGTCCGAACGCCCGTGTCCCCGCCGGTCGTGGGCAATCACCCGGTACCCTTTGGAGAGGAAGAACAACATCTGGTTGTCCCAATCATCTCCGCTGAGCGGCCAGCCGTGGTGGAAGACGATGGGCTGAGTGTTCTTTGGCCCCCAGTCCTTGTAGAAGATTTTCGTGCCGTCGGACGTGATGATGTTACTCATGGTTAGATCTCCTTGTGTATTGGTTTGTGCTTGCGCATGTGCGAAAGCGGGCAGTGATAATGCGGTCGAGGCCATTGCTGCAGAACCTGCCAACAAGACCTCTCGCCTGTTGGGCTCTAGGTACGCTGCGTCGGTCTGCTTGGTCATCCTTGGTCCTTTCTCAGTTCGGTGTGATTAAGTCTGGACAAATCTATGCCCATCGGCCGAAACTGAAACTTGGCGGAAATGACATTTTTCGGGCTGAAAACGACAAATGACACACAAAGCTGACAGCATCGCCGAGATCGGTCTGCTGATTTACCCGGACTGCCAACTCTCCGCCGTGCATGGATTGACCGACCTGTTTCGCATTGCCGGCGAATGGTGCGCCCGCAACGCGGATTTGGCGCAACCACCGGTGATTCGGGTATCGCACTGGGAACTTGCCGCCAATCCGGAAGACGGCGAGGCGGAGACCCTACGCTGCGTTTGGGACAGCCATTCCGGACACCCGCATCATCTCGATTACATCATTGCGCCGCCGAGCGTTATCGTGCCCAAGAAGATGCGTAAAATGCCCGTCGCGGCTCAATGGCTCAAACAGCAGCACGCCGCTGGCAGTAAAGTATGTTCCGTATGTGCCGGTGCCTTCGTCCTTGCCGAAAGTGGCTTGATTAACGGACGACGCGTGACAACCCACTGGGCCTTTGCCAAGCAGCTCGCGGATCATTTTCCCGGTGTTGAGGTCGCAGAAGAAAACATGGTGTTGGATGACGGGGACATCATGACGGCCGCTGGGATTCTGGCATGGACCGACCTGGGCCTGACACTGGTCGATCGTCTGTTGGGGCCAAGCGCGATGCTGGCGACTGCGCATTTCTTACTGATCGAGCCGCCGCGCAAGCACCAACTCCCCTTTAGCCAATTTGTTCCAGACTTCGATCACGGGGATGAGGCCATCCTGCGCGTCCAGCACCATATCCACGCCCAAGCGGCAGAGCCTCAGAACGTGAAAGACCTGGCCGCAATCGCAGGCGTTGGAGAACGGACCTTTCAACGCCGGTTCGCCAAAGCCACCGGGCTACGCCCGACCGAATATCTTCAGCACGTGCGTATCGCCAAGGCGCGGGAAACGCTCGAATTGACCAATCGATCGGTTGAACAGATCGCCTGGCAAGTCGGATACCAGGATCCCGCCGCCTTCCGGAAGGTATTTCAGCGGCTCACGGGCATCGCCCCAAATCTATATCGACAGCGGTTCGGTATCGGTTGATAGGCGCCTACCTAACCCGGGACGATGGATAAAGAAATCGCGTTGGTCCGGCGCGCGAATGATCTAATTTCCCGATACGCCAGCTCGTGCATCTCAACCGCTTCTATCGGCGGGGTTGATCATGCGCTGGAGGTAGCGCACCGACTTTCCCCGATCTGCCAAGGTCGCCTGGCCGACTTTCTCGAATCCCATGGCTTGATGAAAGGCGTCGGAAATCGGATTAGGGGGGGCTGTATTGACCTCGCAGACGATGCGCTTGTGCCCGTCTGTTCCAGCACTTTTTTCAAGGGCCGCGTAGAAGCGACGTGCCAATCCTTGCCCCCGTGCCGACGACGCAACCACGATACGGTCGACATATATGAACCGGTCGTAGCGGTCACGGAACCATAAAAAATTCGGGCTCGTGTATTGCGCAGTCTGGTCGCAAGCGATCAAGAAGGCATCCGCGGAACGCGTGGTCAGCGCGGCGAACGCCGTGCCCACGAGCGCCTGCCATTCTGCATCGGTTAGAAACGATGTTTCTTCTTTATGCGTGTTATTGAGGGCGAGCAGCTTACCGTGTACTGCTGCTTCGCAATCCTTAATCCGGACGAAATCGGCGGTGTCTCCCATAACCGTGTTTACGCCATCGCCGCCGTAAAATGCCCGATCACCGCATTGGTCGAGGCCTGGTCGACCCACCTGAGCACCGCGACTATATCCAGGGGTCGGTCGATCCATATCAGATTGGACCCCGCGCCGAGGGCAAAGACACTGGTTTCCGGCGCATCGGGATAATGTGCCTTTTCCGTATTCAACCACCAAAGGAAACCGTACGCACGATAGAGGTCAATGGGCGTCAGCATCTCGTCGATCCAAGTCGAAGGTATCAGCTGCCGACCGTCCCATACGCCACCGCGCGAGATCAGCAAACCGAAACGCGCGTGATCGTAACTGTTAATCCACAGCCCGCCGCCCCAATGCGTCCCACCGGGAACCGACGTCAAATCGTGTCCGTTCACGTGCACGGTCGAGTTATGATACCCGTGCCATTCCCACGTGTCTGACGCCCCGATGGGGTCCATGATCCGCGCCTTCAAGACATCCGGAAGCGGCCGGTCGAAGGCATACATCAGCGCCAGGGACAGCACATTCACACGCACGTCGTTGTATTCCCAAAAGCCACCCGGTTCGCTGAGCGTCCGCTTCTGCCCTTTACGAGAGTTATCCGAGCCGGCACCGACTTGGCGGAAATGATCGACCTGATCGGGTTTGCTGAACAGCGTGCCCGACCACTCGCTCGTTTGCGTCAAGAGATGCCGCCACGTGATCGCCCCATTGTGCGGACCCCGAAAATGGGAGATCGAGACCGTATCGGCCACCGGCGCATCGATATCGGCAATTATTCCGTCGGCGACGGCAACCCCAGCCAACACCGCAAGATAACTTTTGGCGATGGAAAACGTCATATCGACACGATCCGGCGTTCCCCACTCGGCGACGATTTTTCCACCGCGCATCAATAGACCGGCCGCACCGCCGCGCGGTTTAAGGGGACCCAAAAACGCGTTCCATGGCTCCGGTTCGATTTGCGTCAGTCCGGGAACACTTCCCGCCGCCTGCAGATCACGCGGCCAGGGGCTTTCGTGCACTTCGGCATACGCGACAGCGTCGGCAAGTGCGGCGGCCCGAAATCCGCCCGCTTTGGCCGTAATCCTGTCCCATGACGCGTTGTCGCGATCCGGGAAATAGCTGATATCGGAGACCATGTGTCACCCTCCCACTGATTGCATCTAGGATGTCCGACGAGGACCGGGAGGTCAAAAGTCTTGCCGCTGTCGTAAGTGACGTTGAAACTACCAACAACGGTGAAACGAGGAGAGACGGTGATGAGTTTTCTGAAGCCCCTGGCGGTATCTTTGGTCATCGCGATGACTGTCGGTGGTGCGGCAAATGCCGAAGCCGAACAACTGCGGTTCTTCAAAATCGGCTCCGGATCACCCGGCGGAAATTACTTTCCCATCGCCGGTTTGATCGGTCAGGTCATCTCGAACCCCCCTGGCGCCCGGTCCTGCGCGGACGGGGGAAACTGTGGTGTCCCGGGCCTCGTCGCGACGGCCCAAAGCTCCGGTGGGTCCGTCGCCAACGTAGATCTGCTTTTACAGGACAAGGTCGACGCCGGCTTATCGCAATCCGACGTCGCGTATTGGTCCTATAACGCATCCGGGCCTTTCCGGAGTCGGCCTCCGAATACCAAGATTTGTGCGGTTGCCAGCCTGTATCAAGAACAAGTTCATGTCGTTGCGGCGGCGTCAGGCGGCATGAGCAAAATCGATGACTTAAAGGGAAAACGGGTCGCATTGGGGAAACGGGACTCCGGCGCCCTTCTCGGGGCGATGCTGGTTCTACGGGCTTACGGAATTGCGCCGAAGACCGACCTGACCCCCGTCTTAGCCACCTTCCAAGAGGCGCAGCAACTTTTTTTCGACGGCAAGATCGATGCCTTGATAACCGTTAGCGCCTATCCCAACAGGTCGATCAGCGAGATGATCAAGTCAGGGGGAACGCTGATTCCCATCGCCGGTGCGGGCGTCACGGCATTGACCGAACAATCACCGTTTTATACGAGATCTGAAATCCCCGCCGGCGCCTACGCGAGCTTTTCTTCATCGGTCAAGACAGCCGCCGTACCGGCGCTGCTGCTGTCGCGTAAAAATCTTTCTCCCGACTTGTTGTATGCTGTGACCAAGTCGCTTTGGGGAAATCGGCACGCCCGAACCATTCTCGATAACGGGCATGCGCGCGGTCGCGATCTGACCATCGACAGCGCACTTGAAGGTGTCTCGATACCATTGTGTCCAGGCGCGGACCGGTATTATCGGGAAATCGGGCGCATTCAATGACCGACCTCCATATGCTCTCTGCGACGGAGTCATTGCGCGCACTACGTGAGGGCACGATGACCGCCCGTTCGTTGATGCAGGCGCACTTGGATCGCGTCGCGATGCGCGACGACGACGTGGGCGCCTGGATTCACCTCGAACCTGAACAGGCGCTCGCTGCCGCAGACGCAGCGGATACGGCGGTTGAGGCTGGCGATGACCTTGGCCCGCTGCATGGCCTGCCCATCGGTTTCAAAGACATCATCGACACAAAAGATATGCCGACGGAGAACGGCTCGGCCCTATTCGCGGGCCGTCGACCGATTGCCGACGCTACGTTGGTCCGATTGGCGCGGGACGCCGGTGCAATCGTCATGGGCAAAACCGTCACAACCGAATTTGCGCTGACCGCTGTCGGAAAGACGAAAAACCCCAACGATTCGACACGAACGCCCGGGGGGTCTTCGTCCGGATCGGCCGCCGCCGTGGCGGACTTTCAAGTGCCGCTCAGCATCGGATCGCAAACCGGTGGCTCGATGCTGCGGCCGGCTTCTTTCTGTGGATGCTATGGCTACAAACCGACATTCGGTTCGATCTCGCGGGCAGGGATGTTCTGCCTCTCGCGGGTGCTCGATCATCCCGGCATCTATGCCAACGGCCTTCACGACATTGCGTTGTTGGGGGACGTTCTGTTGCAGCGCGATCCCGCCGATTTCGATATGCGTGCGCACATCGCGCGCGGATTGACGGACGCCGTCGACGCCGGGCCACCCGAAGCGCCGCCCCGGATCGCCTTTGTCAAAGGCCCAGCCTGGACAGCGGCCGACCCCTACATGGATGATTTGTTTGCAGATGTTCTGGATCGCTTAGGCTCTGCGGCAAGAGACGTCGAACTGACCGGCGTTTTCGATGACGCCCTCGATTGCCATACCACCGTGATGCTGGCTCACCTCGGGGCCAACATCGGTGCCTACTGCCGTGAGGCGGGCGACAAAGTCCAAGCCGAGACAAAACGCCGCTGCGCCGCCGGCGACGGCTTGTTAGCCGAAGACTACGTCAAAGCGATCGAATTCCGTGACAGCCTTTCCGCCGCCCTGGATCGAATGTTCGAGCATGCGGACATTCTGATAACGGCGGCGGCCCCCGGCGAAGCGCCGACGGGTCTGGAAAGCACCGGCAACGCAATCTTTCAGAAAATCTGGACGCTAACGGGCGTCCCGACGCTCAGTTTGCCGAAACTCCGGGGTCCCAACGGGATGCCCATCGGCGTGCAAGTCATCGGCCGGTTCGGCCGCGACGCCGATTTGTTCCGTCACGCCATGTGGCTCGACCAGGTCCTATGACGGCGAGTGTCAACGGTGACCGTCTGTGGGGAACCCTCATGGACTTGGCCGAGATCGGCCGCACCGACAAGGGGGGTGTCGGTCGTATCGCCCTCACCGACTTGGACCGAGAGGCGCGCGATCTTTTCGTCGCGTGGGCCAAGGATGCCGGATGCGACGTACGGGTCGACGGCGTCGGCAATATTTTTGCCCGTCGCCCAGGCCGCACCGCCGATGCAGCCCCCGTCATGACCGGCAGTCATATCGACAGCCAACCATTGGGCGGCAAGTTCGACGGTGCCTATGGCGTGATGGCCGGGTTGGAAGTCATCCGCGCCCTGAACGACGCCAATATAGAAACGGACAAACCCATCGAGGTCGTCGATTGGACCGATGAAGAGGGTGCGCGCTTTGCCGCCGGCTGCATTGGGTCCGGCGTATTCGCCGGCGCACGCGATTTGGATGCGGCGATGGCGCTGACCGATGCCGATGGCGTCACGGTCGGCGATGCGTTGAAGGCCATCGGCTATCGCGGATCGCAGCCGGTCGGCGGTTTTCCGATCGACTCATACTTCGAAGCTCATATTGAACAAGGGCCCATTTTGGAAGCCGAAGGGCTATCCATTGGTGCCGTCGTCGGTGCCCAGGGTCAGCGTTGTTTCGTGGTGACGATAACGGGCGAAGACGGGCACGCCGGAACATTGCCCATGCTGAAACGTCGCGATGCTTTTGTCGGCGCCGCGAAGATGGCGGTGTTGCTTCATGATCTGGCGATGACCTACGAGCCGCATGCCGTCATCACGGTGGGGCACGTCCGCGTCGTTCCAAACTCCCGCAATACGGTGCCGGGACGGACAATATTCACCATCGACAGCCGTCATCCCGATTCCAAAACGCTGTCCAAGATGGAAGCCGACATGACGGCCGTGATCCAGTCGATCGCCGATCGTCACGATCTGACAGCGCATATCGAGGCGGTGACCCGTGCCGAGCCGGTGGCGTTCGACGATACGTGCGTCGATGCCGTCCGCAACGCCTGCCGTAACCGGCAGATTCGCTATATGGATATCCATTCCGGCGCCGGGCACGACGCCTGTAAGATTGCCGCCATCGCACCAACGGGCATGATCTTTATCCCCTGCGAACGGGGGATCAGTCATAACGAATTGGAAAATGCGCGAGCCGAGGACGTGGCGCTCGGGGCACAGGTCTTGTTGGACGCCATGCTGGCGCGTGCCGGATAGCGCTTACGACGGGTTGTCTGCGGGTTCCGTTACGACGTCGAATTTTTTACTCAGCTGTTCGAACTGGTACTCCGGCACGATATAGACCCAGCCGGTGGTCCGCGCCGTTATGTCGGCGACCTGCTTGGCGGCATCGGAGTCCGGATCGTTCCCCGTGTATGCAGCGCCGACCACGAGGTACTGGGTACCGTCCTGCTGCCACATATTCAGGGTAATGCGCTGATCATCGACGGTATCGAATACGCCGACGTAGGCGCCCTGCGGATCGAGGGCTACGTTTTCCGCCTTGCGCACATTGTTCAGCACGAAGCTGTTCAAAAGGGCCGCAATGTTACGCGGCGCGAACTCGCTTTTCAGCTTCGTGCCCTCCGGCAGGTTTTCGAATTCGAACCCACCGGTCACGTCTGGATTAGGACGGACAAGCTGCAATTCACCGTCGGGATGGCGGGCTTCGGCCCGGCGCACGTTGTCGACCGGGATGTCGACAATGGTGCGTTGCAGCCAATCGCGCGGCTCCGCCCCGATATCGACGAGGCCGCGTACCAGCCAGGTTTGGTTTTCGCCGGGTTTACGAACGTACATTCCACCCGTCGTTGTTTCCGGTAAAAAGTAATTTGCCCGGCCGACAAGTAACTCGGCAATCACATTCCCATCCGACGTCTTCAACGCCACCAACTGGGAATTGTCCTGTTTTGTCTTCGGCTCTTCCAACTGCAATGCACGGTGGCGCTCAGGTGACGCCGTTTTCGCGTCCAAGTACTGCATATTGGACAAACCGAACATCACCTTTGTCACGGCGTTGTTGTGGACAGGATAGTTGTCGCTTTCGGCGAGCGTCCATTGCTCGTCAATCAGCTGGAAGGTCTTTATCTCACCAGACTGGGTGACGATCATTTCCGTGACCATGGGTGCTTGTTCCACCAACTCCGGGAACACACGCTGGCCCTCGAATTCCGTGGTCTCGAATCCAACCCGCTGCGATACACCGTAGGAAGCGGCCGCAACACTGACGACGGCGCACAGACCCAAGACGGCGACGGTTTTCGGAGTCATATCAACCTTCCCTTCGTCACGCTGCACCTGCGCGATAGCGTCGGGCACGGCGGGTCCGACCGACAAAGAACCACACGATCGCAATCGCCCCCAGTAGCAACGGAATGGCGGCAATGTTGAAGAACTTCAATGTCGCATCGAGGGTATCGATATCCTTGCGCAATTCGAACTGAACATCGCGCAAGTCGCGGCGCAGTTGCACCATCTGGCGACGATAGCCTTCTGCCCGTTCTTTATCTTCCGGGCCGATAACCAATTCACCCCCGACCTGTTCCCGGTTCAACAATTCGGCCAACTGCGTCTGGATAGTATCCAATTGCTCGTTGAGTTGCGTTTCCTTATCGCGAAATTCCCGTTCCGCCGCCTGGCGTACATCTTCGACATAGGTAAACGGGCGAAATGCCTCGGAGCGGGCGCGCAAGCTCATCAAAGCGGTCCCGCCGCTTAGATTTTCGATTGCGTTGACGGCGAAATCCGCATTGTTTGCGAACGGCACGCTGAAGGTCTGGCCAAACAACTGACGGCCATCCATCCAGAACTGTTCATGCAGCATATCGACGTCTGAAACGACGATGATGTTAGCGTCCGCCTCGGCCGTCAGCAGGTGAGGACGATCGGCAATACTGGGCTCCAACGGCAACCCACCCTCGGGCAGAGGCGGTCTTCCGCCGCGATAGATTGTATCCGGGCGGCCCGTGGCGCGGACGGCGATCGCTTTGCGCTCGCCGGATGGCTCAAAGTTGCTGAACAATCCGACAACGTCTGGGCTCATGCGGACACTGCCGGTATCCACTTCCATTGACTGCGGGCTGGATTGCAGCAGCGTTTCAATGGTCATCGCCGAGCCTTCGACCGGCTCAAGGATACCGGCGCTTGCCAGCGTGATTTGCTGCAGGTCCGCGGTAATCGCACTGGTGTCTGAGAAATTGTCCGGCAACAACGCGAGCCATACCACGTAGTCGGCAACCGCCGTTTGGCCGCGCAGGTTCACGTTGACCCGGCGTGCGGTCGCCAAATCACCAAGCACTTTGTCGGCCACAAGGTTGACGCCCCATGCATTCAACATATCGTCGAAGTCCGACCGCCCCGCCCCTTCCGCGCCACGGTTCATGGCGACGTCGATTTCCGAGTTTGCATCGACGAACGCAACCACACGTCCGCCGCGCAACACGAACTGGTCGATCTCGTACATCAGTTGTTCGCCGATGTTCTTCGGATGCACGATCAGCAACGTATCGACATCTTCCGGAATGTAGCTCGCCGAGACCGCGATCGTCGTTACGTCGAAAAACTCACGGACTTGATCGACAAAGGCCCACGACTGGCCGCCCTGCGACTGCGGCCCGCCGGCGACCGGCAATCCGGCGATCAATCCGACCAACGGTTTTTCGTCACGTGCGAGCTTATAGATCAGCTTCGTCAGATCGTACTCGAGGAAGCTTTCACGCTCGGGGCTCAGATACGGAATAGTTTCCAGGTCGTCGACGCTGTTGGTCGCGGCCAAGCCGTAATAGCCAAGCTCGCCCGTGTTATCCAATGGCACACCCTGCAAGCCATAGGCCACCGCAAGATCTTCTTCGTCGGTGAACGCCTCGGGATTGTAGAGCTCCAATTGCACCAAGCCGCCGGAAATATCGACATAGCGTTCGAGCAATTCGCGGATACGATCGGCGTAATTGGCGTGACCGGGGTGCTGTTCCGCCAGGCGTTTGGTCACGAATAGGCGAACAATGATCGGTTCGTCGATTTCCTGCAGGATTTGGCGTGTCCCGTCGGACAGGGTGAACAAGCGTTCTTCGGTCAGATCGATGTCGAGACCCCGGAATGTCGAATTCGCGAAAATATTCACGCCCAAGAAGGTGATCACCGCCAACACACAGGCGATGATCGACAGCTTCGCTTTGTCGGGGCCCTGGTTCATCTGCTCCGCCATCGTCAACGCCCCTTGTTCAGGTCGACGGCGATTATGTTGATGAACAACCACAGCGCCATCAGGGTGCCGAAAAAGACCACGTCCTTGAGATCGATCACACCGCGCGTCACGGCATCGAAATGGGTTAGGAAGCTCATCGAGCGGAGCGCCTCCACCAAGACCTCCGGTGCCCATCCTTGGAAGAAGTTGAGGACCAGTTGCGCCCCCGACATGGTGAACAAGAAACATACCGTTGCGGCGATGATGAAGGCGATCACCTGATTCTTCGTCATCGCCGAGATGCTGGTGCTGATCGCGAGGTACGCACCGGCCATCAAAAAGCTGCCCATATAACTGGCAAAGATGACGCCGTTGTCGGGCGTGCCGAGAATATTGACCGAGATCCACATGGGGAACGTCAACGCCAACGCCAGCCCGCAGAAAGCCCACGCCGCCAGAAACTTGCCGATGACCGCATCGCGGGTCGAAACCGGCAGCGTCATTAATAGTTCGATGGTGCCGGATTTACGTTCCTCCGCCCAGAGGCGCATACCGATCGCCGGTACCAGCAACAAGAACAACCATGGGTGATAGGTAAAGAACGACGTCAAATCCGCCTGCCCGCGGGTAAAGAACCCGCCGACGTAAAAAGCGAACGCGCCGGTCAATGCGAGAAAGATGACGATAAAGACAAGCGCCAGCGGCGTTGCGAAATAGCCTTTGAATTCACGTTTGGCGATGATCCATGTGTTACGCATGAGGTCCCTCCGCTACTGCGGCGGCATCGCTTCGGGTGATTTCCCGGAAGACCGCGTCCAGGGCGCCTTTCTCGGTTTTGAGATCGCTGACGGCATGGCCTTTGGTTTCCAGCATCGCCGCCACCTGTGGTGCGATGGGCGTGCCGTTGCGCGATCGGATACACAAGCTGATATGGCCGTTGATTGTTGTCTCGCGGCTTACCGTGCCGACAACCTCCATCGCCGCCAAGTCCGCGGTAACGGCATCGGCGCGGTCGGCGGTCACATCGATGTGGACGGCGTTGTGCAACGGCGAACGCTGCAATAACTCGGCCGGCGTACCGTCCGCCATCAGCTTGCCCTGGGCAATAATTACGGCACGTGTACATACCGCCTCGACCTCTTCGAGGATATGGGTCGAGATGACGACCGCCTTATCTTTTGCCATTTCCTTGATCAAGGTACGGACCTGGTGCTTCTGATTGGGGTCGAGCCCGTCCGTCGGCTCATCCAAGATCAAGATGGGCGGGTTGTGCAATATCGCCTGAGCCAAACCGACTCGACGCTTAAAGCCCTTGGACAGGGTATCGATGGGTTGTTCGAACACGCTCTCCAACTCGACCCGGGCGACCACTTCATCGATGGCGCGGGCACGCTCGGCACCGGACATAGCGCGGATTTCGGCAATGAAATTCAAGAACGTGCGCGGCGTCATATCGCCATAGCACGGCGCGCCTTCCGGCAAATACCCGATCCGCTGCTTGGCGGCGACCGGGTCGAGCGTCACGTCGATACCGTCGACCAAGGCAAGGCCCGCCGTCGGGGTCAGGAACCCGGTCACCATTTTCATGGTTGTCGATTTGCCCGCACCGTTCGGCCCTAAGAAACCCAACACCTCGCCGCTATCGACTGTCATGTCGATACCGTCGACAGCGGTCAGTGGACCGAACCGCTTGGTTAACTTCGTCAGGGCGATCTTTGGCGCCATCTGGTGCTATACCCTTCGATTCATCAATCGGCAGAGAAGATAATCACTGAAATGACAGAATCAAGGGTTCCGACATTTCAATTTGTTCATTATTCGCAACACGTTAGGTGTCTGAAACCAACCCAGATGACGGTTACAAAATCGATTGGCCGGTTTTCGCCCAGTCGTCGAGGAACGCTTTCAATCCCTTGTCGGTCAGCGGGTGCTTGAACATCTGTTTGAGGACGCCGGGCGGCACCGTCGCCACATCGGCACCCAGGCGCGCAGCGTCGACAACGTGCATCGGATGGCGGATCGACGCCACAAGCACCTCGGTATCGTATCCGTAATTCTCGTAGATCTCGCAGATATCTTCGATCAGACCCATGCCGTCCTGTCCGATATCGTCCAGTCGGCCGACGAACGGCGATATAAACGCGGCGCCGGCTTTTGCCGCCAGGATCGCCTGTGCCGATGAAAAGCACAGGGTGACGTTGACCGATGTCCCCTCGTCGGACAGAGATTTACAGGCTTGGATGCCGGCTTCGGTCAATGGAACCTTGATGGTGACGTTGTCCGCAATGGCACGCAGCTTGTGCGCCTCTGCCAGCATGCCGTCGACGTCCGTGGCGGTCACCTCGGCGGATACGGGGCCATCGACCAGATCGCAGATCTCTTTGATCGCGTCACTCATATCCCGGCCGGACTTGGCAATCAGCGACGGATTGGTAGTCACTCCATCGACCAGTCCCAAGGCGTTCAAGGCTCGGATTTCATCGACCTCGGCCGTATCGACAAAGAATTTCATGGGTACGTCTGCCTTTCCATTAGAAGCGCGGCATCATCCCGGACACGGACGATGAAATCAAGCTTAGTTGGTGTGCGTCGGTCGATCCCACGGCTGCACATCGCAGCCGGTTAAATCCGCATCGGGCCAAAGGCTTTTGACCGCGCAGGTGAAGCGGTCGCCGCCTTCTTGTGTGGCGACAAAAGCGAACACCAACAACCAAACGAAAAACGTGGCGACGATAATGGTCTTTACCCATGACGCCACCCGCGGCTCCGCCATCAACGCCTTCAACCGGGCGCGATTGGCAGCGAACGTCTCCATGAACCAGACGATCATGACGAACGGCTGGCGCAGGTACCAGATGACGAACTCTTTGACGGATTGCTTGGACGGCATGGAACCCTCTCGGGGCGGCAGACCTTCGCTCGGGAACCAGATTTACTGGTTCATCTCTTTTTTGGCTTTCGCCTTTTTGCGGTCGTCACGGATTTCTTCCCACAAGCCGTATACCGCCATGGCCGCGACAATGTAGAAAATAATAATAAATGGAACTTCCCAAATCGACTTGGAAAGCCCACCGACGAAGACCAAAAACAGCCCCATGCCGATAACACCGGTAATAATTTTATCCATGGCTTCGCTCCTAAAAACGTGTCCGTCAGGCCGCTTCCGCGGATGCTTGTTCAATATACTGGTTTAGCCACGATGCGGTTCGCATCAATTGGGCATCTTCAAATTTCTTACCGACCAGCTGCACGCCCAGTGGCAGGCCGTTCGGTCCCTGCATCAACGGCAAGGTCACACACGGCATCCCCGTAAACGTCCACAAGGTGCAGAACGCAGGGCTACCGGTGGCCTCCAGCCCAGCGGGCGCTTCGCCCGTCGTCGCCGGGGTGATGATCGCATCGTAGTCCGCGAACAAGTCGTCAAAGCCGCGGTCAAACAACGACATCCGGTCGATCCCCAGATTATAATCGACGGCGCGCACCTGCTTCCCACGTTCGATCATTTCCGTCAGTTGCGGGCTGAATTGATCTGGCGCCCTGGCGAAATCTTCACCGAAGTTCTTCGCCAAGTCGGCTTCCATCACCCGGCGGTGCCATTCGAACACCTCGTCATACACCTCGGCGATGTCGACGGATTCGCACCGGTCACCCAACGCGTCGGCCAATTCACCAAATGCTTCCTTGGTGCTTTCTTCGGCTTGATCCCAAGCCGGCGATTTGATGAACGCAAAGCGTGGCGGCATTGGCGGTTCTGTGCCAACGGCATGCTGCAACGCCGGCGTCGCCGCCATCGACGTATAGCGATCACGGCTGTCGACGTGCATCATCGTTTCCGCCATCAAACCGGCATCTTCGAGGGTCCGCGCGAAAACACCGACTTGGTCCAACGGCGGTGATTGTTTCAATGCACCATAGCGCGAAATCATCCCAAACGACGGTTTGTAACCAACGACACCACAGTATGATGCCGGACGAATGGTCGACCCATTTGTTTGCGAGCCAAGCGCCAGCGGCACCATGAAAGCGCCGACCGCCGCCGCAGAACCACTGGACGAGCCACCCGGCGTGTGCGCGGCATTGTGAGGATTGGTGGTTTTCCCCGGCGCATAAACGGCAAATTCCGTTGTCACCGTTTTGCCCATGATCACGGCACCCGCTTGTCGCAGGTGTGCGACCGCCGCCGCATCGTCGCGGCACCGGCGGCCTTGGTGAATGGGTGAGCCCAGTTCGGTCGGATAATCGTGGGTGTCGAAGATATCCTTCACGCCCACCGGCACGCCATGCAACGGTCCCAACGATTGCCCATCATAGCGGCGCTTGTCGGCCGCTTTGGCTTGGGCCAGCGCATGCTCTGGGTCAAGATGTGTCCACGCTTGCACTGTGGGTTCGAACGCATCGATCCGCTCCAGACAGGCCTTAACCAGCTCTTCGGAACTGATTTGCCCATCCCGAGTAGCCGCTGCGGCCTCAGCCGCGGTCATGGCATATGCGTTTTCCATACCTTGGCGTTGTCCTTGATCAACCAGGACCGAACAAGACCACCGGCAACCACAACGCCATGCCCGGGAAGTTGTACATCAACACCATGGTGAAGACGACAATCCCCAAGTACGGCATAATGCCGCTGAAGATGTCCATCAACTCAACGTCTTTCGGCGCTACCCCTTTGAGGTAATACGCCGCCATCGCCATCGGCGGTGTTAAGAAGGACGTTTGCAGGTTTAGCGCCACCAGCATACCGAAGAACAGCGGATCGACATTGAACGATTCCAATAGCGGCAGGAAGATCGGCACGAAGATGATGATGATCTCCGTCCATTCTAGCGGCCAGCCCAAGAGGAAGATCACCGTCTGCGCCAAGATCAAGAAACCGACGGTTCCGATATCGAGCGACAAGAACCAATCCTTGATGATGTCGTGGCCACCAAGATACGAAAACACGGCCGCGAACGTCCATGACCCAACGAACAACCAACACACCATGGCTGACGTCTTGGCCGTCAAATACACGGCTTCTTTAAGGCGTTCCCAAGACAAGGACCGGTAGATCCCTGCCAGGACCAGGCCGCCTGCAGCACCGACGGCGGCCGCTTCAGCCGGCGTCGCAAGACCGAGGAGGATTGCTCCCAAAACCGACATGATCAGGACGGCCAAAGGCACGAAAGAGGTCAAAAGCTCGTACAAAATGGTGGTGATTGGAATATCGACGGTTTCCGGTTTCGGCGCGAGTTTCGGATTGATCGTCGCGCGCGTCACCACATAGATCATGTAGAAACCCGCGAGCATAAAGCCAGGAATCATCGCCGCCGCATACAGACGCAACGGCGAAATCTCGGCAATAGCGGCGTACACGATCAACATAATCGACGGCGGAATCAGAATGCCTAAGCAGCCACCGGCGCAAATCACACCTGCTGCATAGCGCTTGTCGTAGTTTTTTTCCAACATCGCTGGGAATGCCAACATCCCCATCAACGTCACCACGGCCCCGATAATCCCCGTCGCCGTCGCGAACACGGCACAGGTCGCCAAGGCGGCGACCGCCATGGACCCGGGTAGGTTCCGCGCTGCCAATTGGAAGCTGAAGAACAGGCGGTTTACGATGTTCGCCCGTTCGACGATATAGCCCATAAATAAAAATAACGGGACCGCCACAAGGACATCGTTAGACATCACCGAAAACGTGTTTTGAACAAACAGATCAAAGATCCGGTTGTCGAAAATGGTCTGCATCCGCATCGGGTCAAAGTAGGCGTAATAACCGAATGCGAGGCCCATCGCGATCAACGTGAACGCAATCGGAAAACCCAAAAGAACGACGAAAATGAACAGCCCCAGCATAAAGAGGGCAACTTGTGGGTCGGTCATTTCGAGGACTCCATTTTGGCTTTCTGGAGATCCTCATGTTCGTGCAGCAACATGGTTTCCATCTCTTGTACGTCGTGCAAACGCTCCGGCCAAGCGCCGGTCCGAATGCAAATCACACAACGGACCGCTTCGGCGATGCCTTGCATCAACACGAGGAAGCCCGCGATCGGAATCAGGGTTTTAAAGAAATAGATTTGAATGCGGGCCGGGCTGGACCAACTGACCTCTTTATAGAACCAAGAGTCGGCGGCATATCCATACCCGTAGTACAGAAGGCAAAGCGCGCCCGGCATCAAAAAGAGTATGTAGAGGACAAGGTCGAGCGACGCCTGCATTTTGATCGGCATCAAACGATAGAGTACGTCGCCACGCACATGTGCGTCCTGCGATAGCGCGTACGCGCCCGCCATCAAGAACAATGCGCCATACATTTGAACACTCATATCGAATGCCCAAACCGTCGGCGAATTCAGCGCGTATCTGACGAATACCTCGTAACACGTCGACAGCGTGAGCACCATGATACACCAGGCAAATGCCTTGCCGGTCCAAGTGCTAAGACTGTCGATGAAAAACAGCGCCCGCGTCATGCCCCACCTCAATATTCACAAAGAAATAAATAGGCCCGAAAGGGCGGCATCCATGGATGCCGCCCTCCGGAAAATCGCCTTGAAAGGCGAACGTACTGCTTAGAGCGCGCCGAAGTAGTGCTCGTATGCACCGCGATAGTTCGGCGCATTGTTGAGCGCATAGGCACCATGACGTTTGGCCCAAGCTTTTTGCGACTCGATAACTTTGGCGAAGAACGGATCTTCCTTGCTGATCCGGTCGACGACGACGTCCCAAGCCTTGAGCTGATCGGCCATGACGGAATCCGGCGTACGGTAAACGTTGACACCGAACTTCTCGCGCAACTCCACCAAGCTGGCGGAATACCGCTCCATCGCTTTCCAAGCCATGTCGGAAGACGCTGCCTCGGAAGCGTATTCGAGGATCGACCGCTGCTCTTCAGACAAGTTCTCGAAGAGAGTCTTGTTGAAGATGATCTCGAAGCTTTCTTGCGACTGGTGGAAGCTGCCCAAGTGGTAGTGCTTGGAGACGTCCTGCATACCGAAGTCTTTGTCCGACGTCGGGTTGTTGAATTCGGCCGCGTCGATCAAGCCGGACTTCATGGCTGGCTGAATTTCGCCGCCCGGAAGCTGAACCACCGACATGCCCATTTCTTGCAGGACGTCGGCTGCGAGACCAACGGTACGGTACTTGAGACCGGACATTTGCGAAGAATCTTTGATTTCTTCTTTGAACCAACCCAGCGGCTGTGCCGGCATCGGGCCGGAGAAGAAGCCGACGAGATCAAGACGCAGTTTTTCGTGCATCAGCTCGTAGTACAGCTCTTTACCGCCGCCGTATTGGACCCAACCCATCAGCTCGTTGGCGCTCCAGCCGAAGCACGGCCCGGTGCCGAACAGCGACGCGACAGGCGACTTGGAATACCAATACGCGGTCACGAGATGCGCTGCATCGAGAACACCACGGTGCACAGCGGTTTGCATTTCAGCGGTTTTCACAACAGCGCCGACGCCCAGAAGATCGATCTTCATGGTGCCGCCGCCCATTTTATTCACGCGGTCTACGTAGTCCTGCGCAAACTCAAGGAAGATGCCGCCGCCCCAGGCCGCTTGCATCTTAATCGTGGTCGCGGTTTTCGCGACGTGCGGTGCTGCAACGGTCGCAGCCGCAGCACCCGTCGCTGCGAGAGTCGAGGTTTTCAGAAATTTGCGCCGCGAGACGCTTTTTTCAGCTTTCTTGGACATATTGGTCTCCCAAAGGTTCATCCATTAAAAGGGTCCGACCGGCGCCATTCATTCCGGCACCTTATCGAACTGGCATAATGGGATTGTGGAATAGTTATCCGCCTCCCTGAACTGGACCATTTCGCATTCCGCTATTCGCGTCCCACGCCGGGGGCCCACCCGGTGATCTTTTCATTAGACTTGTTAAAGGTCTTGTTTCGTATTCCGCATAACGTAGGGTGCGCGCTGCTTCGAATCAACGAGAAGCTGCTGCGACCTGCCTCACGCGACGCGGTCTTTAGGTTCCCTCCCAGCAAAAACGGCATCCAGATTATCGAGAGCTCGGAACCCCATCGCATCCCGGGTCTCCGTTGTGGCGCTGCCAATATGCGGCAACAGAAAGACGTTTTCGAGATCGCGATAACCGGGATGGATGTCCGCAGGCTCGCCATTGAACACATCAAGCCCGGCCGCCGCGACTTTCCCGCTTTTCAGTGCCGAAATCAGGGCGTCGTCATCGACGACGGCGCCACGGCTGGTATTCACCACGATGGCGCCATCCGGCAGTCGCGACAACGCGTCAGCATTCACCATACCTTTTGTTTCCGGTGTCGCCGGACAGTGAATGGAGAGCACGTCGGCGTGCTGCACAAGATCGAGAAACGCCTCGTGATACGTCGCGCCGGCTTCCTGAGAAGGTTCCAAACGGCGGCGATTATAATAATGGATATCCATGTCGAAGCCCCGCGCGCGCTGCGCCGTAACTTGCCCGACACGTCCCATCCCAACGACGCCAAAACGCTTACCGGTCACCTGGGTTCCCACCATGAATGCGGGACTCCAATCCTTCCATTGTTGCGATCGGACCAGACGTTCACCCTCGGACGCACGGCGGGCCGCGCCCAACATCAGCAGAATGGCAATTTCCGCGGTCGCATCGGATAAAACGTCCGGTGTGTTCGTGACGATTATCCCCCGAGCCTTCGCGGCGTCGATATCGACGTGGTCATAGCCGACGGAGAAATTAGCGATCACCTTAACCCGATCATCAAGGCGTTCGATGACGTCAGCGGAGAGATGCTCGGAATGGCAAGGGAGGATAGCGTCGACATCGGCCGACAGCGCGATCAATTCATCAGCGGTATAGAGCTTGTCGTCCGGGTTCAGGATAGGCGCGTAATCGCGCTGCAACCGCATCTCGACGGCGACCGGTAACTTTCTTCCTACCAACACGGCGGGTTTATCGCTCATACGCTCCCTCGATATAGACGCCGCCTTTTTGACGGTCTGTGATGGGCGGTTAAAAGATTTTTTCGGCCCCGGTTCAAGAGCTTTCTGCTTTGATTGGTGATGTTGGAGGAACAAGTGTTGTGCCGAATTGGGAACGTTTGATGGATGCAAACGACGAAGTGCCCGACTAGAGGCCCTCTGTCTCCCCGCGCCGGCCGACCACGACTTCTCGGTGAACGCCGACACTGATGATCAACCCAAACCCGATCATAATGGTCATCATCACGGTCCCGCCGTAACTGACGAGTGGCAACGGCACGCCAACCACGGGGATCAGACCCGTCACCATGGCGATGTTGATGAACACGTACAGGAAAAATGTGGTGGTGATGCCGCCCGCAACCAGCCGTCCGAATTGATTGCGCGAGCGCGCCGCAATGACCGTTCCGTAGATCACGATGATGGCATACAAAACAATCAGCCCAAGCGCACCGACCAAACCCATTTCCTCAGCCAGCATGGTAAAAATAAAATCCGTCTGCATCTCGGGCAAGAAATGCAAATGGCTTTGCGGCCCTTGCATGAAACCTTTGCCGGTCAATCCGCCGGACCCCAAGGCAATCTTCGACTGAATGATATGATACCCGGCACCCAAAGGATCCGTTTCCGGGTTCAAGAAGGTCAGGACCCGGTTCTTCTGATACTCATGCAGAAACTGCCAACCGATTGGGGCGGCGGCCAAACAAGCCACCCCGACCAAGGCAAATTTCCACAACCGCACACCAGCAAGAAACAGCACCGCTGCACCCGTCATGGCGACCATGATCGCCGTGCCAAGGTCGGGCTGTCGTACAATCAAAACCGTCGGCGCCGACATGAGCGCCAGCGGAACGACTAGTCGGGTTATCCGGCCGACATCTTCAATGGCGCTAGCGTGGTAGTACCGTGCCAACGCCAGGACCAAGAAGATTTTCATTAACTCCGACGGCTGAAGATTGATAAAGCCGAGCGATATCCACCGTTGCGCGCCCATGCCGACTTGGCCGGTAACTTCGACCGCGACGAGGAGCACGAGAGCAACGAAATAAAGCGCGTACGCGTACCGGAGCCAAATTCGGATATCGATCGTTGCGACGACGATCATGATCCCAAGTGCCACGCCGAACCGAACCATCTGCCGTTCGGCCCAAGGCTGTAAATCACCTCCCGCCGCAGAGTAGAGCATCGCAATCCCGATTCCGGCGACGGCGATAATCATCAGCACGAGGAACCAATTGATCGAGAGTAGTTTGCGACCCAGCGTAAGGTCGGGCGCGGTGAGGGTCGAGCGCATCATATCCCGGACTCCGTCGCCACCAACGCCGTTGTGCGATCGACCGCAGATGCGGGCCCGTCCCTGTCGGCAGCGGCAAGCGCCGCACCATCATCAGCCGATTTCCGGCGATAGGCTTCCTTCATGATGTCACGGGCAATGGGAGCGGCGACGCTCGATCCGCCACCGCCATGCTCGACAACGACCGCAACCGCATAACGCGGATTCTCCACGGGCGCGTAGCCGACGAACAAGGCATGGTCACGCTGCCGCCAGGGCAAGTCTTCGTTTTTGATCACACCTTTTTCACGCTCCGCCTTGGTGATCCGTCGGACCTGCACCGTGCCGGTTTTGCCGGCCATTGGAAACTCGTCTATGCCGGTGGCCGATGCCCGTGCCGTGCCTGTCGGACCGTTGACGGTCTCGTCCATCCCGCGCATGACGATCTCGAGGTCGCTTGGACGAATGTTTAAGGACGGCACATCGGTTGGCGCGATCCGGTCGGTCTGCGCCGCACCGACGGCGCCCGTCAGATGTGGGACAATGGCTTGACCGCCGTTGACCATCCGCGCCGTCATCAATGCCAACTGCAACGGCGTAACCAACACGTATCCTTGGCCGATCCCCGCGATCACGGTTTCCCCCTGGTGCCACGGTTCGTCGCGTGTCGCGCGTTTCCAGGACCGCGTCGGCATCAGCCCATCACGTTCCCCCGGCAGATCGATACCGGTAAACTGATCCATCCCGAATTTCCGCGCCATGGCCGCAATGCGATCGATACCTGTCCGTTTGGCAATCTCATAGAAATAGACATCGCAACTTTGGGCGACGGCGGAAATTGCGTCCATCTGTCCGTGACCGTGCTTTTTCCAACAGTGGAACGTCGCGTCGCCCAACTCGTACTCGCCGCTACAATGAATTTTCTGTTCCGGGCTGATGACGCCTTTCTCCAAAGCGGCCAAAAGAACGATCATCTTGAAGGTCGAACCGGGCGGGTAAATGCCGGTTATGGTTTTATTGGTCAGCGGAGCACGTTCATCCGAAACCAACCGTTGCCACTCGGCATTCGACAAGCCGCGATTAAAGTCGTTGGAGTCGAAACTCGGACTCGACACCATGGCCAAGATGTCGCCGTTACGAACATCTAGCACGACGACCGACGCACTCTCGCCGCCAAGGCGCTCCGATACGTATTTCTGCAAGCCCATATCAAGCGTCAGGACGACATCGGCGCCGGGCTGCCCCTCGCGCCGCGATAACTCCCGGATCATCCGGCCGTAGGCGTTGACCTCAACCTCGGAGCTGCCACCAGAACCACGGAGACTAAGATCATGCACTTTCTCGATACCTGAACGGCCGACACGGAACCCCGGCAGTTTGAGCAGCGGGTCGTCGTCCGCATCGTCCTCGGACACGGCCGCAACATAGCCTAGGACGTGCGCGGTCTCGGTGCCGAACGGGTATCGGCGGCTTCGACCGACGTCAATCATCAGGCCGGGCAAATCCGGCGAGTTGACCTCGATCCGCGCGACCTCACGCCATGACAGGTTTTCTTTCAGGGTCACGGGAACAAAAGCCCGGTTTCGCCTCAATTCACGTAACGCGCGCCGACGGTCGCTCTCATTCAGATCGACGATCCGCTGAACGTGGGCCAACACCTCGTCGATATCGCTGCCTTTAACATCTTCCGGCACCAATTGGAGTCGGTAATTCTGCTGGTTTTCGGCCAGGGGCGTCCCGAACCGGTCGAGGACGCGGCCGCGCGGCGGCGCCAGTAGCCGAAGGTTAATGCGATTTTCGTCCGCCAACGTTGCGTAGCGATCGGCCTCGACGACTTGGAGATAATAAAGCCGCCCAACCAACGCCGTCATCAGCACCGCCTGTCCACCGCCCAGAATGGCGGCGCGGCGCGAGAATATCTTATGGCGGTCCGGATCTCGGTTCATATCAATCCACCATCAAGAAAGCGTGTCGCCAGCGCGTGAAGAGCCAAGCGAGGAATGGAAACAATGCCACCGTAATCGCGTACTGATAAAACGCCGACCGGGCATCAACCAGAACCCCCGACAACGCGGATAGGGCGACCCATTCGATCGACAACGCCCCCGCTGCGACGATTCCAAAACCCAGCCAGACGATCACGAACGACTTGCCAAAGAAAAAATCCCGTTGTGCCATGGCGGCCGCTTGCACCAGCAGAAATACAAGCGCGCTGACACCAACCGGCAATCCCGCCAGAAAATCATGCAGTAGGCCGACGCAAAACACCGCCCATGACGGCATCAGGTCGGGTCGGTAGACGGCCCAAAAGTATATGCCGATCAGGGGAAGCAATGGTGCCACTTGGGCAAATCCCGGCAGATGGAAAGGAATCGCGTTGATCAGCAGCAACAGGAAGGTCAGCGCAAAAGGCGACAAATCCCGCGCCAATCCGTCCAAGCGATGCCAAATCGACGGCTTCATCGCGGCGGCTTACTCCCGACCCGTCTGACCCGGGCGGAACTCGATGATTCCGTCCAGGCCGTAATCCAGCACACGAACGACCTCAAGTCGCGCGGGATCGACAAAGGGGCGAATTTCGATTCCGGCCTCTCCGACGGCGGAGATCACACCAACGGGCAAGCCCGAAGGCAAGGCACCGCCATGACCGGACGTGACTATTCGGTCCCCCGGTTCCACCACCACGTCGGGCGGCAAGTGCATCAACCGCAACGTATCACCGTTATTGCCCACCGCGACCGCGCGCACGCGCGAGCTTTCGATGACCACCGGCACGCGCGAGTTCAAATCGGACAGCAACAACAAGCGCGACGAGCGTTGGCCCACTTCCTGCACGCGTCCGACCAAGCCTGCACCGGTAATCACCGCGAGACCCTTTCGCACACCGTCGCGCACGCCGGCATTGAGGATCATGGTCCGGGCGAACGCCCCGCCCGCGTCACCGATCACGCGCGCGGAAATCGCCTGCGCCACCGGTGCCGGAACAAAATTCATGAGATCCCGCAATGACTTGTTGTCGGCTTCCAGCTTACGTGCAATCGACTGCCATTGCAGAAGTTGGTCGCGTTCTTGGCGCAGCCGGGCGTTTTCCTCGCGCAAAGCCAGCAGCGTCTTGCCTTCGCCGATGACATCCTGCACGGCGTCCAAAGGGCGGGTCACGACATCCAAAATCGGGGTCACGGCATCGGTGACTTGGGTGCGCGCTTTCTCAAACGCCGCCGGCTCCATCTTACCGACCAGCATCAGCGCCGCCGCGGCGATCACAAGACCGATGTGCGCGAAACGGTGCGCAAAGGTCTTCACCGGCGCGGCTATTCGGCTAACGGAACGTTCGCGATCGTTCACTTCGGATCACCCAGTCTTCGCGTATCTATTCCCAGGTCCATGCCAACGAACCGCGAAGTCCACTCGTTGGCCGTATTCTCATCCGACCATATTCGAAGCCAGGCCGCTATCCCGGAAAACCCCTAGGTTCCGGCCTCGATGTCCGACGTCAGTACATCGTCGTCAAAACGTCTTTCAGTCGCTTCATTTCTTCCAATGCCCGGCCCGTGCCCAACACGACACAACTAAGCGGATCGTCGGCGATCGACACCGGCAAACCGGTAGAATGGCGGAGAACGAAATCGATATTGCTGAGCAGACCGCCGCCGCCTGTCAGGACGATCCCTTTGTCGACGATATCGGCAGCCAATTCGGGCGCCGTGTGTTCCAAGGCGACCTTGACGGCCTCGATAATTGCGCCGACCGGCTCGGCCAGACTTTCGGCGATTTGCCGCTCGGAAATAACCAGTTCTTTCGGCACGCCATTCATCAAATCGCGACCTTTGATTTCCATCGTCCGGCCATCGCCGTCATCCGGCGGACAAGCGGAGCCGATTTCTTCCTTGATCCGGGCGGCCGAGCCTTCGCCGACCAGCAGATTATGATTGCGTCGGATATAGGCGATGATCGCTTCGTCCATTTTGTCGCCGCCAACGCGGACGGAGCGCGAGTAAACGATCCCGCCCAATGACAACACCGCGACCTCGGTCGTGCCGCCACCGATATCGACAACCATTGAGCCGGTCGGTTCCGTCACCGGCAAGCCGGCGCCGATTGCGGCGGCCATCGGCTCTTCGATCAAATACACCTTGCGCGCACCGGCGCTTTCGGCGCTTTCCTGAATGGCGCGGCGTTCCACCGCCGTCGAGCCGGACGGAACGCAGACCACGACCAACGGACTCGCGAACGTACGGCGGTTATGGACCTTGCGAATGAAGTACTTGATCATTTCCTCGGCGACTTCGAAGTCGGCGATGACGCCGTCGCGAAGCGGCCGGATGGCGCGAATGTTGCCGGGCGTGCGGCCCAGCATTTGTTTTGCTTCTTCACCGACGGCGAGGACTTGTTTCTTGCCCTTCACTTCGGCGATGGCGACCACGGACGGTTCGTTCAGAACGATGCCGCGGCCTTTGACATAGACCAGAGTGTTGGCGGTTCCCAAATCGATCGCCATGTCGGCGGAGAGGAATCCGAATAATCTCGATAACATGGGCCTTAAAGTTCCGATATAGCCTGGAATTTCAGCGTTTTTGGCGCCCCTGTGACCTTATAGAAAGCGTACGCCGGAATTACTAGGGCGAAGTCATACCCGACGATTTTTTTCTGATCCCCCAAATAGTCCGCGAATCAAGTGCGTATCCATCAAAACTGTCGCATTGCCGCACCAGGGACAGTGCGTGGCGTCACAGGGCAGGCAACGCGGCCATCAAACTCGGTTACCCTCGCATGCCGGTGTTTCGATTGGGTTAACAAAAAGGGCGGCCACCAAATCACCCGGGGCCGCCCTTTGTATAGATCCCGGCAGTTGCCGGCATGACGTTTCGTCGATCTAGTTCTTGGACTTGTCGACCAACGCGTTTTCGGCGATCCACGGCATCATTGCGCGGAGTTTCTCGCCAACGACCTCGACCCCGTGCTCGGCGGCCAAACGGCGGCGCGCTTTGAAGTGCGGTTGACCGACGGTGTTCTCGGTCATGAAGTCCTTCACGAAGTTGCCGTTCTGGATATCGTTCAGAATTGCTTTCATCGCGGCTTTGGTATCCGACGTGATGACCCGGGGCCCGGACACGTAATCGCCATACTCGGCGGTGTTCGAGACCGAGTAACGCATATTGGCAATACCGCCTTCGTAAATCAGGTCAACAATCAGCTTCACTTCGTGGCAGCATTCGAAGTAGGCCATTTCCGGCGCGTAACCGGCTTCGACCAGAGTTTCGTAACCTGCCATAATCAGGTGCGACAAACCGCCGCACAGGACCGCTTGTTCACCGAACAGGTCGGTTTCGCATTCTTCCTTGAAGGTCGTCTCGATGATGCCCGAACGACCGGCGCCGAGGCCCGAGGCGTAGGACAGGGCAACTTCGAGTGCGTTGCCGGTGCCGTCCTGATGCACCGCGACCAGCGACGGAACACCCGCGCCCCGCACGTATTCGGAACGAACGGTGTGGCCTGGGCCCTTCGGCGCAATCATGAAGACGTCGAGATCGGCCCGTGGTTCGATCAGTTGGAAGTGCACATTGAGGCCGTGCGCGAACGCCAGCGCTGCGCCCTCTTTCAAATTATCGGCCAAATGATCGCGGTACAACGCGGCCTGGCCTTCATCCGGTGTCAACACCATGACCACATCGGCCCACGCCGCGGCCTCGGCCGGGCTCATCACCGTAAGCCCTTCGGCCTTGGCTTTGGTCGCGCTTCCCGATCCGTCGCGCAAGCCGACGACGATGTCGCTCACGCCGCTGTCGCGGAGGTTCAAGGTATGGGCATGCCCTTGGCTGCCGTAGCCGATCACGGCAACTTTCTTGCCTTTGATCAAGTTCACGTCCGCGTCGCGGTCGTAGTAAACACGCATCGTTCTCTCCCGTCGGTGTTTGGATCGTTAAATGGTTTAGTCGGAATAACCCGCCCCGATTTGAATTCGTGGCGGGGTTTTAGCCTTAAGAAGCGCCGCGGGCAATGGCGGCGACGCCTGTCCGCGAAATATCCGTCAATCCGAGCGGTTCCATCAATCGGATAAAAGCGTCCAATTTACCGGTATCGCCGACGATCTCGAACACGAAACTGTCGTTTGTGCTGTCGACCGCGCGGGCCCGGAAGATATCCGCGATCCGAAGACTTTCGACCCGTTTTTCCCCCGTCGCGACGACTTTGACCAATGCCAGCTCGCGCTCCACGTGCGGCCCTTCCAATGTCAGATCGCTAACCGAATGAACGGGGACCAGCCGACCCAACTGCGCCTTGATCTGTTCGATGATCATGGCGGTGCCAGACGTCACGATGGTGATCCGCGAACGCGCCCGCGCGATATCGGTCTCGGCGACGGTCAGGCTCTCGATGTTGTAGCCACGACCCGAGAAAAGGCCGACGACACGCGCCAGCACGCCCGGTTCGTTGTCGACCATGACGGAGATCGTATGAAAATTAATCGGCTCGTCTTTGTTCATATCCAGTGCCTTTGATTGCCCGAAAAGTGTGCCGTGTCCGTCCATTAGACCAGCACCATGCCCTCTTCGGAGACCGGTTTCTGGGCTTTGTCGTCGGGGCCCAAGAGCATCTCATTGTGTGCCGCGCCCGACGGGATCATCGGGAAAACGTTTTCCGTCGGGTCGACCTGCATGTCGAGGATTACCGGACCATCGATGGCGACCATTTCCTTGATGACATCGTCGACATCATCCGCCTTGGTCGCGCGCAGTCCAGTCATACCAAAGGTCTCGGCCAGTTTCACGAAGTCCGGCAGGCTTTCCATATAGCTCTCCGAATATCGCTTACCGTGCAACAACTCCTGCCACTGGCGCACCATTCCCATGTAGAAGTTGTTGAGGATGAAGCACTTCACCGGCAGCCGGTACTGGGCAATAGTCGACAGTTCTTGCATGTTCATCAGGAACGATGCTTCGCCGGCGATATCGACGACCAATCTGTCGGGATACGCGACCTGCACGCCCATGGCCGCCGGCAGGCCGTAGCCCATGGTGCCCAGACCACCCGACGTCATCCATCGGTTCGGCTTTTCAAAGCCGTAGTACTGCGCCGCCCACATTTGGTGCTGGCCGACCTCGGTGGTGATGAAGGTATCCCGATCCTTGGTCAACTCGTACAGACGCTTAATCGCATACTGCGGTTTGATGATGTCGCCGGACTGTTCGAACCCAAGGCTGTCAATCGACCGCCATTCGTCGATCTGCTTCCACCAAGCGGCAAGCGCGGCCTTGTCGGATTTCGCTTGGCTTGATTTCCAGATCTTGATCATGTCTTCCAAAACATGCCCGACGTCGCCGACGATCGGAATATCGACTTTGACATTCTTGTTGATCGAGCTGGGATCGATGTCGATGTGAATTTTCTTGGCATCCGGCGCAAACGCGTCGAGACGCCCGGTAATCCGGTCGTCGAAGCGCGAGCCGACGGCAACCATCACATCGCAGCCGTGCATCGCCATGTTCGCCTCGTAGGTGCCGTGCATACCCAGCATGCCGACGAATTGCTTATCCGACGCCGGGAACGCGCCCAACCCCATCAGCGTGAGCGTGCACGGATGACCCGTCATGTGGACCAACTCGGTCAACAATTTCGACGCGTTGGGGCCGGAATTGATCACGCCGCCGCCGCAATAAAAAAGCGGCTTCTTGGCACCGGCGAGCATATCGACCGCCGCCTTGATCGTGTCCAGATCACCTTTGACGCGGGGCTTATACTTGCTCATATCGATTTTTGCCGGGGCTTGATACTCGCCCAATGCCATGCAGACGTCTTTCGGCAGATCGACCACCACCGGGCCGGGTCGGCCGGAGCGGGCGACATGAAACGCCTCGTGCAGGACCCTCGACAAGTCGGCGACGTCCTTCACCAGATAATTATGCTTGGTGCACGGCCGCGTGATCCCCGTGGTGTCGCATTCCTGGAACGCATCGTTGCCAATCAGATGCGTCGGCACTTGGCCGGTCAGGCAAACGATCGGAATCGAGTCCATTAACGCATCGGTCAATCCCGTGACGGCGTTCGTGGCACCTGGGCCCGACGTCACCAAGACAACGCCGACTTTGCCCGTGGAACGCGCATAACCCTCGGCCGCATGGACGGCGCCGCCTTCCTGGCGAACAAGGATGTGACGGATTTGGTTTTGCTGAAACAAAGCGTCATAGATCGGCAATACCGCACCGCCCGGATAGCCAAAAATGACCTCGACGTCCTGGTCGGCCAAGGCCTTCAAGACGATTTCAGCTCCGCTTGCGGTTTGTGCGCTCATTGCACCGATCCTTTTTCTTGCTCTTTTGACAACAATTAACGGTCGGCAACTTCCGTGTCCGACCGTTGTTCAGGTTAATGATCAGGGTTTCCCCAGATCGAAATCGAGGCGCAACTTAGTCCCTGTCTAGGCCTCGGTCAATACAAACTGACGAATAAATGAAAAGATTTTTTCGCTATCTCTTTCCGAAAATTTCTCATCGACAATTAAATCTTTATGAATCTGACGCGAAAACCATGTGAATTGCCGTTTCGCGAGGTTCCGAGACGACGTCTTAGCCTTTTCGACAGCCGCTTCAAACGGCAACTCGCCGTGCGCCACCGCCACCAATTCGGCGACGCCGACGGCGCGTGCGGCTGGCAACGACGGGTCAATGCCAAGGTCGGCAAACGCTTCCGCTTCGGTCATGGCGCCATGTGCCAGCATATCATCGAAGCGGGCGTTGATGCGGTCATACAGCTCATCCCGGGGGGGCGCGAACAGAACCACGCAGTAGCGCGCCGCGTATCCAGGGGCATCGGGCTGGTCGTTGTGCCAATCGCTGATGGCGCGACCCGTCGTCGCAAACACTGCAGCGGCGCGGATCAACCGCTGCCTGTCGGATGCCGGGAATTTGGCGGCAGTCACGGGATCAACGGTGGCGAGTTCCGCCTTGAACGCGTCACCGCCGATGTCGGCAAAGCGTGCTTCGAGGGAGGTAATTGTCTCCGCTGGGACGTCCGGCATCGGTGCTATCCCATGCATCAAGACCTTTAGGTACAATCCGGTGCCACCGACGACGATGGGGAGCTTGCCACGGGCATGGATATCGGCGAGCGCCGCCGCCGCCATATCCAACCAGCGACCGGCCGAGCAACGCTCGCTGACATCCAGCACGCCAAACAGATGATGGCGGACGCGGGCTTGTTCCTCCGGTGACGGCATTGCCGCCAAGACGTCAATGCCCCGGTACACTTGCATACTGTCAGCGTTGACGATTTCACCCTCCAGCCGTTCGGCGACATCCAGGGCGGTATCGGTTTTTCCACTGGCGGTCGGCCCCGCAATGATGACAACCGGCGGCAAATCGTCCACGTTAGGCGTTCCTTTTCCACGAGTTGGAGTTCTCGTACATGCAGTCGGTCGTAACCTTGATTGGGGCGCAACCCCAAACCCTTGACGATGGCATTGTTGGCGATGTCCGCGCCGCACTCAATGCCTTGGGTGCGGAAACGGCTTATCCCAATTGGCTGGCCGCCGGCACCGCCTGCGATATCGAATTTGACAGCCTGTCACCGGACCAGGCCGAAGCCGCGGCCCGGATGGTATTGGACGGCTCCGACATGGACATCATCGCGCAGCCCACCGCGCATCGGCGAAAATCGCTGCTATTGGCCGACATGGATAGCACCATGGTCACCAGCGAGACCTTGGACGATATGGCGGACGTCGTCGGCTTAAAGGCCGAGGTTGCTGCGATCACGGCACGCGCGATGAACGGCGAGTTGGACTTCGCCGAAGCACTTCGCGAACGGGTCAGTATGCTTAAGGGGCTGGCGGAAAGCGCACTTGCGGACACGTGGGAACAAATCGAACTGTCGGCCGGGGCGGAAACATTCGTAAAAACCATGGTCGCGCACGGCGCGCATTGTGTGTTGATTTCCGGCGGCTTCACATTCTTTACGACGAAAGTCGCCGAAATCTGCGGCTTCCATTCGCACTTTGCCAACGAGTTCGTTATCGAAAACAACAAGCTGACCGGCCTTGTCGTCGAGCCCATTCTGACCAAGGACGTCAAATTGAAAACCTTGATCGATACCGCCGCCTCCCAGGGATTGTCGATGGCCCAGACGTTGACCGTCGGCGATGGTGCAAACGATTTACCGATGCTTCAAGCGGCGGGTCTCGGCGTTGCGTACCGCGGCAAGCCAAGCGTGCGGGACGCCGCGCCGGCCCGGCTCGATCACGCGGATCTCACCGGGCTCTTGTTCGCGCAGGGCTTTCGTATTGAGGAATTCGCGACTTAAGCGATCAACCGTCACCGATCCGAACCGCGACGAACCGCAGGCCGTTTCCGCTCTGGACCCGTAGCAAGACCGATTTCCGGCCTTGGCTCTTGGCCTGATCAACTTTGCGGGCCACATCGCCCGGCGAGGAGACGTCCTCTTGGCTCACCTGGATGATGCGATCACCCGGCTGCAGGCCTTTCTCCGCCGACGGTCCGTCGGCATCGACATCGGTCACGACGACACCGTTGGTCTGTTCATCCAGGCCGTATTCCTGACGCAACTGTTCGGTGATTTCTGATACCTTTAAACCAAGTGCGCCAATCGACTGTTCCGACGCACCCGGTTCTTCGCGGGAAACGGCAGCCACCTGTTTGTCGTCTTCCTTCAACTCGCCAACGGTGACTTTAACCGTCTTGCGTTCACCGTCGCGCCAAACTGTCGCATCAACGGTGGTGCCCGGCTCAACATCGGCGACAATACGCGGCAGGCGGCGCATCTCGGGAACATCGACGCCACCGAAGTCCAGGATCACATCACCCGGCTTCAGATCGGAAGACGCCGCCGGTCCATCCTCGACAACGCTGGCGATCATCGCCCCCGCGCTCTCTTCCAGCCCCAGGCTTTCGGCAATTTCATCGGTCACCGTCTGAATATGGACGCCCAACCAGCCACGGCGGACTTCGCCGTTCTTAATCAATTGGCTGATCACCGGTGCGGCAGTCGATGTCGGAATGGCAAAACCGATGCCGACACTGCCGCCCGTCGGCGAGAAAATTGCGGTGTTCACGCCGATGACCTCACCGTCCATGTTGAACGTGGGTCCGCCCGAATTTCCGCGGTTGATCGATGCATCGGTTTGCAGGAAATCGTCATAGGGGCCGGAATTGATGTCGCGACCGCGCGCCGAGATGATACCCGCCGTGACGGTCCCACCAAGGCCGAATGGGTTGCCGATGGCCATCACCCAGTCGCCGACTTCACTTTCATCCGAATCTCCGATTTCCGCGACCGGCAGATTGCCGTCGTAATCGACCTTGAGAACAGCTAGGTCAGTTTTCGGATCGCGGCCGATCAGCTCGGCCTTCAGCCGTGTGTCGTCGTGCAGAATAACGGAGATCTCGTCGGCACCGTCAATCACATGGTTGTTGGTCACGATGTGACCCTCGGCATCGACAATGAACCCTGAACCGAGCGACGTCGCCCGCCGCTGGCGTGGGGCTTGGCCATTACGCTCAAAGAACTCACGGAAGAAGTCCTCGAACGGCGATCCCGGCGGCAACTGCGGCATTTCCATACCCGGCCGCCCCTCGACCGTTTGCGTCGTCGAGATGTTGACCACCGTCGGCAACAGCTTTTTCGCAAGCCCGGAGAACGATTCCGGGGCGGCTTTCGCTTGCGCCACACCCGTCGCCAAAAGGGCCATCATAGCAACGGCAAAAGCCAATACTTGCACACGCCAATCGACGCCTGCGTTTTGTTGTTTGGCGCGGGCCACGGCACGAGACTTTCTCATAGATTTGACTACCTTATCCTTCGTATTTGTCTTACCGCGAAAAAATCGCGGCATCACGTTCGTTACGCATCAAATATGGCCGCACGATGGCCATTTCCAGGGTGTTACGGCGTTTTAACCCCGTGCCATCCAAACAATGGCAACACCCAGCGCCGCCGCTGCAAGACCCAGGTAACGCAACGTCGCCGGCGGAACCACTTGAATCTTAAGCATCATATTTTTCATGGCATCTGGAAAGAGCGCATAGCAAATGCCCTCGATCACAAATACGAGACCGAGGGCAGTTACAAATTCCGTCATGTTATTGCGCCCACCGGGCAAACAACACTATTGGCGGCTTCCCGGGGTCGCCGACGGGCCGGAATCGCCGAAGAAGCGGAAGAATTCGCTATCCGGTGATAACACCATGGTGGTGCCGTCATCGAAGGCTTTGCCATAGGCTTCCATGGACCGGTAGAACGCGAAGAACTCTTCGTCCTGGCCAAATGCGTCGCCCAATATCTTATTCTTCGCGCCATCGCCTTCACCACGCAGGATTTCCGACGTCCGGTTTGCTTCCGCGATGATCACGGTCGCTTGGCGATCGGCTTCTGCCTGAATGGTCAGCTTTTGCTCCTCACCGCGCGCACGAAGTTGAGCCGCCTCCGCAACCCGGTCGGACCGCATCCGGTTATACACCGATTGCAAGGTTGCCTCGGGCAAGTCGGTCTTACCGATCCGAAGATCCACCAGCTCAACACCGAACTGTGGTGCTTGGCTTTTCAGAATATCGAAAATCCGTTCCATCACCTCGGCCCGCTTCGGCGAAAGCATGTCGGCCAAAGAAACCTTCGCAACCTCCGCACGAACCGCGGAATTCAACTGCGAGCCAAAGACTTGGCGAAAGTTCCGATCCGTCTGCGCGGTTTTCAAGAACTCCAACGGATCAACAATTTTATATCGTGCAAAACTATCGACGTTGATCCGCTTTTGATCCGACAACAGGACTTCTGCCGGTTGCGGATCGAGATCGAGAATCCGTAGATCGACGTAACGGACGTTTTGAACGAACGGCAGTTTAAATTTCAAGCCTGGGTCCTGCTCGACGCGAACGGGATTACCGAACTGCAGGATCAACGCCTGTTGGGTTTGTTGCACCGTGAACACCGAGCTGTAGAGCAGGATGCCCGCTACGACGATGACGATGCCGAATACACCGAGACCGAACTTTTTCATTATTGCGTTCCTCCGCGGCTACGGTTTTGCAATTCGTTCAACGGCAGGTAGGGCACAACGCCGCTGCCCCCCGAAGCATCACTATCGATGATGATCTTGTTGGATCGTGCCAACACGTCCTGCATCCGCTCCAAGAACAGACGCTGGGTCGTGACGTCCTTGGCGACCTTGTAGGTCTCGAACACGGACAAGAAGCGGGCGGCCTCACCCTCTGCTTCTTTGGTCACCTGTTCCTTATACGCCCGGGCAGCAGCTGTTCGTTTTTCGGCTTCACCCTTTGCCCGCGGCACAACATCGTTCAGATACGCCGTTGCCTCGTTGACCAGGCGCTCTTGGTCCTGGCGCGCCCGCTGCACATCGTTGAAAGCATCGATCACTTCACCCGGTGGGCCAGCTTCCTGCAGCTTGGTTTGCGTGATGATTACGCCCGCGCCGTAGGAATCCAGAATGTTCTGCAACAGCGATTGGGTTTCGGACTCGATTTGTTGCCGTCCTTGCGTCAGCGCGGCCTGCAAAGTGTTTTGACCGACAATCTCGCGAAGTGCGCTTTCCGCGGCGATTTTAATCGTGCCTTCCGGATCGCGAATGTTGAACAAGTAATCCGCCGCGTCCTTGATCTGCCATTGAATATCGAAATCGATATCGACGACGTTCTGGTCGCCGGTCAGCATCAGGCTCTCGCTGGGGACGTCGCGAGTCGTGGTGCCGATCTCGCCTCGGTACCCGATTTGGGTCGTATTCACGCGCGTCACGTCCGGCGTGTAGACCGTTCCGATCGGGGCGGGCAGCCAATAGTTCAAACCAGGCTGTGTTTGTTTGACGTACTCTCCGAACAGCAATTCAACGCCCTGCTGTTCCGGCTGGACTCGATAAAAACCACTCGCCAACCAAATCGCGACCACCGCAATACCGATGAGCGCAATACCCTTGCCGCCAGCACCGCCGCCGGGGATGATCCCCTTGAAACGGCTCTGCGCCTTACGCAGCATCTCCTCGATATCGGGAGGTTGAATGTTCGGGCCACCCGGGCCGCGGCCGCCACCGCCACCGCCGCCACCCCACGGGCCTTGGCCACCACCGCCACCGCCCCATGGACCACCTTGCTTGTTCAAGCTCATATCAACCCTACCTCATTTAACGAAACGACCACGGCGTGGTCGGGGAATCTCTTGTAATTTCTACGGTCCGGTATAACTAAAAGCTCAGCGACCGGGTCCGCGTTATAGGCCAGCACCCATTCGGATACAATCACGACCGTGATATCTACGCGAGAGATATCGTCTTATTTTTGGGAGTTTTCAACCATGCCCGAGGTCAATACCGACGTCATTCTGGACGTATTGCGAAATATTAATGATCCCATCAGCGGAAAAGACGTCGTCAGCGCTGGAATAATCCAGGGTTTGCAGACCAAAGACGGTAATGTCGCGTTCGCCATCGAAGTCCCCGCAGAGAAGGGCGCGGAGATGGAGCCGCTTCGCAAACAGGCCGAAGATGCGGTGTTTTCCCTTGATGGTGTGGTCTCCGCGACAGTCGTCCTGACTGCGATGAAAGAAGCGTCGTCCGGTGCCGCCCCCCAAGGTGGCCAACAAACACAGCCGGGCCAACCGGTCCCGCCGCAAGGTCAAGGCGATATTCTGCCGGGCGTCAAATCGATTATCGCCGTCGCATCGGGTAAGGGCGGTGTCGGCAAATCGACGACGGCGTGCAACCTTGCATTGGGCTTGGCCGCGATCGGCCGGAAAGTCGGTTTGCTGGATGCCGATATCTATGGCCCATCGATGCCCCGGATGATGGGTATCGCCGGACGACCAAACTCGGTCGACGGCAAAACCCTGGACCCAATGGAGAATTACGGCATTAAGGTGATGTCCATCGGCTTTTTGGTGGACGAAGAAACACCGATGATCTGGCGTGGCCCGATGGTTCAGTCGGCGCTTGAACAGATGATGCGCGACGTCAACTGGGGCGAATTGGACGTGTTGGTCGTCGACATGCCCCCAGGAACCGGCGACGCACAACTGACCATGGCGCAGCGCGTACCGTTAACCGGATCGGTGATCGTCTCCACCCCGCAGGACATTGCCCTTCTCGATGCTCGCAAAGGCCTCAACATGTTCCGTAAAGTCGATGTGCCGGTATTTGGCATTGTCGAAAACATGAGCTACTTCCTTTGCCCGGATAACGGCAAGCGCTACGATATCTTCGGACACGGCGGCGCAAAGCGCGAAGCCGAGCGTATGGGCGTCGACTTTTTGGGTGAGGTGCCGATTGAGATCGAGATTCGCGAAATGTCGGACGCCGGAACGCCGATCACTGTCGCCGACGCAGATAGCGCCAGCGCCGAGAACTATCGCGAGATCGCCGAACGGGTATGGGCGAAAATCGAGCAGGTTACCGGCGGTGATAGCCAGGCCCCTCGCATCGTCATTCAATAGCCGTCGAGTGCGCGCCGCAAAAGCGGTCGCGGTTGCCCTGATCGTGCTGCTGGGGTCCATGTCCGGAGCAGACGCCGATACGGTCGTCGCTCTACCCGGCGCCGAATGCCGCGAAGTTCGCCAAGCGTTGGAAACGTATGTGCCGATCGCCCCTGGATTCCGGCAACTGGAGATGCCGTTTCCGGACAATCAGGAGCGCATCGACGGAACCCTATGCCGCCTCGTCGCCGTGGGCACCGGCGTGCATGTCGAGAACGAACAAGTTCGCACCCTTCAGGACTTGCAGCGTTACCTTCGTGGCGCCTTGGAAGAAACCGGTTGGCAGGAAACGCCGCAGACCCAACGTTTTGCCGGCGAATCCAAGCACGGGCGCCATGTCTTTGCGCTGACACGCAACAATGCGATCTGCGTCAGCACTATTCAGGTCAGCATGGTTCCCGGCATCGACCCGCCGCGCGCCGCCTTCGATGACGGCACGATCTTTCTCGGATCGCTTCGCCCGCACGAGCGCGAATGGTGGGTCGCGGTCGACTGTTTTCACTTCTGATACGTCTGCAAACCGCTAACGCCGGACCAGCGTAACAAAACTGTGCGCCGGGCTGTCACCGGCGGCAGCCACGGGGGTGCGCGCTGTCTCCATCCACTCGGCTGGATCAACTTCGGGAAAATACGTGTCTCCATCGACATTCGCATGGACCTCGGTGAGTTCGAGGTGCGTCGCCATTGGCATGGTTTCGGCATAAATCTGCCCACCCCCGATGATCATGGCGGCGGCGGCCCCAGCGTCTCGGCATCGCGCAAGGGCTGCGTCGATGGATTTCACAACGGTCGCGCCATCGGCTGAGAATTCAGAATCGCGTGTGATAACGATGTTATCGCGTCCGGGCAGCGGGCGACCGATACTCTGCCAGGTTTTCCGGCCCATGATGATCGGATGTCCCATAGTGACGGCCTTGAAATGTTTAAGGTCGCCGGAGATATGCCACGGCAGTCCCCCGTCGCGGCCAATAACGCGGTTTTCCGACATAGCGACCACCAAGACGATATCCATTAGACGGCGATCGGCGCCTTGATGTGCGGGTGGGATTCATACCCCTCGAGCGCGAAATCGTCGTATGTGAAGGCAAAAAGATCAGACACATCTGGATTGAGCCGCATGATCGGCAGCGCCAACGGCTCGCGTGTCAGCTGCAGGTCCGCTTGTTCCAAGTGATTGGCATACAAGTGCGCATCGCCAAGCGTGTGCACGAAAACACCGGGTTGCAGGCCCGTGACCTGCGCCATCATCAAGACCAAAAGCGCATAGGACGCGATATTGAATGGCACGCCCAAGAACACATCGGCGGAACGTTGGTACAGCTGACAGTTCAATCGCCCGTCCATGACTTGAAACTGGAACAAGCAATGGCACGGCGGCAAAGCCATCCTGTCGATGTCTGCCGGATTCCAGGCACTGACGACCATCCGCCGAGAATTCGGATTTTCAGCGATTTCCCGCAACACCCACGATATTTGATCAATAACTTCGCCGTCCGGTGCGACCCACGACCGCCATTGCCTGCCGTAGACCGGGCCTAGATCGCCGTTCTCGTCGGCCCATTCGTCCCAAATCGAAACACCATGGTCGTTGAGGTATTTGACGTTGGTATCGCCAGCCAGAAACCACAACAGTTCATGAATAATCGAACGCAGATGCAGTTTTTTGGTCGTGACCAACGGAAACCCATCGGCCAAATCAAACCGCATTTGGTATCCGAAAACAGCCTGAGTGCCCGTGCCGGTCCGATCGCCGCGAAACGTTCCCGTATCGCGAATATGGCGGAGAAGGTCGTGATATTGCTTCATGGCCACAGTCTATCTTGTGCGCGATTGCCGTCCAAGGGCAACGCAACCGTCTGGAAGGGCCGCTGCCAAGTCATTGTGTTCGTGCAGTTTCCACGGCGCCGCTGTATTCGTTGCTGGTCACCGGACGACACGGGGTGTAAAAACCGCGCGAATCGTTTTTGAAGGACGTTTTCGCAGTATGACGGATCACAACGTCAAAATTCTTCCGGTCATCTTGTCCGGCGGGGCCGGCACGCGGCTCTGGCCGGTCTCGCGTCGGCAAAAACCAAAACAGTTTCTGCGGATGGTCACGGACGAGCCGCTAATCGTCGATACGGCCCGACGCACCGAGGATTCTGCGCGCTTTTTGCCTCCGGTATTTGTCGCCAATGACGAGCATCGGTTCATGATCGCCGAGGCGATGCGTGAGGCCGGCATGCCGCACGGTCCCATCGTCCTGGAACCGGAGGCCAAGAACACCGCCGCACCGGTGGCCGCTGCCGCCCTTTTGGCGCAACGCACGCACACCGATCAGCTGGTTCTTGTTCTTCCCTCCGATCACGTAATTCAAGATTTAAACGCCTTCGATAGTGCCCTGGACCGCGGAGTGGATGCCGCCATGGCCGGGTATCTGACGGTCTTCGGGATCGAACCCAACAGGCCCGATACCGGATACGGCTACATTCAATCAGGGAATCCTCTCGTAAGCGACGGCGTGGCGAACGTTGTCGCGACATTCACTGAAAAACCAACGCTGTCGCGCGCCGAAGAGATGCTCGCCGCGGGCGGATGGTCCTGGAACAGCGGCATGTTCCTGTTTCGCGCCAGCGACGCCATCGCTGCGTTCGACGCATACCAACCGTCATTGCTGGCCGCATGCCGCAAAAGTGTCGCGGAAGCAGCCGCAGATCTCGATTTCTTGCGCCTCGATCCGACCGCCTGGTCGGCCATTGACCCCCAACCGTTCGATACCGCCATCATGGAACGCACCGATAAAGCCGCCGTGGTTCCCGTCGACATGGGCTGGAATGACATAGGTACGTGGGATGCCTTGGCGGAGATCGGCGACAAGGATGCAACCGGTAATGTGACGTCGAGTAATACGGTCGCCGTCGACATCAAAGGCAGTCAGTTGCACAGCCAAGGCCCGTTGATCGCAGCACTGGGCATTGAGAATCTGACGGTTGTTGCGACCAGCGACGCCATTTTGGTGATGCCGAACGACCGTGCCCAGGATGTCAGACTGTTGGTGGAAAAGATGGGCGACGAAGGCCGCGATGAACTTGATGGGTCCGCCATCGGCTACCGGCCGTGGGGATACTACGAAGAAATCGACAGCGGTCCGGGATTCAAGGTAAAGCGGCTGGTGGTCAATCCGGGACAGACATTGTCGCGGCAGATGCATCATCGCCGGGCTGAGCACTGGGTCGTCGTGTCCGGGACCGCGCATGTCCTGCGCGGCGACGAAGAATTGGTCATCGAACAGAATCAATCGATCTATATCCCTGTCGAGACGATCCACCGGCTCGCCAATCATGGCGACTTGCCGCTACAAGTGATTGAGGTGCAAACCGGCGATTATCTCGAAGAAGACGATATCGTGCGTTTTGACGACGTGTACGGTCGGGTATAACTCTCCAACGGTGCTACACAGGAAAGCCAAGACATGACGAATACGGTTCCCATCGACATCGCGCCCGGCGAGCTGATCGATAAGATCACGATCCTGGAAATCAAGCTGGAGCGTATTTCGGACTCCGGGAAGCTGGCGAATGTCCGAAAAGAGTGGGATGTCCTGACCACATCACGTGACACCCACCTCGCCGCTTCCGACGACCTGACCGACCTGACAGCGCGATTGAAAAAGATCAACGAAACGCTGTGGGAGATCGAGGACGATATCCGAGACTGCGAGCGCGCCAAGGATTTTGGCGATACGTTCGTCCAGCTGGCGCGATCCGTATACATCACCAATGACGATCGGGCGCGAGTAAAGCGGGAGATCAACGATCTTCTAGGCTCGTCCTTGGTCGAAGAAAAATCCTACGCGGATTATTGAGCCGGCACCGGGCAGCGATGCGACGATTGCAGCCCTTGTTCGACAAATTTTCCCTTGCCCGCCGCCGACGGCGCGGACGGGCAGGAGAGCCGAGCGGCGTACTGTTTGTCGCCTCCGGCGGCTTAGGCGATACGATTCTACTTTCCCATGTGGTCGACCGATTCTGCCAAGTTGCCGATCCAGGCGAGAAAATAACGCTTTTGCTTCGGACCGACGGCGCGAAAACCGCTTTTCTGCTGCCTGAGACCATCACCGTCGAGACCATCGACTTCGGGAAACTGTCGCAGGATCGGCAATATCGTTGCGATGTTGCCGACGATCTTTACGCCCGTCATTTCCGGCTAGCCGTCAGCCTGGATTACCTTCGTCATCCGCGCCTGGACGAGTTTTTGTTGCTCGCTTCGGATGCTGCCGAAACCGTCGCGATGATCGCGAAACCTTGGGCGAAATACACTCACGCCTTGGCGAAGAACCAAGCTGCAATGACGCGAACGTTCGACAGTGGTCCGCCGGTGAAAGACAAACTCATCCGCTGGACCGACTTTGCCAATTGGCTCACGAACCGTGACCTGCCGCCGCCCCGCGCGCGGGTTGACGAGCAGCGATTGCCGCCCATCGCACCGACAGATCGTCCGACGGTGTACATTCAGGCTTTCTCGGCTGTTCGACAAAAACAGCCGACCGTCGATGTCTTTCGAGCGATCTTGGCGGAGATTCCGGCGGACTGGGTTGTTCGGTTTGCGGGCGCACCCGGCGAGGACACACGCAACCCGGAATACCAAGGCTTGTTTTCCGACGCTCGCGTGTCCTACGACGACACAACGTTTGCGGAGCTGGTGCCGAAGCTCAGATCAGCCCGGATGGTGGTTTCAGTCGATACCGCGTTTCTGCACCTCGCCATCGCCGTCGGTACACCGACCCTTGGCCTGGCGAGCGCGGCTTATGTCGACGAAATCGTCCCGTATGCGCCGGCATGCATGCCGTCGAATGCACGGTTCGTCTATCACGACATGCCGTGCCGGAGTTGCCTTGGCGATTGTACGTTGCCGGCGGAGGGTGGTCGTTACCCATGCGTTGCGCGATTGTCCGAAACGGAGGTCGTGCGCGCGGTGACCGATCTGATTGCGGACGGCGCGGGCTAGTTCCGTTGAGTCGCCAAATGAACACCGAGTCCAATGAGGATCGACCCGCCTAGCTTGCGCAACACGTTTTGCATTCCGGAAGAAGACCGAAGTCGTATCACGACAGCGTCGGCAAGACGTACACAGACGATATCTGCCGATGAAAACGCCACGTTTACGAATGTCCCGAGAACAAGCAGTTGCGCCCATATCGGCAGCGTCGCCGTCGGGTCGGCGAATTGCGGCAGAAATGCAATAAAGAACATCGCGGTTTTGGGATTGAGTACTTCCACCGTGACGCTTTCGACGAATGCCCGTCGGCCGGATTTCGTGGAGATGATCGGATGCTCCATCCGCGCGTCCGCATCCTGGCGCCAAAGCGAAATACCCAGCCACACGAGGTACGCCGCACCGGCGAACTTGACCGCCCCATAAAGGACCGGCACGGCGCTCATCAAGACCGCCAACCCTGCCGCCGCGGCAACGACGTGAACGTACCCGCCAACGTGAATGCCGAGTGCCGCAATGTATCCGGCCCGTCGCCCTCGCGCCACCGTCTGCGCCGCCGTATACAGCATCGCGGGCCCTGGCATATACGCAAAAAGTATGGTCGCGACGGCGAACGCGACGAGCAGGTCGACACTTGGCATTCTTGTTCCCCTTTAAGTGTCGCAAACCCTAGCAGACCAATCTGAAGATTTAGAGGGCCATTCGCAGGCAAATCCTTGAGCCACTTGCGAAAACACGGTTATCGGCGCATATTTCGGGTGCCGGCTTGCCGGCTATGGTGATAAACGCTTATCGGAATAAGCACAGCGGACCCGGGGGCAGTGCCCGGCACCTCCACCAAGTTTTTCCAAAGTTCTCGTAACGGGAACAAGTTGATGGGGGTGAAACAGGATCGACGCGTGTAGTAAAGGATCGGTTTTCACTCGGCATGGTTCCGCCGTTACCGGGCCATTTTTACAAGTGCCAACGACAATGAAGCACTTGCGGTCGCGGCCTAATACGCCATAACGACCACGGGGTTCGAGGGGCACCTGGCAACAGAAGCCCCTCACTTCCCTCTCTGACGAACTTTACTTGCCCGTGACAAACCGGGTTTGTGCCTTTCAAGCACGGCGGGTTCGGTCTAGAGTGCGAACGATGGATGAAGAGATTCTCAGATACGATCTATGGATCGAAGAAGCATTGCGCGGAGTCATCCGGCGGTCGTTGCGCACCGTCGAGGACATGGGCCTTCCGGGGGACCATCACTTCTACATCACCTTTCGAACCGATCATCCGGACCTGGATATCGCCGATTGGCTGAAGACCGAGTATCCGGACGAAATGACGATCGTTCTGCAGCATCAATTCGATAGCCTCAGCGTCGGAGTCGAGGGGTTCAACGTCAAATTACGCTTCGGCGGCCGCCCCGAACTCCTTCGGGTACCGTTCGACGCGATTACCTCGTTCGCCGATCCTTCCGTCAGCTTCGGTCTGCAACTCAAGTCCATGGATATGGACGACGAAGATGCCGAAGACGATGACGATTTGATGCCCGAAGATCTAGGTCTCGATCCGTCGAGCAACGCCAATCATGCTTCCGGCGACGATAGCGGCGAAGAACCCAAGAGCGGCGAAGTCATCGCCCTGGACGCTTTCCGCAAGAAACAACCTTAGTCCGGGCAAACGCCCCTTCCAAACCATCGACGAGAAACGCCATGACCGAATACATGCACCACACCATGTTTCCGTTGGGGCCCGACGAGACACCATATCGAAAGTTGACTGACGACTATGTGTCTGTCGGCGAATTCGACGGGCGCCCGGTCCTTAAAATCGACCCGGAAGCGTTAAAGCTCATCACGTTCGAGGCTTTCAAGGATATCTCGCACCTGTTGCGGCCCGGACACCTTCAACAACTTCGAAACATCTTGGACGACCCTGAAGCCTCCGATAACGACCGGTTTGTTGCGTTCGACTTGTTGAAGAATGCGAACATCGCAGCCGGCGGCATCCTGCCGATGTGCCAGGACACCGGCACTGCGATTGTCATGGGCAAGAAAGGCCAGCAGGTCTGGACCGGTGGCGGCGACGAAGCGGCGATATCCGAAGGCGTTCTGAAGACGTACACCGAGACGAACCTCCGGTATTCGCAGGTTTCGCCCGTCGACATGTTCACCGAGAGCAACACGGGCAACAACCTTCCGGCACAGATCGACCTGTTCGCCGACGAAGGCGAGGCATACAAGTTTCTGTTTGTCGCCAAAGGTGGCGGTTCCGCCAACAAGACCTTCTTGTATCAGGAAACCAAGGCACTCTTGAATGAAGAACGGATGCTGTCGTTCGTCGACGAGAAAATGCGCACATTGGGCACCGCGGCGTGCCCGCCATACCACCTTGCGTTCGTCATCGGCGGCACGTCGGCGGAACTCACGCTGAAAACCGTCAAACTGGCATCGACCAAATACTACGACGAGTTGCCGACCAAAGGTGGGCCGGACGGTCAAGCCTACCGGGATATTGAGTGGGAGGAACGCATCCTCGGCATGTCACAAGCCATGGGGATCGGCGCACAGTTCGGCGGCAAATATTTCTGCCACGATGTGCGTGTGATCCGCCTGCCCCGGCACGGCGCAAGCTGCCCGGTCGGCATCGGCGTATCGTGTTCCGCCGACCGCCAGATGAAGGGCAAAATCACCAAGGACGGTGTGTTCCTGGAACAGTTAGAGACCAATCCGGCGAAATACTTGCCCGACATCACAACGGAACACCTGGGTGGCGACGTCGTGGATATCGACCTCACCAAACCGATGCCGGAAATTCTCGCGGAATTGACCAGGCATCCTGTGAAGACCCGGCTGTCGTTGACGGGCACGTTGATCGTCGCGCGCGACATTGCGCACGCCAAGCTGAAAGAACGTTTGGACGCCGGTGAGGGTCTTCCGCAATACATCAAAGATCATCCCGTGTATTACGCCGGCCCGGCGAAGACGCCGGACGGGTATGCGTCAGGATCCTTCGGGCCGACCACGGCAGGACGCATGGACAGTTACGTCGAACAGTTCCAAGCCGCGGGCGGCTCGATGATCATGTTGGCCAAGGGCAATCGCTCGAAGGCCGTGACCGACGCCTGTGCAAACCACGGCGGTTTTTACCTCGGGTCCGTCGGCGGGCCGGCAGCGCGCTTGGCGCTCGACTGCATCACCAAAGTCGAGCTTCTGGAGTACGAAGAGCTCGGTATGGAAGCGGTCTGGAAGATCGAAGTCGAGAACTTCCCAGCTTTCATCATTGTCGACGACAAGGGCAACGATTTCTTCGCCGAATTCAAGAAACCGGTGCCTGCCTAAACGCGATACACAGACCGCGCACGCGAAGAAAGGGCAGAACCATGGACGTCACCTTTCTGGCCATTCCCATGCTCCGCAGCTTCGATGAAACGAAGATGCGTGGGTTCTACGTCGATTTCCTCGGCTTTGCCGTTGATTGGGAACACCGTTTCGAGGACGACTTTCCGTTATATGTGCAACTCTCGCGCGGCGGCATGCGCCTGCATGTGACGGAACATCACGGTGACACGACACCCGGTACAACCGTTTTCGTCGCGACGACATCGCTCGCCGCATACCACGCCGAATTGTCGGCCAAAGATTATCCGAACAATCGACCCGGCTTGGACCCCGCGCCTTGGGGCGGACAGGTCATGGAAGTCATCGACCCGTTCGGCAACCAACTACGTTTCTGGGAGGACACGAAATGACCGAGACGCGCACCGAATCCGACAGCCTGGGCGGCATCGAGGTTCCCGCCGACAAACTGTGGGGCGCACAAACGGAACGGTCGCGTCAGAATTTCCCGATCGGCGACGACCGCGAGCGCATGCCGGTCGAACTGATCCGCGCCTTCGGCATCCAAAAAGAGGCGGCAGCGCGGACGAATATGGCGCTCGGGAACCTCGACGAGAAAATCGGTGCGGCCATCGCCGAGGCGGCCGCAGAGGTCGCCAACGGCGCGCTGGACGATCACTTCCCGCTGGTCATTTGGCAGACCGGCTCCGGCACCCAGACCAACATGAACCTCAACGAAGTCATCGCCAATCGGGCGATCCAACTCTTGGGCGGCACCGTCGGCAGCAAATCGCCGGTGCATCCGAATGACCACGTGAATTTGTCGCAGTCGTCGAACGACAGCTTTCCGACCGCCATGCACATCGCCTTGGCGTTGGAATGCACGACGCGGCTGATGCCCGCCCTCGACGGCCTGCACGAAAGCCTGGACGCCAAAGCGCAAGAATTCGCGGACCTAGTTAAGATCGGCAGGACCCATTTACAGGATGCCACGCCAATGACGGTCGGACAGGAATTCGGCAGCTTCGCACACATGACGGCGGAAAATATCGAGCGTCTGAAGAAATCCCTGAACCAGATCTACGAACTGGCCCAGGGTGGCACCGCCGTCGGCACCGGGCTGAACGCGCCGGATGGGTTCGACACGTTATTCGCCGAGGAAGTGGCGAGCATGACCGGCCTGCCGTTCCGCACCTGCCCGGACAAGTTCTATGCCCTGGCGTCCGAAGACGTGATGACCAACCTAGCCGGGAAGCTGAACACCATTTCCGCCAGCGTCATGAAGATCGCCAACGACATTCGCCTGCTCGGCTCCGGCCCGCGCTCAGGCATCGGCGAGCTGATCCTGCCGGCCAACGAGCCCGGCTCGTCGATCATGCCGGGCAAGGTCAACCCGACCCAAGCCGAGGCCTTAACGCAAGTCGCCGCACAGGTGATGGGCAACAACACCACCGTCGCCGTCGCCGCCTCGCATGGGCATTTGCAATTGAATGTGTTCAAACCTGTTATTGTCGCCGCCTGTTTGCGCTCGATCCGACTATTGGCGGACGCCATCGCCAGTTTCCGCGAACGCTGCGTCGATGGGATCGAGGCGGATCGCGCCCGGTTGCAGGACCTTACCGATCGCTCGTTGATGCTGGTGACCGCATTGACGCCCGAGATCGGCTACGACAAAGCCGCCGAAATCGCCAAAAAAGCGCATGCCGACGGCACGACTTTGAAAGAAGCGGCGCTGGCATTGGAATACCTGGACGAAGCGACATTCGACAGTTTGATCCGGCCCGAAACCATGGTCGGCAAATAACATGTCGAAAGTTACCCTCGTCACCGGCGGTTCGCGTGGGATTGGGGCTGCGACGTGCCGGCTGTTGGCACACGGGGGGCATGCCGTCGTCGTGAACTATGTTTCCGACGCCGAGGCAGCAGAAAAAGTCGTTGCCGATATCACCCTGGGCGGCGGACACGCCATCGCGGTACAGGCGGACATGGCGGATGAAGACGCCATCGTCGACATGTTCGAGACCGCCGACAAATACATCGGCCCGCTCACCGGATTGGTCAACAACGCCGGGATCAACGGGCATCGGTCGCGGGTCGACGGCCTGACGGCAGGCGACATCCGACGGTTACTGGACATCAACGTGACCGGATGCATGATCGCAGCGCGTGAAGCCATCAAACGCATGTCGACGGCTTATGGCGGAAACGGCGGCGCCATTGTCAACGTCTCGTCAGGCTCGGCCAATCTGGGCAACCCCGGCATCGGCGTTTTGTATGCCGCGTCCAAAGGCGCGCTCAACTCGTTGACCATCGGCTTATCACAGGAAGTCGCGTCGGAGGGCATTCGCGTGAACGCCGTGTCACCCGGCATGACACGGACCGATATGCCAGGTGAAGACCGGCTGGCGGCCCAGGCGGAAAAAATCCCCATGGGTCGGGTCGCCGAACCAGAAGAGATCGCCGAAGCGATCGCGTGGCTGCTGTCCGACAAGGCGTCGCACGTCGCCGGAGCCAACATCCGTGTCGCGGGTGGGCGGCTGTGATCGGGTACCTCACCGACGGTCCGTCGAACGCCCCGATGACCATCGCCCTGGCCCACGGGGCGGGCGCGCCGATGGACAGTGACTGGATGAATGCAATGACCGATGCCCTTGTCGGCCATGGCCTCCGCGTGGTGCGGTTCGAGTTTCCGTATATGGTCGAGCGGCGCGAGAGCGGGAAGAAGCGCCCGCCAAACCCGCAACGTGTGCTGCTGGAAACCTGGCGGGCGGTCATCGAAGACCTCGGCGCCGACAACCTGATCATCGGTGGTAAATCCATGGGCGGACGCATGGCGAGTTTGATCGCCGACGAGATGCAGGTCCGTGGATTAGTCTGCCTGGGTTATCCTTTTCATCCGCCTGGACGCCCGGAAAAGCTTCGGACCGAGCACCTCTCCGAACTGAAAACGCCCACCCTGATTTGCCAGGGGGAACGCGACACCTTCGGCACCAAGGATGAGGTACCTGGTTATCATCTGTCACAAGCGATCCGCGTGTTCTGGCTACCGGACGGGGACCATGGCCTTAAACCCCGCAAAAAATCGGGACTGACGGAAGCCGAGAACATCGCTGCGGCGGCATCGGAAATCGCGGCCTTCGCCGCGGAACTGGGGTAGGATTGCACGATGAAACTGGATCATATCAATATCGTTACCGAGGACTTGGACGAGACGGTCGCGTTCTTTACCGACGTTCTGGGTTTGTCCGTTGGCCCACGGCCGAACTTTTCGTCGCAAGGCGCGTGGATGTACGGTGCGGCCAGTGATGATGTCGCCATTGTTCATATCGTTGTCGGACAGCCGAACACAGGCGACGGCGGCGCCCTGGATCACATCGCATTTCGCGGGACCGACACCGCGAAGTTGAAGGAAAAGTTGGACGACGCCGGTATTGTTTTCGAAACCCGCGTGGTTCCTGGCACCGGCGACACGCAAGTGTTCTTCGTCGCCCCATTCGGCACCAAATTCGAGGTCAATTTCGCGCCCGGCGCGGCATGAGCGACGATCCCACGCGATTGCGGAAAAGATCGGTATCGATTGCCGGGCACGCCACGAGCGTGTCCCTGGAAGATGCATTCTGGCGACGATTGGCGGCGATTGCAGAAACCGAAGGCCGTAGCGTCGCGGCAATCGTCCGCGACGTCGACGCAGGCCGGACGGGCAACCTGTCGAGCGCCCTTCGGGTTTACGTCTTGGAAAACAGTTAGTTCCCGAAAATACCGCGCAACAATTGTTCGGCCGGGTTTGTGCGTTGTTGTGGCGGCTGCTGCGCCGGCGGTTGAGCCGGGGGTTCCTGTGACGATGGTTCCTGCGCCGGCGGCGCGGACTGGGTATTCGGATCCGATGTCGACCCGCTCCGACCGCCGCCCAAGATGCCTTGGATCAAGCCGCCGACACCCGGCACTTTTTCCTCCAACTTGTCCAAACCGGGAATCGGAATGACGCTCCCCGAAGACGAGCCGCTTCGACCGAAGCCCTGCAGGTTGACGTTCGGCGCGTCGATGTCGCCACTGACGGTGAACGGTATCTCGTTCGGGATTCGCGCCACGTTCGCCAAGACCGCGCCTAGAACGCCCTGGTCAACGGCGATCTTGCCGCCGACGTCCATCTGCCACGCCGGTAAGTTAATGTCGCCGGAGATATCACCGTTATAGATATTGGATAGAATGCGCATATCGCGTGTCGATACGATTCCATTGGCGATATTGAACGTGCTCTCGATGTCCGTCTCGCCTAGCCCCGTTTGACCGCCACGCCCGATCAAGGACCCGAGCCCACTGTTCAAAAGCTCGAATATCTGTAACAGCGGCGCAAAGGTCACGCCGATAATCGGCACGTCCGACAATGACCCCTGGGACTTGACCCCTTTGACCTGGAACGCGCCTTGGCCATCCAGTGACCGCACCCAATCGGAGATACTGTTACCAGCCGTCGAGACATCGATCCGCGTGGTTAGATTCCCGGTCGCACCGGAAACGCCGACGGCTTGGGCCGCGTTTCCAATATTCATATCGCCCAGCGTAAGAACCGCGGCGAGGGCCGGGCGCGCCTGCGAGGCATCGACGGTGGCCGTCGACTGAAACGCCCCGTCGAAGATGCTTCCGGCAAATTCATTCATCCGCAGAACGCCGTCCGCCAAGCCCGCACTCAGCGACGCTTCGGTCAAATCGTAGGCCTGATATCGCACCGACGGTGCGGTAAAGACAACATCCGCATCGACATTTCGGAGCGCGGCAAAATCGACAGGCGTTGTCGACCATCGTGATGATACGGTCGACAAGAAATGCAACAACGGGTTAACGCCCTCTGGGACCAAATCCATCCGCGCAGGGATAACGGCAGCATCCGGTGTCGGAATCGCAGCCGCTTGCTGCGCGGGCATAAAAGGATCGAGGACCAAGGCATTGCTTGCCGCCGTCAGCGCGATCTTTGGCCGCACCCCAGACATATCGAGACCGCCCGATCCCGTGAGGCGGGCCGCCCCAATCGCAGCGACGAGGTCCGCAAAGCGAACCTGCGTCGGGTTCCCTGAAGCCCGTGTCTGAACATCCATCGCGCCGATATCGCCGGAGGGCCGATAGGCGATCCCTAATCGACGGAACAAGGAGGCCGGATCGCCGTGACGCAGACGAAGACCCATATCGAACATCGCCGATGGATCAAGCGGTGTGGCGGTACCGTTGAACGTCAAAGAACCGGCCAAGGCATTTACGACGCCGGACAGTTGCGGGCTCAGAATACTGCCATCGACTGTTACGGTTCCACCGACCTTGCCAAGGTTGGCCGCAGGTATCGGCAAATCGACGCCGACAAGTTCCGCCAGCCCGCCGGGGTCACCGACGGTGGCGTCTAACTTGAGAGCCTTGGCAGACGGTAGAGCACCCAATCCGCTAATCGTTCCCTGCACGGAGGCCGCCACGGAAGCCGCATTCGCGACATCAAACCTGCGAATACTCATCTCCCCGTTCGCCAATCCGATATCCGCATTGATGCCGTTGATAGGCACGCCGGCGTAGGTCAGTTTGCCGACCGACGCGCTGATGTTCGCATCGAAGGTCGTCAATGGCTCCAACAGACCATCAAGCGCCGAACCGTTGGCCGGAGTCGTCGGCGGTGGTGTTCCAGCGTCGCCGGCTGATTGTGGTTGCGAGGTTGGCGGCGGCGCGGCGTCCTTCGTATCGGCGGCGACTAGATAATCATCGACGTTCAATTGATCGATATTGATCGTCGCACCCACGCCCAGCCGTTCACGCAAGATGACGTTGGCGGCGCCGCGAACCGTCGTGTCGTCAACTTTGAGGTCCAATTCCTTCACCGCCAGCGTTTCGCCAAGCCCCGTAACAGCGGTATTGATCGACAAGCGTTCCGGTTTGTTCGGCCGCAACGCGTCGACTTTGACGTCGGCCCACGCCATCAAACTCGGGACATCGGCGATTTCTGCTGCCAGTTCTCCGTCAAAGGCAGGTTTTCCGTCCTGCACGGTGACAAACCCAAAGAGTTGCGCCGATGCCCCTCCTGGCGCGTTGAAGGATGCTTCGTTCAGCGTCACCTCTCCGTTGGCCAAAGCGATATCGATGACTGCCTCGGTGATACGGTCGCCGCGCATTTCAATGGCACCGACGCGTGTGACGAAAGACGCCTCAATGCCGGTTGGGATCGAGAATGCGGCATCGGGTGTCTCTTGTGGGAGCGGCTGCACCGCGCCGACAGCCGCACTATCGCCGTTTGCCGCGGACGGCGCCGCCGGGGGCGTCGTAGCCGTCGACGGTTGCACCGAGAGCCACGGGTCCGCATCGATCCGATCGAACTGTAGTTCTACGCTCATCCGAGGCGTGCCGTTGAACTGCCCAGCGACGAGCCCAGTCCCTTGCGAGCCCCCGAAATTGAGGGCCAACTCCTCGACTGAGACAGCCGACGCGGAAGCATCGAGAACGCCTTTGACGTCGAGCGGCTGACCGAGCGCGGGCGGCAGTGACGCACCATTCGCAAGCGCCGCCACAAGCGCACCGATATCGGCGCTTTCAAACGCCAGATCGCCACGGAATCTGGGTGTTGAATCGAGGCCTAAAACCGTCCCCGTTAAACCGAAGCGAGCGCTGTCGCCTCCGATCCCGACGTTGAGATTCAATGGAAACGTCCGTGCCTCGACGATATCGCCGATGTCGGCATCAATCCCGAGCCGCATGCCCCTGGCAACCAGACTGCCGTCGATCTGATAAGGTCCCGTCTCCAAAGACGCGGCGGCGATCTGAACGTCAATGTCGCTCAGCGTTTCTTCGGTTCCGGCAGCGGCATCGCGGTAATGGACCGTCCCGTCGACGATCTCAAATGAATCCAGAACGATCGCAGGCGGCGCGGCGCCCGTCGCCCCTGCCGATGGATCACCTACGTCGGCATCCTCATCCGTCGCACGTGCATCGGTGGCATCGAACGACCAGGTTGTTCGACCGTCCGGCAGAACTTCCAAATTTACCTGTGGCTCGACAAGGCGAACCGTTTCGACGCGGATATTGCCGCCCAAAAGCGGCGCGAGGGCGACGCGAACTTCGACCGATCGCAGGGCAACGAGGTCGGGAGATGCGGCGTCGGGAACACTACCCAAAACGACGTTCTCCGCGACCAGAACCGGTTTTGGGATTAAAGACAGCTGGAGATCGCCGCCGATCGTCAGCTCACGGCCTGTTAGGTCACGGACCGTCTTGGTAATTTCAGGCTTGTAGGAGTTCCAGTTGATCAGTCCGGGAATCACCAAAAGTCCTGCGATCAGCAAGACAACAACCGCGCCAACACCTAGAAGAAATTTTCTCAAGCCGCGAACTCCGACGTTCCGAAAGCAGACCAAATGCTCCGGTATCAGGGATACCCGGATGGCACAAGCTTATCAGGGTGATGCGCACTCGCAAATGACCGTTACGTGATCAGGATAGCTCGGAAATCATTGACGTTAGTGAGAGTAGGTCCCGTGATCAATAGATCGCCGATATTGTCGAAAAGCGTATACGCGTCGTTCGCGGCCAACGCGTCGGCAACCGACAAACCGGACGCCGCGGCCCGGGATAACGTATCGGGTCCAACAAAGGCGCCTGCATTGTCTTCGCTGCCATCGATACCATCCGTATCGCAGGCCACGGCATAAATTCCCGGGGCACCGTCAAGGCGTTCGGCCACACCCAACAAGTATTCCGTATTTCGTCCACCTCGGCCACTGCCGGACATCGTGACGGTCGTCTCGCCGCCCGATAAAATGACACATGGCGCTGCCGCCATTCCATCGTCACCGCGACAGGCCAAAGCGATATCGGCATGGGCGCGGCCCAAATCCCGGGCTTCGCCTTCCAGTTGATCGCCGAGATCCACGACGACCAGTCCATGTTCCCGAGCGATCGCGGCCGCCGCCGCAATGCTTTTGTCCGGTTTTGCTGCGAACACGATCTCTGTTCGATCAAAAACCGGATCGCCTGGCTTGGGGGTCTCGTCGGCCCCAGTCCACAGATGACGCCGCACCGACTCCGGGATCGCCATGTCGTATTTCTCAATGACGGCGCGCGCCTCCGCAAAGGTCGACGGATCAGGCACCGTCGGTCCCGACGCGATCACGGCGGGATCATCACCGGGGACGTCGGATATCAAGATCGTCAATAACGTCGCCGGGAAAACTGCTTCGGCAAGTCGTCCCCCTTTGATCGCCGAAATATGCTTACGTACCGTGTTCATCTCGCCAATGTCGGCGCCCGAGCGCAAGAGAAGCCGGTTGACCTCCTGCTTTTCGTCGAACGAAATGCCGTTGGCCGGCGCGGTCAGCAACGCGGACCCGCCGCCGGATATCAAGGCGATCACGAGATCTCCCTCAGCGGCGTTGCGGGCCACGGCAAGAATCTTCTGGGCCGCGTCGCGTCCGGCCGCGTCCGGAACCGGATGCGACGCGCCAATGATCTCGATCCGATCGCAGGCCACCTCGTAGCCGTAACGGGTGACAACAACGCCGGACAGATCGACGTCAGGCCACGCGTCCTCGACGGCGCGGGCCATTGCCGCCGACGCCTTGCCTGCACCGATCACAATAGCGCGCTCAGGCGGTGCGGGCAGAACCGCGGGCACGCGAAGGTTGGGGTCGGCGGCGGCAATTGCGGCATCGGCCAAAACCCGGAGGATGTTCTTGGGTTCTATGGTCATCATTCCTTCAGTCGTGAAAAATCTTACCGGGATTCATAATATTGTTGGGGTCTAACGCTTTTTTGATGTCGCGCATCACGGATAAACCGGTTCCGTGCTCGGCCTCCAAAAAGCCAATCTTCCCATATCCGACGCCGTGTTCCCCCGTACAGGTGCCATCCATAGACAGCGCACGCGCGACCATCCGATCGTTCAACGCCTCGGCACGGGACATCTCGTCCGCATCATCGGGATCAACGACGATGACGAGGTGAAAGTTGCCATCGCCGACGTGCCCGACGATCGGTGCGATCAAGCCGCTTTCGTCGATATCCGCCTGGGTCTCGACAATACATTCCGCAAGCCGGGAAATCGGCACACAAACATCGGTGGCGATGCCTTTGCCCCCTGGGCGAAGCGCCAATCCAGCGTAATAGGCATCGTGGCGCGCTTGCCATAGTTTGTTTCGATCCTCGGCCCTATGTGCCCATTGAAAATCGGCTCCGTTGAAATCGGCGGCAATGGCGGCGACCGTATCGACCTGTTCCGCGACGCCGCCGGAAGAGCCATGGAATTCGAAAAACAACGTAGGGGCGACAGGATAATTCAGGTTTGAATAGCGGTTGCAGGCACCCATCTGAAGGGCGTCCAAGAGTTCGATCCGCGCGACGGGGACCCCACTTTGAATCGTCGTTATGACGGTATTCACAGCGCTTACTAAATCCGGAAACGAACAGACCGCGGCCGAAATCGATTCGGGAATTCCATATAGTTTCAGGGTGATCTCGGTTATGATGCCAAGTGTGCCCTCCGAGCCGACAAATAGGCGCGTCAAATCATACCCGGCGGACGATTTCTTGGAGCGCCGAGCCGTACGAATAACGCGCCCGTCCGCCAGCACGACTTCGAGCGACAGTACGTTTTCGCGCATCGTGCCGTACCGCACGGCATTTGTTCCCGATGCACGGGTCGCAGTCATCCCGCCCAAGGATGCATCGGCACCCGGATCAATCGGAAAGAACAGGCCCGTATCATGCAAGTACGCATTCAGTTGCTTGCGGGTGACGCCCGGCTGCACCCGGCAGTCTAGGTCTTCGGCATGCACGGAAAGAACTTCGTTCATCTGCGAGACGTCGATCGATACACCGCCGCGTAACGCCGCAATATGCCCTTCCAGGGACGTTCCCGTTCCGAACGGGATAATCGGGGCTCCCTCGCGCGCGCACAACATCACAATCTGGCGGACTTCATCGGTGCTGTGGGCGAACACGACCACGTCCGGTGGAACGATGGGATGAAAGGACTCGTCACGCCCGTGCTGTTCGCGGACAGCATCCGCTGTCGACACACGATCGCCGACGATATCCCGCAAACGCGCGACGAATGCATCATCCACCGTGGGCGATATCGTTTTGAGCATGAACGTAGCCTCCCACGTTCAATGTAGGTGGTTGCCCTGCGATCCGTAAAGGCGCGGCAAAGACATTGTCATGTGCTGAGAGGGAAAAGCGCCGCGGCCGATAAGCCCTAGGTGCGTTTAGCCGCAATAGCGTCACGAAGCCGTTGCAACCGATCATCTATCCCAATCATCGCTGGGTAGATTTCCTTTACCTGGACAAGAACGTCCAAGGCCAATACCTCTTCGCCCAACGCCTCATATATCAGCGAAAGCCCCGACAGGGCGCCAAAATGCCTCGGCTCTAAATCCAGAGTTCTTTTGATATCAATGATTGATGCCTGAAAATCGCCTTGAAGATAGGCGACCGTGGCGCGTTTATTCCAGCCTTCGGCGAAATCGGGTGCTACGGAAACGACACGGTTAAAGCGTTGACGCGCAGTGTCTAGGTCACCTTGCGACATGAACAAAACGCCTTCGGCGAAGGGGCCACTGATTTTCTGGTTCTTGGAGAGGCCCCAGATTCGCCAAATGCGGCGTTCTATTTCGATCGAACGGACAGGGTCTGTTTCAACACCAAGTTTCTCGAACAAAGAAGGTAGTCTCGGACTGTCTTGATCGGCCTGGGTTGGCGCCGAGGGCAACGCCAAACCATATACAACCGACAACGCTAGAATGAGCGGTCTCATATACCTGTTACAGTAGACGAGACTGCTTGGATCACGAAATAGGATCTCTTCTAGATATCGTGACGGCAATCTCGGAGAGGTCCGCATCCGTGCACCCGGCGCACTGCGCTCTACATGAACCCCGCATGGGCTCGGGCGGCAAGATCGTAACTTCGAATGTAATCTCCGAAGCCCACCCATGGGCGTGACTGGCTCATCTGTCAGCCAATTCAACATCTTTTCCGCAGCGTCGCCGGCGCGCACCATTCCCGTCCGGATTAGAACGGAAGTCACAAAGCAACTGCGCCGATCATTGAGTTTCTCAATGCCATGCCGTCGCTTCTTTCCGTGCAATGTGCCGAGGGGCTAGCACCCCGGGCGCACAATGCGCATATTTTTATGGTATAACTTCCAGGTCTAACTTAGTTCGGGCGGCGGCGGCCCACCCGTGGCCCAGTCGATCAATTCAACGGTATGCACGACGACGGGATCCTCGGAGCCCTTCATCTTCCCGGAAATCTGGGCCAGACAGCCGATGTTCCCGGTTGCGACCACGGGCGCGTTCAAAGCACGTATATTGCCGGCTTTGCGCTCACCCAGTTCAGCGGCCCATTTGGGCTGCATGATATTGTACGTGCCGGCGGAACCGCAGCAAATGTGTGATTCGTTGGGCTGCACGACATCGAAGCCCGCCGACGTCAACAGCTTCACCGGTTCCGCCTTCAGTTGTTGGCCATGCTGCATGGAGCATGCCGAGTGATAGGCAATGGTTCCACGTTTGTCGGTGCTGTATGCCGCGACATCCAGATCAAGCAACAACTCGCTGACATCCACGGTCTTCTCCGACACGTTCTTGGCCCGCGCCGCCCACGCCTCGTCGTGGCGCAGCATCCAACCGTAATCCTTGACCGTCGTGCCGCAACCGGACGCATTGATGACCACGGCGTCGATGGCACCGCGTTCAGCCTCTGCGGCATCCCAGGCAGCGATATTGTTCTTCGCGGCTTCGTGGCCGGCGTGCTCTTTACCCATGTGATGGACCAACGCACCACAACATCCGGCGCCCTTGGCGACAATCACCTCACAACCGAGCCGCGTGAGGACCCGCACGGTCGCCTCGTTAATCGATGGACGAAGCACCTGCTGTGCGCAGCCGCTCATCATCACCACGCGTTTTTTCGTTTCACCAACCGCCGGAAAAACCTGTGGCACATCCACCTGGCTTGGCGGTGCGACATCGACCGGCGCGAGTTCCAGCATCGCCTTTAGGCGCGCGGGCATCAGATTGCGGAAGGGACGCCCCAACATAGCCCCCAACAACGAGAGCCGGAACATGAACGGGTACGGCAGCACCTTCGCAAGAACCCAGCGAAGCGCCTTGTCATGCAATGGCCGGCTGTACGTTTCCTCGACGAAGGTTCGTCCGTAATCGACCAAATGCATGTAATCGACGCTTGCCGGACACGTGGTCATGCATGACAGACATGACAAACAGCGGTCCAAGTGCTTGGCCAGTTTCTCGGTCGCCGGCTCGTCCTTTTCGAACGCCTGCTTCATCAGATAGATACGCCCGCGCGGGCTATCCAACTCGTCGCCCTTCAACACGTACGTCGGGCAGGTTGCCGTACAAAAACCGCAATGAACACATTTGCGTAGGATATCGTTAGCCGCCGAAACATTCGGGTCGGACAACTGAGCAATGGAAAAATCAGTTTGCATGTTGGAGTCTCATACGCCTTTGTACATTCGACCGGGATTCAAGATGCCCTCGGGGTCGAAGCCGGATTTCATTTTCGCCGTGACGATTTCCTCGGGTGTCGACAGTGGCTGGAACACATCCACAGTGTCGCGGACCGTCGACGGCGCGCGGACCAGTGTTGCATGACCGCCCACGGCGCCGATCGCTTCGCGGACGACGTTACTTCCGGCATCGTCCGTCGCCGCAAGACCCAGCCATAACAGGCCGCCGCCCCAATCGTAGAAAACCTCGCCGTGCAGATCTTCCAGGATTTGCACCGCAACGGCGGCCCCTGATGCCGGGGGCACCGAGACACGCCATACCACCGGCAGATCCTCGCGCCCGACATACGGCGCAACGTCGCGAATCTCGCGCCAAAGCACTATTGAATGGCTGGTGTGCAGTTCCTCGATATCGGCGAAGGCCTTCAGTTCTTCACGCAATGCCGCTGCGCGGTGGACGACCGATGGCTCCGGCCCTTCCAAACGGATGGCGGTCGTGCCGCCGGACCAACCGTTCACGTAATCGACCGCCGACCGCGCCGCCACCTTTGCCGGCAGGTGCGCGGCGCCCGATACGTCGTGCGGGCTACCCAACGCCTTGGACATCGCCGACATCGCCGCGTGATCATGTACACCGTCCGCGGACCACCGGATCAACAAGGTGCGGATTTTTTCCGGCGCCGGAAGAACCTTGACCGTGACTTCTGACATGACCGCCAGCGTTCCGAAGGACCCGGCCATCAACTTCGACAAGTCGAAACCGCTGACGTTCTTTACAACAGTGCCACCCGACTTAAAGACTTCGCCGCGACCGGATACAGCCTGAAAGCCCAGGACATGGTCACGCGCAGCCCCTTCCTTGATCCGGCGTGGGCCGGCGATATTCGTCGCGACCACACCACCGATGGTGCCGCCACCCGCCGGGTGCCCCATTAAAGGACCAAGGTCGGGCGGCTCGAAGGAGAGTTGTTGGCCTGCTTCGTCGAGCGCGGCTTCAATCACCGACATCGGCGTCCCCGCCTCCGCCGTCATATAGAGTTCCGCTGGCTCGTAGACTTTGATAGACGCCAAAGCCGATAAATCGAGTGTCGCCGCAGTTTGCATCGGTCGCCCGAATGCGCGCTTCGTGCCCCCGGCAACGATCTCCAACGGTGTTTTCTCCGACACCGCCCACTTGACGGCGTCCAGAAGCTGGTCCTGGTTCTCAGGTTTCAACGTATCAGTCATCGGGATTAAAACCGTGGAATATCTGGGAAAGGCAGCTTGCCGTGTTGCACATGCATCTTACCGAGTTCCGCACAACGGTGAAGTTGCGGATAGACTTTGCCCGGGTTCAACAGTTGTTCCGGGTCGAATGCACATTTTAGACGCTGCTGTTGCTTCAAATCGTCTTCGGTGAACATGGTGCCCATAAGATCGCGTTTTTCCACACCGATACCGTGCTCCCCACTGAGGACACCACCCACCTCGACACAAAGCGTCAGAATATCGGCACAGACCAATTCGGCGCGGTCCAATTCACCCGGCACGTTGGCATCGAAAAGAATCAGCGGATGTAAATTCCCGTCACCCGCATGGAAGACATTCGCAACCTTCAGGCCGTGTTTTTCCGAGATACCATCCATCCGTTGCAGCACTTCAGCCAACTTCTTGCGTGGGATCGTGCCGTCGACACAGATGTAGTCCGGCGATATTCGACCGATCGCGGGAAAGGCGTTTTTCCGACCGGACCAAAACCGCATACGTTCCTCGTCGCTCTCGCTGACACGAATGTAGGACGCATTCGATTTCTTGGCGATTTCCTCGACCCGGCCAACGAGATAGTCGACCTCCGCCTCGGGGCCGTCCAATTCGATGATCATCAACCCTTCGACATCCATTGGATATCCGGCATGCACAAAGTCTTCCGTCGCATGGATGGTCGGCTTGTCCATCAGTTCCATACCGCCCGGAATAATGCCCGATGCGATCACATCGGCGACACAATTCCCGGCGTCGGTCATGGTCGGGAACCCGATCAGCAATGCCTGCAGGGTTTCCGGTTTGCGCAGGATACGGACCGTCACCTCGGTGATGACGCCAAGCAATCCTTCTGATCCCGTGATAACGCCGAGCAAATCGAGCCCGCCGGAATCGAGATGCTTGCCGCCGAGACGAACAATCTCACCATTCATCAAGACCATCTCGACGCCAAGAATATTGTTGGTGGTCAGTCCATATTTGAGACAATGCACGCCGCCGGAATTTTCTGCGACATTTCCGCCGATTGAACAGGCAATTTGTGACGACGGGTCCGGTGCGTAATAGAAGCCGGCATGCTCAACCGCATTGGTAATGCCGAGGTTGGTGACACCCGGCTGTGTTACGACGCAACGATTCTCGTAATCGATTTCGAGGATCTTCTTAAACTTCGACAAGCCCAACGTAATTCCATCGGCAAGCGGCAATGCGCCGCCGGACAATCCGGTCCCTGCACCGCGCGGTACGATTTTGACTCCGTTCGCATGACAATACTTTAGGACTTGGGAGACTTGCTCGGTTGTTTCCGGTAGCACGACGATCAGCGGCAGCTGTTTATAAGCCATCAAGCCGTCGCAATCGAAGGCGCGCAATTCCTCGTCACCATCGATGACCCCCTCGCCGGGAACGATGGCGCGAAGCGCATCGGCCAACTCGCGTCGACGCGCAATCACGCTCTCATCGGGTTTCGGCATTTCCATTCTGGTTTCTCCCTTTAACGACTTTTCTTTTCTATTCTGACTTCATCATGCGGTCTGCGGTTGCGGTTCGCGTTCTTTGTCCTGGATCGGCCAGTGCACCAACGCCGCGGCAATGCCCAAGGCCACACCGGCCCACCATACCGGCATATAGGACCCCGTCGTGTCGAAGAAGTATCCCCCAAGCCATACGCCTAGGAAACTGCCTATCTGATGGTTGAAAAACACGATCCCAAACAGAGTTCCCATGTAGCGCGGCCCGAACATCTGCGCCACCAACCCAGACGTCAGCGGAACGGTCGATAGCCATAGCAACCCCAATGCCGCCGAAAAGAACAATACGGTCGCGGGCGTCACCGGCAGCAAAATGAAGATCAAAATCACGATCGACCGCAAAAAGTACAAAATCGTCAATAGGTTCTTCTTTCGATACTTGTCACCCATGACGCCAGCGATGTAACTGCCCGCGACATTGAACAGACCGATCAAGGCAAGCGACCATGCGCCCCACTCCGCCGACATTCCGACATCGCTGAGGTACGCCGGCAAATGCACGCCGACGAATGCAACGTGGAATCCACAGACAAAAAAACCGATAGTCAGTAGCCAATAGCCGCGATGCGTCGACGCCTCACGCAGCGCCGCGGACAGTCCCTTATCTTGCTCGACGACCGTCTGCGCTGCCCCCTGGATGTCAGGCTTACCGGCCAATGCGGGCGCACAGAGAACCATGAACAATGCGCTAGCACCGAGAATAAGCAGCGATGGCAACCATTCGATTCCCACCGTTAACATGGCTTGGCCAAATGGCACGACCGTAAATTGACCGGCGGCACCCGCCGCCGTCACGATGCCGAGACCCCAGGTACGCCGCTCCGCCGGCAGCACGCGTCCGACGGCACCCAAGACGACACCCAATCCACATGCCGCCTGCGCCATTCCGATAAGTACGCCACCTGTCAGGTTTAACGTCATCGGGTCGCTGGAATGGGCCATTGAGAAAACACCAACGGTGTAAAGGATGCCACCGACGGCAATGACCCGTCCGGCACCCCATTTTTCGGCAATCGCGCTGGCAAACGGTTGCGCGGCGCCCCAAACGAGGTTTTGCGTCGCCATGGCGAGGGCAAAGACTTCTCTGCCCCAACCGAGGTCTAAGCTCATAGGTTTTAGGAAAAGGGCGAAACTGGCGCGGATGCCGAATACCAACAAAACCACAATAGCGCCGGCGGTCAGCACCATCATGGGCGTTCTCCATGCCGGCTTGTGTGTTTCTGCGAGCACTCTCGTGTTCCTACCCTAAATGGTCCTCAACGATCATCGTAGCACATGGGGCTCGGGGCGCACGGCGACAATTTTACGCACAGGCACATAAGTGAAGCGCACGATTCCGCAATCAATTGGGCTGGTCGGCTGGATTTCAGTCAAACGAAAACCGCGCCAAGCCGGTCGGCCTGCGCGGTTAATCCAAGCTGATCAGTCGGGCACAATGCCCGCCGGATTAGCCTTGACGCGCCTTGAAGCGCGGGTTGCGTTTGTTGATCACGTAGACCCGGCCGCGACGGCGCACAATACGGCAGCCTTTTTCGCGGAGCTTGGCCGACTTCAACGAGTTTCTGATCTTCATGACCGGGTCCTCGACCGAATAACAGAAGCGCCACCCGGTGGATGGCGCGAACGGGGCGGAACATACGGACCGTGCCGCAGGCTGTCAACGGTCAAACATGCTTTTTTCTCGGGCTCGCGGTGTTGCAGCTCCAATCGATCCCGGTATGCTCGCATGTGCATCGGAGGATCGAATGCCCCAGCCACCCGCTGACGACGCCCCAACCGATAGTCGCGCGGCGGCGGCGGCCCTGCTCAGCCGCAACAACCTCCTCGGCATTGCTTGGATGCTGGCGTCCACCGTGTGCCTAGCGCTCATGCACACCACCATAAGTTACGTCTCGGACACCGTTCATCCACTTATCGTCGTTTTCTTCAGGCTGCTGTTTGCCTTGGTGGTCGTCATTCCATTTTTTGTCAGAGAAGGTCTGGCGCCGTTGAAAACAAATCGGCTGGGCATGCTGGTCCTGCGCGGCGTATTGAATATCTGCGCCATGATCGCGTTCTTCACCGCGCTTAGCCTCTCTCCGATCGCCGATGTCACGGCGCTGTCGTTTACGGCACCCCTATTCGCCACACTTTTGGCCGTTGCGGTCCTCAAAGAACGCCTTGGATGGCGGCGCGTTCTTGCCCTCGTTGCCGGTTTCGCAGGGACACTGATCGTATTACGGCCCGGCTTTACCGAGATTTCCGTCGGCTACGGCTTGGTCCTCGTCTCCGCCGTGTTTTGGGGCGCGTGTGTGATCATAATCAAGGACCTGGGGCGGACGGAGTCGGCGGTAACGATTACGACCTACATGTCCCTCGTGATGGCGCCCCTGGCTTTGATCCCGGCTTTGTTCGTTTGGACCACGCCGAGCTTGCAGGATTTTGTCTGGCTTGGCGCCCTTGGTTTATTGGGGGGCATTGGCCAACTCTGTGTCAGCCAATCTTTGAAACACGCACAAACCCATGTCGTCATGCCGTTCGACTTTCTCCGCCTGTTATGGGTGTCGTTTACGGGTTTGATATTGTTCGGCGAAGTACCGGACGTTTTCGTCTGGCTCGGCGGTGCGCTGATTTTCGGTAGTACGGCCTACATCACGATCCGTGAACGCCGGCAAAAGAAACTGGCAGAGTTAGCGGCGAAAACGGAGGGCAGCTGACGCCGCCCTCCTCTCGACGGTTAAGAACGATCTTTTTCATCGTCGTCATCGCGACCACGCCAATGCCCGCCGTAGCCTTTGCGATGGCCACGGATTTCGCCATAGTCGATCGCACCGTCGTCATTGCGGTCCATCCACCTGAGCATACGGTTCAGTTTCGTATCGAGTTCGGCTTTCGTGATCTCGCCGTCACCATCGTCGTCCAATCTTTGGAATCCATCGACCATTCGAGGACGCATGTGCTCCAGCCAAATAGCCTGGAACTCCTGCAGATTGATCGACGCGTTTCCGTCGGCATCATGATTTGACATCAAATTGTCCTGGAAGGCCGACACTTCCGCGCGAGTAACACGGTCGTCGCCATCGGCATCGAAACGTTCGAATAGCGCGGCGCCTTGCGTGCCTCCCATCCCACGCTTGCCACCGTGTTCCCAGCCGCTGGCCACGACCTGGCTGCCGGCAAACGCCAACACGCCGACAACGGCCAACGTGCTTACCCCGATCAATCCGATCTTGGTGTGTTTTTTCATCTTGTGGGTTCTCATTATTAGGGTCTCCGTTTCAAATTCAGAACATCCACAATCAATCACAGGCAGGGACAAAAGGTGTGCCGTCAAAATAGCAAGTTGTATCAACGTGTCGCAGACACGGTTGCTGCGACAATTTGATACAAATTTGTCCAACGCCGGGCCGATTTGCAGGGCATACTGCTTATCGAAACTGGGAAAGTCATGAGCCAAGAACCCCACATCCTGGTCGTCGACGACCATCGCGATATCCGAGAGCCGCTGGCGAAGTACCTAATCAAACACGGGTATAGGGTCAGCGAAGCGGCCGATGCCGCAGAAGCACGGTCGACGTTGCAGCATGGCGCACCGGACCTGGTTGTCCTCGACATCATGATGCCGGGTGAGGACGGTCTCAGCCTGACGCGCGACCTTCGTACACACGGGAGCCTCCCCATTATCTTGCTGACAGCCGTGGCCGAAGATACAGATCGGATCATCGGGCTTGAGATGGGTGCGGACGACTACATCACCAAACCATTCAATCCGCGCGAATTGCTGGCGCGGATAAAAGCCGTACTTCGCCGCACCCATGATTTACCTCCCAAGCGGGACGAAGCCGACGCCACGACATATACGTTCGAAGGATGGACATTTGATGTCGCGCGGCGGGAACTGATCGGTCGAGACGGTGTTTCGGCACCATTGAGTACCGGCGAGTACCTATTGCTTCATGCCATGGTCAAACGCGCCGGTATCGTGTTGAGCCGCGACCAACTGCTCGATCTTACGCGCGGACGCGACACCGTTGCCTTTGACCGGAGCATCGATAATCAAATCAGCCGGTTGCGAAAAAAGATCGAGACTGACCCAAGCGACCCCAAGATCATCAAGACCCATTGGGGTGGCGGTTATAGTTTCGTTGCCAAGGTCGACGGCCGATGAAACTGCGTTTGTATCCACGCACCCTGGTGGGACAATTGGTTCTCGTCCTCATCGTTGCGTTGGTTCTGACACAACTCATCGGTGCCGCGATCTTTTCGGACGAGCGGCGACTGGCTCTTCGGGCACTGAGCCAAGACGACACCTTGTCACGCACAGCATCCATCGGCCGCGTTCTATCGGAAACCCCGCCGAGCCTACACGACCGTGTTTTGGATGCCGCGACATCGCGGCGGCTTCGTTTCTGGGTTGATGACCAAAGTGCCGTTCGTGATCACGGACAGCGGGTTTCTGAGAACATCGTCGCCCAACGGCTACGGCTTATGCTTGATATGCCGACGGCGCAAGACGTGCGAGTCGATGTTCGAGAGATCGAGCGGGGCTGGTTTGGACATCGCGTCGAGCGCTACGACGACGGTGATGATGATGACGACCATCGGCGATGGCATCGCCGACACGGCCCAACCAGTTTGTTGATATCCATTGAATTAGAAGACGGACATTGGCTGAACGCGGAAAACCTGTTCGAAGCTCCGATTAACCGGCGTCGGTGGTTCGCCGGGTTTACCCTAACGTTGATGCTTGTTCTGGTTTCGGTTGTGTCTATCGTTTTGGTACGGCGGATTACCCGGCCGATGCGGGCATTGGCCGACGCGGCTGAAAAGCTGGGGCGAGGTGAAAATGGCGGCCCGTTACCTGAGATCGGGCCCTCTGAGGCACGAAACACCACCCGCGCATTCAACGACATGCGGACCCGTTTGCAGCGGTTCATCGACGACCGTATGCACATGCTCGCGGCAACCAGCCACGATTTGCGGACACCATTGACCTCACTTCGACTTCGTGCGGAATTGGTCGAAGACCCTGAGCTACGGCAAAAGATGCTGCGGACATTGGACGAAATGACGCAGATGGTCGAAGCCATGCTGGCGTTCGTCCGCGAAGACACGAAAGAAGAAGAAACGCGCGAAGTCGATATCGCAGCCATGATCGAAAGCATTGCTGCAGATTTTGTCGACTTCGGGCATCGTGTCGATGTCGCCGACCATGGCAGGACGGTCCTCCGCTGTCGGCCATACGCATTGACACGTGCCTTACGAAATCTGGTTCAGAATGCTGTGAACTACGGCAACGGCGCGGACATAAGTCTAGAGAACGCAACCAAAACGCTGAAGATCATCATCGAAGACGACGGTCCCGGCATTCGCGATTCGGATTTGTTACGCGCGTTCGATCCCTTCGTTCGGCTCGATGCAGCGCGCAATCAAGAGTCGGGCGGGGTCGGTTTAGGGCTAGCCATTGCACGGAATATCATCAATGCGCACGGCGGCGACATTGTGCTCGATAACCGCACCGGGGGTGGATTGCGGGTCACGGTGACGATTCCAAAGGCTTGATGTTAACCCTGTGGACCGCCCAAACTACGCGGCCCCGTCACTCGCACAACGATTGGACGACCTCAAATGGATAACCTGACACCACTGACCTGCCAAAAGCACTTGTTTGATCTCGAGGAAGGGATCGTATCGATGGCCACAGCTTCAAATTCACCGCTATTGAAATCGTCCATCGCCATTGGGCAAGACGCAGTCGCCATCAAAGGCCGCCCGTGGCACATTGACGAGAAGGCACGCCGTGACCAGGCCGAGGTTGTGCGAGGACTCTTTGCTGCGCTGGTCGGAGTAACCGCCAATGACATCGCAATCCAACCATCCGTTGCGTTCGGCATCGCGACGGCAGCGGGCAATGTGTCGATTGCACCGGGGCAATCGTTTCTGGTTATCGAGGATCAGTTCAGGTCCAATGTCTTGATGTGGCGCCGATTGGCGAACGACAAGGGCGCAAATGTCGTTGTCGTACCGCGTCCGGATAATAGCGACTGGACAACCGCAATCCTCGACCATATCGCGCCAGACATCGCCGTTGCCGCACTGCCACCCGCACATTGGATGGACGGCACGAAAATCGATCTGGTGGCGGTTTCCGAGGCTTTAAGGCCGCACGACGCGATGCTGATCGTCGACGCCACCCAGTGGATCGGCGCGCAGCCCTTTGACATTGCCGCCGTAGACCCGGATTTCATGGTTTGCGCGGCCTACAAGTGGTTACTTAGCCCCTATGGCCTGGCGTTTATGTACTCAGCTCCGCGTCACCACAAGGGGCGTCCCTTGGACGAACACGGGAATAATCATGCCGGCGATGATTATTCCCCGGGAGGGCGTCGATACGATGCGGGTCAGTATCTTAATTTCATCTCTTTGCCGATGGTTCAAGATTCGATGACCCAGGTTGCCGACTGGCGACCGGAGCGGATTGGGCCATATTTGCAACCGCTTACCCAAGCAATTGCCGAAGCCGCCCGGGGTATGGGGTTGCAGTGCGCCGATATAGAGTTCCGTTCTCCGCATATTTTGGGCCTTAGACATCCGAACGGGTTTTCCGACGACATCTTGGACCGACTGATGGCGCTCGGCGTTCACGTCAATGCGCGTGGGCCGGGGCTGCGCATAAGTCCCTACATGCACAGCGATGCTGAGGATGTCCCCGTCGTTATCGATGCCCTTCGCAAGGTGATCTAATTTGCCTGAAGATCACGTAACTATCTGAAATAAAATGTTTTTACCTCAGGTCCCTTTCGCATCCGTCCTTGAGTGACGGCGCGCACAGCGCGCGATTGGGCAATTTGCTACAAATTGATCGTGGCGATTCGGCCCGCACATGCGCTCCGAATCCTCGAAAAGGCAAACCGTCGGAAACGGCGGGACGCAAAGTCACCGGCCTCAAACAAGCGACAACGCAAGAGAGGCAGCGGAGCTACCGAAGGGAAAGGGAACTAACATGTGGATTACGCATTTCATCAGAGAACGACGCTGGTTCTTCAGCAGCTTAGGCGCCGCGATTTTGATCCCGGCAGTCACCATTTTGGCGTTAGGCCAATTTGCCGAAGACGTGTCGGAAGACGAAGCACTCGAAGTCGCGGCGGTCGCAGTTAAGAACTACGTCGACCAGAATCCGCCACGCCAAGGTTGGCGGGCAACCGATATTTACATCGGCGCATCGCGCAACGTTGTCGTCGACGTCCATGTGCCGAATTTCGACCACGCGGCGGTAATCCAAAGCCGAAACGAGCGTGTCCGATTTTCCTATCTCAAACTGGCGTGCCCGCCGGCTAACGCTTGGGTGTACGATTGGCTCGAAGGACGAGACCGAATCTGGATCAACCTGCATCATCACGGTGAAACCCTGCTGAAAGCACCCTGCCCGAACGGCGCGGGTAAAGGTTTTTTTTCCGTGGGCTGACACGTTAGTCAGCCGCAGCTCGACAAACGCACATTGCCATTTCCCAGCACCCACGGTTTGATGCGTCGGGGCGTTGAGGAGGATGGCACATGCGCGCGATGGTCTTCGCGAAAACCAATGGACTTGGCAGTTTAAGCATTGAAGAGAGGCCGATCCCGGCACCTGGCCCTGGCGAAGTCCTCGTCAAGCTGGGCGCCGCGTCGATTAACTATCGTGACCTCCTCATCGCCGAAGGTGGTTATCGTTCCCGACAAAAGCAGGTCGATCTGGTTCCGCTTTCAGACGGCGCCGGGACGGTGGCTGCCGTCGGGTCGGGCGTCTCGCTGTTTTCCGAGGGAGACCGAGTTACCGTATGTTTCTTCCAAGATTGGCCCGCCGGCTCGGCCAGTGAGCACGCCATGGAAAGCGACACCGGTCGCGCCATTGACGGCGTCCTGCAGGAATACCGCGTTTTCAGCCAACACGGTTTGGTCCGCACCCCGGATCATCTCTCCGATGCCGAAGCCGCCTCACTGACCTGCGCCGGCTTGACCGCATGGTCTGCGATCGTGCGACTTGGCCACGTACAACCCGGCGACGTGATTTTGACGCAGGGAACCGGCGGTGTTTCCCTTTTTGCACTGCAATTCGCAAAACTTGCCGGCGCCAGGGTTATCGTCACGTCGTCGTCGGATGAGAAACTCGAACGTGTGCGTAAACTCGGCGCCGATCACATTATTAACTACAAGACCGATGAAAACTGGGGCGACACGGGGAAGACGATGGCGGGCGGCGATGGTGTCGACAACGTCATAGAATTGGGCGGCGCCAAGACCATGAAACAGTCACTCATCGCCGTGCGCCCAGGTGGGACGTTGAGTCTTATCGGCGTTTTGTCGGGAGCAACGACAGGTAATGTCCTTTTGCCGTTCATCGTCAGTCGCGATGTCCGCTTGCAGGGCGTGACGGTCGGTCCTCGCGACGCCATGGAACAAATGTGCAAAGCCATCCAGGATGCGACGTTGCGACCCGTCATAGACTGCACATTTCCGTTTGAAGACGCTGACCAGGCCTATACACATCTGAAGTCCGGCAAGCACTTCGGCAAAGTTTGTATCGAAATCGGCACATCGTAATGGGCCTATCGGACGCGACATTCGTCCACCACCCCATGCGGGCGGCGGCCATCATGGTCGGCGCGAGCGCGCTTTTGGCCGGTACGACCTTGATTGCGAAAATGTTGGGCAATGATTTCTATGGGCCGCCCTTACATCCGCTCCAGGTCAGCGCTGGACGATTTGCCTTCGCACTCGGCGCACTCATATTGGTCGCGCCGTTTCTGCACCTGACATTCGAGAATACGCCGTGGCGGCTGCACATTATGCGCTCCTTCGCCGGTTGGCTCGGGGTCAGTTGCATGTTCGCCGCCGCAGCGCAAATTCCGCTCGCGGATGCGACGGCGATCAGTTTTCTCAGCCCAATCGCGACCATGGTTCTGGCCATCCCATTGCTGGGCGAACGGATAGGTCGCGTCCGCTGGTCCGCCGCGGCGATCTCGGTCGTCGGTGCCATGATTTTGATCCGCCCGGGCACCGAGGCATTTCACATTGCGGCCATGATCGCCCTCCTCGCCGCCTGTATGATTGGGCTGGAAGCGGTATTCATTAAACGACTAAGCGGACTGGACAGAACCATTCGCATTCTATTCATCAACAACGCCTTTGGTGCGACGTTCGCCGTATCAGCGGCTTCTTTCGTTTGGGTCTCGCCGACGCCGGCGCAATGGGGGTTGCTGGTCGCCTTGGGGCTTGTGATGGTCTCGGCCCAAACCTGCTTCATATTGGCGATGAAGAACGCCGATGCCAGTTACGCCGTTCCGTTCATGTACGCAACTTTGGTGTTTGCAGCCGTGTACGATTTTGCGCTGTTCGGTGTCATTCCGGCGGTGTGGAGTGCCATCGGTGCCGCGGTGATCATTGCTGGAGCGCTTTTTCTGGCTTTCCGCGAGCGACAGCTAAAACAGTCGACGGCGCGGCCGGAAAAACAATAGTCACTGATAAACCAGGTGCATTATCGCCCAACGTCAGTGCGGCACCATGCAGCTTGCAGACCGCCGACACCAACGACAAGCCCAAGCCGCTGCCCGGCGTTGAACGACTTTGTTCCAGGCGCACAAATCGCGAGAGGACGCTTTCGCGATCAGCCACTGGGATCCCGGGGCCCGTATCCGATATTGCGACCTCGGCACGTCCCTTTTCATCGGTCCGGGCATGGATACGCACCTCTCCGCCCGTCGGCGTAAACTTAAACGCGTTGTCGAGCAGGTTCACGATTGCCTGGGAAATCAAGTTTGGATTGCCTCGGACAATAATGTTGGACGCAACATCGGCACTGAACGTCAACCCCGCATCCTCTGCGGCGGGTTCATACAATTCGAGAACGTCGTTGAGTCGTTGGCTCAGATCGACACGTTCAAGCTTGCTCTTGTCCAATCCGGACTCCGCTTCGCCGATCAACAGCAGCGCATTAAACGTCTTAAGCAGTTCGTCCGCCTCCGACATGGTTTCGACCAAAGCCGCGCGGTAGGCCTCTTTCTGCCCGTCCTCCATCATCGTCACTTCCAGACGACTGCGCAGCCGGTTAAGCGGAGACCGCAGATCGTGAGCAATGTTGTCGGTCACCTGACGCAACCCCACCATCAACGCTTCGATCCGATCGAGCATCTCGTTAAGGGCCAATGACAATCGGTCCAGTTCATCGTCAGTGCCGCGTAAGGGCACACGCCGCGTCATATCGCCGGCCATGATCTCATGCGATGTCTTATTGATCGTCTCGATCCGTCGTAGCCAACGACGCGACAGAAGGAGGCCTCCGCCAAGTCCCAGAACGAGCGCCAGCGCACCGATCCAGATCATCGACGTACGCATTCGCGTTTCCAAACGGATTTGGTCTTGGACGTCGTAACCCACCAACAGATGGTAGCCACCCGGCAGCACGAAATGACGCGCATGCGCCCGGTGTTCGACCGTCCGACTTCCGACTTGGCGCCGATACTCAAAGTCCACCCACTCCCCGGGTGCGCTGTTCGCCGGCCACGCGTTGAGGTTTCCCGCGATCGGTCGCCGTGCGGGATCCGTTAGAAGGTAAAGGCTCAGGCGCTGTCCCTGTGCCCGTTCCTGAATGACCTCGCGCAGACCGACAAGGCCGTTCTGACGATAGTGCTCTGCAAGGCCGGTGATCTCGACCTCAATCGTTTCCTCCGTCTGTTGGGCGACGAAGACAGCCGTATTCCAGTACAGAAAGGCAAATAAAATGCCGACCGAGAGAATCAACAAGACCGCATAACCGACGGCCATTCGGAACCATGAGGTCCGAACAAGGCGTAGATTAATCGGACGCATGCAGCCTGTAGCCGGCGCCCCGCACAGTCTCTAGCAACGGGTAATCGAACTCTTTATCGATTTTCCCGCGCAAACGGCTGATGTGGACGTCAATGACGTTGGTTTGCGGATCGAAATGATAATCCCACACGTTTTCAAGCAACATGGTCCGCGTCACGACACGGCCCGCATTGCGGAGTAGATACTCGAGCAGCTTGAATTCCCGTGGTTGGAGATCCACTTTTTCGCCAGCACGTCGAACCTCCCGTGCGATGAGATCCATTTCCAGATCGCCGCAAGACAGCGTCGTCTGAGCTTCCGGGGCACCTTTGCGGCGGCCCAGTGCCTCAATACGAGCAATGAGTTCCGCCATCGCGAACGGCTTGACCAGATAGTCATCGCCGCCCGCCCGGAGCCCTTCGACCCGGTCGTCGACCTTACCGAGTGCGCTCAAGAACAGGACCGGTGTGGTGACCCCATCGGCACGTAGCTTCTCGACCATCGTGACACCGTCCATCTTCGGCATCATACGATCGACGATCATCACGTCGTGCATATCACCGGCGATTCCCAGCGCATCCTCGCCGTTTTCGGCCATATCAATGGTGTGCCCCGCCTCGCCAAGTGCCTTGGCAATGAAAGACGCAGCATCCTTGTCATCTTCGACAATCAGTACACGCATCATCGAACCTTTTTCCTTTCTCCAAAAGTAGGGAACTTTGGGCTGATCCGCCAGTCCTTGAACGCGGAAAGGCTCGTCGAGCGAGCCAAAGCCTCTTTCCCGATGGGCCAGCCGGAAGGGGGGACAACCGGCTGGCCTGGGGGGATTTGGGGCGGCGTATCAGGCAGCCCCAACGGGGATCGCAACAAATCTCTGGCCGTCGCCACGCCTGACCAGGGTTAAGACCGCATTCTTTCCGGCTTTTCGCGCGTCGACGATCACGGACCGCCAAGCAGACGGTGTAGAAATGTCCTTACCATCCGCCCGAGTGAGTACGTCACCGGGGCGCAAACCCTTCTCCGCGGCAAGGCTCGCCGGCTCGACGGCGGTCACGAGGACGCCGGACGCCTCGGGCGAGAATCCAAGCTGCTCGGCTGAAGCGGGATCGAGTTGGCGCAGCGAGAGCCCGATATCCGGGTCGCTGGATTGCATCGGCGCGGCAGATGCCACTTTGTCATCCCCGGGCTGCAAGCCGATACGAACGTTGACCTGGGTAATGACACCGTCGCGGAAAACTTCCAAGAACGATTGTGTCCCGGGATCAATATTTGCGATCAGTCGGGGGAGATCCCGCAAGGTCGCGATCGGCGCCTCGTCGACGGCCAGGATCACGTCGCCAACCATCAGACCCGCCTTGTCCGCCGGCCCTTGCCGTTTGATATCAGAGATCAATGCGCCGTTCCGGTCGGACAGTCCCAAACTGTCGGCAATGTCTTCGGTAACCGGTTGGATACTGACACCCAGCCAGCCACGCTCCACAATGCCTTTCGATTTCAAATCGGCAATCACCCGTTCGGCAATCGCCGACGGAATGGCGAAGCCGATACCGACATTTCCGCCATTTGGCGAAAAGATGGCAGCGTTGACACCAATGACTCTGCCATGAATATCAAACGCAGGGCCGCCGGAGTTACCGCGATTGATCGCGGCGTCGATTTGCAAGAAATCGTCATAAGGGCCGGCGCCGATAGTTCGACCGCTGGCGGATACGATACCGACGTTGACCGAGTGACCAAGACCGAAGGGATTGCCGACAGTGACAATCCAATCACCGACCCGCACGTTGTCCGAGGCGCCGAACTCGACGTGTGGCAGTGATTTCTCGACATCGACCTTGAGGAGCGCCAAGTCGGTCTTATCGTCTTGCCCGATCAATCGGGCTGTCGCTGTCTTGCCGTCTTTGAACGTCACGGTGACTTGATCCGCGCCGCGAACAACGTGCTCGTTGGTCACGATGTAGCCGTCCGGATCGACGACGAAGCCAGACCCAGCGCCGGTCCGGGAAGGTTGACTTCGGCGGGAATCGTCCCGTGGACCATAATGATACTGAAAGAACTCCCGCATGTTGCCGGGGACACCGTTCATCATCGTCATCGCGGGTTTAGCGCGTGACGTTACTTGAATATTTACGACCGCAGGCGCAACCCGGTCGACGACGTCGGCAAAGCTGGTTGGCGCCATCGTCTGGGCTTGAGGCGTCGGGACACTTGTTGCCGTCGCCAGAGACGGCATGGCCACAATCATGGCGGCACCAAGCGCCATGGAAACTAGCCGGCGACAGCGGAACGGGTTGAATTGATCTCGAATAATGATTGGAGAAATCATGTCTTTGTCCTCACATAAATTGGACCGCATACGAACAGCGGCAATGATTTATGTGCGGGAGGATGACCGGCGTGACCTTACCGGGCGATGTCCGGGCGGTTAAAAGTTATTCATGATCGCACAGGCAGGGCTGTCGGTGAAATCGCGCTTACGGCGCGGCGGTCAAGATCGGCAGATATGCCAAGGCCAGCGAGGCCAATACCGCCGCCGTCAAAAGGCCGCGCAGCGCGAGAAACCAGCCAGGCGTCTTTAACAGCGGTTTCGCAAGAAGGTCGAATACGAATGCGGCCGCGAACCCGGCGGCCAGGGCCGGAATCGCGATCTCGGCGCTCAGCAAAAGGGCCAACCAGCCGGTCAGCGCGATCACGTTCGAGACGAACATGGCGACCGAGCCCCCTGTTGTGGCGCGCAGCCCCAAACCCCACTGAACACCGCCCAAAAATGACAAGATGACGGCACCATAGCCGATGATCGCCCACCGCCCAAAGTCGGAGGTTTCCGGTAAAATTGCCAACACGGCGGCAATCGCGAATGGGAGAACACCGAACGCCCCCAAAAGCGCTGCTGTTGGGGGAATATCGCTCAAAGACTTAACTGAATCGCTATTATCCATGACCCATCACCTTGAACGAGGACCTACGATTGACGATTTCTCAACCAAAGGCCAAGTAAGCTGTATAATCCAATGTCTTTCCAGGTACGTACCATGGCTATGATGATCTTAAAAAGTTCAAAAGTCTCCGCAGCGGGGCTTATCGCCATCGGGGTAGCAATGCTGGCACCGTCCGGCGACACATTGGCGAGCGGCGCAGATCCTTTTTCCCTATACGGCGAGCGCATCTATTTCGACGTCTACCGGAACGACAAACGGGTTGGGGCCCATGAGGTACGCTTTCGCCGTGACGGCAATCAAATCGTTGCCGATAGCAGCTTTGACCTGTCGCTCCGAATCCTAGGCCTATTCACCTACACTTACTCGTACCAATCGTCGGAGAAATGGGAGAATAACCAATTGGTCGCCCTCAATGCGACGATTGACGACAATGGCGACATATCGTCGGTCCGCGTCGACAAAACAGACGGGCAGTTGCAGGTAATTGGGCCAACCTCCCAAGAAATCGGCGTTCCGGACCTATTTCCGACGACGCATTGGAATTCCAACGTCGTCGGCGCGACCCAAATCATCAATACGATAACCGGCTCGATCAACGAAGTTACCATGGTCGACATGGGCCGCACAGAGGTGCCGGCGGGTGATACGCTTCGACCCGCCACTCACTTCGCCTACCAAGGCGAGTTGTCGACCGAAGTCTGGTACGATGATGAAGGAAGATGGGTCAAAATGCGGTTTCCCGGGTCAGACGGCACCATGATCGAGTACCGATGCCAAGTCTGCGGTCATACGGTTGCTGCCGATGGTAGTCCGGCGTTAAGGAGCGACGCAGAACCGGGCAACGGCGGTTAATTGTGCCCGGGCTCCGCGACTATTGCGACTATCTCGAAATCGCAACCGCGGAGACGCTTGATCAGCTCGACACCCTGGTGCACCCGGATGTCCACTTCAAAGATCCCTTCAATGACGTCAGGGGTGTCGACAACATGCGTGCCATTTTGGCGGATTTGTTTGAGCACTTTAACAATTTGACGTTCGAGATACATGAACGCGTCGGGTCAGAACCAAACGCCATGATTACATGGACGTTATCGGGCTCGTTCAAAGGCCGACCGTGCGCCATACCCGGCGCCAGTCATCTTGTTTTTAACTCAGAGGGACTGTTGACGGCTCATATTGATTATTGGGATGCGTCCAGCGGACTGTATGAGCACTTTCCAGTTATCGGCTGGCTACTGCGCGCACTTCGTCATCGTTTGCAAATTGCGCCGATCGATCGTTAGCCGCGGTTTTTTCCGCGTCGACTCGCTGGAAGGCTAGGGTCACCTCACCGACGGCGAACCCCCACTTCGTAACTTTCGCACGATTTAACAAGACACCATCGGGCTGGAGAAACATCCAGTCATCGAACTTAACCTGTATTGTTCGATCCCCAACTTCCAGGTCCAGTTCGTAGACCCAATTGAGAGCATTCCCGTAACTGATGCCGCTCGCCGTTCCGATCACATCATCTGCGCGTCCTTCATAGGTGTGCTCGTCCAATTTGCGGATACGCCATACCCGAGTGTCGGTTTCTCCATCGGCAAACTCAAAGCGTTCGTCTAGGACGAGTTCGTCGCCCTCCATCGTGCCGGTGATATCGACCACGAACTGGCGGCGGAGATTGCCAAAACGATCTTCGAACAGCCCCCACGCGCGTGTTTCACCGAGAAAATACTCCTCGATCAATAGGCGTGGCTCGGTTCCCTTGTAGTCAATCGGCTTCATCGAACATCCCGTTACGAAAGCGAGTGCGCAAACCAAGGCACCCAGTCGGCGCCATATGCACGTTAAAGTCATAAGTTGTGTCATCCGGCTCGTTTTGCCAGCCATTTGCGGATTGTGTCGTGCTTTTCTCGTCCTAAAGGAAACGTCAACACAACAGCGACCGCAGTTATTTTGAGTACGACGGGGACCAAGGCATAGATCACAACCAATGCCCAAATTGCGTCGGGTTGTTCTGCCACCGGGTCGAAGCCTGCCAAATCAAGAACTGGAAATGCGATTCCGACCGATAGGGCCAATGCCATTTTTGTCGCAACGCTCCAAAGGGCGAAGTACATCCCGGTTCTATCGCGACCGCTCCGCATACGGTCGTAGTCGACGACATCTGCCTGCATTGAGGGCGGTAGAGCCAAATCCGCACCCAAAGTGGCGCCGGTCGCAACGCACACCAAGAGGAAGTAAAAGGTATCCCCTGGACCCAGTAGAGGAACCACGGCGAATGCCGCCGACGCGATGAGCATCGCCGCACACCATACCCGATGTTTATCGAATCGACCGCTGAGCCAAATCCAGAGAGGGACACATAGAACACCTGGCAAAAAATATGCGAGAATAAACTGCGGCCGGTCGTTCTCTCCGATGCCCAAGCCGTGCTCCATATACAAAAGGAACAAGACCGCCGGAAGCCCGTTCGCGAGTCCGTTGACGAACCATGCGATGAACAATCGAAGGAAAGGTTTGTTCGCGCGCATCGTTCGCACGGCTTCGCGCCATCCCGGAATGACGGTACGAGTCAGCTTTGGACGCACAAGCGTTGCATCCGGGACACGCAACGCCAACCAGACGAACGCCGGGAACCCGACTATGAGCGCCGACCAGGCAATGACGCGAAGCCCTTCTGCCTCGCCATCAACCAGCCCCGCACTGACCGCCACGACGGGGATCGCCGAAGCGATCAATATCCCGATCAACATGGCACCCTCTCGAGCCGCGGTGATGCGGGACCGCTCATTGTAACCGCTAGTTAATTCAGCCCCCCAAGCGGTGTACGGCACAACGACCAGGGTCCATCCGGCGTACAGACACAACGAACTGACCAAGAGATATACGAACCCCGCTTCGGTTGGCGGGTGAACCAGGGCGAGCATGGACAATCCGGCGATAATTGCGCCAACAACGATTAATGGTTTTCGCCTGCCCCATCGACTGCGTAACCGATCGGAGACATATCCGGCAACGGGGTCAGTAACCGTATCAAAAACCCGTGCGGCCAAGAGAGCGGTGCCGGCGGCAGTCAAACCCAGCCCCACCTCTGTGGCATAGAAACTCGGCAGATAGATGTAGATCGGCAATGTCGGCATGGCGACGGCCAGCGCCGGCAAGGCATACGCGAGCAGAATGCGTCGGTTCATTGATAGTTGAATTTCAAACGCTGATCGGTGCGCTCAGTTGTGCGCCGCGACGACGCAAGAGCCCCTCGACGTTCGGCTCGACATGACAGCGGCGGAAGCGGGTCGCATCAAGTTTTGCGCCGAGAAAATTTGCTCCTTTCAACATGGAGCCGTCGAACGTCGCGTGGCGCAAATCCGCCCCCTTAAAATCGGCACCAACAAGATACGCCGGCCAGGGTTTACCGGGTACTTTTTCCAAATTGTGCCGGTACAGCCGCGTGCGTCCCAGTTGCGCATCGCGGCACGAGGTCATCCGCATGATAGCGCCGGGCATGAAGGCCCCGTCCAAGCGGGCACGATCTAAGCTCGCGAAACACAAATCCGCCTTCCTGAGGATTGCGAAGTCCATCACCGCATCATCCAAAAGCGTGGCATTCATCTGGGCACCGGTAAAATCGGCACCCGTCAGATTGGTACCGCGCAGATCAAGTCCCGATAAATCTTTCTTGGAAAAATCCGCCCGCTTCCCTTTCCGACCGAACGTTCCGAGCCACAGTTGATGATTATCAAGAGTGTCGCGGACCTCATCCTCCAACGACCCAACGTCGGCGGGTAAGTGGACATCGACCAATTGCGTGTTGCTGAAATTGGCCCCGGCCAACAGCGCACCACGTAGATCGACATTCTCCAGTTGCGCGCCAGAAAAATCGGCACCCGTCAAATTCGCATTCTTGAACCGCGCCTTGCTGATCCGACTGCCCGACAAATCGGCGTCGACCAAGCTGGCGTTCGACATATCGCATCTAAACAGGTCGGTGTCCTCGAAATTCACACCTTCCAAGTCGGCCGCTTCGAACACGGTGGCCCCGACTTCCAATCTCAACCGGCTCGCCCTCACCCGTTGACGCGTCGTCTTTTGCGCACCGACCAGCTTGAATGAACTGTCAGCATATGCCCCTGGCCGGAGATCCGCGCCTGTCATGTCGGCCTCGGCCATCGACGCGCCCCGAAAAACAGCTCCGCGCAAGTCGGCGCGGCAAAACTTAGCAAGTTGGAGATCAGCTCGAGAGAAATCCGCGCCATAGAGGTCGGCGCGATCGAAAGAGGCCTCGGGAAGTATGCAATCGGTAAAATCGGAACCGGCGAGCAAGGCGTCGCGCAGGTCCACACCGGGCAACTTGATCCCCTGAAGGGAGGCCAATCGCATCTGCAGGCGTTTGCCGCCCGGCCGCCCATGCGTATACCGCACATGCGCCTTGAGTGCTTCGACCAGCTCATGGGTGCGCATGAATATGCGTCCCATATCCCATTCTCCAATCCCGTCCGTCGTCCCAGTCTCATTAACGGACTGTTAACGTCTCTATAAAAGGTGCATTGATTGAATATGTCGAGTCTTACGTCACCGACGACCAAACAGTTCACGCGAAAGTGAGAAGCACGTTAACCATCTGTTTCTTATGGCATTTTTTTACATTAATAGGACTGATCGATTATGCATCAGCGATGAACGCTTCCCAAAGACACGGTAACCGATTGGAATAGTTAAAAAATTAGACTGCAATAAGATGACATGCCGCTATTTTAGGCGTCGTCGTGCCTTAAATGAAGCGATCGACCGCCATTTAGGGCTTCAATTAATCCTATTTTTGGCAATAGTGTTGTGCCGAATGGGAACAAGAAGATTTATCCACGCCCATGCAGGAGGATATGCAGCTTGATCAAATCGGCGATACTCCGTGCGCCCATCTTCTCCATCACCTTGGCGCGATGGACTTCAACCGTACGTTGCGAGATATCAAGCTCATACGCGATCTGTTTATTCATCGAGCCGTCGACAACGAGCCGGTATACATCGCGTTCGCGCGGGGTCAGTTGATCGTAATTCGCACGGGCATCCGCCACGTGCTGAGCCGCATCTAAGGCTCGGGTGCGCTCGTCCAACGCGCGCTGAACGCTTTCGACAAGAGCTTGGTTGTTGATCGGCTTCTCGTGAAAGTCAAAGGCACCTTGTTTCATAGCCTGAATCGCCATGGGAACGTCACCATGCGCAGTCGCCAAAATAATCGGAACATCAAGGCCGTCTTCCTGCAATCGATCCATGAGCTGAAGCCCGCTCATCCGCGGCATTCGGACATCCAAAATCAAACAACCGACGTCGCAGGCGGTATAATCGTCCAAGAACGCGAGGGCGTCAGCATGGCTCTGCCAAGGCAAAGACACGGAGTCCATCAATTCTTCGAAGAGCTCACGATTGACGGCGTTGTCGTCGATGATATGAACAATTAGCTTCGACTGTTGATCGTTACTATCGGCTGGGCTCACAAATACTCCTCAACTCTGTCAATCGCATCACATAGGCCCTAGATCGGTTCTACACCGATTCATCGTCTAGGTCCAAAGAATGACGACCGGCATCCGTCCTCACGAAACGGATACCGTCCCATCGGCTATCAGTTGCCCAGCAGCCCTTTAAGCGCATCTCCGGCTCCTTTGACGGCGTCAGACGCCGCATCCCCGGCTCCTTTGACGGCGTCAGACGCCGCATCCCCGGCGGCGCCGGCACCCTCAGTCGCGGATTTGACGGCATCTGTTGCCCCGGACGTCACGCCCTCCAGCGCTTTCTTCGCTTGTGCTTCCGCCTCTTTCGCCAATCCGTCCAAATTGAGGGTCCCGACGGCGGACCCGATTCCGGATGTCATACTATCGATAACTTGCTGGATAACCTCGGCCGGCGAAGCGCCGCCGGAATCCTTTCCAATGTCGGTAAGCGTAATATCCGGCAATGGCGTGCCGAGCGTTTTCCCGCCAAGGAAAGCAGCAGAGACGTTGACTTCACCCCCGGTGATCGTCAAACGCTCAATCACCAGCTTCTTCTCGTTACCGCCGGACGACGACGAGCCGCCACCGCCGCCGCCAAACCGTTTAGCATACGCATCGACGTTCGACTGAATGGCGTCGATGTTGGAGCCACTGCCGCCCAATTCATATGTAACTTTCGGTGCATTAATCGCGACGGATTTGATAACAATTGTATCCGTATCAAGACTGGACGGATCGATTTGCACGGCAATCGCCCCCAATTCAAAAGCACTCGGCGTTTCAAATCCGCTTGGATTTCCGACGACAAAACCGCTGAGCCCCGCTTTGCCGCTCGTTACATCCAAATCGACACCATTTAGAGAGACGGTGGCTTGAGTCGCATCGGAGCCATATTCTTCAACGGCTGCTTTGATTATGTCGCCTAAGTTTGAATAGAGATAAATCCCGGCGCCGATCACCACGATCAAAATCACGGCAAAGCCGATCAACACTTTCTTCATGACGCTAAACTCCCGACTACATCTGCCCCGCCGATACACGAGTATTGGCGGATGATCGCCTGGGATGATGACCCACGTCCAGTGAAAGTTAATGCCGATGTACATCGCCACCTTTGGCGACATCGCTTCATGCGCCACCTCCGATGTAAAAAACCCCCGGGTGATCCCGGGGGTTTATCGTAACGAGAACGGCTCGCCTTCAACCTGGCCCCTGACGCCGTCGCCATGAGAGGTCATGAAGATACATCAATGAGGCCGCGGGAACCCCGCGGGTTTTCACCGAAAAAAGTACAAGCCGGTTAGTTGGCTAAATGACGAAAACGCCCATCAACCCCCAGACGAACACAGCAAGCGCGCCGGCGACGCCCCCGCCACCGATCATCATGTACGATACATTCTTAAGAGATACCGGTTCATTCTTTTTCATCTTGCGCCCTTCCAACTCGGTCAAAAGATTCAAATCTTCAACATGCGGTTCCGGAACATTGGCTCCGACCAAGAAGGCAGGTGGGGACTTGGGGGGAGCCTGACAAGATGATTCTCATATTTCGGGCCGCTTTTGATCGTTTGCCCCGAAGGCCACCCCTATGAAAGGCGCTTGCACACAAAGCTGCGACTTGCCTCCTCCTGCGTCACACGTGCTTCACGCGATCTGCCGTATTACGTAGAGATGACGTACATTGCGGAGAGCAAATCCCAAAAAGACGAAACCCCTTGGTTTCCCAAGGGGTTTCGGTGGTGGGCACGGCTGGGATTGAACCAGCGACCCCTGCGATGTCAACACAGTGCTCTCCCGCTGAGCTACGCGCCCTCTAAACCACTGTATATAGTTGGTTTTTAAAGGTATCGGTTTCGTCGGCCAAAAAACCGCCACCGGTTTATATGAGACAGCCCCTTCAAAAACAAGGATAAATCGAGACCTTTAGAGCATTTGGCGAGGCGAACTATTCCGATGTGTGGCGTCATGATATCAACTTTGATCCTTGGTTCACTAATATAGGCTATGGACCAATTCAAAGGGGGAAAATCATTATCGCCAATCATTGTATTATACAGTTTTTATTTACAAGTTATTGGACATTATTTTTTAGGTTAAACGGTTTCTTAACGAGCTACATACAGTTAAATAGGAGTCATGCGTCGATAAACCATCAACAGAATAGTCTGTTACACTCAACACTCTCTCGTTAATCGCTACTAAAAAACTGCTGTCAACTTCGGAACGTTCCATAATCTGACCGCTTACTGCACTGAAATCGTAGTTTACTTCGGTCGGTTTAGCCGCAAATATCGTCACCTTACAATCTGAATTATTGAGGTAGCAAAAGGCCCCACTGAAAGGCCTTGATGATGCTCTGATCAAACGATAATTCCAATCTATCGTAGCGTTAAAGTCCAACTGACCATCCTCTGGTATTCTTGGGAAAGTTCTCAACGAACGGCCATCTTGATTCTGCGGAATAAATCCTTCTCTGAGTCTATGCGCTGCATTGAGTAAGAGTTTTGGGGTGATATCTTCCAACCAATGATACACTTCACCAATATACGTGTGAGGCCCCAAGGGAAATCTCTCTTTTCTAATTATTGGGCCACTATCTAAGCCTTCGTCCATTTTGTGTATCGATATCACAACTTCTTCCTCACCATTTAGGATTGCCCAATTTGGGCACGCATTACCCTTGTAGCGGGGAAGGTCGCCAACGTGAGCGTTTAATACACCAAGTGGCACTTTTTCGATAATGTTCATCGGAATCAAATTTATGAAATTTATCGATACTACCAAATCAGCATCAAATAATTTGCTACTCAGATCCATCGATGGACAGTAAACAAATGGACATTTCAAATCTCGAGCAAGTTTTTCAAATTCTTTCCAGCTAAAATTATAATATTCCTCGTCTTTGCACGTCCATATGAAAGAAATTTGAAACTGCTCCGACCTTTCGAACAAACAAATCGCATCATATAACTGCTTAGTCCGGCCAATGAAACCAACGCGAATCATATTTCATCCAACCGAACGTGTGTTGCATCCGAATTCAATAAAGCTTTCAAATGAGACTCAACGCCTACTTCTGGGTTTTTTATTTTGGACACAGTGTGTTTGTCTGCATCTTGCATATATCTACCATTGAGGGTTTTCTTAAACTCTGTGTACTCAGAGCCATTCGATGAATTCAAAACAACGTGAATAGGATGAAAATCACACACAGTTAATTCTCCGAAGAACAAGTGTTGCTCGCGGCTATAGCGTTGTCTCGAAAACTCAGCATCATCTTCCCAGTTGTATAGAAGTCGCTCAAAAACGACACCGTTGAAGTCCCACAAACATTTATGAGCAAATTCTGATCGATGCATTAGCAGGGACACATCTAACTTAAGCTGCGGAAAGTTAGAAAATATCTCGTGTAGTAGAGGAGACGACTGCATTAATGAATGTGTTCTCATACACCAAGCATTTGGTGAATAAGATAAGCACTCATTAATTATGTTAAGAACACCATCGCCTTGTGATGAATTTGGTAGAAAGTTGGGGTGAATACCAAGATTGTGACCTCGAGCTTGAACTTCTTTGTTCATCGGAGTTTTGTGAGTTGCAAAGAACGTAGCACTTACTTCATGTTCCTCAAGCAAATCCAAGCAGTGTCGAATTGCAAAATCTGGAGCCCAATCGATGTCGAAGGTAAGGGTATACTTCTTGCATTTAGCAGTCATTTCTTCTTCCTACATCCTGCTATCCGCTGTTGCAGCGATCCCATTTCAACTTTCAATTCGTCATAAGACTTCATTGCTAACCCCATTTAATGCACGAAGATCGTACACTTTCTTTTACCGATCCCAACCGACTGGCTCGGCTTGAATATTAGTGCATCTGTCTTTTGATCTCCATGGGGATGATGCTCTCCGGTGCCGGCGGCTTGTATCCACAAGCTGAGTGTGGCTGCTTCGTATTGTAATGCCGTCGTCACGACTCATGCACTCCGGTCGCATCGGAACACACTAGCCATCTTTGATCCTTGCCCACTTGTTGGTCCATCGTGGGCTTTATGGAACCGGGCATCAATGCAGGGATTTATGACTTCGTTCTCAAGTACATTGTTTGTGCACCCGTAGTCATTTAGTCGCCTTCTACGACCCTCGCCGGCGTGCCCCAAGCACGACATCCCGCGGGCAAGGACTTGTTCACGAGAGAATTTGCGCCAATGATCGCACAATCACCGATCTCTACGCTCTTCTGAACAACTGTTTGGGGACCAATGTAGACCCCGCTTCCAATACGGGTTGGCTTTATGCCAACCTCGATTGCCGCGGCACCCATTGACGTACTCCATGCGACCGTATCGTGGCTATAAATCTGGACGCCGGCACTAATAGAACAATAGTCTCCAATGATCAGACCGCCTGTTCCGTCAAGAATGACGTTGGGGCCGATCCACACGTTCCGCCCAACTTCGACGTCTCCGATGACGAGGACATTGTCATAGCACGTCGTATCCATACCAAACCCGTAAGCTTCGGCGTTGTTGGATCGGTCGGTCAATAGATCGCCGACGGGAACAAAACGGTTGTATTCCCGCTTCTTTTCAGCGCGTAAAAGAGCTATCGCGCGGGACATTTGCGAAAGAAATGTCTGTGACATAACCGGTCCCTCTTCACGACGATTTCATAGATCGGCGAATAGTTTGGGGTCCGGGGAACCGTCGTCAGGGTCCAAGAATAACCGCCGCCCCGCCATTGTGACGAAGTCGACAATAACACCCGGGTTACCCATCACCAAGCCATGTGCGGGTACATCCTTCGTAACAACGGCACCTGCTGCAATCATAGAGTATGTACCAAGAACGACCCCGCAAACGATTGTTGCATTGGCGCCGATGCTCGCACCTTTTGCGACCCGCGTCTGCGTTACGTCCCAGTCAGACGAAAACGCGCGTGGGACCTTATCATTCGTAAATGTAGCCATGGGTCCGATGAACACATCGTCTTCTATCGTAACGCCGTGATAGATGGATACCCCGTTCTGAACCTTGCAATTGGCACCGATAACGACTTCGAAATCGACATATACACCCTGACCGATATTAGTATTGGAGCCGATCCTTGCCCGCTCCCGGACTTTGGACCAGTCCCATATGCGCGTGCCCTGGCCGATTATGGCATCATCGGAGACAGAGGCGCTATCGTGGATAAAAAAGGGGTCGCTCATCCACCTGCTCCAATACATTCAACCACAGCATCACAGATCCTGGATTGGTCTTCCTCCGACAAGTAGGCGTGCATCGGCAGACTGAGTACCGTTTTCGTGAGGTCCTTCGTAACCGGCAAACCGTTTGCGACGAATGGAAATTCTCTATAGGGCCCCTGCACGTGTACAGGCTGGGGATAGTACACAGCTGTCGGGATACCCTTCGCCTTCAAATTCCGCGAGAGCTCATCTCGATCCGGCGACCGGATCGTATATTGTGCCCATGACGAGGTTCTTCCAACAGCAATACGAGGTGTCGCCACGACGCCATCCAATCGCTCCGAATAATTCGCGGCAATACGCGAACGAGCGCGGAGTTCATCGTCAAATATTTTTAACTTTTCAATTAATACGGCGGCCTGAATCGTATCCATTCGCGCGTTGTATCCAACATGAGCGTATTTGTACTTTTCTTTTTCAAATCCATGTTCGCGCAATGAACGCATCTTCGCGGCAAATCTGCCGTCGCGGTCGAAAACCGCGCCACCATCGCCATAGCACCCAAGAGGTTTCGCTGGAAAAAAACTTGTCGTCGTGAGGGGGGCCATCCCGCCAACAGCCGTATCGTGATATATCGCGCCGAAGCTCTGTGCTGCGTCGGCGAGGATCATCAGATTGTGACACTCGGCCAACGCTTGTAGCGGCGTGTAATCGGCAGGCTGTCCGAATAGATCAACCGGAATAATGGCACGAGGTGAACCGATACTGTTCCGTTCGCATTCAGAAATTGCCCGCTCGACGCTGCTTGGACACAGATTAAAATCCGTCCCCGCCACATCGCAAAAGAAAGGTATGGCGCCGACAAGGGCCACCGCCTCAACCGTTGCAACAAATGTAAAAGACGGCACAAAGACCACATCGCCCGGCCCGATACCTAATGCATTGAGTGCCAACACCAAAGCATCCGTGCCACTTGCGCAGGCAACGACTTCCGTGCAACCGCCACGCCCGGCGAGTTGCACCTCAAGCTCCAGAATCTCAGGACCAGATATGAAGGCGGCATGATCGATGACAGCCGCGATCGCGTCGCCAATCTCTGGTGCAATCCGATCCCTTTGGGCCTTTAGGTCAATGAATGGAATGTTTTTGTCAGAAGAGTCGGACATCAATCATGGTTTTCAAAATTATGAATGCTTTCAGTCTACAAATATCATAGACGAACAAGAGTGGTGGCGATTAATCCAACATACTCATAAATTTAACCAACAGTTGGGTATCGTATTTATCACCATTTTCATGTTTCTTGGTTGCACAAGAAGGACGTCAAAAATTCTTAACCCAGACAACAACGATCATACCGAGACGGCAACATCTCCGCAGCCTGAAATTTCCGTTATCGTTCCGGCGTTCAATGAACGCGACAGCCTGCAGGATACAGTCAATGAAATTTTGGATGTTTGCGCTGCATCGGGTGTTTCTACTCATGTCATTATCGTCGATGACGGGAGCGATGATGGAACAGGCGAGATAACGGAGGTTCTCGCCAATAACGCGTCTGTTTCTCTATACAAACTAAACACAAACCAAGGAATGGGTGCCGCGATGCGGATCGGTGTGAAACACGCCTTAGGTAAGTGGATATGTTTTCTACCAGGCGACGGCCAATTTTCACCACGCGAGATGCTATCGTTGTTCGAAGATCGCTCAGGCAACAACGCGATTGCCGGAGAGGTATCGACTAGCGATAGAGCCAAAGCCGATTCACTCATACGCGTCACCTTATCGAGAGTGATGCGACTTCTCATGCGGCTAACGCACCCTAATATGCCGAAGTTCAATGGTGTTTTGTTGGTGCAACGCCAGTTGGTTGAGAACCTGCGACTCAGAGGAACGACCGGTTTTGTTCACATGGAAATTCTGGACCGGTTGAGACGGGAGCACCCGGCTTTTTCATTAGCCTACAAACCGATTTCGGTCCGGCCACGTTTACATGGGCCATCAAAAACGGCCAACATGCGCGGTATTCTGGCGATCATCTTGGATATGCTTCGATTGCGCGCCGACTATTGGGGATTGCTGCGCTAAGGCTATTTGGACGCGCGGTCCGGGAAGTACAATCGCGCGCCAGCCCCTGATACCTGCGCTGTAATCCAGTTTGCATCGTCTAGGAAACGAATCTCTTCGGCGAATTTTCCCCATGCATCTCCGCGAACATACGCGCCGTAATTCAGCCCCGTTCCAAATGAGATGTATATTAACGGATTCCCAAGACGACGAACTGCTTCTTCAAAGCTATTACTCCGCTCCAAGACGTCGAAAACCTCATCAGACCAATAGTCGAAGTCACTAAAGAAAGAGCCTCCAATGAAATATCGTAGGGTCAGCCCGGGCTCATAATGCAAATAGAGGACTGGGCGTTCCCTCGCCTGCTTAAGTAAATTGGGCCGACCATCGAGAGTTCGCGCGATGACAAGATCCGCATTGTTGCTTCGATACGTTTCAAACGCCCAAGACAAAGCAGGCTCAACACCATCACGCACAATTCGGTGAGATCGAATTTTATCAGAAGAAACAACAGCACATACAACGGTGGCGACCGTCGCCACCAAAACGATCTTGGACCTATTTGATTGCATCCAATTGATAAACGACCGTCCGACGTCCGCGAGCGCGACGAGCCGCCAAACATAGAAAACATGCAAAAAAACGGTAATCGCGAATACTTTGTTGTAACTCGCCCCACCATATGAACCTGTGATTAAGACTAGCATTATCGGTGGCAAAAACAGTGCGAGAGGGCTCACAATCGTGTCGACCGACAATCGCACATACTTCGTTCGGAAACTTTTTAAAAGCAAAGCTATACCGGCCACGATCAGTGGCGCCGCATAAAAGAGCTTACCCCAGAGAGGGCGGGAATCGGTAAGGTCGATCCCGATATTGTAAATGAGCGTACCGGTGACATCCCTATGGTATTCGAACAAGTAGCGGCTTGCTTCGTAGTACGGACTGGCCGCCGTCAGTATGAGGTAAATTTCGCGCACCGAGAAAACGCAGCCAATGACGAAAATGGTGCCCCATATCCGATAATTCAGAGCGCGGTGTTGCCGCCAATGCATCGCAAGTGCGACGGCGCATATTAGTCCCGCGTACATTACTCCGAAGTGGCGGCCGAAAGGTAGGAACAATGCCGCCACCGCGACAAGCACCCACCGATCCGAACGATCGGGGCTCCGCATCAAGTAGTAGAGTACCGCAGCGCCGGAAAGGTACATGACGACATCGCCCCAATTCGATCCGAGTATCAGGCGAAAATCTGGGTCGGTACGAAAATAAAGTAAGAAAAAGACCGCGCCGCCAACAAGCGCGATACCGTTGTTGCGCAAGCCCCAAGCATAAATTCCGGCAGATGCCATTCCACATACAATTGCTGCAGCGAGAAACGGTGCATATCCGGCCTCAGCCCCAACCCAAGTTCCGAGCGCTGCGAGGCCAAGCAGATCGACATTGAATAACAAGGATGCCAGGAAGCCCGGCGCAAATCGCATATCTTCGTGGGTGAGAAACTCGCCCCGAGAAAAACTCTCACTTAGATAAAGCGGGTACCACGCTTGGTGACTACTCATACCCGCTGCCGGCTCGGTCGTGATGATTTGCGTCAACCAAATCGCCGATGCCAAAAGGAGAAACACCAGAACAGGCCACGGACTGATGCGGAAATTAAAAGGGGACCGGTCAACGACAAGCGCTCGAAGACAGAACGCCAAGGCGAAAGCAAGGGAGAGTGCAAACCAACCAAAGAGATTGAGATCAATCCCGATGGATCTAAACACAAACACGGATAGATTGGTCGCGCCCAACAAGACGAGAAGCCCCATCAGTAACGCTTCAGCGTAATTATTTCGGAAAATCCCCCCAACGATGATGGAGAGTCCAAAGAACAGAAGAACAAAAAACAGGACTTCTGCACGGCTATCCCTGACAAAGATATAGTCGAGGACTATTTGTATCGCTTCCACGGTAAAAATTCAGACGACCGTTAGTGAATCTGAGTGGTATGGCTTAATCGCCGCAGCCAACGACTCGACGATAAACTCCACGTCAGAAACCTTTAGCCAATGCGGCATCGGGAGGGTGAGAGAACTTTCCTGATTGCGGTGCGAATTCGGCAATTGCCCGGGGGCGTACCCAAACTGCGTGAACGCTGGTTGTGAATGACATGCATAAGTCCCGAGAGTGGTTTCGATCCCAACTTGTGCGAGAGCCTCAATGACCGCCAATCGGTCCACATGTTCTTCCAACATCACAACGAAAGACTGGAATGTGCAGTCGTCAGGAGCAGAAGATAGTGGGACCGCCACGTCCGTTAAGTCGGAAGTGGCATCAATATACCAATGTGCAATTTCTCGTCGCTGCCGAACGATTTCGTTCAATCGCCCCAACTGGGGAAGTCCAAGTGCCGCTTGAAATTCGCTCATCCGAAAATTGAACCCAGGTTCGACAAACTGCGATTGACGCCCGTTGATCTGAGCACCGTGGGTCCGCAAACGCTTAAGTCTGTTATAGCTGTCTTCATCATGGCAGGTCACAATCCCGCCTTCGCCGGTCGTTACTATCTTGCGGGGATGAAAACTGATGCATCCAAAATCTGGCCAACCGCCACACGGCGTCCCGTTCTTTTGCGCGCCGAGCGCGCACGCCGCGTCTTCGATCAATATCAGCCCGTACGTCTTTGCAAGATCACGCAGTGCGCCTAGCTCGGCAGGTTGGCCGAAAGGGTCGACCACCAAAATAGCACGTGTTGCGTCAGTCACATGACGTTCAGCATAATCGGGGTCCATATCAAACCGACCCGTTAGGCAGTCCACCAGGACAGGACGTGCGCCACTCCAATGCACTGCATTGGCGGTTGCAGGATAGGTAAAATCTGCGACGAGAACTTCGTCGCCAGCGCCAATGTCACTCACGGCAAGTGCGAGTTGCATAGCCGTCGTCGCGGAAGTCACAGCCACTGCGTATGGCGCGCCAACTAATTCTGCGACTTGGTTCTCGAATTTTTCGACAAAAGGACCGCTCGTCAGTCTTCCCGACTCAAGAATTTCACGAAGATCACTCTCAACTTCCTCGAATGCGACATCTGGCTGAATGAGCGGATATTTCACAACTTCATTCCTCGCGACCCACGCTCGGCAAGGATATTTTTGAGCCCGACTTCGAGTGACGTCGTAGCCATTGGTCCGATCAGGGCTTCAGCCTTCGAAACATCGGCAAGATGTCGGCGGACATCGGCAGGCCGGGCCGGTTCATGTACCGCGCGCTGATCGAATTGAGTTAAGTCGATCAAGGTCTCGATAATGTCGCGCATGGATGTTTCCTTGCCCGACCCAACGTTAAATATCTCGCCGCGTGCGTCCGGATGAAGGGCCAACATCATCGCCGCCCGAACCGTATCTTCAACGTAGATGAAGTCCCGCGTCTGATCTCCATCACCCTGAATAACCGGCGGCTCACCGTCGTCGATGCGCCGAAGCGTCAGTGGAATAATCGCGGCCATTGCGCCTTCGTTCTGACGTGGCCCATAGTTATTGAAAGGCCGAACGGTCACGATATCTAGGTCAAACATGTTGTAGTATGAAGAAAGCATTAGATCGGCCGCAGCCTTGCCTGCCGCATAAGTCGTTTCAGCGAGAAGCGGATGATCTTCTCTCATCGGGACATATTGCGCGGTGCCGTAGACTTCCGAACTCGAGAAATGCACCAAGCGTGAATAAGCGCCTTCGCGAAGGAGTTCTGCAAGGCATTTGGCAATGTCAGTGTTAACTGAAAAAGCCTCAGCCGGACTAAAGAATGAGTACAGAAGTGCCTTCGTCGCTAAATTGAAAACGATTTCCGGTTTTTGCTCGTCGAGAACCGCTTTTACCGTGTGGTAATCGCCGGCATTTTCCCGATATATGGTCAAGCGATCCTCATGGCTCGCTCGCACCAGCGCCAAGTTTTCGATATTACCGAGAAAGAAGTTGTCGACGACAGTGACGTGGTCCGCTCCCGCCGCCATCAGACCATCGACTAAGTGACTCCCAATAAACCCCGCGCCGCCTGTGACGAGGACGCGCTTACCAGCGTATTTGTCAATTTCATTACGACGATCAACAGTGTTCACAACGGCTCCAGATCAATTCGTTAGGATGCATGATTAAGCCGTTCTTGTATTCGCCAGCCGATTTGAAGTGCCTTCATAGCGTCCATACCGCTGACGCCATTACTTTCTTTTCCCTGCATCGCGGCGATGAATGAGTCTAACTCTAGCACGAGAGGTTCTGCCGGACGGACAAGAATTCGTTCTATGGACTCGTCGAGAACATATGTTCCGCTGCCGGTCTCTCCTAGTGAACGCGGGTCGCTGAGCTGCGAATGCCGATGGAGTTTTTGATCGAGATAATCGACCTCAAAGAAGCCCCAATCCGATGATATCTGCAGCTCTCGGATTTTTTTCTGCGTAATCCGGCTCGCGGTAAAGCTGGCAATCCCGCCGTCGTCAAACGCGACCAACGCAATCACATGGTCGCCGCCAACGCCATAAGCATCGACTTTTACGATCTCTTGCCCGTCTCTCAGATACAATGCGATATCGATATCATGGATCATCAAATCCATAACAACATCAACGTCCATAATCCGAGAACTCAGTGAGCTCATTCTGCGCGAACTGAGGCCATGGATCTTGTGGGTACTGTCGTGGAGAATACTTTTCAGTTGCCCGACAACCGGATTAAACCTTTCAATGTGGCCTACGTGCAGAACCTTATTGGCTACTTGCGCTTCGTCGATCAGTTGCAGACAGTCTTTCTCCCGCGTTGCCATTGGCTTTTCGATCAAAACATGGACACCTCGTTGCAGCGCCGTAATGCCATGTTCGGCATGATGGATGGTGGGTGAGACAATAGACACGCCATCGACGGCGTCCAGCAACTCATCGATCGAACCAAAGGCGCGACAATTGTAAGACCGTGCAACGCGTTGAGCGGTCTGCTCGTCCGAATCAAAAACCCCAACAAAATCGGCTTGGGCCATCCCGTGGTAAATTCGAGCATGGTTCTGCCCCATTGAACCAACACCGATCACGCCGACCCGAGGTATTTGCGTTATAATTTCAGCATTTTCCAATTGAGCTATGAAATCCTGCACATTTGCCAATGCCAAAAACTACAAAGAGTTTTTGTCCAGAGGCGCCCCAATACTCGCGTTTTTTTATCCGAGCTATTTACAAACAGAAAGCTGATTCTCGAGGTATCTTAACAATATCGTTCTAGGTTTTGTCACGTCAGTCCAGCGAAACGCCATCTCAGTCGCATCGAAAAACGGACAAATGTCATGCTACCCAGTCTTTCAAATCGCGATCCAATGAGTGCTGACAACAACCGTTGAGCTGCGACCCATTTTCTCTGTCGGCGATGATCGACCCCCGCGTCATGCCCACAATGAGTACGTAAGCGGCCGGTCCCGGCGTGCGAGGTCTCATCCGTCCCGGACTACCGCGCGCCGGGCTTAATGTTCCTAGCGCCCGCTTCCCCCATCCAACTTTGTCGACCCCTCTCTCGAACGCGCTGGCTGATCGCCGCGAAGACAGCGTACATTGCGAAATCTTCACCCGCGCGACGGCGCTTCGGCGGGGCGGCCCGGTCGGCCTACGCTAACGCGAAACCATGGCAATATCTCGGAGCACATTGCGCTCCATCGTCACTTCGGACAAAACGGCCTTCAGAACATCGCGGGAACTGATCATTGCGACGAGTTTACCGTCATCCATCACGGGCAAGTGACGGATGTGGTGGCGCGACATCTTCTCCATGACGGAGCGCAAATCGTCCTCGACGTTGCAAGTGATGACGTTCTTCGTCATCAATTCGGCAACGGTCAACTCCCGAAGCCGGCCCGTTATCGTGACGAAACTTCTCGCCACATCGCGCTCCGATAGAATGCCGACAAGGTCTCCGGCGCCATTGTTGACGGGGACACAACCAATATTGTTGGTTTTAAGAATTTGCGCGACTGTCTGTACGGTATCCTCCTGACGCACGAAAATGACGTCGGCTGTGCGCTCGGCAATAATCTCTTTCACATGCATGTTTTCCTCCTGACCGTCGATTTTATAATTTACTTCGCGGGGCTCCTCGGTTAATCCGCGGATGGGTAAAAGACTACACCCAGGCTGCATCCAACGCCAATGGGCCGTGCTACCGGGCCTCATCACGTCACCAACCCACTTGTCAGCCATTGGAACGGCGGCTTTAATTGCAGGCGTGCCTCCCCGCCGGGCCTCCGGCGAGGCGGGACTAGGCCGACGACGATTAAAAACGATGACAAGAAACGCAGGAGCAACGAAATGGACGTCGGCCGCCAACTCCCTATCGCTAACGACGCATCCACTTTCGATGTCCGGTACCCGGCCAATAGAACCGCACCCGTGGTCTTTGCCTCGCCGCATTCAGGAAATCGGTATTCGAGCTCATTTATGGCCACATCGCGTCTTGGCGCACGTGCGATCCGTCGCTCCGAAGACGCATTCGTCGACGAGATCTTCGCGGCGGCCGCAGATTACGGTGCGCCGTTGATCCGTGCGCATTTTCCGCGCGCCTACGTCGACGCCAACCGAGAGCCCTACGAGCTCGACCCCGAGATGTTCGCCGAGCCGCTGCCGAAGTGGGTGAACACGTCGTCGCCGCGGGTCGCTGCCGGCCTTGGCACGATCGCCAAGATCGTTGCGGGCGGCGCCGAGATATATCGGAGCCGTCTTTCGTTTTCCGAGGTACGGCAACGCATTGAAGCGTGCCATATCCCCTACCATCGTTCCTTGCAGAATTTGATAGACGACTCCTTGGCACAGTACGGCGCCTGTCTTTTGGTGGATTGCCATTCCATGCCGTCTATCGCGGTACCAGGCAACAGTTCGCAGGTACATGCCGACATCGTTCTCGGCGATTGCCACGGAAGCTCTTGCGGCAGTGGAATCACCCAATTGGCCGAAGACACCCTTCGTGGGCTGGGACTTCGTGTCGCCCGGAACAAGCCATACGCAGGCGGCTACACGACCCGGCACTACGCACGGCCGCATGCGGGTATTCACACCCTCCAGATAGAGATTAACCGCAGTCTTTATATGAACGAGCAGACATTGACGAAAAACGCCGGATTCGATCGCCTAGCGGATCAGATGCGTCATTTGACGGGGAAACTCGCCAGCATATCTCCTGACATGCTAGCACCGCCTTTGGCAGCGGAGTGACAGGCCGTTGTCCGGCAACGCGGAAATTACGATCCGCCCCCGTGAAGATCGCGACATCCCGACCATAACGGACATTTACCGTCATCATGTTTTGAACGGTGCCTCCAGTTGGGAACTGTCTCCGCCCGACGCCGACGAAATGCGGCGCCGCGCCGCGAGTTTGGCCGACGCCGGATATCCGTACATCGTTGCCGAACAAGACGGCCGTGTTGTGGGTTATGCCTATGCATCGGCGTACCGTCCGCGACCGGCCTATCGGTTTACAGTTGAGCATTCGGTCTATGTTGACGAGGACGCTCGTCGAGGCGGCATTGGCAAAGCGCTGCTTTCAACCCTCATCGAGCGATGCACGACGGCTGGATACCGGCAAATGATTGCCATTGTCGGCGACTCACAAAACCTGCAATCGATTGAGTTCCATGAAAAAATGGGTTTTGAACGGGTCGGTGTGGTCCAGAATATCGGCTTTAAGTTCGATCGATGGATGGATCAAGTGATCCTGCAACGTCCTCTTGGACAGGGCGCAAGAACCAAACCTTAATCGCCTGCCGTCGCCACATACCGTCAATATTGCACCGCATCATACTGCAGTGCAAAAAAAAGGGGCCGCGCCTACGGCGCGGCCCGAGTGATTGGGAGGAAACATCCAAGTCTGCAACACTCGGGAAAAGATCAACAAGTGATCAACGAATGTTGCAATGCAAAAGGTAACGCATTTGTTCGCGGGCGCAACAATAAAATGAAAGTTTTTTGTGCAGCGGCAAAAGTTGCCTAATTGCGTGACGTTTTTGCCACAAGCTTGGAACTAGGGGCGACCCGCTCCAATATGGTTAACGTTAATACTTCCTTGTTTCTTTTGATGGATTCTCATTCCTGACCGCTCATTCGGGCTGGCAAGATTCTTGCTCATACTGCGAGGATTGGAGGATCGGGACGTGAGTCACACGAGAGTATCTCAACCCTGGCGAACATTTTTCCAGACATCGGTCGGAGTTGCCGTGGCCGTTCTCATTGGCGTGACACCTGCAATGGCCTCCACAACGGCATCCGATGCGCAGGCGATCCGCGCGCACACCCTCTGTGAGCGCGCCGTCACGCGTTGGGAACGGATTTCTTCGGTTCCAAACAAGCTACTGCATGCGATATCCATGGCGGAATCTGGAAAGTGGTCGAAGCGCGATCGCAGAGTTCGGGCGTGGCCCTGGACCGTGACGTCCGGCGGCCCCGGCAGTTATTTCGCCACCAAACGCGAGGCCCTCGCGGAAGTTCGCCGGCTACAAGCACGTGGCGTGACCAACATTGACGTCGGTTGCATGCAAGTGAACTTGCATTTTCACGGACATAACTTCGGCTCGATCGAAGAGGCCATGGATCCTGACTTAAACGCGGCGTATGCGGCGAAGTTCCTGACAAACCTCAGGCGAAACGCCAACAACTGGGGCGAAGCCGCCGGGCATTACCATTCCATGACACCGGGACGTACGGAGCGATACCGTAGCAAGGTGGAAAAGTTCTGGACCGGCCTTCGCGGTGGCAGTTTATCGACAACGGATTTGGCGAGCGCCCCTGCCGCTGAAACGCCACCCACCGAGACCCTTGAACAAAGATATCGCGTGATTCCTATCGATCGAGAGCGTACGGCGGCGCTGAATGCACGCTTCAAAACTCTTCGAACAGCCGCTCGCAATCTTCGCGAAGAACTGGATCCCAAAATCAAGCGCCAGCGCCAACTTGAAGCGTGGCGGAACGCCAGTACGCGGGGGGCCTCGTTGCAACACTTGCTCGCGATGAGAAAGGCGGAGTTAGCCAAGCGTGAGAAGGAAAAAATTAAATCGGCCATTGGATCGGATCGCACGGAACGATTTGCGGAAAATCGCCGGCGACAGTTGGCGCAATGGCGGGCACGAAACGCATCCGGGCTGTCGACGACGACTAACTGATTTACCCTAGAATGACCGCGGCATACCGAGAACATGCTCGGCGATATACGATAGAATTAGGTTGGTGGAGATAGGCGCCGTCATATAAAGACGGGTCTCGCGGAACTTCCGCTCGATGTCATATTCCTCGGCAAAGGCAAATCCGCCGTACGTCTGCATACACGCATCGGCGGCGTGCCATGACGCGTCGGCCGCCAATAGCTTCGCCATATTGGCTTCGGGACCACAGGGCTCGCCCGCATCAAATGACTCAGCCGCCTTCGCCGTCATCAAGGCCGCCGCCTCGGTTTCCGCATGCGCACGCGCGATCGGAAACTGGACGCCCTGATTTTGTCCGATCGGGCGATCAAAAACGACCCGTTCTTTGGCATATGTACTCGCCTTTTCGACGAACCAGCGGGCGTCGCCGATACACTCTGACGCGATCAATATCCGCTCCGCGTTCATTCCATCCAGGATATAGCGGAAGCCCTTACCCTCCTCACCGATAAGATTCGCCGCGGGTACGCGCACATTTTCGAAGAACACCTCGGTCGAGTTATGGTTCAGCATGGCGCGGATCGGCTTGATCGTCAGTCCATGATCGCGCGCTTGCTCCATATCCAGGATAAAGAGCGACATCCCGTCATGCGGCTTGGGCCCTGACCCTCGGTCCGATGTTCGCGCCAGAAGCAACATGAGATCCGAATGCTCCGCCCGCGATGTCCATACTTTCTGGCCATTGACGACATATTCATCGCCGTCACGGATAGCCCGGGTACGGATGCGCGACGTATCCGTTCCGCTTGTGGGCTCAGTGACGCCGAACGCCTGCAAACGTTTTCTGCCGGCGGCGATATCCGGGAGATATTGGCGTTTTTGATCCTCGCTGCCATGTCGCAACAACGCACCCATGATGTACATCTGGGCATGACACGCGGCGCCGTTGCCACCAGAGCGATGGATGGTTTCCATGATCGTTGTCGCCTCGCGTAGGCCCAAACCGGAGCCGCCGTGCTCTTCAGGGATTAAGCACCCCAGATACCCGGCTTCGGTTAGGGCGGTGACGAACTCCGTCGGATAACCACGATCTCGATCAAGCGCCTGCCAATATGATCCGGGAAAATCCGAACAGAGCTTGGCAACGCTGTCGCGGATAGCCAATAGGTCGTCGTCATGAGCCGCCATAAAATCATGCCTTCGCGTGGTAAGTCGCTATGTGTCCAAAAGACGAACAGTATGCGAGGAACAAAATGGACTGTCATGTGCGGGCACAAACACTGTCAGGTCCGCAGTTTGTACCCCGTCTTAAATATCCAGGCGATGATCGCCAGGCATAAAAACAAAGACCCGACGGAAATAATGACGCTGATTTCGATCCCGACATCGCCCTTGCCGTAAAAGGCCCAGCGAAATCCGCTGACCAGATAAACCACCGGGTTCAGCAGGCTGATGGTCTGCCACAAAGGCGGCAGCATATTGATGGAATAGAACGTGCCGCCTAGGAACGTCAGAGGTGTGATCACCAAAAGCGGGACGATCTGCAACTTCTCGAAACCTTCGGCCCAAATACCGATAATGAACCCGAGCAACGAGAACGTCACAGACGTCAACACCAAGAAAGCAAACATCCAAACCGGGTGTTCGACCTGCAAATCCACGAAGAACCCTGCCGTTGCCAAAATGATCGCGCCAAGAATGATCGACTTGGTCGCTGCCGCGCCGACGTATCCCAGGACGACTTCATAATAGGAGATGGGCGCCGAGAGAATTTCATAAATGGTGCCCGAAAACCTCGGGAAGTAGATGCCGAATGACGCGTTCGACACGCTATTGGTTAGTAACGATAGCATGATCAAGCCAGGCACGATGAATGCGCCGTAACTAACCCCGCCGATTTGATCGATCTTGGAGCCGATCGCAGCGCCGAAGACGATAAAATACAACGACGTCGACAGCACCGGCGAGACGATACTCTGCATCACCGTGCGCCAAGCCCGCGCCATTTCGAAGGAGTAAATGGCTTTGACGCCGCGCAGATTCATGCCGCATCCCCCGCTCGAACTAAATTGACGAAAATGTCTTCGAGCGACCGTTCGCTGGTCTCGATGTCGTTGAAGCGAATGCCGGCATCGCTGAGATCGGAAAGAAGGCCGGTGATTCCCGTTCGCCCGGCTTGCGTGTCATAGGTGTACACAAGCACCAGTCCGGTGTCGGAAAGCTCCAGATTATGCGACGCCAGGTTGTCGGGTATGTGGTCCAATACCTGTTGGAGGTGAATGGCGAGCTGTTTTTGACCAAGTTTCTGCATCAACGCCGTCTTGTCTTCGACGAGAATGATCTCCCCTTGGCGAATCACGCCAACCCGGTCGGCCATCATCTCGGCCTCTTCGATGTAGTGCGTCGTCAGAATAATAGTCACACCGCTGTCTCGAAGCCCCCGCACCACGTTCCACATATCCTGACGTAACTCGACGTCGACGCCAGCCGTCGGTTCATCCAAAAAAAGTATCCGGGGTTCGTGCGACAACGCCTTAGCGATCAACACACGCCGCTTCATGCCGCCTGACAACGTCATGATCTTGTTATCTTTTTTATCCCAGAGGGACAGATCCTCGAGAATTTTCTTGATGTAGCCGGGGTTCTTGGCCTTGCCAAACAATCCGCGCGAAAACGACACTGTATCCCAAACTGTTTCGAAGGCGTCCGTCGTCAGTTCTTGCGGCACAAGGCCGATCAAATCGCGCGTTTTACGATACTCGCGAATGATATCGAACCCCCCGACAGTCACGGAACCACCGGTTCCGTTGACGATGCCGCAAACGATGCTAATCAGCGTCGTTTTCCCGGCACCGTTCGGTCCCAGCAGGGCAAAAATCTCACCCTGTCGGATTTCCAGATCGACACCTTTCAGTGCCTGAAATCCTCCGGCATATGTCTTTTCGAGACCCTTAATATCGATAACGTTTTGCATCGGCGAAAAGTAGGCGTGTACGTCACTGATTGGAAGGGCGAAAAGAAAGAACCACCCTTTGTATTTTCAGCCCCACAAACCCGGCATCGCCGGGTGAACGCGGCCATCGGTAAAGTCGAGCCCTGGAATACGGTCATCCTTGAGCAACAACGGACCGTCCAAGTCGACAATGCGCGCACCTTGAGCAACCAGCACCGCCGGCGCCATACTGAGCGAGGTCCCGACCATGCAACCGACCATGATCCCGAACCCGAGCTCAAGCGCGCGTTGTTTCAACCGCATTGCTTCGGTTAGCCCACCGGTCTTGTCGAGTTTAATGTTGATCATGTTGTATCGATCGCGAAGCGCTTCGAGCCCGGTAGTGGTATGGACGGCTTCGTCGGCACAGATCGGAATGGGATAGTCGAGACCGGCAAGGCTAGAATCATCGTCTGCCGCGACGGGCTGCTCCAGCATCTCAACCCCAATATCGGCAAGGAAATCGGCCTTTGACATCAATACGTCAGCGTCCCATCCCTCGTTCGGATCGACGATCAAACGTGCACCGGGGGCGGCGCCACGGACCGCCTTCAGGCGTGCTTCAACTTCGTCACCGTCCAACTTGATTTTTAGGAGCGGCGCTTGGCTTATTTCAGCCGCGCGCGCACCCATTTCATCGGGAGTGCCGATGCCGATGGTCTCCGCCGTGATTTCCGGTCGCGGATTTTCGATCCCCAATAGGTCCGCCACAGACGTTTTTTCCAGCTTCGCTCGCAGATCCCATAGGGCGCAATCGACGGCATTCCGCGCTGCGCCCGCAGGCATGATGTCATTGATGCGCTCCCCATCGGCGCCATCTTCGATTTCGACCGCAAAGCTATGAATCTGCTCACGCACACCATCGACGGTCTCGCCGTAGCGCGGATACGGCACGCACTCACCCCAGCCCATCACGCCGTCTTGCGATATCTCTGCGATCACCACATCTGCCGCCGTCTTGACGCCGCGAGAAATCGCGAAAGGCCGCTGCAGGGGCCAACTTTCGTGACGGACTGTGAGACGCCGCATGCTAGGTCAACTTGTCGACGATCGGGGCCACGCCGGTCCGGACGGCATCGACCGTCGGCAAACCCAACTTGTCCGCGGTATCTTTCAGCAACGCGTCTGCGTCGGCATCGTCCAAGGATTTGGTGTTGATCGATACCCCCACAACCTCGGCATTCGGGTTGACGTTCCGCGCCGCCCACAAACCCGCCTCGATGACTTGTTCAAAACTGGGCAACGGCTTGCCGCCAAGCCCGCGCGCCGACTTTCGCGCTGCATCGTGGCATATGACAAGTGCATCTGGCTGCGAACCGTGAATGAGCCCCAGCGTCACCCCGGCATAAGACGTGTGATACAAAGACCCTTGCCCCTCAACGACGTGCCAATGGTCATCGTCGGCGTCGGGGCTCAACCATTCGGCGGCCCCGGAAATGAAGTCGGCAACAACTGCGTCGACGGATACGCCGTCGCCACCGATAAATATTCCGGTCTGTCCCGTGGCAGCAAACGTCGCTTTCATGCCGCGGCTTTCCATTTCTTTCCAGATCGCCAGCGACGTATACATCTTGCCGACCGAGACATCGGTTCCGATGGTCAACAGCCGTTTTCCGCTGCGATCAACCCCTTTGGCGACGCTGAACTCCCGCGTCGGGTGCCGCACATCGGTCAGGGTCCTTCCGTGCTTCGCCGCCGCCTCGGCAATATCAGGATTGGATGCCAGCTTTTGATGTAGGCCACTGGCGATATCCATCCCGGCCTCGATCGCCGCGACGATGGATGCCGCCCACGTGTCAGAGATAAATCCCCCTTGGTTGGCGATCCCGACGATCATCGTGCCGCAGCCCTTCTCGGTCGCCTCGGCGGGTGTCATATCGGGAAGCCCCAAATCGGCCTGGCATCCCGGTAAGCGCAGTTGACCTACGCACCATTCTGGGCGCCAATCACAAACGCCGATTGCCGTTTTCGCTGCGAGTTCGTCCGGCGCATCGCCTAAAAACATTAGATACGGAGTCCGAAATGACATATCTCATCCCTCAAATACGCATGATATGGTGATAATTGGCCCGAGTGTGGCGGATGCCCCCCATGCCGTCCAGGGTCCAGAAGCACAGCTTTCGTGGTATCAGTGGCCCAGCAGTATTTAATTCGTCGACCAGAAAAGAGATCAAACATCCATGACACATGTATTCAAAGCGCCTGAGCAAGTCGCCATTCCCGTCGCGAAGTCAGACAACACCTTTCCGGTTCACCGCATTTACTGCGTCGGACGGAATTACGCCGAACACGCGATTGAAATGGGCCATGATCCGGACCGCGAGCCGCCGTTCTTCTTCCAAAAGCACCCAGGCGCGATTTTGTTCGCGCCAGCACCGGACGGCGCCAAATTTCCCTATCCTCGCGAAACATCGGACGTCCATCACGAGATCGAGCTGGTAGTTGCCTTGGGCAAAGGCGGGGAGGAAATCTCCGAAGAGCACGCGTTCCAACATGTATGGGGCTATGCGGTCGGTCTGGATATGACACGGCGCGACTTGCAAGGGGAAGCGAAGAAGGCCGGTCGACCATGGGAAGTCGGAAAGTCGTTCGATCATTCGGCACCGATAGGTCTGATCCATCCGCTTTCCGAAGCCGGCCACATGGCCGAAGGCCATATCCGTCTCGATGTGAACGGCGAACGCCGACAAGACGGCAACCTCAACGAAATGATCTGGAAAATTCCCGAAACCATCGCCTACTTGTCGCGACTTTTCGACCTTCAAGCCGGCGACTTGATTATGACCGGCACGCCGGCGGGCGTCGGACCCATTGAGAAAGGCGATGTACTGGAAGGCCACATCGAAGGACTGAGCAGCATTCGGATCGAGGTGACTTAGGAAAAAGGGGCCGGCAGCGGACAACCGTGGCATCCGAAACGCCAACCCACGACCCTTCCAGCGGTCAAGTCGGGTTGGCCGTGATTATGCTGATCCTGACCCCATTGTTCTGGGCCGGGCACAGCGTCGTCGGACGTATCATTGCTAACGACGTTCCGACGTTTTCACTTGTGAGTTTTCGATGGTTGACGGCGGCGGCCATATTCGGTGCGTTCGTGGGACCGAGAGTGTGGTCAGAACGATATGTCATCGCCAAACATTGGCGGTATGTACTTTTGACTGGCATTGTCGGCCCCGCACTTTTTCCCTGTTTTCTGTATTTCGGTCTCAAGACAACGACCGTTACGAATACCAGTATCATTCAGACGATCGTCCCTGCATTAATTCCATTCTTTGCTTGGGTCGTTTTGAAAGATCGCGTCACGCTCCGCCAAGCCATCGGTATCGGCGTGTCAATGTTGGGCGTGGGCTTGATCATTACCCAAGGGAATCCCACAACACTAATGACCGTGTCGTTCGTCGTCGGAGATTTGTTCATTTTTGGGGGCTTTACCGTTTGGGCCGTCTACACGGTTGTAATCCGACTGAAACCACCGGAGATGCATGCCAACACATTGTTGCTTTCCAGCATGATCGTCGCCGGTGTCGTGACGCTACCGCTCTGGGTTTACGAAGCCTCCATCGGCAACACCATTCCTGTCGACATGGACAGCATATGGGCCATCGGGTACATCATCATTTTTCCGACCTTGCTCGCGTATTACTTCTACAACCACGCCATTGCCATTATTGGCCCAACGAAGGCCGGCTTGGCTTCGCACCTCGTTCCGCCATTGGGCATTTTGTTGGGCGTCATGTTTCTCGATGAAACACTGGCACTGTTCCATTTTGCGAGCTTCGCCCTGGTCGTGGGCGGCGTCGTCCTGGTTATTCGGGGCGGGCGTGTTTCCAAAAGTCCAACGCGCGCCTGAGCGCTTCGTTCCTGGGCATTCCGGGCGCAATGTCCTTTTGATATAGGGCGCGAAGCAACCAAATGTCATGCGCCGTCAACTCGAACTCACGGCTGCTATCGTTAAAGATCGATGGTGACACGAGATTGGAATCGTTCGGCAAGCCGAGGATTTGCGCAAGTTCCTCGACGACGCACGCCCTATGGTAACTCTCCGGATGCCGGTCCGGAAAGATGATCACAGCGGAACGAATTTCATTCTGACGTGTCCGATAGTTAGCCATACAGGTGGCTTCGGCCAACAACGCTTCTTTCTCGACATCGCTGCCTCCGAAATACTTGTGGACAGCATCGCGAACGCCCTGATCTCCGAGATAGAGCACGAACACGTTGACCTTTTTGGAATCGAAGTCTGGGGGAAGCTTCTTCTGGCGTTGAAGCCCAATCGAATAATACAACTCGATGGGATGGCCAGTCGCGGCCGATAACTGCCGCGCCATGTCGTCAATGTAGGTTTCCAAGTACGGCGGATGATTGCTGCCATCGATTCCAATTCGGATGGGCTGACGCCATTTGCGCACGACGTCGAACCGGCGGCCGGTGTACTCGTTCCCAAACGCGACGATGTCGAAATTCCGCAGCAAGTCGGCGTTCGAGAATGTCTCGGCACGCGCCGTCGCCGAAACGGCGATGACAGTTAATATCACGATCACTCTCAACATGGCGCTACCCTGCCGCAAACAATCAGGTGTGACCAGTCGCAACCTGGAATACGCAAGATATGCCGAAATAACCTTCTTTTTGCCTTATTTCCACCGGGAAATCGCCACATCGCGTCGTCATATTCACGATCAGGAAACGCGTGATTCCCCGTCACGGTTTCTCCTAACTCTCCCCCGAACGACTGGGGCCGCCGGCCATAACCGCGCGGCCCCTCTTTTTCATCCGAACACGAACTGGTCTTCGTTGATCGGCGCAATAAGCTCGGAACTTTCGCGAACACGTTTTTCAAGAAGCTTCGTGCTTGTCTCGGCGATCCGCTCGAAAAAATCTTCCCCCAGCGCGTTGGCGGCCAACAGATGAATTTCACGATAGGCCAGCTTGCCGGTCAAAGGGCGAACAACGACGTTTTCCCCAAACTTGCGACCATGCAGAAGACATAGGGGGGTCGTAATCGCCCAGCCGAGCCCTTCCGATACCATCGTGAACACACCGTCCGAACCGTCGAATTCAAACACACGCGGCGGCACCTGGCTGCGATCACGCAGCAATGCCTCGATCTCCGCCCCTATTACGGAACGTTCACTATATCGAACCAATGGTAGCAGTTCGGACAGTCGCATGGGATCGACCGGCCTTTCGTCTATATGCGGCGTGTTGGCGGGGACGACCGCGATCAATGGCTCGCGAAGCAATCGTCCCCCAAGGCCGGAATGAAAGATCGTCGGATCGGTCGTGATAACGAGATCCAAGCGGCCCTGTGCGACATCCTGCCGCAAAACCGGCGATATGCCGGACCAGACCGATACCTCCCGGACCTCCGAGCGAATACCTCTAATAAGTGCGGCACCGATTGTCCCAGCCACCGAATCGATCAGGCCCAGTTTTAGCCTCGGACGATGAGACACTGCCAAGCGACGAAGTTCCGACACCACCCCCGAAGCGTCTGCAAGTATCCGCCGCCCTCGTTCCACCAATACGACACCCGCTTCCGTCGCCGAAAATGGCCGCGTCGATCGATCAAGAAGGGGCACCTGCAGTTCGTCCTCAAGGCGGGCGACTGCCTGACTGACAGCTGATTGCGTCATACCCAAGTGGCGCGAAGCCACGGTCATGCTTCCGGCATCAAGGACAGCCAAGAATACGGTTAACCCTCTGATATCCAACTCAGGCTTCAATGCACGATGGGCCATATCACCAGAATATCAACTAATTTACTTTATATCAGTAATTTAATTAATGATATGGCGAGAACTCATCCAGTGCATATGCTTTCGGGCAGTCAAGAGGACGCCGCGTGACCCACTACTCCATCTTCTCACTCGCCAAGAATGCACTGTCCGGCCACAAGAACTGGCCGGCTGTTTGGCGTACGCCCGATCCAAAATCTCATTATGACGTGATTATTATTGGCGGTGGCGGACACGGCTTGGCGACGGCGTATTATTTGGCCAAGAACCACGGCATCACAAACGTCGCAGTCCTGGAAAAGGGCTGGCTCGGCGGCGGCAATACAGGACGCAACACGACGATCGTGCGTTCCAACTACGAACTTCCCGGCAACGCGCATTTCTATGAACTTTCGTTGAAGTTGTGGGAGCGGATGAGCCAAGACCTCAACTACAACGTCATGTTCTCTCAGCGCGGTGTTCTGAATTTGGTGCACAACGACGCCCAGATCGATGCGGCGCAAAGGCGCGGCAACGCCATGCGCATGAACGGCATCGATGCAGAGTGGCTGTCACCGGGTGATATCAAAGAAAAAGTGCCATTGCTGGATATGGCCGGCGGCGGGCGTTTCCCAGTCCTTGGCGGACTGCTGCAACCCCGCGGCGGAACGGCACGACATGACGCCGTCGCCTGGGGATACGCCCGGGCCGCCGACAATATGGGCGTCGACATTATTCAAGGATGCGAAGTCACAGCCATCCATCGAAACAAAGGTCGTGTCACAGGGGTCGACACCACACGCGGATCGATCACAGCGGACAAAATCGGCATTGCGGTCGCCGGACACACAAGCCACGTCGCAGCGATGGCAGGTCTGCGCCTTCCGCTCGAAAGCCACGTTTTGCAGGCGATGGTCTCCGAACCGACCAAACCGTGTTTGGATACCGTTGTTACGTCGGGGTCGGGACACCTGTACGTTAGCCAATCGGACAAGGGCGAGTTGGTCTTCGGCGGCGATTTGGACTTTTACAATTCCTACGCGCAACGCGGAAATTTCCCGCGCATCGAACAAGTGACGCAGAACCTACTTACCCTCTTTCCATCTTTTTCGCGCATGCGTTTACTACGGTCCTGGGGCGGAATTATGGACATGACCATGGACGGCAGTCCGATTATATCGAAAACACCGCTGGCCAATTTCTACATTAATGGCGGCTGGTGTTACGGCGGCTTCAAAGCGACGCCTGGGTCCGGCTACGTCTTCGCACATACGATCGCCGAAGACCGACCTCATGCATTGAACGAACCCTTCACCCTCGCCCGTTTCGAGACGGGCGCGGTGCTGGACGAAAAAGGCGCGGGCCCGTGGGCGAAGGCGCATTGAGGACCATATGCTAAGTATTCCTTGCCCCTGGTGCGGCCCACGCCCGCACACCGAGTTTACCTATGAAGGCGACGCGACTTTGCGACGCCCGTCGGGCACACCCGAGCCAGCGGACTTTCACGCGTATGTCTATCTTCGCGACAATCCCAACGATTGGCATGACGAACTGTGGCAACACACGTCGGGGTGCCGTCGCTTTCTGACGGTACGTCGGCACATGAGGACGCATGAAATTGCGGGCACCGCGAGACCGGGCGACCCACTGCCGGAGATTGCGGAATAATGGCCGGACAACGTTACCGTAACGCGCAAGGCGGTCGCATCGACCGAACTCGTCCTTTGCGTTTCATGTTCGACGGCAAATCATACACCGGCTACGTTGGCGACACTCTTGCCTCGGCTCTCATGGCCAACGGGGTGCGGTTGTTGGGCCGCAGTTTCAAATACCATCGACCCCGCGGGCTCATGGGTATGGGCGTCGACGAACCAAATGCTTTGGTACAGTTGCGCACAGGCGATCGGACCGAACCCAATATTCAAGCCACGCGAATTGAACTTTTCGACGGACTGGTCGCGGAAAGCCAAAACCGTTGGCCCACGCTGAAATTCGACGTCGGATCACTCACCGGCATGTTCGGAAAACTGTTTCCGGCCGGTTTCTACTACAAGACATTCATGTGGCCCGCGTCGCTTTGGATGTTTTACGAGGCCATCATTCGGCGCATCGCCGGCCTCGGCAAAGCGCCGACCAAACGCGACCCAGACCGATATGCCCATCGGCACGGACATTGTGATGTCCTTGTGATCGGCGGCGGTCCTGCCGGGATTGCCGCGGCATTGGCGGCATCCAGTTCCGGCGCTCGGGTGATCTTGATCGAGGCGGACGGATGTCTTGGCGGCGCTCTGAACGGCCGATCCCTTCAGATCGCGGATTTAGACGGAGCAGAATGGGCAGAACAACAGGAAGCCGTATTATCGAACTTACCCAATGTTCAACTTCTGACCCGGACCACGGCGGCGGCATACTACGACCACAACACCGTAATCGCGGTCGAACATATCGGCGATCACCTCGCCGCACCCGATCGTTATATGCCCAGACAACGAACGTGGCACATCGACGCGACGGAGGTCGTTTTGGCGACGGGCGCTATAGAACGCCCCTTGGTGTTTGCCCGCAACGATGTTCCCGGCGTGATGTTGGCGTCCGCGGCACAAACCTTGGCCAATCGGTTCGGCGTTCGTGGCGGGACTCGCGCCGTTGTCTTCACCAACAACGGTTCCGCGTATACGGCGGCTGCAGATCTGCTCGCGGCTGGCGTCGACGTCGCATCCATCGTCGATGCTCGAACGGACATTCCGGAAACGGAACGCATCATCGCGGAAGACGCCGGAATAGACATTATCGCCGGGCATGTTGTCGCCGCCACGCTCGGGGGTGCAAACGGTGTGCAGCAGGTCCTGCTCGCAGCAACCCCGTCAGAATTCACGACGGAAACCCTTGAAACAACGAAACGTATCGACTGCGACCTGGTTGCGGTCTCTGGGGGCTGGACGCCGAGCGTGCATCTCTTCTCACAGTCTCGCGGCAAGCTTCGCTACGATGCCGACCGCACATGCTTCGTCCCTGGCACAAGTTTTCAGCGTGAAAGATCCGCTGGTAGCGGCAACGGCACCTTTCAACTATCCGCGTGTTTGGCAGATGGGTATGCCGCAGGCGCCGACGCCGCAACGGCAGCCGGCTTTCCTGTTTCAGCGCCGTCCGCACCATCTTGCGATGCGGAGGAGGCCATACGTCCCTTGCCGCTTTGGTCTATCCCATGCCCACGGGGACATACCGACAAACGTTTCGTGGATTTTCAAAATGACGTCACCGCCGATGATGTCGCGCTGGCGCACCGTGAAGGTTTTCGCTCGGTCGAACACTTGAAACGCTACACGACGCTTGGAATGGCGACGGACCAAGGCCGATCATCGAACGTCAATGGATTGGCGATCATGGCCAGTCTGCGGGGGGAAGATATTCCAGCCGTCGGTACGACGACGTTCCGGCCACCATTCACGCCGATGACACTAGGGGCCGTGGCCGGACCGGCCGTCGACACGCACATGAGCCCGATACGGCGCACCGCCATGCACGATTGGCATATCGAAAAGGGCGCACCGATGGTCCCGGCGGCGGCTTGGTTACGCCCGCAAGCCTACCCAAAAACCGGTGAAACGCTCCGCGACGCTTATCTTCGCGAAGCACAACATGTCAGACACAAAGCCGGCATCGTCGATGTCTCAACCCTCGGGAAAATCGATGTTCAAGGGCGAGACGCAGCAGAGTTCCTCAATCGGCTCTACATCAACGGCTTTGCAAAACTGCCAATCGGCAAATGCCGATACGGCGTCATGCTTCGCGAAGATGGGTTGGCGTTCGACGACGGCACGGTGACCCGGTTGTCTGAGGATCGATACCTGGTGACGACGACAACCGCGCACGCCGGCCCCGTGCTCTCACACATGGAGCGCCACGCGCAGGTCGTGTGGCCGGAGTTAGACGTCAAGCTGGTCTCCGTCACCGAGGATTGGGCGGCGATGGCAGTCGCCGGGCCAAACAGTCGACGCATCCTAGAAAAAGTCGTGGACGGCATCGAACTCACCAATGACGCTTTTCCTTTTATGGCGTTTTCGACGTGCACCGTTTTTGGTGTTCCTGGCCGCTTGTTCCGCATCAGTTTTTCCGGAGAACTGGCGTATGAGCTGAATGTGCCTGCCGATTACGGTCGTGACGTCTGGGAGCGGTTGCTGGACGTCGGCAAACCGGAGGCCCTGATGCCCTATGGTACAGAGGCCATGGGCATCCTGCGAATTGAAAAAGGACATGTGGTCGGCGGCGAAATCAATGGTCGAACCACGGCGACCGACCTTGGATTCGAAGGCATGCATTCGAAGAGCAAGACTTTTGTCGGCGATGCCCTCCGTCATCGTTCCGCGCTGGCAGCCGAAGATCGCCTTCAGCTTGTCGGTGTCCGGCCAGTGGATAGCGTCTCGAAAATTCCTCGGGGGGCGCAATTGGTCTCTAACCCGCACGGGCCTCGCCCTGTTCCATCGGAGGGACAAGTAACATCGAACTGCGAAAGTCCGAACGTGGGCATGCCGATCGGTCTTGCCTTGGTAAAGGACGGTCGACGACGGCAGGGCGACGTTCTGACCGCCGCGTCGCCGATCACGGGTCAATATGTCCAAGTCGAAATCTGCGCGCCGGTTTTCGTCGATCCGGACGGGGAGCGCCTTCGTGGGTAATACCATTAACCGCAGATCGGCGTTGGAGAGCGTCTACAAAACAGGCCGGCTCGGTGCCGACTCCGGCATTACCGGGATCCATATTTCGGAAAGAACCGGCTTGACGATTGTCCATGTCGAAGTCGCCATTGACGATGATGAAAGTGCGCAATCTCTCGAAGTACTGCTCGGCACGTCACTCCCATCCCCTGGACAATCCGTCGACAGCTCGGACTACCGGTTGATTTGTAGCGGACCCGGTCGTTGGCTTTTGGTCAGTCCCGGTAACACCCACGGTGAAACGGAAAATCGACTTGGCGTGGCAATCGGCGTGGCGGTCAACAATGTCTCGTCCAGCCGCTGTGTCGTTCGCCTCTCCGGCGCCCACGTTCGGGATGTATTGGCAGCGGACTGTAAAATTGATCTTCATCCCAGTGTGTTTTCGCCCGGTTCCTCGGCAACCACTGACATTGATCATGTCGTCGTTATTTTAGACTGTATCGATGAAGACACATTTGACGTCTACGTCCCGCGCGGGTTCGCCGTGTCGTTTTGGGAATGGCTGATGGAAGCCGCTGCTGAATACGGCGGCGAAATAAGAGCCAATTAGTCAGTTAGCATTCGCGGGTTGCTGAACCGCAGAGTACCGCGAACGCCCGCGACGAGATAAGCATACACCTGCGCATCGGCATCGCCCGATCGGATGCGATCCGATAGCTCTTTCATCAGGTCCGGATCGGGCGGATGGGTGGATGTCTCGGCAATCTGCCGTTCGACGATCCCCATGGCATTGGCCACCATCAAAGCACGGTACTTCGCCTCGCCATCAACGGCATTCACTAACTCCTTTCGAACGACATCCCGTGCGATTCCCAAAAGCGGCGCCAATGACGGCGCGGGAAAGTGTGGATTATCCAAGTTCGGCACATTCACCCACTCTTGCGGTGCCGTTTGTCGCAGAACTTCCAACTCCAATTCCGGAACGATATGCGCCGTAAGCGCCAACTCCAGATTCCGCTCACCGCCGGAAACGAAGCGATCCGCTTGCTGAAGTGCGATAACCGCCCATCGCACATGTGCCATCACCTGCCAGTATTGAAGTTGGCTTAGGTCAACCACGACGCCGCTTTCGGCCTGATAACCGCGAAGGAAATCGTCCAATGCGCCAACGCCGCCGACCACATGCTCGGTCGCCCCAAACCGCCAGCATTTGGCGGTTAGCCAGCCAATATCCTCCATCCGATCGGACCAGCCGGCAAACTCCCAATCCAGTATCGCGGTCAGTTCGCCGTCGTCGACCATGTAGTTCCCGGTACGGTAATCCCGATGCGCAAAAACAAGCTGATCCGTCTCAGGTGCATTGTCCGCCAACCAGGTCAATGCCCACTCCAACGCCGGGTGCGTATCCGGTAGAGCGTCAAGATGGTCCCGATACCGCGCGACGCTTGCTAACGCCGGTGAAGTCGCAGGCCGCTCCAAGAACGAGAGGTCCGGCGCGTCCTCAATCGAATGGATACGCGCGAGATTGCGGCCCAAGTCTTTGGCCAAAGCGGCATTCGCGCCGGCACGAACAAGTTTATGACCCGCCGCCGTTCCGGTTACCCGGTGCATCAGGAAAAATGGCGTTCCCAAGATACTTGTATCTTGGCAAAGCAGACAGGGGGTGGGAACGGCGCCCCCGACGTTATGCGCATGTCGAAGGATCGTAAATTCCTCAGCCCGCGTATGACTAACATCAACGCTCGACGGTGCGTCCTTGCGCAAGACCAAATCATGCGTCCCCGGCCAGTCACCACCCTCGAGATCGACGACAAGGCGCCAGTTCTCTTGGATCGCGCCACCGGAGAGTTGATTGAGGTCTCGGACTTGTGCCCGTCCGCCGGACTCGCGCGCTAGCCAGACCTCCAACCTTTTGATCGCGTCCCGGTCCATTTGCGCAATCGCGTCGTCGTTTCGGCTCATGTCGTTTCAGGCCGATCCCAAGACCAAAAATCCATGCCCTCCGCTGTGAGCGCCCCGGCAAGCACCATCTTGTGCACTTCCGACGCACCGTCGACGAGCCTCGCTTGGCGCGCGTATCGATATATCCATTCCAAGACCGTGTCCTTCGAATATCCCCGCGCGCCGTTCAGTTGGATCGCCGTATCGACGGCCTTGTGCAGCACGTCGGCGACGGCAACTTTCGCCATTGAAACTTCTTTGCGCGCCCGTGAACCTTGATCCAAAGCACATGCTGCCTTCATCGTCAGCAATCGACCGATTTCGATGTCCATCGCCGCGTCGCCCAAGAGTAGCTGCACGCTTTCGCGCTCGGATAACTTCGAGCCGAACGCCTCGCGATGGGCGATGTACTCGCCAGCGATTTCCAACGCTCGCTTGGCCAATCCGGTCCATCGCATGCAATGGGTCAACCGCGCCGTTGCAAGGCGGATTTGAACGCATTTCATCCCTTCGCCAACGCCCATAAGTCTGTTCTCGTCCGGAATTTCCAAGCCATCGAACTTCAATTCGCAATGCCCGCCGTGTTCCTCCGGCCCCATGATCGGAATCCGCCGGACGATTTCCCAGCCCGGTTGATCTTTGTGAAACAGGAATGCCGTCAGGTTCCGACGAGGTTCGTCCGAGGTTCGCGCCAACAGGATGAAGTGGTCTGCAACACCGGCGCCGGTGATATACCACTTGTGGCCATGGACGACCCAGACATCGCCTTTCATTTCGGCCCGCGTCAGCATCATTCCACCGGGATCCGACCCCGCGCCTGGCGCCGGCTCGGTCATGACGATGGATGAGCGTACGTCGCCATCAATGATCGGCTGCAGCCACTTTTCTTTTTGTGACTCGGTCGCGACCTTGTTCAACACGAACATATTCCCATCGTCAGGTGCGGCTGCATTGAAACAAACCGGGCCAAAGATGGACCGGTTCATCTCTTCATAGCATGCGGCCATCCCAACGGTGTTGAATCCTCGTCCGCCACGTTCGATGGGCATCGATAGCGCCCACAAACCGGCGGCTCGCGCATTTTTTTGTATCTGCTTCAACACATCGGGATGGATATTTTCATGGTCATCGTAATTGGACCGGTCACGCTCTAGCGGCAGGATATGCTGTTCGACGAAATTACGAATCTGCAAACGTGTCTCGTCCACCTCGGGCGGCAGGGTGAAGTCCATGACGATCTCCTTACTGATGGCCATTTTCACTGTCCCATCCGCATTGTGCAATGACGGGCGAAAGTCCTAAATTGGTCAGAGAGAACTCACGAGATGGCCACCATCTATGGGAATGACTGCGCCGGTCATGTACGCGGATGCGTCCGACGCCAACAACAGGACCGGGCCGTCCAAATCTTGCATGGTACCGAACCGCCGCATGGGCACACGTTTCAATATCGCCTGTCCCGCATCGGATTGAAGAAACGTGTCGTTCAGTTCGGTCGCGATATAGCCGGGCGCAATGGCATTGACCCGAATATTGTAGCGCGCGAGTTCCAGCGCCAAGGCCTTTGTCATTTGTACGATCCCGGCTTTAGAGATCGCATAAGGGGCGACCCCGCTCGACACCCGGCAGCCAAGGATCGACGCGGTATTGATGATGGTTCCACCCCCAGAATCGCGCATGCGCCGGGCGCATTCCTGGGCAACGATCCACGCTCCATCTAGGTTCGTATCCAGCACCCTCCGCCATTCGCGATCCGTGACATCAAGCGCGGAATTCCCCGAGGCGACCCCCGCATTGTTGATCACAATGTCGGGTACGCCGAACGACTGGGACAGCTTGTCCAGCGCTGCAACGACGCTCGCACGATCTGTGACGTCCATATCGAGTGCTAGCGACTTTCCACCGACGTCAGCAAGCTTCGCCGCCACCGCCTCTAGCCTCTCCCGTCGGCGCGCGGCAATCGCAACGCTGGCGCCGGCTTGGGCGAGGACCGCGGCGATATGGGCACCAATCCCCGATGACGCGCCGGTCACCAACGCTACTTTGCCGTCCAATGTACGAGCGATCATATACAAGTCCTTCTGATGCAATCACTTCTGCGCTAGATCGTAGGCTTGGTCACGCAAGACAAATTTCTGGATTTTACCGGTCGAGGTCTTGGGCAAATCACAGAAAACCACTTTCGCCGGCGCCTTGTAACGCGCAATTCTCTCTTTGCAAAAAGCGATCAAGTCTTCGTCCCGAATGTTCGAATCCGGCGTCGTCGCCACGAACGCGCAAGGCGCCTCACCCCATTGCGCGGACGGCATCGCCACCACCGCACACTCCAGCACGCACGGGTGCTGATACAAACATTCCTCTACCTCCAACGACGAGATATTCTCGCCGCCGGATATGATAATGTCCTTCGATCGATCCTTGATTTCGATGTAACCGTCGGCGTGCTGAACCGCCAAATCGCCGGTATGGAACCACCCACCACGAAATGTCTCATCTGTCGCGTCCGGGTTCTTTAAATACCCTCGCATCACCGTATTCCCCTGGAACATAATCTCGCCAATGGTCTCTCCGTCTTCCGGGACGAGTTCCATGGTTTCCGGGTCACGAACTGTCTGCGAAGACATCGTCGGATATCGCACCCCTTGCCGCGACATCTGAACGGCCTTCTCGCGGATCGGCAGATCGGCCCACTCGTCCTGAAACGCGCAGAAAGTCGAGGGTCCGTATGTCTCTGTCAGTCCATATAAGTGCGTCACATTGAAGCCCATTTCCTCCATCCCCGCGATCACGGCACTGGGTGGAGCGGCCCCGCCGGTCGCGACCTCAATTCGATGGGAGAAGCGTCGCTTCACCTCGTCAGGAGCGTGAACCAGCATGTTCAGGACGATCGGTGCCCCGCACATATGCGTAACTTTGTGATCATCGATTAACGGAAATATCAAATCCGGATCCACGTTGCGAAGACAGACATGCGTCCCGCCGACCGCTGTGACCGCCCAAGTATACGTCCAGCCGTTGCAATGGAACATCGGCAAAGTCCAAAGATAGACGCTCTCAGGCCCAAGCCGGAAAACCAGCGCATTTCCCAAGGCGTTCAAATATGCGCCTCGGTGATGAAAGACGACGCCTTTCGGATTTCCCGTGGTGCCTGACGTATAGTTCAGACAAATCGCGTCCCACTCGTCCGCCGGCATGCGTGCTTCAAACGCGGCGTCCCCGCTCTCCAGAAAGGCCTCATATGTTATATGCCCGATAAGTTTACCGCCGTCTGCCAGCGGGTCATCAACATCAATGACGAATAAATCAGGGTCGTTATGAATGGCCAATGCGTCGGCAATGACCGGGGCGAACTCGCGATCCGTGATGAGAACCTTTGTCTCGGCGTGACCAAGCGTGAATGCCAGCGTTTCGGCATCCAATCGATAATTGAGAGCATTCAGGACCGCGCCGGTCATGGGCACACCGTAATGAGCCTCCAACATGGCGGGCGCATTTGGCGACATAATCGAGACGGTATCACCAGCACCAATTCCCCGGGCGACCAAAGCTGCGGCCAGGCGACGACAACGAGAGTTGAACGCCGACCAGGTGTATGTGTGCGGACCATGGATGACAGCCGTTTTTTCAGGATAAACACGCGCCGCCCATTCAAGATAGACGAGTGGTGTCAACGGTTGATAGTTGGCTGGGTTTTTGTCGAGATACCTCTCGTAGATGCCGTCTTTTTGTTCTCCGGTGGTCATGATGTTCGCTCCTCGTCACGCGCTTGTGGACGACACGCTTTGATCTTCATGCCTCTCCCTAAAGTCGCAGTCGACTTTTCCAAACCTCGCTCAACTTGATTGCACCGTACGTTCGACAGGGAAGACGATTTCAACCTTTACCCCTGCTCCAATCTCACTACTGATCTCTAGCACGGCATTATGCAGCGCCAGCAATTTCTGAGTTATCGACAACCCAAGCCCTGTGCCATCATGGGCTAACGACGCGCTCTTTCGCACCTGCCCAAATGGCTCAAGAGCGCGCGGAATATCCTCCGGCGCCATACCAATCCCCGTATCTTCGACAACGATCCTGATATGTCCGCTGCGAACAAGATCGGTCTGGACACGGACGTTGCCGGTTTCGGGCGTAAACTTGATCGCGTTTGACAAGACATTCAGCAGCACTTGTCGGATCATTCGTTCATCCGCTCTTACGACCAATGGATCCGCTGGTACCCGATAGTGAATTTTCGGCCCGATCGCATTGGTCTGGCGCTGCAAGAGGGTTACGATTCCCTCAACCGCATCGACAACATTGACATCGCTCTCATTCAAAGAAATTTCGCCCGACTCAACCTTCGACAGGTCCAGGATGTCATTGATGACATCAAGAAGATGCTCAGCCGAATCCTTTATCAGGCCAGCGTACTCAACATACTTTGCGTTCTCGATCCGCCCTAGCATCTCGTCATAAGTCATCTGAGAGAAACCGATGATCGAGTTCAAAGGGGTTCTAAGTTCATGACTCATATGCGCCAGAAAATCGCTTTTGGCCCTGTTTGCGTTCTCCAGGTTCTCGTTCGCCGTCGTCAGCGCATTCTGTGTTTCGATTTGATCCGTCATATCGACGCTGACCGAGCCAACGCGTGAAATCTCCCCATTCCAATCGAAAATCGGAAACTTGGTCACGGAGACCGTATGAATTCTGCCATCGACGAAAGGGCGCTCGATTTGGCGCTGACTCGTCTCGCCTGTCCGAATGACCTCATCCTCTTGCGCCATCATACGCCGCGCATCCTCAGATGTTTGGAAACCCTCCACTTGGTCCGATTGTCGTCCGATCATATCCTTCGCGGCACGCCCATACCACTCAAGGTATTTGCGATTCCATCGCTCGACGACGTGGTTCGAATCCTTAATCAGAATGCCGACAGGCATGTTCTCGAAGATCGAATCCAAGAGCGCTTCGCGCTCGGCAAGGGCATTTTCGGCAACTTTTCGATCCGTTATATCCGTGTCGACGCCGATAACTGTCTTCACATTGCCGACGGCGTCAAAAGTCGGTGTCGCGCGGGTTTCGACCCACATTATCCGACCATCCACGGTGGTTATCTGATACTCACTGATGATCGTCGTCTTTTCCGTTAGGTAACGATCGAGGCGGTGGCGGATTTGATCATGGTTTCCGGGATGAAGCCGCTCGATCCATTCCGCCATTGACGTAATATGCTCGCCCTCGGCGCACCCGACCATCCGCTCCAGATTCGTCGAAACATATTTCGCATCGGTCTCGGGATCCCATTCCCAGAGACCGATCCGGCCAGCCTCGGTTGCAAGGTTATATCTATCTTGTTGAACCGCTAAGTTTCGCCTCGCTCTATACAACTCGGAGACGTCGGTCCCGATACCACCGACACCGACGATACGCCCATTATCTTCCCGGATCGGAAAGCGAACCGAAACAATCCGGCCGACATCTGGCGAAAGCGGGCTTTTGTGCTCGTGGACGATGGCCTCACCCGTTTCAAGTACGCGTTCTTCGATCTCAGAAACTTCCGCAGCAAACTCCGCGGGTAATATCTCACTTATGTGCTTGCCGCGAACGTCATGTGACGTGGTTTTGAACACCTTCGCGTATATCCGATTAACCAACTGGAACCGCCCACGCGTGTCTCGGATGGCTATATAGACGGGTGAATTGTCCAGCAGGCTTTGCAGGATCGCTCGGTTCTCGAGCAACGCTTCGCGCGTGGTCTTTAGACGCCGAGAAACCGGACCGTATAGACTCACCCCAATGGCGGAAAACGCTGAAATCGCCAAGGCCAAGAATTCAATCGACATATCCTCTGGGAGTACCAGTTGGCCGGACGATACGCGAACGAACTCAAACCACCTGAGAATTGCCATCAGTGTCAGGGCGACGGCAATGAACACCCAGGCGAGACGCCGGCCGGCGATCCACATGAGGCGAAACGCCATTACCACGGATATCGATTGTAAGATCGCCGATATCAGGAGAAGGTTGGCCGACATCTATAGCCCGCGCGGTTGACCGGATATGAGCGCCCCCGCGGCATGTCTCTCACCGTTGACGCCGGTCAGACATTTAGACGCCAGCGAGCGAAGTTTTTTCATAACATCAGTCTACAAGTTTTGATACCGCTGCTCAAAACAATCAATGGCGAGCGTGCCGGTGCCTGGACAGGTATTCCGTCGCGTGATTAAACGATCCGAAAAGGGAGAGAATCGATGAGTGGGACATTCAAAGTTGCCTTGGTTCAAAATGACGCCTCCAGCGATATCGATGCGACATTAGCCGCCGCCGTCGAGCAATGCCGCGAAGCGGCGCGCAAAGGGGGTCAACTCCTTGTCCTGCCGGAATACTTCTCTTGCTACGACGTCGATGAAACCGGATTGCATACCGGGGTGTATGAAGAGGCCGCGCACCCAGCACTTCGTACGTTTGCCGATGTAACCGCAGAACTGGGCGTCTGGGCCGTGCTCGGCTCCGTCGCCGTCCCGGCACCTGATGGCCGAGCGTACAATCGTCAGTACGTTTTCGACCAGACGGGATCGGTACGGGCGACTTACGAGAAGATTCATTTGTTCGATGTCGATCTCAGCGGCAATGAAGTATACCGGGAATCCAATTCTCTCGCACCTGGGCAACGCGCGGTTCTGACCGGCTGCCCGTGGGGAACTTTGGGTTTGTCGATATGTTACGACGTACGTTTCCCCCACCTGTATCGCGATTTGGCCAAGGCGGGTGCGGATTTCCTGACCATACCTGCGGCTTTCACACACAGAACGGGGCAAGCGCACTGGCATGTACTGCTGCGGGCGAGAGCGATCGAGACCGGGTGCTTCGTCTTCGCGGCGTGCCAGTCGGGGAAACATGGCAAAGCCCGAACGTACGGGCACTCACTTATTGTGAATCCCTGGGGAGAGATTCTCGGCGAAGGGGCCGAGGATACGCCTGATATCGTCCTCGCCGATATCGACCCCGCTGAGGTTGCCGAGGCGCGCCGAAGAATTCCCGCACTGACCCATGATCGAGATTATGCGGCACTATCTAGGGATGAGACTGAGGCGGCAGCCGAATAATGGACATCTACGCGTTCACGCCCGGAACGACAGCGTTATTGATCGATGTTCCCCATGCGGGAACGCATATTCCGGATGAACTTGCTGCGCGAATGACGCCGGCCGCATTGCGAACACCCGACACAGATTGGCACCAGGATCGCCTTTACGACTTCGCTCTCGATATGGGGGCCGGAATGCTTGTGGCGACACATAGCCGGTATGTGGTCGACCTCAATCGTCCAGCCGACGATGTGTCGCTTTATCCCGGCAAGGATACCGAGGGGCTCTTACCGCTGAAGACTGCGGCGAACGAGGCTATCTATCTTGATGGACGTGAACCCGACGATGACGAGAAGGTCCAGCGACGCACGGCGTACTATGATCCGTATCACGAGAGATTAAGCAACGCGTTGGACGCGATTAAAGCCGAACACGGTTTTGCCTTGTTGTGGGATGCTCATTCAATCAAGAGTCGATTACCACGTTTCTTCGACGGCACGCTTTGGGACCTTAACCTGGGAACCAATCACGGCACCACCTGCTCTACGGATTTGCAGGTCGGCCTTGAAGAAATTGCGGCCAGTTCCGGCTACTCGTACGCAATGAATGAACGTTTTCTGGGGGGGCACATAACCCGGCACTACGGGAATCCCGACAACGGCGTTCATGCCGTACAAATGGAAATGTGTTGGTCGACATACATGGATGAGGAATATCCTTACGCCTTTCGTGAGGACTTGGCAGCCGAGGTGCGCCCCGTACTCCAGCGCATGTTGCAAACAATGAACTTTTTCCGCCCTTAATCCTCAGCACCTACCCCCAGACACAGGTAGCACCGTTCCCGTCACATAGGTTGCATCGTCGCTGCAGAGCCAATAAATACCGGCCGCCACTTCCTCGACCAAACCGATACGACCCAACGGCACTTCATGCCTGTATGCGTCAAAGCGTTCCGCGATTTGTCCTTCTCGCGCCATATCCGTCAACGTGTAGCCGGGCGCAACGGCGTTAACACGAATACCTTCTTCGCCCACCTCGCGCGCCAGCCCTTTTGTCAGAATATCGATGGCGCCTTTGCTGGCCGCATAATCGACCCATTGATTGGGACTTCCGGCCAATGTCGCAGTCGTCGACAAGTTAACAATGGTGCCGCCACGACCGCCATGCTTCGTCGACATACGTTTAACCGCTTCACGACACATCAAGATCGTGCCGACCACATTCACGCGCAGAACGTCCGTCAAGACCTCGGAAGTGACCTCATCCAATCGACGCTTAGGCCCCGTGATACCTGCGTTGTTAATGAGGGCATCCAGATACGTGCCGTCATCATCAAGGCTCGACATCAATCGCAAGATATCGGCCTCGTCGCTCACGTCGCTTTGAATGCCTACGGAACCGGTTTCCGCAGCGACGCGATCAGCAGCTTCCGCATTCGACACATACGTGAAAATCGTGCGCCAGCCTTCGCTTGCGAAGCGGGCAATCGTGGCGGCGCCGATTCCGCGTGATCCACCTGTAATGAGAACGGTTTTCGCGGACACCTTTATCCCTCTGACAGCCGATGCGCCTCGGCGTCATGCGTATCTATTTTCCATCCCCGCTGATGCTGTCGGTAGAACAAGAAGATACAGACGGCAATCAGTGCGCCGCCGATGATGGGCCGCACGATACCCGGCATCATAAACATCGGCACCGCCGCCGCACCCGTCAGCAATGGCGTGTAGAAAAGCGTCCATTTCTTTTTGCCACGATCCGTTTGATAGAATGAAAAGAAAGCGGAGAACACGGCCATGATGATGAAGAACAACGACCAGGGATGTGTAAAGAACGGCGTAATCTCGGTCGACAGCGCCGTCGCACGCGAGAGCCAAAGTTCGGCGATTCTTCCCAAAACAACGCCCAAAATCATGGGCGCAAGGGGAAACCCTAGTTTCCGCATCACATAGCCGACGATCCCAAACCAGAACAATGTCCACATATCAAACGCGACGTTATTCAGCGCGAAAATCCCGATACCGCAAAACACCAAAATAACGCTCGCCAGCATATACATGCGGACCTTGGTGACGAGCACAAACAGACGCAACGCACCGGACTGCAAGATCAGCATCAAGAAGTTGGCGACAAAAAACGCGATAAAGATCGCATAGGCTAGAACCGGTGCTTCGGTAATGAATGTCGGGCTTGGGACGACATCGTGAATCAGCAACGCCCCCAACATAACGGCCGTGACGATGTCGCCCGGAATGCCCAGCGCCATCATCGTAATCAGGGCGCCCCCGGCTGTTGCATTGTTCGCCGCCTCAGGCGCGACGATCCCGTCCTCATGCCCCGTCCCAAACTTCTCCGGCGTCTTCGACGCTTTCTTGGCTTGGTCATAGGCCAGAATGTTCGATATTGCGCTGCCGGCGGCCGGAAGGATGCCGGTAAACACACCGATCAACGAGGAACGGATCAAATTCCCCCAACGTTTGAGGACCATAACCGCCGCTTGGCGGTGTTCGACACGGACATTGACGTCACCCGTTTCCGTCAACGCTTTCTTGGCGCGGACTTGGTCCTCGATATCCGTCAAAAGTTGGGAAAATGCGAACAGACCGATCAAAACCGGTAGGAACGAAAACCCTTGTTTCAACGCGTCGGAGCCAAAGTTAAACCGCGCGATACCGTTGATGCTGTCCTCGCCGATACACGCGACCAACAGGCCGAACGCCCCTGCCAACAATCCTTTGACGAGGTTTTCTCCCGCAAGGCTCGCGGCAATCGTTAGCGCGAAGATAATTAGCGCAAAATAATCCCATGGCTGAAATTCGAGCCCGATGCGAGCGAGCTGCGGCGCAACGGTTACCAGCAGAACCGCGGAAATTATTCCCCCGAAGAACGACGACCATACGCCGAGGCCGAGCGCCAATCCCGGCCGCCCTTTGCGCGCCATCGGGAAGCCATCGAAAGTCGTGGCAACAGAACTCGGCGTTCCTGGGATTCCGATCAGAATCCCGGACATCAAGCCACCCGACAATCCACCGACGAAGACGCCGATCATTGTGGCGAGGCCTTGTGCCGGCGGCATCCCGAACGTGAAAGGCAACGTCAAGACGATGGCCATGGCAATGGTAAATCCCGGGATGGCACCCGCGATCAAACCGGCCACCGTGCCGACCACCATCAATAGTAAGGTTTGAAAATTGGCTAACTCATAGAACGCTAAGGTTATGTTCTCGATCAGCATATCGCGATCCTAAAAACCCGAAAAAAACATGCTAGGTGGCATAATCACCCGCAAGGCAAATGTGAATATCGACCACATCCCGCCGATGGACACGACGGCGATCACGGCATGTAACGCGATATCTCTTGGAGTATGGTCACCGAGAATATTGAGCAACATAAAGACCAATAGGATACCGCCGATCAGCATCCCGAAGATCGGCAACGTCAGAAGGAAAATCAGGTATAAAGCAAAGCACCACAAAGGGTTGCGGTACTTCTTCAACCAACCGCCAACACTGAACGGTTCCTCGGAAACCGGATCCGCGCCGGCGCGAACGCTCTGCAGCAAGTAAATTGCCGTCAGAATATATAGGACCGCAATAACGCCCTTCGGCCAAACATTGGCCTCCATCGTGCCGTAGTTGACGATGCGGATGTCGAAACTGGCCCAGAGAAATACAGACCAGACGATCAGCAAGAACATCGCGATAATCGTATCGCGGTTTAGACGGCCCATGCCCAGTCCCCCAAAAACTCAATCTAGCGAGAAAGGCGAGAGGCGGCGCAACGGCACCACCTCTCGCCCATCATGAGATCGGCTTACTTCCTGTACATTCCGATTTTGATGGCGACTTTCTCATGCGCTTCATATTCAGCGTCAAACCACTTGGCGTAGTCTTCTGGGCCTTGCCATTTGACGAGCGTACCTTTGGCATCGAGTTGCTCAACCAACTTCGGATGCTCAGCCGCTTGTTTGAAAATCTGCGACCAGTGGTCGATTTTATCTTTCGGCGTTCCTTTCGGGGCAACGACACCGCGATCAAGCGAATACGTCATATCAATGCCGAGCTCTTTGAGCGTCGGAAGATTGGGCAAGTGCTTGGAGCGCTTCTCGCCAGCGAAGGCATACGCTTTCAACGTTCCCGCGTCGACGTGCTTTCGGGCCGCTGCAAGGTTAATGCCGCCCAGGTCGATCGTGTTGGCCAATAACGCCGTCATCCGTTGCGCTGTGCCATCAAACGGTACGTACTTGAACTTCATGCCAGTGTTCTCTTCGAGCAGCAGGTACATGAACTGGCTGGTCGACCCGAACGTCGCGCCGGCTGTGATTGTCTCGGGGTTCTTGAGGGCATGTTCTTTGAGTTCCGCCATCGTTTTCCAAGGTGCTGCTTGCGAGCCACCGAAGATTTCAGGCGTATGTGTCAGTTGCGCAACCATATCAAACGCGGTGTGATTGAACTCGACACGACCGTTCAGAAAGCTCACCAATGCGCTCTGGTGAATCGCGAAAAGGGTGCAACCATCGGGCTTCGAGCCCAGCGCTTCCTTAGCCCCTTTGTTGCCGCCTTGTCCGGGAATTGTTACGACCTGGATCTTCGGCTCGGCATTCAGTTCGTTATTCACGATATTTTCGAAGATGTTAAAGATCACCGACGTCCCGCCGCCCGCGCCCCAAGGCACGATCAACTTCGCCGTCGAGCAGGAGAAATCCGGCGCGGCCTGTGCCGAGGTCGGAGAGAAGGTCGATGCAGCAACGACCGCCGCTGCTGCAAAACCGCCGAGAATAGTTTTTTTCATTTCAGGCTCCCTGTATGGATGGATCAATGTGACCGTGTTTATCGAAAACGGTTTCTTCTTAATTTTTCAAACCTTAGCGTAGCTTTTTTCAATGAGAAAGCCCGTTCCAGGTTTTCAATCAATTCGACCGATGTGTATGGTTGCGCCCGAACGAATATAATGTGCCGCAACGGTCGGCCCGAGGAGGAAGAATATGCGCGATTTTGAGAAGCCTGGTCGCTCACCGGCGCATGGCAAGGACGGAATGGTCGCGACCTCGCACGCTATATCAACGGCGGTGGGATTGGATATTTTGCGACAGGGTGGCAACGCCATGGACGCCGCCGTGGCGGCCTGTGCCGTACAATGCGTCGTTGAACCCGAATCGACGGGAATTGGAGGCGATAATTTCTGCATCTATACGCCCGGTGGCGAAATCAAGGACATGGTGGCTTTTAACGGCTCTGGCCGCGCACCGGCCGCCGCCACCGCCGCCTGGTATCGGGAACAAGGCATCACGACGTTGGAGCGCCAATCGCCACATGCCGTTATCGTACCTGGCGTTATCGATGCGTGGGAGACTCTGATCCGCGATCACGGAAGCATGGACCTCGGTGAACTTCTTCAGCCAGCCATCGAATATGCACGGGACGGCTATCCGGTGGCATCGCGTGTGGCATCGGATTTCGCCAGCCAAGCGCATTTATTGGCCAACGACGAAGCTTCAGCACGGGTGTTTATGCCCGGCGGGAAAACACCCGCTGTCGGCACCATGCACCACCAACCGGAACTAGCCACCACACTTGCTAAGGTCGCCGAGCAGGGTCGGGACGGTTTTTACACCGGCGATGTCGCCGAAGACATCGTCTCGTACCTGCAATCGAAAGGCGGTCTACACACGTTGGAGGACTTCAAGAACGCCCAAGGCGACTATGTGACACCGATTTCGACCAACTATCGCGGCTACGACATCTATGAATGCCCGCCGAATGGACAGGGTGTTATCGCGCTCTTACTGCTGAACATGTTCAAGGATGTGTCGATCGACGGAATTGATTCCATATCCGTAGAACGGTTGCACCGCGAGATCGAATACGGACGCCTTGCCTATCAAGATCGCAACGTCTACGTCGCTGATCAGGACCAATCCGATGTACCGGTCGACTGGCTGTTGTCGGATGCACATGCCAAGGAGTTGGCCGCGCATTTCGACCCGTCGCGTGCCATGGACCCGCTGCCGCCGGTCTCAATGCCGAAAAACGAAAGTACGGTGTATATCTCCGTCGTCGACAAAGACCGCAACGCCTGTAGCTTCATCAACACGCTTTTTTCAAACTTCGGTTCGGTGCAGATGGCCCCGAAATCCGGCGTCATGCTTACCAACCGGGCTCAGGGGTTCACGCTCGAAGAAGGCCATTTGAACTGCATCGCACCAAACAAACGCCCCCTGCACACCATCATCCCCGGAATGATCGGCAAAGACGACAAGGCCGTGATGCCGTTCGGGGTGATGGGGGGTCAGTATCAGGCATTCGGACATATGCAGTTCCTGACCAAGTTCTTCGACTACGGCATGGATGTGCAGGAAACCCAAGATGCGCCAAGGGTGTTTCCCATTGCGGGGACCATGGATGTCGAAGTCGAGGGCACCGTCCCTACCGACGTAATCGAAGGACTGCGCGCCCTCGGCCATAATCCCATCAGGCCGGCGAAAGCAATCGGCGGCAGTCAGGCGATTTGGATCGACTGGGAAAGCGGCGTTTTGACAGGCGGTTCGGAGCCCCGCAAAGACGGCTGCGCTGTCGGGTATTGATGGCAACTGTGCGGGGCTAGAAGAGCCCCTCGATCTCGCCTTTCGCATTCAGACGAATGTTCTCTGCCGATGGTCTTCGTGGCAGACCCGGCATCGTCATGATTTCCCCGGTGATGGCGACGATAAACTCGGCACCCGCCGCCAGTCGAACTTCGCGAACGGTGACGACGTGGTTTTTCGGCGCTCCTTTGAGGTTGGGATCGGTCGAGAACGAGTATTGCGTCTTGGCGATACAAATCGGCAAATGGCCGTACCCTGCCGCTTCCCATTCGCGGAGTTGGTTACGCACTTTCAGATCGGCGGCCGCTTCGCTGCCTGCATAGATCTTCTTCACGACGGTATCGATTTTTTGGAACAGTGGCATGTCGTCGGGGTACAGCGGCTTGAAGGACGATTTGCCCTTTTCAACCAGCTTGACGACATGTTTCGCGAGTTCCTCAGTACCCTTGGAGCCTTCTGCCCAGTGGTTACACAGGATCGCTTTGACGCCTAGCGTTTTGCACGTTGCCTCGATGGCGCGAAGTTCGGCATCCGTATCCGTGATGAACCGGTTGATCGCCACCACCGGCGGCACACCAAACTTTTTGATATTTTTGATGTGCCGCTCCAAGTTCGCGCATCCAGCGATCACCGCCTTGACGTCTTCTTGACCGAGCGCATCCTTGGCAACACCGCCATGCATCTTGAGCGCCCTGACTGTTGCAACGACGACGGCTGCCGCAGGCGATAATCCAGCTTTGCGGCATTTGATATCGAAGAATTTTTCCGCGCCCAGGTCGGCGCCGAAGCCCGCCTCGGTGACAACGTAGTCAGCCAGTTTGAGCGCTGTTTTCGTCGCCATAACCGAATTGCAGCCATGTGCGATATTGGCGAACGGGCCCCCGTGGATGAACGCCGGATTGTTTTCCAGCGTTTGGACGAGGTTCGGCATCAATGCATCTTTGAGAAGCACCGCCATCGCGCCCGACGCCTTCAACTGTTTGGCGCGCACTGGCTTGCGATCGCGGGTATATCCGACAACAATATTGTCGATGCGTCGCTGCAAATCTTTTAGATCCGTCGCCAAGCAGAAAATTGCCATGATCTCCGAAGCGACGGTAATATCGAAACCGGCCTCTCGCGGAAAACCGTTGGCAACACCACCTAGCGAAGCCGTGATTTGGCGCAGAGCGCGATCATTCATATCGAGGACGCGTCGCCATGAAATGCGGCGCACATCCAACTCGGGTTTCCCGCCCCAATAAACGTGGTTGTCGACCATCGCAGACAACAGATTGTGCGCCGTACCGATCGCGTGGAAGTCTCCGGTAAAGTGGAGGTTGATATCCTCCATCGGCACGACCTGAGCATAGCCGCCACCGGCCGCGCCTCCCTTCATCCCAAAACAAGGCCCCAATGACGGCTCCCGAATGCAGATAGCGGTTTTCTTACCGATCGCATTCAGTCCGTCGCCAAGTCCCACTGTCGTCGTGGTTTTCCCCTCACCCGCCGGCGTCGGAGTTATCGCAGTGACGAGGACCAGATTCCCATCAGTCTTTTTCTGCAGCCCTTTGATAAAACCGTAATCGATCTTGGCCATATGCGGGCCGTGCGACAGCAAAGCTTCGGCCGGAATCCCAATTTTCTCGCCGATCTCGGCAATCGGCCGCATTTTCGCCGCGCGGGCGATATCAATATCTGTATTTGGCATGCATCCCTCCCCCTCATGCCGGCCCCAATCAGCGCACCCCGGAGCCTTCGCAACGGTAATCTTCCACTTGCAGGCGGACTAATCCGTCCGCGTCGCGTTTTCCCCTGATAGCGACATTACGGTCGACGACTAATGCAGCGGCCCATCGGTTTTCATATCATCTGGGATAGGTATCTCGTCGTTACACAACCCAGCCTGATGGTGCACGATGCGCCAGACGCCGTGCTCCTTCACAAAGCCGTTCGTCGCCGCCAATGTTGTCGTATCGAACGTCTCAAAGCACGTGACCAAGGCGACCGGCCCTTCGCTGACGACGCGCGCGGAATGGGTTCGCATTTTCGAGACACCGGGATCGGATAAGATCTGCCGCCAGCTGTGAATGATTTTCTCACGCTCATAAAGGGGTGGATTACCCGGATGAATGCAGACAATGCTCGTTTCCCGCGCCCATAGATCGTCCATCGCCTCGGAGTCGCCTGAACTAAATGCGGTGTAAAACGCCTCGTTGGCAAACAATATGACATCGGTATTTGGGACATTCATACGGATTTCATCGCGCTCAGCGTCTTTCCGGGGGCAATGACGTCCGGGTCGATACGAATCTCGATCAACGATATGGAGTCAGCCGCCAACGCCGCGTCGAAAGCGGCGGCAAACTGACTGGTTTCGGTCACAAGAAAACCTTTCCCGCCGTAGGCTTCGCACAATGCCGGGAAATCGGGATTGACCAATTCCGTCGCCACCACGCGGTCGGGATAGTGCCCCTCCTGATGCATGCGGATCGTTCCGTACATGCCGTTATTGACAACAATAAATATGACATTGGCGCCGAATTGAACGGCGGTGCCCAGTTCCTGACAGTTCATCTGAAAGCAGCCGTCCCCCGCGAACGACAAAACCACGCGATCCGGATGCGTGAGTTTCGCCGCCACGCCTGCGGGCACACCATACCCCATGGCACCAGACGTCGGTGCCAATTGCGTACCGGGGACTCGATACCGATAATATCGGTGCACCCAAGCCGTATAGTTTCCGGCACCATTGGTAACGATGGTATCAGCGGGCACCGTGTCGCGGATTGTCTGCATGATCGATCCCATCTCGACGGAACGTGTGCCGATCTCGGGTGTCGAGGACGAAACGTACTCGGCATGCGCGGCCTTCGCGTCTTCCACCCACGCGCTACTATCCACCGGTTCCATGGCCGCACAGTGTTCAAGAAACGCCGTGACGTCCGCTTGGATCGGAAGATCCGCTGCGTAGACGCTATTCAGTTCTTCCCCCGATGGATGTACATGGATCAACGATTGGGCCGGATGCGGCGACGACAGCAACGTATATCCGCCGGTCGTCATCTCGCCCAGACGCGGACCGACGACGATCAGAGGAGCCGCATTTTTGACCCGATCGACCAATGCCGGATCGCACCCGATCCCCACATGACCCGCGTAAAGCGGATGCTCGTTGTCGAAGCAATCCTGCCGTCGAAATGCACACGCCACAGGAAGATCGTTGCGTTCGGCGAACGCCGTCAAAGCATCTGTCGCAGCCGGCGTCCATCCGCCACCGCCGACAACGACGAGCGGGCGCGTCGCCTGCGACAAATGATCGCGAAAGGTGCGAACATCAGCGTCCGAAACGCCCGGACGCGTGATCGTCACCGGCTTGGTTTCGGGTGCATCGATTTTTGTCGTCAACATGTCTTCAGGCAGGGCCAAAACCACGGGCCCAGGACGGCCTGCCATCGCTGTTTGGAAAGCACGGCTCATGTACTCTGGAACACGCGAGGCGTCTTCGATCTCGGCGACCCATTTCGCCATTTGCCCAAACATCCGCCGGTAATCGATCTCTTGGAACGCCTCCCGATCGCGTTGATCTCGCGCCACCTGGCCTACAAGTACAATCATCGGCGTTGAATCCTGGAACGCCGTATGAACGCCAATCGACGCATTGGTGGCGCCGGGCCCGCGCGTCACCATCAGTATCCCCGGCCGACCGGTAAGCTTACCATGGGCTTCCGCCATGTTCGCAGCGCCGCCTTCTTGGCGACAGATCGTCGTTTGTATCTGGTTAGACGCGTCATACAGTGCATCCAACACAGCGAGGTAGCTCTCCCCCGGAACACAAAATATCCGGTCCACGCCATTCGCTACCAAGGCTTCGACCACCATTTGTCCACCACTGCGCATTCGATTTCCCCTCCCGATGATGCCGACATATTTCCCCAGCGCTTCCGGGTTGGCAATGCATCATCAGGCCCAAACATCCCGACGATGACCCTTTGCTTTGAACCATGCGTGACGTTTATCGCGATCGACGGCATAATTAGGCTCAGCACACGAAGTTCGACGGTCGACGGAGACGAAGTTTATGAAAATGATCATCGCGGTCATCAAACCTTTTAAGCTGGAAGACGTCCGCGTCGCCCTGACGGATATCGGCGTCGAAGCGATGACCGTTTCCGAGGCGAAAGGGTTCGGCCGCCAGCGGGGCCAGACGGAAGTTTACCGAGGTGCCGAGTACCGGATTGAGTTTATTCCTAAAATACGGATCGAGATCGCCGTCGAAGACGACCGTGTGGAACAGATTGTCGAGGCTATCACCCAAGCCGCCCACACAGGAAAGTTCGGCGACGGTAAGATTTTCGTCACGGACCTAGGCGACGCCGTACGGATCCGAACTGGGGAAACCGGCGCTGCGGCAGTCTAGCAAGGTTCGGTTACGTACACCGCCAAAGCACGAGTATACGCGGTCGGGCGTTTAGCGTCCGTAGCATCCTGCCAATTGGGCACGCTGTCGAACCAGCGCCAAAACCGTATCAAGAGTAGGCGTGTCGACGCCGGTTAGATCGCCAAGCTCAGCAACCGCTGCCACCAAGGCATCAATTTCCATAGGACGGCCGCTTTCGAGATCTTGGAGCATGGATGTTCGATGCTCCCCGACCGCTTCCGCACCGGCAATGCGCTTCTCCACATCGATGGCGAATTTGACGCCCAGCGCCTCTCCCACGGCCTGAGCTTCCAACATGATCGCCTTGACCACCGCCCGTGTCGCCGCGTCCGTGCACATTTGCGCGACCGTTGCTCCGGTCAACGCACTGATCGGGTTGAGCGAACAATTCCCCCACAACTTAATCCAAATCTCGTCACGCAATCGAGGGCGGACAGGTGCGCGCAATCCAGCAGACCGGAGAAGCTCTGATAGAACCTGCGCGCGTTCGGACTTTTCGCCGGATGGCTCGCCGAGAGAGAAACGATCTCCCGCAATATGCTTGATCACCCCCGGCTCGCGAACCTCAGCAGCAGGATACACCACGCACCCGATCGCCCGCTCTGGCCCGATGCCGTCCCAAATGACACCCGCGGGGTCGACAGTTTCCAGACGCTTGCCAGCGTACTCGCCGTCGAGCCCATGAAAGTACCAGAACGGCACACCATTGACCGCGAAGACGATGGCCGTATCCGGCCCCAATAACGGTTGCATCGCTTCCACGACGTGGGGCACGGAGTGCGCCTTGAGAGTCACAATCACATAGTCCTGAACGCCCAGATCGGACGGAGTATCGCTCGCAGTGACCTGAATCGTCTCTCGGCCGGCCTCCGTCTCCAAGATCAGCCCATTGGTCTGCATGGCGGCAAGATGGGGGCCCCGTGCGACCAATGAAACGTCCGCCCCAGCCTTCGCCAACATCGCCCCCATGTAGCCGCCGATGGCACCCGCACCATATATAGAGACTTTGACACTCATGCGCCGACGAGGCCCAATTTCTCGGCGAGGCCGATCCGCTGCAACTTACCGGTAGCACCTTTGGGGATTTCTTCCATAAATATGATCTTTCGTGGCACCTTGAAATCCGCCAATTTCCCGGCGGCAAAATCTCGTAGCTCGCTCTCCGACGCTTCTTTATCTTCCGCCAAAACGACCACAGCAGCGACATCTTCGCCCAGCTTGTCGTGTGGGAGTGCAAACGTGACAACTTGCGCCACAGCGGGATGCCCTTGAAGCACATCATCGACTTCTCGTGGGGCAATTTTTTCGCCGCCGCGATTGATAATCTCCTTAAGCCGCCCGGAAATCGTCACGTAACCGTCGGCATCCAGAAAGCCTTGATCGCCGGTGCGGAACCAATCGCCATGAAATGCCTCGGCGTTGGCGCTGGGATTGTTCTCGTAGCCAGAAAACACGTTCGGTCCTTTGATACAGATTTCGCCAATGCCACCCTGGGCAATGGGATCGCCGCTCTCGGAAAAAATCGCGACCTCCGGTCCGGCTTCCACACCCACCGTGCCCGGCTTTCGAGGCGCCGGTGGCAAAGGGTTGGACGCCATCTGATGCGCGGCTTCGGTCATACCGTAGGCCTCAATTACAGGACAGCCAAAAGTCTCTTCTACCTCCGCCATCACCGGAGGTGGCAAAGACGACGACGAGGAGCGCGCAAATCGTAGATGCATATTCTCAATGATCTCGGTATTTCGCGCGGCGCGCGCAACGATGGCCTGATGCATCGTCGGCACAGCGGTGTACCAAGTCGGGTTAACATCCTTGAACCATTGATAAATTTTCAGAGCATTGAATCCGGGTGTACAGATAACCGACGCCCCGGCCGCGACGGATGCCAACATCGACGCAATCAGGCCGTGGATGTGAAAGAGCGGCATAATGTTCAGTCCAACATCAGATGCCGTTAACGCCAGACTGTTGCGAATATGTTGGGCGGAAGCCGCGAGGTTGCGATTGAGCAGTGGGACGACTTTGGGTCGCGATGTCGTACCAGAGGTGTGCAGGACCAACCCTTCGGAATCAGGGTCGGAAAAGCCCGGTGACGCCGTGGTCGCGTCGGACGCAATCCCCGTATCCAGAACAAATGATCCGGCCGGCGCATCGTCTGGCACCACAAGCGTCAGCACCGGAATTCCGTGTTTCTCCGCAACGGCCGCGGCTGGAGTGTCATCGCCGCCCAACACCATGAGGGCTTTGGCGCCGAGATCACTCAAATAGAAGTCGAACTCATCGGCGCGGTATGCCGGGTTAAGAGGTGCCGTCGATGCCCCACACCCGACAGCGAGGAACGCAGCCGCCATTTCCGGCCCATTCGGAATGACCATAGCGACTCGATCCCCCTGGCCGATCCCGATGCTATTCAACGCATCGATTGTCGTTTGGGCCAAAGACATCAATTCGCCGTAGGTCATGGTGTTGCGGCCTGGCGCGCCGATGACGGAGGCCGTCGGGTCTTGCGCCGCGATTAACTCATGAATTGTTCTCAAGACGTATGCCTCCAAAATTTGTGCTGGTCAGCATAATTAGGGGCGGCAGGCTATTCAAATCCCCAAGTCGATTCCCGCGACGCAACGTTTCAAAATGACCGTTATATGTCGCGTCTTTTCTTTCCTTGCGAACCGCCCAATGGCACAGTCAACTTCATTTGCTGCGATGCAGCAAACTGTCTGTTTCGAAAAAGGACTCATGTCATATGGAGAAGTCCCTTCTGGGTAAGAAAGGGCTGATTGTCGGCATCGCCAATGAACAATCGATTGCTTACGGATGCGCGCAAAAATTTCGTGATGCGGGCGCCAATCTGGCCATAACATATCTAAACACAAAGGCGCGACATTACGTTGAGCCGTTGAAAGACAAACTGGGTGCAGAAATCTTTCTGCCTTGTGATGTTAGAGAACCGGGTCAAGTCCAGGCATTGTTCCGACAGTTGGAAGATACGTGGGGAGAACTGGATTTCCTCTTGCACTCCGTCGCATTTGCACCCCGTAACGACCTCCATGGCCGTGTCACGGATTGCTCCCGCGAGGGCTTTGACATGGCGATGAATGTGTCGTGCCACTCGTTTATTCGGATGGCGCGCTATGCGGAACCTCTGATGGCCCATGGCGGCGCTTTAATGACGATGAGCTACTACGGGGCCGAAAAGGTGATCGACAACTACAACCTCATGGGGCCTGTCAAAGCGGCACTGGAAGCAAGCGTGCGATACTTGGCGGCAGACCTTGGGAGCAAGGGCATCCGGGTCTACGCGTTATCACCCGGCCCTCTAAAAACCCGCGCAGCATCCGGGATCGATCGCTTCGACGAACTGATGGAAGCGGCGGCGAAGCGTGCGCCCCGACAAGCACTTGTCACCATCGAGCAGATCGGCAGGGTCGCGGCATTCCTCGCCTCCGACGCGGCGGAGGGAATGACAGGGAACGTGGTTTACGTCGATAATGGCTACAACGTTACTGGCTAGCTGCACGCGATCATTTCAATCCCATGCAGTTTGCATAGTACGTCACCGTACCCGGCCAGTCGGAGAAAATCCCCTCGATTCCGACATCCTGGGCAAGGACGTGAAGCAATTCATAAATCACGCCGTCATTATTAGTGACGTCTTTGATGGTCTGATAATACCAACCACCACCGTTGCCGAGCGGGCCAGACCGTTCGAGTGTCCACGTAATGATCTTGAGGCCGGCATCCTTGGCTTCACGCGCATATGGCGAGGGCACAACCTCTCCATCTTTCGATGTCACCAGCATCCACATCGGCGGCGCGATATAGTTGACGCCCTTCGCCTTCAAATCGGACATCGAGACATCATACGTTTCCGGTTTCATCGGATCGAAGCCGTCTTGGCTATAGCGTCCGTCAAGGTAAACCGCCTGTCGGCCAAACTCCGGCTCGTTCTCAATCCAGTACAACACATCATCGAGATTAAAAGACTGCGGCCAAACATCTTCCGGCGGGACGCCCGCCGCCTTGTATTCATCGATGAGTTTTTGCGCATAGGCGGCCTGGGTAAACCCGTCAAACGGCATGTCGACCGAAGGCGATTTTAACTCAGGCGTGAACTTGGCACCGAGGTTTCGGAACAACGCGATGGACTCTGCATGGGTCATCAATGTCCCGCTGCTAGCGGCATAAAGATCCGTACGCCAACGCGCCGTACCATCCATGTATTCATCAACCGTCGTGCCTGACTTATCGGCCGCGTCCATCTTGCCCGTCAACGTCCGATACTCGGCCAACGTTATATCGCTGGTGCGGCATTCGGCGCTCGCCGGCATATCTCCGCTGGCTGGTGTAAACGGTTGCGTACATTTTCCCGCCAAATCGGTCTTTAGAATGTTCGTCGTCGTGTGCAGATCGTTTTGCGCGTGACGGCACACCAACTCTTTGTCTTTGGTAAATGTTACGTCGCACTCAAGGATCCCGGCACCCATGCGGGCTGCGGCTTTATTGGATTCAACGGTGTGTTCTGGGAAAAGCAATGGCGCGCCGCGATGTCCGATCGAAAAGTCCGACGGCGACATACTCCGGTCGGAGCAGGACAACAAACGCTGCTTAAGGGAGCCGTCTTCCATCTGATCAATCAGGAAGTATGGGCGCGGGCCGACTTCGACTTCAGCCGACATGGCGGGTGTAACCATCGCCATCGCGATGGCACCTATAATAGCGGATAGCTGAACTCTCATAACGTGCCCCTCTTCGGTTTTATCGCTAAGATCACGGAACCTCGTACCGGTAACGGGCGCATGACATAGACGTTAAGGTTCCATGATGATCATTGGCTACTCAGAATAACGATGTCTCTCAGGCTGTCATTTGCTTCTTGGGACCACGACCGGGCGTTACCGCTCCATGACGGGACGGTCTCCATACCCGGCGTCACAATTGATTCGCAAATTGCGACAACCGGCACCTTGTTTCCGTTGGCCGTGGGCGACGCTCCTTACGACATCACCGAACTGTCATTCGCCAGTTACATCATTCAGTTGGCACGCGGGACGAGCAAGTACATCGGACTACCGGTATATCTGTCGCGCGCCTTTCGACACGGGGCCATCTACATCCGTGACGACCGCGGCATTTCCTCCCCTAGGGACCTTGAAGGGAAGATCGTCGGAATCCCGGAATTTGGTATGACCTTAGCTATCTGGGTTCGCGGCCTTTTGGCCGATGAATACGATGTCGATGTCGATTCATGCCGATACCGAACGGCGGGCTTAAACGTTCCGGGGCGCGTCGAACGTCTTAAACTGAACCTGCCGGACCAGATCGAGGTCCAACCCTTGGGTCCGACGGCGACGCTAAATCAGGCTCTGCTTGCCGGCGAATTGGATGCCGTTATCGCCCCAAACCCGCCACAGGCCTTCGTCGATGGATATCGGGGGGTGCGTCGGTTGATCGACCCAACGATGCCTGTTGAACAAGCCTACTTTACCAAGACGGGGATATTCCCGATCATGCATATCGTCGGTGTACGGCGCGACGTGGCGAACGCTCATCCATCCTTGTGCCAAGATTTATATGACGGCTTTACCGAGGCTCGTGCGATAGCGATGGATCGCGTCCGCGATATCGCCGAGGGATCGTCGATGCGAGCAATGTCGCCATGGTTCGCCGATGCTTACGAGGCCGCCGTCAGCATCATGGGCAAGAATTACTGGCCTTATGGGATTGCGGCCAACCGGCCGACTCTATCCGCCATGTGTCGATATATGTTCGAACAACACCTGACACCGCGATGTCTGGATATCGAGGAATTGTTCGCACCAATCCGGGAATGACGCAGAAACGTTCCGATTAGCCGTAAATCTGATGAGCCGCCCCACCCAGCATCGCCAGGCCAGCGGCAAACAGCAGCACATCCATCAACCCATGAAAGCGCCGCTCGTCGATGCGCAGCAAAAACTGTTTCGCGATCCACGACCCCGCCATCAACGAACTCCCGACAATCAAGCCGCTCAGAATTACTTCATTGGGCAGCGCGCCCAGTTCGCGAAACGCAACCGACTTGGATGTGAACATCGCCAGGGAGCTCATCGCCTCCGTGCCGATAAAACCGCCTTTGACAAGTCCGTGCGCCAGGAAAAAGGGCGTATTGATCGGTCCCGTATTGGCGACAATACCGGTCAAGAAACCAATGACGACGCCAACAATCGCCAATCCGATCACCGATATGTACCATCCCTTCGACGTGAACCATCGGCGGAGCGGAATCATGGCGATGAAAAAGACGCCGAGGACCGCGTCCAGGACAACCGGATCGAGTTCGACCATCACCCGGGCACCCAAGGCAGCGCCTGGAATTGCCGTGATGCTGAACGCCGCCACGGCACGCCAACTGATTTCCCGCCACCACACCATCACGCGCGAAAGATTGCCCAAGATCGAGGCAATCGCCATGATCGGAACCGCCGCCTTCGGACCGAAGCTCAATACTAATATCGGCATCAGGATCGTCGTCCCTCCAAACCCGATAATCCCGGCGAGCGTACCCGCACCCAGCCCGATACTTAGAATGAGTATCCAGGTCACGTCTCCGCCCTCGGCGTGTCTGGCATGTGTTGTCCCTCCCCACGTCGTCGGACCACCACGCTATAGACGGATGAACCGCGTTCACTCCAGTCTGGCACACGCCATCGCAAGGTCAACGATGGCGCCTGAGTCGAAGGGTGCGGTGGCGCAACGCTTTGTTAACTTGTTTATGTCCACTTTGAGGGCACCTAGGATCATGGAGCATCAAATGCCCTTACCACGTCGTGTTGTCGATGCCTTGCCGGAAAGAGACCGGGACGAGTTGATCTGTTGGGCCACAATGGCCGGCATGAAACCGGAAGAGTACCTGGAAGCCTGCATCAAGAAGGGACACCAGATTCTGGGTCAACGCGTTATTGATACGCCGACGTACTTGCAGGAACCCGAATCGTCTGCGCGTAAAGCCGGCTGAGCGGCGATCTCAATCGATAGAAACGACAACCCCATCCATTGCTATGGTGTTTTTTCGTTTTGGTATCGGGGACCGGGTTAGGCGTTCCGCCCACTTCGTGCCGTCGGGTTCGGCGCGTTGCGCCTCACGTCCACTGCCAGTCGTTGTCTTACAACGACTTTTGCGCAGTGCGCGGTGCGGGCCGGAGGCCTATAACGGTTTAAAATCGGCACCCTATGCCAATAAATAAGGCCCCCCAGACTAGTTATTGGGGGGCCTTGTTTATTGGTTGCGGGGACAGGATTTGTCCTCGCGTTGCTCGTTCCGCTGCGTCGCTGTGCTCCTTGCGCAGAGCCTTGATAGAACAGGCTTTTTGCCTGTTTTACGAGGGCCATATCCACAGTCTCCGGCGACAAAAATGCGAAGACCCGCCCCACATTATTTCTAGGGGCGGGTCTCTGCATTTTGGTTGCGGGGACACGCAACCGACGTTACTTGCATGTCGACTATTCTTATCTTTGAAATGCCCAGAAAAATGAACCCCTTAAGGTTGGGTAGGGGGGCGTCCCCTACCCTTTGGCTTAGATCTCGACGCGTTCAGCAAGTTCAATAGCGTCATCGACCTCGATGCCGAGGTATTTGACGGTGCTCTCGATTTTCGAATGCCCCAGTAACAACTGAACGGCCCTCAGATTGCCGGTCTTCCGATAGATCAATGCAGCTTTGGTCCGGCGTAAAGAGTGCGTGCCATAGCATTTCGGATCCAAGCCGATGCTTTCCACCCATCGAGAGACCAGTCTCGCATATTGCCGTGTGGAAATAGCGCCGGCTTTCGATCTGCCTTTGAATAGATAGCCATCAACGGTCGTATGCCGCGTTGGTAAATATTTATCGACGGCAGACCGAGAGTGCTCGGAGATTTCAAAGGTCACCGGACGCCCTGTCTTTCTCTGCATAACGGTTGCTCGAGCCAATGTTTGTCGCTGAGGCGCAATATCCTGGATGCGTAATCTGACCAAGTCACAACCTCTCAACTTGCTGTCTATCGCGAGATTGAACATGGCGAGGTCACGCCAATTCTTTGCCATCTGCAGTCGCGTACGAATGGCCCAAACGTATTTCGGCTTCAAGGGTGGCTTTTGGCCGATGATGCGGCCCTTGTTCCAAGGAACATGAACTGGTTCGGTCTGACGCATAAACAACATGGTCTTTCTCCTCTGGAGTTGGAAAGACCATCGAGTCTAGGATTTGCTTGATTTTCACGCGAATTAGTCTCGGGCTTAACAGGTTACCAGGGCACTTAAAGGTTGTCACAAGACGACAGTTCTTTCCTCAGACCCGTAGCGGCAAATGTTCTGCTTAGAGCGAATGCCGGTCATTAATTTGCGTCTGCTTTGAGCGGGAATACAGATATATCCAATTGGCCTACCGAAAGTCTCTTTATGACCCTGAGCGGACATGTCGCTCACTCCCTTGCATTACTACAGTTTGATAAACCGATTAGCCATGCCAGCGACAAGATCTGCCGAACAGAAGTTCACACCGAATAGAGTCAGGATCGGGCAGCCAAGCTCTGCAACGATTTGATGCCAGTCGGTATTAAGTTTCACGATCGGCCATTCACCGCACGTTGTGCGCTTGTCTGCGGTGGCGATCCTACCCGGAGACCAGTATATCGATGGGTCGAAGTCCCCGATTTGACGTCCGTTCAGTCCGTTCCATGTGCAGCGGAAACTGACCGCCGATGCCGTCGGGAAATGGCGGGCAAATGCCCGTGCATGACGGACCAGTTCGGCAGTTTCTCTGAGTACCGTTTCGGGCGATAGCCATGCTCCGGATTCTTCCAGTCTCACGTCCTCCCGATAACCTCGGACTAATGTGGCGCGGCCATCGGGGGCCACGCGCCAAAAGTCCGGCATGCTGGTATCGAACTGCCCTTCGCCGATCAGATTTGTTTCCAGCAGATCTTCCCCGGTCCCATCAGAGTTTTCCGGGTGCACCGTTGCGGCGATTTCCGGCCGGGTGAACGGGTAGAACATGCTCCACCCGGTCCACACCGTATCGCGTACCTCATTGTTGATTTCTTCAAGGAGCGGCCGCAGTTCATTGATCGGAATGTGCTCATCCTCATGCTGAACAAGATAGCTGAGCCTGTAATGATTGCCAGTAAGCGGCACGGGCCAACTAAAGCCTTTCGCCGCTTGGAGCAACGCATCGAACCGTTGCTCATTTGCCTTGTCCCAGTCGGACAGCCGTTCTTCGACCCCCGGAACACCGGCTTCTTTGTCCTGGAGAACATGCGCCATTTCGCGCAGCAGGGTTTCCCGGTCATTCAGCGTGCAACGGCGAATTAGTACCGACCATTGCTGCGGCGATGTGATCGGCGCGCTTTCCGGACCCGGCAAGCGAATATAGTACGTACCCAAACGAAGCCCCTGGGGCGTACCCTTCGCATCCTGCGGGCCGCCACTCACTGTGCAAACAGGCATGGTTTCATGGCCAGGCACGCGGACAACCACAAACTCCGGCCCGGCGCTGCTTGCGACCTTGATTACCTGGCATTCAAAAACGGGAAGCAGATAACGCTTGATGATCGCGTTAAACGTATCGTGATTGTACGCATCTAGAGATGCGGGGCGATCTGGATCGACCGAATAGTCATCCCTGAATCCGAAGATCAGATATCCACCACCATGGTTGCACAAGGCGGCGATATGGCGGGCGATTTTGGCCCTGTTCAAGTTATCGCTTAAGTTGAGCCAACTCTTTAACTCAATATCGAGTGCTTCACGGGGATTATCGACAAGATCGGCAAGGTCTATCGCCATTGTGCTTTATCTCTGTTGTCTACCCGGAAAAATTGCAGCCAACTGCTACGGTACTAGATTCTCAGGGATTTAGGTAACCCCATGATGGAATGTTAGAAACGCCTCTTGTTGGCTAGAAGCGGGCCTTGCCCGCCTTATTGGTGAAAGTCAGCTTCCAGATTAAAAGCGGACGAGAGAGCGCCGGCCCTTTTGTGTCCGCTAGTAGCCATAAGCTGCCGGATACGCCCAATTGATTATGTAAGACTAGCGCGCCCTTGGGCCTTCGCGGCATTTAGCCCATCCAAAAACATCTTGACCGAACTCAGTTGCCGGGCCCCTTTGCGGTGGTAAACGTAAAGCGGCACCTCACAGTCTGAATTTGCTATGTTCACCTTCGACATTTTACTGGTCGTCGGAAGTGCGGCGACGTGATGTGTCGGCAAGTAACCGAGGTAAAGGCCTGATTCGACAAGTACCGTGATGGCTTCAATATCATTGGCAACCGCGCCCCGTTCGAGGCCGAGATCCTCAGCCACGATGTCCGTGAGGGCGCGGTGTTCTCGGGCGACGTATTTGTGTCCCGAGATATCGCGTGCCTTGAGCTTTTTGTCTCCTGCGTCGAAAAGCGGGTGGCCCTTACCGCAATAAAGGCGATGCTGCTCGATGTAGAGGACAAATCGTTCGAGTTCCGGATGATCCCGCTCATGTGCCGTTATGCCGACGTGGATTTGACCGTCGAGGACCGCGCGGCATATGCCTCTTGATGGCAGAACCGTATAACTGACGTCGAGATTGGGCGCAGTTAAATGAATATCCCGGATAACCTGGTCGAGCTTGATATCTGAACTCGTCAGCACGTGGTTGATGGCGCCGATCCGAAGTTCGCCGACGTTGCGGTTTCGTATTTCATCGATCCGGTCTTCGAAATCCTCGATGGTGCGCAACAGATCACAGGATAGCTGATAAACCGCCTCTCCTTCGGTGGTGAGCGCAAACCCGCTACGACCGCGTTCGCACAGTCGCATGCCCAGCCTGATCTCTAAATCCTTGAGTTGTCGGCTAACCGTCGACACATCGAGATTCATGCGGGTCGCAGCCGTGGATATACCGTCAGCTTCGACGATGGCGCGGAAAACACCCAGGCAATGAATGTCCGAGGCACGTATGCGCTGTTTTGGGTGATTGCGTGACCCAGTCGCCATACTTGTATGTTTAGTCAACTAAGGTTTGAGCGTCTACCCTTTTAGCTCGTTGACACCTGGCACAGAATTCAACAACGAATAAAAATGGGAGGCACTTATGACGACTGACCTAACGGTTCCACCGCGAAAAGAGTTTCAGAGTTTCCACGATCTGCCGATCGTTACCGATTTAGACTCGATAGAGGCGGACGTCGCGATATTGGGTATTCCATTCAGCGACCCGTATACGATGGAAGAGGTCACAAACGATCAGACCAACGCACCCACGTCCATTCGCCGTTTTTGCCAGCGGGCACTAAGGGGGATCGAACGTTGGGATTTTGATGTTGGCGGACAGATTTTTGACGGCAAAGATATTCGGGTCGTTGATGTCGGTGATGTGCCGGGCAATCCGCACGATATGGGCGAGCATTATCGCAAAGCTGAACAGGTCACGCGAAAGCTGCTGGCAAAGAATATCCTTCCAATCGTCCTCGGCGGTGACCATGGCATCCCGATCCCGGTGATGCGGGCTTATGAGGGCCGTGGACCGATCACACTCGTTCATATCGACGCCCACCTCGATTGGCGTGATCATGTCAACGGGGCACGCGAGGGTTACTCCAGTCCGATCAAGCGTGCGTCCGAGATGGAGCACATAGATCAGATATTCCAAATTGGCCTTCGTTCCGCAGGGAGCGCAAGACCTGAGGAAGTCGAAGATGCACTAGCCTATGGCGCCCACCTCATTCCTGATGTCGAATTGCAACGTATTGGGATGCAGGCCGTATTAGATCGAATTCCGGATGGTGGGCAGTATTATCTCACAATCGATGCGGATGGCGTTGACCCCGCCATCATGCCAGCCGTCGCTGGACCCGCACCTGGAGGCGTTACCTACGATCAGATGCGGATGCTGATCCATGGTCTGGTCGATAAGGGACGAGTCGTTGGTATGGATATCGTTGAAATCACACCGAAGCGAGACGTCAACGGCATCACGGCGATTACGGCTGGGCGATTTATCTGTAATCTGATTGGAAAAGCGGTCCGTGCGGGATACTTCGATTGATTGGATAGCAGCGCGAGGGGCAATTGGCTTCAACTATTGTAGAGACGCTCGCGGGAAAAATTGCTGCGTTTGATGTGGATAATGTGCCATCGGACGTGCGGGCAATTGCCTCACGCTGCCTCATTGATATTAGTGGAGTCACGATAGCGGGGTCGACTACGGACTCCGCAAACCGCGCTCAGTCGTTCTGCAGGGAAACCTATGCGTCAGGCGACTGCAGGCTTATTGGTTCCGATACGCTTTTGTCTGCTCCGGGTGCCGCTTTGGCGAATGGAGTAGCGGCGCACGTTTTGGACTTTGACGACAACTCGTATGCGGGCGTCGTTCATGGATCGGCTGTCGTGTTCCCGGCCGTCCTTTCGATCGCGCAACAGCAGGCGGTCTCAGGCAAGGATCTATTGGATGCTTTCATCGTTGGATTAGAAACTGAGTTTGCATTGGGAAAGGCGTTCACGAACTCGATCTACGACAAAGGGTGGTGGACGACGTCGGTCCTAGGTGGGTTTGGTGCCGTTGCCGGCGTTGTCCGCTTGATGCATATGGAGCCCGAGGCAATCGCAAGAGCACTATCATTCGTTGCCGTGGGTGCAGGCGCCATCCGTGCGCTCCGCGGAGCAGACACAAAACACTTTTATTGTGGCCGGGCCGCAGAAGCTGGCGTTATTGCTGCAATGATGGCGGACCGCGGTGGGTCGGCACCGCTTGATGCGTTCGAAGACCGGAACGGCGTACTGCGGATCATCAACGGCTCGTTGTTCGAAGATGAATACATTGAGCAGTTGGGCCTGGACTTCTTCCTGAATGACCCCGGCGTAGATATCAAGCGCTATCCGGTGTGTTACGCGAGCCACGCCGCGATCGATGCGATGCTTGAAATCTTCGAGTCGAACAAACTGGCACCAGAAGATGTTGCCGAAGTAACCTGTTTGGTTCCGCCTGTTGTGGCCTCGAACCTATCATACGCGGCGCCTGTAACAAGTGAGCAGGCGCAGTTCAGCATGGAGTTTTCAATCGCCGCCGCAATCTTGTATGGAAATGTCGGGCTTGATCATTTGAGACAAGGCACGCTCGAAAGGACGGACCTGCGAGACCTCATGCAAAGGGTGACGATGAACGTCGGCGACTTGCCATCTGACGTAGGGAGCAGGACGGACATCAGCCCCGAATGGGCCAAGGTATCAGTGACCACGCAAGCTGGCACGAAGCACGAAATCTTTTGTGGCAGTGCGCGCGGATCGTCTGCCCATCCTTTGTCGGACAATGAGGTTGATGCGAAATTCGTAAGTTGCGCGGAACAAGTTATGAAATCCGAGGACGTATCAAGCTGCCTAACTTCTCTAAGAAGTTTAGATGAAGTGTGCGACGTGCGTTCGTTATTCTCCTTCGAAGCGAACCGGCAATAGTTGCATCTTTCGCGGCGACGGACCGCGTAGTGTGTCACTTGCAGGAATATGCAAGTTTAATTGAGAAGTCGCCGGTTTTACCTGTAGAGAGCCTAAACGAATATCCATGAAGGACTTAGTTCCGAGAATCAGCTAGCAGTCGATAGGAGTTGTATCGAACCGTGGTGCTAGTCAATGAAACCGAAATAAACAGGGGTTAAGAAGTCATGTCACAAATCAATGTATCAAAACGCAGATTAGGTCTTGCTACCGTTCTTGGGGGTATGGCGGCTGCGCTTGTCGTATTTGCCGCCCCGGGTATGTCGCAGGCTGTAGCCGGTGAGACATTCGACAAGATTAGGGCAACGAAGAAGGTTACAGTTGGAACCGAAGCGGCGTTCCCGCCATTCGAGTTCATCGAGAACGGTAAGATTGTCGGTTATGGTAAGGACCTACTGACGTATATCATCGACGATATGGGGGTCGAGCTTGAGCAACTTGATTTGCCATGGCAAGGCATCCTTCCAGGCCTGCTGGCCAAGAAATTCGACTTTGTCGCGACGTCCGTTAGCGTGCGGCCTGAAAGGGCATTGAAATATGCCTACACCGTGCCGATCGCTGATGGCACGACCTGGACGATGAAGCGCAAAGGCGACGATTCACTCAAATCAGTAGATGATCTTTCCGGCAAAGTCGTCGGCACACAGTTGGGATCGGGGGGCGAGTCCACGGCCAAGGAGTTCCACGAGGCTTTAAAGGCGAAGGGTTTGCCGGGCTTCAAGGAACTTAAGCTGTTCACATCGTACCCGGATTCCTATCTCGGATTGGCTAACGGGGCCGTCGATGCCGTCGTTCAGCCTCTACCGAATCTGGCAGTTGTGGTCAAGAAACAGCCGGGCGTTTTCGAACTCTTGGGCGCAATTGGCAAGAAATCCTATATGGGATGGGTCACCCGTCCGGAAGATGGCGATCTGCGCGATTACCTCTCGTCAAAACTTCTCGAGATGCGGGACAACGGCCATATGGGCAAGCTGCAGGATAAGTGGTTTGGCTTCCGCATGGAAATTCCGAGCGAAGGTTATTTGCCACCTGGTGCAAAATAACTGGATTTCCCAATTGCCGGGGCGTTGCTCTGTGCGACGCCCCGGCAATAACGTTTAGAAAGCTGTTCTGTGAATTTCGACTTTTCCTACACCGTCGATGCCATGCCTTGGCTCTTGGAAGGTGCTCTGGTTACGGCCCAGGTCGCGCTACTGTGCTTCGTATTAAGCTTAATACTCGGTACTGCCCTGACCATTATTCGAACTCTCGAAATCAAGCCAATCAATGCGATCATTGCGCTATACGTCAGCTTTATCCGTGGCACGCCGGTATTGATACAAATCTTCCTCGCCTACTACGGACTGCCGGCGATCGGCATTCAACTTGAGGCCTTCACGGCTGGTATCGTCGCTGTGACACTTAACAGCGGGGCGTTCACGACGGAAATTCTCCGCGGCGGCCTCAAGGCCGTGCCGCACAGCCAACTCGAAGCGGCGCATTCCCTCGGCCTCAAACCATCAATCATATGGCGCAAGGTCGTGCTGCCTCAGGTGTATCTCACGAGTATTCCCCCATTGGTCAATGAGTTCACCTTGGTGGTAAAGGCAACAGCATTGCTATCCGTGATCACGGTCGTTGAGTTGTTCCGTACCGCGCAGCAGTTGTTCAGCAGTCACTACCATGTGGTCGAGGTGCTGATCGGGACCGCCGCCATCTACTTCATCATTTGCTTTGTGTTCAGTCGAGCGTCGGCAATCATCGAGCAACGTTTTGCCGAAAGGCGTGCGTAGATCATGGATTTGGATTTATCGATCCTCGTCGAACACCGCGAAGTGCTCATCAACGGCTTCAAACTCACGATCTTTATCGTTGTCTGTTCAATATGCCTAGGGTTGCCTATGGGGGCTCTGCTGGCCGTTGGACGTATGTCGCCGAAATTTTATCTGCGGGTTCCTGCCGTCACTGTCATCGAGTTCATCCGTAACACGCCATTCATCATCCAGGCGTTTCTGTTTTATCATGGATTGTTGATACTCGGCGGAGCCCTGCCGGAAGTGTTGGTCGGCATCCTGGCGCTGGCGCTGTATTCGAGCGCCTATTACGCTGAAATCTTTCGAGCGGGGATCCAGGCGGTTCCTAGCGGACAGGCCAAATCGGCGCGTGCCGTCGGTATGTCTTATCCTCAATCGTTACGCAATGTTGTCTTTCCCCAGATGTGGCCCGTCGTGCTTCCACCAGTCGCCAGTCAGACAATGTCACTGGTGAAGGAATCTTCAATTTTGTCGACGATCACCGTCTGGGAACTCACCTTGTCGGCGCAAAGCGTGCAAGGGATCACCTTTCGGCCCTTTGAACTATTCTTCCTGACTGCGATCCTCTACTGGGGCACGAATGAGAGTATCGCCTTCGGCGTCCGTCGTCTCGAGAAACGACTGCAGAAACGCCATGATCGCCAAAGGACGGACAAATCACAGGATACGTCAGTTGAACCGGCTCGGCAGGCAAAGTGATGAAATCTGATCGACCATTTGTATCCGCCCGCGGGGTCAAGAAGAGTTTTGGCGAGATCGCCGCATTGCGCGGCGTCGATCTTGACGTCGCCGAGGGAGAAGTCGTTTGCATTATCGGGCCAAGCGGATGCGGCAAGTCGACGCTCTTGAAGACGATCAACTGGTTGGAGCGCCCTGATGCTGGCGTAATTTACGTAAACGGCGAGCAGGTTGGCGAGACAGTTGACGAGAAGGGTCGGACCCGGTCTCGCCCCGAGAGCGAGATCAATGCGTTGCGCGCAAGGGTCGGCATGCTTTTTCAAAACTTCAATGTATGGCCCAACATGAACACGCTCGAGAACGTCGTGCGACCGCAAACCGTTGTACTTAGGCGGTCGCGCGCAGAGGCTGAAGCAATTTCCCTGGCATTGCTTGAGCGCGTTGGTCTCAGTCGCCAAATCGATCAATGGCCCGATTCATTGTCCGGAGGCCAACTTCAACGTGTCGCCCTCGCACGCGCAATGGCGATGGACCCGATTGTAATGTTGCTCGATGAGCCAACAGCCAGTCTCGACCCTGAAATGGTAGGCGAAGTTCTCTCCGCTTTTCGGCAACTGGCTAATGATGGCATGACGATGATCGTCGTCACGCACGAGTTGGGGTTTGCGAAAAGCGTTGCGGATCGAATCATCTTTATGGAAGCGGGGAACATCGTTGAGATGGGTGCGCCGGAGCAAATGCTGCGTTCGCCCCAGACCGATCGTCTCAAACAGTATCTGGACATGCTCGTGCACGTGTAGATTGAGCAACGTCCGATTAATCCGGGATACCTTAAAACAAGCTTGGTCTGCTATCTCAAATCCGCTAGGGCACCCGTATGGAATCTTGTCTTGAGCTGGTCCGAAAGCATGAAGGAAACGTGCGTGCGTTCGTCGAAGGTGCGTTTGATGAGGTGCGCGTTGCGAACGCTGTAACGGAACTTCAAAGAGGAAAAGCTCCCGGTTCGCCACTCGCTGGCATACTGATCGGCGTCAAGGACGTCATCAATGTGGACGGGTTTCCCACGCGCTGTGGCTCCGATCTTCCATGTGCCGCGTTTGAAGGACCAGAAGCCAGTTGCGTGACGCGGCTACGGGATGCGGGTGCCGTCGTCGCAGGCAAAACGGTAACAGCGGAGTTTGCCGTCTCCGATCCAGGGCCGACCCGCAATCCGCGCAATTTGGCGCATACGCCGGGAGGTTCATCAAGTGGCTCGGCGGCGGCGGTTGCGGCCAGGTTTTGCCATGTCGGAATTGGCACGCAGACATCCGGGTCGGTAATACGTCCAGCGGGATACTGCGGCGTGGTTGGCTACAAGCCCAGTTTCGGCCGTGTCGATACGGACGGTGTATTCCCTTTCTCCGTATCGATGGACCATATGGGATTGTTCACGCCAGATCTGGAGACCCTAAAAAGGGTTCTGCCTTTCTTCATGGTTGATTGGAGGCCGGCAAAAGCTGCAACGGAGATTGGATGTCGAATCGGTATCCCTCAAGGTTCGTACATGGACCTTGCGACACCAGATGTGTTGACGCGGTTTTCCGATAGCGTTCAAAAGCTGAATTCGGCGATGTATCGCATAACGAATCTGCCGTTTGTGGATGACATCACGGACTACAACGATGTGATCGACAGCATCACATATGCCGAACTCTATCGGGTGCACGCTGCGTGGTATGACGACTATCGTGACGTTTACGGCCCCCATATGCGAGACAGCCTTGAACGGGGAAAACAGATCGCTACGCAAGAGTTACGACAATTGTTGCAACACGCCCGCCGCACACAGCTGTGGATACAATCACTGATGCATGATCGTGAGATTGATGTGTGGCTTGCGCCTGTCGCGCCAGACGTTGCTCCCAGTGGGCTACAATCTACTGGAGATCACCGGATGAACGCAATTTGGAGCTATACTGGATTGCCTGTTGTGACAATTCCGGTCGCAGTAAATGAATTGAACCTTCCGCTTGGCGTGCAGATCGTCGGTCGCTATGGACAGGACGAACGCCTATTGCAGACAGCATTCCACATTAAAGACACGATCGGAATCAGCTCTTTGCGGAACGAATGGGAATTGAACCATCCGCTCTAAAGCGTTGTTCAACCTCGATACGATTATCTGCAGACTCACGAAATGGGTTTTGCGAAAAAGGTTGCCGATCAAGTGGTGTTCATGGACGGCGGTAAAATCGTCGGGCGATCGCCGCCGTTGGTCTTCTTTGAGCAACCCAAGTCCGACCGAACAAAGACTTTCCTCGGTCAGGTGCTGTCGCACTAGCGCGTTGCCTTTGTTCAACTTCCTATCTTGCCGCAGATTAGATTTCCATGTCCGCTAAGGGTCATTAGCGGCAGTTAGTGAGCCCATTCAGGGTTTCCGCTGTTCTTACTTTAGCAGACAACCTCGCCGCCAAGTGAGACAACCAACCAAAGTGCGATTCCGCTCTCTACGACATGGCATGATCGATGAACGGTCAAGGCGGGCGGACTGTAAACATTTGATCATACTTTTCGAATTTTTCCTCGATCTCATCTGGGATTTCCCGGTTCATTTGAAGGAACTGATGCCGAAGTTTCCCAACCTCGTTCCAGTGCCGAACCAGATCTTGTGACACCTTCATCTGAAGCGCCTCTTCCGTTTTCATTGCGCGCGCCCGTCTCTCAAGTTCGTCTTGCAAGGCACGCAGTCGTTCTTCCTGTTCTCTTATCCACTTAATTCGTTCCTTATGCTGTTGCCTATGCTCGCGAGACTCTCGCAGGATCCCAAGAGGCGCCAATGCCGCCGCGTAACTCTCCTGCAGCCCGACCAATCTATCCCGTTTTGAGTAGAGCTCCCGGCAATTCAGGCGACCCTCGAGCAGTGGCACGACCATGACATGAATATGCGGCGTCCTCTGGTGCAGATGAATAGCCATGCAGAGGATATTTTGTGCGAAGGTTTCTTTTGCCCATTGTGCCGCTGCCTTGATGAATTTGTCAGCCCGCTGCTTTCTGGTTGCTCGTTGGGTAGATGCCCCATGTGGACGAAAGTACGATGGACTTGCCGAAAAGACGAACTCGACAGCGTAGACGGCGTTTCTTCGGATCTTACCCACGTCAGAGATTCTCTGACGGTATTCGGTGAATTTGTCGTCTGCGCTTATCGTTCCTGATAGCACATGCTGCCTTTCGGTTTCAGGCAGGTTTTCGCCGAAGATATATCCGATCTTTTGTCTCACGGCGGACGGTGATTTCAGCTTTTTGCTCAGTCTCAAAAACGGTTGCGGTGTCATTTGCCCTCTCCCCGAAGTTCGGTTTCGGGTTGAGGTAGGACCACGCGTTGCAAGAAAGACTCGTAAGCAGAGTCATTTTATTTACTTGCCGCGAATTGAGGCTACGCGACGGCTGGCATGAGGGCATCGTCAGAACTCAGCGTCGCGAAGCGCTGGCGTGCCAAAAGAGCGGCATTCAATTTCACCCAAATCACCGTCTACTTTTTATTAAGGCGGACCCCCTCGCCCTTTTCGTTTTCCGCATCGATAAATTCGATGCCCGCCTCTTCAAGCGCGGCGATGATATCCCTCAATGTCCGTTCGTAAGGCTGTCGCGCACCTCTTTCAAAGTCAGCCAATGTCTGTTTTGCCACCCTAGCGTTCGAAGCAAGAGTGTCTTGGTTCCAGCCAAGGAGTGCGCGTGCCGCTTTGCACTGTTCAGGGGTTATTATCACAATGCCTAACCTCACTATATTATATTGACTATAGTTGACCTATACTTTATATTGGCATCAGCTTAAAAAATGACTTTCGGAGGCGCAAGCCATATGACCCAAGAACAATTAGCCGCTGCGAAGATCGCATTCGCCGACTTGCACGCAGATCGCGTGCAACTCGACGATATCGGCCAGCACTACGAACACCTTATCCAGATGCTTACGGGAACCCGAACACCCCGTTTGTCGTCTGCGCCTAAAAACGGAGCGCCGCTTCAAGAGCCCGCGTATTCGCATCGCCGATGCCCTGCCGTCCCAGTTGCGGAGTCAATTACTGCCGACGCCATCATCTGCCTAGAGGACGGCAAGCGTCTTTGTATGCTTAAGCGATATCTCCGAACACAATATGGGATGTCACCGCAAGAATACCGGCGTCGCTGGAACCTGCCGCCGGATTATCCGATGAACGCGCCAAATTTGAGCGCTCAGCGGCGTGCCTTGGCGCGTCTTCGGGGCCTTGGGCGGCATGATCGGTCAAGACAAACACCCAACCCGTGATCGGCTGGTGCCGATGAACATTTCGCCGGAGCCTCATGTTTCGTCCAATTTGGACGCCATCATCTCAATAGTTGATGATGAGATTGAACGCATGAATAGCCTCGCTGACCAACTTCGGGGGGCTCACGTTTCATATGCGGAGGCCATTAAACGTATGACACAGAGTGCGGCAACCCGGCAGGGGACGGTGTACGAACAGATCATTGCTGCATGCCTCCGGGTCAATGGACAATTCGAGGTCACGCAACAGCTAAGCCTCTCGGCGCATTCAGTGGACTTCTCACCTAACCGTGGCGGCACCGCAAAACGATACGCGATTGATATCGTTGCGGTGGACCGAAACGGCACGAACCACGCGATAGAAGTAGTCACTTCGATATCAGGCATGTCGCCTGGCAAGAAGAAGCGACTGAGGGATCGTCTTGATTACGCCAAGTCGCATCCGCTGTTAACAAACCCCTCCTGCAAAACGTGGATAATCAGCGTCAGCTGCATCCCTGTTGGCGCATATTTTGGGCATAACTTGTTGAGCCTTGTCGAATTCGACAAAACTTTTTCTGCGAGCGCATCGCCATTCATCAATGAGGCAAAACGGGCTATGGATCACTGTTTTCAGCACCAAATTGCCCGGTTATCCGCGCGTAACAGCGTTTCGTGACGGATCGGCAACGAAGGTTTCCGGCTCCTCGAATGTTTAAGGCAGCATTAACGCGCGGCCACGCCGAGACGCTATTTCGCATTCAATATAATTACATCGATAGGTATAATAAATAAAAAGGAGTGATGTAATGAATGACAAAAAACAAAATAACACAGATTCAATGAGTGAGCGTAACAGTATTGTTTCACGGGAAGCTTTTATTGCATTTGCAAAACTACTTGCGCGTCAGTCGGCAAACGACAATCATCGAGCAAGGCAAACCGACACGGATATCGAGTCCGGGGCCGAGAGATGAGAGCTGCTGTTTACGCCCGATTTTCATCAGAGAATCAAAGGGTCGCGTCTATCGACGATCAGGTCCGGATTTGCGCCAAGCGGATCAGCAGTGAAGGCTGGCAATTCACCAAATCATATTCGGATCGGGGCATCAGTGGCGCCAGCACTCTCCGCCCGGGGTACCAAGAGATGCTATCGGATGCGCGCGGCGGCAAGTTCGATATTCTTGTCGCCGAGGCCTTGGACCGCCTCAGCCGGGACCAGGAAGATATCGCAGGCCTCTACAAACACCTTAGGTTTGCCGGAATTCCACTGATTACGCTCTCAGAGGGCGAGATCAACGAACTTCACGTGGGCCTAAAAGGCACCATGAATGCATTGTTCCTTAAAGACCTCGCAGACAAGACCTGGCGTGGCCTCGAGGGCCGCGTCCGGCAGGGCAAGTCTGGCGGCGGCAATGCCTACGGCTATACAGTCGTCAAAAAGTTCACCGCAAACGGTGAACCCGTGCGCGGTGAGCGAACAATCAATGCCGACGAAGCCCTTATCGTTGAACGTATTTTCCGGGAATTCGTCGCTGGCCGGCCCCCTCGCGTTATAGCACACGACTTGAATGCAGAAGGTATCCCTGGACCGAATAGCTGCGCCTGGGGGCCTTCAACGATTTCTGGAAATTGGCGCCGCGGTACCGGCATCTTCAATAACGAGCTCTATATCGGTCGACTGGTATGGAACCGGCAGCGGTTCATCAAAGACCCGAGCACCGGCAAACGACAAGCACGGCTCAATCCCGAGACCGAATGGATCGTCGAGGACGTCCCGTTCCTGCGGATTATCGATGACGACTTATGGAACGCGGTCAAAGACCGCCAACAAGGGACGCGGCGGCAGATCGCCGAAGGGCGCGATATCCGTTCCGAACGCGCCCGACGACCTAGGTATCTGCTGTCAGGCCTTCTCCAATGCGGCGTTTGCGGTGGTGGCTTCTCAAAGATCAGCCAGCACCATTACGGCTGCTCGACCGCCCGCAATAAGGGTACGTGCGACAATATGCTGACGGTCCGTCGGGATGTGATCGAAGCAACCGTCCTGAACGGGCTCAAAGAGCAGCTGATGCAGCCGGAGGCTTACAAGGAGTTTGCTGCAGAGTTTCATCGAGAGATGAACCGGCTGGCCGCATCCGAGGACCATGATCGCGCGCGCCTTGAGCGTGAGATCGCCAACGTCGACCGGGGCCTCGCCCGTCTTATCGACGCCATTAAATCCGGCGTCCCCGGCGATGCCGTCAAAGACGAGATCACCGCCCTACAAGCCAAGAAAGTTGAGCTGAATGCCGAACAGATCACGGTTCCGCCACCAAAACCACGACTTCACCCGAACCTCGCCGATTTCTATCGTGACAAGATCGCGAACTTGGTTGATGCCTTGAATGCACCCGACACGGTTCAGGAAGCGTGTGAAGCTGTTCGCAGCCTCATCGAGACCGTCCGCCTTGTCCCGGAGAGCGGCAAACTCAAGATTGAACTCTATGGCGAACTCGCTGCCCTGTTGTCTCTCGGCCAAGCCGCCAAAAACAAACACCCCCGAGGCGATACCTCAGGGGTGCAAGTAACGTTGGTTGCGGGGACAGGATTTGAACCTGTGACCTTCAGGTTATGAGCCTGACGAGCTACCGGGCTGCTCCACCCCGCGTTAAGGGTATTCATTTGAGGGTGTTAAAGAGGAACGATGTTTTTGGGTTTTCTGTTGTGCGCTTTGAAGACCTGGCGGCGACCTACTCTCCCACACCTTAAGATGCAGTACCATCGGCGCTAAGAGGTTTCACGTCCGAGTTCGAGATGGGATCGGGTGGGGCACTCTCGCCATGACCACCAGGTCGTCGAAGCACACAAGACATGTTTTATACGCCAAGCAGCTGACGCGCCAACCGCCATAGCAATATGAGATTGGGCGAGCAACCACGTCATGCATCGCATGACTGGCATACAAAAAGTTTCTGTCTGGTTTTAGTTCTGCAAACTGCATGAGCTTGAGGATCTGTTTATCCGTGCGCATGAAGCGCTCTGAAGCCTATCGAGCGATTAGTACTGGTCAGCTACGCGTGTTACCACGCTTCCACATCCAGCCTATCGACGTGGTGGTCTTCCACGGCTCTCAAGGGATACCTGGTTTTGAGGGGGGCTTCCCGCTTAGATGCCTTCAGCGGTTATCCCGTCCGTATTTAGCTACCCTGCTATGCCACTGGCGTGACAACAGGTCCACCAGAGATACGTCCACCCCGGTCCTCTCGTACTAGGGGCAGCTCCTCTCAAGTATCCAACACCCACGGCAGATAGGGACCGAACTGTCTCACGACGTTCTAAACCCAGCTCACGTACCACTTTAATCGGCGAACAGCCGAACCCTTGGGACCTGCTCCAGCCCCAGGATGTGATGAGCCGACATCGAGGTGCCAAACGATCCCGTCGATGTGGACTCTTGGGGATCATCAGCCTGTTATCCCCGGCGTACCTTTTATCCGTTGAGCGATGGCCCTTCCATGCGGGACCACCGGATCACTATGACCGACTTTCGTCTCTGCTCGAACCGTCGCTCTCGCAGTCAGGCAGGCTTATGCCATTGCACTCAACAGCTGATTTCCGACCAGCTTGAGCCCACCTTCGCGCGCCTCCGTTACTCTTTGGGAGGCGACCGCCCCAGTCAAACTACCCGCCACAGAGGGTCCCGGATCCCGGTTCAGGGATCGCGGTTAGATACCAGAGAACAAAAGGGCGGTATTTCAAGGGTGACTCCACCAAACCTGGCGGCTTGGGTTCAAAGTCTCCCGCCTATCCTACACAGTTATTCCCTAGTACCACTCTGAAGCTGTAGTAAAGGTGCACGGGGTCTTTCCGTCTAACCGCGGGTACTCCGCATCTTCACGGAGAATTCAATTTCGCTGAGTCGATGTTGGAGACAGTGGGGAAGTCGTTACGCCATTCGTGCAGGTCGGAACTTACCCGACAAGGAATTTCGCTACCTTAGGACCGTTATAGTTACGGCCGCCGTTTACCGGGGCTTCGATTCAAAGCTCTCACCTCTCCTCTTAACCTTCCGGCACCGGGCAGGCGTCAGACCCTATACGTCGTGTTGACCACTTCGCAGAGCCCTATGTTTTTAGTAAACAGTCGCTACCCCCTGGTCTGTGCCCCCCGCCCCTGGTTGCCCAAGAACGGGGCCTGCTTCTCCCGAAGTTACGCAGGCATTTTGCCGAGTTCCTTCAACATCGTTCTCTCAAGCGCCTTGGTATGCTCTACCAGTCCACCTGTGTTGGTTTCGGGTACGGTTTATACGGTGGAGTTATTTCCTGGGACAACTTCACAGCATGGACAATCCGTTAAGCCCACACTGCTGCCGTCATCCGTCACTACCACCAAGCCTAGGAATATTAACCTAGTTCCCATCGACTACGCCTTTCGGCCTCGCCTTAGGGGCCGGCTCACCCTCGGCGGATTAGCCTTGCCGAGGAACCCTTGGACTTACGGCGAGAGTGTTTCTCACACTCTTTGTCGCTACTCATGTCAGCATTCTCACTTCCGATACCTCCAGCAACCCTCGCGGGTCACCTTCGCAGGCCTACGGAACGCTCCGCTACCACTCACACATACGTGTGAATCCTCAGCTTCGGTACATAGTTTGAGCCCCGATACATCTTCGGCGCAGGACGGCTTGTTTAGACCAGTGAGCTGTTACGCTTTCTTTAAAGGATGGCTGCTTCTAAGCCAACCTCCTGGTTGTCTTGGCCTTCCCACATCCTTTCCCACTTAACTATGATTTGGGGACCTTAGCTGGAGGTCTGGGCTGTTTCCCTTTCGACCACGGACCTTAGCACCCATGGTCTGTCTGCCGTGCTCATACTTATCGGTATTCGGAGTTTGGTTAGGTTTGGTAAGCCTGTGGGGCCCCCTAGCCCATCCAGTGCTCTACCCCCGACAGCAATACACGACGCTCTACCTAAATAGATTTCGCGGAGAACCAGCTATTACCCGGTTTGATTGGCCTTTCACCCCTAGCCACAAGTCATCCCCTCATTTTTCAACATAAGTGGGTTCGGTCCTCCAGTACGTGTTACCGCACCTTCAACCTGCTCATGGCTAGATCACCGGGCTTCGGGTCTAATCCTACGAACTATACGCGCTATTAACACTCGGTTTCCCTGCGCCTACACCTAACGGCTTAAGCTCGCTCGCAAAATTAACTCGCTGACCCATTATACAAAAGGTACGCCGTCAGGAGACAAGCTCCCTCCGACTGCTTGTAGGCATCCGGTTTCAGGTCTCTTTCACTCCCCTCGTCGGGGTGCTTTTCACCTTTCCCTCACGGTACTGGTTCACTATCGGTCACAAAGGAGTACTTAGGCTTGGAGGATGGTCCCCCCACGTTCAGACAGGGTTTCACGTGCCCCGCCTTACTCGAGGACAAAAGTGCTTTCTACCCGTACGGGGCTATCACCCGCTATGGCCCGACTTTCCAGACGGTTCCGGTTCTTACACAATTGCCACTGGCCTGGTCCGCGTTCGCTCGCCACTACTAACGGAGTCTCGGTTGATGTCCTTTCCTCCGGCTACTGAGATGTTTCACTTCGCCGGGTTTGCTTCTTACACCTATGTATTCAGTGCAAGATGACGCTAAAGCGCCGGGTTTCCCCATTCAGAGATCCACGGATCAAAGGGTGCTCTCCCCTCCCCGCAGCTTATCGCAGAGTGCCACGTCTTTCATCGCCTCTTTGTGCCAAGGCATTCACCAGATGCCCTTCTCTCGCTTGAGAACGCCCCATGCAACACGGATAAACAGATCCATAAAGAACCCGCTTCCATAAACAACCGCCAAACAAGCTATGTCAGCGGCCGCACCGCCAAACGGCGGTTACACAGAGCCTCTTACTCAACGCAATTTGCTGATGCCGGCAAACTCCCAAACGCCACACTGAATGAAAAGCGTCTAGATACCGGCATCGATTGCCAGACGTGTCGACTTCGAAGGTCGTGCAACCTTCGAACACGTCCGGCAAGCCAGACAGAACCTCGTTTCAACCGATAGATACCTACAAGTAAGCACCCCGCTTGAGCATCAAGCCCAACCGTTCCCCAATAGACAAACACACC